>JAJFJU010000001.1 GCA_021773645.1 Gammaproteobacteria bacterium
AGAATATTGATAATGTTTATAATGTTTTCTTTGTGCTCTTGATCACTATTTTTCATTATCTCAATGAGTTTGTTGATTATGTATTTGGTTACGGCAAGGATGGTAAACCATTTAATCGGTGTTGGGTTGGTAAGTCTTTCAGGAAGACGTGCAGGGAGGCAGGAATCAAGGATTTCAGATTCCACGACCTAAGGCATGACTTCTGCTCAAAGTTAGTTCAGAAGGGAGCTGATCTTTATTCAGTTGCGGGTTTGGCTGGGCATAAGGATATTAAAACTACTCAGAGATATGCCCATTTAAGTCCGGAAAAGCTACGATCTACAATCCAGATTTTAAATTCTGGTGACAATTTGGCGACAGTGGACAAAAACCAGAATCACCAAGATGTCGTAAGTTGTTGATATAAATGGTCGGGGCTATCCGCCTTGTAGATTGTCGGGCGACCGTCCGCCTTCGGCGGACACTCTAATCCAAGCGGAGTTAAACTTTGGCATTAGTTTATATTTTCTTATACTGTTCAATTAGTTCGTTTCTGACTTCCCGTCCTTTACCTGTCTTGAGAAACTTTTCTCTTATCACAGCATCACTTCTGTTTGCAAACTCTTCAGTATATATCAACTTAAACGGTCTATAATGACGGGTGGTACTCATCTTTCCTCTATTATGATCACTTAGCCTTCTGTCTACATCGTTAGTATGACCGGTGTAGGTCCAATTGTCTTTCTCGCTCTGGATAATAGAAACCCAAAACTTCTGATTCATCTTTTTCTGGTAGGAAATATTAAGTGGTGTAAGAGTATTGTATAGGAAAATAAGAAGTAGTTAAATGGTCGGGGCGACTGGATTCGAACCAGCGACCTCCTGCTCCCAAGGCAGGCACTCTAGCCAAGCTGAGCCACGCCCCGACATTTATTATTGATTAAGAAAAACCTTATTGAGTTGCAGGCTCTTTCCTGCAACCTTCCGCCTCAGGCGGACACTCTAGCCAAGCTGGGCCACGCCCCGACATTTATTATTGATTAAGAAAAACCTTATTGAGTTGCAGAATCTTTCCTGCGAGCTTCCGCCTCAGGCGGACACTCTAGCCAAGCTGAGCCACGCCCCGACATTTATTATTGATTAAGAAAAACCTTATTGAGTTACAGGCTCTTTCCTGCGACCTTCCGCCTCAGGCGGACACTCTAGTCAATCTGAGCCACGCCCCGACTTTTAATTCAAGATTAAACCTTCTGATTTGCAGAATATTTGTTAAGTTGTCTTTTTAAGAACTTAGAGACAGAAAAATAGCTCTTGGTAAAGAGTAGTGAATTATTAATGCTCCATCACTACAAGGGATGTTATTAAAAAAAATATATTTGATTAGGAATGACTTAGAATAGTTGAGTAATGTAAAGATGTCAAATCTATTTACTAATAGACGCTGTCGACAGATGGGTTATCAATGCTATCTTCTTCGTTCAAGTCTTTTTCTATCTCAGATTCTATTTCTTTTCTAGGTCTTAATATAAGTTTTTTATACCTCTCTTTTAAGAAAGCCAACCTTTCTGTTTTATCATAATTCTTTTTAAAATGTAACTTTAAATTGGAAGCCACCTTTAACTCCTTTTTAAACTGCAATAAGCAAAATGTTAATCAATGAAGCTTAAAAGGTTTTTATGATGTGAAATACTTACTTATGTATTTCGTTTCCAGTTATTATTGTGAAATTATATATTTCAAAGAATCATAGTCAAGACGAATTTTACTTTTCTTAAAATATTTAAAGAAAAATTACTTTAGTATATCGAATATTACAAGACCCATTATTTTTCCAAAATCCACCAACTCCTGAATCTCTATGGATTCATTTGCAATGTGCGATTGGTCCTCATCGCCAGGGCCAAACCCAACGGCCATAATACCTTTTTCTATTAGTTGTTTGGATACCGTTACACCTGAGAATCCAATGGGTATTGGTTTTGTTCCAAGTATAGACTCAGTATGTTTTGAAATCAAGCTGATCAATGGGTTATCTGCCGGTATCCAGGTAGGAGGCAGATGCGTATCAACAGTAATGTCAAACTTTACTGTTGGATTATGTTTTTTAATTGAAGCAATAATCTCATAAATATTATTCAAAATTTCTTTTTCTGTCTCACCGGGCAAATAACGTATATCAAGTTTTGCTTCGCATTTGGCAGGAACAATATTATGTGCCGCTCCACCAGAGATAGTACCCAGGTTTAAGGTTGGAGGGGAAAACAGCTCATGAGTTAAACACTTATATTTTAATTTCTTTAATTGATTTAATAACTCAATCATATTCCATATAGCATTAATACCTTTTTCTGGTGTTGAACCGTGAGCCTGCTTACCATATGACGTTATGTTTAAGAACAAAGCGCCTTTTTCTCCCACGTCTATTATTTTCATATTGTTGGCAACATCTGGTATAATCGCAAAATCAGCAGATATCCCACATTGGTCAAGCAGGTATTCCAAACCCAGGCGCGAACCTTTTTCTTCATCAGCGGCTCCAATTAATAATAAACTACCCTTAAGTCTTGTTTCATTGTCTTTTAGCAATTTAGCCAATACCAACATGGATGCCATTTGTCCCTTATTATCGTTTGCTCCACGCCCGAAAATTCTGCCATTTTTTACAACTGACTTGAAAGGATCTGTATCCCATCCGTCGCCAGGTGGAACTACATCCAGGTGGCATGCGACGAGTAATGTAGGGTTTCCTTTGCCTATATATCCAATTACATTTGCTCTGCCAGTAATCTTTTCAAAAACATCATACCTGATACCATGAGCATTGAAATACTTCTTGATTATATTTACCGCTAGATATTCATTGCCGGGTGGATTTGTTGTGTTGGCGCCAATCAGCTCAGTTGACAGGCGTACAATTTCCTCTTTGTGGTCTTGTATGTAACTAACGATATGTTCTTTCACTTTTCTTGCAACTTAAATTACGGTCAGTCATAGTACGCCTGTTTTAGTATGAATTGAATGTGTTGTACTTCGGTGCAAATGGTAGTAGTATTTTACTTATGAGAAGTGATCGAGAGATATTTTAGGACGTTGTCTTTACAACATAAGTGTAAATATTGTGAATATATTTTACTGAGATGTGCTATTCCTGATTCTGATTATCATTATTATTATCAGTTTGCTCTGTGTTTGTTGTTGTATTGTTGTTTACTTTCTCTTTCATTAATTTTCCCACCTTAAAAACAACAACATTTTTGGCCGGAACAAAGGCTTCTTCTCCTGTGCGAGGATTTCTTGCTTTTCTTCCCGCTCTTTTCTTAACCTCAAAAACGCCAAAATCTCTCAATTCTATTCGATTGCCTTGTGATAATTCCTGAACTACCTTATCTAGAAACAATTGAATTGTTTCTTTAACTAATAGCTGTGAATTGTCAGTTTTTCGTACGATTTTCTCACATAAATCCCTTTTTGTAGTAGTTTGCATTTCTTTTTACCCCTTTCGTTGACGAAAGCCATTTGCAATTTTCATAGAAAACTTTTGAGCTTTTGGAACATGCTATCAAGTCTAAATACTTATGTCAACAGGATTTTATGACTTTTATTAAAGTATCTTTTTTTCTAAACATCTTTTGTTTGACAAATATTTATCATTCTATAGAATAGGAACCTTGTAGAATTCCGGGTTTTATACAGGGATTAACCATTTGATATTTGGCTTGTGATGTTGAATGTCATTATTTCGTATTGATAAGATGAAAGCTTGCCAAAGTAAACGGTAGAAAAATCATTATACAACAAAGGACAAAATTATGAAAATAAGAATCAGAAAGAGCTCTCTTAAGCGAGTAAGAATGTGTGGTTTTCGAAAAAGAATGAAAACGAAAGGTGGAAGGGCAATACTTAACAGAAGGAGAGCAAGGGGAAGAAAATTTAATACGTAGAATGACTGTGTAAATTAATATTTTCAGCATTTTGCCACTTTTCCTGACAAAGATAATCTTAACGAATTCAGTGTTGCGTTTGCAGCACGTTTTTTTATATCGACTCTTGATCCGAAAAAGCAATACTCTTTACACTCCAGATCATCATTTATTGCAGTTGCAACATAGACTAATCCCACAGGCCTTGTTTGATCCATTCCTTCCTTAATACCAGTAGGTCCGGCTATTCCGGTAACCGCTAAACCTATATCTGCCTGTATGCGTTCTCTTGCGCCAGAAGCCATTGCTTTTGCAACCTCTTCGCTTATCACACCATATTCTTTAATGAGTTTTTCTGAAACATTGAGTAGGTTTTCCTTGACCTGATTGCTATAAGATACTATTCCACCTAAAAAAAAAGCTTAACTTCCCTGGACATTTGTCAATAAGTTTGAAACTAAACCTCCGGTACAAGACTCTGCAACGGCTAATGTTAGGGCATTTTCTATAAAAATTTTAGAAATGATAGTTTCAAGTGTTTCTTCGCGTTTACTGAAAACAAATACTCCCAATTCTATGCAAATTTCTTCTTCAATATTATCAAGCATTGAGCCAGCTTTGATCTCATCCGTATCGCATAATGTGATGCGAATGGAAACGATACCATTATTTACAAGCGTGCTGTAGGATAGGTAGTTATCTGGTTTAATTATTCGTTGGACTTTTTCATCAAGTAGAGATTCAGACATACCAAATGTATTGATTACTCTTGTATATCGTTTCCTGCTTTCTCCTGATTCTCTAAGAATGTAGGGGATGACCCAATTCTCAAACATTTGTACCATTTCGGTATGAACACCAGGCAAGCAAATAATGTTGGTCTGAGCAAAGTTTACAAGGAAACCTTGAGCCGTTCCAGTGGTGTTGTGAATAACAATACTGCCTTCCGGGATCATTGCTTGTCTTAGACAATTAACATACTTCTTGCTATGTATATTCCCTATTAGGTTTTCAACGTGATTTATCGACTTTTCGTCTGATACTAATGGAACATTACAGAAATCAGCAACAGCTTTCCTCGTGATATCATCCTGCGTTGGTCCCAACCCGCCTGTTATTATAATCAAGTCTGCCCTCTCTGAGGCCGTTTGAAGTGAAAATTTCAATTCCTCGGAATTGTCACTTGCAATTGTATGATTTACAATATTGAAACCAAGTTCTGTAAGTTTTGATGCTGCAAATGGTGCATTTAAATCTCTGATTTGTCCACAAACAAGCTCTGAACCAACAGATATTAATTCTATTTTCATTCTTAATTCTTTTACGATAGTTCTAATGGTGTAGAAACTTCGGCTTCTGAAAAAGTTGCCATTTGTGTGAGGGTTTTAACACCGGCTTCAATCAGGTTCATTGCTAATACTGCTCCAGTACCTTCTCCAAGCCTTAGATCCAGGTTTAAAATTGCTTTTTTTTGTAACTTGTCCAACGCAATTTCGTGACCATTCTCTGTAGATTTATGAGATGATATAAGGTAATCATTGACTTTCGGTTCTATTGCACATGCTATTAATGCCGCAGCAGTAGAGATAAATCCGTCAATCAAAACTGGTGTTCTGTGTCTCGCCGCGGCGAGACACAGGCCTGCAATGCCGCCTATTTCAAATCCACCTACTTTTGAAAGAACGTCTATTGGATCAGAAGGGTCAGGTTTATTAATATCTAAAGCTGTTCGTATAACATTGATTTTCTTTTCTACACCAATATCATCTAAACCGGTCCCTCTTCCTGTTACTTCGCTTAAATCTGCTCCTGTTAAACATGCAATTATTGCGCTACTTGGTGTAGTATTAGCGATTCCCATGTCACCGGTAGCAACAATATCAATACCGTTAGGGAGTTCCTCGTTAAAAACTTCTATACCCACTTCCAGAGACTTTATTGCCTGCTCTCTTGACATTGCAGGTCCGCGTGCAATATTACCAGTCCCGTATCCCACTTTTTTTATCTTCAAACCATCAACAGGTTCAAATTCTGCCTTTACACCACAATCAACGACAACAACCCTTGCACCTGCATGTTGTGCTAAAACGCTAATAGTTGCACCACCATCAAGGAAGTTTTTTACCATCTGCCTGGTTACCTCTTGTGGGAAAGCGCTTACACCTTCACTGGAGACACCATGATCTCCAGCCATTGTAAAAACAACTTTGTGGCTTATTGTTGCATCAGGTGTTCCTTTTATTGAGGCGTAAATAGTTGCAAATTCTTCAAGTCGTCCTAGACTTCCAGTGGGAATGGCTAGCTTGTTAAATCTGTTTTTTATTTTTCCATCTGAATCTATCGAGACTTTGTCAATATTTTCTATTGTTTTACTTAAAAGTTTCATAGCTGATCATTTAATCTGTGATAATACGAAATATTATAGTAGGGCGCATTGATAATTAATGTATAAACTATGAACTGTGACAAATTAATACAGCCATACTCTCAACATTGAAAACAACCTGTCAATGTCAAATGGTTTGGCCAGATAGTCATTGGCTCCAGCTTCGATACATTTAGCACGATCGCCCTTCATTGCCTTTGCTGTCAGTGCGATAATAGGGAGGTTTTTGAATCTATCCTGTTTTCTGATTTCTTCTATGGCGGTGTATCCGTCCATTTCAGGCATCATGATATCCATGAGTACCATATGAATATCCGGATTATCGTTTAAGCATGCCAATCCTTCTTTGCCATTTTTCCCAATTAGTATTTTTATGTCTTTGTCTTCAAGGACCTTCTTGATTGAGAAAACATTTCGCATGTCATCGTCTACTACCAGTATCTTTTTACCGGCCAGGACTGCTTCCTTGTCATGAATCATTCGCAGTATCTTTTGTTGTGTTTCAGGAAGGTTTGCTTCGACACGGTGCAGAAACAAAGTAGTCTCGTCTAGGAGTTTTCGATGGGAACCTGCTCCCTTAAAAATAGTTGTTGCAGCGTATTCGTCTACTAATTTTTTTTCTTCCTTTGTAAGTTCCCTGCCGGTATAAACAATAACAGGCAGTTGAAAGAGTTCTTCATTTTTTCTGATTTTGTTGAGTAATTCTACACCTGACATATCTGGAAGGCTAATGTCTAAGACCATGCAGTCAAACTTTTCGGATAATATCTGGTTATAGGCTTCCTTGGCGGTTGAGGCAATCGTAATCCTGACATCTCCACTGCCAATAATATTGGATATTACTTTTGCCTGTTCAGGATTATCTTCCACGACAAGAAGGTCTTTTACCGGTTTTGATATTATTTTATTAAATTTTTCAAACACCTGGTCAATTATCTCCGGGCTTACTGGCTTTGTCGCATAATCTATAGCACCCATTTTTAAGGCATCAAATTTATTGTCAGATGCGGATATAAAATGAACAGGGATATGACGAGTTTCGGGGTCATCCTTCAGTCTTGCCATAACAGTCCAGCCGTTGATACCGGGTAGATTGACATCCAGGATTATACCGCTCGGTTTGTAAAGATTTGTGAATTGAAGGCCTGTTTCCCCATCTCCTGCAACCAGACATTTGAAGCCATGTTCACGTGTTAAATCCCTTAGGATTTTTAAGAATGCGGGATCATCTTCGATAATAAGTATAGACTTATCATCTTCCGAAATTGTTCTTCTGTCGTCTTTGATATTTTTCTCTATCTCTTTTCGGTTAGTCTGTATTTCTGTTTTTTTGCTGATGTATGTTTCTGGTTCTGTTTTAACAGATGATGGAACTGAGCGCATTTCCATTGTTTTGGTTTCTGATTCAACCGTTTCCGGGAGATAGAGTGTAAAGGTGCTTCCTTTTCCGTACGTACTTTTCATATGAATTTTACCCTTAAGCAATTTGGCAAGTTCTTTTGAAATGGAAAGCCCAAGCCCTGTTCCTCCATACTTTCTGCTTGTTGTACCATCAGCTTGTTTAAATGCTTCAAAGATCACTCTTTGCTTTTCTTCAGGAATGCCTACTCCCGTATCTATAACGGAAAACAAAACAGTCTTCGTTTGATCCAATTTACTCTTCGATAAGTCAGTTGCATTACCTGATAATTTATTTGGACGGCTTATTTGTAAGGAAACATGTCCTTCGGACGTAAATTTGAATGCATTAGAAAGGAAATTTTTTATAATCTGGTCAACCCTCTGTTCGTCTGTACGAATATATTCTGGTAATCCGTCTGTAATTTCAATATTCAAGCTGATACCTTTTTCTCTGGCAACATGCTGGAAATTTCGTTTTACGTTATTGCAAAAATCCTGTAAATACATATCTTCTATTTGGATATCCATCTGTCCCGCCTCTACCTTGGAGAGATCCAGAACATCGTTAATAAGTTCCAATAAGTCGTTACCTGAAGCATTAATTGATAGAACTGATTCCACCTGATCTTCTGACAAACTGCCGTCTTTGTTATCTCCCAGAAGTTTCGACAAAAGGAGAATGCTATTTAATGGAGTTCTGAGTTCATGGGACATATTGGCCAGGAATTCAGACTTATATTTGCTGCTTTGTTCCAGTTCCTGTGCTCTTTCTTCAATAATTTTTCTGGCATCCTTCAGATCCTTATTCTGTTTTTCCACATATTCTTTTTGTTCCTCAAGTTCTTCGTTAATCTGGCGAAGTTCTTCTTGTTGAGCTTGAAGTTTTGATTCCGAATCTTTTAAAGCAATAGTGTTTTCTTCAAGCTCTTCATTGCTTTGGCGGAGAGCCTCTTCGCGTGTCTGAAGTTCTTCTGCCTGTTGCTGCGTCTGTACCAGGAGGACCTCAGTACGGTTTCTGGATATAACAGTATTCAAGGCTATAGCAATACCCTCTGCAACCTGCTCCAGGAAGGTTAGATGGATATCATGAAATTCGTTGAGAGATCCCAGTTCGACAACGCCCATTACGGTGTTATCTAATAATAAGGGGAATATCAGGATATATTTTGGTGTAGTTTCTACTATGCCAGAATTAATACTGATAGAATCATCAGGGCAGTTTGTTAAAAGAATATGTTTTTTCTCCAATGCCACCTGGCCTACGAGTCCTTCACCGGGCATGAATTCATTCGGGGTATTCGTCCGTTGGGAGTATGCATAACTACCTATTAGTTTAAGGCGGCTATCATTACCAGACATATACAGTAACCCAACCTGTGCATTTAGATATTCGGTCAGGCATCCAATGATATTCCTGCCCAATGCTTCAGTATCCTGTTCACCCTGCATTCTTACATTCAGCTCCATTTGGCCAGTCTTGAGCCAGTTATGGGTATCATTCTTTTTCATCGTCAGGCGTAAGTTTGAAATCATATCATTAAAGCTGTCTGCTAATTCACCAATTTCGCCTCTGGATTTTATCTCAATATTATGGTCAAGTTCTCCTTCCGCAACACTCTTTACCACTCTTGATAGCGTGGTTATAGGTTTGGTTATACTTTTTGCTATAAAAAAGCACAGTATAAACATTGCTATTGCAGAGCCGCCTGTCAAGCCGGAATAGATGATAACAGAAACTATCTTTTCCGAGGATAAGGCTGTCGCTTCTTTAAGGATTTCCTGGAGTTGAACATCTTCGACTCTTTTTAAATCGTCAATTCTTCCTGTTGTGGCAGCAAAAACTAATTCGGGTCTCAGCTCAAAATTACCATAAGCAAGATTTTCACTGATCTGCTTACGTATATCCATTACGGCCTTAATATTTGATTCGCTCATTTTCTTGCGAAACTCTTTCAATATTTTTTCTGTAATCTGGTATTTAAAAGCAGCTAACAATGCATCCTGTCCTTTAGATACCAGCATCCAGGCGCCCATCTCTGATTGAGTGACGGGTTTATCTTCCGCTGCGAAACCGGTCATAATCGCCCTTTCACGGCTTGCCATTTCTTTGGCCATGATGAGATTGACACAGGCCGTAAATGGAAATGAAAGTTCAGAGTCCTTAATAATTACACTTGCCTCCTGAAATGTTCCTATGATGTCGTCTATTATCTCGGAATAGAGTTCATTGGATTCATCATTTCCTATTGCCAGTGAAGTAATCTTTTCTCTTATAGAAGGCAGTTTCCACAGTTTTTTTGAGGAAGCATTGATACGTCTGGCAAATTTATATCCAAGTTTTACCATATCCAATGATTTTATGTCTTCTTCCATGACAGTGTAATACCTGTCTGTCAGTAGTCTCTGCTTTTTCATTGTGGCTTTCATGTTACTTCCATTACTGGCGATGTATCCAGAAGATGATCCACACTCTCTCTGCAATTGGTGAACAACCTGGTTGGCAACTACCATATAATCTGCGATACTCTTAATCTGTTCAGTCTGTTTTTTTGCATCAAATTCACGAAACAACAGAATTGCCATGAATCCACCTACTATCAAGGCCGGGATCAATGCCAATACTATCAACTGTTTTATCAGACCTAATCCTGGAGATCGTTTAGACTCTTTCCGCTTTTTCCGAAGATCGTCATTTTTCATATCAAATTCCTAATAGGTTTGGTGGAAAAGATTCTTGATAATGTCTGTTATGGAGGTTGGTGGAATAATGATAGCTCTTTTCATGATTCTGCCTTTTAATGTTAGTTTTCCAATACCTGAATTCTATGTTTAATAGGTTATCTTAATTCCCGAAAATTTTGTGTTTTCTTGATTTGGAAACTTGAATTGTAGTTTTCAATTAAATGCGGGCCATTTGAAGAGGTAATTTTGTTGGTATCCTGTCCATAAGTACATAAATCTTGGGAAATCATCATCTGCTGCAGAGGCGTGAATGCCAAACTTGATGGTTCGATTTCCAAATAAATTATCTATTGAACCTTCAAAAATTTCTGCCAGATTAAACATTCTTTTATATTTTATAATTTTTGCTTCCTTTAAACCTGTTATCTCTTTAGCTAAAGCGATTGCGTCATCAATATAGCCCAACTGATCGATCAATCCATTATCTAATGCCTGTTTTCCCGTATATATTCTTCCATCCGCTAACTTTCTAACATTGTCTATTTTCATGTTTCTGCCGACTGCAATGATATCCACAAACCGTGTATACATTTCGTCTACTATGTCGTCTAAGACCTTCCTCTCATCGTCAGACATTTTTTTAAGAGGAGAGCCGATGCTCTTCATATCTCCTGATTTTATAGAATTATCTTCAATACCGTATTTTGCTACAAGATTAGCAATATTGATGAGAGGCATGATTACTCCTATACTTCCGGTAATTGTAGTGGGGTGAGCAATTATTTTGTCTGCGGCCGCCGAAATATAATAGGCACCTGATGCCGCAACTTCCTGCATACTGACGATTACTTTCTTATTTGTTTCATCTTTAAATTCTAAGACTTTCTTATAAATAATATCGCTTGCTGTTATTCCTCCTCCAGGACTGTTCATTTCCAATATCACCGCTTTTACATTATCATCATTCCGTGCTTGCTCAAGTTGATGTTTCACACTGTCAACAATGCTTGGTGCTTCCTGGAAAAGTTTCTTTGAAGATTGTCCGGTAATAACACCCTTTAGTGGAATTAGAAGTATTTTGTCAGTACCTGTTCCTCCTATTACGGTTTCAGTAAGTTTTTTGGTACTCTTATCTTCAACTTGTGTTGTAAGAGCACCTTTTACTACAAAGAGTCCCATCAGTGAAATGAATAATACAATACAACAAAGAAAAAAGAATATTGCCATTGAAGTTGAAATCCAGAAACCTACTCTGCTTTTTTTCTTGTTGTCATCCATAATGTTATTCCTAACCTGGGTAATAATAAGGTACGCGGCAGACTTGCTTTGTCGGTCATGTGCTAACGTGATACTAAGATATTTCTCTGTTTGCGGATTCTATGTAGTCATTAATTCAGAACTCATGTATCTCCATTCTCCATAACTCTATTTAGTGTACGGCAGATATTCTATCCCAATATAGTCAAGAGCCTTTCCTACCATGAAATCAACTTGGTCCTCTATAGTTTTCGGATGGTAATAGTATCCTGGCATAGCAGGTAAGATACAAGTTTGTGCCTTTGACAATTTCAACATATTTTCCAGATGTATTGGTGTTAACGGAGTCTCACGGGGCATGACAATCAATTTCCTTCCCTCTTTTAAAGTAACACTTGCAGCACGTTGAATGAGATTTGATGCAATACCATTTGCTATTGAACAGAGTGTGTTCATACTGCATGGTGCTATAATCATAGCTTTTGTCTTTAATGTGCCGCTTGAGATGGATGCAGCAATATCTGATATGTGATGATATGTTATACTGTGGTTTTCTCTATCAATAAATTTACTAACATTAAACTCATCCAAATTTAAGTTGAGATTTAATTCACTTTCTATCACTTGTATGGCCGCTTCTGACACACTTAAGTGAATAGAATATGATTTATCACTCAAAGCCTGTAAGAGACGTTGTCCATAAACTACGCCACTGGCTCCCGTAATGCCTACTATTATATTTTCCATTTTTATGACACCCAAACAAAATTCTTAACTTGTAAAAACTGCTGGCATAATTCCTTAAGGTTATTCAGGTTCTGTACATTATCGGGATATTATTACAAATTTTAACATGAATTTCTAATCAATTACTCATTATTTATTTTTCTAAACTTTGTGAGAGAAAAACCTATTTAGGGTTTATTGTATAACTGGTTTGTTTATAGTTGTTTACGGCGGAATATTATGTATAGGCCTCTTGGATTACCAGGATGTCATAAATAGCATGTGTATACACTGCGATTCCTAAACCTCTAAAAATAAAGATTGCAGATAAAACAATTCCGGCAACCAAACGGAACGAGAAACTACTTTTTGAAAAAATATCACCTGATGGTCCTATATAATGCATGATAGAAAAAATGAAAGCACATATTAGTATACTAGAGAGAGAACCTACTATTGGATTGGCCCTTAATGCTTTAACTATAATAAAGTAAAGAATGCTTAACAGTAGCATGCGAAAGAGTATTTCTTCGTATATGCCTGCTCCTAACGAAATAATTATCCCTTTTATGAAACTTTGTACATGTAGATTAGTAATATCAAATGGTAAATATCCATGTACAAAAAACAGTGTTACGTATCCAAGGGAAAAACCATAAGCCGCGCTTTCAAAAAACATAGGAATAAAGATCCTACAGCTTAAGCGATTTTTCTTTTCAATATATAATATCGAACAGAAGGAAATAATAATAATTAAGGAGTTGAATGCCAGGGTAGCGCTGTCACCAAAGAACTCAAATGGTTTTTTTACGATAACGTCTGCAGCATTTTTTGTTTCAGCACCATATAGCACAATGCCAACTTCATAAAAAACGAGAAGAGGCAAAATGAAAAGAAAGCTTTTCGGTAGATTTCTCGAACGTGTCAGATAATCATTCATATGAAATAAAGGATTACAAACAACCCAACAGGCCAACAATAATAAGAGAAAAGGTGTAGCTTGCCGTTATTTACTATTCTTATTAAGACGCGCAGGGAAATATAACCGGTTATTGCGGCAACAACACTTCCGATAATGAGAAATGAAATCTCATCGGTTTTCAAGGTAATGGTGTCTTTTGCCATCATTGCCATAGCCCCAAGAATTACTGGTATTACCAGTAGAAAGGAGAATCTTGCAGCTGCTTCTCTGTCAACTCCCCTGAAAGTGGCCGTTGCGATTGTTGTCCCTGACCGTGATATACCCGGGGTTATTGCAAGTCCCTGTACAGAACCAATTATCAATGCGTCAAAAATCCCCAAATTCTTTTTATTATTATTATTTGTTCTTAAATTATATTTGGTAAACCAGAGTATCGTGCCGGTTACAATCAGCATATATCCAGCAATTCCCGGCTTATTGAAAAGGCCCTCGAATGTGTTTCTAAAGGAAAATGCTATTATGACTGTAGGTATTGTACCAATTATAATCAAAATAAAGATACGTGTATGAGGGTCATTTTTAAAGATGCTAATAATGTCTTCGCCAGTGAAGAGTTTTTTGCAGGAGAGGCAAACACTTTTTAGAATCGTGAATATGTCTTTGTAGAAAACACCAAATATAGCCAAAAGCGTACTAAAATGTAACGCTATTTCCCAAACAACACCTTGGGTTTTCATATCTAAGAAGCTTTCGAAGATTACAAGATGGCCAGAACTGCTGATCGGTAGAAATTCTGTTAAGCCTTGTATTAGCCCCAGTATGATTGATTTTAGTAACATGTTCTTAGGGTGTTATTATCGGTCAAATGTGGCAGGTGAGTTGGTGGGAAGTATATCAACCACAACATTTAGTGTCAATAAATTTTGCCCAGATAGTGATAAAATCAACACCATGCAAAGGCAATAAAGAAATAGCGAATAGGTGGTCAATCCCCTCAGAAGAATTAATTTGATTAGCTTTTCCGTATTTTAAAATAAGGTTGACAAAGATACCGTGTATGTTAGAATTTTTTTGTATTATCAATATTTTTTGAGGGAAATACTGTGATGGTTCACATGGAATTATCAAGGATAATGATATCAGAAACAAGCGACCATCAGATAATTGTTCTTAAAGAAAAAGGTGGTCAAAGGAGTTTTCCGATAGTTATAGGTTTACACGAGGCGTGGGCTATTGATAGAGCGGTAAAAGAGATACCAACGCCAAGACCGCTTACACATGATTTACTCTCAAGCGTGATAATGCAGTTAAGTGGAGGTGTTGAACGGATTGAAATAAGTGATTTAAAGAATAATACTTTTTATGCAAAAATAGTCATCAGGCAAAATGGTAGTGCTTTAGAGATAGATTCAAGACCAAGTGATGCAATTGCATTGGCTATGCAGGGCAACACACCAATATACGTAGCAAAGACAGTCCTTGAAGAAGTATGTAAGTGGGACAACTTAGAGTAGCTTAGAATACAAACGTTTTAAACTCGATCTTATCCAGCCTTTCTTGATTTGAAAGGTTTGGGTAGCTATAAGCAGTTTTTTCAGGAGGGATGGCCGAGTGGACGAAGGCGGCAGTCTTGAAAACTGCAGTCCTGGAAACGGGACCGTGGGTTCGAATCCTACTCCCTCCGCCAAATCAATACAAAAGGCGTAGTTTTAACTCACAAGCAAAACAGGTTCAAAAGAAGTGTTTTATTTCATCGTTGGAGAGGTGGCTGAGCGGCTTAAAGCGGTGGGTTGCTAACCCATTGTACTTCTTAATGTGGTACCCCGGGTTCGAATCCCGGCCTCTCCGCCATTTGATCATAACAGAGATTGTTTCCGCGTGTTGTCTTTTGTGGTAAAAGCATTCTAAATGGAAGACTATCGTGTCATTCATGAGTCTGGTAGGAATTGCTTCTCTAATCTTAAGAGCCACTTTTTCAGGGAAATTCCTGATGAAAAACCTCCAAGATTTCCATCTGTACGTATTACACGGTGACATGGTATTATCGGAGGTACAGGGTTTTTTCCGACTGCATTTCCTACTGCCCTGACCGCTTTCAAATTTCCTATTTCACTGGCAATCCATTTATAGGTTCTGAGCTCTCCGTAAGGTATTTCATGTATTTTGTTCCAAACTTTTTTTTGGAATTCTGTTCCTATGTTTAAATCTAATATAGATTTGAAATTCACGTGGTTCCCTTTGAAGTAATCAGACAATTCATTAATTACACTCTTTAGCTTTTTGTCATTTCTGATCGGTTTTTTTCTGAATCTTTTTCTGAGAAGTGATTGAAATTCAGCCTCGGAAATCTTTGAAAGATTAATAAAGCAAACGCCCTTGATAGTTTTTGAAATAAAGACGGGGCCGAATGGAGAGTCTAAGCAGGAGTAATGGATTATGTCTGTCATCCGTTTTTATGACCAAAAGTCAGTCCGATTCCCTTTATAATGCCAATTATTATGGAAGTTATAAAGAGTATAGTTAGCAATAATGAAATGATATAAGTGATTATTTTCCAGGAGTTCTCTAATGCTTGGTCCCACCATTTATAACCGAGGAGTGAAATTCCAGATAACTCAAGGAAAAATAGAGCTGTTCCCAGGATAACAAAGCCCAGCACTATATACTTTATATCACGCTTGTGCGGGGCCATAGACACTGTGAAAATGATAGATGCAATTATGAATAAAATAGAGCCTATACTATGAAACCCACTCTTCCAGAATGCGTTAAGTGTCATCCATATCATATCTAGGAAATTTTTTGCGTAATCAAATACCAACTTCATAGACAGTGTCATTTCATTCGGTAAGGTTTCACTTACTTGAATGGGATTTCCGAGGATAATAGAGGTTAAAATCAGGACAAAAGCACAGCCAAAAATAGGGGATGTTGCAATTAAAAAATCAAAGAGGTATGGGACTTTCGGTCTGTCGTGCTGTATACCACCACTATTATCAAGCTTGAAAATATTAAGCTCTTTTATTGTAGTGCCGGTAAGCAGGCAAAGAAAGGTATGGCTTAATTCGTGTACTACCGCACCTGGGAAAAGAAAGGATTTGACGACCTTTAAGTTCAGATACTTCGACCACATCTTTTCAATGCCGAAGCTTGTGAAAATAATCACAATGAAACCAAAAGCGAAGGCCAAATATACCGTTTCGGGACTCCTCGTATGTCGTGGATAAAGTTTATATAGTACGAAAAAAAGTAAAATCATTTTTTTGTTTTTACTTTTTAGTATAATATTGACTGATGGCCTAGTAGCAGGTTAGCAAACCTTTTAGAAGATGTCAATTATATAATAACACTTCTTGACGGGTATAAATTAAGGATTATAACAGGTTTTCTATTATTTTCTTTTCAGGCTTGAATTTGTTTAATTGGCTTAATCCAAGATGTCCTATCGCCACTTCTATAAGGTTGTCATCAGCATTATTACCTGTGTAAAAGGTACCTGCCTCTATCAAGGCTTCTTTTGGGATCAGGCCAATTACCTCGCTCCCCGTTGCCTCTACACCATACTCCCTGGCTTGAGACTTTACGGTTTCAAATACTTTGTGTATAGACGTTTCTTTATAATTAGTCAGGTTCAGGGAAACTTGTGTTATATTGTATTCATTTAGTTCTACGCCTATTGCCTTTACATATTTTAAAATCCCTGGGACCCTCTTCTTTCCTGACTTATCGATTACCATAGAACCAGACTCTCTCACCTTTTTTGCAATCTCGTTAGCTATGCTTACGTCTTTAGTATTGAGGTTTACGTTATAAGCAATAAGAAAAAACCTTGAACCAATCACTGTGGCGCCGGATTTCCTGACCTTGTCATTGTATTCTGTAGGTCCGTAATCAGGTATCCACTCTTTCAGTTTTTGTTCCAGACCTTCATATTCACCTTTTCTGATATTTTCAAGATTTCTTCTTTCTGTTGATCTTGCAGAATCTTCATACAAATACACAGGGATGCCCAGCTTCTCACCTACATCATTCCCCAGTTCATTTGATAATTTTACACATTCATCCTTTGTTACATTAGCGACAGGTATTATGGGGCAGACATCCGTTGCGCCTATCCTCGGATGTTCTCCCTCTTGCCGTGACATATCTATTAGTTCAGATGCAGTAGATATTGCTTTAAATGCCGCCTCCTTTACACAGACT
Organism: Gammaproteobacteria bacterium; assembly: GCA_021773645.1. GTDB lineage: Bacteria > Pseudomonadota > Gammaproteobacteria > HK1 > HK1 > JAJFJV01. The sequence continues at coordinate 17,477 of JAJFJU010000001.1, forward strand.
GGTTCTCCGGCAAAGGTAATCACCGTCCTATTGTAGTCCTTATCAGGTTCTACATTCAGGAGTTTAACATTTTGGGTTGATTGTACCGATGATGCGATTTTGTCTATAATGTCGGCATTTCGTCCTTCGCTGAAGTTTGGTACGCATTCGATAATCTTTTTATCCGTATTGATCATTTTATTTAACGGGATCATATCCTGATCCGCCAAAAGGATTACATCTTATGACTCTCCAGATTCCCTTCAATAATCCTACAACAATACCTCTTTTTTCAATTGCCTCTACCGCATATTGTGAACATGTTGGGTAGAAGCGGCATGATGGCTGTGAGATTGGTGACAGGATTAACTGGTACACTCGTATGAATTTAACAATTAAATATTTCATTTCTTTAATTCATTGTTAATTTGGATCAGGATTATTTTGAAATTCTCCTCGATTGCCTTTAGTGTGAGTTCTGTTAATCCTGGTCTTGGAATTACAACAATGTCTGCACCGTTGTCCAACAAACTTTTGTTCAATCGATATGCCTCTCGAAGAATTCGTTTAAATCTATTGCGCCTGGGTGAATTACCAAATTTTTTTCCTACGACCAGCCCAAGTCGGGAAACAGAGTCACCATTTGATACTGCATATATCTTCAACTGATCGTTACCATATTTCTCTCCTGTGTCAAAGACGTGCTGAAATTCTTTTCGTTTTCGCAAGCGCTCTTTTTTGGAAAAACGTTGATCCATTTTTTCAATATTAATAGTTTTAAATCACATATACAAGGAGAAACGCCGATCTCTCTTTACTAGCGGCTTCATTTTGCATTTTAACTTGACAGTATGCTCTTTGTTGATAAAATATTCTCTTAAATTGGACTCGCAAGTTTTTCATCAAATCTCCAAAACTCATCATAAGGAAAGACAATAGCATTTAATGTAAGATATTACTATGCTTAATGTTGGCACAAAATATTGGAAACTCTCGAACAAACTAGAATTGAAAAGTTAAACAAGCTCAGGGAAAAGGGAGTTGACCCTTATGGTGCGGGTTACCATCAGGCCACACCTTTAAATGAAATAATAGAGAACTATTCTGAGGAAGAAGAAGGGAAGAAGGTAAAGTGCGCCGGCAGGATCATGACCTTGAGGCCTCACGGTAAGGCTTCATTCCTTCATATAAAGGATTGGACAGGCAAACTTCAGGTTTATGTGAAGATGAATACTGTGGGTGAAGAAAAATATGAAATTTTTCGTCTGTTGGATCTGGGTGACATAATTGGTGTAGAGGGTGGGTTAGTTAAGACTCGGACCGGTGAAATAACAGTCTTTGCTGACGACATTACCGTGCTTTCCAAGGCTCTGCTTCCGCCACCTGAAAAATGGCATGGTTTGAAAGATGTTGAAATCAGATACCGGCAGCGCTACATTGACCTCTCATCAAATGATGATGTAATGAGCATTTTTTTAAAGCGGTCTAATATTATTAAATCAATCAGGAATTTTCTTGATAACAAAAATTTTGTTGAAGTTGAAACACCTATGATGCAGTCTATTCCAGGGGGCGCAGTGGCAAAGCCTTTTATCACCCATCATAATGCTTTGGATATGGATCTGTTTTTACGAATAGCACCGGAATTGTATTTAAAGAGACTGCTTGTCGGAGGGATGGAGAGGGTTTATGAAATTAACCGTAATTTCCGGAACGAAGGTCTCTCGACACGGCATAATCCGGAGTTTACGATGATGGAACTCTATCAGGCATACAGCGACTATAACGGAATGATGGAACTAACTGAAAGTCTTGTTACCAGACTAGCGCACGATTTGTATGGTGATTTTGAGATTCCTTATGGTGAACGTAAGCTAGACCTGTCTCCTCCCTGGCAGAGGAGGACCTTTTCTGAACTTTTGTCTGAGTATGCATCAGTTGATTTAGACGATGAAGACGGATTGAAAACGAAAGGCAAGGAATTGGGTCTTGATGTCGAAGGTGTTCACAAGGACATTATTGCTGAACATATTTTCGGGGAGCTTGTTGAAAAAGAGTTATGGAATCCAACATTCGTAATTGACTATCCGGTCAGTATTTGTCCGTTAACAAAATCATGCGATGATAACCCTCATCTGGCACAGAGGTTTGAATTGTACATTGCGACAATGGAACTTGCCAATTCTTATTCAGAACTTAATGAACCGCTTGAACAAAGTAAGCGACTTCATGAGCAAGCGACTGATAATGATACAGAGGGAAAGATAGACGAAGATTTTCTAAAGGCTCTTAAATATGGAATGCCACCTGCCGGTGGTTTGGGAATCGGGATTGACAGGCTGGTAATGATTCTGACAAACAGTACTTCCATTAGAGATGTAATATTATTTCCATTGTTGCGACAACAATCTTGATAAAGTAGGTAGGGTTTCTTGTCAGCTGATTTTGGATTTCCTGTATATTAATATTATTTGTAACAATTTAAAACATGGTAGAAGAGATTGATAACAGTTACCTGTGCGCAAGTGAAATTTGCAAGGAATATAAAATTGGCAAATCGTCTATCAGTGTGCTCAATGGGGTAAACCTGGACGTAAAAAAAGGTGAGATATTAATCATTTTGGGGGCTTCTGGTGCAGGAAAAAGCTCACTCCTCCACATCCTGGGTATATTAGATACACCAACTGCGGGTCATGTGAGTTTTAAGGGTGAAAATTTAAGTATTATCGGGCAGAGAAAATTAGCCGAAAAACGTAACCGAATATTTGGTTTTGTATTTCAGTTTTATCACCTTTTACCGGATTTTAATGCATTAGAAAATGTTCTGATGCCTCGCCTGATTGGTAGAAGATTTTTTAAGACAATATCTAAAAAAGAGCAGACAGAGAAAGCAATACAGCTTTTAGAACGTGTGGGTCTGAGAGATAGAATAAATCATAGACCAAACGAACTCTCAGGCGGAGAGCGGCAGAGAGTCGCAATCGTCAGGGCTTTAATAAATGAGCCTGAGATATTGCTGTGTGATGAACCTACCGGCAATCTTGATACAAAGTCAGGAAGTGAAATCCAGAAATTAATTTGGGATTTGAATGAAAAGACGAAGCAGACCGTGGTAATCGTTACTCATGATGAAAGATTTGCGAAATTGGCGAGTCGTGTAGTCAGGATGGCAGATGGAAAGATTATTGATTATTCCAGCAATTAAAAGGAACATTATAATAGATGGAGCCTAAGGTATATATAAACGGAAAGTTATACGCAAAAGAAGATGCCAAGGTTTCTGTTTTTGACCATGGTTTGTTATACGGTGATGGAGTTTTTGAGGGGATTAGATGTTACAATGGTACGGTATTCAAGTTTTCAGAACATATAGACCGGCTTTATGATTCCGCGGAGGCAATTGCCCTGGAAATAGGGTTGACCAAGGATGAGCTTAAAAGTGCCGTATTGGATACACTAAAGGCTAACAACCTGAGAGACTCTTATATTAGACTGGTAGTCACCAGGGGAGTAGGGAAACTTGGTCTTGACCCCTTTAATTGTGAGAAACCACAACTTATAATTATAACTGATACTATTCAACTCTACTCTAAAGAGTTATACGAAAAAGGCCTTGATGTAATTATAGTCCATACCATTCGCAATCATCCTGAAGCACTCAATCCCACGGTAAAATCCATGAATTATCTTAATAATATTCTGGCAAAAATCGAGTGTATTAAAGCCGGTGCCGCCGAAGGTATCATGTTAAATAAAGATGGTTTTGTGGCAGAATGTACCGGAGACAATATTTTCATAGTAAAAGATAATGTAATTTTCACACCTCCTGTTTCTGCAGGGATTCTGATAGGTATAACAAGAAATGTTGTTATTGAACTTGCGGAAGAAGCAGGCATAACGGTCAGAGAAGAGCAGCTAACACAGGATGACTTATATAATGCAGATGAATGCTTTTTGACGGGAACTGCTGCAGAAATCATCTCTGTTGCCAATATAGACGGAAGGAAAGTTTCCACGGGAAAACCTGGTAAGATTACTCTCAGTTTATTAAAAAAATATCAGGAACTTACTATGGCATATTCTTCTGTTTAAGCACGCTTCCTTGTTTCTTTGTAAACAACGTTTCATAAAGTATCATTCCCACTCCCACACATATGAGAGAATCCGCTATATTAAATGTTGGCCAATGATATCCAAAACCTAAATGGACATCTATAAAATCTCTAACATGGTGATGGAAGATTCGGTCCCATAAATTTCCTATAGCTCCTGAGAGTATCATGCCAAAAGCAATATCGGGAAATAATCCGGATTTGTCAAAATTTTTATAAAACCACAGGATGGCGCCTATAGCCGCTATACAAAAAAAAATGAGCATATTGTTTCTGCCTTGAGCAAGACCCCAAACAACACCCTCATTTCTACTACAAACAATTCCTAAAAACCCTTTTATGATTACAAATCTTCCGGCATCATTAAATTTTGCGAATACTATCCACTTCGTTATAAGATCAAGAAGAATACCACAAAAAGTAACAATCAAAAACAGTGTAGTATTTTTCGAAATCTTACTATTTGCCAGTTTCTTCTTCTCCCTCTCCCTCTTCCTCTTCCAGCCGTTGACACTCTATACAGTTTTGCACATAAGGCAATGCCGTAAGACGCGCTTTGGAAATTTTCGTTCCACATTCTTCACAAGAGCCATAAGTTTTATTGCCTATCCTTTCCAAAGCATTATCGATAGCTTTCAACTCTTCTTCGCCATTTTGAATCAACCCAATGGTTAAGTCACGATCATAATTATCGGTACCTACATCGGCCATGTGGATAGGAACATTTGATAGATCTCCTGATGCATCTTGTCTGGATTTCCCTAATGCTTCGTCTTCCATGAACGTTACATTATCAACCAGTTTTTTTCTGAGATCTAAAAGTACTCTTTTATATTGTGCTAATTCTGCTACTTTCAAGTTACCCCTCCCTTTTCCAGTTTAGCTAACTATAACGGGTGTTATGTTACCATACTCCTTTAATCTTTAAAAGAGTATTTTGTCTAAATTTCGGCTTGAATATAACCAATAAAAAAATAAAGTCAAGGGTTTTTTAATGTCCTGAAACTACACTGATTTTGCTTAATTAGTACATAAAAAAACAGACTTGATTATTTTTATAATATGTTGTATTACGTGTACTGTCTTCATTATTGTTAAAATTAGGCTCAAATTTGTATATATTCTCAACAACCACAAAGTAACGGTTATGTTATTCTGTTGTATTGAGTTAGAAATAATATTGTTGTAATTTTAGAAAAAATGCATAGTAAAACACACGAAATCATACTTGTTGTAGACTTTGGCTCACAGTACTCTCATCTGATTGCAAGGAGAATCAGGGAGCAGAATGTCTACAGCAAGATTGTATCATATAAAATAACACCTGAAGAAATTAAAGAACAGAATCCTAAAGGGATAATTTTGAGTGGTGGACCTGCCAGCGTTTATGCTTCAGACGCACCACGATGTAATGACGAAATACTTTACATGGACATCCCGATTTTAGGAATATGTTATGGGTTTCAATTGGGTAGTCAGATATTAGGTGCTGAAATAAAGTCATCAGAAAATAGAGAGTATGGAAATACCAGATGCACCATTAAGGACCATTCCACTCTTTTTTCTTCGCTGGATGATTCTATAGATGTCTGGATGAGCCATGGTGATCAGGCAATGGGGCTTCCTGATGATTTTCAATCACTTGCGTATACGGATAATTGTCCATACGCTGCAGCAAGACATAAAGAAAGAGATTTCTACGGAGTCCAATTCCATCCGGAAGTTACGCATACTCCATCCGGTAATCAAATTCTGAATAATTTCCTTTTCAAGATCTGTGGTTGTTCCGGCGACTGGGAGATGAGTTCCTATATAAAGAGTGCGGTAGAAAGAATACAAAAGCAGGTGGGGAAAGAAAAGGTTATATGTGGCTTATCAGGAGGCGTAGATTCTGCCGTTGCCGCCGCACTTATTTATAATGCGATAGGCAGTAACCTTTCATGTGTTTTCGTAGACAACGGATTACTGAGAATGAATGAATCCGAGAGTGTAATAGAGACCTTTAAGAAGAATTTCAAGGTAGATTTACATTTTGTTGATGCAGGGGATAGGTTTTTAGAAAAATTATCAGGTGTAACCGATCCGGAGAAAAAACGAAAGATTATCGGTCACGAATTTATTGATGTATTTAAGGATGAAGCAGATAAAATTGCTGATATCAAATACCTGGCACAGGGCACCCTGTACCCTGATATCATAGAGAGCGTTTCCGTGCATGGAGGTTCCGCTGTTACTATTAAGAGCCATCACAATGTGGGAGCGCTACCGGCAGAATTGGGCTTTGAACTTGTCGAACCCCTCAAAGAGCTTTTTAAAGATGAAGTGCGGAAAATGGGTTCTGAGCTTGGACTGCCGGATGATATCTTATGGAGACATCCTTTTCCCGGCCCGGGCCTTGCCATAAGGATAATAGGAGACATCACAGAAGATAGATTAAAAACCCTCAGATATGCGGATGAAATAATGATACAGGAGATAAAATCTGCAGGTTTGTATGGGAAGATTGCTCAGGCATTTGCCGTCTTCTTACCGGTGAGTACCGTTGGCGTAATGGGAGATGAGAGAAGCTACGAGAACGTTATTGCTCTCCGGGCTGTTGAATCAACTGACTTTATGACGGCAGATTGGGTAAAGATACCCTACGAAGTACTGGCCCGTATTTCGAGCCGTATAATTAATGAAGTCAGAGGCGTTAACCGCGTTGTTTATGACATCAGCTCAAAACCTCCAAGCACTATCGAGTGGGAGTGATGTAAAGTTAATAATAACTCTCAAATATTAGTGCCTGTTTTTGTATAGTCAATAGTGGGTAAGTTAGTACCATTGTAAGAAGTATTTTATTTTCGCCTCTTATCTGGTTTATTCATATCAGGGTTAAATGCTGATTGCTTCCCTTGTTGTAAAATATCTTTAATATCACTTTGCCGAACAATAGACAGAACCCTTGATTTTTCTTTATTAACGTCTTTGATGACGAACTCTAGGATCTTTGTCGAAATATTAATAACGGATGTGGCATCCTGAGAACTAAGACCAATTACACGTCCGTGCTGTACCGAAATACCTGTTATTCCTTTTCCTTCCGGTGTTTCTAACACGTAGTTACCAACTACCCTATTTTCTTCAAATTCATTAACAGAATGAGCGATGTGCTTATTTCGTGTTTCAAGAAGCCACTTGTGTTTGCTTAGCTCATTTGTATCTAAACCAACATCTTCAATTTTTATTCTTTTTCTTACCCCAGACACAAATGCCCGACTATAACAACTAATATAGAGGTTGAAATTGCGTCTATTAAATTGACATCACAATCAGATGATTCAAAACACTTTATAAGTAGCTTACTCAATTGGATAGCACTTCGAAGATCGTACTCTACACCTGTAAGATCTGCAAGATTTCTTGCTTCATCTATATTTATTTCAACGAATGAGTGTGTGACCATTTTTCCTTCTAACAGGTTTCTGTGTAGTAACAGATTTTAATGATTGGCTTTTTTCAAGTACCATCTTATTTAGCAGTTTGTTTCAATACTGTTTTAGACAAGGATAAGATTCTCCAAGACTTTCAGTACCAGTATAGTGATTTTTAAATCAAGCGTTTGTAAGCACTCATAAGCTGCTGTGTAATCTTTCCCGGTATTGTCTTTCCTATGTTAGAATCCTCGATCCTTGAAACAGGCATTATTTCCATCAGCGCATTAGTAATAAATACTTCATCCGCATTTAGTAAATCCTCTATCTTGAAGAGCTTTTCTCCAGCAGGAATACCACTCTCTTTACAGATATCGAGTACCGTTCTCCTGGTTATCCCCGGCAGAATATTCGTATCAAGTGAAGGGGTAACAACACACCCATCATTTACCATAAAAATGTTACTTACCACGCATTCGGCTACATATTCATCGGTATTCACTATAATTGCCTCATGAGCAGATCTTTTCTTTGCTTCTTCTTTTAACAAAATACTTGTTAACAGATTCGTTGACTTATGACAGTAGATGGGGTTCGATGTACTCCTCCTGCAATTTGAAACAGTCAGAGACATTCCTTCCTCATAAAGTTTCCTATCATAGGGTGTAAGCGGTTTGACCTGAATCAGGGTAGTTGGTTTGATATTGTCATCCATTTGAAGTCTGACTCCACCAGTTCCCCTTGAAAGTGTAATCCTGATATAGGCATCCTGACTGCGATTCTTCTCAATCAGCTCATTTATCCATTTATCTATGTCTGCATTTGTATATTCAAACGAAATCCTGAGCTGTTTCGCTGAATAACGCATCCGTTCAAGATGCTCGGCAAGCTTAAAAGGCTTTCCATTGTAAGCGCGGAGTGTTTCATAAATACCATCACCGTAGAGAAATCCTCTATCTCCAGATGAAATATTCCCCTCGATATCCGGAATTATCTTACCATTTAAGAATATGAATTTTGTCATAATATTAAATATGTAGAGAGCGTGTCCCCGCCTGAATGACAAGTCGGGCAGGTTAAGCGCCGAATCATTGATTATTGTCGATTTTAGAAACCCGACCTACATGCTAGATACCCGATAAAAGCATTTGGGTATGACAAAGACCGTCGGATGGCGAGAAACGCAGGCTGAAGCCTGCGGCTACTATAATATAGAAAATAAAATCGCTCAATTTAGATTGTGGTTAAATTAGAAATAAAAGAAACACTACTCAAGCGTCTCTATTAATGCCCGGGCCTTGTGCAGCGTTTCCTGGTACTCGTCTTCCGGATTTGAATCAGCAACTATCCCGCCACCAACCTGAAAAAAGATATGATCATCCTTTACTAAAAATGTCCTTATCGCAATGTTTAAATCGATGTTTCCATTAAAGCTCAAATATCCCATTGCACCGGTATATACACTACGTTTGGTGGGTTCTAATTCATCAATAATCTGCATAGCCCTTACCTTGGGTGCGCCTGTTATTGAACCTCCTGGAAATGTAGCTTTTAGCAAATCGATGGCGTCATACCGAGAATGTAGCTCTCCTTCCACTGTTGCGACAAGGTGATACACTGTGGGGTGTACTTCCAGTGTTTTCTTCTCTATTACTTTTACTGTATTATAATTGCACACCCGTCCAAGATCATTCCGCTCAAGGTCTACAATCATTGCTAATTCCGCATCGTCTTTCTTGCTTGAGAGCAGTTCTTCCCTCATTTTTTTGTTTATATCTTCGTCTTTGCCTCTAGGCCTGGTGCCTTTAATTGGCCTTGTTTGTATATTTCGCACCTTGTTGTCACTCTGCTTACCGTTACTATCCGGTGTATTTTGCAGCGATAAGAATCTTTCCGGAGATGAACTGACTACATATTTATTATCAAATTGCAAGTAACATGAAAATGAAGCGGGATTTATTTTTCTTAATCTTTTATATATCTCGTAAGGTGAAGCCTCTATCTGCGTTTGAAAGCGCTGTGAAAGATTTACCTGATAAATATCGCCTGCATTGATATATTGCTTTGCTCGCTCTACAGCCCTTAAATAGTTTTCTTTAGAAAAGTTACTTATTATCTTTCGTTTTATTCTGTTTCCATTAAATCTGGATTCTTTTTCGTGAGGTATATTTGCTTCATTACGAATCATCCTTAATACATGGTCAATTCTTTTCACTGTACTTTTATAAGAATCCTGATTAATATTTACTGATAGAAAAAAACCTCTGTTCTCAAGATGGTCAAAGCCAATAATTGTGTCATAAAAGCTGAAACACATTTCCGGGAATTCAATGTCATCGATTGTAGTATCAGGAAGTTTTTCGATGAAATGGCATAGGTCGTAGGCAAAGTATCCAACAGCGCCACACGTAAATGGGACAGGTGCAAAACTGTCTTCCAGATGAAAGTTGTTTAACAGGTGTCGTAGTTCATCTAAAGGATTCCCGGTTTTTCTGGTAATACTTTGACGCTTTTGTGTCAATATATTACTACCTTTTGACATTACGGTAAGAAAGGGATCGTATCCTATGAACGAGTACCTTCCTGTCTTTTCATTGTTATCAGCGCTATCAAGAAAAAAGTTTTTTGACTGAGCTTGGGTATGATAAAAGACCTTCAACAAGTCAGTGCCACAATCTAACTCTTTGATTATCAATTTCTTTCTAGTTTTACTTTCTAAGTTTGCCATAAGACCTTCAAGGAAATATTTTACAAAATAACGATATACTTAGTGGAATAATAGTACGATATGTTATGTGAAATGAAAACTTTATGTCAAGCTTTTTTCGAATTTATTCAGAATTATTTAAATATAAAATAATAACAACATGCTCATCAGACTTATTTTATTATTTACGGTTATACCCTTAATAGAGTTATATCTTCTGATACAGGTCGGAAGGTATTTGGGGTCTTTCCAAACGATAATGATCGTGCTTATAACCGGCATCATCGGTGGTCTACTTGCCAGGAGTCAGGGCTTAAGTGTTCAAAGGCAAATAAGAGTGGATTTGCAAAATGGGATTATTCCAACTGATAGTATTATTGATGGCTGTTTTCTTCTGATTGCCGGTGCTCTTTTAATTACACCGGGAATGATAACAGATATCTTTGGATTTGTCTTAATGGTCCCGTTTTTTAGAGGTTGGTTTAAAAAACGGATAAAGGAGATTTTGAAACGAAAATTTGAATCAGGTCGATTTCAATACTATTCAAACAGTCAGCCTGCAGATTGGAGAGAAGAAGATAGTTTTTGATTGCAGATCTGCCATTCAAGTTTTTTTCAAACCAGATTGACTTGAGTCTCCTCGCCTATTGGCAGTGTTTCCTGCTCGAACTCAACACCAACTGAGGAAAAGAATCTTTTCTTTACCGCATCAGAAGTTACTTTTAAGAGAGAAGTCCTGTCATTTGCGTCACCAAGTATTCCGAGATTAATTGCTCCGGCTGCCATCGTTGCGTGACCGCCAGAATTTAATTCACCAAATGCACTTTGCAGAAT
>JAJFJU010000002.1 GCA_021773645.1 Gammaproteobacteria bacterium
TGCTCACGCTGGTAGGCAAAGATCCCGCCGGATTTGGTGACGGCGGCAAACAGTAGATCCGTACCCACTGCCACCGCTGGCGCGATACCGGCATAGAGCAGAAAGGGGGTCATCAGTGAACCGCCACCGACCCCGCTCATACCCACCAGTAGGCCGACTAGAAAACCGGCAATGCTAAAGCTGAAGTCCATGGTATCTAGGAGCCTGTCAGACTTAGGACTGCTCTACTGCGGAGACCTAAGGAATGGGGGAAGCAGAGATAACCTCACGGATAAAACACCGTGAGCCGAAGACAGATTACAGAAAATCGAGGTCGGGATTTTGTTCCAGAATTTCCTGGGCCTCGGCCTGCTCATTGGTACGCGCACGCAGGACTTCCTTGAGAAATTTGAGATACACGGTATAGATCTGGGTACTGCCCTCGGCATCATCAACGAGAAAAAATGGCGCCCGCTCCACCTCAAATTCTGCCGCCAACTGCATCCCTTCACTCTCAGGATCACGCTCATCGGCAACTACGATACGGTCGATGGCATCCATATAGCCATCACGCTCAAGACGCTCCAGGACATCGGCACACTTGCGGCAGGGCGAACCGTCCAGCTTGATCTTTTTTACTAGGATGATGCTCATGACTTAATTTTCAAGTGCCTTTAACGTTGCCCTGATGCAAGCCACATTCCTTTTTGGCTTCATCCTCCCACCACCAACGCCCCTCACGCTCATGCTGATTGGGCAAGGTGGGACGAGTGCACGGCTCGCAGCCAATGCTAATGAAGCCGCGGGCATGCAAGTCGTTGAAGGGCACATCATGTTCGTGGATATATTCCCACAGGCGCGCGGAACTCCAGTTAGCCAAGGGATTGAATTTGATCACCGGGTGCTCGGCAGTGGAGAAGGCACGATCTTCTTGCACCTCCGGCAAAGCGGCCCGGGTGCCCAGGCTCTGATCCCGGCGCTGGCCGGTAATCCAGGCATCCACATGCGCCAATTTGCGCCGCAACGGCGCTACCTTGCGAATGGCGCAGCATTCCTGGTGGCCATCCTGATAGAAACTGAACAGGCCCTTGTTACGCACCAGCGTCTCTACCGCCACGGCATCGGGGCTGAGCAATTCGAGCTTCAGCCCGTAGTGCTCGCGCACCGCCTCAAAATAGCGATAGGTCTCGGGATGCAAACGCCCGGTATCGAGGGAGAAGACCGCCACCTTCGGATTGATACGCGTCGCCATATCCACCAGCACCACGTCCTCGGCACCACTGAATGAAATAGCAATTTTCGGAAAGGTCTCAAGGGCCTGGCGCAGGATTTCTTCGGGCTCTTGGCCCTCTAGTTCCTTTGCCAAACGCTTGAAGTTCATCTTTGATTAGCCCTGCTCGCGCCGGTGGAAGATTAAAGTCTCGTCATCGGCCGCGGGCTGATAACGCACAGAGACCTCACCAAAGGCGGCCAAGGCATCGTCCATATCCCGATCTTCACGAACCACAAAGCTATCGACACCACAACGCTGCATGAAAGACAGCTGATCGTGCTGCACATCGCCCGTCGCACGGATCTCACCGCTATAGCCATGGCGGGTACGCAACAGGCGTGCCTGGGTATAACCTCGTCCCTCGGTAATATCTGGAAATTCCAGTACGATCAGGGTGATAGTTGGCAGATCGGCAAGCAGATCGGCTAACTCATCCGCCGGAGCCAAACGCACTCCGACATCACCACGGGCAATGAGCGTGTCCCGCTCTTCCAGCCAGCGCTTTAAGCTGACGGTAACCTGGCCTGCTGCCAAGGGCTCACCGTCGGGCGCATGCCGCCAGGTGTCTTCCTCAACCCTTTGATTACGTATGATCTGCATAAACACGCTCCTTAAAGGGGGCAATACCAGTCCTGTGGACGGTATCAACAAAACGTTCACCTTCCTCACGTAAATCAACGTACAGCGTAAGGATCTTTTCAATCACATTGGCCACCTCATCCAGCGGCACCGCCGGTCCGATACGCCGACCCAACACTGCATCGTTGCTGGCAGAACCACCGAGGATAATCTGATACCACTCGCTACCTTTCTTATCCACTCCCAGTAGCCCCAGATGCCCCACATAGTGGTGACCACAGCCATTCATGCAGCCGGACATCTTCAGCTTTAGCTCACCGAGATCGTAGAGATAATCAAGATCATCAAACTTCTCGTTGATCTGCGCCGCCACCGGAATGGTGCTGGCCTTGGCCAGCGCACAGAAATCGAGGCCAGGACAACAGATCATGTCGTTCAGGGTGCCAATATTAGGCGTCGCTAACTCCAGTGCCTTGAGCCCCTCCCACAGGGCCTGTAGCTCGCCTTCTGCCACGTCCGCCAACACCAGATTCTGCTCGTGGGTGGAACGCAGCTCACCAAAGCTGAAGCGCTCGGCGAGATCGGCGATGCCATCCATCTGCGTATCGGTAAGATCACCAGGCGCTGCACCGGGAGCCTTCAACGAAACAATGGCAATACGGTACCCCGTCACCTTATGGGGACGCGTGTTGCGCTTGACCCAACGGGCAAAGGATTTATCAGCTGCGACCTGCTGTTCTAACTCGGCGGCACCCTCGGCTGTAGGCTGATAATCCGGTGGCGCGAAAAAGCCCTGCATGCGCTCGATCTCAGCATCGGTCAGCTCCAGGCCATCATCACGGCTCAGTTCCCATTCCGCTTCTACCAACTTACGGAAACGCTTGATTCCCAAGCTACGTACCAGGATCTTGATACGCGCCTTGGTATTGTCATCACGGCGACCGAGCTGGTTATAAACCCGCAGCACAGCCTCCACATAAGTCAGCAAATGGCGCTTTTCAAGAAATTCCCGAACCACTTTGCCGACGATGGGGGTACGGCCCATGCCGCCACCGACGAAGACCTTAAAGCCTACTTCACCGTCTTCACCACGCACCAGCTCCAGGCCGATGTCATGCAGACGAATGGCGGCGCGATCCTCGGCGGCTCCGGTGACGCCGATTTTAAATTTACGCGGCAGCCAGCAGAATTCGGGATGCAGGGTTGACCACTGACGCAGAATCTCGCAGTAAGGGCGCGGATCCTCCAGCTCATCGGCAGCAACACCAGCATATTGATCCGCGGTGACATTGCGCACCACGTTGCCGGAGGTCTGGATGGCGTGCATCTGCACCGCAGCCAACTCCTCCATGATTTTCGCCACATCCTCCAACTCCGGCCAATTGAACTGAACGTTCTGGCGGGTGGTGAAGTGGCCATAGCCTCGGTCGTAGGTGCGCGCGCAATGGGCCAAGGTATGCATCTGGCGGGAGGAAAACAGGCCGTAGGGCACCGCAATGCGGAACATATAGGCGTGGAGCTGGTAATACAGCCCATTGCGCAGGCGCAACTGGCGAAATTCCTCATCGCTCAGCTTGCCGTCCAGGTGGCGTTGCACCTGACCGCGAAACTGCGCGACGCGTTCGTTGACCAGTGTCTGGTCATAATTATCATATTGATACATCAATACACCCCTGGGTCACATATTATTCAGGCTGAATGCCCGGTGCCGGACAGGCTTAATAGTTAAGCGCACGCTAAGCACGCCCAATACCTTAGTGAAACACTAAGATACTACGCCTGCTAGGCCATGTCGGAAAGTATTAAGCGACGCCTTCTACTTCAAAGGTTTATACAACACCCAAAGCCGAAGGATTGTACCCGTAAAGCGTTCCACACGAAAGATTTACGCCCAGACAAACGGCCAAACTCGGCCCATTGGTCACTGCGAAAATTTACGACATGGGCCCTCCAGGAAAGGTGGTACAAAGATAGCTCAAGCTAAAAGCAGACTATAGCCCTGATGTTTCTACGGCCATTATCTAAAGTTCCGTTCTTATCTGCCGCTAGCGCCTAGACGCAACAAGCAACTGGACGTGGTGTCCAGCATGAACAACATGGTCCCAAGGACGCGGCCATGAAAGGAGAAGTATTTTGTCTGCCCAAACTACTCAAGCCGAAGCAGCTCAGGCCCTACGCATGGCGCTGCCCCTCATGTCCCAGCATGGCATCCCCGCCACCCCATCTCATTATGCGGTTTTCTATAATTATGTAGCCGGGGTTGATCCAGCCTTGAAGGAGGCCTTCGATCAGGGCATTAGCGCCGATAAATCTATTACCGAAACCCTGAGCGAGGATTTATACCGACGCTTTCTGCGCGGCGGTGGCGAGGAGCGCATCAATCAGGTCAATGAGGCCTTGTGCAAGATGCTAGGCGAGATTGGCAGCGTAGTAAAAACGACGGGGGGTGATGTCTCTACTTACAGCAATGCCCTGGCAGATATCTCAAAGCGTATCCAGGGAAATCCGGATGAGGCAGAGGTTAGACGTGCGTTGGATGAACTCACTGAGGCGACCACCACCATGCAATCGGCGGGGAGCTCGCTACAGCAACGCCTTAGCGAAAGCCTGGAGGAGAGCAACACCCTGCGTAACGAACTGGATGCGGCCAAAAAAGAGGCGGTAACTGACCCGCTCACCGGGCTGGCTAATCGCAAGGCCTTTAACCTGCGCCTGAAGGAATTGTCCGCTAGCGCTGGAAAAGAGGATAGCTACTGTCTGGTAATGGCTGATATCGATAAATTCAAGCGTATCAACGATACCTACGGCCATTTGCTGGGTGATAAGGTGATCAAATATCTCGCCCGCATCCTCAAGGATTCGGTTAAGGGTCATGACATGGTGTGTCGCTATGGCGGTGAGGAATTTGCCGTCCTGCTACCAAACACCTCATTGAGCGGCGCACTGGCCGTAGCGGAATCCATCCGCGCTAGCGTAGAAGAAGGTCGTTTGGTTAAAAGTGGTACCCGCGAGTCCATTGGTACTGTCACTGTCTCCTTGGGTGCCGCGCTTTATCGCCCCGGAGAAGATACCGACACCTTGATTGCCCGCGCCGATGCCGGGCTTTATCGCGCCAAGGAAACGGGCCGCAATCGGGTACAGGCAGAAAACACCGCCTCCTGAGGCACCGCGACTGGCGTAGCATGTTGCCCATGGCGGGCGCTATCATGGCAGCATCCCGTAGGCCTGATAGAGAGGTCATCCCGTGCACCTTGGCCTGACCGCCACCACTGAACATCCGCAAACCCGGGCGTTGTTGGACCAGATAGTCCAGCAAGTGGGCACGGTGGTGCTGGGCAAAGAACAAACCATCCGCCTTTCTCTCGCGTGTTTGCTGGCCCAGGGCCATCTACTCATCGAAGACATCCCCGGGGTGGGCAAAACCACCCTCGCTCATACTCTTGCACACGCCTTGGGGTTGGGCTTCCAGCGCATCCAGTTCACCAGCGATTTATTACCCGCGGATATCCTCGGCGTGTCGGTTTATGACCGTGATGCCGTCGCCTTCAAGTTTCATCCAGGCCCCATCTTTGCCGAGGTGGTGCTGGCCGATGAGGTCAACCGTGCCACCCCCAAGGCCCAAAGCGCGCTACTGGAGGCCATGGAGGAGGGCCAGGTCACCCACGAGGGCGAAACCCGTCGTCTGCCCGAGGCCTTCTTTGTCATTGCCACTCAGAACCCGTCCCACCAGATTGGCACCTTTCCACTACCGGAATCCCAGCTGGATCGCTTCCTGATGCGCGTGGATCTGGGCTATCCAGGACGATCTGCGGAGCGAGCACTGCTGCAGGGGCGTGATCGGCGTGAGTTGATTCGCCACTTTGAGCCAATTTTGGACGTGGCACACCTAATGGATCTGCAACACCAGACCCACGAAATTCATGCCAGCGAGGCATGGCTTGATTATCTGCAGGCCCTTCTGGTTTATTCGCGTAATGCGCCAGAATTCCACACCGGTCTGTCACCACGTGCTGGGCTAGCCTTGCTGCACAGTGCCCAGGCTTGGGCACTGATGGCCGGGCGAGCACACCTGCTACCGGAAGATCTGCAGGCCATCCTGCCGGCAGTGACCAATCACCGCTTGTGCTGGGCCAGCAATGCTCCAGCTACGGCCAGCAGTGCCTCCACCCACCTGCTTGCACAAGTAGCTATCCCTTAGGAGTCTGTCGGGTTTAGGACTGCCCTACTGCGGAAAAGCCATTTTGGCCCTATGTTCCGGTCCTTTTCGTCTAATAGAACGACTATTATCCTCAAATGACCAAAAAATCTGTCTCAAAATGGCTTCCCCTCGTTACGGACGCCTAAATCCGATAGGCTCCTAGCTCACGATGAATGTGCGCGGGCAAACGCGCTTGTATATTTTGCCTACCGGCAATGGCTTGTTGTTTGCGGCGGCCCTGCTGGTGATGCTGCTCGGTGCCATCAATTACAACAGTGGCCTCGGTTATCTCTTTACCTTCCTGCTCACCGGCCTGGCGCTGGTGACCATCCTCCATACTCACCGCAACCTCAGTAAGGTGGAGCTGCGCATGGCGAATACGGCACCGGTTTTTGCCGGCGAGCCTGCTATCTTTCAACTGTGCCTAGCTAATCGCTCAGATCAATTCCGCCACGATATTTGCGTGCGTATCGAGGCAGATCTGGCATCTGCTCACTCATCCATCACCGAGCCTGTCTCCCTGGATGCGGGCTTACAAAATATAGAATTGCCCTTCGTTACCCAACAGCGTGGCTGGTTGCGACTCAAGCCGCCACAATTATTCAGCACCTTTCCACTCGGCCTATTTCGGGTCTGGACCCCGTCCCTCGCCAACCCTGCCTGCCTAGTCTATCCACAACCCGACGGCTCGCTGCCATTACCTGCTCCGTGCGGCGGTATTGGCAATCAGCACGGCGGGGGGGGCGGGGGCGATGAAGACTTCTCAGGATTTCGTCAGCATCAACACGGCGATTCACCACGCCAGGTCCACTGGAAGGCGGTTGCCCGTGAGCAGGGTATGCCGGTCAAGCTATTTTCCGGCGGCCAGCCGCAGGAGCTGGAGCTGGGTTGGGAGATGGTGCCTCTGGCTGATCCGGAGCAACGTCTCGCACAGCTTTGTCGCTGGCTGCTGACGGCAGAGGAGCAGGGCTATCGTTATCGTCTAAGCTTGCCCAATGGCCGCAGTGAAATGGATCACGGCTCCGCTCAGCTATACGTCTGCCTGAAAATGCTGGCGCTGTATCCAGCCACGTCATGAGCAAGACACGCCTGCCATCGCCCGAACAAATGCACTGGCTATGTACCGCCATGGCGCTGGTGATCGCCCCGCATCTCACCCGGCTGCCGTTGTGGGCGGGCATCAGCTTTGCCCTGCTGGCACTGTGGCGTCTCGGTGTCGCTCACGGTCGCTGCACCCCACCGCCACGCTGGCTACGGGTGTTTCTGGTGCTCGCTATCCTGCCGGCGGTTTATCTGAGCCAGGGCACTCTATTCGGGCGCAGTGCCGGACTCACCCTGCTGGCTGCCCTGGCCGGCATGAAACTGCTGGAGACCCACAGCCCACGAGACGCCTACGTGGTCACCCTGCTCGGCTTCTTCTTGGTCATTACCCACTTTCTCTACCAGCAAAACATCGCTATTGGTCTCTACATGTTGCTGGTGGTGGTACTCATCACCGCCACCCTGATGAGTATCCACGGACATGGCTTGAGCCTGACACCCAGGCGGCGGCTGCGCTATGCCGGTATATTGGTACTACAGGCCTTTCCCATCGCCCTGCTATTATTTCTTCTTTTCCCGCGCCTTCCCGGTCCTTTATGGGGCCTGCCCAAAGACGCCTACAGCGCGGTCACCGGGCTTGGTGGCACCATGAGCCCGGGTAGTGTCAGCCGTTTGAGCCTGTCAGATGCGGTGGCTTTTCGGGTCAAATTTGAGGGTGCTGCACCACCCGTGTCTGCGCTCTACTGGCGTGGACCGGTGCTGTGGAACACCGATGGCCGCACCTGGTCCGGTGGTGCTCAAGGCCCCACCCATCGTTTAGCAAATGACCGCGGTAACGGCGGTGAAATTTCCTACACTGTCACTCTGGAGCCGCATAACCAACGCTGGTTATACGCACTGGATCTACCCGCCAGCACCCCGCGTGGCAGCGTCCTGAATGAGGATTTCCAACTACTTAAGCGCAAAGCGATACGCCAACGCCTGCGCTATCGGGTCCACTCACGACTCGACCAACGACCCCACAATACCTCCGCCCGCAGCGCGGCACGGGCGCTGGCCCTACCGCAGGGAGCCCATCCGGCTAGCCGGGCTCTGGCCCAGCGCTGGCGCGACGAAAGCGATAATGAGGCAGCCTACATCCAACGGGTATTGGCACATTTTCGCCAGCAACCCTTTTACTACACCCTCAGACCACCCTTGCTTAACGGCGATACGGTGGACGAATTCATGTTTTCCAGCCGACGTGGTTTTTGCGAACACTATGCCGCAGCCTTTACCGTATTCATGCGTGCCGCCGGCATTCCCGCGCGCATCGTTACCGGCTATCAGGGGGGTGAATACAATCCCCTGGGGCAATATCTGCTGGTGCGTCAGCGTGATGCCCATGCCTGGGTGGAGCTTTGGCAGCAAGATCGAGGCTGGGTACGCATCGATCCCACGGCGGCGGTCTCGCCCTCGCGCATCGAACTCGGCATGGATGCAGCCATTCCTCAATCCCTTGGGCCACCGCTGCTTGGACTCGCCGATAATGCCACCGCGCGCGAACTGTGGCGCAATTTCCGTCAAAGTTGGGATGCGCTGAATAATGGCTGGAACCAATGGGTGCTGGGCTACGGCATGGAGCGTCAGCGTCAGCTGTTAGCGCGTATCCATATTGATGCTCGCAAGCTTTCTGAGCTCGCCCTGGCGCTGGCGATCTCCATAACCCTCAGCATGGCCATCCTCGCCCTGTGGTTATGGCGACGCCGTGCTCCGAGCGATCCGGTGCTGCGTTTGTATAGACGCTTCTGTCATAAACTGAAACGGCGGCGTATTAAATGTGGCCCTACGGAAGGGCCACTAGATTTTTGCCAACGCATCGTCCGCCAGCATCCAGAATTCGCCACCGAGGCGATGGAAATTAGCCACCTTTATATCGATCTTCGCTATGGTACGAAGCGCGCGGATATTATGAGGCTACGGCAAGCGGTCAAGGCCTTTCACCCCTGATTAGCGAATCAACATCCGCCGGCACGCTGCTATACTACGGCCCTAAATGGACCCGACCTTATAGGGAGTACCGACTATGCGTTCCATCCTGATTCTTAACTCCAAGGGTGGCTGCGGGAAAACCACCATCGCTACCAATCTCGCGGCTCACTATGCGCTCCGCGGCAACTCGGTAGTGCTGGTAGATTTTGACCCCCAGGGCTCTTCCATGGATTGGCTCGCCGTGCGACCGGAAGATCGCCCACCCATACGCGGTATCGCCGGCTGGGAACGGCCGGTACGGATTCCCAAGGGCACGGACACCGTCATTCTTGATGCCCCGGCCGGCGTCCATGGCCGCAGCCTGTCCAATCTGCTGCGACGGGTGCAGACCGTGGTAATGCCGGTATTGCCCTCTCCTATTGATTTGCGTGCGGTGGACCATTTCCAGGAAGAACTGATGCATCTGGGGGGGGTATTGAAAAAAAAGGTGAAGATCACCACTGTCGCCAATCGGGTGCGGGAAAATTCCCATACGCGCGAAATACTGGAAGATTACCTGCGCTCTCTGAAACTTCCCGAAGGGCGCAAGCTACCCTTTAGCACCTATTTACGTAATAGCTATATCTACCTCAAGGCGGCGGAGCGCGGGCTCGGTATCTGTGAATTGGCACCCTCTTTGACCGCCCACGAACTAGAGCTATGGAAACCTCTGACTCGCTGGTTAAACAGCCGCTGGAGTTTGCCCGCATAAAAGCACCCGCTTTGGCACCCTCCGGCGGGCTATTGTATGCTCCCGGCCGGCCTCGCCACGGCGAGTTAATATCCCTTTAGGCGCGCGCCGCGTGCCCCCACTAACGACCTGCTAGTCACCCCATCATGGATTCACAATACCAACCCGAAAGAATCGAGATCGCCATCCAGGCAGCGTGGGAAAAAGACGCCACCTTTGCTGCCACGCCCACCCCGGATGAGCGGGAAAAATTCTACTGTCTGTCTATGTTTCCCTATCCCAGTGGCCGCCTGCATATGGGCCATGTACGTAACTACGCCATCGGCGACGTAATCAGCCGTTATCAGCGCATGCTGGGGAAAAACGTGCTGCAGCCCATGGGATGGGATGCCTTCGGGCTACCGGCAGAAAATGCCGCCATGCAAAACAAGGTTTCCCCGGCCAAATGGACCGAGGAAAACCTCAGCTATATGCGCACCCAGCTCAAACGTCTGGGTTTTGCCTACGACTGGGATCGTGAAATTGCCACCTGCCGGCCAGACTATTATCGCTGGGAGCAATGGTTATTTACCCGCTTGCTTCGCAAGGGGCTGGTGTATAAGAAAAATGCCGAGGTCAACTGGGACCCGGTGGATCAAACCGTGTTGGCCAATGAGCAGGTGGTGGATGGTCGTGGCTGGCGCTCCGGTGCGGTGGTGGAACGTCGCGAAATATCCCAGTGGTTTTTAAAGATCACCGCTTATGCCGATGAACTCCTCGACGGCCTGGATAAGCTGGACGGATGGCCAGAGGCAGTGCGCACCATGCAGCGCAACTGGATCGGTCGCTCCGAAGGGGTGGAGCTGGAGTTTGATGCGCCGGGGGAGTTGCCCGCGCTGAAGGTATTTACCACCCGCCCCGACACCCTCATGGGGGTCAGCTATGTGGCGGTGGCAGCAGGGCATCCGCTGGCGCTCAAGGCGGCAGAAGATCAACCCGAGCTGGCTGAATTCCTGCGCGTCTGCCAGCAAACCGAGACCTCGGAAGCAAGCCTCTCCACTATGGAGAAGCTCGGCATGTCCTTGGGGCTGTCGGTTACCCACCCCATCAGCGGCAAGGCCATTCCCGTGTGGGTGGCCAATTTCGTACTTATGGGCTACGGCACCGGCGCGGTCATGGCGGTGCCGGGACACGATGAGCGGGATCATGAGTTTGCCCTCAAATACGAGTTACCGATTCATCAGGTTATTGCCCCCACTGACGGCAGCGCCCTGGATATCCAGCAGGGCGCCTTTGTGGGCAAGGGCGTGCTGGTAGCCTCCGGCGACTTCACCGGGCTGAGCTCGGCCGCTGCTTTTGACGTCATTGCCAACGCCCTCGCAGAGCGCGGCAAGGGTGGCAAGACCATCAATTATCGGTTGCGGGACTGGGGGATCTCCCGGCAACGCTATTGGGGCGCGCCCATTCCCGTAATCCATTGCTCAAAATGCGGAGCCGTACCGGTACCCGATGAAGATTTGCCGGTGGTGCTGCCGGCTGAAGTCGAGCTGGATGGTGCGGGTTCACCACTCCGCCAGATCAAAGATTTCTATGAAACCACCTGCCCCGCGTGTGGCGAACCGGCAGAGCGTGAGACCGATACCTTCGACACCTTCGTACAGTCTTCGTGGTACTACGCGCGTTATGCCTGCCCGCACAATGACAGCGCCATGCTGGACCAGGAGGCCAATTACTGGTTGCCCGTAGACCAGTATATTGGTGGTGTTGAGCACGCTATTTTGCATCTGCTGTATGCGCGCTTCTTTCACAAGCTGATGCGCGACGAGGGGCTGCTGAATTCGGGCGAGCCCTTCAAGGATCTGCTCACTCAGGGCATGGTGCTTAAAGACGGCAGCAAGATGTCCAAGTCCAAGGGCAATACGGTGGATCCCGAGGCCCTCATTGCCCGCTACGGTGCCGATACCGTACGTCTGTTCGTGATGTTTGCCGCGCCTCCCGAGCAATCGCTGGAATGGTCGGACGCTGCCGTGGAGGGCTCCTTCCGTTTTCTCAAACGGTTATGGAAACTGGCGGCAGAACATCTAGAAACCGATGCCCCGCCAGCGCTCAAGGTCGATGAGCTCAATGACGCCCAACGCACCTTGCGCCGCCAGATTCACGCCACCATCCTCAAGGTGAGCGATGATGTCGGTCGCCGCCATACCTTCAACACCGCCATTGCCGCGGTGATGGAGTTGGTCAACAACCTGGGGCGCTTCAAAGATGACAGTGATGCCGGTCGAGCGGTGGTGCGGGAAGGGCTTGAGGCCACGGTTCGGTTGCTAGCCCCCATCGTTCCGCATATTTGCCAGGCCCTGTGGCAGGCGCTTGGCCATCAACAGGCGGTAATAGATGCCCATTGGCCAGTGGCGGATGAAAGCGCACTCAAGCGTGATAGCCTGCAACTGGTGGTACAGGTCAACGGTAAATTGCGTGGCAAGATTTCGGTCGCTAGCGGCGCTGAGGGTGATGAGGTCAAGGCCATCGCACTGGCCGATAGTAATGTCTCCCGCTTCATTGACGGCAAAACAGTCAGGAAAGTTATCCTGGTACCCGGCAAACTGGTGAACATCGTCATATGAACCCACACAGGACACACCCGCTCATGCCTCAAAGCAATCTCCTCGCTCGCCTGGCCATCGTGCTGCTGTGCCTGGCTACTCTCTCCGCTTGTGGTTTTAGTCTGCGTGGCCATGCGCCACTGCCCAGTGGCATCGATACGGTTCATCTCCAGACGGGCAGCACCGCCTTACGAAACCATCTGCGCTTGGCGCTGGAAGCCAATGGCGCGCGCATTGCGCCGGAAAAAAAGGGTGCGGATGCCACTCTGGTTATCGCAGCGGAGTCTTTTGACCGACGCGTCCTCGCCGTGGACCCGGGCACTGGCAAGTCGCGGGAATTCGAGCTCGTCTATAATCTCAATTTCCGTTTCAGTGGGCGCGATGGTAAGGCGCTGCTCGCCTCCCAGGCACTTAAACTTCGGCGTGATTTCGTCTTTGACGATGACGCGGTTATCGGCAAAAGTCGTGAAGAAGGCGTGTTGATTGAAGAGATGCGCCGCGATGCCGCCAGTCAGATTATGCGTCGTCTATCCGCTCTCTCTCGCAAGTAGCTAGTGCAGCTCAAACCGGAACAACTTTCCCAACACCTTTCCCGCCCGCTTGCCTCGGTCTATATCGTTAGCGGCGATGAGCCGCTGCAACTTACCGAAGCGACTGATGCCATTCGCACGGCTGCCCGTGACCAGGGCTTTGCCGAGCGTGTGGTTTTTAATGTAGATAAGAAATTTTCCTGGGATAGCCTCGCGACTGAAGGTGCCAATTTATCCCTGTTTTCCCAAAAAAAACTGATTGAACTGCGCATGCCCCAGCCACGACCGGGCAAGGTCGGCGGTCAGGCCCTGCGTGATTACGTTGCCCAAGCCGATAGCGACAAGCTGCTTCTCATCAGTACTGGCCGAATCGATGCCCGTACCCGTCAAACCAAATGGTGCCGGGCATTGGAACGCGCAGGGGTCAGCATCGCGGTGTGGCCGGTCGAGGGGGCAAGACTACCGAACTGGATTAAACAACGCGCCAGCCGCCAGGGGCTGAACATTGAGCCGGACGCGGCTGAGCTGTTAGCCGAACGCTTTGAAGGTAACCTCTTTGCCTGCGCCCAAGAGCTGGAAAAACTCGGGCTACGCCATGGCAAAACGGCCATAGCGGTGCGCGAGATACTCGCAGGTGGCAGCGAAGGCGCACGCTTTGATGGTTTCGATCTGCTCGAATACAGCTTTGCCGGAGATGCGGCACGTAGCCTCCGGGTATTGCGGGGGCTGCAAGAGGAGGGGGTCGAGGCATTGCTGATCTTAGGATCGCTTAGCTGGGGAATTCGTGAAATGGCCGGCTTTGCCAGTGCCCTTGAACAGGGCGATCCCCTGGATCGTCTGCTGGATCGCTCACCTGCCTGGGGCCGCCGCCGCGCGGAGGTGCAGGCCGCGCTCAGGCGTCATCCCAAAAAACAATGGTGGCAGATGTTGCGGTTTGCGGGGCAGATTGACCGTAGCCTTAAAACTGGAGGCCATGACCAGGGCTGGGAGCTGTTGACCCGCCTCGGCCTGATGCTCTGTGGCCAGGAGATAATGCCGTATAATCAGTGCCCTTGAATGGCCCACACAGAACACCCGCTAATGGATATTGCTAGCTACATGAACACCCTCGGTGAGCGCGCCCGCGCCGCTTCACGGATACTCGCCGCTGCCGACACCGGTCAAAAAAATGCCGCATTGCATGCTATCGCACGGGCCATTGAAAACGGTCGCGCGGGCTTGCTAGAGGCGAATGCCAAGGATCTGGAAGCCGGCCAACATCTTGATAGCGCACTGCGAGACCGGCTGGCACTCGACGATGCTCGCATCCAAGCCATGGCCGATGGCATTCGCCAGGTGGCAGAGCTGCCGGATCCCATCGGTGCCATCAATCAGCTCAATTATCGCCCCTCGGGGATTCAGGTGGGACGCATGCGCGTACCGCTTGGGGTCATTGGCATCATTTACGAATCCCGTCCTAACGTCACTGCAGACGCCGCGGCGCTATGCCTGAAGTCTGGTAACGCGGCCATCCTGCGCGGTGGCTCTGAGGCGGTGCATTCCAATCAGGCCATCGCAGCCTGCATCCAGGCGGGCCTGGAGGAGGCGGGGCTCCCGCGTACCGCAGTGCAGGTGCTGGAAACCACCAATCGCGAGGCAGTAGGCTATCTGGTACGCGCCAAAGAATACGTTGATGTCATCGTGCCACGGGGCGGTAAAGGTCTGATCGAGTTTGTCAGCCGCGAGGCCACGGTGCCGGTGATCAAACATCTGGATGGCATCTGCCATGTCTATATCGATGATCGGGCGGATTGGGACAAGGCACTCGCCATTGCCGTTAACGCCAAGACCCACCGTTACGGTGTCTGCAATGCTATGGAGACCCTGCTTATTGCCCGGGATGCGGTCGCTCACGTGTTGCCGGAGCTTCATCGGCGCTACCGTGAGGCCGGTGTAGAGCTGCGTGGTTGTGCGGAAACCTGCGGTCACTTGAAAGATATCGAGCGTGCTAGCGAGGCCGACTGGGACACCGAGTATCTGGCCCCGGTACTCAGCATCCGTATTGTCGATGGCATGGCGCAGGCCATCGAACACATCAATACCCATAGCTCCCAACATACCGACGCCATAGTCACCGAGGATTTCAGCCGCGCACGACGCTTTCTCAGCGCGGTGGATTCCAGCTCGGTGATGGTCAACGCCTCGACCCGCTTTGCTGATGGCTTTGAGTACGGACTCGGTGCCGAGATCGGTATCAGCACGGATAAGATCCATGCCCGTGGTCCGGTGGGGCTGGAGGGTCTGACTTCGGAAAAATACGTGGTCCTCGGTGATGGCCACATCCGCAAGTGAACACTCACTTGTTATTTTCCCCTGTTAGCAGGCCATCCTTCCTTTGGCATTGATCGGACTGCTCGGCGGCACCTTCGATCCGATACACTGCGGCCATCTGCGTCTCGCCATCGAAATGAAGGAACAACTCGGGCTTTCCCGGGTGCTGTTGATTCCCGCCCATTTGCCACCGCATCGGGATACTCCGCAGGTGGATGCGCGGACTCGTCTTGCCTTGGCTCAAGCTGCCATTGGGGATATCCCCGGACTCGAGGTAGACGGCCGTGAGTTGCAACGGGCAGAGGCGTCTTACACCATTGAAACCCTGCGTTCACTGCATGTAGAGCATCCGGGGCAGAGTTATTGCCTGCTGCTCGGTATGGATGCCTTCAGAAATTTCGATAGTTGGTATCAATGGCAGGATATACTGCGCTTTTGTCACCTAGGTGTTGCGGCCCGGCCGGGTTCAAACTGCCCGCAGCGCGGCCCGGTGGCAAAGCTTCTGGGGCATTCCCGAGTCACCGAGCCCAAGGGGCTAAATACCGTCCCTGCAGGTAAAATTATTATCCGCGAAATTCCGGCGCTGGAGATATCCGCCACCGAAATTCGCAAAAGCATAGCCAGTAAGCGCACCATCAGTTGCCTGGTACCCCCTAAAGTTAAACAAATTATTTGTGAGAAACGGTTATATCAAGATGCAAAGTAAAGAATTGAAAGCGCTGGCTATACACGCCCTGGAAGATCTCAAGGCCAATGACATAAAGGTGATGGATGTGCGCAAGCTAACCTCCATCACCGACTACATGATCATCGCCAGTGGGCGGGCCGATCGCCATGCCAAGGCCGCGGCGGAGAACGTCATCATGGAAGCCAAACACGCGGGCAACCCACCCATAGGTGTAGAGGGGTTGCAGGAAGGCCGCTGGGTATTAGTGGATCTCGGCGATGTCGTGGTGCACGTGATGTCCCCCGAAACCCGTGAGTTCTACAAGTTGGAAAACCTCTGGTCAGAAGACAATAAACATCGGAAACCACTGCCTGAGGAATCAGTCTAGGGAATCTCTGATTTATTCTGGACGAAGCAGATTGCGATTCAAAATGTTCAGATTTGAGGCACTGCTCGCACGTAATAGCTGGTTATTGCGAAGAGCAGTAACGATAGAGATGGGCATTTTGGGCGCAAGATGCAAGTTCACGAATAGATCAGAGGATCCCTAAGCCGCATGCGCCTTGATCTCATCAGCGTAGGGGAGCGCCAGCCAGCGTGGGTGGACACGGGTTTCGATGAATATGCCCGCCGCCTTGCCGGTGGTTGGCGGCTTAAACTGATTCCTATCGCTGCGGCCAAGCGCAACAAGGGACGCACCGAGGCTCAGTTACGGGCGGAGGAGGGCAAACGGTTACTGGCTGCGGTACCGCGAGATGCCCGGGTCATCGCCCTTGATGCCAGTGGTCGTAAATTCAGCAATGAACAATTGGCCGACAAATTTCGCCATTGGATGGTTGATAGCCGACCGGTGGCATTATTTATCGGCGGCGCGGATGGTCTGGCACCCGAGTGTATCGAGCGCGCAGATTTTCTCTGGTCGTTATCGCCGCTGATCTTTCCCCACGGGCTGGTACGGGTGATGGTGGCGGAACAAATCTATCGCAGCTGGTCGATTATTAACGGCCGCCCCTACCATCGCGCATGAAGCAGCCTTTTATCTATCTCGCCTCATGCTCGCCGCGACGCCGTGAGTTGCTAACCCAACTAGGAGTCTCCTTCGAAAGCCTGGAATTTGAGATACCGGAAATACGGCAAGCCGGTGAAAACCCAAAAGACTTCGTTCGTCGCATGGCGGTGGAAAAGGCGCGTGAGGGCCTGAGCCAGCTCGCCACTCCCAGCACCACGCCAGTCCTGGGCGCTGATACCATTGTGGTGCTCAACGAAACGGTACTTGGAAAGCCCGCGAACCGGCAATTGGCAGAGCAACAACTCGGCCTGCTCTCCGGTCAACGCCACCAAGTTATCACTGCCGTTGCCTTGTGTGCTGAGCGGCGGGAAGTAGTACGTAGTGCCACCACCACCGTTTGGTTCCGCGAACTATCGGCCGGTGAGCGCAGCGCCTACTGCGTCACGGGTGAACCGCTGGATAAGGCTGGTAGCTATGCCATCCAGGGCCTTGCCGCTGCCTTCATTCGACGTATAGACGGCAGTTACTCGGGCGTTATGGGGCTGCCGCTATATGAAACGGCAGAATTGCTCTCCGAGTTTGGCCTTGGGCTATTCAGCGGGACGGATAATGGCGAATCTCTATGACCACAAACCCGCTTAAAATCTGGAAAGCTCTCTATACCAACGACGATCTACGGGTACGTATAAAGCACTATTTAGCCCTGACGGGTGTGGCGCTGCTATTTTTCAATAGCCTGATATTGCTCCGTGGCTGGCAAAGCCTGGAGGCATTCGATGCCGCTGAAACCAACCGCCTGGCGGAGATTGCCCGCGATACCCTGCACACCGACCTGGCCTCGGCGACACTGATGAAAATGCCTTTGGCAACTGGCATGGATACCAAGGAAACGCTCAGCGCCATGCGCGCCTACGCCAAGCATCGAGATTTTGCGCTGCAAGTGGATGCCAACATCCGCGCCCAATCAAAATCACCTTATCTCGCGCGTATCCAAGCCTGCGATAATGCACATCTTCGTACGCTCGGCGAGGCGCATCCTTTAATCCTCGCCCATCTTCCCTGCCACATTGTACTTATCAGCATCCCGGGCCAAGGGCTATGGCTAGCCACTCCGGATCCCGAGCGCCTGCTCTCCGGCGGTCAAGCCATCGACCCACAACATCAAGCCCTGGTACGCACCCTTAAGGCACGGCTACTCGGTCTCATGGCTGCTGGCTCCGGACAATCGCCACTCCTCGATCCCATGCCTTAAATCCCACTGCTATCTACGAATGATCTAAGGAAACCCTGAGTTATTCGTGAACTTGCCCTATTCAGTACCCTTTTCCTCGACAGGGGCATCCTGCTTCACATAAAAGCGCGAGAGTTGTGCGCCCAGTTCATACAATAGCCACATAGGTATGGCCAGCAGGGTCTGGGAGATGATGTCGGGTGGGGTCAGCAGCATGCCGACAACAAAGGCTCCGACGATCACATAGCTACGTTTTGCCACCAGGGCTTCGGGGGTAGTAAGCCCGGCCCATACCGCGAGGATGGTGGCGATGGGGATCTCAAAGGCGAAGCCGAAGGCAAAGAAGATCTTGAGCACGAAATCTAGATAGCGGCTGATGTCAGTCATCACCGCGACCCCCTGAGGCGCAATACCCACGAGGAAGGCGAATACCAGTGGAAACACTACGAAGTAGGCGAAGGCGACACCGAGGTAAAAGAGAATGCTGCTGGTGAACACCAGCGGTAGCATCAGGCGTCGTTCATGGTCATATAGCCCCGGTGCCACGAAACCCCAGAGTTGGTAGAGCATCATCGGCATGGCGATAAAGACCGCGCTGACTAGAGTGAGCTTGAAGGGAATAAGAAAGGGAGAAGCCACTTCCGTGGCAATCATGCTGGTGCCCTCGGGCAGCAGGCGCAGTAACGGGGCGGCCAGCAGGGTATAGAGCTCGTTACTGAAGGGCAGCAGCACCAGCAGTACGGCGAGCACGGTGAGCACATAGCGCAGCAGGCGATCGCGCAACTCGGTGAGGTGTGAAATGAGGCTCATTTCTGCCCCGTTGTGTTTAGGCTGGGGCGCCGCCATCTTTCTTATCCGCTGAGGGGTCAGTATTTATCGTGGCTGTTTTGTTCAGATCGTCGGAGATTTCTCGGGACGCCGTGCTGAGTGCATCACGAGTTTCGTCAATCATTTCGTAAACATCGTTAAGGGCCTCTGGCTTTTCCTGTAGATCATCTGCTGGAAACTCATTTTCCAGATCGCTTTTGACCGAGCTGACGAAGCCACGCAGCTTGCGTATCCAGCCGCTAGTGGTCCGTACTAGGCCAGGCAGACGTTCGGGACCCACGACCAGCAATGCGACGACGCTGATCATCGCTAGTTCCCAGAAGCCAATATCAAACATAGGGGATTAACAGAGGGGGTAGTTAGCGTCTTGTGAGCTAACTGGCCGGCGTCTTATCTTTGTCGTGCGCCTCACTTTTGCTGGCCGCAGCTTGTTCCTCAGTCAATTTTTCTGAGTCCGGTTCTTCCGGTGTGCCCTGACCCTTCATGGAGGAACGAAAACCACGAATTGCGCCACCCAGGTCGCCGCCGATATTGCGCAGTCGCTTGGTGCCGAAAAGCAGCAGGACGATGACCAAAACAATTAATAACTGCCAGATACTCGGTGCCATAGGTTTTCTCCGTAGGTTATTCTGGAATCTCTGATTTATTCTGAGCGAAGTAGATTTTGATTCAAAATGTTCAGCTTTGAGGCGCTGTTCGCACGTAATAGCAAGCTATTGCGAAGATCAGCAACGATTAAAGATGGGCATTTTGGGCGCAAGATGCGAGTTCACGAATAGATTAGAGGTTCCTTATGTTTAAGACGCCGGGCGTGATGCCTTTTCCGCAATTCCCGAGAGACCAAAACGCCGGTCCAGTTCGGCTAGTACATCGTTGGGGCTGAGATCTCGTTCGCTCAGCATCACTAGGGTGTGAAACCACAGATCGGCAGTTTCATAGATAACCGCTTGCTGATCATCATCCTTACCAGCAATGACCACCTCTACCGCCTCTTCACCGACCTTTTTGAGGATGGTGTCACGTCCGCGGGCGTAGAGGGAGGCGACATAGGAAGATTTTGGATCGGCACCTTTGCGGGCCTCCAATACCTTTGCCAGTCGTGCCAAAGTATCGCTCATAATATCTCTCTTACCCACTTCGCTGAGGTGTGCCGGGTATTTCCAAAAGCCTTAATCATCACTTTTCCCATAGATGGAGGCCGGGTCCTTGAGGATCGGCTCTACATTAATCCAAACCTGGTCTTCGAGGCGTTTGTAAAAACAACTGCGTCGTCCGGTATGACAGGCGATATCGCCTATTTGCTCAACTCGCAGTAGCACCACATCATCATCACAATCGAGGCGAATCTCACTTACTCGTTGGACATGCCCCGACTCCTCCCCCTTGTACCAGAGGCGCTTACGGGAGCGGGACCAGTACACCGCACGACCCTCCTGAGCGGTTAGGGTGAGGGCCTCGTGGTTCATCCACGCGAGCATCAATATCTCGCCACTTTCCGCATCTTGGGCGATAGCGGGGATTAGCCCCTGTTCATTCCAGCGTATCTCATCCAGCCACATGATTAATCCAACAGTTTTCCGTGAGTCTCTGAATCGGGGTCATAATACACCTGAGGAAGCCCTGATCTATTCGTGGATTCGTCTTTTGCGCTCAAAACATCCATCTTTATCGTTGCTGTTCTTCGCAATAGAGCGACTATTACGTGCGAACAGCGTCTCAAAGCTGAACATTTTGAATCACAATCTACTTCACCCAGAATAAATCAGAGTTTCCATAAATTTCGGGAATTTCCGTGCCTGCAGGGGGCGATAAATGACAGCAGAGATGCCGGAGGAGGCCATCACCAAAGGGTTAGGGGAGGTTTTGGCTGGCCTGCAGATCTTTTTGGTGGGTGGCGCGGTGCGTGACCGCTTGCTGGAACGTGCCGATGCGGATCGGGACTGGGTGGTATTGGGTTCCACTGTAGATGAGATGCAGGCCCGCGGCTTTCAGCAAGTAGGGCGGGATTTCCCGGTTTTTCTCCATCCAAAAAGCCATGAGCAATACGCCCTAGCCCAAGGGGTGGGCGGTGTGGCCAGTGTAAGCACCACGCTGGAGGAGGATCTGGAACGTCGGGATCTCACTATCAATGCTATGGCCATGGGTGCCGATGGGGTGCTGGTAGATCCCTTTGGCGGTCGTGCGGACCTGGAGGCGGGGATATTGCGCCACGTGTCGGTACAATCTTTTGCCGAGGATCCGCTAAGGGTGCTGCGGGTTGCGCGCTTTGTGGCCCGTTATGATTTTTCCGTGGCACCCGAGACCGAAGTGCTGATGGCGAGAGTGAGTGTTAAGGACGAATTCTCGGAGCTGCCAGCGGAGCGGCTGTGGTCCGAAATTGAGCGGGCCCTGGGTGAAAAAAAGCCACGGCGTTTTATCGATACCCTGCGTGCTTGTGGGGCTCTAGCGCGGGTATTGCCGGAGGTGGATGCGATGTTCGGGGTGCCCCAGACGCCGCGTTATCACCCGGAGGTAGATACTGGGGAGCATGTGATGCTGGCGCTGGAGATGGGGGTGAGGCTGCAGGCCGATAGGCTGACTCGTTTCGCTATTCTGGTACACGATCTGGGTAAGGGAACCACTCCGCGCGCCATCTGGCCACATCATTACGGACACGAGGGTCGTAGCGTTTCGTTGGTGCAGGCGCTGTGCCAACGCCTGCGGGTGCCACGTGCCTATCGAGACCTAGGGGTACTTACTGCTCGCTATCATACGCATTGTCATCGTCTCAGCCAGTTACGAGCGAAAACCATTTTAAAGCTGCTGGAGGCCATGCGGGTGGTACATGGCGACGAACAATTACAGCGTTTTCTGCTGGCCTGTGAGGCGGATTCTCGGGGCCGCGAGGGGCATGCCGAAGGAAACTATCCACAGGCGCAGCGGTTGGCCGCAGTGGGTAAGGCCGTTAGTGCCATCCGGGCACAGGATTGCACCCCTCAAGGCAATGGCAAAATGGCGATAGCCAAGGGCCTGCGTAGTGCCCGGATGGCGGCTATTTCCGCGATGATGGCCAAGTTTAGAGAGGCTAAATAAAGGGTTCGTCCTATGCGCGGTTAGCAGAGCAGTCCTAAATCCAGCAGCTTGCTAGATGAAAATGATCAGCAGCCCCATGCCTAGGGCTAGGCGATAGAGTATGAAGGGCAGCATGCCGATCCGTTCCAGCAGGCGCAGGAAGGCATGGATACAGGCGTAGGCGCTGACTCCCGCCAGTACGATGCCGAGCCCCAGCGTATTCCAATCAACGTTATTCCCCTGTTGAATCAGTTCCAAGGTTTTCATGCCCCCGGCCAGGACGATCACCGGAATGGATAGCAGGAAGGAAAAGCGTGCCGCGGCTTGCCGGTCCAGACCCAAGGCCAGCCCTGCGGTGATGGTGATACCAGAGCGTGAGGTGCCAGGAATCAATGCCAAGGCCTGAGCACAACCGATCACCAGCACATCTCGCCAACTCAGGCTGTGCTCATCGCGCTTACGTGTACCGCTGAAATCGCTCCACCACAGCAGTAGCCCAAAAAACAGGGTGGCACCCGCAATGACCAGTGGTCCACGCAGGGTGCTTTCCACCCAATCCCCGAGCAACAATCCGGCCAATCCCACCGGCACCGTGCCCCATAGAATGGCCCAGGCTAGACGGCTGTCACCGATGCGTTGTCGCCATATGACAGATTGGCTCCAGTCACACGTCAACACCACCAGCTCGCGACGAAAATACCCAAGTACCGCGCTCAGCGTGCCCACATGCACGGCCACATCAAAGGCCAGCCCCTGATCGGGCCAGCCCAGCAGCTTTGGCACCAGAATCAGGTGGGCAGAACTGGATATGGGAAGAAATTCGGTAAGGCCCTGCACTAGGCCGAGTACGACGGTTTGTAACCAATCCAAAGCGATTCCTCCGTGATATCCCGCTAGCAGGCCGTTGAAAAATACTCAGGCGAGTGAAAGACAAGGCAAAAATCGGCGAAAAAGCGGAGCTTACATTGAGTAAGTGAGCATTTTTGGCCGGTTTTTAACGCGGTATGGTACCGCATGAGGGCGTTTCAACGGCCTGCTAGAGGCGGTTGCGCAGGTCTTGCCCGCTAAAGCCACGCAGTGGTTGTTCAAGATTCCGTCCTAGGGCGATGGCTTTAAAGCGTTCGCCCATTTCGCTGGGCAGAGTGAGTGTTTTCAGCTCCTGGATACGCTTCAGGTAGGCCATTTGATCGTTGGGGTCGGTACGGGCCAGTTGCTCCTCCAGCCCGGTACCCATGAGAAACCAGGCCTGGGTGGCGTAGCCCGCGAGCTCCAATCCTGCGTTGGTGCCGGCCTCTGCCACGGCGCTGAAATCAACGCTGGCGGTGATGTCTTGCAGGCCGGGCAGTACCAGCGGGTCAAAATGGGCGTGGTGGCGATAGTGACAGACCAGAGTGCCCTGGCGGCGTTCTGGGTGATAGTACTCGGCGCGGGTGTAGCCATAATCAAATAGCAGGATTGCCCCGGCCGCAAGGCAGTCAGCGAGGGAACGGACCCAGGCCTGGAGATGGAGGCAAAGTTCGCTACGGTAGCCGGCGGCAAGCTGTTGGCCCAGCCCCGCTTCAATACGGGTCACGGCATTGGACAGGGGGATGGATGGCTGTCCACGCCGCCAGCTGAAACTCTCGTTATCACCGCATACTTCCAGAGGATGTGTGCCGCCGGGCTCTATTTCGAAGCAATCTACCGTGAGGGCATCAAGCACTTCATTGCCAAAAATGACACCTTTGAGTGGCTTTTTAGGGAGTTGATCGAGCCATTCGATGCGTTCGTATATGTGCGGTAGGCGTTCTTTGAGAGTGTGTTGTTGGCGCGCGCGCAGCCCACCGCTTAGCTCCAGGATCAGGTAGCGGCGCGGGAGTTTTCCAAGTCTTTCCAATTCTTCCAGCAGATCCACGGCGAGACGGCCCGTGCCGGCTCCTAGCTCCAGGATCTCACCGTCTTCACCGTAAGGCTCCAGCAGTGCTGCGACCTGGGTGGCTACACAACATCCAAACAAGGAGGAAATCTCTGGCGCGGTAACAAAATCACCCGCTGCCCCCAGTTGATTGGCGCCGGCACTGTAATAACCGTAATCGGGGTTATAAAGGGCGTGCTCCATGAAGCGCGAGAAAGGCAGGCCTCCACCGTTGGCCTCAATCTCGGCATGGATGTAGTGCGCAAGCTCGGTACTGCGGATGCTGGCTTCAGCATCGGGCGTGGGTAGTCCAGCGATGGTGTTGTGCGCTGTTTTATCGGGGCTATTGTTTGGCATGATGCTCATTGGGCCTTATCCTGCGGTGATAGACCCGACAGGAGATATAAATGGCGGATTATAACGCTGGATTGGCCGGCAAGGTGGCCCTGGTGACCGGTGGCGCGCGCCGCGTAGGGGCTGGCATTGTGCGTCATCTCCATGCGCGTGGGATGAACATTGCCTTGCATTACCGTCATTCCCTGGAGCAGGCCGAGGCGCTGGCTGCTGAGTTGAATGCGCTGCGACCAGACTCGGTTTATTTACTCCACGCGGAGCTGCTGCATCTCGATTTGCTGCATAACATGGTGGATGGGGTGTTGGACCGCAGCGGGCGGCTGGATGCCTTGGTGAACAATGCCTCCAGTTTTTTTCCCAGCCCCATGGGTGGGGTGACCGAGGCGCAGTGGGATGATCTCATGGGCACCAATCTGCGAGCGCCCTTTTTTCTTGCGCAGGCCGCGACACCGCACCTCGCTGCTTGTGATGGCTGCATCGTCAATATTGCGGACATCCACGGTTTTCGCCCACTCAAAGGTTACCCGGTTTACAGCATGGCCAAGGCCGGTTTGATCATGTTGACTCACGCCCTGGCTCGGGAGCTGGGGCCCAGCGTGCGGGTAAACGGGGTGGCGCCGGGTGCCATTTTGTGGCCGGAGGATGGTCTCGATGAAGTTACTCGCCAGCGGGTAGTGGCGCGCACCGCACTAAAGCGTCGCGGCACTCCGGAGGATATTGCCCGCACCGTTGGTTTTCTGGTTGCCGATGCGACCTATGTCACCGGCGAGGTGATCAGCGTGGATGGTGGGCGAATGTTGGGGGGGAGTTAATCCGCGTTGCTGATGTCTTGTGCGGAGATTCTGAAGCGAGGATCTCCTGGCTTGCCATCGCGCCGCAGGATGTCACCGCTGTAGACGCGCGTGCGGTGGTCTGCACGGTCTTGCCAGTAGAGCTCCAGGGTTTTGCTGATGGCCGGGAAGGCAAGTTCATCCCAGGGAATGTCCTTGGCATCAAACAGCCCGACCTCCAGGCTTTCATAGCCTGGGGCATACTCTTCTTTCAGTAATTTTCCACGATAGATGAGATAGATCTGACTAATGTGGGGGATGCTGAAGAAGGAAAACAACGGGCCTATTTCTACCTGAGCACAGGCCTCTTCCAGGGTCTCGCGTGCGGCGCAGGTGGTTGTTGTTTCACCGTTTTCCATATAACCCGCAGGCAAAGTCCAGTAGCCGTGGCGCGGTTCTATGGCACGGCGGCAGAGCAAAATTTGGCCCTCCCACTCGGGGATGCAGCCAGCTACGACTTTGGGATTTTGGTAGTGGATAAACCCGCATTGCTGGCACACGTGGCGCAGCCTATCGTCGCCTTCCGGCACGATTTGGCTGATAGAGCCGCCGCACTCACTGCAAAACTTCATCCTCTGCCTCTTCCCTTTGCACGCTGACTGCCAGCTGTGGATATCCGATGCATTGTCTCTGTCGATTGCGGGTGCTCTCGCCATAGCGTGGCAAAGCTGAGCTCCGATAAGGGATGACATAGCTCACCGGCGAGCTCGGCCAATGGGCAAAGCACAAAGGATTCACGCAGGATCTCGTCACGGGGCAATTCCAGCCCGGCTTCATGGCTGATCAGCTCGCCATAGAGGATGAGATCCAGGTCCATGGTCCGTGGCCCAAAGCGCGGTGCTTGCCGATCTCGCTGGCAGGCGTCCTCAATCCGATGTAGTTCGGCCACTACCTTGGGTGGGGGTACCGCGGTACTAAAGCTCACCACCAGATTATGAAAAGGGGCTCCGTCGAAACCGACCGCGGGGGTTTCGTAAATCGATGATTGCGCCAGCCCAGGGTAATGGCTCTCCAGCAGGCTAAGCGCCTGAGGGATATGGCGTTCCGGCTCAATGTTGCTGCCAACACTGACAAAGGCGCGGACCATATTATTTCCGTTCGCCCCGTTCGATGATCACGCCTACATCACGAGCGCCTTTAACCGCTCCCGGTTTGCTGACGCGCAGTCGTAGCCAGGGTACGCCAAATTCCTCACGCACCAACGCCGCTACCCGTTCTGCTAGGGTTTCTACTAGCTGGAAGGGATGGTCTTGGATAAAGCCGTTCACTCGCTGGGCTACGGCTTTGTAGTTGAGGGTATCTTCGATGTCGTCACTGAGGGCGGCATGGGCAATGTCCGCCCCCATTTCCAAGTCTAATTCCAATCTCTGGTGGATACGTTTTTCCCATTCGTAAATGCCGATGACCGCATCGACGCGCAGCTTGTTGATATAGACGATATCCATAGGCGCTATGTTAACCCGGATGACCTAGCCTGATGGCAGCGATACTGACCTCCACCGTCATTACCCGTGAAAACGGATAATCCAGGGCGCAAAGGCGATTCAGGCAATTTGATGGGTACTCACGATGCCTCACTATGTGGCTTGACCCCTTCCCATGCTCGGGGGTTCAATGGCCGCTAATTATTTAAGGCGATTTCACCCGTATTCATGTTAGAAGCCCTATTGCTTATTGGCGGTGCCTATCTCATAGGCTCCCTGGCCTCGGCCATAATCATATGCAAGCTCATGGGCTTGCCGGACCCGCGCTCCGTGGGTTCGGGAAATCCCGGCGCTACCAATGTGTTGCGCAGTGGCGGCAAAAAGGCGGCGGTGCTGACTTTGGCGGGGGATGTCTTTAAGGGCTGGCTGCCGGTGATGGTGGGCCATCTGCTCGGGGTGTCGCCGGAGGTACTGGCGGCGATCGCCTTTGCGGCCTTCGGTGGCCATCTGTTCCCGGTATTTTTTGGCTTTCGCGGTGGCAAGGGGGTAGCTACTGCTTTTGGTGCATCGCTGGGCCTAAGTGGCTGCCTGGGGTTGGCGATATTGCTGACCTGGCTGGCGACGGCAGCGCTGAGTCGTTATTCCTCGCTATCCGCCTTGGTCAGTGCGCTGCTGGCACCGGTATATGCCTGGTTTTTGACCGGCGAGCTTGCCTTTGTCGTCAGTGTCGGGCTTTGTAGCCTGCTGTTGATCTGGCGACACCGTGGCAATCTGCAGCGGCTAATGAGTGGTGCCGAGGACAAAATTGGTTCCGGTAGCCAGGCTAAGACGGAGGCGTCGCCGTCCCCGGAGGAATGAGCGTGTCCAGCGGCCAGCGCGGGCGGACGTTAAAGCCTGGTCCTTCTTTTTCTCCCGCCTGCAATCGACGGTAGCCGGCATAGGCGACCATGGCGCCATTATCGGTACAGAATTCCGCGCGGGGGAAATAAACCCGGGTGCCGGTTTTTTCCGCTAATCCAGTGAGCGCTGCGCGCAAGCGTTGATTGGCTCCTACGCCGCCGCCCACCACCAGAGCGCGTGCACCGCTTTGCTCCAGGGCACGCTTGCACTTGATGCGTAACGTATCCACCACCGCATCCTCGAAGCATCGGGCAATGTCGGCGTGTGTTTGCGGGTCAGATGGAGCCTTGCGGATGGTGTTCATGGCGTGGGTTTTGATGCCGCTGAAGCTGAAATCCAGCCCCGGTCGATCAGTCATGGGGCGCGGAAAGTGAAAGCGTCCCGGCTGGCCCTGCGTGGCCAGTTTCGCCAGCGCCGGTCCACCGGGGTAATCTAGCCCTAGCAGTTTGGCAGTTTTGTCGAAGGCCTCGCCCACCGCATCGTCCAGGCTTTCGCCGAGCAGGGTGTAGTGGCCAACCGCCTGCACCTCGATCAGCAGGGTATGGCCACCTGAGACCAGTAGTGCCACCAAGGGGAAGTCAGGGGGATCGGGCTCCAGCATGGGTGCCAGCAGATGCGCCTCCATATGGTGGACGCCGATGGCCGGGATATCCCAGGCCAGCGCCAGTGAGCGGCCCACGGCGGCTCCTACCAATAAAGCACCCACCAAGCCCGGACCTGCGGTATAGGCTATGCCGGCTATATCTGAGGCTGTGCTGCCAGCCTCTGCCATGACTTCGCGAATGAGAGGCACGGTGCGCTGGATGTGATCACGGGAGGCGAGTTCCGGGACGACACCGCCATAGCGTGCATGCAACGCCACCTGACTGTGCAGGGCGTGGGCCAGTAGTCCGCGCTCGCCGTCGTAAAGGGCGATTCCGGTTTCGTCGCAGGACGTTTCGATACCTAATACTTGCATGGGGTTCTATTACCGAACATAAGTGCTTTACAGCCTTCAAGTAAAATACGTAAACTTAGCCGTTTGGATCCTCGGCCCGGGAAGGGGCGTGGACCTGTAGCCTAGAGTTTATGAGGAAATGGTATGCCCAGTGTGAGTGTTAGAGATAATGAGTCCTTTGATATCGCCATGCGGCGCTTCAAGCGGTCCTGCGAAAAGGCGGGGACCCTGACCGAGGTGCGTCGTCGCGAATTTTATGAAAAACCTACTTCTGTGCGCAAACGCAAAGCTGCGGCCGCGGTTAAGCGTCATCAGAAGAAGATCTCTCGCGAGACGGAACGGATGGCTCAGCGTCGTTACTGATTCGCGCCTACGCTATTTATCCTTGTGAGCGACGAACAGACCCTTAGAGAACGTATCCTGGCTGAGACCAAGGATGCTATGCGGGCCCGTGACAAGGAAAAGCTTGCGGTGCTGCGCATGGTGACCGCCGCGGTGAAGCAGATAGAAGTAGATACTCGCCAGATACCCGAGGATCCGGAGGTGCTGGCGGTGTTGGGCAAGATGCTCAAACAGCGCAGAGATTCCTTGGAGCAGTTTAATAAAGCCGGGCGAGACGATCTCGCCGCACAGGAATCCTTTGAGATAACAATCATCGAGGCTTATTTGCCTACGGCGCTGGGTGAGGCCGAGATAGCGGAGGCGATTGCTGCCGCAGTGGCGGAATCCGGTGCAGCCTCGATGCGTGACATGGGTAAGGTCATGGGCTTGCTGAAAACCCGTCTTGCCGGTCGTGCCGATTTTGGTCGGGTGAGTGGCCAGGTAAAACAGCAACTCTCCAAACTGGCAGGCTGATAGCTCTACTCCCTCGCATCAGGGAATTGCCCGCCAGCGACACTTTTCTGAAGCATCGAGGCGGATTTGGCCGGACTCATTCCCCAGGAATTCATCGACGATCTGGTTGCCCGGGTCGATATTGTCGAACTCATCGATGAGCTCGTTCATCTGAAAAAAGCTGGGCGCGAGTACAAGGCCTGCTGCCCCTTCCACGACGAAA
This sequence comes from Gammaproteobacteria bacterium, assembly GCA_021773645.1. Lineage (GTDB taxonomy): Bacteria > Pseudomonadota > Gammaproteobacteria > HK1 > HK1 > JAJFJV01. Next base: position 29,373 of record JAJFJU010000002.1, read on the forward strand.
AAACCCCCTCATTTACGGTCAGTGCCGACAAACAGTTTTATCATTGCTTTGGCTGCGGTGCGCACGGTACGGCCATCGGGTTCCTCATGGAATACAGCCACTTGGACTTTGTCGAGGCGGTGGAGGAGCTGGCTTCACGTGCCGGTATGGATGTCCCGCGGGGGGATGATGCGCCTGTTTCACAGGGGCCAAGTAGTGCACCGCTGTATGCCATCCTGGAGCAAGCCCTTGGTTATTTTCGGCAACAGTTGGCGCGTCACCCGGCCGCTCCCGAGGCAAGAAGTTATCTGCAGGATCGCGAGTTGGATGCCGAAGTGCTGGAGCGCTTCGAGATCGGCTACGCCCCTCCCGGCTGGAACAATCTGCAACAGGTTTTAGGGAAGGGGCCGGCTGCTAGGCAGCAGTTGCTGGATGCAGGCCTGACCACCGAGGGTTCGCGTAACGAGCCTTATGATCGCTTCCGTGACCGGGTGATCTTCCCCATCCGTGACCGCCGTGGCCGGGTGGTGGGTTTCGGTGGCCGTGTACTTAAAGATGACACCCCCAAATATCTGAATTCCCCGGAAACCCCGGTATTTCACAAGGGTCGGGAGCTTTATGGCCTCTATCAGGCCCTGCAGATTCAGGGGCATTGGCCCCGTCTGGTGGTGGTGGAAGGCTATACTGATGTGCTGGCCTTGGCGGCGCGTGGTATTGGCTATGCGGTGGCTACCTTGGGCACCGCGGTTACCGAGGACCACCTGAAGCCCTTGTTCCGCCTTGCCGATGAGGTGGTTTTTTGTTTCGATGGCGATCGTGCTGGCCAGAAGGCTGCATGGCGCACGGTGGAAGTAGCCTTGCCCGCATTACGCGATGGCTGCCAGGCGGCCTTTGTATTTCTGCCGGAGGGCGAAGACCCGGATTCCCTCATCCGCCGGTTGGGTCCCGAGGACTTTGAGCAGCGGGTCGCTTCGGCTACCGGCCTGACGGAATTCTTATTTTCCCACCTGCAAGAACAAGTCGATCTCAGCAGCCTTGATGGGCGCGCACGCTTGGCTGGATTAGCCCGCCCGTTGGTGGAGAAAATTCCGCCGGGTGCCTTGCGCCAGTTGGTGATCAAGCGTCTTGGCAGCCTGACCGGGCTTGAATCTCCCGAGGTCGATCAATTGGTAGGCCGGCCTCATAGCCCGCTAAGGCCATCGCGGCCGCGCCTTTCCCCAACTACCGAGCGTCAGCGGCCCTCGCTGGTACGTTCAGGCATTCAACTGCTAATACACCACCCGGAAATGGGGGCTGCGATCAACGCTCCGGTCGGGCTTGAGAAGCTGGAAATAGCCGGTATTCCACTGCTGTTGGAAATACTCGATTTACTGACCCAAAAGCCGTCGCTTTCCACTGCGGGTCTTCTCGAACATTTTCGTGAACGTTCTGAAGGCCGCCACCTGACTCAATTAGCCACCCAGGCTCCACCGATGCTTTCAGCGAAAGGTTTGAGTCAGGAACTGGGGGACATCCTTTCACGGCTGGTGCGAAAACTAGACGAACAGCGTTATCGTCAGCTCGCCCAAAAGGTGGGTGATGGCCCGCTGAACGATTCTGAAAAAGAGGAATACCGGCGGCTCTGCTCGGCGCTGCCGAGGATTGAAAATCCCGAATGAGATGGAGCAAAGTGCGGGTCGGCATTCTGATTAAAGGCGGTCGCGAATATCTCGTCATGAAATCTACTGTGCTATAATGGCCCGTTAATCTTTCGTCTTTTGCAGTTAAGTTGCCTACATGCCCAACGATATGAATCTGAAGAAACAACAGTCCCAGCTAAAGATCCTCATCGCGAAAGGTAAGGAGCAGGGTTACCTGACTTACCACGAGGTCAATGATCATCTGCCAGAGGAGATCGTCGATCCGACCCAGATCGAAGATATCATTCGCATGATCAACGACATGGGCATCACGGTGCATGAGGTTCCGCCCGATGCCGATGCGTTGTTGATGATGGATAAGGCGGTGAGCACAGACGACGATGCGGCTGCGGAAGCAGCGGCCGCATTGGCCAATCTCGACAGCGAATTCGGACGGACCACCGACCCGGTGCGCATGTATATGCGCGAGATGGGTACCGTGGATCTGCTGACTCGCCAGGGCGAAATCAAGATCGCCAAGCGCATCGAGGCGGGGTTGTTACAGGCTTATGCAGCGCTGGGTTCCTGCCCCCTGACCATTACTGAATTGCTGACTACTTATCAGCGAGTCACCGATGGCCTGACCAAGCTCGCGGACGTGGTGAACAAGATTATTGACCCGGATGACACCACCGAAGTGGTGCCGGCGAGTGCCCGCGAAGTGCAGGCAGCAAAGGACAAGACGGCCGGAAAAACCACCGGTGACGAAGAGGATAACAAGCCCAAGGGTGCCGATCCGGAAGACGTCGCCAAGCGCATGAAGAAGGTGGCCCGTATTCAGGCCCGCCTGCTCAAAGCGACGGCCAAACATGGTTCCACCGATCCCCGTTGCGTGAAGCTGCGCAAAGAAGTTTCCCGGGAGTACATCGAGTTCAAGTTGCATCCCAAGCTGGTAGAAAGGCTGGTGGGGAATCTGCGTGAAGTGATGCGTCGAATTCGTTTGAACGAGCGTCGCATCATGAGGATCTGCGTGGGTGAGGCGGGGATCACGAAGAAGGTCTTTATCACCGGCTTCCTGAAAAATGAGTCCGACCCTGCGTGGTTGGATGGTCTGCTGAAGGAGTCTGGAAAGGCGAGTCGTCTTGAGCCCTGGGTCGAGGAGATCCAGCGTCTGCAGCGCAAGCTGGCCACTCAGGAACGATTGGTCAAGATGAGCATCACCGAACTCAAGGATATTAATCGTCAAATGTCCATTGGCGAGGCCAAGGCCCGTCGTGCCAAGAAGGAAATGGTGGAGGCCAACCTGCGTCTAGTGATCTCCATCGCCAAGAAATATACCAATCGCGGGCTGCAGTTTCTGGATCTTATCCAGGAGGGCAACATTGGTTTGATGAAGGCAGTGGACAAATTTGAGTACCGTCGCGGCTATAAATTTTCCACCTATGCGACGTGGTGGATTCGCCAGGCCATCACGCGCTCCATCGCCGATCAGGCGCGCACCATTCGTATCCCGGTACACATGATTGAAACCATCAATAAGCTCAATCGCGTATCACGACAGATCCTGCAGGAGCAGGGCCGTGAGCCGCTGCCTGAGGAATTGGCGGAGCGTATGGAAATGCCCGAGGACAAGGTGCTCAAGGTGCTCAAGATTGCCAAAGAGCCGATCTCTATGGAAACGCCCATTGGCGATGACGAGGACTCCCACCTTGGGGATTTTATCGAGGATGCCAACATCACCTCGCCCAATGACGCCGCTACCTTCGAGGGCCTGCGTGAAGCCACTCAGGACGTGCTGGCGGGTTTGACCCCGCGTGAGGCCAAGGTGCTACGCATGCGTTTTGGTATTGAGATGAATACTGACCACACCCTGGAAGAGGTGGGTAAGCAGTTCGACGTAACCCGCGAGCGTATCCGTCAGATCGAGGCCAAGGCCCTGCGCAAGCTGCGTCATCCCTCTCGCTCTGACTACTTGCGTAGTTTCCTAGACCAATAGGGATGAGGGCACTGGCGTGCCCTAAAAAAACGTATCCGGGCCTGTAGCTCAGTTGGTTAGAGCATCGGACTCATAATCCGCTGGTCCTAGGTTCGAGTCCTAGCAGGCCCACCAACTAAACCGCTGTTTTATAACAAGTATCCGTAGACTTTGATAGAGCTAGATAGACAGAGATAGACGCAAATGGCGTAACATGGCGTAACGTTTCGGGACTCATTACGCCAAAATTACGCCAAATCGTGACGGGGTTCTCACTTCGAGTAGACGAGCATAGACCGAGGTTGTTTTTAATAGACCACCCCGCTATTGTTTATCGCAGTTGGGACGCTCTAAGAAATGACGCGTAGTGTGCAGCGGGGGTAAGGCCCCTCGTTCGGGGGGTAAGGTCCCTCGCCGCACACTCATTTAGCGATGCGCGCGCCGAGCTGGGTCTGTTCACGTCGGACCCATGGCCGGATAGAGCTGAAAGGAACAAGGAGCAGGGCCGCAGTCGCTAGGCGGTGTATATAGGAGAAAGCAGACCTCGAGGGTCCCGTCACGCCAGCGACGGGGACCGCCGGACCACTTATCAGGTGGACAACCGTCGCGGGAATCGTGATTGCTTAGGAGCGATCACGATGTCCAAACAAGCACCCCTAGATCTACCTGAAACACTCGATATTGCAGAGCTTGCGCAGTTTTTGCGCCTGGCTCCCTCTTCAATTCCAGCGACGCTGGGCAAGCGCCCGGACTCATTACCCCCACCCCTACGGATCCCTCATCGGCGAAAGTTGCTGTGGCTTCGATCCGACGTGCTCGACTGGATCGAGGCGCGCAGGAGCGGGTCAGCGCTGGCGACCAGAGGCGCGTTAGCATCAGACTCAAGGCGCAAGCCCGGCCGACCCACCAAAGCCGTGCAAATCGCGCGCGCTAAGTATCTCAGAGAGCAAATGGATTTGATCGGCCGGTTGCCGGAGTCGGAGCTATGAGCCCCGAAGCATTAGACAAAATCCCCTTTGCCCCGTCATCGGCCGACTATTCATGTTTTGGCGGCGGATATGACGCCAGTCTCGCGCCCATCACGGATCCAGGCCGAAGGATCAACATGAGGCGGGCGGCAACCAAGGACGCGGAACCCAGGGACTACGTCCTGCCGCGCCTCGGCAGAGGCAAAGTCGGGGGGCTCTACTCAACCGGAGGGGTGGGGAAAAGCTGGCTCGCGCTTGAGCTCTCAATCTTGGTGGCCTGCGGACGCGATATCCCGCAGCTTTGGCAGGACGAGCTAATTCCCCAGGGAAAAGTACTCTATCTGTCGCTGGAGGATGCAGCAGACGAGATCGAGCCACGGATCCGATCCATCGCAAAGGAAGCCGAGGGGTTCTCTGAAAATGAACTTGATGACCTAGTCGAAAACTTACGTATCCAGGACGTTGGCGGCGGGGTTTGGCCCATCCGTCTCGTCGGCGAAGGAGAGGGGCGGTCAAAAGTTAGCGAGCGGTGGGTCCAGGCAATCACGGATGTGGGGAAGGGTTGCAGGCTGATCATTATTGACACCCTGCGGCGGGCCTGGCAGGGGGACGAGAACTCCAGCTCTGAATGCGAGCTAGTAGTCAGCGCGCTTGAAAAAATCGCAAAAAACACACAAGCCGCAGTGCTCGTACTGCACCACACATCAAAAGCAGCGGCCTTGAACGGGGGCGGCGGCGAGTTCCTAATCGGCCGGGGAAGTTCCGTCTTGGGGGATCACCTCCGTTGGGGGTGGACACTCGCCGGCCCCAATGCAGATGACCTGGAGGCGTTGGGCTGTAATGTACGCGATCAGATCCAGCTAGCAAAGCGACAAATTGCTGTGGCTCAAGATGCGAAATTGAGCTACGGCCCGAAGTCGGGTCAGCGCTGGCTGTGGAGGGCTAAGGGCGGGGTCTTGGTCCGCCGGCAAGAAGAGGAGATCAAGGCGGATATCAAGCGGAGCTGCGCCGCGTCAACGCGGAAGGGGGCGGACGAATACAGGGAGGGGCAAGGGAAATGGTGACGGCGCGCAAAGACCTGCTTGCGCACGCGAGCCACCACACGGCCCTGTGTCTTGCTCCTGGGTTGTTCCGCCCCCTCTACAATGGCGAGCAGAAAACCGGAAAGCTCGACGTCACCTATCGAACGGCAAGAGGTGGAGTAATAGAGTTTTCCGGGCCGGAGCCCCTCGGGGCATATGATCTACGGCTGTTACAGGTGCTCGTAGCATTGGCCGGAGCGGAAGGCGCACCGTTGCCGATGAATCCAGAAACTCGTACGGGCACGAGGCTGCGAGAGGGGTTGGAGCTGACAGAAGGGGAGGTCTACAAGACGGCATGGGCGGTCCGGTGCAGTTATCACCGCATCTCCCTAGAGCTGGGAGTACGCCCAGGGAGTAGCTCAACGACGAAGCGAATCCGGGAGAGCCTTGAGAGGCTATGGAAGGTCTCCATCATCGTCGACCAGGGCGGGCAACGGCGGGGCTACCGGATGCTAAATTCCCTCGAAACCAGCGAGAAGAAAGGGAGGTTGAGTGTTGCACTTAATCCACGGATCGCGGCGGCTATCGCCGGCGAAAAAGGGCAAGGGCGAACATTTATCAACCTGGACGAAGCACGGGCGCTCAAAAGCCCAGGGGCGGCAGTGCTCCACCAGTTTCTGTGTGGCTGGGCGAAGGCGGGCAGATTTAACCGGGTTGGGTGTGACAAACTACTGTCGCACATCTGGCCAGGGCCCAAAAATCCAGCAGCGAAGAGGCAACAGAAGAAGCGGCTGGGGGATGTGCTTGTTGAGATTGCGGCGCTTGAGGGATGGAGCATCACTGACGAGGGGCGCGGAATGTACCTAATTCGGCGGGCACGACAAAAGTACAATAACCCGTCCTAACGGTCACGTTTTACCGTCCTCACCGTCACGCTTTACCGTCCTCACCGTCACGGCAAAAACTGGGAGAGTAAAGTAGGGCAAGCCTCTCCGGGGGTTTTTGCTTTTACTCTAAGATTCTCTAAGAATCTTTAGCTGTTGTGGGGCTATGGCCCCCACAGCAAAAGCAAGAAGATGCGCAGCTCCGCTGACTTGATCTTGATACACGGAGGGGCTCCGCCCCCCGTGGCCCCCCGTCCCTCGCCGGGAAGTCAGGGATGCTGCGCTCTCCGCTTCGCTCCGCTTAACAGCACCCCATTAAAAGGGTCTTCGGTCGTATCGGCAGCATCAAGCGGCTTTCGCGGCATAACCTCGGAGCAAAGAACGCTCCTCGTTATTCCACGTTCCGCTTGACCCTGTCTCCTCTCCCAAAGCAAAAGAAAAAACCCAAACTTAGGATCCTGGGGAGAGGCCCGTAAAGACCGCCTAGGCGGTTTTCCAGGCAAACCCTTACTAGCGGGCGCGCAGCGCGATGATAGCCTCCAGGGACGGAGGCTAGGCGGCTTCGCCGTCTAACAGATCCTGCCCACCCGCCGGCGGTGCAGGATGCAAGAACCTGGCCTCGCCTCCAGTACAAGACATGGGCCTGCTAAACCACGGGCAAGGGAGAAGGCACTCACCGTTGCGGTGCGGGCAAAACGCTCACCAGCGCCAATGGTTAGCCCTTTTATTTATTTTGTGGGCGCGAGGTAGTAGCTATCTAACTCGTCGTCATGCAGACCATCCACGATCAACTGATCTGATGATTTCAACACATCCAAGCGCCGTCCATATTTCCTTTTCCAATTGTTTCGATATTCAGCTTGTCGTTCTGATCCAGTTTTTGCCGTCATTCTCTCATCCTTCTAATACGTTACCCGGTAACTCTCTCAGCGAATTAAAAACGGCGAACCAAATACAAAAGCAAAGCCAAAGGAAGAGGAGAAGTCTTAAGAACGACGCACAAGCAAAGGCATAAACGAAAAAGAAAAAGCTAGGAATAGGCACACCCGACTACCCGTTGGGTTGCAAAATGTCGGGCGAGCCTGGAAAGAGCCCACAAAATAGCGGGCTTGCGACGTAATCCAGCGTATCCACAAAATGATTGCAACGTAATAAGTTTGCCGAAAACTCGGCTTAAGTTGCTGTATGTACAACACTTCTATTCTGTTGGATCTTTCGTAGGTATTGTAACAGTAGTGCGTTACGATATTATCATAGTTATCAACGGGTTAGGCTTGACATCGTCGGGCCAATGAACTACACTTATTTACGTTGCAATCAGTTAGATATAATTTTATTTGTGAGGATAAAACGATGGGACAATCTGTAACTATCAGGCTCAGCGATGACGATATTATGATCTTCAGGGCAGAGGCAAAAAAGATCGGTACCACGGTGACTGGTTTGATCAAAGAGCGAGTTTGCGGGGCAAGCTATCATTCGGAGATCTGCCAAAAACTTGACCAAATTGCAAAACAGATTGATCAGATCGAGTTCGAAGATGAGCCCAATATTCCGAGGATCCCGGAGATGGCACCTGCCGGGCAACCGCCCATTCTCTCGCCTCTTTCTGGGGGTGATCTATGAGCTGGCCGGCCGGACAGCTCGGGGCGTTTTTTGAGCGGGCGGCCAGATCTAAAGTCCCGCTAAGTGCTGTAAAAGAAGGGTCGGATCGAGATTACCCGGAGCTGTGGATCTACTCGGTGCGGGAGTTTTTAAAAAGCATGTCAAAAGAAGATCGGGCGCTATTTCGGGTGGATTACGGAAAGACGAAAAACCCGGTTTTTAATGGTCCAGAATTTGTGGACGAGATCTGGATCAGGGGGGTTAGAGGCGCCGAGGTGGTAGAGGGGGCGGGCGAGCCTTTAGGGCGCGAGGTGCGGACAAAGTCAGATGCTGAGGCATACGCGGAGAGCATGATCGCGGAGACATCCGATCCGATGTGGTCCCTCGCTGCGCGCAAGGTCCTCTCATCGCTGATCTGTGAGCTCCAGAGAGAGCATGGGAGCCGGTGGGGTTTTGACGAGTTGGCGCAACTGATCCCTGATTTGTCGACCCCAGATGGAGCAGAAAAGATGGTGGGTTTAATGCCAGACGTGACCAATCCAAAGGTGGTGGCCGGTGTACATATGGTGTTAGCGATCGGGTTCAAATGAACCAACTTTTATACATTGGCGGCGCCAGACCGCCGGCGGGAACCCCTTATTTTGATCTGGTTGAGGCCGGTTACGTCGGGGTATTCGTCGGCGCTGGAGCGCTGGCGGCGGGTTGGGTCTCGTGTCTCTATTTTGGAGATGTGTCACCCGGATTTTCGGATTTCTGGGCGCATCTCAAAATGGGTATCTCGACCCCTGCACTATATATAGAGCAATTTCCGCGGTGGTCGCGAAGCAGTCAATTATGGGTTGGAGCGGGCTGGACTGTCGCCCCCGCCACGGCCCTGGCCGCTGGGATTTTTGCTGGCAGAGCAGCGGGCACCGTCAAAGAGGGCTTCGGAATTATTCACCGTTCCGGTCCGCAGTTGCTCGACTACGCCCCCGGCCTTTTTGACATCCGGACAGTTCTAAAAAGCGAGGGCAAGGGCAAGATCCGGCTGCACCCTAAGTGGTTCAAGCTGACTCTTGAGCGAATGAGCAAAGGGATCTTTATATGCGGCTCCACCGGCTCCGGTAAATCGGTAGCGTTGGGGAATCTCCGGGATGGGGTGCCTGCTGGGGTGCGGGTCCTTTTGAATGACGTGAAAGGTGACTTCATCGCAGAAGAGCCCGGCGCAATCTTGATTTCACCCACCGACAAGAGAAGCTGGATCTGGGCCATCGGCGAAGACCTCCGGACCTTTAGTGATGCGCTTTTGTGGTCTGGCATCGTGATCCCACAAGGTGGACACGATCCCATGTGGTCCCAGTCTGCACGAATGATCCTTATTGCCCTGATCGTCGAGCTTCAAAATACGATGGGACGAAAATGGGGTTTTGGTGATCTTGGCGACCTCTTAAGCAGCTTTGCGGAGGGGGGTGGACGGGAAAAGTTGGCGGCACTCATCAAGCGCAACGTCCCTCATGCTCAAGCAATCGCTAACGGCTTAGGGTCAAAAACTGGCGATGGCATCGAGATCAACCTGTCGGCTTCAGTCGGTCCCATCGTTGATCTGGCGAAAGCCTGGCCGAGGGGCCAAAAAGGTCAAAAATGGAGCCTACGGCGTTGGCTTGCAGACCCCCAAGGCGGCACGGTGGTTCTGGGTGGCTCAAGTATGTATCCCGAGTTATCAAAAGCCGTCGCCGGCGGCATAGTCGGCTTGTTGGCGGTGATCACTGCTGATCCGTCGTATGCAAATGATGACAAGTCACAGACGTATCTTTTGCTCGATGAATGTCCGCAACTGGGACCCATACCCGGGGTCATCCAGATGCTCGAGGTCGGCAGAAGCAAAGGCATTTGCAGTGTGATCGTGTGCCAAGATTTCAGTCAATTTGACAAAATATATAGCGTTGAAGAACGTCGAGTAATTCTCTCCAGCTGCTCGACGCATCTCTATTTTCGACTAAACCCATCCCCAACTTGTGATGATGTCTCTTCATCGCTGGGAGACCGGGAAATTGAGCGTTTATCAACAAGCACAAGACCCGGAAAAATTGGCTCTGAGCACACTCAACAATATCAATCATCATCCGTTCGAGTCGTGAAGCCTCACCACTTATCGGCCCTCAAAGTCAGCCGACGGGGGTGCGAATCCATCATTTACGGGATCGGTGACAACTACCACCGCGTCCGGTGGCCTTTCAAAAACTTCGAAAAACAGCAGCCGGCTCATATCGCGGCGGACTGGACCAAAGCGCCCGGCACCGGTGCCGGCACTGTTGGTGTGATGGCTACCCCGGATGTCATGGAGTTGATCGGCGAAGCGGAATTCGTGGAAGAGGTCACGCAAGCTGTGCCGGTGGTCGTTGATGAACCCGAAAAGCTGGCGGCGGCGGACGAAGAGGCCCCCGCATCACCTGGCGATGCGGTGGCAGATGCCGTGCTATCAACTGCGGTTTCAACTGCGGTTTCTGTCGTTATCGGTGGAGATGCAATCGAAGCCACGCTTGAGGTTGTGGATGTTTTAAGCGGTCAAGACGAGCTATCACATGACCCCAACCCAGCGGCGCTTGAGCTACCGCAACCACGGCGGCGAAAGCGGCTTAGAAGGCGGGCACAGACAGAACGCGAAATTTAACCAAAAAAGGGAGCAATACGAATGAATAATTACGGAAATATCGAAGGTAGTGGGGCAGAATTTGAGGAGCGGCAGCGGCGGTGGTGGTGGGATAACTGGAAGATGCGGGTAGATTTTGCAGGCCCGGTCCCGTCCATTAAATTCGGACGGACGATGATCGCGCGCGCTGACACCCAGATCGAGCGCGACGGCGCAGGCCCGGCAGATCCAGACATCGATCAGCTGTTGCGGCATCTACGGTTTGATGTCGCTGGCCAAGAGGACGACATCCGGGGTCTTTTGACTGAGCGCGAGAGCGTTGACAGACGGCTTATAGCTGGCGCTGAGTGGTTCAGAAAAGACGAGCAAGACTATGCTTAGTGTCTCGTCAAGAGACGGCGGCGGCGGGCTTGTCGAATACTTGAGCGGTGACAAGTCCGCTTCTAGCTCTCCAGAGGATTACTATTCAGAATCCGGGGGAAATTTGGGCGAGTGGCACGGTGCCGGGGCCTCGTCGCTGGGCCTTGATGGGGCTGTGAGCCGGGGAGATTTCGAAGCCCTGGCCCTGGGCCTTTCTCCTGACGGTTCGCTGCTGGTGGCGCGGGCAGGCAGCCCACTCGAACGGCTAGAAGGCGGAGGCACGAAGGGGCACAAATCAGGGTGGGATTTAACCTTTTCTGCCCCAAAATCGGTTTCCGTCGTATGGGGACTTGCTAATCCAAAGGCCCAAATCGAGATCGAAAAGGTTCACGATCACGCGGTCAAAGCGACCCTCGATTATGCGCAAAAATCAGGGCTTTTTGAATCGCGGCGCGGCAAACAAGGCAAAGAAAAAGAGGCCGGAGGCTCGCCGGTTTTTTCGCTTTACCGGCACGGAACGAGTCGAGAGCAAGATATGCAACTGCATACGCATTCTTTTCTACACAACGTGCTAAAGCGCGAAGACGGGAGCTTTTCAACGATAGATGCCCGCTCGGTCTACCGACATAAGATCGCGCTTGGCGCTGCTTACCGCTCTGAGCTGTCTGCGGGGCTTCAACGACTCGGGTACTCGACCGAGAAGGACGAAAAGGGATCTTTCAAGCTTTCCAGCGTGCCGGATAACGTTAACAAAGAATTCAGCAGACGACGCGAACAGATAGAAAAAGCACTTGCTGACAAGGGCTTTAAGGGCGGAAAAGCGTCAGAAATTGCAGCGTTGAATACCAGGCAAGCCAAGTCAAATACGAGCCCGGATCTCTTGCGTGAGGACTGGAAATCCCGCGCCCTGTCCCTTGGTCTATCAGCGCACATGATTGAGCGGTCACGAGCGCACCAGTCAGGGCAACAAATCGATCAGGCCGAGATCCTTTTCCAGCTCACCGAACGAACCAGCACATTCGAAGGCCGCGACTTACTCCGCGCTGTCGGGGAGAAAGCCCAGATCAGCGGGGGCGGTATAGACCGGGTTGAGAAAGAGATCGCGGGCCTGAAGGCAAGGGGCGAGGTGATCCAGTTGCTGGGCGGCAAAATGACCACAAGAGAAATGCTTGAGATAGAGCAAAGCGCCCTTGCAACCGCTCACAAGATGACATCCAACAGCACCCACCAGGTACCCGTAGGCGCGCTAAACAAGGCGCTGGCGGAGACCCCGACCCTTTCGGTGGAGCAGGTCAAAATGATTGGGCATGTGACCAGCGATGGGGGCTTAAAAAACGTGATTGGTGATGCAGGCACTGGGAAGTCTTTTGCAATGCGGAGCGCGCGGGGAGCCTGGGAAAATGCGGGCTACACAGTGCGTGGGGTGGCGCTGGCCGGGAAGGCGGCCAGCGGCTTGCAAGGTGGATCAGGCATCCGAAGTCAGACCCTGCACAGTCTCTTAGCCGATCTCCAAAACAACCGCGACAAGCTCACCCCAAAGACCGTGGTGGTGCTCGATGAAGCCGGAATGATCGGATCACGACAGATGTCTACTTTGATCGAAAACGTGAGCAAATCCGGTGCAAAACTAGTCTTAGTGGGCGATCCAAAACAGCTCCAAGCGATTGATGCAGGCGGGATTTTCCGGCGGCTCAGTGACGAGTTAGGGGCCTCAAAACTTGAGGACATCCGGAGACAAACCAGCGCAGGGCACCGGCAAAGCGTCAAGGATTTTGCGCACGGCAAAGCCGAAGAAGCCCTTAAATATTTTTCAGATAGAGGCTTGCTTCGAAGCGGCAAGGATCACACCGAGACCATGGAAAAAATGGTCTCCGAGTGGTCCTTGAGTCGCAATCCGGAAAGGCCGGGGGAGCACTTGTTGCTGGCCGCAACAAGGGCAGATGTGCGGGAGCTTAACCAGCTTGCGCGTGAGTCGATGCGCGATCAAGGGCGGCTATCTGAGGACGAGCACAACTACGGCGAGAGCGGCAAAGTTGCGGAAGGCGACCGGGTCAAGATGACCCGCAACAGCGCTATTTTAGGTGTCAAAAATGGAGACCTGGGTACCGTCAAAAGCGCGTCAGATGGTCGTTTAACGCTTGAGATGGATAGTGGTCGAGAGGTCATCACGAATAGCGATGAATACGATCACATAACACACGGCTATGCGATCACCTTGCATGCCGCGCAAGGCGCAACGGTCGACAGGGCGGCGGTGTTGCTCGATCAACGCATGAGCAACCGCGAGTGGAGCTACGTCTCTGCTAGCAGGAGCAGGGAAGAAACCGTCCTCTACGGCACCGACAACCAGATCCGCGACCTCCAAACCCTCTCACAAACTATGTCCAGATCAGAGCAAAAAAGCACAAGCCTGGACCACCTACCCCCATCTAAGCCGCCGCCCATGGCTCAACCGTTATCCGGGAACGAGACCCAGAAAGCCGAAGAGCCGCAGCAACAGGCGGCGGCAAAGGCCAGCGGGCATGCGCAAGGAGAAAACAAGGCTGCGGGCAGTTCCGGGCCACCACCAAAAGATCCGGAGCGGCGGAGCGGCGAGGCAATGGGCAACGCGCTAAACAATCTCGCTGCAAGTATCGCGGCGGAACGTGCGTTAAAAGACCAAGAGTTAGAGATGGAGATGTGAAGCCGCCGCCTTGACGGTTAACTGCCGAGTATGCCACCGTCCCGGCGCGCGGGAGCTAAAGAGGCGATGGAGCGAAAAGAATGGAAATCCTTAATGCTGACAAATTAATTGATGGGGCTCTGAGAAAGGCTAATAGTCGTCTGGGGGATTTCCTTGATGGCGACGTAATTTTCCTAAAGGCTCCGATGGCTCAGCCTGTCGATGATAATGTTCGCAGGGAAGTAGAAGCGATTAACGAGACCGCGAACAAAGATCGGTTGATTGTCGTCTTAGAAACAAGAGGCGGGTTTATTGAAGTCGTTGAGCGAATCGTTGGCGTATTCAGAAAACACTATCAACTGGTTGATTTCATAGTCCCGAACTACGCATATAGCGCCGGTACCGTATTAGTTATGTCTGGTGACGAAATTTATATGGATTACCACTCAATACTCGGGCCAATCGATCCGCAGTATGAGTCAGAAACCGGTGATTATATGCCAGGCATGGGCTATCTGGCGAAGTATGAAGAATTGATGGAAACCATCAATAAGGCTCCCAGTACAGATAATGTAAGGGCCGAGATTGCGTACCTAATTCAAAGATTTGACCCTGCGAAGCTTTATCATATTGAACACGCGATCGAGCATTCAAAGTCCCTGTTACGTAATTGGTTGCCACGTTATAAATTTAAGGACTGGAGCACCAGAGAAACAAGCGGTGAACCTGTCACAGATGCAGACAAAGAAGCCAGGGCTAATGAAATCGCTGAGGTATTGGGGGAGGTTACAAGGTGGCATTCACACGGACGCGGAATCACCCTTAGGGAACTCAGGAGCGAGGAAATCCGTCTAAAAATCAAAGATTTTGGTGGTGAGGGGGAGCTGGATAATTTAATTCGAGACTACTATAGTCTCATTAGCGACTATACAGTTAAGCGTAGTATGTCGAACGGAATTCATACGCAAAACGGGCTCAGGAGGGCGTTATGATTGCTTTTCAAAAAGACTTCGAAGAGGTCATATCCAGGGCAAGGAAGGAAGCCGATAGCGTGGGATTCCTGGATCTGCTGGATGAAATAAGAGATGTAGTTGGTCGGGATGATACTGATAACCAACGAAGTTATCGTCTGCCGTATTCAAGCGATCCAGCCCCAACTGGGGATCGCTGGAGTCGGTAATCACTAGTAGATCAGACCAGCTTAACGTGATGTCTACCGAACGACCGGTGAACCGTTCTACGGGGCCGGTTGTAAATCTATCCCAATTTCTTTGCAAGGTCGCCGACTCTCGGATGAGTGTATCTCGCCAGCATCTGTATGCTCCGGTGCCCGGAAATCGCCGAGACCTCAAGCACTCCCAAGCCCAGCTCAAAAAAACGCGAGACGGCTTCATGCCTCAGATCATGGAATCTAAGATCCCGATATAGTAATGGGTCTGCCGAGTCACCCGCTGTTTTGCACTGCTGTTCATATTTGCGCCGACAGCGCACAAGGACGCGGCCCCAAGCTTGGACAACAGCGCTTGCGGTCGTGGGAATGACCTTGCCCGCGTAGTGCCTTGGGAGGCCCTGGAGGCAGGCAACAGCTACGGTGGACAGGGGGATCGTCCGAGAACCACCGCCCTTGGTTTCTCGAAAATGTGCTGTTCGCGCTGACAAATCAACATCCGCCCACCTCAACGCCAACAGCTCGCCTTGCCTTGCCGCAGTCTCCAGGGCAAGCAGGGACAAGGGGGCGATCCAAGGGTTTTTGTGCTTGCGGAGTTGCTCTAGCAACCCGTCTTGCTCGCCCGGCAGCAGCCGCCGATCTCGGGGCGTTGAGTTCGCGGGTAAGCGGATCGACTTAACGGGGTTGCGCAGCGATTCCATCCCCCATTCTTTGCGGGCTACTTCATACACGTGCGAAAGCACAGCTAGCGCGAGCCTGATCGTATTTTCTGCCCGCCCTTCACTCCTGCGCTCATCGCGAAACTTTGCCAGATCCGCTCCTCGGATACCGGGCAACATCCGAGACGAAAGCGGATGACGAAGCCAGACCCTGATCCTAGCTTCCTCTTGTTTCCACCCCTTTTTTAAGGGGGTAACCTCCGTCATGTATCGCTGGAGAGCCTCGCTCAGGGTGGTCGATTCGGCTTCCTTTCTCGAGATAAATACGCCACGATCCATCTCATTCTCAACCTCGCGAGACCACGCCTCGGCGTCAACTCGTGTCGTAAAAGTCTTGGAGGTGGGAGGATGGCCACGCCTCCGGATCGACGCGCGCCACTGATATGGGCCGCGCTTATGAATTGATGCCATTTTTTCCACCTCGCTACGCCAAATTTACGCCAAAAACCCTAAAAAGTAGCGTAACATATTGATCGTAAAAGGATGACTTCGAGACTCATAATCCGCTGGTCCTAGGTTCGAGTCCTAGCAGGCCCACCAATAATAGTTAGTTAGGATGAATCCGGCATCTAACTAACACTTAAAAAGCGTACTTCAAGAGCACTTCTAAGCAAGAAAACACAACAAAGCGTACTGCTTATATAGTGCGTCGTGCGGTGATTTCGGCAGCCACGGGCTGCTCTACACTATGCTCAGGTAATGACCGTCGGGTCGCTGCGTCCAGTGCGGGCTTTGATTTCTGCCAGTTCGGTGGCGATTTTTACCAATGGTGCCATCACCTCTGCGGTTTCTCTTCCGTGCTGTTCCGGATCTGCTTCGTAGGCTTCTAGGTAAACCCGCAGGGTGGCGCCCTGGGTGCCGGTGCCCGAGAGGCGGTAGACGATGCGTGAGCCATCCTTAAAGCCGATACGGATACCCTGACGTTCGGAGATGCTGCCATCTATTGGATCGGTGTAGGAAAAATCATCGGCATATTCTACTTCGTAGCCGCCTAGCTTTGAGCCTGGCAGCCTAGGTAGCTGCTTTCGCAGCTCGGCTATCAGTGCCTCAGCCGACTCAATTTCAATGCCCTCGTAATCGTAACGGGTGTAGAAGTTACGGCCGTAGGTGTGCCAGTGTTCGGTGACAATTTCGGCAACGGATTGGCGACGGACGGCGAGTAGATTGAGCCAGAATAATACCGCCCACAGACCATCTTTTTCCTGCACGTGATCGGAGCCGGAGCCAAAACTTTCTTCACCACACAGGGTGATGCAGCCGTCATCTAGCAGATTGCCGAAGAATTTCCATCCAGTAGGCGTTTCGTAACAGCTAATGCCCAAGTGCTCGGCAACCCGGTCTACCGCCTGGCTGGTGGGCATGGAGCGGGCGACGCCCCGAATGCCATCGCGGTATCCCTTGATGAGATGCGCGTTGGCTGCCATTACCGCGAGGCTATCGCTGGGAGTAACAAAGAAATCCCGACCGAGGATCATATTGCGGTCGCCATCTCCATCTGAAGCAGCAGCAAAATCCACCCCATCGGTCCCGCTGGAGCGTTCGACAATTTCGTGAGCGTGCACCAGATTGGGATCGGGATGACCGCCGCCAAAGTCGGCCTTGGGTTTGCCGTTGATAACGGTACCGGCCTTGGCTCCCAATTGTTGCTCAAGGATCTGATGGGCATAGGGTCCGGTGACCGCATGCATGGCATCGAACAACATGCGGAAATCCCCGCCGCTAAAGCGTTTCCGAATCAGCTCGAAGTCGAATAGTTTCGCCATGAGCTCGGCATAGTCCGCCACGGGGTCGATGAGTTTAACTAGCATCTCACCAACCCGTTGTTCACCGATAACATCCAGGTCGATAGCATCCAGTTCTACGCTGCGATAACAGTCCACGGTACGGGTGCAGGCATAGATAAGCTCGGTGACCACCTCCGGTGCGGGCCCTCCATTGGCAGTATTGAATTTGATGCCAAAGTCGCCGTCGGGGCCCCCAGGATTGTGGCTGGCGGAGAGGATGATGCCACCGTTGGCCTGGTATTTTCGAATGATGCAGGAGGCGGCCGGGGTGGAGAGTAGCCCGCCCTGACCGATGATTAGCGTGCTAACGCCATTGGCCGCGGCCATGCGAATGATGACTTGCACTGCTTCGCGGTTGTAGTAGCGGCCATCACCACCCACCACCAGCGTTCCTCCACGCAGATCAGACTGGCTATCAAAGATGGCCTGCAGGAAATTTTCCAGATAATGCGGCACCTGAAAATCACGGACCTTTTTACGCAGCCCGGAGGTGCCGGGGCGTTGGTCGTCAAAGGGATGGCTACAGATAAGGGTGCTTTTCATTACCTTCTACATATCCTGTTAGCGGTTGTGGCTCCGACATAATCAGCGTTTTCCAAAGACCTCTTTGAGCAGGCCGGTGACTCGGGCTGCTGGGTCCTGGCGGATTTTCCGTTCTTCTTCAGCGAGCATGAAAAACAATCCCGATAGCGCCTTATCGGTGACGTACTGATCAAGGTCAAATTTCATTTTGTCGGCGAAAGGAATGCTGTCCAATTTTCTATTAAGGCTCTGAAACTTACGCGTGGCCCCTACCGTCGACATGGAGTCGTTAATCAAAGGCTTGAGCAATATCGTTAGCTGGGCACTGGTCTTGTCTTGGAAATAAAGGGTTGCCTCGTTATCGCGGCCATTGAGGATCTTTTTCGCATCGGCAAAGCTCATTTGTCCAATGGCGTCCACGAAGACCGCTTTTGCCTTGGGCGCGGCGTGCTCGGCGGCGCGATTCATGCTCATCTCAAAGGCGTCGACCTGTGCGCCATAGCCGGCAAGTTTAAATACTTTACGCAGTTTTTTCACACTGCCCGGCAACGGGATGCGTACTTTTGGATTACCCGCGTAGCCGTTGTTTTTGGACAGCATTTTGACCGCATTGCCGGTGCCAATCTTCAGCGCCTGTCTGAGGCCATCGATAACTTTGGTATTGCTGGGACTAGCACTAGGCAGAGCTTCCTTGATATTTTTCAGAAAGCCCTCAAAGCCGGCGGTCGCCGGTAGAGGCTGCAGCATAATGATTAGCCCGGCAAGCAAGACGGCTAGCGTTTTCATCGGATGTTATCCCCCTAAAACAGGGTGCAAGCTTGTCGGAAAATCAGCCGTAAAACCAGCTATCACACGGTCCTGGCTATTCCGATATACTCCGTCCCTGTTTACACGGGGTCCTTATTCTAAGGTGAGTACGGCACGTCGGTCATTGCGACCGGCTTGGTCTTCACCATGACACTATTCTTTAGGAGTGAGCCGGTTATGTTTAGCGTGCGTGAATCCGCCTATGCGGGAAGTTTCTATCCTGATGATGCCGAAGAATTGCAGAGCATGGTCAATGGTTTTATTGCAGACGTGGAGCCACAGGTAGAGCGACCGCAGGCGCTGGTGGTACCACACGCGGGCTATGTTTATTCTGGAGCGATTGCTGGTCAGGCCTATGCGCAGTTGGCGGCCAGGCGCGAGCAAATCCGGCGTGTCATTCTGCTGGGTCCCACCCATCACGTGCCCTTTGAGGGGCTGGCGCTCACACCCAAGGAGGCCTATACGACCCCGCTGGGTGAGATTCGCATTGATCGGGTCGCCGAGATGAAGATCGAGAAGATGGAGCCAGTACAATCGCTGGAAATAGTCCATCGTATGGAGCATAGCTTGGAAGTGCAGTTGCCCTTTTTGCAGACTGTGCTGGGAGATTTCCGTCTACTGCCCATCGTCGTCGGTAACGAATCTTTTGTGGAAGATGTGGCCGATGTGCTGAACGAACTATGGGACGATGAAGAAAATCTCATCGTGGTGAGCACGGATCTCAGTCATTTCCATGATTATGATGAGGCCACCAAGATCGACGCGGATACCACTCGCATCATCGAAAACATGTCTGAAGATCTCCAGCCACAGCAGGCCTGTGGTTGCCGTCCGCTGAACGGCCTGATGATGGTCGCCCAAGAAAGAGGATTGAAGGTGACCACTCTGGCGACCGCTAACTCTGGTGATACCGGCGGCCCCAAGGATCGGGTAGTTGGCTATGGTGCCTTTGCCTTTTCCTGAGGCCTTCCTAAGGAGGCATTAGCGCCCCCTTCACGTTGAGCACCTAACTCCGGCAGACTTCCCTTTATGCGAATCAGCCGGATTTATGTTGAGTTTTCCCTGGCAGCGGAGCGTAAGTATCCGCT
The DNA here is from genome assembly GCA_021773645.1 of Gammaproteobacteria bacterium. Classification (GTDB taxonomy): domain Bacteria; phylum Pseudomonadota; class Gammaproteobacteria; order HK1; family HK1; genus JAJFJV01. The sequence goes on from JAJFJU010000002.1 coordinate 49,164, forward strand.
GCCGACGGAAACCATTCACTATCTGACCCGAGTGTTGCGTCTCAGGAATGGCGCAAAACTTATACTTTTTGATGGTGGGGGTGATGAGTACCCGGCCACTTTGCACATTAACGGCAAGCGTGATGTGCAGGTTTATACCGCTGCCGCACAACACGTACGGCGTGAATCTCCCTTGGAACTAAGCCTGGCGCTGACGGTTTCCCGTGGTGAACGGATGGATTTCTCCGTGCAAAAAGCGGTGGAACTCGGTGCCCAGCGTATTGTCCCCCTGCTGAGTGAATTTGGTGTGGTGCGCCTCTCCGGTGACCGTGCCCAGCGGCGCCTCAGTCATTGGCAGAAAATAGCGGTGCATGCCAGCGAACAATGCGGTCGTACGGGTATTACCGAAATTCTCCCGCTCACCCCCCTGTCGGAATATCTACAGACACCCGCCGGTAACTACCAGCGTTGGGTGTTGGATCCTGCGGGCAAAGCCCTGAGGGCCTTTAAAGGAAAGACGGTTGCAGCGGCAGAACTTCTGATAGGACCTGAGGGTGGCTTAAGTGATCGGGAGGTGGAAGAGGCGCGAGCTGCGGATTGGAATACCGTGTCGCTAGGGCCGCGTATCTTGCGTGCAGAGACGGCGGTGGTGGCGGGGTTGACCGCGCTGCAATTGCTTTATGGGGATCTTGCTACGCCGGTGCAGAATTAGATTCCACTCTGGAAGGATGCCTCCAGACTCTCCAGATCCGGGATCCACGCAATTCCATCATCCAGTTTTACCGCTCCCAAGACACAGGGTAGTGGCTGTTTTTGTTCCTTGGTCCAGGAGATTTTTCGTGCCGGAAGTTGCAGGAATGTCGGCAGTGCAGAAAGCAGGCAGGCAAAGAACTCGGGCCCGCTTTGTTGATTCAGGGTATGCAATATAGCGATAGGTGGCGTGCTGGTTTCGAGGGTTGGGTAGTCGGGTGCGATAAGTGGCAGCGTATGACCACGCCAGTGAATATTTCCGGCAAGCCATGCCGGGGCATCATCGCCTGGTTCGATACTTTGATTGGTGGCTTCATCTAGGGTTTGCACATGGGCGACCAGGGCCGCGGGCACCAGTAGCCTGCCCGTGGCGAGGGGCAGCAGTAGGCAATGTACGCTTCCTTTTTCCACCGTGATTTAATGCAGTGAGGGTTGGCTTTTCGAGTCTTCTGCTGTGGTGGTGAGTCGAGGGGGATCCAGAGCCTCCAAATCCAGCACGAAGATCACCTGTCCCTGTTCACTAATGGTGGAACCGGCGAGCAGCGGCAGGGTGTTTAAAGGGGGGGCGATAGGTTGCACCAGAGCCTGTCTGCGCCCATTGATGCGGTCCACGAGTATCGCGCGGGGGCCGTTAGGGCCCTCCACCAGCAAGGCTGGCCGAGAGTGGGGGGCCGTGGCGTGGTCGTCATTGGCGGGCACGCCGAGTGCGTGTCTTAGCTCGACACAACGGTAGCTGCGATCTTGATGGATGTGCTGCAACGGCTGGTGCTCGGCCAATGCCTCCAGCTCTTTGCGGCTAATGCGCGTGAGCCCTCGGATATCATCCAGGCGGATGGCGTAGGATTCATCCTGTAGCTCAATGAGTAACACCTCGCCAACGCTAGGCTGAGTATCTAGCTTGAGAATAACCTGCAATCCACCACCAGGATTAGCCGCAAGCTCAAGGTTGCCACCGAGGAAGCGGGTGGCGCGGGCCGCTTCTACCAGGCCATTTGTGCGTGGAACAAGGGGGGTTTCATTTGCCATTGCCGGGTGGCTTAGACACTGTAATACGGCCGCGGTGGAGGGGTCGCTTTTAGCTTCTAGCAAGCCGCGCTCAAGCGCCTTGCGTAATATCTCGGGATGATTCGGAGTGTGGCCATCATCCCAAAGCTGGATACAAAGCCCGGACTTTTCCTGGGCCAGCACCAAGTGCAGGCGTCCGCTCTTTCCCTTGCCCTTTTGGCTCCGTTCTACGCTGTCTTCTATGCCCTCGGAGATGGCGCTTGCGATGAGAATTTTCAGTAGCTTTTCCAGCGGTTCGAGCAGGCTACGCTGGAGGTGTACGGTCTCCCCGCGTACCGAGAGTGCAACGGTCTTTGCCGGATGGTTGGCGGCCTGCCTGGCTGCAAATTCCCGTAGCGTGGGGAGAAGATGGCGGAAGGGCAACATCCGTAGCCTAACCAGTACCTGGTCGAGTTCCGAGCTCAGGTGCTGTTGGTGATCCAACAGGGAGTTTGACTCCCGCTTCAGATCGAGCAGCTGGTCCTGAGCAGAGCGCAGGGTATCCATGCTGTCACTAAGGGTAGTGCTTAGCCGTCCTCTGGGATCTCGTGATAGTGGTTTGTCAGCAATAACCTCTGTGTGCGGCTCCATGGGCCCTTCAAGGCGTTCCAACTGGGCCTTGAGGGTCAAGATAGTGCCTTCCATGCGTTTCAGGCCACTATCGACAGCACCGCCTTGTTGCTCCATGCGAAATTGCGTTTCCTTTATTTCTCCGGCACGGCTAAAAAGCTGCCGCAGTGCTTCGGCATCCACATAGGGGGGGATGCTTTCGGGATCGCTTGAGGAGGCATTCTCCGATTCTGACAGTAGTGGATCCGAGTCAGAAGAGATGCCTTCCATGCGCTGGAGCAGGTCGCGGGCATGGTCCATATCCGCCTGCAGGTGCTCCGGGATATCCACTTCCTCCGGCACCGGCTTGTCTGATGTGGGGCTCGCTTGCTGCGTCGCCACACCCGCCGTTAGCGCGTGGTGCAGTGCCCGGGTGCGTGGATTGGAAGCTGCGGTCAGCAGGCAGTAGAACAGCAGATCATGGTGAAGCCTTTGGGTGGTGGGCGAAGGCTTATCGGCGAGTGCAGTTCGTATTTCGCCATCTAGCCGAAATAGGGTGCGGCGCAGAGGCGGGGTGGCCTGCAGCTCTCTTCTGGCCAAGGCCATGGCAATGCTTTGCCCACACCACCATAGCTTGGCTTGTTCTGGCTCAGGGGCGTGTTGTTCGAGCTTACAAAGCACCTGAGCCATTAAGGCGGGATGACGGCGATTGCCGGGTTCACGCAGCCAACCCGCCAGGCCGCGTTGAAAATAGCCACGCAGCTGCCGAAGTCGGGTCTGTCCTGATTCACCCGCGGGTAGGGCCTTGCCTGCCTGATGGGGGATCTGGGCCTCCAGCAGTTCTAACAGGGTTTCGTTATGACGTGCCCGTAGCGCTTTTTCCAGCATTGGCGAAAAAGCTGTGGCGTTGCTCTGAAAAGGGATGTTTTGCTGTATTGCGATCAGGCGTGAGGGCAATACAGCATAGGCGGCCTGGAGATGGTGTAGCCCCTCTGCTTTGGCGGAACCACTACTGCCGCTCAGCGCCTGGGCGATGTTGGCCATCTCTTCGAGCGTCTCGACGGTCTCGGCATGGGTAGCAATATCTGGCAGTCGGGCCAGGCGCAGCAAGGTGGCGGCAAAGGCGCGCACTGCTGCGGGCCCTCGCGAGCCGTCCACATAGGCATCCAGCCACTGGCTAGCTTCATCAAGATGCTCTATCCAGATGGGCGGCAATTTGGCATGCACCTGCTCATTCATGATGGTTTTCATACCTCCCTGTACTCTGCTCCTTACCATCTTTCCTGACCGTTACCCCCTTGGGCAGCGTATGTAGTGCACGCAGACCGGTATGCAATGCGTCTGCCAACTCGGCCACGTTGGCAATCCAGTCAGAAACTTCTAGTACGGCGGTTTCCTCTATGGCCTCTGTGGTCGGTGTGTTGCTGACCAGGGTGTGATCGGCGGCCTCGGCTGCACGCAACAGATCGGCTGATTGGTTAGCCAGGCTACGCATGCGGCTGCTAAGTGTCTGTAGAGCATCCATCCGCTGTTCCGTTTGGCGGGAATGGGTGGCCATTTCCTCACGGCTCTGTTGGGTGATTTCCCGGGCTGAAAGCCCGTGCGCCTGCATTTGTTCCAATTCAGCAATGGCCTTGCGACTACCTTGGTTTAGCTGCCCTACGTAGCTCTGAATATGCTCAATATCCGAGCTTAGTGTGAGCGCTGGCGGCTGCTCATCCGAGTTGCCGAGTAGGGTCGCGTTAATTGCCAAGATGTTACACGCCTCGGTGAGTTCTCCCATCTCATGCAGCAGCTGCTGCAGTCTTTGTAGCGGGGCATCCCATTGGGTCAGAGCTGTCTGTGCCTGGGAAAATCCCTTCATGCCATGTTTTAGCACCCTGCTGTCAGTGGCGAGGGACTGTTGCTCAGCATCTACATCGCTGCGGACCCGGCCAAGGCTTTCACCAAAACTGCGGGCCTCGGCAGCGGTTTGGCGCAGTGTTTGACTGGCCTGATTCAGTTCATTGTGAGTATGTTGCTGCTGTTCTCGCTGCTGTCTGCTGAGCGTCAGCAGTTGCTTGCTCGCCTCTTGCGCTGCGATGGCTATGGTGCTTAATTCGCGGGTCTGGGAGGATGCCGTCTGGTAGCGTTTGCCGCGTGCCTCCAGTAGTTCATTGATGGCCTCGACGATGTCGCCATAGCGATCATGGCGTAGTGCCATCGGATGATCTGCAGCCTGTACCAACTCCCTGATGGCCTCGGTAATTTCACCGATAGCGGCACGGGATTGGCGGCGATATTTTTGTAGCCGGGTTGCACGGTTTGCCTGTACCCGCGCGATGCGGATCAATTCAATGACCAACAATGCCATGGCCAAAAGGGTAATTCCCAGCAGGCTCAGTGCCAGCGGCAGGGAGGCCTCTCGCCGCCGTATTTGGGTCTGTCGCTGACCTGCGGTGACCGTGAGCTCGGCGCGTATCAACGAGGTGCCGTGGTTAATCGCCTGGTGGACTTCGCGTAAAGATACGAAAGTGCCAGCTTGCTGGATAACGCGGCGGAACAGGCTGGCATGTTCCCGCAGCAGCACCGAGAGATCCTCCAATTGATCCTGGGCCATTTCCTTTGTAAAAGCGCTGAGCTCTTCCAGCAGATCTTCGTTAAGAAGTTGGTGGATAGAGCGACCCAGAGCCACCAGGTTAGCCTCCAGCCCCAAGGCGTTTCCATCCTCACGCAGGCGGTCTAGGGCGATGCGCATTTGTGCAATGAGGAGTTGGTGCTGCGCAGCCCGTTTTTCCAGCGGCGGATTACTGATCAGCTTTTCCAGTTGCCAACTGAGCTCGTGCGCCTGTTTCATGGCGAGTTTCAGGGTGGCGATATCGGCCATTAATGAGCGTCTGATGGGGGCTTCGGCGAGCAACATATCGATATCGTCGCGCAAGTTTCTCCACACCGGTTCCAGCAAATCAGGGCGCTGGCGCTGTAGTGCGGTTTCAAATTTATTCCGCAGCGTAGCGATGGTTTGGAGGGTCGTTGGCAGGGCGTTATTCGTATCTGCGGTGTGGTTACTGAGGGCTCCCAGCTGTGCTTGCAGGTCGGTGATGCGCCCAAGGATTTCTGCATCTTCTGCCTGGGAGCGGCTGAGCAGGTAAAAACAGCCGAGGGTCGCAGCGAGAAACCCTAAAAATAATGAGGCTCTGAAACTCAAGCTCATCCAGCCTTCTCCAGGTGCTCTATAGGGGCCAGGCGCTGAAATATCCGTGCCGGGTTTACGATTCCCCAGAGGGTATCATCGCTATGACAACTTCCGTGCAGATAGCCGGCAATTCCTGCGGCCTGTTTCAGCTCGGGGGGAATGGCTGCACTCGTCTCCTTGGGAAGCACTAAGCCGTAGACCGAATCCACTAACAGTCCGCAGCGCGCTTGCTGGTGCTGGATCACCAGCACTCGGATTTCATTTTCAGACCATTGCCTGGGCGTATCACAGAGGATGGCAAAGTCGATGATGGGTAGTGGATAGCCACCTAGTCCGGCAACTCCCCACAACCAGGGCGGTGCACCGGGAACGCGGGTAGATAAGGGTGATTGCAATACTTGGGTGGCAGCGATAGCCAACCGGGTATCAGCCAGCTTAAAGCCCAGAAAACGTCGCGTTTTTTTGCTGTCCGTGGACACCAGTGGCAGGGTGTGCTGGCGTGCCCGTACGCGTGTCTCCATCTCTAATAAGACACTGGCGGGATCAGTTTCCGGAATCATTGAACGTGTGATTCCGATGGTGGCGTGCCCTGGGTGAGGGCCTTTAGGCGGCGTCTGATTGCGGGCAACAGCCGTCGGCTAACGGCAATGGTGCGGGAGACCCCAATCAGTCTGATTAGCGGTTTGCCATCAGGGCCTTTTTCCAGCCCGCTAACGAAGCTCAGGGCAATCAGGGCATTGCGATGAACACGCAAAAAATGTTCAGGGAATTCGGCCTCTAGTGCTTGTAGCGAATCTTCCACCGGCAATTCTTTATCGGGTAGGCCAACGCTAACGTATTTATCCTCGGCACACAGATAACGGATCTCTGAAATCGGAATCAGGTGTAGTTCGCCATGCAGGCTGGTGCTCAGATGGCTGCGGGCATTGCTGCGCATGGTCTGCAGCTTATCGATGCTGCCCGGATCCAGCTTCGGTACCCGCCCAAGGGCGGCTTGCAGGCGTTCCCGTCGGATTGGTTTAAGCAGATAGTCGATGGCCTGGGCATCGAAGGCCGCGAGTGCATGGCTATCGTAGGCGGTAGTAAAGATGACTGCTGGCGGGCTAGCCAAGGCGGCTAGGTGGGTGGCGGCTTCCAGGCCATCCATGGCCGGCATACGGATATCCATCAGCACCACGTCAGGGGCATCCTTTGCCACCGCATTCAGGGCCTCTACGCCATTACTGGCCTGCAGCACCGTGCTGTCTGGCTGCAGCCTTGCCAGCAAATCAACTAGGCGTTGGCGTGCCGGTGGCTCATCATCAACGACGAGTATTTTCATGCTGTTTCCCGCCGATAGGGGAAGCAAAATTTGGCCACGTAGAGCGCTTCGGTGGTGGTGCAGTGCAGGGTGGTTTGGGGGCCAAAAAACAAGGCCAACCGTTCACGGATATTGTCCTGCGCCATCTGGTTGCCGTGATGATGGCGGGTGAGTTTGTTTTCCACCGGGCAGCTGTTGCTAATCTGGAGCGTGATCGATTGCTCGCTTAGCTTACCGCTGATTTTCAGCAAGCCACCATCGGCGCAAGGCTCGATACCGTGATAGATGGCATTTTCCAGTAGGGGTTGCAGGCTTAATGCCGGCAGCAAGGCGTCGTTAGGCAGGGTGTCGGTCCGCCATTTAATGCGCAGACGATCGCCGAGGCGTAGCGACTCGATATGTAGATAGCGACGGCACAGTTCCAGTTCGGTTTTCAGTGTTACCGGAACGCGGGCATCTCCAAGGCTGGCGCGGAACAGATCCGAGAGATCCTCCACCACCGTTTCCGCTAGTTCAGGTTGGCTGTGGATGAAGCTGGCGATGGTGTTCATGCTGTTGAACAGAAAATGCGGGCGGATGCGAGACTGCAGGGCCTGAATCCGTGCCTCGGTTTGGGATTCCAGGCGTGCCTTCCATTGATGGTGGATATACAGATAGCGTAATACGACGGCACTGACGATGGCGCTAATGGCGAGATTGCGGAGTAGAAAATTGAGGTGTCGAGCGGTGTCGTGAGCCAGCAAGGTGCTGCCGCCCTGCAGCGGCCAGTAGGCGGTTTCGCCCAGCGGGCGTATGGCTGGTGCCTCGAACCCTAGCACCGGGTATTGGATGAGCCAAAAGGTGGCTTCACTCAATAGAGCGGTAACCAATAGCACTAAAAAATAGCCCACAAAACCGGCTGGAACATTGCCAAGGCTGTGCAGCCAGCGTCGGCTAGCACACAGTAACGCGGTACTACTGAGTCCCACCCATTGTACGAACAGCGATACCAGCGCGAGCTCAGTCCAGCGACCCCCGGCGTTTCCCGCTGGTGTTAGCACCAGGATAAAGGCTAGTAACTCGCCCACCACCACCACTGAGTACACCATGGGAATGGTGCAGAAATTGGGTAGAAACAGGCGGTCGCTCTCAGGCTCAGTAAAGTATTTTTCGTTCCCTACCATCCATTCCATCCACAATCGGGGCCCAGCGCCATTACCATCGCCATTATAGGCATGTGGCGCGGGCGAGTGCGGGTGCGGGCCGAAGGGAAGCCCTTTATACTGGCGAAAATCATTTGAGTAGGGAGTGAAAGTGAAGCAACAGCAAGTGGCAGACAAACCCTGGGGCGGACGTTTTAGTGCGCCTACCGATGCCTTGGTAGAGGCCTTTTCAGCCTCGGTTTCCTACGATAAACGTCTCTACGCCTGTGATATCGAGGGCTCCATCGCCCACGCGACTATGCTGGCGGATGTTGGCTTGCTGACTGGTGAAGAAAGGGACGCCATCGTCGCCGGGCTGCGCGGGATTCTGGCGGATATTGAGGCGGGTACGATGCGTTGGTCCATCACCCTCGAAGACGTGCACATGAACATCGAGTCGGAGCTGACCCGCCGCATCGGCACCGCCGGTAAAAAGCTCCACACCGGTCGCTCACGTAATGATCAGGTAGCCACCGACATCCGGCTTTATCTGCGTGCCGAGACCGATCAGGTGTTGGCCTTGTTGGAGGAGCTACAACAGGCCTTGTTGGCACTGGCTCGGCGCGAGACGGAAACGGTGATGCCCGGTTTCACCCACATGCAGATAGCCCAGCCCGTGACCTTTGGTCACCATATGCTGGCGTGGAACGAGATGCTGTTGCGTGACCGTGAACGCCTGCTCGATTGCCGTAAGCGCATTAATCGCCTGCCGCTGGGCGCCGCCGCGCTGGCCGGTACCGGCTACCCCATCGACCGCCAGCGGGTGGCGGATCTGTTGGGTTTTGATGCCATCTGTGAGAATTCCCTGGATGCGGTCAGCGACCGGGATTTCATGATTGAATTTGTCTCCGCCAGCGCTCTGTTGATGGTGCACTTGTCGCGCTTTTCCGAGGAGTTGGTGTTGTGGTCCTCAGCACAATTCGACTTCATTGAACTGGGCGATGCCTTCTGCACCGGTTCCTCCATCATGCCGCAGAAGAAAAACCCCGATATTCCCGAATTGGTGCGCGGTAAATGCGGGCGCGTTAGCGGCCATCTGATGGCGCTGTTGATGCTCATGAAGGGCCAGCCCTTGGCCTACAACCGCGACAATCAGGAAGACAAGGAGCCGCTATTCGATACTCTGGATACGGTACAAGATTGTCTGCAGGTGTTCGCACGAATGCTGCCGACCATGCAGATTAAGGCGGACAACATGCGTGCGGCCGCGCTCAAGGGCTTTTCCACGGCGACGGATTTGGCCGATTATCTGGTGGGCAAGGGGATCGCCTTTCGTGATGCCCATGAGGTGGTGGGGCGAGCAGTGGCCGAGGGCGTTGCTTCGGGGCGGGACCTCGCTGAGTTTAGCCTTGAAGAACTACAACGCTACTGTCCGGAAATTCAGGCAGATGTTCACAAGGTGTTGACTCTGGAGGGTTCACTCGCCGCCCGTAAACACGTGGGCGGCACCGCCCCCGCTCAGGTGGCCAAGGCCATAAAGCGCGCACAGCAACGCTTGCAGGCGCTCAGTATTCCATCGATTGGGGTTTAAATATCGTTTGACCAAGGAGTCTCTCATATGAAAATGCTGCTAAAAATCCTGCTGAGCGTGGTGGTGCTGGTAATTGTTGCTGCCGTTGCCCTGCCGATGGTGATTGACCCCAATGATTACCGCAAGGAAATTGCCGCGGCGGTAAAAGATCAGACTGGACGGGAGCTAACAATAGCGGGTGATATTTCACTCACGGTTTTTCCCTGGATTGGGGCCGAGCTGGGGGTGGTGGAGCTGGCCAATGCACCGGGTTTCAAGCCCGCAGTTTTTGCGCGTACCGAGAAGGTGGTGGTGCGGGTAAAACTGATGCCACTGCTGGAAAAACGCGTCGAGATGGATACGGTCACCATCCACGGTCTGCAACTTAACCTCGCGCGTGATGCCAACGGGCGCAGCAACTGGGATGACCTGCTCGCTAAAGGCGATGAAAGCAAAAAAGAGCCAGCACCCACGGCTGAAAAGTCGGAACCACCGGCGCTGGCGGCGCTGGCTATCGGTGGTGTTGATCTGAGCAATGCCAGCATCCTTTGGGATGATGTCCAGGCGGGTCAGCGTTATCAGCTCAGCAATCTGTCTATGGCCACCGGGGCGCTGGGCGGTAGTGAACCAGTAGACCTGGAGCTGGGTTTCGATCTGGCGGGCTCTATTGCGGGACGCGTGAATGCCAGTGGTCGGCTGCAGCTGGATGCCGGCAAGCTGGCGCTGGCTGGTTTTAAGCTCAAGGTTAAGCTTGCCGGTGAGGGCCTGGCTGGCGGCAGCGTCGCAGGCCAGCTAAACGCAGATCTCGTACTCGACCAAGTAAAACAACAACTCGCACTCACCGGGCTTAAGCTAGAGGTCGAGCAATTCCAAATGGCGGACTTAGGCGGCACCTTGTCTTTTAGTGGCGCACTCCAGGGCGATCTTGCAAGACAGCGCTTTAGTGCGCCGGGGCTAGTCTTTAGTGGCGTACTGGAAGGCTCGGCACTGCCTAATGGCAAGATGGAACTGCAACTCGGTGCTGATGTGGCCGCGGATCTGTCGGCCCAGACGCTGGAGCTTGAAAAGCTGGCTCTACAGGTGCTGGGCGTGAAGCTAAATGGTGGCGTACAGATCAGCAAGTTGCTGGATGGACCGCAATATAGGGGCCGCTTGCAGCTGGCGAGATTTAGCCCGCGGGACTTGCTGACGCGCCTGGGCCAAACCCCGCCGGAGACCGCCGATCCCAAGGTTTTGATTGCGGCTAAGCTGGATGTTTCATTGAATGGTTCCATGGATTCCATTCAACTCAGTTCCCTCGGCTTGCAACTGGATGATACCCATCTGAAGGGCACGGCATCGGTACGAAACTTTGCTAAGCCGGCCATCCGTTTTCAGCTGGTGGCCGATGCGCTCAATGCGGATCGTTACCTGCCACCTGAGAGCACGGCACCGGCAAAAACTGCTGTAGCGACTCCCGGAACGGCAGCGGTGGGCGGCGCTACTGAATTGCCGCTGGAGGCGCTGCGGGCACTGAACATCGATGGAAAAATAAACCTTGGCAAGCTCACGGTGAGTAAGCTCAAATTGCAGAATATCTCGCTCGCCATCAAGGGGCGGAACGGGCTGATCGGAGTCATGCCGGCAGCGCAGCTCTACCAGGGCAGTTATAAGGGCAACATCGGTCTTGATGCCCGTGGCAAGGAGCCAAAACTAAGCCTCGATGAAAAGCTCTCTGGCGTGCAGATTGGCCCGCTGCTGAACGATCTGCAAGATGGTAAGGGCAAGCTGGCAGGTACCACTAATCTGCAGGCGAAGCTCAGTGCCACCGGCGCCGATCCCGACGTGGTCAAAAAGACCCTCGGCGGTAATGTGCGTTTCAGCCTGCGCAATGGCGCGGTTAAGGGCGTTAACGTTGCCCGCCTCATCCGTGAAGCTCAGGCCAAACTAAAGGGCCAGTCGTTACCGGCGGATTCGGCGCCTTTGCAGACTGATTTTGCCGCGTTGGATGGCACGGTACAGATCGCCAAGGGGATTGCCACCAACCGGGACTTATTGGTGAAATCACCGCTGTTGCGGGTAGAGGGTTCGGGTACCGTTGATCTGCCTAAAGAGCAGCTAAATTACGGCATCAAGACGACGCTAGTAGCGACCTCCAAAGGACAGGGCGGCAAGGAGCTGGCAAATCTATCCGGTGTGCCGATTCCGATCCGCGTTACCGGTTCCTTTGCCGATCCGAAGTACGGGGTCGATATGAACGCCTTGATGAATGCCAAGGCCAAGTCCGTGGTTACTCAGCAAAAAACCAAGGTGCTAGAGAAATTACAAAAGAGCCTGGGAGACAAGGCGGGTGGTCTGTTGAAGGGCCTGTTCCGCTGAGGAGTTGCAGCGCTCTAGCCTTAGTATTCTTTCTTCCCGTTGCGTGGGCGACGGGTATTGCATCCAGCGAGATTTACCGCAATGGGGATCGCTATTTTGTTCGCGTCGCCTCGGTTATTGACGTGCCTGCGGTGCGGGTGCGGGCGCTGCTCACGGATTACCCAAACTTTCACCGTATCCACCCCAGCATTCAGGAAAGTCGCCGGATGGAAAAGCGTCCGGATGATCGCGACCGCGTATTTATCCTGACCCGAATCTGCGTGCTGATCTTCTGTTTTGATATAGATCAGATCACTGACTTTTACCTCACCCCGGGAGGGGATCTCCAAGGTAAGATCGAGCCAGTAGGCAGCGATTTTCATTATGGTCTGCTTGCTTGGAAGATTCGCGGGTCTAAAAGTGGCAAGACTCACATCGTATTTAGCGCCGAAATAGAGCCTTCGCAATGGATTCCCCCGCTTATCGGGCCGTGGATATTGAAGAAAAAACTACACCAGCTAGCCGTTGAGACCATCCTAAGTCTGGAGCAATTGGCCGGGCCGTTGCGCCGATGAGTGACGGTGCTTTCGCTTCTAAAATTCTTGCTTGGTATGCCACTTTCGGACGCCATGACTTGCCTTGGCGCACGCAGATAACACCCTACCGGGTCTGGGTCTCGGAGATCATGCTACAGCAGACCCAAGTGGTCACCGTACTGCCTTACTATCAGCGCTTTCTGCAGCAGTTTCCGGATGTGGACAGCCTCGCTGCGGCACCGCTCGATGCCGTACTTGAGCTCTGGAGTGGTCTTGGCTACTACGCCCGGGCACGCAATCTCCACCGTTCGGCCGGTGTGATCTGTGAACTACACGGTGGCCAGTTACCGCTGGAGCGAGAGGCTTTATGCGCTTTGCCAGGCATCGGCCGTTCCACCGCCGGTGCGGTACTCGCTCTTGCGGCGGGGCAGCGTGAGGCGATCCTAGATGGCAACGTAAAACGGGTGCTGTGTCGCTACCATGCCGTTGAAGGTTGGCCGGGTACTGCGCCGGTACTGCGACAACTCTGGTCCTTGGCAGAAGCGCACACGCCCAAGCAGCAAGTGGCTGATTACACCCAGGCAATCATGGATCTGGGCGCCACGCTATGCACTCGGCACAAGCCCCGCTGTGAGCTTTGTCCCTTGGGTGTCACTTGCCTTGCTCGGGTCGAGGGGCGAACGCAGGAGCTACCGGCCTCGCGTCCGCGCCGAAAATTACCACTACGCAACAAGGCCTTTCTCTTCTTGCGCCGGAAGGATGGTGCCATCTTCCTGCAGCGACGCCCGCCAACCGGGATCTGGGGCGGGCTCTGGAGCGTGCCGGAGTGTTCCTCAGCGTCGGAGGCAGAAGATTGGTGCCTGGAGCAGACAGGTCATATTCCCGCCGCAGTGCATCACCTGGAGCCGGTATTGCACACCTTTACCCATTTTAAATTAGAGATAGCTCCGATACTGATGGAGCTTGGCTCCGTATCACGAGTGATGGAAGGCAAAGGTGCTCTTTGGTATAAACACGGACAAATGCACGCACTCGGTCTGCCGACCCCGGTGGCCCGCTTGCTTGCCAAACTTTAGGAAAAATCCTTATGACTCGAACCGTACAGTGTGTCTTGCTCCAGCGAGAGGCCCCGGGCCTTAAAATGCAGCCTTATCCGGGGGAATTGGGGCTACGTATTTTCGAGAACGTGTCGAGTGAGGCCTGGCAGCAGTGGATGAGCCGCCAGACCCTGCTGATTAATGAATATCGCATCAATCCCTTGGACCCGAAATCGCGTAAATTTATCGAGGATGAAATGGTATCTTTCCTCTTTGGTGGAAATTCTAGTCCGCCCCCAGACTTTATTGCGCCGGATACGTGAGTTTTCCTTGACTCTACGGGGCGTGATCGCTTTAATACCGCCTCTCCAATGGCCAGGTAGCTCAGTCGGTAGAGCAGTGGATTGAAAATCCACGTGTCGGTGGTTCGATTCCGCCCCTGGCCACCATAAAAACAACGAGTTAAGGGCGTCTCTTAGGTTTTTGTTATTTGGTGTAGACGCTATGTAGACAGGCGGAGGGATTCGCGTGGTAGCGGTCGGTAGGGCAGCAACCTCTTGTCTGGGGCGTGCATTTCGCTCCATCGCCTTCTTATTGTCCGTGTCAGGGTTTCTGGCTGTAGTCCCCAGTTATCCAGCGCACGCCGCGGTAATCGACTATTCCATCGTCGACCTTGGCGCCCTTCCTTCAAATTTCAGTCCGTTCTTCACACCCAATGTGGTGAACTTCTCTGGCCAAGCTGTGGGTAGCGGTGGCGTCGCCCAAGCCGGGGGAGTTGTATCGAGCATTCTCCATGAAGTTCGTGCCATCAATGACGCTGGATTGGCTGTCGGGAGACAGCTGGTCTTTGACTCAGGCACGGGGAAAGACATCCCTCATGCATTCGTATGGAGCGCTGATTCCGGCATACAGACAATTGGTCCGGCAAACAGTGAGGCATGGAACATCAACGCCCAGGGGTTGGTTGTTGGCGATTTTCTGGCTGGCGACGGAAGCCGTAGGGGTGCTCTATGGGTTCCAAGTAGTACGGGCTATGATTTCTTTGAACTCAGCGGGACTGGGCCAACAAGAGCGCGAGGCGTTAGTGCATCGGGCATCGTTACTGGCCTCACCGGGAGCGGGACCAGTGTGCGTGCATTTACTTGGGATCTGAATGGCGATCAGCAGGTTCACACCATCGCCAGCCCAAACGCGACACACGGATTTGCCGTCAACGATTCAGGCCAGGTCAGCGGCCGTTACAGCAAGGGTTCAGATTGGCAAGCATTCTTCTGGGATCCCGTGCTCGGGTTTTCTGATATCGGCCCCTCCCCCTCTGAAGGCAGAGCCATCAATAATGCAGGCCAGGCAGTTGGTTTCTTTGACCCCATCGGAGAAGGAGATCGCCCCATCTATCATGATCTCGTCGGAAACGAGGCCGTTTTCGAGACGCTGGGTAGTCTTGCGAGGGCACTTACCATCAATGAATTGGGCCAGGTGGCTGGAATCGCGCTCTCAGGGAGTGATTGGCATGTAGTGCGCTGGGATCCGGATGGGCTTGATTTGGGCATTTCCGAGCCTCCTTCACTGTGGTTGATGGGGGCCGCCATATTGCTACTGGTCGGGGTGCGCAACAGGGCTGGAGCAACGCGCCTGACACACAGGGCTGGATAACAGATGGCTGACTGGCGAACGGAACCCGCGACCGACGCACAACGAGATCTCCTCACGGAGAAAGGCGTTGCGAATCTCCCCCTAGGGCTTACCAAAGGTGAGGCCTCGGACCTCATACAAAGCACTCTTCCCATTGAGAAACACGTCTTCGAGATACTCAAGTTTTTTAGGGTTTCCGGGGCGGCCAAGATGTCATTAGCAGATGGGCGCGAGGCTATAGAGGACCTCTTTCAAAATCCTGAGAAGAAAAAACAGTGGGAGAACCGTCCAGCTACCAAGGATCAAAAAGAGATCTACAAGTTCTTCGCGTTATCCACCCCTCCCGCGCTTACCTGCCAAGACGCGGCCACAATAATAAATGAACTCTTCAAGGATGAGACTAAGGAAGCCGCCTGGGATGCACGCGAGGAAGTTAAAGAAGAACGGGGATACTGGTTCGAATCCACGCGGGAAGAGATGAATTGTTACTGTGAAGAATTTGAATGTAAGAAAATCGGCAAACGATTATTTCGCGAGATCGTCGAGGCCATGGAAGAACGTGGCCTATCGCTTGAGGAAATAGAAAGCAACCAAGAGCGATTTTTCACTATCGCCCTGGACGCGAACCCATCGCTTCGGCGGGCATCCAGATCAGGTGCAGGCCGTCAACCAACACCAGAGGCAAGGCACGAATCAGGCGGTGAGAGCACCAGTATTCCATTCTGGATCTGGCTTGTTATTGGTGTCGTAATTCTTGCCTGGCTTGGGGCGTAATTGTGGATGAAGAAAGGTGGATCGGGTTTGTATGGAAGGCAACGCCCAGCGCCATGCGCTGACTGAATCCTTGGACATACCGACCTAAGAATCATAGTCGCCTTGCTTCCGTGCGAGGGGCGCTGCCAGAACCGAGTGTAACTTGCGAACAGAAAACACACCAACGGGTGATCGAAGCAGACCATGAAGCGTTGCGATAGAAAGCGTCGTTTGTATCTACTCCGTATTTCCTATAACCGGGAGAAGAGACGCTGCCGTAAGCTACGACCACCGGGCGGACCGCCGACGGGGTACTATCAAATCCATGCTCCACGCTCTGTAGGGGTTGCCGATTTAGAAAATCGACGCGCTTTACTCTTATTCCTGCAGAACCTGAGAGAACATGCAGTAAAGCTGCCGGCTCATATCTTGATTGATTTCTCGGGGACTGAGCAAATGTATGCAGATGGCGCTCTGTTATTAACGGCGGAACTGAGTCGCCTTCTCCATATAGGCTCATTAGATTTGACGCTCCGTTGCCTGCCTTCGCACGATACTCGTGTATCTCAAGTTCTCAAGCAGATTGGTGTGTATGAGCTATTACGGTATCGCGGAAAGATAGAGCCAAAGCTAGAGGATGTTATTCATTGGTGCGTAGCTCAGGGCACTGGGGCCTTGGGAGAGAGATCTGACGATATCTTGGGCCGCTATCACGGCGTAATTCCTGAAAAGCTGAGCGCTGGGCTTTACACGGGGATTACTGAAGCGATGACCAATACGCGCCATCATGCCTATTTATCGCCTAGGGCCGATGGTCTTGGGAAGTTATCGAGGGGGCAGGAGTGGTGGATGTTTTCACAGGAACGACTTGGCCGACTGCATGTCGTTTTTTGCGACCTGGGAATTGGCATCCCCAACTCGTTGCCACAAACTAAACCAAGGTTATGGAAGGAAATAGTTAGACTTGGGCGTTCGGATGACGGGGCTACCATTGCCGAAGCGGTTAAGGAAAGCCGGACCAGGACGGGAAACCCCTACCAGGGGAAAGGTCTCGGACAGTTGGTCTCAGTTGTTGAGGAAACCGAAGGCGGTTTTATCCAGATCCACAGCAACCACGGGTGCTACACTTACAGGAAAGGTAGACCCACCATAGTGAACTACCGTGAATCTATCCTTGGCACACTTATATCCTGGTCGCTCCCAATCAAACGATGAAAACATGATGATGGCTCGCAGGAAAATACATCTTGCAGAAGATTTTTCTCGATATCCGGCTGGACGGGTGAAAACAGATGGCCCCTATAGCGGTGAGCGTTTCAGGGTTGAGTTCCTTGAGCCTGTACTCAAGGAGGATGGATGTGCCGACATATACTTGGATGGCGCTCGTGGTTATGGCTCCTCTTTCCTTGAAGAAGCTTTTGGGGGCTTGGTCCGGCAGGGGTATTCAGTTGAGCAAGTATTAAAAGCTTTCACGATTCATGCCACAGACAAAAGCCTTAAATTCGAGATCCGGGACTACATAAACCACGGTGGAGAGGAGTAATTTGACTGATCTTTCCGCTGAATGGGTTGGGCAGATCGTGTCGTGGTTACTGATTATCCTTGGCTGGAGCCTTATTAATCGCCATCAGAACGATAGGGAAACCCGCAAAGAAATTCATGAGCGCTTGGACCATTTAAAGAAGACCGTCAAAAACCTGGAAACCCGGGCAATCACCTATCACCTTGAAGAAAATCCCGCCCCTTTAACCTCGCTAAAAATCAAGTCTACGCTTGAATTATTGTGGTCGGAGATTGCACCATTGAAACTTATTGATTCAGACGATCTCGGTGAATTGATCTTCTATCTTCGCCGCGACATTACCCTGTGCAATTTTGATGCAGAGAGCCATATCCCATTATCTCCTGATTCGAGACAGTTACAGGAAATTGGAGCTTCCTCACAGAGACTCCTTACGAAATTGGATACCGCCTTCATTTCCCGTTTCCACTAACACTTAGTTAAACCAATTAACCCCGCCCCAGCCCACTCAACGGGTTTTTTGTGGGCCTGAGAGGCGGCTATATTGAGGTTTTGACGAGCCAGGTGCAGGATGCGGAAAGAATCTGAACAGTGATGGCAGCGAACGGCTACAGCCTGGGGGTATTGGGGGGGGCGCCTACAGGGAGAGCGCAATGAAATGGATTGTCGCCTGGTTATTGTTGTCGGCCGTGGCTTATTACGGGTGGCTCAAAGAAGACGTGGATCAGAAGCAGGCCTATTGCGACCACGTCCTGGCCGAAGCGGCAGTGTCGTCTGCCGCGAACAAGAAATTCGGCTGGCCCCTGGAGCTCTCAGACTCGGAGTACGCAAAGCGCAGCGCCTGGGTGAACGAGAAATTTGCCGAGCTGGAGCAGAAGTTCTCCGCCGAGCAACGGTGGCCACTCGATGAGGTTAATGACGAGGGGATAGCCAAAGGCTGGCCGGTCAAGTGCAATCCCGGCGGTTAACGTCGTGCGTGACCTACAACAAGTGTGGCCATCGGCTTACAAAGATGTGGTGTTTTGCCAAAGGATCGAGAGGCGTTTTTAACCAGGGAAATACAGGGAGAGGGTGATGTCAGACTCAATCAATAGAACGCTACGGCTCAAGTCTATTCACTACGCAAGCGGCCGGCGCAAAGACTTCGAGGCAAGCCCCATTGAGGTCATGCTGACGACGATATTTGGCAAGGCTGGGTCGGTATTGGAGCGGCACCATCCCCCGACTCCTATTCTTGAGTCGGATGAATGGCATTGCTTTGCCCATCGCAAGGGCCGGAGAAATGGTGCCTTTGAGTTCGAGTACTGTACCTATCGTCCGGGCAATATCCCTCAACAGATGACGCTTGATCTGGGTACTGAGGATATCGCTTTGGAAGCACGCCCCATTGTTGACCCGGTTACCGGGGAGCTTTTGGAGCTGGTTTCAGCGGTGCAGATATTGGCGATAGGGCAGATACTGTTGGTGGAGTCGGTCAAAGGGAACGGTGGCGTGCAAGTACTAAGCCGTTATTTGACCCAGATGATTCGACGCTATGTAGACAAAACACATCCCCGGCTTTATTTAACAGATATCGGTACGCACAGTCTTCGCGAGGCTCTGGTCCGTGGCGGCGGGGCTGTCAGCGTGGTTGCGAACATGGTGCATGTCGCTCGGCCCAACAAAGCTATTTTCGGTTCACGACTTTCAACGGCCCGCCAAGGCATTCGCAATACGGAGCTTTTCCGTGCCGAGTGGCGCAGCAAGGGCGGGCTCAATGATGATGACGTTCTTAAGGCGTTCGAGGAATCTGAGTCTGAGGTTGGCATCCAGGATGCTATTATCTATCTTAAGAACGGAAATCGCCTGAAGGATTTGGATCATTACGTGGTAAAAAAGGCGGTTAAGGTTCGTGATATCGGGCACCGCAACCCAGCTCGTGGAGAGGTGCGGTACGAGCTTCGACAATATCGAGAAGAACTCAGTTCTGTACAGGATGGTCATAGGGTGATTAACGAGCATGGAATGATCGTTATGCGACACCGCGAGGTAGATGAGTGATTGCATGGACACATAGATATTTCCCTGACGATTGGCTGGCGGCAAGTGATTCTGCTAGCCATCTAAAAGGCGAGATTCTGCGTACGCCTTCGGCACGGCCCCGGCACTGGATAGGCGCCGGGGTGCCGCTTGCGGTGGGGCTCCTTATTGGGTTGTTGATAATGGATTCTGCGGGCGCGGCATATGTCCAGGGAGTGCTCACATTGGCGAGTGTGCTCGCCGGGTTTGTCATCACCCTCATGCTCTTTACCGGCCGGGTCACCGGGACGGAAATCCTGGACTATGAAACCACGCTGGAGTACGTGGGCAAGATCCGCTATCTGCTGGGATCTCAGATTTTTAGCATGGGTGTGTTTGGAAGCATTGCCGTATTCGCGCTGGCGTGGCTCGTGGTGGTTGACCCACAAACACCGGGGCTTTGGGGCGAGGTTATCATTCTACTGATGACCGGGTTGCTCGGCCTGGGCCTTGTGCGTGCCGTTTTGCTTCCTTTCCAGATCTATGAGATCCACAACTTCAGTCTCGACGCGCTGGTAGAGGCAAAGATTCAGGCCACGAACGAGACCGTGTCCAAACTACATGAGTCGGGACGCCGCGCCAGCGGCTAGGCCCCCGTCGTGGGGTTGTATGCCCACCCACCTCACAGCCCCTGTAAGCCCACAAATCTCTTAATCCTGGGCCATAGTCGTGCCCGGGGCTGAGTGGTCATCTGTACGCCAGCATCAACCTGGCGAGAGGGGCTTACCCATCGCCTTGAGCTATAGCCCCAGTGCCCGCTGATAGAAACGCGTCAACAGTCTACTAACACGATCTCTGTCACTCCTAGAAAGGCGCCGCATCTTCTCTAGGATCTCCTTACAATCCTCGTCCTCGGCAGCCGACCGAACCGTTGGCTCACTCTTGGGCATATGGTTCAAAGCGGCTTCCTCATTAGGGCTCGGGAATTTGATGACTGCGGGCTTACCACTCATTTCTTAACCTCCGCTTCCTTGGCGGCATTGCCCTCCAACTCTTCAATGCGTTCGGCCGATGGGTGATGTAAAACCGCTTCGGCTTGTTCGATCAATCCATCGACGCACCAGAGGGCGTTCATAACGTCTTCGTGTCTGATAGAGAAACCCATCTTAAGGTCCGCGCCATCGCCTTCAAGTAGAAGCACGACTGACCTTGCCCTGACTAAGAGCGCATTCAATACGCTGGTATTAACCTCTCTTGGCGCTTCATCGGGAATGCGGAAATACTCTTCAGGGGAACTGGCCTCGGCCAGGTTTTCAGCTGTGGGATGAGAAATAGACATGGTGGTACTCCTTGCGTCGGTTGTAGGAACCGCCACCACCAAAGGTGGCAGGCCGTACAGGTTAGTAGTACCGCACCAAGGAGCGGCCGCCCGAAGGCGCCTATACGGCCCGCCATAAATCGCAGACGATAAAAAACGCGCTCAGGGTAGGCACGTTTGGTGTGCCTTGGTTTCGGGCTACTAATCCCGATCCCGGATTGTGCCGAGACGTTTGCAGAGTAGGTGAGGGAAGCAGGGGCGTCAAGGTTGCTTTAAGCTCTAGCGATAAAGGCATGTGCATAAGGAATTAATAATGCGCCAAGCACTGAAAAATTACGCGATGACAGGTTTCATTTTCGGGGCTGGGATGGCCGCAATTAGGGCGTTATTCGACGGCAACATACCGCTCGTTTCTGCCCTGGTAATAACGCTCTTGTTTGGCGTTGGCGGAGCTGTTGTTGCCACACTCTCTGGTGGGGCGGTCGAACTTGAGCGGGCATGGAGAAGGAAGAGTGGGCGCGAGGAAATACCAACCCCCACGCCATTTATAAAACTGCTTGCTGCAGCAACAATTATCACCGCCGCGGGGTTCGGGGTCGTGTTCCTGACGTTTGCTCCGTAACTGTCTCCGGTAGCCTATCCTCCGGGCTCTCTATGAAGTCCGCTGCCGTTGCTACTCCCGAGCGCAGCATCAGCATGCTAACGACGTTGATCGCGGCTTCTGAGTTCTTTGGTAGTTTCCGTAATTCCGGCAACACTCGCATGGCATCCGGGCTGGTTATTATCTGTGCCATCTTTTCCTTGAAATCCTCGCTCCGCATATTGATCCAGAAATCCCGCAATCGGGTAGTTCGGGCAATAATGGGCGAAGCCTTGCGCTGAAACGCCTTCTCTCCCTGCTGGGCAAAATGGGTGACGGACTGCCCACCGGAAGCGCGGGAAGTGGCTTGCAACACATCAAGCAGATTGGCAAAACTACGAAAGCGCTCTTCGCCCATGGCAGCCTTAATGTTGGCCTTCAGCCTGGGGGTTCCAAACACTGCCTTGCGGAAGTTTCCAGCGGCATTGGAAGCGGCCCCCACGGCGGATTCCTGGGATGATCGCTCCCACGCCAACCTCAGGTACTGGTTCAGCCCTTCTTCCCAGGCTTTTGGATCGGCCTTCTCAATCACACGTCGGGCAAAGGCAAGTTCTCCAGATCGGACATCGGGCGAGAATATACGGCTGACAGCGCTCCGGGCTTTTTCGTTCTTGATTTTTGACACCATACCCACCAGGCTGTTTTTCACCTGGTCGACAGCAGGGCTTAGCTCGGCAAAGGTTTTGTTCGCTGCCGCGAAGTCCGGGCTGGCTTCGTTTAACTGCTGAAGCAGCCGCTCCTTAATCAGAGTCAGATTACGGCGTGAGGTATTCCCTACGGCGCTATCTCCCGTCTTGCTTAGCATTTCATCGATAGACAGCTTGGCCTGCTGAAGCCCCGCTACGGTTTTATCGGGGGCTTTCGTCTTGCCCGTATTAAACAGAGTCACGCGCACTCTTTTCAGCGCTGAGCGGATCGGGCCTTTGGCAGACGCCAGCATGTCATCCACCAGGGCGATAACGGGCTTGGCATCCACTGTAACGCCGCTTTGCCTTGCGGCATCGAAGAGGGGGGCCGCTGCCTCGCTACGCACGTCCTTGGCGGCCTGGAGGCCCGCTGAGGCGGCTTTCTGTAGATTGTCGCCCACTACGTCCAGCGGGGCAGTTCCGGGGATGTGACGCTCGATGGCTTCAGGGATCTGTTTGGTTGCCCGGTTTTCAAGGAAATCACCCATGACATCCCCGGCCGGGCCGTGCGTTTTGCTCAAGGCTAATTGATCGCCTTTCAGGCTGGCCAGGTTGGTGGCCTCTGCCGGGGTTAGATTGATGTTTTCCCGCTTGGCAATGGCCATCAGGCGCTCGGCCTTTGCAGTGTCCACCTTTGCGATATCCGAAGCTACACGCCGCTGAACCACGTTCTTGGAAAGCAAACTGCCCAGCTTGAATCCCACAGCATTTACAGCCCCTTCGCCTGCAATATCCGCAACATTTCCGCCCATTGTCTGAGGTTCATCCAGTAGTGCGTTGGCGGCTACTTTTCGGAGCGCTTCGCCTCCAGCTCCTCCGAGCCCTGCCCCCAAGGCTCCAGTCGGCACGCCAATTCCCAAAGCCCCGGCAATCGGGAGTCCACTCTCCCCTACAAACTTTCCAACGTCTGAGGCAATTCCTGATTCCTCCCGAAACAGATTGCCATCTGCACCCATGTACACAATATCGCCATTCACTACCCCGAAGCGTTTAATCGCCTCCTCCGGAGGCATGGTGGGGAAGCGCTTGGCCGCAAAGTGCCTTATCTGGGTATCGGTATCATCTGCCAAGTTGGCGGCGGCAGAGCTGAAGAATCCAGCAGGGTTAGGCGAGTCGAATACCTCCCGCGGAGCATCAAGCCCTTGAGGCCGTCCGGTAGTGGTTTCAAAGGCACCGGTAGCGCTCCCAAGATCGGGCCTTTGGGCGGCTGATATGGTGCGCTCTGATTGCCGTGCTACTCGTTCCCAGTCTGTCATTGCAGATACCCCTCGCTGCGCAATATCTCCAGCGTCTGCTCTTCGGAATACCCCATGCCAGATAACGTATCGCCTCGCTCCTGAAGGTTGGGGATGCTATCCAGGGGAGTGACTTGAATGAACTCTTGGAAGGCCTCCTGGTTCGTCTCTGGATCAATCCCCACTTTTAGAGCTGCCGCCAGTCGTGCGTTCAGCCTGCGATACAGCGAACGGGCAAAATCCACCTTGGCTTCGAACGCCTGCGGCGCATCTTCATCAGAGAAGGTGATGCTCTTGATCTCGGCCATCTCCTTTTCACCGCCCGCCACGCCCGTGGCCCACTTACGGAAGGTCAAAAATTCCCGACCAACAGCGCTCAGGAAGGCTTGTCTGCGCTGTGAAAACTCGTCTCTCTTGGCGGGGTCCAGCTTGTTCATCACGTCCGCCACTGTGTTCGAGATCCCGCCCTTGAAAGACAAGAACTCCGGCTCGTACAAATCTTCGATTTGGCTTAATGAATCAAGGGCCTGTTGCCTTTGAACAAATGATCGGGTGAAGGCTGTTTTTGCACCCTTGGGCAGATCGCCAGTGAACACGCTCACGCTGCTCGCTCCCGACTTGGCCAGGTCTTGTTTCTGAGTAAAGGCCTCTGGTGACAGCAGATTGGGATCGGGTCTTACCGCCTCGGGGAACGCCCGTTCACCACTGTCCACAAAACGATTGAAGCCACCCGCATCCTTCACTATTTTGCGATCACCCCCTATCTTCTCGATGGTTGCCTGTGCAGCTGGGCTGGTTTGGATTTGTTGCCCCGTGCCTTTGTCGAGCACCAGCCCGCCAGAAGTCTGCGTGAAAGATTCTAGGGGTTGCTCTCCGGCTACCCGCAAGAACATATTTGCAAGACCACGATCACCATCTTGAAACGCCCCCACCGCATCATTCTTTCGGAACTGATCGGCAATGCTGCCAATCCCGCCCGTGACCGCGGTTGCGTTGCCACCACCCGCCTGAATCATCCCGGCAATAGCAGCGGATGTTTCCGGGGTAATCTGTGGGAAAACACCCGAGCCCTGGATTGAATTTTCAAGCCCCCTGTTGGCGTCGAGTTTGATTTGTCCGAGATCAGCATCAATCCCGGTCTTTCGAGCCTGGGTATGCAACAGGCGCTCTTTAGCCAGCCGTTGAAGTTCGCTTTCCTGCGCGTTCTGCTTGGCTGCGCGGCCACCGCCGGCGAAAGCTTGCGCCAGCTCGCCGAGCCCCCGATTTAAGCTCTGAATTCCGCTTTTCATATCGTATTACCTCTCGTTGCCGGCCCGTCAATGAAGCATTACTTCTTCGGCCCGTTTGCCATCCTTTTGTTCGTCGTCTGTCCCCAGTGTTGTTGCAAGCACCTGTGCGATCTCATCGAGACGGCCTTCCAGGTATTCACATGTTCTCGCAGTTTCCAGGGTGGTCATCGTGATACTGGCCACATCTCGAAATACGCTGTGGCGTTGTTCCTCGTCAGTGAAGGTCACTGTGGTCAAGAAGGTGCGCGAAATGCATTCCATGGAGGAGCGAACCAGGCGTAGACGCGTCTCCATCAATGCGTGATGCCCCGCGATAGCCTGAAGCGCACCGGTTGCCTGTTGAAGCTTCAGAATATCGCCTGGCCCTAGAATTGAAGTGCTCAACAGCTCAGTTCCACGGTTAGATCCACGGCATCACGAAGCGCAAGAAAGGTCTTTACCTTGTACTCAATCATCCTTCTCGCCCCGCGTGCGCTTATATTTCGCCGCCTTTTTAGTCCATTCCTCGACGCTCTTGCATTTCTCGGGCATACGAATGACGCCTGGCATGGCATCACCCTGCAAGTTGTGATCCTGTTGGTCGCGCCACAAATCGCGTTGGCGGTTCTTGAGCCAGAAGATGCAAGCAGTCGTGTCTGGGGGGTAATGCTTGGTCGTCGCCGCCCGCGTAATGTCGCCGTCCTTGCCGCAGAAAATCTTTTCCTCGGGGTGGGAATACCCCAGCGCTCTGCCAAACAATGACTCCGCTACTTTTTCGTCCGCTTCACGTTTCCCGGCCTTTAGGGCCCCAAGAAACTCGGGGTGCCCGTTCTTCCAGTTATCGATAGTCGTCGTGGTTACGCTGAACAATCCCGCCAGGTCTTCATCGATGGCGCCCAGCAAACACATGAGCCGGGCCTGCTCCGCAAACTCCTTGCGATAGGCTGACGGACGGCCCCGTTTGGTCTTTGTCTTGTGCTCAATCACGTGCTTTTCCGCGCCTGTTTTTCTGCCTTCACTTCCTCAGCCCATGCCTCGACGCTCTTTGATTGCTCTGGTAGCACCACTACGCCCATAAACCCATCAGCATTCGCTCCAAAATCTCCCTTGCCGGAATAGTGCCCGGCCGCCTTCCCACGCAGCTCCTCGGCCTTGATGGCAGCAGTAAATTCTCCTCGTTCCTCCGCGCCATCACGCAACTTAGCCAGCTGAGTAAAATGTTGTTCCAAGGTACATTGCGCCGCCTCCACTACCGGGGCACGCAGAGCCTCAATCTGTGCCGTGATCTTGCCGTTCCCCATCAGCTCATGAGCCTTACGGCTGATCGTCTCTGGCTTCATGTTTTCCGCGTTGTACGCTTGCCGATAGGCTTCGCTGGCATTGCCGGTTTCGAGGTATGCAAGGATAAAGTCTCCCTGCTTGGCTGTTAGCTTTATCGTGGGAGATTGAGTAGCCATCAGGCGGCAAAGCCTCGATGCTTGGCGAATGGCTGGGGTTGCCGTTCTGGAGTCGGTGGGATGGTGGAACGAAAGCGCACATGCTCTGCATCGAAAGCGAGCCACACTTTGCCGATGGGGCCGTTACGCTGCTTGCTGATGATGAGCTCCGCATAGCCTGGGTAGGCGCTTGGGCTTTTGTACACTTCATCCCGATAAAGAAACATGATCAGATCTGCATCCTGCTCAATATCTCCACTATCACGCAGATCTGACATTACCGGGCGCTTATCGGGGCGGTTCTCCAGGCTGCGGTTAAGCTGGGACAGGGCGAGCACCGGCACCTTTAATTCCTTCGCCATGGCCTTCAAATTGTGGGATATGTCACCTACCATCTGGGTGCGGTTGTCTCCGGTACCAGTGGCGAGCTGCAGGTAGTCCACCACCACCAACGAAAGGGCATGTTTGCGGTGCACCTTGCGTGCCCTGGAGCGCATCTCCAGCGCCGTGAGCCCAGCGGTTTCATCAATTACGATGGGGGTATCGTGGAGCCTAGCCGTTGCTTTGGTAATGGCTTCCCAATCCTCGTCTAAGAGCTCACCGGTACGGATCTGCTGGAATGGGATGTCCGCGGCATTTGAGATCAGCCGGTTGGTCAATTGCTCCCGTGACATTTCCAAGCTAAACACCAGCACTGCACCAGTCTCGGCAACGTCGGTGGCCATGTTCATGGCGAGTGCGGTTTTCCCCATGCTTGGGCGTCCGGCAAGAATGCAGAGATCGCCGGGGTGGAGCCCTGCGGTTTTCTTATCGAGATCAAGGAAGCCGGTCGAGATTCCGGGGAGCCCACCATGGGATCTTTCATCCAGGTCTTGCAGGCAGTCAGGGAGAATATCGGCCAATGTGGTTGGTCCTTCTCCGTCCTTTTCATACTCCACACCACAAACGAGGCTTTGCACCTTGTCCAGCATTTCCCTTGTGTCGCCGCCTTCAACAATGATTGCCTGCGCCTTCATCGTTGCGTTTAACAGCCGCCGTTGCGTTGCCCTGCCTCTGACGATGTTGGCGTAGGCCACGATGTTCGAGCATCCGGCAGTGTTCCTGGCAAGGTCGCCAAGGTAGACAAGCACTTCACCGTCCACCGCCAGCGATTTACGTTCACGCAGTTCGTCCGAGAGCGTGAGAATATCCATTGGCCGCCCAGCGCTGGTCATTTCCAGCATATGCCGGTAGACCGTGATGTGTTCTTTCCGGAAGAAATCTTCAGGACGGGCAATGCCAAGTACATCATCGAGCGATGATGGGTTGAACAGAATGCCGCCGATAACGCCTTGCTCGGCTTCGATGCTGTGCGGGATAGGCTTAAGCTGAACGTCGTTCATATTGCCCCTCAATCACTTTTGCGAAGTTCTCAGTTTTTAGCAGCCACGGAAGGTTTGCTGTCCAGTCACGGTTATTCTCACCGTTGAGATGTGGGCACTTTCCGACGTAGGTGAAAAATTTCTTCCACCTGGCAATGGTTGTGAATTGGATCATCTCGCCTTCGACCTCGTATTTGTCTTTCATGCGAGCATTGAGAGCAGCGTTTCGTGCCTTGCTCCATGCGCGTACTCGGGGAAGGTCTGGTAAGAGCTCGTGATAGCAGTCGATCACTTCCTCGTGTGACGGTCGGCTAGCGGCTTTGTTGCTAACGACAATGCTTTTATCTTTTACTTGGTTCTGGTTCTGGTTCTGGTTCTGGTTAGGCGCGATTTGCGTTACATCGGGGGGTAATGTCACGGGGTCTTGTGTGACATTCGCCGTTTCGTCACGGTTTTCGCGTGACATTGCGGGAGTTGTCACGTTTTCGGTATTTTTTGCTCTATGCCGCCGTTGGCGTTCTGCATCCTTCTTTCTACGGTCTTCCCTGGTTCCTTTTTCCCGGTACTTTTCGACGTTCACCACTAGCCACCCGCGGTTTCCGGCATGCCATTCAACTTCCGTCACAGGGACAATTCTTCTGCCTTCGTAATCCGGAGAATCGCTGTATGGATCGGGGAATCCCAGCCGGGAGATCGCATGCTCAACAACCTCCAATGGAGTCCCTGTTCTCATGGCTAGCGTGGGTGGCGTGTAGTCAACGATCCCGTCTTCGTTGGCAAGGATCACCATATCCATGAAAACGAGGCGAACTAGGTGGCCTTCGGCAATGATCGTGGAAGCGTAGATGGCCTCAAATATCTTTCCGTAGACGGCCATTTCCCCTCCTGTGGAGACCCATTTCCCTTTCCATTTTCCGCACTTGACGAGGGGAGCGAGCCGCAATTTCCATCTCCATATCCCAGAGAGCCGCTCGCCTAGCCCGAGGGCGCTGGGCAGTTGTGAGGCGGTCGAGATGCATGGATATGCGTTGCTCTCGCTCCTCGTCCTGATGAACCTGCAGTGTCGGGAAGGGTGTCACCTTGGGGCACTCGATATTTACGGGAATGCGTTCCATGGCTAGGTCTATGCTGCTGCCGACTCATGGGGAATATTAAGCACCTCCTGGGTGGTGCTCGTGCGAAGTCCATAAGACTCGAACCACTTGGAAAGCTCGTCTTCGGGATAGCGAACGCTGTGCCCAATCTTTCGATATGGAGGGCCACCGCCTGCCCAACGTTTGCGCTGGAACCAGTACACGCTGTAGCCACAGATTTCAGCAGCCTGTTTTTCAGTAAGTAACCTGACCATTTGAGCCTCCCTTTATGAAACTGTTGGAGGGAAGCCTGCCAGAGAGAGAAAGCCTCTCGATACCCCCCTTATGCCGGTATAGGTAGGGTGATGCCGGCATAAGGGGGGTGGTTAAGGTTGCTGCACAGGAGGGGAAACAGGCGGAAATCAGTTAGTTGCTGTTTAAACAGCCGAAGGAAAAAATATTTTCACATGACCCCGACCGATGCCGGCATAGGGGGGGTGGTTTTGGCTAGGAAGGCGGTTTTCGGTACTCGCTGGTACCCCTTACGAGTTCGGGTTTTCCGATATCGCGTGCGGCTTCAGTAAGCGCCTTTCTCAATCCATCCCTTGGGAGAGTACGGTAAGCAATTTGTTTGGCTAGATCGGCAGCCATTTCCGCATGATTCAGGGGGCTGCCCTCCCGCCATAGCGCTTGGGCTTCTTCTCGCGCCTGTTTATACAATTTACGGTTACTCCCCCAGCGTTTATCTGTCCCGAGTTTCGATCTCTTCCTCTTCTTCATCGAGCTAGCAGATACTGCTTCAGAGTCCTCGTGCGCAGTTGTTTGCGGGGCAGCTACAGCAGCTTTAACCTGGAGCCCTTGAGCCTCCTCCAAGCATTTAAGATGCGGGTGACTTAGAAAAGCGTTCTTCCTAGTGACATGCATCGGTTGCCCTGAGGTGATGCTATCAAGATCCACAATATTGTCGTCACTCAGGGGTTTTCCAGGGTCGACCAGGCCGTAATGAACGCTTACCTCTCCATCTATCAGGAGACGTTCCACCTCGAAAGGACGGAGAAACCCTATGATTGACCGCCCATCAGGCTGCACAAGGCTGTCTCGTGAAACGGCCAAAGTGATTCCGTGACGCTGCACCGCCTCAAGAACCACTTTCACTGCTATCGGCTGTCCGAGTGTATCCGACCACCTTGAAGCAACCTCTTCAAGGGACCAGCGTTCTTGCTTGGGGATACTCATGCGCTCCTTAGGCCTTGAATGCCTCACTCCCTGCATCCAGTTCGACGACATCACCTCGGGGCTTCACACCCATGGCCGATAACAGGTAGTCGGTAATAAGTTGCATTGGGCGCCGGAGGCGTTCGACATCGGCAACGATGTATCCAGCGGTAACGTCAGCCGTCATTTTGTGATTCAGAAGCCGCTTGAGTGCGTAGGCTGGGATATCGAGACTCTCGGCCACGGTGGCAAATGTTCGACGCAAGTCGTGGAGCGTGAACGGAACACCAGACAGTTCCGCGGCCTTCACCCGCTGCCTGCGCGCGTTAACGAGATGGCCTGTGATTCCTCCACCTGGAAACACAAATACACTATCTGATACTTCCTGGCGGCGGCACAGCAGCTCATACAGGAAGTCTGGTAGGGGGAGCACGTGGCTGTCACGATTCTTGGTGTCCTCAATGGTGAGTGTTTGGGCCTGCAAGTCACAATCTATCCAGCGTAGTCGCGCCGCCTCCTCGCGGCGGAGGCCTGTAAATAAGAGGAATACAAGATAGTCTTGAACGACCGCGGCATTCCCTCCTTCAAGCGCCATAACACCCTGATACCAAGCCTTGAGTTGGTGAGCCTTGATGACTGTCTGCCGGCGCTCAACGCGATACCAGGCCTTTGTTCTTGTCAGTCGCATGACAGGGTTTTCAGGTAGTAGGGATCGGCCCTCTGCATCCTCGTACTTGTCTTGGGCAAAATTGAGCACTGCCCGAAGTACCCTCATTCCTTGATTGGCTTGGGCTCCCCCGTGAGCCTCTCCAAGTTGGACGTGGCGGCGATCAACCATGTCCTTGGTGATCTCGGCTATGGGTTTACTCTGCCAGTCTCCAAAATGGACTCGCATGGATCGTTGATAGCCGTATACCGTGCGAGGTTTTAAGGCTTTGCGGGTTTTCAGGTAAGCAGAGAAGGCCTGAGCCAGGGTTGTTGAACGGGCCTTGTCCGTTCTTTTCTCGGCGACGGGATCGTGCCCATCGGCAATCTTGCCCAAGATAGATTGCGCGCTATTCCGAGCTTCTTCGCAGGTGTGTTCTCCATATCTGGAGATCTTGATGCGCCGTACTTTTCCCTTGATGCGTTTTTCGACAATGAATGTTTTGGCTCCGCCTGCAGTTACCCGTAGGGCGAAGCCCTTTAGTTCAGTGTCGCGGACAAAAGACTGGCCTTTAGCCGGCGGAGTGAGGCGATCGACCACTCCTTTGGTCAGCTTGCGGCGGATATTTCCAGGTGGAATTGAGCGTGTAGACGCCATGTAGACAGTAATGCTCCAATAGATTCCAAAAGTATGGCAGGCATTATAACTCGTAACCTTCTGTTACGGCACGTATTTTCAAAGTGTTTCCAAATGGGTGTCAATGGATAAAAAGGTGCTATTTAGGATTGAAAATCCACGTGTCGGTGGTTCGATTCCGCCCCTGGCCACCATTATTTTTCCTCTCTTTGTAATGCCTTGGGCCATCGCTTGCGTGGTGTTTACTGTGGTCTGGCGGAATCTCACCACCTTTCGGGGTTGGTTCACACCGTCCTTGGTGTGCACCTTGCGGGCGCTACGTCTCCCATTTCGTTCCCGCCCAATCGGTCGATTTGATCCTTAAAGCCATTTCTTAATAACCCACTATACTGTTCCGGGTGTATCGGTGTTATCGGAATCGCCGGTTTGACTCATTTGTTGTGATTTGCAGGTATGACCTATGCAAATTGGATTGCCCACCATTGGATTCAAACAGCCGTCCGGGATAGCGGGGGCTAACAAGATCGCTCCGGCTGATGCTGAGTCGGCCGGTGCCGGCGTGGTTCCTGCCTCTCGGCCGGAAGCGGTTCAGCGGGTCAACCAAACATCGGCCAGTGCAAATGCAAACCCCACCAGTGATAGCACTGACCTGCAAGCCCACAGTGAAGCAGGTGGCACGGCCCCCGACCCGGCCGGCCTGGAGCTGGCTGCTGATGAGCAGCGGATGGTGCAGCAGTTACAGGCGCGGGATCGGCAGGTGCGCGGCCATGAGCAGGCCCATCTTTCTGCCTCGGGTGGGCTGGCCAATGGCGGTCCGAGTTTTAGCTTTACCACGGGTCCGGATGGCCGGCGCTATGCGGTAGGGGGCGAGGTTCGAATAGATACATCCGGGGTGCCCGGCGATCCTGAGGCAACCATCCGTAAGGCCCAACGGATACGTCAGGCTGCTTTGGCGCCTGCGAATCCATCCGCGCAGGACCAACAGGTCGCTTCCCAAGCGAGCGCCATGGAACAGCTGGCACGGGCCGAATTGGCACAGCAGCGTATTGAGCAAAGTCAGGAAGGGGTGGGAGTGGTCTCCAGTGAGCAGGATGGAGTGAGTGCTCGCACCGATACCCCTGAAACTCAGGCGCAGCGCGCTACCGAGGCGGCACAGGGCCAGCTGCGCCAATCGATTGAGGTAACCGAAATCGGCATGGATGCGGGTGCAAGCGTGGATACCTTTGTCTGATACCGCTGATAGGGGCACAACCAACCGGGATACCACGCGGCGAGATTAGTGGTGGGGTGTTCATGTCTGCACTCATTGATATAAAAGACGGCTCGCTCAAGGTTGCACGGCATACGGGCTTACTATGCCTGAATATCATTGCGGCACTGTCGTATCTGATGAGCTGGCTGCTCTTTCTGGCAGCCTTGCTGACGCTGTCCTTGGCACCGAATGATCTGATCAACAGCGCGAAATATGCGGGCCTGTGCGTGATCACCTTCGCCATTGCGATACCACTCCGGCGTTTTACCCGGAGAATGCAGAAAAAGGATTTGGAGGTGCGCCGCAGATCTGTCGCCTACGGACGCTGGGCAGTTTTGATCCTGGCAACTGCCTTCGTGCTCTTCATAAAATTCACTTTCTTCCCTACAGATTTGCGTCATCTGGCAGCCGAACGGCGTGCGGTCATTACTCAGCAATTACGCCCCGCTGTAACCCGCTATCGACAAGAACAAGGCCATTACCCGCGAGTCCTGAGCGATCTTATCCCCGGTTATTTGCCCATATTGCCCCCGGCGCTGGATAACACCCGTTTCCCAAAGCGGGCCTACCAGATCAGCTATTTTATCGCCCGAAACAAGGATTCAGCCGGTATTCGCTACCGGGATTGTCTGGGGCCCGATTGCGGTGCCAGCATCGATCTCAAAACTGGCAAGTACGTGCACGACATGTAGCATTAAAGTTTAAGGCTTGGCTATCCCGACCTTCATGTGGCGGCTCAGCGATACGATGGAGATGACTGCGCCGGCGAACAGGAAATATTCCAGGCTCAGGGGCTCATCCAATAGCAGAGCGGCACCGAGCAGTCCCAGGAAGGGCATCAGCAATTGCAGTTGGCTTACCCGTGAAATTCCCGCTAGTGCCAGCCCTTGATACCAGGCAAAGAAACCGAACAACTGGCTGATGAGCGCGACATAAGCAAAACTCAAGTAGGCGGACAATGGCACTGCGGCAGTCGGTAGCTCTGCAAACAGTACGACGATTAGTAGGGCAACGGGTGCCGCCAGCACCACCCCCCAGCAGATGACTCGCCAGCCACCGATCTCCCGTGCCAAACGTCCACCTTCGGCATAGCCCAGTCCGGCAAGCAGCGCGGCTAACAGCAAACTTATGCTGCCTGCGGGTAGTTGGCCATCACCCTGTCTGAGGGCAAAGCTGGCGACCAACAGCGCGCCGATAAATGCAGTGAACCAGAATCCCCACGAAGGGCGTTCATTGCTAATAAACCGGGAAACCACCGCGGTCACCAGCGGCAATATGGCGATGAGCACGCTACCCGCCGAGGCAGAAAGTTCACGCATGCTAAGCGCTGAAAAAAGGGGAAATCCCAAGCCTACGCCGAGCACTACCGCAGCCAGACTGCGCCATTGCCGGTGGTTTAGCCGTGGTGAACCGTAAAGGACAAGGAACAGGGCCGCCGGCAGGGCTGCGACGCACACTCTTCCCAGGCCGACGAGGGTGGGATCCAGGTGAGTGAGCGCAATTCGGGTGGCTACCAGGGTCTGGCTAAAACCCAGCATGCCGATAAAGCCCAGCAACAATCCCCGGGTCTCTCGATTGCCTAGCAGAGTGATCAGTTTGCTCATATCCGTCTCGATTGCAGAAAGTGGTGATTGACGGACATCAGGCTATCGGGAATAGTGTTAGCGATACAGATGTAATAACGTGAATATATATACATAACAGATGCCTCATAAGCTCTCTGTTATGCCTTTATATCGTGCTAACTGTTCTGGTGTTTGGTATGCCTGAAAAACTATATGTAAAAATCGCCAACGGAATTCGGGGGCAGATAGGCCAGGGCCTATACCATCCGGGGGACCGATTGCCTTCAGTTCGTCATCAATGCCGGCAGCTCGGTGTCAGTGCCTCCACGGTGCTGCAGGCCTATGGGTTATTGCAGGACAATCGGCTGATTGAGGCACGCCCGAAATCCGGCTACTTTGTCAGCCTGCCCACCCAAGTTCCCTTGCCGCCAGCCATGTCTCGGCCGGCTCCTACCCCCAGCGAAGTGACGGTGAGTGACCTGGTGATGGAGGTGGTGCAGGCGATCGAAGCGCCACGAATGGTCCAGTTTGGTGCGGCCTTACCCAATACTGAGGCCCCTGCCATCCGTCGCCTGCACCAGATGCTTGCCCAGGCCGCGCGAAGCCCACGTAATCGTACGACGAGATATGCCTTTCCGCCGGGTGACCCAAAGCTGCGCCTGCAGATTGCCCGTCGCGCTGTGGATTCAGGCTGTGCAATCAGTCCTGACA
Organism: Gammaproteobacteria bacterium; assembly: GCA_021773645.1. GTDB lineage: Bacteria > Pseudomonadota > Gammaproteobacteria > HK1 > HK1 > JAJFJV01. The sequence continues at coordinate 83,509 of JAJFJU010000002.1, forward strand.
ATATCGTCATAACCAACGGTTGCCAGGAGGCATTGGTATTGTGTTTGCGTGCCGTTGCCGAGCCCGGTGACACCATCGCCATCGAGTCGCCCAGCTTTTACGGTGTGTTACAGGCGATCGAGTCCCTGGGTATGAAGGCGCTGGAGATTCCGACTCACCCGGAGACCGGAATTAGTCTGGAGGCCCTGCAACTGGCCATGGAGCAGTGGCCCATCAAGGCCTGCCTGCTGACGCCGGCCTATAGCAACCCATTGGGATATTGCATGCCGGATATACAAAAAGCAGCGCTGGTTCGATTGTTGGAGAAATATGATCTTCCCCTTATTGAGGACGATATTTACGGGGAGCTTGGCTACGGCCCGTCACGACCGCGGACGATTAAATCCTGGGACAGGGATGGACGGGTGCTGCTGTGTTCTTCCATTTCTAAAACCCTGGAACCCGGCTTGCGGATAGGCTGGACTAGCCCGGGCCGATATTTTCGGACAATAGAGCATCTGAAGCTCGTATCCAGCATGGCGACTGCTACCCTCCCGCAGATAGCGGTGGCGGATTATCTGGAAAATGGCGGTTACGATCGCCATCTAAGAGCCATGCGCAGCCTGTATCGCCAAAATCGGGATATTTGTATAGCTCTGATTAGTCGCTATTTTCCCGAGGGAACGCGAGTCACCCATCCGCAAGGCGGATTTTTGGCGTGGGTTGAATTACCTGATCAGGCCGATGCGATGAAACTCTACCGCCTGGCCATGGAGCAGGGTATTAGCATCACTCCCGGGCCTGTGTTTTCTCCCAAAGGGAAATACCGGAATCACATTCGGATTAACTACGCTCAGGCGTGGAATACAGAACGAGAACAAGCGATTGAGAAACTGGGAAAGTTGCTTCACGGGACACGTTAACTAACCTGGTATTGAGCGTGATTCTTTAGTGAACGAATATGTGCTCATCCATGTCCATAGAGCGGGTTATAAAAAGGAGCTAGGTGATGCGTTTTCATCGATTGACGGGTTGTCTCTATTTCATCGTTGCTGCTGTAGTTGAATGTCCTACCGTTTATGCACAGGACTTTGACAAGGTTCAGATAAGCTCGGAGCAGGTGTCAGAGCATATCTACATGCTTCAAGGTCGTGGCGGAAATATCGGCGTCTCGGTTGGCGAGGATGGGGTGTTTCTGATCGATGACCAATTTGCGCCGTTGACAGAAAAAATCCGCGCATCGATTTCGAAAATTAGTGATAAGACCATTCGCTTTGTCATCAATACTCACTGGCACTTTGACCATGTGGGTGGCAATGAGCATATGGGTGAAGCGGGGACGGTTATCGTGGCTCACGAAAACGTCCGCCGGCGCATGAGTACAGACCAGACGATCGCTTTCTTCAAAAAGATAGTGCCAGCCGCTGCAAAAGTAGCCCTGCCTGTGATCACTTTCACCCAAGATATCAATCTTCATCTAAACGGTGACGAGGCGCATATCTTTCACGTACAGAACGCGCATACGGACGGAGACGCGGTCGTATTCTTCAAAAAAGAGAATGTAATCCATGCGGGGGACATTTATTTCGCCGGATTTTATCCATTCATTGATGTGTCATCCGATGGCTCGGTAGAGGGTGTGATTAAAGCGGCAAAACATATTCTTTCAATGATCAATGATGACACCAAGGTCATCCCTGGGCATGGCCCGCTATCCAATAAAGCGGAGCTCACTGTCTATGTAGAGATGCTGGAGGCAATGCGCGACCGGGTGAGAAACTATATTTCCGAGGGCAAGACCTTAACGGAAATTCAGGCGTTGGCTCCCTCAAAAGACTTCGATGCTGAGTGGGCTGATGGATTCCTGACCGCGAATCAGTTCGTTCAGATTCTGTACGAGGATTTATCCAGGAAAAAATAGTGCTGTCAGCAATGAATGGGACACAAGCTGCAATACTAAAACCTGCTGACACCATGTTGTTAGCAGGCCTATCATAGACTCTCATCTGCATTCAACACACCAATTAGGAGTGAAGCGATGAACGATGCAATGAAGCAGCACGGGGCATTTAGCTGGAATGAATTGATGACTACCGACGTGGCTGGCGCAAAGATTTTCTATGGTGAATTACTGGGCTGGGACATGGAGGATATGCAGCTCAATATGAGTTATACGGTGGGCAAGGCGGGCGATGTACAAACGAGCGGCATTATGGCCATTCCGCCAGAGCTTGATGGCATGGCACCCCAGTGGGGCGGCTACGTCACGGTCGACAATATCGATGCATCTGCTCTGAGGGCTCAGGAGTTGGGCGGTAAATTACTGGTCCCACCAACGGATATTCCAAAGATTGGCCGCTTTTGTGTGATCCAAGATCCCCAGGGGGCAACACTCTCTCTGATCACCTATGTGGATATGCCGGGCGGGTGACCTTACGTCGTATGAAACTGAGGGAATAAATGACTGTTAAGCGATGTGTATGGGTTGATGATGCCAGTGTGCTATACCGCACTTATCACGATAAGGAATGGGGTGTTCCGGTTTATGACGATCGGCATCTGTTCGAGATGCTGATTTTGGAGGGCGCACAGGCGGGACTAAGTTGGTATACGATCCTGAAAAAGCGTGAGAATTACCGGCGTCTTTTCGACCATTTCGATGCGGAGAAGATTGTCCGCTACAATGAGAAAAAAGTAGCCGCGCTGCTGGCAGATGCAGGCATCGTACGTAACCGGTTGAAGGTCAACGCCACCATTGTGAATGCCCGTTCCTTTCTAGCACTACGAGACGAGGGTTATCGTTTCAGTGACTATTTGTGGCAGTTTGTGGGCGGAGAACCGACTATCAATAGGTGGGAAACATTGGCTGATATTCCCGTGTCTACACCGGAATCTGTGGCCATGAGCAAGGCGCTGAAAAAGCGTGGTTTCAAATTCGTTGGCCCCACCATTTGTTATGCCTTCATGCAAGCCGTGGGCATGGTGAATGACCATACGATGGATTGCTTTCGCCACGCTGAGGTGAATGGGCTGATTAAGGGTTCTTAGACGGCCTCTGCTTGCGAAACTCAGGATGTCATGCCCATCTGGCCAGAAAAGAGCGCCCGATCTTTGATGATGGCCTCACCCAGCCAGCCCACAAAGGTGCGGATTCGGGTGGTCTGACGAAGGTCGGGGTGGGTCAGTAGCCAGAGGCCGGTTTCCAGTTCTTTAATTGGACCCAGCACCCGTATTAGTCCCGCATCCCGGTCTGCCAGTACGCAAGGTAGCACCGCCAGTCCAAAGCCTGTCCGGGCAGCCGACCATTGGGTTACAAAACTGTCTGCCTGCATGGCGGTGGTATCCGCAGCACGTGCCTGTATCCAGCGGTTGGCCGGGACGCCCGCAAGACTGCTGTCGCCAGCAATCAGCGTATGGGCCTTAAGATCTGCCTCATCACGGGGTGGATCACGATCTTCTAGATAAGCGGGCGCTCCATAGACCGCCCAAGCACTGCGGGCCAGCTCCCGCCCAATCAGATGTCCCGGCGGATCGTTGGTGGGTCGCAGGGCGATATCTGCCTCACGTTTAGAGAGATCAAAAAACAGGTTTGAACACAGCAGTTCGATACGCACCCGTGGGTAACGTTGATGGAAGCGGAGTAGATTAGGCTGTAGATAATTTTGTGCCAGAGCATCCGTGGTAGCTAGGCGAATCTCCCCCGCGAGTTGGTGATCCTGCCCGAGCATTTTGCGTTCCAGGGCATCGATTTCATTGTGTACACGCTCTACCCCTGAATCCATGGACTCACCCGCGGTGGTCAGCACATAGCGTCCCTGTAGGCGATCAAAGAGGCGCACCCCGAGGCTGGTTTCTAGTGCATTCAAGCGCCGGAAGACCGTGGAGTGGTTAACATGAAGCTCGCGTGCCGCCCCGGAGAGGCTGCCGGTGCGGGCGATGGCACCAAAAAAACGAAGATCTTCCCAGCTGGTCATGTTTGCAATTATGCAATTGTATTATGCGTAATTATAGAATTGTTTTGTAATTAAGCAAAATATAGGCTGTGTGCCATGTTTTGAAAGGTATTTAGCGATGCTGGATACGGGAGGAGGGTGTGATGTCGGAGACCAAGGTGAATGAGCGGTTATCAGCTTTGCGGTCGGTGAGTCAGGTGGTGACCGCACAATCATTGTTGGAGGGCGGCGGATTTCCGGTGCGCCGCCCTTTTCCCACGGCGTCTCTGTCATTGATCGACCCCTTCTTATTGCTGGACCACCTAGGCCCCGTTGATTGGGCGCGAGGGGAGGCTATAGGTGCGCCGGATCATCCCCATCGTGGCTTTGAAACCGTGACCTATCTGCTGGCGGGGCGGATGCAGCATCGGGATTCCGCCGGTAACCAAGGTAATCTGGAGCCAGGAGACGTGCAGTGGATGACCGCCGGCTCTGGTGTGGTTCATTCAGAGTTACCGCATCCGGAGTTTCTCGCCAGCGGTGGCGTGCTGCATGGCTTTCAGATTTGGGTCAATTTGCCGGCTGAGAAAAAGATGATGACCCCCCGTTACCAGGACATTCCCAGCGCCCGAATACCGACCTCACGCAGTGCCAATGACAAGGTGCAGGTCAAGGTGATCGCCGGTGAGGCCCTGGGGAGCAAGGCGGTGATCGATACGGTTGTTCCCATCACTTATCTGCACTTTACGATCCAGCCGGGCGGTCGCCATGTGCAGGAGCTGCATGACGACCAGAATGCTTTCATCTATGTATTCGGCGGTGAGTTGCTGGCTGGTGCTGAGGAAACCATTGTGGTTGAAGGACAAGCAGCATTGTTTGGGAGTGGTTCAGGCGTGCCGCTTGCAGTGCATGGAGATGCTGAGGGGCCAGTAGAGGTGTTATTGCTAGCCGGATCGCCACTAAATGAGCCGGTAGCGCGGCGCGGGCCATTTGTGATGAATAGCGAAGAAGAAATCGATCAGGCCTTTACGGATTATCGCCACGGCCTGCTAGGTTAACCTGGAGTCCTGATTGTGAAAGGAGAATATGTCCATGAATAAGCAAGCCGAGACCCGTTATCCCATCCATGATTTATTGGCAACACGCTGGAGTCCGCGCGCGTTTGATGATCGTGCGGTGGCTCTTGAAACCCTGGGATCGCTATTTGAGGCAGCCCGCTGGGCGGCTTCTTGTTTCAACGAACAGCCGTGGCGCTTCATCGTTGCCACTCGCGAGCAGCCTGAGGAATTTGACCGCATACTCGGTTGCCTGGTGGAGCCCAATCAGGCCTGGGCAAAGCAGGCACCGGTGCTGGTTCTGGGTGTGGCGAAGAAAAGCTTTGCCCACAATGGCAATTCAAACGCCCATGCGTGGCACGATCTGGGGCTCGCGACGGCCGGACTAACCGTACAGGCTAGTGCCCTGGAGCTCTATATACACGCCATGGCCGGCATCTTGCCGGAGGAGGCGCGAGCGCGATACCAGATCCCAGAGGATTACGATGTGGTGACGGCTTTTGCCATTGGCTATATCGGTGATGCGGACCGTTTGCCAGAGGCGGCTAAGGAGCAGGAATTGGCTCCACGTGAACGCCGCTCTTTGGCCGAGCAGGTGTTTTCTAGTGGTTGGGAGAACCCGGCAGATTTCTCCAAATAGGTGGGGATCCGGGGCGCTATTATCTTCAGGGGTCATTGGTCGTGAGCGAGTGGTTTGTTTATGTATTGCGTTGTGTCGACGATAGCCTCTACACCGGTATAGCCACCGACCTGACGCGCCGCCTTGCGGAGCATAACGGCGAGTTGCCCGGAGGTGCGCGCTATACTCGCGGTCGACGGCCGGTAAGTTTGCTTCACTCCGAGCAAGTCGCTTCCCGGGCTGAAGCCTGTCGTCGGGAGATGGCGATCAAAGGGCTGAAAAAAGCGGAGAAGGAGTTACTCGTTAGCAGCTGATGTGATCAAGCTGTCGTGCTGCGGGTGTGGCTGATCGAGGGCATGCCGGTGTATACGCCACTCCGGCATGAAATCGTCCATCAGCGAGTAGAAGCGCGTGTTGTGATAGCGTTCCAGTAGATGTGTCATTTCGTGCATCAACACATATTCCAGCGACATGATGGGCCGTTTGATCAGTTCCAGATTCAGCCAGATACGGCGCGCAGCGATGTTGCAACTGCCCCACCGGGTTTTCATCCTTTTGATCCGGCATTCAGCTATCCGTACATCGACAACCGGCTCCCACCTAGCGATCAATTCTGGCAACAGCACCTGCATCTGTTGGCGATACCAGGCCTGCAACAGGGCCGCCCGTCGGTTGGTGTCGGCGGAGCCACGAGTGTGAAGTTCCAGAGCTGAGTCGCCCTGTAAGTGGACACCGCGACGACTACTGTTTTCTCGTATGTCGAGGTGATAGCGGCGGCCAAGAAACCAGTGAGCTTCACCGGGAAGCATCGTTGGTTCCCCCTGTTGAGGATGACCCATGAGTCGTACGCGCTGGCGCTGAATCCACTCAAGACGCGAACTCACCATCTGGCGTACGGTGGCCTCATCCGTCCGTAACGGTGCCGCCAGCCGTACCCGTCCGTCCGGCGGATAAACCCGGAGATTGATGTGCTTGATGCGCTTTCGCACGACTTCCACCGGGATGCCGTCGACCTCGATAAAATGTGTGCTTTGAGTCATGTGGATTATGGTTTCCGTAGCGCCCGTCGGCTGCCTATTTCAATTGGGACTTCAGCTTTTTCAAAGAGCGTACCGCCGGCAGGCAGCGTGTGCCTTCGCATATATAGGCGACCGTTTTACCCGCCGGCTTTTTTTCCGCCAGTGCTTCTGGCAGGTCTTCAAGGGCGCTGTCGATGGCAAATACCATGCGTCCCGGTGCGTAGCTTTTCCCGAGCTCCTGCCGCCAGTTTTCCATTTCACTGCTCTCGCCGCGGAGAATGATGATCTGTGGTGGCTGGTGATATTCCTCCAGCGCGAGTAGCAGGCTGTTATGGGCGGCGGGATGCTGTTGCAAGGCGGGCCAAGCAGCCTTCAAGGTGCGTTCCGCCGCCTCAAGATAACGCGTCTCCCCAAGCAGATGCCCGAGGCGTGCCAGCGCATAGGCAGCGATGCCATTTCCCGCGGGAGTGGCGTCGTCGCTGAAGCTGCGGGAACGGTGAATCAGCTGTTCGTGATCGTCGGCGGTAAAGTAAAAGCCCCCCGCTTCACGGTCCTCAAAGTGTTCCAGCAATACATCCGCCAACTCACAGGCCCAGTGCAGGGTTTTGCTTTGCCAGCGCACCTGGAGCAATTCCAGAATGGCATCTATCAGATACGCGTAGTCGTCCAGATAGGCCATCAAATGGGCCTTATCATCCTTGCAGGTGGCGAGCAGCCGGCCATCCCGCCACAGGGTGCGGTGGATAAAGTCCAGCGCCCGCTCCGCCGAGTCGATGAGTGCTGGTTCATCGAGAGTACGCCCGGCAATGGCCATGCCCTTTACCATCAGCGCATTCCAGCCACCGAGAATCTTCTCATCGCGGACTGGCCGTACCCGTTGCTCCCGGGTCTTGAATAGCTTGGCATGGGCGCTTGCCAGTACCTTCACGCATTGGGCTTCAGAGAACTCGAGTGTTTCCGCAAGCTCTAGCAGTTCACGATAGACGTGCAGATGCCAGTGGCCCTCGAAATTGGGCATGCCATCGAGGCCGTAGCGCAGGGAGATGAGTTGAAACTCATCATTCTCCAGTAGCGCCTTCACCTCGGCCTTGTCCCACACATAAAAGCGCCCCTCTTCTCCCTCAGAGTCCGCGTCCAGGGCGGAATAATAACCACCCTCGGGTGATTGCATTTCAGCCATCACCCAGTGCCCTATGCCAAGTGCGATAGTGCGAAACAATGGCTCGTCGGTGGCCTGCCAGGCCCACGCATAGACGGCCTGCAAGGCGCCATTGTCGTAGAGCATCTTTTCGAAGTGGGGAATCATCCATTGCTCGTCCACTGAGTAGCGACAGAAGCCGCCACCCAGTTGATCGTAGATCCCGCCCCTTCCCATGTTTTCCAGGGTGCGGCGTGCCATCTCCAGCGCAGGCTCATCATCGGGATGAACAGCCCAGTGGCGCAGCAGGCGTTCTAGATGGGTGGCGTGGGGAAACTTCGGTGCGCTGCTAAAGCCACCGTGGCCGGGCTCAAAGCTCTGTTCCAGTTGTCGGCGCACGCTTTGCAGCGGCTCGGTACCCAGAGCCGCAGTGTTCGCGGTATCCCGCGGCGCGTCCATATCCTGCAGCGCTGCAATCATGCGTGACCCCTGCTCCTCGATGGAATCGAGGTTTTCCCGATAAAAATCCGAGATGCGATGCAGAAGATCGCTAAAACTGATGAGGCCGTGACGCGGCTTGTTGGGGAAATAGGTGCCGGCAAAAAAAGGCACCTGATTTTTTGGTGAAAGAAACACCGTCAGCGGCCAGCCCCCACCACGTTGGGAAAGCAGCTGGTGGGCATTCTGATAGATGCGATCCAGATCTGGGCGCTCCTCGCGGTCTACCTTGATGTTGACGAACAGCTCATTCATCAGCGCCGCGGTGCCCTCATTCTCAAAGGACTCATGCGCCATCACATGGCACCAATGGCAGGCGGAATAACCGATGGAGAGCAGTACCGGTTTGTCTTCCCGCTCTGCGAGAGCCAGCGCATCGGCACTCCACGGATACCAGTCCACCGGGTTATGGGCGTGCTGTTGCAGATAAGGGCTGGTTTCGTCGATGAGGCGGTTGGGCATATGCGGGTTAACTGAATGAATAAGATGCACCGTACGTGATATCTGGCAAGATCCAAAATGATCTTGTTGTTTCTGGAGGGTTAGATAGCCTCTCGTTATATAACGCATTGCGTTATATAACGAGAGGCGTTATGGTTGCTGCATGATCAAAAGCTTCCAGGGAAAGGAAACCAAAAAGATCTGGGTGGGACAGCGCTCCCGGCGACTACCGCCGGCTATCCAGCAGATCGCACGCCGCAAGCTTCGCATGTTGAACAATGCGCGTACTTTGGATGACCTGCGGATTCCACCAGCCAACCGGTTGGAGCGTTTAAAAGGAGATCGCACCGGCCAGTACAGCATCCGCATCAACGACCAATGGCGGGTTTGTTTCGTGTGGAAGCGGGGTGATGCACTCAATGTTGAAATTGTGGATTACCACTGAAGGTAAACGAAAATGGCAAAGCTGAAAAATATTCATCCGGGTGAGATCCTGCTGGAAGAATTCCTGATTCCCCTGGAAATTAGCCAGAATAGGGTGGCGCGCGACATCGGCGTTCCACCACGACGAATCAACGAGATCGTTCATGGCAAACGTGCGGTTACAGCAGATACCGCCCTGCGCCTAGCGCGTTACTTCGGAACCTCCGAGGCATTCTGGATGGGACTTCAGGCTGACTATGAGCTAGAGGCGGCGCGCGATCGACTTGGAGACCGATTGCAGCAAGAGGTTCGTACGCACGCTGCTTGAGGAAAACCCAATATTACTCTGGCAAGAAGCTTAGGATATTCCTTGGCAACTCAACCCCCGTCATACTCGCGAATGCGGGTATCCAGGGTGCGAAGGCAGTGTAAATTAGCTTTCTGGGAGCTAACAATACGCCCCATGTTGATCAACATGGAGAAGCTTTTTCCCCAGCTTGCCGAGCTGAATTCCCGCTGCTGCTACAATGCGAGAACGGAGTCTGGATCTTTACTACCAAAGGGCCATTTATAGCAACGGATTGGTTGGTAGCCTATGCCACAATGCGGGAACTGGCCCTCAAGCCTCGTTTTGAGTTCGCAGAGGAAAAGGCGTAGCAATCAGCTTTGGCGGATGTAATAAACACGCCGCTTAGCATAGCGTTGGCTTACAGGAAATGTGATGACCAAAAAGCAGAAAAGAAAGTGTTTTGTTGTAACGCCCATAGGAAAAGATGGGACGAATGTCCGTTGATCTGCTGATGGGTTAATTGACTCAGTAATTGAGCCAGTTTGTAAATCCTTAGAGCTTGAGATGTATGTTGCGCATAGGATTGATACTCCTGGGTCAATTACAGGACAGGTTATCGAGCACCTCCTGAATGATGATCTGGTTATTGCAAATCTAACCACGCTGAACCCAAATGTAATGTATGAGCTAGCAGTAAGACATTCAGCAAGATCACCAGTGGTATCCCTTGCTGAGGATGGAACAGGGTTACCTTTCGATATTTCAGATGAGCGAACAATTTTCTATGTTGATGATATGGCTGGGGCTAAAAAATTAGTACCTGCTCTTGAAAAAATGGCTGTTGAGGCTCTGGCTGATACAGAGCCAGATAATCCTGTTTATCGGGCCGCAAAAAACAAAGTAATGAAAGACCTTCAGCCTCAGGGTGATTTTCAGTCATATATTCTTGAACGTATGGATAGATTCGAATCGATACTTCAGAACCAGAATTCTACTGTTTCACGCAACAGAAGGATAAATCGAGTTCCAGCTTACCGGGTAAAAGGTGTGTTTAAAGACGTGGTATCAGAAGAAGAAAAAGAGAAAATTATTGCCGAAATATATGAAGTCAGTGGTGTGTCTGAGTTTGAGCATGATAGTGACGCAATAACAGCTAAAGCACTCTCTAGAAGAGAATATGTAAGGGCAAGGAAGTTTATGGAAAATAGCTTTGTCATCAAGGAAGTAATTGTGGATAGAGACAGCTAACAAGCCACATGCATGCGGATCGTAGGGTCTACCTTCGTATTCGCAGAATTTGTTGAGGTTAGCTCAGCGGGCCGGGAGGATTCCGGATGGGAAGCCCGCCATTGATATCTTGCTGTTTTGTCCTATGATGGGATATACCAGCAGTATGTCCCACGGAGGGCGTCATGGAACAAGCGAGTGTTTTTAAGACCAACAAAAGTCAGGCGGTACGTTTACCCAAGCCGGTTGCCTTACCTGATAGCGTAAAGCGGGTTGATATTATCGTCCTGGGTCGGGCTCGTTTAATCACTCCCGCGGGTGAGGCCTGGGATAGTTGGTTTGATGGTCATGCTGTGTCCGATGATTTTATGGAGCAGCGAGAACAACCGGAGGACCAAGCCAGGGAGGCATTTTAATGTTTCGGTTTATGCTGGATACAAACATCGTGATTTATACGATGAAGAACAAGCCGGCTAAAGTACGACAAGCCTTCACTGCACACTACGGCATGCTATGTATTTCTTCCATAACCTTGATGGAATTAGTCTATGGAGCTGAGAAATCATCAGCCCCGGAGAAAAATCTTGAGATCCTGGAAGGGTTTGCGGCGCGCTTGGAGGTGCTGTCATATGACGAGAAAGCCGCGAATCACACCGGCCAATTGAGAGCGGAACTGGCGAAGATGGGGCAGCCGATAGGCCCTTATGATCAGATGATTGCGGGACACGCTCGTTCCCAAGGTTTAATTCTGGTCACCAATAACATAAAAGAATTTGAGCGAGTGCCTGGCATCAGACTGGAAAACTGGGCATAGGTGTCTTGCTTGCCGGGTCACTCCGCGCGTAGCGCCTCCAGCGGCTGCAATGCAGAGGCACGGCAGGCCGGGAGGACGCCGGATATGAGGCCCACCACCATGGCCAGCACGAGGGCCAGCAGGGCGTAGCCGGGGGAGAGGTAGACGGGTAGGGCCGGGGCGAGCAGTTTGAGCACGCCGGTGATGCCTAGTGCAAGGCCGACACCGGCGAGGCCACCGAGTATCGCGAGCAGTAGTGCCTCCAGCAGGAATAACGCAAGCACCTGGCGGCGCCGAGCGCCGATGGCGCGGAGCAGGCCAATTTCTGCGGTGCGCTCGCGCACCGAGATGGTCATGATGGTCAGAATTCCCACCCCACCCACAAACAGCGACACCCCACCGAGGGCACCCACGGCGAAGGTCAGCACGTCTAGCACGGAGCCGAGTATATCCAGCATCTGCTGTTGGGTGACGATGGTGAAATCCTCAAAGCCGTGGCGATCTACCAGGCGCTGGTGGACTTGTTTGACCAGCACATCCACGTTCGCGTTTTCACCATAGAGCAAGTCGATTTCCATCAGGCTTTCGCGATTGAACAATGCCAGCGCCTTGGCGGTGGGCAGGTATACGGCATCATCCAGATCGAAGCCGAGGAACTGGCCCTTGGGGGCCATCACTCCAACTACGCGATAGCGATCGCCGCCGACGCGGATACGCTGGCCGAGGGCCGACCGATCACCGAATAGTTCTGTGTACAGAGTTTTTCCAAGCACCGCATAGGCGCGTGGCGTACGGGGATCGTCGCGGGGCAGAAAACGTCCGGTTGCGACTTTCATGCTCCACACTGCCGGCATTTTTGAACCGACTCCGAGCACCATGGCGCGCCGCGAACGACCGGCGGATTCCACCGGGGCATTTCCCTGTACCACGGGCACCGCGGCTATTACGCCGGGTAGTCGCCCCAGTGCGGCGGCGTCGTTAAGACTTAAGGGGCGGACATTGCTGATGGTGGCCGCTGAGATCCCCATGGTTTCGGTTTTTCCCGGCACCACTGCAATGAGATTAGTACCGAACTGGGTGAACTCGGCGAGCACAAAGCGGTGGATCCCCTCACCGATGGAGGTAAGCAGCACCACCGCGGCAATGCCCACTGCAATACCCAGTGCGGTGAGTGCAGAGCGAAATCGATGGCCGAGGATGGCATCACCGGCGAATGCGATGAGATCCTGGTTACGCATTTATCTTCCTGCTAAGGAAGCCACGGGGTCGAGCGCCGCTGCCCGTCGTGCGGGCAGTACGCCGAAGATGAGGCCGACGGATAGCGCGGTGCCCACCGCCGCAAATACGACCCACGATGGTGGCGTCATGGGCAATGCCGGATAGATTTTGCCCACCACCCAGGCGGCACCCGTGCCAAGCCCCAGGCCGATGGCGGCACCAGCAAGGGAAAGCAGCCCTGCCTCGGTGAGAAACAGCAGCAAGATGCCACGTTCAGTGGCACCCAGCGCCTTCAAAAGACCGATCTCAGAAGTGCGTTGGGACACTGCTACCAGCATCACGTTCATGATCAGGATGCCCGCCACCGCCAAACTGATGGCGGCGATGCCGCCGACGGTGAGAGTCAGGGCGGTGAAGATGCGATTGAAGGTGGCGATGACTGCATCCTGGGTGATCACGGTGACGTCATCCTCACCCTCGTGGCGGTCGCGGATGGCGCGGGAGATGGCCGTTTTGGCGGTAGGGATATAGGCCGCGGTACGTGCCTCGGCACGAATGCGAAACAGCGATGGCGAGTTAAACAGGGTCTGGGCCGAGGCCACCGGGATCACCACGACGTCCTGCAGGTCCACGCCAATGGAGCGGCCCTCGGTACCCAAGGTGCCGATGACTCGAAAACGGCGGTCACCGATGCGTAGCCACTGGCCAAGCGCCGACTGGCTGCCGAATAGCTCTTTACGCAGACGGGCGCCAAGTACACAAACCGGGGCCGAGCGGTGCAGGTCCATGGTGGGCAGAAAGCGACCCTGAGCCATATGCAGTTGGCGAACCGCAAGAAAGTTGGCGGTGCTCCCCAGCACCATGCTTTCACGCTCGCGGCTTTTCCAAGAGACCTGCGCAGAGCCCACGGCTATGGGCGCGACTTGGCGAATCTGGCGGATGCGCTTGAGTGACAGGGCATCATCAAGGGTGAGATCACGCGGGGTTTCACCGAACAATGGCGGGGTGCCGCCAACGGTTTCCGAACGCCCCGGAAGTACGATAAGTAAATGGGTGCCAAGGGCAGAGAACTCGCCGGTTACGTAGCGGCGCGCGCCTTCGCCCAGAGTGGTAAGCAGGATCACGCTAGCCACGCCGATAGCCATGGCGAGCAATAGCAGCAGGCTGCGGGCGTGGTAGCCAACAATGCTGCTGGCGGTGTACCCGAGGATGTCGGTGGCGCGCATTATCCTGGCCCGCTACGGCGGTCCTCGGCAACAGCGCCATCGACGATGCGTACCTGGCGCCCGGCACGGTTGGCAAGTTCCGGGTCGTGGGTGACCATCAGCAGAGTGAGCCCGTTGCGATTGAGCTCTTCGAGGATATGCACCACCTCGTTACCGGCGCTGCGATCGAGATTGCCGGTGGGTTCGTCGGCGAGCAGGATAGCCGGCCTGGTGACCATGGCACGGGCGATGGCAACGCGCTGGCGTTGGCCGCCGGATAACTGGTCCGGCCGGTGATCGGCGCGATCGGCAAGATCGAAAGAATCCAGTGCAGCACTTACCCGCTCTCGCCGCTCGGGAACCGCCATGCCTGCCAGGGTGAGTGGCAGTTCCACATTGGCCGCTGCGCTGAGCCGCGGCACCAGATGGAAGAATTGAAACACGAAACCAATGGTCTCCCGGCGTATCCGTGCCAGTTCATCGTCATCCAGATGGGTAACATCGCGGCGATCCAGCTTGTAGCCGCCCTGCGAAAGCCGATCCAGCAGGCCGATGATGTGGAGCAAGGTAGATTTTCCGGAACCGGAAGGTCCGGTAATGGCGAGGTATTCGCCCTGTGCCACTTCGAGATCTACGCCATTGAGGGCATGTACCGTTTGGGTGCCCATGGCGTAGTCGCGGTATGCGCCGCGGAGGTGGATCACGGTATTGTCGTCGTAGTCTCCGGAGTCACCAACGCCCCGGTTTCCACGCCTTCACGGCCTACCGAGGTAATCACCTGCTCCCCTTGCTGTAGGCCATCCATCACCTCGGTGAAGCGCCAGTTGGCGAGCCCCGGCTTGAAGCGACGTTCCTCCAGCGTGCCTGTAGCTGCTTGATACACCAGCACGCGGTTGCCTTCGAGAATCGCTTCGGTGGGAATGCGTAATACTTGCTCACGGTGATCGAGCACCACCTTGATATCGGCGCTGTAGCCAGGAATCAGGCCGGCGCCATCCCTTGGATTTCCAAACTCTACCTCGATCTCCACCGTACGCGCCTGCTTTTCCACGTCTAGCACATAGGGCGCGATACGCCGTACCCGGGCGCCGCAAATGGGTTTTGGAAAGGCATCCAGCGAGACACAGGCGGGCATGCCGAGACGAATCGCCGGCGCATCCACTTCATCGATAGGGGCAGTGATGTACAGGCATTGGTCGTCGATGAGATCCACCGCAGGCGGAGTGGGAATACCCGGCGGCGAGGGGGTGACGAATTCACCCAGTTCGGCATTGACCTCGGCGACCACCCCGGCGAAAGGTGCCTTGAGGATGGTGCGTTCCAGTGCCGCCTGAGCGGCTCCCACCTGTGCCTGACGTACCTGCAGGGTGGCACGCGCGCCTTCACAGGCCGCCCGACGGGCCTTGGCATCCGTGCTTGCCCGATCGCGCTGCTCCTCGGAAACCAGTTTCTGTTTTGCCAGCCGTTCCATACGCCGCGCTTCACGCTTGGCCACATCGGCGCGCAGACAGGCCTCTTTTTCACCCGCACGCGCCGTTGCCACTTCACTTTGCGCCAGATGCAGATTGGCGTTGAGATCCTCGTTCCAGATCACCATCAGCAGTTGACCGGCGCGGACACGATCGCCTTCCTTCACCGGAAGATTCGCGACCTGGCCGCCTGTGGCGGGGGAGAGATGAGAACGGCGACAGGCCTTCACCGTGCCGGCTCGGGTATTAGCGGTCGTAGCCTCCACCGTGCCGCGCTCTACCGGCGCGAGATTCACTGGGATGGGTTTGGGCTGGGAGGCATGCCACAGTCCCCAGCCAGCGGCCGTGAGAACCAGCAGTGTGAGCAGGATTTTCAGCAGCGTCTTCAATCCAGAGCCCCTATGCGGATGAACATTCCCAGTCTAGCAGGCTGTTGAAAAAGGCTCATACGGCACCACTCTGCTCTTTGGCATGGATGTTGAGGAGTGGCCCTTGTGCTTTGCTACATAAGGCACACCTGGTCAAGCGTCGCTCTCGCACGTCCTTGTGCTTCACGACATAAGGCCATCCATGGCCAAAGCTATTTCTTCTTTTTTTTCTTTCCCTTCTTCGATTTCTTGTCGGAAGATTTCTTTATCCCGGTAGACTTTTTGCCTTTGCCTTTGCCTTTGCCTTTGCCTTTGCCACTTTTCTTGGACTTCTTTTTGTCCTTTGCCTTAGTCTTCGGTTTGCTCTGACTGGCACCCTGCGTGAGCGCACGTTGTGCGTCCCTGATCAGGCGAGAGGCGCGAAGCTCCCCAAAGCCAGGGATTTCTACGAGCGTTTTTACAGGGGTGTTGGCCAACGCTTCAGCGGTCGTAATTCCATGTTTTTCTAGCACTTTGGCTGTGAAGGCAAGGACGCCACGGACATCGGTAATTTGGGTCATTATCGCTATTCTCTCGCTTTATGCAGGGCCAGTGAACGCCGGGTGATATTTTCCTGGGTCATGCCTCCTCCCTGCGCGGGACGCACTCGATCCTTTCGGCCAAAGTTTCGGTCGAACAGAGCCTAAAAAGAGTATAGACAGTGGTTCTTAAGAATGCCGGAAATTTGGGGCGCTTGAACAGGCCGTATATCCTGGCAGGTGAAGGGTGGTTTTATTGAGGCCTAGCGAGGGCACCACTACAATTCTTTCTTCGTTTGTGGTGGATTTCCCCTTACTTGGCTCGCTCGCGGTGTTCTCTAGCGCGTTTTGCACAGGTTGATTGTCTGGATGGGGTGCAGGGCCACCCTGAAACCCGATTTTCAAAATCTCTATAGGCTAAATATTCAAGGGTTGTCTAGTGATTCCTCTTTTTCAGTGTTGCTCTCCACGGTCGGCTGTTTTTTCTCGGGAGTTAGCGGCAGATTGGCCGCGATTTTTTGTTTAATTTCCACAATGGTTTTCTCAATACCGATGAAGCGTTCTGGAGTAGTGGGATGGGAACTCCGTAGATCGATTGCCTTTGGATTCTGGATTGCCATACGGCGCCAGAAGGTGGCGACATTACTAATGTCATAGCTTGATAGTGCCATCAAATAAAGACCCACGTAGTCGGCCTCTTGCTCGAACTGTACTGAGTATTTCATTGCCCCCGCGCGAGCGCCCAAATCGGAAAACTGGCCCTGGGTGTTGACACCTGCAGCTGCAGCGGCAATATCCACCAGCAGGCCGAGCAAGCCACCAGCCAGGGCATTCTGCTTTTTCGCCGCAATATGCTTGCCGGCGTTGTGGGCAAGTTCGTGGGCGATGACCAGCGCCGCTTCCTCGTCGCTTTTGAAAAAATCCATCATTCCGCTATGGATGACAATACGTTTGCCATCTGCGTAGGCATTGCGGCTCTCATCGCGTGCAAGTGCTAGTTCAAAGTCGCAGGCAGGGGTTGGTGTCACATGGATGGTAATGTCCTGCTCACCACGTCGAAGCAGCAGCTCGATTGGTGTCCCGGGCTTTTCCAGCTCCCGCTGTTTTTTTTCAAATGCGGCGACCGATTCTTTTCCTAACGGTATGGACCAGCCACCTATGGCGACGGGGATATCACCCTCCCTGACACCGGCAACTGCAGCGGGAGAGTCGGGTACCACGTAGGCTATTTGCACCAGATCTGATAGCTGGTAACTGGACTGAAGCACTTCATGCCACTCGGTTTTGAACTCGTGCCTGCTCCAGACGAAGAGACCGAGTGCGGGGGCGGTTTTTTCTCCGCAGAGTGATACCCCCTTGTATAAAAGAGGGTAGCCTACCTGGTAGAGCCGCTTGACCTGGCCTATCCATGCCTCAATGGCCAGCATGCGCTGCTTCTTGGCCTCGATCTCGGCCGCTACCGAGTTGACCTCGGGCGTTTGCATTTGTGGCGCAGCACACGCTGTGAGCAATAGCACCAGATAGATACCCAGACCGTATCGCATAGCTCTCTCCCTAAGCCTTGACCAATCAGGAATTTACAGACGAGAAGTATGGGTAATGATTCTTTACGTTGCCAGAAACCCAAGCCACCAGAATAAGTTTTCCTCCACGAGACAGCCCCGGTTTTTTTGAAGCCTAGCCAAGGTATGCCTACAGGCCTTTCGAATGCAACACCACGAGTTTTTCGAATTGCATATCGTGCAGAGTGTGGGCAATTCCACCGACACCAAGGCCGGATTGTTTGAGGCCGGCGAAGGGCATCCAGTCTACCCGGAAGGCGGTGTGATCGTTGATCATCACGGTAGCCGCATTGAGCTGGCTGCTGAGTTCCATAGCGGTGTCGATGTCGCGTGTGAAGACCGAAGCCTGGAAGGCAAATTCCAGGCTGTTGGCGCGGCGGATGGCATCAGAGCGATCACTATAGGGGTAGACATTGACGACCGGTCCGAAGATCTCCTGACAGCTTAGTTTGCTGTCTGCCGGCGGGTCATAAACCACGGTGCAGGCATAGCAGGAATCCGACAGTGCCTTGCCGCCTGATAATACTTCGGCGCCAGCATTGGTGGCCTCGGTTACCCACTGGTCTACGCGCGCCACCTCTGTGTTGCGAATCAGCGGGCCAACTTCAGTTTTGGCATCAGTGGGGTCACCTACCTTCATCTTTTCTGCATATGCAGCCAGCCGTTTAGCGACTCTCCGGGCAATGCTTTCATGGGCAAAGATACGCTGGACGGAAACACAGACCTGGCCGGCGTGGTAGAAGCCGCCCTTGGCCAGCAGCGGAATGGCGGCATCGAGATCCGCGTCGGCCTCAATGATGACGGGCGCTACGCCACCGTGTTCCAGGGCACAGCGGACCCCGGGTGCGAGCTTCGAGCGCAACATCCAGCCGACCCGTGCGGAGCCGATAAAGGCAAAGAATCCCAGGCGGGAATCACTGGCAAGTTTCCCAGCCACTTCCACGTCATTAACGATGGCTACCTGGCACCAAGCCTCGGGTAGATCTGCTTCATGTAACAGTTGCACGAAGCGGATGCAGCTAAGTGGTGTGCCTTCGGCAGGTTTGACGATCACCGGACAGCCTGCGGCAATGGCCGGGGCCACCTGATGGACGATGAGGTTCAGCGGATGATTGAAAGCACTGAAGGCCATGACCACGCCGATGGGTTCGTGGCGGGTGTAAGCAAGGCGATGGCTGGAGGCGGCGTTCAGCCCCATGGGGATCATATTGCCGCTTTGACCACGCAGGGTCTGATTGCAAAGCCGTACACCGTCGATAGCACGCGCGACTTCTATGCGGGCGTCCAGCAATGGTTTGCCACCCTCGCGGGCGATCATCACCGCCAGTTCCTCGGCCTCTAGTTCCATCAATGAGGCGGTCTTTTCCAGCACCTCGCCACGTTGAGAAATGGAGAGCCACTGTGCCCGATCACTGTGTAGGGCATGGGCAGTTTTCAGGGCCTGTTCGGCGGCCGCGGCATTGGTAGTTTCCACTTGGGCGATGAGCACGCCATCGTAGGGCTGATGGACTTCCAATGTCGTTTTTCCCGCTTTGGCGCCGGGGATCATCAGGGGATAGAGCGTGGTCATACCGTACTCCTAGATCGGGCTAACCAATTCGCCCAGCTTCTTGGTTAATTTCATGTTCTCAGCATAGTCCACGGGGCAGTCGATGACGACGACGGTATCGTCTTCGATGGCCTGTTTTAATGTGGGAGCCAGTTCCTCGGCACTGCTAATACGATAGCCCTTGGCACCGAAACTCTCGGCATATTTAACGAAGTCTGGGTTGGTGAAATCGATGTTGCTGGTGCGGCCAAACTGGTTGCGCTGCTTCCATTCGATTAGGCCATAGGCATCGTCGTGCCAGATCAGGATGATGATGGCGGTGCCAATACGCATGGCGGTTTCGATTTCCTGCGAGTTCATCAGGAAGCCTGCATCGCCAGTAACGGCAACCACGGTGCGGTCCGGGTACACCAGCTTGCCAGCAACGGCACCGGGCACGGCGATACCCATGGCGGCATAGCCGTTGGAGATGATGCAGGTGTTGGGGCATTCCTCCTGGTACATACGCGCCAACCACATTTTGTGTGCGCCGACGTCGCAGATCACCACATCTTCAGGCTCCAGTACTGCGCGCAGATCCGACAGGATCTTCTGGGGCTTCACCGGGAAGCCGGTGTCGGTGGCATAGGAGGCGACCTCTTCGAGGATCACATCGCGGAGCTTGGTGGCTGGGTTTTCTTCCTTTGGAGCCAGGTCTGCAGAGATTTGCTCCAGGCTGTGGCTGATGTCGCCGACGATGCCGGCTTTGAGGATGTAGCATTCATCCACCTCGGCGGGGGAGGCATCGATATGGACGATGTGTTTGTCCTTATCGGCATTCCACAGATGCGGGTGATATTCCACCATGTCGTAACCGACGCAGAGGATGAGATCCGACCGTTCGATACCGCAGGAGACATGGTCCCGGGCCTGCAGGCCGACCGCGCCTACGAACAGCGGATGGGCGGCCGGTAGTAGCCCTTTGGCCATAAAGGTGGTGGCTACTGGAATATTCAGTTTCTCGGCAAAACGAACCAGCTGATCGCAGGCCTTGCTGCGGATGATGCCGTTGCCGGCAATGATGATGGGGAAGCGCGCGGCGGCAATCAGTTTGGCTACCTGCGCTACCTTGGCGGCAGGCGGTTCTGAGGCGGTGGCCTGTTGTACCAGCAACGGGGCGCTGCCAGAGGCGGCCTCCATTTCGGCAATATTTTCGGGAAAGTCGATGAAGCTGCAACCAGGTTTTTCTGCCTCGGCGACCTTGAAGGCTTTGCGTACAATCTCCGGGATATTTTCCGGCTCCAGAATCTGGGTGCTGTACTTACTGATGGGGCGGAACATGCTCACCAGATCTACTACCTGATGGCTTTCCTTGTGCAGACGGGTGGTGGCCGCCTGACCGGCGATAGCGACGATGGGTGCGCGGTCCATATTGGCATCGGCAACGCCGGTAATGAGATTGGTGGCACCTGGCCCCAGAGTAGCGAGACAGACCCCGGCCTTGCCGGTGAGGCGGCCATAGACATCGGCCATGAAGGCGGCACCCAATTCCAGGCGGGTGAGGACAAAACGGATATCCGAGTCGAGTAGGGCATCCATGACATCAAGATTTTCCTCTCCGGGAATCCCGAAGATGTACTCCACGCCTTCATTCTCCAGGCATTTCACAAACAGTTCAGCACCTTTCATCGCTTATTCTCCCTGCGGCTTGGCCGTGTTGATTATGGAACGTCTGATCTATTCGTGAACTCGTATCTTGCGCCCAAAATATCCATCTTTATCGTTGCTGCCCTTCGCAATAGAACGACTCACGTGCGAACAGCACCTCAAGCTGAACCTTTTGAATCACAATCTACTTCGCTCAGAATAAATCAGACGTTCCTTAACTCAAACACCTTAGCGGCCGCACATATAAATAATGAAGTTAGCGTTTTATGATGACCCTATGAACAAGATCGATGTGCTTTGTGTGGGTCATGCCTCCTATGACATTAGCCTGGCTGCAGGCCACCATCCGGCGGCTGATGAAAAGATGTCGGCCGAGGCGATGGCCTGCTGTGGTGGCGGGCCGGCGGCCAATGCTGCGGTGGCGGTGGCGCGTCTGGGTGGCAGCAGTGCCCTGGCCGCGTATTTGGACAATGGGGCGTTTGGGGAACTGCATGTGGGGGAATTGCAGCGGGAGGGGGTCGATACCCGGCTGATAGTTCGTGGCAACAGCGCCTCTCCGGTTTCGGTTAGCGTTGCCAAGCCCGATGGCACTCGCTTTCTCATTAACCATAAGGCAGAGATGGACGTGTTGTCTGGCGATGCAGTCGATTTTTCTAGCCTTAGACCACGTGTCATATTGGCCGATGGCCATGAGCCAGCACTTTCCATGGCTGCGCTTGAGGCTTATCCCGATGCGCCGACGGTGCTGGATGCGGGTTCCGTGCGTTCAGGTACCGAATTGCTGTGTGGGCAAGTCGATTATCTGGTCTCATCATTACGTTTTGCGTGTGATTACAGTGCTTGCTCGGAACCGGAAGAGGCGCTCGATGTGCTTGCCGAACGTGCTCCCGTGGTGGTGATTACGCTGGGGGATCAAGGTCTGCTCTGGGCGCGTAACGGAGGGTGGGGCCGACTGCCGGCCTTTGATGTGCAGACGGTGGACAGTACGGGTGCCGGGGATGCCTTTCACGGGGGCTTTGCCCACGGATTGGTTCGGGGTATGGATTGGTTGCCGTTGTTGCGCTACGCCTCGGCGGTGGCGGCGCTGAGTTGTACTCGCCTCGGCGCTCGGCCGGGGTTGCCCACAGCGGCCGAGGTGGCCTCCTTTATGGAGTTGGGGGCCTAAATCAGACTGGCTCTATATGAAGAAGTCCAGATCATCATCTTCTTCTTTCTTGGTAGCTGCCGGGGTGCTTTCGACCGGGGCAGTAGCCTCAGTGGGGGCGGCGCTCTCATCGTCCTGTATGGTGAAATCGTCTACCGCCATGGTGGAGGCAGCTACCGATGCGATGGTGCTTGCCTCTATAGCCTCTGGCACCTCAGTAGGCTGAGGCGGTTCGCTAACGGGCTGTGCAGTAAATTGAAAATTCTGCACCAGGGATTGTAAGTCAACCGAAAGACCGGTCAGTTCACCGCTGGCACTGGCAGTTTGTTTGGCACTCTGGGTAGTGGCGGCGAGGGATCCGCCGATGTTTGCAAGATTCCCGCCCAACTCGCCAATCATGTCATTCTGGCCGTTGAGTGCATCGACAATACGCTGATTCATCTCAGTAATTTCATGCACTCCATTGACGATCGCATCCAGGGATTGCCCTGCCTGGGTTGTCTGTTCAACGCTGGCAGCAGCCTGTTCTCGGCTGCTGCTCATGGCGCTAACCGCCTCATTGGCACCGCGTTGCAAGCTCTCGATCATCTGTTGAATTTCATGGGTGGAGTCGTGGGTTCTGCTGGCCAGATTGCGCACCTCATCGGCGACTACTGCAAAGCCCCGCCCCATTTCGCCGGCGCGGGCGGCCTCAATGGCGGCATTGAGCGCTAGCAAGTTTGTTTGCTCCGAGACATCACGAATGACATCCAGAATTTTACCGATGTGTTTAACATCTTCTTCGACCTTGTTAATGATGTCCGATGAACGTTGTACCTCAGTGGCTAGGCTGTTCATTGAAGACACCGCCTGATCGACAACATGACGCCCGGCATTAGCTTCTTCCGCCGTGGTGTTGGCTGTTTGCACGGCATTGGATGATTCCATCCCCACCGATAATCCAGTGCCAGCTACGCGTTCAATGGCCCGAGAAATATGCTCAATTTCGGTTTGCTGCTGTTGAATGTGTTCGTATGACTCATGGCTTATGAGTGAGGCCCGTTCGGCGGCTGATGATAACTGACCGCTGTAGTTGTCGACGTTGCTCACCAGGTTCTCGATCCCGTCTATGGCGGTATTAAAGCCGCCTGCGATGTGAGCGCCACCTTGAGATTCCAGACGGCTAACCAGATCTCCCTTACTGAAATTCTCCATTGCCGTGTTCATATCAGCAAATGAGCGTTGTACGGAATAGTTGGTGATGATGCTGAGGAATATCACGCCTGCGATAGCGATCAACATGCAGACAAGTAGAACGGAGCCACTAGACTCGGTTTTTGGCGCAGTACTGTATTGATAGAGTTGAACCAGGGTGAGTAGTCCGGCAATGGTGGCAAGTAATACCAGCCCGGTAAACTTCTGCTTTAGATTGAAGCGATCAAAAATATGCATAGTGAAGCGCCTTGGCTGTATTTATTCGTACCACGCGTATGAGAGCGGAGGAAGGATGGCTGCGTCGTATAATCTGGAGCTCAGCCATCCTCCTAATTTCCTCGGACTATTCATCCTAAACTGTGATGTTTAAGGATCGGTTTAAGTTTAGCTGACACCTTCGCTGGTAAGGAAGGCGACATATTTTTTATCAGTCCCCTGAATGTGATTTGTCAGCCAGCTTTTCAGGAAGGCCATTAACTCCATGCTAATCATGAAGTTTCCAGCATCCATTTTGGCCTTTAGATCGCCAACCTGTTTGAGTAGGTCTGCATGTTCCTTTTTATGCGCAGCGGTTTCTGGATAGTTATATTTGGCAAAGAGATCTTCCTCGAATTGAAAGTGCTTGGTGGTATAAGCGGCTAAGCCGTTGAAAATTTTCCCGAGCATTTCCTTGCCTTCGCCCGCTGCAAGTGCGTCGTTTAAAGCGTTAATCATATTTACTAGCTTTTTGTGCTGCTCATCAATGGAATTAATGCCAACACTCAGTTGCGGACCCCATGTAATAAGACTCATTCTCAATCCCCTTCAGGTTTTATGTCTGTCATTAATATCAATAAAAACAATCGTTTAAAATCCATCTGTCTTTGTGTGCGGCCATTAATCCCGCGCACTGTGTAAGGGTATCGACCATGTAAATATTTACTTAAGAGATATTTTATGCCTGGTCTTAAATGGCTCTATAAAGGATGAGTAATATCCTTGTTAATCTTTGCCTTGGAGTGATGCTGGATGACTAATCAAACATTAGCGCTGGACGACGCACTGTATGCCTATCTATTGGATAGCTCGCTACAGGAACCGAATATTCTTCGTGCCCTGCGGGAGGAGACCGAGCGTGATGCCATGTCGATGATGCGCATCGCCCCGGAGCAGGGTCAGTTCATGGCGTTGTTGGTGCGTCTAATCGGGGCGCGCCGAGTATTGGAAATTGGTACCTATACCGGCTATAGCGCGTTGTGGATGGCGCTTTCCCAGCCTATGGATGGCGAATTGATCGCCTGTGATATCAGCACAGAATGGACTGCGGTGGCGCAGCGATTCTGGCAGAAGGCCGGTGTGGCTAAGCAGGTGCAGCTTGAATTGCGGCCAGCCATAGAGACCTTGGATAAGTTATTGGATGAGGGGCAGGCAGAAAGTTTTGATCTCGCCTTCATAGATGCCGACAAACCGAACTATGAGGCCTATTTTGAGCGTTGCCTGCGGCTGCTGCGCCCCCGTGGAGTGATTCTGGTAGACAATGTCCTATGGGATGGTCGGGTTGCCGACCCGATGGAGACAGATGAGAGTACGGTAGCAATTCGTGCCTTCAATGAGGCGCGAGCCAGCGACTCACGCATCTGGCTTTCCATGTTGCCCGTGGGTGATGGTTTGACGCTGGCAATGAAGCGAGATTGAGTGGGACGATAGGCAGGATACGAAGATGGAAGCGCTACACCACAAAGCAAAATACCGGACCAATAAACTGCATAAGCGCTTGCGGCGACTGGTGGGTCAGGCTATTGAGGACTATCGGATGATCGGTCCGGGGGATCGGGTGATGGTCTGCCTTTCCGGTGGCAAGGATAGCTACACTTTGCTTGATATCCTGCTGCATTTACAACGCCACGCACCGGTGGATTTCGACATCATTGCAGTACATCTGGACCAGAAGCAGCCGGGCTATCCTGGGCATGTGCTGCCAGAGTATCTAGATGACGTGGGGGTTGAGTACCGCATTGCCGAGCAGGATACCTACCGTGTGGTGCAGCGCGTGATCCCGGAGGGAAAAACCACTTGTTCGCTGTGCTCGCGCCTGCGCCGAGGCGCGCTCTACCGGCTGGCAACGGAGGTTGGAGCTACTCGTATCGCTCTTGGCCACCACCGTGAGGACATACTAGAGACCTTTTTCCTCAATCTGTTTCATGGCGGCACCCTTTCGGCGATGCCGGCAAAGTTACGCAATGACACAGGTGATCATGTGGTGATTCGTCCGCTAGCCTATTGTCGTGAGCAAGATATTGCCCGTTATGCGGCGGAGCAGGACTTCCCCATCATTGACTGCAATCTATGCGGCTCTCAATCACGGCTCCAGCGTCAGGTGATTAAGGAAATGATGCGGTGTTGGGATCACGAGTACCCCGGTCGGCTGGAGAGTATGTTCCGGGCCTTGCAGCAAGTTCGGCCCTCGCAATTGCTCGATCAGGCGTTATTTCCCTTTGCCGAGCTAGAGCAAACACTCCCATCAGAATAGTTAGCGTGGGTGCATCTATACTCACTCGCAAGTATCACGATAACCATATAGAGGATGTTCGATGACCATTCAGTGGAACGATGCCATGAGCGTCGGGAATGCCGACATAGATAACGAGCACAAACAGCTTATCAAGCTGATTAACCAAGCTGAGGTGGCGCTGGAAGAGCGGGAGAACCACGATGCCTTGTTAGCTGTGCTGGGTGAGTTGGTGAAATATACCCGCTACCATTTTGACCGCGAGGAAATCATTCAGCTGAATATCAAGTATCCCGATTATGTGGAGCACAAGCTGGAGCATCAGGAGCTGGTTGAAAATCTAGAGGAATTTATGCGCCACTTCGAGGTGGCCAGCGAAAAAAATGATGAGCCTGCTTCAGAAGCGGTGGCTCCCGGGGGAGAGCCCGAGTCAGCGTCCGGCAGCGCCGCTACCCCTGATGTTGAGTTGGCCAATGGTGTAGGTGAGCCGGAAGTTAAAAGCCTGGCGGAAAGAAATACCGAGGAATTGATGGGCTTGTTGCGCCATTGGATTATCGATCATGTGCTGACCACCGATCGAAAAATGAAACCCTATCTGAAAGTACTTCGGTAAATTCTATTTCGCCAAACCTTGTGTTCCAGTTTTCCCCTAGCCTGGAGAGTTCCCATGTATTACCTGCTTTTTTATGAAACGGTTGCGGACTATGCCGAAAAGCGGGATTTATACCGTGCACCTCATCGCGCTCACGGGAAAACCGCCTATGAGCGTGGAGAGCTGGTGATGGCGGGAGCGTTGGCGGATCCGGTGGATGGGGTGGTGCTGGTGTTCAAGGGCGATGACGAGCAGGTGGCAGAGCAGTTTGCGCGGGATGATCCCTATGTGCAGAACGGGCTGATTACGAAGTGGCACGTACGGCCCTGGAGTGTGGTTTTGGGTGGGGTGTAGACAGAATATAATGGGGCATTATTTCCCCGAAGGATTTTTTTGATGGCCCTGTATCTCGTTCGCCACGGCGAAACCGAATGGAACCGACAGCAACGGCTGCAAACAGTGAGTGATATCCCGCTTAATGAGCGTGGGCGTGCCCAGGCAGCATGTATACGGAATGAATTGGCGGCTCGAAAGGTGCATTTTGCGCTTGCACGTAGCAGCCCTTTGTCCCGGGCCGTGGAGACAGCAAAGGCTATAGTGGCTGGGAAGTCGGTTCCCATGCGTGGCGATGCAGCCTTTCTGGAACTGTCTGTAGGCGATTACGAGGGAAAGTACGAGGCGGATTTGCGCGCCTCTATGGGAGCTGCCTATGACGATTGGCGGGCGCTGGAGCACACGGTGGCGGCACCTGGTGGTGAAAACATTTTCATGGCGGCACCGCGTGTGCGCCGTGCATTGCTCGACCTGAAAGCCCTGGCCATTGGCGGTGATGTGCTGATCGTCGGGCATCAGGCGGTGAACATGACGATTATGGCGGTGATATCTGGCTGCTTTGATGTTTCGAGCCTGGCCTCTCGGCGCCAACGCAATGACGAGATCTATGTCTGGGACATGGCCCGTGGCCGCTTGCTGGATCGTTTACAGATCAACGTCGCGGACTAAAGCGATGCCGATACGCTGCATTACCTTCGACCTGGACGACACTCTGTGGGACTGTGCGGCGGTGATGGATGGTGCCGAGGCGGGTTTTTATGCCTGGCTTGATGAGCACCTGCCGAAGGTGGTGGCCGGGCATACGTCTGAGTCGCTCATCGCCCAGCGCCGTGACTTTTGTGAGCGTCATCCGGAGTTAAGCCATGATTTCACCCGCTTGCGTAAAGGCTGGTTGGCGGAGGTGGTGGCGACACACGGTTATGCCCTGGAGCTGGTAGAGATTGGATTTCGCGCCTTCTGGAAGATGCGTAACGACGTGCAGCTATTGGTCGGAGTGGCTGAAATGCTGGCGGATCTGCAAAGGGATTATCGCCTCGGGGTGATCAGCAATGGCAATGCTGATGTACACCATATAGGCATTGGTCATCACTTCGAATTTGTAGTCCACGCTGCTACCGCCGGCGTACTCAAGCCCGATCCATTGATTTTTCAACATGCGGTCGAGGCCGCTGGCGTGTCGGTTGAGGAAATTGTCCATGTCGGCGATGACCCGGTGCGTGACGTGGCGGGCGCTGCGGCGGTAGGCATGCATACGGTGTGGGTGAATCACCAGCGTGTGGTCTGGCCGGGCGGTCCCATGGCGGACGCGGAGATTTCGCAACTCTCGCAGTTAAAAGAGGTGCTACAGGCATGGTGATGAAGGCGGTATTGGTACATAAAGCCGGCGGGCCAGAGCAACTCTACGTGGGTGAGGTATCGCGGCCAGTGCCAGGTGAAGGGCAGGTATTAATTCGGGTGATGGCGACCTCCGTGAACGGGGCGGACTTGGTACAGCGAGCGGGACGCTATCCAGCACCACTTGGGGAATCAGAGATCCTCGGACTGGAGGCGGCCGGAGTTATTGCCGTCTTGGGGCCGGGCGTTTCCGGTTGGCAGGTCGGGGATGCCGTGATGTCTCTGGTGGCGGGTGGTGGCTACGCGGAGTACGCCTTGGCCTGGGCGGAACATTTGTTGCCCAAACCAGAAAATTTCAGCTTTCTCGAGGCGGCGTGCATCGCCGAGGTTTATCTGACTGCTTATCTGAATCTATTTCTGCTTGGTGAGTTGAGGGACGGTGAGTGTGTTTTGGTGCACGGTGGCGGTGGTGGCGTGAATACCGCGGCTATCCAGCTATGCCAAGAATTGGTGCCTGACGCCCGGCTGATGGTGACGGCCTCACCAAAGAAGGTGGGGCGGGTGCGGAAGTTGGGGGTGCACCATGTGGTGAACTATCGGGAGGTTGAGTTTGCCGAAGCCGCGAAGGAATTTACCCAAAGGCGGGGGCTGGATCTCATCCTTGACCATATTGGTGCCGATTATCTCGATGCCAATATGCGCGCCCTAGGAGTTGGGGGGCGGCTCGTGGTGATCGGTATTAGCAGCGGTCCGCGGGCGGAATTGAATATGGGGCGCATGATGGTCAAACGCCAGCGCATTATCGGCTCGGTGCTGCGTTCGCGCTCGGTGGCCGAAAAGGCGGAACTCATTGCCAGTTTTTGTGCCGCGGTGATGCCGGCATTAGAGGCTGGGCGAATCGTGCCTCGGATTCACGCGGTGTTTCCACTGGAACTCGCGGGGGAGGCGCATCGGGCGATGGCGGCGGGCGCGCACTTCGGCAAGTTGGTCCTGAAGGTGGTTAGTGATCATGTAGAATGACAGCCTTTATATTGCGGTGGGCATGGGGTTCGTTGCCCTTTCAATGATAAAAACTGGGGTGTCCCAGGAATGCTGGAGAGCCGAAATGGATTACCGTGAAGGGCTTGAACAAAAGCTTGGGCTTAATAATGTCTCTTATCAGTACAACTTGCCCAAGGAGGAGCTGTTCGACGAGGCGATTAAACACGATCGCGGCCGAGTAAAAAAAGGCGGCCCTGACGATGCGCAGAAGGCCTTTGCTACCAAACTGGGTGTTGATGGCCCGCTGATCTATTACGGTGATCCCAGCTGCACGGGCCGCCCGGTACACGACACCTTTATGGTGGCCTGGCCCGAGGTGGAAGGTGATATCTGGTGGAAGGACAATCTTAAAAAATTCGACCCGACAAAGTATGAGGGGCTGCTAGAACGCGTTGTCAAACATGTAAATGAGCGGGAAACGCGCCTTTATGTTCAGGACGTGTTCGCCGGCGCGGACCCCGAGTATGCCGTGCCTTATCGTTTTGTCGGTGAGTTTGCGACCCACGCCATGTTCGCCCACAACATGTTTCCCAAGGACGTGGAAGGTATAGAGAACGCGGAAGACAAGCGTTGGACCATGCTCAACGTGCCCTCTTTCCACTGTGATCCGGAACGGGATGGCAGCTATTCCAAACGCGCGGTGATCATTGATACTCGTAATCAGATTTGTCTAGTGGTGGGGCGCGCCGATTACTGTGGCGTGGTCAAAAAGTGCATGTTCACGGTGTTGAATTATCTGCTTCCGGAGCAGAATTTCCTGTCCATGCATTGCTCTGGCAATGTCGGCAAGGCCGGCGATGCAGCCATCATGTTCGGGCTTTCCGGCACTGGTAAGACCACATTGTCCGCGGATCCTGATCGCAACCTGGTGGGAGACGATGAACTGGGTTGGACCGAAGTCGGTATCTCCAACTTCGAGGACGGTTGTTACGCCAAACTCATCGATCTCGACAAAGAAGCGGAGCCTGTCATTGCGGCGGCGCTTTCCATGAAGGGCACCATCATCGAAAACGTGCCGCCGCTGCCTGGTAAGGATCTCGCCGATACTGATCCGCAGGAATTTGATCTGACGGATAACTCAATCACTGAGAACACCCGTTTTTCCTATCCGCTTTCCTGTAATCCTAATGTCGCAGAGGGCTCCAGGGGGGATCATCCTGAGACTATCGTGCTGCTCACCGCCGATGCCTTTGGTACGTTGCCTCCGGTTTCGGTGCTGGATAGCAATGACGTGATGTATCACTTTGCCCAAGGCTTCACCTCCCGCCTGGCGGGCACGGAGGTGGGCGTGACCTCTCCAGAGGCCACCTTCAGCTCCTGTTTTGGTGCGCCTTTTATGGCGCGTCGCCCAGCGGTGTACGCCAAGCTGCTGCAGGAAAAGATGGAAAAGCACGATGCGCGCTGCATCCTGCTAAACACTGGTTGGAGCGGTGGTGCGGCGGGTGATGTGCCGCGGATTTCCCTGAAAAATACCCGCGCTATGCTCAATGCTGCGCTGCGTGGAGATCTACATGCCGAGGGTATGGAGTACAGCGTGCATCCAATCTTTAAGCTGAGTATTCCCAAGAGCTGCCCCGGTGTGGATGACGCGATGCTCGACCCGGGAGCAGCTTGGTCGGATGTTAGGGCCTACCGGGAATCCGCGGAAAAGCTACGCGATATGTTCCGCGCCAACTTTAAAAAGAATAACTTTGCCGATTTTGGCATTGATGAGGCGATGTGAGAGGCTCTCGGGTTTCGCTGCATGCCTTCGCTATCTCAAGGAAACGTCCTAGATGAATATTCATGAATACCAGGCCAAGCAGTTACTGAAGAAATTTGGCGTTGCGGTGCCTGCGGGAGGAGTGGCCGAGTCGGCCGACGAGGCGGTGGCGCGGGCACAGGAACTGCCTGGTGATTTATGGGTGGTGAAAACCCAGATCCATGCGGGTGGACGCGGTGCAGGGCACTTCGCGGGCGATGCCGATGATGCGCCAGGCGGCGTGCGTCTGGCCCGTTCAATGGAAGAGGTGCGCGGTCACGCCGAGGCCATGTTAGGGCGCACCCTGGTCACTAGACAGACCGGTCCGGCCGGTCGTGAGGTGCGGCGGATCTATGTGGAGGAGGGCTGTGATATCGCCCGTGAGCTGTATCTCGGCATGTTGCTGGATCGGGCAACTTCACGCGTTGTTATGATGGCTTCTACGGAAGGCGGCATGGAGATCGAAGAGGTGGCGGCCAAAACACCGGAGAAGATCCTCAAGGTCTACATCGATCCGGCTACCGGCATGGAACCCTTTCACGCCCGTAAGCTGGCCTTCGGTCTCGGCCTTAAGGGCAAGCAGGTTTCCTCGGCGGTGAAGTTTATGCTCGGTATGTACCGTGCTTTCACCGGGCTGGATGCCAGCATCGTGGAGATCAATCCGCTGGTGGTGACCGCCGGAGATGAATTGCTGGCATTAGACGCGAAGATGAATTTTGATGACAACGCGCTCTATCGTCACCCGGATGTACTCAATCTGCGAGATGAGCACGAAGAAGACCCGTCGGAACTGGAAGCGGCCCGCTTTGGGCTTAATTACATCAAGCTCGATGGCTCCATTGGCTGCATGGTCAACGGTGCCGGGTTGGCCATGGCGACCATGGATATCATCAAGCTCTATGGCCGTTCCCCAGCCAATTTTCTCGATGTGGGTGGCGGTGCCGATACCAAGCAGGTCACCGAAGCCTTCAAGCTCATCAATGCGGATCCCAACGTCAAGGGCATTCTGGTCAACATCTTCGGCGGCATCATGCGTTGCGATGTAATTGCCGAGGGGGTGGTAGCAGCAGCCAAAGAGGTAGGAATCCACGTGCCGTTGGTGGTGCGTTTGGAAGGCACTAACGTGAAACAAGGAAAAAAGATTTTGGCTGAATCCGGTCTCGATATCCTATCCGCAGAGGATTTGGGAGATGCCGCGGAAAAGGTTGTGGCGGCAATTGGAGGGAAATCCTGATGGCGGTGCTCGTAGACGAAAACACCAAGGTTATTTGCCAGGGTTTTACTGGCCAACAGGGCACTTTTCATTCTACCCAAGCCATCGAATATGGCACCCGCATGGTAGGCGGAGTCACCCCCGGTAAGGGTGGTGGCACTCATCTCGATTTGCCGCTCTTCAATACCGTGGCAGAGGCAGTGGATACGACGGGCGCCGATGCCTCCGTGATCTATGTGCCACCGCCCTTCGCGGCGGATGCCATCCTTGAGGCCATCGATGCCGAAGTCCCGCTGGTGGTGTGCATTACCGAAGGTATCCCTGTGTTGGATATGGTGCGGGTTAAACGTGCCCTGCTGGGTTCCGGCACCCGCCTCATTGGTCCCAACTGCCCCGGCATCATCACCCCCGATGCCTGCAAGATTGGCATCATGCCGGGCCATATTCACCAGCGCGGATCCGTGGGCGTGGTGTCACGCTCCGGCACCCTCACCTACGAGGCGGTAGCTCAGACCTCGGCGGTGGGGCTTGGCCAGAGCACCTGTATCGGTATTGGCGGCGACCCGGTCAATGGCACCAACTTTGTCGATTGTCTGGATCTCTTCCTTGGCGATCCCGAGACTGAGGCGATTATCATGATCGGCGAAATCGGTGGCTCGGCAGAGGAAGAGGCTGCAGAATTTCTCCAGCAGTCGAAGGTGAAGAAACCGGTAGTGGGTTTCATTGCGGGACTGACCGCGCCGCCTGGACGACGCATGGGTCATGCGGGTGCGATTATCTCCGGCGGCAAGGGTGGTGCAGGCGACAAGATCGAGGCCATGAAGAGCGCCGGGATCCACGTCTCCGATTCACCCGCCACGCTCGGTACCACCCTCAAAGAAGTACTTGGGAGTTAACAGGCTCCACGGCTCGTATTTCAGCGACTCGCCGTAGATACGTCCCTGTAGGCTCAACGGCACTTTCCTTGGTGCCGATGGTCGTTGAAACACGAGCCGTGGAACCATGATGGCTTGGCGTTCCGGTCAACGGGGGCGAATATGGCGAGGGCCAGAGGCAAACAGCGCAGACTGCACACCCGTGGGCGTAGCATTGAGCCCACGGCGCTCAAAGATGTGCGGGAACTGCTGGGAGATGCGCCGCTTCAGCGTGATCTGCTGATTGAATATCTCCACCGTATTCAGGACCATTACCATCAACTCTCTCGCCCGTATCTCGTGGTCCTCGCGGCCGAGATGCGAATCCCTATGGCGGAGATCTATGAAGTGGCGAGTTTCTACGCCCACTTTCACATAGACCGCAAAGATCCCTCACTTCCCATCCTGCGGGTATGTACCAGCCTGCCCTGCATGCTCGCCGGCGCCAACGAATTGCTTGGGCGGTTGCGCGGCCAATTTTCGGGTCGTGCCCAGGTGTTGCCCGCCTCCTGTATGGGCCGCTGTGACTGCGCCCCGGTGGCCGCTGTCGATGCTCACTATATCGGCGATGCCAGTCCGCAATTGGTAGCTGCCGCGCTGGACAATGGTGTGGATGAACCGGTTCCGACAGCAACTCGCTACGCGGCGTATGTGGCGGGAAAGGGTTACCAGTTGTTGCAGAGCTGTCATAAAGGCGAGCGCTCACTAGCGGATATTCTCAAGGAACTGGAGGCTTCGGGTCTGCGTGGTCTGGGTGGGGCCGGCTTCCCTGCTGCGCGCAAATGGCGGACAGTGGCGGCCAAACCAGGTCCGCGTTACATGGTGATCAATGCCGACGAGGGTGAACCTGGCACCTTTAAGGATCGTGACTATCTCGCTCGTGATCCCCATTGGGTGCTGGAAGGTGCGCTGCTCGCAGCCTGGGCAGTGGGTGCGGACAAGGTTTATATCTATCTTCGGGATGAATATCCGGAACTCCATCACCTGTTGGCCGAGGAATTGCCTGCAGTCATCGAGGCGAGTCTGGCTCCTGCTGGTGGGGTCGAGGTGCGGCGCGGTGCCGGCGCCTACATCTGCGGCGAGGAGTCAGCGATGCTGGAGAGCATTGAGGGCAAGCGTGGTCTGCCGCGCCATCGTCCGCCCTTCGTTGCCGAGCGGGGCCTCTTTGGTCGCCCGACGCTGGTACACAACGTGGAAACACTCTACTGGCTGCGTGAGATTCTGGAGCAGGGCGCGAAGCGTTTCGCCAGCCAAGGCCTGAACGGTGCTAGCGGGCTGCGTGCCTGGTCGGTTTCTGGGCGAGTGCGTAAGCCAGGGGTGAAGCGGGCACCAGCGGGTATCAGTGCGCGCCAGCTCATTGACGACTATGCGGGTGGCATGGCCGAGGGACACACCTTCCACGCCTTCCTTCCGGGCGGCGCTTCCGGTGGCATTTTGCCGGCACGTCTCGCCGATCTGCCACTGGATTTTGGTAGCCTCGATGAATATGGCTGCTTTGTCGGTTCCGGGGCGCTTATCGTGTTAAGCGATCAAGATAATCTCTCCATAGTGACGCGCAACTTGATGGGCTTTTTCGCCCACGAAAGCTGCGGTCAGTGCACCCCCTGCCGTGTTGGCACAGAAAAAGCTGCCGAACTGCTGCGCACGCCGGTGGAAAATGAGGGCCTTCTCACCGAATTGGCCGAGGTGATGACCGATGCCTCCATTTGCGGCCTGGGCCAGGCGGCCCCCAATCCTGTGCGTTCCCTGTATCGCTTCTTTCGGGATGACCTGAAATGAGCGAGCCAGTTTTATTTTTTCTCGACGATCGCGAGGTAACGGCCGAGCCGGGTGAAAGCCTGTGGGATGTAGCCCAGCGCGAGGGCACCGAGATCCCGCATCTTTGCCATTCTCCCGAACCCGGTTACCGGCCCGATGGCAACTGCCGTGCCTGCATGGTGGAGGTGGAGGGTGAGCGGGTCCTTGCCGCGGCCTGTGTACGCCAGCCGGAGGCCGGGATGCGGGTCAGTACTGATTCACCAAGGGTGGAGCAAGCGCGCCGTACCATTTTCCAATTGTTAGTTGCCGATATGCCGGGACTGGATCAAGCCCACCGTCTTGATACCCCCTTTGCGCATTGGTGCGGTGAACTCGGCGTGTCTACCAGCCCCTTTCTAGTGCGTAAACTGCCGAAACCCGATCGCAGTCACCCGGCCGTGGCCTGGTTCCCCGATGCCTGTATCCAGTGTCAGATATGCGTTCGCGCCTGTCGTGAGGTCCAGCACAATGATGTCATTGGCATGGCCTATCGTGGCGGCAGTACTCAGGTGGTTTTCGACCTCGATGATGTGCTGGCGGAGAGTACCTGTGTGGCCTGTGGCGAGTGTGTTCAGGCCTGCCCCACGGGCGCATTAATGGAGTCGGCACGGGTCAATCGCATGGGCAATGCCTTGTCACCGGCGAAAAAGAAAGTAGCTAGCATTTGTCCCTATTGCGGGGTGGGCTGCCAGATAGATTTCCTGGTGAATGATGAGCGGATCGTTGCCGTAGAGGGGCGCGATGGCCCTTCCAATCAGAACCGTTTGTGCGTCAAGGGGCGCTTTGGTTTCGATTATATTCATCATCCGCAACGGCTCACGCGGCCGCTGATACGTCGGGACGATGCCCCCAAGGCGGGCACCTGCACCGTGGACCCGGCGGATCCCTCCAGTCATTTCCGTGAGGCCAGTTGGGAAGAGGCGCTGGAGGTAGCGGCCAAGGGCTTCAGAAAGATTCGTGAGCGAGATAGCGGTGAGGCCTTGGCGGGTTTCGGATCTGCCAAGGGCAGCAACGAAGAGGCGTATCTGGTGCAGAAGCTGGTTCGCACCGGTTTCGGTACGAACAATGTGGATCATTGTACTCGCCTGTGTCACGCCTCCTCGGTCGCGGCATTGTTTGAGGGCATTGGCTCCGGCGCGGTGACCGCACCTTTCACCACCTGTGCCGAGTCCGATGTCATTATCGTTACCGGTTCCAACACCAGTGCCAATCATCCGGTCGCGGCGACCTTCCTCAAGCAGGCGGCGGCCCGCGGTGCGACCCTGATCGTCATCGATCCCCGTGGTGTGGATCTGGTGGCCTACGCAGAGCATCGATTGTTGTTCCAGCCCGGCAGCGATGTGGCGTTACTCAACGCCATGCTGCACGTGATTATTGAGGAGGATCTCTACGATCATGATTTCGTCGAGCATCGCACCGAGGGTTTCGAAGAGCTGGCGCGGCATATCCGTCCCTATAGGCCCGAGGCTATGGCACCCGTCTGTGGTATCGAGGCAGAAACCATCCGCCGTGTCGCCCGCATCTATGCAGGGGCGAAGGCAGCGGTTATCTTCTGGGGTATGGGGATCTCCCAGCATGTACACGGTACCGACAACGTGCGCTGCCTCATTGCCCTGGCCACCATTTGTGGTCAGATAGGCCGCCCCGGTACTGGCCTGCATCCACTACGTGGCCAGAACAATGTGCAGGGTGCTTCCGATGCCGGCCTTATCCCGATGTTCCTGCCGGATTACCAATCCGTAGAGGATGCCGGGAAGCGCGCCCGCTATGAAAAGGCCTGGGGCGTGAAACTCCCGGAAAAACGTGGCCTCACCGTGGTGGAAATTATCGACGCGGCCTTCGATGGAAGTATCAAGGGTCTGTATGTCATGGGTGAAAATCCAGCCATGTCGGACCCGAATCTGGGACATGCAAGGGAGGGGCTGGCGCGTCTGGAACATCTGGTAGTGCAGGACTTATTTCTTACTGAAACCGCCTTTCACGCCGACGTGGTGTTGCCGGCTGCAGCCTGGCCGGAAAAAGAAGGGACGGTAACCAACACCAACCGCCAGGTGCAGATGGGTAGATCGGCGGTGGCGCCACCCGGTGAGGTGCGTCAGGACTGGTGGATCATTCAGGAACTGGCACGCCGTCTGGGGCTCGATTGGAATTATCAGGGGCCCGCCGAGGTGTATCGGGAGATGAGTGGTTTGATGGTATCGCTCGACCATATCTCATGGGAGCGCCTGCAGGCCGAGGGGTCGGTAACCTATCCGTGTTCCAGTGACGATGAGCCGGGACAGGAGGTGGTGTTCGGAGATCGCTTTCCCACCGCCAGTGGCCGTGCCCGTCTGGTGCCTGCGGACATCATCCCGCCAGATGAATTGCCCGATGAGAGATACCCCATGATCCTGATTACCGGCCGTCTGCTGGAGCACTGGCACACCGGTGCCATGACCCGGCGCAGCCGTGCTCTGGATGCCATCGAACCGGAGGCCGCAGTGAGTTTGTCGCCGGGTGATTTGGGGTCGTTGAGGCTAACCGCGGGTGCATCTGTTCGAGTTAAGACTCGCCGTGGGTACATTGACCTGATGGCGCGTGCTGACCCACGGGTACCCGTGGGCACGTTGTTCATCCCCTTCTGCTTTTTTGAGGCCGCCGCCAACCTGCTCACCAATCCGGCGCTCGATCCCTACGGTAAAATCCCGGAGTACAAATTTTGCGCGGCGAGGGTGGAGGGTAGTATCTAGCGTTATTCAATAAGGAGTGGCGAAATGCTAAATGTCGTCCAACTGGGGCTCGGCCCCCTGGGGCAGAAAATCGTCCGTTTTGCCGCGGAACGCAGTGGCATAAGGCTTGTTGCCGCGGTGGACTCAGATCCGGCCAAACTGGGTGCCGATCTTGGAACGCTTTGCGGGTTGGAGCCCGTGGGCATTCAGGTCTCTAGTAATTTAGGTAGTGCACTGAAAGGAAAGAATGCCGACGTTGCCGTAGTGGCCACCGTTTCCAGTATTGAGGTGCTGGAACTGCAGATCGAGGAGGCCGCCAGTCTGGGTCTCAATATTGTTTCCACCTGCGAGGAGCTGTCCTATCCCTGGCAGATCCATCCGGCCATCGCTAAGCGTATAGATCGGATCTGCCGGGTGCATGAAGTGGCTTGCGTAGGCACCGGGATAAACCCGGGATTTTTGATGGACTACCTGCCCTGTGTACTGACCTCTGTCTGCCAGGGGGTAGAGCACATCCGCGTGAGCCGTATCCAGGATGCCTCCACTCGGCGGGTCCCTTTCCAGCAGAAGATCGGCGCTGGTCTGACCTTGGCTGAATTTGAGAAAAAGAAGGCTGCGGGGACGCTGCGCCACGTGGGCCTCACCGAGTCTGTGCATATGATTGCGCATAGCCTCAACTGGGGGCTGGAGCGGGTAGACGAGAGCCTGGAGCCGGTGATTGCAGAACACACCGTTACATCAGGCCACACCAAAATTTCCAAAGGACAGGCATGTGGGGTGGCACAAACCGCCCGTGCCTATGTGGGTAATCGGGAGGTCATCGAACTCTATTTCCGCGCCGCCGTGGGAGAGCCCGAACCAGCCGACACCATCGAAGTAACCGGCCAGCCATCAGTGAAGACTATCGTCCCCGGCGGCGTCAATGGTGATATAGCCACCTGTGCCATCGCCGTTAATGCGATTCCTGCAATCTGCGTTGCCGGTAGCGGCCTTAAGACTATGTTGGATTTAAGAGTGCCTGGGTGTTTTGGTGGTTCTTGAACTGGATAGAGCGGGCTAGTACGGTATCCGCATCAACAACTATGGCTGCTGAGAACGAAATTTTGTCGTACTTTGAAATGTGTCAGCGCGAGGGCACATCGCTGCAGCGCGGAATGAATTTTCGGCTGCACGGCGGTCATTCAGTAATTCTTATGTCCGTTAGACCAAATGCGCCGTACAAGGATGAGGTGCAAGAAGATGGTGCTGTGCTTATCTATGAAGGGCACGACCATCCGCGGACCCAGGAAACCCCGAACCCTAAGGCCTTGGACCAGCCCGAGTATTTACCATCTGGCAGCCTTACTGAGAACGGGAAATTCCATAATGCCGCGCAGCAATTCAAGATCGCGGAGAATGCGCCAGATCTTGTGCGCGTGTATGAGAAACTGAGGAAAGGAATTTGGAGTTACAACGGCTATTTTCATCTCGTTGATTCATGGCGAAAAAGTGACGGCACGAGAAATGTATTCAAATTTCGCCTCGAAGCAATTGAGGAAGTTCTGGATAAAACTGCGGCCGTTGACCCGTCTTTCCAGGCAACGAAACATCGTCGCATTATCCCAACACATATAAAGCTGGCAGTGTGGAAGCGGGATGGAGGTAAATGTACGAAGTGCGGAGCCAGAGATGAACTGCATTTTGATCACATCTTGCCCTATTCGAAAGGCGGCACCTCGTTAAAAGCAGAGAATGTTCAATTACTTTGTGCGCGGCACAATCTTCAAAAGAGTGCTCGCATCGAGTAATCCACCTGAGGCTCTCAACCACACTGACAAGAGTGCAGTGTTTCCTACTCGATGGCGCTAGCCTGGTTTGAGAAAGGGTTAACGGCGAGTGCGCGGCGGCAGACCCGTATGCTGGGTGAGTATCTTCTTCCCTCCAGTGCGGCGCTGGTGGGCGGTGGCCGAGTTTTTGCGCCGGGGGGCTTGGTAGACGCTGGTTTCTTCGGGCTGTTCTTTGGGGATGAGTTGGTGTTCACCGTCGCCAATGAGATTTGATCGGCCCATCTTGATCAGTGCGGCGCGCAGCAAGGGCCAGTTGTTTGAATCGTGGTAGCGCAGGAATGCCTTGTGCAGTTTGCGTTGCTCGGGGTCTTTGACGGATTCAACCGGGTCACTTTTGTAACTGACTTTTTTGAGCGGGTTTTTCGTGGTGTGGTACATGGCCGTGGCGGTGGACATGGGGGATGGATAGAAGGCTTGGACCTGATCCGCACGGAAGTCATTTTTTTTCAGCCACAGGGCGAGGTTGAGCATGTCCTCGTCGGTGGTGCCGGGATGGGCCGCGATGAAGTAGGGGATCAGGTATTGTTTTTTGCCGGCTTCTTCGGTGAATTGTTCAAATAATTTCTTGAACTGGTTATAGCTACCGATGCCCGGTTTCATCATTTTTGATAACGGGCCATTTTCGGTGTGTTCCGGCGCGATCTTCAGATAGCCGCCGACGTGATGGGTGACCAGCTCCTTGACGTATTCCGGATCTTTGACTGCGAGGTCATAGCGTAATCCGGAGGCGACCAGCACCTTTTTTACGCCCGGTAAGGCTCTGGTCTCACGGTAAAGTTGTGTCAGTGCCGAGTGGTCGGTGTTGAGGTTTGGGCAGATGCCGGGATAGACGCAACTGGGTTTTCGGCAGGCGGCTTCTATCTCACGGCTCTTGCAGGCGATGCGATACATATTAGCGGTGGGGCCGCCGAGATCTGAGATGACGCCAGTGAAGCCCGGCACCTTGTCGCGAATATCTTTGACTTCGTTGAGGATCGAATCTTGCGAGCGGTTCTGGATAATGCGCCCCTCGTGCTCGGTGATGGAGCAGAAGGTACAACCGCCGAAACAGCCGCGCATGATATTCACCGAGAAGCGGATCATTTCATAGGCGGGAATTTTTTTATTTTTATAGGACGGATGCGGTACGCGTTGGAAGGGCATGGCAAACACGTAGTCCATCTCGTCGGTGCTAAGCGGAATCGGTGGCGGGTTCAACCATACGTCCTTGCCTTCATGTTGCTGTACCAATGCCCGCGCATTGCCGGGATTGGTTTCCAGATGTAGCACTCTGCTGGCATGGGCATACAGGGCCCTGTCGTTGCGCACCTTGTCGTAAGAAGGCAGGCGGATGACGGTCTTTTCCCGCTTTAGTTTCGGTGCCCTTGGATCGACGATCGCATTACCGTTTTCATCCATGCCGAACTGCTGTGCGTTGCGGCGCTGCTGCTCGCAGTCGGAAATCTCCGGGGTGTTGATATAGGGATTGACGATGCCGTCGATCTTGCCCGGACGGTCGATACGGCTGGAGTCGATCTCCTGAAACCCTGCCGGGGTGTCGCGGCGGATCAGGGCGGTGCCGCGTACATCGCTGATGCTTGCTATGGCCTCCCCCAGCGACAGACGGTGTGCGATCTCGGCCAGGGCGCGCTCGGCATTGCCATATAACAGCAGGTCGGCCTGGGCATCCAACAGGATGGAGCGGCGTACCTTGTCTTGCCAATAGTCGTAGTGGGCGATGCGCCTTAACGAGGCCTCGATGCCGCCGAGCAGGATCGGCACATCGGGATAGGCCTCCCGGCAACGCTGGCTGTAGACCAGAGAGCTGCGGTCCGGGCGCGCACCGCCGCGTCCACCCGGGGTGTAGGCATCATCCGAGCGTGGTTTTCGGTCGGCGGTGTAGCGGTTGATCATGGAATCCATGTTGCCGGCGGTGACCCCGAAAAACAGATTCGGTTCGCCCAGTGCCATGAACGACTCTTTGGCGTGCCAATCGGGTTGCGCGATGATGCCAACACGAAAGCCCTGGGCCTCCAGCAGCCGGCCGACGATGGCCATGCCGAAGGAGGGCTGGTCCACGTAGGCATCGCCGGTGACGATGATGACGTCGCAGCTATCCCAGCCGAGCGCATCCATTTCCGCCCGCGACATGGGCAGGAAATCGGCGGTGCCATAACACTCGGCCCAGTACTTCGGGTAGTCGTAGAGGGCGGTCTTGGCTTTGGGGATGGTAATCGTGTTCATGGAGGATACTTCTGGGTTTTTCATTACGTGTCTGCATGGATACAGCCGAGGGCTGAACCGGATGCGTAAGCTTTCGGTAAGTGTTGTTGGGTAGATTATGCGCGCGAAGTAGGGAAAAAGCCTAAATGAGGGCGGTTTAGAGGTGAACTTGTGAATAAATTCAAGCAATTATTTGCGGTGCTGGCTCTTTTAGCGCCTTTTCTTCCCCTAATTTCTGATGCTCAAGCGGCCGGTATACCCGACTCCGGGGTACTTTCCTTTACGGTAATGCGCAAGGGAGCGGAGATTGGCACTCACACCATTCGTTTTAAGCAGCGGGGTGGGGAGCTGGCGGTGGATATTGCCACGGACATTAACGTAAAGATCTTCCTGGGGATTTCGGTTTACCACTTCAAGCATCAGGGGCAAGAGCGCTGGCGTGATGGTGCCTTGGTGGCACTCGCTTCCACCACCGATGATGACGGTGCCGAGCATCAACTACAGGTGCTATTCGATGGTGGTGCGCTGAAGGTCGAAAGTGGTGAACGCCAGCAGCTAAGCGCAGCGGATATCATGCCGGCGAGCCTGTGGAATGTTGAACTGGTAAAGCGTGGTCTGTTACTTAACACGCTGGATGGTCGTGAGATGAGGATATATGTTGCCGAGCAGGGTCTTGAGTCCATTGAGGTGATGGGGGATACCGTGGAAGCTCGCCACTATGTGGTTAGCGGTGGCTTGGAGCGGGAGCTTTGGTACGATGCCAAGGGTGTGCTGGTGCAGTACAAGCTCCGGGGGAATGATGACTCCGAGGTCCTCTACGTTCTCAATTGAGTATCGAATGAAATATGCGGATTTTACTGATTGAGGATAACCGGCGACTGAGCGAATTTATTACGCAAGGTCTGAAGCTGGAGGGGATGGCGGTTGATTGCTTCGGCACGGTCAAGGATGGACTGGCAGCGTTAACCACGGTGAGCTATGACGCGGTGATTCTCGACCTTGGCCTACCCGATGGCGATGGCATGGAGGTGCTGCGGCAGGGTCGTAGTCAGGGTGTACAAGCACCGGTCTTGGTGCTGACGGCACGGGATGGCATCAAGGATCGGGTGGATGGCCTGAATGCTGGGGCCGATGATTATCTTGCCAAGCCCTTTGCTA
The DNA here is from genome assembly GCA_021773645.1 of Gammaproteobacteria bacterium. Lineage (GTDB taxonomy): Bacteria > Pseudomonadota > Gammaproteobacteria > HK1 > HK1 > JAJFJV01. The sequence continues at coordinate 126,144 of JAJFJU010000002.1, forward strand.
TGGAGGAGCTGCTAGCGCGCCTCAAGGCGTTGATGCGTCGCCCCGGGAGTGCGCTAGGGGCCACCCTGGAGCTCGCTAATATTCGCTTTGACACCATCGCCCGCGAGGTGCAAATCGACGGCCAAGTGATTTCCATGCCCCGCCGCGAGCTGGATCTGCTGGAGCATCTATTGCGGCGCGCAGGCCGGGTGGTGCCCAAGCAATGGCTGGAAGATGAACTCTATGCCTACGGAGAGGAAGTGGCCTCCAATAGTATTGAAGTAGCTATCCACCGGTTGCGCAAACGCCTTGATGGCGCTACTGCCAGTGCCCGTATTCATACCCTGCGTGGCGTTGGCTATCTGATCCAAGCATGAGTGTTCCCACTAACATGGTCAGATCATCGCTACTCAGCAAGGTCTTTTTGCGCGTTGGCCTCACCATGTTTGCTGCTGTCGTCCTGGTAGTTGTCATTCTGGTGGTCGAATTCATGATCCATATGGATACCTTGCACGACCGCTCGCTTAACGGTCAGGCAGGGGACATCGCTCGCCATCTCAATGTTAATGCCGAGGGAGACATTACGGTTTCGCTGCCAACAACCCTTGCTCGTGCTTATCAACGGAAGGATGCCCAATACCATTATGTGGTGGTCGATGAGCAGGGCCAGGTATTGGCGGCTTCACCGGGTATCTCTGTACCTCTTCATAGGGATGATCTAGAGACAGATTCTCCGGTCAGTTATTTCAAGTTTATTGATCCCAATTCTGGCTATCAGCACAACGGCGCCAGTCTGCGTCACGAAACGGCCTTGGGGACGGTATATATACAGGTGCAACAGGATATTGAGCATGATGATGTGCTGGTCGACAGCTTTCTGGATGAGCTGGGAGAGGAAGTCTTGTGGATCCTGCTGCTGATCTTTGGCGCCATATTGGCAGTCACTTTTTTTACCCTACGGAATGCCTTGGCACCCCTTCATCGAGTTTCCGCGCACGCGGCGGCTATAGGTCCCTCTACTCTTGACCAGCGCTTGCCCATGGAGGATGTGCCCGCGGAGATTCATCCCCTGCTGCTGGCCGTCAATAGCAGCCTGGACCGCCTGCAAATGGGCTTTCAGCAACAGCAGCGCTTTGTTGCCGATGCTGCCCATGAGATCCGTACCCCCATTGCTATCTTGCGGGCTCATCTCGGTTCGTTGGAGCTCGAATCGGGCAAAACACTGGAACGGGATCTGGGCAATCTGGAACGGGTTGTTTCGCAGTTACTCAAGCTCGCGCAGGTGGATAGTTTTGTCATCGGCAACGGTGAAAAGGCCGAGCTGAACACGGTTGCAGTAAATGCGGCGGCGCTGATGGGGCCCATTGCCATTGCGGCGGGCAAGAGTATTGCGGTAACGGGTGACACCCAATGCTCCATTGTGGGCGATGCAGATGTGTTGGAGGTGGCGGTACGTAATCTTATTGAGAATGCGCTTAATCACTCGCCCGAGGACAGTGAGATCGAGATCCAGGTCACCAATGGGCCTCAAATTCGCGTATTGGATCGAGGTCCGGGTGTTGCCGCAGCGGATCGTGAGCATATTTTCGATCGCTTCTGGCGCAAGGACCGTAGCCAGGCAAGTGGTGCCGGTTTGGGGTTGGCCATCGTCAGTCGCATAGCCGCCCTGCATGATGCCACTATCACGGTGGAGGATCGGCCCGATGGTGGCGCCATCTTTGTGCTCACCTTTCGTGAATAGTCCAGATTGTGCCTCAGTCGATGCTTTCCGACGTATACCCTCCCTGATTGTAAGGAAGCTGTAAGGCCCCACTGCAATAGTTTGCCCATCACATTATTTGCGGGGTTGGGCAATGTATATCCAGTTGGTAAATCGCAAGCATCTGGCGCGGGATGCAGTAGAGCGTTTGATTCTTAGTGTCTATGCGCGTCGCTATGGTGCCTGGCTAACGCAGCTTCCAGAGCAGTTGGCGGCAGTATTTAGCGACACTGGCAGGCCCGTTTGTGCTGCCGGTATTCGCACGGCTAGCAACGGCTTCTTTTCCGAGTGCTATCTGGATTGGCCGGTGGAGGATTGCATTGCCATACGGCTGGGTAAGTCGGTTGATCGGGAGCGGGTGCTAGAGGTCACGAACCTGGCAGGCAGTGGTGGCTTCGTTCGGGCCCTGCTGGCTTTCATCAATGATTATGGTGTGCAGGCGGGGATGCAGTGGGGACTGTGTACCGTAACCTCCGCAGTGGGATGCCAGCTGGATCTCAGTGCCAGCACGATACTGGATTTGGGGGCAGCGGTGGCAACCCGTGTGTCCAGACCGACGGCCTGGGGAAATTACTACGAGCACCAACCCCGGGTCTGCGCAGTATCGATTAGCGCGAACAATCCTGTAGCCACGGTTATTTCCGGCCTCAAGCGCCGCACTGCTTAGCCCGCTTCCATGCGTCATAACAAGACTTCCGGTGCGCCCATCACCGGGCCACAGCGGAGGGTGCGGGTGTGGGATCTGCCCACCCGTCTATTCCATTGGTTGTTGGTGTTGTTGGCGAGCATTGGCGTGGCCAGTGCTTATCTGGCGCCGGAGTGGTGGATGGACCTGCATATTGGGGCCGGCTACGGCGTGGTGCTGTTGATCGTATTTCGCCTAGTTTGGGGGATCTACGGCTCCGAATACAGCCGCATCGGTAATTTCTCCTATAGCCCCGCGGAGACCTTTCGCCATTTGCACGGCCTGGCAATGCTGCGCCCGGCCCATTATCTCGGTCACAACCCCACCGGCGCGCTGATGGTTTTTGCCCTGTTCCTGGTACTGGTCGGCATCACGCTGAGTGGCTTGCTGGCTCTGGGTGGAGAGGAAAATCAGGGGCCGCTGGCTGGCATCACTTCTTTCCAGATCGGTGATGTTGCCAAAGACATCCATGCCTATCTGGTTCTCGGCCTTGGGGTCATGGTGTTCGCACACTTGTTGGGGGTGATCGCGGAGAGTGTGCTGCATCGCGAAAATCTGCCCCGCTCCATGATCAGCGGCTTTAAGTCGTTGCCCGAGGGCTTGGCGCATCCGCCGGCGCGCGAGGCACAGCTGGGTGCGGTAGCCCTGAGCATCGCTGTCTTTGGACTTAGTGCCGCGGGGATCCTCGGTTTGCTGGGCCGTATGCCACCCACCGGCCTGCAGGCCCTGCCAGCAAATGAAAATTTCCAGACGGAGTGCGCTGATTGCCACCAGATCTTTCACCCCAGCCTGTTACCCGCACCATCCTGGCAGGGGCTAATGGCCAATCTCGAAGATCACTTCGGAGAGGATGCCAGCCTTGATGAGGAAACCAGCAAAGACATTGCCAGCTACCTGCGGAGCTATGCCAGTGAGGGTTGGGATACCGAGGCGGCGAATCGTTTACGCCAAGTCTCAGCCAATGCCCCCTGGCAGATCACCGCTAGCCCGTACTGGGTGCGTAAACACGACGACATTTTACCGGGCCTGTTTGCCCGTGAGGATATTGGTAGCAAGAGTAATTGTGCCGCCTGTCATGCCGATGCGAATAGTGGTCATTTTGACGATCAGATGATCAACACCATGGAGAAACAAAAATGAATAAAACTACGATGCTGGCTTTGACCGCCTTACTGGCAGTGCAACTGCCGGTTCAGGCAAACCCGGCTCGCGATGCCATTCTGGCGGGCTTTGCCGCCCAGGCCAAGGCTGCAGACGCTACCTTCACCGCCTTTTCTGCGGAGCGGGGAAAGCGCTTGTTTCTGGATCAGCATGCGGGTGGCAAGCCGAAAACTCCGGCATGCACCTCCTGCCACAGCAAGGACCCTCTAGCCAATGGAAAAACCCGGGCCGGCAAGGTCATCAAGCCCATTGCCGTTTCCAAAAATCCCGCCCGTTTCACCAAGGTTAAAAAGGTCGCCAAATGGTTTCGACGTAACTGCAAAAGTGTCCTTGGGCGCGAATGCAGTGCCGTGGAAAAGGGTGATTTCATAACGTATATGCAGAGCCAATAGGTGACGATGATGAAAAAATTAATTGTGATGATGACCCTGCTGGCGCCACTGGCCGCACCGGTGCAGGCAGAGCGCTTTCCACCCATCAACAATGCCGAGGTGAAGAGCGAATGCGGCGAATGCCATATGGCCTATTTTCCACAGATGCTGCCGCGCAAATCCTGGCAGCGGATCTTTGGCGAGTTGGGCGATCACTTTGGTGAGGATGCGAGCCTCGATGACAAGACCTTGAGTTCGTTACGGACTTATTACCTTAACAACGCGTCGGATGTCAGTGATTTACGTGCGGCGCACAAATGGCAGCAGGGTTTGTCTGCAGGCCAGGCGCCGGAGCGCATCACCACCGCTCCTCGCTTTCTGCGTAAACATGATGAGCTGAGCCCCCGGGTCTGGTCTGACCCAGAGGTTAATTCCAAGGCCAACTGTGGTGCCTGCCATACCAATGTCGCCACCACCGGTGATTTTGATGAAGACCGTATGGAAAAAAACTGGGAAGGCGGATTCGTGGACAAGGTGAAGTCTTTTTTTGGCGGCAGGGAGCACCACGAAGAGGAAGAACGCCATGGCAAAAGAGGTCATCACAAAGATCCCGATTAAAGGACTTACGGCAATAGCCTTGTTCATATCAGGAAACATCTGTGTTTGAAGTTTTTGACGCACTGCGTGCCCGTGCCTGTCGTGAGCCCCATCGATTAGTTATCAGGGGGGACGAGGCCAGCCTGGATTACGCCACCCTGATCGCGAGTATCATCGTGCTTATGCGGCGTGTCCCTGAGTCCGCGCGCACAATCGCCATTGCCGGTAAAGCCGGGCCATTGTGGATCATTGCTGATCTGGCGATCACTTTAATGTCCCGTCGGCTGGTGCCCTTGCCACCATTTTTTAGTGCCGTGCAGCAAGCTAATTTGTGTGCCGATGCCGAGGTGGATCTGGTGATCTGCTGTGGACTCTCTGCTGCAGAACTCGATATTAAATCCAGCTTTCCATGCATTGAGCTTGGTGCCGAATCCATTGTTTATACCCCTGGCCTGGATTTGTTGCCCAACTATCACGGTGGTGCGGAACGGGTGATCTACACCTCCGGCACCACAGGCCATCCCAAAGGGGTGCTCCATGGTGACCGTCAGCTTAGCTCCGCAATTCGTAACATTGCGAGCGCGGTTGACGCACGGGAAACGGACGTTCACCTAAGCGTCCTGCCTTATGCCCTGTTGCTGGAGCAGATTGCCGGGATCTTCGTACCCCTGCTGGTGGGCGCGCAAATACAGGTTTCGGCGGCGGTGGTGAATGCTGCCTTGAAGAGCAATGTTCAACCTCTGCTGGTGCAGTTACAGAAAGCACGGGCAAGCACCACGATTTTAGTGCCGCAACTGCTGAAGGCGCTGGTGATGGCGCTAGATAAAAATGGCGCAAAACCCCTTGAAAATATGCGTTATGTTGCCGTGGGCGGGGCGCCTGTGGCCGCTGAGCTGGTGCGATCTGCACGGGCACTGGGGCTGCCGGTTTACCGCGGCTACGGCCTATCTGAATGCTGTTCCGTGGTGTCATTGGAGCGTGTAGGAAGCAAATCTAGGGAGGGTGCGGGAACGGTGCTGGACGATGTTGCTGTCAGCATTGAGCAAGGGGAAATCATTGTCCGCGGTGGCGGCATAATGAAGGGCTATCTCAATGCACCCCCATTGCAGGAGCCGGTGTGGCGTACCGGTGATCTCGGACACCTCAAAGACGATGGCACGCTGGTGGTGGATGGCCGCAAGGATCTCCTCATCGTGCTTGCTAATGGACGTAATCTCTCACCGGAATGGGTGGAGACGCTAGCACTCGTTGACCCACGATTCATCGCCGCACGCCTAAACGGCCATGGCCAGGATCGCCCTGAGTTGGTGTTGGTGGCAGAGGATTCTGCGCGGGTCTGGGTGGCCGATGTTTTGGAGCGCACCTTGCAAACACATCTACGTACGCTGTTTTCCGAGTTGCCGGATTACGCCCTGCCGGCACGGGTAGATATATTTTCTAACGTTTTGAAAACAGAACGCTTGCGAAGTATTGAATTAGCAGAAGGTGGAAAAGATGCAGAGTCAGATCCCTTATGAGCAACTGCTCAGTGAGACCAAGTACGCCCGTGATGAATTTCTTGCCATCCCACTCATTGCCTCGGCACTTAATGGTCAGGTGGAACGGGCCCTGTATCTGCGCTATCTGGAGCAGGCCTATCACCATGTAAAACATACCTGTCCGTTACTCGGCGCGGCAGTGGCGCGTTGCGGTCGGGACGATGAGGGATATCGTGAGGCCTTGCTCGACTACATTGATGAAGAGCGCGGCCATGAGAAATGGATTCTTGAGGATATTGCGGCACTAGGTGGCGATGCTGCCATGGTGCGGCAAGGTGATGGCAACATCGCGATACGCATCATGGTGGGCTATGCCTACTACGCCATCGAGCACGCCAGTCCCTACGCCTTGCTGGGCATGGTTCACGTGCTGGAGGGCATGTCGGTACAACTGGCTACCCGCGCCGCGCGGGCAATTGCCGGGAACCTCGGGGTGAATTCAGAGCTCGGTTTTTCCTATCTCCGTTCCCACGGAGATCTTGATAAAGACCACGTAAAAATGTTTGAAAATCTGCTGAATGGTATTCATCAGCCCGACCATCATGCCTGCATTATTGATATGGCGAAGATCATGTATCGCCTGTTTGGGGATGTCTTCCATTCCCTTGATGGTGACTACTATGGTGCGGGAGAGGCGGTATGAATCTCGCGGGCAAAGTGGCATTGATCACGGGCGCTGGGAGCGGTATCGGGCGTGCATTGGCCATTGAGGGTGCCCGCCGTGGTTTGGAGCTGGTGTTGGTGGGCCGGCGCGAGGCCGCGTTGGAGAAAACCCGCGAGCAGATCGATGCGGATGGGCGGGTAGATATCGTGGTAGCTGATATCACGCTAGCTGCAGATCGAAAGCGTATTTACGCGGCAGTGGAACAGCGGTGTGGTGGCCTAGATCTGCTCATCAATAATGCTGGCGTGGTGGAAGTGGGAGCGTTTGGGCATGGCAGCGATGAGATCACCGAGGCGATGTTGGCGGTTAATCTGATGGCTCCCATTAATCTGACCCGCTGCCTGCTGCCGTTAGTGCAGAAAAAGGGTGGCGGGCGGATCGTCAATATCGGTTCCATGTTTGGAGACATCGCCTTCCCCTATTTTGCCGCCTACTCCGCCAGCAAATTTGGCCTGCGTGGCTTTTCCGAAGGCTTGCGGCGTGAATTGGTCCAAGAACAGATCGGCGTGACCTACGTGGCCCCGCGCGGGGTACGCACCCCGGCGGCGGACAGCTTTGCAAAATTGGTAGCTCCTATGGGAATGAAACTGGACGATGCCAGTGCCGTCGCTCTTCATATCTGGAACGGCATCGCGCGTGAGGCCCGGGACATTTATCCCCGTGGGCCCGAGCGTATATTCCTGCTACTGCAACGGCTTTTCCCACGCCTCATCGATGGGAATCTCAGCAAACTGACGGGCGACCCCGCGGTTCGGGAGGCGGTACAGCCGGGCCAGGGTTGATGCCACGAAGCTTTTCTTCAGAGCTTTAGCCGCCGCAGTCGCAGGGCATTGCTGATCACTGAAACGGAGCTGAAGCTCATGGCGGCTGCGGCGATTATGGGACTGAGTAGCAGGCCAAAGGCCGGGTAGAGGACGCCGGCGGCTATCGGTACGCCGAGGCCGTTGTAGAGGAAGGCGAAGACGAGGTTCTGGCGGATGTTAGCCATGGTGGCGCGAGAGAGTTTTCGGGCTCGCAAGATGCCACGCAGATCGCCTTTGACCAGAGTTACACTGGCACTTTCCATGGCGACATCGGTGCCGGTGCCCATGGCGATGCCCACATGGGCTTGGGCCAGTGCGGGGGCATCGTTGATGCCGTCACCGGCCATGGCCACGGTACGTCCCTCGGCCTGCAGTCGCTTCACCACTTCGGCCTTTTGCTCTGGCAGTACACCGGCAATGACCTCATCTAGTCCAAGCTTGCCCGCCACTGCGCGGGCGGTGATTTCGTTGTCGCCGGTGAGCATGACGATATGCACGTTTTCTGCTTGCAGTGCCTCGATGGCTGCCGGGGTCGTCTCCTTGACCGGGTCGGCTACACCAACGAGTCCTGCGATTGAGCCATCTATCGCGACGAACATGACGGTATGCCCTTCGCTGCGCAGTGTGTCGGCCAGCCCCGCTGACTCGCCGGCATTTATGCCGAGCTGCTCCAGTATGGCCAGATTTCCTAATGCCACGTTTTGCCCGTTCACCACTCCCATGACCCCCTTACCGGTTATGGACTCGAAAGCGATGACGTCGGCCAGATTCAAATTGCGCGCCAGGGCACCGGTAACGATGGCCTCGGCCAGCGGATGTTCGCTGCCACGCTCCAGTGAGGCGGAGAGGTGCAGTAACTCGTTTTCTTTCATCACGCCCGTACTGATGATATCCACCAGTTTCGGCTTTCCTTCGGTCAGGGTGCCGGTTTTGTCCACTACCAGGGTGTCTACCTTGCGCATCACTTCGATGGCCTCGGCATCCTTGAACAACACCCCAACGGTCGCCCCCTTGCCGGTGGCGATCATGATGGACATGGGGGTGGCTAGACCCAGGGCGCAGGGGCAGGCAATGATCAGCACCGCCACGGCGTTGATGATGGCGTAGGCCATGGCAGGCTCCGGGCCCGCCAGTGCCCACACCACAAAAGTGATGACCGCGGCCAGCACCACGATGGGGACAAAATAGCCGGCCACCACATCTGCGAGCTTCTGTATCGGGGCGCGACTGCGCTGCGCTGTGGCTACCATCTGTACGATTTGTGACAGTACGGTATCGGCGCCGACATGCCGGGCGACGATGATGAGGCTGCCGGTGCCATTCACGGTGGCACCGATCACGCGGTCACCGATCTCCTTAGCCACGGGAATTGCCTCGCCGGTGATCATGGATTCATCTATGGCGCTGCTGCCCTCAAGTACCTCACCATCCACCGGTACCTTTTCGCCGGGACGTACCCGCAGTCGATCACCCGTTTGCACCTCATCCAGAGGCACGTCGCTTTCACTGCCATCGGGGCCGACGCGGCGTGCTGTGGCCGGGGCCAGGCCGAGCAGTGCGCGGATTGCTGCCCCGGTGCGCTTGCGCGCCCGCAGTTCCAGCACCTGACCGAGCAGTACCAGGGTGACGATGACCGCGGCGGCTTCAAAATATACCGCCACTTCGCCGTGCTGATCACGAAACGATGCTGGGAAGATATCGGGCACCAAGATGGCCACCAGGCTGTAGCTATAGGCAACGCCGGTGCCCAGGCCCACCAGGGTGAACATGTTGAGGTTGTGGCTAAGCAGTGATTGCCAGCCGCGCACGAAGAAAGGCCAGCCGCCCCACAGCACCACTGGCGTGGCTAGTAGCAACTCTATCCAGCCCAGTGTCCGGGTGCTTGCCAGCTCCGAAAAGTCGAGACCCACAACGCCACCCATGGCGATGATAATCAGCGGTATCGATAGCACCGCTCCCACCTTGAAGCGCCGACTCATGTCGATGAGTTCCGGGTCTTCGTCGTCTTCCAGGGTGACCGTCATAGACTCCAGTGCCATGCCACATTTGAGGCAATCGCCGGGTTCATCCTGCAGGATCTCGGGATGCATGGGGCAGGTGTACTCGATTTTTGTGGCTAGTACCGGAATGCCCTCGGGCTCCAGTGCCATGCCGCAGTCGGGGCAGATGCCGGGGCCTTCCTGACGCACCTCCAGGTGCATTGGGCAGGTATAGATGGCACCGGCGATTACCGGGGCTGGAGCGGGTTTTCGTCCATCCAGATACTGTGTGGGTGCAGCGGAGAACTTGTTCAGGCAGCCATCACAGCAGAAATAATAATCCTGACCGTCATGTGTGTGGCTGGGAGCGGTTTCGCGATTCACCGTCATGCCACAGACCGGATCCTTGATAGGCTCAGGGGCTGAGGGGTGATGGCAACAGGGGCTTGGTTTTTCCATGAAAGTAAACACGATAGCGCGCCATGGGCGCATCCTGTCTACTTTATAAACCTTCCCTTGAGGGGAAGGTCAAGTTTTCTATTTAGCCAACAGCTCCCGAATCATATTGACGGCGGCTTCGTTGTTCCAATCACGGGCACCGATGATGCGTCCATGAAAGCGGCCATCGCGGCCGATAAGGTAGGTGGTGGGCAGGCCGATGATTTCGTAGTTGTTGCGTACCTTGCCATCAGGATCCAGGACCACGGGGAAGGTTAGTGCGGTTTCCTGCACGAAGCGTTTAACCTCTTTGGCATTGCCGCGATCAGTGGCGATGGCGATGACAGTGAAGCCCTTATCTTTGAAGCTTTTCCACAGCGCCTCCAGTTGTGGCATTTCTTCACGACAGGGCACGCAGAAGGTTGCCCAGAAATTGAGCAACACCAGTTGGCCCCGGTAATCCTGGAGCCTCAGCTTTTTGCCATCCAGGCCGGACAGCTCAAAGTCCGGAGCTTCAAGGCGTTGTTGCGGGGTAACGAGGCCGGGTTCAGCGTGTGCATTGACAGGGCGGATAAAGGCCGTCGCCATGAACACGGCTAACAGCGGTAAAGCACGACACCAACGTGAGGCCCTGTTCATCTTCCGTGTTGCTTGAGGTAGGCAAGGATCAGCGTTTGTTCTTCGATACTCATCGTTCCCATGTTGCGGTCTGCAATGTGTTTTTCCATCAGCGGCATCATCCTTAGCCAGACATCATAGGTGTGTCGCTTGGGATGAGGGATGGCATGGCAACTGCCACAACGGGCCGCGTAGGCCACGGCTGCTTCCGAAGTAGTTTCTGGTAGGTGTGCCGTGGATGGGCCTCCCGTGGTGCCACAGGCGGAGAGCAGTAGGCCCACTAGGGGAAGAAAACAGAGATGTTTTCGCATGGTTAGCATCCTCAAAATCCCAGCTTGCCGGTGCCGCTACGGGGGCCCCTAAGGCGGGCGCGGACACTTTTACCGGTGGGAATTTCCATATACCAAGTGAGCATCACGCGGTAATCGGTTTCCAGCTGCGGACCGTTAAGGTTCCGATACAGCGGCACTCCGAAATTAAGGTCAACAAGGTGCAGTGGTGCGGGCTGCCATTGCACCCCCAGGGTGGCAAAGAGATTAGTTCCACCGTAATTGCGGGTATTCCACAGCGGTGTCATGGCCGGTGACGCTGCGGCCCCCTGCACTGCATGGCCCGATGCACCCGAGGTAAATGCATCCATTTGCCCGCGTATGCGCCCCTGATAATGGCCATTTAGTTGAATCTGGGCGAGCAGATTATGGCGGAACTGGTGCATGGCGTAGGCGTCGATGCGCAACTCATTGCCAAGGCGATAGTCGCGCTTATTGTCATGTAGGCGTGCAGTGACTGAGGTATTGAGCCCCCACCACCAAGGCGAGCTTGATCTCTGATATAGCAGGCCGATAGTCGGGTCAAAGGTGCCGGAACCCAGCTGCATGCCGTAGGGCAGTAGCTCTGACCGACGCATAGCCAGTGGGTGACGATCATTTTTCTCGTCGATGGAGCCCGTCGGCAGGCTCAGCCCAAAGAACAGCGAGGCCTGGCGAGAGGGAATAAGCGGATCGTCGGCAAACAGGCGGTATTTCCCCATTAGCATGGTGTCGCCAATGCCTTTGGACTTCATGGTGAAGCCATTAACCCCGGTCATGGTCTTCATGGGGGTGTTGAAGCGCATGTCCATGCGCTTGTCCTGATACATCAGCATGATGCCGCCGAAAAGCTTGTCGCTGAAGCTGTAGCCACCGGTGAAGTTGAGCATGGACATATCCATCTCGGTCTGCACCGCCATGAATTTGCCCGCTGCGGGCATGCCCAGCAGACTGCTGGCATCCACGTCCTTGGCGCCATCCCGCAGCCCGTCCATGCGCATAAGCATGGGGCTAATTTTGAAGCGAAATTCGTGGGTCTCGGGGATGCCACCACCGGGAATATTCATCGGCATATTGCCGCCGCACTTGCCGCAGCAAAGGCCCACATAGGCCTGGGTCTGGGGGATGTATAGCAACAGGCAAAGTCCTGCAAGCCTAGCTAATGTTCGCCAACTTGAACGCATTTTCAAATACTCCTGTACAGCTCATTCGCGGCACCGTGCCGTGGAAAAGAAGTATATGAGATGGTGTTAAAAATGGGGTGTGACATAGTGTCGCACTGGGCTACTCAACCCTCCAATTGGAATTTGATCGGTATGTTGACGGTGGCCTGCACCGCAATGCCGGCGCGACTGGCGGGAATGAAGCGCCACCTGCGTACGCTGCGCAGGGCGGCCTGATCGAGGCTTTTGAAGCCGGAACTTTCTTGCACGCTAATGGCTAGTGGCAAGCCAGCGGCACTCACCTTTACGCGTAGAATAACCTGCCCTTGCATACCGCGCCGCCGTGCCATTCTGGGATAGGACGGTTTCGGGTTATTTAGATAGTTGGCGCTGCCCATGGGTGGTTGGTAGCGCTCAGGTATGGGGGTGACTGCTGCTGCGGGTGTGGGGATGGGCGTGTCCGTGGATTGGCTGGGTCCAGGAGGAGGGGGTGGGTTGTTCGCTACTTGTACGGATGCCGGTACGGGAGCAACGGGCCGGGGCTTGGGCGGTGTTTTGGCTCGTACTTTGGGGCGTGCTTTTGGTGGTGGTTTCGGTGTTGGTTTGGCATGGACCGCGGGCTTGGGCGGCGTCAAGGCTGGTGTTGGCGGCTTTGGTTGTTCAGCGACTGTTTTGGGTTCGTGATGACTGGGGGGAGGGGGCAACAGGCTGATGTTGATTGTTTTCAGGGGCGCGAAGGCGATTTGCTGAGAGAGCATTAAGTAAACCGCGGCGCTAAGGTGTAACAAGAATGCCGCAGTGACTGAAATGGACATGGGTGAAACGGGCTGTGTGCGTGCATATAGCAACATCAAGGCCCTCCTTACTGCTCACTATGCGAGGAATATTCGGTCCAGCGCTGCAGCCATCCCTCCGGGAGTAGGCCACTCACTGCAGATAGTTTATTGGCGGCATTGAGCAGGTAGGTACGGGGTAATTCGCCAAACCATTGGCGATCAATATCAAAGCGCAGTCGCTCAATCACGGGATCGGCAAAGGCCCATGCCTCGATGTCGGTCAGCTCAAAGCGCTTCAGGATGGCGCGGCTACGTGTCGAGGTGCTAAGGGGCTCTGTGGTAACGAGCACGATTGCCAGCTCCGGGTGGGTGCGGCGGAGCGTTTTCCACAGGGGCATTTCTTCGATACACGGGGGGCAATCGGGGGACCAAAAGGAAATGATTGTCTGCTGCCCTTGGTGGGCAGCCAAAATAGTGGCAAAGCTGCCCGTTACAAAGGGTTTAATAGTGTCTGTTGGCGCGGCATTGACAGAGTCGCTTATCAGCAACAGCAACAATAATGAGAGAGAGTGGCGCACAGTTAGTTAAGCATCAGTCGTCGATGGCCTTCAGCGGCCGTTTGCCACCACAGATAGACTTGCAGGCCATTGCTTAGTAGCAACGGGTGATCAGAGGCACCGGCGGTAGTCGCCACCGAGCTGACCGCACTCCAGCGCTTGCCATAGTCGGTAGATTGCATCATCCGGATCTGGGTCTGCTTGCCATCGAATTCTTTCCATACGATAAACACCCGCTTGCCCAAACTGGCTATGTGGGGATGCGTAGATTGATGCTTCGGATTGCCGAAGCCCAGCGGTGGGCTAAAGCGATTGCCACCATCGCTAGAGCGCGCGTAAAAAAGGCCTTGTCGTGCGGTGCCATTAGTGAACCAGACGGTGTGGTAAGTGCCTTCCTTGTCCATAGACATCGCCGGCCCGTGGTGCGGACAGGCATCGATGGCCCACTGGTCCTGGCTGACTCGAGTAGGGGTGCTCACGCCCGGGTTGGTGGGGTTTTTAAATACCATGAAGCTGTGGTCACGGACGTTCTTGCCATAAACAGAACGCCACATCAGCGCCGGGCGGTCGTTGTTTATCACCATCGCCAGGCGACAGCATTCACAGCTGTGATGCCGGATTATCTGATTGGGGCTAAAGCTTGCCCCACGATCATCCGAGTAGGAAAAATATAAGGCGATCCCGGGGTAGGGTTTTTTCTCCTGCCTGGCGGCAAGTTTTGTGCGTTTATCGAGCCAGGCAAGATAAATTCTGCCGGACGCGCTCACCGCCAGGGCATCGAAACGCTGGCTGCTCGGTCGGGCTTCATCGCTGATAGAGCTGGGTGGCGAGAAATGTTTGCCGCCATCGAGGGAGCGGCTAAAGCGCACGTCTCCCGTATAGGGTTGTGGCTTGCGCACACTGTAGCTGAGGTAAATATCACCATTGCCTGCCACCACTATCTTGGGGCGATTTTCGCCATTGTGTTCCACCGCCTCTGGCTGTGGATTGACCCGCACCGGTGCGGCAAATTCCGTTTCTTCACGCCCTTGTCTGCTGACATAGACATGTGGACCTTGCACCCAGCTAACCCACAGATGACCTTTCTTATCGAAGGTGGGTGTGCTGACGCTGGCACAGCGCAGGGAGGGTGTCGCATCCGGGGTGGTGCAGTGGGCGGGCAAGGTGGATAGCTTGGGCGTATGCCTATGCACCTCGGTTTGGGCGCAGCCGGTAAGGGTGCAAACCAACAGCCCGATGACTACCGTAGGAGATCGCATTGGCAGGCTCCTAAAATACCGCTTCAATCCCAACATTAAAGTTGCGTGGTAAGCCGGGTGCCTGCTCTTGGCCGCGGAATCGGTTAAAGCTGGCCAGGGTGGCGTAGCGGCGATCAAGAAGGTTATCGATGCCACCAAAAATCTTTAGCGTTTCACCCAGCCCGAGGGTGCGTGGGGGAAGTTGGTAGGAGGCTCGCAGGTTGAGCAGATCGTGGCCTTTGTAGCGGTTTAGATTGGCATCGTCGGTGTAGTAGCGACCCACATGCACCCATTCAAGCTCTGCTTTGGCGTTAGCCAGGTAGGACGGGCGATAGCTTATTCGGGCATTGCCGAGAGAACGTGGGGCCTGTTGCAGCTCCTTGCCACTAAAGTTGGTCGTGGGGCTTGATCGCCAGTCTTCCGCGGTGTGTTTGGTATATGAGTAGGAAAGATCCGCCCGCCATTGTTTAGACAAGGCATAGCCGAGGCCAAGTTCTGCGCCGCGGTGCAGGGTTTCTCCCGCATTGGCCTTGGTCTCGGTGGCGGTGCCGCCATTGAAGGTCAGGATGTCATCTTCTTTGCGCATATAAAAAACGGACAACTCATAGTCGAGAGCACTGGCTTTGCCGCGCACGCCGACTTCGAAGCTATCGACTGTGATTGGATTGAGATTGAGGGTGTCGTCGGAATTGCCCGAGCGAAACAGGGTGCCAGAGGATGGTGCACGGAAGCCGTTTTTGTAACTGGCGAAACCGTTGAAGTTAGGGCTGAAAGCGTAGGTGGCACCGACCTTTGGGCTAAAGTGTCGGAAGCTTACGGTGTCTGATGCCGCCCGTTTATGTGTACCAACGGTTGTGACCGAAAGATTATTTTCGTAATCGTAATGCATGAAATCCAGGCGTCCCCCGAGACTGATGCGCAGCTTATGGGTGGGGGAGAACTCACCGTGTATAAAAGGCGATATCGAGGTGAAGGTGGCATCGTAATCGTAAATCCGTGCACCCTCGGTAAAGGTGGTGAAAACAGCGCCGGTTTTTGTGGGAGCAATGGCATTTTCCCGGAATAGTCCCGGGCTGTAATCAAGGCCTACACCAGCTACCACGCGTGTGCGCATGGGTTTGAAATCCAGCCGGTACTTGGTCATCAGGCCGGCAGACTGATGGCTTCTGAGATTAGTTGTGGGGTCAAAAAAGAGTCGCCAGTTGGGCAGCATGCGCATCTGATTCCAGCGTACGTAAGGGGTAATGCTAAGCAGCGCATTGCCATTCTCTTGTTCGTAGGCGGTGGAGGCACGGAAGGATTTGACTTTGCGAAAGGAGATAGGGGTGAGATTTTTCTTGGGTGCGTTGTGGAAATCATCCTGCCCCAGGGGAGAAACCCCGGCGGTTTGTTGATCGATATTGGCGGCGGTGACGATGGTTTTCAGATAGCCACCATTGGCGGTGAAATGGTCCCAACGCACGGTGCCGCTTTGGCGTTCAAATTCCTGGGCTTGGCGCCAATTATCAGTACGGGTGTAATTAAGGTCGAGTCGCAGGCTGTCGTCACCCCAGGTGTTGCTGGCCGATCCGAGGAAACGATAGCGGCCAAAGGAGCCATGTTCGATGGAAAGCTCGGCCGTTGGGTCCAGGGATGGCATACGGGTCAACACGTTGATTACCGCGCCGAGGGCGTCGCTGCCCTGGAGCGCTGATCCGGGTCCCTTGGTGACCTCCACACCACCGGCCTGGGGCAGGTTGATTTCATACAGAGCGTTGTGATTGAAGAAACCGGTGGAACGGGTCGGGACTCCATCCTCAAGATAGAGATACACCGCGTCGGTGCTGATCGGCTGCCGAATGGAAGTCATGTGCCCTTCGCCATTGGTGACATTGAGGTGTACGCCGGGGATGCGGTCTATTAGGGCACCGGGATGGGCGGCCTTGAGTTCATGCACTTCTTGCTCGGAAATGATGCCAATGGTTGCCGGAGTCTCTGCTTTAGGCTGTTCCTCGCGGGTGGCGGTTACGGTGACCTGTTGCAGCGTTGTGGATGTCTCGGCTGCCCGTGCCATGGATGGCAGTCCCAAAGTAAACATTAAAATAGTAGCCATCAAGGCCGATGTTTTTGTTGCCATAAATGGAGAGATTTGTAGTTCTTTTGCTGCCACGGTTCAGCCCTCATTTCCAGATTCAAGATGATGGGGCCAAAGTATAGGGAGGCAGTTACAGCGACAGAATGTGACACATTGTCACGCGGCAATTTGTCGCACCCTGTTAAAATATGCTAAACACATGTATCTTTAAGGGCTCGCTCAAGGTCAATCTCATGGATTTAAGCCAACAGTCCCCCCGAAAATCGTATGGCGATGCCAATCTGCGGCAGTTGTTTGTGCTCCGAAATGTCACCATTGGCGGCGAATTACTGGTGGTGTTGGGGGCCATTTTGGGATTGAACCTGGTGTTGCCAGTGTTGCCCATTTCACTGCTTTTGCTGGCGATGCTGGGGCTTAATATCAGTACTTGGATATGCCTGCGTGGCGGGCGGGTCGTGGCAGATTGGGAGCTTTTTACACAGTTGATTTTGGATGTGATCGCCTTTTCCATGATGCTGTATCTCACCGGTGGCGCCACCAATCCTTTTGCCTGGTTTTATCTGCTGCCGCTGGTGATCTCCGCCACTTTGTTGCCGCCCGGCTATACCCGCATCATGGCCGTTTTGACCGTGCTTTGTTACACCGCGCTGACCCGTTTCTATCTGCCTTTGCCGCTCTCAGATGGGGGGGGGATGGAGGCTATGCAGGGCGGCAGTGGCTTTCCTCTGCACGTCTTCGGGATGTGGTTTGGCTTTGTCTTGAGTGCGGGATTGATCGCCCATTTTGTGGTGGGTATGTCGCAATCACTAAAAATACGCGAAGCCCGCCTGGCCGAGGCACGGGAGCAGGCCTTGCGCGATGAGGGCTTGGTGGAACTGGGTATGTTAGCCGCGGGTGCGGCCCATGAGCTGGGTACGCCGTTGGGCACGATGACGATAATCAGCGGTGAATTGCAGCGTACCCATGGTGCCAACGAAGCACCGGAGATACATCGGGCAGCGAGCCTGTTGTTGACCCAAATCGAGCGTTGTAAGGAAGCGCTCTCAAGTATTAGCGCATCGGCAGGGGTGGCGCGTGCCGAGGCCGGATCATCGGCGCAGACGGTGACTTATCTGGACCAGCTGATCGAAAAATGGCGTGATAGTCGCTTGGGGGTGAAGGTGCAATACCATCGGAAGCAGGAAAAATCTCCCGGCTATATTCTCTCCGATCGCCTATTGAGTCAGGCGCTGGAAAATATTTTGAATAATGCGGCCGATGCCTCACCGGAAGCGGTCAAGGTGGATGCACGAGAGCAATCAGGGCAATGGCTGCTGGAGATCAGTGATCGTGGTTGCGGTTTTGGACAGTCGACGGGAGAAGCGGTGATATCCGAAAAGGAACACGGGTTGGGTATTGGTCTGCTGCTCGCTTACGGCAGTATCCGGCGTTTGGGAGGAGAGATTTCCCATCATCTGCGTGCCGGGGGAGGTACCTGTACGCGAATTAGTTTGCCCCTGATTGAAAGTACGGTGGTGTGTTCATGAATATCGGTTCGCGTTTGTTAGTAGTGGATGATGACGAGGTGTTTGGCCAGGTGCTCGGCGGTGCCTTGGAGGCCCGCGGTTTTCAAGTCGAGGTGGCGGAAGATACGGAAGCTGCCATCGAACATGTGGGGGTAGAGCGTCCGGGTTATGCGGTAATTGATCTCTGCATTGGGGAAGAGTCCGGGTTGTTATTGGCAGAGCGTTTACTGGCCATTCATCAGGACCTGCAAATCCTGATCCTGACGGGTTATGCCAGCGTCGCCACTGCGGTGGCTGCCATCAAACTCGGGGCCATCCATTACTTGAGTAAACCAGCCGGAGTCGATGAGATTCTGGCGGCATTGAGCCAGCAATCAGTGGTGCCTAAGTTGCATCCCGAGCGCCGTCCGGTGTCATTGAAACGGTTGGAGTGGGAGCATGTGCAAAAGGTATTACAGGCCCACGACGGCAATATCTCCGCCGCCGCCCGAGCGATGAATATGCATCGACGTACGCTACAGCGGAAGCTGCAAAAGCGCCCGGTGACTCACTGAGGGTATTAGCCCTCGAGATGAGCGCGGATGAGTTTCAGTGCCGCCGGGCTATCCCACTCGGCGGGGCCTAGCAGGCGGCCGATCTCACGGCCTTCGCGATCAATGAGCAAGGTGGCGGGGACCCCAAGCACCTTCAGGTCCTGGGGGGCGCGGAAGGAGACATCCAGGTAGGGGTTAAGCGCTTTCAGATCTAGTTCTTTAAAGAAGTCCTGAACCTCCTCGATCTGCTGGTCCAGGGAGAGGGTGAGCACCTCGAAATCCTTACCGTCCAGGGTTTCCTGCAAATGATTCAGTGTGGGCATTTCCTCCCGGCAGGGGCCGCACCAGGTGGCCCAGAGATTGAGCAGCACCAGCTTGCCGCGGAAGTCATCCAGACTCAGTAGTTGCTTATCACCATTGATAAATTTCAGCGCCGGGAGCGTTGCCCGCTGGGTGCGGGCAACAAAGCCGAAGCCATCGGATGTGGGTGGGGCCTTGGCAGCCGGTGCTGGGATGTGCGTTGGTGGTACCGTTTGTAAAGTGAGCTGACTCCACAGCGCACCAATGACAAAGCCGGCGACTGCGAGGATGCTGATAGCGTATCGGGTTTTCACTGGGGCCTTGGCTCCTTTTTCTGGGCACGTAGTTTTTGAACCAGCGGCCATAGCTTTTGTTCCCAGGCCTCGATGGTTATTTCTCCAATTTGCTTATAGGCGATACGGCCTTGCTGATCGATTAAGAAGGTCTCAGGTACTCCGTACACCCCCCAATCAATAGAGATTCGGCCATTGCGATCCGCGCCGATACGGGTATAGGGATCCCCTAGCTCGGCCAGCCAGGCGTTGGCGTCCTCTGGTTTGTCTTTGTAGTTGATGCCATGCACCGGGATGGTGCCGTTACGCTTGAGGCGCATCAGCAGCGGGTGCTCATAGCGGCAGGCAGTGCACCAGGATGCAAAGACATTCACCAGACTGACCTCACCCTTTAAATCAAGGCCGGCTAGCCCGGGATTCTGGCGGCCCGCTATGGGCGGCAGCTCAAAATCTGGTACCGCTTTGCCTATGAGCGGCGAGGGTACTTCGCGGGGATTGAGGGTTAAGCCAACGGCAAGGAATGCGACTACTGCCATCACGAGCAACAGCGGCAGGGCGACAAGTAAGGGAGAGCGCTTGGACATGATTTGGGGAGTATACCCCGCTCTGACCGCTAACCCTTGTGATGCATCCTACCCTGCCATGATTGATAGACTTCCGCTGACCATAAGTTCTGGAACCAGGCAATAACCGCCTGGATCTGGGCATCGCTCAACTGCGCGCCAAAGCCGGGCATGCTGCCGCCCGCTGGAGAACCCTCACGAATTTGGCGTGTGATCATGGGTTTTGGATGATGCCAGGCATGCCCACTGCCATTGAGCGGTGGCGGTGGATAGCGGCCATCGGCACCACGTTGGCGCCAGCGGAAATCCCCCTGCGCCTCCTTGCCATGGCAGGCGGCGCAATAGCTGGCGAATAACGGCGCACCTTGTTCTATCTGTGCCTTTGTATACCAGCGCCCTGCTACGGTTTTTAGGGACGATGTCGTGCTGCTGTCCTGGCTGCTCTTCATCCCGCCCATACTGCTATGCCCTTTCATCATGCCGCCAGAATGAGTTGTTGCCTGCTCGTCGTCACCACAACCACCAAGCGTTAGCAGCAAAATACCCAAAAGCATTGCCGCCAACGTTTTCTGAATATTGAACATCATGATTTGTCCTCGGAACCAGCAAGGGTCTCCAGTATGGGGCACTCTGGGCGGCTATCACCGTGACAACGGTGGGCGAGATCATCAAGTATCCGGCGCATGGCCTGGAGGTCAGCGATGTGTTTATCAATGCGCTTTATGTGGCGGCGGGCCAAGGCTTTGACCTCGCTGCTTGGGCGGCCTGGATCGCGCCACAAGGAGAGCAGGTGGAGGACATCTTTGAGGCTAAAACTCAGGTCTCGTGCCCGCTGTATAAAGCGCAAGGTTCGGAGATCACTGTCCGCGAAGACCCGGTAGCCATTAGCCGAACGGCTGGCGGGCGGCAGCAGGCCAATGCTCTCGTAATAGCGAATAGTTTTGGCGGAGACCCCCGAATGTTTTGCCAATTTGCCGATATTCATGCCGCGTGTACTCCAGAGCTGTACTACGGCATGGAGGATAAACCTTCCCTGCACGGGAAGGTCAAGGTTTCTTCATGGTGACAATCACACTAGTCTCGTGAACCATCTACTAGCAGATCAGAAAACTCTCTATCGCCGGTATGCCCATAATCTACTACTCGAAAATTGGCAGACTTATCGGTCAAGCTGAAAAAGCAATATAAAAGGACTCGGTCGTCGGTATTGTTGCAGGACTTTAGCTGTGCGTGGCACGTGTTACGTGGGGACAAATATCAGGCTAAGGCGCCTTCCAATAATGAACGATAATTCGAGACAGCATCTGCAATAAACTCGGAGAAAACACGGAGCCTGGCGGTCGATCGTGTATCACGATGGCGGAGGAGCCAGAGGTCATAGTCGGGTCGTGCTTCTCCCGGCGGTAACCGGATCAGACGTGGATCAGGATCTCCAATGAAGCATGGTAATTTTGCAATCCCCATGCCGCAGCGCGCGGCTTCTAGCTGCAATAACATACTGTCAAAGGTTCCTCGGGCTGGGACGTGTGGGTAGTCGCTCTGCTTGACCCACTTTGGAAATGGTGAGGGCGGGCCAAATCCAATCCATGAAACAGATGTAGGATCCAATAAGTCGTGTTGTTTGACGTAGTCTTGTGTTGTGTAGGCGGCGCTCGCCACACTGGCCAATTTATGGCCGATAAGATGATCCGGCGGGGATTTTATGAAGCGAATGGCGACGTCGGCTTCGCGTCGTGTCAGGTCCAGTGGTTCGTAGGTGATAACGACTTCAAGCTCAATATTAGGGTAAATCTCTTGAAATTCGGTGAGATTCGGCATCAATAGGTGTGTAGCAATGACGTCGGCCATTGTAACTCGGATGACACCAGCCAAGCGCTTATCTTGACCGACCAGTCGTCGTTGCACTGCATCTAACTCATTCTCAATATTTTCGGCGACCCCCAGCAAATCCTCCCCGGCGGCTGTTAAGACATAGCCAGTCGGCAGTCGGTCGAAGAGTTTTACCCCCAATCGTGTTTCAAAAGCCTCAACGCGGCGTGCAACTGTGGAATGGCTGACGCGTGCCTGTTGTGCCGCACCCCGAACCGAGCCCGCACGAACCAGCGCTAGAAAAAGTCGAACGTCATCCCACCCCATTAATCTGTCTCTCTGATGATACGATAGGTCTCATAATAATAGTGGCTGTCACATAGTTGTGACGCGTAGAGTACCTCACCTGCTTGCCGAGTCTCAACTGAAAGGGCAATGAATCGGTGGTTTATATAACCGCATCTAAAGTTGAAACCAGAGTGTGCATCGCGGTAGCCATAGCCACCGCGTGGGCAACGGTGTCGCAGATTGCACCTTCTATAAAGAAGTTCGCATTAAAAAGTTTTTTATCAACGTATTTCAGACTCTAAAAGGAAAATACTCATGAAATTTAGAAACACATTTGCCGCTATAACATTCGTTGCAGTCGCTGTTGGAGCCGTATTTATGGCGGAACAGGCGGTGGCAGAGGGCGCTCAACCTTCACGAGACATGATGTTCGTTGATTTGCTATACGTGCAGCCCGGCGTTGGAGATGCTCAAGTTGAAGAATATTTTTCCCGGATAGCGCCAATAGTGGCCAAACATGGATTAATGCGCATAGGTAGTTTTAAAGTTACACAAAAGATGGGGGGCTCAATTGAACCGCACTATCTGAATCTCTGGGCGGTTGCCGGAGCCGAGACGTTTAAGAGTATTTTCGAAGATGAGGAATATACAAAAAATATTCCACTTAGAAATAGTATCTTTGATATGGCACGAGCCCACATGTTTATGCTTTCACCAACTCACACGCTGAAAGCACTTCTAAAAGCTAAATAGGCCTAGTATTGAAGGGTTGTCGTCACCGTGTCATCTCAATCTAGTCACGGAAGCCCTATGTTTCGTGTCCCCAAAGCGAGCTCAAACCTGTGTTGGTTGAGTTCGCTGACTGTTGGGGGTGCGGAATATCGGGAATCAGGACTTGCTCCATGCACATAGGTTAGGCCCTGAGTAACCCTCAGGGTCAGGTCTTGTTCGGTGCCCGTCGCTAAACTCAGGAAACTTTAGGAGTTCTGTCTCTCCGGAATGCAGTTAAGTGGCAGTTCGTAGGTAGGTAGAGCGGATGTTACGGGATGGTTCCGGGAGGAAATGTGGTGCCGGCGCACGGGATCGAACCGCGGACCTGAGGTTTACAAAACCCCTGCTCTACCAACTGAGCTACGCCGGCCGTAGGAGGCGGTTTGATTGAGGACCGCGCTACTGCGGGCGGGATTGTAGGGAAATCCCCCGAGGGAGGCAATTGCCAGAACCTGTTTAGCCGGCTGGGCAGGGGGCGGGGGTGACTTCGATTTCCGGGAATAGGGAGGCGAAGGCGGTGACCGGGAAATCGAAGCCAGCGGCAAAGCTGATATCCATCCAGGAGGCCTTTACGGTGCGATAGCGTGGCGTAACTTCTGGCTTATAACCACGCCGTTTTAGTTGTTTTACACGCCGGTCCACCGAAGTCCGGTGGCTATAGACACCCAGGGAGACGGCGTTAGCCATATCGCCACGGGGGACCACCAACAAATCGCGCAAACCTTTTCCACGGAGGGTCGTTACCAGGGCTACCGCATCGGCACGGGTTTTCCGCGGCGGAAAGTAGATCCAGTAGCGGGTTAGCTCGCGGTGTTCATCGGTGTGCAGCTTGACGGTCATTCCACGTTCTTCTAGCCAGTTTTGCAGCCGGGTGACCTGCCTATCGGCCCCAATGGGGCCGAGGCGGTGACATCTGATTGCTTCCTCGGGAGTTGCATCGATGTTCGTGGGCATGTCCGATGGCCTTTCCACCGGGGCCTGGCGTACCCGCAGTTCGGCGTGGCTGATTTCACTGAGGAGTTGCAGCCGTGTGGCGTGGTCGGTCAGCGGAAGCGCCATCGGGATGGCCGCGGGAGGCGGGGGTTCCAGATCACGCATGCGGGTGGAGAAAAAGAGCACGTTAGCGAGCAGTATGAGATAGACGACCCACTTCATAGTTTTTCCCCGTCGTAGAGCGCGAGTCCGCGTAGCACCAGGTCCGGCACGTGGAGGCGGGGCTTTGAGAGGTGGTGGTAGATGGCCTCGGCACCTCCGCCGCTAATAACGCAGGTAGGCCTGTCTGGGCGTTTTCCTTTGATTTCTCTTCGCGCACTTTCGATGGCACACAAGGTGGCGCGGAGTATGCCTCCCTGGACACAATCGCCGGTTGAACGGCCGGGCTTTATGCGAGTGCCCGTGGGGTAGGAGCTGATAGCGGAGGTTGCCCTGGCCAGGCTCTCGCTCATGAGTGTAGGCCCGGGAATAATGTGGCCACCTTGGTGGATACCGTCCTGATCGAGCAGGTCGATGGTAAGCGCGGTGCCACAATCAACTACACAGACGGGGCCCTCGGTGATGGCCTTGGCGGCAACCATTGCTGTCCAGCGGTCCGCACCCAGGGTTTCAGGGATTGTATAGGCGTTAACCACACCGAGACCGCGTGCAGGAGCATGGATAAATTGTATTTGTTGTTGCCAGTGGAAATGGATCCACGAGGTGAGGCAGGTAGTGGCTGCCGCTGAGGCAACGCTAACCCCCAACACTTCTTCCGGCACTGGCATGCTGCCCCATCGGCTTTCCAGGGCGGAGGCAAAATTATCTTCCTCATAGCTAATGGTGCCGTGGCCGAAGAGCTCATTTTGGGATTGGCAGGCCCATTTCAGGCGGCTGTTGCCAAGATCAACAAGCAGGCGCATGAGCGATCCTCAGGCTAACTTCGCCACTGACAAAATGGCGCAGGCCGGCCGATGTTTTTAGACGGAGGGCACCGTGCTGGTTCACTCCTGCGGCAATGCCATGCTCCGTACCACGCGGGGTTTCGAGGGCAACCGGGCAATCCTGGAGTAGATCGTGTCTTTCCCAAGCGGTGCGGAACGGGGCAAAGCCCTGGCGGGAGAATGCCTCCAAAGTGGGTAGCAAATGGTCGAGTAGTGTTGTGGCCACCTGGTTGCGTTTGAGGGTGTGGCCGCTGGCCCGGGTGAGATCGGTCCAGGGCTGATCGATGGCCTGGC
The DNA here is from genome assembly GCA_021773645.1 of Gammaproteobacteria bacterium. Taxonomy (GTDB): domain Bacteria; phylum Pseudomonadota; class Gammaproteobacteria; order HK1; family HK1; genus JAJFJV01. The sequence goes on from JAJFJU010000002.1 coordinate 151,124, forward strand.
TGGCAGCGGCCGGCAAATTTACGTTAAGGCCAAGGCCAATCACCGCCAAATGCTGCTTTCCTGGCAGGGATGCGGTTTCAATCAGGATGCCTGCGAGTTTGCTTCCTTGCCACAGTAGATCGTTGGGCCACTTCAGGCCGGTGCCGGTAATCCCGAGGGCATTTACTGCCTCGGCGAGGGCAATGCCCACGACCAGGCTAAGGGCGCTGACATCTTCAAGCCGCCAGGCCACGGAACAGCAGATCTGGCTGGCAAAGGGCGATATCCATGCTCGTCCCCGCCGCCCCCGCCCCGCACTCTGGAGTTCCGCGAGGCAGACATGGCCCGATGCCGGTGCCGGTGCCAGTTCCAGTTCCAGTAGATGACGGTTGGTGGAGTGGATGGCCGGATGAATCTCCAAAGTGCTTAGCAGTCCGCGTGCTTTGCCGTCGAGATGCGCCTGAATGTAATCGCCATCCAACAGATCGGCGGGGGCATCCAGGCGATAACCCTGGCGGGAGTCGGTCAGCAGAGGAATGCCATCGGTTTGCAGGGTGTGGGTGAGCTCAGAAAGCTCCGATGCCGATAGCTCCAGTGCCGTTGTTAGCTTGCTTTCCGAATGAAAGTGGCCATCAGCCAAGGCGGCCAGGAGATCATGCCGTTTAGACATTGAACTCGGCGATTACCGGGGTGTGATCAGAAGGGCGTTCGAGGCGTCGCGGTTCGCGGTCGATACTCGACGCGGTGCAAAGCTCTGCCAATGCATTGCTCGCCAGGATGAGGTCGATACGCATGCCGAGATTGCGTCGGAAGCCAGCCGCACGGTAGTCCCACCAGCTATAGGATGGTGTTTCCTGGGGGAAGCGGCGGAAGCAGTCTTCCAGCCCCAGTTCCAGCAGCTTCTGCAGTGCCTCGCGCTCCGGCGTGCTGCACAGAATGCGCTCGTGCCAAGCCTCCGGGTCGTAAACATCTTCATCCTTGGGGGCGATGTTGAAGTCTCCGAGGGTGACGAATAGGGGATGTTCCTCCAGTTGCGCTTGGATGTGGGCGGTTACCTTTTCGAGCCAGTGCATCTTGTAGGCATATTTGTCTGAGCCTACCTCCGAGCCGTTGACCACGTAGAGGTTGAGCACGCGCACACCGGCAATGGTGGCGCCGAGGATGCGCCGCTGGGGATCATCCAGATCGGGAATGTCGGTCACGATATCCGTGGCTGGCTCGCGGCTGATGATGGCCACTCCATTGTAGGTCTTCTGGCCTGCATAGACGGCGTGATAACCGGCCGCCTCAATATCGAGTAGTGGGAAGTTCTCGTCGGTGAGTTTGAGCTCCTGCAGGGCGAGGACATCCGGTTGCTCGCTCTTCAGCCAGTCCAGCACGTGGGGCAGGCGCACCTTCAGGGAGTTGACGTTCCAGGAGGCAATTTTCATAGACGATAGCCGCCATGTCGCTGGCGTGCCCGATAATCCGTGAGCGCTGCACCGGCGGCGAGGGCGAGGGCAAGGCATAGGCCCAGTAGCCCCCAGGTCCATTGTCCCAGCTGTAACAAGAAACGAATAACCGGTGCGTCATTGGTGGAGTCAGACGGCGCTGCTTCCCTACTTGTGAGCTGGGACCTGAGCTGCTGGTTTTCCTCGGCGAGGCGTGCCAACTCACGCAGGTTTTCATCCGATACCGCACTGCCTTTATTTGCTGGCGTCGTTTCTTCCAGCTCGGCTATGCGCGCCTGAAGCTTCTCCAGTTCGGCAAGAGTAGCCTTGCCGTTTTTGGTTTTTGCCAGCCGTGTGTCGAGTGTTTTTATTTTCTTTTTTGCTGCTTTCAGCACCTTTTCCGAGGAACTGAGGCGGGCCTGCAGATCGAGCACCGTAAGTTGGGCGGGTTTCTTTAGCATGATGTAGCTGCTATCCACCCAGCCATTGAGCCCCTCGGTGGTGCGTACCTGGGCAAAATCACCCTCACGCTTTAGCACCTCCAGCGGTGTACCCGTAGGCACTACCTTGACGATGGCGCTATTGAGCTCCTTTTCCTTATGGATGCCCACCAGCAGCTTGTCGATGATATAGGCGGTTTCAGCCGCCGCCATCATTGGCAGACTCACCAACAAGGCGATGGTGATTCCGAGCGTGTGGATTTTGCGCACGTTTTTACTCTCCCCAACTTTATATTCGCGCGCAAAGGATAGGCGAGGAAATGGTGCCATGTCACCTATGTGGTAATACCGGAGTGCCTTAACAGGGCATCGATTTTTGGTTTGCGGCCACGAAACTCCACGAATAGTTCCATGGCTCCCCGAGTGCCGCCTTGCTCCAGTACCGCTTTTAGAAAGCGTTGCCCGGTGGCGGAGTCAAACACCCCTTGCTCCTCAAAGCGTGAATAGGCATCGCTGGAAAGCACTTCCGCCCATTTATAACTGTAGTAACCGGCACCATAACCGCCGGCAAAAATGTGGCCGAAGCTATGGGCAAAGCGATTCCAGGTTGGTGGCTGAATAACCGCCACCTCGGCCCGTACTGTGTCGAGCATGGCCTGCACCTGGTTGGTATCGCCGCCCGCCTGATATTCCAGATGGAGGCGGAAATCGAACAGTGAAAATTCCAGTTGGCGCACCATCTGCAAGGCGCTATGGAAATTCCTCGCGCCGAGTAGTTTCTCGTAAAGTGCCTCGGGTAGGGTCTCGCCGCTATCCAGGTGGCCACTGATGAGATCCAATGCCTCACGCTCCCAGCACCAGTTTTCCAGTAGTTGGCTGGGCAACTCTACCGCATCCCACTCGACCCCGTTGATGCCGGAGACGCTGGCGTATTCCACCCGGGTTAGCAGGTGGTGCATGGCGTGGCCGAATTCGTGAAACAGGGTCAGTACGTCGTCGTGGGTGAGCAGTGCAGGCTTGCCGCCGGCAGGCGGTGCGAAGTTGCAGTTCACGAAGGCCACGGGATTTTGTATGCCAGCCTCCGTGCGTCGGCGTTGGCGACACTCATCCATCCAGGCTCCATTGCGCTTGCCGGAGCGGGCATAGAGGTCGATATAGCAGCTGCCACGCAGCTCGCCATCCGCATCCAGTATCCGGTAGCAGCTGACATCCGCGTGCCAGCTTTCTACACCCTCACGAATCTCCAGTTGAATTCCAAAGAGTTTTTGGAGGATGCCGAACAGGCCGTTGAGCACGCGTGGCAAGGGAAAATAGGGGCGCAGGTCTTCTTGGGAAAAGGCGTAACGATGCTGGCGTAGCTTTTCTGAGTAATAGGCGATGTCCCAGGGTTCGAGTTGCGTGCGGTCAAATTCGGTGGCGGCGAAGCCCTTTAGTTCAGCCAGTTCCTGCTCGGCAATGGGATGGGCACGGGTGGCGAGATCCTGGAGGAAGCCAAGCACTTCCCCGGCGGAGTCCGCCATCTTGGTCGCCAGCGAGTATTCCCCGTAATTACCAAAGTCCAGCAAGCCGGAGAGTTCGTGGCGTAGTGCGAGAATTTCATCAAGCACCGGGCCGTTATCCCATTGGTCGGCATGAGGGCCTTGATCCGAGGCGCGGGTGCTGTAGGCGGCATAGAGTTCGCGCCGCAGTTCGGCATCCTCGGCATAGGTAACCACGGCGATATAACAGGGGGCATCGAGGCCCAGCAGCCAGCCTTCCTTGTCCGCGGCCTTGGCTTTTTCCCGTGCCTGGGTGAGGGCACTGTCGGGCAGTCCGCGCAATTGCTTGGCATCGGTGACGTGCTTGCTCCAGGCCTCGGTGGCGTCGAGCACCTGTTCCTCAAAGTGGGTGCTGAGCTCACTGAGACGGCGAACGATGGCCTTGAAGCGAGTTTTGTGTTCAGGGCTAAGGGCCACACCGCCGAGGCGAAAATCGCGCAGGCTGTTATCGATGACTCGTCGTTGGGCCGCTTCCAGCAGCGGATACTCGGTACTTTCCGCAAGTGTCTGGAAGGCCCGGTACAGATCCTGGTTCTGGGTTAGCTCGGTATTGAACTCGCTGAGCAGCGGTAGGCTGATTTTATACGCCTCACGCAACGCCTCACTGTCTGCCACCCCATGGAGATGGGAGACCGGCGACCAAGCTTGGTGAATGCGATCATCCAATGCCTCTAAGGGAGCCACCAGGTTTTTCCAAGTTGGGGGCGTACAGGAACTCAAAACGGAGCTCAGGGCTTCTTCGCCCTCCTTGAGTACTTGCTTGACCGCCGGAACCACGTGCTCCGTCGTGATTTGTGCAAAGGGGGGGAGTTCTGTTTGGCGGAGAAGTGGATTCTGCTGCTGATCGACGGTGCTGGTTTTAGTCATGGTTCCGGGCATGGTGAGGGCGGGGCGGGTGATTATGGTGGTCGTTTCCGTGCTTGTCATCCCACTGGCTGGAAACCGTAATCTAAAGAATAATAACCACATAAACTATGGTTGTATTCGCAAATAAGAATGATTATCATTTGCGCCTCGTTTTTGTTCTAATTCTCATCAGGGGAACAGAGAGTGATACGCAAGCTGGTATTAGGTCTAATGGGCGCAGGATTGCTGGTAACCGCGGTGCAGGCAGAGGAGGTCAATCTCTATTCGGCGCGCAAAGAAAAGCTGATCAAGCCACTGCTAACGCAGTTTTCTGCCGAGACTGGAATCAAGGTGAATCTGGTTACTGGCAAGGCGGATGCATTGCTCAAGCGTCTTGAGGCCGAGGGCCGTAATAGCCCAGCGGATCTTTTTATCACCGTGGACGCGGGCCGCTTGCACCGGGCTAAAGCTGCGGGCGTGTTGCAGCCGGTGGACAGCAAGGGGCTCAAGGCGGCAGTAGCAGAAAAATACCGTGATCCAGAGGGCTATTGGTATGGCCTTTCACTACGGGCGCGGCCGATTTTTTACGTGAAGGGCAAGGTTGATCCGGCGGAGCTTTCCTCCTATGAAGATTTGGCTACTGCTAAGTGGAAGGGGCGCATCTGCATCCGTGGCTCCGGCAATATCTATAATCAGTCTCTGGTCGCTTCCATGCTGATCGCTAACGGTGGGGCGAAGACCGAGGCCTGGGCCAAGGCTTTCGTGGCTAACTTTGGACGGCCCCCGCAGGGTGGGGATAGGGACCAGATCAAGGCTGCAGCGGCAGGACAGTGCGATATTGCCATCGCCAATACCTATTATTTCGGTCGTATGCTGAAGGCAAAGAAGGATGATCCGCAACAAAGTGCGGCGGAAAAGATGGCTATATTCTGGCCCAATCAGGGCGATCGTGGCGCCCATGTAAATGTTAGTGGTGTGGGCCTGACCCGGGCGGCAAAGCATCGCGCCGCGGCTATCCAGTTGATGGAATATCTGGTCCGGGCCAAATCTCAGAAATGGTATGCTGAGGTCAACAACGAGTATCCAGTGGTTGCCGGCATAGCCGCTGGTCCAGTGGTCGATGGATGGGGCGATTTCAAGGCGGACAGCATCAATCTTTCGCAACTTGGCGAAAAGAATGCAGCGGCGGTTCGTATTATGGATCGCGCAGGCTGGAAATAAAGACGGGCTCCCGATTCTGCGGTTTCCGCCGGAGGAGACCATGGAATGCGGGGGATTTCACCATATTCAGATGTTCTGAAAGCGGCTTTAAATGGTCGCCTGGTTTCGTCTTCGTGAGCATGCCGGCGTGAATGTGGCGAGTGCGATAGTGCGCGTGGCACCCGCCAGTCTGGTACAGCAGGTGCGGGATCCGTGGACCCTTGGTGTGGTACTGCTGGCGGCACTGCTGGCTATCCCGGTGCTGACCGTGGCCAGCTTTGTCTTTGTACCGGCTGGCGAAGTCTGGCGGCACCTGGTCGATACGGTACTCGCCGACTATGTGCTCAATTCTCTGGGGCTGATGGCGGGGGTGACCGTGGGCACGCTGGCACTCGGTGTCGGTAGCGCCTGGCTCACCACCATGTGCCGCTTTACCGGCTCGCGGATATTTGAGTGGGCACTGTTGTTACCGCTGGCCATGCCGGCCTACATCATCGCTTATACCTATACCGGTATGTTTGATTACGCTGGGCCGGTGCAAAGTGCCTTGCGTGGCTGGTTCGGCTGGCAGGGTGCCGCGGATTACTGGTTTCCGGAAATTCGTTCGCTTACCGGCGCCATCCTGATGCTTTCTCTGGTGCTCTATCCCTACGTTTATCTACTGGTTCGTGCCGCCTTTTTAGAGCAAGCAGGGCACATCCTGGATGTCAGTCGTACCCTGGGCTGTGGGCCGTACCGCAGCTTCTTCCGCGTTTCCTTGCCAGCGGCACGCCCCGCGCTGATTGCCGGTCTGTCGCTCGCTCTCATGGAGACGTTGGCTGACTACGGTACGGTTCAGTACTTTGGCGTGGCCACCTTTACCACTGGCATCTTCCGCACTTGGTTTGGATTGGGAGATAGTGCTGCCGCAGTGCAATTGGCGGCACTACTCATGCTGTTTGTATTTGCCCTGATCATGCTGGAACAAAGCTCCCGCAAGCGTGCCCGTTATCATAATCAGGAGAGTCGCTCGCGTCCGCTGCTTCACTATGAACTGACGGGATTACGTGGGGCGTTCGCCATTCTCGCTTGCACCATTCCTCTCTTCCTGGGGTTTTTATTGCCCTGCGCGCAGTTGGGAATATGGGCTGTGGCTACTGCTCCGGAGATGGTGGATGGAGAGTTTATTAGACTCACCCTGCACACCCTTGGTTTAGCTGGAGGAACCGCTGTGCTGGCGGTGGGGCTGGCCCTGTTCATGGGTTACGGTCGCCGTTTGCGGCCAACAAAGAGTGTCGGTGGTGCGGTGCGGCTGGCAGGGCTCGGTTATGCCGTTCCGGGCACCGTCATTGCCATTGGGGTATTGCTACCCTTTTCCTGGCTGGATAACCAAATGGACAGCTGGGCGCGGGATACTCTGGGTATTTCAACCGGCCTGATTCTGAGCGGTACGCTGGTGGCGCTGGTGTTTGCCTATCTGGTTCGCTTTCTCGCGGTTTCGTTACAGACGGTGGAGGCGGGGCTGGCAAAGATTACCGCCTCTATGGATGAGGCCGCACGCTCTCTGGGTTACCGGGCGCTGGAAATTGGCCTCAAGGTTCATGTCCCTATCATGCGCGGTAGTCTGCTCACCGCTGGTTTGCTGGTGTTTGTGGATGTCATGAAGGAATTGCCTGCGACCCTGATTCTGCGGCCCTTTAATTTCAATACCCTAGCGGTGCGGGCATACGAACTGGCCGCTGACGAGCGCCTGGCCGATGCCTCTTCGGCAGCTATCGCCATCGTTCTTGCAGGCATCATCCCGGTTATTTTACTGAGTCGCTTAATTGCGCATTCCCGCGGGCGAGCCGCTCACACCCAGACGATTGCCGATCCAGATAACTCAGGTGTGTTGTAAGGAAACGGAGGGAAACTACCGATGAATCATAGGACTGCCTTATATCCTCTCCATATTGAATGGGGTGCGAAGGTGGTGCCCTTTGCAGGCTGGGATATGCCGCTGCACTACGGCTCGCAGATCGCCGAGCATCACGCGGTACGCCGTTGCGCCGGGCTCTTCGATGTCTCACATATGGCGGTGGTGGATATTTCTGGTGCCGATGCACGTCCATTCCTGCGTCAGCTGCTTGCTAATGATGTTGCCAAACTGGAGCATCCTGGGCAGGCACTTTATAGCTGCATGCTCAATGAAGCGGCAGGAATCATTGATGACCTGATCGCTTATCTGCGTCCAGGTGGGCGCTATCGCCTGGTGATGAATGCTGGCAATCGGGCAGGGGATCTCGCTTGGTTGCGTATCCGGGCGGCAAGCTTTGAGGTGCGCATTAGGGCGCGGGGCAATCTGGCTATTTTGGCTCTGCAAGGACCGGATGCAGAGAAGATTCTGATCCAGGTTCTCGATACACCACTGGGTGTGGCTGGTGCAAAACTTGCCCCCTTTCATGGGGTTTGGAAAGGGGAATGGTTGATAGCGCGCACTGGCTATACAGGAGAGGATGGTTTTGAGCTGATCTTGCCCAATGCGGCGGCTGTTGAGTTGGCCACTGACTTGCACGACGCAGGGGTTATCCCGGTTGGTCTGGGCGCACGCGATACTCTGCGCTTGGAGGCTGCACTTAACCTGCACGGTTCAGATATGGACGAGAGCCTAAATCCCCTGGAGACGGGGCTAGGTTGGACCGTTGCCTGGGAGCCGGAAGAGCGTGAATTTATTGGTCGCGATGCGCTGGGCGCGAGTCGCGAGCATGGTGCGGCTTGGCGGCGTGCTGGGCTCGTTTTGGATGGTCCGGGCATTCCCCGTGGCGGCCAGTTAGTACATTTTGTAGATGGCAGTCAGGGCGTTGTGACCAGCGGTGGATTTTCGCCCACGCTGGCCAAGGGAATTGCCTTGGCTCGTATTCCGGCAGACTGTGCGGGCGCGGATACGATGGAAATTGAAATCCGTGGGCGACGGGTGGCAGCGCATCGTATACGCCCGCCTTTTGTGGCCCGAGGTGCCGGTTTGCAGGGCGCTGAAGTTGTGGCCTAATAGGCTGCTTGAAGCATGTCCAAAGCGTAGTGAAAGGGGATAAAGATGAGCGAGATACCTGGGGACCTCAAGTACGCCAAGACCCATGAATGGGTGCGGCGAGAAGACGATGGGCGGGTCACCATCGGTATTACCGATCATGCTCAGGAGGAGCTGGGAGATTTGGTCTATGTTGAGCAGCCAGAGCTGGATAGAGAGCTCGCGGCCGCTGAGGATATGGCGGTAGTGGAGTCAGTCAAGGCCGCCTCGGATCTCTATAGCCCGGTGACGGGTCGGGTGGTGGAGGTCAATGAGGCACTCGCCGATACCCCAGAGCTGATTAACTCTGACCCTTATGGTGAAGGCTGGATTCTACGTTTGCAGCCAGCGGCAGATGCCGACTTCGATGCCTTGCTCGATAGCGAAGGTTATGCAGCAGTAGCCGCTGCCGGGGACGACTAGCAGCCTGCTAGGTAACTCAATCGATGCCCTATATTCCTCACACTGAGGCCGAAAGCGCGGCGATGCTGGCCGCTATTGGTGTCTCTTCCACCGAAGAATTATTCGACGAAATTCCTGCAGAGTTGCGGGTGGGCGAGCTGGCGGCTATGCCCGCGGCACTCAACGAGATTGAGATAGCCCATTTGATGGAGGGGCGTGCGGCTCAGGATGCCATCGGCAGTTGTTTCTTAGGTGCCGGTGCCTACGACCATCACATTCCTGCCGCGGTATGGGAAATTGTCGGGCGCGGCGAATTTTATTCTGCCTATACCCCCTATCAGGCCGAGGCCAGCCAGGGCACGCTGCAGCTGATTTACGAATACCAGAGCATGATGACGGCACTGACGGCCATGGATGTCGCCAATGCCTCGCTCTATGACGGTGCCAGTGCGTTGGCTGAGGCGGTACTGATGGCGGTTCGTCTGAATCGCAAATCGGCTTCACGTCGGGTGCTGTTTCCTACCACCGTACATCCCCGGTATCGCCAAGTGGTGCAAAGTTTGGTGGGCAACCAGGGTATCAAGTTGGTGGACTTGCCCTACGATGAAAGTGGACGTGTCGATCCGGCTGCGCTGGCCTATGGCGAGTCTGATTGCGCCGCTTTAGTGATATCACAACCCAATTTTTTCGGTGCGCTGGAAGAGGTGGATGAGCTCACCAATAAGGCCCACGCCAATGGCCTGTTGGTCATCGCGGTGGTTAATCCGGTGGCGCTCGCCATCCTAAAGCCTCCGGGAGAGTGGGGCGAGACGGGTGCGGATATTGTTTGTGGGGAGGGTCAGCCACTGGGCATTCCGTTGTCCTCGGGTGGGCCCTATTTTGGATTCATGGCTTGTCGTCAGGCCCACGTGCGGCAGATGCCTGGGCGCATTGTTGGTCGCACCGAAGATCTTGACGGAAAAACGGGTTTCACCCTTACCCTACAGGCCCGCGAGCAGCATATCCGTCGCTCCAAGGCGACTTCCAATATCTGTACCAATCAGGGCCTGATGGTTACCGCTGCTACCATTAGTATGGCGATCCTTGGCCCCGAAGGCTTGGCCGCTAAGGCCACCGCCTGTCATGCCAACACGGCGGCGCTGAAGGCTACGCTGACCGCTCTGGATGGCGTCGAGTTGGTTTTTGAGGCGCCTTTTTTCCACGAGTTTGTCATCCGATTGGCCGCCCCAGTCGCGGAGATTCTGCCGGCCCTGGCGGGGCAAAATATTCTCGCTGGGCTGGATCTCGGTAACGACTATCCTGAATTAAAGAATTGCCTGCTCGTTTGTGCCACGGAAAAACGCACCACGAGTGAAATAGACGCCTATGTTCGGAGCCTAAAGCAATTGCTTTAGGAGGCTGTTGGACCCAGGACTCTTCGGGCCGAACGGAAGTTTTAAAAAATAGTAAAGGAGATGAAAATGGCCACAATTACACTGAAAGGCAATCCGGTTAATACCAATGGTGAGCTTCCGGCGGTCGGAAGCAGCGCTCCGGATTTCGTCCTGGTCGATAAGGATTTGAATGACGTTAGCCTGGCGGATTATGCCGGCAAGAAAAAACTGCTTAACATCGTTCCTAGCTTAGATACGCCCACCTGTCAGGTCTCTACGCACAAGTTTAACGAGCACGCCAAGGCTCATCCCGATACTGTAATTCTCGTTATTTCCTGCGATCTTCCCTTTGCACAGGGACGTTTCTGCGGCGATGAAGGGCTGGATAATGTTGTCACACTATCGCTGATGCGGAGCCGTAATTTCGCTAAGGACTACGGTGTGCTGCTACAGGACGGCCCTATAGCGGGTATTGCCACCCGTGCTGTCGTTGTGCTGGATGAGAATAACCAGGTGAAGTACACCCAGCTAGTTGCGGAAATTGCCGACGAACCGGATTACGAGGTAGCCCTGGCTGCGCTGTAGCCCGCAGCGTTCTCTATCTGTCGCTACCTGATGACAAGGAATATGTGGTGTTGATTTTCGAACGCTCCTCTCCGGGGCGACACAGTCGCTCCCAGCTAGCCCATAGCGATGTCGCGCTTGCGCCCTTGCCAGAGCGCTTTTTGCGTAAGACACCACCCGCACTGCCTGAGGTGTCAGAGCTGCAGGCAGTGCGCCATTACACCCGTCTGTCGCAGAAGAATTTTTCCGTGGATACGCATTTCTATCCGCTGGGTTCCTGCACCATGAAGTACAACCCGCGGATCTGTAACACCCTGGCCAGTCTGCCAGGTTTTTCCGGGCGCCATCCCGCAGCACCGGCATCCCACAGCCAGGGCGTGCTCGCCTGCCTTTACGAGTTGCAGGAATACCTCAAGGAAATGACCGGCATGGCAGCCGTGACCCTGGCACCCATGGCGGGTGCCCAAGGGGAATTTACCGGGGTGGCGATGATTCGCGCCTACCACGAGGAGCGTGGCGACTTCGGACGGCGAGAGATTCTCATTCCCGATGCCGCTCATGGTACAAATCCCGCGTCGGCGGTGATGTGCGGCTATAAGGTTCGGGAGATTCCTACGGCTGCCAATGGCGATCTGGATGTCGATGCTCTGGCTGCGGTCGTGGGGCCGGAGACTGCAGGCATCATGCTCACCAATCCCTCTACTCTCGGGCTTTTTGAGCGCCAGATCGTCAAGATCGCAAAGCTGATTCATGACGCCGGTGGCCTGCTCTATTACGATGGCGCCAATCTGAATGCCCTGCTGGGCAAGGTGCGTCCCGGCGATATGGGCTTTGACGTGGTGCATATCAACGTCCACAAAACTTTCGCTTCTCCCCACGGCGGCGGTGGGCCGGGCGCGGGGCCGGTGGGTGTCAGCGAACGTCTGCAGCCCTTCCTTCCAGTGCCGCTCGCCAGCTATGACGGTGTTAGCTACGCGTGGGAGGAAGAGGACGAGCATCCCCAGAGCATCGGCCGCCTATCGGCCTTTGGTGGCAATATCGGGGTGCTATTGCGCACCTATATTTATGCACGAATTCTGGGTCGCGAGGGACTCGCGCGGGTGTCGGAGTACGCGGCCCTCAATGCCAACTATCTGGCAGTGCGTTTGCAAGAGGCCGGATTTACCTTGGCCTATCCCAAGCGCCGGGCAAGTCATGAATTTATTCTGACGATGAAAAAGGAGGCCCGCGAACACGGTGCCACTGCCATGGATTTTGCCAAACGTCTGTTGGACTACGGCTACCACGCGCCCACCACTTATTTCCCCATGCTGGTGCCCGAGTGCCTGCTCATCGAACCGACGGAAACCGAGAGTAAGGCCGAACTGGATGGCTTTGTGGAAGCGATGATAAAAATTGCTGGAGAGGCGAAGGACCGTATTCAGTATCTCAAGGGTGCGCCCTACGACCAGCCAGTACGCCGTCTCGATGATGTTCGCGCCGCGAGGAATTTGGATCTGGCCTGGAAGTCGGATAGCGAGGTCAGTTAAATCAGACCTCCAAGGCGTTTGCTTCGGATTTCCCACCACAGACCGGGCAGGCTGGGTCTTTAGCAAGTTTTACGTTTCGCCAGTGCATGGTGCTGGCATCCAGCAATAGCAGTCTGCCTGCCAGGGTACCGGGTTGATTGAGGAGTATCTTGAGCGTTTCCGCCGCCTGGATGCTGCCAATGATGCCAAGCAAAGGCGCAAAGGCACCTGCCCGGCTACAGGCCTCTCCGGCGTCGCCGTCGTCTTCATAAAGACAGCGGTAACAAGGGCTGTCTTCTTTCTCCGGCAGAAAAACGCTCACTTGCCCCTCCATGCGTACTGCAGCTCCCGAGACTAACGGTGTGCCAGTCTGTACACAGGCTGCATTGAGGGTGAAACGGGTCTCGAAATTGTCACTGGCATCCACCACCACATCGGCCCGGGATATCTCCGCTATCAGCTCATCTCCCTCTAACTCCCGGCTGACTCGGGTAACGTGCACCTCGGGATTGAGCGCGGCCACCATGTCGGCTGCGGAATCGACCTTGTTACGGCCGATGTCTCTGGTTTTGTGAATGATCTGGCGTTGCAGGTTAGAGAGTTCAACATGGTCATAGTCCGCCAGCACCAATTCGCCCACTCCGGCCGAGGCTAAGTACATCACGGCAGGCGCACCCAGTCCGCCGAGGCCAATTACCAGTACCCTTGAATCGAGAAGTAGCTGCTGCCCCTCAACTCCAATTTCCGGCAACATGATGTGTCGGCTGTAACGTTCAAGTTGTGCTTTTTTCATGTGGATTAGTTTCGGGCAGGGGGGTGTTTGAGGCAAGGCAAGCTGCCCTACGGATCCGTGTTGATTTTGTCCCGTACTCACGAGCACTAGGGGCGAGGGTTTTTATCCACCTCCGACCGGAGGTCGGTGGAAACAAGGCGTAACCTGAGAGATTTGAAGCGGGTGAAAAACAGGGGGTAATTGGTGGCTACGGGTGGACTCGAACCACCGACCTCAGCATTATGAGTGCGAAAATTATATCTAAGTCGTTGTTTTAACTATAAAAGTGTTTCGGGAGCCCGCAGCCTTACGCCTATGATTACTTATCGGCGTTTTGGGTAGTCCCGAAGAATTCCCGAACGATTTTATACCTGATAAACCTCTGCCGGTGCCGCCGCTGTAGGCTGTGCCCGGCCGTCTCTAACCGTAACCGAATCCCCGATCGATATACCGCCTGGATCTGAAACCAAGGCGATCCCGCATGGTGTTGCGACGTGAAGCTCCCCACCCTGTATCGCCACCACTTCCCCCGCGGTGTCGCCTCGGGGATTGATGATCTCCCTTAGTGCGTCGATGCTCATGCTCGTAGTAACTCCAGCATTGATACCAGTTTGGTAGTGGTTCCCCGGTGCTGAACGGCCTGCACTTGGCCGCGCCAGGATTCGCCCTGTAGGGCGTCGTGAACCTCAACCAGTTGCCCTGGTAGCAGGCCATCCCTGTAGATGGCTATCAGGCGCGTTGCGCGTAGCCCTGAGCCCGCTTCTATCTCTGCCCGGCCTCTCTCTGTGGCCACTGGCACGCTGCCGATTAGCGGGTCTACGATGTCCGGCCCGGGGTGCGCTCCGTCGCCTCGTTGGGCGATGATATTCACCCTGCCGCCGCCCGGCCTTTCCTCTGTCGCTTTGCCCTTGAATAGCACGGCTAGCGGGAATTCTGTTTCCCCGCCTGCTGTCTGTGGGGCTGTTACTTCCCACGCTTCCGCGGCAACGGTGTATTTAACTCGCGCTATGGCCACGCCGGCTGCGGGAGCGTTCATCGTGATCAAATCGTCTGCCAAGATCAGGGCCCCAAGGCTGGTGCCTAGCCAGATCACGGAATCAATGGAGGAGGCGGGCAATCTCAGGCGAGCGCTGCTTACCTTGTCGAAGCTTAGATCCTCGGTCTGCTGATAGGTGAGCGCCGGGCCTTGGCGAATGGTGCCGGCTGATCCTGTAACGCTCTCCACACTCACTCCCGGCCCTGGGTGGGCCAGGATGTGTGCGGTCTCTCCTGCGGCGAAGCTGGTTACTCCTGCGTTAAGTCCATCCTCGCGGCTGTCTACCTCTGCCGAGATGGAGCCGGCATTCGCGGGGGCATCCCGCACCGCCACCTTGTCCACGATTCGTGTTGGTCGCAGCGTTTCCTGCGCTGAGAGATTGTCCGCGTTGTCGGTATAGGTGTGATCTATTGCTGCGCTTGACCAGTCTGGAACCCGTCTCGGGAATCGGTACCGCGCCGTTAGGCTGCCGTCTCGGTTGCTTTCAACTAGCGCCCCTGCGGCCTTGGCTATGGAGCGAACGACCTCGATCGGATCTGCATCCTTAACGGCCAGCCTGTTTGCGGGGATCTGCCAGTCGAGAATGTTCCAGGTAATGGTTTCACCGCCCAGCGCTTCCTCTGCTGCTGCGTGGGCCATTACGGGTGCGTCCCATGTCTTCGTCAGTCGCGTTGCCCTGGGTGATGCGTGTTTTGCCCCCGGGCTTATCCCTGTGATCTGTGGGCGTGCATTCGTGCCGTCTCTCTGTAGAGATTTGTTGTCGATGATGAATTGCCAGACATCGGCGCCAATCGTGATCGTGAAGGCATCGTTTAGCACAATGGATGCGTAGTCTTCGATCCGTGCTGGCTCCAGCGTTGCGGTCCAGAAAGTGCCGCCGCTGGCCATGGAAACATCGTCTGCCTCTAGGGGCATCCCGGCGATGCTTACGGATGGGCGTGTGGTGCTGATCACGGCAGCCTGGGTGGAAAGGTCATAAATCATGCGGAGTCGGGTCTGTACCGGATTCAGCACAGTCAGATCCCAAGTCATCCTAAGCCTGGCCTGCACAGGCGTGGTATTGGCCCAGGGAACGCGGAGTCTGGCTTGCACCAGCGTCTCGATGGACCAGGGCATGCGCAGGCGAGCATTTACTCGATGATGAATGGGTATCCTCAGCCGCGCCGTGACCGGCACGCGCCAAGGCTCGCGCAGGCGGGTTCCGACGCGAATATCCCAGGGCATGCGCAACCGCGCGCGTAACTTCTGATCTCCCAGCCCGGATGCTCCGAGCAAGGGGAGGCTGATCGTTCCGCCGGCGTGGATTGTGGGCACGTTGGCTGTACCGGAAACACTCAACGTAGGTAGGTCAATACTCCCCGCCCCGTGCACCGTGGGTACTGAGACCGAGCCAGTAACCCCAAACGAAGGGAGATTAATGGCGCCGTTGGCCACCGTTGGATTGTCCACACCAGAGGTGAAGCCGGTGGGCACGGTATGGGTGAAAGCGCTGGCGCCGAAGTTGGCAGTAAGGACGGCGGGCCATGGCACCGTGGCCGCCGGGAAATAGCTGCCCGCCGCGATGCTGGCAAAGGCCGCGCTGGCGGTGGTGCCGGCCTCTATTTCGGCCAGCACGGTGGCGCTGGAGTCTGATCCGTCGCCGTCTACCCATGATCCATTGAGGGAAAACCACACAGCATTGTTGTCGAGATCCAATGCCACCCCAATAACATCCCCAACAGCGGGGGCAGATCCATAGCTGGCACCGGCCACGCCGGCCCGGTATTTCTGCCCGGATGAGCTTTCGTAGCCCATCCCCGAGCCCGCCGGCTGGGCCTGGGCACCGAGCAGAATTGCCAGGCTGTGCACCGAAGTGGCCACGCCCATCGTGATATTGCCGGCATCCGTGCCGATGGTGATTTCCCAGTAGAACTTGCCGCTGCCCTTGGCGATCGTGGCCCGAACGAGATCATTCCCGCCCGCCCCGGTGGCGGTCAGGTTGCCGTTTGATAGGGTGATATCCGGGTCTTTATCAGCCGGATTCCAGGTAGCGAAGCCCACGGGGAGGGTTCCTTACGCTGCGGGTTCGGTGAGGGTGAAACTATCGATAGTGAGCGGTTCGTTAATCACCAGCGCGGCAGTAAATTCA
>JAJFJU010000011.1 GCA_021773645.1 Gammaproteobacteria bacterium
TGTCGTAGGGCGCACCATGTGCGCCGCACAACGAAGACCCCCGGCCACAACATGGTGGACATGGTCCACCCTACAAAACCACACCCTCTCAGGTGGTGCGGTCACAATCAATGTCGTAAGGCGCACCATGTGCGCCACACAACGAAGACCCCCGGCCACAACACGGTGGACATGGTCCACCCTACAAAACCACACCCTCTCAGGCGGTGCGGTCACAATCAATGTCGTAGGGCGCACCATGTGCGCCGCACAACGAAGACCCCCGGCCACAACATGGTGGACATGGTCCACCCTACAAAACCACACCATCTCGGCGGTGCGGCCTCAATCAGGGAGTAAAACCCAGTGAAAGTCTCAATTTTTGGTCTTGGATATGTCGGCTGCGTGTCTGCTGCGTGTCTGGCACGGCAAGGTCACACCGTGGTCGGCGTCGATGTGAACGAATTCAAGGTAAAGCTGCTCGCCGAAGGAAAAAGCCCCATCGTCGAAGATCAGCTTGAAGACATCCTCAAGGAAGTCACCGGCACGAAGACCAAAGGCCCTGGTTCGTTACGCACTACGACTAGCGCCGCCGAAGCCATACGGGATACCGAGATCTCGCTGCTCTGCGTACCCACCCCGAGCAACGACAACGGCAGCCTCAACCTCGACTTCGTACGCCGCTGCGCCCATGAAATTGGCGAGTGCCTGAAGCACAAGTCCGCCTACCACGTGGTCGTGGTGCGCAGCACCATGCTGCCCGGCTCAGTAGAAAGTGTGGTCATCCCGGAACTGGAAGCAGCCTCTGGCAAAGCCATGGGCACCGACTTCGGCGTCGCCATCAACCCGGAATTCTTGCGCGAAAGCACCTCAGTACAAGACTTCTACAACCCGTCGGTCACTGTCATTGGGGCCAATGACGAGCACAGCGGAAAAACCGTCGCCAAACTCTACCCATTTCTCGATGCCCCACTGGTCCACACGGATCTCCGTACCGCGGAAATGGTGAAATACAGCTGCAACGCCTTCCATGCCCTGAAAGTCACCTTTGCCAACGAGATCGGTGCCATCTGCAAGGGCTCCGGCATCGACAGCCACAAGGTCATGGAGATCTTCTGCATGGACCGCAAGCTGAATCTCTCACCCTATTACCTGAAACCCGGCTTCGCCTTCGGTGGCTCCTGCCTGCCCAAGGATCTACGCGCCCTGACCTATTTGGCCCGCCAAAATGATGTGGAAACCCAGATACTCAACGCCATCTTGCCGAGTAACGACACCCACCTGGATCGAGCCATCCAGTGGATCCTGCGTTCCGGCAAACGAAAAATCGGCCTCCTTGGCCTCAGCTTCAAACCCGGCACCGATGATTTGCGAGAATCCCCCATGGTGAGGCTGGCAGAAGCCCTGATCGGCAAAGGCTACGAGCTCAACATCTACGACAAGAACGTCAGCCTCTCGCAGCTTATCGGCGCCAACAAGGCCTACATCGAACAACAGATTCCGCACATCTCAAAACTCATGAGCGGTGATCTCCAACAGGTCATTGACGATGCAGAGGTACTGGTGGTCGGTAACAACGACCCTGACTTCCACGAACTTATGAGTTCCGGATGCAAAACCCCCATCTTCGACCTCGCACGCCTGCCCAACGAAGAAGCCACATATCCAGAAAATTATGAAGGCCTATGCTGGTAATTGGGCAGTAGCCTAAGGATGGATTTATGCCATGTGCGGGAACGGCTCGGAATACAACAATGTAGGGCGCGCCATGTGCGCCGTGCAACGATAGTTCAGGCAAAACTCTACCCGCTATAAACCTCTCGCCGTCGTCCCGGATGTAGCACAGCGGAAATCCGGGATCCAGGGAACGAATCCACGACAAGGCCAGCGTCATCGACTCGTAAACTTTCACCTTTATCCCTTGGGATTATTTGCTTCGCTCACCCTGCGGGTTGCCTTTTGAACGTTGTTGTCGGATTACGCTATCGCTAATTCGACCGACTCAACATCAAAACTACCGTAGATACTGTTATAGACATCAAGCGTGATGCAGCTCCGGATTGAAGGATTTCCCCGACTTCAGGACGCCGAAGGTGACATGGACGAGCTTACGCATCATGGCACCGATGATGACCATCGGAGGCTTCCCGTTAGCAGCTAGCCAAACCCCATATCAAGGTACGAGGCGGCCTATTGAATACCGTATACAATATGGCCATCCCCATTCACTGCTGTCCCGTTAACTAAATTCCGTCATGCCGGGCTTGAGCCGGCATCCAGTAAGTGCATGAAAACACTGGATTCCGGCTCAGCAAAAAACGCTGTCCGGAATGACGGGACTTTTTTTGATTTTTATGTCTCTCAAGCATCCATCGGGCTATGATCTACAAGGCATCTGGCTAAATTTACCGAAAGTTAACGGAACAGCAGCGATCCCCATTAGAAACTGTGAATGAATGAGATAATGAACCGCACACGTGCCCTTGAGCTACTGACACAAAGCAAACCGATATTGGCGGCCCAATACGGCGTCACGCAGCTTGCTCTGTTTGGATCCACCGTGCGCGATGCCGCACGAAGTGACAGCGATATAGACATTCTGGTCGCTTTCGATGGACCAGCTACGTCAGAGCGCTACTTTGGTGTTCAGTTCTATCTCGAAGACCTTTTTGGCTCGCCGGTTGATCTGGTGACTGAAAAAGCCCTACGGAAACAACTCCGACCCTTCATAGAAAGTGAAGCGGTCCGTGTCTGACACAGCACAGCGTGTTTGGCTGTTTTATCTTGACGACATGCTCGGCTTTGCCGAAAACGTCATCGCTTACACTGAAGGCCTTGACCGGGCGCATTTTATTGGCAGCGGATTGAATTACGATGCGACCTTACGCAACTTGGAACTCATCGGTGAAGCTGCGACACATATCCCAGAAGTAATACGAACAAAGCACCCGCAGATTCCATGGAGACTAATCATTGCCACCCGTAACCGACTAATCCATGGCTACCTTGGTATCGACAATGATATTTTGTGGAGCATCATCGAAGGTGATATTCCGGCTCTTCTGACCGCTCTACAAACACTTAGATCAATATTGGCCAAGCCCCAAGCCTAAACACCCATGAGCCACATAAACAGAACCATCGGAAAACGGAAATCCTGCCTGGAACGGGTATCCCTGAAGCCACGGGCTCCGAGCGAAGACTCAATCCACTGGATCGCCGATATGGCCAAACATTCCTGTTTCCGTGCCCCTAAAGGCATCTTCCGCTACCGTAACCACGAAGAAGCCAACCGGGACTGGGAGAAATGGGAACTGGAATCCATCAAGGCGGCCAAGAATGGCAACGTTCACACGACCCGCAACCTGGGCTGATGTACTCCAGGTTGCCCGGCTATTAAATAAACACGGAGTCCGCTTTGTGTTGGTTGGTGGCTATGCGCTTTACGCCCATGGCATCGAGCGTCTGACGGCAGACATCGATATAGCCGTCGATCCAAGCCCTACGAACTCAAAAAACTGGATCTTGGCCTTGGCTGAGTTACCTGACCAGGCAGCGGCAGAATTGTTGGAAGAAAGTGACCCCTTTGGCGGTGACTATCAGCACGCAATCCGTATCAACGATGAATTTACCATCGACATCATGCCATCGGTTGCGGGGATCCCATTCGAGCAACTTGCATCTCGCTCAGAGGCATTTAACGTAAACGGCGTTGAATTTCCCGTGTTGAGTCTACGCAAGCTATTGGATACCAAGCAGAGTCTCCGGCCCAAAGATAAGGCTGATGCCGAGCGCATTCGAGAAGTATTAGAAATACTCAAAAAATCAGATCCCACCTCTTAATGCCAACAGAAGTTCTCCATGCGCCTGACCACTGAGCAATGTAGAAATTTGGCTGGCTACGCGCCGAATGCGTAATCTTCTAGTACACGAATATATCGAGTCCCCGATAGACATGTTGCCCGCGTTAGCACAGGCACGAGATTTTGTTGGCGAACTTCATGTCACCTTTCAATCCATCCGTAAATACGTGGATACGCATTTGGGAATGCTGGACAGCTAAACCAGTCTCCTTCCATCACTCATGCCCATGGATCACTTTTCTTTCCCGTCATCCTCGCGCACGCGGGGAACCAGAGCAGCAATACTAAAGACACCAACTCATAAGCTTTTCACCAACATCAACCATCCACGCAAGCCCCCTTAGACCATGCGCATCCTCTTCCTCTCCCAAGGTTCCCTCATGCCCATGGATCGTTTTATATTTTGTCACCCCGGGCACCATTTTATAGTTCGTCACCCCGGGCGGAGACCCGGGGCCCAGAACAACAATAAAAATCGCTCCAATCCATACCCACACATCAATTCTAAACATCCACACCGAATCAACTAAAAGCCCCTAACCATGCGTATCCTCTTCCTCTCCCAACGCTTCCTCATGCCCATGGATACCGGCGGCAAAATCCGCACTGGCAACATCCTCAAGTACTTATCACGCGATAACGAAATCACCCTCATCTCCAATGTTGAAGAGCCCAAAGACACCCCCTATCTTCCGGAAATGAAGAATTTCTGCTCGCGCTTTATCCCGGTGCCGTGGAAAGAGGCATCCAGAAGCCATCCCCTATTTCATTTAAAGCTGCTGTTCCAGTGCCTCTCACATCACCCGATCAGCCCCCTGAATGACTACTCCCATGCCCTGCGTACCGCCGTAGAAAAAGAAGCAGCCACCGGAAATTACGACATCGCCATCTGCGACTTCGCCCAGTCAGCCCTCATGTTCCACAACATCCGTGGCCTGCCCACCCTGCTCTTCCAGCACAATGTCGAATCCATGATCCCCAAACGCCATTACCTACAGGCCAGCAACCCGCTCGCCCGCCTGTTCTGGTGGCTGCAATGGAAAAAATGGCTCGCCTACGAAGGGAAGGAGATGGCGCGATTCACCCGTGTCATCGCCGTCTCCGAAACCGATCGAGACACTTATAGAGAGCTATACGGCTCAGAACACGTAGACACCATCCCCACCGGCACCGATATAGACTTCTTCGCCCCTCAACCCGGCAAAGAGGAAAAGAACCTTCTGGTCTTCTGCGGCTCCATGGACTGGCTTCCCAACCAGGATGCAGTGGAATTCTTTGCTACCGACGTATTGCCGGAAATACGAAAGTCCACCCCCGATGCCCACTTTCTCATTGTGGGACGCAAACCTGCCCCGGCCCTTGTTGAAAAGCTGGCAAAGGAAGGGCAAGTCACCTTTACCGGCTGGGTAGAAGACACCCGTCCATACTTGGCCAGAGCAGCTATAGTGGTTGTTCCTATCCGTATTGGTGGCGGAACACGGATGAAGATTTACGAGGCCATGGCCATGGGTAAAGCGGTAGTATCAACTCACATCGGTGCCGAAGGATTAGGGCTGAAAGGTGGAGAAACAATTGCCTACGGCGACGATGCCCAAGTGCTGGCAAAACAAATCAACACCCTCCTCCGAGATCAAAATACCAGAACCATCCTTGGCGATGCTGGAAGAAAGCTGGTAGAAAAGCATTATTCCTGGCAACGCGTGTCCATGAGTTTTAAGGAGAATTGCGACAGAGTAGTCTCCCCCGCCTAGATGCCTACCAATAGGGCTAAGCGATATGTCCCATGCCCCACCCAGAACAACCCATGTTCCCATCAACGCCTAAATTATGACCTCTAAGATCGGCGGAAGTATAGCCAAGGGCGCCGCCTGGATGCTTGGTTTCAAACTAGCCGAGCAAGGAATCGGAATGGTAAGCATGGTCATCCTGGCACGGTTACTAATGCCAGAAGATTTTGGCCTTGTCGCCATGGCAATGGTGCTATACGCACTGCTTGAGCTTCTCGGTGCGATGGGATCCGACATCTTTCTGATCCAGAAGAAAAACCCTGATCGTCATCTATACGACACCGCATGGACTGTAGGTGTAATCGTAGCAACCGTAGAAGCTATACTTCTAGCTGGTTTAGCACGCCCTGCTGCCATTTTCTATGAGGAGCCACGCCTTGAGGCAATCGCCTACTGCTTGGCATTCGCCCTATTTATAGGTGGCTACAAGAATATTGGCGTAGTCGCCTTCCGCAAAGAGATGGAATTTCACAAAGAGTTCATATTCATGCTGGGCCGCAAGATCGCGGGGTTCTTGGTAACTGTGCCACTCGCATTTGCACTCCGAAACTATTGGGCCCTAATTGCAGGAATCATCACCGCCAACACGGCAAGCCTGATCCTAAGTTACCTCATGCACCGGTTCCGCCCACATTTTTCGCTCACAGGGTGGCGGGAAATTTATCACTTCTCTAAATGGCTCTATATCAATAATTTTCTATTTTTTTTGGGTCAGAGAGCACCAGAATTTCTTCTGGGGAAGATGGTCGGGGCAAAGGCCGTGGGGCTATTCAATATTGGCTACGAAGTCGGTACGCTACCCTTGACGGCCTTGGTCGCTCCAATCAATCGTGCGGTATTTCCAGGCTACGCCAAAATAGCCAACAATCCAGAGTTATTAAAACGCAGCTATCTAGATGTGGCGGCAGCCGTGGCAATAGTCGCACTTCCTGCTGGTTTTGGAATCGCAGCAGTAGCCGAGTTGCTTGTACCAGTAGTCCTGGGTAATAAATGGATACCAGCAGTACCCATTATTCAAATGCTCGCTATCACCGGTGCGTTGGGTTCGTTACTAACGAATGCGGGAGCCGTCTATCTCGCGCTAGGAAAACCTCACTACATAACTGCTCTTGCAGCCATACGCGTAGCTCTACTGCTTCCAGCAATGTATATCCTAACGACACAAAACGGCGTCATTGGTGCAGCTTGGGCAGCATTAGGGACCGCTGTTATTACGGCGCCGGTTGAATTCGCACTTGCATTTCGTACCGTAGGCGTAAGAACCAGTGAGTATCTTATATGTATCTGGCGTTCCATTCTTGGAACAGCCGTAATGTACGGTGCTGTCCGTGGTCTTATTACGGCACCTTTGTTTTCAAACTTCACTGCTCCAACAGTCTTGCTTGTAGCCATATTACTTGGGTTTTCAGTTTATATACTCTCGACCCTCTCCATATGGGCAGCGACGGGTAACCCCGAGGGCATCGAAGCCACTATTCTAAAAAGATTATTTCAACGCGATCAAACGCCTACGATATCTATGCGGGAATAGACGGAAACTTTTATCGGGAGGGAGGAGTAGTTATGCTAGGTGAAATAAAGAGATTAATATCGAAAGCCGCCCACAGCCTCGGTTATGAGGTGATCCCACTATGGAAACGCGATGGGTGGCCACTTGCCACGCTCACTCAACAACTTTTTCATTTGCATAAGGTTGACTGCGTACTCGATGTAGGTGCAAACCGAGGCCAGTATGCCGATTTTCTGCGTCAACAAGTTGGCTTCCAGGGTCCAATCATATCTTTCGAACCATTGCCACATCTTGTTGACAATCTTATGGAACGTTCACACAACGACCCTCACTGGACCATCCAACCATATGCTTTAGGGAGCACTTCTGAGGATAAAATGATTAACGTCATGACAAGCGACACCTTCAGCTCCTTCTTAAATCCCACAGAAAAGGACTTTTCCGACTTCAGCCACCTCAACACAGTAGAGCATCAGGAGAATGTTAAAATTCGAACGTTATCCGAGGTTTCATCCACTCTGAGCAGCCTACAAAAAAGCCATCATCCGTTCCTAAAACTAGATACCCAGGGTTACGATTTAGAGGTGATTGAAGGGACTGGTCCCCTCCTATCAAAATTCGTTGGCCTTCAAACAGAAGTTCCAATACTAAAGATCTATGAACAAATGCCGGATTTACACCATGTAATAGACTATTTAGGGAACCTGGGATTTGATTGTGCGGGAATATTTCCTGTTTCTCGTGATGATCATCTTCGGATTGTTGAGTTCGACCTAGTACTCATAAATAGACTTCTATCCACATAATGAGTATTAACGAGGATGTCGTGAATAATATTAGTGCAGTTCCGAAAGTCTCTATCATAATTCCACTCTACAATTGTGAAAACTTTATAAGAGAGACCATTGAATCGGTTGTTACGCAGACCTATCACCACCTAGAAATCATTGTCGTAGATGATGGATCGACAGATCGCGGGCCGGAAATTGTCCGCACTTTGGCGGCAAGCGATCCCCGCATTAACCTAATTAGCCAAGCTAACTCGGGGAGACCAGGAACCACCAGAAACCGTGGCCTTGAGTGTGCCACTGGAGAATATGTAAGCTATCTCGATAGTGATGATCGATGGAATCGCCATCGAGTAGAACATTGTGTCCAAGCACTTCATGAACATCCCGAAAGCGCCGCTATTTTTCATGACCTCTATTTTATTAATACTAATGGTGCTCAGCTATCTGGCTCGTTTCTTAAAAATGTGAACTTTGAAACGCGATCTGAAAAGCACCTTGAAGAGATTGCACCCAAGTTATTTCGTTTACGTAAAACCTACCTTACATTCATGTCACTTAACTATTGTGGAATAAGCACGGATTCAATCATGATCCGACGGAATTTAGTCCTTCAACACGGACTATTTTTCCTTGAAGACGTCTCCTGTGGCGAGGATATTGACGTATGGTTCCGCCTCGTAGCTGACCACGATGTGCTTTACCTTAATGAGATACTAGGAGACTATCGGCAGCATGACGAAAGCATTACCAAAAATAAGATTCTCTTTTTCTCCGATGCTGCCCAAGTTCATATCCGTAATCTAAAACGCTTCGGATCACGATTTGATACCGCTGACAGCATAGCCTACAGGGAGAAAATCGCAGGCCATTTCACGACATTAGCATATCTGTGGTTAGAGAAAGGACGCTCTAAGGAAGCCAGGAAAGCCTATCGAGATGCCTTTCACTACGGCAAGCTATGCGAACCCATTATCGGCTACTGCAAATCGTTCTTTCCTCTGATACTGCGTAGGAAACTAAGGAATCTTCGCGCAACCACCTCGCTAACAAACACATCATCACGAAAAGCATGAGCGGACAAGTCCTTTTTATGCTTCCATGGGAATTGCACCACGCAGGTGGTGTTAATACGGTCGTGCGCAATCTGATCGTTCAAGCGCGACGAGACGGGGAGAAACCTACCCTCCTTATCAATCGCTGGAGCCACTCAATACTGAAGGAGGCTACAGAGAATGGATTGCCCACCGCCCGTTACCGAATTCGGAGTCCATTCATATCAAACCGAAAAGTATTCGGTTTTATGGCTTGGTTAATTACACTACCCAGCAGTCTGCTTCTCCTCGCCCGATTCCTACGTTCACATGAAATCAACGCCATAAATATCCATTACCCTGGATTAGATGCCTTGCAGTTTGTATGTCTACGGACAGCCCGACTATTTCGTGGCCGCCTCGTATTGTCCTTTCATGGAGCCGACGTTGATAACATTACGGGAAACTGGGGCGTGCAACGTTTTCTTTGGATGCTTCTGATGCGAAAGTCCGACCTACTCGTCACCTGTTCTGGTGCTCTCGCAACTCGACTGAAACACCACCTACCAGCCCATCAACATCACAAATTAGTCGTGATTCATAATGGAACGGACATTGGACTACTCCAGAAAAACTCCAAGGATAATCCTGCTCCAGAAGATTTTTCGAAAACCACATTTCTACTCAACATAGCAACCTACGAACCGAAAAAAGGACAGGAGGTGTTATTACAAGCCTTCTCCACGCTCCACAGAAACTTCGACAATCTCAAACTCGTCATCATCGGACGCTCTACAGACTATGGCATTCATTTGGAGGCTGAGGCAAAACGACTTGGGATTTCTAAACACGTCTCCTTCATTCGTGATATTTCATGGGAACAAGTTTCTGGCTTCCTTAAATGTGCAACTATTTTTGTTCTTCCGTCTTACAAAGAACCCTTTGGAATTGTTCTATTGGAAGCAGGCGCTTTTTCACTACCCATAGTCGCAAGCCGCGTAGGAGGAATACCTGAGTTCATCGACGATGGTCAGAACGGTTTGCTCGTGCCAGCAGGTGACGTCACCGCTCTGGCTGACGCGATCCAAGCCTTATTACGGGATCCCGAGACTGCCCAACGCCTCGGTGCTGCTTTGAATAACACCGTCACGAAGCGTTTCACATGGGAACATTGTTGGGAGCGGTATCGACAATGCTTCGAACCAACTACTTCCCACCATTGAACCGGAGATCGGCGGCTTAAATAGCAGTATTCAACTAGGGAAACTCTGAATACTTCTTGCTGACAGGACTTTTCCACCCATGGTGGCAAGTAAACATTTAAAAAACGAGTTGTATTTCGTAAGCTGTGTGCAACCGCTTGTGCTCCTCTCTCCTGGCAGGGAGAAAAACCCCCAATGTTTCCGCAGTTTATCCACTATCTCCTTAGGTCGAATTGCACTTACAAGTTGAATTCAGGATGACCAACAAATCTTTCCGATGGTTTAGTGTGTATACCTTTCTTATACTTATGGGTCATACACCGTATTCATTCTCTGAATCTTCTAGGGCTCTCACCAGCCGTTGTGGACCTATAAGTACTAAGGAGACTGCCGGTCCATATAACTATACGAGTAGAGATTCGACCGTCAGATGGCATGTTCGTGATGTTACGAAAAACCACTTTTTGAAAGCCAAACGATATATGGAGCTGCCCCGCCCATCTTCCCGACGTATTCACGTAGAGCTAACGTACACTCTGATACGTGTTCCTAATCATCATAGGGCCCTATATCTTCTTGGAGAATTTCATAACCGATTTCCGAAAGAAGAATTCAACCCCCCTTTAAACCTTTTTTCTACTGCGCCCGAGTGCTTTTTTGATAGAGCAATGCGCTATGATCCAAATGATATTTATATCCATCAACTTAAAGCCATTTACTACCATAAAAGGAAGAGATATAAACAATCCCTTCCTGTATATAAAATCCTTATAGAAAAATATCCGGATTGGGGAGAACTGCATTACAATCTAGGACTGTTATATATGGATATGAAGGATTATGAAAAGGCCCTTCTCCATGCCAAACAGGCCTATAAGAACAATTACACCCTGCCAGGGCTAAAAAATAAATTGGAAAAGAAGGGGAAATGGCATTGACCAAGGACTTCAGGCTAACTTATGGTATCTCTATTTTATTCATAAATTCAGCGACAATACACTTCATCAACTCAAGCAGCCTGGAGCCCTGCCGAATGCGTCAACAGACCTTTTCTGATGAAGCTTTCGGAAAGTATCGCGAGCACTTTCTAGCTGAGTTATCTGAGGTGGTGATAAAGCCAAATCGCCATATAGAAACTTGGTAGACACGAGAACATTAAAGAGGCTCCTCATTCAGGGTGTCCTTTTAGCTGACCCCGAATTCCATTTTTTCAATAGCTCACTGGATACCGAGTCAAGCCCGGCATGACGAGTTTTAGTTAACGGGACAGTAGTGATGAGAGAGCACGCGAGATGATTAAAGCCTTAATCCAACGATATTTGTTGCTTTCCGGCCTCTTCTTTAATTTAACGCTATTTGGCCTATTTGTTTATGTGATATTCAAACTTGTTTCGTTAGGGGTTGGTGTCGATATGATTGCCACGAAGGTGGCCAGCCGGATTGAGCCTTACGCCCCTTGGGTATCTGATGTAATCAGGATTATTGGTTTACCGGGAAAGTCTAGATTTATTATTGAAGGTGTTTCACTTGAGAAATGGCAAGGAAAAGGGGCTAATCCGAACAATTTATTGACACAAAACGATTCATTAGAAATCACTACCGAGCAGCTTGGAAAACGCTCAAACATCTTTGTTTCTTCAGCAAAGGATTTTATGGTTGCACTAAAGGCCGCACGTCCTGGCGATACAATCGTACTGGAAGCGGGAACCTACAAAATAAAATCCCACGCTATTTATCTCGGGAATTCAGGCACAGAGACTAACCGAATTCACGTTCAGGCCAATAAACTTGGCGACGTTGTTTTACAACTAGACACCTTGGACGGATTCTATATTAACAAATCATACTGGACATTTAGAAACCTAAGAATCAGTGGCATCTGTGCAAACGATAGTGCCTGTGAACATGCTTTCCATGTCATGGGTGGCGGCCATCATGTTGTTATTCAAAACAATATTGTTACTGACTTTAATGCTCATGTGAAAGTAAATCCAAGCGGGAAAAATGGGCCGAACAAATACCCAGATAATGGGGTTATTACTGGGAATAGTTTTTATAACCACACCATCCGTGATACATCAAACTCAGTGACCCCTATAGACATGATAGGCGTGAATAACTGGACTATAAGCGATAATTTAATTGCTGACTTTATTAAAGGAAGAGGAAATAAGACTAGTTACGGCGCATATTTTAAAGGAAATGCCAGCCATAATGTATTTGAACGAAACCTAGTGATGTGTAGCTTTAATTTACATCAGACAGATGCCATACAAATCGGACTCTCTTTTGGCGGCGGTGGAACAGGCCGTCAATATTGCAGAAATAAAAACTGCGCTACAGAACATAACGAAGGCACTTTACGCCATAACGTGATTATGAATTGCAATGATGTGGGAATTTATTTGAGCAAGGCCAATAACACTGAAATATATAATAATACATTAATTAACACGCTGGGAATCGATATTAGATATCCAGTTTCTTCTGCCGTAATTGCTAATAACCTTCTGACCGGTCGCATAAAAAATCGCGATTGGGCTTATAGCCAAACACTATCAAACCTAATTCCAAGTATTGATGACTTGGATCAACTTTTCCTAGATGCTGAGCACGGAGATTTTACTTTAAAAAAAGGCGATGACATTTTGAATCGGGGCGTTGATTTAACAAAACGTGAAGTTGATTTTTGCGGACTAAAACGTCAAACGGCAGATGTGGATATCGGCGCATTTGAATATAACGGAAAGAGCACCTGCAATCCTTTTAGGATGCATTAGACCAATGATCTTCCTGCCCCGTATGCCCATCAACAAAAAGCAGCTCACCGATCCCTACTTGGCACGTTCCGCTCCATGCCGGCGCCTACAAGCATGAAGGACACCAATTCATAATCCCCATCATGACTGATCTACTCCACCAATTAATCGAGACCCGGGCAGTCATTGCTCCCGAAGCAAAGGCACTACTCTATAAAGACCATACGTTGTCCTATGGCACCTTGGCCGAACAGATTGCTCTGACTAGAAGCGGCCTGATAAAACTTAGCCTTGGGAAACAGGAGCGAGTTGGGATCTATCTCGAAAAAAGGCTCGAGACAGTTTTTTCGATTTTTGGAGTTACACAGGCAGGGGGAGTCTTTGTTCCAGTTAACCCCCTTCTTAAGGGAGAGCAGGTTCAACACATCCTGAATGACTGCAATGTTCGGATTCTAATCACCTCCAGAAATCGGCTGGAGATGATCGCCCCCGACATCCTTCATTGCCCGGACCTTCACACTGTAGTGATCGTAGATGATAAGCCAGATAGCCCGTTATCAATAGCTCACCTAAATGTTATCTCCTGGATAGAGTTCACGAGCGATAGTCAGAATACGCTACGTCACCGTGTTATCGATACTGATATGGCATCGATCATCTATACCTCGGGAAGTACTGGAAAACCCAAGGGTGTGGTGCTATCACATCGTAATATAGTGGCAGGCGCAAAAAGTGTAGCCACGTATCTTAACAACACCCCAGAAGATCGATTACTTGCCGCACTACCCCTTAGCTTCGATGCCGGATTCAGCCAGCTCAGTACCGCTTTTTATGCGGGTGCCAGCGTGGTGTTGATGAATTATCTGTTACCTCGGGATGTCATCAACAATGCAAGTCGATACGAAATTACCGGTTTGGGCGCCGTTCCGCCTATGTGGATCCCACTCTCCCGGCTTTCCTGGCCCGACGATGTCGTAGAGAACCTTCGCTATATCACAAATACTGGTGGAGCCATGCCACGCAGTATAGTGGATGGCCTACGAGCAGCTTTGCCAAGAACCCAAGTGTTTCTTATGTATGGTCTGACAGAGGCCTTTCGCTCTACCTACCTTCCGCCGGAAGAAATTGATAACCGGCCTGATTCAATAGGTAAAGCGATTCCTAATGCGGAGATCCTGGTAGTTAGGGAAGATGGTAGCCCGTGCGCGCCCAATGAACCGGGAGAGCTTGTCCATCGCGGCGCGCTGGTAGCCCAAGGCTACTGGAACGATCCCGAGCGTACCACCCAACGCTTTCGCCTCACGCCTGGAAAAGAAGATGGTTTTCCCGGGAAGGAGCTTGCCGTGTGGTCAGGAGATACGGTGCGTGTGGATGAGGAGGGTTACCTTTACTTCATTGGTCGCCGGGACGAGATGATTAAAACTTCTGGTTATCGTGTAAGCCCTACCGAGGTTGAGGAAGCAATCTACCGCACTGGGCTAGTACATGAAGCCATCGTCTTTGGTGCCCCTCATGCCGAACTTGGGCAAGGAGTAGTGGCTATCGCTGTACCCATTGATAAAAACACCTTCTCCACGCAGGGGTTACTTAAGGCCCTCAAGTCCCTGCTACCTAACTTCATGCTCCCTGCTCATGTGGATGTTCGCGATAACCTTCCCCGTAATCCCAATGGAAAGCTCGACCGAGCGGCGGCCTCAGAAGATCTGATAGACTTCTTCAGCACCGATAAGCCATTCACTACTACAAAGCCTTAGCCCTAAACCATACAACCGCCTAGTGCCTACCAATCACACCACCACACCGGCCCACGTCACCTTACGTTTTCAGGATCTAAGATGGCCTCAGAATAAGGCGGTCAGCCATATTCTGGATGATGCTAATCTTATCTACACCTATAATGCCAGAGGAGCGACTTGGCGATTAATCCACAGCCTGGGACACAAGAATCGAAGAGTAGTACTACTGCCTGCTGTTCACTGCCCAACTATAGTGCTACCAGTGCTTCAAGCGGGTTTTCAACCTCTGTACTATGGCATAGATGAGAATCTCAATATAATTCACGAGGATTTACTGAATAAACTCTCACCAAATGTCGCGGCCGTAGTGACTGTTAATTTCTTTGGATTTCCCGCTGCCCTGGACCCGCTAGTTAAACCTTGTCGGGATGCAGGTGTTCTCCTAATAGAGGATTGCGCTCACTCATTTTTATACGCAAATCCCATTCGCCTAACAGGTGAACGAGGTGATGCCTCAATCTTTAGTTTTCGCAAACTCGTGCCCTGTGGCCCGGGAGGGGCTATCCGCTTCAATCACAATACCCCCGCGATCGCCTCCCCCAGAAATCGCTCATCCATCAGCCACTCATTCCGCACGCTAAAAGCTCGCTGGGAGGAGGCATTGAACAACCATGGTGATGGCATTCTTAATCGTGGTTATTTCTGGCTGGAAAACGTGAGGACCTCTGCTAGAGAGATAGCACAACCTCCAGCCATAGATAATAATTTTGACGTCGCATCAACTAGTGGTGGTGACTATCGTTGTGAAACATTTCACGGCACGACACGAATTCCCTGGTTAACACATCATCTGATACGCCGAGCAAGAATCATGTCTGCAGTGGAAAAGCGACGCGGGAACTATCAGCTATTGTCAGAATGCCTTCACGAGTCGTCAAGGTTGAAAATAATATCCCCCAATCTACCAAGGGAGGTCGTACCCTGGGCCTTCCCGGTACTACTGGATGACCGTAGTACTCTGGATTATAGAATGCGGGAACAGGGTGTACCCTTGTTTACCCATGGCGAGACACTACATCCATCGTTAACCGAACTTTCTAACCAAGAGCCCCGCATGGTCAAAAAAGCCCGTTACATATCTAGTCGCATACTCTGCTTTGGCATACACCAGAATCTAGATCCAAATACCATCAAAACTTACTCTTCGGTCGTAAACAAGTTTGTCACCTAACCTTTAGCCATATTGATGAATCTAATACTTTTCCTGTATCTCTCATGAACATTAACTCATATAGCGATACTCGAGAGTTGAGGATACTTAACACCGCTTAGGAACATATAATTAGAACTCAAACTAGTGATTATCTTTTCGGCTCTAGCCAAAGACCTGCCTCCGATTAGTCGAATTACCCGATCATTTCAAAAATAGAGTGGAATCCCTAAACAGTCATGGCGAATAATCGTGTCATCCTTATTGCCTATCATTTCCCACCGATTTTAGGGAGTAGTGGCATGCAACGTACTCTCGCCTATGCCCGTTTTTTGTCCGAGCATGGGTGGGAGCCTATCGTACTCAGTGTGCATCCGCGTACTTATCTTAAAACTGGAGATGATCTCCTCGGATTGATACCCGATAATCTGAAGGTCTATCACGCACCGGCATGGGATACTGCCCAGCATCTCGCGTGGAATGGCCGTTACCTGAATTGGATGGCACTCCCGGACCGCTGGATTAGCTGGCTACCCGGCGGGGTGTTTGCCGGCCTTAACTTAATAAGAAAATATCACCCAAAAGCTATTTGGAGCACCTATCCTATAGCCACCGCTCATCTGATCGCTTGGGCGCTAAAATCTATTACGGGAACTCCCTGGATTGCGGACTTTCGTGATCCTATGGTAGAAATAGACCCACGCACCAAAGAGATATACCCACCCAGCAAAACTCTTCGTAATGCCCGTTTATTCGTAGAAAGAAAATGTGCTGTTAATGCGGATCGACTAGTATTTTGTACCAACGGGGCAAAGCAGATCTGTAGCGAACGCTATCCATCAGCTCCAATAGAGAAATATAAAATTATTCCTAACGGTTATAACGAAGAGAGTTTTCAAATAGCCGAGAAACTGGTAGCTCAAAGAGCTTTAACCGAACAGCCAATAACTTTGCTCCACAGCGGCATTCTTTATAATACCTCTGATCGTGACCCCAGCCACTTCTTCAAGGCGCTAAAGAAGCTCAAGGATGAAGGTATATTAGTGTGTGGGAAAATCCGCTTTATATTACGAGCAACTCGGCATGATGACCAATATAGGCCATTTTTAGAGCGCCTTGATATTGCCGACTTAGTGACCTTGGCGCCACCCATCTCCTATCACGAAGCACTTGCAGAAATGTTAACCGCCGATGGCCTCTTGCTCTTTCAAGGCTATACATCCAACGCAGCGATTCCGGCTAAACTGTACGAATATCTTCGAGCTGGAAAACCCATACTCGCAATGGCTGACAGCAAAGGAGATACTGCTGCGTTACTTCGTGAATTGAATACAGGCTATATTTTCCCATTGGACGATAGTGCTCGTATCGCAGCCGGCCTAGTTCGATTTCTTAGCGATCTGACTAAAAGTCAACTTGTACTACCACCACATTCAGTTACCAGTCAGTTTGATCGACGAAATGGAACTGCCCTCCTCTCCAATATACTAAAAGAACTATAAAACCCGAAATATATGAGTAAAAAATACCATTCCTTTAGCTGGAATGATGAAAAGAGTAAATTTTGTTCTCCATGGAAAGATCTGGTCGACGAACAACGACTCAATCCATCATTGCTTCCTCAATGGCTAGAGGCTGCCGTATCCAGCCATGGCCTATTTGATAGCATAAAGATATTTTCGGAAACTTCAGATAATACCGTGCTAGGTATACTTCCTTATATTATCCAGAAACGTCCGATGAATCGCTTGCAATTACGTTGGCTGGAACCTGCATTCAACCTCATTTCCTATCACCCTGATTTAATTTGTAGCTCGGCATCTGAAAACCTCCTGTCCGAACTTTTACTTCAGACCAACCAACACTGGGACGTTGCCTATATCCATAACGTATCAACAGCTGGCCGAGCAGCCCAGCAACTCGAAGCACTTTCAAAAAAGGAAGGAAACGTGCTCCTGACCTACCCTGGTGAGACGTCTCCGTACCTACGCCTACAAGGAACCTGGAAGGAATACCTCGCTATCAAGGGAAGTAGTTTTCGCTACAGGTTGAAACGTCGAGTGAGGAAGATAGAGAAATCTGGTGAACTAACCATACATTGGTATAGAAAGGGAGATGATACTAAAACCCTACTCAGTGAAATCCTGTCTATAGAAGAGGGCAGCAGGAAGGTAGCAGCCAATATGGCGATTACCCAACGTTCCGAGGAAATTGAATACTATCGGAGGCTATTACCATTCCTGTCGGATACAGGGCTCCTATTCGCTAATGTTCTTCATATTGATGGAACCCCCGTTGCCTATAGCTTGTGTTATAACGATAAAGGTGTAATTGGACAATTAAAAACATCATTTCTTGATAGCCATCGGAACCTGGCTCCGGGAGCTGTCGTTATCGAAAGTGCGATAAAGAAGTCATTCGACATTGGCGCTCTCGAATTTGACTTCCTGGGTGACATCATGCCACATAAGATGGAGTGGTCAGATGGGTTCCGTGAACATAATAGCTATTATCTTTTCTCCCGAAGGCTACCAGTACATATGTTAGGTCATGCAAAAAAACTGGGGCAGACGTTGAAAAACAAACTTAAAAAAGAAGACCCTTCAAAAGAGAAATAAGGTGATCCGACAAAAAACATATTCAGCACTCGACAATCTGTCGGTATCACATGGAGAGCTTTTCTGGGGAGGACAATCCATCAGAAAACTTTCCGGACGTGCTGAACAAAGACCTTTCTATGCTTATGACCGTGCCCAGATCAGCGCCCGGATTTCCCATATCAGGCAATGTCTTCCGAAAGATATATCACTCCATTACGCAGTTAAAGCGAACCCTATGCCCGCCGTTGTCCAACACTTGGCACAACTTGTCGACGGCTTCGATGTTGCCTCCGCCGGAGAAATGCGGGTTGCGCTTGATACCACTATGCCCGGCATTCAAATAAGTTTTGCTGGTCCTGGAAAAATGAAATCGGAGCTCCGCTCCGCCATCCTGTCAAAACTCGTTATCAACATTGAATCATTTACTGAACTAAGGACTATCTTGGAGTTGGGTGACTCCCTTGGAGAGCGCCCCCAGGTGGCGTTACGAGTTAATCCAGACTTTGAGCTGAAGGCATCCGGAATGAAAATGGCTGGCGGTGCCAAGCAGTTTGGTGTCGATGCCGAACAGGCTACCGAACTATTAGCAATAATCGCAACAAGCGACCTCAATTTTCATGGATTTCACATATTTTGTGGCTCCCAGAACTTGCAGATAGAGGCAATAAAAGAAGCACAGGAACGAACCATTCAGCTTGGGATAAGGTTAAGTGAACTCACAGGCTCCCAACCGACAACCCTTAATATTGGGGGAGGATTCGGGATTCCCTACTTTCCAGGAGAACAGGCTCTCGATCTGCCAGCTATTGGCAATAATCTGGAGAGATTAATGGAAGGGGTTAGAAAAGACCTTCCAAAAACTGCCGTTATCATAGAATTGGGGCGCTATATCGTCGGTGAGGCGGGAATATACGTTTGTCGTGTTATTGATCGAAAGGTCTCGCGCGGACAAGTTTTTCTAATAACAGACGGCGGTCTACACCATCATTTGGCAGCATCCGGAAATTTTGGCCAAATCCTTCGCAAGAACTATCCGGTGGTTATCGGAAACCGTATGGAGGAGGAAGAAAAGGAAATCGCCAGTATTGTTGGCCCACTGTGTACACCACTCGATTTGCTAGCGGATAAGATGGACCTACCAAAAGCTCAGATAGGTGACTACGCAGTAGTTCTACAATCGGGAGCCTACGGATTTACAGCCAGCCCCACCAATTTTTTAAGTCACCCTCCGCCGATTGAAATGCTGGTATAGCCCGTTTTTCATCACTGCTGTCCCGTTAACTTTTGCTGAATTCGGCATATAGAAACTTGGTGGATATTAGAATTACAAAAGAGTCCCGTCATTCCGGGCAGCGTTTTTTGCTGACCCGGAATCGAATTTTTTTAATAGTTTACTGGATACCGAGTCAAGCCCGCCATGACGGGTTTTAGTTAACGGCCATCGTCTAGATAGATAGCGACACTGAACACCCGGGATTACCGGATTGAGATCATAGATTATGATTCGGCTCAATCAGCAATCGGCTTTTTGGTAACCGAACGCTTGCACCATCGTACGCCGCGCAATAATTTCCCCCACAGTGACGGACTATATATTTCGATGCTTTTTGTACGGACTATTGCCGGCTTCCATGAACTTGCCCACCGGGTGTCGGAAACAAAATTTATATGGGTGAATCCTTCAAGACCGCAGTACCTCTCGATAGACCAATTGAAGAGTAAAATTCCGGGGGAAACTTTTGAGAAGTCTTCATCGTAGCCGATCTTAACAGCATACATCGTTTTGCGCATGATGAGACAAACAATAGATGCTATGGGCTTCCCATCGACACGGAGTTCATCAATCTCGCACCAACCTTCTTGGTCATCCGGGTACGTTCCAATCAAAAGATTATAAAATTTATGGATTTGAGAATTCTGTTTGACGGAACTGTTTTCTTTCGACTTCCATCCCGATGATTCCAGATCAAGAAAGGTTTTCAAGGCTACGGGGAGTGATTCCGCATCAGTATGCGATACGAACTCGACGTCACCCAGCTTTTTCACGCGATTGGTAGCCTGTCTAATATTTGCTCTGACTTTTTTGGATAATGCTTTTCTTATTTCTGTAACGGGCCGACAACGAAGAACATTGTATTTGAGAGTAGCGTAGGTCAGGATATTTGTTTTCTGCGTTGCAGTAATCAGCTCAAAGAGCCCGGCATCTTTAAGCAGGCCATTAAACTCGAGGCAATGCCACTTCCCTGCATATTCTTTATTCAACAGGTTTAGAAACTCATCGAATAAGTCATGTGGAACGGCCGAGACATCAACGATCGCATCCCAATAGGGAAGATAGATCGAACTGGGTGTGCGTAAGACTCGGAAAGAAAAACCAAAAATGCGCCGAGTGTACGCTTCGAGCGGCACAATCTGGACAGGGCGCCCATCCAAGGATAGAACGAAAAAACTGATGTTGTTTCCCGCCTCACCGAGAGCACGGAGTGCCGCCAAATAGTAATAATAGGAGTCGGTGAAACCCTTTGATTTTAGGCGGCTTGCCAATTCAATCCACGTCACCTCAAGTTCTTGCAATCCCGCGAGGCCGTCGAGCTTGTTTAGTTTATAAGTCACTATAATCCTTGTCTTTATGCGCAGCCGACTCTCCAAAATACAAAGTATAGGGAGGACGTGAAACTCCAACCGTAGTTAGAGAATCCATATCTGCGATCACTGCTATCCCTTTAACCAAAAACCCGTCATACCGGGCTTGAACCGGTATCCAGTAAGCGCTTGAAGAAACTGGATTTCGGCGCAGCAAAAAACGCGGTCCGGAATGACGGGGTTCATTATCATTCTCATGTCTACCAAGTATCTATACATCCATCTACCCTTTGCCAGCAAGGCTTCCGACCAATTGTACCGAAAGTTAGGGGGACAGCAGCGGTCCGGGATATAGGTAGAATTAACCGCCCTACCTCCATATACGGATGGGAAATAGAAGATAATAAATAACATGTGCCCTAGCATGCCCGCAGCCACTCAATAGTCCACTTGGCCACCTTATCCCGCCAAACTTTCCGTGAGAACGTATGGTTAGCCTGAGAACAATCGAGCTGGCTTAGCCGTGATTGTTTCATAAGCCGACGCCAGACTCTGGATTGAGACACTTCATCCTTGAATTCGCGAGCAGTCAGGTCGTCGCCACTGAGGATAAATAGAACCTGCCCTTTAAAGGCGGCCAATCCATCTGCCATACGATCCGCCAAAGACCTCCCGGATATAACCGTATCTTTTACTGACTCCAGATTATCATCGTCAGTTAGCATCTGATTATTTCCAATTCCCAGAGCAGCAAAAAGCATTTTACATAATGAACTGACAGATGCTCTGAACTGAAACTCCCCTCTAAACACCTTTTTCCATAACTCCCCAGAAATAAGACGTTTTAGGTAATAGTGTTTGAGATAGGAACGCGCTAGGCCCGATTCGCTTCGCACCCAAGGATTTAATAATACAAGACCGGAAATCCGCGGATCCTTGTGTGCATAAAAGAGCGCCGCGGATGCGGCATCACACAGTCCCCAGAGCACAACTTTTTTTACGCTTGGAGCACTCTCCATAAAGGTATCGACGGCACTACAAATATCAGTCTCAATATCCTCGAATCCGCGTAATTCCCCTCCGCTGTCCCCCATCCCCCGATAATCAAAACGCAGCACCGGATAATCATCATCGGCAAGCGCACGTGCTAGTAATACAAATTGTCGATGGCTACCGACACGATACTGGGGGCCACCCACAATGATCACGACACCGTTATCGGCCGGTTCGGCAGGACGGTGCAAAATCCCGCAGAGAAGATCGTCCCCGCGTGGAATAGCCAGCACTTCCTCTTTAGCTGCCACTCGCTAACATCCCGGTAGTCGCTTCTATAAGTGCGGGACAATCGGTAATTTCCACCGTCTTCCAGAATGGTTCACCCTGGATTACCCTAGAATCCACATTTATTCCTGATTCCGACCAGGCATCCAACTGCTTGCGTGCGGAAAATGAGAGAGGTCTCGCGCCATCCCGGGCAATCTCAACCCAATAATATTTGCACTCCGGCAATTCAATATCGGCCATCTTGAGTTTGTCCAGAGAGTGCGCCAATTCCGGAGCTACCTCATAACCCGCTATTTCAACGGTCTGCCCCCCCGCAAATTTCTCTCGTAGCTGTTTTACGGTTACTCCGTTCCCTGAACTCATCATGTCACCGGCAACTGCGATACGCAGGAACTCCGTCAACGCACCCTCCCCCTTTAATACGGGCTGCCACAGGAGCACAAAAGATGGAGGGGTTGGCAGATGAGGTGTCAGGTTCAAGGCAAGCAGCGCACCGAGGCGCAACCCCCAAAGTCCGATGCCCTGCCCTTTCCCTATTTTTGACTGCAACCAAGTATGGGCTAGTACCAGGTCTTCAATCCATTGATCCCAGCTTGCTTCACGAAAATCACCGCTGCTATCACCACAGCCATAGAGATCTACGGTAAGCACTGCATAACCCAGCGCTGCGAGTTTTCTAGCTTGGAGAGACACCATACGCCGGGATTTATTCATCTCCTCGGCGAGGGGATGAACATAAAGCACACCGCCACGAGGGGACGTTGTGGGAGAGGGAGGATAATAGGCGAGGAAGAGAGGGCCGCGTCCCGCCTCAAGGAATGAGCATTGTAGGGCGTTCCTTACGCCCATAGCCTCAAGCTGCCAGCTTACGGCTAACGAAATCGGAGAGAGTGCCCAAGGTCTCAAAAGTCTCCGCGCTGATCTCGTCGTCATCGACGATAAAACCAAATTCCTCCTCCAGTGCGGTGATTACAGAGACAACGGCCATGGAGTCGAATTCGGGGATATCACCTAGCAGGATCGACTCGTGGGTGAGTGAGGTGCCTCTTTCACCCAGGCCGAGGGTCTCCACAAGAATAGCCCTGACTTCTTCAATACTGTCCATCAATAACCTCTTATAGCAATCAAGAAAACGCCGGATAATGCAACAAGCTAGGCCTATGTTCAAACCACTACGTGGCTAAGGCTAACACTGCTTCGAAAGAGTGATGAGGAAAACCCGCGGCTTACTCCAACGCTCCTCATCCTCGCGTAAGCGGGGATCTAGGACTTCACCGCCCGTCATTCCCGCAGAAGCGGGAATCCAGACGCTTCCTTAGCTCGCACTCACTGGTTTCGTATTCCATCGATTCAACGCAAAACGGAGTAGAAAACGCCCAGGTGTACGATCCCATGGTGTAAAGCGTGGCAACTGGTAACGTTGCTGCCTTTTGGAGGCGACTCCGCGCTCCGTAGTAACCGCACCGATAAAGCCTAATTCCTTCACAAGGTCGACGTGCAACCGTGTGTAGTCCTTACCAGCCTTACCGTTAGGATAGGCAAAAACCTGCACTGGCTTGCCGATGAGTGCCTCAAGCCTTTCCTTCCCTTCAACGATCTCCCGCCGTGCTTCATCCACTGCCACCGACGCAAGGATAGGATGATTAACGGTATGTCCCCCGATCTCCATTCCAGCAGCAGCCAAGGCCCTCACTTGGGTGCTGGTCATCATCAATCCATCTGGTAGGCTCGTTCCTGAGATATTGGCTATGGCTTCAACTTTATCCAACCGTTCGACAGGGTCCTGATGTTTAAGCACGGTCAAAAGATGAGAAATTGCAGCCAGTTGTTCTTTTTGAGACATAATAGGAAAAAGGCCAAGGCCCAACTCCCACAAATCGAGTTCTTCCCTTTCTGAACCACGAATCGCTTCGATTAGCGTATCGTTCCACATTCGTCCACCATCCAGAAACCCGGTGGCAATGAAAAATGTTGCAACTAACCCCTGCTTTTTTAGAATAGGCAGCGCGACCTCATAATTATTGGCATAGCCATCGTCAAACGTGATACAGACCGCGCGTGAAGGTAATTGGCCTGCCCGAAGTAGCTCGATGGCCTTCTCTAATGGCAACACATTGTAGTACTTCCGCAATAGTTCCAAATGCCACTTGAATGTGCTGGCATCAATGGCATCCGGAAATAGAAGATCCCGCTGCGCTTCTATCCCGTGGTAGTTGAGTATTGATAAACTTCTTTTTCGAAATACCATCCCTGCTGTCCCGTTAACTAGAACCCGTCATACCGGCTTGAAGCGGCATCTAGAAATCGATTAACAATCTTGGATTCCAGCGCAGTAGAAAATTCTGCCCGAAATGACGGGACTCTTTTTTTAATTTTCATATCTCCCAAGCCTCCATACATCTATCTGGCTATTATCAACATTCCATTTGGTCAAATACGACAAACTTTATGAGAACCGCAGTTATTTTAAATAGTTAACAACATTGTCAAACAAACTTACGGCTTGGATTCATATAGAAAGTTTTCAAATTTATATTTTTCAACGAATTTCATTGCTAAATCAAAACGCACAGGATCGTGGGAAAGACATCGCATCACACCTGCGAGAATACGGGCCGGCGTCGCGTATGTCGGTGTGTAGTGCTGTAGTTGTTCGGCCGTGCAGCCGGTTTTATTGACTAAGACAGTGGCCAAGATACCGTGCTGGTCCTGCACTACGAATGCTGGGTCATCATAGAATGAAATAGTTTGACTCAGATAAGGCCCATGGTCTCCGATAACGAGCAATATCGAAGGCCTGCTATTTTCGCTGACGAGTTTTCGCAAGTGCTCCATGATCTTGGCAACTTCTGCAGATTTTCTACGATAACTTTCCGAAAACCGCGCCAACGCTTCTCGGTCCGAGCTACGGTAATTTGATTTGACGTGACCAATCGGATTGCCAATATAGTGGAGCGTAAACACTGGTTTGGCCCTAGGAGTAGGGGTGGCACGCTGCACAGCATCTATTACAGTGTTAGGCCATATCTCCACGGGACCAGCGCTTTCAGTTAGGGATGCCACATCGCAAAACCCGAAAAACTTAAGGGGATTTTTGGTGGCTAGCGCACATAACGTGCTGTGACGACCTGCCCCCACCTCTACCTCCGTCGGTTGGTATGAATCAACAAATGGGCCTTTTGTGCCAAAATATAGATTATTAAATCCCGTCGAAATGGTATAGCCGTTAGCATGTAAAATATTGCTAACAGGACCATCCTTGCGTCCGGCAAAAT
Organism: Gammaproteobacteria bacterium; assembly: GCA_021773645.1. GTDB lineage: Bacteria > Pseudomonadota > Gammaproteobacteria > HK1 > HK1 > JAJFJV01. Next base: position 25,611 of record JAJFJU010000011.1, read on the forward strand.
AGCCTGAATTACTGCCAACATCAGTATTGGCGAGTCGCATCAAGCTATTGAGAGATGCTTTGGTCGGAGCCTTGCTTGCAAATGCGTTCTTGAAGGTCAACACCCCGTCACGATCCAATACTTTCGCGTAAGGCAAGTCAGACAGCCCCATGTATTTCTTTGTGAGGGCGATAGGTGCTAGCCCATCGAATGAAACGATGTGAATGTTGGGCCTAGTACGGAATGTTATTTCGTCCAAATACGTCATAGGATTCGTGCTTTCCGGTACCGTCGACGAAGGAAGTGCAATCCCGGCTAAAGGCGCTATGAACGTCAGCACTAACACCGTATTAACACGGCGCAAAAGAACAATTCGTTTGCTAACGCTCAGGAAAATTATCCATAAACACAAAAATGCAAAAATCATAAAGGCCGCACGAATGAAAGCAGGCTGTATAAGAAACTTACCCATCAAAGATAGATAGAGCGCATAGAGATTGAATAGGCTTAACGCCGCCATCAGGGGCAGAGGGAACCACCACTGCTGAGATCGTGAGAGAGTGATATAGACGATCAAAGCTTCCAGCGATAACACGAGACTAACCCAGGCAAATAATGGAACCCAGAACTGGCTACTAAGTTCGTTAATTACCGCAGACAATGATGCCACGAAGCAATTCAAAAAGATGAGCACTACCAGCAGAATAGTCCCGCGCATTACGGCGGTGTTTGACGAAACGTTGAGACGTGTATCGGCTCGCATCAAGCGCCAGATAAGAAATGCCATCGCGGCGATACCAAAGGTGATCGACACACCAAAGATTTGCTCATACCGAGTTATGTTCGTGAGCCGGAAGATCGGATCTGAAGCTTTGTCGGGAAAGCTCCTGTAATTAATAGCTACATAGCTGAGGTAAAGGGCGTAAATAATGCCAAGTTGGCCAAGAAAGGTCTTGAATTGATTGCGTAAAAATAAAAGAATCGCCTGGAGCATTATTCTTAACTAGGTCCGTTTTCAAGTCGTGATTTCACCGACTCAGGGTCCTTTAGAATACCCGATAGGATATCCAGAATCAGATCCTTCGTCATTTACATCGGGGCAAAGGGAGTGTCTATCTCAAGCAATGAATTCTGGCCAGGCATCTTTACCAGAAACGGCAGCTTCCGTGTTCTTAATCCATCGTATTGCTCGGTGAATCTCCATTCGTGGTCAGCAGTAAGAACAATAGCAGTTGAATCCCATAACCCGGCCTGCTCGAGCGCTCTGCGTAGTTCGCCAAACAGCCGGTCGGCCAGGACTAGATTACCGAAACAACCTGTTTTTGACGTATTAAATAACGTCAGATCCTGAGTTCGCTCGTCATAAATATCGGGGCCGTGGGGAACTGATGCATGTATATAGACCAAATCATAGGTCGGGTTCGCGACCACGTGCGGTGCGCGCTCCATGAAATGCTTATAGGTCTGTACGCCATTGATGCGCCGGAATACCGGGGTAATCCCCGTCAAATGTGAAACCATCTCGTGCACTACCGAGGTCGTGGCTTGAATAGCGTAGGTATTGATGCCATACCACGAACAATAAGAATAATCGGGATAAAACACTCGGCAGTACGGATAATAAATGCCCATGATGGCGGTGGTCGCACCGAGCCGCTTTTCCTCGCTAATAACCGTAGACTTATCCGTCCAGGAAAATAGGTTTTTCTCCTTATCAGCGTCGAGATAGAAGCCAAGAGTTTCCTTTCTCCTCGTCCCACTTTCCTTGACGTACTGACCGAACAGGTACGATGGGATGGCTTCGCCGGTGCTTTTTGAGCGGCTTTCAGCATTATTTGAGAATATCGATTCATTCCGGAATCGCTGTAGCTCAGGGAGCTCGATCCCGGGTGGGCGATCCAGAAATGCGAGCCGCAGAGCTAGCTCATCAAAGATTAGCCATATAACTCTTTGAGTAGGAGCAGTAGTGCCCGGAACAGCTTTTCTCTGTACCTCATCAGGAATGTTTGCCTCAGCATTCGATAACGTGACCATCTGCCAGGTCGCATTACCAACGGTTATCAGCCCGAATGGGGCAAGCACCAACAGGGCCGTAGCCACAAGCTTCGTTACCAGAGTCAGTCGGAAAGACAATAGATAGATCGCTCCCAAGGCTATTCCAGTCCCAATCAATACAGCGATCCAGGCATTGTCCTGCAGCGAATAGATGGTGCTGGAGTCGATATGAAGCGCCATGCGAGCGAAGTTCAATGGAAATACGAGCAAACCAAGAAATACCATGCGGGAAATTTGTTCCAGCCAATGGACACCCAACTTTCGAATCATCCATAGACAACCCCATAGAATGAAAGTCCAGCCGAGCAAGTTCAACAACACAGCGTAGTAGCTCTGCAGGGTATAGCTCGGCATCCAGTACAGATCGCTGCTGTTGGCAAAAACGAGTTCCCGCCATACTGTAAGAAAGCTAAGGTTAACCAGGGAGAAGCAAACAACGAGGTCGTACGCTGCCCGATTTTTATATTGCGTGCCCAATGCCGTAATCAACAGCTCTTAGGAATTACTCTCTTCTTCACTCACGTTATCCACTGGCTCACCCTTTTCCGGCTTCTTCGAGGACTTAGACTTAAAGAAAAAGGCTTTAATTCGATTCCAGTAGAGCTTCAACGTAAAAGCGGCTCCAGCTATCGCTGCGATTGCCCCCTGAAGGATGATGCTGCCGGTACCAGGATCGAGGTAGGCGTATACGGAGGTACTATAAATAACAGACGGGGCAGCGATGAAACCAGCTGATACGATGGGTTGGATCTTCATTTTCTTATCCTTCATGTAACGACGGAGCTCTTTTGGAGTTTTATGTTTCCCAAGATTCTATACATCCTTCCAGAGTTTTAGCTATAGGGTTCCTGCTCATACCATCTCTGGAACTCCTCAAGTGCATTCTCGTAGTCCTGCTCAGTGTCGATCTCCTTCCACCCTCTCTCGATGATAATGCAATGCACTGGCACTCCCAGATCAATCATGTCCTGAAGCAAGTCGGCTACGTAAGCTTTCTCGAAGGTCTTCGCGCGCTGGAACGGCTTGCCCAAAAAAAGTGCTTGTGCCCGATCATAGTGCAGCTTGAAGATCTCACAGCCACGCGGAGAGAGTTTCAGCATTCCGATGAACTCGCCGTGCACATCCATCTCATTTGCAATAACCTGGCCGATTTTTACGACCTGATTATTCGCATCAAAAATAACATTCTCCGCTTCCGAAGGTGGATGCTCGGACCGCCCCTTATATGTCTCGCGCCAATCAATATCCACGACCACAGAGATATCGTGCTGGGACTGCAATACACGTTCCACTACATGATTTGCAAATAGGATGTCCGAGTATGAGATCAGTACATCTCCCTCAAGTGCATCCTTCGCGCACAACAAGGAACCAAGCACATTGGTGCTCTTATAATCATCGTTATCGTGATAATGAATATCGGGGTAATTAATCATCTCCTTCTTGTAACCACGTACGATATGAACATCATCCACACCATTTTGTTTGAAGGTATTGATCTGTCTTTGCAGGATCGTGCGCTCACCTACTTTAAGCATGCATTTGGGAAGTTCCTCGGTGTATCCCTTGAGCCGGCTCCCGAGCCCCGCCGCCGTTATGATTGCCTTAATCCCCATGGTTTTTCTCCTGAATACTGATTTCAACAACCCCCGATTTTATTCATCGGGATAATCAATCACGTACAGACCTTAGCCCGAACTCGTATCTGCAGCACGCTGGTCCCACTTAACCACCATCGCTTGCTGCATTGATTGTAGTAAGTTTGTACAAAGCCAATAGAGCATCAGCGCCGCTGGAAAATTGTAGAGTAAAAAGAAAAATACTAACGCCATGATGCCCATTGCCTTGCGCTGCCCGTTTACCTGCTTGGGGTCCGCGCCAGGGGCCGACTGTCCGCTCACGAGAACTTGGGATGCAGCCATCAATACCGGCAGCAAATTCAGGTAAGGGCCGAAATATGGAATCTCGAAACCAAAGGAAAGGAGCCGGTCGGGCAGCGCAAGATCTTCCATCCAGAGGAAGCCAACACCCCGAAGCTCGAAGGATTCACCGATGACGAAATATAGACCGATAAAGATTGGAATCTGAATTAGCACCCATAAGCAGCCTGTCAATGGTGCCAACATGCTCATACCATGCTCCTCATAAAGCTGCTTTGTTGCGAGATGTTTCTTATCAAAGTCGCCCTTGAACTCCTCATTAATTCGTTGAAGTGCCGGTTTGATCCTTGCCTGTTCAAGCTGGGTCCTGGCCTGATGGCGCTGCGCGGCTATTCCAACCGGCACCAGAATCAATCGAATAACCACCGCGAGTGAGATGAGGGCAAGCCCCCAATTCTGGAGGAGAAGATACAGGGCACTCAATAACCACTGAATCCCAAGGCACAGCCACTGCATCCAGAACCAGAGATCAGCAAAAAATAACTGCTTGAGTTCTGAGTCCTCTGCGAACGCCGCAGCCGTCTTTGGTCCCGCATAGATTCGATAGGCTAGCACTGCGGATTCACCAGGTGCGATAGATATCTGTGAGACCGCAAGTTCGAGTTGCATCATCTGGGTCGCAGGGTCTGTGTCGGACTGTAGCTCTGATATCGGGCTCAGGATCGCCGACTCAAGGCGCCCTGCACTATCACCAGATTTCAAAGCGAGCAAGAAGTACCTGTTTTCGATACCCGCCCACTCAATCCCTGCCGGCGTGAAGCGATCTGATTCCAAACCATCCTCTGGCGGCTCTACGGGCACCACCCCGTCAGCCGAGAGCAACACACCACGAGTAAGGGAGGGTGCGACCGCCTCCAATGATCCAAGCCGTGGGCCGAGTCGGATAGCAAAGTTGTTTTTGCCATCGCCTAAGGTAACGGTACGATCTCCCTCATTACGCAATTCGATTGAATGCCCAACGGCGTATCTGTCTCCGGCAAACCGATAGGTCTTGATGATGCGAAGTCCATCGTCAAGGCGCGGTGAGGTAAACCGAAGTACCTCCGTTGATCCCTCCGTGGTACGGGCAAGGGCATAGCCTGCTCGATTAACGATTTCGGAAAGGTCGACATCGCCCTGAGACAGCACGAGGTCTAGAGGCCGACCCGAGTCTGACATTGTGATCGCTGGGTCGATTAGGGTTTCCCGGGCCATACCGCCCGGTCTGGGGATACGCAATCGCCACTCAACGGGAACTCCACCCTCAAGAGTGAACATCACCATGTGAGGACCGTGTTCGATCGAGGTGAAATTCTCGTCGTCCCCGAGCGCGACCCGCCACAGCGAAAGCACGATGAGGGCAAAGCACACTAGAATTGTGCGGGCTAGGATCTGCACTATATTAAGGCCGATGAGTGGTCGTGTGGTCATCGCTCGTCCCGGATTCGATCAGACAACTCTGCCAGAATCCGGGCACCAACCTCGCCACTTTGGCCCACATTGTAGACCCACGCCTCACGTGCAGCGCGAATGCGCTCGCGATACTCCTCGGCCCCAGTGCGCAGGAACTCGATCTGGTCGCCTGCATCATCAATATCCTCTACCGCCAGCACTAACCCGATCTCCTTACGCAACTGGTCTTCGAGCGGCAGGCAGTCAATACACTCGTAATCCGGATTATTCACTTTGCGGGGAACATCGATAAACAGCACTGGGCGCTCGAGACCGAAGGCAAACTCCAGGGCAGCCCCGGACCAATCACTCACCATCACGTGAGAGTTATAGAAGGAATCATGGGATCGGATATCCTCTTCATGTCGATAGCCCTCCTGCCCCTCAAATTTCTGGCGGATTCGATCAATGGCGTCGGGATTGGTTTTTCTCGTATTGGGATGAGGTCGCAGATATACCTCAAATCCCGCGCGTAGCAATGAACCCACCAGCTGCTCACCATGAAGCTCAAGCATCCCCTTAGGTCCCCACGAGGGAGCCACCAACACCCGGGTACGATCTTCCCCTGGAGACTCTCGGCGTGCACCTTCCTCAATGATGCTATCCAAGGGCCCGTATCCGTGCTTGAAGAGCTCCTTGGATTTTAAACCACGCGCCTCTTCCCAGGCTCGTATCTCGGTCTCATGATGTGGGCCAGCACAAAGAACACCATCAAAGTGATCGAAAGCGCCAGTCCTATAGACCATGTGGGTACTGACGATAGAGTGCTGCAGATACGCATAGTAGACCGGATACTTAGAGCGCTTCAGATGGAAGGTCTCCAGATCTGGCATGGTCATAACCAACATGCCCGCTTCCAGATTCTTGAAGAACGCGATCAGTGTAGATGTCGACTCCATATAAAAGGCAGACAATCCGGGAATTTCTTCGCTAAGCAGGGGATCATCGGCATCGTTCGTCACATAACACAAAGAACGTCCCCGGTCTTCAAGCAGGCGCTTCATGACCGGCCAGAGATATATGGAGTACCCCGCACCCTCGGAATAGAAAAAAATCGATCTGTCTTCCTGTGAGAGGTTCTTAAAGCGCGAGTATTCACGCCACGATCGGATGAATTTACTGAATAACATCACTGTTGTCCCGTTAATCGAAGACCCGTCATCCCGGGCTTGAACCGGGATCCAGCAAACGCTTTAAAAACCTGGATTCCGGCTCAGCAAAAAACGCTGTCCGGAATGACGGCGTTAATTTGTTGGCATCATGTCTAGCTAACTAACATTGGAGATTGAACTAGCCTTTGCCAGCTAGGCTTCTGACCAATTTCTCCCGAAGTTAACGGGACAGCAGTGGCTTTTCATGAATCGTCTGTTGAAAGTCTTCCAGAATCATCATTACCCAAATTAACCCGCCATAGAACCCCGGCGTCTCCTGAAGCCATTTATTTCTTATCTCATCGATAAAATCTGCCCGAATGATATTTCTTGATTTCAGGCTCTCCAGAGAATCAAAGGCAAGTTCCCTGAACTTTCCTGGAGCCTGCATCCAGGGACCCACCGGTAGTCCAAAGCCATGTTTCTTCTTGTGGATGATTTCTTCAGGCAGAAAATCCCTCAGAGCTTCCTTGTAAAAATACCTCAGCTTGAATCCTTTTAGCTTTAGGTCAATCGGCAATCGGGTTGAGAACTCGACCAAAGCATCCGACATAAAGGGATAGGCGGCATTGATATCCGCCAAATCACACATGCCGGTCACTTTTGGCAGGTCGTTATCTGCCAGGGTGTATTTATAATCCAGGGCTAACATACGATTGAGCATGGTATTCGCCTCAGGAGCATTATAGGTTCGGCGGCGCTCATTCAAAGGTGTAGCTTGATCTATAGATGTCAGGAAATCGGGTTCAAATATATTATTAGCCCCAAACCAATGGATGAAGTTATAGGATTCCATCCGGTCCGGCATGGGTTCACGAGCCTGCTCCACATAGCGCCATGCTTTTCTTATGGGCCAGATAGCGTCTCGTGCAGGAAACTTCTCTAGCGTGGGCTCAATTAGGTTTCTCTGAACGCCTTTAGGGATCTTGTCGTACCAGGAGAACAGTTTCTGTTTCGCATAGCGTTCATTCCCACCAAATAGCTCATCTCCTCCATCACCACCCATTATTCGATCATTGCCATCTGCACGTGCCAGCTTTGCGCAGTAATAGGCGGGAATAACCGATGAATTCCCGAATGGCTGCCCATAGACCCCGATAATTTTCGGCACGAGATTTACGATATCATCCGGGGTTACGAAGTATTCGTGGTGGTCTGTCTGAAAATGCTCGGCTGCAATATGTGCGTAGTGGGTTTCATCATAGCCCTTGGCATCAAAGCCGATGGAGTAGGTGCGTGCAGGTTCTCCCGTTACCTCGCCTAGATATCCGGCAAGGGTGGATGAGTCGGTACCCCCACTCAAAAAGCAGCTAAGGCGATCTCCATGCTTGAGTTCCCTTTTTACTGAATCACCTATTAGAGAACGAAACTCATCCTTATAGTCCGCTACGCTCCTGTTTAATTTCTCATCGGAATACTTGAGGTGCCAATAACTGGATATGGATGTATTACCATTCTCAAACTTTATGCAGGTTCCCGGATCTAGCCGCATCACTTGCTTATAGATAGTGCGCGGAGCAGGAATGACGTGAAAATACAGGTAGTTGTATATGGCCTGTGGATCCACATCTAAAGTAAGAAATGGGTTGTCTACGAAGCTATTGAGGTGACTGGAAAAGACGATGCCGTTCTCAACGAATGCGTAGTAAAGAGGACATATGGCAGCCCTGTCGGTGGCGATAAGTGCCTTTCGCTTAACTATATCGAGGATGACCAGGGAGAAGGGGCCCGAGATGTGATCCAGCACGCCGTCACCGAGGCGACGATGGCCCCTCAGGATGGCAGGTCCTCCGCCGTGGGCTCTCTCATCCTTGGCGAGCTCTGGGGTATTGAAGTCTGGCGTGCCAGATAACGCAGCGGCATATTCAGCATCTGCAGTTAGATAGTTTCCCCAAGGTGCCACTACCGCTATGCCCCAGTCTTCGCCCGTGGCTGTGGTTATCTCTGAGACATCATTCGTATCCAAGGATTGGGCCATCTTGGTTACAACAAGCTCGCTGGAGATTTCCCCCGGAGGTTGGAGTCCGATAAATCCGCACATTCCTGTCATTTGATATGGAGCCTGATTGTGTGATCTGGATTATTCGTTGCGCTCACCCTACGGGCCGCCCTTTGGGCGTTCAACGCGCTGCGTGGTTTTGTGATGCGGGATGGGGAGGGGAATGGGCGGAGCATACGCGCCTCCCCGTCATCCCGGTCAAGCGGAGCGCCATAGCTGGGATCCAAGGAACGGAGCCACGGCCAAGCGGGTATCGTTGGTCTGTAGAGATCTATTTTCACTGCCTTTGTTTCCTGGATTCCCGCTTCCGCGGGAATGACGGTGGTTTTGTGATACAGGGCAACCCCCCAGGAATGACGGTAGTTTTATAATATGGGGCGGGCTGTACGGAAATGATCAAATAAACGGCGTTTGCTTACCCCGCCCGGTTTCCATAACTTTTTGGCATCCTTTTAGTCGCCTTGGGAAAGCGGCGAGTATTTTCCGGGATGCCCAATTCCCGGGCGACATATAACTTGGTTAATACCGCAAGACCAATCAGATGGTACGGAAGATCGAAATAGGCAAGGCCCAGAAACAATCCACCCACCGCATATCCGATGAGGCTTACTTGTAGCATAGTTCCAAGGTCATAAGCCCATCGCAGATCTTCTCGTCGTCGGGTATAGCGGATAGTCCATTGGCAACTAGAAAATGCCATTAATCCTAAAGTCAGAAACAGCACTAGTCCTACAAATCCTTGTTCCCCTAGCACTTCAAAATAGATGCTATGGGCATCATGATGATCCTCTGGTATAGGTGCATAGCGATAGAACAATTCTGGAGTAAAGGTGCCATATCCGCCGCCGATCAAGGGCCTATCGGCCGCCAAATTGTAGGCAAACTTCCAGGCATTGATGCGCCCCATAGCCGAGCCATCCTCTTGGTAGGTCTGAATGGTATTCATTCGCTCTGACCATCTCTCAGGCATGAATGCCAACATGACGGGAATAGCAAGGATTCCTAACAGGATCATGAGGCCGCGCTTCCGGCTTCGAAGAACCATAACTCCGAGCATGGCAATCACTGCCAACAGCGCCCCTCGCGAGTAGGTTGATAGAATACTTAGGCCACATAGCAACATGGCCAAACTCATTCCCATAACCTGCCAGCGCTTTTTTAACTGCATCTGTAGATAGCGCATGAGTGGCAGTATCATGACCAGCGCAAATCCAACTTCATTGTTGCCATAAAAAAAACTCCCCGGAGGCCCTTGAACAGTAAAATTACCCCCAGTTCTTATTGCAAAGACCCCACCCTTTACCCCGAAAAATGCTATAGAAAGAGCAATTACCCACACTAAGGCATTAATACGTTCTTTGCTCTGCATGATCATGAGCGTCAATATAGCCATGAGTTGGATTTTCATCGCCCTATTCCATTCGGTATAGGCTCCAACCGAATTTAATGCGAAAACTGTGGTTACATTCATCCAGAATATAAAGGCAAACCACACATATAGTATTGGGCTCCAGGGAAGTTTCTTTGGCTCCTTGCTAATAAAAATGCTAATGAGAAATGCACCACCAACGATCGCTGCCACGGGGAAATCGTAGGCAACCCCCCAAGTTAAACGATGTGGGTTCATATAACTGACCCACGCCCACATCAGGATTCCTATATGAGGACGCTTCAGAATATAAGGGATCGATCCGAAAATGATCGCCAGGATTATTAGATCACGTATAGGCATGATGGTTAATCTGAAACTGAGACATCCGCCTTGTAGCTCATTGAACTCTTTAGAATAATTTTTTCAAACAGTACTTGCTGACCTCGACTGGTCGCCTCCCAATCGAAAGTTTCCGCATAACGTCGAGTAGCCATCGGCTTTGGATAGGCTCCAAAAAGTTTTGCTACAGCCTCAACAATCCCCTGTGGACTTCGCTCTGACAACAATACCCCCGCTTCAGGGGCCTGCACTACCTCAGGAATCCCCCATACGCTGGAGGCTATGACCGGGGTGCCGCAGGCCATAGACTCAAGCAAGACATTGGGCCAACCCTCCCGGCTAGAGGCCAACACCAGCGCATCGGCAGCACGATAATAGTCTAGCAACTCATGCTGCTGCACTGTGGGGATAAAACGCACCCGTTCAGCCAAACCGAGTTTATTTGCCAAGGCCCTGAGTCGCCGGTCTTCCTCACCGCTACCGACGATCACCAAGTCTATATCGTCGAGTTCAGCGAGGGCCTGGATGACCAGTTCGTGTCCCTTTAACTTTCGTAGAGCGCCAACACAAAGTAGTGTTTTATGTCTAAATCCCAGCCTCTTCCTCGCTTCATCCCGGTCTCCCGGACAGAATAATTCGAGGTCCACACCATTGCGCAAGGTGTTGAGCTTGGCGGGTTCCACACCCAAATCAGCAAGTGTCTGCTCCAACGCCCGGCAAACACTAATAACGGCTGCAGCCTGACGTGCTGCCCATAGAATCATGCGCCGAGGAAGGCGGTAGGCTGGATAGGTATGAATATCGGTGCCACGTGCCGTTATTACCACCGGCTTTCCTAATTGCTTACCTAATATTGCGGCAGCCACACCGTCCGGATAGAAAAAGTGGGCATCTATGAGATCAAAATCATAGCCTTCACGAATCATGCGTTTTAGCGTAGGGGCCACGGCCAAGGCCATCAGCAAGGGGGCCACACTCATACCAATTTTTGGGATCACCGGATATCGGGGATGCAGTATCTCTATCCCACCCCGCTTTTCCACTAGCGGTACACGAGCAAAGCCCGCATAACTACCGAAGGCCAGGTTTGTAGAGGGAAACCAGGGAACTGGCGCAACGACCCGGGCCTCGACCCCCGTATGGGCGATCAGTTGACGCAGGCGATGCTCAACGAACAGGCCATGGGAGGGCTGAGCGCTGTTTGGATAGAGGGTACTGAAAGTAAGTATTTTCACGCCACGCGCTGCGAACTGTCTACAAGGCCACGCTGGAAGCCCTCAAACATCAGCAAAGACCAAATAGGTGCACTATGGTCACGAAGACCACTCTGATGTTCATCTACCAGACGTTTTAGATAAGCCGTATCAAACAGGCCTGATTCAGCCAACGAAGGGCCAAGGATAGACTCGCGTACCCGCTCCCGCAGATCTTCCCGAAACCAACGCGCCAACGGTACTGCAAAGCCCATCTTGGGACGATAGAGAATGTCCTTGGGCAGATGCTTTTCCAAGCCCTTTTTGAAGATATATTTCCCCTCCCGATGATGCAGCTTAAAGCTTGGCGGCAGACTGGAAATCCATTCCACCAATTCGTGATCGAGAATGGGGACGCGCACCTCAAGAGAGTGGGCCATGCTGGCACGATCCACCTTGGTCAGGATGTCGCCCGGGAGATAAGTCTTGAAATCGAGATACTGCACCAATGACAGCGGAGCATCTGTAGGAGCACGAGCCGCATGTTCTCGAAATACCTCTATGGCCTGATAGCCCTGCAACTCACGCTTTAATTCTGGACTGAATAGACGCTGACGCAGGTTGTCCGGTAGCAAACTAATGGTATGAAAATAGCCATTTATAGAGTCCCGCGCACAACCCTGAAAGGTACTCTTGGCACGGAATATTTTCGGCGCCCAATCCGCCTTCGGATACACCGAGCCAAGGAAACCGAATAACGGCCGACGTATGGGTCCGGGGATATGGGCGCGAGCCATTTCCTCGTACATATGCCAGCGGTAACGCCGGTAGCCCGCGAGATTCTCATCGCCACCATCACCTGAAAGGGCAACCGTCACCTGCTCACGTGCAGACTCACACAAGCGGTAGGTAGGCATAGCTGAGCTATCCGCATAAGGCTCGTCGTAGACGCCTATGAGTTTGTCTATCAGATCGAAGTCATCCGGCTCCACCTGCCGGACCCGATGCTCGGTGGCGAATAGCTTCGCCACCTGATCCGCGTGACTGGCCTCGTTATAGGCGGGATCCCCGAATGAAATGGTGCTGGTTTGAACTGGCTTGTCGTCAAGCTCCGCCATCATGGCGACCACCGCACTGGAATCGACCCCGCCCGAGAGAAAGGCACCGAGAGGTACTTCCGCAACCAGGCGAATGCGTACCGCTTCACGCAGGCGAGAAATGAGCTCTTCCTGTGCTTCCTCGAAGTCAGTTACTCCCGCATCTTTAAATGGCAGGTCCCAGTATTGACGCGGCTCACGTGCCTTTTCACCACGACGGAGGCTCAAAACATAACCGGGTGAAAGCTTTCTGGCCAGCCGATAAATAGTCTTTGGCTCTGGTACGTAACCGTAGGCAAAGTAGTCCTCTACTGCCTGGGGCTCCAGCTCACGGGAAAAGTCGGGATGCTCGGTCAGAGCCTTTAACTCGGAGCCAAAAATGCAGTGGCCATCGGGAAGCAAAGCGTAGTAAAGCGGCTTGATGCCCAACCTGTCGCGGGCGAGAAAAAGGGTCTGTTGGTTACGATCCCATATAGCAAAGGCAAACATACCGCGGAAACGCTGCACGCAGTCCTCGCCCCACTCTTCCCAGGCATGAACAATAACTTCGGTATCACAGTGAGTTCTGAAGGTGTGCCCCAAAGCCTGCAGCTCAACGGCAAGTTCAGCGAAGTTATAGATCTCACCGTTGTAGACCACGACCACCGAGTGATCTTCATTAAACAAGGGTTGGTGGCCGTTAGAGAGGTCGATGATGGACAAACGACGGTGCCCAAGGCCCACACCCGGCTCCAGATGCAAACCACCGTCATCCGGACCACGATGATGGAGCGACTCGTTCATACGATGGAGCACACCACGGTCTATCGGGCGACGCTCACGCAGATCAACTATTCCTGTCAGGCCACACATTTATTTTTTGATATTTCCTTGGTTGTCATTTGAAGATCTGTCGTTGTTTCTAAGGGAGGGGACCAATGCTTATTGCAGTGCCTTCGTTCCCTGGATCCCGGCTACGGCGCTTCGCTTGACCGGGATGACGGAGGTGTGGTGACGCTCCGCTTGGCCGGGATGACGGGGAGAAGTTGATACCTAGCCCGGGATAACACACTACCCTCGTCATTCCCGTGGAAGCGGGACAAAAACGCGCAGCGCGTTGAACGCCCAAAGGGCGGCCCGCAGGGTGAGCAAAGCGAATAATCCACTCAAATCAATTCTTTGTACAAATCCCGCCATTGCGGATTTTCTTTCTCAATGAGTTCAAGTTTCCAACGCCTTTTCCATCTCTTTAGCGACTTCTCCCGAATGATTGCGGATTCCATAGTGCCATGAAGTTCGTACCAGACGAGGTGGTGAATTTTGTGGCGACTGGTGAATCCCTCTACAACATTGTTCTTATGTTCCCAGATGCGCTTGACGAGGTCGGAGGTGACGCCCACGTAGAGGGTGCCATTTCGTTTGCTTGCCAGTAGGTAGACGTGAGGTTGCCTGTCCATAGGCGTTGATTTCCTTTTAGGTCTGGGGCTTCCCGGAGAACTGGCACGCTATCCGTCCGATTATTACCGTGCCATTGTTCCCTGGATTCCGGGTCTCCGCCCGGAATGACGGAGGAGTGTAGCCTCTCGCGCCTTCCCGTCGTCTCGGTGGAATGACAAGTGGGTGTAGCCTCTCGCTTTTTCCCGTCATCCCGGTGGAATGACAGGTGGGTGCGGCCTCTCGCTTTTCCCCGTCATCCCGGATGTAGCGGAGCGGAAATCCGGGATCCAGGGAACAAAGGCAGTGAAAATCGTACTCTACAGTCCAACGACACCCACTTGGCCGTGCCTTCATTCTCTGGATCACGGGTCTCCGCCCGGGATGACGAGGAAGTAATTCGGGCTAATCACGCGGAAACCAGCTGATCATAAGTGGCAGCATATTGCTCCACCATATGAGGAATGCTGAAGGTGGCCTCCGCCCGTTCCCGGGCATTTCCACCGTGAGCCCGAATCAGTGAGGAATCCTGTATATAAGGTAATAGGGCTTTAGCCAATGCTTCTGGATCGCCCCGGGGCGCTAAGGCGCCAGCCTCACCTTCTACCACCAATTCACCATTACCACCCACATCGGTAGCGATGATTGGCAGACCACTGGCCATGGCCTCGAGGATGGTATTGGAGATGCCTTCGGCAAGAGACGGCAGTACGAATAGGTCGAAAGCCCGATAGAGGTGATCTACATCATTTCTGGCACCCGGGAGCCAGGCGAGATCGCTGACTCCTGCCAACTCCAGCAGCTGCTTTGCCTCTGCCATCAACGGGCCATCGCCAATATGCACCAGACGAATCCGCTGACGGGCTTTTGGAACACTTTCCAGCAATAGCAGAAAAGCCTGAATCAGGGTCAGTTGATCCTTGACCGGGTCCATTCGACCTACTGAGCCAATAATCAGGTGATCTCCAGACTTAAAAGGGAAATCTTTGGGCAGCTCGTCGCCTTCCACAGGCGGGTGAAAACGCTGACAGTCCACGCCATTATTAATCTGTCTGGTTTTACTATGCGCCACCGGCACCGTCGCCCGCAGCCAGGTATCCAGATCCCGGGAAACGGTGATGAAGCGCTGAACCAGAGGTTTCAATATACGTCGCATGCGCAGATACGCCGGATTAACACCGTCCACATCCGCAATATCCCGGCCATGCTCCCCGTGCACACGGTGTTTGACTCCCGCCAGCCACGCGATGAATTGGCAATCCAGAGTGCCTATATTTCGCGTGTGTACGATGGTGGGACGAAGTTTTCGCAGCAAGCGCCATAGCCGAAGATAGGCACCGAGATCTTTACCGGGACGCTTATGGAGGGCATGGACTGTTACGTCAGAGCGCTGGATACGGGCACGAAAGTCGGTGTATTCGGTCAGGCAGATGATGGCGTGACGATAACGAGTCGCATCCATATTGTTGATGAGGTTAACCAGACCATTTTCCAGGCCACCGATATCGAGACGGAAGATGATGTGGACGACGAGGGGGGGGACGGGTTGTGGCATGGAGTTAAGGGTTGCCTACAAGCGGAAGGCGGACACGGCCCGCCCTACATGCTGATGCGCAGGCCGCGATAGAAATTTATTGTCCATGGCTTTGTTCGGGAGCAGACGGGATGACGGATGGAGTGGCTTCCGGATCGTAGGTCATCGTTGGATGCTCCAGGAAAATCTTATCCATTCGCCCCCAGTGAAAATCAGTGAGCAAGCGCCGGATTCTTGCCTCAGCACGACCCAAGTTCAGGTAATGGCGGAATCGAGTCTTGAAATTAATGCCGGGCTGGCGTGGCTGTCCCGGGTCCAGTTCCCAAGGGTGGAAGTAAAAGATCCCTGCTTGCTCATCGCGCACATTGACTTGGCGCAGGCCCCAGCGGAACAACGCATAGGGAAGCAATCGGAAGTAGCCACCACCGCCAAAAGGCAGGTTGGCACCCATCATCGACACGGTGGTTATGGGAATCTCCACCAATCCGTCTTCCCGATAGCGAAAGGCAAAACGTGGCGCCTCGGGCATGCCGTAGTGATCGTGTCGCACCGGATAGACACTTGAGCTGTAGTGATAGCCGAGCTCCTTCAGCACATCCAGAGCCCAAAGATTGTCACGCCCTATGGAAAAACTCGCTGCTCGGTAGCCCTTGACCTCACAATCAACAGCATCTTCCAGCAATTTTTTGGTGCGTCCAGCATCTTCACGAAATTGATCGGCGGTCTGCCCGCTGACACGGAAATGGGCATAGCCGTGGCTTGCTACCTCGTGCCCCGCCGCGTGTACCTGGCGAATGAGATCGGGGTAGCGTTCTACTATCCAGCCAAGGACAAAGAAGGTGGCGTGAGTCCCCGCCTCATCGAACAGACGGAGAATCCGCTCTACATTAGCTTCCACGCGGGAGGGATAGCTATCCCAGTCCTCACGTTGCACCACATCTTCAAAGGCCGAAACCTGGAAGTAGTCCTCCAGATCAACGGTGAGAGCGTTTTGAATTGATGAGTTTTTAGGCATTACAGGGGGGGATTCATATTATCTACTTATGTAGGGCACACCGTGTGTGCCTTACGGAAATGGCTACGGTCGGCGGGCACAGCCAGCCCTACATAGCGTATTAGCGCGTTAATCCTGCTCGCGATGATAGAGATCTTCAAAACGAACGATATCGTCCTCACGCAGGTAGCTGCCAGACTGCACCTCAATGACTTCCAGAGACACCCTGCCCGGGTTCTCCAGGCGGTGCTTCACACCTAGCGGGATATAGGTGGACTGGTTCTCGGTGAGCAAAAATGTCTCCTCACCGCGGGTCACGCGCGCGGTACCACGCACTACCACCCAGTGCTCGGCACGATGATGGTGGAGTTGCAAAGACAGTACCGCACCGGGTTTCACTGAAAGCCGCTTTACTTGATGGCGACTGCCCGCATCAAGCTGTTCATAGGCACCCCAAGGCCGATACACCTTGCGATGGCTACGACCTTCCTTGCGGCCCTCCTTTTTCAGCCAGTCGACTACTTTACGCACATCCTGGCAGTGATCTTTGTGGACTACCAGCACAGCATCCGCAGTTTCAACGGCAATGATGTCCTTTACTCCAACGGCAGCAAGAAAACGGCTTTCGGAGATGAGCAGGCTATTGCTCGCCCCTTCCACATGCACATCACCATGAGCCACATTACCCGCCTTATCTGTCTCACCCAGTTCCAGTACCGCAGGCCATGCACCCACATCGGACCAGCCCGCATCCAATGGCACCACGGCCGCCGAGATGCGCACCTTTCCGGCCTTTACCGGCAGCTTCTCCATCACCGCGTAATCAATGGAATCTGAGGGGCAGGCGGAAAATTCATCGCGGTCGACCCGGAAAAAATCACCGTCCTCACTGCCACCCACATCTGCCTGGAGACAGGCCTTTGCTATCCCGGGCTGGCAGGCTTTAATGGCAGCCAACCAAATACTGGCACGCACCATGAACATGCCGCTATTCCATAAATACTGGCCGGACTCAAGATAATCTTGCGCCGTTTTGGTGTCCGGTTTTTCCACAAAGGCCTTGAGCGCACAGGCCCTATCGTGCCCCTTCAGGCGCGAACCTTTCTGGATATAACCATAACCCGTCTCGGGACGGTCCGGGACAATACCGAAGGTCACAATGTGCCCGTTCAGAGCCAGTTCCAGGCCCATCAATACGGCTGTGTGGAAGCGAGCCTCATCACGAATAATGTGATCTGCGGCCATCACCAGCATCACCGGATCGTCGCTCCCGGCCATCACCGAATGAGCGGCGATGGTCAGAGCTGGCGCAGTATTTCTGCCAATAGGTTCAAGCAACAAGCGCTGTGCGCTACGTTCTGCGGCACGAAGTTGCTCGGCAATCAGAAAGCGATGCTCCTCATTACAAACCACCAATGGCGGATTCACTTTAAACGGAATCGTCGAGGATTTTTGTTGCAGGCCGTCCAACCGCGCAACGGTGTCCTGAAACATGGTTTTCGAGCCATTGAGACACAGCAACTGTTTTGGATAGCCTTCACGGGAGAGGGGCCACAGACGGCTACCCGAGCCACCGGCAAGAATGACCGGGCTAATGTTTGCGTGCATGGCATTCACTCCGGTTTGTCCTTATTGCTCTCGGTTTTTTTGCCCATTGCATGACGAAGCTCGGCCAACTCTTCACGCAATGTACCGACCAGAACACTCATGGACTCTTCTACCACGGCCAATCGGTCGCTATCCGTTGGTGTTGTTGTCGATGCCGGCTTTGATGTCTGTTTAACAGGCTTGAGGGTTACCAGAGCCGGCAACTCCGGCTCCACGTCACCATCGCCTTGTTCATCCAGAAGCTCCTGTGTTACCGATACCAGAGTCTCAGGGCTCAGTGCATGCAATTCCTCAAGGCAGCTGTAGAGGAATAGCCGGTCACACAGGTTATTGATACGGCGCGGGACTCCGCCAGCGTATTCGTAGATACCCTGATAGACCGCATCATCGATCTCCGGGTCACCCTGCCAGCCGGCGGTCAGCAAGCGATGCTCGATATAACCGCGCGTTTCTTCTGCATTCAGGGGCTTTAGATGATAGGCGGCGATCACCCGCTGCCGCAGTTGCTCGAAACCCTCGGAACGCATGGTGTTGCGAAATTCCCTTTGCCCGAGCAAAAAGCTCTGCAACAAGGGCTCCCCGTTCATCGAAAAATTCGAAAGCATGCGCAACTCCTCAATGGCCTTGCGTGGCAGACCCTGAGCTTCATCCACCAGCAGCAACGCACGTTTCCCTTCCTGGCGAATGGCACGAAAATAGGATTCCAGACTGGTTAAAAGTGCTGCCTTACCAATACGTTTGATGGGCAGCCCGAACGCAGCAGCCACCATGCGCAACAGGTCATCCGCCTGAAGCTGGGTGCTCACCACTTGGGCAGCAACCACATTTTCATGTTCCAGGGATTTCAGCAATGCACCTACGAGGGTGGTCTTGCCGGTTCCCACGTTACCAGTGATAACGATAAAGCCTTCGCCTTGTTTGACCCCGTAGCGCAGATAGGCCAGTGCGCGTTTATGCCCAGCGCTATTGAAGAAAAACCGCGGGTCTGGGCTAAGACGGAAAGGCTTGGCGCGAAAGTTATAGAAGGTTTCGTACATCTGCTTTGGTTTCCATGTCGGAACGGCGCACACGGTGCGCCCTACAAAATGTGGATGAGTATTCCGTGCCTGTGTAGGGCGGACCATGTCCGCCACAACATCGCCACTGGGTGGCGGACATGGTCCGCCCTACGATTAAACGGCCGGAATGGCCCAAGCTTAAAAGGAAAGATTCAGGTTAACGGTAAAGCGGTTTTCTTCGTATTCGCTTGCGGCCAAATCGGATTCCTGCTGCACGCGCTGGAAACTGGCCTGGGCACTCAGATCGCGGAACTGCCGGGTCATGGAGACTCCTGCATTCCAACGCCGATCCTCGCGTGCACCACCCGCTAATTCAGACTGTTGCCAACCACCGTTAAGGGATACCGTGGTGCGTTGTGACAGCCGGCGACTGATGCTTGCAGAGGCGCCAAACACCTCCTCATCAGCACCGCTTAACTGGAACTCACGCTGGGTATTGAAGAGGCTGACGCTGGCGTCGGTGCGCCGACCACGTAGCGTTACCCCACCGCGAAACTGCTTCTCCACCAAGACTTCCTCGGTGATCGTCGCCGTATCCACTGGCACCTGAACCAGCAACCCAGTGCCCGGGTCCAGAACTGGATCTCCAAAGGCATCCACCAATGGAATGAGCTGGCGGTCTATCTGACTTTGGCGGGTGGTGGTGATGTCCTCCTGATAACTCGCCGTCCAGGCCGCTCGTCGGCTCTGATGACTTAGGGAGAAGGAAAAATTGTTGCCGAAGAAACGCTCTCCGTACCCTGCCTCCAGCTCGGTTCGGGGGCTTGGAGTCCAGGTGGCGCCTGCATCCCAGCTAAATCCGTCGCTATCATCCTGACTAGTAGAAAATTGATTGTTTTCTACCCCGGCATTTACAAATGCACTGTATTTCCGGCTAAAAACATAGCGCAGGGTACCGTTAAGCCGTTCAAATTTGGATATCGTATCGCTCTCGTTGTCCACCCGTTGCTGGTGATAACTAATACTCCAGGGCAAACGACTAAAACGTGAA
Source organism: Gammaproteobacteria bacterium (assembly GCA_021773645.1). Classification (GTDB taxonomy): domain Bacteria; phylum Pseudomonadota; class Gammaproteobacteria; order HK1; family HK1; genus JAJFJV01. Next base: position 45,765 of record JAJFJU010000011.1, read on the forward strand.
CCACTATCGATAAGCAGATCGCTGCCGGTGGAGGCGCTATTGCTGCCACCCCCACTGTTCAACACCTGGTCCACCGTGAACCTCGCTTCCCCGTTGGCGTAGTTACCAAAATGGTGGCGCACCACCGGACTAATGCGCCAGGTATAGACCTCGTTACGATTGCCGGTGACTGAAATATTGCTATCGGAAAGGCGTCCGCTGTTGCTGCTGTTTTCCTGCCGTGCCGAGGCGTCCACATCCACAAAAACGATCTGCTTCACCAGCTCCGCATTGGCGCTAGCCTGCAACTGATGGCTGAGGGAGTTGCGATCACTGTCGTTAGCATAAAATAGCTGTTGCAGGCTGTAGTCGAAATTAGCACTTAGCCGACCGCCTTGGCCACGCAGGCTGAGTGACGGCGTCACCTCGGTAATAAAATCATCATCTTCGAGGCCAGAAGACGCGAGATTGACGTTATCGGTATAGCTCTCCTGCACCGAGATTCCCGGCACAATCCGCCATTCCCCGGCAAAAGCCGCACCACCGCCCAGCATCAGCACAAGTCCTATGCCGAACAACCGCAATGGCAAAACCGTTTTTTGGCAGTCCGGCCAGAAAGACATAGCCTTAATTGCCCCCGCCATAACCATAGCCGTACCCGTAACCGTAACCATATCCCAGGCGATCCCCGCCCCGCTCCTTATTGAGCAATAGCCCGATATTCTTATCCGAGCCTAACCGCTCCAACGCCTCCCGCACCGCACTCTGGGGAGTGCGCACAGCCTCCACCACCATAACAATCTGTCCCACCAGGCTCGCCAACACATTGGCACCGGCAGCGGCCAGCACCGGCGGCGAGTCAATAACCACGATGCGATCCCGGTAACGGGAGGCAAGTTCGCCGGCCAAGCGTGTCATACCCTCACTGGATAAAATCTCCGTAAGATTGGGGTGACGCCTGCCAGTAGGCAGCAAAGTAAGCTTGGGTATATCCGTTGCTACCAGGGCATCCGACAAGGGCATGTCTTCGTTAATCAGGAAGTCCGTCAAACCATCACTGTCCTCAAGCCCAAACTGGCGAGTGAGATCCGCCTTGGCAAGATCCGCATCCACCAACAGCACGGTACGGTCACGCTCCATGGCGATACTCAGCGCAAGGTTCAGTGCAGTAGAAGTCTTCCCCTCTCCCGGCAAGGCACTGGCAATCATAATGAGGTTGCCGTTCTCGAGTGCCTGCTCACCCTCCGGTGCCGCCTGCATCAACAAGGGGCGCTTGATGATCCGAAACTGTTCTGCAAGACGTGAGTTATCCGTTTCCTGGTTAACAACCAGATCGGTGCCGAAACGACTGAGGTCCATCTTGAGCTGTCGATGAGTATGGGGCTGTGCAGAAATCTCAGAGGTTTCGTTGGGAACGGAAGAATCTTTAGTATCCGTAGCAGCTTCTGTTTTAACTGTCGGCTTCACCACGACTTCCGGACGCACCTCCTCCTCAAACACCTCTGGCTGTGGTGAAAATGAAGCACTCACTTCATTTTCAGGGGTGGCAGCAGGTGCTAGGCCAGATCGCTTCCGCGCCTTCGGCTCCAGCCTTTCTAAGGCCTTTTCAATAATACTCACAGGAAGCCCTCCCTGAGGCTGGCAACCTTACCGACGATATCCACACGCATTACCTGCAAAGTCACCAGCCCGGCATAGACTCCGACAAGGGCCAGACAACCTGCAGCGAAACTCGCCACCGCAACCCTTCGCTGCACTTTCTCCTTAGGAGTCCATACCCGTGAAACGACGCCAAGCACCGGCAAGTCCGTCAACTCGGCAAAGCCCTCCCTGGAGTAAATGGCAGGCCGCAACATGGCGAGTAACCAGGCAAGGCCCACACCACCGCCGAGCCCTGCCAGCAATACCATCCCGCTCAGAGTAGGACGGTTGGGTGCGGTGGGGACCAGTGGCTCCCTCGGCGGCTCAATGATATTGAATTGCACATCATCGGTAGTCTGGCTCGCATCATCACCCAGCTTCAGCGCTTCACGACGCTGGACCAGGGCATTGTAATTTTTGCGATCATTATTGTAATCACGATTTAACCGAGCGAGTTCCGCCTCAACCTTGGGAATGGTATCCACCAGTTTCGCCAGGCCCAGCTCGCGTTTTTTATACTCGGAAACCCGTGCCTGCAAAGCTGCCACCTCAGCTTCCACAGCACCCAGGGATATCTTCAGCTCCTGATAGACCGGGTTCTGGTTAAGCTGATAATTGCCTTGTGGATTGGCGGCAGCAAATTGCTTTTGCTCTTCTGCACGTTCCTTCTTGAGCTGATCCATCACCCGACGCGTGGAGATCACATCCGGATGTTTCTCAGTGTATTGCAGCAGTAACTGATCCAGATTCTTCTCCAATCCCAGAATCCGGGCATCCAGCGGGCTACCCACATCCGTTGCCCCAGGGGGCCTCGGACCCAGACCAAAGCTCGGTTCCTCTCCGGAAATTTGCTTGCGTAGCGACTGGCGACGCCTGCTCGCCTCATTGAGTTCCAGCTTCGCACTCGCCAACTGCGCCGACATCTGCTGACGCTGACTGAAATAGCTCTGCCCTTCGCCCGGCATTAAACCCACGTTACGCTGTTTGAATTCCTTCAGACGTGCCTCCGCTGCCTCCAGCCTGCCTTCGTACTCCTTGATCTGCTCCTCGATGAATTGCTTGGTCTTGCTGGTGTCTTTGCGAGTGTCCCCCAGGGAACGCTCAACAAAAAGATTCAACAGCGCCTCCACCACCCGGGTGGCCAATTTGGCATCGGTATTGGAGTACTTGATAACGAAAATATTATCCTTTCCGGTCCCGGTGACCTGGACATTCTCTGCCAATCCGAACAGCAGCTTCTCCATGTCCTCGGGAGTCTTGGCCTTGAGATCCATATCTGTCTTGCGCGCCACGGCCTCGAGGTTGGGCCGGACCAGCAAGGTACGGCGCATCATCAGGGCCGCATCCCGGCGTGCATTACTTTGTACCGCCAGGCCCTTGAGTAATGGCCTGAGTAGTGAGCGGGTATCAAGGAAGATCTTGGCTGAAACCTCGTAGCGGTCAGGCATGAGCAGTACCGCGACCCATCCGGACATGCAAAAAACCACCGCCGCAATCAGGGCCAGCCAGCGATACTGCCAGACCATGCGGACATGGTTGAGTCCCTGGACTACGAGCTCATGCATGACCGGTTCTCATGAATTCCGGGGAGCGATCCTTGGCCAAATCTGCGTTGCACTTGGCCGGAGTGACGAGACATTAAATCGATGATCATTGTCAATGCTGTTTTACGGAACCAGCTCAGAACCAGGCCTCAGGAATAATGATGATATCGCCAGGTGCCACGGGCACATTGGCACTGATATCACCGTCTTTCAGCAGGTCCTCCAAGCGCACCTTGGCCTGATGCTGCTGGCCACCCGCGGTGCGCACGATACGTGCCTTGTTACCGGCGGCGAATTCCGTCAGCCCACCCACCGCAATCATTACATCCAAGACGGTCATATGTTCCCGAAACGGTAGTGAGCGCGGTTGAGCTGCCTCTCCAACCACCCGGATCTGCTTGTCGTAAGTGCCCTGAAAACCACTGACCATCACGGTAACCAGCGGTGTCTTGACGTACTTCGAAAGCTCGCCTTCAATCTTCCGGGCCAGCTGGGTAGAGGTCTGCCCGCTGGCAACCAGGTCCTCTACCAATGGCACCGATATCTTGCCGTCAGGTTTCACAGTAACCGAGCGGGAAAGCTCTGGATTACGCCACACGAAGATAGAAAGTCCGTCCCCAGGCCCAATGATGTAGTCATAGGCGCTGGCCTCACCCTTTGGCAGGTCCTCCACCTTAATATCCGAGGTCTCACAACCCGCAAGGGAAAGAGCCAACAATACTGCGATACCCATACCCCAAAGCCTTGAGATGCCCCTATGCTTAACCATCAGTTTTCTCCTCACGTTCCCAATACAGAGCCACACCGCGCGATTGTATGCTTCCAAGCGCCAGCATGTCTAATAAATATGCAGTTTTGTTAAATGAAAATGTCAATGAATAAAGGGGATTGCGAAATATCCCTAATGTTTTTCATGAATGTTTTCTAATGCTGGGATAAATTCGGCTATAGCCTAAACTTTATCCGGAATGGCGGCCACAGGCCGTCCTACATCAGCCCCATTAGAAATGTAGGGCGGAGCATGTCCGCCGGACGATAGCTGGCGCAAGGTGCGGGCTAATACCGGCATCAGAGCAGCCCCAGCATCCCGTAATACTTTTCGTGCTTCTTCCCGTTCACCGTGAACCGCGGTGGACAAGGCGATCACGGCAGCCCCCGGTTGGCCACTGAGCAGCCCCCATACCTGGAACAATTTCGCCTCATAATCACTGGCGGTCAGACGGCCGCCCGCATAATACCAGTGCCAGATAAGTCGGCTACCCTGCCCCCGGGTGGATTTTAATTCGGTTTCTTTCACCTTCAGGCTTGTACCATTTTCCAGGCGAATCACTCCCTCCCTGCGAGCACTCCGCCGCCACGCCGTGCCGTCGTAAAGGGCATTGGTATCATTGACGAGCTCCTTTCCCTGTCGCTGCGAGGCGTAATAGGCCAGATAGAGCTCGATCTCCGCCGCTTCGCGATGATACGCACCGTGTGCCTCTCCATCGGCTCCGATGTATTGCGGCCGCCAATTTTGGGCAATCTCCACCGAGCCTGTCCAGGGCCCTGAAACTTGAGGGGCAACGATCATAATTTTCTCAGCCCCGGCGCCCCCCATCTCACGCCAGTAGGCGGCAGCGGGCCCCAGGCTGGCAATAAACAGCGCCAATACGGACAAACCAGCGATTCCCCTGGCACCATAGCGGGAACCCTGAAATCGGGGTCCCGGGGCCTTTTTATCCCACTCCTTTTCAGCCAACCAGGCTCCGAAGAGAAACAGCGGTACCAGTGTCGCCGCAAACATGAACCAGCCGAAGGTAATATGGTCACGTACCAGCCAGTGCTGCATACCACCGTAGTGGCCGGCGGCCACGATGATAATCACCCGAAGCCAATTGAATACCACCGCACAGACGATGCTGATAGTGAAAAACAACACTCCACGCCACAGCGCCTGAAAATTAAGATAGGCGTATAAGCCTCCCACTGACATCGTGGCCAGCAGAAATCTGAGCCCCGCACACACCTCCTCCACCACAAACCGGCCTTCTGGAATAGACAGGTAATAGCCCTCCAGCAGCACGGGGATATTCATGTTCTGTAATACCCGGGTCGAGGCTAACGCAGTATTCATCTGTAACACCGGAATAAAGGCGGACCACACAGGCACCGCAAGCACCAGATAGGCGATGGGAAAGAGCAGCAACCAAAGAGCACGCCAGCCGAGAAATGTGAGCACGATGCCGGCAGGCAAGGCCACCAGCATCAATTGCATTCCCACTTCCACCCCAGCTACGTGGGCAATAAACCACCCAAAACCCAATATCCCCAGACCGGCCAGCCCAAGGATGCTTGGCCTTGGGGGGATTCGAGCAATTTCCATCCGCCGCTCCCACACCAGATAGAGACCGATAGGCAACACCAGCAGCCCATGTCCGTAAGGTGCCGAATGCAACCAGGTATCCCACAGGGTCGCTACTGTTTGGCCATATATGAAGGGCAGAATCCCAAGGATTCCGGCAATCGCCCACAAGTCTAGGCGCCTGGAATTCACACCCATGGCCCGATTCGGGCTTAATGGTGCACTCACCATACTCATTTCAGTCCAAATTTCTCCATCAACGCATACAGGGTCGGCCGGCTGACGCCCAGCATTTCTGCCGCCGATGCCACTTTGTTAGCGGTTAACGAAAGGGCTCGACGAACGGCCTGAAGTTCGGCTGTATCACGGACCTGGCGAAGATTGAGCGGCATCGGCTCCTGTTCAGAGCCCGGCAGTTCCAGATCGGAGACCTCCACCAGACTACCCTCCACCATGATGGCCGCCCGCTTGACCCGATTTTCCAACTCACGGGCATTGCCCGGCCAGGGATAAGCCTCTATAGCGGCCACGGCGGCCTCACTGAAGCCCTTGATCTTGCTGCCATGTTCGCGGTGATAACGGTGCAGAAAGGCCTGTGCCAGTAAAATAGGATCACCCTTGCGCTCACGCAGTGGCGGGATCTCTATACTGATCTCGCTGATACGGTAATAAAGATCCTCGCGGAAACGGGCCTCGGCAATCTGCTCCTGCAGGTTTTGGTGGGTGGCGCAAAGCACCCGGACATCCACTGCAATCTCACTCCGCCCGCCCAAACGCTCAATCGTCCGTTCCTGCAGGAAGCGCAGCAGCTTGGCCTGCAGCGACTGGGGCAAATCACCTATTTCATCGAGAAAGAGCGTGCCGCCACTGGCGTGCTCGATCTTGCCTATGGTCTGTTTGACGGCCCCGGTAAAAGCACCCTTCTCATAGCCAAATAGCTCACTCTCGAGCAGTGCCTCCGGAATCGCAGCACAGTTGATAGCAACAAAACGTTCACGCCGGCGGCCACTCAAGTCATGCAGGGCACGGGCCAGCAATTCCTTGCCGGTACCACTCTCGCCCAGCAGCAATACCCTGGCATCGCTGGGAGCCACCTTCTCCACCATGGCACACACCCGGGTCATTTCAGCGCTGGCGGCAATAATGCCTTCCAGCGGAGAAATGCCGCCCTCGTCCGTCAGGCGCCGGTTTTCCTGTTCCAGTTCATGGAGATGATGGGCACGCTCAACGATGAGGCCGAGGATGTCCGCATCCACTGGTTTCTGGTAGAAATCGTACGCGCCGAGGGCAATGGCACGCACGGCATTCTCCCGATCATCGTTGCCAGTCACCACGATGACCTTGGTGGATGGAGCCAGCTTGAGTATTTCCTCCAGGGTGGCAAGACCCTCGCTCGCATTGGCGGGGTCCGGTGGCAATCCGAGATCCAGAGTCACCACCGGGGGCTCTCGCCGCCTCACCAGCTTGACGGCTGATTCCCGATCACCGGCAAGGTGCAGGTCGTAGCCTTCAAAGCTCCAGCGCAACTGCTTCTGCAAACCCGGGTCATCTTCCACTATCAGCAAGCTACGCTTGCCCGCCGTCTCAGCATTCACTTGGCCATCTCCATGCTTGTCTGAATCTCTTCTTCCACCGTGGGCTCGGCACCTGCCAGGGGCAAAATGAGACGAAATACCGTGCCCTTTCCCGGCGTGCTGGCCACCTCTACATCACCGCCCCGCCCGCGGAAAAATTCCCGGCTCTCATACACCCCAATGCCCATGCCCGCATTACCCTTGGTGGTATCAAAGGGACGGAATAAACGCTCCGCAATAAATTGTGGCGCCATACCGCAGCCACTATCCTCAACCTCGATAATCACCTGCTGACCATCCCGCTCCCCACGTACTCGCACCTCACCGTCGTCGGCAGTCGCCTCTTGGGCATTTTGAATAATGTGTTCCACCATGGTCCCCAGGCGCTCGGCATCGGTAGTCACAATCAACCCCTCATCGATATGCTGAACCACCGGCCGCGGCTGATTGATGGCACGCGCTTTCACCACCTTATGGAGGATGGGTTTGAGATTGACCATCTTGCTGGTGGTCTCATCCATCCGCCCCTTGCGCAGTTGCCCAAGTAATCGATTCATCTTCGCTGTGGCATTAGCCACCGTCCCAAACGCATCGCGGATGAATTCCGGGTTGCTCCCATGCTTGCGTGCGTTTTCGCCCACCAGCGACAACTGGGCCACGAGATTTTTGAGATCGTGCACCACGTAGGAAGATAGCCGGTTAAAGGCCTCAAACTGGCGAGCATCGGCAAGTGCGTCAGAAAGACCCAGCAGGGCCAGATAACTCGCCGCCTGACGACCCACGGTACGTAGCAGGTCACTATCTTCCCAATTAAGCTGACGTTTGGTCTGTGAACGAGTGAGCAGCACGAATCCCAGCACCTCGGCGCCGTGCATCAGCGGCAGGATGACCCAGGGGTTTTGATACTTCTCCAACCACGATGGCAGTTCCAGCCCCGCGTAGAGTTCCGGATCACCGGTAATCTCATCCAAAAAGATGATCCACTCACGTTCCCGAAGAAAGCCCACCAGTGAAGAGTCCGCTGGTACTTTGGCAGTAACAGGAAAGGCGGCATGCCAGGCCGCTACCGGCTGGAAGCGCGCATCCTCTCCCCGAGCCCACATCACCCCACCCGGGCTTTCGACGATACCGGCGATGGCGCGAATGATATTTTCCTTGACGTTGCTATCGTGCTCACTGCGGGACAGGGTCTCGGTAAATTTCAGCCACTCCTCGCGATAGTCATATTTGTTTCGAAAAAAGTGTTTGGCGAGAAAAACCTTGGCACGCGCACGAAGCTGGCCCGATAACATCAGCAGTGCTAGCAGCAGCACCGCCCCGAAGAAGAAAACCGCCTGTGCCACGCCACCCCAATTGCCACCATAGAGACGGATATAATAACCCGCTCCAGCCATCAGGATCAGGTAGCAGCCGGCGCCCAGCAGCGCTGCCGAATGGAAGACGATGTGGCGGGAGACAAAAATTTCCACCGACCAAGAGGGACTACGGGCCGCAGAGACCGCAATAAGTGGAACGGCAAGAGCATTAATCACGCCACGCGCCATCCATAAGCCGGGATCCATCTGACGATACAACAGGGCCTTTGAGTAGAGGAAAAAATCGAAGGCAAATATGGCCCCAACACCAAAACAAAGGAATTTAATCGCCCAGCGATGCTCGGGCAGGGTATTGCGATAAAACTGCTCCACCAGCACCAACCCCAGCACCGCAACCACCACCTGCCCGAATACCAGCAGGCTGATACCCGCCCTCCGTGACAGGAATTCTGGTGACAAATAGGGCTGGAATAACAGTAGAGCGGCAATACCGGCACAGGCCATCACCGCCGGGACTATAAAGGGGCGCAGGTGGCGATCCGGGCCCCTCTCCTCCCCACGTGCCGCACCCAGCACCCGTAATAAAAAGGCTATCCACGCACCATTACGCACAACTTCAAGCAAGCCGATGGCGGTAAAGCTGAGGTGTCCGGTGAGGGATTGCCAAGCCAGCGCTGCGCACCAGATAGCCGAGACCAGGCAGGCGGTGAGCAGCAATGCACCGCGCATACGCCCCCGCCAAGCGGTAGCAAGCAGCGCGCTGAGCAGCAAAAAAAGTAGCGCTCCGGCGGCATGGGAAAGCGTCCCCAAATGAATCAGCATTGACTGTTAACGCTGAAAATCAACGCCCACCCTTACGCCACAGCACAACCTGTGCGGTCTGGATCAGAATCATGATGTCCAGGAACAGGCTGTAATTTTTGATGTAATAGAGATCGTACTGGAGCTTCTGGCGGGCATCGTCTGTAGAAGATCCATAAGGAAAGCAAATCTGCGCCCATCCGGTAATGCCCGGATTCACCGACTCGCGCAGGTGATAATAGGGAATCTGCTTCGCCAGTTCCTCGATAAACTCCGGCCGCTCCGGACGCGGGCCGACAAAACTCATCTCCCCTTTCAGGACATTGATAAGTTGGGGCAACTCATCGATACGCGTCTTGCGCATGAAGGCGCCCACCCGCGTAACGCGCATGTCATTGGCAGACGCCCACTGGGCCTTGCCATCACTTTCGGCATCCGGGCGCATACTGCGAAACTTGAGGATGGTAAACGGCTTACCCTTTCGACCCGCCCGCACCTGCTGGTAAAGCACCCCACCCCGACCGCTGGAGTCAATGAGAATAGCCAGGGCCGCAATCAGCATGATCGGCGCCGTCAGCAGCAATCCAACAGCCGCCACCACAATATCGAAACCGCGGTGGATGTAGCCCTTGAGTACCGCCTGGATAAAGCCATCGGCAAAAATGATGTCGTGCGGGCGCAAGGCATCAAGCCGGATGGTCCCGGTACGCTGCTCAAAAAAGCTCATGATATCAATGATATCGATGCCATTCATCTTGCACTCAAGCACCTCGCTGACCGGCACTCTGCCAAGTTCCTCATCGGCACCCACGACGATTTCATCAATGCGATGACGGTTTGCAAACTCGATCAGAGGAACATCCAAGTGGATACATTTATTCTCCGGCACCACCGTTTCCTCTCCCTCCAGGCTAATAAAGCCAATCAGCTCTGACTCCTGCCAATCGCTTTTGCGCCGCAAACGCTCGACCTCACTCGCGGCATGACCAGCTCCCAACACCACCACCCGGCGCCGAAAAAAAGTATTGCCAAGATAGTGATGCAGCAGAATGCGGAAAATAACAATGCCGAGCAGAGAGCTCGTAAAGGCAATAGCAAATGCCGCGCGGCCGATAGACAAGGAAGGATTGAATTGGAGTGCCGTCAACACCAGTATCAGCGTACCGCCGAAGGCCACGCCCAGACGCAACAATATGCCGCGAGGCTCATCCCGCAACCCCCGTTGGTACAGACCAGTGGCCGTCATCATGGCCATCACCGTCACCGTATAGAAAAGCGCCTTGATCCACAGTTCACCGACTACCAAGTGACTCGCAGGATTGAATTCCAACAGGCGTACGGTGACGCCGAGATACACGGCACCAAATAGCATGAGCGCCTCGCTGGTGCCCAGCACCAGCAGGAACTTGGGGATGTAGTGACGAAATATACGAAGCATGGAAAGAGGGTTCCGGGCACGCTACCGCCATTCCATCACCGGAGAATTCCGCTGACGGCTGGCTGCAAAAGGAAATGACGGGTACGTTTTTGCCTTACCCGCCCTATAGCGGACTATTGTCAGAATTCTTTACATCTTTTTCTGCCAAGGGAATCACACAAAAAAGGATGGGTTATGGGCGAGATACGGCCAGTGGGATGAATCATGGCGCGGCCTGTGCGCAAGGGATGAGGAAATCCAGAGAATGCTGGTGTTGTGGGGTTACACTGCACTAACCCGATTCAGTACAGGGCGGGAATCCGAAACCCCCGCATCAGGGCTGCGACGTCGTAGGGCAGACCATGTCTGCCAAATGGCAGTGGTTTAGGCAAGCATAATCGGCGGGCTGCTCCCGCGCATCCTGCGCTTCTCAACATAAGGGGCCATCCATGACCAAAGATCGTTGAATTAGCGCAGCGTATCAGAGCAACAACCCCTCACTGCAGCCCTGACAGGGCGGATTTAGCCCGATCTTTTTCTGGAAAACTGATCCCTGTGGATAACAGAACCTTGAGTTCACCCACTGCCGCATTAATGTTCCCGCTCAGGCGGTATGCCTCCGCCAAATGAAATCGCGTGGTCGCGCGATCCGCCGGGCTCACCACCTGTTTTTCCAGACTAACTGCCCGGCGAAGCACATTTATACCTTTCTGGAACTGCTCCTTTTTGACCAACAGGCTGCCGTAGGCATCCAGAATATCCGGGGCTTGATCATCAAGCTTATAAGCGGCCTCCAACATGCTTTCAGCACGATCATCACTTTGGTTAGCATAAGCGGAAGCCAGTTTATTCATCACTGATGCATTATTGGATTGGGTCTTCAGGACTTGTTCATATTCCCGGCTTGCGATGGACCATTTCTTTTCGACCATCAACATATCGCCTAGGGCAGTGTGCACCTCAGCGTTATCAGGTTTAGAATTCAACCATTTTCTCAATAGCTCTTTTCCAAGAGCCTTATTGCCAATTAGCCAATTCGCTTTGGCCAGGTTAATGATGTTATTCGTGGAATGGAGAAGCTTGTCTGCCTGGCGATAATTTTCAACAGCCTGCCTAGCATTTTTCAGTTGCCAATTAGCCTTTCCCATAAGTGTCCAGGCCGCCGCTATATCGGGCTGCTTATTCAAGACGGCCTGAAGAATAGCTATCGCTTTTCCTAACCGGCCTGCATTGATTTCCAGAGAAGCAAGCATGATTCCAACACGAGGGTTATCGGGCTGAAGTTTCGACGCCTTCCGCAAATCCTCACGCCCAAGATCATAGGATTTCTGCAGCGTCCTTATCTCTCCTCTGATCAACAGAGCCTTGGCAGAATTGGGTGTAAGTTTCAGCAAGTGATCCGCTAGGCGACTCGCATTTTCAAAGTCACCCGTGATAACGAGCGCAGAACTCATAATGCGCAGCAAAGTTATATTGTTAGGTGCCCTCTTTAGACCTGCCTGTGCCAGACTAATTGCTTCCCGCCATTGCCCTTTCTTGGCATGCAGTTTCGCCAACAACAATATGGGCTCAAAAGTATCCGGGCGGACCTCACGAAAGCGTTGTAACAATTCCAAAGCCTGTTCGTCATTTGATAGCTTCGCAAGACCTATATTGGCTTCAACATGACTTGGATCACGTTTGAGCACTTCACTGAACTGTGCTCTCGCAGCTTCGCGATCCCCTTCCTGTACTGAGAGACCAGCGAGATTTAATGCTGCAACGTTGCTAGAGGGATTCAAAGAAAGAATTCTTCCAAAGGCTTGTTTAGCTGATGCATAATCGTTTTTAGCCCGATAAACACTTCCCAAAAGTACCAGCGCGTTGATATTTTTCGGTGATTTTTCTACCGACTTTTTGGAAATTTTCAGAGCCCCATCAAGCTTTCCTTGGGACAATAAACTACGCACCTGATTTAAGTCATCAACTACCGAGGTGCTTTGGACCGTCTGATAGGAAGATTGGCTGCTCAATTTTTTTCCAGATGCCACACCCATCCGAAGTTCAAGATTTGACAACGCAATTTTCGCACCCGCATCTTGCGGACTCAGCTTTAACAATTTCTGCAAAACCCCAAGCCCCGCTTTCAGCTCTCCTTTCCGTATGTTCACGATAGCCAACTGATACAATGCGGGAGTAAATTCAGGATTTAATTCCAAGATCTTAGAAACGCTTGTACGCGCCTCAACAAATTCTCCAAGCGAAAGCTGCACACGTGACTGAAGCAGCAAACTGCGGGCATCTTCGGGTTGCAATGACAAGGCTTCTTTTGCGATCTGTAGTGCCTCGGAATTCCTCCCCTGCTGGAAGTTTAAATTGGCCAGCAACAATCGAGAATGAAAATCACCTGGATTATGCATACGTGCCTGCTGCAGACGCTCTATCGCCTCGGACACCTTGCCATCACTTAACAAAATCTTTGCCAACCCCACTAGTGCAGCGGAGTTAAACGGTCGTTTAATTAAAATATTCTCATACCCGCGCACAGCCTCCTTGACACGACCTGCCCGCAAGTGGAGCTTTATCAGATTAAGAGCCGGTGTAATATATTTCGGATCAAGTTCAACCGCCTTGGTGAACATGCCTGCGGCACTTTTCAGATCACCCAGCCCTATAAAGGCAGAACCCATTAAGTTTAAGGGTGCCGCATTGTCTGGATGCTTCTTGGATAACTGCTCAGCTGCCACAAGTGCAGCCGGATAATCCTTTTCACGCAACAAGGTCGTTGCCAAAAGGTAACCAGCCTGTTCATTATCCGGTTCTGCCTCGATAGCTTTGTGCAACTCTTTCAGTGCTGCATCATTCTCGCCAACTGCCAAATAACTCAGCGCCAGCTGGCCACGAACATCCGCTGATTCCGGGATCAGGACCGAGGCACGAGTCAGCGCCCGGGTCGCGCCATCAAGATTACCGCTCTTTATGTAAGCATTTCCCAGCAAGGTCCAGGTAAATGCCTCATTCGGGAGTGCCCGCACTACGGGCTCGAGAATAGCTATCGCTTCTGGATATTGTTCCAGTGAGATATAGACTAGACCTAACAGCTGTCTCGTATAAAGACTGTTGGGCTGCACGGACAAAGCCCGAGCGAGGTATTCCCTGGATTGGCCCAAATTCCCCCGCTCCCGCTCCATGGCACCCAGAAGCAACAGGCTACGGCCATGATTCGGCAGCATCCTGATAACGTCTTGTAGTTCGGAGAACGCGGTATCAAGATTTCCTTTCTGGTAATTGAAACGTGCATCCAGGTGTTTATAGATAGGCCCCTGAATATTTATCTCGCCAATAGCATCTATATGAGCTTTGGCCTTATCTGGCTGTTTGTTATCCAGCAACAACCGCGCCGCAGCCGAACGGGTATCGAGCACATGCCGCGAGATATTGTGTCGGCTGACTGTCAACGCAGTATCATAGGCCTCCAGGGCTTCAGGGATCTGCTTCTGGTAGGTGGCTAACAGCCCCTTCATTAGCCAGATTTCAATATCCTTTGGCGCGTGCTTGAGAGCCTTTGAGATATTCTCGGCCATCTTGTTAACACCACCATCAAACCAGGCTAGTCGAGCCTTGCCCTTATAGGCATCGGACGCAGTAGCATCTTTAGCAATTGCCTGGTCGTATAACCGTGTCGCCAATATATGGTCTTTTAGGCCTCTTCGAGCGTCACCTTTCAGGATTAACTCGGCAACCGTTCCGCCGTCCTTGGGCAACAGCTCCAAAGCCTCTTGGTATTTCTCCTGGAGAATAAGTGCCCGCACGAGGCCATGGATATCGTCGGGCAAGGCCACATCCGATTCAACCACACGCCTGAGTTCCTTCTCCGCTCCCGTCCCCAATCCTACTATCAGGTAGGCGTTGCCAAGAGCCCGGCGGGCACTAAACAATTGTGGATCTTTCTGGAGCGCGGTTTTCAGGTGAATGACGGCCGACCGAACATCCCCCGCCTGCATTTCTTCCGTGGCCATCTCAAGATTATCCGTCGCCGAGGTTCGGTCGCCACAACCACCCAGCAATATGATTGAGCTTGCCAAAGCTCCTATGAAGGAAAAACGCATAATTAGTTTTGAAACCGAGGGAAAGGTGTTTCCATGCATGTCTATAACCACCGAGTCGTCGCGAAAACTACTATTGGAGAGTGTACCTGATCAACAATACTCTGATGAAATACATGGCAAATCTGACGCTAACATTCCCCTATGCCAATCGATAACTAAGCCCAAAGGAATCCTGGATGTGCATATTTCGGATTGCCGCCAAGGCAACACCCCAGTATTTCGCCTGAATGACGCGATGATTCAGGGTTTTCAGATTGCCGACACGCCGAGAAGAGGACACCGACACAGCAAATTGCCGGAATTCTTTACAGTAGATAACAAGGCGTTATTAGATGGTATCTAATTGTTTTATATGGTTATTTAAAGGACATAGCATGAACATGAATAGTATTCACAGGGCGATCGCTAACCAAGAGGGCTGTTTTTTGTCAGATTTATTTACACATTTACGTTTTTCGCTGGTACCCAGACAAGCACAACAAATCCAACTTGTTGTTTTTCATGATATTAACAATAGCTGGCACGCCACATGCATACGTTATGGCTGAATACCCAAATCAACACAACATGTTTAGCTTCACAACTAAAAGGGCCAGGAAAATGAAAAAATCACTAATCGCCGCAGGTATCGTGCTGGGAATGAGCAGCTCGGCTTGGGGTTTGAACATAGACTTTAGCGGCACCGGCAACATAGGCGGTTCCGAATTCTTCAATCAAATCAACTGGGGTAGCGACAACGCCATCATCCAGGACATTCGGGCCGATTCCTTTGGCGGACTCACCACCAGCGCCACAATCTTCGCACAGAATGCATTCGCCTTTGGTGGCACGTCTGGTGATGTGATTACCTACCAGATGGTTCTGCCAGTCATCGCCACGTTCGATGGTTTAAATGCAACCTCCTTCACTTTGGACGGGACCCGGACTTCATCCTTCAAGATGTTCCTTGATACCGTTAGTGGCGGTGTCGGTGACCTAACCCAAACCAATATCAGCACCGGCACCGGCTACGGCAATCTTGGCGGTGGTGCATTGCTTGCCGATCAGGTCGAAATTGCCTCGGGTTCGATTAGCACCATCATCACACCTCCCGGCGCAGGCGTCGCCGTACAGGCTTTCGGAACGGCTGGTCCAATAGATAGCGTGGATGCCACGGTTAACGGCGTGCTGGTTGATTCAGACCCAATACTGGGTTCCATGGCAATTGAGATTGACATTGCTACCAAAAATGACCTGTTTATCGTCAGTACCCTGGATGCCCTGGCACTGGATATGAATATCTCCGACTTCGCGTTCTCGGCCCCGTTCCCGACGGTAGAGGCATCAGACACGGTGGTTGGTGTTGCGGCGGTATTCAACAGCGCTGCTCCGAACCCGCTGAATACCAATATCTCATGTTCCGGCGGCCACGCGGCGACGGATGGTAGTAACAACAATACCTGCGATGCGCAGTTCCAGATTGGCTCTAACAGCCTGTTCTTCGACCCCCGGGTTCCGGAGCCTGCGACCTTGGCATTGGCCGGGCTCGGATTTGGCCTGCTGGGTTTCTCCGGGCGCCGTCGCCGGAAAGCCTAAGGCTTAAAAAGCGTTAGCCCTTTTAGGGAAAAGGCGGCCGTCAGGCCGCCTTTTCTTTTTGTCTGCGTCTAGGTGCAGCCCCCCTTTCCCCAGACCAAGTGATATCAGATACTGCTGGCCGCGAACACTCGGGAAGGCACCGTTGCCAGCGTGATTTCCGCGCTTAGCAGCCAGAAACTATCAGGCAACAACATTTTGATTCAGGTTAACGTCTATTAATAATGTCCCGAGGCCATCGACGGGGTTATAGATATTGTAGGTAATGCCGCCATCGAGCTGTGTCCCTGGAGACACCGGATTAAATCCACTGGCATTCACGGAATCATCTACTGCATCGCCATCGGCAATACTGTCACCGGTAATGAACAGTTTGTGCGTCGTCTCCGACATATCCAGCAGATCACGTAAATCCAGTGTGACGCTGTTAGTACCTGCCCCGCCCATATCGATCCGTTCAATCCCCGTATAGGCGTTGTTATTACTGATAGCGGTGAAATCCAGCACCACGTTCGTATCCGATAGCGTCAGAGTATCATCACCACCTCCACCATCGACGCGCAATTCATTACCGTTGACTCTCAGCGTATCATCGCCAGCACCAGCCCTGAGCACAGTGCCAGTATTCGCCGCAACGCCACTACTCAGGACATCCCCATCACCGCGGCTACCGATAATCACCACGTCATTACCTGCTGCCGTCTGATTAACCGGGCTGACTGATGCGTCGGTAAAGGCTTGTCCATAGACCAAGAAGGCCTGTCCCGCACCAAGATCTGTCGATGTCGCCGGGGTAACACTCGGTGCTCCGATGAGTATATCGTCGAAGCCGTCACCATTGACGTCACCGCTTATATCGACACTCGTTCCTGTTCCCGTAAACGCGTCACCGGAGAGAAAAAGTCCCTGGCCGTGGAGCAACCCACCTGCCTGGAAAAAGGCACCATCGCCAATGCCAAAATTCACAAACGGACCGGGCAGTGGTCCTGGATTTGTTGGGTGGGGTACCGTAAAGGGGCTGATATCATCTGTACCGAACAAAACGTAGGCATCATCGGATCCGCCATCATCACCAATGATGATGTCATCATAGCCATCACCATTAACGTCACCACCGCTTATACTCGTGCCCAGATTGGTGCTGCCTTGAGGCACTATACGGAAACCATTGGCCAATTCGGGCAATGTATCAAAATCACTGCTCAGATTGACGCCGCTAAAGCCGCTAGCCTTACCGAAGATAACCGTGACTAGGGGGAAACTCTGATTGGGACCACCAATGGCGAAGTCGTCATAGCCGTCACCATTGAAATCTCCGATACCGGAAACAGTGGTCCCCATATTATTGGAAGCGGCGTAATCACTGGTCAGCTTGAAACCACCATTGCTGCCATTAAGGGAATCCATACCATTGGGAAAGGTGCCGCTGGTGTTGTTCACAATATTGTCAAACAGTGTATCCAGAGTTGCCCGTTCATCCCCAAAAATCACATAGGCCTTGCCTTTTTCTAGCGTGGCCTTGGTTGCACCGAACAACATATCAGTGTAACCATCGTTATTAATATCGCCGATGAGGCTTACTGAGGCCCCTAGATTGTCACCGGCAGCAGCACCTTGAATGGTCAGCGCGCCGGTAGCCTCAGTTGCCGTGGTTAAATCAAGGTTATCGAGATCATTCAGATTTCCATCAGGGTTCCCGTCACCATCCGCATCACCAAATACCAGATAGGCCGTTCCCGAATCCGCACCATTAGAATCTGAGAGCCGCTGGCCGGCGATAAAATCATCGACGCCGTCATTATCTACGTCACCACCACCAGATACGGCGAATGGCTGAGTCCCTGCGAACTCCCCAAATAAATCGGCACCATTGGTACCATTCAGTCCATCCAATTCAAACCCGTTACCGGTATGCAGGGAGCCTATACTGGCATCACCCAGCACTGCATAGGTTTGCTGGATACCCAGTAACTGTGTATCACCAATAAGCAGATCGGGAAAACCGTCTCCATCCAGATCGCCGCCTGCCGAGAGGCGAATACCTGCACCATCACCATCATTGGGTCCCAGGAACGTCACCCCCTGGCTGCCATCGAGATCAGCCAGGTCAAAGCCGTTAGTGGACACCCCAGGCAATAGCGCTGCTAATGTCGCGTTGCTGCCACCAAACACAACATAAGTGGCACCACTCTGGGTAACAGCCACTGGTGGCGTTTTATCGAAATTTTTACTGCCTATGGCAAAATCCGCAAAACCGTCGCCATTGATATCTCCGATGATCGCTACGGCATCTCCCGCATGATCACCGAGTGCTGGATTCGAACTTCCTCGTACGCCATTGAACTTCAGACCGTCAGTGCCATTCAAGGTGGTCAAATCGATCTCGGAGATGATCGTTCCACCACTGTCATTGTCGGTAATTGTGCCAGTCGCAGAACCAACGCTAATGATGGCACTGCCGGTTGCATTAGAAAGTGTGACACCAAAGGTCTCGTCACCCTCGACATCACCATCATCAGTTGTGGCCACCGTAAAGGTCTTAGTGCTTTCGCCTGCGTTAAAGGTCAGAGTGTCAGAGTTGCCCGTGAAGTCAGCACCTTGGATGGCAGTGCCACTGGCGGTGGCAAAATCTACGGTCTGGCTTGCCTCGGCATCGCCGGTGCGGGTGACCGTGAACGTAAGCGCACCACCCTCGGTAGCCGATGCATTCACGATGGCAAAGCTGGGTGATGCCTCGTCATTGGTGATGGTGCCCTGTGCCGCCGCTGTTCCGATGGTGGCACCACCCCCCGGGTTACTGAGAGTGACGGTAAAGGTTTCACTGGGCTCGAACAGGGCCTCCTGGATTGTCTGTACCGTAAAGGTCTTGCTGGTTTCTCCAGCATTGAAGGTGAGCGTACCGCTGTTTGCGGTGAAGTCATCCACCACCTTTGCGGTGTCTCCCACCTCGACGGAAGTGGCAAAGTCTACGGTCTGGCTCGCCTGGGCATCGCCCGTGCGAGTGACCGTGAAGGTCATCAACCCGCCTTCCAGAATCGATGCGATCCCGACCGCGAAGCTGGTTGCCGAATCATCATTGGTGATGGTGCCCTCGGCGCTACCTGTGCCGATCACTGAGCCATTCGTGGGATTGCTCAGGGTTATGGTGAAGGCCTCATCCGCCTCGAATACTGCATCCGTGGTGGTTGTTACGGTGAAAGTCTTGCTCAATTGGCCTGCCGAGAAGCTCAGGGTCTGAAGCCCGGTAGCCGTATAATCCTGCCCGGCAACGGCCGTGCCATTGGAACTTTGGTAGTCGACGGTCTGAATACCCGGTGCATCAAGGCTACGGGTCACGGTAAAGACTATGCCGCTGCCATCCTCCAGCGCCGAGGAATCAGTTATCGAAAAGGTGGGAATGTCGTCATCGACGATGGTGCCTACCGCGCTGCCGTCCGTGATGATCTCGCTGCCACCAGCGCTGATGTTGGCGGTGAAGGTTTCATTACCTTCCGTAGTCCCGTCCTGCGTCGTCTGCACGGTAAAGGTCTTGGTGGTATCGCCCTGATTGAAGGTGAGTGTGCTGGCAGCGGCCGTGTAATCCTCATCCGCTGTTTCCGTCGCGGTGCCCGCGGCGGTCACAAAGTCTATGCTCTGGCTCGCCTGCGCATCGCCCGTGCGGGTGACGGTAAAAGTCATTACCCCACCTTCACCTACAGAGCTATCCGCTATCGCAAAGGTCGGGGCAGTCTCGTTGTCGTTAATCGTGCCGGTAGCACCACCCGTGCCGATGGTGGCATTGGCATCAGCGGTAGTAATCGCAACGGTGAAGGTCTCACCCGGGTCGAAGAAGCCATCATCATTGGTGACAACGGTAAAGGTCTTGGACGTCTCGCCTATACCAAAGGTCAGGGTCTGGTTAACGAGGTTGGTGTAGTCGGTGCCTCCGCCCGTTGCGGTGCCAGCGCTGGTGTTGATGGTGATGTCCTGACTCGCCGAGGTATCACCAGTCCGGTTGACGGTGAAGACCAGGCCCGTGCCTTCGGTGGCACTGACATCACTGGCAATGGAGAAGACCGAGTCGTTGTTGGTAATGGTACCGGTGGCGGTGCCATTGACCCCGTCAATGCTGGCGTTGGCATCACTGGTGGTGAGCGCAACGCTGAAGGTCTCGTCTGCTTCCAGAGCCGTGTCGTTGGTGGTGCTGACGGTAAAGGTTTTAGTCGTAATACCCGCACCGAAGGTTAGGTCCAGATCGACGATGGCGCTGTAGTCGGTGTTAGCCGTGGTGGCAGTACCGTCGGAGGTATTCACTCTCACGACTTGGCTGGCATCGGTGTTGCCAGTGCGGGTCACGGTGAATAACAGGCCACCGCCCTCTGCCGCAGAGACGTCGGCGATGGAGAAGACCGAGTCATTGTTGGTAATGGTACCGGTGGCGGTGCCGTTGACCCCGTCAATACTGGCATTGGCGTCACTGGTGGTGAGCGCAACGCTAAAAGTCTCGTCAGCTTCCAGGGCAGTGTCGTTGGTGGTACTGACGGTGAAGGTCTGGGTGGTGACCCCGATGCCGAAGGTCAGGTCCTGGTTGACGATGGCGCTGTAGTCGCTATTGGCGGTGGTAGCGGTACCGTCTGAGGTATTCACCCTTACGACTTGACTGGCTGTGATATCACCAGTGCGAGCCACGGTGAATAGCAAACCACCGCCCTCGGCCGCGGAGACATCGGCGATGGAGAAGACGGAGTCGTCATCATTGATGGTGCCCACGGCACTGCCATCACCGATGACTTCACTGCCTGTAGCGCTGATGGTGGCGGTAAAGCTCTCGTCCGGGTCTTCCAGAACATTATCCGCAGTAGTCTGAACCGCGAAGGTCTTGAACAGCGGGTCACCTTGATTGAAGGTGATGCTACCACTGGTAATGGTGAAGTCACCCGCGCCTGCAGTGCCCGTAGAGGCGCTATAGGAGACCGTCTGGGAAGCCTGGGAATCACCCGTTCGGCTCACCGTGAAACTCATCAGCCCGCCTTCGGTGATGCTGGTGTCGGCGATGGAAAAGACCGGGGCGCTATCAGCGTCGAGGATGGTGCCGATGGCGGTGGCAGTACCAATGGTGCCGCCCGAACCGCCCGTTACGCCACTAATGGTAGCAAGGAAAGTTTCCGAACCCTCGAATAGGGAGTCCGTAGCGGTAGTAACGGTGATGGTCTGGCTCAGGTCGCCACTACCAAAGGTCAGTGTCCCCCCGGTGATGGCCGTGTAATCCGTGCCGGCAATGGCAAATCCGGCACCAGTGCCAGTAGCGGAGGTATCAAAACTCACCGTCTGTGCGACACCGGAAATGTCACGGGTGACGGTGAAACTGATACCACTGCCCTCGGTGGCCGAAGCCGCGGAGATGGTATAGACGGGGATATCGTCATCGGTGACCGTGCCCGTGGCGCTGCTGGTACCGATCACCGAGCCAGCGGTCTGACCCGACAGGTTAACGGCAAAACTCTTGTCTCCCTCCGCCGTAGCATCGGGGATTGCCTGAACCGTGAAGGACTGCACCGATACACCCTGATCGAAGGTCAGGGTTCCCGTTCCAGAGGCAGCCGAGAAATCCGTGTCCAGCAGCGCCGTTCCATTGGTGGTGGCGTAATCCACCGTCTGCTGCATCTCGGCATCGCCGGTGCGCGTGACAAAGAAAGTCATGATACCGCCAGTAGCATCACCCTCAACCGCCGAGGCACTGGCT
Source organism: Gammaproteobacteria bacterium (assembly GCA_021773645.1). Lineage (GTDB taxonomy): Bacteria > Pseudomonadota > Gammaproteobacteria > HK1 > HK1 > JAJFJV01. The sequence continues at coordinate 67,760 of JAJFJU010000011.1, forward strand.
ATGGAAAAACTGGGCGCTGCCTCATCATTGTTGATCGTCCCTTGCGCCGTAGCCGTACCAATACTGGCGTTGGGCTCAGACGTGGTCAGCGTGAGAACGAAGTTTTCGTCCAGCTCGAACAGGGAATCCTGGGTGGTCTGAATGGTAAAGGTCTTGGAGCTCTCACCTATACCGAAAACCAGGGCCTGTGGGCCGCCGGTGCCGGTGAAGTCCCCGGACTCCGCTGGCTCGGTGCCTCCAATGGATGTCGCATAGTTGACGGTCTGGCTGGCTGAGGTATCACCAGTGCGGGTGACGGTAAAGATCACGGCGCCACCCTCGGTTACCGGGGCGCCAGCCGCGATGGAGAAGACCGAGTCGTCATCAAGAATAGTGCCGACAGCACTGCCGTCGATGATATCGCCTGAAAGTACGCCGGTGCCCGCGCTGATGGTTGCGGTGAAGGTCTCGTCCGGCGACTCAAGAATGCTATCCGCCGTGGTCTGAACGGTGAAGGTTTGGGTGGTATCCCCTTGGCTGAAGGTTACCGAGCCGGTCAGTACACTATTGAAATCCCCTGCCCCTGCCGTACCGATCACAAAGGCATAATCCAGGGTCTGGTCGGCCTGGGCATCACCCGTGCGAGTCACCGTAAAGGTCATCAACCCTGCTTCAATAATGTTGCTGTCGGCAATCGCAAAGCTTGGCCGAGCGGTGAGATCGTTAATCGTGCCGGTAGCAGAATTGGCGCCGCCATTGATGGTTGCGCCGCCCGTGGGATTGAGCAAACCAACGCTAAAAGTCTCCGCCCCTTCAAATAGTGAATCTGCACTGGTAGAAACGGTGAAGGTCTGGCTCAGGGCTCCGCCCGGATTAAAAGTGAGGGTCTGCAATCCACTGGCGGTGTAGTCCAACCCGGCAGTCGTGGCGCTGCCATCGGCACTTTGATACTGCACCGTTTGTACCGCTTGGGCGGCACCACTCAGGGTGACAGTAAAGGTGACTGCGCTGCCTTCATTCGCGGCCACGCCCGCACTGATGGAAAATTCCGGAGCCGTTTGCAAATCACCAATGGTGGCAGTGGCCGTCGCGGTACCAATATTGCCGCTTGGAGTCCCACCCGGATTACTGATGGTAGCGAGGAAGGTCTCACCCCCCTCAAACAGAGAATCCGCCGTAGGCGTCACGGTAAAGGTCTGGGTAAAGTCTGTAGTACCGAAAATCAGGGTGCCGGAGGCAAAAGTGAAATCGGCACCCGCCGCGGGACTCATGGTTGCGAAACCCGCACCCGTACCCGTCTCGGAAAGCGCGTAGTCCACAGTCTGGGACACGGTCGCCAGGATATCCCGGGTGACGGTGAAGACGATGGCGGCACCCTCATCGGCGGAGACGACGGAGATATCGTAGACGGGCACGTCATCATCAATAATGGTGCCGGTGGCACTACCGGTACCGATGGTCGCCCCTCCGGTGGGGCCACTCAGGGTGGCAGCAAAGGTTTCGTTACCTTCCGCGGTGGCATCCTGGGTAGTCTGCACGGTGAAGGTCTGGGTGGCCGGGCCGCCCTGGGTGAAGGTCAGGGTGCCGGAGTTGGCGGTGTAATCCTCGTCGAGAGCCTCGACGGCGGTACCGCTGGAGGTCGCAAAGCTGATGCTCTGGTCGGCCACCGCATCACCGGTACGAGTCACCGTAAAGGACACGATTCCACCCTCAGTGGCAGAAGCATCACTAATGGAAAAGCTGGGCCGGTCGGTTTCATCCTGAATGGTGCCGGTTGCGCTGCCATTGACGCCACTAATGGTTGCGCCACCGGTAGCGCCGGATAGCGTTACGCCAAAGGTTTCGTCACCCTCAAACACAGCATTATCCGTGGTGGCAACGGTGAAGGTCTTGCTGTTCTCACCCGGCGCAAAGGTGAGTGAGTCTGAATTGGCGGTAAAGTCCGTGCCCTGAATGGCCGTACCACTGGCGGTGGCGAAATTAACACTCTGCGAATCCTCCAACGTAACCGCGGTTCGGCTAACGGTAAAGGTCAGGCCGGTACCCTCTTCGCCCGACACATCGGTGATGGAAAACACCGGTGCCGTCTCATCGTTGGTAATGGTTCCCTTGGCAGTGGCCGTCGTGATCACCGCGCCATTAGTTGCTCCGGACAGGAACGCCGTAAACGTTTCATCCAACTCAAAAGTTGTGTCGGACGTCGTCAGTACAGTAAAACTTTGGGTGGCCGCACTACCCTGAGTGAAAGTCAGAGTTCCCGCAGCTGCAGTGAAATCTGCGACTTCGGCAGTATCCCCAACGATAGTCAAAGTGCCAAAATTGACGCTCTGATCCGCCTCGGCATCGCCAGTGCGGGTGACGGTAAAGATGATGCCCGCGCCATCCTCCAGTTCCGAGGAAGTACTGATGGCAAAGCTGGGAGCCCCATCGTCGTTTTGAATGGTCCCTTGCGCACTGGCAACTCCCAGCGTCGCGCCACCCTGGGGATTAGTCAGGGTTACGGTAAAGGTCTCATCATTTTCAAACAGCGTATCCGTCGTAGTAAGGACGGTGAAGGTCTGAGTGGCAACACCCTGATTGAAAGTCAGCGTCTGCCCGGCCACTGCCGTGAAATCGCCAACCTTTGCTGTGTCTCCAACCTCAATGGATGTAGAAATATCGACAGTCTGGGCTGCCTCCGCATCTCCCGCCCGGCTAACAGTAAAGATGATGCCGCTACCGTCTTCCGCGGCAGATGCACCCGTAATGGAAAAGACCGGGGTGCCATCATCATTGTTGATGGTGCCTGTCGTCGTGGGGGTGGCAATGGTCACGCCAACGGGAGTATCAAGGCTGACTGTAAAAGTCTCGTCCGTCTCCAGAATCCCGTCATCCGTAGTCTGCACGGTGAAGGTCTGGGTGGTATCGCCCTTATTAAAGTTCAGCGTACCGCTGGTGTCAGTGAAGTCACCAATCTCCGCTGTGTCTCCACCCCCGATGGAAGTGGCAAAGTTCACACTCTGGGTGGCCTCGGCATCACCGGTGCGGGTGACCGTGAAGACGACTGCTCCACTTTCGGTCACTGATGCCGGGCTTATCGAGACGCTGGGTACTGCCTCATCGTTATTGATAGTACCCACGGCGGTAGCGGTACTAATGGTGGCACTGCCAGTGGGATTGCTCAGGGTAACGGTAAAGGTTTCGTTGTCTTCGAACAGGCTGTCCGTGGTGGTCAGCACCGTGAAGGTCTGAGTGGTAACGCCCTGATTGAAGGTAAGCGTGCCGTTATTGGCGGTGAACTCATCCACCAACTCCGCGGTATCTCCCGCCTCCACGGAAGTGGCAAAGTCTACGGTCTGGCTCGCCTGGGCATCACCTGTACGGGTAACCGTAAAGATGATACCGGTGCCATCCTCAGCCGCGGAGGCGGAGGCAATGGCGAAGCTCGGAGCCGAATCGTTATCCAGAATAGTGGCGGTGGCAGTGGCGGTTCCAATATTTGCGCCTGCCGGCCCGCCCAGGGCATTGCTCAAGGTGGCAGTAAATGCCTCCGACCCTTCAAATAATGCATCATCGGTACTAACCACGGTAAAGCTTTGGCTCAGGACCCCGGAATTAAAAGTGAGGGTTCCGGTGCCCGACGCAGCGGAGAAGTCAGATCCTAATGCTGCCGTTCCGTTGCTGGTGGCGTAGTCCACCGTTTGCACCCCGGTGGAATCCAGCGTGCGGGTAACGGTAAAGGTGAAGGTTCCACCCTCAGTAACCGGAGTCGTGGAAATATCAAAGGAGGGGATGTCATCGTCAACGATGGTGCCATTGGCATTATTGTCTGTGAGATCGCCCGGATTTACACCTGCTCCCGCACTGATCGTGGCAGTGAAACTCTCATTACCCTCGGCCAGCGCGTCCTGCGTCGTCTGTACGGTAAAGGTCTTGGCGGTATCGCCCTGATTGAAGGTGAGCGTCCCGGCAGCAGCGGTGTAATCCTCATCCGCCGTTTCCGTCGCGGTGCCCGCGGCAGTTACGAAGTCAATGCTCTGACTCGCCTGTGCATCGCCGGTACGGGTGACCGTAAAGGTCATCAATCCGCCTTCACCTATGGAGCTATCAGCAATCGCAAAGGTGGGCGCGGTCTCGTTGTCGTTAATCGTGCCAGTGGCACCACCCGTGCCGATGGTGGCATTGGCATCGGAAGTGGTAATCGCCACGGTGAAGGTCTCACCCGGGTCAAAGAATCCATCGTCGGTGGTAGCAACGGTAAAGGTCTTGGCGGTCTCACCCACCCCAAAGGTTAAAGTCTGATTTACCAGGCTGGTGTAGTCAGTGCCCCCACCTGTGGCAGTGCCAGCGTTGGTGTTGATGGTGATGTCCTGGCTCGCCGAAGTGTCGCCGGTACGGTTAACAGTGAAGGTGAGTCCCGTGCCCTCAGTGGCGCTGACATCACTGGCGATGGAGAAGACGGAGTCGTTGTTGGTGTTGGTGCCGGTAGCGGTGCCATTAACCCCGTCAATACTGGCGTTGGCATCACCGGTGGTGAGCGCAACGCTGAGGGTCTCGTCGGCCTCCAGTACGGCGTCGTTGGTAGTACCGACGGTGAAGGTCCTGATGGTTTCAGTCGGCGCAAAGGTCAGGTCCAGGTCGACGATGGCGGTGTAGTCACTATTGGCCGTGGTCGCCGTGCCATCCGAGGTATTCACCGTGACAATCTGGCTGGCTGTGGTGTCACCACTGCGGGTCACGGTAAACAACAAACCGCCGCCCTCTGCCGCAGAGACATCAGCGATGGAGAAGACCGAGTCGTTGTTGGTAATTGTACCGGTGGCAGTGCCGTTAGTTGGGTCGATGCTGGCGTTGGTGTCACTGGTGGTCAGCGCAACACTGAAAGTCTCGTCTGCTTCCAACACGGCGTCGTCGGTGGTGCTGACGGTGAAGGTCTTGATGGTTTCAGTCGACGCAAAGGTCAGGTCCAGGTCGACGATAGCGCTGTAGTCAGTGTTACCCGTAGTCGCAGTGCCGTCAGAGGTATTTACCCTCACGATCTGGCTGGCATCGGTGTTGCCGGTACGGGTGACGGTGAACAGCAGGCCGCCACCTTCTGCTGCAGAAACATCGGCGATGGAGAAGATGGAGTCGTTGTTGGTAATGGTACCGGTAGCGGTGCCATTAACCGGATCGATGCTGGCGTTGGCATCACTGGTCGTTAAGGCAATGCTAAAGGTCTCGTCGGCTTCCAAGACGCTGTCATTGCTCGTGCTGACGTTGATGTCCTGGGTGGTCACCCCGATCCCAAAGGTCAGGACCTGGTTAACGATAGCAGTGTAGTCGCTATTCGCCGTGGTGGCAGTGCCATCGGCGGTGTTAACGGTAACGTCCTGACTGACGGTTTTGTCACCCGTACGCGTTACCGTGAATAGCAGGCCACCGCCTTCTGCTGCGGAGACATCAGCGATGGAGAAGATTGAGTCGTTGTCAGTGATGGTGCCCAAGGCACTGCCATCACCAATGACTTCACTGCCTGTGGCGCTGATAGTGGCGGTGAAGGTTTCGTCCGGAGACTCGAGAATATTGTCTGCGGTGGTCTGGACCGTGAAGGTCTTGGACAGCGGATCACCCTGATTGAAAGTAATGCTACCGCTGGTGGCGGTGAAATCACCCACCCCCGCGGTGTCCGTAGAGGTGCTATAGGAGACCGTCTGAGAAGCCTGGGAGTCGCCCGTTCGACTCACCGTGAAACTCATTAAACCGCCTTCGGTGATGCTGGTGTCGGCGATGGAGAATACCGGGGCGGTATTCAGATCTGTGATGGTGCCATCCACCACGCCAGTGCCGATATTGGCGCCAGTCGGGCCACCCAACGCATTACTCAGGGTGACGCTGAATGTCTCCGTTCCCTCAAATAAATTGTCCGGGCTAATGGTTGCGACCGTAAAGCTTTGGGAAGTCACACCCTGATTAAAACTCAGTGTTCCGGTGCCGGAAGCCGCCGAGAAATCAGTACCTAATATTGCCGTTCCATTGCTGGTGGCGTAATCCACCGTCTGCACGCCGGTGGAATCCAGTGTACGGGTAACGACAAAGGTGAAGGTCCCGCCTTCGGTCACCGTTAAGGGTGAGATATTAAAGGTAGGGATGTCGTCATCAATGATGGTTCCCTGAGCACTTGGAGTGCCAATAACGGACCCACCCGTTGGCGTATTCAGGCTCACCGAGAACACTTCGTTGCCTTCCTGCAAACCATCCTGAACGGTGGTTACGCTAAAGCTTTGAGACAGCACTCCGGGGTTGAAAGTCAGGGTTCCAGAATTGGCAAGGTAATCACCACCCGCCGCAGCAAAGCCCGGGCCTGTGCCGGCATTGGCGGTAACAAAATTCACCGACTGCGGATCCTCTGAGTCAAAGCTCCGGGTTACGGTAAAAACAATCGCCCCGCCTTCAGTTGCCTGCGCCGCCGCAATGGAGAAACTGGGCGGTAACTCATTATTGGTAATGGTACCAGTAGCAGTCGCCGTACCGATGCTGGCATTGGCATCAAGAGTGCTCAGGCTGACGGTAAAGGTCTCATTCAGCTCAAAGATGGCATCATCGTTGGTCTGAATGGTAATGCTCTTGGACGTCTCGCCGATGGCAAAAACCAGATCCTGCGGACCCCCAGTAGCGGTAAAATCATCTGGCTCGCTGGTACCACCAATGGATGTCTCGTAACGCACCGTCTGCGCCGCAGACGTATCCCCGGTGCGGTTGACCGTAAAAACGATATCGTTGCCTTCAAGGGCCGCCACATCCCCTGCCAGGGAGAAGACAGAGTCGTTATTAGTGATGGTACCAGTAGCGGTGCCATTAACCCCGTCGATGCTGGCGTTGGCGTCACTGGTGGTGAGCGCAACGCTGAAGGTCTCGTCGGCTTCGAGAGCGGCATCATTGGTGGTGTTGACCGTGAAGCTCTGGGTGGTGACTCCGATGCCAAAGGTCAGGTCCTGATTAACGATGGCGGTGTAGTCGCTATTGGCCGTGGTCGCCGTGCCATCCGAAGTATTCACCGTGACAATCTGGCTGGCTGTGGTGTCACCACTACGGGTCACGGTAAACAGCAGGCCACCGCCCTCTGCTGCGGAGACATCAGCGATGGAAAAGACGGAGTCGTTGTTGGTAATCGTGCCAGTGGCAGTGCCGTTGACCCCGTCAATGCTGGCATTGGCATCACTGGTGGTCAGAGCAACGCTAAAGGTTTCGTCTGCTTCCAGAGTGGTGTCGTTGGTAGTGCTAACGGTGAAGCTCTGGGTGGTTACCCCGATACCGAAGGTCAGATCCTGATTGACGATAGCGGTGTAGTCGCTATTGGCAGTAGTCGCCGTGCCGTCTGAGGTATTGACCGTGACAATCTGGCTGGCATCGGTGTTGCCAGTGCGGGTCACGGTAAATAGCAGGCCACCGCCCTCTGCTGCGGAGACATCGGCGATGGAGAAAACAGAGTCGTGGTTTGTGATGGTGCCGGTGGCAGTTCCAATGGCACCCTCAATGCAGGCGTTGGCATCAATGGTGGTG
>JAJFJU010000012.1 GCA_021773645.1 Gammaproteobacteria bacterium
CCCTCCAGGTCAGCGCACCACTGTCTGGAGGAGAAGTGGAACAACGCGCAACTAGGGCCTGCCTCCTGGATATATATCCAATAATTTGCTCATGTATGGAGAAGTGAAACGATGAGTGTAAATAAAGCAGATCTTACCGCAGGGCGTCCGAAGCTGATTCCTTATGGCGGCTATTACAGCTCCGTCATTCCGGATACCGAGCCGCTGTTGACCGAGACGGGTCCCGGCACCGTGTTGGGCGATTACATGCGCCGCTTCTGGCATCCCGTGTGTCTGTCCGAAGAATTGACTGATACCCCCCGTTACGTCGAGATCATGAGCGAAGAGCTAGTTGCCTTCCGTGATCAGAGCGGCAACGTTGGCGTGCTTCACGCTCATTGCTGCCATCGTGGCGCCTCGCTGGAATACGGCTTGGTGAAAGAGCAGGGCATCATGTGCTGCTACCACGGTTGGGTTTTCGACGTAGACGGCAAGTGCATCGAGGTTCCCGCCGCCAAGGGTGAAGAGGCCGAAGGTGAGAAATTTGCCGCGGGTGTCTGGCAGCCTGCCTACAAAGCCTTTGAGCGTAACGGCCTGGTGTTTGCCTATATGGGCCCACCGGAAGAAGAGCCAGCTTTCCCTGAGTGGGAAGATGGTTTCACCGTTGCCGATGGCGACGAGCTAGTAGCCTTCAGTAACTATCAGGATTGTAACTGGTTGCAGGTGCAGGATAACTCTGCTGATCAGTACCATCACATTCCTCTGCATACCACCGCCGTGGTACCTGGACACGAGCAGTCCACCACCTTTGGCGAGGCCGGTGCGGCTCCTTATATGGTACGTCCTGACCTGCAGTTTTACCCGGTCAACGAAGGTCGTTCCATGGCATGGACTTCCTCACGACGCATTGATGACGGCAAGATCTTCATCCGTATCAATCAGCAGATGCTGCCTGATGTGAGCTTTCACTCCTATCTCTTCGAGACGGGTGAGGCGCGTAAAGTCTTTAGTCGTTTGCACATGATTCGTTGGACTGTTCCAGTCAACGACACCGCGAGCAAGATGATTGGTTGGCGGGTGATTGGCCCGGGCATCGACCCGCGTGGTATCGGCGTAGCGCTCAAGCACCTCATCGGTTTTGAGACCATCGACTTCCTCGACGGCCAGGTTTCTCGTCGTCGTCCGGAGCTGCAGCGTTATTGGGATGCGAAGAAGGGCCCGGATGCCGAGAGAACTCCGTTCCCGGTTCCGCAGCCTGATCACCGTGCCCGTGAGTCCTACAAGGATGCACAGTGGGCGCCAGGCGATTACGAGGCGATCATCTCGCAGCGTCCTATTGCTGTGCATTCCCTTGAGAACCCAATGAAGGCGGACGGTGGTGTTTACATGTTCCGCAAACTGTTACGTGATGCCATCAATGGAGATAATCCTAATGCGTCCGCAGCAGCCTTCAAGGAATGGTTCCAGAAGGATCCGAGCCCGAGTGTTTACTGTCAGGGCAACATCCTGATGATCCCGGGTGCGGACAATCTGCAAGACGAGGTGGCCCGTCGTCGTGATATCGCTGATAAGATCATTGAGCTGAATACTGAAAGCTTGGATAGCGGCCTTAAGGGCGCTGATCGGGTGGCCTTCATCAATGAGAACTATGATGCGCTGGAGAAGAGCTACGATTAGTCTTCACTAGCTAAAAACTCAGTGTAGTTTTGGGGGCGCTTTATGCGCCCCCTTTTTTTTGTGCGTCGAATATCTGCGCTTTATTTATCTCTCTTCCACTTAACGATTTAACTGATATTACCCCCCTTCCTTCGAGTATTGCCTCGCCCTTGTTCGCGAGTAACATTTTTATTAATACCAACAGTGCCTTAGCGTAGTAATCCGTGCCTACCCTAAAAACAGTCCAAACTCCAATAACCACATGTTTTATAAGTGTTTATTGTTTTCGATCCAAGTGGACAGCCACTCATGTAAATGGGAAGCTCTCGCAACTGGCCCCACGCCCTTTTAATTGGTATGGAGACGGATGGGCCCCAATTCTGATATTTCAATCCGCTGAATCCTGGAGAGTGTTTAATGAGTGTAAATAAGGCAGATTTAACCGCAGGGCGCCCTAAACTGATTCCCTATGGTGGCTATTACAGTTCGGTAATTCCCGAGCCTGACTCCCTACTGAGTGAGACTGGTCCTGGCACCCTTCTGGGTGACTATATGCGTCGCTTCTGGCACCCGGTCTGCATGTCGGAAGAGCTGACCGATACCCCCCGTTATTTGGAGATATTGGGCGAAGAGCTAGTTGCCTTCCGCGATCAGAGCGGCAATGTGGGCGTGCTCCATGCCCATTGCTGCCACCGTGGTGCCTCGTTGGAATACGGCCTGGTAAAGGAAAAGGGCATCATGTGCTGTTACCACGGCTGGACCTTTGATGTAGATGGCAAGTGCATCGAAGTACCTGCCGCCAAGGGTGAAGAAGCCGAGGGCGAGCGCTTAGCCGCCAGTGTCTGGCAACCCGCTTACAAGGCCTTTGAGCGCAATGGTTTGGTGTTTGCCTATATGGGTCCGCCGGAGGAAGAGCCCCCGTTCCCCGAATGGGAGGATGGTTTCACCCTGTCTGAGGGTGATGAGCTGGTGCCGTACAGCAACTATCAGGATTGTAACTGGATGCAGGTGCAGGATAACTCTGCTGACCAGTATCACCATATCCCACTGCACACCACCGCAGTGGTACCGGGGCACGAGCAGTCCACCACCTTTGGTGAGGCCGGTGCCGCATCTTATCTGATCCGCCCTGATCTACTGTTTTTCCCGGTGGATGAAGGTCGCTCTCTGGCCTGGACCTCGTCACGACGGATTGATGACGGTAAGATTTTTGTCCGCGTGAACCAGCAGGTATTGCCTAACATCAGCTGTCATTCTTACCTCTTTGAAACCGGTGAGGCGCGTAAGATCTTCAGCCGTATCCATATGCTGCGCTGGACCGTTCCAGTCAACGACACAGCTAGCAAAATGATCGGCTGGCGGATGGTGGGACCGACCATCGATCCACGGGGTATTGGTGAGGCGCTCAAGCATCTCATCGGCTTTGAGACCATCGACTTCCTCGATGGACAGGGTTCCCGTCGCCGTCCGGAGCTGGAGCGTTACTGGGAGAGCCGGAAAGAGAACACGACGTGGTTACAGCCGCAGGCAGATCACCGGGCACGTGAGTGTTATAAGGATGCTCAGTGGGCCCCCGGTGACTACGAGGCGATTGTTAGCCAACGTCCCATCTCCATACACGCGCTCGAAAACCCGATGAAGGCAGACGGTGGCGTATTCCTGTTTAGGAAACTGCTGCGTGATGCCATCAGAGGTGACAACCCACAGGCCAGTCCTGAGGCGTGGAAGGCAGTGCTGGAGAAAGACCCCACCCCCAATCTCTACTGCCAGGGCAACATCCTGATGGTTAAGGCAGGGGCAAACCTGCCGGAGGAGGTCGAGCGGCGTCGTGATCTCGCGCGCAAGGTGATTTCCACCACTACCGAGAGCAATAGCCTGAAAGGTGCCGAGCGGGTCCAGTTTATAGAGGACAAGTATGCGGAGCTGGAGAAGAGCTATAGCTGATTAGTGGCGTTAAGCGATGAGTGATCAGGGGGCACCTTAGGTGCCCCCTTTTTTTTACCCTTTGATTCCCAAATGGCGAGGGGCGGTTTTCTTAAAGTTTCTGTGCAGACTCCCGCTAACTACTGGGTGAAGGTGTTTTTTTCCTTCCGTCTAGATTTCCAGTTCTAGCCAGGGATGGCCTTATGCCGCAAAGCATAGGATGTGTGGGAGCGGCTTGATGACAGGTGGTGAGCAGTATGGATTTTGAGCAAAAGTTTCCAGTATTAACTGAAGGTGGTGCTGAGGCGCTGCTGCAGGGAATACCGCTCGGTGTTGCCGTCGAGAATGAGGCTGGTACCGTGTTGTGGGTTAATCAGGGATTAGAGGATCTGCTGGGTTGTGCGGGTGAATCTCTCTCCGGACAGCCTTTTGCGAACTGGCCCCTAAAGGGGCTACGTCCGGGCAGTGATGGCAGCGAACGCTTCCGTGTAACCGGTAACGGCGAGAGCCATAAGCTGGTGTGTCGGCAGACGGAGATTACGGATGTGGATGGGCAGGCCCTGACACTTCGTTGCTTCAGCCCTGAGACGACGGCAAAGATATCTTTCAACTCCGCCGCAGGGGTTGTGCCTAGTGGTGGTATCGATGCCGATACCGGCACTCTGGATCGCCTCTCTCTTAGTCAGGCAATTCGCTCTGAGGTGTCCCGGAGCCGCCGTTATCTCAATCCCTTTTCGGTGCTACTCATGGTGGTTCAGTCCGAACATGAGGAGGCAATGCGGGTCGCTGCACGGATACTTAAAGAACAGACCCGTTGGGCGGATATACTCGGGCGCTGGGATGAGCAGGCGTTTCTACTCATCCTGCCCGAGACCGATGGCGATTCGGTTACTGCTTTAATTGCCAAGATTAGTGCTGGCGTTGAGGCGCTAGCGAGCACCGACAACGGCGAGACACCGACCCTGGGATTGCAGTTTGGTATAGCAAGTTGGCAGCGTGGTGACGATGCCAACTTGCTTATGGAGCGGGCTCGGGGTGCGCTTACCTCAGACTAATATCCTTCTTCGTTAGCTCTCAGAGTCCACGATTTCATAGTCATGGGTGATTTTGGCACTTTTTCCAAGCATCAACGTTGCCGAGCAATATTTCTCTGCTGAGAGCTTAATAGCCCGTTCCACCTGTGCCACTTTTAGGCCGTGGCCAGTGAGGCGATAATGCAGACGAATCTCGGTAAATACTTTAGGTGCAGTTTCCGCACGATCGGCTTCGATTTCTACGCTGCAATCCTGTACCGGCTGACGTGCTTTTTTCAGCATGCTAAGCACGTCGAAGGCGGTACAACCACCGGCCCCTAGCAGCAACATTTCCATGGGTCGAATGCCCAGATTTTTCCCGCCCATCTCTGGAGGGCCGTCCATGATCACGGCGTGGCCGCTGCCGGATTGCCCCATAAAACAGACATCTTCAACCCACTTAACCCGAACTTTCACGTATCTCATCTCCTTGGGATGGTGTGGGGTTCGAAATATCGAAGCCCATCACCTAAACTAGCGACGCTGTATGGCCCCTCGATAACGGGGTGCCAGGAAGCCGATCATACTAGGGAGTAGAAGCGATGACGATTCTGCAACGGACCGATGTACCTTCCCCTGCGGGACTCGAACATTTTCTTGAGCACTGTCATCGCCACAGCTATCCGGCCAAGAGCGTGATTATCAATGCCGGTGATATCTCTCATGAGCTTTATTATTTGGTCAAAGGCTCGGTATCTGTGCTGATGGAAGATGAGGATGGGCATGAGGTGGTGCTGGCTTATCTTAATGATGGTGATTTTTTTGGCGAAATAGGGATGTTTGACGAACAGCACGAGCGCAGTGCCTGGGTGCGAACCAGAACCCAGTGCGAGGTGGCGCAGATGAGTTATGACCGGCTGCGGAACATGGCCACCGAGTTTCCAGAAGTACTGTTTTCCATGCTGTCACAGTTGGCCCTAAGACTACGCAACACCAGCCGCAAGGTAGGCGATTTGGTATTCATGGACGTCTCAGGGCGCGTGGCGCGTACGCTGCTTGATCTATGCAAGCAGCCCGATGCCATGACCCATCCAGATGGTATGCAGATCCGCATTACCCGTCAGGAACTCGGGCGCATTGCTGGTTGTTCCCGCGAGATGGTGGGGCGAGTGCTTAAGGATATGGAGGAGCAGAACCTTATTACCGCCTCCGGTAAGACCATGGTGATTTTCGGGACGCGTTAGGTGATGGTGTGAGTGGTTGTTCCTAACAGGGCAGGTAGGGCGGACCGTGTCCGCCGTTTGGTGACCGAGCCATTATTGTGCGGCGCACATGGTGCGCCCTATATCCATCTGCTCCACGGCATAACCACATCCCTGTGGAAAAGCTCTTTGAGGCGGGCACCCGGGTCTTCGGCGCGCATGAAGGCCTCACCCACCAGAAAAGAATTTACTCCATGCTCGCGCATTAGAGCGATATCCTCGTGGCTATGGATGCCGCTCTCGGTGACTACTAGACGTGCGGAATCGATGTCGGATAACAGCTCGATGGTGGTATTCAGGCTGGTTTCGAATGTGTGGAGATTGCGGTTGTTGATGCCGATGAGCTCGGTATTAAGTGGCAGTGCGCGCATTAATTCGGCGTGGTCATGAACCTCTACCAGTACGTCCATACCGAGTTCATCGGCTAGTGCCGCCAGTGTGGCAAGGGCGGAATCCTCCAGCGCGGAGACAATGAGCAGGATGCAATCGGCCCCCATGGCACGGGCCTCATAGACCTGGTAGGGGTCAATGATGAAATCCTTGCGTAGCACCGGCAAGGTACAGGCCGCCCGCGCCGCTATCAGATAGTCCTCACTTCCCTGAAAGAAATCCCGATCCGTGAGCACCGAAAGAGCGGTGGCACCTCCTTGTTCGTAGGAGCGGGCGATATCTCCTGGGCGAAAATCCGGGCGCAGCAAGCCTTTGCTGGGAGAGGCCTTTTTGAGCTCACTGATAACCGCCGATTCTCCCGCCTCAATGCGTGTCCGCAAGGCACTGGTAAAGGGACGGGGCGAGTCTGCAGCAAGTGCTCGCCGCTGCATTTCTGGGAGATCGATGTTCTGCTGGCGGGTACTGATTTCCTCCTGCTTACGGCGGAGAATTTTGCGCAGGATATCCGGGGGAGAGATGGCCATTGTGTTACTTAGAAGCTCTGGCTGACGCGAACCAGGTCATCGAGGCTGGTTCGGGCTGCACCGCTTTCGATGCTCGTGCGAGCCATTTCCACGCCCTTGCTCAGATCGCTGCTAATGCCCGCGGCGTAGATGGCTGCACCGGCATTGAGCAATACGATATCGAGTGCTGGTCCGGCCTTGTTGTCGAGTACTTTGTGCATCAGCGTGAGGCTCTGATCGACATTTTCTACCCGCAGGCTGTCTAGGCTGGCACGCTTCAGGCCAAAGCCCTCGGGCTTGAGGGTATAGCTACGCACGCGGCCATCACGCAATTCGGCCACCCGGGTGGGGGAGGCGATGCTAATTTCATCCAGGCCATCTTCCGCATGCACCACCAACACATTAGCGCTCCCCAGTTGATCCAGTACGTGCGCCAGTGGTTCGACCCAGCGTTCACTGAACACGCCCACCACTTGGTTTGGTGTGCTGGCTGGGTTGGTGAGAGGGCCCAGTAAATTGAAGATAGTGCGCACGCCCATTTCTCGCCGTGGGCCGATGGCGTGCTTCATCGCACCGTGGTGGTTGGGGGCAAACATGAAGCCGATGCCTACCTGCTCAATGCATTGCGCTACCTCGTTCGGCTTGAGGTCAAGGCCTACCCCGGCCGCTTCCAGCACGTCTGCACTGCCACATTGGCTGGAGACCGAGCGGTTGCCATGTTTAGCTACTTTAGCTCCTGCTCCTGCGGCCACAAAGGCGCTGGTAGTGGAGATATTAAAGGTACTGCTGGCATCACCACCGGTGCCACAGGTATCCACCAGATGGGTGACGCTGACCGGGATAGGGGTTGCCAGTTGGCGCATGACCCGTGCCGCAGCGCTAATTTCCTCTACGGTTTCGCCCTTCATCCTGAGGCCAATAAGAAAGCCTCCAATCTGCGCTGCAGTAGCCCCTCCGCTCATGATCTGCTCCATGACCGTACTCATCTCTGCTTCCTTGAGATCACGCATGGCAATGACTTTTTCTATTGCTGCTTGAATCTCCACTGAACTTATCTCCTATTTATTTTTGTGATTATTGAGAAAGTTACCCAGCAGCGCGTGGCCGTGGGTGGTAAGGATGGATTCGGGATGAAATTGCACCCCGATAATATCCAGTTCGCGATGCCGTAGTCCCATAATTTCATCGTGATCGCCATGGTTATCAACGGTCCATGCATTCACCTCAAGGCAATCTGGCAGGCTGGTACGTTCCACCACCAGAGAGTGGTAGCGGGTCGCCTCAAAGGGTGAGGGCAGATCGCGAAACAGGCCATCATCGCGGTGATGGATGGGTGAGGTCTTGCCGTGCATGATGCGTTTGGCGTGGACAATGCGCCCACCAAAGGCCTGGCCGATGCATTGGTGTCCGAGGCAGACCCCCAGCAGCGGAAGGCGGCCGGCAAAGCGCTCCACTACCGCTAGAGAGATCCCCGCCTTATCCGGGGTGCAGGGGCCGGGGGATATAACGATACGCTCCGGTGCCATCGATTCAATGTCAGCCAGCTCCAGCTGATCGTTACGCCGCACCACCACCTCAGCCCCCAGTTCAGCAAAATACTGCACCAGGTTGTAGGTGAAGGAGTCGTAGTTATCGATCATTAATAGCATCAGCCCGACAATCCTCCCTGTGCGAGGGTAACGGCATGGAAAATAGCGCGTCCCTTATTCATGGTTTCTTCCCACTCGCGAGCGGGAACGGAATCCGCCACGATGCCGGCGCCGGCCTGGATATGTAGCTGGCCATCCTTGATGACTGCGGTGCGAATGGCGATGGCGGTGTCGAGATTACCGCTCCAGCCAAAATAGCCTACGGCTCCGCCATAAACGCCACGTTTTACCGGCTCTAATTCATCAATAATTTCCATTGCCCGTACTTTGGGGGCGCCACTCAGGGTGCCGGCGGGAAAGGTGGCGGTGAGGGCATCCATGGCGGATTGGCCGGGAACTAGCTTGCCGGCCACGTTAGAGACGATATGCATGACGTGGGAGTAGCGCTCAATGAGCATGCGTTCGGTGAGTTTGACACTGCCGATTTTTGCCACCCGGCCGACATCGTTGCGCCCCAGATCGATGAGCATCAGGTGTTCGGCCAATTCCTTGGGATCCGCCAGCAGCTCTTGCTCCAGGGCAATATCTTCGGCCTCGGTAGCGCCCCGTGGTCGGGTACCGGCGATGGGGCGAACCGTCACCGTGCTGTTTTCCAGGTGCACCAGAATTTCTGGCGAGGAGCCAACGATGTGGAAGTCCCCCAGATCCAGATAGAACAGATAGGGCGAGGGGTTGAGGCTGCGTAGCGCACGATAAAGGTTGAGCGGTGCTGCGTCGAAGGCCACGGAAAGGCGCTGCGAGATCACTACCTGCATGGCATCGCCTTCGACGATGTATTCCTTAATGCGATCTACCGCAGCTTCAAAATCGTCACGCGAGAATCCAGAGACAAAGTCGGCCTCAGCGATAGCCGGGCCGGCGGGTGTGGGTGCCGGGCGTGCGACTGCCTCGCGTAATTGGGTGCTAAGGAAATCGAGGCGAGTGTTGGCCCGCTGCTTATCTTTTTCATCTTCCGGATCGGCATGAACGATGAGATAAAGCTTGCCGCTCAAATTATCGAAGACCACTACTTCCTCAGATACCAATAGCAGGATGTCCGGAAGCTCCAGCGGATCGGCATTGGGGCAGGGGCCGAGCCGCGGTTCTATATAGCGCACCGTATCGTAGCCAAAATAACCCACCAGACCGCCGGTAAAAGGCGGTAGATCGGGCAATTCCGCCACCTCATAACGCAGCCGGAAGGCCTCGACAAAGCCCAATGGATCGTCGCTCTCCAGGCTTTCTGTTATCTGGTCATCCAGGGTGATGGTGATGTGCCTGCCACGGACGCTGATGCGCTCCCGACAAGGTAGGCCAATGATCGAGTAGCGCCCCCATTTTTCTCCGCCGTGGACCGATTCCAGCAGATAGGAGTAGGGCAGCGCCGCCAGTTTGAGGTAGGTGCTAAGTGGGGTATCCAGATCGGCCAGTACCTGGCGCACCAAGGGGGTGCGCCGTCGACTTCGATGGGTGGGGCTAGATGCTGGAGTAATCATTGCCGTGATCGCGTTCAGGCGGCAATGGCGAGCAGGCCACTAAGCTCGGTGAGGGAGTCGATCACCGCATCGGGTTCTGAGTCACGGATGTCATTACCGTGGTTATAGCCGTAGCTCAGGCAAACTACCGCCAGCCCCGCTGCCCGTGCAGCGAGGATGTCGTTGGCCGAGTCGCCGACCACCAGGGTTTCTGAGGCGGCTATGCCAAAGTGCTCTCGGGCATGCACAAAGGGCAGAGGATCGGGCTTGATGCGCGGCAGGCTATCGCCACCGATGCTGAGCTCAAAGTAATGGGCAATATCGAGTTTGTTAAATAGCGGCTCAATAAAGCAGGCTGGTTTGTTGGTGACGCAGGCCATGCGTGCACCGGAGTTTTTAAGCACCTCCAGACCCTCGCGAACGCCGGGATAGAGGCGGCTACGGTCACAGGCGTGGCGCCCGTAGAGATCCATAAAGAGTGGTAGGGCACGTTTGAACAAGGCCTCGTCGGGCTCGCCATCCATGCGGCCTGTCAGCGCCCGGCCTACCAATCGCGCCGCACCGTTTCCGACCCACAGGCGTACCTGCTCTTCACGGCAGGTGGGCAGTTCCAGCTCTTGCAACATGTGTTCGAGGCTATAGGCGAGATCCGGCACGCTGTCCACCAGGGTGCCGTCCAGATCAAACAGCACCAGTGCCGGGCGCTGTGGGATCTCGCATTGAGCCACGCTGGAAGTCATGGTTTTCAGCCGACAGCCGCCAGCTTGGCGCGCATTTCGTCAATGGTTGCCTTGTAGTCGGGGGTACCAAAGACGGCGGAGCCGGCGACGAAGGTATCGGCTCCGGCGGCGGCGATATCGGAGATATTGTCCATATTCACACCACCATCGATCTCAAGACGGATATCCCGGCCACTGGCATCAATAAGTGCCTTTGCCTGGCGCAGCTTATCCAGCGCCGCGGGGATGAAGCTCTGACCGCCAAAGCCAGGATTCACCGACATCAGCAGGATCATGTCCACCTTGTCCATGACATATTCGAGCACGTCGAGTGGGGTCGCTGGGTTGAATACCAGGCCGGATTTGCAGCCACCATTACGAATCAATTGCAGTGAGCGATCCACATGCTCCGAGGCCTCCGGGTGGAAGGTAATATAGGTGGCGCCAGCATCGATAAAATCACCGATAATGCGATCCACCGGGCTGACCATCATATGCACGTCGATGGGGGCAGTGACCCCATGTTTGCGCAGGGCCTCGCAGATCAGCGGCCCAAAACTCAGATTGGGGACGTAGTGGTTGTCCATTACGTCAAAGTGAACAATGTCTGCGCCAGCGGCCAGCACGTTGTCCACTTCCTCGCCCAAGCGGGCAAAATCCGCCGAAAGAATAGAAGGTGCGATACAATAATCAGCCATGCCTAAATCCCCACGTAAAAGTCCAGCACTTTACCGGAATTCAGAGCCGTTTTCAGCAGCGCTGGGGCGGATTCGACGGGTGTTTTCGGAGTATGCAGGGCGAACAAATTTTCTCTGCTTTGGGTTTTTCCTGCTGCTTGGTTTCAACAGTCTAGCAGCGTTGGCCATCCCACTTTCTGAGACCCTGGCTCAGCAGGTACGCAAAGGCGAAGTGGTTTGGCTAGATGTGGCGGGTACCAAGGTGCTGGCAATTCATGGGGCCGCGGAAAAGGCGCCGCTCCTGGGGGCGGCTATATTACTGCACGACGAGGGTGCCCATGTGGATTGGCCGCAGCTGATTCGCCCCTTGCGTAGTAGTCTGCCTGCCTATGGCTGGCATACCCTGGCGCTGGAATTGCCGCCCTATGCGGCAACAGCGATTCCCGAGGATACGGCGACCAAAGCATCACCTGACACAGCCGCTTTTGCGCATATCGATGCGGGCCTCGCCTGGCTAAGGCAAAAAGGCGTGGAGAACACGGTACTTATGGGGCATGGCCGAGGCGCGGCATTGGCGGCTGAATACCTGCTGGCAAAGCCACAAACTGGGTTTGTCGGCCTGGTTTTATTAAGCCCGTTATTCAGCGATGAACCAACGGCACAAAGGCGCAAGCTGACCGAGATAAATATTCCGATTCTAGAAGTTTTTGCAGGTCGTGATTATGCCTTGGTACGGCGTTTTGCAGAGACTCCTCGGCTTCCCACGGAAGGCGATACAGAGGATTCCTATCGACAGCTTGAGATTGAGGGTGCCGAGCACGACTATCGCAGCCATGAAGCGGTGTTACTAAAACGTTTGCGGGGTTGGCTAAAGCATTTTGCGGTGGGTCAGGTGTTAACAACTGCCAAGCCTTAAGCTAGTAGCCTGAATGAAGCGCTGGTATGTGATGGTGTTCTGTTCGGGACATATGCGCCCTAAGTCGTCCGTGCTTTACGCACGCGCTCATAGGAAGCACGGATTTCCTGGGTTTTTTCGGTAGCCATCTTCATCATTTCTTCAGGCAGCCCCTTGGCGACGAGCTTATCCGGATGGTGACGGCTCATCAGGCGGCGGTAGGCGCGTTTAACCTCGGCATCGCTAGCTTCGGCTGACACATTCAGAATCTCGTAGGCATCTTTTAGTGAGAGCTTTCCCGCGGCGGAAGGATCCGCTCCCTCTCCACCTAAGCGCTGGCCAGCGCGTGCCAATGCTTCCAGGCCCCGGAACTCAAAACGGGAGATCCGTAGTACCGTGCAGATATGCTCCAGAATATGCCGTTCAGCGGGATGCACCACGCCGTCGGCATAGGCGGCATGGAGCTGGATCTCCACAAACATCCGTACCAAATTCTTGCGTCCGTGGCACTCGCGACGAAATTGCTCCAACACAGCATCCAATGGAAACTCCGTGGCCTTGCCCTCGGAGAAAAGCCGTTCTGCCGCCTGCCGGAGTTCGCCACTCAGCTGCATTCGCCCCATCACTGAACGCGCAAGATCGAGCTCGTCGCGAGTGACCTGGCCATCGGCTTTGGCCAGATGTCCCATGACTGAAAAGGTGGCAGTGAAGAAGGCTGCCTGGGTGCGTTCTTGATCGCTCGGAGAGCCGCGCCCCGACTCCAAACCACCTAGGCCAGCATCAAAGTGATGGCCGACTGAGGCCCCAATCAACGCGCCCAAGGGCCCGCCCAGCATGAATCCAAAGGTCCCGCCTATCGCCTTTCCCCACCAGCCCATCGTTATACTCTCCGTTCTGTCTCAGGTTGGGGCTGATTATCCCCGCTTTCCACGGAACACCACAAACGCAGAAATGTCGAAGCCCTATAAGCTGTAGTTGGAGGCCCGCTATGTGCAGATTGAGAATTGCTGTCTATTCAGCCTTGTTGTTGCTCCTGAGCGCCTGTACAGGCAGCAGGGAATTAGTCAGGCCCTGCTGCTATCAGGGGGAGGTGGAGCTCAGCCATCTGGAAAGTATCGAATTTTCCATGGAGGGCGGGGGCGTTCGGGGTTTTCGGGATATTTTCCGTGACTTTAGGCCCGATGACCGTAGTGTGCTTAAAATCCTTCCCTTTGAGGAAGCCGCTTTCACTGATGTGATCTACGAGACAGCCGATCGCATCCTGCGGGCCTACGACGCCAACGAAGATGGACACATCGAGGAGCCGGAATTGACCGTGCTTTATCTGGTGGAAATTGCCCGTGGGCTCGATTTTCCAGTAGAGGGTATAGCCCGTCCACAAGCGAGGGCGATTACGACTTCACCGGCCGAGGTGAGTGGTTTGCTCAACTTTATCAGTCATAACAAAAGTGGATTGAATAAGACTGCACGCCAACTTTTTCAGGAGCTTGAGTGGGTCGGCAAGGATGTGCGTGAGTCAGAGGGAGGCGAATCCAGAAAAGGTCGGCATTAGGCCCGCTATTCATTTGGAAAGTCCTTGTCTTTTCGTCACTTATGCACATTGAACCGGTTCCACGTCGAAATTTTGACGGTTATCCGATGGGTGCGAAGCAAGAATCAATCTCATTCTCTAAGCACATGATATGATTAGGAAAATTTCTAGTGGTGCTTTTCTGTATAGATCCCCATTAAACCAATGACCTCATGCCTTTAGGGCCGTTACCACCAAACTATGCACAAAGTTTTCCACAGCTTTTGTGCACAACATATTTTCCCTTACAAATAACAAGGGCTTAGCTGGTTTTGTTGGGAGTAGGCGTGAATAAATGCCCCTAACTGACCCCTTTGCTCCAAATCAACGGAAGACGCCATGAAGCGCAAATCAATGGGCCGCAAGCTGAGCGGAAAAGCATCTAGTCATGCCAACGCCCAGCGTGTGGATGAGTTGTATCAACAGGCAGTTCATGCCCATCAGGCGGGTAAGCTGGCGCGGGCAGAGCGGTTCTATCAGAAGGTGTTGAAGGCGAATCCAAAGCATCCGGAAAGCCTGCAGTATCTGGGGCTTATCGCACAGCAGGCGGGGCATCTGGAGCGGGCTACACGCTATCTGCGCCATGCGCTCGATGTTAGTCCGCAGGATCCGGTGGCACAGAATAATCTTGCTAATCTTTTGCGCGAGAACGGGAAGTTTAGTGAGGCCATTGAACGCTATCGCGTTGCTCTGAAACTGGCTCCAGATTACGTCAATGCTTGCTTCAATCTCGCGATGTGCCTAAAGAAAACCAAGGATTTTGACGGCGCTATGAAGGCCCTGAAGCAGGTGACGGACTTGGCCCCTGGGGATAGCGGTGCCTGGATAGAGCTGGGGGCCTGCCAGTTGCGTCAGGCCGAGGAGCAGGCTGCCGAACACAGCTTTAGCCATGCGTTGGATATTCAGCCTAAGGCAGATACCTGGTTGCATATTGCCGAGGTGCTGGCAATAAACGGGTTCAAGGAGAAGGCGATCACGGCAGCCTCCCAAGCCTTTGGGATTGGCGCTGGGGACTGGGCGTTCTACTTCGCGCTGGGCAATCTACAGATGCAACTTGGGGATAGGGCCGGGGCGGTAGTGGCCTATGAAAAGGCGCTGTTGGTATGTCCTGAATCTGTTGCCGAACTGCAACAGCTCGCACACGTGCTCTCACAACTTAATCGCAGCCGGGCCTTGGTAGCCGTCTGGCGTCGTCTGGTTCTGCTTGAGCCTGAAAATGCAGATAGCCATGTAGCGCTTGGGCATGCCTTGGACCAGCATGGTCAGGTGGCAGAGGCGATTACTGCCTTTGAGCATGTGTTGGCCATTCAACCTCGGCATGCACAGGCCTATTCTAGTTTGGGCATGGTGCTTTCCCAGACGGGGGAGCACGAAAGGGCGGCAATTAGCTTTCGCAAGGCATTAAAGCTGGATCCCTCATTGGCCGAGGCGGGACTGGGGCTGGCGTCATGCCGTCGCTTCAGTGCTGAGGATCGGGAAGATATCGGCTCCCTCGAGGCCCTGGCTGTTAACACTCAGGTACCTAGGGAAGTGCAGTGCTCTGTGCAATTTGCACTGGGCAAGATCCATGATGACCTGGGAGCTTATGCTCAGGCCTTTGGGTATTATAAAGTGGCGAATCGCCAAATGGGGCAGATCCATAAATTTGACCCCGAGGCCCACAAAGATTGGGTTTCCCAGCACATCTATACCTTCGATGAGAATTTCTTTAGTCAGCGGGCGGACTGGGGGCAACCTAGCGCTTTACCAATACTGATTGTGGGTATGCCACGTTCGGGCACCAGTCTGATGGAGCAGATTATAGCCAGTCACCCTCAGGTGCATGGTGGGGGGGAAATGGCTACCTTGGGTGAGGCGGTTAAGGAGGTTTCCGGGGAGGGGACTTTAGCGCTCGGTTTTCACCAGGGAGTGCTGTCACTGGATCAGGTGGCAACAGCTGATCTTGCCCGGCGATACCTCAAGGCCTTAACGAATGTTGCCGGAGGCAAATCCAGGCTCACGGACAAATTGCCCGGAAACTTTCTCAATCTTGGGTTGGCAGCGTTGCTGGTGCCCGGGATCAAGGTAATCCATTGTCGGCGTCATCCACTGGATGTTTGTCTCTCCATCTATTTTCAGTCGCTTGGTTTTGGAAATGATTACGCCTGTGATCTGCGCCATATTGCAGCCTATTACCGGGAATATGTTCGCCTCATGACGCACTGGCGGCGGGTGCTGCCTGGCGAGTTCTTGGAGCTTGATTACGAGGTTTTGGTGGCCGATCTGGACGCTGGAAGTAAGCAACTCATTGCCCATTGTGGACTGCCTTGGGATGAGCGTTGCCTGCGTTTTTACGAAAATAAGCGGGTGGTGCAGACTCTCAGCCAATGGCAGGTGCGCCAGCCGGTCTATACGCGTTCCGTGGAGCGCTGGAAAAATTACGAAGGCTTTCTGGATGAACTTAAGCATGAGCTGGGTGAGTTATTAACGACGTGAAAAAATGTAGTTAATTTTTTGTAGTTTCTGAAATCCTTACGATACGCTAATCAATTCCCACCTAACGGAAAAAATCTGCCTTGGCAAAGAAAATTACACGTCAACATCGGAAGCAGCGCACGCGCCTGAAAAATCATCTCAGTGCAGATCTGAAGGCGGCCAAGGCCAATATTGATGCCCAGCAGTTTGGTGCGGCTATTCGCTTGGTAGAGGGCGTGCTTGAACAATCACCCAAGTGCTCGCCCGCTCATCAGCTAGCCGCTACCCTCGCTTTTTGTCACGGCAATTTCGAATTGGCCCGCTCTCATCTTGAAGTAGCCATTAAGAACGACAAAAAAAATACTGGTTACCTTTTTGACATTGCTTTGATGTATTCGCGTCTTGGAATGGCCGAGGAGGAAATCAGGGCCTATCGGAAAATAATCCGGCTGAAACCCCGTTCCGCCATAGCCTACGCCAACTTGGGTTTCATCTACCGGAGGCGAGGTGATTTTGATGCCGCTTTGCTGGCTTTTGGCAGGGCAGTTGAAATTGATCCTGAACACGTGGGAGCCCAGACCGGATGGATCCATCTACTCGGTCGAATACGAACTGAGGAGTTTGATTCAAAAATTGCAGATGCCCTAGTGAAGGCCTTCGAATCTCCCTACACCCACCACCCCAGCCTTGCGCCCGCCACCGCTTCCATGCTGAACCTGAAATATGGATTCGCCCAATACGATCCTGAAATAAATGGATTACCGCAGGCTAATGATCCTTTGCTTGCGGGCTATCTCAGTAAATGTGTGAACATTGAACTTGGACTGGAGTCCGGGCTCACCCGACTTCGGAAATTCCTGTTATTCGGTGACTGGGTCGATGAGCATAACAGCGAGACGAAATTGGCGGTCTTGCTGGCGAGACAGGGGTTCATCAATGAGTTTGTATTCCACGTCACGCCGGTGGAGAAGGAACGGATCTACAACCTGCAGCAAGAACTGGAGGATATGCTTTCCGCAGACAACATAGTTATCGGCGAGATGGAGGATAGGCTGCTTCGCTTTGCGATGTACGAGTCATTTAATCGTTTGCAAGGAGCAAGCAGACTCGCTGAGCTTGACGATAAGCAGTTGGGCCCCAATTTGGTCGATCTGGTGACCTTAACGCTTCGAGACGCACTTGAGGAGGAAGCGATTTGGGACTCAATGCCTGCCTTAAAACGGATAACCGATAGCACCTCCCAGGCCGTACAACAGCTCTATGAGGAGAATCCCTGCCCACGCTGGTTGCATCTGCCTCGTCGCATGGAACGACTTCCAGCTGCCTGGCTACGTGAGATGTTCCCGGGTTTTTCTCCTCCATCCTTTCTGCGACCGGAATCCAATATTCTTATTGCGGGTTGCGGGACCGGACAGCAGGCTATTTCCGTAGCACTTGAATTTCCCCGGGCTGATATCACTGCCATCGATATTTCTCGGGCTTCGCTCGCCTACGCAGCCAGAATGGCCAAAAAACTGGATATTGGGAATATTCGGTTTCTCCACGCGGACATTCTTGATGCGGGCCTGCTCGATCAATCCTTCGACATGATCCAGTCCGTTGGGGTACTGCATCATATGCGTACACCGTTGGATGGCTGGCGGGTGCTCACCGGGTTGTTGCGGGAAGGCGGCGTTTTCAAGGCGGGGCTCTATGCCGAACGTGGACGCCAGGGTGTGGTGAAGTGCCGTGAGATGATCGCTCGCGAAGGGATAGGCTCCAGTCATGAGGAAATTGTGGATTTTCGTTATCGTCTGATGAATGAATCCGTGGATCGAAAGTTATTTAGTTTCATGGAGCGAATCGATTTCTTCACCACCAGCATGTGTCGCGACCTGCTGTTTCACGTGCAGGAGATTCGCTATACGCCCAAGCAACTCAAGGATGAACTGGATGCGGTCGGGCTAGAATTTATTGGTTTTGAGGGGCTGGAGGAGACCGGTATGGTGGATGTTTATCAAAAGGCTTTTCCCCATGAACCGGACATGAGTAACCTTGATAATTGGGAGCGGCTGGAGATGGATCAGGAGGATCCGCCGGAGGGTTATATGTTCTGGTGCCATAAGCCCGGGGAATAGTGGAGCCTGGATGCTACTTTTGCAGCCAGTTCGCTACATTGAGTCCAGGTACACGGGAGAACTCACGCGTGTTGTTGGTGACGAGCACACAATTAAGTGTCAGAGCGTGGGCAGCGATGAGCATATCGTTAGGCCCTATCACCGTGCCCTGTTGTTCCAGATAGCTTCGGAGTTCTCCATAGCGGCGGTCGGCTGGTTTCTCCAAAGCCAATACGCTGATGACGGAAAGAATGGCCTCCAGTTGGGTGCTCAGGCGTCTGGAGCCGCGTTTGCAGGCCCCAAAGCGTAACTCGCTTGCTACCACGATACTGGTGCAAATGCTGTTTTCGCCCTCCAGTAAAATTTTCCTGGTAATCGCGCCTTGAGGATGACGCACCAAATCCGAGAGAATATTGGTGTCCAATAGATAGCGGGGGTTCAATTAAAGACTCACTTCATCCAGTGGGGGTAGATTGTCGTCCATATCTGGGAATGTTTTGTCAACGGGCGTTAGCGTGGCCAGCAAGGCCAATAACCCCCTTTTTTGAAGTGGCTCCACGATAAGTCTGCCTCCTTCTTGATAAATGATGGCTTCATTTCCTTCCAGCTCAAATTCTCGAGGAATACGCAGTGCTTGGTTGCGACCATTGCGAAATAGACGGATATGTCGTTCAGATTGCATTGTTAGCGCGCTCCTTTTTCTAGCATATGACAAAGCATATGCCCCGGGTGAGGGTATGTCAACGCACTCCCCCTAAAAGGGTAGCGTCCCTGATGTATCCCAACGACGATGAGTGTGGATGTGATGCATACGGAAGGCGGGACATCAAGAACGCTGGTGAAATTTTGTCAGCAGGCATAAAAAAAGCCGCTGCCCTTGTGGGGCAGCGGCTTTTTTAAGAACAGTTCTAAGTTTGCTTAGAACTTGATCCGGGAACCGACCATGATGACGTCGATTTCATCAACGCCGGCAGTGCCAGTACCACTGAGCTCCCAGTTACGATACAGGGCATACAGCTCAACCTTGGGCTTTTTCAGCTTATGCACCCAGGCCAGGCTGATGACCTCGGAAGTGATACCAGCGACTGAAATGTCATCAGCTTCAGAGTAGCTGACGGACACTGCATTGTTGCCAAATTTGTGGCCAGCCTTGATGCCATAAACTTCACCCTGGAGACCACCTACGCCGTCATTGTCTTCCTCAGCATAATGGAAGGTGAGGCTGGTGCCCTGGGAGAACAGGAAGGAGGCAGACACACCGACGGTGTCTTTGGTCGGCTCGCTGGTGTACGCAAGGCCTGCGGCGAACTTGCCACCGGCAAAGGAGGTCTTGGCATGCAGAGCGGCATCCCAGAAATCATTACCACCGGAAACAGCGACGTTTGCGACGCCGCCAAGCTTGGGCGAATCATAGCGAATCAGATCACGACGGCTGAGGCCATCGTAGTTGTTGTAGTGAGCTTCGATGTCACTCACGGGAGTGGCACCAGCGCTGGTACGATAAGCGATGTCACCAGCTACGGCCTGACGGCTGCTGTAGTCGGCGAGGGAGGTGCCGGAGAGATCTTTTTCCACGGCGCCATCAGCGGCTACCTGGTACTGACCCAGCAGGACGCGACCGAAGCCACCCTTGAAGTAGACAGCGGCACGGCGCTCGAAGAATGCAACACCCGGGTCACTGGAGTCAGCAACGTCGCCAGTTGATTTCATTTTGACGTCATTGGACGGATTGGACTGCTGCTGGACTTCCCAGATGATACCGGCGGTGATGCCGTTGCCCATGTCCTCGCTACCGGAAAAACGGAAGCGGGTGGAGGAGTTGTCGTTATCAACGATCTGGGTCTGGGAGAAGGTGCCGTCGTCGGCAAACATCAGAGCCTTATTGACCTGGCCGGAGACCTTTACCTTGACGGCATGGGCCGCCATAGGGGCGGTCAGGGCGGTGGCGATTGCAATCGCTAGTGCCTTTTTCTTCATTAGAAACTACCTCTGTAAATTTAGTTATTGTCATCCGCTTGTGAGCGGAGGTGCTTCGCGAAGCCTCTCCGAGGAGAAACTGAGGTGAGTATGGCAGAAGGAATGCGGGGTTTGCAACGTTTTGTGCAAAAAAAACCACATGACGTGCGGGATGTTGCGTTATTGCAACAATAAGGTGGTTTGGATTTATGGCGGGTGGCGGAGCATGCTCAGGTGAAAAAAAAGCGCCAATCGAATGATTGGCGCTTAATGTATCGAAAAAACAGTTAGTTACAAGGCGTTATCTTTAGTCCTCCGTCCGAAGAAATGGGACGCTGAGGCATGGCCTTGTTAGACGAGCGGCTTAAAAACGTCGACCCACACCAACACCGAAGATCCAGGGATTAATGTCTACTTTTACGCTGGAACCATTCGAGAACTTCAATTTTGTGTCCATATCCACGTACTTGACGTCGAGATTGACGAACCAGTCATCATCAACCGCGATATCCACGCCGACCTGGCCTGCAAGTCCCAAAGAAGAACTTCCCTTCAAGCTGGTACCAGCCAACGCCCCGGCGGATTTTTCGTTGAACATCAACGTGTAGTTGGCCCCTATGCCAGCATAGGGGCGAATCTTGCCGTTTGGCGAGAAGTGGTACTGAAGGGTGAGAACTGGGGGCAGGGTACGTGCTGATCCGACTTTGCCTACAGCAGCCAGTGTGCCTGCGCCTTTAACGTCATGCTTGGAAGAAGCAAGGATCAGCTCAACACCGATGTTGGGGGAGACCATGTAAGTGAAGTCAATTTCGGGAACCGTATCGGAATCGACACTCACGCTACTACCGGCTACGGCAGTGCCAGCCAAAGTAACAATGCCGCTGGACTCATCCGGACTGACATTGATGCCGCGCACGCGAACCAGAATATCGCCTGCATCGTAGGCCTGGACGGCAAAACTGCTGAACAACAAGCCCAGACCAGTCAGCACACATCCACGTATTACCTTGGAACTAAACAAAAACATGATCGTACTCCCTAAGATTTATTGAAATTCTCTAGCCGCACAGCCTTGAAGCCAATACCCCTAATATTTATATGCACACAAAGTGAGTGGGTATTAACGCAGCGCAATGTCTCACATGAATGTAAATGGGGAAAATTGTTTTATTGAATAGCCTCCATGGCTGCTAAATATGATATATGGAGTACATTTAATAGGAGGTGGTTTTTTGATGTGTTTAATGAGTCTTAGCAAAGGAGGCATCTAGCGCCGCACCCAATGTATCTAATGAGCTCATTGATATGTAATTTCTCGATAATAAAGGGTGATGCTAACAGTATATGGTTGCCACGTTAGCCATCGATGGAGCCGCCCATGGGGTGAATAAAGGGGACGCCTCAGGTCGCGTCCCCTTTATTTAGGTTAGAGCTGAAGCCAGCGACTTAGCGCTTTGTCTAACTGAGCTTGCTTGTCTTTGCTCACGACGCCGATATGCGCCCCAATATTTGTTCGGCGGATGCTAAACATTTTGTCAATCATTAGCTGGGATGGTTTATTCAGGCCATTGCTATCGCTGGCCTCTAGATCTAGCCGGAAAAGCGGTGCTGGCATACATTGCGAGGTGATAGGGCAGACAGTGATGCTGTGGTGGGTCGGGTTGAAGAGGTCCGATTGAATGACCACCGCGGGACGTGCCTTGCTTGAATAATCCCCCTTGGCACGCACCAGCACGACATAACCTCGCCTTATTTCCATTGTTTCAGTGCCATCCTTGCTGGTCCGCGGCATCCTCAATGAAGGTTTCAAGGCCTTGATCGTCATCACGTTCCGCAACCAACAGCGATTGCCGACGTGCTTCGGCGATAAGATCATTTCCATTTAGAAAACGGCGTATTGCTTCCCGCACCAGTTCGCTTTTTGAGCGCCCAGTTTGCCTAGCTACCGTAGCGAGCTGGCGATCCAGTTCTGGTTCAAGTCGAATACCAAGCATCTTTGGGCACCTTTGTTTTACGCGTTTTACAAGTGTAGCAGAAAACGGCGTGCCTGCAGGTTGTCTCTGTTTATCGATATCCGATGCCGGTATCCAGTGCGGAGTCCAGTTTTTCAACGATCTCTTTGATTTGGGATTCGTCGATGAGAAAGGGTGGGGCTAACAGTATGTGATCACCATGTTGGCCATCGATAGTGCCGCCCATGGGATAGAGCATCAGCCCGTGGGCCATAGCCTCTTTTTTTATTGCTCGATGGAGTTGAAGGATGGGGTCAAAGGGTGCTTTGGTTTCACGGTTGGCCACCAGTTCCAGGCCGAGAAACAGTCCACGGCCGCGAATATCGCCAACATGGGGGTGGTCGTGGAAGCTTTCATTCAAAGCGGCAGTGAGTTGCTGACCCCGAAGTTGTACTTGCTCCAGTAATCCTTCTTTCTCGATGGTTTCCAGTACCGCCAGGGAGGCGGCGCAGGCAGTTGCGTGGCCCATGTAGGTATGGCCGTGCTGAAAGAAACCGCTGCCGTTGCGCACGGTGTTGTAGATTTCATTGTTAACCAGCAGTGCGCCGATGGGTTGGTAGCCGGCGCCGAGTCCCTTGGCGATGGTGATTAGGTCGGGAACGATGCCTTCCTGTTCGCAAGCGAACAGGCTGCCGGTGCGCCCCATGCCGCACATCACCTCATCCAGTATCAGCAAGATGCCGTGACGATCACAGATCTCACGGATACGTTTGAAATAGCCAGGCACAGCGGGTACCGCGCCAGCAGTGGCACCCACGACGGGTTCGGCGATAAAGCCGATGACAGTTTCTGCGCCCAGGGCTTCAATTTTGGATTCCAGTTCGTTGGCCACACGCAGGCCATAGGCGATTTCACTTTCATCGGGGAGTTGGTCACGGTAGGCGTAGCAGGGTGCAATATGGTGGCTTTCTACTAATAGCGGTTGAAAGGCCTCACGCCGCCAGGCGTTGCCGCCGACTGCCAAGGCTCCCAGGGTGTTGCCGTGATAGCTCTGGTGGCGGGCAATGAAGTGGCGGCGTTGTGGCTCCCCGCGTTCGAGAAAATACTGCCGTGCCAGCTTAAGCGCTGCCTCTACCGCCTCGGAACCGCCGCTGACGAGATAACTGCGTTCAATGCCGGGTGGGGCAAGCGCGGCGAGCTTATCCCCTAACGCCTCCGCTACCTCAGTAGTGAAAAAGGAAGAATGTACATAGGCGAGTTGTTCCGCCTGTTGATGTATCGCTTCAAGCACCGCTGGATGGCCGTAACCGAGGCAGCAGACCGCGGCACCACCACAGGCATCCAGGTAGCGTTTTCCTGTCTGGTCAAAGACGTAGGGACCGTCACCGCCCGTGGCAATGGGAAGTTGGCTGTGGCAATGGCGGTGGAAGAGATGGTTCACTATAAAAAGGACAGTGGCCGTTGCTGGGTCCTTGGAAACGATGGAAAGGCGGCCATGGGCCGCCCTACACGGCTTGGTACGTAGGGTGGGCCGTGCCCACCGGAATTTTTGCCACCATCATCGGTACAAGGCGCATATGGTGCGCCCTAGGTGCCTTTCTCGCGCTCGGGGCAATGCCTTAGCACCAGTACCGAGCAGTGGGCATGGCGAACTACCTTGGAGGTAGTGGTTCCCAACAGCCACTTTTCCATAGAGGGATGATCCTGCCCAGGGATGATGATGAGGTCCACGTCGTGTTTGCGGGACTCGGCAAGGATTTCCTCGTAAGCCGTACCCTGACGTAGCACTGGGACTACCGGCAGTCCTTCGGGAATGTGCTCTTGTATATAGCTGTCGAGTTGTGCCTTGGCTGCTGCACGGGCCTTTTTTTCTGCATCTTTGGGGAAATAAGTTGCCACCAGCGGCATGTTAAAACCTGGTAGCACATAGATAAGGTAAAGGGTGGCGCCCCATTTGCGTACTTCTTCTACCACCTCGTCCAGGGCGTCACGGCAGAGGCCACCTTCAGGTACGTCGATAGGATAGAGAACTTTTTTGAACATGGTGTATTCCTTGTTTGTAGCGGCTAGGCGGCTGCAGTGGCCTGTTTGCGACGTCTACCCAGTTGCATGGCTCCAACGCCGGCAAGGAGTAGCAAGGTGGGGATGAACATGAGTTGCTTGGGTAGGCGCTCTATATTTTTCTCGACGCTCTGGATTTCCCAATCAAAGTCGAGTCCGGCCTTTTCTGCGGCGCTACCAAACACTAGGTTATCTACAAATGTCCCACCATTTTCCGTACGTATTTCTAGCCCCGCCTGGGCAAGTCGTTCCTTGCCGTTGGTGCCCGGTTGTAGGCTGAGGAGGACGGTTTTCCGCACCTTGTCACCGTCCAGGGTCTCACCTTCAGCCACCATGCGCAGAGCCACCCCGGTCGGCAGTTGACCTGCCACGGCCTCGATCTGGGTTGCCGACACCGATTCCATGGGGGGATATATCTTGTCCCACCAGAAGCCGGGGCGAAACAGGGTGAAGGTGATGAGTAGCAAGGCAATGGTTTCCCACCAGCGGTTACGCACCAGCCAGTAGCCCTGAGTGGCCGCGGCAAAGATGAGCATGGCGATCACCGCGCTGGTAATGGTGATCAACAGCTCAAACCAGTTGGCAATCCCCATGAGCAATAACTGGGTATTGAAGATGAACATAAAGGGCAGGATGGCGGTACGAATATCGTAGGTAAATCCCTGAATACCGGTACGAATAGGATCACTCTGGGCAATGGCCGCGGCGGCAAAAGCGGCCAGACCTACAGGCGGTGTATCGTCGGCGAGGATGCCGAAGTAGAAAACAAACAGATGTACTGCAAGGAGAGGAACGATGAGCCCGCTTTGGGCTCCGAGTGTGACGATCACCGGGGCCATCAGGGTAGATACCACGATGTAATTGGCGGTGGTGGGCAGGCCCATGCCGAGTATCAGGCTGATGATGGCGGTGAAGCCGAGCATCAGCATGATATTGCCGCCGGAGATGAATTCGACAAATTCGGTCATCACCAGGCCGATACCGGTGAGGGTGACGGTGCCCACGACGATGCCGGCAGCGGCGGTGGCTACACCGATACCAATCATATTGCGCGCACCGGCAACCAGGCCGTCAAACAAGTCTTGTCCACCCTGTCGGGCCGCCGTAGATACCTCGCCTTGAGCCCGGAAGTAGGCGAGTACAGGACGGTGGGTAAGCAGGATAAAGATCATGAAGATGGTGGCCCAGAAGGCAGAGAGACCGGGGGAAAAGCGTTCCACGGTCAGGCACCACACCAGGATTACCACCGGTAGCAGGAAATAGAGTCCAGATTTTATGGTGGGCCCAACTTCCGGCAATTCCAGCACCGCTGAGTTGGGGTCATCCATCTCCAGTTCCGGAAAGCAGGCGGCGTACCACAGCAGTCCCACGTAGGAGACCAAAACGCTGATTCCAACGATCCAGATGGCGGCATCGCCAAAGGCCTCCTTGGCCCAGCCGATGCCGTAGTAGACCAGGGCGGTGACGATAGCGATGCCGATGAAGGTGGTGCTATAGGCAAACAGGCTTTGGGCCAGGGTGCGTTCGTAGCGTCGGGGCAGGCCCTGCATATTGGCCTTCAGGGCCTCCAGATGAACGATGTAGACCAGTGCAATATAGGAAATGAGGGCCGGCAGGATGGCCGCCTTGATGACCTCCACATAAGAAACGCCCACGTATTCCACCATCAGGAAGGCTGCGGCACCCATGATGGGCGGGGTGAGCTGGCCGTTGGTGGAGGCGGCGACCTCTACCGCGCCGGCCTTGGTGCCGGGAAAACCCACCCGTTTCATCAGCGGGATGGTGAAGGTGCCGGTGGTGACTACATTGGCGATGGAGGAGCCGGAGATGAGGCCGCTCAGACCCGAGGAGACCACCGCCGCCTTGGCGGGGCCGCCGCGCATGTGGCCGAGCAGGGAAAAGGCAACGTTGATGAAATCCTTGCCCGCCCCCGCCTTGTCCAGTAACGAACCAAAGAGCACGAACAGGAAGACGAAGCTGGTGGAGACGCCAAGGGCAACGCCGAAGACGCCCTCGGTGCCGAGCCACTGATGGGACATGGTTTTGGAGAGGCTGGCACCTTTGTGGGCGATCACCTCGGGCATGTAGGGGCCGAAAAAGGTATAAATCAAAAATACCGCGCAAACCACCATCAAAGGTGGACCCAGTGCCCGTCGAGTCGCTTCCAGCAGCAATATCATGCCGCACACGCCAACGACCAGGTCGGCGGTGATGGGCGCACCCGGGCGATCTGCAAGAGCGTCATAGAAGGTATACAGATAGGCCGCGGCAAAGGCGCCCACAAGGGCAAAGATCCAGTCCTGTATCGGGATATGGTCGCGCGGAGAACTCTTCAACGCCGGGTAGGCGGTAAAGGCGAGAAAGATTGCGAAGGCCAGGTGGATGGCCCGCGCTTCGGTATCGTTGAGAATGCCGAAATGAAACAAAAAAGGCAGGGGTGAGGCGTACCAGAGCTGGAATAGTGACCAGATCAGGGGTACGCCAATGAGGACCTTTCCGGCAAGTCCCACCGGGCTGCGCGCACCGGTATCAGACTGGGCAATCATTTCCTTCAGCTCTTCACGGGATGCCTGTGTGCTGTCGTTATTATTCATCGGCGCTTAACTCCATGGTATGCGGGCAAGGCTAGCGAATGTGGTGCTGCTGGAAATAGTGTTGAGCCCCTTCGTGTAAGGGTGCGCTCAGCGTATCTTTTTCCATGGTGCTGGCATCCAGTTGTCTGAAGGCGGGATGCATTTTGCGCAGGCGCCGCAGATTAGAAAAAGTTGCAGCGACCAAGGCTTCTGCAGTACCTGTGTTTATCTCAGACGAGGTGATTAGGGTTGCGCGTGTTCCAAAGCTATGGACGGCTCGGGAGGCTGGGCCGTAGGTGCCTTGTGGAATCTCTGTGGCCGTGAGCCATGGGTGGGCTTCAAGTAGGCCGTTGATAGCGGAACCGCTGACGTTGACCAGATGCGCATCGCAAAGCCGGAGTGTTTTCATTACCCCTCGATCGGGGTGAGCGCGCACGTAAGTGGCGACCTGTATCTTTTTGTGGCACAGGGAGAGAGATTGCTGTCCGGCGGGCAGCTCTTCAGCCAGTGAGAAATTCTTTTTGTTCCAGCCGCGGGCGGTCATCAGCATATTCATAGTGGCGCGTTCCAGCGAACCAGAATTGCCAATATTTACCCGGCCATTACGGAGATCGTCGAGTTCTGTTATGCCGGTATCCCGCGTTGCCACCAAGGTGAGGCTGGTGGGATGAGCGGAAAATAGCGCACGAAGATTATCGAAATTGCCATCGGTATAGCGAAATGGGCCGCTTTGGTGCTGGGCATGAAACTGCCACTCGGATGAAACGATGGCGAACTCCAGTGCACCATCCCGAACTGCGCTGAGGTTGAATAAGGGGCCGGTGGTGGGTATTGCACGACACTTCAGGCCACTTTTTTGAAGGTTGACCAGTCGGCAGATGGCGCGGCCGAGGGCGTGGTTGGTACCGGCCGCATGGCCCGTACCGATAAGGATCTCTTCGGCTGCCGGAACAGCAATCGGGACGAAAAGTGCCAGTGTCAGAACCATGGCACGAAATAGGGGGATACGCATCCAAGTCACTCCTTGTATCGCTATTGCGGAAGGAGGAAATCAGTGGTCCGGGAGACAGCCGTAGCGGCGTTTCTCCCGGACCAGCTGAATGCAGGTTTACTTACATCAAACCTGCTTCACGGTAGTACTTGGCGGCACCGTCGTGCAGCGGTGCGGATAGGCCATCCTTAATCATCTGCTTTTTATTCAGATTAGCGAAAGCCGGATGGAGTTTGCGGAAGCTGTCAAAGTTCTCGAAGACCCCCTTGACGATGTGATAGACCGTATTGCTCGAGGTCTTGGTGGAGCTAACGAAGGTTGCGCCCACACCGAAGGTCTTGGTGTCGTTGGGAGAACCTCGATACATGCCACCCGGAATGACTGCCGAGCGGTAGTAGTCGTTGTCTGCCACCAGTTTGTCGATGGCGGCGCCACTGACTTCAACCATGACGCTATCGCAGGAGGTGGTGGCCTCCTTGATGGAGCCACTGGGGTGACCGACGGTAAAGACCATGGCATCGATCTTGTTGTCGCACAGGGCCTTGGATTGTTCCGCAGATTTCAGTTCAGAGGCCAAGGCGAAGGTAGATTTGCTCCAGCCCAGTGCCTTCATGACCACTTCCATGGTGCCACGCTGACCGGAACCTGGGTTGCCGATGTTGACCCGTTTTCCCTTGAGATCCATGAAGTTTTTGATCCCCGAGTCAGCACGCGCGACCACGGTGAAGGGTTCTGCATGAACCGAGAAGACGGCACGCAGACCCTTGAATGCGCCCTTGTCCTTAAACTTGCTGGTGCCGTGATAGGCGTGATACTGCCAGTCGGATTGGGCGACGCCCATGTCGAGCTCACCGGCGCGGATGGTGTTGAGGTTATATACGGAGCCGCCGGTGCTTTCTACGGTACAGCGCACACCATGTGCCTTGCGGCCCTTGTTGACCAGTCGGCAGATGGAGCCGCCGGTGGGGTAGTAGACGCCGGTAACGCCACCGGTGCCGATAGTGACAAAAGTCTGTCCTGCTAGCGCTGCTGGTATACCCACCAGCATGCCTAACAGTACGGTTGCGAGCGTTTTCATTGCAGTTTTCATCGTACCCACTCCTTCCTTGAGGACTCGAACGGCAATAACATCACCAATTTAAAGGCCGATGCATCCCGCTTAGACATCTGAACTGGCGACGTTATCACCGCCCGAGTCCTTTGCGATTTAATTTTTATTTAGATAGAAATACAACCTTTAACATCATCAGGGAATCATGAACAGAAACGTATGGAACCAGAACGAGATACGGCTAAAAAATCGGCCATTCCTCCCCAGGACCTCCTCCGCGAAGTACTCAGATCTCACCCCGCTTCCCCCATTCATAGAGCATCGGACCATGATTTACAAATCTGGTTCCTCACTTGAAGGGCCGGATCAATAAGATGCATTTCGTCTGGGTGTTGTCGCGGGTGGCTGCTACACTCGTTCGCGACAACAAGCCAAACTTCTGAGGAGACGACGATGTCGACGGCAATGGATGAGCTGACCCTTGAGCTGGTAGAAAAGGTGGTCGCCATTGCGCGGCGCAAGGTGCCCAAGGAGGAGGTTGGCAACGTCGAGTGCTTTATTCGCCAGTATTATCACGGCGTGGCGGGAGAGGATCTGGCCGAGCGTGACCCGCAGAATCTCTATGGCACCGCGCTGGCGCACTGGAGCTTTGCGCGTAAGAGAGCCCCTAGTGAATCCCGCTTTCAGGTCTACAACCCACGGCAAGAGCAGCACGGTTGGACTTCCACCCATACCATTATCGAGACGGTCTGTGAAAACATGCCGTTTATCGTCGATTCCGTGCGCATGGGGCTTAATCGCCTCGGCCTGACCAATCATTTGGTGATCCATCCGGTGATGTCTTTTCGCCGGGATAAGTCGGGATTGTTATTAGAGGTGATGGCTGATGGTACGGAAGAAAAAGGTGTTGCCACCGAGGCCCTGATGCATGTGGAGGTGGACCGTCAAACCGAGTCCAAGGTGCTTAAGGCCATCGAGAGCGAGATCAAGCGTGTACTCGCTGATGTGCGGGCTGCGGTGGAGGATTGGTCCAAGGTCCGGGCCCATTTGCGTGATGCCCTGACGGAACTGACGGATCATCCGCCACCCATCGATGCCAAGGAACTGACGGAGGCACGGGCCTTTCTGGAATGGATGGAGGATAACCACTTTACTTTCCTCGGTTATCGGGAATACGAGTTGCTGGAGGAGAAGGGGGAGGATGTATTGCGCTGGGGTCCGGGGCCTGGGCTTGGGGTGATGCGTGGAGGCGGTGTGGGTTCTGTTTCCAAGTCTTTTGCGGCCTTACCTCCTGAAGTACGCAAGCTGGCCCGCAAATCCGAGTTATTGATTATCACCAAGGCCAACCACGAGTCCACGGTGCATCGCCCCGGTTTCATGGATTATGTGGGGGTCAAGCGGCTGGATAAGAAGGGTCGGGTGATTGGCGAACGCCGTTTCGTCGGGCTCTATACCTCCAGCGCCTATCAAAGTCGTCCAGCGGATATTCCTCTGCTGCGTCACAAGGTAACTCAGGCGGTGGAAGGCGCGGGCTTTCCCAGGAACAGTCATACTGGCAAGGCGCTGATGCACATCCTGGATACCTTTCCTCGGGATGAGCTGTTCCATATCCCGGGCAAGGAGCTGTTGCAGACGGCGCTGGGAATTCTGCATTTGCAGGAGCGTCAGCGCATCCGCCTATTTGTCCATAAGGATGTCTATGGGCGTTTCTTCTCGTGCATCATTTTCGTGCCACGGGATCGCTTCAATACCGCTATCCGCAAGCGCATCCAGGCGATTCTGGAACAGTCATTGCAGGGCAAGAGCTACGATTTCTCGGTGCAGCTCTCGGCCTCGGTACTGGCGCGATTGTATTTCATGATTCGCGTGCCCCAAGGCAGCATGCGCGAGTATGACGTCAAGCGTATTGAGGCGCGCCTGATAGAAGTAACACGGGTGTGGAAGGATGATTTTCATGCTGCAGTGCTCGAGCACTGTGGTGAAGAGCGGGGTACCCGCCTGTATCGCTGTTATGGCGATGCATTCCGGGCCGATTATCAGGAGAGCTATAGCCCTCAAGTCGCTGTGTCCGATGTGGAGAAGATGGAGGCACTGGGGACGCATCGCGGACTATGCTGCATGAGCCTCTATCGTCCCTTGGAAACCCTCGATGGAATGTTGCGTTTTAAGCTCTTCCAGGCGGGCCAGCCGATTCCATTGTCCGATGCCCTGCCGATGCTTGAGCACATGGGTTTGAGGGTCATGGAGGAGCACCCCAGCACCGTTAGGCCGCTGGAGGGAGAAGCCATCTGGGTTCATGACTTTGTGATGGAATATTGTGGTCATAATGAGCTGAATTTGGAGCAGGTGCGGGAACCGTTTCAGGAAGGTTTCGAGCGTATCTGGCACGGGGAAGTGGAAAGCGATGGGCTTAATCGCCTCATTCTCGGGGGTGGGTTGAGTTGGCGAGAGGTCGTTTTGTTGCGGGCCTACTGCAAGTATTTGCGCCAGATTGGCGTCACTTTTAGTCAGAGTTATATAGAGCAGGCGCTGTCGGCCAACGGGGCGATCACCGCGTTGCTGGTGCGGCTGTTTCACGCGCGCTTTGACCCGGACGCCCGCGAGGGTGCTGCCGAGGCCTCAGCTCAGACTGGGATGGAGATCGAGGAGGCACTGGATCGGGTATCCAATCTTGATGAAGATCGTATTTTGCGTTGCTTCCTGGGACTCATCCGCGCCACCTTGCGGACCGACTACTATCAGCTGACGGAGGCCGGTGAACCGCGGCCTTCGCTTTCCTTCAAATATAACCCGGCGCTGGTTCCACAGTTGCCCGAGCCGAAACCACAATACGAGATCTTCGTCTACTCGCCCCGGGTGGAAGGGGTACATCTGCGCGGCGGCAAGATTGCCCGTGGTGGTATCCGCTGGTCAGATCGGCGCGAGGATTTTCGCACCGAGGTGCTGGGCCTGGTGAAGGCGCAGATGGTGAAGAATGCAGTCATCGTTCCGGTGGGTGCCAAGGGTGGGTTCGTGCCCAAGATGATGCCTGTGGGGGCCGATCGCGAGACGGTACTGGAAGAGGGTATTGCCTGTTACCAGATCTTCATGCGCGGCTTGTTGGCGATCACCGATAACATCGTGGATGGGGAGGTGGTACCGCCGGCACGCACCATTCGCTATGACGAGGATGATCCTTATTTTGTGGTGGCGGCGGATAAAGGGACGGCGAGTTTTTCCGATATTGCCAACAGTATTTCCCTGGAGCAGGGCTTCTGGCTGGGAGATGCTTTCGCCTCGGGTGGCTCGGTGGGATACGACCACAAGGGCATGGGGATCACCGCTCGCGGGGCCTGGGAGTCGGTTAAACGCCACTTCCGGGAAATGGGGGTGGATACCCAGAGCACTGACTTCAGTGTGGTGGGTATCGGCGATATGGCTGGGGATGTCTTCGGCAACGGCATGTTGCGCTCGCCGCACATCAAGTTGGTAGCCGCCTTTAACCACCTGAGTGTTTTCCTTGACCCGGATCCGGACCCGCAACGCGCTTTTGCCGAGCGCGAACGCCTGTTTAATCTGCCTCGTTCCGGTTGGGATGATTACAAGGCCTCGCTGATTTCGCGTGGTGGCGGCATTTTCCCCCGCTCCGCCAAGTCCATCAAGCTTTCCCCCGAGGTGCGGCAGGTGTTGGACATAGAGGAGACGAGCCTCACTCCCAACGCTTTAGTCCGGGAGATCCTAAAAGCCCCGGTGGATTTGTTATGGAATGGCGGTATTGGCACCTACGTTAAGGCCAGCAGTGAGAACGATGCCGAGGTGGGTGATCGCGCCAACGATAGTGTTCGGGTGGACGGCAAGGATTTGCGTGCCCAGGTAGTGGGTGAGGGCGGCAATCTGGGGTTTACTCAGCGTGGGCGCATTGAGTTTGCCCTGGCTGGTGGACGGATTATCACCGATTCCATCGATAACTCTGCCGGAGTAGATTGCTCGGATCATGAGGTCAATATCAAGATTCTGCTGAACGCCATTGTGGCCAAGGGGGAGTTGACTGAAAAGCAGCGCAACCGATTGTTAGCGGAGATGACTGATGAGGTCGGAATTTTGGTGCTGCGGCATAATTATTTGCAGAATCAGGCGTTGGGGATTGCCACCGAGCAGGCGCTGCCCATGGCGGATGTGCATTTGCGCTTGATGCAATGGCTGGAGCGCGAGGGTGGTTTGCGGCGTGATCTCGAATTTCTGCCCGGGCGCGAGGAGTTGGCGGACCGGGCGGTTAAGGGTGCGGGTTTGAGTCCACCGGAGTTGTCGGTGATCTTTGCCTACTACAAGAATATTCTGTCCGCTGCGCTGTTGCAGTCAAATCTGCCGGAGGACCCCTTCTTCTTTCGCGAGCTTGAATATTATTTCCCCGAACCGCTGCGGGAGCGCTATCGCAAAGAGATGCCCGCACATCGTCTGTGGCGCGAGATTATTTGCACTGTGGTGGCCAACGGCATGGTCAATCGTGCCGGTATGACCTTTGCGTTTCGCCTAGGTGAGGAGACCGGGGCCGCACCGCCCGATATTGCCCGGGCCTTCATGGCAGCGCGTGAGATTTTCGGTATGCGGGACTTCTGGAGTGCGGTGGATGGACTGGATAACAAGGTTCCTGCCGAGGTGCAGAAGCGATTGCTGCTGGAGGGGCGGAAATTGGTAGAGCGCGGCGCACGTTGGCTGCTTAGAAACCGTCCTACGCCCCTGGATGTCGCTGCCAGCATCGCTTGTTTCTCGCCAGGAGCCCAAGTGTTGGAAGAGCAGCTGGAGACGCTGGTTCCAGGTCTGCTAGAGGGCGAGCCGTGGGAATCCCTGGGACACCACGATATTCTCAAAGGGCTGCTTGCACGCGTGGCGGGTTTTGACCATTTGTTCAGTGCGCTGGGGATCGTTGAGGTTGCCAATGGGGGGGATCGCAGTGTGGAAGAGGTGGCCAAACTGCACTTTCAGTTAGGCGCCAAGCTGCAGCTCGACTGGCTGCGCGAGGGCATCGTTGCCTTGCCTCGGGATAATCGTTGGCAGGCCTTGGCGCGGGCTGCCCTGCACGATGAGCACTACGCGCAACACAGTGCCCTGACCGCCAGTGTCTTGGCGATGCCCGGAAAGACCCTTGCACCGAAGGTCCGTATTGAACGTTGGTTGGATGCTAATGGTCATACCGCGGGTCGTTATCAGCAGGTGGTGGTGGATTTGATGCAGGGGTCCGAGCCGGATTTCTCTATGTTGTCCGTGGCCATGGGTGAGTTGAGAAACTTGCGCCACTGTAGTGGTGGGACGCAGGTGATGGCAGCCACAACGCGGCGGCGGAAGAAGGCCGCGAATTAGTCGGGAGGATTGGCTACTTGACCGGTGCCAGCATGGCATCGAGATTCAGGGCGTCGCAAAAGTCCATGAACTCGCCGCGTAGGGTAGCAATGGGATTGTCGGCTGGGATGCCAACGGTCATATGCAGAGAGAACATCGTCGTGCCGGTGTGGGGTGCCGGATAGATGCTGGTGTAGAGATCCTCGACGTTGATATTGCGCCCAGAGAAAAATTCCGCTATCTCGTGGACGATACCCGGATGATCCATGGCCACGACCTCCACACCATAGGGCACGATTTGCCCAGTGCCGGTGCGGGCCTCAGTACGCCGGCTCTGGATGGTGAGTTCCAACTCCTCCCCAAGGCGTGGCAGTGATTGCTCAATCTTGGCGATGGCATTCCAGTTGCCGCTCAATAGCGAGATCATGGCAAATTCGCCGCCCAGCACCGTCATACGGCTGTCTTGAATACCGCAGCCACAATCCATCACGGCGGCAGAAAAGGCGTTGATGATGCCTGGATGATCCCGGCCAAGCACGGAAACAACGAGAAAGGTTTCCATCTTTAAAGTGTTACCCGTTTTAGTGATTGAAGGGTGGCTTTTTACCCGCAAGCGAGACCGTTCAGGTTAGCACGCAGATAGGCCAATTTGCCAAGCGCCGAGCGCGCAAGTAGCATTCCCGCCTTGTTGGCGGACACGGGCTGTGCGCTATGTTTCCAGATTTTCGGGGGTTGTCATGTTTAAAGGCAGTATGGTTGCGTTGGTAACGCCTATGGAGGCGGATGGCACGGTGGATCACGGTGCCCTGGAGCGCTTGGTGGAGTTTCATATTGAGGCGGGAACCGATGCAATTATTGCGGTCGGGACCACGGGCGAATCTGCCACCCTAGATGAGAGTGAACACTGTGCGGTGGTCGAGCGCATCATTAAGCGGGTAAAAGGTCGCATTCCGGTGATTGCCGGCACTGGCGCCAATTCCACGCGTGAGGCGTTGGCCCTGACCCGGCGGGCTGCAGAGCTGGGCGCGGATGGTTGTCTGTTGGTAACGCCCTACTACAACAAGCCGACTCAGGAAGGTCTGTACCAGCATTACAAGACCATTGCCGAGGCGGTACAGATTCCCCAGATTCTCTATAACGTACCCGGGCGCACGGCTTGTGATTTGCTGCCAGAGACGGTGGAACGCCTCTCCAGTGTGGACAATATCGTGGCTATCAAGGAGGCCTCCGCAGAGGTGGTTGAGCGGGTGGCCGACATTGTGGCGCGTTGCGGTAAGGATTTTTCTGTGTTCAGTGGTGATGATGGCATGGCCTTGGATGCGATGCTGGCCGGTGCGCAAGGGGTGATTTCCGTGACCGCTAATATTGCGCCCGATTTAATGCACGAAATGTGTGCGCTGGCACTGGCAGGTGATGAGGCAGGTGCCCGCAAGGTGGACAAGCTATTAGCCGGTCTGCACAGCGGGCTGTTTCTCGAATCCAATCCGATCCCTGCAAAGTGGTTATTGAGTGATATGGATATGATTCCATCGGGAATTCGGTTGCCCCTGACCCCCTTGGCCGCCGAATATCACGAGGCGTTACGGGGGGCATTGGCTCAGGCACGCGCATGAGCTTGGCTGGAATGAAGAACTCTCGACTTGTCTTGGTGTCCTTAGCGGTCTTTGTTACGGGTTGTGGTAGCAGCTTGCAGCAAACCATTGATGAGCACCTGCCGAGCGCGGACACCCAGTATCAAAGTAGTCGTAGTCTGCCCCCGCTCGAGATCCCGCCGGATCTCAGCAGTGCCACCATCAAGGATGGCGCAGTGGTACCACAGGTAGACGCCTCGGGTTCTATGAGATATTCCGATTACGCCGGGACGGGAAAAGCTAAAAAGGAGGGTGAGCGCCGTGGCACGGTACTACCGTCCCTGCAGAAGGTGCGGGTTGAGCGCAACGGCGATAAGCGCTGGCTGGTGATCCAGGCGACTGCCGAGCAAGTATGGCCTCGCGCGCATGATTTTTGGCTTGAAAATGGCTTTCTGATTAAGAGCGCTGAACCTGGCATCGGCATTCTTGAGACCGATTGGGCAGAAAAACGGGAAAGTCATCCGACCGGTCTTGTTCAGGGATTACTGAGCAAGATCTCCAAGCAGATCTATTCCTTTGCAGTGCGAGATAAATTTCGCGTACGGCTGGAGCGTGGCAGTCTTGCGGATTCCACTGAGTTATTCATCTCCCACCAGCGCGTGGAGGAGGTGGCGGTTAAGGATGACATCATATGGCAAACCTCACCCGCCGATCCTGAGTTAGAGGCGGAGATGCTTAACCGCATGTTGCTGTACTTCGGGGTGACCGAGGAGAAGGTGGTGGAGATCATGGCTGCCACTGCCAGCCGCGCGCCGCGTGCCCATCTGGTTAAGGATGAGCAAGGCAGCACCACGCTTTCTTTACGAGAAGGTTTTTCCCGTGCTTGGCGGCGTACCGGCCTGGCGCTCGATCGGGTGGGCTTTACGGTGCAGGATCGCGACCGCTCACGCG
This sequence comes from Gammaproteobacteria bacterium, assembly GCA_021773645.1. Classification (GTDB taxonomy): domain Bacteria; phylum Pseudomonadota; class Gammaproteobacteria; order HK1; family HK1; genus JAJFJV01. Next base: position 36,663 of record JAJFJU010000012.1, read on the forward strand.
GGCTCTATTTCGTTCGCTATGTAGATCCATTGGCAACGGAGAAAAAGAAAAAGGGATTTTTTGGCAAGATGAAGTTCTGGGGCAAGGATAAGAAACCCAAGAAAATCGAATACTTCATTAGCCTGGTGGGCGAGCAAGCCGCTACCCAAGTGGTGGTTCTAGACAAGGCGGGCGCACGGGATACTGGCGAGACCGCGGGCAGAATTCTTTCCCTGCTGCACGAACAACTGAAGTAGAGTTGTCCACTGTTTATCCCCTCCCGATTCCGGGAGGGGGATCCCCCTTAGCGTTTTCCTTTAACGTGGCGCATCAGGCGCTTGCGTTTTTGCTGTTGGCGCGGGGTGAGGACGTTTTTTCTACCCTCGTAGGGGTTTTTCCCAGTTTTAAACTCGACTTGCAGCGGCGTTCCCCTGAGCTTCAGGGCCTTGCTGAAGGCGTGGGACAGATAGCGTTTATAGCTGTTTTTCAGTTTGTCAGTCTGACTGCCATGCACCACGATGATGGGTGGATTGCGTCCCCCCTGGTGGGCGTAGCGGAGTTTAGCACGGCGTCCGTGGGATAGTGGCGGAGGATGGGCTTCGACCGCCTTGCTGAGAATGCGATTTAGCTCTGGTGTGGAAAAGCCCTTTGAGGCGCAGTACCAGGCCTCACTGACCGAGCGAAATAGCTGGCCAACTCCGGAACCCTGCAACGCTGAAATAAAGTGAATGTTAGCAAAATCAATAAAGCGTAGTTTGCGCTCCAGGCCGTCGCGCACCCGTTCCCGTTCATCGACATCGAGGCCATCCCATTTATTCACCGCGATCACCAATGCACGGCCAGATTGCAGGGTGATACCAAGCAAATGGGCGTCCTGATCAGTGATGCCCTCGCGGGCGTCGATTAGCAAGATCACTACATTAGAGGCGGTGACTGCCTGCAGGGTCCGTACCACACTGAATTTTTCCGCGGTGCCTTCCACCCGTGCACGTCGTCGCACGCCAGCGGTATCGATAAGCACGTAGGCATCGCCACGATGCTTGAAGGGGATGTAGATGCTGTCCCGGGTGGTGCCTGGCATGTCGTGCGCCAATACACGTTCTTCGCCGAGAAGGCGGTTGATGAGGGTGGATTTCCCTACGTTGGGACGTCCTGCTACCGCCACCCGTATGCCGTCTGGCAGGGCGTCGTTGTCGGGCAGTGCGTCTGAGTCGGATGGCAGGCGGGTGACAATATTTTCCCGCAAGGGTTCAAAGCCACGTCCGTGGGTCGCGGCGATGGCCAGCGGTAGCCCGAGCCCGAGATCATGGAATTCCAGTACTGCCCCGGCGGGGTCCCGCCCCTCGGTTTTGTTGACTACCACGACGACCGGGCGGTCACTGCGGCGCAGCCGGTCAGCGATTTCCCGATCGGCTGGCATCAGGCCGTCACGGCCATCTACTAGGAACAGGACTAGCGTTGCCTCCTCGATGGCGGCTACGGACTGTTGGCTGACCAGCTCATCAATGAGGGCAGTTTCCTCGGCGAGTCCGCCGGTATCCACCAATAGGCAACTGTGTTCACCGATACGGGCATAGCCATACTGGCGGTCACGGGTCATGCCCGGCACCTCGGCAACCAGCGCATTCTTGCTGCCAGTGAGGCGATTAAACAGGGTGGATTTGCCGACATTGGGTCGGCCGACTATGGCGATTACGGATTGCATGGGAGAGCCGTTATTTACTTCTTTGCGCGTAGTGCGGTGAGGGTGCCGCTGCGGTCATAGACCAATAGCAGTTGTTGATAGCGGATGGGGGGGGCGTCGATGGGGCTGCGGCCAACCCGGGTACGGGCGACAAACTGACCATCAGTTTCGCGCATCCAGTGCAGATAGCCTTCAAAGTCGCCGCTGACTACCCGATTTCCAAACTGGATCGGTGCGGTAAGCATGCGATGTTGTAGACGTTGCTGGCGCCACAGGGATGCGCTGTTAAAGCGATCCAGTGCCCAGATATGGCTGCTCTCATCGGTGACATACAGCGCCTTCGAACCGGCGCCAAGGCCGGCATGGGAAGACATGTCGCGCTGCCACTGAATTCTGCCGCTATCGATGTCAATGGCAGCTATGCGCCCCTGGAAGGTGACCGCATAAACGGTATCGTTTACGACGATTGGGTCGGAATCAATATCCACCATGCGCTCAAGCTCCGAGCGGCCATGAGGGACGGCAATACGAGCCTCCCATATGGGTTGACCGTCTTTCAAGGACAGTGCTACTAGACGACCGCTGTCAAAGCCGCAGATAGCCATACCGCGTGCCAGTGCGGGGGCGCTGGTACCGCGCAGGCTAAGCAGTGGCACGGTACGGTCATAGACCCAAACCTGCTTGCCATCCTTAACGGCCAGACCAAAGACCTTGCCATCAATGGTGCGTGTCACCACGATGCCTTCGGACGCGCGGGGGGCGGCCAGGACCTCGCTGGAAACCCTTACGCGCCAGCGTTGCTGGCCACTTTTTGCATCCAGGGCGATGACCTCACCCTCACGGGTGCCCACTAGAACGAGGCCTTCTCCGGTGCCTGGACCGCCAGTAATCATGGCCTTGGTCTCGGTCTCCCACAGGTTTTCCCCATTGTCAGGATTCAGGGCATAAACACGGCCTTTTTTGCCCACAGCATGGATGCGTCCGTCGTCAACGACAGGGGCTAGTCGCAGGCTGATTCTTTTCTTTGCCGCGGCACCGAGATCCCGTTGCCACAGGGTCTGAATTTCACTCTTTGATTGAAATTTTGGCAGCTCTGCCGGTGGCGTTAGCTCCTTTTCACGGCCAAACATTTCACTGACCTTGGCACAGCCGGTGAGCAGCAGGAGGAGGCAGAGGTATAGGTTGAGTTTTTTCACAAATGTGCTGCGGGAGCCGGTCCCAGCTCATCAAGTTTCATTTCCAGGCGCTGCCGTGCAGCCCCCGAGGCAGCCACATGGGCTAGGGCGCGGGTGTAGGCGCCACGTGCACCCATCGCATCCTTTTGGGCTAGCAGAATATCGCCACGCAGCTCCTCGAAAGCAACCAAAAAGGCCCCGTCCTCGGGTGGCTCCAGCAGTTTCTGTGCCGCTGCTGCTTCGCCGCGATCAAATTTGAGGCGGGCCAGGCGTAGCCGTGCGGTTTTTTGTAGCCCGCTGCCCGGAGCATTGTCAGCGACCCATTGCAGGTGGCTGGCCGCGGCCTCGTAGCGCCCTTCCTGATAGTCGTTTTTGGCTAGCAACAGACGTGTCAACGACACGTAACCGGTATCGGAATAATCGGCCAGCAGGGCCGTGCCGTGTTCATTGACGGCGGTTGCATCCTTGCGCTCCATGGCTTGCAACAGCTGTTCATAACGTATCGAGGCGGCCTCGGCGCGGGTGTCAATTCGGTCTTGCCACAGTCCCCATCCGCCGACACCACCGAGACCTAGAATGAGGCCGAAAATAATCCCACGGCCATTCTCCTGCCACCATTTTTTCAGGGCTTCAACCTGTTGTTCTTCGCTTTCGTAGAGTTCCACTATTTATTCTCGCATTGGGTTTGAATCATGGTTTTCAACTCGGCCGCCAGGTCGTGCTGGGATACGTTGCGTTGCGCTTCACCGCTGCGTAACGGCTTGATAGCGATCTGCTGATGGGTCATTTCATCGTCACCGAGTACCAGCGCCAGATGGGCGGTGCTGCGGTCAGCTCGTTTCATCTTGGCCTTGAAGCTGCCGGTCCCGGCATCGACGATCAAATGTAGCTTGGGCAAGGCATCACGTAGTGCTTCGGCCAGTGGGTGGGCCGCATGAGTCGCGCTATCACCGACGGCAATAAGATAGGCGTCGGGGGCACGGCGACTGATGGAGTTGCCCGATTCCTGCAGCAGCGCAATGACCCGTTCACAGCCGAGGGAAAAGCCTACGCCAGGAGAGGGCTTGCCACCGATCTGGGCCACCAGACCGTCATAACGGCCACCGCCACAGACGGTGCCCTGTGCCCCGAGGCGGTCGGTGATCCATTCGAACACGGTGTGATTGTAATAATCCAGCCCACGTACCAAGCGGGGATTAATAGTAAAATCTATGCCAGCTGTGGTAAGGATTTGTTCAACGCTTTGGAAATGCGTGAGTGAGTCCACATCGAGATAATCCATCAGGCGTGGCGCCTTATCCACTAAGGTCTGCATGGCTGGATTTTTGCTATCGAGGATGCGCAAAGGATTGCTTTGCATACGCCGGCGACTGTCTTCGTCCAGCTCATCAAAATGTTGCTGCAAGTAGGCCACGAGATCTTTGCGGTGTGCCGCGCGTGCAGTGGTTGAGCCCAGGCTGTTAATTTCCAGGCGTAAACCCTCAATACCCAGGCGCTTCCATAGGCGTGCGGTGAGCAGGATAAGCTCCGCATCGGTTTCCGGGCCAGCCAACCCAAAGGCCTCGGCACCGATCTGGTAAAACTGCCGGTAGCGGCCTTTCTGTGGGCGTTCGTGACGAAACATCGGGCCGGCATACCAGAGGCGGCGAATGGCGTTGAAAAGGAGGCCATGCTCAACGCCGGCACGTACACAACTGGCGGTATATTCCGGGCGCAGACTGAGGCTGTCGCCATTACGATCCGCAAAGCTGTACATCTCTTTTTCTACGATATCGGTGACTTCACCGATGGAGCGTGAGAATAGCTCAGTTTTTTCCAGAATCGGGGTGCGGATTTCTTCGTAGCCATAGCTCTCAAGCACGGCACGGGTAGTGGCTTCCAGGTGCTGCCAGAGTGGTATGTCTTGCGGCAGGATATCGTTCATGCCGCGAATGGCTTGTATCGCTTTCATGCTGGTACAGAAATTCCAAAAAGGGTGGAGGTGGTTTGAAAACCTTGCCGCTGTCGCTGTAGTAGCGACTAGGGCGAGCACTTTAGTCTGATATGGTCTCGTTATTAGAGGCTTCCGGCTCCCCCTCAATTGCGGGAGGCTCCTCGGCGCCACCTAGCTGAAAGCGGGCAACGCCTTGGTGCACAAAGGGTTGGAAGTCAAAATCCTGCCCATTGTACTTGATAGCGACCCCTTGGGCGTAACCGAGTAGCACGTCTACCGGGGCGATGCCCGTTAAATCCAGGGTTGTGCCTTCGCGGGCGAGATCGAGAAAAATTCGGTTGCCATCGCCATCGTAAACTTCAACCCACGAGTCGTGTGCAAAGGTGAGCGATAGCGAGACCTGTTGTGGCGATGGGGGGCTGGCTTCGACGACTGGCGGTGGAGGGGGAGGCACAATCGCTATACCTGCTACTGGAACGGGGCTTTCCAGTATGGCTGCTTCACTGGGGGTCGGGGGTTCAGTCTCCAACGATGGTGGTGGGAAGTTGACTGTCGCCATTGGCGGGATGGGCGCGAGCACTTGCGGTGCCGCGCTATCAATTTGGGTGCTAGGTGGATTGCCTGTGGGGGCGGGCGTCTGTGCTCCATAGCCAAAAAAGCTCATGCCATACTCGCTGTGCCACCATAGAGCGAGCAGTAACAGCAGTCCACCGAAGATAGCGTAGGTGGCCATGCGTACCGGCGTATCAGTACTCTTTGCCTGGTGTGGTTCGGCGATATCCGCAACCAACTCGGGCGAGTGCAAGCGATGCTGTTCCAGGGCTTTTAGCAAGGGCGCATCGGGCAGTCCCAGCAGCTTAGCGTAGGCGCGCAAATAACCGCGTACAAAGGTGGGTGCCGGAAAATCCTCGAACTGCTCATCTTCCAGTTGCTGGATGATGGCCTCACCAAAGTGCAGCTGGCTTGCTACCTCGCTAACACTGAGCTTGGCGGCAATCCGACTCTCGCGCAGCTTGGCTCCCAGGCTAGAACTAGATTCTGCTGCTGGTGCTAACTCCGGAGCCTCAGCAGTACTCATTTTTTCTCCGAGTCGAGCAGCAAGCGGGTTTCTTGCGAGTCGCGGAAATTTCCCTTGAGCAGCATGCTATAGCTGGCAAGGGCGTTTTTATCCCCCAATTCACGCTCTACCTGAATACCGATCCAGAGGGATCGTGGGCTGTGTTTGGCCTGTTCGAGATAGCGCTGCAGGTAAGCGCGCGCGGAGAGATAGCGGGTCTTTTTAAGGCTGATGCTGGCCATGGCAATAAGTGCGACGGATAGGCGTGGATTGGTCTTTAGCGCGGTGCGCAGATAGGTTTCCGCCTGATCGACCTTACCAGCTCCAAGCAGACAGAGGCCCGCATTGGTTTGGGCAAACTCCGGATTCTCATAAAGAGGGTTGGCGGCAGCACGCTGGAAGTAGCCCTCAGCTTCAGCCCATTTCTTTTGACGACAGAGAAAACCGCCGTAGTTATTCATCGCAGCGGAATCTCGTGGATCCGATGAAATGGCGCGTTGAAAATGGTATTCAGCCTTTTCCGGTCGCTTCATGCGTTCAGACAACAGCGCCAGGGCATTGTGTGCGGGGGAGTAGTTAGGATCGGCCTGTAGGGCGCGTTGCAGGCGTCTCCAGGCCAGCTCTTTTTTCCCCTCTCGGAGATAGCCCATTCCCAACTGGGTGTGAATTTCCGCTAGTCGGTTGACCGGTCGCTCAACAGTAGGGATGTCATCCTGCACTCCGATAGTCTGGCAGGCGCTCAGCAAGATAAAAGTGAGGCTTGCCAATAGCCCGCTAAGCTGGCTTGAGAGGCTATGAATTGCTGGCTGCAAAGAAGAGGAATGGCTGGTCAGCATGATTTCAGTATCCCTGTTTTTCTATGCCCCGATGGGGGCATGACTCCGGGGGTTGGGTGATGCTTGTTTGGCTGCGCGAAGGCGGGCTATGCGCTGGCTACGCGGCAAGATATCTCCCTCCAGGCGGCCACAGGCGGCGGCAATGTCTTGACCGCGTGGGCGTCGGGTGATGGTGGTCAGGCCAGCTGCCGATAGAATTTCACGAAAGCGATCAATATTAGCCTGGCTGGAGCGTTGGAATTCCGCTCCCGGGAATGGATTAAAGGGAATGAGATTTACCTTAGAGGGAATCCCCTCTAACAGGCGGGCCAGCGCCTTGGCTTGCTTGGCCGAGTCATTGACCCCATCCAGCATGACGTATTCAAAGGTAATCTTGGCGCGCCGATCATCGGCCACATAATCCCGACAGGCGGTGAGCAGTTCCTTAATCGGGTAGCTGCGGTTAATGGGTACCAGTTGGTCTCGCAGTGCATCATCCGGGGCATGGAGCGAGACTGCGAGGCTCACCGGACAGTGTTCGGCCAGTTGTTTGATGCCCGGGACGACGCCGGCGGTGCTGACGGTGACGCGTCGTTTCGCCAGCCCCCAAGCACAGTCGTCGATCATTAGGTCCAGTGCGGGGGCAATCGCTTCAAAGTTAAGCAATGGTTCGCCCATACCCATGAGCACCACATTGGTGATGCGTGGTGCGTCTGCCGTTTCTGCCAATAATTGGCGAGCGAGCCACAGTTGGCCAATAATTTCTGCGCTGCTGAGATTGCGGCCAAAGCCTTGTTTGGCGGTGGCGCAAAAGGCGCAATTAAGCGCGCAACCGGCCTGGGAAGATATGCACAGAGTGCCGCGGCTATTTTCCGGAATGAACACCATTTCTATGGAGTTCTGGGGGTCCACCCGTAGCAGCCACTTGCGGGTGCCATCGGTACTTAGTTGCTCACCAACCACCTCGGGCAGGCTGATCTCGGCAATGGTTTCCAGTTTGCCGCGCAGTGCCACGCTCAGGTTGGTCATGGCGGCGAAGTCCTTCACCCCCTGTTGATGAATCCATTTAAGAATCTGCTCCGCACGAAAGCGCTGCTCCCCCTGTTCGAGAAAGTAGCGCTCCAGCCCGGCACGGGACAGACCGAGTAAATTTATTTTGGGCTTGGACAAGGCAGTTTTAACGGGTGCGCGTGCACAGCTCGTCTTCGCTAAAGAAGAAGGCGATTTCGACCTTGGCGGTTTCAGGGGCGTCGGAGCCGTGGGCCGCATTTTCTTCCACGCTGGTAGCGAAGTCGGCACGAATGGTCCCGGCATCGGCATCGGCGGGATTGGTAGCGCCCATGAGTTCGCGGTTACGGGCAATGGCATTTTCACCTTCCAGCACCTGCACCATGACCGGACCAGAGGTCATAAAGGCCACCAAATCCTGGTAGAAAGGACGCTCTTTGTGAACTTCATAGAAGCCCTCTGCCTGTTCGCGACTCATGTGCAACATTTTTGATGCGATGATCCGGAGGCCGCCTTTCTCAAAACGGGCGTAAATTTCACCGATAACATTTTTTGCTACGGCATCAGGCTTGACGATAGAAAAGGTGCGTTCGAGCGCCATTCGTATTTCTCCTAGGGTGTTACATGATTTCCGGGGGCGAGTACCAGTTGTTTGCCACCTCCCTCGGAGATTAGTGGCAAACGGATCGGCTGATTATACGTGTGCGAGCCCAGCTAAGAAACGGGCGAAGAAATTTGGCCATGGATGGCCTTATGTCGCGAAGCACAAGGATGTGCGAGAGCGACGTTTGGCTAAAACGTGGAAGCTGGAAGGAGGGTGGTTTAAACGGTAAAGCTTTCACCACAGCCGCATTCCGCTGCGGCTTTAGGGTTCTCGAAACTGAAGCGCTCGCCTAAACCCTGGCGGGTAAAGTCCATGCGGGTACCGTCCAGAAAGGGCAGGCTTTCGGCATCGATGACGATCTTTACCCCCTGGGTTTCACAGACATGGTCGGTTTTTTCAATGGAAGCAGTGAGCTGTACCACATAGGCCCAGCCGGAACAGCCCGTGGTTTTAACCGCCAAACGCAGTCCTATGGCCTTATCGCTCTCCGACAGGTACTTCTTTACTCGCTCGGCGGCGCGACGACTGAGTTCAATGCTCATGGGGTGATTCAGGCAGCAGAGCTCGCCTGGTCGCTGATGCCGTTGATAATTTTATCCTGGCGAGCAGCCACCTCTTTGACCCGTGCGGTTTCTACCAGTTGCGCCAGGTCGATGCCGCCGAGAAAGTCGTAGATGCGCTTGCTGAGATCATCCCAGAGGTCGTGGGTGAGGCATCTTTCCTTGCCTTGGCAATTTTCCTTGCCGCGGCAGCGGGTGGCATCTACGGATTCATCTACCGCACAAATCACATCGGCCACGGCAATTTCCGGGGCCTCGCGTGCCAGCAAATAACCACCACCAGGGCCGCGGACACTTTGTACCAGCGCGTGTTTGCGCAGTTGGGAAAAGAGTTGTTCAAGGTAGGACAGGGAGATGCATTGCCGGTTGGCAATATCCGACAGAGTCACTGGGCCGCCCGACTGATGCAGGGTCAGGTCCAGCATGGCGGTAACCGCATAGCGGCCTTTGGTGGTTAAGCGCATGACGACATCCAGAGCGATTTGAGCTGACAGGCTCTCAAATCACAGTGATTTAGTCAAGTATTGAGCAGGTCTGGCCCTGGTGAGCTCAGGCGTTATGTGGGCCCATCTTCTGCATCGATATCGCAGCCTTCGAGATCGGGTAACTCCACCTTTTCCACATCGCCACCAAGCCGTTCCAGGGTTTTGCACATGAGCTCCATGCGGGTATCCATGGCGTGAATGTGATCCAACATGCGGTGTATGGCAGCGGCTACGGGGTCAGGTAGTTCCTTGGAGAGTCCGTAGGAATCAAAGCCCATCTTGCTGGCGATGGCCTGGCGTTGCTGATCTGCTTTACTACGTTTTTCTACTATCCTGCCGGGGATGCCGACTACCGTTGCACCGGCGGGAACCTCTTTGACCACCACGGCATTGGAGCCGACCCGCCCACCGTCACCGATCAGGATGGGTCCCAGAATCTTGGCGCCCGCTCCCACCACCACATTGTTGCCCAAGGTGGGATGACGTTTACCCTTGTCCCAAGAGGTGCCGCCCAGGGTGACGCCTTGGTAGAGGGTGCAGTCATCGCCCACTTCAGTGGTTTCACCGATGACTACCCCAAGTCCGTGATCGATGAAGAAACGCCTCCCAATGCGTGCCCCCGGATGAATCTCAATGCCGGTGATCCAGCGTGCGAACAGGGAGAATACCCGAGCCAGCCATTTCAACCCCCAGCCCCAGAGCTGGTGATTAATGCGGTGCATGATAATGGCGTGCACACCGGGATAGGTGGTGATCACCTCGAACAGATTGCGGGCCGCCGGGTCACGCTCGAATACGCAGGCGAGATCTTCTTGTAGGTGTCTGAACATTCTAAGTCTGCTTTAAATTTGGGCCAGTCGTGCCAACTGTTGTCGCAGCTGTTCGATGGTTGCCGTGAGTTTTTCTACCCGTCCTCGTTCTTGCTCTATCACGGCAGCCGGTGCCCGTTCCACAAAGTTGGCGTTGCCCAACTTGCCCTCGCTACGTTTGAGGTCAGCTTGATGTTTTTCTATATCCCGGGCCAAGCGTTGGCTCTCTGCCGCTTTGTCGATGAGATCCGTCAGCGGAATGAGAATTTTCAATTCTTCCAGCAGCACCGTGGCGGATTCCGGGGCCTCGTCGCCGTCAGCCAGCCAATTGATGCTTTCAAGGCGCGCCAGACTGAGGAGGCTTTCGCCATGGGCTTCAACTCGCTTTCGATCGAGGGCGGATCCCTGAGTCAACAACACCGGCACGCGGCGGGCGGGGGAAATATCCATCTCTCCACGCACCTGACGGATGCCGAGGATAAAGCCCTTGAGCCATTCGGTTTCCAGCTCGGCATTGGCATCAATCAGCGCGTCATTGGCGTGAGGATAAGGTTGACCCATGATGCTGGGGGAATGTTCTGATCGGGCCGTGGGCGCTTCGTTTGGCAGACCTTGGCGATCTGCCAGTGGTACCACCCGCTGCCAGATCTCCTCGGTGATGAAGGGAATGAGCGGATGGGCGATGCGCAGCAGGGATTCCAGCACCTGAATAAGGGTGTGTCGCACCACTCGTGCACTGCTTTCATCCCCTGATAACAGCCGCGGTTTGCACAGCTCCAGATACCAGTCGCAGTATTCGTTCCAGGTAAATTCGTAGATGGCCTGGGCGGCCTGATCAAAGCGGTAATTGTCGATGGACTCGCGGACTTGGATGATGAGACGTTGCTGCAACGAAAGGATCCAGCGATCGGCTATGCCGAGCTCAACCCCAGGTTCAAGCGAGAGCGATCCTTTACCCTCGGTGTTCATGAGTACGAAGCGGGCGGCATTCCAGAGCTTGTTGCAGAAGTTTCGGTAGCCTTCAATGCGGCCGAGATCAAAACGGATGTCACGGCCAGTGGTGGCCAGCGAGCAGAAGGTAAAGCGCAGGGCATCGGTACCGAAGGCGGAGATGCCATCGGGAAAGTGTTTGCGGGTGGATTTCTCAATGCTTGGCGCCAGTTCTGGCTGCATCAGACCGGTGGTGCGCTTTTGTACCAGACTTTCCAGGTCGATGCCGTCGATGAGATCCAGGGGATCGAGCACGTTGCCCTTGGACTTGGACATCTTGTTGCCATCGGCATCGCGTACCAGGCCGTGGATATAGACCTCGTGGAAGGGCACCTGACCATCCATGAACTTCATGCCCATCATGATCATGCGGGCGACCCAGAAAAAGATTATGTCGAAGCCGGTGACCAGCACGTTGCCTGGGTAGAATTGTTCGAGTCGTTCAGTTTTTTGTGGCCACCCGAGGGTGGAAAAGGGCCACAATGCCGAGCTGAACCAGGTATCCAGCACGTCCTCATCCTGTCGCAAGGGATAGTCGGCGGATAGCTTGTGCTGATCACGGACTGCCTGCTCGTCACGGCCCACGTAGATATTGCCCTCAGCGTCATACCAGGCGGGAATTCGATGACCCCACCAGATCTGGCGGCTGATGCACCAGTCCTGGATATTGTGCATCCAGTCGAAGTAGGTGTTTTTCCAGTTGTCGGGTACGAAGCGGATGCGTCCGTCTTCCACTGCCTTGATGGCAGGCTTCGCCAAAGGGCCGACCTTCACGTACCACTGGTCGGTAAGGAAGGGCTCGATGACTACGCCGGAGCGGTCGCCTCGAGGTACCGGCAAGCGGTGGTCCACGACTTTTTCCAGCAGCCCCAGGGCCTTCAGATCGGCAACGATCTGCTTACGGGCGGCAAAACGATCCATGCTGGTGTAGGCCGCGGGGATGAGCTGGCCTTCGTCCTCTTCATTGTCGCGGATGGCTGCGTCCACGGAGAGGATGTTGATCAGCCCACCATGGGGCTGGGAGGCGATGGAGCTCTCGTCCCGGTGGAGTTGCCACACGGCATAATCGTTGAAATCGTGGGCCGGGGTAATCTTGACACAACCGGTGCCAAACTCCGGGTCCGCGTGCTCGTCGGCGATGACGGGGATACGCCGGCCGGTGAGTGGCAGTTCCACCAGCTCTCCAATCAGATGCCGATAGCGTTCATCTTCCGGGTTCACCGCTACCGCGCAGTCTCCGAGCATGGTTTCTGGGCGGGTGGTGGACACTGTGAGCTGCCCCTGACCGTTGCTCAGGGGATAGTGGATGTGCCACATGTGGCCGCTTTCTTCCTCAGAGACCACTTCCAGATCCGAGACCGCGGTGTGGAGCTTGGGATCCCAGTTCACCAGCCGCTTGCCGCGGTAAATGAGGCCCTCTTCGTATAGACGCACGAAGACTTCCCTGACCGCATCGGACATGCCTTCGTCCATGGTGAAGCGCTCGTTGGCCCAGTCCAGGGACGAACCCAGGCGGCGTAACTGGCGGGTGATATTGCCGCCGGATTCCTCGCGCCATGCCCAGATACGGTCGATAAAGGCATCCCGTCCTAGATCATGCCGTGTCTTGCCCTCTGTATTGAGCTGACGCTCCACCACCATCTGGGTGGCAATGCCGGCGTGGTCGGCACCTGGCTGCCACAAGGTTGGCCGCCCATTCATGCGTTGGTAGCGGATTAGGGCATCCATGATGGTGTTATTAAAGCCATGCCCCATATGCAGGCTGCCGGTCACATTGGGGGGTGGGATCATAATGCAGTAGGGGGTGCCCTCGCCGCTGGGTTCAAACCGGCCTTGCTGCTCCCAGCTTTGGTACCACTTGGTTTCGATCTTTTCGGGGGTGTAGGTCTTATCCATTACGCGGGGTCTTCGTTGTGTCTGTGGGCAAGGTGCCGCTCTCGCTCGTCCCCGAGCTTTGCGGCATAAGCCCATCTCTGGGCAAAATTTCGTCGAGTATTTCTGGTAATACGATATCGAGGTGCTGTTCCAGGCGGGTAAGGATTTCCTTGCTGATGTCTTGCAGCGCCGATTCAAAGCCACACTGAACGATCACCTCAATCTCGCTGGCCAGCCGCTGACGTACTTGTTTGCGGATCTCGGCAATCTCTGGGCTACCACGGCGTTCATTCCATGAGCCATCACTGGCCTCTAGGTTCGGATCGCCGGGCATGACGATATCCTGGAGCAGGGGCAGCTCGCCTTCGTTATTCGCCGTATTGTCGTCGGCTGCCAGGGTAAAATTTTCCGCCTCGTTTGGTGACGAAACCGATGATCCGTCCAGCATGCCTTCTAGGGCATCAATTGCCTGGTGCAGCGATTCGTCACCGTTTTCGGTGCTTTCGTCGTCAGCCGCTAATGTGGGTTCTTTGTTCATGGTTGTTCAGAGTTTGTGAATAATCGGGGTGATTTCTCGGGTCTGATAGTCACGGTAACGGCTTCTGCCAGCTTGCAGGCTGTCGTCGTCTCCAGCCACGGGCTCTAGTATTCGCTTGAAGTGGCTGAAAAAATCGGGGATGCCGTCACCACAGTTGACCAGTACTTCGGCCGCTTGGCTGGGTGCCGCGCCCTGCCCAACACATACTGAGACTGTGTTGTCCTGCTCTACGGCCAGCGCATGGGGAACGAAACTGCCCTGACTAAAGGTCCAGAGCAGCTTGTCTATCTGCGCTGCAGCGGCCTCCGAGGAGGTATGTATAAAAACGGTGTTGCCCTCTTTCCATGCCTTTTCCGCCAGCCGGCAGGCCAGCCGCACGGCATCGTCTTGCTTGCTCTCAAGTATGTAGAAATCGACTTGGGTCATTTTGTGTATGGATGCACTTATGCCACGACGGCAGGGATGCCGAAGAGTGGCCCTTGCGTTGGCCGGGGAGCCGTCATTGGTCCAAAGAACCATCTTTGGCTACTTGGCAATGCGCCAGCAAGAAGCGGGTTAACAGAGGTACAGGGCGTCCGGTGGCCCCCTTCTCGGCACCGGATTTCCATGCGGTGCCGGCGATATCCAGATGTGCCCAGTGTTGATCAGTGGTAAAGCGAGAGAGAAAGGCGGCTGCGGTAATAGCGCCACCATGACGGCCACCAATATTCGCCATATCAGCAAAATTGCTCTTTAGCTGGTCCTGATATTCATCCCACAGGGGCATTTCCCAAGCCCGGTCCAGACTGTAATTTCCAGCCTTTAACAGCGCGGTGGCCAGTGGGGGATGATTACTGAACAAGCCCGAGGGATGGGCGCCCAGAGCGACCACACAGGCTCCCGTGAGGGTGGCCACGTCGATGACTAACTCGGGTTTGAAGCGCGCGGCATAGCTCAAGCTATCACACAAGATCAGGCGGCCCTCGGCATCGGTATTGAGGATTTCTACGGTCTGGCCAGACAGGGTGGTGACCACATCGCCGGGCTTGCTGGCATTGCCATCGGGCAGGTTTTCCGTAGCTGGAATCAGCGCCACCAGATTAAGCGGCAGTTGCATTTCGATTGCCGCGGCCATGGTGCCTAGCACGGTGGCGGCACCGCACATATCAAACTTCATTTCATCCATGGCGGCACCCGGTTTGAGGGAGATGCCGCCGGAGTCAAAGGTGACTCCTTTGCCTACCAGTGCCACGGGTTTTTGGCGAGCTTTCGCACCTTTATATTGAATAATGATGAGTTGCGGAGGGGTCCGGCTGCCTTGGGCCACCGAGAGCAGCGCGCCCATGCCCAGTTTCTTCATAGCCGCTTCATTCAGTGCTCGAACGGTTACGGATTTATTGCCACGGGCAATTTTCCGCGCTTCCTTGAGCAGGTAGTTCGGGGTGCAGATATTGGCCGGTAGGTTGGCGAGATCGCGAGCGAGTTCCACGCCATGGGCGGTGGCCACCGCCTGTGCGAGACTCTTCTTGGCGGCGGACAACTCTTTGCGCGCTACCAGCAAGCAGGCTCGGCGGAGGCTAGGCTGCTTGGGTGCTTTGCTTTTAAGGCGATCAAATCGATACAGGGTCTGCTGCGCGACGGTGACGATCTGGTTTATCTTCCAGGCCGTATCGCGTCCCGTTACATCCAGTTCACTAAGCTGCAACATGGCCTCGCGGGCACCACTGCCAGCCAGTGCCTTAAAGGTGCATTGCAGCAATTTCCCAAAGGCTCGGTCATTAAGCGCGCCCTCTGGACCTGCGCCTACCAATAACAGGCGCTGGCAGGGGATGCCGGGGACAGCGTGCAACATGAGGCTTTGGCCCAGTTGGCCTGGCAGGTCACCATTTTTGATGATCTTGCGAAGATAGCCGTCTGTTGCCTGGTCGATGGTCGCGGTAGCGGCGGGCAGTTTGCCGTTTTCATGTACGCCGAGCACTAAACAAGAGGTCCGTGGTGCGGCAGAGGGGCAGCTTTTGACGCTAAATTCCATCTCTAATCCTGGTGTTGTGTGGGTATTTGTGGCGGCGATGGTGGTGACCGACGAAATAGATTATTCGGGGTGTCGTAACGCCATGCTGTTACAATCTGGGCTTGTAAAAAAAGGCCCTATTGCTGCCGCGCCAGAGTGTATTCCCTTGTACAAGGGCTGCCAAGCGGGTACCAGCAGCTCAATCAATCAAGGAGCCGCCAAGCGGGCACTACTCTTGCGACATACAGAACTTCTTGCGACATACGGCATTCGTCGCTCTTGCACATCCTCGGCAATTGTTCCTGCATTGCCCTACTACCGCGCATCCATGTGCTTTACGACATGGCCGCTCCCGGGCTCCCTGCCCTTCGCGGCATAAATCCATCCCTGGATAAAAGTACATCCATGTACAAAATTATTAGCCGTTATCTATTTCGTGAAGTGGCCTACACCCTGGCAGCGGTGGGCAGTGTGCTGATTCT
This sequence comes from Gammaproteobacteria bacterium, assembly GCA_021773645.1. GTDB lineage: Bacteria > Pseudomonadota > Gammaproteobacteria > HK1 > HK1 > JAJFJV01. Next base: position 52,647 of record JAJFJU010000012.1, read on the forward strand.
CATTTTTGTCAGTCATCGCTTGGTGCGCATACTGGCCGAAGCAGCGGTGGGGCGGATTTCCAGTGATCTGGTGTTGCAACTGCTAGGACTCAAGCTGGTGAGTAGCTTAGGCTTTCTGCTGCCGCTGATTTTTTTCCTGGCAGTTATTCTGGCCCTTGGGCGTTTGCACCGGGATTCGGAGATTACCGCCATCCGTGCTAGTGGTCTCGGCATGATGCGGCTAGTACGCGTCGTGGGTGTGCTGGGTGTGCTTTTCGCCGTGCCTGTTGCCGTATTGACGCTTTATTTTTCACCACAAGCCCGTACGACGGTGCAGGAGATCTACCTGCAGGCAAAAGATTCCCCCAGTCTGGGAGGCATCCAGGCGGGTCGCTTTACCGAGTTTGCCGATGGCGAACAGGTGCTCTATGTGGAGCGGGTGCTGCCGGCCGAGGCCAGGATGGAAGGGGTTTTTGCCCAGGCCCAGGGCTCTAACGGCAGTGCGCGTATGGATGTGCTTTATGCACAGCGTGCGGCCCAGCAGGTGATGGAAAATGGTGACCGCTTTATGGTTATGGAGGAGGGTTATCGCTATGGCGGTGAGCCTGGTGGGGCGGACTACGTCATCACCCATTTCCGCACCCATGGCCTGCGCATTGAAGAGGAAGCCGTCGGTACTTTGCATCGCAAACTCTCGGCCTGGGGCAGTGATGAATTGGTGGGGAGTGAAAACTCCGCTCATATTGCCGAGCTGCAGTGGCGTATTTCACTACCGCTTTCGGTCATCATTCTCTCGGTGCTGGCGGTGCCGTTGTCGCAAAGCGCACCCCGGCAAGGGAAATATGCACGCTTCTTTACAGCAGTGGTGGTGTATTTTTGTTACACCAACTTGCTCGGGGTGGCGCGTAGCCTGGTAGAGCGGGGAGAGCTGGGTACCATCATTGGGCTGGGCTGGGTCCATCTGGGCTTTGCTCTGGTGAGCTTTGGTCTGCTGTTTTATCACCGCTCAGGGCAGTGGCACTGGGCTGCAATACGGCGGCGCTGGCGACGGGCCAGAGATAGCGCATGAAGATCCTCGACCGCTACATAGGCAAGCAGGTACTTAGCAGCAGTTTGCTGGTGCTAATGGTGCTGGTCGGCTTATTTACCTTTATCGACCTGGTGGATGATCTCGGTACCGTGGGGCGGGGCACTTACAGCTTGGGCCAAGCCTTGGAATACCAGTTGCTACGTCTGCCTCGACGCAGCTTCGATCTGTTTCCGCTGGCGGCCATGGTGGGCAGCGTTGTGGGTTTGGGTGGCTTAGCGGCTAGCGGGGAATTAACCGTTATACGCACCTCCGGTGTTTCACTGAGGCGTTTGTTGCTGGCGGTGCTCAAGGCTGCTGCTTTGATCATGCTGCTGGTATTGGCCATCGGTGAGTTATTGGCACCGGTGAGTGAGCGTATTGCTCAGCAGCAGCGTTCACTGGCGATCACCGGGCAGATGGCTTTGCGTACCGCCAACGGTTTTTGGATCCGCGATGGTCGCAGCTTTATCCATGTGCGAAAGCTGCTTTCCGGGGATGAGGTGGCTGATCTCTATATCTACGAGTTTGATAAGGACAACCGCCTGCGGGTGGTCACTAAGGCAGATCATGCGCGTTTCCAGGACGATAAGTGGTTGTTAGAGGATATTTTGCAAAGTCGCATCGGTGATGACCGGGTGGCGGGGAACAAGATTGCCAGCGCCGCTTGGAATTCACTCTTCGTGCCTGAGCTGGTGGAAGTGGTCTCGGTAAAACCCGAGAGCCTTTCTGCCTTAGGACTCTACCGTTACCTCGATTATTTGCGCGATAACGGACTTAGTACCGAGCGTTACGAAGTCGCCTTCTGGGGCAAGCTGGTCTATCCACTGGCCACCGGGGTGATGATCTTTCTCGGGGTGGCAATGGTGTTGGGTCAGCTTGGGGCGGCCACCATGGGTACCCGTATGTTGGTAGGCGCTTTGGTAGGGATTGGCTTTCACACCGCACATCAAACTTCCGTGCAAATGGGCGTGGTTTACGGTCTTAGCCCCTTTTTCAGTACCTTGACGCCTACGCTGTTGTTTCTCGGGGTGGGCCTGTGGATGCTGCGTAGTACGCGCTAGCGCTGCTTCTTCTTGGCGTCCGGTTTTGCCATCAGCATCAGGGTCGTGCCGGAGCACCGATCGTGGGCGGTGCGCTGCTCACTGTCGATAAATGCCCATAGAAAACCCAGCCCGCCCGCGAACAAACCGACAGTGGCACATAGAAATCGGTAACCCGCTTGCCGCCAGTCGGGCAGGGCGTCATTTTGGCCCTGAATCCGTACGCGCCAACAGCGCATCCCCGGGGTTTGGCCGGCGCGTGTCCAGAACCAGCCAAAATAGATATAGGCGATGGTCATGAGGTAGAGGCTGTAGCCCGGATGGCCGGTGCGGATGGCGTGGCCGCCGGTTATAAAAAGCAGCGGCACGGTGGCGCAAAAGAGGATGGCGATCAATAGCATAGCGTCGTAAAGAATCATTGCTAGATAGCGCAATGGCCCCGGTTGCTGTGGGTTTCCCCCATCGGTCATGGCCGGCTTCAGGCCTTGGGCAGGGTCACGCCCCGTTGTCCCTGATATTTGCCGCCACGATCCTTGTAGGAGGTTTCACAGGCCTCGTCGGATTCAAAAAACAGCACCTGCGCAACCCCTTCATTGGCGTAGATCTTGGCCGGTAGCGGGGAGGTGTTGGAGAATTCCAGGGTGACGTGTCCTTCCCATTCCGGCTCTAGCGGGGTGACGTTGACGATGATGCCGCAACGCGCGTAGGTGGATTTCCCCAAGCACAGGGTGAGGATATTGCGCGGGATGCGGAAGTATTCCACCGTGCGTGCTAGTGCAAAGGAGTTGGGCGGGATGATGCACACATCGGACTTGATATCGACGAAGCTGTTGGCATCAAAATTTTTCGGGTCTACGACTGCCGAGTTGATGTTGGTGAAGATCTTGAACTCATCGGCACAACGCACATCGTAGCCGTAGCTGGAGGTGCCGTAGGAGATCACCCGGGCATTATCCTGTTCGCGAACCTGGCCGGGCTCAAAGGGCTCGATGAGGCCGTGTTTGCTTGCTGTTTCGCGGATCCAGCGATCTGATTTAATGGTCATTGATGGTCTCTAAGCTAGCATGAGCTTTTTGCTAGTCGTTGCTGATAACGATTTTGGGGAAAGAGTGCGCATAACTGCGTTGGCGTTGCGAAAGTTTGGCCGCTGTCCGGCGGGCTATGGCGCGAAACTCAGCGGCCACAGTGGAGTCGGGTTCAGCAATTACGCTGGGGTTGCCGTTATCGGCATACTCCCGAATACGAATATCCAGCGGTAGCTCGCCCAGTAGTTCTACGCCATTGTCCGCTGCCATTTGGGCGCCACCACCATGGCCGAAGATAGATTCTTCGTGGCCACATTCGCTACAGACGTGGGTGCTCATATTTTCCACCAACCCCAGTACCGGTACCTGTACCTTCTCAAACATACGCAGCCCCTTGAGGGCGTCGATGAGGGCGATATCCTGGGGCGTGGTAACAACTACTGCCCCGCTCACCGGTACCTTCTGGGACAGCGTCAGCTGAATATCCCCGGTGCCTGGCGGCAGATCGATGACGAGATAATCGAGATCTCGCCAGCGTGTGTCCCTTAAAAGTTGTTGCAGCGCCTGAGTCACCATGGGACCGCGCCATACCATGGGGGTATCGTCATCGATGAGGTATCCAATGGACATGGATTGAATCCCATGGCCTATCACCGGCTCCATACTTTTTCCATCGGTACTTTCCGGCTTCGCGTCGGTACCGAGCATGCGTGGCTGGCTGGGACCATAGATATCCGCGTCCAGTAGCCCGACGCGGGCACCCTCAGCCGCTAGTGCGAGGGCCAGGTTGACCGCCACGGTGGATTTTCCCACCCCACCCTTGGCCGAGGCCACGGCGATGGTGTTGCGTACACCGGCAATGGGTTCAACGCCGTGTTGGGTGGTGTGGGCGGTGACCGTCCAGTCCATCTCTATCTTGATGCTGTCGACGCCCGGGACTGCCAACAGCAGTTTGCGCAGTTGCTTTGCCAGCTCGACGCCGTAGCGGTCCGCCGGAAATCCCAGCTCCAGCTCCAGCTCTACTTCACTGCCGGATACGCTGAGGTTCTTGACTGCCCCAGCAGAAACCAGATCGGTCTGAAGAGTGGGTTCGGTCCAGCCTTGCAGCGCGGATTCGACTTCAGCTTTGGATAGAGAGGACATGAGGTGCTCCGGCAGCAAACAGGGAGCGAAATTGTACACAAAAAAGCGTGTTAGCTGGATTGTGTTGTGAGCGCGCCAAGGTGGCTTTTAGGCGCACAAACACGGAAAATTGCTGTCTTTAATTTAATGTGGAAGCAACCTTCATGTCGGCTACACCGAGAACCATTCTAGTCACCAGTGCATTGCCCTATGCCAACGGACCGATCCACATTGGCCATTTGGTGGAATATCTACAGACGGATATCTGGGTGCGTTTTCAAAAGCTCCGTGGTCATAATTGTTGTTTTGTCTGCGCCGATGATGCCCACGGTACGCCGATTATGCTGCGGGCCGATGCTGAGGGTATTTCCCCCGAGACCTTGCTGGATCGCGTGTGGCAGGAACATCGGGCGGATTTCGATGATTTTCATATTGAATTCGATAACTATCACACCACCCATTCCGAGGAGAACCGCGAATACGCGAATCTCATCTATGAGCGTCTGCGCGACGGCGGCCATATTGCGCGGCGTACTATTTCCCAGGCCTACGATCCCGAGCGTGAGATGTTTTTGCCGGATCGCTTTATCCGCGGGAATTGCCCGCGTTGCGGGGCTGCGGATCAGTACGGGGATAGCTGCGAGGCTTGTGGCGCTACCTACGATCCGACGGACCTAAAGAATCCCCGCTCGGTACTCTCGGGCGCAACCCCGGTTGAGCGGGAGTCGGAACATTATTTCGTCAAGCTCGCTGATTTTGGCACCGAGCTGGAGGCGTGGCTGGCGGGCAAGGACGGGGTGTCACCGGTGCAGCCAGAGATTGCCAACAAGCTACAGGACTGGCTTTCCACCGGTCTGCGGGACTGGGATATTTCCCGTGATGCGCCGTATTTCGGTTTTGAGATCCCCGACGCCCCGGGGAAGTATTTTTACGTCTGGCTGGATGCGCCCATTGGTTATATCGCGAGCTTCAAACAGCTTTGTGAGCGCGATGAAAACTTTGGTTTTGATGCCTATTGGGGGCCGGACAGCAAGGCGGAGCTGTACCACTTCATCGGCAAGGACATCGCTTATTTTCACACCCTGTTCTGGCCGGCGCAGTTAATGGGAGCCGGTTTCCGTGCCCCTAGCGCCGTCTTTTGCCACGGATTTCTTACCGTGGACGGGCAGAAGATGTCCAAGTCCCGCGGCACTTTTATTCGCGCGCGAACCTATCTGGAACACCTGAACCCGGAGTACCTGCGCTATTACTTTGCCTGCAAGCTGGGCAACGGCATCGACGATCTCGACCTCAATCTTGACGACTTTAGTCAGCGGGTGAATTCAGACTTGGTAGGCAAACTGGTCAACATCGCCTCGCGCTGTGCCGGATTTATCAACAAGCGTTTTGACGGCATGTTGAGCGCCGAGTTGGCGGAGCCCGAACTCTATAATCATTTTATTTCTCGTGGAGAACCCATTGCCGCGTTGTTTGAGGGGCGGGAATTTGGCAAGGCGGTACGCGAGATTATGGCGCTGGCGGATCGCGCCAATCAGTACATCGACGAGAAAAAACCCTGGGTGCTGGCCAAGGCCGAAGATCAGGAGGCAGAGGTTCAGGCGGTGTGCAGCATGGGGCTGAATCTGTTTCGCATTATGCTGCTTTATCTCAAGCCGGTACTGCCCGCTATGGCGGCGCGTGCAGAGGATTTTCTTCAGGTGCCGGCTATGGACTGGTCTCATCTGGAGGCTCCATTGCTGAATCATCGGGTTGCCCCATTCAAGGCATTGTTGGTGCGGGTGGAGGATGCTCAGGTGGAGGCTATGGTCGCGGCTTCCCGAGAAGAAATGCCAGCAGAGCTCGCAGCGGTTACGGCTACTGGCCCGTTGGTGGATGAGCCTTTGGCGGAGGAAATCAGTTTTGCCGACTTTGCCAAAATCGACCTGCGGGTCGCGCGTATCGCTGCGGCGGAGGGGGTGGAGGGGGCGGATAAATTGCTTCGGCTTAGCCTAGATCTCGGTGGTGAGGAGCGTACCGTGCTGGCTGGCATTAAGAGTGCCTATGAGCCCGCTGATCTCGTTGGCCGGCACACGGTGATGGTGGCCAATCTGGCACCACGCAAGATGCGCTTCGGTACCTCCGAGGGCATGGTGCTGGCGGCGGGGCCGGGTGGCGATGAGTTGTGGTTGCTGGCTCCGGATGCGGGTGCTGTGCCAGGCATGCGGATCAAATAGCGCACGAGCTTTGCGCCTATAGCATGAAAAATCTCATTCTTAATGCGACCGAGCTGGAGGCATTGTTGCCTGACGGGGCGACGCTCCCGATGTTGGCGCAGGTGGACGAGGACTGGTGTATTGGCTGTATCCGCTGCATTAAGGCCTGTCCGGTGGACGCAATTCTTGGTTCGCCACGACAGATGCACGTGGTGTTGCAGGGGGAATGTATTGGCTGTGAGCACTGTGTCTCCGCCTGCCCGGTGGACTGTATTGCGATGCTGCCCCGAGCCGATAACCCAGTTCCAGAGGCTGATATGGCACGCCGGCGTTATCAGGCGCGGAACCAGCGATTGCAGCGCGAGCAGGAAGCGCGACGGTTACGGCGTGGCAAGGTGGAAAGCGGAGCCAACTCGGTAGCGGCGCGCCAAACTGCGGTGGCGGCGGCACTTGCCCGAGTGCGTGGTCGGCGGCTAGAGCAGCGCAGATCATCCACTGGAGGCACTGGGCTTTGAAGCCGGCAGCACGAGTCGAATTCTTTTCCCGTTTGCGGGCGGAGGATCCGGAGCCTAAATCGGAACTGATCTATAAAACCCCCTTTGAATTGCTGGTGGCTGTCATTCTGTCGGCCCAGGCCACCGATATCAGTGTCAACAAGGCCACCAAAGGGCTTTACCGTGAGGCCAGTACACCGACAGCGCTGTTGGCGCTTGGCGAGGACGGCCTGAAGGCGCACATCCGCACCATCGGTCTGTTTAACACCAAGGCGCGCAATATCCTCGCTACCTGTGCCATGTTGCTAGAGCTTCACGGTGGCGAGGTACCGCCCAACCGCAAGGCCCTGGAAGCCCTGCCGGGAGTGGGGAGAAAGACTGCCAATGTGGTGCTCAATGTTGCCTTTGGAGAGCCCACCATGGCGGTGGATACACATATCTTCAGGGTTTCAAACCGTACCGGCTTGGCTCCGGGAAAAAATGTTCGGCAGGTGGAGGACAAGTTACTGAAGGTGATTCCCAAAGAGTTTCGTTTGCACGCACACCACTGGCTGATCCTCCATGGGCGTTATGTCTGCGTTGCCCGCAAGCCGCGATGCGGCGCCTGTCTGGTGGAAGATCTCTGCCGTTTTAAAGACAAGCCGGAGTAGCGTCGATGTTATTTCAAAATGATCGTACCAGCATGCGCCGCTTCTTCTCCGAAGTCTGGGACAAGCATCAGCATGAGACACCGCTGGAGCCCCTAGAGGCGCTGGTGGCTGGAGTGCTGAAAGAGCATCCGGAGTATCACGCAGATCTGTTCGGTGAGGCCGCTTTGGAGCGAGATTTTCATGGTTCTGCGGGGGAGTCGAATCCCTTCCTCCACCTCGGCATGCACATCGCCATCCGCGAACAGCTACAGGCCGACCGCCCCCCAGGAATACGCACCGCATACCAAAGCCTGCTGCCGAAACATGCCGATGCCCATGACCTTGAGCACGCCATGATGGAGTGCCTTGGGGCTTGCCTCTCCCGCGCCCAAACGCGCAGTGAAGCACCGGATGAAGCGCGCTATCTCGCTTGTGTACGGCGCCTAAGTGATGTCCCAAGCTGAAGGTACGCTCCACTGTACAGGGTGGTGTATATTTACTCCCGTTGCCCGCAGGCAGGCCTAAATAAATTGCCCGCTGGCCCCATCAAAATTTCCAGGAGGAAGCAGCGGTGATACTGGAGTTATTTAAGCACCACGCGGTGCGTATGGGGCTCAGCCTCCTTATCCTGATATTTTTTCTTGGTCATGTTTCGGGCTATCAGGAGTGGGGTTTTATTAACACCCTGGAGCACAAGGCCTACGATGAACGGCTGCGCTTCACCATGCCCGACAAGCCCCATCCTGGTGGCATTGTCATCCTTGATATTGATGAGAAGAGCCTGGCTGCAGAGGGTCGCTGGCCGTGGGGCCGGGACAAGTTGGCACTGCTCATGGACCTGCTGTTTGATCGCTATGGGGTCAATATTGTGGGCTTTGACGTGGTCTTTGCAGAGCCGGATGAGAGCTCTGGTTTTAAGGTACTGGAAGGGCTATCCGAGGGGGTTTTCAAGGACGACGAGCGTTTTCGCGAGCATCTCGAAGAGCTGCGTCCACAAATGGATCGGGATGCCCTGTTTGCCCGCAGTATGGAAGACCGCAGGGTTATCCTTGGATATTATTTCAGTGATGCAGGTGAGGCACAGGAATCCCTTGCTAGCGGCAGTTTGCCGCAGGCTACCTTTGCTGCGGGGGCTTTCGCCGGTCGCAAGGTTAAATTTATAGGTGGTCGGGGTTATGGGGCGAACCTGAAGGCGCTTCAGTCCAAGGCGCTTGGAGCTGGCCATTTCAATCCTTTTGTAGATGAGGACGGCATCGTCCGTCGGGTTCCCATGATCTATGAATTTGAGGGCGCCTATTATGAGTCACTGGCCCTCAAGGTGGCGCGGACCTACCTGGGTGTGGAGCGGGTGGAGCCTGGATTTGCTACCGAAGGTCGGGTAAGCAAGGGGTATTCGGGGCTGGAGTGGTTGCAGGTTGGCGATCGAGTGGTGCCGGTAGATGAGCAGGTACGAACACTGGTGCCTTACCGCGGTCGTCAGGGCAGCTTTCCCTATATCTCTGCGACGGATGTACTTAACGGCGAGGCCAACGCATCCCAGTTAAAAAATGCCATTGTATTGGTAGGCACCTCGGCTCCCGGTCTGCTTGATCTGCGGGCCTCACCAGTGCAACGAATTTTCCCTGGGGTGGAGATCCACGCCAATCTGATCGCAGGCATTCTCGAGAACAATCTGCGAGAGAACCCGGCCTATACCCTGGGAGCCGAGGTGGTCATTCTGGTGCTCTCGGGTCTACTGATGATCGTTGCCTTGCCCCTAATGGGGCCTTTACGAGCGGCCTTGGCGACGCTGTTATTGCTGATTGTGGTGGCGAAGGCCAATCTATTGATTTGGGAGCATGGCAATCTGGTCGTGCCTATCGCCTCGACCCTGTTAATGGTGTTGCTTCTATTCCTGTTCAACATGTCCTACGGATACTTTGTCGAATCCCGGGGCAAGCGGCAATTAGCAGGCCTGTTTGGCCAGTACATACCGCCGGAGCTGGTGGATGAGATGAGTGGTGATCCCGATGCCTTTTCGCTGGAAGGTGAAAGCCGAGAAATGAGCGTACTGTTTACCGATGTGCGGGGTTTCACCACCATTTCTGAAGGGCTAGACCCACAGGAGCTTACGCAGCTTATGAGTGAGTTCCTGACGCCGATGACGCGGGTTATTCACAACCATCGGGGAACCATCGATAAATACATGGGGGATGCGGTGATGTGTTTCTGGGGTGCGCCTTTGCAAGATCCGGATCATGCATTGCATGCGCTGGAAGCGGGCCTGGACATGCTGGAAACGCTGAAATCCATGGATGCGGAATTCAAGTCCCGGGGTTGGCCAGAGATTCGTATCGGCGTGGGGGTCAATACGGGTTCCATGAGCGTGGGCAACATGGGCTCGGAATTCCGTATGGCCTATACCGTACTGGGCGACGCCGTAAACCTCGGCTCGCGCCTAGAGGGGCTGACCAAGCAGTATGGGGTGGACATGATTGTCAACGAGACCACCCGTGCAGTTGTGCCAGGCTATGCATTCCGGGAGCTGGACAAGGTTCGGGTGAAGGGCAAAGACAAGCCGGTGACTATCTATGAGCCGCTGGGGCCGAAGGAGGAGGTTTCCAAAGAGCTCCGTGATGAACTAAAGCTCTACCGGCAGGCCTTGAAACTCTACCGTCAGCAAAGCTGGGATATGGCGGAGATTCAGTTCCTTAATTTGCAGCAGACCACCGAACGGGGCCTGTATCATCTCTATGCCGAACGCATCTCGCACTTCCGAGAGCAGTCGCCCGGAAGTGATTGGGATGGCGTTTTTACCCACCAGACCAAGTGAGTAGCTAAGCTACCGCTGGAGCCTTGAACGAGGCTCAGAAATCATTCAGTGGTTAACAGAAAATTCCATTTTAATGCCCGCCAATTCCACCACGTCGTGGTCTTTTAAGGCATGTGCTTGGCCACCGATGGGGTCTCCATTTACCACAGGGTGGGTGCCTTCAACGTGAGTGATGAAGTAGCCCTGTGGGCGGCGAGTGATGACAGCTACCTGGATGCCGGGCCGTCCCAGGGTGATCAGCGCCTTCTTTAGTTCCAATTCTTTGCCAGCCGCCGGGCCGTTTAAAACCCGAATCTTGCCCAGTGGCAATTCTGCTGGTGTGGATTGAGCGGGCGCATCGGCTGTCGGCGCTTGGGCGGCCATCTCGCCGGTTGTTGTTCCAGGTGCTTCTGCTGCCTTTTCTGCAGCCGCTGCATGGCCCACCATCCCTGGGCGGATGATCATGGTTTTTTCAAAATCATCCTCGGAAGAGGCTTCATCGTTGACGTATTTGAGCTCGTGCTTGCCGACACTAATGACATCGCTGTTCTTCAAGGCATGCTTTTTGATGAGCTTGCCATTAACGTAGGTGCCGTTGGTGCTATCCAGGTCCTCCAGGAAGGAGTCATTGAGGATGGTAATAATCGCGGAATGCTGGCCGCTGACCGCAAGATTATCCACCTGAATATCATTGTCGGGGCGCCGACCGATGGTTATGCGTTCCTTCTCGAGAGCAAACTCTCCGAGGACCGAGGCATTGAGGCTAAGTATGAGCTTTGCAGGCATTGGATATCCTACCCGAACCGGGATGGGTTAACAGGTTGCCGAAAATTCCGTCTTTCGGCAGTGTTTAAGTTCAATATACCGTTTCCAGGGCACTTGAAGTGTCCTGGAAATCGGGCGTGGCGTATTTCCCCCACCCGTTGATAAATAGTATGTAATGGCCTTTGATGCATGTTTAGAACCAGTCAAATAATCTTGTGTACCAACCGGTTGTTACCGGAAATGGTTTCAGTACGCGCACCAGAATGATGGAGATATTGTCTTTACCACCTGCATCGTTGGCCATTTTCACCAAGGTTTCCGCTGCTTGCTGAAGGTTATCACTGTCTTTAGTCAGGGTTAAGTGGATCGCTTCATCGTTCACCAGGTCAGTAAGACCATCGGAGCAGAGCAGATAGACATCTCCCGCCAGGGCCATATCTTCCTGGACCTCTACTTCCACCTGTACATCAATTCCTACGGCACGGGTAACCAGGTTTTTGTTCTGAGATTCCTTGGCTTCCTCCGGTGTATAAAAACCCTTATCAATTAACTCCTGCAGCAAGGAGTGATCGACCGTAATCTGTTCAAGCACTTCGCTACGCAGGCGGTAGAGGCGGGAATCCCCCACGTGAGCGATGGTGAGGCGGTTGTCGTAGAACACCGCTGCCACCAGGGTGGTGCCCATTCCCCTGCACTGCGGTTGGCTCTGGGCGGTCTGGTAGATGGTCTCATTGGCCTTTTCTGCCGCCGCTTTTAATAACAAGGTTTCCCGGCTATAACCCGTTTCCTCATCAATTTCTCCCGCACCCAAGGCCCGGGGATCCGCACGTAATTCTTCTAAAATAATATTGACCGCAATGGCGCTGGCGACTTCTCCCGCTTTATATCCCCCCATGCCGTCGGCGAGTATCACGATACCAGTGCGGGTGTCGGAGCCGATGCTGTCTTCATTGTGGTCGCGTTTGCTCCCCACATCGGAAACACCCACTATTTCCAGTTTGCCCTCCAGGTTCATACTATTCTATTCAGGCGGTGGTGGCCGTTAGCCACGAGGTACAAATCGCCCATCTTCTCCACGTGGTTGCTCGTCCTGAGTAGCGCCTACACGTGAGGCACACATTTTAAGATCGCGGGCCATATCGGAGCCACGTTGGTAGCGTTTTTCCAAATCTTTCTTCAGGGCCTTATCGATAATGGCCTTGAGACATGGCGGCAGATCCGGACGTATACCAAGTACATCGGGATGGGTGTCATTGGCAATCTTGTACATCAAGGTCGCCATGGAGTCGCCGGTAAAGGGTAATTGCCCGGTAAGCATTTGAAACAGCATGACCCCGAGGGAGAAGAGGTCGGAATGGCCGCCCACCTTGGTGCCCGCCAATTGCTCTGGTGACATATAAGAGGGGGTGCCCAGTACCATTCCGGTCTTGGTCTTGCTGGAATCGGTAATGCGGGCGATGCCGAAATCGGTAATCTTCATGACGCCCGATTCGGCGTCGTACATCAGGTTGGCGGGCTTGATGTCGCGGTGCACCACTTTCTGGGAATGGGCGTAATCCAGTGCCTCTGCCGATTGCGCCATCAAGTCGATGACCGTGGCCACCGGTAATAGTTTGTCGGGTTTGGTGAAGGGCGCGAGATCGCCACCTTTAAGGAATTCCATGGCGATGTAGGCGAGATCGTGTTCCTCACCGGCATCGAAGATGGTGACGATGTTGGGATGGTTTAGGCGGCCAGCCGTTTCTGCCTCGCGGAAAAAGCGCTCCTTCACCTCCTGCAACTCGTCGCCCTCGAATTCCTGGGAGAGGGCCATGGTTTTGATCGCGACAACCCGGTTAATTTTTGGATCCTTGCCGAGATACACGATGCCCATGGCGCCCTTGCCAAGTTCTTTCTCCACCTCGTAGCGGCCGAGCATGGGTTTTTGCACGCCCTCTCCGGAGAGAATCATGGTGGCCTGGGCGCCACCACCAGCGCTGCCCAGCATCACGGTATCTTCCATTACCTTGCTGCGCGACATGCGTGATTCCAAGTCGCGGAACTTTGGATTGAAGTCGGCCATGTACTGATACACGGAGCCTGCCTTGTTGAACTGTCGCTTGCGTTCGTAATCAAGCGCGAGGTTGTAGAGCAAATCCATCACCGAATCGTCTAGCGGACACTTGCGGAATTTATCGAAGGCCATATCCAGCTGGCCCTGTCCCTGGAAGGCCAGCCCCAACATGCGATTGGTTTCCGCAGAATCTGCATCCGAGGCGAGCTTGCCGCGTTCGGTAACGAGATAACGCTTGGTGGTTAACAGTAGATGACCCGCGAGTAGCAGGCTGGTGGGAACCATAAGCTGTAGCCACATGCCCTGTGTCGTCATGAGGACAAAGTGGGCCACCATCAAGGCGACAAATAGCAATGCTGTGATGGTGGCGCCCGCTGCTGCCTTTAGCCGTGGCAGCAGGGCAATGAGATAGAGGGAGATAAGCAGGAAGATACCCATCTCGGCCCAGTAACCCCAGGTCGGGACGACGAAAAAGTCCTCGTTAAGAATGCTGGATACGGAGTGCGCCAGTGTGAGCACGGGTGCCATGGCGGGAGAGATCGGTGTGACCTGCGGGCTGCCTACTCCCGTTGCAGTGGCACCTATGAGTACCACCTTGCCACGATATCTCTCTGGCGGGATTTTGCCACTGATGACGTCGTAGAAGGAATCTACAGAGAAGGCCGGAATGCCATCCATATCGCCGTAGAAGAAGGTGTGCATCTGCAGTGCTTCGTCGGTGGAAATTTGCAGTCCACCGAGCCTTACGCCTTCACCAAGGCGGATTTCAATATCCTTGTTCTTCAAATTGAGGCTTTTGGCTGCGAGCAAAAGCGACAGCGAGGGGTAATAGCTATTGAAATAGCGTAGTACCAAGGGCTCTGAGCGGATGCCGCCGTCGACATCCACGTTGGCATTGAGATGACCGATGGCCAAAGCGGTGGTGCCTAGTTCCTCAATGGGCGGAATGGCGGCTACCGTAGGTAGTGGTAGCAGGCCATTGATGAGGGCATCCGTACGGTCGAGTACGTTGGGGAGCCCATTGCGGGTCACGTATTCTGGTAAATCCTGGTCTGGATTGCCTAAGGGCTCACCGATAACGAAGGGCATGGCCAGGATCACATTGCCCGCATTGGCCAGTTGTTCCGCTAGCTTGCGGTCGGTGTTAAGGGCTTCCTCGGCCTCACGAATCTGGGCAGCAAGGATATCCACCTCGTCCTGCAAGTTTTTGGCCAGTGCGGATTCAGCAAAAAATTCACGGATCTGGGTGGCGGCCTCGTTATCTGCCGGTAATTCCTCCAATAAAGCCTGGAGTAATTCAACCTCGCTAGGTGCTTCTTGGTAGAGACGGGAGTCTGCCAGGAAGGCGCCTAGCTCAGTGATATGGGCCAGGCCGGGGTCGAGCTGCGGTTCGAGGAAAAAGACGGTGTTGCCAATGACCTTGGCCTGGGCCTCGGTCAGCAGTTCGATGATGTGGGCGTGAAGGTCGCGAGGCCAGGGCCAGCGACCGAGATTGTTGATACTTTCGTCATCAATGGCGATGACGACGACCTTCTCGCTAGGCTCTGCGTTGGAGCCGCGTACACCGAAATCGTAGGCACTTCGTTCCAGGCCCTGGAGGAACTCGCCACGGGCCCCAATGAGGAAAATCAGCGTGATAATGACGCCGGCAAACCAATCCTTAGTCCAGAAGCCTTTTTTCACCCCATGCTCCTCAGTTCTTGTAATAGGGCAACTATAGGTCATATTATTCTGAATATACAAGATAAAAATGCTTTTCCAGCCTGCCAGAATAAGCCCTGGTCGGGGTGAAAATAATGCGGAATATCCGCTGGTGAGCGATGGTTTTGGAAGTGGCCGCAATGATGGAGTGGCGTTAGATGCAGCTAAGTTTTAGCAAAATGCATGGCTTGGGAAACGATTTCGTCGTTATCGACAATCGTCCCGGGCGGTTGCAGGTCGATGTAGCACAGGTCCGTTTTTTGGCCGATCGCCGTCGTGGCGTGGGTTGTGACCAGTTGTTGCTGCTAGAGCCGGCTTCTGGCGACGTCGCCGATTTTCGCTATCGCATCTTCAATGCCGATGGTGCAGAGGTGGAGCAGTGCGGCAACGGTGCCCGTTGTATTGCACGTTTTGTCCATGAGAAGGGGCTCAGCACGCGGGATGAACTGGTGTTTGAGACGGCCAAGGGGATCATTCGCACCCGCCGGGGGGCCAATGGTGAGGTCACTGTGGATATGGGGCCGCCGCATTTTGAACCGGCGGAAATCCCCTTTATTGCCAGGGAAGAGGCATCGCAATATTCGCTAGCCGTTGCCGGTAGGCAGATAGAGATTGGGGCAGTTTCTATGGGAAATCCACACGCGGTGCTGCGGGTTGATGATCTCGATAGTGCTCCAGTCGCAGCATTGGGGACAGCGATTCAGGCCGAGAGGTGTTTTCCTCAAGGGGTTAACGTTGGTTTTATGCAAATTCTTGGACCGAGGGCAATTCGCTTGCGGGTGTTTGAGCGGGGTGTGGGAGAGACGGCGGCTTGCGGCAGCGGTGCCTGTGCCGCGGTGGTGGTGGGTCGACGGCAGGGGTTGTTGGATGCTGTCGTTGATGTGGCCTTATCGGGGGGAGATCTGCGCATCCAATGGGAGGGAGAGCAGGCTCCGGTATTGATGACTGGAGCGGCGACTCAAGTCTATGAGGGGAGTATAGAGATATGAAGATGAATAGTGACCAAATGGCGACAGATGCTGGGGCAACCGAGGAAATCGTACGTTTCCTGCGCAGCCACCCGGACTTTCTCTGCGAGCATCCGGAGTTGGTCGAGAAAATGCGGGTTCCACATCATTGTGGTGCAGCGGTTTCGCTGGTGGAGCATCAGGTGAGTGTGCTGCGGGATCATAATCATCGGCTGCGCCGCGACTTCCAAGCCCTGATCGAACGTGCGCGTGAAAACGAGGCGCTGTATACACGTTTGCACCGCTTGACCTTGGACTTGCTGGCTTGCAAGACGCCTACCGAGGTCTTCGAGACGGTGTCAGAGGGGCTAGTGCGGGATTTTGATGCCGAGTTTGTGGTCATCCAGTTGTTTGCACTGCAGCCCACAACACCAGGTGAGTTGCTGCCTGAGTTCGTTGGTGCTGACAGTGCGGGAGCCGCTCTTTTTGCCGCAATTTTAGAGAGTGGCAATACCGTGTGTGGCCATCTTCGACCAGAGCAATGGGATTATTTATTCGCAGCGCAATGGGAAGACCCTGGTTCAGCCGCTTTGCAGCCCCTGGGCGGGAATTCCACCCCAGGACTACTAGCTATCGGGAGCCGTGACCCTGGGCATTTCCACCCGGCTATGGGTAGTGCCTTTTTGCAGCAATTGGGCGGTGTGTTGACGGCGGTACTGGCCCGCTGGATTTAAAGGCCTCGTCATGGATGCCGAACAGCAAAGTTGGCAGGGGGAATTTCTCCATCATCTGAGTGTGGAGCGGCGCCTCTCGCCTCACACCATCGCTGCCTACCGGCGTGATCTTGCCAGCCTGCAACGCTTTTGCGAGCAGCAGGAGATCGGCTATTGGACGGCACTTAACCCAGCTACGGTGCGGGCCTTGCTAGCTTGGCGCCATCGGCAAGGGCTGGGTGGGCGTAGCCTGCAGCGCTTGTTGTCTTCCACCCGCAGTTTCTTTGCCTATCTGCTCCGCGAGGGCCAGATCACCCGTAACCCGGCTCAAGGGGTGAGCGCCCCACGGGCTCCGGCCCGTCTGCCCGAGACTCTTGATGTGGATCGCATAACCCAATTGTTGGCCTTTCCCGGCAATGACCCGCTAGCATTACGCGATCGCGCTATCTTTGAACTTATTTATTCCTGTGGTCTGCGTCTGGCCGAACTTATTAGCCTTGATCAGCACCATCTGGTGGCGGGAACCCGGGAACTACGGATCCTCGGCAAAGGCAATAAGACCCGAATCCTGCCTATCGGTGGAGCAGCCGTGAGGGCGCTGGAGGCCTGGTTGAGAGTGCGCGTTAGCCTTGCCGCGATAGACGAACCCGCGCTGTTCGTGAGTCGACGGGGTACTCGCCTGAGTGCCCGGGCGTTACAGATGCGTTTACGTAAATGGGGACTGGAGACGGGTGCAGGTGGTGCCTTGCATCCACATATGTTGCGCCACTCCTTTGCCACCCATTTGCTGGAATCAAGTGGTGATCTGCGTGCTGTGCAGGAGTTGCTCGGACACGCCAGTATCAGTACCACTCAGGTCTACACCCATCTCGATTTTCAACACCTTGCGACGGTTTACGATCGCGCTCATCCACGGGCCAGGAAGCAAGCACGAAAATAGCCCTCTCGTCTGCCAAGCTGTTGGCACGATGCGGTACAATCGCCTCCCTTCCAAACTAGTGAGAGGAATTTGCTTTGCGGCAGTTTGATGGCACGACGATTTTACTGGCTCGCCGGGGGGACCGGGTGGTTCTCGGAGGCGATGGTCAGGTGACTCTGGGCGATACCGTGGTCAAGGGCAATGCACGCAAGGTGCGGCGCCTATTTCACGATCAGGTGATTGCCGGTTTTGCAGGGGGTACGGCCGATGCCTTCACCCTGTTTGAGCGCTTTGAGGGCAAACTTGAAAAACACCAGGGCAATCTCACCCGCGCGGCGGTGGAGCTCGCCAAAGACTGGCGCACGGATCGCATGCTGCGCCGACTGGAGGCGCTGCTGCTAGTGGCCGATGCACAGTCCTCGCTGATTATTTCTGGCAATGGCGATGTGATCGAACCCGAGCACGATGCCGCGGCGATTGGTTCTGGCGGTTCCTATGCGTTGGCTGCGGCCCGCGCATTGCTCGAACACAGTGAGCTCGGTGCTCGCGATATCGTGGAAAAAGCCCTCTCCATTGCCGCTGATATCTGCATTTACACCAATCATCAACAGGTTATCGAGGAGCTGGAAAGCCGCTCTTCCTGATTTCTACCCGCCGCGCGAGTTGCTATCTGCCTGCGGCCATCACCGAATTTGAGTAAGAATAATCGTTATGGAACAAATGACCCCACGAGAGATCGTCCACGAGTTGGACAAACACATCATTGGCCAGGCCGCTGCCAAGCGTGCAGTGGCTATCGCGCTCAGAAATCGCTGGCGGCGCGGCCAGGTAGACGAGAGTCTCAGAGCAGAGATCACGCCGAAGAATATCCTGATGATTGGTCCGACCGGCGTCGGCAAGACTGAGATTGCGCGACGTTTGGCCAAACTCGCCAATGCGCCATTTATTAAGGTGGAGGCGACTAAATTCACCGAAGTGGGCTATGTTGGCCGCGATGTAGAGTCCATCGTTCGCGATCTGGTCGATGTGGCAATCAATATGAATCGCCAGCAGGCCGTGGAGAAGGTGCGCCACCGAGCGGAGGATGCGGCGGAAGAGCGGATCCTCGATATTTTGTTGCGACCGGCCCGAGACCAGAGTGCAGAAGAGGATGCCAAGGGGGCTGATACCCGGCAGAAATTCCGCAAGATGCTGCGTGAGGGCAAGCTCGACGAGCGTGAGATTGAAATAGAGGTGAGCGCTCCTAGTGTAGGGGTGGAGATTATGGCGCCTCCGGGCATGGAGGAGATGACCAATCAGTTGCAGGGCATGTTTCAGAATCTGTCGGGCAGCGGTTCCACTAAAACTCGCAAGCTGCCCGTGGCCGATGCCTTCAAGCTGTTGAGCGAGGAGGAGGCGGGCAAGCTCATCAATGATGAGGATTTGAAGCTGCGTGCGGTGGATGACGTGGAGCAAAACGGTATCGTCTTTCTCGACGAGATCGACAAGGTCACCAAGCGCAGCGACCAGGCCGGTTCCGATGTCTCTAGAGAGGGGGTGCAGCGGGATCTGTTGCCGTTGGTAGAAGGCTCTACCGTCAGTACTCGCTTTGGCATGGTGTGCACGGATCACATCCTGTTCATCGCCTCCGGTTCCTTTCATCTCGCCAAGCCTTCGGATCTGATCCCGGAGTTACAGGGACGGCTACCGATCCGGGTTAATCTGGATGCCCTGGATGCAGGTGATTTCGTGCGTATTCTCACCGAACCTGATGCCTCGCTGACCGAGCAATACACTGCGCTGATCAAAACCGAGGGTCCTGAGATCCGCTACAGCGACGATGGCATTGAACGTATCGCCGAGGTGGCCTGGCAGGTCAATGAGCGCACCGAGAATATTGGTGCCCGTCGTTTGCACACGGTGATGGAGCGCTTGCTGGAGACCGTTTCCTTCGATGCCCCGGAGCTCGATAGTAGCGAGATCTTAGTGGATGCTGCCTATGTGGATGAGCATCTGGGTGAGTTGGTTGAGGATGAAGATCTGAGTAAATATATTCTTTAATTATTGAGATTTACCGCCTATGAACGAAATGCCCCCAACCCCTACTGAAATTCAGTACCACCAGCAAACGAAAATGTTGGAGCTGACCTATGCCGATGGCCAGAATTTTGGCCTCAGTGCCGAATATCTGCGTGTCTATTCACCTTCGGCAGAGGTGCGTGGTCACGGCCCGGGTCAGGAGGTATTGCAACTGGACAAGCAAGCCGTGGCTATTAGCCGTATCGAGCCGGTGGGCAATTACGGTGTGACCCTGCATTTTGATGATGGTCACAACAGCGGGATCTATTCCTGGGAAACCTTCTACGACCTCGCTACTAACGGGGAACATAACTGGGCGGATTACCTGGAGCGTTTGGTGCAAGCGGGTCATCCGCGTACATGAGCGAAGCACAAACCCATTTTGGTTTTGAGAACGTCTCCCTGGGGGAGAAGACCCAGCGCGTACGCGGTGTTTTTGACTCCGTGCAGGGGCGCTACGATCTCATGAATGATCTGATGTCCATGGGTTTGCACCGTTGCTGGAAACGATTTGCCATCGACACTGGCGGTATCCGTCCCGGTCATCGGGTGTTGGACGTGGCTACGGGTACCGGTGATCTGGCGGCCTCACTGGCGCAGCGGGTTGGTGTGACGGGCTCGGTGGTGGCCACCGACATTAACCTCGGCATGGTGGGGCGGGCGCGTTCCCGCTTGCTCGACCGTGGGCTTGCGAGCAACCTCAGTTATTTACAATCGGATGCGGAAAGCCTGCCCTTCCGGTCAAACTATTTTGATCGCATTACCATGGCTTTTGGTTTACGCAACGTCACCCGCATGGGATGGGCGCTAGCCTCTTTGCAGCGCGTGTTGCGCCCCGGTGGCAAAGTACTGATCCTGGAATTTTCTACCGTGGCTTTGCCGGTGTTGAAAGAGTTGTATGAACGCTATTCCTTTCAGTGGATTCCCTTTCTTGGCGAGCGCATCACCGGTGATGCCGATAGCTACCGCTATCTGGCGGAATCCATCCGCATGCATCCGGATCAGGAGAGCCTGAAAGCCCTCATGGAGACGGCCGGTTTCGAGCGTTGCGATTACTTTAATCTTGCCGGTGGCGTGGTCGCCCTGCACGTAGGCTACAAGTTTTGATCTCCACGGTAGAAAGCCTGATTACCGGGGCTATCAAGCAGCTATTATCCCTCGATCCGGATAGTGGACGTTTGCTGGAAGGGCTCTCCGGCAAGTTGATTGCAGTGGCAGTTCGGGATACGGAGTTAGCGGTTTATTTGCATCCCAGTGCCCATGGTGTGGCTTTCTCTTTCACTCATTCAGACCCTGCAGATGTCACCGTGACCGGCACTCCCTTTGAATTGCTGGCGCTGTTGCGTGGTGCGCGTGGCGTTACCTCCGGGGGAGTCAGCATTGAGGGCGATGCCCACGTGCTGCATCAGCTACAGGACTTCGCCGGACGGCTCGACCTGGATTGGGAGGAGTGTCTGTCCCGGGTGATGGGGGATATTGCCGCCCATCAGGTCGGCAATGTACTGCGCTCCACCTGGCGCTGGGGTGAACGCGCTCGTGAGACGGTGCTAGCTGATTTGGGTGAGTATCTGACCGAGGAGGTGCAGATGGTCCTCGGGCCGTATGAGGTCGATGGTTTTGCTGCCGACGTGGATCGCCTGAGAGATGATGTGGCGCGCCTGGAGCAGCGTATGCACCGGCTCGGTACCAGCATCGGGAGTCTGCGGTGAATCGTCTGCTGCAAAGCTGGCGTTTGTTACACATCAATCTGGTGTTGGTGCGCCACGGGCTGGACGAGATCATCCTCGATATCCACCTATTTCGGCCACTCCGCTTTCTGCTTTATATGCTGCCGTGGTACTGGGTGCGTGGCCCGTTACCAACCCGTGGCGTGCGTATCCGTCGTGCCTTGGAAGAGTTGGGGCCGGTGTTCGTCAAGTTTGGTCAGGCCCTTTCCGTGCGACCGGATCTGGTGCCGGAAGACATCGCTACGGAACTGGCCGATTTGCAGGATCGGGTGCCGCCCTTTGCCGGCAAAGAGGCTATGGCTTTGGTGGCCACGGCGCTGGGATGCTCGCTGGATGAGGCATTTCTGGAATTTGATAAGGAGCCTTTTGCCTCGGCCTCCATTGCCCAAGTGCATGGGGCGCGGTTACATGGCGGTGAGGATGTGGTGGTTAAGGTGGTGCGCCCGGGGATCGAGCGCATCATCCGGCGCGATGTGGGGTTGCTTTATACCATTGCCGATCTGGCTGAGCGCTACTGGCGCGATGCCCACCGCTTGCGCCCACGAGAGGTGGTGGCGGAATACGAGAAAATTATTCTCGATGAGCTGGATCTGATGCGCGAAGCCGCTTCGGCCTCCCAGTTACGGCGTAATTTCGAGGATGCCAGCGAGCTCAAGGTGCCAAAGATTTATTGGGATTACACCCGTTCCAAAGTCATGGTGATGGAGCGTATCTACGGTATTCCCATCAGCGATACCAAGGCCCTGAGCAAGCAGGGCTTTGACCTTAAAGTACTGGCGCAACGGGGGGTGGACATCTTTTTCACCCAGGTCTTCACGCATAATTTTTTCCATGCTGACATGCATCCAGGCAACATTTTCATCAACCCGGATAGCGTGGGTGATCCGCAATATATCGCCGTAGATTTTGGCATCATGGGAAGCCTGATGCCCGATGATCAGCGTTATCTGGCGGAGAATTTCCTGGCCTTTTTCAATCGCGATTATCAGCGCGTAGCGGAGTTACACGTGCAATCGGAATGGGTGCCGGCGGGTACTCGCGTGGATGAGTTTGAGGCCGCTATTCGCAGTGTCTGTGAGCCCATCTTTGAGCGTCCGCTGAAGGACATCTCCTTTGGACATCTACTGGTTCGCTTGTTTCAAACTGCGCGCCGTTTTGATATGGAAGTGCAGCCACAGTTGGTGTTGCTGCAAAAGACCCTGCTGAATATCGAAGGTCTCGGTCGTCAGCTTTATCCCGATCTGGATCTTTGGCAGAGCGCCAAACCCTTTTTCGAGGACTGGATGAAGCAACAACTCGGGGGCAAGGCCTTGTTACGCGAGCTGCGCAAAAACGCACCACGCTGGGGAGAATCCCTACCCCGCCTGCCCGGGCAGATTTCCGATGTGTTGGAACAGGCTCGGGATGGGCGTCTGCGAGTGCGCCTAGGTTCTGATGAACTGAAGGCCTTGCGCCACGAAATGCGCGCGGGTAACCAACGCACCATCATGGCCATCGTCGGTGCCGCGTTGATAGTCAGTGCCGCGGTGATCTTCGGCCTGGATGGTTACAGCCCTCTGATGTTGGCTGGGGCTCCATTGGCGAGTTGGGTGCTGGGTGGCCTGGGGATCTTCTGCATTCTCTCTGCCTGGCCGGATAGTCACGATTAGGACGCCCGTTTCCTAGCGCCTGCCAGCGTTATTCCACGATGCCTCTTTCCCCTCATTTACTCTTTCTGGTGTTGGCCGCAGCAATCTTGCACGCGGGCTGGAATGCATTGGTGAAGATGGGGGCAGATCGTGCCCTCACCTTGTCCATCGTACTGGGATTTACCGCCGTAGCAGGTCTCGTTGCGGCACCGTGGTTGCCACTGCCCGCGGTGGCGAGCTGGTCCTTTCTTATCCTCTCTGGCTTGTTACACGTGGGCTATTTCTATTTCCTGTTAAAGGCCTACCGAGTAGGGGATCTTAGCCATGTTTATCCCATTGCCCGTGGCTCGGCTCCGCTACTGGTGGCTTGCTGGGCATGGCTGTTTGCCGACGAGGCCTTGAGTGGCAACGGGCTGCTGGGTCTGTTGCTGGCCTCCGGTGCGGTTGCCAGCTTGGCCTTGGCGGGTGGGCCGCTCCGTGGTCGCGATATGCGTCCACTGGCCTATAGTTTGAGCACTGCATTGTTTATTAGTGCGTATTCAGTGGCAGCGGGTATGGGGATCCGTGTCTCCGGTAGCCCGCTGGGCTATATCGCTTGGCTGCTGATATTCGACGCCATTCCCTTGTTTGTGTATGTCGGGTGTTGGCGGCGCCGACAGTTTGGCGCCTATTTTAAGGCTTACTGGAAGCGGGGTATTGCCGGTGGTGTCATGTGTGGCCTAGCTTACGGGATGGTGGTTTGGGCCATGAGCCAGGGGGCTTTAGCCCATGTCACCGCCTTGCGGGAAACCAGTGTTTTCTTCGCCGCTATCATCGGGGCCCGCATGCTGAAAGAGCCCTTTGGTAGCTTCCGCATTGTTGCGGGTGCGGTGGTGGCCGCAGGCATCGTGATCATGAACCTGCCGATATAGCGTCGTATTTCAGCGGAATTTTGTGCGGTGTGGTGGAACAAAATGCTCGATTGAAAATGCCCTGTTAGCTGCAGCTTTTTAGTACAACATGGGACATCTCACAGTGACCGCAATGTGTAGATGTAAGCATCAACTTCGCATCCATCCTGGAGTTTCACCTTTGTCAGCACGCGACGATAAGCGCTACCTTCAAACGCATCAAGATGTGCCCATTGGCCTGCCAGATTTTCTGAAGTGAAAAGAAACCCCTCGATTTCCTCGCCATGTTCACCAAGATCAATGCCTGGATAACCTATTTCAGCACCCTAACCTTCTTCTCGCAGGGTCCCGGATACAATGGCGGTTTCCCATGAACCTCCAATAGCATCAAGCACGTGCTCATTTGGACGATCCGGGCCTAGAGTCCCGTAAACAAATAGTTTTTCTATCACTGTTGCTCCAAGACTAGCTAACAGGGGTCTGTATCTGGAAGGTACTATGCTTTCAGCGGAGGCTACCATAGGGTCAAGCAAGCAGGAGGACGCAGATGCGTATCGGTGTACCGAAGGAGATCAAAACCGAGGAATACCGGGTAGGCCTGTCACCTGCCAGTGCGCGGGAGTTGCTCCATCATGGCCATGAGGTGCTGGTAGAGCACGATGCGGGCATCGGTATCGGTGCCGATGATGCGGAGTACCGTGCCGCTGGGGCCGAGGTGGTGGAGACGGCGCACGAGGTGTTCGCAGGCGCGGATATGATCGTTAAGGTCAAGGAGCCGCAGGAATCAGAATATGCTCTGCTGCGGTCGGGTCAGGTGTTGTTTACCTATCTGCATCTTGCCCCCAATCGGATGCTTACCCAGGAGCTGATGGACAGTGGCGCGGTGTGCATTGCCTATGAAACCGTGACCTCTCCACGCGGCGGCCTGCCGCTGCTAGCCCCTATGTCCGAGGTCGCGGGGCGGATGGCCATTCAGGCCGGTGCCTACTGTCTGGAAGAACCCCACGGTGGCCTCGGGGTGCTCATCGGCGGCGTACCGGGAGTAGATCCGGCTAAGATAGTGATTCTCGGGGGTGGTGTGGTGGGCACCAGCGCCGCCCACATCGCCGTTGGCATGGGGGGCGATGTCGTTGTCATCGACCGCTCGCTGGATGTATTACGTGGTTTATGGCGACAGTTTGGCCGTACTATCAACACCGTCTATTCCACCCGAGATGCAGTGGAAACACATGTGCGTAGCGCTGATTTGGTGGTGGCCGGGGTACTCATTCCAGGAGCTGCCGCACCCAAGTTGGTTACGGCGGAAATGGTTAAGGGGATGAAGCCGGGTTCAGTCATCGTCGATGTAGCTATCGACCAGGGCGGTTGTTGCGAAACCTCTCATCCTACAACCTTCGCCGACCCCACCTATGTCGTGGACGGTGTGATTCACTACTGTGTCGCCAACATGCCGGGTGGTGTGCCTCGCACCTCTACTTTCGCCCTGAACAACGCTACCTTGCCGCATGTGTTGACCCTGGCAGACCTGGGCTATCGCGCGGCACTGGAGGCCGATCCTCATCTGCGCGCCGGCCTCAATGTCTGCGCTGGCAAGATCACCTCCCCGGAGATTGCTGCTGCTCACGGGTTTGAGTCAGTGGATCCTGTTGAGGCGCTTCGGCAGATGGGTAACTAGCGGTGAGTGCCACTGCGGCAGGGAATGCGTGGCTGGCAGAGTTTCCAGCACTTTCACAACTTTCCATCCCGGATCTTGCCCTCTTGCAGGCAGGTGCGCAGTCAATCAGCGCCCCTGCAGGCACCGTTCTTTTTCAACCCGGCGATGCCTGCTCTGATTATCTCTTTGTGGTGGCCGGCAGCGTGCGCGTCCACCAAAACAGCGAGAGCGGCCGCGAAATTGTTCTTTACCGTGTAGGAGCTGGCCAGACCTGCATCCTCACTACTGCCTGCCTGCTGGGTAACACGGACTATGCTGCGGCAGGAATGGTTGAGGAAGAAGTCTCGGCTATTGTGCTGCGGGGAAAGAGCTTCCGGGCATTGATGGAAAGCTCTGAAGTTTTCCGCAGCTTTATCTTCAGTGTGTGGGCAACTCGGCTATCGGGCTTGATGCAGCGGGTTGAGGAAGTGGCCTTCGGGCATGTGGATACCCGCCTTGCCCAGTGCCTGTTGGAGCGCATGAACGATGCCGGGGAAGTGACGCTTAGTCACCGCGAACTGGCGGTGGAACTAGGCACCGCCCGGGAAGTCGTGAGCCGCCAGCTCAAGGAGTTCGAACGCTCTGGTTGGCTACGCTTACGGCGCCGGCGTATCGATCTAATCGAGCCGGCACCACTCAGGGAGTTATTGCGGGCGCGCTGAATAACGCAGAAAAAGCACTGGAAGAATTGTGGTGCCTTATTATTTTTTCAATTGCCTGCTTTATTTATGCGCCGGAGCAAAGCTCTGTTCCAGATAACTGATGATATTGGATGAATCATAAATCCAGCGTATATCACCACCTTCATCTTCGATTCTAAGGCAGGGAACCTTCAATTTTCCGCCGCCCTGAACCAGTTCTTCACGGAATTGATCATTGCGCTTGGCATCCCGGGTTTCGATATTGAGCGACTGTCGCTTCATGGCACGGCGAACTTTCACGCAAAAGGGACAGGCGAGATATTGATAGAGCGTTAGCTGGGCCGTCTGGGTATCGATGGATGCCTGCTGCTCCGCTGGGCGTTTGATGCCTGTGGGAGAAAAAACGGCATCCAGAAACAGAATGATTTTTCCAAGAATCCAGCGAATTACGAACATAACAGAGCTCCAAAAACGAAAGCGCGGCAATATAGCATGATGACGCTATCCATGTGATTTAACCTCAGTAATCAAAGGGTTATTGTCGGGGGGAGGGAAGGGTGCGCTACCCTTTTAGGTCCCATGAGGCTTTGGGTACATATCACATTCATAGACCGGTCCAGATTGACTTGGTTCGATCGGGAGCCTTATGCATGTAGGTTGTTATTCACTCTGTTCTGCCATCAGAGCCTTCCTAATTAAACAGTTCGGTATATTGCGCATAACCTTGTTTTTCCAGTTCCTCTTTAGGGACAAATTTCAGTGATGCGGAGTTGAGGCAGTAGCGCAGGCCGGTGGGCTTGGGGCCGTCGTTGAATACGTGGCCGAGATGGGAATCGCCGTATTGGCTGCGTACCTCGGTGCGTTGTCCAAACAGGCTGCGATCGACCTTCTCGACTATCTTGATGCCCTCCAGCGGTTGGTAAAAACTCGGCCAGCCGGTACCGGAATCAAACTTCTCATTGGATGAAAAGAGTGGTTCGCCAGACACAATATCCACATAGATCCCCGCCCGTTTTTCATCCCAGTATTCGTTCTGATAGGGCCGTTCCGTACCTTCTTTCTGGGTTACCTGATATTGCAGCGAGGTGAGGCGCTGCTTCAGTTCGGCGTCGGTGGGCTTGCTGTATGTTTTGCTCATGGTTTTCATTTCCCCATACTTGCGGAAATCAGGGTGCAGGTCATCGCCCCAGGTTTTTTCCAGGAACTGGTCGCGGCCGGAACGGTAGCGATAGTACTTGTAACGGATGGGGCTGACCTTGTAATAGTCCTGATGATAATCCTCGGCAACATAGAATGTTTTAAAAGGCATGATCTCTAGTGTGACCGGGCGCTGGTAGCGACCGGATTGTGCCAGTTTTTTGAGTGAGTTCTCGGCCGCCTTGCGTTCGTTATCGTTGTGGTAGAACACCGCCGGGCGATATTGCTTGCCACGATCTACAAACTGGCCGTTGGCATCCGTGGGGTCAATCTGGCGCCACAATGCCTGCAGCAGGCCCTCATAGCTGATCACGCTGGGATCGTAGTACACCTGAATCGCCTCTGTGTGCCTGGTTTTACCCGATGACACCTGATTATAGGTGGGGTTCTCCACGCTGCCACCGCTGTAGCCGGAGATCACCCTGTGCACCCCGGGCACCTTCTCAAAATCCGATTCAGTGCACCAGAAGCAGCCGCCAGCAAAGGTGGCAATGGCTTCTTTTTTCAAGCCATCGGGATCTGCTTCGCCCATGGGGGTTTTGTGCATCATGTCCTTCTTCATGGGTGCCTTTTCCATGGGGGATTTCTCCATCATGCCCTTCTTCATGGGCATCTTTTCCATAGAAGATTTCTCCATCATGTCTTTCTTCGCAGGCATTGCTTCCTTGGCCTTCGAGGCCATGTCGCCACTCACGGACAGTTGGGAAATGCCCAACCCGGTCAGCAGTAGCAAAATTGTTAGCAGGGATTTGTTCATAACGGCTTCCTCTTTCGGGGGATAGATATCCAGCCACCAGTGGCTTGCAGCCGTGTTTGGTCATGGATTCGGCTTACCCAGGCCGCCAGTGCGAGGCGGCGATGGGGTATTTCCTTCATCGGGGGGAGCACGGTATTCCAGCGCCCATCACTGGACTCGGTGAGGCTGTGGCCCAGCACCACGAAATCTTGATCGGCTAGCATGCCGCGATTTTCTCCAGCCTTAATACGGGTGCGCACACCGACACCCAGAATAGCCAGATTGAGGTGCAGCGGCTCCTTCGATGCCTTGTTGTACCGCGCACGGAGGCGATTGCCCTCAAGCTCAACCCGTAGCTGCCCGGCCTGCTGATTTATTGGTGATGGCAAAACCCGGTCCCTAAACCAGCGCCGCCATTCACGGCCATTGATCACGAAACCGGGAGTGTAGGACTGGGAGACAGTGCCACTTTGAACGTAGCGGGCCTGGCGCGCGCTGTAGGCGGGGCTGGCTAGGGAATCCTTCCAGCCGAGATAATCCCAGTAGTCCACATGGAAGGCGACGGGAACCCGATCTTTCCATAATCCAGGGTCATTTTTCAGGCTGCTGATCCAGGCTTCCGCAGGCGGGCAGCTGCTACATCCTTCGGAGGTATAGAGCTCGATTAGTGCGACTGGTTGGGTGCCGCTGGAAAATACCTGCGTGTCAGCAAGGGTCGCCTCAGTCGATAACAAGGCGCTCAAACCAAGCAGCAGGGCACACAGTGCGGAGCGGGTCCCATGAGTGTCTCGTTTATTCATGGGTGCAGTGTGCGGGCAGGAATTTACAGCGGGATCACGAAATCATCACAATTTCATAACATCGTGTCGGCCAGTGGCAGTCGAAAACGGAAAATCGTTCCTTTCCCTACTTCGCTCGTAACTTCGATATTGCCTTGCTGCAACTCGACGATGCGTTTGGCGATGGCCAGCCCTAGACCCGCGTGGCGAGTTTGGCCAGCGCGGCTGTCAGCACGGAAAAATGGCTCGAACAGATGAGGAATCTCCTCTGCTCGGATTCCGTTCCCGCTATCGCTGACGGCGACCTCCAGACAGTTTTCCACCACAGTCAGTGCAACCCGGATATGGCCGCCCGCTGGCGTGTGTGCGATGGCATTTTCCAGCAGATTGTCCAGCACGCGCTCGGTGAGACCCACATCGCCTTGGGCAAAAGGCAGTTCGGGATCAGCGGATAATTCCAGTTCAACAGCACCTTGCTTCGCGGCCAGCTGATGTTTTTGCACCACGTCGTGTACCAGCTCCGCGGCTGCAAAAGGCTCCGTCTGTGGTAGCTGTTCGCGAGCCTCCAGGCTGGCTAGTTCAAACAGCTCATCTACTAGGCGATTTAGATGTACCGCCTGACGCAGCGCTGTTTTAATGAACATCACACGCTCTGCTTCCGGTAGTTGCGCACCCTTGATTTGCAGGGTTTCCAGATACCCCTGCATGGAGGCTAGCGGGGTGCGCAAATCATGAGAAACCTGGGCCACCAGTTTGCGGCGTAGCCGGTCCTGCTCCTTGAGTTCTTCAATCTGCCGGTGAATGCGACGTGCCATCTCGTCAAAGGTGGCTCCCAACTGGTCGATTTCATCAGCCGAGCGTTGATCGATGGCATGCCGGGGGACGGGCAGGCTGAAGTCGCTGTCTTCAAAGGACTTCATGCGGGCCGACAGGCGTCCCAGTCGCCGGGTCAGGAGGCGAAAAATCATCAGTCCCGCCAGCAGGCCGATGGCTAGGCTGGCCACCATTGCCCAGCTGCTGGTACGCAGAAAATAACTGCTGCGGATCAACTGCTCCACGCGATCAAACTGTTGCCCACGTAGCACTACGTAGAGGTAGCCTTCAGGGGCTTCCGCGTTGGGCACCGGGGTCACGGAGAAGGGCTTGCGGGTGCCGTGGCTGCGAGGATCGTCACCCAACACGGGGTAGGGCTCGCTCATATTCAGGAAGGCCTTGATGGGCCCGGTGGATACACGCCGACGCTTGACCGTGCCGGGATCGGCGGAGTAGGACAGGATGTTGCCCTGCAAATCTAGCAAATAGATCTCGATGCTCGGGTTGATCACCATGTATTGGTGAAAGGTCTCGGACAGCGCGGCTTCGTCCAGGCGTCCCGCTGCCACTAGGTTTTGGTCGGCCACCAGATCACGGGCGAGATTGCGATGTAGTTGCTCGTTAACCTGCTGAATATATCCTTGGGTGCTTAGCGCGCTAATGGAACCGTACAGAATACCGATGGCGACCAGCAGCACCGTTAGCCCTAGTGACAGTTTCGCGTACAGGGTACTCACGGGCTGTTGCCCTCTGTTAGCTTGTAGCCTACGCCCCACACGGTCTGGATGTAATGGGGTTTGGCGGGGTTCTGCTCCAGCTTTCGTCGTAGCCGGTTGATGTGGGTGTTGACCGTATGTTCATAGCCTTCATGGCTGTATCCCCACACCGCATCGAGTAACTGAATCCGGTTAAACACCCGGCCGGGATGGCGGGCAAAGTGCAGCAGCAGATCGAATTCGCGTGCCGTTAGGCCGATGGCCTTTCCATCCACCGTGACCTGATGTTTTTCCACGTCGATGTGGAGTTCGTCATGGGTGATCGAGGGAGTGGCGGACGTCGGTGGGCTTGGTGCTGCCAGTGCCTCGGCGCGGCGAAACAAGGCCTTAATGCGGGCCACCAGTTCCGCAATGCTGAAGGGCTTGGTGAGGTAGTCATCGGCGCCCATCTCCAGCCCGAGTACGCGGTCCAACTCCGATGATTTGGAGGTGAGCATCAGGATGGGCACGTAGTTTGCAGCCTTGCGAATCTCCCGGCAGATGGCCAGCCCATCCATTCCCGGCAGCATCAAGTCAAGGATCACCAGATCGAAATGACCACTCTGGAAGGTGGCGACTCCTTCGCGTCCATCGTCGACTATCACCGGGTCACAATCGATATCCCGCAGGTGCATCGCAACAAGGTCAGCGATTTCGGGACTGTCCTCCACGATCAGGACTTTGCGGGTAGTCATAAGCTACTCCTGATGGAAATGCTTAAAAAAATCAGGCGTCGGGATTTTTCCCCGATTCCACCACTCCAGGGTTCCCAGGCGTCACTCTCGCACATCCTTGTGCTTCGTGACATAAGGCCTTCCGTGGCCAAAATTTCCACACATCAATAATGTCCAGCACCAGTGATATGCCGATAGTGAGTGAGAGGGCCAGCAGGTAGATCCGGAAAGCCCCATCTGTTGCCGGTAGATGTGTCAGTAGCCAGGCCAGCAAGGGAATCCACAAGATGTGGCCGAGCCCGAGAATTCCGGTGAAACCAAAGCGGGCATACAGCGCCATCATCATCATTGCCGAGACCATGAAGGTGATGAAGACAAGCTGCGCCAGCGGTTTGTTCCAGAAGGCCAGACTGGCCATGTTGATGAGCATCAGGAAAAGCACCCATGCAGAGATCCGTAGGGGCTGTTGCAAGAGGTCACGAAAAAAGTGCAAGGGGTTACGCATGGTGACTAAGTTACTGTTTGTATCCATCAGGCATGTTTTCCTGTAGCAAATTCAAAAGGAGAAAACTGTCATGAAAAACGTAGGTGGTATTGATCGCATCGTGAGAATCATCGCAGGCATTGCCCTGCTCGCCGTGGCCTTAGTGCCGTCAGAGTTTCAGACTCCCTGGGCCTGGATAGGCGTGATTCCGTTGGGCACCGCGCTGATAGGCTGGTGTCCGCTTTATACGGTGTTGGGGATTCGCACCTGCCCCGTATCAGCCGATGGCTCCGAGGCTGGGGAAAGTCTGTAACAACCAGTAGGCAAAGGTGGAGAGCTGGCCGGTGATCATGGCGATGCCCATCACCACCATGATCAGGCCAGCCCCTATTTGCAGTGGCCCACCGATGCGACGCATCAGCTTCATGCGTGCCAGAAAGCGACTGGTAAAGGCGGCGGCCAGCAGGAAGGGCAGGCCTAGGCCAAGGGAGTAGATGGCCAGCAGGGCCACGCCGGCGGAGGCCGCGGGTGAAACCGTGCTCATGGTCAGGATGGCACCCAATACCGGGCCGATGCAGGGCGTCCAGCCGAAGGCAAAGGCCAGTCCCAGCAAGTAGGCGGCCGCAGGGTGGCCA
The DNA here is from genome assembly GCA_021773645.1 of Gammaproteobacteria bacterium. GTDB lineage: Bacteria > Pseudomonadota > Gammaproteobacteria > HK1 > HK1 > JAJFJV01. The sequence goes on from JAJFJU010000012.1 coordinate 84,796, forward strand.
CCCTTTAGGTGCGTGTGGAAGCGTGAATCCCGCTGTAGCCAAGGCAGCTTTGCCGCACCGCTCAGAAACAGCCCGAAGATGATGATGATGACGCCACCCACTATGTTGGTTTCATAGCGGTATTTCAGCAGCCAGCCGCCCAGTGCGGTGGCACTGGCTCCGAGGGCGACGAACACGGTGGAAAAACCGAGTACAAAAAACAGCCCCAATGTGACCGTGCGCAGGCGCTGGCGGGCATCGTGCTCCTGGCTGACTTGCTCAAAGGATTGGCCAGCTACGTAGGAGACGTAGGCGGGCACCAGCGGTAGTACGCAGGGGGAGAGAAAGGAAATCACCCCGGCAAGAAAAGCCGTGAAGACGCTGATTTGGGAGATGTCAGTCACGCTGGACGGCCCTCTTGTTGCCGGGCAACGGCACAAATAATTGGATTTGATTGGTACATAAGTCGCATTCTAACGCCTTTCGCTATCCGCTTGATCCGCTAGGACCGTTGCTAACGGTTAGAGTTCGCCCATGCGGACGTGCCTCGCTACAATCCCATGCCAGAATAATTCCACGAATCTGGCATTCCCAATTATGGATAGTGCAAGCAAACAAGTATCCCCTCGTCCACGCCCCCCAGCCCGGGGCAGTATGGCGGCACGTGCCGATCGTCATGAACTCTATCAACAGGCGGTGCAGTGCGTGGAGAGCGAGATCGATTTTGTCGATCAGACTTATCTCGATTTACGCGGTCGCCGGGCTCGCTGGTTGCGGGAGGATTTCTGCGGCACCGGCAACACCGCCTGCGAATGGGTGCGTCGGCGACGTCTGAATCATGCGATTGGGGTGGACCTGGATGCTGAGGTCATGGCCTGGGGTAAGGAACATAATATTCCCTCCCTTGGCGGTTCCCATCGGCGTATCCAGTTGTTACAGGGCGATGTTCTCAAGCTCAAGACGGAGCCTATGGACATCGTGTTGGCGATGAACTTCAGCTATTGGTTATTCGCCACGCGGCGGTTGATGAAGCGCTACTTTCGCCGTGTCCGCGACAATCTTCAGCCCGACGGCATCTTCTTCCTCGATGCCTATGGCGGGCATGATTCTTACAAAGTCACCCGCGACCGCCACGCTTGTAAAGGTTTTACCTATATCTGGGATCAGGCCACCTATGATCCTGTCACCAGCATGATGCAGTGCTATATTCACTTCTCCTTCCCCGACGGCTCGCGTTTGCGTGAGGCCTTCAGCTATCGATGGCGAGTGTGGACCTTGCCGGAAATCCGTGAACTATTGGCGGAGTCCGGGTTCAAAAAGTCCACGGTTTACTGGCAGGGAACGGATAAGGAAAGTGGCGAACCGGATGGGCACTTTGTTCCGGTTGATGAAGGCGAGCCGGACCCGGCGTGGATTGCCTATATCGTGGCAGAGAAATAATTAAGGAGAGCAGGATGGCGGACGAAAAGGTGTATCCGGTTCAGGCGGAGTTTGCCGCCAAGGCCAATGTGGACGTGGCAAGTTACGATGAAATGTATGCCCGTTCTATCGCCGATCCCGAGGTCTTCTGGGCCGAGCAGGGAGAACGCTTTATCGACTGGTTCGAGCCCTGGGAAACGATTCAGGATTGCGACCTTGGAGCTGGGCGCATTCGCTGGTTCGAGGGCGGCAAACTCAATGCCTCCTACAATTGTCTCGACCGCCATCTGGAAAAGAACGGCGACAAGCCCGCCATCCTTTGGGAAACAGATACCCCCGGAGGTGGCCGCAGCATTAGCTACCGCGAGTTACACGAAGAGGTCTGCCGCTTCGCCAATGCGCTGAAAGCGCGTGGGGTAAAAAAGGGTGACCGGGTTTGTGTCTACATGCCCATGGTGCCCGAGGTGCTGGCCGCAGTAATGGCTTGCACCCGCATCGGGGCGGTGCATTCCATAGTCTTTGGCGGTTTTTCCCCCGAGGCACTAAAAGATCGGATTCTCGATTCTGATTGTCGTGTGGTGATCACCGCCGACGAAGGTTTGCGCGGCGGCAAAATCATTCCCCTCAAGGTCAGTACCGACAAGGCCCTTGAGGGCTGCCCCAATGTACACACGCTCGTCGTAATACGACGCACCGGCAACCGCGTGGCCTGGCAAGAAGATCGTGATTGCTGGTATCACGATCTGGTAGCAGCGGCATCTCCCGACTGCCCGCCAGAGCCCATGGACGCCGAGGACCCACTCTTTATCCTCTACACCTCCGGCTCCACCGGCAAGCCCAAGGGCGTGCAACACACCACCGGCGGTTATCTGGTCTATGCCGCTTGCACCTTCCATTACATCTTCGACCACAAGGACGACGACGTGTTCTGGTGTGGTGCCGATATCGGCTGGATCACGGGCCATACCTACGTCACCTATGGTCCCTTCCTCAATGGCACGACGGTGGTGATGTTCGAGGGCATTCCCACCTATCCAGATGCCAGCCGCTTCTGGGAGATCGTGGACAAATTCAAGGTCTCGGTATTTTATACCGCACCTACCGCCATCCGTGCCGTTATGGCCCATGGTGATGAGGCAGTGACGCGCACCAGCCGCAAAAGTCTGCGCCTGCTGGGTACCGTTGGCGAGCCCATCAGTCCCGAGGCCTGGGGTTGGTATCACAGTGTGGTGGGAGATGGACGCTGCCCCATCGTGGATACTTGGTGGCAGACCGAAACCGGCGGGATCCTCATCACCCCGCTAGCTGGCGCCCATTCCCTGAAGCCGGGCGCGGCGTGCCGGCCATTCTTCGGCATTCGCCCGGCGATTCTCGATTCCGATGGCAATGAACTGGAAGGTGAGGCGGAGGGTGCGCTGTGCATGACCCATTCCTGGCCGGGCCAGATGCGCACCATTTACGGTGATCATGAGCGTTTTATCGAGACCTATCTCAGCCAGCATCCGGGCATGTACTTCACCGGCGATGGTGCCCGCCGCGATGCCGATGGCGACTACTGGATCACCGGTCGGGTGGACGATGTGATCAATGTCTCAGGCCATCGTCTCGGTACTGCCGAGGTGGAAAGTGCGCTGGCCCTGCACGAACACGTGGCTGAGGCCGCGGTGGTGGGCTTTCCACACGAAATCAAGGGTCAGGCCCTGTATGCCTACGTCACCCCCATGCAGGGTGTGGAACCCACCGACGAGATGATGAAAGAGTTGATCGCCGTAGTGCGTGCCGAGATCGGCCCCTTTGCAGCGCCGGACTTCATCCAGTGGGCCCCCGGCCTGCCCAAGACCCGATCCGGCAAGATCATGCGCCGCATCCTGCGCTGTATCGCCGCGGATGAAATCAACGACCTTGGCGACACCTCAACCCTTGCAGAACCAGCGGTGGTGGATAATCTCATTGCCAACCGGTTACGGGCACAGAAGTAATTATGTGATCGGCGGAGGTTTGGCCAGGGATGGCCTTATGCCGTGAAGCACAGGGGCCGCTCCTCGGCATCCATGCCGTCGCGGCATAAGTACATCCCTGTACAAAATGTGCGAGAGCGGCCGGCCCTATCCACTCTGCCTCGTCATTCCGGGCGGAGACCCGGAATCCAGGGAACGAAGCCATCAAACGGTGGAAATGGTTTGTCCTACGTACTCCTTCCTGACTGAGCCAGTAGCGGGTATCCATCCCCGCGCATTTATATACGGACACACAAAAGGATCCTATGAAGAATTTAGTAACAGCACTCGCATTTATCCTTGGCCTAGGAGTCACCTCGGCTTTCGCAGAAAATATCGATAAACGCCAGGTGCTCATGGTGTCCGATGCCCAGCGAGAGCATGTCCTGGAAGAAATGCGGTCCTTGCTGTCAGGGATTCAGAATATTCTTGCCGCACTGTCGAGAGATGACATGGTGGCGGTAGCCCAATATGCACGTCCCTTAGGCATGGGAATGAGGGCGAAAGTCGAAGATCATCTCCATGGGGTACTGCCAAAAGAGTTCATGCACTTGGGAATGTCCATCCATAGAGATTTTGACCGCATAGCAGCCGATGCGGAATCCTTGAGAGACCCGAAACACACGCTACGTCAATTAAGTGAATCTATGAAGAAGTGCGTTGCCTGCCACGGGTCTTATCAAATCCGCACGAAATCCCTGTCCCTGGATGGAGAAGAGAGGGCCGAGCATCATAAGCATTAAGGTTTTGATGAGAACCGGGGACGGAGCACGGTTTTGGGTATCCATAAGCTTGCTTGACCAGAAAACGTGCTCCGTTCCCGACTCTAAACTAGCGTCCGTAGCGTCCGAATTATGTGCGTACATGCCAATACCCTGGCTTTCTACTGTGGTGCATGACTGCCACGACGTAGATCGTTTTGCCACTCGTTCGGTAAATTACAGAGAATGGAAATCTTGCAAGTAAAAACCTTTGAAACCTTTTTTGAAAAAAAGGCCACATGTGCGAGAATTCCAGAATAGCCTCATAAGCAGACTCAAGCTCATCCAGAAAATCATCACCCAAACCTTCAGCGAGCTCTTGATACCAGGAGTATGAAGCGCGTATTTCTGCTGAAACATCAGGATGAAATACTAGCCTTGGCACTTATCCTAGCCTTTAACTGCTTTCTTTATATCATCCCAAGATACTGATTTAACTTGGCCAGATACCAATTCGTCGTATCTTTTTTCAGCCAAATCCGCCCAAGCTTGATCAACTCCCTCATCTTGCCTTGTTTCAAGAGACGATATTAAGCAATGTGCGACCAAGGCTCTTTCCTTAGAGCTTAAATGCCTTGTTTCTTCAAGAACTTGCCTGATACTCATGTCTCATTCACCCATAAAGATTCAAGGCCTGATATTAGCACGGCAATTTTTTACCCATCACGCCTGGTATCTCTTCCCTCATCATTCCGGCTCCAGCTTGAAAAGCTGCGAGTGATAGAATAGTGTCACTCCCATGAAGACAGAAATTGTAACCACCCTAAAAAGACAGGCAACCAAGATCCTTGCTGATTTACACGAGTCCAGGGAGCCTGTTCTGATTACGGAGCATGGCCAGCCATCGGCCTATCTGGTTGATGTCGAAGACTATGAGTTCACGCAAAAACGCATGAATCTGCTTGAGGGAATCGTTCGAGGTGAACGAGCGCTTCTGGAAAACCGCAGCTACTCAAAGATAGAAGCGAGGGAGAAAATGAAAAAATGGCTCGGCTAGTCTGGACCGAGCCAGCCCTACTCGACCTCGATGAAATTGCCAACTATATCGCCCTGGATGATTTTTCCGCAGCCCAAAAATTGGTACGGAAAGTCTTCGATAGCGCCGAGCGTCTTGAGCAATTCCCGCAATCCGGCCGTATCCCCCCAGAATTACCCAGTGGACCCTACCGTGAAATCATCGTTGGGCCATGCCGGGTTTTCTATCGAGAGGATGATGACAGCGTGTACTTACTCTACGTAATGCGCTCTGAAAGACTGCTACGCGACTATTGTCTGGAAGAAAGGGCGAGAAAAGAGAATCTTTAGAGGCGCGTAGTTAGGCCCGAGGATCTTATCGCGTTGAGTTTACCCAAGATGTATATCTCCCGCGTGAGATGCCTCAAATCTAGACGGGGCATTCCACTCGAATTTACCAGCCGTATCGTCGGTGGGTTAGCGTAGCGTAACCCGACATTTCCTTTCCCTCGCCATCACTCATTGGTCAGCACACAGAAAATGCAACAATGAAAGACCTGACCCCGGATCTGCTTGTCCGATCGTATGACGCCAAGTTCCCGCAATTCAGCGACTGCGTCAAAGAACTTTCCGATTGCTGCAGGAATTGATGGGGTCATGTCGAAAGCGTATGTGTTGCGCAGCCTTGGGCCGTGATTGGGCTGTATTGAGTCTCTTGGTTAATTAACTCTATCGTTACTCAGGTTTCCATTTCTTGAAATTACATTTTGACGCTACACCTTCTGACTTTAGCTTGGCTAACACGCAATCGGATGCTTGGGTTTGGTATTTGAATGGGACTATTCCAGCCTTCCGCGCGGGACATTTGTTTTGAGTGTGAATTGCAAGATTGATGTTTAGTATTTGGAGTTGATTATTTATATCTATATAGCGCGCTGTCTGCTGAGGGGCACTTTTGTCGTAAACATCACCCTCAGTGCGCGTCATGGCTATTTCGAAGATGCTTGCATCAATTAGGTTGTCCAGTTCGGCACATGGTGTTTGTGAGAATGCATTGGAAGAAAGTGCAATCAGTGCAATCGAGGCGAATATTCTATTGGTCATAGTGGATTTGTCCTGTGGTTGGTGATTGATGGTTAACAGATTTTATATGGAAAGTTTCTTATTAAATGAGAAATACCGATTCGGCAACAAATGGAACGGCCTACACGTTGCATGTATTCATTCTGTTGCGCACGGAAACACAACCTGTTAGTTATCAGTGCGTTATAATCCAACCGGCCTTTCTTTTCGGTAATCTGTGTTCTTTCCTATCCCGGATCATGTAGAAACTCTCCACATAATCCGATTGAAATAGCCAAGCCTCACAATAATTTTTGGAGGCATTCCATGAGCCGGGTAGGGCGATGCAGGATGGATATCATGAGCGGTTCATTCCGTGAGACCGTTGGCGAGATGACAGACAGCCTAGCGCATATCCTGAGGGCTGTCTTGCGGGGTGCATTCGCCGTAATACCTGGCTAGACAGGCGACGATGTATCATGCTGGTATGAAGCCGGGAAAGAGGTCTCCGTCGGCATGCTAATGTGGTTCCCTTATGTTTATCAGCGCACTGGAGCTTTTCAAGATAGGGATTGGTCCCTCAAGTTCCCACACTATGGGCCCCATGGTGGCGGCGAAGACATTTCTTGATCTGACCGAGAAATATCTCTCCACACATCGCGACGCTCCCGCTCTTTCTATCCGCTGTACCCTCAAAGGCTCCTTGGCTTTTACTGGCAAGGGTCACGCTACCGACTGCGCAGTGGCGTTGGGACTGCATGGCTATAAACCGGTCGACGTTGCCGGGTTAGATGTCGATGCAGTTATCAAACAAGTCTGGGGCGAGTGCTCCCTGACGGTGAATAAAACCCACAGTATTCGGTTTTCTTCCCCCGAGGATATTGTCTTTGATCGGGGCGTATCGCTCCCGGAACACCCGAATGGAATGATCTTTGAACTGCTTGGGGAATCGGCAAAAGTCCTGTTGTCCGAAATCTATTTTTCCATCGGTGGTGGGTTTATCAGTACCCGTGCCAAAATCGGCCAACTGGTTGCGCCGCTGAAGATGGCACCTGCTGATTCATGTCCCTATGGCTTTGATTCGGCGAATTCGATGTTGCAGATGGCTGGCGATAGCGGATTGTCTATTGCGGCGATGAAACGGAAAAATGAACTGGAGTATCTATCCGATGATGTTCTGAATCAGGGCCTTGATCTGATCTGGCAATCGATGCGGCGTTGTGTCGATCAGGGCTTGGGTGCCGAAGGTATCTTATCTGGAGGGCTGAAACTTGCTCGGCGCGCAAAGGGCTTGCATGAGCAACTTCAGGCTTCCCCGGAAGATGCCAATCTCAATGACTGGCTGTGTGCCTATGCCATCGCCGTCAATGAAGAAAATGCTGGCGGACATATGGTGGTGACTGCGCCCACCAATGGTGCCGCGGGGGTGATCCCGGCAGTTCTCTATTACTTGGTCATCCACGAAGGCGGGACTATCGAGCAAGTGAGGGAGTTTTTGCTAACCGCCAGTGCTATCGGTGGAATCATCAAACATCGCAGCTCGATTTCCGGGGCGGAGGTGGGGTGCCAGGGTGAGGTGGGCTCCGCTGCTGCGATGGCTGCGGCCGGATTGTGCGCGGTACGTGGTGGTACACCCCAACAAATAGAAAATGCTGCGGAAATTGCCCTTGAGCATCATCTGGGGATGACCTGTGACCCGGTAAAGGGGCTGGTGCAGATTCCGTGTATTGAGCGCAATGCCTTTGGGGCCATCAAGGCTTATTCCGCTGCTTCCCTTGCGATACGTGGTAGTGGGCAGCACTACATTTTGCTGGATAACTGTATCGCGGCGATGAAACAGACCGGTATGGAAATGTCCGAGAAGTACAAGGAAACCTCATTGGGCGGGCTTGCGGTGAGTATTACTGAATGTTGATGACGGCATGTGGCGAGAGATGGGGTCTGCTAGAACCCGTCATACCGGGCTTGACCCGGTATCCAGTGAGTGGTTGTAAAAAACCTGGATTCCGGCGCAGCGAAAAACGCTGTCCGGTATGACGGAGTTTAGTTAATGGGACAGCAGTGATTTATGTTTGAACAAATTATCGCCGCCAAGGAACGGTTAAAGGGCCACGCCAATCGGACACCGATAATGACCTCCCGGACGCTGAACGGCATGCTGGGTGCAGAAATATTTTTTAAATGTGAAAACTTTCAGCGGGTCGGTGCCTTCAAGTTTCGCGGGGCGTTTAACGGCATTTCTCAATTATCCGATGCGGCAAAGGCGCGGGGTGTGATCACCTATTCTTCAGGAAACCATGCGCAGGCGGTGGGGCTGGTGGGGCAACTGCTGCAGGTGCAGACGACCATTGTGATGCCGAATAATGCACCGGAGATAAAGCGAGAAGCGACCGCGGGATACGGAGCGACGATCATTGAATACGATCCACAAACGTCCAGTCGCGAGGCCATTGCAGAAGATCTCCAGGCTGCCAATGGCCATACACTGATTCCTCCCTATGATCACGAGGATGTGATTGCCGGCCAGGGAACGGCAGCACTGGAAATGTTTGAAGAACTGGGTGAGCTCGATAGCCTGCTGGTGCCGTGTGGTGGTGGTGGGTTGTTAAGCGGTTCGGCCATTGCTGCCGAGGCTACGTCGCCCAACTGCCGAGTGATCGGCATCGAGCCTGAATGTGCCGACGATGCCACGAAGTCATTTCGAAGTGGGCAATTACACCGGGTCCACAATCCACCCACCATTGCCGACGGCGTGCGGACGCCCTCTCTGGGCAAGATTACCTTCCCGCTGGTGCTGAAATATGTGGCTGCGATGGAGTTGGTGCCGGAGCAGGCCATTATGGAGGCGGTACGATTTCTGTTTTATCGCATGAAACTGGTGGTTGAACCCTCCGGGGCCTTGGGGCTTGCAGCCCTGTTAAGCGGCGCCGTACAGCCTGAGGACAGGGTCGGCATCATCCTGAGTGGCGGAAATATCGATGCCGCGATGATGAGCCACATCCTTAGTCCCTAAACCTTGCGATAGCGTACGTGGGAGCGTACGCTTTGCTTTGGAGGTAAGACAAGGTGACTATTCTCAACGCGACAGAAGCACGCTCAAAACTGTATAGCCTGATTGATGAGGCTGAGAGAACACACGAGCCTATTATCATTACCGGGAAAAGAGGGAATGCGGTGCTGCTGTCTGAAGGGGACTGGACGGCAATTTCCGAAACACTTCATCTGCTGTCAGTGCCCGGTATGCGTGAATCGATCAAGGAAGGCCTGGAGCAGGCTGTTTCAGAATGTTCTAAGGAACTTGATTGGTGAGCTGGACGCTGGTTTTTACAAAACAGGCACAAAAGGATGCGAAAAAGTTATCGGCATCAGGCCTGAAACCCAAGGCACAAAAGTTACTCTCACTACTTGAGAAAAACCCATTTCAGAATCCACCGCCTTATGAAAAACTAGTCGGTGATTTATCCGGGGCATTCTCACGAAGAATCAATATTCAGCATCGGCTGGTTTATCAGGTCTGTAAAGCTGAAAAGGTCGCCAAGGTAATCCGGCTGTGGACTCACTATGAGTAAGGACTCGGGCGGAAATAATGTTGCTATTTCAGGTGCCTGGACGCCCGGCTGGCTAGGCGCGAGAAGGGCGAATAGTCAATCTATTCAACTGACGAGCAACGCTGCCAGGCGGGATGTATCGGCTCTCTAGATGGTTATATTATTGCCGTTCGAGTTCTAAGATAGCCTGCGGACTAATCCATAATCACATCGGGAAGGCATATGTCTTATACGCAAGACTTATTTGAAGAAGTGGAAATTCTTGCTCTTTATAATCTGGATACCACGCAGGCTGGCATAAAGGTGCACAAGGCTGCGGGGGCCCATGCCGTTGCCGCGGCGGAGCGTTTGTACAAAAAGGACCTGGTGACTCAGGTGGATGGCGGTTTGCTCACCAACCTTGGTCTTGAAGCTGCTGAGCATGCTCAGGCGTTGCTTAGAATTCTGGAAACTCCCTAGCAGCCTGCCAGTAGGTCGATTCCATATGCTCGCCATCATCTCACCTGCCAAGACCCTGGACTTTGAAACCCCGCCCCAAAGTGAAGAACATTCCACAGGCGAATTTCTGCAGGATTCCAATCACCTGATTGACGTGCTGAGAGCGTTTTCTGCTCCAGAAATATCAGCGTTGATGAAGATCAGCAGCAAGTTGGGCGATCTTAATTTCCAGAGATATGCCAACTGGCATTTACCCTTTGACCGTGCAAATGCCAAGCAAGCTTTGCTGGCCTTTAAGGGCGATGTGTATCTCGGCCTGGAGGCGGAGACCCTGAATCAACGGGATCTTAGCTGGCTGCAGAATCATCTACGCATCCTGTCCGGGCTATATGGCGTGCTACGGCCATTGGATCTGATCCAGCCCTATCGTCTGGAGATGGGTACGGCGCTGAAAACATCATCGGGAAAAAATCTTTATCAGTTCTGGGGCGACAAGCTGACAGCGTCAATCAATGCCGCTCTGGATGGGCAACGCGCTCGTGTGCTGGTCAATCTGGCGTCGAAGGAATATAGCCAGGCCCTCAAGCTGGATGCCGTTGACGGGCGTGTCATTACCCCGGCCTTCAAAGACCTGAAAAACGGGCGCTACAAACTCATCAGTTTTTATGCCAAAAAGGCCCGTGGTGCAATGGTGAGATACATGGTGAAAAATCGTGTTAGCTCAATAAAGGCGCTGCAGAATTTTGACGGTCTTGGCTATTGTTATTCCGAGGACCTCTCGGCGGGTGATGACTGGGTGTTTCTGCGCGACCCTTCATAACCGACTCAACTAGGAATAAATATTGATGCCCGATCTACAAGGCAGACCTGATTTCCAATGGATTGACGATGACGCGGGTATCGCGATAGTCGCAGCGGCCATGGCGGCAGCCAGTTGGATTGCGCTGGATAGTGAGTCCAACTCCATGTTCGTGTATCAGGAGCGGGTTTGCCTGGTGCAATTGAATGTGGACGGGAAACTGTATGTCATCGATCCGCTGGTGTCCGATGACCCCAAGGCTTTTCTCGCGCCACTAAAGGTTGTGCTGGAGGATGCTGATAAACCCTGCTTTTTACATGGCGGTGAGTACGATGTGGCGTGCTTCAAGCGCGAATTCGACATCTCGCTACGCGGCGTTTTCGATAGCCAGCAGGCCGCCAGCTTTCTCGGCTGGGAGCGTAGCGGTTATGGCAGTGTGGTGGAGGTGGTGTGTGGGGTGAGGCTTGCCAAGGCGCATTCCCAGTACAACTGGGCAACCCGACCACTGGCCCAGGATGCCTTGGGTTATGCCCTGGATGATGTGGTGTATCTACCGCGGGTGGCGGAACAGCTCGAAGCTGAAATTGCTACAGCTGATCTGGAAGACGAACTGGCCGAGGCCAACCGGGCGGTGATGGACGCTCCCATTCATGTGGGCGGATTTACAGCAGAGAAAATCTATCGGGTAAAGGGCATGCGTACCTTGGCCAGTGACGGCCAACGTCGTCTTTTTGCTGTCTATAAATGGCGGGATGAATGTGCCCGCGAGCTCGATTTTCCGCCGGGTCGATTGTTTAACGATCGGGCCATGGTGAAGTTGATCCAGGTGGATCCAAAAAACAGTAATGAATTGCGGCGTCTGGGAGTGAACGGGCGCCTGAGCCGCTTCGCCGATAGCCTGCTCGCGACCTTGCGGCAAGCGCGCCAAAATCCGCCTGCGATGCCCTCGGTGCCGCAAAACCCGCCGCCCAGTCCTGCCGAGAAGGCTTGTGGTGAGCGCCTGAAAAAATGGCGGCGCAAGGAGGCGGAAAGACGTGATGTACCGCTCCAAGTGGTATTGCCGGCTCGTGCGCTGGTTACCCTACAGTCTGAAGGGGCTGGTGAGTTGGAAAAAATTCCGCAATTGGGCAAGAAGCGCATAACGCTTTATGGCGACGAGCTTCGACGCCTCTGCGGCTAACACGAAGATGTCACCCCCCGGAGATGCCCAGGAAGCAGCCGCAGACCGTGCCGCTGTCCGGGTGCTGCCACCGCTCGTTTATCTTTTGTCCGTGCTGGTGGGGGTGGCGGCCAAGTATTTCTTTGGCGTTGAAATTGTGTTGAGAAACAATTTCTGGTTGATCTCGGGATGGATACTGATTGGCGCAGGTTTCATCACTGGATTTGCCTTCATCCGCTCCTTCTGGAAGACCGGCCAGGACCCGGACCCGAGAACGCCCACCCCAACCCTGCTCATTACCGGGCTCTACCGATTTTCCCGCAACCCGGCCTATCTTGGGCTGACGGCTATTCAACTGGGTCTCGGTCTGGTGCTCGGCAATATCTGGGTCATCCTCATGCTTATTCCTACCGTGGCCATCATCTGCTATGGCGTGATTCTGCCGGAAGAGATGTACCTGGAACGCAAATTCGGTAGTGAATACCGAGACTACAAGGCCAAGGTCCGGCGGTGGATATAGGGAAGCTCTAATCTATTCGTGGACTCGTATCTTGCGTCCAAAAGGTCCATCTTGATCGTTGCTGTTCTTTGCAATAGAACGACTCACGTGCGAGCAGCGCCTCAAAGCTGAACATTTTGAATCAAAATTTATTTTTCCCAGAATAAATAAGAACTTCCTTAGCCTGTTGTTTGGTTGGCCAGCAATTCCTGCTCACTGGCGATGAAGTTGCGGGTCAGTTCCGCTAAGGCGCGATAGAAGGGGAGTTCGGTTTCCTCGCAAACCTGTTCGCAAAAAGCAGGAATCCAGCGTCCAAGATGTTGCTTAAGAAACTCGCTTTGCAGCGTTTTTGTGCCCTCCCGGGCACAAAGATCGGCCATGAAATCCAGCTCTACGCTGAGGTGATCGGGTAAGTAAACGCTGTTGACGGGTAGAAAAAGATCCGCCGATTCCATGAAGCGGCGTACTTGATGGGTGGTGCTGCCGATCAATTCGCTCCCATCGGACAGATACACCGACTCATGGGGAGAGATGTGTTTTCCGGGCCCGGCAAAGAGACGGGTATGCTCGACTGCAAGCGTCTCCAGGCGATGTTCTCGTGGCAACCCGCTGAGCGTCTCCTGCAGGTCCATCCCGACGAGCGCCAATGCCTTGCTAAGGGGTGGTGTCTCCAGCTGTTGCAGGAAGGTGGCATCGGGTGCCTCGCGGTAACACCTTGCCAGCAGGCGGTATAGATTCCCCCGGGCTTCAGTCGCATCCATAAGCTAGCGCTTACTCACTTGGACAACCGTATCCATCCAGCGTTGCTGGCCATTAATGGGATCGGCGCGATTGGGGATGATCCAGTTGGGGTGAGCGCCATTGTCAGTCCACCATTTCACCTCATCGGGAACTTCAGCGCTGCCAGTGGCCGCATGTTTTCCAGAGGCGTAGCGACCGTATTCCCAGTGCCCGCAGTGGAACGAGATGGCAATCACTCCGGGGGCCACCGCCGGGGTAACCTGTGCGCGGGTTTCCAGAACACCACGTTCCGAAGTGACGCGAATGGGATCGCCGTCGGAGACCCCTAAGCTGCGTGCACTTTCCGGGTTCAGCCAGGCTGGATTCTGGTGGTAGATCTCGCTTAGCCACTTGCAGTTCTGGGTGCGCGAGTGAACCTGTACGGCGACCTTGTAAGTGGTGAGCACCAGTTCATTATCTTTCATGGCCTGATGTTCCGGGATGGGTACATAGGTGGGCAGGGCTGGCAGTCCTTTTTCCTCCATGATCGTGGAGTAGAGCTCGAAGTATCCAGACTTGTTTACCTTGTCGGGCTTGAAGCCAGAGTACACGGTATCTCCGATCTGCTGTCCCACGTAACCCTTGTAGGCGTTTTTGGTGTGGGTGTAGCCCTTGGAGCGGGCTTCATCCGCGCTCTTCGCCTTGGTTTTTTTCCAGTTCCAGTAGACCCCGGTTGCTGCATCGGAAACTACGCCATCGGCGCTTAGAGCCTCCGGTTTTACGACTTTCCGGTAAGAGTAGTACTTGGGTTTGGCTGCAGGGTCATGCCATACGCCGTGGGACTTCATGTACGCGAAGCCGCCCGCCTCCTTAACGCCGTGGGTCAGTTCGCAGGACTTGCGGACGAACTCTTCCTTGGAGTCGACGCCAAGCGGAAAGCCGAGCCGTTTGGCCAAGTCACAGCAGACATCAGCGAAATCCCGTACTTCACCTGGTGGTGGTGTGACTGGCTGGCGAATGTAGTACTCGGCCACCTGATTGGGGGACACCATATCCTCCCAATCCCAGCGTTCCAAATAGGTGGCATCGGGCAGGATGAGATCGGCAAGTGCCGCCGATTCATCGTAAAAGGGCGTGATGCATACACTGTAGGGAATGAGCTTCTCATCCTTGAGGATCTCGATATTCTCCGCCACATCGCCGTTGGAATAGACCGGCTGGTAGCAGTACCACATGTAGATATCCGGTCGGCCATTTCGTCCATCCTTGATCATCTTCAGGACCTGATGACTCAAGTGATGGGTGGGCAGTTTGGCCTGTCCAGGGAAGCCGTCGACGATCTTTAGCTTCTTTGCCTTGGGTTTTTTGCCCGGGAACTTCGGATATTTCCATTTCGGGCCTACCGCCTTGCAGCGGCCGCCCGGGTTGTCGATGTTGCCGGTCAGTGCCGCGAGCATCTGGATTGCCCGTTCCGTATCGTTGCCGTTGTAATGGGCAACGGCACCACGATAGCTGATGACCACTGCGGGATAGCTGCTGGCAAACTCTATGGCGATGGAGCGGATGGTCTCAGCGGGCACGCCGCTTATCTTTTCTGCCCACTCTGGCGTGTAGCTGGCGAGGTGGGTCTTAAGGGCGTCGAGTTTCTCTTTCTGGCTGGCCTGTGGTGCTGCAGTAAATTTGCAGAACTTCAGGAACTCTTCACCCTTGCCTCGATAGAGACCCTGTTCCACCACCACCTGACACATGGCCAGTGCCACCGCACCATCGGTGCCTGAGCGTACCGGTACCCATTGGTCCGATTTGGCCGCGGTGTTGGAGAGCCGCACATCGAAGGTGACCATTTTTACCCGCCGATCAGCGAGCGCACGCACCAGACGATGGGCCACCGAGGTGTGATTGGTATGGGCTTCCAGGCAGTTGCTGCCAAAGTTCAGTACGTAACGGGTGTGGTCAAAATCCCAGTTGTCATAGTGGCTGCCCCAGGTGAGCTCCTGGGCGGTCCACTTGCCGCCTTCACAAATACTGGTGTGGTTGCCGATGGTCTTGGTGCCGTAGCCGGCGAGGAACACGCTTTTGATGAGCTTGCTGGAACTTGCCTTCATGCGCCCGTAATGGAACATGAATTTTTCCGGATGGCCCGCTTCCCGCAATTTTCCGAGGCGGCCAGCGAGCTCGGTGAGGGCTTCATCCCAGCTGATGCGCTTCCATTGGCCGCTGCCGCGTTCTCCCACCCGCTTGAACGGGTAGAGGAGGCGATCCGGATCGTGAATCTGATTCACCCCACCCTGTGCTTTGGCGCAAAGCAGGCCTTCGGTACGGATAGAAGCGGGTTGGCCTCCGATCTTGGCCAGGCGGCCATTTTCCACATAGCCAATGACTGGGCAGCGGGAGACGCACTGCCAGCAGGTGGTGGGTACTGCGGTGCGCTCGGCGCCGCTTAGTGGTGAAAAATCTTCACCACCCTTTTTCAATTCTGCCGCCGAGACCAGGGCGCCGCCAGTTAGGGAGGCCCCTGCTGCTGCCGCTCCGAGTTTGAGGAAATCTCGTCTCTGGGTCATGACCTTCTCCTATATGCCCACGGGGCCGGTAATCTGGCCCGCCACTACCACCACGTAGCGCAACATGAAACCGCCTATCAGCACGATTACCGGTACCGCAAATTCAACTCCCAGCGGTACTGAAAAGTTCTGATGGAGGAGCAGCCTCTGTACCACGTAATAGAGTTCGATCAGGGCGGGCAACATTAGGCCGAGAAAGATCACCCAGAACCAGAAAGCTCCCGCCAGGCTACCGCCGAATAGGATGACCGAAACCGCGTAGCGGACATCACCTACGGTCAGATAGGCGAATATCAGAAACAGGAAGATGGCCGTCAGTTCCAGGCCGATGAGCAGGGTGTCGGAGGCGGCGAGTATGTAGCCGCTCTGGTGATACTGCCCTTCCACATCGAGATCGCTTGTGCGGCGGCTGCTTCCGGATGCTGCTGTTGCCTCCAGCTTGCGGATCTGAAATTTTCTGAACAGGGTGCGGGCAAGCATGATGGCGGCAACGCCGGTGGAGAGGGCGGAAAACAGGAAGATCATCGCCAGCACCGGAGAGTTCCAGAAGGGGCGCGAGGGCATCGCGCCGAGCAGTACACCGGTGTACATCGCCACACTAATTCCCATGGGCACCCCGACCCAGGCACACGCCCTCCGCAGCACATCCCATCGATCCCCGGGGGCAACATCCGGCACCATGAAGGTATAGGCATAGACCAGGCTAAGTCCGATGAAGGCGCTCAGTAGCCAAGTGCCGACGGACATAGGCGACAGGTTGATGACGGTGTAGAGATTGAGAAATCTAAACCAGTGTCCAGCGTGGAAGGACCCGAGTTCAAGGATAAGCAGGCCGCTGCCAAGCATGACGGGCAGCGGTGCGATGAGTGCACCATAGCGCGCCATGTCAAAGTGGCTGCCACCGAAATTTCCGCCACCACCACGCAGCAGTATCGATGCACTGACGGTAAGCGCGCCTGCGCCGACCCCGGCAAGAAACAGATAGGCAATGACGGGGAGGCCCCAGTTGAGTTCCATGATCATGGCTATCTCCGTTCTTTCTCTTTGCGGTGAGTGGTTACCCGTACATAGCTGCCCCGGCGGCGCTCATGTTCGTCGCTGTGATCCGCGGCGATGTAGTAGACATTGGGCTCGGTGCCCATACCGGGACGGAGTACGGAGACTGGATTGGTGGCAATTTTTTTCGAGATTTCGCTGTTCGGATCGTTGAGATCGCCAAAGATGCGTGCACGCCCGATGCAGGTCTCGACGCATGCTGGGGCGATACCCCGGCTGACCCGATGCAGGCAGAAGTCGCACTTGTCGGCAGCACCGGTGACCGGATTGATAAAGCGGGCATCGTAGGGGCAGGCCTGGACGCAGTATTTGCAGCCGATGCAGCGATCTGGATCGACCACCACAATGCCATCCTCTTCACGTTTGTAGGTGGCGCCGGTGGGGCACACGTCCACGCAGTTGGGATGGCGGCAGTGATTGCAAAGGCGGGGCAGGAAATTACGGCTGACGTTGGGATATTCGCCCTTTTCCACGTATTCCACCCAGGAACGGGTGTTACCGAGGGGAACGTCGAATTCCGCTTTGCAGGCAACGCTGCAGGCATGACAGCCGATGCAGCGGCGGGTATCAATGAGCATGCCGTATTGCACTGGGCGGGTGGCCGCTGAGGCGGGTCTGACGGCTGCAGCAGCAGCCAACGTGGCGCTGGCACCAAGCCCTTTCAGGAAGGCTCGTCGGCTGTTTTGAGAGGGTGCTTTTGATTTGTCCATCAGTCCTTCCTCATCCACTTCTTCTCCACGCTTATTCGTAATCCTAGTTGGGCGTCAGCGAAAAAAGTTGATCTGGATCAACTAACGGTAAATTCTCCTTAAAAGAGCGTATTTACATGCGGTTAAGTTGTTTCGTCGGTGGGATTTTCTGCATCGTTGGCAGCCGTTCTCATTTAACCTGTTCCCACTACGCGCTAAGCTGCTGCCGGATAACTGAAAGGAACCCGTGATGGACGATTTTGGCTTGTTAACTTTGCTCGATAATCTGCGTGGTACGGCCACGACATGGTTGCGCGAAGACGTGCTGGTAATGGGCAATTTGCTGCAGGTGGGTTACTTGCTGGTGAGCGCCGTATTAGCGATACCCTTAGGCAAACGGCTGGGCACTTTTTTGGAAGGCATCTGTGCCCGCTATCCCATGTCCGGTCGCATGGCGGTGTTGCGTGCACGCCTGCGGGGCTTGTCCTGGGCACTGGTGGTGCTGGTTTTCCTGTGGTCGGCAGCGGCCATTGCCGCGCGCGTCGGCTGGCCCTATCCCTTGCTGCGTATGGCCATGAGTCTGACCAATGCCTGGGTGATTATTCAACTAGCCTCGGCGCTTATCATGAGTCCGCTGTGGTCGCGCAGTATTGCCTGGATTGCGTGGAGCGCTGCTGCCATAGCGACCCTGGGATTAATGGACGCTACGCTGGGTTTGCTTGACGGCCTTGCCATTACTTATGGCGAGACCCGCATCACCATGCTGGGCGCGCTGAAGGCCACGCTCGCTATCGGCCTGTTCTTGTGGATAGCCACGGTGCTCGCACAGTTGTTGGAAAAACGCATCGAGCGCTCTCCCCATCTCTCGCCCTCGCTACGTGTGCTCTACGGAAAACTCACGCGCATTTTGTTGATTGCGATAGCGGTGGTGGTGGCGCTGGAGAGTGTTGGCATCGACCTCACTGCCTTCGCGGTCTTTGGTGGGGCACTGGGTGTTGGTATTGGTTTTGGTCTGCAGAAGATCATTGCCAACTTCATTAGCGGCATTATTTTGCTGCTGGATCGCTCCATCAAACCGGGCGATGTCATCAGCCTTGATCAGACCTATGGTTGGGTGGAACGCCTTGCTGCTCGTTACACCACGGTACGTACCCGCGACGGCATTGAACATCTGATTCCCAATGAGGAGCTGATCACCCAGCGGGTAGAAAACTGGACTCATTCGGACATGAACGTGCGCCTGCGGGTCCCGTTGGAGGTGGCCTACAAGACCGATGTGCCTCTGGCCATGGAGCTTTGCCAAGCGGCGGCATCCAGCGTAGAGCGAGTGCTTAAGACCCCGGGTCCGCAATGCCTGATGGCGGGCTTTGCTGAGAATGGAGTAAAGCTTGAGCTTCGCCTATGGATCAAGGATCCGGACGCAGGCCGGGGCAGCCTGCGTAGCGCCGTCTATCTGGCTATCTGGGAGCGCTTTCGTGAGGCCGAAATCGAGATCCCCTATCCGCAACGGGATCTGCATATCCGCACTACGGATCTGCCGCTGGTGGACAGTCCCTAGGAATCTGCCTTTTGCTGGGCCGCAGGCAGTGTTTCGTACATGCGTACGGCAACGATGAGGCCAGACACAAAGGTCAGTATGCCAATGGCACCCACCGCCGAAAGCAGGCCAAAGGCATCGGCCAGCAGCCCAGCCATCAGTCCGCCCACCGCATAGCCACCATCACGCCAGAGCCGGTAAACACCAATGGCAGAGCCACGCCATTCCGGGTGAGCGACGTCACCGATGGTGGCGAGCAGAGTTGGATAGACCATGGCGGTGCCCAAACCAAGCAACACCGAGCCCAATAGCCAGATACTAAAGCTGCTGCCGACGACAAAGCAGGCGATACCCCCGGCCTGCACCCACATCCCCCAGGCAATGAGCCATTTGCGTCCCCAACGATCGCTTAGCGCGCCGGTAGCCAGCTGGCCGAGTCCCCAGACTCCGGGATAGGTGGCGGCGATAATGGCGATGCGGTTAAGTGGCAATCCCCCCGATGCCAGCAGGATCGGTATGATTCCCCACACGGTGGCGTCATTGAGATTATTCACTAGCCCTGCCTGGCTAGCGGAGGACAATGCGCGGTCCTTGAAGCTGGTCAGCACGAAGATCTTCTTGAAGGGCATTTCCGCCTCGTGCGCGTGGTTTTCCGTATTCGCCGCCTCGTGCTTTACGTGCGCATGGGTATCGCGTACGAAAAAGATCGACATCAGCAGACCGAGGGAGACGAAGGCCACGCCAGGATAGAAGGGCACCGGGCGCATGCCATAGTGGGTGGCAAGATAGCCGGTGGCGAGTGCTGCGAGGGAGACCGCCAGATAGCCGGAGGCCTCGTTAAGCCCCATGGCCGTACCGCGTTGTTTCGGTCCCACCAGATCTACCTTCATGATCACTGTGGTGGACCAGCACAGACCCTGATTTACCCCGAGTAACACGTTAGCGAATACCACCCAGCTCCAGGTTGGTGCAAACATCAGCAAAAAGGGCACGGGCAGGCCAAACAGCCAGCCGACGATGAGTATGCGCTTGCGCCCCAAGCGATCCGAGAGCTGGCCGGCGAACAGATTGGCAATGGCCTTGACGATGCCAAAGCTGATGAGAAAGGACAGTATTACCGACTTGCTGATGACGCCAAACTCAGATTCTGCCAGCAGCGGAAGTATGGTGCGTTCGAGCCCGATGGTGGCACCAACAAAGCCATTGATCAGTACCAGCAGTGCAAATTGCCGCCAGTTGGCTTTTAGCCCCAGGGTAACGGTTTCGGTGGGTTGATTGGCCATGGTCAGGCGTCCTCGTAATGAGTGTTTGGATAGATGCTCGCGGTTGCCAAAAGGTGTTCCACAGATTTGGGTTTGGCCACCGGAAAGCCTTTCGCCCGCCAATCGGGCAGGCCGAGGGCAAGGCGTCGGGCGCGGTAACCCGCGTGGCGTAACTGGCGCACGGCATCGGTGGCGAACAGACAGTAGGGTCCCCGGCAGTAGGCAATGATTTCTTGATTGCGGGGCAATTCGTCGAGGTGCTGCTGTAACTCGTCTGGTGGCACCGACAGGGCGCCGGGTATATGTCCTGCGGCGTATTCTGCTGACGGGCGGACATCCAGCAGAATGACTTCATTGTCGCGCAGTCTGGTTTGCAACTCCTGGGCAGAGATTCCCTCCAGATTTTCCGGGGATTCATGGTAGCTGCGGGTGATCTGCTCGATTTCGGTGAGGCGTTTTTGTGCCAGTGCCTCGAGATCACGGAACAGCCGGAATACATCCTGATCGGCAAGGCGATAATAAACCTGCTGGCCATCCTTGCGGCTATCCACCAGGCGCGCACGCCGCAGCACTTGCAGATGGGCACTGGCATTGCCAATGGTGAGCTCGGTTTCCCGTGCTACCGCCTCTACCGGCCGTTCGCCCTGAGCAAGCAGGTCGAGAATTTCCAGACGCTTGGCGCTGGCAAAGGCCTTGCCGACGCGGGCAAATTGCTGGTACAGAGAATCTTTGTATGAGCGATGATCCATGGTTATCTACTATTCTATAGAGTATTAGAATGTGCAAGTCATCTTGATGGGTGTCGTATAATCCAGAGTTCTGTTGGGATGGATAAATGAGCCTATGAACACAGAAAAACGCAGTAATATCGTACTTATTGGCATGCCGGGGGCGGGCAAGAGCACGGTGGGCATCATTCTGGCCAAGCGGCTTTCCCTGAATTTCGTCGATACCGATGTGCTTCTTCAGACCATCCAGGGTCGTGCACTACAGGATATTGTCGATAGCGATGGCCATATCGCTTTGCGGGCTATCGAGGAGGCCGTATTGCTCGATTTGCAGCTAAGCCGACACGTCATTGCTACCGGCGGCAGCGCGGTCTATAGCGAAAAGGCCATGCGTCGGCTAAGCGCTAAGGGTGTCATTGTCTTCCTGGATCTGCCGCTGAAGGCACTGAAAACTCGCATCCATGATTTTGCTACCCGTGGTCTAGCCAAACGTGCCGATCAGAGCCTTGCCGATTTGTATGCCGAGCGGCGAGCCTTGTATGAGCGTTATGCCGAAATCAGTATTGATTGCCGAAATCTGGATCAGGAGAAGGTATGCACAAGGATTGTTAATAGCTTGTGACAATGAGAACGAATCTTATTTGGTTCGTCCCCCCAACAGACCCCGTCCTGCTGTTACAATGATCCGGATCGGAATGCGCGCCCTCGCAGTTGGCGGCATCGAAGCACCCGGATTTTCCACCGAGACAACCCGATTTATCCTAATTCGTTTAGATGAAAGTTGAACTACAGGAGCAGCAAATGAGCACAACACTAGTAACCAAACAGGCCCCCGATTTCACTGCAGCAGCAGTAACCGGTAGTGGCGAAATCGTAGACGCATTAACGTTTTCAGAAGCGCGTAAGGGCAAATACGCCGTGCTGGTCTTCTATCCCCTGGACTTCACTTTCGTCTGCCCCTCCGAGCTCATCGCCCTGAATCATCGCGTGGAGGCCTTCAAGAAGCGCAACGTGGAAGTTTTCGCAGTGTCCGTAGACTCCCAGTTCACTCATAACGCATGGCGCAACACCACAGAGAAAAATGGAGGTATTGGGCCCTTGGCTTACACCTTGGTCGCTGACACCAGCCACACTATCTGTCAGTCCTACGGCGTTGAGCTGGAAGGCGCCGGCATCGCACTGCGCGGTACTTTCCTCATCGATCTCAATGGTGTGGTTCGCCATCAGGTAGTCAATGACCTGCCTTTGGGTCGTGACATGGACGAGCTGCTGCGCATGGTTGATGCCCTGCAGTTCCACGAAGAGCACGGCGAAGTCTGCCCGGCAGGCTGGACCGAGGGTAAAGCCGGCATGCAGGCCAACCCGAACGGCGTCGCCAGCTACCTGGAAGATCACGCCAAAGAGCTGTAAGTCTTAAGGAATCCACATGGCTCGCTGCCCGAGGCGGCGAGCCATGTGTGCTTCCGTTATTGCCAGTAATCCTGGGAAAATATTCTGCCCATCCTTCTACCAGCCTGACTCCAGGCCAACCAGGATTAGCATTGGCGATGTAGTCGATGCACATACTCGAATAACACAAGCCCCGACAAAATCATCGCTGTTCCAGCCCAAATTTCCGCTGTTACCAGTTCTCCGTTTAACCCGTTTCCAAGCAACAAGGCAGCAACCGGAGTCAGCAGCGTAATCAACGCTACGCGCGTTGCCTCGACGTGGCGCAGTACGTAAAAGTAGAGGGCAAATCCCAACACTGAACCGACTATCCCCAGATAGAGAATGGATACCAGTGCCCGCTGGGGAATCGTGGTTGGCACCGGCTCTTCCATCAACAAAAACAAGCCGAGATAAAGTGGTACCGCCACCATCAAGGCACCAGTGGTCACGACCAGTCCGGGTAGCTGGGCATCAATCCGCTTCACTGCTACGGCACTGGCCGAGTGAACGATGGCAGACAGCAACACCCCGGCAATGCCGAGAGCCGCCTGTGGCCCGAGGGCTTGGCCACTGCTAAAGATCAGTGCCAGTCCACCTAGGCCCAGTAGCATGCCTGCCAGCCGGCCCGGCGTGAGCGCCTGCTCCGTGAGCCAGACCGTAGCCATTATCCCCGTCAGGATCGGTGACAATCCAAAAATTACCGAGATCCAGCCGGATGGAATGAACTGCGCAGACCAGTACACCGAGAGCATAGCCAGAAACAGTCCCAGGCCTGCAGCTAGATAGGTCCGGCGAGCTTGCTGATGCCATGGCAGCCGGATGCGAAACAGCGTTAAAAGAAGCAGGCAAGCACTGACGCCAAGCACCATGCGCCCGGTTAATCCAAACAGATAACCCACCCCATCGGCGCTCCATTTAATGGCGAGCGGTGTGGTAGACCAGATAATGATTATCCCGATATAGGCTGTGGGGATAGACACGATGATTTCCTCTATTTATTTACAAAACGCCAAAACGAAAAAAGGCCGCAAGGCAAATGCCGTGCGGCCTTCTCGGAAAAGTTGAAGCTGGACTAAATTACAACATCAATCTCCCGTAGCCACACGTGCAGGTGTCTGCGCGCCATGCCAGGGGCAGGCGTACAGGGCTTTTCATGTGGCGCTGAAATAGGGTGTTCATGGCGGCGGAGTCTCGCTTGCAGCGCAGAGGCCTGTCAAGAAAAAATGCCAGGCACAAGCCTGTCCGGAACTGAGGTGATCCTGATGGCTTGTTCGCTATTTTGGTTTATCCACGTGCAGGGCCTTCATCCGTGATGCCAATGTAGTCGGTTTGATGCCGAGCAATTCAGCGGCTCCATCCTCGCCTGATACTTTACCGTTGGTAAGTCGTAAGGCCATCAGAATGTTGGCGCGGTCACGGGCCAGTCGCTCTGCCTCGGTCAGGGGAAGGCTTCCCACTATTTCTCCCGCGGGATCAGTGTAAATTCGATCTGACTTGGAGCCTTCACTCTCTAATCGGAATTGCAAACGATTACCTTTGCTTACGATGATTGCCCGCTCAATTACATTTTGTAGCTCACGTATATTGCCGGGCCAGTGGTAAGCCTGCAGTTGTTTCAGATTTGCCTGTGTGAGCTTTGGTTGTGGACGATTAAGACGGTGGCAGATCAGCGTGATGAAGTGTGTCGCGAGCAGAGGCATATCATCAATCCGCCCCCTCAGTGGTACCGCTTCAACGGGAAACACATTAAGCCGGAAGAACAGGTCCTCCCGGAAGCGTCTGGCCTTGATATCATCCTTCAGATCACGGTTGGACGCTGCGATAATGCGTACATCAACCGTACGGGTTCTTTCTTCTCCCACCCGTTCGAATTGTCCTTCCTGCAAGACGCGCAGCAGCTTGCTTTGAAGTTCCATGGGTATTTCGCCAACCTCATCTAGAAAGATGGTGCCCCCATCGGCTAGTTCGAAGCGGCCAATACGGTTTCTGAGTGCGCCGGTAAAGGCGCCTCTGACGTGCCCAAAAAATTCACTCTCAAACAGCTCGCGGGGTATCGCTGCACAATTTACCCGGATTAATGGATGTTCATGCCGACTGCTCCGCTCATGAATGGCCGAGGCGATCAATTCCTTGCCGGTACCTGATTCGCCGCTAATTAATACACTGGCATTGGTGGGAGCGACCAGCTCGACTTGGTGCAATACCTGCGTGATAGCATGGCTCTGTCCGACGATCCCCGCAAAGTTCCGTTCAACCTTGATTTCTTCTTGCAAATAGACATTCTCGGCCTCAAGCCGCTCTTTCATCAGCTCGATCTCAGCATACGCCTGGCGCAATTTATGCTCAGTCTGTTTACGTTCTGTGATGTCCTTGAACACCACTACCGCGCCGGCTAGCTCACCATTTTCGATAATAGGGGTGCTGGTATATTCGACCGGAAAACTGCTTCCGTCCTTACGCCAGAATACCTCGTCCTCACAGTGATGAATCCTGCCATCTTGAATGGCTGCGTAGATTGGACATTCTTCACGGGGATAGGGGCTTCCATCAGTCCGCGTGTGATGATGCAGATCATGGACTGGTTTTCCGATGATGTCCTCGGGAGTCCATCCCGTCATTTCCACGGACGATGGGTTTACAAAAGTAGCAAGCCCGTTAATGTCGATACCATAAATACCCTCGCCAGCAGCAGATAGTATGCGTTCATTCTGTCGCATCAATTGCTCGAATTCAGCCAGTGATTTTTTTCGTTCTGTGATGTCTTTAAATACCACGACCGCGCCCGCAAGTTCGCTATTTTTGTATATTGGGGTGCTTGTGTATTCGACCGGGAAGCTGCTCCCATCCTTACGCCAAAAAACCTCGTTCTCTACGTGTCGCACAGCGCCATCTTTGAAGGCGGCGTAGATAGGACATTCCTTGCTGTGAAATCGTGAGCCGTCAGCCTTGGTGTGGTGAAGTGCTGGATGCATGGGTTGACCAATCAGTGCGCTTACTTGCCAGCCCAGCATGCGTGCAGCAGCAGGATTGAGGAAGGTGGTTTTCCCCTCACAATCGAGGCCATAGATGCCTTCACCGGCCGCCTCAAGGATTAGATCGTGTTGCTGCCTGATTTGTTCCAGCTCGCTCTGTGTTTGCGTCGACTGATCTTCTGCTGCCATGTTTCGGATGCCTCCTGGTCACTCGATTACACTCTGATTTCGCTCGGTGGAGCGTAGTTTAATCTCGTGAATAGAACAACGGGATATCGTTAGTAACGATTAATCGTAACAGGCTTCATGCTAGAGATAAAATAAAACATATTAAAATACAAGCAGTTACATCCTATTTTAGTATTGGCACGCTTAGTGAAGGGGTAGGAGGGAAAGTGAGGCATTCCCATCCAATAGGAGAAACGACAATGAAGACATGCAAATTATTTTCCACGGCGCTGTTGGCCGTAGCTCTGATTAGCGCGGGGTCTGTTTATGCGGAAAGTCAAACGACTGTGCCGTTACCCCGGAATCTCGAGGCCCCCACCACACAGACTCTTCATAAAACGATCAATATTGATGGCCTGGAGATCTTTTATCGAGAGGCCGGCCCGGTGAATGCTCCAACGATACTGTTATTGCACGGGTTTCCGACCTCATCCCACATGTTTCGTAACCTGATTCCAGCGCTGTCAGATCGCTTTCACGTGGTTGCACTGGACTATCCTGGGTTCGGAAACAGTAGCCAGCCGAGTATCGATAAGTTTGATTACACTTTCGATAATTTGGCTGAGGTAACACAGAAATTTATTGATGCACTGGGGCTAAAACATTACAGCCTGTATTTGATGGATTATGGTGCACCCATCGGTTTTCGTTTGGCGGTGAGGCATCCGGAACGGATCGATTCCCTGGTGGTACAAAATGGAAACGCTTACGCTGAGGGCTTGCGCGAGTTTTGGGATCCCATCCGAAAATACTGGAAAGATCGGACGCCGGAAAATGCTGCCCCTCTAGCTGGGTTCATCTCACCAGATGGAGTGAAGTGGCAATACACTCACGGTGCCAGGAATGCAGCGACCATTAGCCCGGATAATTGGAATGTCGACCTACGTCATCTAACAAAGGAAGGTAACCCTGAGATACAGCTTGCCTTGTTCTATGACTACCAGAATAACATTCCGCATTATTCGGCATGGCAGGCTTACTTGCGCGAATACCAGCCGCCGACCCTGATCGTTTGGGGCAAGAATGACTACATCTTTCCGGCTGAAGGCGCCTTTCCCTACAAACGGGACCTTAAAAATATTGAATTCCACTTGCTCGATACGGGGCACTTTGCGCTGGAGGAGGATGGGCAGGTGATCGCCAATGCCATACGCCGATTCCTAAGTAAGTAGGTTGTCGTTAGCCTTGGTGACCAAGGCAGATGATGAGGCAGGACACCTGCGGTTGCCTGCAGGTGTCCTTCATCTGAGTTTGTTGCTTCAATTTATTCTTGGTGAGGAAAACTATGGAGACGCTATCGATTTTTGGACTTCAGTTTTCGATTAGCCTGTTGGTTACCGGTCTGTTGGCAAAGTGGATTCTGTCTCCGTGGCTGGACCGCCAATCATTGCATCAGGCGCTTTTCTGGCTAGCGCTGCCGCACGCATTTCGTCACATTGGCATGGTATTCCTGGTGCCCGGTGTGGTTGCTCAACCGTTGCCGGAATATTTTTCCATAACAGCGGCCTACGGTGATTTGGCGGCAGGGCTGCTTGCGTTACTGGCAATGGCAGCGTTACGGGGTGGCTGGGCAGCTGCGTTGGCACTGGTCTGGGTATTTAACATTGTTGGTACGATAGATCTGTTTAACGCTTTACGTCACACAGATGTTGCATCTGCCTTCGGTGCAGCCTGGTATATACCAACTTTTCTGGTGCCATTATTGCTGGTGACACACTTCATGAGCTTTTTGCGACTGCTCAGGCCCGTACATCAACGGCGCTAGCGTTAGTCATCGACCCGGATGGTGCGGGGGAATGATCTATATATAAGCACCAGTAACTTGCAGGCGAGTCACAAGATGACTCTCAAGCTCATGGACTATCCCTCGCAGCAACGGCTCATGAGTGCTAAACATCGCGGCCCCTGGCTCGCTTGCTTGGCAGTTAGCTGACTCGTATCAGTTCCCTTTCCCAACGTACTTCCCTGAGCCCTAAACAGCCTGACCACAGAATTAACGAGATCTCGCTATCATCGTTACGGATATTCGTTATTCATGAATTATCGTTATTTTGAAAATTCTATTGGATTGAAAAGTAGCCTTATAAAACAGTTGCTTACGCTTATGTCAGAAGTTGGCACAGGAGATGCAATATGAAGAGAGAGAATACTTTGCCCCTGTAAACATAAATAAACTGAGGAGATCAGACTATGAGTAACTATCTGCTACATGACGAAAATTCTGCCCCCGAAAAAGCTCAAGAAACTTTGAGACAGGTTAAGGAGAAATATGGGTTTATACCTAACTTGATGGCGGTTATGGCTGCATCACCAGCGTTGGTGAAAACCTATACAACCATCGGAAAGATCTTTGAAGAGACTTCCTTTTCTGATACCGAAAAGCAACTACTGCTGCTAGAAGTCAGTCACGAAAACAGTTGTGACTACTGTGTGGCAGCACACAGCTCGATAGCAAAAATGCTGAAGATTTCCGATCCCATCATTGATGCATTGCGAGATGGCCATCCGTTATCAGATCCGCAGCTCGAAGCATTGCGACAATTTGTGCGCGCGGTGGTGAAAAGTCGTGGCCATGCGACAGAAACGGAGGTCAAGGATTTTCTTGATGCGGGTTATACGCGCGCCCAGATTCTCGACGTACTCGTTGGTGTTGGGATGAAGACGCTGTCGAATTATACCAATCACATCACCGATACACCGCTAGACACAGCATTTCAGCCGCAAGTGTGGAAAAAAGCGAGTTGAGGCCAAGGGCTGTGAGGAACCATACGGTTCCTTTGGCCTGAAGTCGGCGCTTACTTTTGCGTAATTATCGTGAGTAAAAACAGAGGAACAGCATCATGGAATTCGAAAACAAAGTAGTGGTTATCACAGGTGGTGGTACTGGCATCGGCAGGGAAACTGCGAACGCGTTTTTGCAGCGTGGCGCCAATGTTGTGTTAAATGGTCGGCGTGAGGTGAAACTGCAGGAGGCCATCACGGAGCTCGATCAGAGCGGTAAACGCGTGGCTTATTTTGCGGGCGATATCGGTAAACCGGAAACTGCCCGGCAGTTGATCCGAACGGCAGTACAACGGTTTGGTGGTATCGATATCCTCGTGAACAATGCCGGAATTTTCAAGCCTACGCCATTCCTGGAACATACCGAAGAAGACTACAGCGCTTATATAAATACCATTCTTGGGGGCACCTTCCACGCATCGCAAGCGGCTATTCCGGAAATACAAAAACGCGGTGGTGGTGCCATCGTCAATACGGGCTCCATGTGGGCTAGCCTGGCAATTGGTGCAACGCCATCCAGTGCATATTCGGCTGCCAAGGCGGGTGTCCATGCCTTGACCAGAAATCTGGCTATCGAATTTGCAGCAGACCATATCCGTGTAAATGCGGTCGCTCCGGCTGTGGTCGAAACACCGGTCTACAACACCTTTCTGAGTGAGGATGAAGTCAGGGAAGTGTTGCCAACATTCAACGGCTTCCATCCACTGGGGCGTAATGGGCAACCTCAGGATGTTACGTCGGCCATTCTGTTCCTGGCAGGTTCACAAGCGGACTGGATAACTGGCGTGGTGCTGCCGGTGGATGGTGGTGTGACCGCGGGACAACACGTCCATTAACGGAAAAACTCAGAATAAAGATGAGCGGTATTACGTTCTGGTTCACCGGAGTAAAACCTGAACGTAATACCGGTCACGCTGCTGATATAACTAAGAGCACAAGTATTATGAATATCAGGTTGTTTTCAGCCCTTCGTAGTTTGACGCTTCGCCAGCAGTCTGAACAAAGGCCTGCAGCTGTGATGAAGGCTGGGGTGGGAGGACTGTTGGCGATTGCCGTGGTGGCGTGGTTAAGCCATATCGTCGGAATCCCATTGCTCATGGCACCGTTTGGTGCCACCTGCGTACTGCTATTTTCCATACCGGGCAGTCCACTATCGCAACCCGCCAATGTTGTGGGTGGTCACGTTGTCTCAACTGTTATCGGGTTATTGCTGCATGCGCTGCTACCGGTTGAATGGTGGAGTCTGGGGCTGGCGGTGGGCTTGGCGATAGCCGTAATGATGGCCCTGAGAGTGACACACCCACCGGCGGGGGCAGATCCGCTGGTCGTATTCCTGGATAACCCGGGTTGGAGTTACCTTGGATTGCCTGTGGCATTTGGGAGTTTGGTTCTCATCTTGATTGCCTGGCTATTCCATCGGTTGCCGCCACGAGTTGTCTATCCGACATCCAGTGAAGATTAATAAATCTACCAAACAGTCACATACAAAGAGTAAATAACAGGAGAATAAAACCATGGCCAGGATTGAAGTGTATTCAAAGGAATGGTGTCCCTACTGCATCAGGGCCAAGGCGCTATTGCGTAGCAAGAATCTTGAATACCTGGATCACGATGTGAACTCGGATGCTGAGAGGGAACAGGAAATGAGAATGCGCTCTCAGCGCCACACTGTGCCTCAGATCTTCATCGACGGGAAATCGGTTGGTGGTTACGCTGACTTGGTACAGTTAAATGCAACTGGAGAGCTCGATCGGTTTTTTAATATCGGGTCATCGACCGATCTGGCCATAGTCCGCGACGTGGCTACTATTGATGCTGATTGTTCCTTTCATGCCCCAGGCACCGGATAGCTGTTAAGGATTTCGATGTAGTTGGCACGTTCAAATGCCGCTGGGTCCGGAGAATTTTTCTGGCTGACACTGCCTTTTAGCTGCTCCACGGAATCATATTCCTTGGCTTCCATCCATTCTTCCACTTCCGTCAGCATGCCCTTGATGTGTTCTGGGCCGTTTTTCAGCAGTACGCTACACAGGTAGGTGACATCTGCGCCGGCGAGCAGCATGCGCAGGGCGTCGGCACCGCTGTGCACTCCGCCGGTGGCGGCGAGCGAGAGTTTTACGCGGCCGTGTAGGATGGCGATCCAGCGCATGGCGAGTAGCGATTCGGCGGGGGTGGAGAGATGCAGGTCGCGGGTGACTTCCAAGGTGTCCAGATCGATGCTGGGCTGGTAGAAGCGGTTGAAGAGCACCACGCCGTCGGCACCGTTGGTCTCCAGCATGCGCACCATATTGCCCACCGAACTGAACTGTGGTGAAAGCTTGAGGGTGATAGGCAGAATGACTTGTTCTTGTAGCTGGGAAAGTAGCTGCAGGTAGCGTGCCTCCACATCGGCTGCGGTTTCCTCAATGTGCGCTGCGACGTAGTAAACGTTGAGCTCCAGCGCATCGGCCCCGGCGGCTTCCAGTTCTTTGGCATTTTCAACCCAGCCGCTGGGGGATATGCCGTTTAGGCTGGCAATGACCGGAATCTCCAGAGACGCTTTGAGGGCGGTCAATTGTTCTAGGTAGCTATCGAGCCCGGTGCGGTAATCATCCATTGCTGGCAGGAAGCTGGAGGCCTCTCCATGGCCCAAGTCTTGGTGATTTTGCAAATGGTCAAGTGCCTCTCCTTCGGCACTGATTTCTTCCTCAAATAAGGAATACATCACCAAAGCGGCGGCACCGGCGTCTTCGAGTTTTTTTGCTGAGTCCAGATCGCGTGACAGTGGCGAGGAGGAGGGCACCAGCGGGTTTTTGAGTTCTAGCCCGAGATAGTGAGTGCGAAGATCCATGGATTATTCCTGGTTTTTGGCGGGGGTTTCGGGCTTTTCCGGTGCGTTGGCGGCCAGTTGGGTATAACGCTGGTAGCGTTGGTTTACCTCGGATTGTGCGGCCTCCAAAAGCATATTACTGGCCTGTGGATTGGCGCGCGCAAGGATACCGTAACGCATTTCCGTCTTGGCAAAATCCTTGAACGGAATCTTCGGCTTTTTCGAGTCCAGTTGCAGCGGGTTTTTGCCCTTTTCGCGTAACCGCGGGTCATAGCGAAACAGTGACCAATGGCCACTTTGTACCGCCAGCTCCTGTTGCTTTAGGTTGCGAGTGAGGTCGATACCTTGGGCAATACACGGGCTGTAGGCAATGATCAGCGAGGTGCCTGGATAGGCCTCGGCCTCGCGGAAGGTCCGCAGGGTATGGATATCCTTGGCACCAAAGGCGACGTTGGCGACGTAGACGTTTTCGTAGGCCATCGCGATCATGGCGAGGTCCTTCTTTCCCCCACGTTTGCCGCCAGCGGCGAACTTTGCCACTGCGCCGCGCGGGGTAGCCTTGGACATCTGTCCGCCGGTGTTGGAATAGACCTCGGTATCGAGCACCAGGATATTCACATCGCGGCCACTAGCCAGCACATGGTCAACACCGCCAAAGCCAATGTCATAGGCCCAGCCATCACCACCCATAATCCATATGCTCTGGCGCACCAGTGCATCGGCGACGTTGTTTAGTTCCCGGGTCTCTTCGGTGTCGAGTTTGGCAAGTGATTTTTTAAGCTCGACAATGCGTTGTCGCTGTTCATGGATTCCGGCTTCTTCAGACTGTTCCGCATCAAGCAAGGTGGTGGCGAGATTCTCACCAATATCTGCGCGTAGTCGTCCGACCAGGTCGCGCGCATAAGCCTGCTGTTCGTCCAGCGCGACGCGAAAGCCAAGGCCAAACTCGGCATTGTCTTCAAACAGTGAATTGGACCAGGCCGGACCGCGGCCTTCCTGGTTGGCCGCATAGGGCGTGGTGGGCAGATTGCCGCCGTAGATGGAGGAGCAGCCGGTGGCGTTGGCGACGATCATGCGATCACCGAAAAGCTGGGTAGCGAGTTTGATGTACGGGGTTTCACCACAGCCGGAACAAGCACCGGAAAACTCAAATAGGGTCTCGCCCAGCATAGAGCCCTTGATGGTGTTCCAGCGCACGTCCTCACGGGGATATTCCGGCAACGAAAGAAAGTAATCCCAGTTCTCCCGCTCGGTTTTTAGAATGGGCTCTATGGGCCGCATATTGAGCGCCTTGCGTTTGGATTCGGATTTGTCGCGTACCGGACAGATCTCCACGCACAGGTTGCAGCCGGTACAGTCCTCGGGCGCCACCTGGTAGCTAATGTGCATGCCGGGGGGGAATTCCTTGCCCTTCACCGGCACGTGTTTGAAACCAGGCGGGGCGTTTTCCACCAATTCCGCCGGGAAGACCTTGCTGCGAATCACCCCGTGCGGGCAAACAAAGGGGCACTTGCCACAATGGATGCAGAGATCCTCTTCCCACACCGGAATTTGTAACGAAAGACCCCGTTTTTCATAGGCCGCGGTGCCCAATGGGTAGGTGCCGTCGGCGGGTAGCTTGCTGACCGGTAGCGCGTTACCACGACCGGCAATCATCTCGCCGGTGACTTGGCGCACGAAGTCCGGGGCATCGGCGGCGACGGGTAGGCGGATTTCGCTGCGACTGGAGGATTGCTCCGGCACCGTTACTTGATGGAGATGTTCCACTGCGGCATCGATGGCCTTGAAATTCATTTCCACCAGACGCCGACCTTTTTTGCCGTAGCTGCTTTCCACCGCACGCTTGATCTCGGCGATCGCTTCATCCGCAGGTAATACCCCGGAGATGGCAAAGAAACAGGTCTGCATCACCGTGTTAATACGCCGCCCCATGCCGCTGTCAGCCGCCACTTGATAGGCATCAATGGTATAGAAGCGGAGTTTCTTTGTGATGATGTTTTGCTGCACGGTGCGCGGCAGGCTGTCCCATACGGTGTCAGCCGAATGAGTGGAATTAAGCAAGAACACGCCGTCGGGTGCGGCCTCATCAAGCATCTCGAAGCGATCCAGAAAAATCTCCTGATGACAGGCGACGAACTGCGCCTCGTGGGAGCCGATGAGATAGCTGGAACGGATGGGATGGGAGCCAAAGCGTAGGTGCGAGATGGTGACTGCCCCGGCCTTTTTGGAATCGTAGACGAAGTAGCCCTGAGCGTAGGCATCGGTATCTTCGCCGATGATTTTGATGGAGTTCTTGTTGGCGCTGACGGTGCCATCGCTACCAAGGCCGAAGAACACCGCGCACATGAGGTTATCGGTGGCGTCGGTACGAAATTCCGGGTCCCAGTCCAGGCTGTTGGCAGTGAGATCATCGATGATGCCCACGGTGAAGCCGTTGCGAGGATGTTTCGACCGCAGCTCGTCAAAGATCCCCTTGATCATGGCTGGGGTGAATTCTTTGGAGCCGAGGCCGTAGCGTCCGCCAATGATGCGGGGAAAGGCGGGGAAGCGCTTGCCACTGTTGGAGAGGTGTTCACCAAAGGCGGTCATGATGTCTTTGTAGAGAGCTTCGCCGTTGGCTCCAGGCTCCTTGCTGCGATCTAGTACGGCGATATGTTGCGTGCTTGTAGGCAGGGCCGCTACTAAACGCTGGCTATCCAGCGGCCGGAACAGGCGCACCGCCAACACACCCACTTTTTCTCCACGGGCGCACAGATGGTCCACGGTTTCCGCGACGGTTTCGACACCGGAACCCATGAGGATCAGCACCTGTTCCGCGTCCTCTGCACCATGATATTGGTACAGATGGTATTGGCGACCCGTGAGTTTGGCGAAACGGTCCATTGCGCGTTGCACGATGTCCGGAAGTTTTTCGTAATAGGGGTTGACCGTCTCCCGGCCCTGAAAATAGACATCCGGATTTTGTGAGGTGCCACGTAATACCGGGTGTTCGGGGCTGAGTCCACGGCTTCGGTGGGCACGTATCAGTTCTGGATCGAGCATGGCGCGGATACAGTCATCATCCACCATCTCCACCTTGGCCATTTCATGGGAGGTGCGAAAGCCATCGAAGAAATGGATGAAGGGCACTCGTCCTTCGAGCGTCGCAGCCTGGGTGATGAGGGCCTGATCCATGACCTCTTGCACTGAGTTAGAGGCGAGCATGGCAAAGCCAGTGGTGCGGGCGGCCATGACATCAGCGTGATCCCCAAAGATGGAGAGCCCTTGCGCTGCGATGGCGCGCGCCGCCACATGAAATACCGTTGAAGTCAGTTCCCCGGCAATCTTGTACATATTGGGGATCATCAACAGCAATCCCTGGGAAGAGGTGAAGGTGGTCGTCAACGCTCCCTTCTGCAAGGCCCCGTGTACCGTGCCAGCAGCACCCGCCTCACTTTGCATCTCTATTACTTCAGGCACCGTGCCCCAGATGTTTTTTCGTCCCCGTGCGGACCATTCATCCGCCTGCTCACCCATCGCCGATGACGGCGTAATGGGATAAATTGCAATGACCTCGTGGGTCTTATGGGCGATATAGGCGGCGGCTTCATTACCGTCGATGGTGCTCATTTGGCGCTTTGCCATGGTGCTCCTCCGATGCCGTTTATTTCCGTGGATAGAAAATACCCTGTGAGCGCGAGATGCTCAATGGGGGCTGGCAATATGCTTGCGATAGCGATGCTTTAGCGCCACCCTGCGCTGTAATCAGCCAACAAACCTTTATGCATCTATTCCGCCATTGTTATCTATGAAAGTGATGAGCTTTCTCCAGCGTAGTGCGATTGCCGCATTGCTGTTTGGCGCGGTACTTTTGTTGAGTGCATGCGCCGAGCTCAGTTACTACGGTCAGTCGGTGAGTGGTCACTTAGGCGTCATGGTACGTCAGGTGGCCATTCCCGAATTATTGGAGCAGCCGGGCACCCCGGAAAAGCTGCGTGCAGAATTGCGCGAGGCGCTTGAGATTCGAGAATTTGCCAGCCGCAAGCTGGGGCTGCCGGATAATGCTAGCTACCGTAGCTATGCTGATCTGAAACGGCCTTATGTGGTATGGAGCGTGGTGGCGACCCCCGAGTTTTCTCTGCGCCCACAGACATGGTGTTTTCCCTTTGCCGGTTGTGTGAGCTATCGCGGCTATTTTTCGCGTGATAGGGCGGAGCACTTTGCCGGGGGTCTCCAAAATGCAGGGTTAGATGTGCACGTTGCCGGGGTACGCGCCTACTCCACCCTGGGATGGTTTTCGGACCCGGTGCTTAACACCATGCTGGGGTCCCGCCCGGAATTACTCGCGGGCACTGTTTTTCATGAGCTTGCACATCAGTTGATCTATGTTCGGGATGACTCAGATTTCAACGAGGCCTTTGCCACCGTCGTGGCGCGAGAGGGGCTACGGCGCTGGTTGCGAAGCCAGGGGGATGAGGTGGCTTTATCAAGTTTTGAAACTCGTCTGGGTGCTCAGTCAGTATTTATAGCGCTGGTTATGAGTACGCGGGAAGTGCTGCATGCGCTATACCAGAGCAACACATCGAAGGAGCTAAAGAGGGCGGAGAAAAAGCGGATGTTCGCCGCTTTGCAGCGTCGCTTTGAGCAAAAGAAAAAGGAAATGAAAGGGCTGGCCGCCTACGCACCTTGGTTTTCGGGTGAAATCAACAATGCGAGACTCGCTACGGTCGCTACTTATCATCATCAGGTGCCCGCCTTTGAGCGTCTGCTCCGACGTAAGAATAGGGATCTGGGTGCCTTTTACGAGGCGGTTTCCGTGCTCTCACATTTGCCTCGGGCTGAACGTCGGCAGGCGCTCGATATCCCGTGATTGTGCTGGAAAAGCATGGGCTCTTTGTTATTCTTTAGGGCAACATCTATTCATTATTTCGTGCCTAGCAAAGGGAGTAGCCATGGATCTTTATAAAGAAGCGGTGGAAAAATTTCAGGTGCTGTACCAGCGTGTGCAGGAAACCGATCTGCCGGAACCCACCGCCGGGGTGCTCGCTACCGCCAGCAAGGACGGACTACCCTTTGCGCGTACCGTATTGTTGAAAGGTGTCGATGAGCGGGGTTTCGTCTTCTTCACTAACACCAGTTCGCGTAAGGCGCGGCAGATGAAGGAAAACCCCCAGGTTGCCATGTGTTTTTTCTGGCAGCCGTTGATGGAGCAGGTGAAGGTGGAGGGGCTTGCGGAGAAGGTGTCCAATCGTGAGTCCGAGGCCTACTGGGGTACCCGCCTGCGCGACAGCCAAATCGGTGCCTGGGCCTCCTATCAGTCCGAGCCGCTGGATAGCCGCGAGACTCTGGAGCGACGTATCACAGAATTTACCCTCAAATTCTCGGGTAAGCCGGTACCTCGCCCCGGTTTTTGGTCAGGTTATCGCATTGTTCCCGAGCGCATCGAATTTTGGGACAGTCGCCCCAATCGCCTACACGAACGCATTAGCTATCAACGTACAGATGAGGGCTGGACTGTGGGTTTGTTAAACCCGTAAGCACAGGAGCCTGATAATGATTAGCCAAGACAGCTTCAGCGTCGACACCCGCGGACGCAGCACTCGGGAGGTGAGCCGTGAGGTGCAGCGCATCGTGGCGGAATCAGGGATTCAAACCGGTCTTTGCCACGTCTTTCTGCACCATACCAGTGCCTCGTTAATGCTCTGCGAAAATGCAGATCCGGATGTGCGCACGGACCTTGAAACCTTCATGAACCATCTGGTGCCCGACGGCGACCCTATGTTTATTCATACCATGGAGGGGCCGGATGATATGTCTGCCCACGTACGTACCGTGTTGACCCAGAATGGCCTCAGTATTCCCGTGAGCAACGGCCGCTGTAGCCTGGGTACCTGGCAGGGGATTTATGTCTGGGAGCACCGCTATCGGAACCATCGCCGTGAGCTGACTATCACTGTTCAGGGTGAGTAGGACGGAAGGTGGGTTGGCGGACATGGTCCGCCCTACACATAATGTCATTTAGGATGCCGCGCCGTAGGGCGGACCGTGTCCGCCGTGCCGCCATCGGGGCCGCTCCTTGGCATCCGTGCCACTGCGGCATAAATGCATCCCTGCATAAAACTCAAAGTTTATCGGAGTCCCCCCATCGCCCCTTCTTCCCACAACACCATCCTCATCACCGGTTGTTCCTCCGGCATTGGCCGCTGCGTGGCAGAAGGCCTTAAGACGCGTGGCTACCGGGTCTTTGCCAGCGCTCGCAAAGCGAAGGATGTTGAGGCACTGGCTGCCGCTGGCTTCGAAGCGCTTTCGCTCGATCTCGCCGACTCGGAATCTATTGATGCAGCGGTGGCAGAGGTCAAAAAACTCACGGATGGCTCCCTCTATGCACTTTTTAACAACGGTGCCTACGGTCAGCCTGGCGCGGTGGAGGATCTCTGTCGTGAGGTGTTGCGCGAGCAATTCGAGAGCAATTTTTTCGGCACCCACCAACTAACTCGGGCGGTGTTGCCAATGATGTTGGCCCAAGGTCGTGGGCGGATCATTCAGAACAGCTCGGTACTTGGCTTCGTAGCACTCGCTTATCGTGGCGCTTACACTGCGACCAAATATGCCCTGGAAGGCCTAAGCGACACCCTGCGCCTGGAACTGGCGGGTACGGGAGTACATGTTTCCCTCATAGAGCCTGGCCCCATCGACAGCCGCTTTCGGGAAAATGCCTTTGCTGCTTACAAGCGCAATATCGATGCTCAGAGTAGCCGTCACCACACACGTTACGCGGCCATGGAGCGCCGTCTCGGCGCCAGCGAGGCCCCGACGCCTTTTACCTTGCCACCGGAGGCGGTATTAAAACGGGTCATCCACGCTCTGGAGAGTCGTCGCCCGCGTCCGCGTTATTACGTCACCTTCCCCACCTATTTGTTTGCTGTGCTCAAGCGGCTATTGCCTCATCGGCTTATGGACCGCGTGCTGCGTGGTGCTGAAGGTGAGCGTTAGCGCAAAAGTGCATTAAACTGTTGTATCACTGATCAAGGAACAGAGTTTTTCATGGGTAATTCATTACAGGACCAGCTGCTCAAGGCAGGGCTGGCCAAACCGGGCGATGCACGCAATGTACGAGCCGGAAAACGTCGCCAGCGCAAGCGTGCAGGCAATAAGCGCACGGAACCGAATGCGGAGATCAGCCTTGCTGCGGCAGAGATGGCACGCAAGCGTGAGGCTGATCGCGAGCGTAATCGGAAAATCGAGGAAAAGCGCCAGCGCAAGGCCTTGTACCAGCGCCTTAGCAAGCAGGTGGAAGCAGCCAAACTCAACCTCGATGAGGCGGAGCTTCCTTATTACTTTGAGCGTCGCAAGCGCATCAAATCTATCTATGTCACCAGTGAGCAACAAAGCGAGCTGAATGAGCGCAAACTTGCGGTGGTGGGCGTTGGCCCGCGGCATTATCTGGTGCCCGCTGAATTGGCCCTAGAGATCCGTTCACTCACCGATAACATCTTTGTACATATTGACGATGGCACTACCAAAGAGGTATCTGCCGAAGATGACCCCTATGCCGCTTATGCGGTGCCGGATGATCTGCGCTGGTAGGGCCCCGGGTAACTGCTCTGAGCTGGACTAGCTCATAGGGTGTAATCTTTCGCCAAGGCATTTCCAGAGGGAGACGGCGTGTGGAGAACCACCAGGATATTCGCGACGGTATCAGCGCACTCTGCGCCGATTTCCCCGGAAAATATTGGCGGGAATTAGATGCCAATCAGGGCTATCCCGATCGCTTTGTAGCCGCACTCACCGAGTCGGGCTATCTCGCGGCACTCATCCCCGAGGAATTTGGCGGTTCTGGCTTGGGGCTCGGTGCGGCCGGGGCAATTCTTGAAGAAATCTCGCGTTCCGGCGGGCACCCGGGTGCCTGTCATGCGCAGATGTACACCATGGGCACGTTGCTGCGCTATGGTTCCGATGCCCAAAAGCAACACTATCTGCCGCAGATAGCCGAGGGTAGCCTGCGCCTCCAGGCCTTCGGCGTCACCGAGCCCGCTGCGGGTACCGACACCACCTCCATCCGTACCTTCGCCAAGCGCGATGGCGATCGCTACATCGTCAATGGCCAAAAGGTGTGGATCAGTCGTGCCGAGCACTCGGATCTCTTGCTGTTGCTGGCGCGTACGACACCAAAAGAAGAGGCTTCTCACAAGACCGAGGGGCTGAGTGCTTTTCTGGTGGATTTACGTGAAGCTGTGGGCAATGGGCTCAGCATTCAGCCCATCGAGACCATGATGAATCACCACACCACCGAATTGTTTTTTGATGATTTGGAAATTCCCGCTGATGCCCTTATCGGTGAGGAGGGCAAGGGTTTTCGCTACATCCTTGATGGCATGAATGCCGAGCGTATCCTCATCGCCTTCGAGTGCATCGGTGATGCTAAGTTCTTTATCGAACGGGCAACGGATTATGCCTGTGACCGCAACGTCTTCCAGCGCCCCATCGGACAGAATCAGGGGGTGCAATTCCCCATCGCCCGCGCCTATGCCGATATGCGAGCGGCGGAATTGATGGTGCATGAGGCAGCGGATCTGTTTGATGCCGGCAGCCACTGCGGTGCTGAGGCCAACATGGCTAAGTTGCTCGCTGCCGATGTTTCCTGGCAGGCGGGGGATGTGTGTTTGCAGACTCATGGCGGCTACGGCTTTGCACGGGAATACGACATCGAGCGCAAACTGCGCGAGACCCGGCTCTATCAGGTAGCACCGATCTCTACCAATCTCATTCTTTCTTATCTTGGCGAGCATGTGCTCGGCATGCCGCGTTCTTTCTGATGCCATGAGTGACACCTCAAAACCCCTCGACGGCATCCTTGTGGTTTCCTTGGAGCAGGCGGTAGCGGCTCCCACCTGCAGCGCACGCTTGGCCGATGCCGGCGCACGGGTGATTAAGGTGGAGCGCAAGGAGGGCGATTTTGCCCGCGGCTACGACAGCTATGTAAAGGGCGAGGCCACCTACTTTGTCTGGGCTAACCGTGGCAAGGAATCCATCTGTCTGGATCTCAAAGCCGAGGATGACCGTGCGGTGCTGGAGCGTTTGCTGGCGCAAGCAGACGTCTTCATCCAGAACCTTTCCGTGGGTGCGGCGGAACGCCTCGATCTTGGCGCCACGGCCCTGCATCAGCGCTATCCACGGCTTATTACCTGTTCTATTTCCGGCTACGGGGAAGACGGGCCTTATCGCCACATGCGTGCCTACGACATGCTATTGCAGGCGGAAAGCGGCTTTTCCTCCATTAGCGGTGATGGCCGCGCCGGGGTCTCCATTGCCGATATTATTACCGGTATCAATGCCCATGGCGCCGTGCTGGAGGCCCTGTTTCAGCGCCAGCAAACCGGCGAGGGCAGCCACATCAGCCTTTCATTATTTGACAGCATGACCGACCTGATGGCGGTGCCGCTGCTGCAGACTCGCTACTCGGGTGAGCCACCGCGTTATATCGGCATGCGCCACCCTGCCATCGTGCCCTAC
This sequence comes from Gammaproteobacteria bacterium, assembly GCA_021773645.1. Taxonomy (GTDB): domain Bacteria; phylum Pseudomonadota; class Gammaproteobacteria; order HK1; family HK1; genus JAJFJV01. The sequence continues at coordinate 125,677 of JAJFJU010000012.1, forward strand.
GGCAACTTTCCTACCGCCAACGGTGGCGAGGTGGTGTTCTCAGTGCAGAACGAGCGCGAATGGGCTCGGCTCTGCGCGCAGATCCTGGAGCGCCCCGATCTCATCACTGACCCCCGCACTTGTGATAACAAGGTACGCACCGCCAACCGTGAATTTGTCGAGGATATTGTTACGGCGGTGACACGTAACCGAAGCCAAGGGTGTGTGACCGAACAGCTCCTTAAGGCCGGCATCGCCCACGGTCGCTTCAATCACCTGCCAGAGGTGCTTGATCATCCACAATTGCGCGACTGCTCCGTGCCATTACCGAGTGGTGAGGTAGCCGAAGTGCCGGCACCACCTGCCCGGGTGCCGTGGCGTAATGATGCCCTAGGTGCGGTACCGGGCTTGGGAGAGCAGAGTGCTGCAATCCGTGCCGAATTCGCCAGGGAGAACGACGGTGAGTAGTCTCGACCTTGATGAATTCAGCCAGTGGATAGGTAAAACCGAAATCCGGACCGACATCATTCATCCTGGCCCCCTCGATGCCCTTGCCGCTTCCCTGGATCGCGATGATCCTGCTGCCCAAATAGGAGATACTTTGCCGCCGCTATGGCACTGGCTCTATTTTCTATCCCACCCGCGTGCCTCGGAACTCGGATCAGACGGTCACGCAAAGCGCGGAGATTTCCTGCCGCCCGTACCGCTACCGCGTCGCATGTGGGCGGGCGGGCGCCTGCAATTCGATAGCTTGCCCAGGGTGGGTGAGACCCTGGAACGTGAATCCATGGTGGTAGATATCAAGCCCAAGCAGGGCAGATCAGGGGCATTGGTCTTTGTCCTCGTGCGTCATCTCATTGCTGGTGACCAGGGCGCACGAATGCTCGAGGAGCACGATATTGTCTACCGCGAGATGTCAAAGCCCGAAGCCAAGCAAGCGCCCGCTCTACCGGCACCTGCCGAGGCGCAGTGGTCACGGCAGATCATCCCTGATCCGGTGTTACTTTTTCGCTATTCTGCCCTCACCTTCAATGGCCACCGTATCCATTATGACCGCAGTTATTGCACCCGGCAGGAAGGCTATCCTGGCCTCGTGGTCCACGGGCCGCTGATTGCAACCTTGCTGCTAGAGGGTCTGCGTGAACATCATCCGGATGCCGTGATCAGTGGCTATGGCTTTAAGGCGGTGAGCCCACTCTTCGACACCGAGGTCTTCAGCATTCATGGTCGAATAGAGGGTGACGGGGCTCAATTGTGGGCATTGAATGAAAACGGTGAACTCACCATGGAGGCGACGGCCCAGCTGGGCTGAAGGAGAGAAATATGGAACTGGAAACCAGCAATCCCGTTGTCTCCTGGCGCTCCCTACTTTTTGTGCCTGCCCATGTCGAGCGCTTTGTAACCAAAGCTCACACTCGTAGAGCGGATGCAGTGATTCTCGATCTTGAGGATGCTGTACCGCCCGATGCCAAGGCACAGGCGCGTGGCGCGCTGGCTGCGGCAGTCAAGCACCTTGCCGATCACGGCCAGTCGGTGGGCGTGCGTATCAACGCGGAACCGGCCCTCGCCCGGCAGGATATAGAGATCGCCGCACGTCCCGGTGTGGCCACTATCGTCGTACCGAAGGTAGAAACCCCAGCCCAGATTCAGGCCATCGACGAGGTCTTGAGGAAATGTGAAGCAAAGAGTGGCTTGCCGGAAGGCGGAATACGCCTGGTCGCCATGCTTGAAAGTGCGCTTGGCATACTCAATGCCCAGTCCATCGCCACCGCAAGCACGCGCTTGGTAGCACTCGCACTCGGCCCCGAGGATCTTGCCGCTGACATGGGTTGTGCACCGAGTTACGTATCAATGATTGGCCCTTGCCAACACCTGCTGCTCTCGGCCCGTGCCGCGGGCCTCGTCGCCCTTGGCTTTCCCGGCTCCATCGCAGCCTTCAATGATGAGGCTCTCCTGCGCGAACAGCTTTCTAGTGCGCGAGCACTGGGCTTCACCGGAGCGCTTTGCATCCACCCGCGTCAGGTGCCAATCCTCAATGAGGTTTTTAGCCCAAGCGAAGAGGAATACGCCTGGGCAGAACGTATGATGCAGGCCTACGCCGAGGCAAAGAAAAATGGTAAAGGCGTCGTGGCCCTCGACGGTCGGATGATTGACCCGCCAGTGGTGCGCCGAGCAGGGATGATTTTATCTAAATCGTCGTTATAGGGCGTAGCTCGGCGCTCAGAGACAGCTTCAGGTCTTGAAGTATGGCGAGATCCTTGTACGGGGGGGCTCCTAGCGAACTATGCCGTTTTTCGCCGGTTGCCAAAGCCCATGCCAAGCAAGCCAAAGGCCAGTAGTACTAAGGTAGCGGGTTCCGGGACACTGGCTCCGAGGAATTCGTTCGATGTTAATACAACATCCGAGATCCGGATCTCGTCTATCAAACCATCTAGATACTGGCCACTTCCATCCTGCAGACTGCCGATCCCGATTCCCGGATTCGAGCCGGTAAGTGCGAGTGTCGGCCGTATCGTGGTTGTCTTCGAGGCCACCTCGGCACCATTGATAAAGAGCTTCATCGCGCCGGTGGTGTTGTCAATGCTGCCTGCCAGGTGGAGCAGTTCTCCGGTAGGCAGGAGGTTAGGCGAGAGTACTGCGACTGCTCCGGCAGTCCCCTCGATCAAAAACCGGAGGTGCCCGCCCAGGATTCCCAAGTAGAAGGGATCCGCACCGGCTCGACTGTCGCCACGAAATACGATCTGATCAATCCCAAACGTGGCTAAGTTCAGCGTATCCAGAGACACGATGGCCTCTACCGTCATACTTGAGACGCTGAAGGCCGAAGAATCTGCTACCAAAACCCGGTCGTTGCTGCCATCGAACTTTAGCCCGGTGCCGCCTCCGGGAACTGCTTGGTAGATTGGGCCGCCAGATGGGGTGCCATTGTGGCCGTTGCCCGAGCTGTCCAGGACCGAGCCTGCGCCTGTTGCAACAACACCCGGGGCGCTCTCATTAAACGTCCAGTGTGCGATGGTCGTTGCGTACACCGAGCTGCCAGGAAGACAAAGTGCCAGGATAGCGATTGCTGGAATAAGCCAGGTCCGTTTGTTTCTCATGTTCGTAATTCCTTGATATCAATACTTAGGGGACAACAGTCGTCCAAAGCCTCCCGGTAAAGGAACCGGGATTTCTACGTTGTCAGGACGCTCTTGCCTTAAGCTGCAATAATCAGGCCGATGGATATTAAATGTTAAATATCAAAGGGTTATTGTTTGACGAGCCTTGCATGGCGACAGGGTTGTAAAGTTTCCTGACGCTTTGACAGGGATTAGCGGGGGAGGGATCAGCTGATCCTTGGAGGAAATACGTTTAATATTCGCATAATCAACATGTTATGGGTTTATTCTGACAGATGTATTGCGGTGAGAGCCAGCCTTCTTCAAGCGCTGCACATGGGGTTTCCGCAGCAGGAACCAGTAGAACGATAGCGAGCTCTCTTGGCCGCCAGCCAACGGAACGGAAAAATGCCTGAACTCATACTGACCCGGTTAAGTTACTACCCACTAAAATCCACCGCTGGCATTGATGTCCTTCAGGCCAAAGTGGAGCCTCGTGGGCTCAAGGATGATCGCCGCTGGATGTTGGTGGGCGCCGATGGGTGTTTCCTGACCGCCCGGGAACATCCACGACTGTTGCAGATCCAAGCGGGATTTAAGGGGCAGGCTTTGACTCTCAGCGCTCCCAAGATGTCGGTTCTGGAGCTGGATGAAGCTAGACCGGAAGCAGGACCACGCCTGGATATCACGGTATGGCGTGATCAACTCAGTGCTGCTGCCATGCCGGCCAGTGCGGATGCCTGGTGCAGTGAGTATCTGGGCCTCACCTGTCGGCTGGTGTACATGGATGAACAGTGTGAACGCGCCACTGACCCGGATTATTCCGTGGATGGAGACAGGGTGAGTTTTGCCGATGGTTTTCCTTGTCTGTTGATTAGTGAAGCCTCTCTCATCGATTTGAATACGCGTACGCCCTTGGCCATCAGCATGCGCCGTTTCCGGCCGAATCTGGTGATCTCCGGATGTGAAGCCTATGCCGAAGATGACTGGCAACGATTGCGTATTGGAACGGTGGAATTCGCTGCAGTCAAAGCCTGCACGCGCTGTGTGCTCACCACCATCGATCCTGATACCTCGGAGAAGCATCCGGCGTTGGAACCGCTGCGCACCCTCGGCAGTTACCGGCGTACCGAACGCGGAATTGCCTTCGGAAAAAACCTGATCCCGCGAGGCATGGGGACATTGCGCGTTGGGGATTCGGCGGAGATCCTGTAAGGCACGATGTTAAAAACCGGGCATGCCCATCTTGGACATTAGACGTCGCGTGAGGGAAACCAGTATTAAGGGTTCGCGTCCCTAAATACCTGCCGTAATTCCTGGGCCATCCAGTCAACGAAAACCCGGACGCGGGTCGACATGAGTTTTGCGTGGGGGTAGACGACGCTGACTGGCACAGGTGCCGGTTCAAAATCCTCAAGTACGATTTTAAGTTTTCCTTCTTTCACCAGTGGTTCCACCTGATATGAGAGAAAGAGACCAAAGCCGATGCTCGCCGCGCAGGCCTCGGTCGTGGCAATGGCTTGGTTGCACATAAAAGATCCGGCCACCTGAACCGATAGCTGTTTGCCTTTCTCAACGAAGTGCCATGTTGTTCCCGGTGCAATCCCGGTAAAACGCAGGCAGTCGTGGTGGGAGAGTTCCTCCGGCCGTTCGGGCACGCCGGTGTGCTTGAGCAACTTGGGGTTGGCACAGACTACTTGGCGGATCTGCCCTACAGGTGTCGCAATCATGGATGAATCATTGAGTTGGCCGATGCGTATGGCGACATCGATTCCCTCCTCGACCATATTGACGACGCGATCCAGGAGCAGGAGCTCAATCTGCACGCGCTCGAAGTGCTCCAGGAATCGGGTGATACTCTGAGCGACATGCATTTGCCCGAAGGTTACCGGTGCGGTTACACGTAACAGGCCGCTTGGTTCTCGCTGCTGGGCGGTGAGTGCCAGTTCCGCCTCTTCGATGTCGGCGAGTATCCCGCGACACCGCTCCAGGTAATGTCGACCTTCGTCAGTCAGGGCGATTCGGCGGGTGGTACGGTTCAGTAGCCGGGTACTCAATGCATCTTCCAGTGATGCCAGTGACCTGACCACGGATGGCAGTGACCGGTCGAGGACTTCTGCGGCCGCGGTCAGGCTCCCACGGTCCACGATCTGCACAAAGGTTTTCATCGCCAGCAGCTTATCCATTGCCAAACATTACTCCGTTTATCGGAGTAGTTAAATGTATATTCATATATTTATTCCGATCTTCATATCTTCCAGTATTTGTTTCACGCGGCCTTGCCGTGGTTTACAAACTTTATCTACTGACGGAGATAGCAACCATGAAAGCAGCAATATTGATACTTTCTGATCCGAAGTCCGGATCAGACGAGGCGCTGGGACGGGTGTTCAATGCCTTGGCCGCGGCCTACGACTTCAAACAGCATGGCGACGAGGTAACCATCCTGTTTCACGGTGCCGGTACACGATGGATTGCGGAGGTGGCTAATCCCGAGCATCCCGTTTATGACTTGTTTGAGCAGGTGAAGGAGGTGGTAGCCGGTGTGTCTTGCGGATGTGCCGATGTATTTGGTGCGACGGAGGAGGTAGAAAAATCGGGCTTTGACCTTATTAAGGACAATCCGATCCCAGGAACCAGCGGTCTGCCTAGTTTGCAAAGTCTGGTGGCTGGCGGCTACACGGTGCTGACATTTTGAGATCTAGGGGCCGGGCAAGGTATCTCTCTGCCCGGCCCCTACTTATCGGGAGCGACTGCGATGAAAATTGATAACCCCTACCACGAAGGCGAACTGCTGGTACAACAAAATGCGGATGAAGCGGAGTGGGCACAACGCAATGGTGCTGTGATTGCCGATACCATCCCCAAGGGCGCTCTGCGTTTTATCGCCCAACAATCATTGGCTGTGCTCGGCAGTCTTGATGTCGACGGTAACGTTTGGGCCTCGGTCTTGATGGGCGACCCCGGGTTTTTGATGGCCCCGAATGAGCGTAGCGTGGAGTTGGATGCTACCCAACGGCGTTCCGCACAGGCGGACCCTCTGTGGAGCAACATCGAGACGAATAACCAAATTGGCGTATTGGTTATCGATCTGGCGACCCGTCGGCGGTTACGTATCAGCGGTAGTATCCACAAGGTCGATGATTCCCGATTTGAACTCACCGTGGAGCAGGCTTACCCAAATTGCCCCAAACACATACAACGTCGCCATCTGTCTGAACGCGGTACATCGGCTCCCCAGTCCACGAATGAATCGAGCCACGGGATTGCGCTAACAGAGGGGCAGTGTGCGCTCATTGCTGCTGCCGATACCTTTTTCGTCGCCAGCGCAAACCCAGAGCATGGCATTGATGCCTCACATCGGGGCGGCCAGCCAGGATTCGTCCGTATGCTGGACAGCCGTCATTTGCGCATTCCCGACTATGCCGGCAATAGCATGTTCAATACGCTTGGAAACTTTGCTGCCTATCCTCATGCGGGCCTAGTGTTTATGGACTTTGAGCGTGGTCGCGTCCTGCAACTCACAGGGCGTGCAGAAATCCTGTGGAACCAGAACGATCCGGGTGATGAAACGGGGGGTACAGGTCGCTATTGGGAGCTTGAAATTGAGCATTGGGTAGAAACTTCCTTGCCACGTCAGTTTCGCTGGGAGTTACTCGATTACTCCCCTCATAATCCACAAGCGCGGGGTGGAGAAGATGGGGGAAAGTAGTGGTGAAATTGCTAACCCAGAAAGCCATCGGTTGATGTGATGGAGCAAGACCTGACGGGTCAACGTTGAGGCGTGCTTGACAGGGCAGGCCGCGCCCTTGCACGCTGAATGACTCTCTAAAAAGGCCGTCTATGCTTGCCGTTCTGAACGTCGTTCTACCGGTTTTCCTCATCATCGCAACCGGTTACATGGCGACCCGCACCAAGCTCTTCCCCGATGCCGGCATCGACGGGTTGATTGCCTTTGTGATCAAATTCGCCATCCCGGCGTTGTTATTGAATGCCATGTATCGCATCGATCTCGCTATGGCCTTCGAGTGGCGAATCCTGGCCTCTTTTTACACGGGCGCACTGACTTGCTTCGTGTTGGGGATGATCCTGGCGCGCAAGGTTTGGAAACGGTCGCCTGGTGAGGCCGTGGCGGTGGGATTTTCCGCGTTATTTTCGAATACGGTATTGATCGGGTTGGCCGTAATGACCCGCGCCTACGGTGAGGAAGCGACCCAACCGATGTTCGGGATCATTGCCTTGCATGCGCCCTTGCTCTACACCTTTGGCATCATCTGCATGGAGATTGCCCGCCGGGACGGGGCGGATATGCCGACTACCGTGCGTCGGGTGCTAAGTGGCGTATTTTCCAATGCCTTGATGCTTGGCATCCTCACCGGTCTAGCGCTCAATATGCTGGAGGTCCAGTTGCCCGAAACGCTTGCTTCTACCCTGATGCTGCTGGCCGCCGCCACCATGCCAACGGCCTTGTTCAGCATAGGTGCTGCACTGACGCGATACCGGATGCGCACGGAGGCGAGTGAAGCACTGATGGTCTCAGTGCTGTTGCTGCTGGTACATCCCGGCATTGCCTATGTACTGTCGCAGTATGTGTTCGAATTATCGCCTGAGTTTGTCCGCGCGGCGGTGGTTACGGCGGCGATGCCAGCGGGGCTAAATATTTATATTTTTGCGGCGATGTACGACCGCGCCACCGGGCTTGCCGCCAGCGCGCTGCTGCTTTCCACTGTTTTATCTATAGCGACAATTACCCTGTGGCTGACGTTGCTCGGCGGTGCAGGGATCAGCTGAATTTGGTTTGCGGGTATGTTCTATGAAATTCAGTGCCGTACTGAGCCGTGTACTAGGCGCTCCAGGAAATGCAGTTTGCGGACGACATCGTCGGTCTCCAGCAGTTCCTGTTTGCGCGGCAGCGGTAAGGGCAGGAATTCGGCGAGGCGGGCGGTAACCCACTGGGCATCATCGTAATGGGTGGGAATTTCATAGCCGGGAGATAGTTCGCCAAGAATCTGTTTCAGCAGCATGGTCAGATCCTGGAAGCGGGCTGGTAGTGGCATCGGCGGGGTTTGTTCAAGAAAACCCGCCTGACATTGTATGAGCTGGTTTTCATCTACATGCGTGGCGAACAATTGGAAGCGCTTTTCCCCGTGTACGGTGATCTCTAGCAGACCGTTTTCGCCCTGCTGCCAGTCAACGATGCGAGCGTAGCAACCGATATCAAAGGTCTGCGCCGCATAGCCTACTTCACTGCCTTCACGAATCAGACAAATCCCGAAGCCTGTTTCCTCGCGCATGCAGGTGCTGACCATGTCTAGATAGCGTGGCTCAAAGATTTGCAGTGGTAGCAGACCACCAGGAAACAGTACGGTGTTGAGCGGGAACAGGGGAAATTTTGCCTCAATCGCCATCGGCTTCCCCCCAGCGCGGTAGCAACTCGTGTTCAATCTCCAAGTGATCGAGGATGCGCGCCACCATGAAATCTATGAGATCGGCCATTGTTTTCGGCTGCTGATAAAAGCCCGGGTTGGCGGGCATGATCACCGCACCCAAGCGGGCGAGCCGCAACATGTTTTCCAGGTGCAGTTCCGAGAGCGGGGTTTCACGGTGTACCAGGATGAGTTGCCGGTGCTCCTTGAGCACTACATCGGCGGCGCGCTCGATGAGATTGTTACTCAAGCCCGCGGCGATGCCAGCCAAGGTGCCACTGGTGCAGGGGCAGATCACCAGAGCGCGGGGTGGGTTGGAGCCACTTGCCACTGGGGCCATCCACTCTTCGCGGCCAAACACAGTGAACTGCCCCGGCTGGGCGTTGTAACGCTCGCCGAGGATTTTCTCGATTGCCCGCGGGCGGGTGGGGAGTTTTAGCCCGACCTCCATATCCAGCACCATGCGCGCCGGGTCCGAGAGCATGAAATAGACCTGTTCACCGGCTCCGAGTAGCTGCTCTAGCAGGCGCAGGCCATAGGCGGCACCCGAGGCGCCGGTCATGGCTAGGGCGATAGCAGAGTTAGCTGTCATGATGTTTCCTCAGGCTTATTTCAAGTCGTTCATGAAGGCCGCCAAAGGCGCCGTTACTCATGATGAGCAGATGGTCGCCGGGGCGTGCTTCTAGCGTGATGGTATCAATTAGGGTATCGAGTTCTGCTGCGATATGAATTTCATCTTCTCTTCCCGTCGCCACGGCCCCGAGATTCCAGTCGAGTCCCGGGGGTTGGTAGAGCCAGGCGAGATCGGCGTCGGCCAGGGCTGGACCCAAGGTGTCGCGATGTACCCCGAGTCGCATGGTGTTGGAGCGAGGTTCAAGGATGGCAAGGATGCGTCCACTATCGATGTGCTGGCGCAGGCCAGCCACCGTGGTGGCGATGGCGCTGGGATGATGGGCGAAGTCATCATAAAGGGTGATGTTGGCTACCTTGGCGCGCACCTCCATGCGCCGTTTGATGCCCTGGAATTCAGCCAGCGCCTCACAGGCCACACCTACAGGCACGCCGGCATGGCGGGCTGAGGCGATGGCGGTGAGGGCGTTAAGTACATTGTGATCACCAATGAGGGACCAGTTCACGGTGCCGGCGCACCGGCCTTCCAACCACACTTCAAAGTGGCTACCGTCATTGGTTAGTAACCGTGCCTGCCATTGCCCCGAGCCCAAGCCAAAGTCTTCGCGGGGGGTCCAGCAACCCATTTCCAAGACCTCGGCCACAGACGGGTCTTCAGCATGGTGAATTATTTTTGCGTTACCGGGGACGGTACGTACCAGGTGATGAAACTGGGTCTTGATGGCGGCGAGATCTGGAAAGATATCGGCGTGATCGTATTCAAGATTGTTAATCGCCAGGGTGCGCGGATGGTAGTGAACGAACTTGGAGCGTTTGTCGAAAAAGGCGGTGTCGTATTCATCTGCCTCCACCACGAAAAAGGGGGCGTCACCAAGGCGGGCTGAGAGGCCAAAGTTGCCGGGTACGCCACCAATGAGAAAACCCGGCGCAAGATTGGCGTATTCCAATATCCAGGCGATGAGGCTGGCGGCGGTGGTTTTACCATGGGTGCCGGCCACCGCCAGTACCCAGCGATCGGCGAGCAGGTTTTCCGCCAGCCAGGCGGGGCCGGAGGTATAACGAAGTCCACGGTCCAGCACATATTCCACCACTGGATTGCCGCGTGACAGGGCGTTGCCGATGACCACTTGATCTGGTGCCGGATCCAGTAGTGCCGGGTCGTAGCCCTCGGTGACCTCAATGCCCAACCCGTCCAGTAGCGTACTCATAGGCGGGTAGGCATGGGCGTCGGAGCCGGTAACTCGGTGCCCCAATTCGCGTGCCAGGGTGGCAACCCCTGCCATGAAGGTGCCGCAGATGCCGAGTATGTGGACGTGCATTCAGGAGGCCAGTGGGAACAATTGATTCATAATAATGATAGAAATCCAGGAAAATGCCACTGCGAGTACCAGTCCCCGGGTGAAGAGACAGTTGAGAGCATGGCGCAGGATATGGGCGGTGATGGCGAGGCTCCAGCCCACCAGCGCGAGCAGCAACAATGCGGGTGCACCACTGGGATCGGCCGCGGCCTTGGCGGTGTGCAGCCAATGGGTGATGGGGATTGCCAACAGACTGAGCATTGCGCCGGTACCTGCCAGCGCGGTGAGGGTCTGGTGATAACGCGGTAAACGACCCGATAGATAGAGCGCTATGGCAGCGAAGGCGGCCAGCAGCACCGTCTCAGCCAGTCCCGCCGCGAAGGCCCGGGTCGGTACCAGATAGGCCAGCGAGAGCAAAAACGCAGCGAGGCCGTGAGCTGTCAGCGCGAGCCCTGTCAGTAGCATAGAGGTCGGCAGTTGCTGGGGGCCGCTACGCAGCCAGCAAAGTTCCAAAAAGGGTCGAATCAGGGCGTACAAATGAAGGTCTCCGGTTGAACATGCCGTAGATCGTTATTGTACGCGATTAGCCATTAGGAGCTTGCACCGATGAGGGCGCGTTGGGATCATGGGCGGGAACGGCTGCTGTGGAGATTTGTCCACAGCCTGCGACATCGACAAGGACGGAAGCACATGCGTATTGGTATAGACCTCGGCGGCACCAAGATCGAGGCCATTGCCTTGTCAGAACAGGGCGAGGAGTTGGCGCGGCAACGGGTGCCGACGCCGCAGAGCAGCTATCAAGATACCCTCGATGCCATCACTGGCCTGGTGATGGGCATTGAGCAGCAGCTAGATTGTTCAGCCTCGGTTGGGGTGGCGACACCGGGGGCCATCTCGCCTGCCAGTGGCCTGATCAAGAATGCCAATTCCACCCGCCTTATCGGTCACCCGTTGGATCGCGACCTTGCCGCGGCGCTTGGGCGTCCGGTACGTACCGCCAATGATGCCAATTGCTTTGCTCTTTCCGAAGCGGTGGACGGTGCGGCGGCGGGCGCTGAAACTGTTTTTGGGGTGATTGTTGGCACCGGCACTGGCGGCGGTCTGGTGGTGCGCGGTGAGGTGCTCACCGGCCCCAATGCCATCGCCGGCGAATGGGGGCACAACCCTATGCCATGGCCGCGCCCGGAGGAGTGGCCCGGCGTGCGTTGCTATTGTGGCCGTATGGGCTGCCTGGAGACCTTCCTATGCGGGCCGGGATTTGCCCGTGAGTTTGATGAGGCCACCGGGCAGACGCTCACCGCTAAGGAGATTGTTGCTCTGGCTGATGATGGGGATGCAGCTGCATCCGCAGCACTCGATCGCTACGAGGAGCGTCTGGCTCGGGCACTGGCCCACGTCATCAATATCTTCGATCCAGAGGTCATCGTGCTCGGTGGTGGCATGTCTAATATTGGCAGGCTTTATGAAAACGTTCCCAAATTATGGGGCAACTGGGTATTTTCTGATCGCGTGGATACGCGGCTTATATCACCACGCTTCGGAGATTCCAGTGGGGTTCGGGGTGCGGCCTGGCTATGGCCCCTAGCCGACCGTTGAAACAGTCCCATGCGGCACAATACGGCGTTAAAAATCGGCTTAAAATGCTCACTTACTGCAAGTAAGCTCCGCTTTCTCGCCAATTTTTGCCTTGTCTTGCACTCGCCTGTAACTCTTTCAACCGCCGGCTAGATCTCGGTCACACCCAACGGGGTAAATAAATGATAGCGCTTTACCAATTTCCACCTGCCTTTGGTCTGCCCAATCCCAGCCCCTTTTGTATGAAGCTGGAGACTTGGCTGCGGCTCGCCGGGCTTGAATACGAGGTGCGAACGGTCACTAGTCCGGGTAAGGCTCCGGGAGGCAAGTTGCCCTCGCTGGTGGTGGACGGAAAAACGCTAACCGACTCCGCGGCGGCCATCCGCCACTTGGAGCAGCAGTTTCAACTGGATGTGGATTCCCCTCTTTCTGCCGAGCAGCGGGCCGTGTGCGAGGCCATTGAGCGCCTGCTGGAGGATCATCTTTACTGGATCATGCTCTACAGCCGTTGGATGGTGCCCGCTAACTGGCGGGTGGTGCGCCGCACTTTTTTTGGCGATCTGCGTTTCCCGCTGTCGGCCTATCTGCCCGGTATCGCTCAGCGCCAAGTGCGCAGCATGCTGCAAGCGCAGGGTCTTGCCGAGCGGCCACGTGACGAGGTCTATGCCCTCGGCTGCCGTGATATCGATGTGCTTTCGACCCTGCTGGGGAAAAAACCCTTCCTTATTGGTGAGGAACCGGTGCGGGTGGATTGCTGTGCCTACGGAATGCTGGCGAACATTATAAAGCCGCCAGTTGAATCAAAACTAAAGGCCCATACTCTCGACCAAACCAATCTCGTCGCCTATTACGAGCGTATGAGTGAACGCTTTTTTCCAGCGGAATAATTAGGGAACCCCATGGTCTACCGTCCTACCCCGCATCACCGCCAGGATTCCACTGGCCCCAGCCCGGGCCTGCGCTCGGACTGGAATAATCTGCGCCAGTTTTTACCCCTGTTATGGGAGTTTCGCGGGCGCGTGTTTATCGCCCTTGCCTGCCTAATTCTCGCCAAGCTGGCCAGCGTGGGTGTGCCCCTGTTGCTCAAGCAGATCGTGGAGGTGATGGAAGGCCGGGGCCAGGAAGTACTACTATTGCCGGTGCTGTTGGTGCTTGGCTACGGTGGTCTGCGGCTTACCTCTTCGCTGTTTAATGAGTTGCGTGATGCCATATTTTCACGAGTGCGGTACCACACCATGCGCCGGCTCTCGGGTAAGGTGCTCACGCATCTCCATACTCTGGCGCTGCGCTACCACTTGGAGCGCAAAACCGGCGCCATCTCCCGGGACCTTGAGCGGGCCACCCGCAGCCTGAGTTCGCTGCTCAACTACCTAGCGTTCAGCATTTTTCCGACGGCACTGGAGTTCCTGCTGGTGGGTGGCATCTTGTTTAGTAACTATCCGTGGCAATTTGCGGCGAGTACCTTCGGCACTGTGGTGATATACGTCCTCTTTACCCTGGCGGTGACGGAATGGCGCATCCATTACCGTCAGGAAATGAACGCCCTGGATTCCGAGGCCAATAGCCAGGCGGTGGACAGTCTGATCAATTATGAGACGGTGAAATACTTCGGCAACGAGGCATTAGAGACGGAACGCTACGACAAAACCCTGGGGCTCTGGGAAGGCTTGGCGGTGAAGACCCAAACCTCCATGTGTGCGCTCAACTTTGGACAGGGGGCGATCATTGCGGGCGGAGTTACCCTCATTATGTTTCTTGCCACCCAAGGGGTGTTGGCGGGGGAGTTAAGCCTGGGCGATTTGGTGTTGGTCAACGCCTTTTTATTACAGCTTTTCATTCCCCTCAACATGCTTGGCATCGTATATCGTCAGATTAAATATGCCTTTACCGACATTGAGTTGGTGGCCAATTTGCTCGCCGAAGAAGTAGAGATCAAAGACCCGGCTAAAGCCCCGGATCTGGCGGTTTCTGGTGGTGAGGTGCGCTTTAAAAATGTGAGCTTTGCCTATCAATCAGACCGCCCCATTCTGCATGCGGTAGATTTTCGTATTCCTGCTGGCAAGAAGACCGCAGTAGTCGGGCCCAGCGGTGCGGGAAAATCGACCCTGGCGCGCTTGCTATTTCGCTTCTACGACGTCACCGCAGGCAACATATCCATAGACGGTCAGGATATCCGTGAGGTAAGCCAACAAAGCCTGCGCGGGGCCATCGGCATCGTCCCCCAGGACACCGTATTGTTCAACGAAAGCATCCATTACAACATTGTTTATGCACGGCCGGGAGCATCTCAGGACGAGGTGGAACAGGCGGCACGGTTGGCCCATATCCACGACTTTATTGCCTCCTTGCCGCAGGGCTATGACACCGTGGTGGGTGAGCGCGGACTCAAGCTTTCCGGTGGTGAAAAGCAGCGCGTGGCCATCGCCCGCGTGATCCTCAAGAACCCGAATATCCTTATCTTCGATGAGGCCACCTCATCCCTCGACAGCCACTCCGAACAGGCTATTCAAACGGCTCTTGGCGAAGTGTCGACCAACCACACCACCCTGGTCATCGCCCACCGTTTATCCACGGTGGTGGATGCCGATGAAATTCTGGTAATGGAGGCAGGCCGCATCAGCGAACGCGGCGACCACCGCGCCCTACTAGCAAAGCAGGGCCTCTACGCCCGCATGTGGGCCTTGCAACAGGAAGAGCGGCAGCAGGAGAAGTTAGCCAAAATCGCGGTGGAGGCGGATGCTTGAGGGGGTGGCTTTTCCGCCGGGCGATGGCCCGACAAGAGTGAGGTGCCTTATGCAGCCCCGTGCATTTATTGTTAGACCACTTAGATACTGAGCGACATGAGTAAAGGTCTGAAGAATTTCCTTGCCTATATTGTGGCCGTATTACTGTTGTCGGTCGCTTACTATGGTTATGTCTTGGTATCACATCCACCATCATCCGAACGAGAGACCTTCTTCACGGAAATCGGTGAAGGCTTTGGTGAGATGGCTCTTTGGGTCTTTGTGTTTATCTACATGCGCACGGCACTTAAACTTATTATGGGTAAGGGGCCGCTAGCGCGCCGTCTCTTACCAGACTATTCGGCCCCAGCTAGCATGGGCTACCTTGAACACCTCGTCTTTTACCTGGACCGAAGTCACGTCTATTTTGGTAGTGCCGCAGTTGCCCTTGCTCTCATTCACATCGCATTTATGGGTCTCCGACCCGATATTCTATTTTTTCCGATAGTCCTTGCTCTCATATTATGGCAAGTGCTATTTGGCATATTCTTAACTTGGCGTCGTATACCTCAAGACCTGAGAAAATGGTCGTACTTTGTTCATGCGCAACTTATTACGGGCGTATCAATTGGGTTTTTTTCCTACTTTGGGCATCTATTAATCGATGATTGAAATAGAGCTCAAATCATCTGTATAAATAAGATTGGGCTCTGTTCTCGTATCGTAATATCGACATCGTTCCAGTAGGTCGGACCGCGTCCGCCGCCCCGGTTAGGAGGTTGGTAGCCATCCAGGCCCCGATCCCTCTTAAAGTTTTTTCTAGACGCAGGGGAGATCGTTGCTTTTGAGAATGTGTCGGAGGATGCGGGCGCGTTGGTCGAGCACATTGCGCCAGTCGGTATGTTCTTGTATTTAGTGAGACATTACTCTTCACCGTTCATGAAGCTCAGCAGGTGCAGCAAGCTGGTGAACAAGTTGAGGATGGATACGTACAGCGTGACGGTCGCCATGATGTAGTTAGTTTCGCCGCCGTGGATGATGTTGCTGGTCTGGTACAGGATCAGGCCCGCCATCAGCAGCACGAACATGGATGACACCGCCAGCGACAGAGCAGGCATCTCGAAAAATACCGCACTGAGCCCGGCGAGGAAAGCGACCAGGATGCCGACCATCAGGAACCCGCCCAAGAAGCTGAAATTTTTGCGGGTGGTTAGTGCGTAACCGGACAAGCCAAGGAAGATGGCGCCGGTAGCGCCCATGGAGGTCATTACCACCTGGCTACCGTTAGGCATGGCCAGATAGGCGTTGAGCAGCGGTCCCAACGTGTAGCCCATAAAGCCGGTTAGGGCAAATACGAAGGTCAGTCCCAAAGCGCTGTCACGGAATTTCGAAGTTAGGAACAGCAGACCGAAATAACCGCCAAGTGTTAGCAGTAGTCCTGGGTGTGGCAGATTCAGCGCCATCGATACCCCGGCGGTCAGTGCGCTGAACAGCAGTGTCATAGACAACAACATATAGGTGTTGCGGACGACCTTGTTGATGGCAAAAACGGCCGTTTGTGCCTGGATTGTCGGGTTTGTCATTGATCTATTCATCATGAGCGATCTCCTGCCAGGTTGAAAAAGTAGTTGCGAGTCATTGGCTAATCGATACCGTGCTGTGCAGATCAGATGAACGAGCCGTGTCGCGCTGACGTGCTAGCCGCCGCCCAACGGTACGCCCGGCGCGACCGGTTGCCCGGTCGATGGCGACGTACAGATCAGCCTCAGTATCTTCGATCACTACATCGGGCAGACCGGCGAGAACCACCTGCAGGTGGCAATGCTTGTCCACACCACCGCGTGGACCGTTGATGTCGGATAGCCGTATAACCACGCGTTGAATGTGATCTTCGCAGCAAGTCAGAGCGAATCGCAGGCGCCGTTCGGTATGACTGCGCAGGGCGTTGGTCAGGGAAAAATTGCGTGCCTGTATGTCAATTTGCATAGGGTTCTCCGCTGCTTTGCTGGTGGTGTTTCGTGATTAACCATCCTAGGCGGGAGAGATAGACAGTAAAAGTCGAATATAATTGATATACTGATCGGTATTTGCGAACTATTGGCGACCCTGTGATTAACTATAAGCATCTACATTACTTCTGGTCGGTGGCCAGAGAGGGAGGGGTCGCCCGGGCCAGTGAGCGACTGCACCTGACGCCACAGACCATTAGTGGCCAATTGAGTTTGTTGGAGGAATATCTCGGAGTGGATCTATTTGCTCGGGTTGGACGTAACCTGGAACTCACTGACACCGGACGGGTGGTGTTGAGTTATGCCGATGAAATCTTTTCGTTGGGTGGTGAGCTGGAAGAAGTGATGCATCAGTTGCCGATTGATCGTCCCCAGCTATTCAGGGTTGGGGTAGTCGATGTGCTACCCAAGTCCATCGCACATCGTATCCTTCAGCCTGCGCTGATGATGCCGGAGTCGGTACGCATGACCTGCCGCGAGGCGAGTCTTGATACGTTGTTGGCGGAACTGGCCGTGCACCGCCTTGACCTGGTGCTGGCCGATCGTCCAATTCCCCCGACGGTTAGTACGCGTGGCTTCAGCCACAAGCTCGGCGAGTGTGCGGTCAGCTTCTTTGCCACAGAGAAATTGGGAAAGACGCTAGAGGGCGACTTTCCCCACTGTCTGGATGGCGCGCCGCTACTGCTACCCAGCAGCGGAAATCAGCTGCGTTCCGGTATTGACCGGTGGCTGGACAAACATCGCATCCATCCGCGCACGATTGCAGAATTTGACGACAGTGCACTGATGAAGGCTTTTGGGCAGGAAGGTGCTGGGATCTTTATCGCGCCCGCTGCTATCGAGGCAGAGGTGGAGTGGCAGTATCAGGTGAATGTGATTGGTCGGGTCGATGAAGTGAAGGAGCAATTTTATGCCATCTCCGTGGAGCGTCGAGTCTTGCACCCTGTCGTCTCTACAGTAGTGGAGGCGGCCCGTGAGTCGCTGTTTGTTGATGAATAGTCAGGAGAAAACAGGCGTATATCACGCTCCTTGGGAGAAGGGTTTCGACAAGCTCCTCACGCCTTTCGAAGAATTTATTCACCGCCAAACCACCAGCGGTTTACTACTGATGGGTGTGGCGGTCCTCGCGTTGGTACTGGCTAACGGGCCGCTAACTTCCGCCTATGAACATGTAGTGCACACCCTCATCAGCCTCAACATCGGTAGTTGGAGCTTAGAAATGAGCCTAAACCACTGGATCAATGACGGCCTGATGGCACTGTTTTTTTTCGTCGTCGGGCTGGAGCTGAAACGGGAAATTCTGGTAGGTGAACTGGCGAAGCTGCGCAACGCGGCACTGCCGATCGGGGCGGCAATCGGCGGCATGGTGGTGCCGGCATTAGTTTATTTTGCTATTAACCCGGAAGGTGATGCCGCGCGTGGCTGGGGTATTCCCATGGCTACTGATATCGCCTTTGCTATCGGTGCCTTGGCATTATTGGCAGGCCGGGTGCCCAAAGCCCTGATCACCTTTTTAGTAGCACTGGCGATTGTGGATGATCTGGGCGCTGTGATGGTGATTGCGGTGTTTTACACTGACTCCATTTCGCTCGGCCCGCTTGCGGTAGCCTGCGGATTATTTGCTTTGCTATTGGTGTTCAATAAGAGCGGGATCCGAAAATCCGCCCCCTATTTTATAGTTGCAGTGTTTTTGTGGTATGCCTTACTGCAATCTGGAATACATGCGACCTTGGCAGGTATTTTGGGTGCCTTAACGGTGCCGGCTGTACCGAAATATAATCCCGGGCGTTTCAGTGAGCACGTCAGGGATTTGATGCAAACTTTTAATGCTAGCCACCAACCCGGCAGGAGCATTATGACAAATGATAAATTGCGCGCTGTGGTACAGGCTCTGGGAAATGGTGTGCATAGCGTCGAAGCTCCGTTACAACGACTGGAGCATATCTGGCACATGCCGGTGGCCTACTTGGTGATCCCGGTCTTCGCCCTGGCCAATGCTGGTATCACACTGGACTTTTCTACACTGGGTGAGACCTTCGCCCATCCTGTGATGCTTGGCGTGTCGCTGGGACTGGTGCTGGGAAAGTTTATTGGTATCACTGGGGTCTGCTGGTTGATGCTAAAACTGGGCGTAGCGGTATTGCCGAAAGGAACTCGATTCACTCAGATTGCCGGTGTGTCGCTGCTGGCCGGGATCGGATTCACCATGTCTATATTTGTTGCTCAGCTCGGTTTCAGCGAGAGCACAGATTTGCTGCTGATGGCCAAGACCGGTGTTCTAGTGGCCTCCCTGCTTGCGGGCGTGGCAGGTTTCATCTGGCTCTATCTCGTGAGCGATCCGGTGGAGGTTCCCTAGCGTTGCGGCTTGAAGCATCCCCAAGAACCAATCTAACAGAGTCATCTTTATAGCATTGATAAAGATCGTACATTCTGTTTCTGCGCCACCATGTCCCCAGGTACCAGGTCTGCGTTTCACTCCACACGGTATGACGTGGTGGATGGGGATGTGATTTATAGCTATCTCTTTCCTTTAACAGTGACCACGTCCGTGTTTTTCAAGATAACGCTGGTGATATTCCTCGGCTCGGTAGAAGGTGCTTGCCGCGACGATCTGGGTCACGATAGGGCGTCCTTCCCCCAATTCTGACTGATGGTAGTTGCGAGATGCCTCGGCTGCTGTCTGTTGCTCCGGAGAATGGCAGAAGATGGCGGAGCGGTACTGGCTGCCCACATCCGGGCCTTGGCGGTTACGGGTAGTGGGGTTGTGGCTATCCCAGAAGACGGCGAGGAGCTTTTTGTAGCTGATGCGGGCTGGATCGAAGCAGACTTCTACTGCCTCGGCGTGGCCGGTGTCACCACGACACACTGCCTCATAGTTGGGATCAAGGGTGCTGCCGTCGGTGTAGCCGACCGTGGCATCCAGCACGCCGTTGAGGCGACGAAACATTGCTTCCACGCCCCAGAAGCAGCCCGCTGCAAAAGTTGCCTTTTCTCCGTACATTTTCTGCTCCTTACGGTCCTGGATTGGGATGCCGGGTGTGGATGGCATCGATGGCGCTGGTGATTTCTGCTGGCAGTTCGAGCTCTGCGCTAGCGATATCCTCGTCCAGTTGCTCCAGGTTGGTAGCGGTAATGATGTTGCTGGTGATAAAGGGCCGGCTGGTGACGTAAGACAATGCCATCTGTGCCGGCGACAAGCCGTATTCTCGCGCCAGGCGCACATAGGCGGCGGTGGCGGCCAGTGCCTCGGGGCTGCTGTAGCGAGTGTATTGGGAAAACAGACTGAGGCGTGAGCCCGCCGGTTTTTCACCATCGAGGTATTTTCCACTCAGGGTGCCGAAGGCCATTGGTGAGTAGGCCAGCAATCCGAGATCTTCGCGGTGGGCGATCTCGGCAAGGCCGATTTCGAAGCTGCGATTCAGCAGATTATAGGGATTCTGGATGCTCACCATACGTGGCAGTTCGGGATTCGACTCGGCTAATTGCAGGTAGCGCATGGCCCCCCAGGGGGTCTCGTTAGAGATACCCACGTGGCGTACCTTGCCGGCACGGACTAAACCGGCGAGCACTTCCAGGGTCTCTTCCAGCGGAATGGTGGATTCGGCTAGCGGGTGTACATAGCCCAGTTTGCCGAAGTAGTTGGTCTGGCGATCGGGCCAATGCAGTTGGTAGAGATCGATGTAATCAGTTTGCAGGCGCTTGAGGCTGGTGTTGATGGCGGCCTCGATATGGCTACGGTTGAGGCGCGGCTGACCGCCGCGAATCCACTCCAGCCAACCGCTGCCTGGCCCCACCACCTTGGTAGCAAGAATGACCTGCTCCCGATTGCCACGGGCTGCAAACCAGCTGCCGATAAAGCGCTCGGTATCGCCATAGGTCTCGGCACGTACCGCGACGGGATACATCTCCGCGGTATCGATGAAGTTGATGCCCGCCGCTACGGCACGATCGAGCTGGGCATGGGCCTCGGTTTCATCGGCCTGCTCTCCCCAGGTCATGCTACCGAGGCATAGCGCGCTGACCTCAAGATCGGTGCGTCCAAGTTTGCGGTATTCCACGATGTTTCTCCTCAGCAGGCTTTGTCTAGCAGGCGTTTAAGCAAGGGGCCAGAGGCTGCGCTTTCCAGTTCATCAAAGCCACCCACATGATGTTTGCCGATAAAGATTTGCGGCACGCTGGTGCGTCCGGAGCGCTCCAGCATCTCCCGTGCCCGTTGCCCGCCCCAGCCAACCCACACGCTACGATAGGGTATGTTTAACTGGCGCAATAGGGCACGCGCTCCAATGCAATAGGGACAGAGGAGGGTGCCGTAAAGGACGACTTCGGTCATGCATTGCTCCCAGGCCGTTGAAAAAGTCTCATGTGGCACCAGACCGTGTTAAAAATCGTCTCAAAATGCTCACTTACTATTTGTAAGCTCCGCTTTTTCACCGATTTTTGCCTTGTCTGGCACTCCCCTGAAACTCTTTCAACAGCCTGCTTTAGGTATGGTTAATTGAAGAACGAGTCTCTCTTAGGACGTGGGAATAAAAAGAAGTTCATCTTCCAAAGCTCTAGCCTGAGTCCTTACAATAGCGCCATCTTTCCCGGAATGTTCTCACGTGCAATTTGCCCTCCTCGTTAACGAAGGTCCCTACCAGCACCAGGCCGCGGATAGCGCCTGGCATTTTGCCCGGGCAGCCCTAGCCAAGGGACATGGGATTTCGCGCGTCTTTTTTTACCATGACGGGGTCTATAACGGCACCCGTCTCGGAGTGGTGCCGCAGGATGAGCGCCATATCCCGGAGCGTTGGGCTTTGCTTGCCAAGGAGCACGATGTGGATCTGGTGATCTGCGTCGCGGCTGCTCAGCGGCGAGGAATTCTCGATGCGGCGGAGAGCCGTCGCCATGGCAAGGGTGCAGATAATCTTGCCGAGGGTTTCCGCATAGGTGGTTTGGGACAGCTTATTGAGTCCGGCATAGAAGCCGATCGCCTGCTGGTGTTTGGTGACTGATGGCTGCCGCAAATAAGAAGCGCATCCTCTATGTGCAGCGTCGCGCGCCCTATGGTTCTCTTTATGCTCAGGAGGCGCTGGAGATGTTGTTGATGGGCGCTGCCTTTGGCCAACGGGTCAGCATCGCTTTTCTAGATGACGGGGTGTTTCAACTTAAGGCTGAGCAGGCACCAAGTGCGCTGGGTATGAAGAATTTCGGGCGTATGGTGCGGGCGCTGGAACTCCATGATTTGGAGGGCATTTACGTGGAGCGAGAATCTTTGGATGAGCGCAACCTTAAGTCCGGGCAGTTGGTGTTGCCAGCTGAGGTGGTGCGACGGGCAGAACTCTCACAGTTAATGGCCGAGCAAGATCTGGTGCTGAGTTTTTGACCATGAGCACCCTGCATCTTGTCAATAAATCACCCTTCGAGAAGGACGCCTTTGACAGTTGTCTGCGCCATGCCTTGCCCGGCAGTGCGGTGCTGCTGATTGAGGATGGGATTTACGGGGCCTTGCAGGGGACGGCGCCAGGTGATTGTTTTGGGCAGGCCACGGAGCTGCAGCGTTACGTGCTGGTAGAGGATCTGCGTGCCCGGGGTTTTGGCGCTGAGCATCTGGTGGTGGGCGTGCAGGTGATCGATTACGAGGGTTTCGTGGACTTGGCAGTGGCGCACGAGCTTGTGCAGTCTTGGTTATAATTCGCTGATTAATGCGTGTAGTTAGAGCCTGAGTAGAAATGATGAGTGTAGTGGTAGATGGCAAGATCCTTGAGACCGACGATGAGGGTTATCTGGAAAGTCTCGAAGACTGGAGCCCCCGGGTGGCCGAGGTAATGGCGACTGTGGAAGACAACGAGCTTGGGGAGGAGCATTGGGTGGTGCTGAATATATTGCGTGACCACTATGCCGAATATGAAATGGCCCCTGCGGTGCGTCTATTGACCAAGCTGGTGGGAAAGCAACTGGGCAAGGACAAGGCCAACACCCGCTTTCTGTATCAGCTATTCCCCTTCGGTCCGGTACGCCAGGGGTGTCGATTGGCAGGATTGCCCAAACCTACGGGCTGCGTTTAGCCCAGAGCCTAAAAGCGCCATTTGATCGGCGGACATGGTCCGCCCTACCAACCCATGTGTAGGGCGGACCATGTCCGCCGCATACCGCGCCACTGGTGCCCATTCGCCCTATGTTGGGTTCCGATCCGCGCCCTCAAACCAATGCAACCGTTCGCGTAATTTCACCACCCCGCCGACGATGAGCAGGGTGGGTGCGTGTACCTCGGCCTGTTCCGCAATTTCTGGCAGTGTGGTCAAGGTGCCTTCAAGCACTCGCTGGCGTGGCGTGGTGCCTTGCTCGATAAGGGCGGCCGGGGTGTCTTCTGGTAAACCATATTCCACCAGTTTTCTGGCTATTATGGGCAACCCCACCAGGCTCATATAGAAGACCAGGGTCTGATCCCGGGCGACTAGGCGCTCCCAGGCCAGATTGACGTTGCCATCCTTGAGATGCCCGGTGACGAAGACGCAGGATTGGGCGTGATTACGGTGGGTCAGTGGGATGCCGGCATAGGCGGAGCAGCCTGAGGCCGCGGTAATGCCGGGCACTACCTGAAAGGGAATTCCATTTTCTGCCAGAGTTTCTATTTCCTCACCACCACGCCCGAAGATGAAAGGATCGCCGCCCTTGAGGCGCAGCGCACGTTTGCCCTCGCGAGCCAGTTTTACCAGTAGTGTGTTGATCTCCTGTTGACGCAGTGCGTGGCAGGCGCGAGCTTTGCCCACATAAATTCGTTCGGCATCCCGGCGTACCAGTTCCAGTACAGCGGGAGAAACCAATCGATCATGGAGCACCACATCGGCCTTTTGCATCAGCCGCAGGGCACGAAAGGTAAGTAGATCGGGATCACCTGGACCGGCACCCACCAGATAAACCTCTCCCGTGGGGGTGTCGGTTGGCTGCTCAATGGCCTGCTGGAGTTGTTCCCGGGCCTCGGCTTCGCGCCCCCCGTGCACCAGCTCCGCGATGGAGCCTTCTAGCACCTGTTCCCAGAAGTGCCGGCGTGCCAATCCTGAGGGCAAGCGCGCTTTAACTGTGTCGCGGAAGTCTCCAGCGAGGCGCGCGAGGCGACCGTAACTGGTTGGAATCAGGCTTTCCAGGCGGGCTCGTAGGGCGCGGGCGAGCAGGGGCGAGGTGCCGCCGCTGGAAATGGCTGCGACGATGGGGGAACGGTCGAGTATGGCCGGCATGATGAAGCTGCAAGCTTTGGGATCATCCACCACGTTGATCAGGATGTTGCGTTCACCGGCAGTGACTGCAACGTGGTGATTGAGTTCACCATCAGCGGTGGCGGCGATGACGATGCGGCAGCCATCGAGGTCTTCGTCAACGAAGGAACGATGCAGGATCTGCACGCTATGTTCTGCTTCCAGCGCAGCGATGTCGGGGCCAACTTCCGGG
The DNA here is from genome assembly GCA_021773645.1 of Gammaproteobacteria bacterium. Classification (GTDB taxonomy): domain Bacteria; phylum Pseudomonadota; class Gammaproteobacteria; order HK1; family HK1; genus JAJFJV01. The sequence goes on from JAJFJU010000012.1 coordinate 149,843, forward strand.
GCCACAATGACTACCTGGGCATTTGCCTTGAGCAGCAGCTCGGCCTTGCGGGCCGCGACCTGGCCACCACCGATTATCAGGCAGCGTTCACCTTCAAGGCGAAGAAATAGAGGGAAAAATTCCACGACGTAGATCCTGATGATTTACCGGTTGGAAAAGTATACGCTTTCGCGATGTTTGGGGAGCTTGGAGGAGATAGTGTGAGGGTTGGATGTCAGCAAACAACAGGTACATTGAAACGGTGATTTTGCCAGCGCCCACAAGCCGGGCATCCAGGCATATTCCAGGACCCAAAGGTCCGTGGAAACTACAATCATCAAGGGGTTCAGATTGCTCAAATGCGACGTTATTGATGCCGCAAAAGCGGGGGGGTGTATGGCGCTCCCTAGGGGACTCGAACCCCTGTCTACGCCGTGAGAGGGCGGTATCCTGGACCACTAGACGAAGGGAGCGGCGAGCCCGGTATTATACGCGCGCTCGGTGCGGGCTCAAGGGCTGAATCCATATGATTTCACGTTTAATTAAACGCGCCGTTTCTTCGGTGTTTTCCTCGGAAAAACAACAAGCTGAGACACGTCCAGAACCTGTGGTCATTCCTCGGAGTGCCCATACGGTTTCGCGGGCCAATATCAGCGAGAGCGCCTTGAAGGTGCTCTATCGTCTCAAGCGGGGCGGGTATCGGGGCTATTTGGTAGGCGGCGGGGTGCGCGATTTATTGCTCGGGCATAAGCCCAAGGATTTTGATGTCGCCACCGATGCGACCCCGGAGCAAATCCGTAAATTGTTTTCCAACTGTAGGCTCATTGGGCGGCGTTTCCGGCTGGCGCACGTGCGCTATGGTCGCGAGATCATCGAGGTGGCCACCTTTCGTGCCGGCCATGCGGCGACCCCTGAGGGCGCTGCGGTCAGTGATGAAGGGCGGGTGCTTCGAGATAATGTCTACGGCAGCTTTGAAGAAGATGCCTGGCGCCGCGACTTCACCGTAAATAGCCTGTATTACGATATTCGTGACTTTTCGGTGGTGGATTGCACTGGCGGCATGGCGGATCTAAAAAGGGGGATGCTGCGTCTCATTGGTGATCCGGAGCAGCGTTATCGGGAAGACCCGGTGCGCATGCTGCGTGCAGTACGTTTTTCCGCCAAGCTGGGTTTTCAGATCGAGGCAAAGACGGCGGCCCCCATCCGGGAACTTTCTTATCTGTTAACGGAAGTGCCAGCGGCCCGGCTCTACGAAGAAGTGCTTAAGTTGTTCCTTGGTGGCCATGCGGCTTCGGTTTTCCGCCTGCTGGATAAATACGGCATCTTTGAGCAACTGTTTCCCGAGGTAGCGGAGAGCCTGGAAGATGAAGGCGGTGATCGCAAGTTGCTGCTGTCCCGAGCCTTTCTCAACACCGATAGCCGGATTCTTGGTGACAAGCACGTCACCCCCGGGTTTTTGTTCGCAGCATTGCTTTGGGGGCCCTTGCAGCGTGCCGCAAAGGCCTATCAGGCTGATGGCATGACTCCGCTGCAGGCCATCGAACATGCCTGTGGCGGGGTATTGGCGAAGCAGGTGCAGCGGGTAGCGATTCCGCGCCGCTTCAGCACCGTGAGTCGTGAAATCTGGACCCTGCAACCGCGCCTTGAACGTCGCCGTGGACGCCAACCGTTTCGGCTCATCGAGCATCCGCGCTTTCGTGCCGGCTACGACTTTTTGCTGCTGCGTGCTGAGGCCGGTGAGCCAGTAAAGGAATTGGCAGAGTGGTGGACGAATTTTCTGGAAAGTGACGAAGAGGCGCGTGCGCTGGCGCTCAAGGCCGTACATCGGCCGAGTGGGCGTCCACGCCGGCGACGTCGGCGTCGGCCTCGCAAGGCTCCAGAGTGAATGCTGCTATTGTCCATGAGCGCACTTATGTGGGGCTAGGCAGTAATCTGGCCAATCCCCTGAATCAACTACGCTGCGCCATTGATGCGCTGGCAAAGTTGCCGAACACTCGATTGCTGAGCCAATCCTCGCTATACAGTTCCCCTGCCGAGGGACCCGCCGGGCAGCCGGATTATATGAATGCGGTGGCAGAGTTGGAGACTTGTCTATCACCGGCTGATTTATTGGAGGCACTGCAGGGTATAGAAGATGCCCAGGGTAGGCGCCGTGGTTTGCGTTGGGGTGCACGCACCCTGGATCTGGACTTGCTGCTCTGGGGTACGCAGCTGCAAAGCAGTGCCAAGCTCAGCCTGCCCCACCCTGAAATGCACCGACGTGCCTTTGTACTGGTGCCCTTGCGTGAAGTTGCCCCCGCGCTGGAAATTCCTGGTCACGGCCTAATTACAAAACTTCTGGATGCGGTCAGCCGCGTGGGATTACGTGTGGTGGCCTTGCCTTAATGTTGATGCAAACGGAAGCTGGAACGGTAGATGCGGGCAGCAGCGTGACCGAGAGTCGGTTCCAGCACATCGTCGTGGAAGGGCCTATTGGGGTAGGTAAAACCACCCTCGCCAAGCGTTTAGCCGAACGTTTTGGGGGAGAACTCATCCTTGAGGCGCCCGCAGATAATCCTTTTCTGGAGCGTTTTTACCGCGAGCCTGCGACCTGGGCGTTGGCGACCCAGCTTTCTTTTTTGCTGCAGCGGGTTCGTCAGGCCGATGAACTGGCTAGCCCAGATTTGTTTGCCGGGGTACGGATAGCAGATTATCTCATTGAAAAGGATCGCCTGTTTGCGGAGCTTACGCTGGCGCCCGATGAATTTGAGGTCTACGAACAAGTTTATTCACAGATGACGCCGGTGGTTTCGCAACCGGATCTGGTGATTTATCTGCAGGCCCCAGCGCGGGTATTACGTGAGCGTATCAGCTCTCGCGGTATCCGCTTTGAACAGCGCATGGGCGCGGATTATTTGCAGCGGCTAACGGATGCTTACACTCGTTTTTTCTATAATTACAACGCAACTACCCTGCTTATCGTCAATGCCGCCGAAATCGATCTGGCACATGGCACCGAGGGTTTTGAGCTATTAGTGGAACGCCTTGGGCAGTTGCGTAGCGGACGTTATTTTTTCAATCCCTCATTTTTCTGAAAGAGTGGATTAATCGAAGGTTAAAAGCTCATGAGTAGCCAAACAGATAGGGCTCCCCAAGTCACCATCAGTACCTTGCTACGGGCCAAGCAGGCGGGCGAAAAATTTGCTTGCCTGACCGCCTATGATGCCAGCTTCGCGCGCATCCTCGACAAGGCTAACGTCGATGTCATTCTGGTGGGTGATTCCCTTGGCATGGTGGTGCAGGGGCTGGCAACCACCGTGCCGGTGAGCATGGACGATATGGTTTACCACTCGCGCCTGGTGGCCCGCGGTTCCAAGCGCGCGCTGCTCATGGCTGACATGCCCTTCATGAGCTTTGCCTCACCGGCTGAGGCCGCGACCAATGCCGCTCGGCTGATGCAAGAAGGTGGCGCGCATATGGTCAAGCTGGAAGGCGGTGCCATCCAGTTATCTACGGTAAAATATCTTTCAGAACGTGGCGTGCCGGTATGTGCCCATCTAGGTTTGCAACCCCAATCCATCCATCAGCTGGGTGGTTATCGAGTGCAGGGGCGAGAGGATGCGGCGGCGCGTGCTATGGTGGAAGATGCCGCCCGGCTGGAACAGGCGGGTGCCGCAGCCCTGTTGCTCGAATGTGTGCCGTCATCATTGGCGGCCGAGATCAGCGCTGCGGCGACCGTTCCGGTAATTGGTATTGGTGCTGGCCCCGCCTGCGACGGCCAGATCCTGGTGCTCTACGACATGCTCGGAATCGCACCGGGGAAGCGGCTACGCTTTAGCCACGACTTCCTGGCCGACACCGGCTCGGTATCCGCCGCCGTATCCGCCTATGTGAATGCAGTCAAGGATGTCAGCTTTCCCGCGCCCGAACACGGTTTCGAGTAATGCAATCGGTACGGGAATGCGCTGAACTGCGTGGCACGCTTGCCAATGCACGCGCCCGGGGCAAGCGCATTGCCTTCGTGCCTACTCTAGGCAACCTCCATGCCGGCCATCTCGCCTTGGTGAAACGTGCCGTGGAACTGGCCGATCTCACGGTGGTGAGCATTTTTGTAAATCCCTTCCAGTTTGCCCCCGGCGAGGACTACGAGGCCTATCCACGCACCTTGGATGCGGATCTCAAAAAACTGGTGGAGAGTGGTGCCGATCTATTATTTTTGCCGGAAGTGAGCGAAATCTACCCGCGTGGTTCCGAACATGCGACGGTTATTGAGGTTCCTGCCCTGGGAGATGTGCTCTGCGGCGAACATCGCCCAGGATTTTTTCGCGGCGTCGCCACGGTTCTCGGCATTCTCTTTAATCTGGTGGCCCCTGATGTGGCCCTTTTCGGCGAGAAGGATTTTCAGCAATTATTGGTGGTGCGGCGTATGGTTTGGGATCTTCATCTCCCCATCGACATCATTCCAGTGCCCACGGTGCGAGAGTCCTCGGGACTGGCTATGAGTTCGCGCAATGCCTATCTGAATAACGCAGAAACCGCCACTGCCCCTGAACTCTACCGCCAGCTTGGTGTTATCCGGGACGCTATCCAGGCGGGAGAGCGGAACTTTGAATCCCTTGAAGTAGCCGCCATTCAGGCCCTGAAAAAGGTGGGCTTCAGGCCAGATTACTTCAGCGTGCGTACCGCTTCGGCACTGATGCCACCAGGGGAGGGTGACATGGATTTGGTAATTCTGGCCGCTGCTTGGCTTGGAAAGGCACGGCTGATCGATAATCTGAGTATCGCTCCACACACTTAGGCTTCATAAATTTTGCCCATCTGACCGGGTGGCCGGTTGGCTCGAGAGGCGCCATTCGAATGGTTGAAGTACTGGTATTGCTGACCGCTGCGGTGCTTTTGGTGCCGCTTTCCAAGCGGCTGGGTCTGGGCTCGGTCCTCGGCTATCTCATGGCCGGTATGTTGGTGGGTCCCTGGGGACTGGGGCTCATCGATCGGCTGGAAGAGATCCGCCACATTGCTGAATTTGGTGTGGTCTTCCTACTGTTTATCATTGGCATTGAATCGAAGCCTGCGCGCCTGTGGGTGATGCGGCGGACCGTTTTTGGCCTGGGCACGGCTCAGGTGACGGTGACCGGCCTGTTGCTCACGGGGCTGGCCTTGCTCTTCGAGCTAGATGCCAGGACCGCGATCATCGTCGGCTTCGGATTGGCATTGTCCTCCACCGCCTTTGGCTTGCAGTTTCTAACCGAGCGGGGTGAATTGGGGACTCACTCGGGGCGGGCGGCATTCTCCATCTTGTTGCTGCAGGATCTCGCGGTGGTGCCATTGCTGACGCTGGTTTCACTGCTCGCCCAGCCGGTTTCCTTGGTCGAGGGCATAGAATTTGCCCTGCTCGATACCATTCTGGTCGTTGCCTCAGTGATCCTGTTTGGCCGTTTTCTACTCAGTCCCTTGCTCCATCATGTGGCCACCAGTCGTAACAGCGAGGTGTTTACTGCGGCGGCGGTGCTGGTGGTATTAGGAACTGCCTGGTTAATGGATGCGGTGGGGCTTTCCATGGCGCTCGGTGCCTTTCTCGCCGGGATGATGCTTGCAGATTCCTCTTTTCGCCATCAGATCATCGCTGATATTCAGCCTTTCCGAGGCAGCTTGTTGGGGCTGTTTTTTATGGCCGTAGGTATGTCGATCAATTTTGGCCTGCTGACGGAACGCGGATTGCTGGTTATTGCGCTGGTAGCGGGTTTACTGTCCCTCAAAGCAGGTGTGCTTTGGGGATTGTGCCGGTTGGCTAAAATTGAGCAGGAACATAGCTTGCGGGTTTCGCTGTTACTCGCCCAGAGTGGGGAATTCGGTTTCGTGATATTTGCCCTGGCGGTTACGGAAGGGGTGATGATGACGGAATTGTTCCAGATGCTCACCCTGATTATCGCCCTGAGCATGGCGCTCACTCCGCTTTTGGTCCGTGTGCATTTTCGTTTTGAACACCATCGGCCTGACGGTCATCACGCCCATCCACATCAGATAAACCATGCGTCGATGGAGGGCAAGGAACACTATGTGGTGCTTGCCGGATTTGGGAGAATGGGGCGGAATGTGGCAAAGATCCTGGCGGTTAGAAAAATTCCGTATTTGGCGATCGATAGCGATCCGGAACGCGTGGCTCTGGCTCGAGGCAAGGGCTTTGAGGTTTTTTACGGCGATGCCAGTCGGGCGGCAGTACTACATGCCGCGGGTGCCGAGCGAGCAGACATGTTGGTGGTTACCTTGGATAAACCCGAAGTCACCGGACGTCTGGTGAAAATTATGCATGAGCATTATCCACACACCCCGATTTACACTCGTGCTCGGGATCAGGCCCATGTGGAGCAGTTATACAAGCTGGGTGCACGCTATGTGGTTTCCGAAACGCGGGAGGCAAGTTTTCAGTTGGGCGGAGAAATCCTTCGGGCCAACGGTATCGCGGTCGAGGAGGTCGATCGCCTGTTAGGTGATTTACGCAATACTTATTATGACAAACTGCGTGGTAGCAGGGAGAGAAGCAATTCACAAGATGTTTGATAGTGTCATGGTTCATTGGTTTAGAAGCAATCAGAGACGCCTTAGGGCGAACACCTGCAGATGACTGAAGCACAGCATAATTTCCAGGTTTTTCCGTGGAATGACAACTTTTTAACCGGCGTGGCGCGGATTGATGAGCAGCATCAAGTGCTTGTTAGTTTGCTCAATGATTTGGCTTCGCAGTTAGTGAGCGAGGATGCGATTGAGTTGAGCAATGTTTTCGATCAACTGGCTGCATATGCCCAGCATCATTTCGAAACCGAAGAAGGAATTTGGGCGCCTTATTTCAAGGATGATCCGTGGTTTATTGAGCATCAAAAAACCCATGCATCATTCCTTCCTAAAACACTTGAAATCAAGGCGCGGGAAGGCGGAAATGATCTGAACGATGCCTGTGAAAGCATCATTAAATTTCTTATACGTTGGCTGGCCTTTCACATTATTGATAGCGATCAGCGGATGGCGATTGTTATACGTAAGGTAGATGCTGGTGTCTCCCTGGATGATGCCAAAGATATTGCGGATAAGGAGATGCGTGGGTCTCATCAGTTGTTAGTCGATACCGTTCTTTCAATGTATGACTCCTTATCATCGCGCACATTGGATTTAATGCGAGAGCGTATTGAACGCCAGCGCACTGAAAAAAAGTTGCTAGAGGCCCTGCAAAAACTGGAAGAGATTGCCACAAAAGACAAACTCACAGGGCTTAGAAACCGTCGGAACTTTGATGAAGTTGTAGAGAGAGAGCTGGGACGAAAGAAACGCGAGAAAAAACTATTCTCCCTAATCATATTCGATATAGATTTCTTTAAAAAACTAAATGACAACTATGGACACGCGCAAGGTGATGAGGCCTTAAGAATAATTGGTCATGAGATACAGGCGCTTTGCCGCCGACCCGGGGACTTTCCTTTCAGAATCGGTGGCGAGGAATTTTGCGTGGTAATTGATAGCGAGAGCAAACAACACACACAAGAATTCGCCGAGCTAATAAGGTTGTCGATTGAAAACCTGAATATTCTACATGCCTATAGCGAAGTCTCAGACTATGTCACGGTGTCTGTTGGGGTGGTTTCGAAAATTTCAGATGCCGACAGTACTGTAGAAGAGTTTTTTAAAAAAGCGGATTCCAGACTTTATAAAGCTAAGAAAAAGGGCCGCAATCGCGTGGTGTCTAAAGGATGATCGCCTGGACAAATAATGAAAGACCTGCCCGCATGCCGCCATCGGCGATTGATTTGGGGGGTTAAAGCCCCGTCAAAGGAGTTGTCCGTATACCTTTGAGGTGGAGTTCGCGGTCAGGCCTAGCTTTGAAGTCTCCACGTGCTTGGCTCGTGACAGCTGCTTTTGCTCAAAAAATCATGGATTCGACCCGCAGTTTCGTCTGCTTGGGCAATGCAGGAGGCCACTGCAACACCAGCCAGATAGTTGCCGGTAAGAAATAGGCCCGGCCATCGTTTTTCAGTGCCCTGGATGATGGCTATCCGATCGCGGTGGCCGAGGTTGTACTGGGGCAGGCCGCGTGGCCATTGACGGACCCGGGTGATTACCGGCTTTCCCTTCACCCCCAGCAGTTCAGCATGCTCTGCCCGTGCCAGAGCCACCAGTTCCTCTGGTGCCAGTCGGGCTAGTTCCGGCGCTCTGGCACCCCCTATATAGGAAGCAAAAGCGACGTGCCCCTCCGGTGCGCGGCCCGGGAACATGGTGGAGCAAAACAGAGTGCCGCTAACGCTTCGTTTTTCGCTGGGTGGGGTCAGGCAGCCGAGGCCGTTCAGGGGATGGGCTACCTGTTCACGTCGGTAACCCAGGAATACTACGGCCAAGGGTGGTGCGGAGATCGCGGCAGCGGATTCGGCTGCCAGCTGGTCTACATCTTCTAGCAGCATGGCGGCCACATGGGGCTGGGTGGCGATGACGACGGCTCTTGCGTTCACGGTTCCCGAAGTCCCCGTGTCTATCCTAAAGCCGTTGGGGGTGGGTCGGATGCGGCGGACTACGACATCCGTGTGCACTGCGGGGCCCAGTTGGTTGGCGAGTGCGGTGGGCAGGGCACCGATGCCGTTGCGCCAAGAAAATAAGCGGCGTCCTGGCATGCTGCCCCCGGCCAAGCGGCGCTTCAAAATCCCGCGACTGATGGAGCCGTAGCGTTTTTCCATTTCCAGTAGCCGGCCGAATACTGCATCCAGGGACATGGCTGAGGCCGAGCCCGCAAACAGGCCACCTACCAGCGGGTCGATGACGCGATCACTGAATTCCTGTCCAAAGCGACGGGCCCAGAAGTCGGCGATGCTTTCCTCGGCATCGCTTTTGTTGGCCTTGACCAAGCACTCTGCCAGTACGCGCAGGCGTCCTCGTATTGATAGATAGTTAGAAGTTAGGAAGCCGAGGGGGTGGGTGGAAATGCGGTGTAAGCGACCTTGGCCGACGAGATAACGGTAGCGTACATCGGCCCCGAGTGGGCAGCTCTGATTGCCGAGACCGAGTTCATCGGACAGCGCAACGGTGGCGCTGGCGCTGGCATTCACCGAGCTGGGGCCGTGTTCCATGAGGAAGCCGCCACTACGCTCGGAAATGGCATTGCCACCAGGGCGTACTTGGCGCTCCAGTACGGCGACTTTATATCCTACTCGCTGTAGCCGGTAGGCGGTGGTGAGCCCGGAGATGCCGCCGCCAATGATAGCGACATCCACGCTCATGCCTTTTTGCCTGGGGCCGGGATTTTCGCGGAAATGGTAGGAGCATTCGGGATGACGCGTCCGGCGGGGCCTCCAGCACCGAAACGTCGTCGTGCCAGACTGTGCAGGTGTTCGGCATTGACCTCGCGTTCACCTAGGCCGCGTACGTGGGCCTCGGCGCGGCGTTTCACCATCTTTTGCAGGAAGGCCGGAATACGGGACAGGCGCTGCTCTGCTTCCGGGGTCCAGGACAAAGTTGCTGGAGTTTCCACAAAGGGCTCGATGACGGCTCCGCCCTGGGGTCGGTAGGCGCACCAGCTGTCCTCCGCCATCAAATCGCCGTGCAGGGCCAGCCCCCGTGCCCGGCAACCACCGCACATGCGTTGGTATTCGCAGTTCCCACACTTGCCCTCAAGCTGCGGGTTGCGCAGTTTTTCGAAGTCCGGTGCGGTATCCCAGATATCGATAAAGGGGCGCTGGCGGATATTGTCTATTTCGTCGGGCACATAGGGGCAGGCGGTGACGCCACCCTCCGGGGTGATGCGGCAATAGTGGGTGCCGGCGATGCAGCTGCCGCCCTCGTAGCCCTGAATCCGCGTCCACGGTGAATTCGGGTCGCGCTGGTGGGCAACGCGCTGAAAATGGGGTGCGCAACGGGCGCGGATGATGAGCTCGTGGTCACCCTCTTGGGCAGCCAGAATTTGGTGCAATACCTGCTCGTAGGCGGCGGGGCTGATATCGCTCATGGACTCGCCGCGGCCGGTGCAGACCAGGAAAAAGAAGTTCAGTACGTGGGCGCCGCTGGCGCGGGCGAAGTCGATCATGGCCGGGACTTCGGTAGCATTGCGCTCGGTGACGGAAAAATGCACCTGGAAGGGAAGCTGGTGGCGACGACAGGCTTCAATGCCGGCCAAGGTCTTGTTCCAGGCGCCGGGACGGCCACGGAATTGATCATGGTGTTCTGGGTCGAGGGAATCGACACTGATCCCCATGCCCATGGCGCCGGCCGCCTTGAGGGACTGCACCCGTTTGTCGGTCAGCATGACGCCGTTGGTGCCCACTACCATGAATAGGCCGAGTGCCGTGCCATGGGCTACCAGTGTTTTCAGATCTCGTCGTAGTAGCGGTTCACCACCGGTCAGTACCACCATGGTGGCGCGGCTGCGTTCAGCTACTTGATCGAGCAGTTCCGTGACCTCCGCGGTGCTCAATTCATCGGCGCTGCCGTGTTTCAGGGTCTCGGCATCGAGATAACAGTGGGCACAACTCAGATTGCAGCGCCGGGTCAGGTTGACCGCCAGCAGATAGAGATCGTTGGGGGTGGTCACGGTTTTAGCCACCGGAACGGGGGTCGTCGGGGTCGAGATGAAAGCGCCCGCTTTGCGCCCATTCCTCAATGATGGTGTTGACGCTATCGGCATCGACTTGATCCAGACTCTGGCGCTGAACCCAGGCCTCAATCTCCTTGATTAACATGCCCCGTACCATCGGTGGGGATTTCTGAATCCGTGCTCGTGCGGTGCTGTCCCAGGGCAGGGTTTCGGTGGCACCACCGGAGCCGCGACTAAAGGTATCGAGCACCTGGTTGAGGAATTCGGCACTGATTTCGCTTAACCCTTGGCCGCCACCGATAGTTTCAACGGCCTTGCGAGTCATGTCCCGGCTCATGCCTTCGGGGATGCTCTGCAGGCGGGCCAAGGCCTGTGCCGACCAGACCGGGGAATCGGGGGTTTCGCTTTCCAACATGGCGGCAAAGGGACAGCCCCCCCCCGTGGATTTAGGGGCTTCGGCATCCGGGCCGTTCTTGATTGCGTCTTGCTTCACCATGCCTGCTTCCATGGCCTTGCGTGCCTGCGCCAGACCCGCCTCGGCAATCTCCAGGCTGATCTCGTCGGCGTGTTGATCCCGGGCATAGTCCTCAATGCGGGTCCGCGAGGCATCGCGCATGAAGCCTTCCGGCACACGCATCAGCCGGGCCAATGCCGCGCTCTGCCAATGCAGTTGCGGGGCGTCTAGCTCGGCCGTTGTCGTCTGGTCGCTGATGAAGGCTTCTACATGCTCGGCCAGCACCTCATCGGCGGCTGTCACCCGGGCTTTTTTCTCTGCCCGATTACGGATGTTTTCGCGTATGGCGGCATCATCAATGGACTGTAGCAGTGCGGTGGCGGGTTCCGACCACGGCAGGGTCAGGCCCTGTGTGCTGCTTCCGGAGTCCAGTTCACTGGCATCATGGGCCGCGACGATCTCCTCCATGGCCTGCTCGGCATGGCTGGGCATCAGCTCGGCCGTTGCCTCTTCTACGATGCGTTCAGTGATCACCGTATGGCCCTGTTGCTGGGCGTAACGCAGGATGGCCATGCGCGCCATATTGCGCACAAATTCGGGCACCCGGGTCATGCGTTGCTCGGCCTCGTGGGTCCAGGAGGTGGTAGTTTCGGCCATGATGTCGAGGGCTGGCTGGTGCTCGCGCTGGCTGAGCAGTACGGCGCAATCGACGTTCATCAGCAGGTTTTCGGCATTACCGCCGATGTCCAACCCTTCATCGGCATGGATCCCCAATTTACCGATTACCAGCAGGCTGGGTTTGAGCTTTTCCAGATGGCGCTCAATGGCGTCGTGGGGTTTGCCGTCGAGTAGTGCGATTTCAATATTGGCGTCATGGTCCTGGGCGATACTTTCGGCTACATCCAGGTGTCCCTGATAGATCTTGGCCAAGCCGGAATCAATAATTTCCTCGTGCAGCTTTTCCTGTTGTTTGAAGCGGAAGACTTTGCCGGCCTCCTCCGAGAGCACGCCGGCGATGCGGTTGAAGGCAACGTAGTGGTAATAGGGATCGAAGGCCGAGACCACATGCAAGGGGACTTGCCATTCCCGCGCCAGAGCAAATGCTGTGAGCAGTCCACCGAAGGATTTCTTCGAGCCATCGATGGCCACCAGGATGGGGCCCTCGGTGATATCGCGGGTGGGCTCCTTGATGACCAGGGTGTCGATATCGGTGCGGCGCGCCACGCGCTGGCAAACCGTGCCCAGGCGGCTGCCGGCCACGGCTCCAAGACCCAGCGCCCCCATGATCAGAAGATCATAGGCCCCGCCGTTGGTTTCACGCACCAGTTCACGGTAGTTCTTGCCCTCCAGTGCCCGGCGCTTGAAGGGGATGCCCTGATCACGGCATCCGCGTTCCGCCTGGTCGAGATAGGAGTCGGTGATGATCGACAGGCCGTGGGTAATGAGATCGTCGTGGACGTCGCGCTGGCGTTCCAGCTCCTGTTCGGCACGGAACTGCTCCGGTAAGCCGCCCTCCATCTGTCGAAAGCGGAGATCGTGTAATTTAGCGGCATAGGCATGGGTACCGGTGATGGTTGCAGCATCGCTCAGCCTGGCCAGAGTCATGGCGATTTTTGCCGCGGTGTTGGCGTGGTCAGAGGAGTCCAGCGCCACCAAAATCCGCTGGTAGAGTTCGGACTGTGGGATGGGGGATTCGGCGACCGAGCTTTGCGTAGTCATAGTGCATCTCTCTCTGAGCCAAGGTATTCATCCTGGGTGCCGGGGCTGTTAACTGCGGTGTCTTTGGCAACCTGAGCACGATGTATTACTCCCATGGCGAATAGAAACAGGCCGGTGGCGATGAGTAGCAGGTAAAAGTCATTCACCACCAGACCACCCCGCCAGGACAGCAGGCTGTTGAGCATGCCGAGAAAGATCAAAATTACCCCAAACAGCCGGGGAAGCATGCCTCTGCTACGGTTGTTCGCTTCCATCTTATGAGCCCTCTTTATTGCCGGTTGCGCCGCGTGCCCACCAGAACAAGATGCCGGCGATGAGCAGTGCCATTAGCAGCGCGGTGATCAACGGTTTGTTGCCGGTGGCTGGTTTTAGCAGCAGCCAGTACCAGGTGGTCATGGTGTGTCTGGAGCCCGTTTCGCTGTTGCTGCCATCCCAGGCAGCGAAGGCGATGGGGATGAATGCACCTTCCACAAACTGGATATCTTTGTCTATTGGGGTGGTGGCTAGTGGGCGCTTCATCAGCACTTTCCAGGTGCCCTTTTGATACTGGCCAGTGGCCTCGACTCCGATCTCTGCTGGATCTCTTTGCGCGATTTCCCCGAAGCCGCGGCCGTTGAGTAGCGCCAAGCTCTCGGATTTTTCAGTGCTACCACTGCGCCAATGCCAGATATTGACGGTGTTGGCGGCATCCCCCATACCGAAGTAGGGCTTTTCCATGCCCTCGGGGATGTGGATGGGTAGCTGGATGGCCACGGCATCCTCGGCAATATCCGGGTCCGAGATCTTTTCCGCTTTCTCATCGCCCGGGATACTGTGAGTGCGATCATCCCATTCCAGCAGCAGGGAAATCTCGCTATCGCTGTACAGGGCGCGCACGGTGATAGTGTCGTTGGAAGGCTTGAAGAAGCGATCTTTGGCAATCAGCTGGGGGACCAGGAAAAAGGTCGTGGCTTCGCTCTGTTGCCAACGCGGGTCATCTACGGTGGTCGGGAGTTCGCCTGCCAGCTTGTCCGCCTTTATCACCGTATTTTTAGCCCGTACCACTTCAGTGGCCTTCGCCAGGGACTGGACATAGTTGGCGATGTGCCAACGCTCGTCAGCGCTGAGCTTCTTCTTGCTGGTGGGGTCGGCAAAGGAGGGCATCTGGGTGCCGGGGATACCCACGGAGATGCGGCTGTAGATATCTTTCGGGTCATTGCTGCCGCGAAAGGTCCAGGGCTTAGTGAGATTCCGCGGCCAAGTGCGCTCGCCGTTGTCATCTTTAAGACCCTTGCTGGCATCACCCTTGCCGTCTTCGCCGTGGCACTCGCTGCAGCGTTCATCGTCAAGGAAGAGTTCCCGGCCCTTGGCGATGCTTTCCGGGGAGGAGGGGATGGGGGTGCCGTAGTCCACCTGCTGGCTGGGTACTTCTTCCTCCATGCCACCGAAAATCTTGAGGTAGGCCACTAGGTCCCACATATCCTGTTCGTTGAGCAGATCATCCCAGCCGGGCATGGCCGTTCCCGGCATGCCCTTGGCAATCATGCGGTAGACATCTTTATCGTTGGGCACGATGTCGTCGAAGCCGGTGGTTTTGATCTTGTATTGCGCGGAACTGAAATCCCGTGGTGGCGGATTCAGCCGTTCGGTGGCGGCACTTTCGCCATCGCCATCCACGCCATGACACCAGACACAACGCTGCTCGTAGACGGCTTTACCATTGTCTACATTGCCTGGTTTGGCCCAGACGTTGGTGGTGATGAGCAGGGAGGCAGCGATGGCGAGCAGATGGCGCACTTTATTCGTGCTCCCACGATCGTGGCCGGCGGCCGGTGTAGTCGTAGAGAAACAGGATGACCTTCCAGATTTCGTCTTCAGTGAGAAAGTCCTGCCACACGGGCATGGAAGAGATCCACGGGGCGGCTTCCTTGGGCAGCCCGGGTCCACCGGTGGCGATGCGCCAGAACAGGAAGGATTCCTGCAGTTGGGCGATGGTGCCCACATCCTGGAAATTCAGCGGCGTGGGGTTAAGCCCGGCTGCATAGGGGCCGCGGCCATCGAGCTTGTCGCCGTGGCAGTACTGGCAGTTCTGGATGTAGATATCGCCACCTTCCCGGACCAGTGCACGGAATTTATCCGGGTCTGATTTTTCGTATTGGCGAAAGGGATTTTCCAGCGTCGCCAGATTGAAGCGTTTACCGTAGGCCTTGACCGTGGCCGGCGGTGCGGGGTGGATGCTGCGCAGTTCCACTGGTGCCTCGAAACTCGGTGACATGCGCTGATAGGTGAAGCCAGCCACCAGTAGCGGCACGATGATGAACACCACGTTGCGGAGGCGTTTCTTCCCGGGGTCCTCCACTAGGGCCTTGATGGGGGCCACCAGCTCGCGGGCACTTTCTTCGGTGTAGGTGTACACCATGAACACACCGGCAATGACGAAGAACATATACATGCTCAACAGACTGGACGGGATCACCTGTCCAAGCAGATAGTCGAATACCAGTATGAAGCCGGCGTAGATGCCAACAACTACTAATACCGCTTGCAGCAGTCGTGGCATCTTCATTTCAGGCCCGCCAGGTAATCCACCAGCATTTCCAGCTCTTTAGCGCTCATCTGTTCGCTATAGATGTTGGGCATCATGCCCGCCATGAACCCGGCGGCCGCATCGGCATTAGGGTCGAGCAGAGAGCGCCGCAGATAGGCTTTGTCGCGCGTGGCGCCAATGGTGGTCAGATCGGGGCCGACAGCACCTACTTGATCGGCCACCTTATGGCAGGCACCGCAGGTAAATTTGGCGATGATGGCGGCCGGCGTATCCAACGCGGTACGTGGTGTCGGTGGTGGATTCGCAGTCTCTTCCTTGGCCTCGGTGGGCGCAGCATCCGTGGGGATGCTAACCGTCACATCGGCACCGGCGAGATCCTGCAGATAGGCGATGATGGCCTTGAGTTCGGCATCGGAGAGATCGATGCCATTCGCCGCGACATTGGGCATCGGGCTCTCGGTGTCGTTGCTGCCCGCCTTGCCAAACCCAGACACCACATAGGCCGACGGTTCCACCATGGATTCATACAGATAGTCGACCACGCTGCTGGCCTTGCCCTGATAACGGGTGTCTTGTAGGCGTTCTGCGGCCACGGTGGCGGCACTCGCCAATAAGGGGGCGCGACCGCCGGTGGGGTTATGACACAGGGTGCAGGTACCCTTGCCGTTGTAGAGGCGTTCCCCCAGTTTGATGAACTTCTCCATGGTCATGGTACCGAGTTCCAGCTTTTCCTCCACTGGCGGCAGTGCCGGTTCGATCTGCGGGATGCCGTAATTGGCATAGCCGGCGAATAGGGTAATCACCAGCAGGCTGAAACACAGCACTTTCAGGAAGTTCTTCATGCCGATGGTGTCTTCCAGTAAGCGTCTGTCGGTGTCTTGCGGCCGCTGACGTCGGCAATCCAGAATACAAAGATGACCATGGCCATGAACAGGATGGTGCCCACGGAGACCACGTTGGCGGCATAACCCAGCCCCGGAGTGAAGGCATCGGGGGAGGCGTCGCGGAAGACGTTGGTGACATGCCAGTGCTGACGGATACCGGAGCGGATATAACCCATCAACCCCATCAGCCAAGTGAAGGCCACGGCGAGCAGGAACAGGGCGTATTGGGAGCGATCCGAGACTCGGCCCCAGTGTAGTGGCGCGACCTCTTTGGCACCCCGATACATGAGGCTGTCGATGATTGTGCTACTAACGATGATGGTCAGGGTGGTGAGCACCTGTGGGATTGAGGCGGCCACTTTGTACACGGTGTTGGTGAAGTAACCGTGATAAATGCCGAGGAAGAAGATGTTGAGGATGCCGGCGGTGAACAGGGCGATCTGGATGGCATTACCCGCACTGGCCCAGGAGACCGTGGCGACCTTGTTGGCCCGCCTATAAAAGATAAAACTTAGAGTGGTAAACAGGATCATGATGTTCACCGCGGTGTTCTTCGCGGGCATGATGCCGAGTGGTCCCAGGTATTTGTGGTAGGGGCCGCCGAGGGCTTTGAGTTCTTCGTTGGTGAGCACCAGGGTATGAGGGGTGAACCACACCAAAAAAGCGCCGACGATGACGATGGCCAGATATTTTATGTATTTGTGGTAGCGCACGGCGCCATCGCTGCGCCCCATGCCGCACCACAGATAATAGTTAGCAGACAGGAACAGGGTGCCGATGAGCACCGCCTGAATAATGAACAGCCAGGCGAAGACGCCGCCCATCAGGGTGATCCCCATCTGCTGGCTGTAGGCGTAGATCTCGGCAGTCAGGTAGTAGCCGGCAAAGGGTAGGGGCAGCAGCGCTGAGATGGCAATAAAGTTGGCGTTATAGCCCATCCAGTCATAGTGGGCGCGCTGCTCGGGCTTTCTCGCGCTGAGAAACTTGAAGGCGGCATAGGCGCCGACGATGGAGCCGCCATAGGCGATGTTGGCGATCACCCGGTGCAGGTTGATGGGATTCCACAAGAAGTTGTGGATGGCCGCCCACGCGTCACCACTGAAGACCCCGGCGGGGTCCACGCCTGCCGGGCTCATCATGAAGGTGACCCAGGCGTTGGCGAGGAACATCAGCAAGGTGCCCACGGCGTTGAGCAGCAGCCCGAGGCTCAGATGCACCCATTTTCGGAATTCACCCTGCAACCAGTGCCAGCCGTAGTAATAGAGGTACAGGGTGGCGCTTTCCAGGAAGAACAGCAGGGCGTAATAGAACATGCTCTCCTTGAAAATGGTGCTCATATACTGGAATAGGTGGGGATAAAACAGCACCAGCAGGAAGGTCAGCAGCCCACCGAGGATGGCGGTGAAGGAATAGGCAGTGATACTGACCTTAATGAACTCATAGGCCATGTTGTCGTAGCGTTTGTCCCGCGTGGCCATGCCAATGGCTTCGATGATGAATACAAAGATCGGCACCGCCAGTACGAAGGCTGCGAACCACAGGTGTAGTTGCGCGGCTAGCCACACCGCGATGCGGCTGTTTACGCCTTTGATAGTGGGGTAGTCGGCAGCCGTTAGTTTGGGGGCGGGTAGATAAGTTGGTGCGTCGGCGACGTCGCTAGTGCTCGCCTCCGCCGCATGAGCCAAGCCACCATCGACACCGGGAAGGCCAATGGCAAACAGAATCAATAACAGGCTGAGGCAAAGGAACGCCAGCCAGACCCGGCGAGCCCTGTTGTTCGACCTTGGTGAATTGATCGTCATGGGTGATAGATCACGGTCAGCCCCATCAATTTCATGATGGTGTAGTCCAGCCCCAGGAAAGCAATGCCGAAGACGACGAAGGCGATGAGGAAGGGGGCGAGCCAGGTTTTCATATCAGCTCCCTCCCTTGCCCGCGTGGGAGTTGCTGGTGTATTTCGATTGCGTATTCCGAGAGCCGTATCGCCCTATATTTGTCTGTATACGGGCGGCCAATTTCTCGGCGGGCAGGCCAAAGTCAAAGGCCGCTATGAAGTCGCCATCCGGCCCCATGAGATACATCAGGGCGGTGTGGTCCATGGAATATTCTGGTATCTGTTTGTCGTCGTCACTGGGCGGTGCCATGTAGTAGAAGCGGCTGTAGCGCACTCGAAAGCGATTAGTGACGTGGCGGATCTGTTCGGGTGTGCCGGTGAGGCCCAGTAGCCGGGGATGAAAATGATTTACGTAGCTCGCCATGATCTCCGCGGTGTCACGTTGCGGGTCGATGCTAATGAAGATCGGCTGTAATTTATTGGCGTTTGCTCCCAGCAATTTCATGGTCTGAGCGAGGGTTTGTAGACCGATGGGGCAAATCTCTGGGCAGTGGGTGTAGCCAAAGAAGATCAGCATGAAGTTGCCGCGAAAGTCTGTATCGCTGACGTTCTTTCCACCGTGGCCGATCAGGCTGAAGGCCCCACCCGGTGCTGTCGGGGCAGCGAGTGCTGTTGTGCCCGATAGCGCGAGCAGCAAAATCCAGTGCAGGGCCCTTAGCTTCATGCCTGCGCTGCCTTTGCCCGGTTGTTCACAGGAACCACCAGAAAAAGCTAAGCAGGGATAGCAGCACCGTGATGAACAGGGCGGGTCCGGCCCAAGGATAGCGTTGTGCTTCGGTATCGCTCAAAACACGTAGAACCAGAGGATTAAGCCGATCACCACGACGTTGACTGCCATACCGGCGAAGATCACCACGTCAGCGATGTTGTGCACCGGCAATAGCGCCTTCAAACTAAATGGCCGGTCCTCAGCGTGGGAATCGGAGGAGATAACGGTCAACTCCCCTTACCCTTGCAGTTACACAACTTGCGCAGGTATTTCACCAATGCGTCCGCATCCGCCTCACTAATGGTTTTGGACCAGGGCGGCATCATGGGCGATTTGCTGGCTGAGGGCCCGCCGTCCATGATCACGTTTTTCATGTCCGCATCGGAGAGCTTTTCCATTTCCTTGGCCTTAGTGAAGTTGCGTGGGTCCACCGGGAAGGTTTTGCTCACATTGGGGCCGTCGCCCTTGCCTTCGAGTCCGTGGCACTGGGCGCAGTAGAAGTTGAACACCTGCTCCACCTCGGCCGCCGGGGCGGGGGTGCTGAGCGCCAGGCTGAAAGCGCAGAGGAGTGCTGTATAAATTATCGATTTAGACATTTTCATAATTCCTCCGCGTGGCTTACTTGAAGCTGGCGACGTACTGCGCCACCTTCTTCATATTTTTTTCGCTCAATAGTCCCTTGAACACCGGCATGGAACGGACTGGTTTGAATTCTTTCGTATCCTTCAGATAGGCAAAGATCCAGTCTGGATTAAGGCGCTTGCCGGCACCCACCAGAGAGGGTCCTGAACGGCCTCCCTTGAACTTCTTTTTGCCTGGGAAGGCATGACATCCGCTGCAGGGCATTTTCTTGACGAAGATGAGGCGGCCCTTGGGGTTTTTCTTGGGCTTTATGAATCCGGACTTGACACTTTTTGAGGTCAGCGTCATGAGGAAATCGGTGACTGACTTGGCATCGGCCGCTGCCAGCTTGGGGTGATTGCCGGGGTTGTTGACGGTCAGCGAGTTATATTTCAGCGAGCGTATGGGCTTGGGATCCTGCAACCAGGCCTGTAACCATTTTTGCTGAAACTTGCTGCCGGCATACCAGAGTTCCGGGCCCTTCTTGGCCAGTTGGTCGGCAATGCTTTTTTCCCGCGCCGGCCCCTGGGTGTAATGGCAGGCATTACATTTTTTCGCGGTAAATATCTTCTCTCCCGCATGAACGGGGGAGGCTGCCAGCATTAGTAGGGCAGAGCCTAATAAAGCACTCGTCAATCGTTTCATCAGCATTCTCCTTCAGCGCATTCAGGCATTGGTTTCGTTCTCCGCTTTTCTCACTAACCACCAACCCAGCCCTGCACTAAGCAAAATGGCGAGCAGGGTATAGAGGTAAACGGTGTTGGGAGTGGGTGCTTCCAGCAGCACGTAATACCAGCTGGACAGGCTCATCAGCAGGCCGTGTTCGCCGTTGGAGCCATCCCAGGCATTGATCGCCAGCGGAATAAACTGCCCCTTAACAAACTGCACGTCGTTTTTGTCTGCCGTTAGCAGCGGGCGTTTCATCAGTACCCGCCAGCGCCCCTGTTCCCAGCTCGCGCTACTGACTAGCTGCTGTTGTTCGGCGGGCTGATTCTTGGGTACTTGCTTCCAGCCACGGGCGATGGCTTCTTCCGCGGCTGCAAGATCCGCCTTCCAGACCCACAGATGCACCGGGTTAGAGGCGCTGCCACGGAAGAAATGAGGTTTCTTGGTGCCGGTGGTCGCCTTGATGGGAAACTGCAGGGCGACGGCGTCGCGAAAGGTTTCCAGTTGGCGTGGCACCGCATCATTGGCCGCCACATAGGAATTGTAGGCGCCGACTTTGCTTATGTCCTTGAAGTCGACCTCCGCCTCCGGATCGTGACTCGCATCCTGAAAGGGGTCGTCCCATTCCAGCAGAAAGGCGATTTCCTGCTGGTTATAAATGGCTTTCAGGGAGACTAGGTCGATGCTCGGGTTTTGCCACCGCGGGGCACCAATCACCTGTCCCGCCAAGCGAATATCCATGGGCTTGGCGCTGTCCCATATGGGGTCATCCGGGGTGTCGGGTAGTGCGGTATCGACCAGGCTGGCCTTGAGCACCTGGTGTTCCGTCAACTGACGCTGAAGGGATTTGATGTAATTGGCCAGTTGCCAGCGTTGCTCGGCATTTAGTGCCTTGGCAAAGGAGGGCATGGGGGTACCGTTGATGCCGGTGGAGAAGCGCATATAGATGTCTTGCACGCGGTCGCCACCCTTGATTTTCCACGGATGGGTGACGTTGCGGATGCGGATTGGGAAGCCCCAGTCATCCTCCCGATCGAAGGCTTTCTGGCCATCGCCGCGCCCCAGCTTGCCGTGGCATTCCCAGCACTTGGCCTTTTCAAATACCTTTTTGCCCTCGGCGACAATTGCGGCGCTGTAGGCTGGCATCTCTGCAGGCAGTTTGATTTGCTTGCCCGTTTTTACCGGGTCCAGTTCGGGATCCTGAAATTCCTGGGCAAAGGTTTTGATGTAGGCGATGACCGCCCAGCGCTGTGTTTCGGACAGGCCGCTTTTGATTAGCTCATTGTCAAAGGGCTGCATGCCGGTGCCACTGAGCCCGCGGCTGATGGTACGAAACAGATCCTCGTCGGTGGGCAATTCGCCGCTGGCAGTGGTGCGGAACTTATAGGTTCCGAGGGTGAAATCCCGGGGGCGGGGATCCATATAATCCGCTGCCGGTCCGTTGCCATCGCCCACCAGACCGTGGCAGAAACTGCAGCGCTGGACATATATAACTTGACCACTGGCCACCAGTTCGGGGGTTTCTGCTGGTTTGGGACCGGTGGGTTTGTCGGCCGCGATGGCGTTGCTCGTGCCGAGCAGGCAGAGCACGCCCAATGTCATGGAGATGGCGGTTCGTGTTTTTTGCATCCAGGTCGCCATGATTAGTGGGACTCCGGTATACGTGGGGTCTTCTGGGCCAGTTCGTATTCCGCCATGATGATTTTCCAGCGCTCTTCCTCGCTGAGATTCAGCTTCCACTCCGGCATGGCGGAATCCCACGGGGTGGCTTCCGTGGGCAATCCTGGCCCACCGTTGCTAACCCGCCAGTAGGTGTAACCCTCGATGATGGTCTCGATGGTGCCGTTGTCGGTGAAGTTGATGGGGCGCAGTTTGAATCCGTCCGCCATGGGGCCGTCACCGGCCACGCTGTCGCCATGACAGGGACGGCAGTTCATGGCGTAGAGGGCGCGTCCTTCGAACAGATTCTTTTCCAGCAAGGCCGCTTTGGCGGTTTCTTTATCGACTTTTCCAGACTCTAATTGGGCAAGAAAATCTGTCATGGCCGCAGCGGGAATGAAGGATAGCGGGTGTACTTCTTCCTCGTTGTTTTCAAGCCAGGCCTCCGCATCAGCCATCACTTGGGGAATCAGTTGTACCTCCTGGGCACGGGCCTGCTCGATGAAGGCATCGATATCCGCTGCCGTGGGATTGGCAACGGGGTTGTGCAGATCTTCGAACTTGGCCGGGAAATTGGATGAGGGATGCTGGATGCGCAGCGAGGGCGGTAGTTGTGCCTTCGGTACGGCAGAGGAATACATCTGCCAGCCAATCAGCAGCGGTAGTACCACCAGGACTATCGTGCGCGGCAGTTTGCCGTAGTTTCCGCGCAGGAATTGCTTGATGGGATGAAGAAACTCATCCATATGGGTGTCGGAGAAGGTGACGAATAAGATCAGCGCCACCACCGTCAATAGCATGTAGATGAATATCAGCGTTCCCGGCACCGGTAACGGGAAGGGTAGCCCGGTGATCTGCCGGGAAACCGTGGGGATACCCCATTTCACCAAGGCATAGACCACCAGCAGGGTTAGCAGGACGGAGAAGAATCGGCTGATCTTCATTCGCTCTCACCCTTTTGCATCATCAGGTAGGCCTGCACATCCTGAAAATCTTTCACCGTCATGGCCTCGATGAGATCCTCGGGCATGATGCTTCTGCCCTCCTCTATCGCTATTTCCTTGATGTCGGCCTTGCTGATGGTGACTACTTCGCCGTTGTCCTTGGTGATATCGATTTCGGTCGCAGTGTCGCGGGTCTTCAAACCGATGGTGCGGCGACCTTCCTGATTCACCACCACCCAGGTTTCATAACCCTTGGAGATTTTTTTGGCCGGCCGGAGGATGGATTCTGAGATGAACTTCAGGCCCTTTAGGCTGATGGCATTGAGATCCGGGCCAACATCGCCGCCCTCATCCTGAACTTTGTGGCACTCGGCACAGTTGTCGTCAAAGACCTCCAGACCGGCACCGGGATCACCGCCGCCGGCGGCGGTGGCTGCGGCAATGCGGGCGTAGTATTTGGCGGAGATTTCACTGGGATTCTCTATGGCCTCGAGATCCAGCTCCCCACCCTGGCTTTGCAGATAGGCGATCACCGCTTTGATCTCGTTCAGATTGAGTGCGATAGGGGGTGCGTAGACGATGGCCATCTCGTCTTTGAAGCCCTCCACCACATAGGCACTGGGGACTGCCAGACTCTCTACCAGATAGTCAGTGGCAGTGTAGTTTTCACCAGTTTCCTCGGAGCGTTCTTTCGCCCGCTCCGCCGCACGCTCACCGATGGGCATAAGGAATTTCTCGCCGAATTGGCCTAGGTTCGGACAGCGTACGGCGCTACCCTGATCACCAAGGCTATGACAGGTAAAGCAACGCCCCTTGCCCCAGAAGATGGACTCGCCACCTTCCGGCGTGATTTCCACGATGCTGGCGGCCTTCTTCTCGCCACCAGTCATGGCGGTGATGGTTTGCCCCATCCACAGAAAAGCGCCGAGTAACAGCAGCAAAAACAGTAAAACTTTGCCGATGGAGCGGGTCACGGCTCGTCCGTCTCTGCTTCGGCTGCCTGATCCTCGGTGGGGCCTTTCTTCGCGGCGATACCACCTAGCCAGAACATGAAGGCGACCCCCAACATGAATACCAGTACGGTCAGACTCACCATCTGGGTCATGGTGTAGTTGCTGGGGGTGTAGGACCACGGCGAGGTATCGCGCATGACACCGAAGATGTGCCAGTCGCCGCGCAACCCGGAGCGGATGAAGCCCATCAGGCCCATATTCATGGTGATGATGAAGGTCAGTGCCAGCAGTGCGTACTGGCTGCGTACGCTGATTTTACCCCACTGCAACTTGCCGATTTCTTTTGCATCACGGAACA
Organism: Gammaproteobacteria bacterium; assembly: GCA_021773645.1. Lineage (GTDB taxonomy): Bacteria > Pseudomonadota > Gammaproteobacteria > HK1 > HK1 > JAJFJV01. Next base: position 173,753 of record JAJFJU010000012.1, read on the forward strand.
GGAAGAAGTCGATGGCGGTGACCAGAATCAGACAGCTGATGAGTTGCAGGAACTGGCTGACAGCCACATTGCGCAGAAAGGGTGAGGCCTTTTCCATGACTACGAAGCCGTAGACTCCTAGGAAGATCACCACGCTAAAAGCGGTGGATCCCAAGTAGAGGCCCTGGGCGAGCTTGCCTCGATCTTTCAGCGCTAGTATCACTGCCAGTACCGCCACGGCGCATTCGGCCAGCAGCAGATAGCCGACAGTACGGAAGTACTGCACCCGGTCGGCGGGCAGGTCCAGTTCGGCCGGGTCCATGTTCAGCAGGCTCAACCCATACTGGCCGACCATAGCCACTGCCGCGAGCCCCGCTAACGGGATAATGATCCTAGGTAATCGGCCCTGCTGGCTGATGGGGAGCACATCGCTTTTATTGCCACGCCGATAGAGCAAAAAGCTGAAAAAGGTGGAGAGAATGATGAGATTCACCACCGCGTTCTTGGCCGGCATCAGGCCCATGAACTTGAGTGTCGGATGGTATTGGCTGCCACCCATTTGCCCCACTTCCTGGCCCGTGAGCGGCAGGTTGTGCGGGGTCAGCCAGATGGCGAAAGAGATGATCAACGCAGCCAGAATCCACTTGATGTAGCCGTAGTAGCGCTGGGCACCGGGGATGCGGGTCATGCCACTCCACAGGTAGTAGTTGGTGATGATGAATAGCGAGCCCACCAGCGCCGCCTGGATGATGAAGGTCCAGGAGAAATCCCCGCCCATCATGTTGTTGCCCATCACCGCGCTGGTGGAGTAGACCTCGCGGCCTAGGTAGTAGCCGGCGAAGGGTAGGGGGATGAGGGCAGCGATGGCGACGAAGTTGGAGATATAACCCATCCAGTCGTAATGGGCTTTTTCCTCCGGAGTTTGGGCGCCGATGAATTTCACTGCCGCGTAGGCACCGGCCACTAGGCCACCAAAGGCCAAGTTGCCGAGCATGCGGTGCATGGCGATGGGGGTGGCCAGGATGTTTTCAAAGGCCACCCACAGGGAGCCGGTCAGTGCGCCGTCCTGATCCACGCCCGCCGGGCTCATCATGAAGCCGGCCCAACTATTGGCCAGTTGCATGATGGCGGTGCCGGCGACGTTGAGCAGGATGCCAATCATGATGTGGACGCTCTTGCGGTCTTTCAGAATCAGAAAGCCGATGCCCGGTGGCAGGATGTAGAGCAGGGTCATGAAGGAGCGGGTGTCGCCGCGCATCTCCGGCCCCAGACCGCCGAAGAAGAACACCAGACCGAAGACGATGATGGCGCTACCGATCCCCTTGAACAGCCACTGCAGTCGTTTGCTGAATTGCTCACCGCCCTGCATCCAGTGCCAGCCGTAGTAATAGAGGTAGAGACAGAAGGTTTCGGCGAAAAACAGCAGGGCGTACAGGAACATCACGTCCTTGAATAAGCCCGCCAAATAGCCCGTGAAGCTCGGGTAGAGGGTGAATAGGGCAAAGGCGAGCATGCCGCCGAGGGCTGCAGTAGTGGCGTAGGCGACACTTAGCAGGCTGGTGAATTCATGCGCCAGCTTGTCGAATTTGGGATCCTTGTTACGCCAGCCCACCACCTCGATGATGACCGCGAATAGCGGTACACCGAGGACAAAGGCGGCAAAGAACAGGTGTAACTGGGCCAGGAACCAGATCACCTTGCGGGAGTCGCCACCGAGAATTTGGCGATATTCGTTAGCCTCCTGGGCGTAGGCCGGGGTTCCAACGAGGGCGAGCGCGGCTAGCGCCAGTATTGCCAGCGTTGGTTTGTACAATGGGCGGAACAGCCGATTCATCGGGTCGCCTCAGCATTATCTTTCCGAGCTGCGATTAAGATCACGGATGGCCCTTCATTGCTATGGCCCGCCTTTGCTGGCGGCTGATGGAATTGGCGCGCGTAACGCAATGCGGCCTGCTGTTCTGCATCGCTGAGGGCACCGGCCCACGGCGGCATGGCACCCTTGCCGTCACGGATGCTGGTTAATAGCTCTGTGTCATTTTTCTCCAGCCGCTCCCCTTTAATGAAGTTGGGGGCCCCCGGCATGATGGGCACACCGTCATAGCCGTGACACATGGCGCAGTTGTCTTCGTACAGTTCCTGAGCCTCGGCCAGTTCTATCTTTTCCGCGGCCAGTGCCGGGGTGGATAGGCTGAACAGGATGATGAGGCCATTTATAAGTGTGGTTTTCGTCATCCGGAATTCTCTAGCGGGCAGTGAGAAGCGTGGTTTGGCCATGTAAGTGGCCGAGGGTGTCGATACAGATCCAGTGAAATTCTTCCTGCTCCGAATCGTCGAGCATGGCCAGTAGTCGGGGTGTGGCGGAGGTGTCGTGAATGCGGGCCAAGGTGCTGCCAATTTCCGGTTGTAATTCGCCAGGGAAACGGAACAGTAATTTCAGGATGGGTTCAGAGAGGGCGCTGCTCCAGTTGCCTAGCCGGATTGCCGCCAGGGCGGCACGACAGACCCCAAGGTCGCCATCATCCAGGGCGGTAATGAGATACATGCCCACTTTGTCGCCATCGCCCGTACCCAGGGCACTAATCACCCGCTCCCGGATGATGGGGTCTGGGTCATGCAGCATGCCGGCAAGGGTTTGCTCGGCATCACCGGGGATGCCCAATCGGGCCAAGGCGTCGAGGGCTACCAGTCGAATGTCGCGTTCTTCGGCATCTAATGCCTGCAGGATAGTTGCCTGAGCAGTTTTATCCCCAATGCGGCCCAGGGCCTCCAGGGCCTCTCGACGTAGCTCAAGCTCCGGTGATTCGGCTGCATTCATCAGCGCAGTTAGCACCTCGCTGCCGGGTTCGGGGAGACTTCCCAGTAAACGAGCAGCCACGATCCGGGTCGATGTATCACGGATCTCTATCTCCGGCTTCTCAGTTAATTCGTCGGGGGCTGTTTTATCGGGTGTCGTCGAAATCTGTGCTGGCTGCTTCGCCAGGATGGCAGCCAAAGTAGATGTTTCCGGTGTACCACTACCTACCAGCGCCGCCAGTTGATCCGTGTCTTGAGTTTCCTGCTCTGCTGCCTCGTCACTGGGCGCCTCTTCGTCCGAGGTGGGGGCTGCGTCCTCATTCCGAGTCGATTGGCCACGCAGAATGTTGGTCAGGATTTCGGCACCATGCCGCGAATCCATCTGCATCAATGCCGCCATGGCCGCATGACCGACTCGTTCGTCGGCATCAAGTACTGCATCGGTAAGAACCGCCTCCGGTTCTACCGTTAAATCACCGGATTCATCCGTATCATCCCTGGAAGCAGAATGTGGCGGATGGGAATCTGAGGTGACGGAATAGGTGGGAGCCAGGATCCTGCCCAGGGCGAGAGCTGCCTGGACACGAATGGTATGGGGGCATTCGTGATCGGCCAGCAGCTCGGCCAGACGTTGTTCGGGTCCTGGCCGCCCAATTTGTTCCAAGGCTACAACGGCCTCATAAAGCAGGGCCGTATCCTCTGTAGTCAGTAGCTGGCTCAGGGGTGCTACCGAGCGGGGATCCCGGATCTCCCCCAAAATTCGGACTATGCCCTTTTTTAGGGTCAGTTTTGATTCATCCAGCAGGGGATGTAAACGGTCAAGGATTTCGTGGTTGGGCAATTTGGCCAATGCATGGGCAGCCTCGGTAACCACGCCCTCGTCCACATCTCCGAGCAGCAGGGTGAGCGGTGCCACTACCAGTGGGTTTTGGGTGCCACCGATGGCACGAGCGGCATAGCTGCGCACCGCCGGGTCCTGATCTACCAAGGCGTTGCTTAGGGCATTAAGTAGTTCAGGTGAGAGCTCGCCTTGCTGTCCGTCGGGCAATGTTGCCAGGGCCAGGAGGGCCCTGCGTCGTGCCAGCCGGTTACCCTGACTGAGTTGTTCCAGCAGGAAGCCGCGGGCCTTGTCGTCGTCCAGGTGAACCAGCGCCCGAAAACCGCTTTCCTGGAGATCTTCATAGGCCTCATCTTTCAGCAATTCGATGACTGGTTCCGTTGCCTGTCGATCACCAATGGATGCCAAGGCATTAATCGCCTGATTCAGCACCTCTGAGTCGGCGTTGTAAGGCTCATCATCTTCCATGGCATCCAGCTCGGGATAACCATCTTCCCGGATGCAACGAATCAATGGTTCTACCGAGTTTTTCGAGCGAATGCTGCACAGGGCTTTGGCCACCTCAATACGGACTTCGCCGTCGGGATCTCCTTCGAGATTACGGATCAGTGGCTCAACCGCCGTGTCGATCTTCATGCGTCCCAAAGCCACCGCGACATCGGTTCTTACATCGGGATCGGGATGGAGCAGCAACTCTATGAGGTGTCCGACGGAGACGGGATCGCGGGCATCGAGTTTCTCCAGCGCACGTATGGCGCAGCACTGGGACAGGGAATTATCCCTGCCCAGCACCTCATGTAGTGCTCGTATCAGTGCATCCCGGTGGGTGTCCGTGGTCACGGTTTGTTTTTGTTTTGCCGTGTTCATGTGCTTCCGTTAGACGATATCTCGCCGTTTGAAGGTCATCTGGGCGAAGGTGTGCTTGAAGTGGCTCTCGCCGATCTTCCTGACGGTGCCGGTGGCAATCTTGAAGCGGTAGTTCTGGGTGATAGGGTCCGGTACCCGAGGGGTGATGTTATTGACCGGTTGGCTAGTGTGCAGGCACTCGGTGAAAGCCACGCCTTTTTTGACCGCCGGAGTGACAATGGCCACCGCCGATAAGGACCCGGTTACGAGCTTGATATGGCCCTTTTTTATTAGTCCGGAGAACCACATGTCGTCGCTTTTCACCCCCAAATTGAAGTCTGTCTGCACCGGTACCCGTTTGGACTCGATGGCCACCAGATCGCCGGATTCTATGCCGCGCTTTTTGGCATCGTCTGGATGAATCTCGATGAAGTTCATCGGCCAGCGTTGCTGGGTATAGGGTCGGCGCTCGTAGTCATCAAAGCCGGATTCCCAAATCTCGTTGATGCGCCCGTTGCTGATCCACAGTTCATCGTTTTTTGGCTGCATGAAGTCGTAAAAATCAGACCACAATTTCCACGGTGATTTCACCAGATTGAGCTTGCCGGTCTGGGTCTTGAAGGCCAGCAAGCGCTTGTTGGTAATGGTCACGCCCTCCGGTCCGGTATCCGGGATATCGGTGCGGTTGTAGTCGTGCAACCGTTTGGTTTCCACCAACTTGTCGCCGAAGATCAGCAATGGAGTCTGCAGTCCGGTGGTGCCAAAGCTTCTGAGATATTCATGGGCCTTCATGCCCTTACGTCGTGCCATCACGCGTATGGCGTTGTAGTCCTTGCGTGACCCGCGGGAGAAGCGGCAGGTTTCCTCGAATACTTCGTTGGAGTCCTTCCAGTCGTAACCATGAAAGCCCATTTTCTTGGCAAACATGGCGGCGATCTTCCAGTCAGGCAGGGCCTCTCCGGGTGGGTCATAGAACTTTGAATATAGCCGCACGCGTCGTTCAGAATTGGCCCGGGCGAAGTCTTCCTCACCCCAGGTGGCGGCGGGCAGCACGATGTCTGCGTACTGGGCACCGATAGGATCCCGCAGGTAGATCTCCTGATTCACGACTACGGTGCCACCGCTATCCACCCGCTTTTTCAGGGTGTCGATGATGGTCTGCTTGTCGAAGCTGCGGACCTGATTGGGGTTGAGCTTTACCAGCCGACGGAAGGTGTCTTGTAGAGCCGAGGAGCCGGCCATAGCCTGGATCCAGGTGGTGCCGACTACGTAGGCAAAACGCACGTGGCCAGATTCCAGCCAACGATCCAGATCCATGCGGTGACGCCTGCGGCCGGGTACCTTGTAGGGCGATTTCCAGCCCGGATATTTGCCACCGCTCATGCCGCCACGCTGGTGACCACCGAGGCGGGTAATCACCTGCCCCGGGCGGCCGCCACAGCCAAGGATTGCACCGAGGGTGCCGATAGAGGCGGTGTTGAGATAGTTATTGGACCAGTAGTTGCCTTTCTCGATACAGATGCTGGTCTTTACTCGCTCACCGTTGGCTTTGGGCTTGGCCATCATCTCTGCCGCCTGGTAGAGCTTTTTGATATCTATGCCGGCAATCTTGGCTGCGACTTCGGGCTTCGATTCTTCTTGGGACAGTACCCACTCTTTGAAGTGCTTGGGTGAGCCCTCGTAGCCTTTGACCTGAAACTTTCCCCAAGTAGTGCGCCACTGCCAGGGGGTGTTGCGGGTGCCTTGGCCGAAGCCAGAGTCGGTCTCCCAAGCGTTGGCCACCCATTTCTTGATGAAGGCTTTGTCCTCCCATCCGCTCTCCATGATGATCCGCTGCAGGGCCAGATGGACCACGGTATCGGAGCCAGGATTGACGTCCAGATGCAGGCCACCGTGTTTCTCGGCATAGGCGATGCCCGCGGTTTTTCGCGGGTTGATCATGACCACTTTCATGTTGTTGCCGTGGATGCCCTTGAGGATCCAGGTGTTCCACAGGGTGGTCTTGGTTTCAAAGGGATCGGTACCAGAGATCACCAGGCAATCGGCCAGCGCAAAGTCCTCGTGGGAGGCGCTGAAGATGTCGTAGCCGATATCTACCCAACCGGGCACCGAATTGACTATGGCGGGGTGGTCATGGTGTGCCACTGCAGGTGTGTTGATGCTCTTGAAGGCCAGCTTGGTCAGTGCATAGGTGTTCTCGAAAAACTGGTAGCTGAAGTACTTCAAGGCCCAGGCACTTTCGCCGTGTTTTTTAATCACGTACTTGGACACTTCAGCGGCGATATCCAGGGCAAAATCCCAGGTCACTGGCATGAGGATGTCGTTGATACGGATCATCGGGTGCTGTAACCGATCCTGGGTGGGTTTTTGCGGGTTGTAGACCTTCTGGGCGATGCAGCCACCACGGATGCTGTGTCCGCCGCCGACATTGACCACGCGTGCCTTGTGATCGGCGACCACGGCAATGTTGTGGAGTCGTCCCTTATAGGTGGCCTGAGTGAACTGATTGGGTCCGACCCAGCCGCCTTGCCCGGGCCGTAACGGGTAATTCCGGTTGAGCGCGTTCTGGGATTTTTTAGGGCCGCCATCGGGTCCATTTGCCGGCCAGCGATAGACCTTCAATCCACAGGCCATGACGCAGTAGTCGCAGCAGGTGGTGAGTACCTCAGCATTTTTTGGAGGCAGCGGAACCTTGTCTTCCGGCTGATAAAACGGGGTGGAGTTTGAATCTGCCATGGGGCTAATCCTCCGCTAACTTTTAAGGTTGTCGTAGCGGCCGTAGATCAGGCCGAGCATGCCTACCGCGTAGATATTGTCTCCGTCGAGTTCGAGCAGAACCTGAGGCAGACTTTCGGTGGCATGGCCGCTGACAACCATGCCGTGGCGAGTGAGGTCGAAGGTGGACTGATGCAGGGGGCAGGGACCAAGGACCTGATCTGCCGGCCTGTAAGTGGTGCCCATGAGGCCCCCCATATGGGTGCACAGGCTGTTGAAGGCCACCACATCGTGTTTGGGGCTGATGCCGCCACCGGCCTCGGCGCTGAGCTTGATCAGCAGGCTCTGGGAGTTGGCACCCTTGTCCGGATAGTTGAATTTGACTGGCTTATCCACTTTGAGCCGGCTGAGCTTGCCAATGAGCATGCGCGGATAGCGGGCTATCTCGGCGGCCAGGGCTTGGCCTTCCATACCAGGGATGTGGTTTAGCACCACCGTGCCCCCCACCACTGCACCGCTGCGGAACAGGAAGGATCTGCGAGACATGCAGCCCGATTTCGACGGGGTCTTGTCTTGAATGCTTGCCATGACGATCGCCTCCTTTATCTTTTCGTGGTGCTGGAGAGGTATGTCTCCAGCCCGATACGTTTGGCCTTCTTCTGGGTCAGCCCTTTGACGTCCGGCATCACTCCGTAGCCAGGAACCTTGGGAATCGCCATGAGAATTTCCTCACCACTTATTTCTTCCAGAAAGATCACCAGAGCCTCTTTCTCCTCATCGCTGAGGTTCAGTGGCTTGAGGATTTTGGTCTTGTTGCCGTATTGCTCAGTGAACTGGTTTTCGCCGCCGCCGTCGTTGTAAAAATCCACCACCTCTTCGAGGGTGAAGAACTGGCCGGCGTGCATATAGGGTGCGGTGTAGGCGAGATAACGTAGCGGTTGGGTGCGGAACTTGCCGGCATCCTTGATGCGTTTGGTGGTGAAATACACCCCGGCATCGTCCTTCCATTCCCGATAACGTTTTTCGTAGACTCCCTTGGCATAGTTCTCCCAGCGAAAGCTGATTTGGTTCATGCCGGATTCCTCGAACTCTGGAGGTTGAGGCAGACCGAGGTTGTAATACTTCTCATCGCTAAGTACCGGGCCGTTGTGGCACTCAATGCAATTGGCCTTGCCGGTAAATAGCTTCATGCCGGCGATGGCCTCTTTTGACAGCGCTTTTTTGTCGCCCTTTAAATAACGATCCAGCGGGGTGTTCTTTTGGGTGAGCATGTCGCGCTCGAAGGTGGCGATAGCCATCCAGGCGTCCAGCATATTGGGGCGCTTGGTGCCGAACACTTCTTCAAAGGCCTTGATGTAGTAGGGCGTTTGGCGCAACCGTGCCTCCATTACGTCGTTCTCACCATTGCCGGCCAGTGCCCCCTTGTTGGCGGTGGGGGCCTGCTTTTCCAGACTCCCGACATTTCCTTGCCAGAACAGTTTGGATAGATAGCCGCTGTTAATGGCAGTGTGCGCATTACGCCAATGGACCGCGCCGGGATAACCCCGGGAGATGGGTTCATTGGTGCCAAAGCCCTGTTTGGGATCGTGACAATCGGCACAGGAGAGGCTGGCATCACCGGTGAGTTTCGGATCGAAGAACAGCAGCTTTCCGAGCTCGGATTTCGCCTTGGTAATGGGGTTGTCCAGCGGGGTGGGTACCGGCGGTAAAGGCGCTAGCCCCGGGTCCTTATCCGGATCGCCTTCGGCCAGGCCGTTTGTGCTGATAGTCGCCACAACGAAGCTGGCGAGCAGCAGAGTGAATGACTTTGTGAGTGCTCTCATCGCCTTGTCCTCAGTTGTGTGTGCTTGCCCAGTTCGCGATGGGTGCATATTTCTGCGGCACCTTGACTGGCTTGACCGTAACGGGATTTTTGCTACTCAGACTGTTTAAAAAGGCCACCAGATCCTTCTGCTCCTTTGCCTTGAGTTTCAGAGGCTTTAGCTCGGTGGCGAGAGGATCATCGTGCCCACCGCCCCGGTTATAGAACGCCACCACCGCGTCCAGGGTGCTGATCATGCCGTTGTGCATATAGGGGGCGGTGTATTTGAGCTCGCGCAGAGTCGGTGTAATGAATTTGCCCACATCGGCGTAGTTTTTGCTCACCAGGAAATAACCGACGTCGCGACGCCAGATATCCGCCTTGGGTACACCGTGATTGGTGGTTACCGCGCGGTAGGTGATGTGGCGCAGCGGGTTGTTGAAGATATCGAAGTTCTCGTCTACCCCGGTGTTGTGTGGCTTGCCGTCGGATAGATACGGACCGTTATGACACTGGATGCAGCCAGCCTTGCCTTCGAACAACTTACGACCGCGCTGGGCCGCCTTGGATAGCTTGCCCTGATCGAAAGGGGTCTTTGTGGAGACCAGCGTTTGTACAAAGGCCACCAGTGCCTTGCGGCCCTTGCCGGAGCTGCATTCGCCATTGAAATTCTGTTTACACATCTGCACGTACACCGGGTCCTGTTTCATGCGTTCGTGCATCAGTCGCATATCCAGATTCAGCACCATGGTTTCGGTGATTTCGTTGCGCACCACATCGTTGAGATTGGCTCCCATGTGCCCATCCCAGGACCAGCCAACGTTGCTAAAGTCTGCTTTATAGATGGTGTTGATGAGGGTGGGGGCGTTGCGGTAATGCTTGGTGCCGGGATAGGCGTCGGACAGCACCATGGGCTTGCCGTCTGCATCCTTCTGGCGAGTGAAGCCTTGCGCCGGGTCGTGGCAGGTGGCACAACTAATGGCACCATCACCCGATATACGGGCATCAAAGAACAGCCGCTTTCCCATCTCGACGAGACTGGCCTTGGGGGCCTTTTTTGCTGGCAGGGGGCCGAGCGCTGGATAGTTTCCGGCATGGGCGTATCCGGGAAGCGCGGTGACCGCGGCCGCTATCAGCACGCTCAATAAACCCGAGCGCCATAGAAATGTCTGTCTGATTTGTTTCCTCACGACCGTTTCTCCTGACTGTTACTTTGCAGAAAACACGAAATTATTTTCCACCGCGCCCTTGGCCGGGACGGTGATCTTGGTTTTTTGTACGCCGAGCCTGGGGTGCCAGGCCATAAGGGTGTATTTGCCCGCTGGGATGTTATCGATGGCATAGCTGCCGTCTTCCTGGACCACCACCGCGTAGGGATGTTTGGGGGCCATCATGAAGCCGAACATGAAGTTGTGGGCCTCACAGTTGACCGCGATATGCGGCGAGCGCCGGGGTTTTAGTTCCTGCTCGATATCACCCGGGTCCGGTTGCCCGAAGTTGAACATGGTGCGTTTGATGGGTTTGCGTTTTTTCTCTACGCCGATGAGTTCGCGGGTATTGATGTTGTGCAACACGCCGTTATCGCTGTTGCGGATCACCAAATTGCCGGGCTTGACCACTTGGGCCCAGGGGCGGAAGCGACAGCCCTTCTGATCAACCAGGTAATTCCCACCCTTGGGAGCACCCCATTTCTTGCCCTGCTTAACTTTGTTTAGATAGACGAAGGCACCGCGCAATGCGCCCTTATCTACATCAATCCAGATGACCTCGCGGTAACCGGGATTGTTGGGGTCTTTGTCGCAGACTTCTGGGTTTTTGGTGATACCGATCTTCTCTATGGCATCTGCTGGCAGGGCACCTTCAAAGCTAAGTTTCCCGCTGATGCTGCCGCCATCGGTCACTTCCATGGTCTTGTATTTTGCCGCGTGACTCGACATGGGAAGGGCCAACAACAGGGCTGTTGCAGTGGCCAGGGTGTTCCAAAATTTGCCCGTTTGCATCGACATACGCTTCCTCGCTCATGGCCACAAGGTGTTTGGGTGGGGCGTGTTGTGCTGTCCCTGTACCGCGCCTTCCAATCAAGCTTGTAGTTTGGTCTGTCTGGGGTCGCTGCACGCTTGCGCTCGATTCTTTAGTCGCGCTTTTGCGACGTGCTGTATTTAAGGAGGTTCATCCAAGAAGCGTGCCAAGCGGAGGTAAAACTGAGAAGTAGTTCACAAAACAGAGGGATACAGTGCCCGACTCAAGCGCCTTCTAATCTGCGGCAAGGGGGTGAATTGAACGGATCGTTCAATCTCCTGGCGTAGATAAAGTCGGTTTCGTTCAATCATTTGCAGCGACTTAGCTGGGTTTTTCACCCGTGCTAAGATGAAATTCCCGTGATCGAGGAGAGGAATACGGGCTAGATAATGACCCATGATCCCATAGCTTCCGAGCTGTTCCCCTGGGGCCTTAGCCGAGGCTTCCTGCGTATCTTTATTCCCTTGGCCGGCCTGCTTGCCGTGGTGATGGGGGCCCACTATTTTTCCGAATATCGCAGCGCGCGAATTACCCGTGAAGCCAGCGAGACCCTCAACGTCGATCTGGCACGACGGATGATTGGGACAGATATTGCCGGGGTGGTTGCGGATTTAGGCTTCCTTGCCAGCCATATCGAGGCGCGTGGTTTACTTGAAGTCCCGGCCGCTCGACGCAAAGGGCCGATTGCCACTGAATTTAAGGTTTTTCTCCGTAAAAAGAAGCTTTACGACCAGGCAAGATTTATCGATCAGGCCGGTATGGAGATGGTGCGCGTCAACTATAACGGTGGGCGGGTGCGGGCATTGTCGGATAGTGAATTACAGGATAAATCCAGGCGTTATTATTTTTCTGAAGCTTTGAGTACCGAGCGCGGCCAGATCTATATTTCACCGCTGGACCTGAATGTTGAAGAGGGCCAGGTAGAACGGCCGTTAAAACCGGTGATGCGTTTTGCCATGCCGGTGTTTGATCGCAGCGGACGCAAGCAAGGCGTGGTCTTTCTTAACTATTTCGGGCAGCAGCTTATTCGGCATTTCAAGCGCGCGGCGGCGAATATTGCTGATCACGTGGAGTTGGTTAACAGCGACGGATTTTGGCTCAGCAGCCCGCGTGAAGAAGACCTGTGGGGCTTCATGTTTCGCAATGAACAGACCTTCGGGCGACGCCATCCCGAGGCCTGGAAGCAGATTGTGAATACTGAATCGGGGCAGTTCATGAGCGCTGGAAGTCTGTTCACCTATACGACTATTCATCCGCTACAGGCGGCCCGGGTGGCGCGCAATATGGATGCTGCCGTCGATGTGGATAGCAGCGAACACTATCGATGGAAGGTGGTCGCTCATATATCACCATCGGTCTTACAGGCTACGCCACTTATTTTTCTGCAGCGGAACCTGCTGCTGTACATCACCATGTTCACCTTGCTGGCGATTGCATCGGTATTTCTTGCGCGTAGCCAGATCCGGCACCGACAGATGGCCGCTGAGCGTGAGTATGAGCGTCGCTTTCGCCGTACCCTGGAGAACGTGCAGTTGGCTGCCGTGACCCTGGACATGAACGGCAAGATAGCCTTCTGTAACGAATTTCTCCTGCGCCTGACTGGATGGGGTCATGAGCAGGTCTACGGACATGATTGGTTTGAGACCTTCATCCCACCGGAGCGGCGCGCTGCCAGCCGGGAGCAGTTGCTGAATCCGGAACGGGGAGGGAGGTATGCCGCATCATACCGGGATGAAATCCTTAGCCGTGAGGGCAAAGCGTTGACGATTTCCTGGAATCGGACGCTGTCCCTGAATTCCGCAGGGGTGGCCATTGGAATTACCTGTATTGGCGAGGATGTCACCGATCAGGAGCGCGCCGAGCAGGAATTGCGCCAGCTCTCACGTGCGGTGGAGCAAAGCCCGAGTACGGTGATGATCACCAGTCGGGACGGCATCATTGAGTACGTTAATCCCAAGTTTGCCAGCCTGACCGGTTATTTGCCGGAAGAGGTGATGGGCAAAAACCCGAATATGCTCAAGTCGGAGAACACTAGCGCGGATGAGTACCGCGAGTTGTGGGACACGATCTCCGCCGGCGGCGAGTGGCGTGGTGAGTTCCAAAACCGGAAAAAGAACGGGGAGCTTTACTGGGAGACGGCTTCTATCTCGGCGGTGCGGGACGCGGATGGTGAGATCACCCATTTTGTGGCGGTGAAGGAGGACATCACCGAGCGTAAGCGCCTGGAGCAGGAAGTGGAAGCGCACAACCGGCAATTGGCCCGGTCTCAAGCGCTGGCGGCCATGGGGCAGGCGGCCTCGATGATCGCCCATGATCTGCGTAACCCGCTGTCGTCCATCAAGATGACGCTACAAATGCTGGGCAGGAAGCCGGCAGGGAAGTGGGGAGGCGACGAGCAGGAATTGCACCAGATTGCGCTGGAGCGAGTGCGCTATATGGAGGACATTCTCGCCGATCTGTTGACCTACTCGCGGCCCGATGCCCTCAAGCCCGAATGGATTGCTATCGATAAGCTGATGGAAACGGCCATTAGCCTGTCCCAGAAACGCATCGATGAGTACGGGGTTGAGGTGGTCACCCATTTTCGCCCGGGCCTCCCCACCCTACACGGGGACAGCACGAAATTACGGCAGGTGTTTTCAAATCTCATCATTAATGCCGCGCAGGCAACCGAAGGGGTCGAACAGGGGCGTGCCGAGATCAGTATTCATACCCGTCTGGAATTGACCCCTGCCGGCTCCAGAATTCAGGTGGATATTTGTGATAACGGGCGGGGTATCGATGCGGAGCTACAGGAGCAACTGTTCGATCCGTTTTTTACCACCCGAGCCTCCGGTACCGGGCTGGGGCTCGCCATTGTCAAACGTATTCTTGATCAGCATGGTGGAGATATTGTGTTGAGATCGGGGGAGTTGAGGGGCACCTGTGCCGTGGTCACTTTGCCCACCGGCCCCATCAACGGGTTGACGGTGACCGATACAAACAGGACGCCGGTGACGGAGCTTAGCGAGCCGCTATGAAAAAGATATTGGTTATTGACGATGATGTGGCCAGTGGTCGTACCTTGCAGCTGCATTTTCGTAGCCAGGGTTACGACACTGCAGTGGCATCGGGGGTTGATGAAGGATTGGCCACGGCCCAACAACTGCAGCCACACTTGCTGGTAATGGATATCCGTATGCCGGGTAAATCGGGGCTGGAGGGGTTGCCTGAATTCAAGCAAAAATTTTCGGATATCCGGGTGATTATGATCACCGCCTTTCACGATATGGAAAGCACCATTCAGGCTATGCAGCGCGGGGCGGATGACTACATCCACAAGCCCATAGATATCGACGAGCTGGATGCCGCGGTCAGCAAGATATTGGCAGGCAACGGCTCCGAAAAGGGCATGGTGCATGCGGGGGGTGGGGGAGCCGGGGATAGTGACTACGCCATGGTGGGCAGTAGTCGCGCCATGAAAGAGATCTACAAGACTATCGGCCTAGTGGCGCAAAGCCCGGCAACGGTATTGATCACGGGTGAGTCGGGTACCGGTAAGGAACTGGTGGCCCGGGCCATCCATTGTGCCGCTACTGGTTCGTCCGCACCCTTCGTGGCGGTGAACTGCGCGGCGGTGGTAGAGACCCTGCTGGAATCCGATATGTTCGGCCACGAAAAAGGCGCATTCACCGGTGCCGTTAACCGCCAGCCCGGCAAATTTGCGCTGGCGGAAGGTGGCAGTATTTTTCTTGATGAAGTGGGTGATTTATCGCCTGGCGTACAGGCTAAGTTGCTGCGAGTCATTCAGGAAAAAGAGTTTGTGCCTCTGGGCGGGAGTCAGGTTAAGTGTACTAACGCCCGGGTGATCGGAGCCACCAACGCCGATTTGCTGGAACGTGTCGGGCAGGGAAAATTTAGAGAGGACCTTTATTACCGATTCCAGGTGGTCAATATTCACTTACCACCATTGCGCGAACGTATGGAGGATCTTGATCAACTCGTCCCCGCCCTGCTGGGCCGAATCAATCGCACCATGCACCGCAAGGTGCCACGACTCATGGGAGAGGTCATGGACGCCTTCCGCGCCTACACTTGGCCGGGCAACGTGCGCGAGCTGGAGAACGTGCTGATGAAGGCGGTTGCACTGAGTCCTGGCAATACCATCACCCTGGACCTAATGCCTGAGCAAATCGCCGGCGGGATTAGTGCGGAGAGAGCCGAGGAAAAGCCGGCGGCAGAGCAGAGTCTGTCAGACGTGGAACGTGAACATGTCGCCAGAGTGCTGGCCACAACCCACTGGCACCGAGGCCGGGCCTGCGAGGTTCTGGGCATATCCCGGCCACGCCTCAGGCGCCTGATCAGTCAGTATGGTCTGGAGGCACCAGCCGGCGGGGGCGCGGAGCCAAAGTCAGGAATGCTTGTGGAAGAGCAGGAGTAGCTAGCAACGTTAGCGGGGTTGAAGTAATACGATATTTAATCGTTATTGAGAAATCAGTGTGGCAACAAGAAAACTAACTTCATCTTTACGTTCATCAAGTTGACGATGCACAACGAAAGATCTGGCTCCGTGATCCGCGGTTGTGGGGGTTGGCTATATCAATCGGATTAGGTGGAAAATATTCGGCCTAAATCCTGTTAGGTGACTATGTCTTACACCATAAAGTACGCTTATTCCGCTGCTGCTTGGTTCATACTCGTTCCGAGTATTGCAATCACGATGTTCTCACAAGAAATGCCGCTGGATAGTTTGTCGGTGTCGGTTTTGTGGGTTGGTGGTTTATGTGTTTTCTTTTACTTGTGGGCCTCACGGGATGCGATGATCTATCAAGTAACAAAAAGGTCGGTAATGTGGTTTTCTGCAGCGTCGATCGCGATTCCGATTGTAGTTGTAATTCCGTATCTATACTTCTCCCGAGGTCTGTCTCGCGGCTCGATAGCGGCGGTAAAGTATCTAATATTTTGCGTGGCATGTTGGAGCGGTTTGGCGCTAATTGTGATGGTTTCCAATTTTGTCACCTAACCAGCGAAATCAGTTTGCACTCTCTGCGCAAGTGCCGGACCGGCGTACAGCCTGCCGCTGTTGCGGGCGTTAAACGATGATAATTATATCTAGAGAATGACTGAAAAAACCAGACTGGAGAATAAATAAACTATGTCTGACAGATTACGAGTGAAGCAGGCTTCTGGTCTACTCACTTTTCTCAACACTCAGCTAAACGGCTGGACTCGCAACAAAATAAAACAACGGTTGAAAACAGGATGCGTGGCCGTCAACGGCCAGCCTGTCATGCAGCATGATCATGAGCTTAACGCCGGCGATGATGTGGAAGTTCGGGCGGCGAAAAAGAACATGCAACATGGAACGTCCCGGCTGGAAATCTTGTATTCGGATAGGGAACTTGTCGTCATCAATAAACCTGCAGGCTTGTTGTCAGTGGCATCAGCCGATGAAAACAAACAGCATGCGCTTGCAATGCTTCGCAACCAGCTCTCACGCCCCAAACGCCCCGTTAAACTATGGCCTGTTCACCGGCTCGATCGCGATACCTCGGGTGTCTTGTTGTTTGCCACTTCTCGCGAGATGCGCGAAGCCGTTAATGCGGGATGGTCCGGGGCCGAGAAAATCTATCTTGCGGTAGTTGAAGGTTGCCCCAGCCCAAGTCAAGGGCGCATTGACCAGCCCTTGAGAATGGATTCAGAGAAGTATCAGATGATTGTTGGTCCACATCGGGAAGCCAAAAAAGCCATCACGCGTTTTAACACCCTGCGGACTTTCAAGGATCGGGCACTGCTTGAAGTTCAACTGGAGACCGGTCGACAACATCAAATCCGCGCCCACATGGCCTGGCTAGGGCATCCGGTGATTGGCGATCCCCGTTATGGTACTGATGGCCCCCGCATGGGGCTGCATGCATTGCGCCTAAGTATTACGCGACCAAAGACCGGCAAGCGACTCACCTTTGAGACACCGGCACCGGGTGAATTTCTTGATCTGCTCCAAATACGGGGAGGCAATGAGGGGTACTGAGTTTTCGGGCATTGTAAACTAGGGCCACGCCTCAGGCGTCTGATCAGTCAGTAACCGTTAGATCTTCCAACTCGCATCAGGCTTCCAATTTGCAGCCCATGCAGGAATATCGCTTGCAGGCATTGGTCGGGCAATTCCATACCCCTGAGCAAGCACACAGCCCATGGACACCAATTGAGTGCCGTGGGCAATGGTCTCTACCCCCTCGGCAATTACCTGACGTTGGAAGGCTGCAGCCAAACCAATCACACCGACCACAATAGCCCGATCATCCGGATCGTCCAGCATATCTCGCACAAAGCTCTGATCGATCTTTAGCAGGTCGGCAGGCAGGCGTCTGAGATACGTTAGTGACGAGTAGCCTGTACCGAAATCATCCAGCGCAAAGCACACTCCAAGTTCGCGGCAGGCGTGCATGATGGCTGAAACTTCTGTTATATCTTCCAGCGCGCTGGTTTCCAGTATTTCGAGCTCCAGCCAATCAGGCTGCACCTCGGGATGCTTGGCGAGTAGCGCAGACAGTGTCGGAATAAAATTATGTTGCAACTGAAGGGCACCCACATTCACGCTAACAGGAATAGCGAGTCCAGCGGACTGCCATTTAGCCATTTGGGACAACGCTGTATCGATCACCCAATCCCCCAAGTCCACGCTGATCGGGTCACTCTCTATGATGGGCAGGAAGTCTCCGGGGGCACTAAGCCACGCTCTGGATGCTGCCAACGAATCAGTGCTTCGGCACCGAGCACTTCACCGTTTTGCATGTTCACTTTGGGCTGGTAATACAGAACAAACTCGTGTCGTTCGAGAGCGCGCCTAATACGTTCCAGACTCTCCCTCTGAGTTTTAATAGCCGCGTCTTGATGAACGTCAAATAGATGGTAACGGTTCTTGCCTGTCTGTTTGGCCACATACATGGCTTGATCGGCATGACGCATGAGCTGCTCGGCATCGGCCTCGTCCTGAGGGTAGAGTGTGACGCCAATACTGGCGGAGACCTGCAGGGTGGTGTTCTCCACAGTGACTGGGTCGGCCGTCGCCTGTAGCAGATGTGTCAATATCGGTTCACAGTCCGCCATCCTTTCTATTCCAATCAGAACCGCTACAAACTCATCACCGCCGATGCGGGCTAGCGTATCGCCTTTACGCAGGACTTCTTTCATGCGCTGAGAGAGAGCGATCAATAATTGATCGCCCACTTCGTGGCCATGGGAATCGTTGATGGTTTTGAAGCCGTCAAGATCAAGATAGGCTACCGCTAGTGATTGCTCACTCTGGCTCATGATTTGCTTCAGGCGGTCAGCCAACAGAACGCGATTGGGTAGATTGGTTAATACATCGTAATGGGCGATGTGTTCGAGTTGTTTCTTTTGCTCCTTCATCGGCGTGATGTCGGTGAACAGGGAAACATAACTCTGTGTCTCGCCATTGACATCGCATATAGCACTAATCGTGGCCATTTGGGCGAAGACATCACCATTTTTTCGCCGATTCCACAGTTCTCCAGACCAGTACTTTCTTTCCAGCAGTGACTTCCACATGGCGGCGTAGAAATCTTTGGATTGGCGCCCTGATTGGAAGATGCGTGGGTTCTTTCCTAGCGCTTCTTTGCGGCTATAGCCGGTGATGCGGCAGAAAGCGTCGTTGACTTCGATGATGGAACCGGCGGTATCGGTGATCAGGATGCCCTCACGGGCGTGGGTGAAAACGCTTGCGGCGAGTATTAATCTATCTTCGGATTGTTTGCGCTCGGTGATGTCCAACGCGGATGCTATGGAACCGACAATTTTGCCGTTCCCATCACGTACTGGGGAAATTTGGAAGTCGACGGGAACGAGCTTGCTATCCATTTCTACCACCGCGTCAAAACGTGCTTTTTTGCCAAGCTTTGTCGCGTCTACTGTCTCAACGATCTGTGTCTGCAGAACTGGGTCATAGGCCCACCAGGGAGCATCATAGAAATACTTCCCAACGATATCCCCAAGCTCTAATCCGCTCTGCCTACGTGCCGTTTCGTTAACGGTCACTATTCTTCCATCCGAATCCATAAGTGCTATGTGGCTGTGAAGATTGTCAAGAATAGTATGGGTGCTGTAGGCGCCCTGTTGTAACGCTTTATGCATGCCCTGAAAGCTATCGTCCATCACTGCTGCCCCGCTAACAGTAGTAAAAAAGAAGCCTGATTTGATTCCGGGAAATACAATAAGGTTGTTTGTAACTTGTTGTATAAGCAGAGGTAATCAGGTCACATCCCATTGTAATGAGATCTTATCTCAAAGGCTAAAACATGTGCTGAGGGGATACTGCAGGAGGTGCTGAAAAGCATGCTTGGTGCCGGGAGCGAGACTCGAACTCGCACACCCTTTCGGATACCAGATTTTGAATCTGGCGCGTCTACCGGTTCCGCCACCCCGGCACGGGGAGAATACTTAAGCGGCGCTAGTATTCAGTAATCCCTTTGCCGCGGCAAGTCTTTTACAGGCCATTTTCCTTGTGCACGGCAGCCCATCTGCTACCATCCGCGCCCCATGCTGGTATCCGATTTCGACTATCAATTACCCGAGGCGCTGATCGCTCAGCACCCGGTTTCCGAGCGCACCGGTAGTCGCTTGTTGCACCTGGATGGCGATAGTGGGGCGTTGGCAGATTACCCTTTCTCCCATATCACCCAACTTCTCCAGCCGGGCGATCTGCTGGTGCTCAACGATACCCGGGTTTTTCCAGCGCGGTTGTTGGGGAAGAAGCAGACCGGGGGGGCGGTGGAGGTACTGGTGGCACGCATTGAGGATAGCCATCGTGCCGTTGCCTATGTGCGGGCGAGCAAGACACCGAAAATAGGTACCCGGCTGTATTTTGGCGAGGACGCCAGTGCTGAGGTGCTGGGGCGGCAGGCCGAATTGTTTGAGCTGGAATTTAGCGAGCCGCTGCGGGAATTGCTTGAGCGCCAGGGGAAGGTGCCGTTGCCACCCTATATACAGCGTACGCCCGAGGGTGAGGATGCGGAGCGCTACCAGACCGTTTACGCGCGCCGGGAAGGAGCGGTGGCGGCGCCCACGGCCGGTCTGCATTTTGATGGGTCGCTGTTGGAATTTCTGGAAAAGATGGGCGTGGAGTTGTGCTATGTGACCTTGCATGTGGGCGCGGGCACCTTTTCCCCGGTGCGGGTGGAGACGGTGGAAGATCATCAGATCCATCACGAAGAGGGCGAGGTGTCTGTGGAGAGTTGCAGCGCTATTCGCAAGGCGCAGTCTGAGGGGCGGCGGGTGGTGGCGGTGGGCACTACGAGCGTGCGCATCCTGGAGGCCGCGGCGCAGGACGGTGAGATTCAGCCCTTTCGAGGCAGCACAAATTTGTTTATCTATCCCGGTTATGAGTTCCGCTGTGTCGGTGCTTTGGTCACCAACTTTCATCTGCCCCGTTCCAGCCTGTTGATGCTGGTGTCGGCCTTTGCCGGGCGTGAACCGGTGCTGGCGGCCTATCGTCACGCGGTGGCAGCGCGCTATCGCTTTTTCAGTTATGGGGATGCCATGTTCATCACCCGGAGTACCGGTTAATGGAATTTAAGCTTCTCAAACAAGACGGAATCGCACGCCGTGGGCAGATGGTGTTTCCCCGCGGCACCATTGAGACCCCGGCCTTCATGCCGGTGGGCACCTACGCTGCGGTGAAGGGCATGAGCCCCGAGGAACTGACCGCCTGTGGCGCCGAGATTCTGGTGGCCAATACCTTCCACCTCATGCTGCGACCGGGCACGGAGATCATCAAACGCCTGGGTGGCTTGCATCGCTTCATGCACTGGGAGCATCCAATCCTGACCGATTCCGGTGGCTTCCAAGTATTTAGCCTCGGGGAGATGCGCGAGATTAGCGAAGAGGGCGTGCGCTTTCGTTCCCCCATCGATGGCAGCGAGATTTTTCTCGATCCCGAGCGTTCCATGGCAGTACAACGCTCGCTCGGCTCCGACATCGTCATGATCTTCGATGACTGCACTGCTTATCCCGCGACCGAGGCCGAGGCGCAAGAATCCATGGAACGCTCGTTACGCTGGGCCCGGCGCTCACGAGAGGCTCACGGAGAGGATGCGATTGGTACTTTATTTGGTATCGTCCAGGGTGGGATGTATGACCACCTGCGCGCGGCCTCACTGGAAGGTTTGCAGGAGATTGGCTTTGCCGGTTATGCCATCGGTGGCTTGTCGGTGGGAGAGCCGGAGGCCGAGCGTCTGGCGGTACTTGATGGCCTGATGCCGCAAATGCCCGCGGACAAACCACGCTACGTCATGGGAGTAGGCCGGCCCGAGGACTTGGTGGGGGCGGTGCGTCGGGGCGTCGATATGTTCGATTGCGTGATGCCTAGTCGCAATGCTCGCAACGGACACTTGTTTGTTTCTTCCGGCACTTTGCGGCTTCGTAACCGTCGTTTTCGTGATGACCCGGCGCCAATTGAGGAAGGCTGTGAATGCTATACCTGCCAGCATTACAGCCGCGCCTATCTGCATCATCTGGACAAAACCCGTGAGATGCTCGGCGCCCGCCTGAATACCGTGCATAACCTGCATTACTATCAAAAGTTGATGCGTGACATGCGCGCCGCCATTGCCGCGGGCAGCTTTGCGAGTTTCGTGGATGAGTTCTACCGACTGCGTACCCAGGACGATTAGAAGGACGCCCCGCTGTACCGCAGGCATCGATCTGCGCCCCTTTCCCCTACCGCATTAATTGTCGACATATTCGTGGTTAATATGTTGACTACAGCCGAATATCGGCTATAAACTGACATTAACTTTATTTATTGTTGACAATATATCCTGCATGGCTGTTTGGAGTTTGGCTCAAAACCTGCGGGAGAAGGTGAGCAGACTGATTCGATCGCATGACGGGATGGACACTGCCACGATATCTCCATCCGCGATCATGCCCCGTTAGCGACGTGTCTAAACCGTGTGTGGAGGGTATGTCAGTGAGTAACTACCAACAGATTTATCAGCGTTCCCAGGATGACCCGGAGGGTTTTTGGGCCGAAGCAGCCGAGGAGATCGACTGGTACCGCAAGTGGGACCGGGTCCTCGATGACAGCAACCCACCTTTCTACCGCTGGTTTGATGGCGGCGAACTGAACACCTGCTACAACGCCGTCGACCGGCACGTTGAGAGCGGCCGCGGCGAGCAGGCGGCGATCATCTACGACAGCCCGGTGACTGACCAGCAGCGAACCACTAGTTACCGCGAACTGCAGTCCCAGGTTGCAGCCTTTGCCGGTGTGCTACGCCAATACGGCGTGGCCAAGGGCGACCGGGTCATCATCTACATGCCGATGGTGCCCGAGGCCGCGGTCGCCATGCTCGCCTGCGCCCGGCTTGGGGCTATCCACTCGGTGGTGTTCGGCGGTTTTGCGGCTCGGGAGCTGGCGACCCGGATTGATGACACCAAACCAAAAGTTATTGTCTCCGCTTCCTGCGGCATCGAGCCCAATCGAGTGGTGGAGTACAAGCCGCTGCTGGACCAGGCTATCGAGTACTCGGCGCACAAGCCGGATCACTGCATCATTCTGCAACGGCCGCAGGCGGTTGCCGGGATGAATGCGGGGCGGGATATCGACTGGACTACGGCGGTGGCGAGCGCCGAGCCAGCGGACTGTGTGCCGGTTGCCGCCACCGACCCGCTGTACATCCTCTACACCTCGGGGACCACCGGTGAGCCCAAGGGGGTGGTGCGCGACAATGGCGGTCACGCGGTGGCGATGAAATGGTCTATGCAGCATGTCTATGGCGTGGAGCCGGGGGAAGTCTACTGGACGGCCTCTGATCTTGGTTGGGTCGTGGGGCATTCCTACATCGTTTACGGACCCTTGCTCAATGGCAGCACTACCATCCTGTTCGAGGGCAAGCCGGTGGGAACACCCGACCCCGGCACCTTTTGGCGGATCATCGGCGAGCACAAGGTTCGCGTGATGTTCACCGCGCCTACGGCCTTTCGCGCCATCAAGAAGGAAGATCCCGACGGCGTTTACATTAAAAAGTACGACCTCACGAATTTCCGCACCCTGTTCCTGGCAGGCGAGCGCTGTGACCCGGACACCCTGTTTTGGGCTCAGGATCAGCTAAAGGTGCCGGTCATCGATAACTGGTGGCAGACCGAAACCGGCTGGGCCATCGCCGCTAACTGCATGGGCATCGAGCAGCTTGAGGTCAAGCCGGGTTCGCCCACCAAGGTGGTGCCGGGCTACAACGTTCAGGTGCTCGACGAGCAGGGTGACGAGGTTGCCAAGGGCGAGATTGGCACCATCGTGCTCAAGCTGCCCATGCCTCCGGGCACGTTGATGACCCTGTGGAACGCCGACCAGCGTTACATCGATTCCTACCTGAGCCAGTATCCGGGTTACTACCTGACCGGTGATGCCGGGTTCAAGGATGAGGACGACTACCTGTGGATTATGAGCCGCATCGATGACGTTATTAACGTCGCCGGTCACCGGCTCTCCACTGGCGGTATGGAGGAGGTATTGGCCTTCCACCCGGAGGTAGCCGAGTGTGCGGTATTCGGAGTTGCCGACCCGCTCAAGGGTGAATTGCCGCTGGGTCTGGTGGTGCTCAAGTCCGGGTCCGAGATAGCGGAGCAGGTGTTGCGTAAGGAGCTAATTGCCCTGGTTCGCGAAAGAATTGGTCCCGTTGCCGCATTCAAGCTGGTGACCCCTGTGCAGCGACTGCCCAAGACCCGTTCCGGCAAGATCTTGCGCGGTACTATGAAGAAGATCGCCGATGGCAACACATGGAAGATGCCGGCCACCATCGACGACCCGGCGATTCTTGATGAGATTACCGAGGCTTTGGCCAGTCTTGGCTATCCGAAGAGCTAGCGATGACGCTGATCTGCCAAAAGGTATTGCCAGGATGAGCAGGCCATCAGCGCTGCATGTAACGGAAGAGCCCGTGACCATTGCCGAGCGGGTATTCGCCCAGATCCAGAAGGCCATTGTTGAGGGTGAGATAGCGCCGGGCAGCAAGCTTAGCGAGCCGGAATTGGCGCGTACCTACGGTATCAGCCGGGGGCCGCTACGCGAGGCCATGGGTCAGCTCGAGGCCCGTGGCTTGCTGACCCGCCGGCCTAACGTCGGAGCCCGGGTGGTGACCCTCTCCAGTGAGCAGTTGCTGGAGATCTACCGGGTGCGCGAGGCCCTGGAGGGGATGGCAGCCCGGCTGGCTGCAGAGAATATGAGCGAGACCGAGGTCGATGACTTGCGGGAACTGTTGGAGCAGCACCAGACGCAGATTGAGCAGCAGCAAGGGCTGGCCTACTTCCAGCAGGAGCACGACCTGGATTTTCATTACCGCATCGTCCAGGGCAGCAAGAACAGCCGCATGATCGCGTTGCTCTGCAATGATCTCTATCACCTGGTACGGATGTACCGTTACCAGTTTGGCATGGCTAGTTTGCGCGCCACCCGTGCCTTTCGTGAGCACCAGCATATCGTTGATGCCATTGCTGAAGGTGATGGCGAGCTGGCTGAACTGCTGATGCGCCACCATATCCGCGCTGCACGCAAAAACGTCGAACGCCGGCTGGCTGAGCGCCAAGTAAAGGAATGAAATAATGACCAACAGACAAACGCCCGGTGTGCGCTTCCGGCAGGCCGTGGAAACTGAGCAACCGCTGCAGGTGGTCGGTGCGATCAACGCGTACCACGCACGATTGGCCGAGGCCAGCGGCTTTAAGGCTCTCTACGTTTCCGGTGGTGGCGTCGCTGCCGGCTCTTGTGGCATCCCGGACCTTGGCATTACGGCGTTGGAGGATGTGTTGATCGATGTGCGTCGGATCACCGATGTCACCGAGCTGCCGCTACTGGTGGATATCGACACCGGCTGGGGCGGTGCCTTTAACATCGCCCGCACCATCCGCTCGATGATCCGTGCCGGCGCCGCCGGCATCCACATGGAAGATCAGGTGGCGCAAAAGCGCTGTGGTCACCGCCCGTCCAAGGCGCTGGTTTCGCAGCAGGAGATGGTGGACCGGATAAAGGCCGCGGTGGACGCCCGCAGCGATCCCGACTTCGTGATCATGGCGCGTACTGATGCCCTGGCGGTCGAGGGCATGCAGGCAGCGATCGACCGTGCCTGCGCCTGTGTCGAGGCCGGTGCCGATATGATTTTTCCCGAGGCGATGACCGAGCTGGAACAGTACCGACAGTTTGTCGATGCGGTGCAGGTTCCGGTGCTGGCAAACATTACCGAGTTTGGCTCCACGCCATTGTTTAGCACCACGCAGCTGGCCGAGGCCGGGGTTAGTCTGGCGCTCTACCCACTCTCGGCATTTCGCGCCATGAATGCCGCCGCGCTGCGGGTCTACCGGACACTGCGCGAGGAGGGAAGCCAGAAGAATGTCATCGACATCATGCAGACCCGCGCTGAGCTCTATGACTATCTGGGCTACCACGCCTTCGAGCAGAAACTCGATGAGCTATTTACGAATACGCAGGAGGACTGAAGCATGAACGCCACTGAATATCTGTCCAAAAAGAAGAAAAAATCCGTCGCCCTGTCCGGCACTGTTGCCGGCAATACCGCGATCTGTACCGTTGGCCGCACTGGCAATGATCTGCATTACCGCGGTTACGATATTCTCGACATCGCCGAGACTTGTGCCTTTGAGGAGGTCGCCCATCTGCTAGTGCATGGCCACCTTCCCAACCCTGCCGAGCTGCGCCAGTACCAGGCCAAGTTGAAGGCGCTGCGCGGCCTGCCAGCACCGGTCAAGGCCACGCTTGAGGCGATTCCACCCTCGGCCCACCCCATGGACGTGATGCGTAGTGGGGTCTCGGTGCTCGGTACCTGCCTGCCGGAACACGACACTCACCCGGCCGCTGGTGCCCGTGATATTGCTGATCGCTTGATGGCCAGCCTCGGTTCAATGCTGCTCTACTGGTATCACTATGCGCAGAACGGCAAGCGCATTGAGGTGGAGACCGACGATGAGTCTATCGGTGGCCACTTCCTGCACCTGCTGCACGGCCACGAGGTAGATGAGTCCTGGGTGCGTGCCATGCACACCTCGCTGAACCTCTATGCGGAGCACGAGTACAACGCCTCGACCTTCGCCGGGCGCGTCATTGCGGGCACCGGTACGGATATCTATTCGGCCATCACCGGGGCCATCGGCGCACTGCGCGGTTTCAAACACGGCGGTGCCAATGAGGCTGCATTTGAAATCCAGTCGCGCTACGAGGATGCCGATGCCGCCGAGGCTGATATCCGCGAACGCGTCGCCAACAAGGAGATCGTGATGGGCTTTGGGCACCCGGTCTACACCATCAGCGATCCACGTAACCAGGTGATCAAGCGGGTGGCCGAACAGCTCTCCGAGCAGGCCGGCAACCGCAAGCTATTCGACGTTGCCGACCGGCTCGAGAGCGTCATGTGGGAGACCAAGAAGATGTTTCCCAACCTCGACTGGTTCAGTGCCGTCAGCTACCACATGATGAGGGTGCCTACGGCGATGTTCACTCCGCTGTTCGTCATCGCACGAACTTCCGGCTGGGCTGCCCATATTATTGAGCAACGCATCGATAAGAAGATTATCCGTCCAGCTGCCAACTATACTGGCCCGGAGAACAAGAAATTCGTTCCCATCGACGAACGCGGCTGAGCTCATGAGCGGACACTTAGCTGATTCCAGCGTGCGACCGGCCCCGGATCAGGAGTTGGTCGATATCGCCAACTACGTAGCCGATTACGTCATCCATAGCGACGAGGCTTACGATACCGCCCGTCACTGCCTGATGGACACCCTCGGCTGCGGCTTCCTTGCCCTGCGTTTTCCCGAGTGCACCAAGCACCTCGGGCCCATCGTGCCGGGAACCACGGTGCCGAACGGCGCCAAAGTGCCTGGCACCCAGTTCCAGATGGACCCGGTCAAGGCCGCCTTCGATCTCGGCGCCATGGTGCGCTGGCTGGACTTTAATGACACTTGGCTGGCTGCCGAATGGGGCCACCCGTCGGATAATCTTGGCGGCATCCTGGCTCTGGCCGATTACCTCAGTCGCAAAAATATCAGCGAGGGCAAGGCCCCGTTGACCATGCGTGACGTACTGACCGCTATGATCAAGGCACACGAGATCCAAGGTGTGTTGGCGCTGGAGAACAGCTACAACCGGGCTGGCCTAGACCACGTGTTGCTGGTCAAGGTGGCCTCAGCGGCGGTGGCAGCGCAGCTGCTTGGTCAGAGTCATGCGCAGATCGTCGACAGTGTTTCCCAGGCCTGGGTCGATGGCCAAAGTCTGCGTACTTACCGTCATGCCCCCAACGCCGGTTCACGCAAGAGCTGGGCTGCCGGTGACGCTTCCAGCCGTGGCGTGCGCCTGGCGATGATGGTCTCGAAGGGTGAGATGGGTATTCCCACTGTGCTCTCGGCCAAGGGCTGGGGCTTCTACGATGTGCTTTTCAAGGGCAAGTCGTTCACATTCCAGCGCCCCTATGGCAGCTACGTCATGGAGCAGATCCTGTTCAAGATCTCCTATCCGGCGGAGTTTCATTCCCAGACCGCAGTAGAGTGTGCCTGCCAGTTGCATGAACAGGTTAAGGGTAGGCTCGACGACATCGATTATGTGGAACTGGAGACCCAGGAACCGGGGGTGCGAATCATCTCCAAGGATGGGCCGCTGAACAACCCGGCCGACCGCGATCACTGCCTGCAGTACATGGTTGCCGTGCCACTGATCTATGGCGATCTGAGTGCCGAATGTTATGAGGACAGCTTCGCCGCGGACCCGCGCATCGATGCCCTGCGCAAGAAGATGCAGGTCACCGAAAACCTCCGCTTCACCACCGAGTACTACGACCCGGATAAGCGCGCCATCGGTAATTCGGTGCAGGTGTTCTTCACAGACGGCACGAGCACCGACAAGGTCTCGATTGACTACCCCACCGGCCACCGCCGCCGTCGTGTAGAGGGCATCCCCTTACTAAAGGCCAAGTTCAGAAACGCCCTCGAAACCCGCTTTCCCAAAGGCCAGGCCAAAGCGGTCTACGAGACATGTCTCGATGCCGACAAGTTACACGGCACCCCGGTCAACGAGTTCGTCGACATGATGGTGAGCTGATTCAGCAGCTAAGGGCTACGAAGAAACTCCGCCTCACAAGGCAAAAGGAAAGACCTGACCCTACAAACCTCTATGCGAGTTTTTAAGAAAAAATCTTAGCTCTCGGGGTCAGGCTTTGCATCGTAGAATTTGGCCCAACAGCACATGGGCCTTGCAAATCTAGTCAGCGAACTTTGATGCTTCCACCGCCACAATGAGAGACCTGACCCTGATTCCCTGCACGAGCAATACAAAAGAGCCATGAATTACAACGAGTTTGTTATCGCAAGAATTATCCACATCCTTGCCGTAGTGCTTTGGATCGGAGGTGTTGCATTTGTTACCACGGTGCTAATTCCTACTATCAGAAGAGATAAAAACCCTGAAAATCGCTTGAAAGTATTTGAAGGGCTGGAAGGGAAGTTTGGCCTTCAGGCGAAAGCGACCACCTTGATAGCTGGCTTATCAGGCGCGTATATGTTGGAGGTGATGGATGCCTGGTCAAGATATGCGGACATTCAATTTTGGTGGCTTCATCTTATGACGTTTGTTTGGATAATCTTTTCCGTCGTCTTATTTGTCTTAGAACCATTATTTCTCCATAGATGGTTTCATCAACAGGCAACTAAGGATAGCGAAAGGGCTTTTTCCGTACTTCAAATTATGCATATTGTTTTACTGTGTTTAAGTCTGCTTGCAATTACTGGTGCAATGGCAGGTGCACATGGATATAAATTTTAAGAATACACTGCTAACAATAAGATTCCCCCGGCCTTTTTCTGCATTGTTTTGCGCCGCTCTAAAAGGCAGATGACACGAGACCTTGGATTTCAAGCAGGAGTATTGAGGTGAAAATAGAAGTCCCCATCGTTAATGCCTTCGTTGACGAGAAGGTCGGTGGCAACCCCGCTGGGGTTGTGCTGGATGCCGAGCAATATTCCCAGGATCAGAAGAGGCGAATTGCCGCAACTGTTGGCCTCTCAGAGACTGCGTTTGTCTCGCCCTCCTCCACGGCGGATTTCAAACTCGAGTTCTTTACTCCAACTCGTCAGATTGCTCATTGTGGTCATGCCACAATCGCGGCATTTAGCTATTTGCGACAGACCGGCGCTCTGCCAAATGACCATACGTCCAAAGAGACCATCGATGGCCGGCGCGAAATTCTTATGGAGGGCGATGCTGCCTACATGGAGCAATTGGCACCTCGATATACGGAATTGAGCCAAGAGGAGCAGCTTCGGGCAATGGATTCCCTCGGCCTCAAGGCATCGGACCTGTTGGAGGATGCGCAGCCATGTGTGGTCAATACGGGTAATTCATTTCTGGTGATTGCACTTCGGAGCTCGGATGTTGTCACATCCATCAGCCCGACGATGAAACTGGTTGCTGCAATCAGCGAAGAATATGACCTTATCGGGTATTACGTCTTCTCGCCGCAGGCGGTTAAAGAGGGTAGGGATGCGGGTGCCCGGATGTTTGCACCGCGCTATGGCATTGATGAAGAAGCGGCGACCGGGATGGCGGCGGGGCCACTAGCTTGTTATTTGCATGACAAGCTCGGGAGTGAGAAGGGTGAATATCTAATCGAGCAAGGCCGTTTAATGTCTCCACCCTCCCCGAGCGTCATCGCCGTAAGGCTCGAAACTGAACACGGCGCTATCTCCCGCCTCATGGCGGGAGGCAAGGCGGCAGTCAGCGAAGTCAGAGCTGTTGAAATCTAACCATGCTATGGATTGTCATTTGAAGAATTAAGAGGTTTAGGCGGTATGGAAGAGAACAAAATGTTTGAGCTGGTATCCATTGGCAAATATCAGCTGAAAAATCGGATTGCGTTAGCGCCGATGACCCGTGGGCGTGCGGGAACGGAACGTGTGCCTAATGACCTTATGGCTGAGTATTATTTGCAAAGAGCTAGTGCGGGTCTGCTGATAACCGAGGCGACGGTGGTTTCAGAGCAGGGTGTTGGGTGGGTTGATTCACCAGGAATTTACACCCAAGAGATGGTTGAGGGTTGGCGAAAGGTTACGGATAAAGTTAAACCCACAGGCACTCCGGTCTTCCTGCAGCTTTGGCACTGCGGCAGGGCGTCGCATAGTGATTTCCATGATGGCAATAAGCCTGTTTCCGCCTCTGCCGTAAAGTTAAACGGGGAACATATCAGTACGCCGCTGGGCAACAAACCCTACGAAACCCCGCACGCGCTGACCGTGAGTGAGATTAAGGCAACCGTCGATGATTATCGGCAAGCGGCAGAAAATGCCAAGGCCGCCGGTTTCTCGGGGATAGAGGTGCACGGCGCCAATGGCTATTTGATCAATCAGTTTCTTGATGCGACGACCAATCACCGTGAAGATCAATATGGCGGCAGCTTTGAAAACCGCTTCCGCTTTTTCAGAGAGGTGCTTGAGGCCGTCCTTGAGGTATGGCCGGCAGAACAGGTTGGGGCTCGTATCTCACCCAACGGGGTTTTTAATGACATGGGCTGCGATGACTATCGGGAACTCTACCTTTATGTCACCAAAGAGATAAATAAGTTAAAGCTCGGTTATCTGCACATCATGGATGGTCTGGCCTTTGGTTTTCACGAAAAAGGCACGCCGATGACCTTGGCTGAATTTCGGCCGTTATTTCAGGGCGTTATCATTGGCAACTGCGGTTATACCAAGGAGACTGCCGAAGAGAGAATTGCTGAAGGCACTGCCGACATTATCGCCATAGGCCGGCCTTTTATCACAAACCCTGATCTGCCCGAAAGATACAGAAAGGACTGGCCTCTGAATGCTGCAGACGACATGTCGCTCTGGTATACCTCTGGCCCTGAAGGGTATACGGACTATGCTCCTTATAAGGCATAACCCCATGCCTGCGATATAGGGGGCCTGCGGGATTGAGCTGGACCCGCCTTAACCCGGATCTATCGGGCTGCCAAAAAGGTAACTCTGGGTAACCCTCCCAAACGGTGGTGAGAAGCTGATGGGCCGGTGGTGATGCGGGTCCTTTAGTCTGGGTAGGCTTAGGTGGGCGCCACGATGTGAGTGCTCACGGCACCGGCAGGTCAATCACCGCGTACGCCTGGAATCGGCCGCTCGCACGCAAGACAGTTTTCCACCTTCCCATGTATACTCGCGCCCTTTGACCAAAATCCTCACGGGAAGTATTTATGGACTTTTTTATCGCCAATGCCTACGCACAGACGGGTGCGGGCCCTGCAGGCCCTGGAATGGGGGACCTGGTGTTCCTCGTTATCCTCTTTGTGGTGTTCTACTTCATTCTTATCCGGCCGCAGCAGAAGCGAGCCAAGGAACACAAGCAGATGGCGGCTGGCTTGAGTAAGGGTGACGAGGTGGTTACCAATGGTGGCTTGCTGGGGCGCATCACTGGCGTAGATGACGACTTCGTCACCCTGGAACTTGCCAAGGGGATGGAGGTCAAGGTACAGCGTCAGGCGGTCAGCACCTTGATGCCCAAGGGCACCATCAAATCTCTGGCCTCGTGAGGCAACTCCCTCCTAATACTATTCCCATGCAGGGACGCTCATGCTGAATCAATTTCCATTGTGGAAGAATTTGCTCATCCTCGGAGTGCTGCTGGTGGGGGCGTTTTTCGCTCTGCCCAATGTTTTTGGGGAAGACCCGGCGGTGCAGGTATCGCTATCCCGTGGCGCTCCGGTAGAGGAAGACCTGAAAGCCCGGCTGGGAGAGATCCTCAGTGCTGCGGAGATCACCGCCAAGGCGACGGAGCAAGGCGAGAATCGTTTGTTGCTGCGCTTTGTGGATACTGAGACCCAGTTACAGGCGGCTGATTTGCTGCGGGAAAAGCTTGGTGGTGATTACGTGGTTGCGCTCAATCTTGCGCCGGCCATGCCGAACTGGCTCGCACAGTTGGGTCCGCGGCCGATGTATCTGGGGCTGGATTTACGTGGCGGTGTGCACTTTCTAATGGAAGTGGATATGGCGGCGGCGGTGAGTCAGGCGGAGGCACGATATACCGGTGATCTGCGTACCTTGATGCGTTCCGAGAAGCTGCGCTACAAATCTATATCCCTGCAGCGCGGCAGTGGCATCAAGCTGAGTTTCCGTAGCGCGGAAGTCCGCGATCAAGCCAGGAGCGTGGCGCAGCGGGAATATCCGGCACTGTTATTCGAGTCGCAGGATGAGGGCGCCGAATTTCGTCTGCGCGCGCGCCTCAACCCCACCGCGGTGGAAGAGGTGCGTCGCTTTGCCCTGCAGCAGAACATTACGACCTTGCGTAATCGGGTGAATGAGCTGGGGGTGGCCGAGCCGGTCATTC
The DNA here is from genome assembly GCA_021773645.1 of Gammaproteobacteria bacterium. Lineage (GTDB taxonomy): Bacteria > Pseudomonadota > Gammaproteobacteria > HK1 > HK1 > JAJFJV01. The sequence goes on from JAJFJU010000012.1 coordinate 206,114, forward strand.
AGCAGCAGGGGAAGAATCGTATCGTAGTGCAGTTGCCCGGGGTGCAGGATACGGTGCGCGCCAAGGAGATTATCGGTGCCACTGCGACGCTGGAATTTCGTATGGTCGATGAGGACCACGACGCTCGGGCCGCCCAGTCGGGACGGGTTCCACCCGGTGCCAAACTTTTCCGCGAGCGTAACGGCCGGCCCATTCTGCTGAAAAAGCAGGTGATGCTCACCGGTGATTACATTACCGATGCCGCCTCGGGTTTCGAGCAGCAGACCAATACGCCGGCGGTGTTTATCACCCTGGATAGCAAGGGCGCACGGATTTTCTCCAACCGCACCAAGAATGCCATCGGCAAGAGCATGGGTGTGGTGTTCATTGAGAACAAGACCGAGACCCGCAGGGTGAGCGGCAAGCTGGTGCGTCAGAAGCGGGTTGTTGCGGAGGTTATTAATGTTGCGGTGATCCGTGACCGTCTCGGCAAGCGTTTCCAGATCTCAGGTCTCGATAGCTCCACCGAGGCACGTGACTTGGCCTTGTTATTACGTGCCGGCGCCTTGGCTGCTCCCATTGAGATTATTGAGGAACGGACCATTGGCCCGAGCCTGGGTCAGGAGAATGTAGATCAGGGTTTCCTTTCGGTGATCATCGGTTTCTGTCTGGTGCTGGTGTTTATGGCCTTCTACTACCGTGGTTTTGGCCTAGTAGCGAATCTGGCGCTGGCGATGAATCTGGTGATGATCGTCGCGGTACTATCCATGCTTCAGGCGACTCTGACCCTGCCCGGCATTGCTGGAATTGTGTTGACGGTGGGTATGGCGGTAGATGCTAACGTGCTGATATTTGAGCGTATTCGTGAAGAGCTGCGTAATGGCAATTCACCTCAGGCGAGCATTCATGCGGGCTACGAAAAGGCCTTTTCCACCATTATGGATGCCAATGTCACTACCCTGATTGCCGCTGTGGTGCTATTTGGTTTCGGCACCGGGCCGGTGAAGGGCTTCGCCATTACCTTGGCCATCGGCATTATCACCTCCATGTTTACTGCGCTGATGGGTACCCGGGCAGTGGTTAACCTGATCTATGGCGGTAAACGGGGGCGGGCACTCTCTATATAAGGGCGAGTGCCGGCACTGGACACAGTTTAAAGAGATGGAAATATGCATTTATTAGGTAAGGCTCCCCACTTCGATTTTATGGGCCGTCGTCGCTTGGCGCTGATGTTCTCTGCTGCCTTGCTGGTGCTGTCTCTGGGCTCTCTGGGCGTGCGTGGCCTGAGCCTTGGCATTGATTTCACCGGTGGCACCCTGATTGAGCTGGGTTATCAGCAATCGGCGGAGCTAGAGGGGATTCGTGAGGTGTTGAAGGCCGATGGCTTCCCTGGAGCCACGGTGCAGCATTTTGGTACTACCCGTGAGGTGCTGATACGAATCGCCCCGCGTGAGGGCTTGAGCAAGGCGGAGCTCAGCAGTCGCGTGGTCCGCGGGCTTGAGGCCCAGAGTGGTGGGGGCTTGGATCTTCGCCGGGTGGAGTTTGTGGGACCTCAGGTGGGCGAGGAATTGACCGAGGACGGTGGTCTGGCCATGCTTATCGCTCTATTCGGAATCATGCTCTATGTGTGGATGCGTTTTGAGTATCGTTTTGCCTTGGGTGCGGTGGCGGCGTTAACCCACGATGTCATCCTGACCCTTGGTCTGTTTTCCGTTCTGGGCCTCGATTTTGACCTAACCGTGCTGGCGGCGGTGTTGGCGGTGATCGGTTATTCCCTGAACGATACCGTGGTGGTTTACGATCGGGTCCGGGAGAACTTTCGCAAGCTACGCAAGGGTGAGCCCGTTGAGATTGTCAACGTCTCCCTCAACCAGACTTTGGCACGGACCTTGACCACCTCGTTAACCACCTTGCTGGTGCTGGTGGCACTGTTTTTCCTCGGTGGAGAGCTGATTCATGGCTTTGCCACTGCGCTGATTGCCGGCGTCGTGGTGGGTACCTACTCCTCCATCTATGTGGCCAGTACCTCGGTACTGGCGCTGGGCATCAGTAAGGCTGACCTGATGCCGGTGAAAAAAGAGGTAGAGGGCGAGGAAGTCGATGCGCGCCCCTGAGCTTAAATCTGTTTTCGGGGCTGCTGCGTGAGCTCGAATATATCCGAGGGAAGTCCCCTCGTTTCCATTCGTGATCTGCATTTTTCCCGTGCCGGGCGCACCATCTTTGATGGCATAGACATCGAGATCATGCGCGGGAAGGTGACCGCCATCATGGGCCCCAGTGGTACCGGCAAGACCACCCTGTTGCGCCTGATCGGTGGCCAGATTCGTCCCGACCAGGGTACCGTCGAGGTGGACGGCGAGGTGGTGCACAAGCTTTCCCGCGAAAAGCTGTTCCAGCTGCGCCAACGCATGGGCATGTTGTTTCAAAGTGGCGCATTGCTGACGGATCTCACGGTCTTCGAGAATGTCGCTTTTCCGCTTCGCGAGCATACCGACCTACCCGAAAGTGTGTTGCGCAATCTGGTGCTGATGAAGCTGGAGGCGGTGGGGTTGCGCGGTGCCCACGGTTTGTTGCCGCGAGAACTTTCCGGCGGCATGGCGCGGCGCGTTGCTTTGGCACGGGCCATCGTGCTGGATCCCAAGATGGTGATGTATGACGAACCTTTTACCGGCCAGGATCCTATCTCTATGGGGGTGCTGGTAAAGCTCATTCGCGAGTTGAACGACGCCTTGGGGCTTTCCAGCATCGTGGTTTCCCATGATGTGCGCGAGACCCTCGCCATTGCTGATTATGTCTACGTTATTGGCCACGGCAAGGTGGTGGGGCACGGTACACCCGAGGAGATCTCTAACACCGATTCACCTTGGGTAGAGCAATTCGTTAAGGGCCTGCCCGATGGCCCCGTCTCCTTTGATTACCCGGCACCAGAATTTATCGATGAATTGATGCACGGAGCCGAGTCATGATGGACCTGCTGCAACAACTGGGCCAGGTCGGTTTGCAGGCCTTTCAGCGTTTGGGACGGGGTAGCCTGTTCTTCTTTCAGGTCCTGCTGGGTTTTCCAGATCTGATTCGACGCTTTCATCTGGTAGTGGTGCAGCTGTGGTCGGTGGGGGTGCGCTCGCTGCTACTTATCGTGGTGGCTGGCACCTTTGTGGGCATGGTACTGAGCCTGCAGGGTTATAACACCTTGGTGGATTTTGGGGCCGAGGAATCTCTTGGGGTGTTGGTTGCGCTGTCGCTGGTGCGTGAGCTGGGGCCGGTGGTGTCAGCGCTGTTATTTGCCGGTCGGGCGGGTTCTGCGTTGACTGCGGAAATTGGCTTGATGAAGGCCACTGAGCAATTGGCGGGTATGGAGATGATGGCGGTGGACCCGTTGCGCCGCATCGTTGCACCGCGTTTGTTGGGCGGTATTTTGGCTATGCCTCTGTTGGCTGCGCTATTTAGTGCGTTAGGGGTGATTGGCGGTTATTTCGTAGGCGTTGGTCTGTTGGGAGTGGATGACGGTGCCTTCTGGTCACAGATGCAGACTAAGGTAGATTTGAACGATGACATTCTTAATGGTGTCATTAAGAGCGTGGTATTTGGCGTTGCGGTGACCTGGATCGCGGTGTTCGAGGGTTACGATGCGGTGCCTACCTCAGAGGGGGTCAGCCGGGCTACGACCCGTACCGTGGTGCATTCATCCCTGGCGGTGCTCTGTCTGGATTTTGTGCTGACCGCGCTCATGTTTAACGGCTAAGAGGAAAACACAGATGCACAACAGAACCCTGGAAATCGGTGTCGGCGTGTTTGTCGCCCTGGGTCTGGCCGCGTTACTCATGCTGGCCATGAAGGTAAGCAACCTTGGTGCCTTGTCAGGTGACGGTGGCTATGAACTGAGCGCCCGTTTCGACAATATTGGCGGACTTAAGGTGCGTTCTCCGGTCACCATGGCGGGTGTGCGCATCGGGCGGGTGCTGGATATTAGTTTTGATAATGAAACCTACGAAGCAGTAGCTCGATTTGCCATTGAGCCGCAATATAATCGCCTACCCAAAGATACCTCTGCGAGCATTTTCACTGCAGGGCTTTTAGGTGAGCAGTATTTGGGGCTGGAGCCGGGTGGAGAGGAGGATTTTCTGCAGGCGGGTGATGAGATCCGTATGACCCAGTCGGCGGTGGTGCTGGAGCAGATTATTGGCCAGTTCCTGTATAGCAAGGCGTCCGAGGGTGAGGATAAATAAGGTTTATTGGACGCTGGTTGAACATGCCGCAAATATACGAGTCCTAGCCAGGGATGTGCTTGACTAAAGAAGGAGGCTACATATGTACCGAATGAAAAGTTTTCTGCTGGGTCTGGTGGTCCTGTGTTGGAGCGCTACGCTGACGGCAATGCCTGCGCACCCGGCGGAGCAGGTGGTGCGTGATACCACCAAGCGGGTACTGACGGCGCTGGATGATGAGGCTCTGGGTATCCGTAAGGATCTACCGAAGCTCTACGCGCTGGTTAATGAGACAGTTTTGACCCATTTCGATTTCCAGCGGATGTCGCGGCGGGTGCTGGGGAAACATTGGCGCAAGGCGAATGCTGATCAACGCGAGCGCTTTGCCAAGGAATTCCAGGTCCTCTTGGTGCGCACTTACGCGACCGCGCTATTGGAATATTCTGAGCAGAAGATTGCCTATTTGCCGGTTCGCAAGGGTTCCCGTGCTAGCGAGACGGTGATTCGTACCGAGGTGCGGCCCCCTGGGGGCATGCCAATTCCCATCAGTTATGCCATGTATGACAGTGGTGGTGAATGGAAGGTCTACGATGTTTCCATCGATGGTGTCAGCCTGGTGATTAACTATCGTTCTTCTTTCAATTCACAGATTCGACGCCAGGGTCTGGACGGCTTGATCGGTAAGTTGGCCCAGCGCAACAAGGCGCAGTAAAAATGACTGAAGGGAGTATCCAGGCGGTGGGGGAGCATCAGTTTGCACTGAGTGGTTCGCTGTCTTTTGCCTCGGTGCGTAGTCTTTGGCTACGAGGGCAGATGCTGTTTGATGAGGGCGAGACGATTAGTCTGGACCTCAAAGAAGTCACCCATACCGATAGCGCTGGTTTGGCATTGTTGGTTGAGTGGGTGTGCGTGTTGCAGCGGGCTAAAGGCCGCCTGCAGCTGCATAATGTACCGCAACAATTAAGCGTGATTGCCCGTACCAGCCGGATGGATGAGTTGCTCCAGCTAGACGGGTCTTAGAGAGGACAAAAAGTGGAACCGGAAGTATTAAAAACCCTGATTGAAGAGAGCATGCCGGGTAGCGAGGCACGGGTGCGTGGTGATGGGCGGCACTTTGAGGTGCTGGTGATTAGCGCGGACTTTGCTGGCAAAGGTACCTTGCAACGTCACCGCAGTGTCTATGCAGCCCTGGGAGACAGTTTTCAGACTGATGCCGTGCATGCGGTGTCGCTGAAAACCTGTACGCCAGATGAAGCCCCCGGGGGTTAATTAACCTTGGATAAACTGATCATTACTGGCGGTGTGGCTCTTGACGGCGACATTCGCATCTCCGGGGCAAAAAATGCCGCCCTGCCGATTCTGGCCGCAACCCTGCTGGCTGATGAGCCGGTGACCGTGGGCAATATCCCGCACCTGCATGACATAACCACCACCATGGAGCTATTGGGCCAGATGGGGGTGGGGCTCGTGGTGGATGAGAAACTCAATATCGAGGTGGATACTTCCACCATCGAAAAGTTCTATGCCCCCTATGAGCTGGTAAAAACCATGCGTGCCTCGATCCTGGTATTGGGGCCCTTGCTCGCGCGTTTTGGCCGTGCCGAGGTTTCCCTGCCCGGTGGTTGCGCCATCGGCTCGCGCCCGGTGAATCTGCACATCGAAGGCCTGGCGCGCATGGGCGCGGATATCGAGGTGAAAAACGGTTTCATCCATGCCCGCGCAAAGCGCCTGAAGGGCGCGCACCTGGTGTTGGATCAAGTCACTGTGACCGGTACCGAGAATCTGATGATGGCCGCCACTTTGGCCAAGGGTACGACGGTTATCGAGAACGCGGCACGCGAGCCCGAGGTGGTCGATGTCGCCCGTTGCCTGATAGCCATGGGTGCCCACATCGAAGGCGCCGGGACCGATACCCTGACTATTGAAGGTGTCGAGCGTCTTGGCGGCACCCATCATTATGTGCTGCCTGATCGCATTGAGACCGGCACCTATCTGGTGGCTGGGGCAATGACCGGCGGGCGGGTGAAGGTTAAAGATACCAATCCGGCGATGCTGGAGGCGGTGCTGGAAAAACTGGAGCAGGCCAAAATTAAATTGAATGTGGGTGATGACTGGATCGAGGTGGATGCGCGTGGCCAACGGCCCCAGGCGGTTGATCTGCGTACAGCCCCTTATCCGGCTTTTCCGACCGATATGCAGGCCCAATTTACGGCGCTAAATTCAGTGGCCGAGGGCACTGGCATGATCTCGGAAACGGTATTTGAAAATCGTTTTATGCACGTGCAGGAGCTGCAGCGCATGGGGGCTGATATCAAGCTCGAAGGGAATGTTGCCATCACTAAGGGTATCAAGCGTCTTACCGCAGCCCCGGTGATGGCCACCGATCTTCGCGCCTCGGCGAGTCTGGTCTTGGCAGGGCTGGTGGCGGAAGGGGATACCCTGGTGGATCGCATCTATCACATCGACCGCGGTTACGAGCGTATTGAAGAAAAACTGGAACTACTGGGCGCAAAGATTCGCCGGGTTCCGGGATAAGAGGGTAGTTGATTGAACACTGCAGATGGCATCACGATTGCCTTGTCCAAGGGGCGCATTTATCGAAAGACTTTGCCTTTGCTGGCGGAGGCTGGCATTGAGCCGCTGGATGATCCGGATACCAGCCGCAAGCTGATACTCCGAACCAATCAAGACAATGTCCGCTTGCTGGTTATCCGGGCCACTGACGTGCCCACTTTTGTGGAGCATGGCGCAGCGGATCTCGGGGTGGCGGGTAAGGATGTGCTGCTTGAGCATGAGGGTGCGGCCTTATACGAACCTCTGGATCTTGAGATCGCGCGCTGCAGCTTAATGGTTGCCGGCCGGGTGGGAGAGCCTGAGCCACGGGGCCGGATGCGCATTGCCACCAAGTTCGTGCACACTGCTCGCCGTTTTTTCGCCCAGAAGTCCCAACAGGTGGAGATCATCAAGCTCTATGGTGCGATGGAATTGGCACCATTGGTGGGCCTTGCGGATCGCATTGTCGATTTGGTGGAAAGCGGCGACACCCTGCGTGCCAATGGCATGGCTCCGTTGGAGCACATCACCGATATCAGCTCACGGTTGGTGGTCAACCGGGCGGCCATGAAGATGAAACATGCACCGGTATCTAAGTTGATTGAACAGTTAACCGCGGCAGTCGCCGCCCGCCGCTAGAAAAATCCTCATGCGGCACCATTCCACTCTCAGGCATCCATGCCATCGTGGTATAAGTGCGTCCATGCACAAAACTGCGTTAAAAACCGGCTCAAAATGCTCACTTACTAAATGTGGGGTCGCTCGCGCACATCCATGTGCTTCGCGACCTAAGGCCATCCATGGCCAAAGCTTTTTCGCCAGTTTTTGCCTTGTCTGGCACTCGCCTGAGACCTTTTCTTTTATCTATTAGGCCACTCTGAATAAATGGCAGTTTCAGCAAAATTCTCTCTGCGTAGGCTCGATAGCCAGGCTGCTCACTTTGTGCGGGAGTTTGAGGCCTTGTTGGCTTGGGATCTGCCAGCTGACGATAGTCTGGAGCAGACGGTGCGGGCTATCATCAATGAGGTGCGGCGGCGTGGTGATGCCGCTTTGGTGGAGTACACCAACCACTTTGATGGACGCAAGCTGCGTTCGGCAGCAGAATTGGTGTTGCCCAAGGCGCGTCTGAAAGAGGCACTGGCAGTTATCAGCAGTACCGAACGGGATGCCCTTACCGAGGCTGCCGTGCGTATCCGCGCCTTCCACGAACATCAGAAACAGGCCTCCTGGTCTTACACCGAATCCGACGGCACCGTGCTTGGCCAGCAGATTACCCCGCTTGATCGGGTCGGTGTCTACGTGCCAGGCGGCAAGGCCGCTTATCCCTCTTCAGTACTCATGGGTGCGATTCCGGCCCAGGTCGCGGGGGTCGATGAGATCATTATGGTGATGCCTACCCCAGGGGGTGAGGCCAATGATTTGGCCCTGGCGGCGGCCTGTATCGCTGGCGTCGACCAGGTTTATACCGTGGGTGGTGCTCAGGCCGTAGCGGCCCTGGCCTACGGAACAAAAACCATTCCACGGGTGGATAAGGTAGTGGGTCCGGGAAATCGCTTTGTAGCGACTGCCAAACGTTTGGTCTTCGGAGCCGTGGGCATCGATATGGTCGCTGGTCCCTCAGAGATTCTGATTCTTGCGGACGGCAGTGTGCCACCAGACTGGATTGCCATCGATCTCTTTTCCCAAGCGGAACATGACGAGGCTGCGCGTGCGATCCTGATTTCTTCCGATGCAGACTATCTCAATCAGGTGGAGGCTGAAATACAGCGCCTGCTGCCGGGCATGGAGCGTGCCGCCATTATCCGCGCCTCACTGGCGGCTAACGGAGCTTTGGTACACGTGCGCGACTTGGAAGAAGGTTTGGAGTTAGTCAATCGCATGGCCCCGGAACATCTGGAGCTGGCGCTTGAAAATGCCGAATCTCTGGCCCCACGGGTGCGTAATGCGGGAGCGATCTTTATCGGTCGCCATACTGCGGAGGTGTTAGGGGATTACTGCGCAGGGCCTAATCACGTCTTGCCCACTGCATCTACTGCGCGTTTTTCCTCGCCCCTCGGAGTCTATGATTTTCAGAAGCGGACTAGCCTGATTCAATGTTCACCACAGGGTGCGGATCGCCTCGGTCGGGTGGCGGTTACACTGGCACGTGGCGAGGGCCTGAGTGCCCACGCTCGTTCTGCCGAACTACGCCTAAGTGCTGACGCGGAAGAGCCGTCTTGAACGAACAAACCGGCCAATTAGTACAGCAGTGGATTCGTCCTGAGCTGCGCGAGCTTTCTGCCTACCACGTGCCTCCGGCCACCGGGCTTATTAAGCTTGATGCCATGGAAAACCCCTATGTATTGCCCGAGGAACTGACCAGCGAGTGGCTCGATTGCCTGCGGGAGGTGGAGCTCAATCGTTATCCGGATCCTTCTTGCGGCGCGCTGAAGGAACGCCTGCGCAAGGTGATGGCCATTCCAGAAGGCATGGAGCTATTGTTGGGTAACGGTTCCGATGAACTGATCCTGCTCATCGCCCTGGCGCTGCAGGGTGAGGACCGGCTGCTGTTGGCGCCGGAACCCTCCTTCGTGATGTACCGCATGATCGCCCTAGCCGCGGGGCTGCGTTACCACGGTGTGCTGCTGCGGTCGGATGACTTTTCACTCGACCTCAAAGCCATGCTGGCTGCCTGTGAGCAACACCAGCCGGCGGTTATTTTCATCGCTTATCCCAATAATCCCACCGCCAATTTATATCCTGAGGAAGACCTGAGGCGACTCATCGAGGCTGCTCCCGGGCTGGTGGTAATTGACGAGGCCTATGCTCCCTTTGCTGAGGCTAGCTTTCTACCCCTGCTTGCCGAATATCCTAATCTGTTGGTGATGCGCACGGTATCTAAGCTGGGTTTGGCAGGGTTGCGCCTTGGTCTGCTGGCGGGTGACCCGGCGTGGATAGCGGAGTTGGAAAAACTGCGTTTGCCCTACAACATCAACGTATTAACCCAGGCCAGTGCCCAATTCCTACTGGGCCATTATGAAATCCTGGAGGGGCAGACCGCCCGTATTCGCCGCGACCGGGAGGTACTGTTCACCCAACTGGCCGAAATGGATGGCATTCATGTCTGGCCAAGTCGTGCCAACTTCCTGCTATTCCGGGTGCCAGCGGGTCGCGCCGCCACCATCCACACCGGCCTGCAGGATGCTGGTGTACTGATCAAAAAACTCCACGGCAGCCACCCGGCGCTAGCTGATTGCTTGCGGGTAACCGTCGGCACTCCTGAGGAAAACCATTGTTTCATCGAGGCCCTGCAGCCGCTCCTCTAAGTCTCTCCACCAGGCATGACGGGTGGTGTAGGGTGACCCGTGGCCGCCAACTCTCACAGTCTTGCCACACGCACAAAGGCGGGCACGGCCCGTCCTACCCGCCGTTGGGGCGCTGTGAGACGGCGACCTGGAGGTTCAACGTTTGGCCGCTACGGAGGATTTGGAGTGCCACGCGATTGCCTGGCGGGACTTGGGTGATATGTTCCATCAGGTGGCGCGGGGTGTCGATTTCCACACCATTAACCTGGGTAATGACATCGCCCGGCTCGATGCCTGCCCGTTGGGCAGGGCCGTCACGGGCGACTGCGGAGACCACCACGCCTACCAATTCCCGGAGGCCAAAGGATTGCGCAAGCATCGGGGTGAGTTCCTGCCCCTCTACGCCGAGCCAGCCGCGGACTACGTAGCCGTGTTCAATAATCTCCTCCATTACCTTGCCCGCGAGGCTCACCGGGATGGCGAAGCCGATCCCCTGGGAGCCACCAGTGCGTGAGAAGATCGCGGTGTTGATACCCACCAGTTGTCCGTAGGGATTGATCAAGGCACCACCGGAGTTGCCGGGATTGATGGCGGCGTCGGTCTGGATGAAGTCCTCGAAAGTATTGATCCCCAGTTGGCTGCGACCGGTGGCGCTGACGATGCCCATGGTGACGGTCTGGCCGATGCCGAAGGGATTGCCGATGGCGAGTACCACATCACCTACCTTGAGGCCGTCAGAGCGGTTGATGGTGATGGCGGGCAGGCCATCGATTTGAATGCGTAGCACCGCCAGATCGGTGTCGGAATCACTGCCCACTAGTTGTGCGGTTGCACTGCGCCCATCCTTTAGCATCACCGATATCTGTTCTGCCCCGGCAATAACGTGATTGTTGGTTAGGATGTAGCCCTCGGAGCTAATAATTACGCCGGAGCCAAGGCTGGTTTCTAGTTGGGGGCGGGATTTTCCTTGGGTTTCGCCGAAAAAACGCTGGAATACCGGATCATCCTGCAGCGGATGCAGGCGCTGACGTACTCGTTTGGCGGTGTGGATGTTGACCACGGCGGGGGTTGCTTGTGCGACTGCCTGGGCATAGGACACTGGGCCCTTGGCCGGATTTTCAGGGGGCTGTAATTCTGCAGGCGTGGTGCCTTCACGAATTTCCACTACCGCCTCGCGTTGCAACAACCCAGGGAAGAACAGTAGTACTACGAGCGCGGCGGCGAGGCCGGCGGTGATGGATTGAAAGATAAAGTGCAGGGTTTTGCCTAGACGCATGGCTGAATCTGCCGCAAGCTTCGATGCTCGCATGGTACTGAAATCAGGAGGTCGCCGCATGGTGTCTTTGAGTGAAATCGTTGCCTATCTCGATAGCCATCTGGAGGTGGAGAAATTCAGTGACTACTGCCCCAACGGCTTGCAGATAGAGGGGCGTGGCCAGATTCGGCGCATCGTTAGCGGGGTGACTGCCTGTTACCCCTTGCTGGAACGGGCCCTGGAACTTGAGGCCGACGCGATTCTGGTGCATCACGGCTATTTCTGGAAGGGCGCATCGCCGTGCCTCACTGGGTTGCATCGGCAGCGCGTGGCAACTCTGCTGGCAGCAGATATCAGCCTGCTTACTTACCATCTGCCCTTGGATGCTCATCCCGTGTTGGGCAATAACGCTCAATTGGCCGCCCGACTTGGATTAACCACCGTTGGACATTTTGAGCAGGGCCCCCTTGCAGGCATTGCTTGCCACGGCACGCTGGACACCCCCCTGGATGCTGCCGCGTTTGCTGATCGAATTGAGGAGAAGCTGGGGCGCGTCCCACTCCATATAGCTGGTGGCCCTGCCGCCATTAGCCGCGTGGGCTGGTGTACTGGTGCAGCGCAGGGGGGGATCGAGACCGCTGCCGCTCTGGGTTTGGATGCCTATATTAGTGGTGAGATTTCAGAGCCTACCGTGCATCTGGCGCGGGAGGCAGGGATTCACTACTTTGCTGCGGGGCATCATGCCACCGAGCGTTATGGCGTGCGCGCTCTGGGGGAGCATTTGGCAGAGCATTTTGAGCTGGAGCATATTGCCGTCGACATCGACAATCCCGTATAGATATATCCGGTAGTTTTCGCCCCCTTTGCTACACTTAATAGCAGAGGTGGACGCCATGAAAATTCTACTCAAAATTGCCGTCTCGCTGCCGTTTTTAGCCTTGCTCTTGGGCTGTGAACAGCCGGTTAGTTACAGTCGTGATGTGGTGCCGATTCTCCAGACGAACTGTGTAGATTGTCATACAACTTCAGGGCAGGGCTTAGTGAAAAGCGGGCTGGATCTGGGTAGTTATGAAGGACTGCTGAAGGGCACTCGCTATGGCCCCGTAGTCAAGCCAGGAGACAGCTTTACCAGTGCCTTGGTGATGCTAATAGAACATCGGGTAGATCCCTCCCTGAAGATGCCCCATGGTCGTAAGAGTCGCATTGAGCAGGCAAAGATCGAGCGTTTAAAAAAGTGGATAGATCAAGGTGCCAAGAACAACTGAAGGTTCAGTTTTAGGCCCCTTTGAACCCCCGCTCCAAGCTTGACCTGAAACCCCACTTATAGGAAGCTACCGCGCTTTGTGGGCCGTTCCCGCTTGCGTGGCTGGGATGGATAATTTTAAGACTTGTGTAGGCGGTCAACGGGCATGCTTGCGCACGGTTTCAGACATATCTCCGGGAGTTTCCCCCCCAATGAGTGAAAAGGAAGTGGATCTGCGGCGACGCCGGTTTCTCACCTCCTCGGTATCGGTAGTCGGTGGCGTAGGTGCGGCTTTTGTGGCCGTTCCTTTTGTTGCTTCCTGGCAGCCGAGCGAGCGAGCCAAGGCCATCGGTGCGCCGGTAGAGGTAGAGTTCGGCAAGCTGGAAAAGGGGCAGATGCTCCGGGTTAAATGGCGCGGCAAACCGGTATGGGTTTTGCGTCGTGGTGCGGAAACATTGAGTGCCCTTGAGAAGCAGGCCGACCTGTTGCGTGACCCGGGTTCTGATGTGGTTGCCCAGCAACCGGGATATGCACAGAACGCGCATCGTTCCATTAAGCCTGAGATATTGGTGCTGGTGGGTATCTGTACTCATTTGGGTTGCTCCCCCCAATACATCAAGTCGAACGATCCCCATGCTCTGGGTGATGACTGGCCAGGTGGTTTCTTTTGCCCCTGCCATGGTTCCAAGTTCGATCTCGCGGGCCGCGTTTATAAGAGCGTGCCGGCACCGAGCAACCTAGTGGTGCCACCGCATAGTTTCCTCAGCGATACCCGTATCGTGATCGGCGTAGACCAAGGGGCCGCCTGATGAATAAACTTCTCACCTGTCTACTCGGCTGGGTCGATGATCGTTTTCCGCTGACCAAGCTGTGGAATGAGCATCTGGCCAAGTATTACGCGCCAAAAAATTTCAATTTCTGGTACTTCTTCGGTTCCCTGGCGCTGCTGGTACTGGTGATGCAGTTGCTCACCGGTATCTGGCTCACCATGCATTACAAGCCGGACGCAGAGCGTGCCTTCGCTTCGGTGGAATACATCATGCGCGATGTGGACTGGGGGTGGCTGATTCGCTATCTGCATTCCACCGGTGCTTCGGCCTTTTTTGTAGTGGTTTATCTGCACATGTTCCGGGGGCTGGTCTACGGCTCTTTCAAGCAGCCACGGGAGTTGATCTGGCTGTTTGGCATGGCCATCTACATGTTGCTGATGGCTGAGGCCTTCATGGGCTATCTATTACCCTGGGGACAGATGTCCTTCTGGGGGGCTCAGGTCATCATCTCACTGTTTGGTGCCCTGCCTTTCGGTATCGGGGAGGCCCTGTCGCTGTGGATTCGTGGCGATTACGTGGTTTCCGATGCCACTCTTAACCGCTTTTTCTCACTCCATGTGATTGCCTTGCCGCTGGTGCTGGTGGGGCTGGTGGCGGCCCATGTGATGGCGCTGCACGAGGTGGGTTCCAACAACCCGGACGGGGTGGAAATCAAGAAGGTGAAGGGCTCCGACGGTATTCCAAAGGACGGCATCCCCTTCCATCCCTATTACACCGTAAAGGACATTATGGGGGTCATTGCCTTCCTATTCTTCTTTGCCTTCGTGGTGTTTTTTGTGCCGGAGATGGGCGGCTGGTTCCTGGAGCACGCTAACTTCGTTCCGGCGAATCCGCTGAAGACCCCGGAGCACATCGCGCCAGTGTGGTATTTCACTCCCTTCTACGCGATTTTGCGGGCCATCCCGGACAAGCTGATCGGGGTTATGGCCATGGGTGGCTCCATTGGCTGCCTGTTTCTGCTGCCGTGGATTGACCGTCATCCGGTGAAATCCATCCGCTTCAGGAGCCCGCTGTTTTTCTGGCTTATCACGGTGTTTATCCTGAGCTTCGTTATCCTGGGTTACTTGGGTACTCAGCCGGCCACGATGGTCTTCACCGAGACGGGCTTCCGCTTGGCGGAGCTGTATTTCACCTTCTTCCTGATTTTGGCTATCTACAGTAGTGAAAGTCGTGGGGCAGGGGCCTACATCAGCTGGTTTGTGGTGTTGGTGGGCGCACTCTTGGTCATCGACTTTTTGCGCTTTGACCCGGTTAAGAGTTCGTTGATTATGGGCAGTGCCCTGTTACCGCTGGCCTACCTAGCCGTCTTCCTGTTGGGGCCGGCGTTTACCCGTCTCAATGAGTCCCGGCCGGTGCCGGAAAGGGTGGTGTGGAAATGAAAAATTTCCTCGGTGTCATATGTCTGGCGCTAATGATTGGCGGCAGTGGAACGGTGCTAGCCTCGGGCGGAGGGGTACAACTCCAGAAGGCCCATGTGGATCTCTCGGATACCGCATCCTTGCAGCGCGGGGCAAAGCTTTTCGTCAACTACTGCCTCAGCTGTCATAGCGCTCACTTCATGCGCTATAACCGCGTGGGTCGGGACCTTGGAATTTCTGAAGAACTGCTGCAAGAGCATCTGATGTTCGCTAGCGACAAGAGTGGCGAAGTGATGAATGTTGCCATGTCTGTTGAGGATGGCGAACGCTGGTTTGGGGTAGCCCCACCGGATCTGTCAGTCATTGCCCGCTCGCGCGGTGCCAACTGGCTGTACACCTACTTCCTGTCTTTCTATGAGGACTCAAACCCTTCGCGTCCCTTTGGCGTCAATAATCTGGTTTTCAAGGACGTGGGTATGCCGCACGTGCTGTGGAAGCTGCAGGGGCGTCAGGTGCCGGTATATGCCGAGGATGAACACGGTAAGAAGCATATCGAGAGCCTGAAGTTGGTGGAGCCAGGCATCCTGAACGCGGATGAGTATCGCCGTGCCATGCGGGATCTGACTGGTTTTCTGGTCTATGTCGGCGAGCCGGCCAAGCTGGTGCGCTACGGCATCGGTTTCTGGGTGCTGTTATTCCTAGCGGGATTTTTCTTGCTCACGCGTCTGTTGTACCGGGAATATTGGAAGGACCTACATTAGTTCCGTTTTCATTTGGAACGGAAGCTTTCTTTTTTGTGTGATTGAATTGAACTAAGGTTTTTTTATGGCGCTCTTGGCTAACCGTCGTTCAATGATGACCCTGTACTCGGACCCTATTGGGGCTTCGAGTCATGCGGTGCGTTTCGTTCTGGCTGAAAAGGCCATCAAGGTGGAAATCCATCAGGTTGAGGGTGATGAACGCCCCGAAGATCTGCTCGATCTGAATCCCTACGATGCGGTGCTTACACTGGTGGATCGGGAGTTGGTGCTATACGAACCTCAGATCATCATGGAGTATCTGGATGAGCGTTTTCCGCATCCGCCGTTGATGCCGGTCGATCCGGTCACGCGGGCGCGCAATCGTCTTTATCGCTATCGTATCCAGCGGGATATTTGTGATCTTGCTGTGGCGCTGGAAGGGGCCAAGGACAAGCAGGCTACGGCCTTGCGTAAGGAGTTGCGTGATCAACTCACTGCCATTGCCCCGATTTTTGCTCAGACCCCTTACTTCATGAGCGAGGATTATTCCCTGGTTGATTGTTTGCTTGGCCCGGTATTGTGGCGCTTGCCGCACTTAGGCGTTAATCTGCCAGCGCAGGCAGATCCTTTGGTCGACTACGCGGAGCGTTTGTTCGAGCGTCCGGCCTTTCGCAGCAGTGTAAGCGCGGATGAAGCAGAGATGCGTGAGGAATACGGGCTGGAACTGGATTAGCCAGTAAACTCTTTTCATCTGCTCTTGATAGCTCCCAATGACCCCCAACCGACCCTATCTCATTAGGGCTATTCACGAGTGGATTCTCGATAACGAGCTGACACCGCAACTTATCGTTGATGCCGAGATGGAGGGGGTCAGTATCCCGCCCGGCTATGCCGTTGATGGCAAGATTGTCCTCAATGTTTCCACCAGTGCCACTCAGGGCCTGGAATTATCCAATGAGGGCGTGTGTTTCAGCGCTCGTTTCGGAGGTAAACCCTACCCTATCGATGTGCCAGTTCGGGCTATTCTTGCCATCTATGCACGGGAAAATGGGCGCGGATTGGAATTCAAGGATGCGGATTTTGATGATGACGAGCCGCCTCCAGAGTCTCCTAAAACTGATGATCGGGCACCCCCGCCCTACTTGCGAATAGTGAAGTAACTCACTCTGTAAGCTGTTGTCTCCCCACTGCTTTCTAAGCTACCTTCTCTGACAGGGAATCTCTGATTTATTCTGGGCGAAGTAGATTTTGATTCAAAATGCTCAGATTTGAGGCGCCGATCGCACGTAATAGTTAGCTATTGCGAAGATCGGTAACGAAAAATCTGGACATTTTGGGCACAAGATACGAGTTCACGAATAGATCAGAGATTCCTTAGAGAGGGTAATCCCATGATTAAAGTTCTGGTTGCAGATATCACTAGGCTGCGGGTAGATGCCGTCGTTAACGCCGCTAATTCCTCCTTGTTGGGTGGCGGTGGCGTCGATGGGGCGATACATCGGGCCGCTGGTCCTGAATTACTCAAGGCCTGTCGTGCCCTGCACGGCTGCGCTACCGGAGAGGCAAAGATCACGCCGGCCTTTAACCTTCCCGCTCACTGGGTGATTCATACCGTTGGTCCTGTATGGCACAACGGTACAGAAGGTGAGCCCCGGTTATTGGAAAATTGCTATCGCAACTCCCTGGAACTCGCGCTTGAAAACGGCGCCCAGAGTATTGCCTTTCCAGCTATTAGTACGGGTATATATGGCTATCCTAAGGCACAGGCGGTAGCCATAGCCTGTGCGCTAATGGGCGAATATATGGCGCGCTTTAAATCGATAACTGCTTGCTGTTTTAGCGAGGGTGATGCGAGTTTGTATCGAAGAGAGTTGGGTGGGGGAATTTGAGTTTGGCATACCCCCATCCCTAGGGGTGCGCCGCATCTGTTCCCTACCGATATTCGAATAGTTTGACGACGCGTTGGACTCCAGATATCTGGCGGGCCAGTTCCGTTGCGGCCTCGGCTTCAGCCTGGCTTACCAGGCCGAGGAGATAGACGATTCCACGCTCGGTAACCACCTTTACCCGGATGGCTGTCACCGCCTTAGCCTGAAGCAGGCTGGCCTTTAATTTGCTGGTAATCCAAGTGTCGCTGGAGCGGGCTAGCAGGGAGCTGGGCGCGGCAAGGGCCGTTTCATCATGGACTTGGCGAACCTTTTCGATGCCCCCCGCGAGGGCTACTGCTCGGCGTTTGAGATTCTCCTCGGGAATCTCACCACTTAGCAATACGATGTTGTTGTAGCTGGTGACATTGATATGGCTGCGTTTCCATAGCGTTTTATCTTTATGGAAGGCATCAATCGTCTTGAATTCAATAAGCTGGTCATCGACCAGGGTCCCGGTAGTACGCCGGTCGAGGACTACCGTGGTACTACCACCCGCGGCACCGACAGCGCCCGCAGCACAACCTTGTAACTGCCAACTCAGGATCCCCAATACAGCGATGTACAGTATATTTTTCATGCGTGTGTACTCCTTTATTTCTTAGGCCTCAAAGGCATTTTCGATCCAGTCGATTTCAGCGCTACCTAGCTGGCCAGAAACGGATATAACATCAAAGCGGCAGGGGGGAGGCAGATCGCCCTGGCCACGTAAGAAATAGCTCGCTGTAGCCACAAGTTTTTGTTGCTTGCGGTAATCCACGCTGGCCGCGCCACTACCAAAGCCACTGCGGCGACGATAGCGTACTTCAACAAAGACCAGACTTTCCTGGTCTTTCATCACAAGATCGATCTCCCCCAAACGGCAGTGAAAATTACGCTCTAGCAGATCTAGCCCCTGCTTCTCGAGGAAGGCCAAGGCCAGGTTTTCGGCCTCGGCACCCCGTTCTGCCGCGGTATTCACCGTGCTGCTTCATTCAGCAAGCGGGGCAGGCCGCGGACGAATTTAGCCCACGACAGGGTGCGTCGGATTCGGCGATTTTCAGTAACGCCAAGACGTCCACTAAGGCCGGGAAACTCAGTCCCGGACTGGGCGTGCAGGCGTCCTAGATGGGGGATAATGTTGTAGGCATCAATGCCGAAGGCATAGAGTCGCGATAAGGTTGGAAAGGTCTCTGGCCAAGTGGTGTGCAGACGCTGGTGTAGTGGCTTCTCTTCCGCCTGAAGTGCCCAGGGCATGTCGGCAAAGCGTATGCCGTTTAGATCGCGGTCAAGGCGTGGCTCGCTAAGCCCGCTATAGCTGTGAGAGGTGGCATAGATCGGCAGACGTGAGGCGTGGTGAAACTTGAGTTGTGGGCGCAGTTGTCGGGCCTCGGCGGGGTAGGCGGCAAGGAAGACAAAGTCCACATCCTCGCGTGGCCGGGTCTCGTATTTAAGCTCCGGCCCCAGCAGTTTCTGGAGGCGGCGGCGGCGGCGTTCACTGTCGTCAATGTTCAACAACTGGGCAACGGGCTTGGACATATCCTGGGCGCTGGCGGTATAACGCTGGCTTTCAATGAGGACACCCCCAAGCTCGGTCCAGGCGGCACTGAAGCTGGCAAGCACACGGCTGCCCCAATTTCCGGATGGCACCAGCATCGCGGCACGGCCGTGGCCATCAAACCAGGCCCGTTCAGCGACCTGTCGAGCCTCGTCTTCAGGAGAGAGGGCGAATAGATAGAGATTTTCAGCTGCAGGAGCCAAGGCACCACCGCCATTTATTTGCCCTCCCGATGGTGGATAGTTGAGAGCCAGTGTAGCCAGGGCTAGTGGGGCTAAATTTTCCAGTTCCTGTACGCGTTCCCTTCGTAGCGGCCCGACGACAAAATCGGCTCCCGCGGCCCTTGCCTGGGCATAGAGATTGGCCAGCTCTGCGTTATGGCTGTCATACAGACTGATGATGGGCCGGGTCTCCAGGCCTTCCTCAAACCAGGCACTGACGAAGCCGTCACGTATGGCTGCTGCTGCGGTGGCAAAGGGGCCCGTGAGCGGCAGTAGCAGGGCGACATGTTGGCGCGATATAACCGCTACGGCGTTGGCACGGGCTAGCTCCGGAATTAGTTCCAGGTGAGCGCTATGTTCGGGCCAGGTGCTGGTCCAAGCGGCAAGTGCCTGCACAAAACTTTGTGGCTCATCCAGATAGCGTTTGTTAATGCTGGCCAATGCTATCCAGCCGCCGAGGGGATCTGGTGATGGTAGTTGTGCATACTCCAGCGCGGTGGCCGTCAGGCGGGAAAGGGCATCCCAGAGGATGCGTCGGTTTTCCATGCGTTCTTCTGGACTGAGGAGGAATTCCCCCAGAGCGACGCGCTCACGTGCGACTTCCAAGTGGTTGCCAGTGCTTGCATAGGCCCTGGCACGCAGGCGATGAAACCAGGCTCGGTATGAAGGCTCTTGGCTGAGGGCCAGTTCCGGGTTCAGCAGGCTGAGCACTTGGTCTGTGCGGTGACGGGCGAGGGCAACTCGGGCAGATAGAATTTGGTGGCGGGCGCGTTGGCTACGAGAGAGGCTATGAGGGTCTATTTCCAGCACTATACCCTCAGCGCCCGGGATGTTTTCCAGCGCTAGCCAAGCCTCGGCAGCGGACAGACGGTAATTATTACTGGTTGCTACAGAGGCCGATTCAGCCAAGCGCAACCAGGTTGCAGCGGCGCGGGCGTAAGCACCTTCGGCATAGAGATTGCGCGCGGCATAATCGTCGCCAATGGGCTCGCCCCCCAGTGGCTTTTGCGAGGGCATCTCGGCACAGCCACTGAGCAGCAGCATCAGCACAGAAAATAATAAGCGCCAGCGCGCGCCAGAGGGGAAATAATGCATCGCGGCGAGTATCTGTTGCAGTCTATAGTGTGTCAATGACAGCGGGCGCACTCTATATCGTCTCTACCCCCATCGGTAACCTGGGGGATATTAGTCAGCGTGCCCTGGATACGCTGGCGGCGGTGGATCTGGTGCTTGCCGAGGACACCCGGCGTAGTGGACGATTACTCGGCCACTACGGTATACGCACCCCCTTAATGGCGTTGCACGAGCATAACGAGCGGGCCTTGGTCGACAAGCTGAGTAAGCGACTGCAGGCGGGTGAACAAATGGCGCTGATCTCGGATGCCGGCACTCCGTTGATCAGCGATCCCGGCTTTTTACTGGTGCGGGAGCTGACCCAGCAGGGCGCGCGGGTGGTGCCTATTCCTGGGCCAAGCGCGGTTATTTGCGCCCTCTCAGTGGCCGGTTTACCCACGGACCGTTTTGTCTTTGAAGGTTTTCTGCCAGCCCGCGCCCAGGCCCGTGAAACGCGTCTGCAAGAACTTTCCCGAGAGACCCGTACGCTGGTTTTTTATGAGGCCCCACACCGGGCATTGGATACTCTACAAGCACTGGCTAAGGTCTTTGGCCCCGAGCGCTTGGCCACGGTAATGCGTGAATTAACCAAGGCCTACGAAACCCTGCGTCACGGTGAGTTGCAGGTGCTAAGTACCTGGCTGCATGAGGAACCCGCCCAGCAGCGCGGCGAATTTGTCATTGTGGTGGCGGGTGCGCCAGTAGAGGAGGCTGAGGGTGATGAGGCGGTCAGGGAAACCCTGCAACTGTTGCTGGAGGAGTTGCCGCTCAGCCGAGCAGTAGACTTGGCCGTTCGCCTAAGTGGTGAGAAACGTAACCGTATCTACCGCATAGCCTTAGCTTTACAACAATCGTCGTAGGCCGCTTGCATCTGCTGTGGGCAGGCTCCAGACTCCGCATCGGAAGTCGGCTGGGCAGTCGCTTCATCGCTCACGCGGTGGGGAGGAAAGTCCGGGCTCCGCAGGGCAGGGTGCCAGGTAACGCCTGGGGGATGTAAATCCACGGAAAGTGCCACAGAAAATATACCGCCATCGGCCTTTGGGCTGGTGGTAAGGGTGAAATGGTGCGGTAAGAGCGCACCGCGCCGTTGGCAACAACGGTGGCAGGGTAAACCCCACCCGGAGCAAGACCAAATAGGGGAGCACATTGCGCTTTGGCGCGAGAAGGCGCGGCCCGCGCTGGCTCCCGGGTAGGTTGCTTGAGGCGTACGGCGACGTGCGTCCCAGATGAATGACTGTTCCCGACAGAACCCGGCTTACAGGCCGACTTCCACTTCACACTTCGATTCGGGGGCAGAACATGCCCCCGAATACTATTTTTCCCACGGCAATATCCGTTGATTTCAGCAACACTTAATGCAATTTATTAAGTATCTAAGTCAACCTAATGATCCTGCTGGACGTTCCTTCCGTAAAACCACATAAAACCTGCTGTTATTGCGCTAAGTCATTGTCTGGAAAGAAAGATTTGTGATCTCCCGGCTTGACACTCGGGGAAATCTGCACCCATAATCGCTTCTGGTGGGGAATTGTGGGGAAAATTGGATCTCCACATATAACAAATGGGGATGGCGGTGTTCCGAGGCGAAAGCACGCTCAACATGGATAACAAGGGACGGCTTGCCGTACCGCGACGTTACCGTGCCCAGCTGGGGGAGATGTGTGGTGGGGCGCTGGTGGTCACCATCAGTCTCCTCAATCGTTGTTTGGTGGTCTATCCCTTTAGCCACTGGCAGGACATCGAACAGGAATTAAAGAACCTTCCCGCGCTGGATCGCAAGGCCCAGGCCATTCGCCATCTACTGATTGGCCATGCCACCGAGTGTGAACTCGATGGTCAGGGACGCATTCTCGTGAGCCAATCACTGCGCGAATTCGCGAATCTGGAAAAGCGCGTGAAAATGATTGGTCAGGCCGGAAAATTTGAGCTTTGGAATGAACAGGCCTGGGCTGATCAGCGAGACGAGTTGCTGGCCGATGTGGGTGCATTGCTCGCCGAGCCTTCGGATGAATTACGTGCATTAGTACTTTAGTGAAGCCCTGATTAATACATCCATGAATTATCAGGGCAAGCACAAGGCAAAATGCGATTTTACCTTGTGCTCCATTTTCAATGGCTTAGGCGCCATCAAAAATGGCAGCACATCCTTGTGCTGCCGAAACTCTGTTTAATCAGAGTTTTCTTAGACCGTAGCTGATACGGGAGGAATGGCCGGATGGTAGAGCAGGCGCTGGTGCATGTGCCGGTCATGATGGAGGAGGTGCTGCGGCTGCTGGCACCGAGACCGGGTGGCACTTATCTGGATTGTACCTTTGGCCACGGTGGTCACAGTCGCGCATTGCTGAACTTGGTTGGTGAAAAGGGGCGGGTGATGGCCATGGACAGGGACCCGTGGGCGGTAACCGAAGGGCAGCGACTGGCGGCGGTTGAGTCACGCTTTTCTATTACGCGTAGTGCCTTTTCTGATCTGGATACGGTGGCCAGTGCATGCGAGATAGTCGGGAAGGTAGATGGTGCGCTGTTTGATCTCGGGGTTTGTTCCAGCCAGTTGGATGAGGCCGAACGTGGCTTTAGCTTTCGTGGCGACGGCCCTCTGGATATGCGTATGGATCCGGAGACCGGCATCAGTGCTTGCCAGTGGTTGGCGAGAGCCCCTGAGCGGGATATTTCCCACGTTATTAAAGATTTTGGTGAGGAGCGTTACGCCCGTCGTATCGCCCGTGCCATTGTTTCGGCCCGCAGTGAGGAGGCCATTGAGACCACTGCACAGCTGGCAGAAATCGTACGTCGGGCTGTGCCTTCACCGAAGCGAAGCCCTGCTAGTCGCCGCCGAGGTGCCGCGTTGATACATCCCGCTACTCGTACCTTTCAGGCGATACGCATCTATATCAATCGGGAGCTCGAAGAAGTGGAGTCGGCGCTGCACAAGGTGGTGGAGGTGCTTGCTCCCGGCGGTCATTTGGCGGTGATTAGTTTTCATTCCCTTGAGGATCGCATCGTCAAACGCTTCATGCGCGATCAATCGCGCCCGCCGCGGGCCCCTCGTGGCCTGCCTTTGCCGGAGCCGGTAGCACCCCCCGCCCTTAGATTGCTGGGCAAGCTGCAACGTCCGGGGTCGGCTGAGATCGCGGTTAATCCACGTGCCCGCAGTGCCTTGTTGCGGGGGGCAGAAAAATGCGCCTGATGACGGGATCTCTCGGTACTGGCCTTATTGCATTGGCGGTGTTTGTTTCGGCGTTAGCGGTAGTTTCAGTGAGCCATCGCAATCGTCAGTTATTTAGCGAACTACAGGTGTTGGAGGCCGACCGCGACCAAATGCTGGTGGAGTGGGGACAGCTGCAGCTGGAACAGAGCGCTTGGGGAAGCCACGAGCGAGTATCGGTTATTGCGGCGCGACAACTCGACATGAAGACTCCTGAACCAGCGGCCATCGTGTTGGTTAAGTCCCGGTGAGTGAAGTACACGATATCCGCTTTCGCGGCCGGCAATTTTTGGTGCTGGCAGTGATGGGCCTGTTAGCGGGTGCTTTGTTGTGGCAGGCGGTAGATTTGCAACTGAGTCATCAGGGTTTTTTGCAGCGCCAAGGCACGGCGCGCCATCTGCGTAGCGTCAAGATTCCAGCTCATCGCGGCATGATTCTCGATCGTCATGGTGAACCCCTGGCTATCAGTACGCCGGTGAAATCGGTGTGGGCCCATCCGCGGGAATTGCTGGCCTCGACGCCGGACTGGCGACAGCTGGCACGCTTATTAGACCGCGAACCAAAACGCTTGCAACGACTGGTGGAATCCCGTCAGCAGCGGGAGTTCATTTATCTCAAGCGCCACGTGGAACCGGTGCTAGCGGGCAAGCTCAAGAGCTTGAAGCTGCCGGGTATTTACCTGCAGCGTGAATACCGGCGCTACTACCCGGCGGCAGAAGGGGCGGCCCACGTGGTGGGCTTCACCAATGTGGACGATCAGGGGCAAGAAGGCCTGGAACTTGCCTTCGATGAATGGCTGCGCGGGGTGGATGGCCGCAAACAGGTGATCCGTGATCGTCTGGGGCGCGCGGTGGAAGAGGTGGCGCGCATCGCTGCACCCCGTCCGGGGCGTGATCTGGTATTAAGCATGGACCTGCGCATCCAATCATTGGCTTACCGCGCGCTCAAGACGGCGGTACAGCGCCATCGTGCCCGTGCCGGCTCGCTGGTGTTGCTTGATGTCACCAGTGGTGAGGTGCTGGCGATGGTTAATCAGCCCTCTTACAACCCTAATAATGGTGCCGAGCGGGTCAGTGCCCGCTTTCGCAATCGTGCGGTGACCGATGTGTTTGAGCCGGGTTCCACCCTCAAGCCACTCACCATCCTGAGTGCTCTGGAAAGCGGTCTATACCAACCGAGTAGCGTGATCGATACCGCACCTGGTCACTTTATGGTGGGTCGCTACACGGTCAAAGATCACCGCAATTATGGGCCGCTGAGCGTGGCCGAGGTAATCAAGAAATCAAGCAACGTCGGGGCCAGCCGCATTGCCCTGAATATCCCGTCAGAGCAGTTGTGGCAGAACTTCGCGCTCATGGGTTTGGGGGAGGTTCCGGGTAGCGCCTTCCCGGGTGAGGCCGCTGGGCGCTTTAGTCATTTTTCCACTTGGGGCGAGATCGAACAGGCCACGCTGGCCTTTGGCTACGGTTTGTCGGTAAGCACGCTGCAGTTGGCGCGCATTTATGCGGCCATTGGCAATGGTGGTGTGATGCCGGAGCTGAGTTTTCAGCGCCGTGATGGTGTGGTGCCATCCCGCTCGGTGGTGGCTCCGGAAATTTCCCGCCAAGTGGTCTCTATTCTTGAAGGCGTTGTAGCCCCAGGTGGCACCGGAGGGCGGGCGCGGGTGGCGGGTTACCGGATAGCGGGCAAGACCGGCACCGTGCGCAAGAGCGCGGACGGGGGTTATTCCGACAACCGCTATCTCGCCATCTTTGCCGGGCTCGCACCGGCTAGCCGGCCACGGCTGGCGGCCGTCGTCACCATCGACGAGCCCGCTGGCGATGAATATTACGGCGGCCAAGTAGCGGCACCGGTATTTTCAAAATTGATGGCGGGCGCCCTACGCTTGCTCGGGGTTGCCCCCGATGAGCAAGCTACGGTACTGGCCGTGAACGGCCAGCTATTGTCATCGCCCCCGGCCGGGACTTCGATGCACTGATGCAGCCTCATTACACCACCGCCAGCTGGCCGCTGCATGCGCTGTTCCAGGGTCTTGCACCAGTTCCTGCCTCAGAAAAATGCCGCGTGCGTGGGCTCAGTTTGGACAGCCGCAGCGTGCAGCCTGGCGAGGTCTTTTTTGCCCGTCGAGGGCAGAGTGTGGATGCCCGTCAACACTTGGCAGAGGCGGCTCATGCAGGTGCCGTCGCGTTGGTGCTGGAGGGTGAAACGCCGTCCTGTGAGCTGCATGAGGGTATACCACTGCTCAAGGTGCGCCAGCTTGAGGCCAGTATTGGCCGGGTGGCTCATCGCTTTTTCCGCAAGCCTTCTCAGGCGCTACAGGTCATCGGTGTAACTGGCACCAATGGCAAGACCTCGGTTAGCCATTTTATCGCCCAAGGGCTGGCTCAGTGGGCCGGCAGTTGTGGTCTGGTAGGCACTCTGGGACGTGGCCTCTACGGTTCGCTACAAACAACGAATCACACCACCCCCGATGCAATTCGTCTGCATTGCGCGCTCGCTCAGGTTCGCGATAGCGGTGCCCGTCATTTGGCTATGGAGGTGTCCTCCCATGGCCTCTCTCAGGATCGTACTGCGGGGATCGCCTTCGATGTGGCGGTGTTCACCAATCTAAGCCGTGATCATCTGGACTATCACGGTAATCTCGCTGCCTATGGCCGTGCCAAGCGCCGCCTGTTTGAACAACCGGGGCTGCGTTATGCGGTACTCAATGGCAATGACCCCTTTTCCCGGGAGCTAAAGCAAAGCCTACCGGCGACCGCCGAGTTGCTGGATTTTGCCCTTGCGGGTGGGCGGTGTTGGACCGGTGCCTCGGCACTTTGGGGCGAGCTATTGAAAGCGACGCCTGATGGCCTGGAAATGCGGGTGCGGACACCCTGGGGGATCGCCGAGTGGCTTAGCCCCTTATTGGGGCAGTTCAACGCGGAAAATTTGTTAGCGAGCCTTGCCAGCCTGTTGGCCTGCGGCATGCCACTTCCGCGCGCTATAGCAGCATTGGAAGGCGTTACGCCGGTGCCGGGAAGGATGCAGCGAGTGGCGGCCGCTGGTGGTGTACAAGTGGTGGTGGATTTCGCCCACACACCGGATGCCTTGCGCCTGGCGCTGCAAAGCTTGCGAGGCCATACCCGGGGTCGTCTGTGGTGCGTGTTTGGTTGTGGTGGTGATCGCGATCAGGGCAAACGTTCGCAAATGGGGCGGATTGCCGAGCAGGGCGCGGATGTGGTGGTGCTCACCGATGACAATCCGCGCTCCGAGGACTCCCAGCAGATCATCGACGACATCCTCGGCGGCGTGGCCGAGCCGAGCAAAGTGCGCCTTATTCCGGAGCGGGCAGAGGCGATACAAAGCACCATCGCCGCCGCCAAGGCCGATGATTTAGTGCTCATCGCTGGCAAGGGACATGAGGCTTGGCAAGAGATTAACGGTGTACGCAAGGCCTTTAGTGACGTGGCCATCGCCAGCGCTGCCCAGGGAGGGACACAAGAATGATCCAGATGCGCGTATCCGAGGCTGCAGCGGTGCTTTCGGCTCCCTATCGCGGGGATGACATCGAGTTTCAGGGGGTGGGGACGGATTCCCGCTGCCTGCGTCGTAACGCGCTGTTTGTAGCCCTGCCCGGAGATAAATATGACGGCGGTATATTCGTTGAGCATGCCTGTCAGCGCGGTGCGGCGGCGGTGTTGACCGAGCACGATGAGGTTTGTGCCGTTCCCTCTATCCAGGTGCCTGATAGCCGGCTTGCATTGGGTTACCTCGCTGCGGCTTGGCGGCGGCGCTTCTCCATACCGGTGGTGGGGATTACCGGCAGCAATGGCAAGACCACGGTGAAAGAGATGTTGGCGGCGATGCTGCGGGTGGAAGGGGATGTGCTGGCCACCCACGGCAACTTTAATAACGAGATCGGTTTACCGCTCACCCTGTTGCAGCTGGCCAAGCGCCACCGCTATGGGGTGATTGAGATGGGGGCGAGTCGCGCTGGTGATATTGCTTATTTGAGCAATATCGCAAAACCCACGGTGGGGATATTGACCTTATGTGCGCCCTCCCATTTGGAAGGTTTTGGCAGCATTGAGCAGACCGCCCGTGCCAAGGGTGAATTACTGGAGGCGCTGAGCGCCGATGGCATCGCGGTGATCAATGCAGACGATGCCTACGCTGACTTGTGGCGGGAGCTTGCCGGAGCGCGCCAGATTCTGACCTTTGGGCTGGAGCAAAGCGCTGATGTCAGTGCCAGCTGGCAGCCCAGTGGCATGGGTAGTGAATTGGAAATCCGTACTAAGGATGGAGTGATCTGCCAAGCCAAGTTAGCGTTGCCCGGACGCCATAACGTTATGAATGCCTTGGCCGCTAGCGCCGCGGCGTTGGCTTTGGGTGCCTCTGGTAAGAGCATTTGTTGTGGGTTGGAGGCGATGGAGCCCATTCCAGGCCGTTTGTACTGCGCCCAAGGCGTCAATGGCATCACCCTAATCGATGACAGTTATAACGCCAATCCCAATTCTCTCAATGCCGCTCTTGAGGTGCTTGTTGCGAGCCCTGGAGAGCATTGGCTGGTGCTTGGCGATATGGCGGAGCTCGGCGAGCAGACAGAAAAACTGCATCGTCAGGCGGGAATAGCGGCTAAAGAGCAGGGCGTGGTCCGGCTCTTTAGCCTTGGCACCCACAGCAAGCTGGCAACCGGCGCCTTTGGGGTGGGTGCTGAGCATTATTCGAGCGAGGAAGCACTATTGGCGGCATTGCAGGGCAATCTCCATTCACGGGTCTCGCTGTTGATTAAGGGCTCACGAATGATGGGGCTGGAACGGGTGGCTCAGGCCTTGCGGGGAGAACTCTAAGCCATGTTGTTATTGATCTTGGATAGCCTAATCGACATCCATAGCGGCTTTGCGGTGCTGCAGTATCTGACCCTGCGGGCGATCCTCGGGGTGCTCACGGCGCTACTGATCTCTTTTGTGGTTGGGCCGGCGCTAATACGTTGGCTGGAGCACTACCAGATCGGTCAGACCGTGCGTGACGATGGCCCACAGACGCATTTGGTGAAGGCCGGCACACCCACCATGGGCGGCGTGCTAATTCTCGTAGGCATCGCCTTTAGCACCCTGTTATGGGCAGATTTGAGCAATCGTTTTGTGTGGGTGGCGCTTATCGTTACGCTGCTGTTCGGGGTAGTGGGCTGGGTGGATGACTACATCAAGCTGGTACGTGGTGATCCCAAAGGGCTGCGCTCGCGCAAAAAATTCTTTTGGCAATCGCTCATTGGCTTTGGCTGTGCCTTGTTTCTCTATCTAAGTAGCAATTCTGCCGCTGAGGTGCAGCTGTTGATACCGATGATGCGCGATGTGGCCATTCCGCTGGGCTGGGGTTTCGTGGTGCTCACCTATCTGGTGGTAGTTGGAACCAGTAACGCGGTTAATTTGACCGATGGCCTCGATGGTCTGGCTATCTTACCGACGGTAATGGTGGCTGGCGCTCTGGGGATCTTTGCCTATGTCACCGGGCACCTAAATTTTTCCGCTTATCTTGGCTTTCCCTACATTGCCGGTACCGGTGAGTTGGCGGTGTTCTGCGGTTCTATCGTCGGTGCGGGCCTTGGCTTCCTCTGGTTCAACACCTATCCGGCGCAGGTCTTCATGGGTGATATCGGTGCCCTGGCACTGGGTGCTGCCCTTGGCATCGTCGCGGTGATCGTGCGTCAGGAACTGGTGCTGGTGCTCATGGGCGGGGTATTTGTGGCAGAGACGGTGTCGGTGATCCTGCAGGTGGGTTCCTACAAGCTCACCGGACGACGGATTTTTCGTATGGCACCTTTGCACCATCACTTTGAGCTCAAGGGTTGGCCCGAGCCGCGGGTCATCGTGCGTTTTTGGATCATCACCGTGATCCTGGTACTGGCCGGTCTTGCGACCCTGAAGATTCGGTAGTCATGGGCCATGCACAATTACAAGCAACCATGGCGAAACGGGGGATTCCACCCATGAACCGCCAGCCGTTATTGGCAGGGGGCAAGGCGGTGATCGTGGGGCTCGGTCTCACCGGCCTGTCGGTAGCCCGCTATCTCGCGGCCAATGGGGTCGACTTTACGATGGTAGACACTCGCAAGCAGCCACCGGCACTGGAAGAGTTTTGCCATGAGTTTTCCGGGATGGTGGTTCACACAGGTGAGCTGGACGAGGCCGTATTAGAGGCGGCCGATGAGATCGTGCTCAGTCCCGGTATGCCGCGCAGCCATCCGGTGATACAGCGTGTGTTGCAACAAGGCGTCTCAGTAATCGGTGACGTGGAGCTGTTCGCCCGTGCGGTGCATGCCCCGGTGATCGCAGTGACTGGCTCCAACGGCAAGAGCACCGTCGTCACTTTGCTGGGTGAGATGGCCCGCAGCGCCGGCATAGCGGTGCGTACCGGCGGCAATCTCGGGCCGCCAGCGCTGGATTTGCTGGCGGATAACGCGGCAGAACTCTACGTCCTCGAACTTTCCAGTTTCCAATTAGAGAGTCTGGATGCCCTCGCGCCATGCGCCGCCACGGTGCTGAATATAAGTGCAGATCACCTCGATCATCATGGCGATATGGCGGCTTATATCGCTGCCAAGCATCGTGTTTTTCGCGGCGCCACAAGTTGGGTGCTGAATCTCGATGACTCCTTAGTCTGCGGCATGACCGGAGCCGGGGCGCGTATCGGCTTTGGCATGGGGATTCCGCGTGAGGGAGATTTTGGCCTCATCGAAGCCGCTGGTGAATCCTGGTTGGCCTGGGGTTCACGTCGCCTCATGCGGGTAGGCGACATGGCTCTCGCCGGCGCCCACAACGCGGCCAATGCCCTGGCGGCACTGGCACTGGGCAACGCCGTGGGGATTCCACGTACCGCCATGTGTGAGGCCTTGCGCCGTTTTGGCGGTTTGCCCCATCGCTGCCAGCGGGTGGCTGAGTTTGATGGTGTCGCTTGGTACAACGATTCCAAGGCCACCAATGTGGCCTCCACGGTGGCGGCCATTTATGGCCTTTCCGATAGCGGTGAAAAACTGCTGTTAATTGCCGGTGGTAAGGGCAAGGGTGCGGATTTTTCAGCGCTTACCGAGGCGGTTTCTGAGCGTGTGCGGGCCGTGGTGCTGATCGGCGAGGATGCGGGGGTTATTGCCAACACACTGGGTGATGCCGTGCCGTTGGTACGGGCTACTTCCATGGCGGCGGCGGTGGCGGTGTGTCGGCGTCTTGCGCACCGAGGGGATCGTGTGTTGCTGGCCCCTGCGTGCGCCAGCTTCGATATGTTTGCGGACTATCGCGCCCGTGGTGAGGCTTTCATTGCCGCGGTAATCGCGGAGCAGACGCCATGAGCAGTTATCCCGGCGCACAGGCCGTCTCTCTAAATGCGCTATCGGCGCAGCGCCGGCAGCGCCCGCTGGACGGTTATTTGCTGGGTATTGCCACGGTATTGCTGGGGCTGGGTCTGGTGATGGTGGCCTCGGCCACGGTGACCCATGGTGCGCGTGATTTTTCTGAGCCACTGCATTTTTTCTGGCGTCAGCTAGGGCATGCAGGGATCGGGCTGTTATGCGGTTTTGTGGTGTTGCAGGTGAAGCTGGAAAGCTGGCAGCGGGGCAGTGGGTATTTACTGCTCGTCGGTATCGTGCTGTTGGCGTTAGTGCTGATTCCCGGTATCGGTCGCGAGATTAACGGCAGCATGCGTTGGCTGGTGCTGGGGCCGATACGGATACAGCCATCGGAGCCAGTGAAGTTGCTGATGCCGATCTATCTGGCGGGCTATATGGTGCGTCGCAGTACCGAGGTACAGACCACCTTGTGGGGCTTTGTGAAACCTCTGGTAGTGCTTGCGCTGATTGCCGTGTTATTTCTCATGGAACCCGATTACGGTGCCACCGTGGTGCTGTTTGCCACCATCCTCGGGATGTTATTTCTGGGTGGGGTACCGCTGCCTATTTTCTCCATTTGGGTGGCAGCTATTAGCGGAGTGATGGTGGCCATCGTTGTTGCCGCACCTTATCGGGTTGAACGCCTGACCACCTTTATGAATCCCTGGGCCGATCCCTTCGATAGTGGTTTCCAACTCACCCAAGCGCTTATTGCCATCGGTCGTGGTGAGTGGTTCGGCGTGGGCCTGGGGGAGAGTGTGCAGAAGCTTTTCTATCTGCCTGAGGCACATACGGATTTTCTATTTGCGGTGTTGGGAGAGGAGCTAGGTTTTGTCGGCATGGCCTTCGTCATCATCGCCTTTAGTGCGCTGGTGTGGCGTTGCTTTGTTATCGCTCACCGTGCCGAGCGTCGTGGCCAATCCTTTGCCGCCTATCTTTGCTATGGCCTTGGGCTGGCCTTCGGACTGCAGGCCTTCATTAATATCGGTGTGAATATGGGCTTGTTGCCCACCAAGGGGCTGGTGTTGCCGTTAATGAGTTATGGCGGTTCCAGCCTGGTGATGAACTGTATTGCCGTGGCGTTCATTCTGCGTGCCGGCCACGAGGCTGGGAGGACTGACGATGAGCGTTGAGCGGGCACAGATTCTCATCGCCGCAGGCGGCACCGGGGGGCACGTCTATCCGGCATTGGCGGTGGCGGAGGAATTGCGCGCACACGGTTATGGCGTTGCCTGGCTCGGCACTCGCAATGGCCTGGAAGCTCGGGTGGTACCCGCCGCTGGCTTTGAAATTGAATTTCTGCCCGTACGGCCATTGCGCGGCGGACGAATCGTTAATCGCTTGCTGGCACCCTGGCATTTGCTGGTCGCAATGCTGCGGGTATTTGGCTTTATCCGCCACTATCGGGCTCATGCCGTCTTGGGCTTGGGGGGTTACGTATCTGGCCCGGCGGGAATTGCCGCGCGCCTGGCCGGTTGCCGTTTGTTGGTACATGAACAGAACGCTATTCCTGGCCTTACCAATCGTATCCTCTCGCGCCTGGCACATCGGCTGATGGAAGGTTTCCCCGGTAGTTTCCCCCATGCCCGGGCGGCCATTCATACCGGCAATCCGGTGCGCGACGCCATCGTCGCCACAGAAGACCCACAGCAGCGGTTGACGGATCGCCACGGGCCGTTGCGCCTGTTGGTGTTGGGTGGCAGTCAGGGGGCCGAGGCCTTGAACCAGGCGGTCCCCGCCGCTTTGGCGGCACTGCCGGAAGGCGTTGCCATCGAGGTGCGCCATCAGGCCGGGGCCGGAAAACTTGCGGATACCGAGGCAGCTTATAGCGCGCGCGATCCAGAGATCTCCAAGCAGACTTATACGGTAATGGCCTACATCGAGGATATGGCTGCGGCCTATGACTGGGCCGATCTGGTGCTATGCCGGGCCGGGGCGATGACCATCGCGGAGCTGGCAGCGGCGGGCCGCGGGGCCTTGCTGGTGCCTTATCCCCATGCGGTGGATGACCATCAGACCGCTAACGCGCGTTATCTGACTAACCAAGGTGCGGCTATTTTGTTGCCTCAGACTGAACTCGATGGTCAATCTCTGGCGCGGCTGTTGGCCGAGCTTTCCCATGCGCGGGAACGGGTACTGGCCATGGCGCTCGCCGCCTACCGCCTGGCGTGCTCCGACGCGCGGATGCGGGTAGCACAAATTTGTATGGAGGCCTGTGATGCCTAAGTCTCGCAAACAACGATCAGCGTTGCCGGGAGTGGGTGGTGAAATGTCGCGCTGGATGCGGCGCATTCGACGCATCCATTTTGTCGGTATCGGTGGTGTGGGCATGGGCGGCATCGCCGAGGTGATGCATACCCTGGGCTATGAGATCTCCGGTTCCGATGCGCGTGAGGGGGCCATGACCTTGCGGCTACGGGAGCTGGGTATCAGCGTCTATATCGGCCATGCCGCTGAGCAGGTGAGTTGCTGTGACGTCATCGTGGTGTCCACTGCAGTGGCGGCCGACAATGCGGAGTTAGTGGCGGCTCGGAAGGCGCATATTCCGGTGGTGCCACGTGCACAGATGCTCGCGGAGCTCATGCGCTTTAGCTACGGCGTTGCGGTAGCCGGCACCCACGGCAAGACCACCACCACCAGCCTAGTGGCCAGTCTGCTTGCTGAGGGCAATTTGGATCCGACCTTTGTCATTGGTGGGCGTCTCACCGGTGCCGGTTCTCATGCACGTCTCGGTAGTGGCAGTGTGTTGGTAGCGGAGGCGGACGAAAGCGATGCCTCCTTCTTATGCCTGCAGCCCATCATCGCCGTGGTGACGAACATCGATGAGGATCACATGGCCACCTACGGCGGTGATTTTGCCCGCCTGCGTGCCAGCTTCCTGGAATTTCTCCATCACCTACCCTTTTACGGCCTTGCAGTGCTGTGTGTGGATGACCCTGTGGTGCGTGAGATGTTGCCCGAGGTGGCGCGACCTATAGTGACTTATGGCATTGAAACCAAAGCAGATTTCAGCGCCCGCAACATCCGTCGCGAGGGTGGGCGCACGTGTTTCGATGTGCATATGGCGGATAGCGCTGAGCCGTTAGCGCTCGAACTCAATCTGCCCGGACATCACAATGTTGCCAACGCCTTGGCGGCCATCGCCATCGCTAGAGAATTGGGGGTGAATGATGACGCCCTGGTGCGTGGCTTGCGGGAATTCCAGGGCATTGCCCGCCGCTGCCAGATGCTCGGTGAAATACCAGCTGGCGATGGTAAGGCACTGCTCATTGACGACTACGCCCATCATCCCCGCGAGATTGCCCCCACCCTGGAGGCGGTGCGTGAGGGCTGGCCGGGTCGACGCCTGGTGGTGGTGTTCCAGCCCCATCGCTATACCCGTACCCGGGATTTATTTGAGGATTTCGCTCAGGTGCTTTCCAGCGCGGATGTGTTGTACATCCTGGAAGTTTATGCGGCTGGCGAGACCCCCATTAGCGGTGCCGATGGTCGTGCTCTGAGCCGCGCGGTGCGTGCCCGTGGCCAAGTGGAGCCGGTATTTATCGTCGAGCACGACGAACTTAATGCCGCCCTAAAGGCCACGTTAATGGCCGATGACATCGTGCTGACTCTGGGGGCTGGGGACATCGGTGCCCTAGCCAAGAGTCTTGCTGAAAACGGGGTGCATGCGGGATGAATGCACAATCGCCTTCCGTCCCAAGCTATCGGCTGCGCGGAGAGCTGTTACCTGGCGAGCTGCTGGCGCAATACACCACTTGGGGTGTGGGGGGTGCAGCGCGGCAACTTTATCGGCCAGCGGACATTGATGATCTTGCTGCCTTTGTTGCCGGGCTGCCGGTGAGTGAGCCGCTGTTTTGGCTGGGGTTGGGCAGCAATCTGTTGGTTCGTGATGGTGGCTTTGCCGGCACCGTGGTGCTCACCGCTGGCCTGCTATCCGGGCTGGAGGTGATGGATGAAAACCGGATTTATGCCGAGGCCGGGGTGGCGTGCCCAAAAGTGGCGCGCTTTAGTGGACGGCAGAATCTCCATGGGGCGGAATTTTTGGCCGGTATTCCCGGCACTCTCGGCGGTGCCCTAATGATGAATGCCGGCGCCTTCGGTGGTGAGACCTGGGACATTGTGCAGCGGGTCGAGACCCTGAGCCGTGCCGGGCGGCGCCAGTGGCGTAGTCCGGCGGATTACCGCGTGGGTTATCGCTCTGTGAAAGGGCCCGCTGAGGAATACTTTATCGCCGCAGAGTTAGGGCTTAAATCAGGTGCCGGTGAGCAGGCCTTGGAGCGAGTCAAGGCCTTGCTGCGGCGGCGTAACGAGACCCAACCCACAGGGCTGCGTAGTTGTGGTTCGGTGTTTCGAAATCCCCCGGGAGACTATGCGGCACGGCTGATTGAGGCCTGTGAACTAAAGGGCGAGCGGATAGGTGGTGCGGTGGTATCGGACAAGCACGCGAATTTCATCATCAATCAGGGGCAGGCCAGTGCCAGCGACATCGAAGCACTGATTCAGCA
The DNA here is from genome assembly GCA_021773645.1 of Gammaproteobacteria bacterium. Lineage (GTDB taxonomy): Bacteria > Pseudomonadota > Gammaproteobacteria > HK1 > HK1 > JAJFJV01. Next base: position 241,424 of record JAJFJU010000012.1, read on the forward strand.
CGTGGTCGAGACCGTGCAAGTGCGTTTTGGGGTCAGCCTGCAGACCGAGGTACGCATGATCGGTGAGCCGGCAGATGAGGGGGAGAGGACATGAAGCACTCACCCCGTCAGCTTAGTGATGCCAAGGCCTTTGGCAAGGTGGCGGTGCTGTATGGCGGCTCATCATCGGAGCGAGCGATTTCCCTTAAAAGCGGCGCTGCGGTGCTGGCTTCGCTGCAAAAATCCAGCGTCGATGCGGTGGGTATAGACGCAGGACGCGATGTGGTTGCACACCTGGTGGCGGAGAATATCGAGCGCTGTTTCATTGCCTTGCACGGGCGTGGCGGCGAAGACGGCACTCTCCAGGGTGCTCTGGAAGTGGCGGGCATTCCGTATACCGGCAGTGGGGTCTTGGCCTCGGCGCTGGCGATGGATAAGTGGCGGGCAAAGACCATCTGTGAGGCGAGGGGGATTCCGACACCTGCCAGCCGGTGTTTGGATAGCGAGGAAGTACTGCCGGCAGTCGCTGAGGTACTGGGCTTTCCGTTGGCGATTAAACCGATTCATGAGGGCTCAAGCATCGGCGTTGCGCGGGTAGATAGCCTTGAGGAAATGCAGCTCGCTTGGCATGCGGCGCGAGAGCTCGATAGCGCGGTGCTAGCCGAGCGCTGGGTCGAGGGCACGGAATATACCGTGGCGCTGCTCGATGGCGAGGCCTTGCCGGTGATTCGGCTGGAGATGCGAGGGGCTTTTTACGATTACCACGCCAAGTATGACGATGATGCAGGCACCCGCTACCACTGCCCTAGTGGCCTGTCGGCGGCGGAGGAAGAGGCAATGCAGCAACTTGCCCTGGAGGCTGCCGACACCTTGGCCATGGCCGGTTGGGGTCGTGCTGATTTTTTCCGTGACGCCAATGGCCAGAACTGGTTTCTGGAACTCAATACCACGCCGGGGATGACCGCCCACAGCCTCGTGCCTATGGCTGCCCGTGTGGCGGGAATGGACTTTGACCGACTGGTTTGGCGCTTGCTGGAGAGCAGTCTGTGATCAGGGGACGTACTGATAATGCGGGGATATTGATGACGCTGGATATCAGCCGATTAGTGCGCTTGGTAATGCTGCTATTGGCGTTTGGTTTGTTGATTGCCTTTGCGGTACAGCGGCTGGGGCAATCGGGGTGGATGCTATTGCCGATCCGTTCGGTGGTGGTTAGCGGGGCCTTCGTACAAATGTCGAAAGGTGAACTGGAAGCGGCGGTGAGAGCTGAACTTCAATCTGGCTTTCTGGCCCTCGATCTGGAAGCCATCCAGCGGGCCGCCATGGGTTTGCCTTGGGTCAAGCAGGTATCAGTACGGCGGGTGTGGCCGGACCAAGTGCGTATTGCGGTGACGGAGCGCAAGGCGGTGGCGCGTTGGGGCGACAAAGGTTTTGTGGATACCGATGGGCTGCCTTTTTATCCCGCTTCGGCTAAAGGCCTGGAGGCCTTGCCGGTGTTGCGGGGACAAGAAACGGGTGCGGCCGTGGCGCTGGCGCGATTGCGTGAATTGCAGCCAGTACTGGCAGGTGCCGATTTGGCAGTGGCGCGGCTTGAATTATCGTCCCGCCATCGGCTGGAATTGGTAGCAAATAACGGCATGGTGGTGGTGATGCGGCGCGATCAACCGGCTCTAGTGCTAGCCCGCTTTATCAGTCAGTTACAACGCTTGCAGGCGGCCTATGGTGTGCTGCCGCAGCGGGTGGATTTACGTTATGACAATGGCTTTGCGATTCGCTTTGAGACATCGCCGCCAGGAATTCCAGAGGGGAAGAGCGGGTGAAAAAGAACGCCAGAAATATGATTGTGGGCCTCGATGTAGGCACCTCCAAGGTGGCAGCCATTGTTGGCGAGATCACCGACGAGGGTGAAATCGAAATCGTGGGTATTGGTTCCTGTCCATCGCGCGGCCTAAAAAAGGGTGTGGTGATCAATATTGAGTCCACGGTGCAATCGATCCAGCGTGCGGTGGAGGAAGCGGAATTGATGGCCGGCTGTCAGATTCAGTCGGTATATGCGGGTATCGCAGGCAGCCATATCCGCAGCCTCAATTCCCACGGCATCGTGGCTATTCGCGATAAAGAGGTCACGGCGAGCGATGTGGACCGAGTGATTGATGCGGCGCGAGCGGTGGCCATTCCCGCGGACCAGAAGATCCTGCACATCCTGCCGCAGGAATTCATCATCGATAACCAGGAAGGCATTCGGGAGCCGGCAGGAATGTCTGGAGTGCGGCTCGAATCCCGCGTTCATATCGTCACCGGTGCGGTCAGTGCGGCGCAGAACATCATCAAATGCGTGCGCCGCTGCGGGCTGGAGGTGGATGACATCATTCTCGAACAGCTGGCTTCCAGCTACGCGGTGCTCATTGACGACGAAAAAGAGTTGGGCGTGTGTCTGGTGGATATTGGCGGTGGTACCACCGATATAGCGGTTTTCACCGAGGGTGCCATTCGCCACACCGCGGTAATCCCCATTGCCGGCGATCAAGTGACCAATGATATTGCCGTGGCCCTACGCACACCGACCCCACATGCCGAGGAAATCAAGATTAAGTACGCCTGCGCGTTGGCGCAGCTGGCCAGTGCTGATGAAAGCATTGAGGTGCCAAGCGTGGGTGATCGGCCGGCACGGCGGTTAGCACGGCAGACGCTGGCAGAGGTAGTGGAGCCCCGCTACGAGGAGCTTTTGAGCTTGGTGCAGGCGGAGCTGCGGCGCTCGGGATTTGAGGATTTGATTGCTGCCGGGGTGGTGCTTACCGGTGGTAGTTCAAAGATGGAGGGACTGGTGGAGCTGGCGGAAGAGGTGTTTCACATGCCGGTGCGCCTAGCACTTCCCCACACCGTGACCGGCTTGGTCGACGTGGTGCGTAATCCGATTTACGCCACTGGTGTGGGTTTGCTGCTATTTGGTCATCAGCACCTTCAGCAACGGGGGCAGGAACGGGTGGTTAATGGTGGTTTTGCGGGTGTGTTGGAACGTATGAAGAGTTGGTTTCAGGGCAATTTCTGATTTTTTCGGTGTAGATGTTATGGAGGGGTAATCATGTTTGAACTGGTAGATGAATATAGTGAGAGCAGCGCGGTCATCAAGGTCATTGGTCTCGGCGGTGGTGGTAGCAATGCACTGGAACACATGTTGGGCAATAGCGTGGAGGGGGTCGAATTTGTCTGTGCCAATACCGATGCACAGGCACTAAAAAACTCCTCGGCACGCACGGTGCTACAGCTGGGAAATTCCATTACCAAGGGGCTGGGCGCGGGTGCTAACCCTGAGGTGGGTCGTCAAGCGGCGCTGGAGGATCGGGATCGTATCGTCGAGGTGCTCGAAGGTGCTGACATGATCTTTCTTACCGCAGGCATGGGTGGTGGTACCGGCACGGGTGCAGCACCCGTGGTGGCGGAGTTGGCCAAGGAGATGGGCATACTCACCGTTGCCGTGGTGACCAAGCCCTTCTTTTTTGAACGCCGGCGACGGATGCAGGTGGCAGAGGAGGGAATCCGTGAGCTTTCCAAGCATGTGGATTCATTGATTACTGTGCCTAACGAAAAATTGCTTAGCGTGCTCGACCCCAATATCACCTTGCCGGAGGCATTCCGGGCTGCCAATGATGTGTTGCTAGGGGCAACTCAGGGGATTGCCGAATTGATTACCCGACCGGGAATGATCAATGTCGATTTCGCGGATGTGCGTACGGTGATGTCGGAACAGGGGCGCGCGATGATGGGCTCGGGCAAGGCCAGTGGTCCTGACCGGGCGCGTGCGGCAGCGGAAGCGGCTATTGCCTGCCCGTTATTGGAGGACATTAATCTCAAGGGTGCGCGCGGGGTACTGGTTAACATTACTGCCGGTTCGGATCTGGGCATGGCGGAGTTCGCAGCAGTGGGCGACGCCGTGGGTGAATTTGCCTCTGATAATGCCTTGGTAGTGATTGGTACTGTCATCGATGAGAGTGAACGCGATGATCTGAGAGTGACCGTGGTGGCTACTGGCTTGGGTCAGATGGAACAAGCTGAGCAGCCGGACATTCGCGTGGTGGTGCCCAATAAGCGGGGCGAAGTGGACTACGCCGATTTTGAGCGCCCTACGGTGCAACGCAATCAGCCCCAGGAGGATGTGGTCAGTATTCCGGCCAACCAGGCGGAGCCCGACTATCTAGATATCCCAGCGTTTTTGCGCCGTCAGGCTGACTGAGACTGTCTGGCGGGCAGTGTTCGGCGTGTGGCAGGGCATATCACCGCGCCCTGGAAGCATGGTAGTATTCGCCGGATTTTTTCCGCCGTGATCCCTCCGCCTTAGGCGCGGAGTATGAGTCGGCGGTTGTTGACGACGGGAGTTTGGAACCGCCCACAATGATTAGACAGCGCACGCTTAAAAACGTGATTCGTGCCACCGGTGTTGGCCTGCATACGGGGAAGAAAATCTACCTCACCTTGCGGCCTGCGCCGGTCAATAGCGGCATCATATTTCGGCGCGTCGATCTGGATGCCCCGGTTGAAATCGAGGCTCGCCTCGACAATGTAGGCGACACTCGTTTGTCTACGACGTTGGTTAATGGCGAGGTACATGTTTCCACCGTGGAACACCTGCTCTCGGCTATGGCTGGTTTGGGGATTGACAATGCTTATGTCGATCTTAGTGCCGAAGAAGTGCCGATCATGGATGGCAGTGCCGGCCCCTTCGTGTTTCTTATCCAGTCAGCGGGTATCGAGGAACAGGCGGTTGCCAAGCAATTCATCCGTATTAAGCGCCCGGTACGTGTAGAGATGGACGATAAATGGGCCGAGTTTCGCCCCTTCGATGGCTTCAAGGTCTCCTTTAGTATTCAGTTCGATAATCCGGTATTCACCGACCGGGCCAGCAAGGCCAGCATTGATTTTTCTACCACCTCATTCGTCAAAGAAGTTAGTCGGGCCCGTACCTTTGGGTTTATGGGGGATTTGGAGTTTTTGCGCGAAAACGATCTCGCCCGTGGTGGCAATCTCGACAACGCGGTTATCTATGACGAGTACCGCGTGTTGAATGAAGACGGCCTGCGTTATGAAGACGAGTTCGTAAAACACAAGATGCTGGATGCCATCGGTGATCTTTACCTGCTTGGGCACAGCCTGATTGGCGAGTTCAACGCCTATAAATCGGGTCATGCACTGAACAATAAGTTGCTCCGCACCCTCATTGCTGATGAGTCTGCATGGGAGATGGTGAGTTACGAGGACGAGGGCAAAGCCCCCATTATCTATGGTCAGCCGGTGGGTGGTGGCGCATTAGCCTGAATCTATTGCTCGTCAGAGAGGCGTAGCAGAGCCTTACGTAGCGATGAATTGGTGCTAGCCTCGGCGACGCTACGCAATAGCTCCCTGGTTTTAACTGAAAGCGGCGTGGCTGGATTGAGAGAGAGCTGTTTTGGGATGCCAGCTGGGGCAATACGTAATTCCAGGGTGGCTTGACGGCAGGATGAGCAGCGTTGCCGCAGGAAATCTTGTAGCTGGGGAATGCAGAAGCGTATGCGTGCATGCCAGGCCGCTGAATCGACATGCGCAATGATCTTTTCAGGCATGACATTGGCGATACGGCAGTGCTTGGCCAGAGCAGGATCCAGAAACTCGCGCAGCACCGTGTCCACCTTACGGATTTGTTCCAGGTGGGCGAGTTCGTTGGCGAGGCAGTGGGAAAGCAGACCCTTGGCAGGCCGGGGGCCGGAAAATTTTGAGTCGTTCATGGCGAGATGGTGTTCACAGACGAGCATAGACTAGATGGAACTGATTCTAATCACAAACAATAAGCCCCGGCACTTCCAAATACGGCGTCTTGGCTTTTTCATGGTCATGCTGACGGCATTAGCGACGATCATGGGCACTTTGGGTGCAGGGGTTTATTTTGGGCGTTCCATGGGATGGGTAGAGAGCGCACAGGTGGTGGATTTCTGGAAGGATGAACTGGTTGGCCAGCAACAAACGGTGGTGAACGCACGCCGTAGTGCCGAAGATCATCTAGATGCGCTAGCCCTGCGTTTGGGCCGTTTGCAGGCACATGTGACGCGCCTTGATGCCCTTGGGCTGCGTTTGACCAAGATGGCAAAGCTGGATGCCGGGGAGTTTGATTTTAGTCATCCGCCAGCACTGGGTGGGCCAGTGGCATTGGCCGGGGAGGCCGCGGCTAATACGGTGCCTGATTTTCTGAGCGATTTGGATCAGCTCGCTTTCACCTTGAACGATCGTATCCCCAAGTTGGAGGTGATTGAAGAGGTGCTGCTGGATCGCCATTTGCAGACCCAAACTCGCCCTACCGGTCGCCCCATTGAGCGTGGTTGGTTGTCCTCTCATTTTGGTTTCCGCAATGACCCCTTTACTGGCAAACGTGCTTATCATGAGGGTATTGATTTTGCGGGCAAGGCAGGCAGTGGTGTGATTGCTGTGGCTGCTGGAATTGTCACCCGGGTCGGGCATCAACGGGGATTTGGTCGCTTTCTAGAAATCAACCATGGCAATGGCTTGGTGACTCGCTACGGCCATAACCGTGAGGTGCTGGTGGAGGTAGGAGAGACGGTGCCAAAGGGTAAACGAATTGCCCTGATGGGCAGTACCGGGCGCTCTACCGGGCCTCATCTGCATTTTGAAGTACTACGTAATGGCAAGGCCATCAACCCGGCCCGCTTCATCCGTTCCCGGAGTTGAGTTATTTCCGAAAGACGGCTTAACCCCAAATTGCTGTGAGCCGTTTAATCGTTGTTGAGGAGTTTGCCTCAAGCAATGGTTAACCTGGGTTTTCGTCAACAGCCTTTAAATTCTCGCGCCAGATGGCGTCATTCACCTATTATTTCCTATCAATATGATCGCAAATTTCATTAAGAAGATCGTTGGCACGCGCAATGACCGACAGTTAAAACGTATGGGCCGTACAGTGGTCCAGATTAACGCCCTGGAAGCGGAGATCTCCGCGCTCAGTGATGAGGAGTTGGCGGCACGAACTCCTGCGCTTCGCGAGCGCCATGCGGCGGGCGAAGACTTGGACGCCTTGTTGCCAGAGGCCTTTGCGGTGGTTAGAGAGGCCGCACGTCGGGCACTGGATATGCGCCATTTCGATGTTCAGCTCATTGGCGGCATGGTGCTTCACGAGGGTCGGATCGCGGAGATGCGTACCGGTGAAGGCAAGACTTTGGTAGCTACCCTAGCGGCCTATCTCAATGCCTTCGCGGGCAGCGTGCATGTGGTCACGGTGAACGATTACCTGGCTCACCGTGATGCCGCGTGGATGGGTGAAATCTTCAAATTCCTGGGAATGCGTACCGGCGTGGTGGTGGCAGGTATGAGCCCCGAGGATAAACAAGCCGCCTATGCTGCTGACATCGTTTACGGCACAAACAACGAGTTCGGCTTTGATTATCTGCGCGACAACATGGCTTTCACCCGTGACGAAAAAATGCAGGCCGATCTCGGCTTTGCCATCGTCGATGAAGTGGACTCGATTCTTATCGATGAGGCACGCACTCCGCTGATTATTTCCGGGCCCACCGATGACAACTCGGATCTCTATACCCAGGTTGATCGGCTGATTCCTACGCTGGAGAAACAGCAGGAAGAGGAGGGGCCCGGGGATTATTCGGTAGACGAAAAGTCCCGCCAAGTACATCTCACCGAGGACGGCCACGAACGTGTAGAGGCGATGCTGGAAGAGGCAGGACTGCTCGCTGCCGGTGAGAGTCTTTATGGTGCAGCCAATATTGGCTTGATGCACCATGTGTATGCCAGCCTGCGGGCCCATGCGTTATTTCAGCGCGATGTGGATTATATGGTCAAGGATGGCCAAGTGGTTATTGTCGACGAGTTTACCGGCCGCACTATGCCAGGCCGGCGCTGGTCTGAAGGGCTGCATCAGGCGGTGGAGGCCAAGGAGGGAGTGGCCATCCAGAATGAGAATCAGACGCTGGCGTCCATTACCTTTCAGAATTATTTTCGACTGTATGGAAATCTTTCAGGCATGACCGGTACGGCGGATACTGAGGCGGCAGAATTTCAGCAGATTTACGGTTTGGAAGTGGTGATTATTCCCACTCATAAACCGATGACTCGCGAGGACAATAGCGATCTCGTTTACCTTTCTAAGGCTGAAAAATTCGCGGCTATCAGTGAGGATATTAAAGACTGCCAGCAGCGTGGGCAGCCGGTGCTGGTGGGTACCGCCTCCATTGAAACCTCGGAATATCTCTCGGGACTGCTCAGAAAGCAGCACATAGAGCACCAGGTGCTCAACGCAAAGCACCATGCCAGTGAGGCGGAGATCATCGCTCAGGCAGGCCAGTCCGGAACGGTGACCATTGCCACGAATATGGCGGGTCGTGGTACCGACATCGTGTTGGGTGGCAATCTCAAGGTCGAGCTGGAGACGCTGGGGGAAGATGCCGACGAGGTACAGATTGCAGCGGTAAAGGCCGATTGGCAGCAGCGTCACGAGGCAGTACTCGCCAGTGGTGGTCTGCACATCGTTGGCTCCGAGCGGCACGAATCTAGGCGTATCGATAATCAATTACGTGGACGCGCTGGTCGTCAGGGTGATGCGGGTTCCAGCCGTTTTTATCTCTCGCTGGAAGATGATCTGATGCGCATCTTCGCCTCTGAGCGAATGGCGGCGATTATGCAAAAACTCGGCATGGAAGAGGGCGAGGCCATTGAACATCCATGGGTGACCAAGGCCATCGAAAATGCCCAGCGCAAGGTGGAAGGGCGTAACTTCGATATCCGCAAGCAATTGCTGGAATACGATGATGTGGCAAACGATCAGCGGCGCGAGATCTATGCCCTGCGTAACGAATTGATGGCTACCGATGACGTCTCGGAAAATCTCTCTACCATGCGTGAGGAGGTGGCGGGCGGTATTGTGGATGGGTATATCCCCCCGCAAAGCCTTGAGGAACAGTGGGATGTGCCAGGTCTGGAGCAGGCGCTGGAGCACGAGTTTGCCCAGAAGCTCGATATCAGCGGATGGCTGGAAGCCGATGACAGTCTGCATCAGGAAACGCTCAGTGCGCGCGTACTCGAGAGCCTCGATGAGGCCTATGCCCAGAAGGTTGAGGCGGCGGGTGCGGAGCTCATGCGCTCCATTGAAAAGGCGGTAATGTTGCAGGTGCTTGATACCACCTGGAAGGAGCATCTCGCGGCCATGGATTATCTGCGTCAGGGCATTCATCTGCGCGGATATGCGCAGAAAAACCCCAAACAGGAATTTAAACGCGAGGCCTTTGAGATGTTCCAGGGGCTGGTGGAACACTTCAAGAGTGAAGTGGTCGGCGTGCTTTTCAAGGGGCAGGTTTGGGCCGAAGAGGATGTGGCCGCGGTGGAAGCACAGCGTCGGCAAAGCGCAGCCATGGAGTTCCAGCATGAATCCGTGAACTTGGCCGAAGGCGAGGTTGAAGATGATGCCGAGCCCGAAGATGAGCATAGTCCCTTTGTACGCGAGGGTCGCAAGGTGGGTCGCAACGAGCCTTGCCCCTGTGGTTCGGGAAAAAAATACAAGCGATGCCACGGCCGTCTGAGTTAATTCGGCAGGAGATACTGTCATGGCGGTAGGATTGCATTCACCCGCACGTTTACCCCCCATTGCCGGCCTGCGCATCGGCACCGCTGAGGCGGGCATCAAATATAGTGATCGGCCGGATCTGGTGGTTTTCGAGCTTGCCGATACCACCCAGTGTGCCGCGATGTTCACCCGTAACCGTTTCTGTGCTGCGCCGGTCATTTTGGCCCGGAAACATCTGCGACAAGGGGCACCACGCTACCTCGTTATCAACTCTGGCAATGCCAATGCTGGCACCGGTGAAGCGGGTCTGCGGGATGCCTCCAAGGTGTGCGCCACTCTGGCCGCGTTGGGGGGCTGTGCTACCGAGACGGTATTGCCTTTCTCCACCGGAGTTATTGGTGAGCCTCTGCCGGTAGCACGACTGTGCAAGGCCTTGCCCGGCGTGCTGAAAAGCCTGGATGAGGATGCTTGGCTGCATGCCGCCCATGCCATCATGACCACCGATACGGTGGCCAAGGGCGCCTATCGAAAAATTCCCTGCACCAACGGCAAGGCGCACGTGGTGGGGATCGCCAAAGGCTCCGGCATGATCCGTCCGGACATGGCCACCATGCTGGTATTTATCGCTACGGATCTGGCGGTAACGTCGAAGCTGCTCCAGCGTGCGTTACAAGAGGCGGTGGCGACGAGCTTTCATCGTATTACCGTGGATGGTGATACCTCTACCAATGATGCCTGTGTGCTGGTGGCAACGGGTGCTGCTGGGACTGCTGTCATCAACAGTACCGACGATCCCGCTTATGCCGAACTGTGCCAAGCACTGGGTGAGGTCTGTCAGGAGCTAGCCCAGGCCATCGTGCGTGATGGTGAGGGTGCCACCAAGTTCATTACTATCGAGGTGTGTGAGGGGGGCAGTGAGCAAGAATGCCTCGACATCGCCTTTACTATTGCCCATTCGCCGCTGGTTAAATCGGCCTTTTTCGCCAGCGATCCCAACTGGGGCCGGATACTTGCAGCGATAGGACGCGCTCCATTGCCTAATCTCAGCATAGAAAAAATCCGTGTCCATCTGGGCGAGGTTTGCATTGTCGAGGACGGGGGACGGGCGGTGAGCTATCGCGAGGAATTGGGGCAGGCGGTAATGGATGAGCCGGAAATAGCGGTGCGCGTTGCCCTCGGACGTGGCACCAGCCAGGCCACGGTGTGGACCAGCGATCTTTCCTACGATTATGTGCGTATCAATGCTGAGTACCGCACCTGAGCCTATGCCTGGCGGCACCTGGTCAGGGGAGCTCCACGTGGTGGCTGCGGCCTTGATAGACCAGCGCGGGCGCGTATTGCTTGCACGACGTCATGAGCACCTTCATCAGGGTGGGCTGTGGGAATTTCCCGGTGGCAAGTTGGAGGTTGGGGAGAGCGTATCCACAGCGTTGACACGCGAGCTCAAAGAAGAGCTTGGTATTGAAGCTAGCTCTGGTCGCCCCCTGATTCGTGTGCATCACCACTATCCTGAAGGCGCAGTGCTATTGGATGTCTGGCGGATTGAGCAGTGGCAAGGCATTCCTCACGGATGTGAAAATCAGGCTGTAGAATGGGTGGCTCTTGATGACCTCCCTAAGCGTTCTTTTCCGGCAGCCGATGCCCCGGTGATCTCTGCTTTGCGGCTACCCTCCCGCTATCTCATCACCCCTGAACCTGAAGGTGATACAGCGTATTTCCTGCAACAATTACGCCGCAGCCTTGAAGCTGGCCTGCAGCTTGTTCAGTTACGCGCCAAAGGCTGTGAGCGGATGGATTATAGAGAGCTAGCTCAGGCCGCGAGCCATTTATGCGCGGAATTCGGAGCAAAATTATTATTAAATACTGGCCCCCAATGGGTCTCTGAACTCGGGGCCCAAGGTGTCCATCTGGATTCCCGGCGACTGCATGCCTTGCATGAACGCCCGCTGGGTCCGGAATATTGGGTGGGGGCCTCCTGTCATAATCCCGAGGATCTGCAACAGGCTCATGCTATCAATGCGGACTTTGCCGTGCTTTCGCCGGTGCAGCCTACCGCCAGTCATCCGGGGGCAAAGGCCATTGGCTGGGAATGTTTTTCCCAGTGGGTAGATGAAGCGAAGCTGCCGGTGTATGCCCTGGGTGGCATGGCAGAGGCTAATATAGAGACTGCCTGGCATCACGGTGCCCAGGGAATCGCGGCCATACGCAGTTTATGGGGAGGATTGGAATGAACCTGGATGCAATGCTTGGTTTTGCCGTAGTCAGCCTAGTGATCGCCATCTCGCCGGGAGCCAGCTGGCTATATGTCATTACCTCCACCATTCAACAAGGGCGTGCTGCCGGTACCATGGCGATTGCCGGCAATGCGACGGGCATCCTTTGTCACACCGCTTTTGCGGTAGTTGGTTTGTCTGCCCTGCTCTATTACTCGGCCAGCCTGTATACCGTGATCAAGTGGCTGGGAGCTATTTATTTGATGTATCTGGCCTTTCAGATCATCCGTTCGAAAACCCAGAAAGCAGGGGGCAATGGCGTCGCATCGAATCGCTCTTCCGTACAGATCTATCGCCAGGGTGTGCTGATTAACGTCCTTAACCCGAAAGTATCGTTACTGATGTTTGCCCTGTTGCCGCAGTTTGTCGATCCGGAGGCTGGAAATGCGGCGGGCCAGATCGCGGTTTTTGGCATTCAGCATGCGTTGATAGCGAGTTGCGTGTTGACTGCGATTATGGGGACGGTGAGTCGAGCGGCAAGCTGGCTGTTGGCATCAGCGGAGCGAGAACGAGGATTTCGCTGGCTATGTGGCAGTGTGCTTTTTGGTCTGGGCGCCTATTTGGCTGTGGGTGAACGGCCACAGATTTAGGCTGCCTAAAAAAAAGCCAGCCCGGTATGGGGCTGGCTTTTTTCCCTTACGCCGGGCAAATGCTGATGGAGCTAAGCTCCATCAGAGGCATGTTGCTGTTTAGCGTTCCAGATACTGCAGTTTGTCTGTTTTGCCGTCCCACTCCTCGGCATCATCCGGAGCGTCTTTCTGCTCGGTAATCACCGGCCATTCCCGCGAGAGCTCTTCATTGAGCTCAATGTACTGCTCTTGCTCATCGGAAAGATCGTCTTCGGAAAGGATCGCCTCCGCCGGGCATTCCGGCTCACACAGGGTGCAATCAATGCACTCGTCCGGGTCGATGACCAGGAAGTTGGGGCCTTCGTGGAAGCAGTCCACCGGGCAGACCTCTACGCAGTCCGTGTATTTACACTTGATACAGTTTTCGGTAACGACAAAAGTCATCGTAGTTCCTCGGTCATTCGTCCCGCCATACGCAGGAGCCAGTGGGTTTTTCTTAATCGCGCGATTCTATCGAGCTTTTGGCCCTCTGGCGAGTCCTAGCGGTCGTTATTTTGTAGTTTTTTCAGGGCGTAGAGAGTTTCGAGCGCTTGGCGCGGGCTGAGTTGATCCGGCTCCAGTTGCTGCACTGCATCGTGCAATGCATCCCGTGAGGGCGGTATAAATAGATCAGCTTGTGCGCTGGGTTGACGGGCGTGGCGCGTTTGACCTGTTTGTTCCAGCTCCGAGAGAAAGTTGCGGGCCGCGCTGATTACCTCAGATGGCATTCCGGCCAATGCCGCCACCTGGAGGCCGTAACTCTGGTTTGCGGCCCCCTCACGCAATTGATGGAGAAAGACGATGCGATGCTCATGCTCCACCGCATCAAGATGTACGTTTCGCGTTCCCGGCAGTTCATCGGCCAACGCCGTAAGCTCGAAATAATGGGTGGAGAATAGAGTAAATGCCTGTAAGCGCGTGGCAATCCAGGCGGCGCTGGCCCAAGCCAGAGCAAGGCCATCGTAGGTGCTGGTGCCACGCCCCATCTCATCCATCAATACCAGGCTTTGCGGGCTGGCGTTGTGGAGAATGTTTGCGGCCTCGGTCATTTCCACCATGAAGGTGGAGCGCCCCCCGGCCAGATCATCGGCTGCGCCAATACGGGTGAAGATGCGGTCGATAGGTCCGATGATTGCTTCTTCTGCCGGTACAAAACTGCCGATGCAGGCGAGCAAGACTATAAGCGCAGATTGGCGCATATAGGTGGATTTTCCACCCATATTGGGTCCGGTAATGATCAGCAGGCGGCGCTCGGAATCCATCTCCAGATCATTGGCTACGAAGGGTGCCTCCAGGGCCTGTTCTACCACTGGATGGCGCCCACCACGGATGTGTATGCCCGATTCCTCACTTAATTCTGGGCGGCTGAAGTCCAGGCTCAGTGCGCGTTCAGCTAAGCAGGCCAGCACGTCGAGCTCGGAAATCGCCGCTGCAGCTTGCTGCAAGGCGGGCAGGTGTTGTCGACATTCCTCAATGAGTGCCTCGTAGAGCGCCTTCTCCCGAGCCAAGGCACGTTCCCGGGCACTCAATACCTGGTCCTCAAAGGTCTTTAGCTCGGCGGTGATGTAACGCTCCACTGCCTTTAGGGTCTGTCGCCTAGTCCACTCTGCGGGGGCCTTGTCCACGTGGGCACGGCTGATCTCGATGAAGTAGCCATGCACCCGGTTATAGCCCACCTTGAGATTGGCAATCCCGCTGCGCTCACGCTCACGTACTTCCAGTTGCTGCAGATAGCCGGTGGTTTCCCGGCTCAGGCCGCGCAGTTGATCCAGGTTTTCGTCATAGCCATCGTTAATGACCCCGCCATCACGGATGAGTACCGGTGGGTTGTCGATGATGGCGCGGGCCAGCAGTGCCTGGAGCTCTGAAAAGGTGCCGATCTCTCTGCTTTTCGCGGTGATTAAGGGGCTATCCAGTTTTTCCAGGCAGCCTGCCAGCGCCGGTAATAGGCCCAGTGCCCGTCCCAATTGTTCGAGGTCCCGCGGTCGTGCCGAGCCTAGTGCCACACGGGCGAGGATGCGTTCGATATCACCAATGCCGTGAAGTATTTCTCGCAAGCCCTCACTAGCCTGATCCACCAGTAGGGTTTCGATGCAGTGATGGCGTAGACGCAGGCGTGCCTGGTCGCGTAGCGGCTTCCCTAGCCAGCGCCCCAACAGGCGACCCCCCATCGCGGTCACGGTGCTGTCGAGGAGGCCCTGCAAGGTGTGTTCTGGTCGGCCCGCCAGGCTGTCACTAATCTCCAGATTCCGTCGGGTCACTGGGTCAAGAATGACGCTGTCTTCGAGCTTGTCTACCCGCAGGGCGTTGATATGGGGCAGGGCGGTGCGCTGGGTATCACGGACATAGTGCAACAGGCAGCCAGCGGCACCGATGGCGAGCGTCATGCCCTCGCAACCAAAGCCCGTGAGTTCGTGGGTTTGGAATTGCTCGCACAACAGGCGTTCGGCGGTATCGTGGCTAAAATGCCAGGGGGCCATGCGTACCGTGGGTGGCAGATCGGGTCTTGCGGGTGGTGCGGCCAAGTCTTCCGATAATAGCCATTCCGAGGGCTTCAGGCGTTCCAGTTCGGCATTCAGTGCCGCTAGGCCTGCTACCTCCATCACACGAAAGTCACCACGACCGAGATCCAGGCTGGCAATGCCCCAGTGCTCGCCGTTTCCATTGATTGCCACTAGTAAGTTATCGCGCCTAGCCTCTAGCAGTGCATCATCGGTGACCGTGCCGGGAGTGATGATACGGCTGACCGCGCGCTCCACTGGGCCTTTGCTAGTGGCTGGATCACCCACCTGTTCGCAGATAACGGCGCTTTCACCCAGGCGGATTAGCTTGGCCAGATAGGGCTCGATGGCGTGGAAGGGCACCCCGGCCATGGGAATGGGTTCGCCGTTTGAGCGACCGCGGGCGGTGAGGGTGATATCCAGCAGCTTGGCGGCACGGCGGGCATCCTCAAAAAACAGCTCGTAGAAATCCCCCATGCGGTAAAGCAGGAGCTGGTCTGGGAATTGGGCCTTGAAGCCAAGATATTGCTGTATGACGGGTGAATGCTGGGCTGCCATCAGTGCAAGTTTAACCAAAGCCTCCTGCCCCGGCCACGGGGGCTTGAAACCCTGACTTTGAACCCCATATGGATCTACCTCAGTGTTTAATTTCAGGAGCCGATGTGCCATGAGTGTAGATGCAAAGAAAGAGACCCTTGGATTCCAGACAGAGGTAAAGCAGCTGCTGGACCTGATGGTCCACTCCCTATACAGCAATAAGGAGATCTTTCTCCGCGAGCTGATTTCCAATGCCGCTGATGCGGCGGATAAGCTGCGTTTTGAGGCGCTGTCGGATGGCGAGCTTTACGAGGGCGATGGCGAGCTCTCGGTGCACGTGGATTTCGACGAAAAGGCACGCACCATCACGGTGCGGGATAACGGCATCGGCATGAGCCGTGAGGACCTGATCGAGCATCTTGGCACCATCGCCAAATCCGGTACCCGCCAGTTTTTTGATTCTCTTACCGGCGATCAGTCCAAGGACGCGCAGCTCATTGGCCAGTTTGGCGTGGGTTTTTATTCCGTATTCATCATCGCCGACAAGGTTTCGGTAACCACCCGCCGCGCCGGTCTGGAATCTACCCACGGTGCTTGCTGGGTGTCGTCGGGTGATGGCGAGTACACCATAGAGAATGTCGATGTAGCTCAGCGTGGCACCGAGGTGGTGCTGCATTTACGCGAAGATGAGGACGAATTTCTCAACGGCTTTCGCCTGCGCAATATCATTCACACCTATTCCGAGCACATCACTTTGCCCATTAACATGCCCGCCGAAGAGGCACCGGTGGCGGAAGGGGAAGAGGAGCCCACGGAGCCCAAGGGCGATGAGCGGGTCAACAGCGCCACCGCGTTGTGGGCACGTAGCAAGAACGACATCAAGGATGATGAATACGATGAATTCTACAAGCATGTCTCCCACGACTTTGAGGCACCACTGGCCCGTATACACAGCCAGGTAGAGGGAAAGCTCGAATATACCTCGCTGCTGTTCATCCCAGCGCGTGCGCCCTTTGACCTGTGGGATCGCCAGAAACGCCACGGGGTCAAACTCTACGTGCGTCGCGTATTCATCATGGACGATGCCGAGCAGCTCATGCCCTCCTATCTTCGCTTTGTGCGCGGGATAGTGGATTCCAATGATCTGCCACTTAACGTCTCGCGCGAGATCTTGCAGAAAAATCGCCAGATCGATTCTATTCGTGCCGGTTCGGTGAAAAAGGTGCTGGGTTTGTTGAAAAACCTCGCCAATAACGAGGCCGAGAAATACGCCAGTTTCTGGGAGGAGTTTGGACGGGCGATGAAAGAGGGCATCATTGAGGATCAGAAAAATCAGGAGGTCTTGGCCAAACTACTGCGCTTTGCCTCCACTCATAACGATTCCGACGAGCAAAATGTCTCTCTGGATGCCTATCTAGAACGTATGCCCGAGGGTCAGGACAAGATTTATTTTCTCACTGCTGACAACTGGGCAGCGGCCAAGGACAGCCCGCATCTGGAAGTATTCCGTGATAAGGGCGTCGAGGTGCTACTGCTCACCGATGAGATCGACGAATGGCTGGTTTCTCACCTCACCAACTATCAGGACAAGGCGCTGAAATCCATCACCAAGGGTGAGTTGGATCTCGATGATCTGAAGGGCGAAAAGGACAAAGCCGAAGATAAGTCCGAGGACAAGGAGGAAAGTGCCGGTGAGATGGATGCATTGGCCAAGCGCCTCAAAGAGGCTCTGGGTGACAAGGTAGAAGCGGTGCGTGCCAGCAAGCGTCTGACGACCTCACCAGCCTGTCTGGTGAGCAGCGACCATGATATGGGCGCACATATGGAGCGCATCCTGCGTTCCGCGGGACAAGCGGTACCCACGAGTAAGCCAATCCTGGAATTCAATCCGACCCATCCCTTGATCGTGCGGATGGATGTCGAGAGTGATGAGGAGGGTTTCGCAAACTGGGGTCATCTGCTACTGGACCAGGCGGTGCTGCAAGACGGTGGACGTCTCGATGATGCTGCGGGCTTCGTGTCACGGCTTAATGAGACCTTGCTCACACTTTTGGAGCCCGAGGAAGCGACTACGGCGGAATAGGGGGCGAAGCTGTCAACCAACCGCTAGGGATGGCGTTATTCCGTTATGAAAGCGGCAGAAACCCACAGGAGTAGACAGCATGAAAACCCCAATCTTGATCGCAGGTATTCTGGTAACGCTTAGCCACACCGGCTGGGTGATGGCGGATGATGAGCGCGGGCAACGCATTGAAGAGCGCTTTGATCGCCGCGGCGATCGTATCGAAGAGCGCTTTGACAAAAAGGCGGAACGGGCGCGGGAAGCGGGGCACGATAAACGGGCAGATCGCCTGGAATACAAAGGTGATCGCGTTGATGCTCGTCTGGATCGCCGTGGTGAGCGAACACACAAGCATATGGACCGTCGTGGTGAGCACGCGGATCGTCAGCATGATCGCGCCGGTAAACGCCGCCATGATCAAATGGCAAAACGTATCGATCGAGATGGCAGAGGTGCCCATCACAGGCACCACCGCCGTAAGTAGGATTGTACGAGCAGAGTAAGCGGCCGGCAGGGGAACCTGCCGGCCGTTTCTGTTTTAGCAAAATGCTGCTTTATTCGGGGGTAGGATACGGATTCAGGTATAGCTCAGAGCTCCCTCGGGTAGCAACACTGGTTGGACCGAACATCTGTGGTATATCTGTCGACCAAATCTATTCAATAAAGGGGACGGGCATGGGAAAGCTGAAATATCTGGTGTTTGCGGGCGTAGTGGCTCTGGCAGGTTGTGACTACAGCCTGGAGCGCTTGGTGGAAGATAAGCAACTGCGTCGTGAAGTACTGAAGGAATGTGCGGAGATGGGTCTGGCGGCCAAGGATGATGCACAGTGCCGGCTGGCGGCAGAGGCCGAGGTTGAGGCGGCAAAGCGTGGGGTTAAGTCGCTGCTGGGAGGGAAGTAGGTTGCAGATAATCTAGCGAAAAATACCCGGCGTATCGTAGGGCGGACCGTGTCCGCCAAGTGATGGTACCGCGAAGCTGCGGCGGACACGGTCCGCCCTACCATTCCGCTTGCTTCTAGCACTTATTTAACGCCGTAGTGTGCCGTAAAAGGATTTTTAAACTGTGGCATCCCACCGCATATGCTCCGCGCCGTTATAGACCAGAAAATGTCGCCCTTTGGCGCGGGCTATAAGGGTGAGGTTGATGGCTTGGGCCAGTTCCAGCCCCATGTGGGTGATGCCGGAGCGTGACAGCAGCACCGGAATGCCCATTTGCCCCGCCTTCATCACCATCTCTGAAGTGAGTCGCCCGGTGGTATAGAAGATGGTGCCCTCACCGGGGATATCGTCCAGCCACATATGGCCGGCGATAGCGTCGGCTGCGTTGTGCCGGCCTACATCTTCCACAAACAGCAAGACATCGGAGCCCCGACAAAGCGCACAGCCATGCACGGCACCAGCGCTGCGGTAGATCTGGTTGTGACGGGAAAGCGCCGCGAGCAGCTCATAAATGACCGATTGCTGAATCGGTATGCTCGGCAGCTGGATATCGTAGAGATCGTTGAGGGTGCAACTGAAGATCGTGCCCTGGCCACAGCCGGTGGTGACGATGCGCCGTCCGAGTTCCCGTTCGCGGTCTAAAACGCCGCTGCCCTCACGGGTTTCGACAAAGACCGTTTCACGTTCCCAATCCACCTGCACGGAGCGAATATCTGCAATATCTTGTATCAGTTTCTGGTTACGCAGATAGCCAATCGCAAGCGCCTCGGGCTGGTTGCCCAGGGTCATGAGGGTGACGATCTCGCGATTGTCCACCTTGAGTGTCAGTGGTGCCTCACCGGCTATTTCCACCGTCCGTTGCTGTCCATTTTCATCGGTCGCAGTGACGGTATGGGTCGGGCTCAGCCCGGCCTGTGACATTTCAGGTGTTTTGCGCTTTGTGTCCACGAATGGCATTTTGGTGTATCGGCGGCAGGATCGGAAGCCCTGAAACGATGGCGGGTGAGAATGAAAACGGACCAACAACGCTGGGATAAAAAATACCGGGGCTTGCCGGCGGACTGGGTAGCCGCTCCGGATGCTTTGCTAGCGCGCTGTACGCATCTGTTACCAGGCTATGGAGAGGCCCTGGATCTAGCCTGTGGCACTGGTGGCGATCTGCTTTGGCTGGCGGCGAGGAAATATCATGTCACTGGCATTGATAGCAGCCCAGTAGCCCTAGAACATTGTCGGCGAATCCTTGCTCGGGCGAACCTTGAGGCCGCGCTGGTGAAGGCTGATCTTGATGATTACGCCTTGCCACGTGCGCATTTCGACCTGATGTTGATGATCCGTTATCTAAGTCGTCGGCTGATCCCGGCCATTAGGGCCGCACTGCGCCCGGGGGGGCTGGTGATCATCAAGACCTTTAATCGCAATCATCTGCGTCGAGCCCCGCGTTTTAACCCGGACTACCTGCTCACTCCCGGGGAACTTCATGACTGGTTCCCGGGTATCACTTGTCTTGCCAGCAATGATGATCCGGCTATGGCCGCGGCCACGAGTTATTGGGTGGGGCGTAAGCCGTTAAATGTCCAGGAATGCATGAAAATAGGGGATGAAGATGAGGAGATTCATTTTAGGTCTGATGGCCCTGTTGGCCTTTTCCAACGCGGTTCTTGCTGCTGACGGCCTGGTAACTCTGGCGAGCGCCCATTCCGTAAAAACAACCGTGGATCGTTTGGAAAACACACTAAAAAAGAAAGGCCTCACGGTATTCGCGCGCATTGACCATGCTGCGGGTGCCCGCAAAGTGGACAAGCCGCTACCTCCCACCGAGTTACTGATATTTGGCAATCCAAAGGTGGGTACGCCACTGGTGCAGTGTGCGCGCACCATGGCTATCGACTTGCCGCAAAAGGCACTGGTGTGGGAGGACAAGGCAGGCAAGGTCTGGCTTGCCTATAACGATCCGCTCTATCTGGCGGCACGCCACGGCATGCCCGGTTGCGACAAGGTACTGAATAAGGTCGCTAAGGTTCTGGGAAAATTCTCACGGCTCGCGGTATCTGCCGACTAAAGCATCAGCAGGCTGAAAACCCGTGACACCAGCGATCATCATGGTGAAAAAAGCGGGTATCGAGTATTCGATCCATGCCTATACCCACGCGGCCAATGCCAAATCCTATGGTCTTGAGGCGGCGGAGATCCTGGGGCTGGACTCGCAGCAGGTGTTCAAAACCCTGTTGGTGAGCCTGAGTGGTGGCAGCAACAAATTGGCAGTAGCCATAGTGTCGGTAGCGAATCAGCTCGACCTCAAGGCGATGGCAAAGGAGAGTGGGGCAAAGAAGGCCATGATGGCCGCGCCGCAGCTAGCAGAGCGGGTAACGGGTTATGTGGTCGGAGGCATCAGCCCGCTGGCGCAAAAGACCAGGCTCTCCGCTATTATCGACAGCTCAGCCATGGGCTACGATTGGATCTACGTAAGCGCAGGGAAACGGGGCTTGGAAATTCAGCTCAGTCCGGAGGATCTGGTGAATCTTTGTAAGGCCAAAGTCAGGAGTATCAAAAGGTGAGCGGAACGCCGTGCTCTTCAACCCCAGCAGTAGGGAATTTCTGGCATTTTGAGCATATCGCGCTGGTGTTAGAGAGTTTGCGCAAGCTCACCGGCCGTACCTTGGTGAGTCCCGAGCTAAACGGCGTAGAGGCGGCGCGGGCCGTGTTCAAAGGAGGCTTTGTGCTGGTTTCCCACGGCACCGAGGCCGACCCGCTGTTCAATTATGGCAACCGCATGGCGCTGGAGTTGTTCGAGATGTCTTGGGACGAGTTCATCGCATTGCCCTCCCGCAGATCAACGGAATCGCCAGGTCGTACAGAGCGCGCGCGATTGCTGCGAGAGGTGGCTGACAAGGGCTTTATCGATAATTATTCAGGTACGCGAATTTCCAGTAGTGGGCGGCGATTTCTGGTGGAGCATGCGCTGGTCTGGAATGTGCGGGATCGGGATGGCCGGCCTTACGGGCAGGCAGCCACCTTCGAGCATTGGCGCAATGCCGGCTCACGTCGATGAAGATTCGCATATTGACCACTGGCGGCACCTTCGACAAAGTTTATTTTGATGCCAAGAGTGAGTTTCAGGTAGGGGCGACCCTGGTGGAAGAGTTGTTGCAGGAAGCCAACACCGATATTGAGTATGAGATTTCATCGCTCCTGCGCAAGGATAGCCTGGATCTGGGCGATGAAGACCGGGCCTTGATTCGTGGGGCGGTTGAGCGCGATCCCGCCGAGCGAATCATCGTAATTCACGGTACCGATACCATGGTAGAAACGGGGGTCTGGCTGCAAGGCATTGAGGGCAAGACGATCGTGCTCACTGGCTCTATGCAGCCCGCGAGGCTACGGAAAAGTGATGCGATGTTTAATCTCGGTTGTGCCGTTTCTGCGGTTCAGTTACTCAATGTCGGTGTGTATATCGTGATGAACGGTCGCGTCTTCGATCCTGCTTCGACGCGTAAGAACGTCAAGGCACATCGCTTTGAACTGAAGAATCTATAGAGTTATAACCTTCGTTTATGCAGTACTTCTTAACGGAAACGTTGTGCTGCTCTGCTTGACCACTAAATAAAAATGTCACACACAAGGGAGACAAAAAATGGAAAGCATTTCAACCGAAAAAATTATTGAATTGGTACAACAATATGGCCTGCCTATCGTCTGGGCCATAGTTGTTTTCGTGGTAGGTCGAATCGTCGCGCGAACCGTCACCAATATGATCGGCAAAATGATGCGCAAAGGCCGAGTTGACGAAACTCTGGTTAAGTTCTCCCAGAACATGATCTACATTGGCTTGATGGCCTTTGTGATTATCGCTGCACTGGAAAAGCTCGGTGTAGAGACCACCTCATTCGCAGCCCTGATCGCCGCCGCTGGCTTGGCTATCGGTCTCGCACTGCAGGGCTCATTATCCAACTTTGCCTCCGGCGTGCTTTTAATCATCTTCCGGCCCTTCAAGGTGGGTGATTTCGTCGAAGCGGGTGGAATCGCAGGTACCGTAGAGGAAGTCCAAATATTCACCACGCAACTGCGTACCGGCGATAACAAAACCATCATTATCCCCAATGGTCAGGTAACCGGCAGCAGCATCACCAACTTCTCCACCAAGCCGACTCGACGCGTGGACATGGTGATTGGCGTGGGTTACGACGACGACCTGAAAAAAGTGCGCTCGGTGATTGAAGAGGTTCTCAATGCCGATGAGCGGGTACTAAAAGACCCGGCCGTGACCATTGGCTTGCTGGAACTGGGCGACAACAGTGTGAACTTCGCCGTCCGTCCCTGGGTAAAGAGCGGGGATTACTGGGGCGTACTATTTGATTTCCAGGAAACCATCAAAAATCGCTTTGATGCAGAATCCATCTCTTTTCCCTATCCACAGCGGGATATCCACGTTATTGGGCAAAACAAGCTGGAAGAGGTGGCCTGATAGTGCTTTGGGAGGCGTAAGAGGTTGAGGTTAGCGCAAATATCGGAGCGGGAAGAAGACCAATCGAGTTTTCCTTCATTGATTGTATCCGCAGCGGGATACCGATATTAGCGGACAGAATGATATAAAGGATTTTGCCTGATGGTGTCATCTAAGGGGTTGCCGGTGCCCGGCACTCGTTGCGAGGAAAAGCCATTATGTGCAGGGATGTATTTTAGGCTATATGGAATATCGAAATGACAACAATTCTGCTGCTTGTCGCAACCGGGATTACTTATGGGTTTTGGTTGGGCATTCCAATACTCACCGCTTATATTGCATTGAAAGTAGGGCGGCTGGTTGATGGTAAGGATGGTGCTTTTATTTTCCAATGGATCGTCCCAGTTGTTGTCATTGGCGTTCCAGCGGTATGGACGTTTGCAGGTTATATGACCTTTCAAACGGAGTGTAAAAATGTTCCAAGCCCATCATTCAAGTTTTTTCCTGAATCGCAACCGGATAGCTTTTATTTGGACCAATCGGGTATCAAACAATCTCCATATCACCGATCTAGTTCCATATATAAACAACTGACTTTTTGGTTTTATGAAGAGGGTTATCGTGGGGGTGATGGGCCTAGGGGCACAGGTTTTCAATACCTTCGCCGCACCTACTCAGATGGACAAAGACAGTACTGGGATGGAAGAATCGAGTATGTTCCGGAGCCTTTAAGTAAGTATGCGTTCGTATTGTCGCGTCCGAATCGTATTGACTATTGGTGGCGGCCTCCGATCTATATTTCGGAAAGTATTGTGATCGAGCGTAGCTCCAACAAGGAGCTTGCAAAGGCATCTGATCTCATTTTTGGGGGCGGAATTATTGGTATATATTTCAGCATTATAAAAAATAGTGTTGAGTATAGTTACTTGAGTTGTGGTTTTGCATCGGAAGATATTGGCACTTGGCGCCCCAAAAATGGCCGTGACCCTAGACGCAATCAATATCTTCAAGCAGATCTCAATTTTTTATCCACTGCTCTAGGGCCTTCACTCCAGGAGGGGGCTGTCCATTCAACAAAATGATTTGTTCAACGAATAAACGGGGACAGGTCTTTCGTTATGCCTTTGACGCAGACAAGTAAGCAAGATGGCCTGGGCTACCTGTTGTGAACATGAGATCGCTCCTTAGCGGCTTGCCTCTTCCAGTAATTCCACCCAATGACGAACTGGCACACTGGTGTCGGCGGCTAGGTGATTGATGCAGCCGATATTAGCGCTCACGATCTGTTGCGGACTGCCTGATTCCAAGGCGCCTAGGCGCTCCTTTCTAAGCCTCCGGGAGAGTTTGCCCTGGAGAATGGAGTAGGTGCCGGCGGAGCCGCAGCATTGGCCTGAGTCTGGCACCGGGGTGAGTTCAAATCCCGCTTTTTTCAGGATGGATTCCACCAGGCCCTGAACCCCCAATGCATGGGTCAGTGTGCAGGGGGTGTGAAAGGCTACTTTGCCCCGCATTTCAGGCTTGAAATGGAGTGTGTCCAGATTCTCTTGCGCCAGTATCTCGGCGATATCCCTGGCGGATTTTGAGATCTTGGCGGCACGCACTGCGTATTTGGAATCGTGGCGTAGCAGATGACCATATTCCTTCACCATGGCGCCGCAACCGCTCGCGGTCATGATGATGCCCTCCACACCTCCCTCCAGCAGCGGCCACCACGTATCGATGCAGTGCCGGGCGAAGTCGAGGCCATCTTGCTGGGCGTTTAGGTGATAGCTCACGGCACCGCAACACTCTGCTTCCGAAATCTTTATAAGCGAAATACCAAGACGGTCCAGCAAGCGCGCTGCAGCTAGGTTGATGTTGGGTGCCAGCGCGGGTTGGACACAACCGTCGAGCACCAGCCAGCGGCGGCTATGGCGTGCTGGTGGCCAGCTTTTGCTGCGCTGGCGAGGTGGAACGCTCGCTGTCCATGCTCTGGGGAACAAACCTTGGCAAGCACGTGCCAGTGTTAGGGCGAGAGCAAAGCGAGTGGTGTGGGGAAGGACCACGCGTAGGCCCATGCGTATCAGGCGATCCCATACGCCGCGTTTTACCCGCGTTTCCACGTGCTCACGGCCAATGTCCAGCAAGCGCCCATAGCGAACTCCCGAAGGGCAAGTGGTCTCGCAGTTGAGGCAGGTGAGACAGCGATCCAGATGGAGCTGGGTTTCGGTGGAAACCGGTTTTCCTTCCAACGCTTGTTTGATGAGATAGATGCGGCCACGGGGACTGTCTAGCTCGTTTCCCAGTAGCCGGTAGGTGGGGCAGGTGGCGAGACAGAAGCCGCAATGGACACAGCTGCGCAGGATGGAGTCCGCCTCCTGGCCAACGGTGCTTTGTTTGATCAGATCGGTGAGTGCGGTTTGCATGGGGGCTGGCTTATGACTGGGGGAACAGGCGGCCAGGATTGAGAATGCCAGCTGGGTCAAAGGCCTGTTTGAGTCGGCGATGAATTGCTAGCATCGGTTCGGAAAGCGGTGGGGGTCCAACGGCTTCAGTGGCCGCTGACCCGGCACGGAAAAGCTGGGCGTGCCCCCCGGCTTTGGCAACGATCTGGCAAATGCGGGCACCGTCTTCGTCGCTGCGTAGCCAGCGCTGGGCGCCACCCCATTCGGTGAGCCATGCGCCGGTGAGCGCCAGGGGTGGTGTTCCCGAGGGAAGGGAGATGCGCCACAAGTTTTTCGGAGTGTTGAAATACGCAAGTGTGTGTTCACGCAATTTGGGCCAGAAATCGTTGCTGATTTCTTCCATCTGATCGCCGGCTAGGCGCCGTTTTGCTTCACTTGTCGCGGCCACTGGCCCGGAGAGGCGCAGGGTCAGGCGATCATCCTGATGACAGGTGGCTGACAGTGGAATGGGTTGTCCTGCCCAGCTGTTCATCAGTTCAATGGCTTCACTGGCAGAGGCCTCGCGAGCAAGGGTGAGCTCTTGCTCAGGCATTGGCAGTACCTTGAGGGAAATTTCCAGCAATACGCCCAGGGTGCCAAAGGCACCTGCCATCAGACGTGAGACATCGTAGCCAGCGACGTTCTTCATCACCTCGCCACCAAAACGGAGGTATTCCCCACGCCCGTTGAGTATGCGCGTGCCTAGCACAAAGTCCCGTGCGGTGCCGCAATAAGGTGCCCGTGGCCCAGAGAGGCCGCAGGCAATAGTGCCGCCCAAGGTGGCCCCGGGACCGAAATGGGGTGGTTCGAAGGCGAGCATTTGGTGCTTTTCCGCCAACAGCGTCTCCAATTCCGCGAGCGGTGTGCCGGCCCGCGCAGTGAGTACTAACTCTTCGGCGTGATACGACACTACGCCGCGATGCCCTGAAATGTTTAGGGCCGTGTCGGCAGACGAAGTGCCAAGAAAGGATTTGCTGTTGCCAGCACTAATGCTCAGCGGAGTCCCGGATTCAAAGGCCGTCTGGACCTGTTTCTCTAACGCCAGGAGGCTGTCGGTATCGCTCATCTCAAGTAGGCCTCAAAAGCGTTCCAGTTCCGGGAAGGGCAGCTTGCCACGGTGGATGTGCATAGCGCCGAATTCTGCGCAGCGGTGCAGCGTGGGCACCGCCTTGCCCGGGTTGAGGATGCTGTTGGCGTCAAAGGCATTTTTAACGGCGTGGAACTGGCGCAGCTCAGGCTCCGGAAATTGCACGCACATCTGATTTAATTTTTCGATGCCGACACCGTGCTCGCCGGTGATGGTGCCGCCCATCTCTACGCAGACTTCGAGGATTTCCCCACCCAGGGCCTCGGCCTGCGCGAGCTCTCCTTCACGATTGGCATCGAAGAGGATTAACGGATGCAGATTGCCATCGCCGGCATGAAAGACGTTGACTACAGGCAGGCTGTATTTCTCTGATAATCGGGAGATTCTTTCCAATACCTCGGCAAGATGGCGGCGGGGAATGGTGCCGTCCATGCAGTAGTAATCCGGGCTGATGCGTCCCACCGCGGGAAAGGCCGCCTTGCGCCCGGCCCACAGGCGCATGCGCTCGGCTTCGTCCACGGCCGTTTGTAGATGATTGGCGCCACAGCTTTCCAGTATCTCCCGCACGGTGCCTGTTTGGGCGTTGACCTCCGCCTCTACGCCGTCCAGTTCACACAGCAAGATGGCGACGGCGTCTGTAGGGTAGCCTGCGTGAACAAAATCCTCCGCCGCTTGAGTCGCCGCCTGATCCATCATCTCTAGGCCCGCGGGAATGATCCCCTGGGCGATAATGCGCCCCACTGCGGTACCTGCTGCGCCCAGACTGGGGAAGCCTGCAAGTAGTACTTGGGCGTACTCCGGCTTTGGCAGCAGCTTGACGGTGACATCGATGATAATGCCGAGCATGCCCTCGGAGCCAGTGAACAGTGCGAGCAAATCATAGCCCGGACTATTGGGTGCCAGGCCACCGATGCTGATGTGCTCACCCTCTGCAGTGATGATGCCGATAGCGAGGATGTTGTGCACCGTGAGGCCATATTTCAGGCAATGCACGCCGCCGGAGTTTTCCGCTACGTTGCCGCCGATGGTGCAGGCGATCTGGGAAGAAGGATCTGGCGCATAGTACAGGCCGTGTGCTGCCACCGCTTCGGAGATGGCAATATTGCGTACCCCGGGTTCCACGCGGGCCCAGCGCTCTAGCGGGTTTAGCTCCAGGATGTGGGTAAATTTGGCTAGGCTGAGCAGTATTCCATCGGCCAGTGGCAGGGCGCCACCAGAAAGCCCGGTGCCGGCGCCACGGGCTACTACTGGAACCTTGAGTCGGGCACAAAGACGCATGATCGCCTGAATTTGTTCCACCGTCTCCGGCAGCACCACCGCAAGCGGTAAGCGGCGGTAGACAGAAAGCCCGTCACATTCGTAGGGCGCCAGGGTCTCGGGGTCGCTAAGCACCGAGTCAGCAGGAAGGAGCTGGCCGAGTTCAGTCAGGAAATGTTGGCGATCGGCAGCAGTTGGATTCCAGGTGCAGTTTTTTTCGGCTGTCAGATTCACGGAATTTTCCTCCAACAAAAGGTTATACACCGGGCGGCGAGGCTTGCGCTATACCCTGGGGTGGGGGTATTCAAAGTGCCGGTGGCACCTTACAATGCCCGCTGTGAAAAGGTGGCTTTTATTCCCTGCGTGGAGATGCTCCCTTTGCTCAATAATTACGCAGGCGATATCAGTTAAGGTAACGAGCATTCCGTTGCCATTCCCCTCTCGGTAGATGATAGAGCGAGGGATATCGTCGGTAGACCGATAGCTTAGAGGTTTAGCATGGCGCCGGCTCAGAAACTAGTCGACAAACAAATCCTGAAGACACTGGTTCCGGCCAACGCCCTGAATGCGGAGAATTTTCAGGAGCTTGCGGGCAAAACCTTTGTGGAAGAAATTTCTGCTGGGCGATTGATCTTCAATAAGGGTGACACCGACCGGAAGTCGGTTTATGTGCTTTCCGGTGATGCGGAGCTATTTACTGAGGAAGGTACCCAGGGAAATATTCGTGGCGGTACTCCAGAGTCCCGTCACCCCATCGCCAACAAGCAACCTCGCCAGATGGCGGCAAAGGCCAAGAATGCCGTCACCGTCATCCGTATCGATACGGATTTGCTGGATATTCTGCTGACTTGGGATCAGCTTTCCGGCATTGAGGTCAGCGATATCTCGGTGGAAGAGGAAGATGAGGATGACGAGGAAGGTGGCGATTGGATGACCCGCATTCTCCAATCTAAGGCATTCCTGCGTATACCCCCGGCCAATATTCAGCAGATGTTCATGCGCCTGCAGGAAGTGGCTATGAAAACGGGACAAACGGTAATCAAGCAGGGGGATGATGGTGATTTTTACTACATCATCAGCCGTGGCAAGGCCAAGGTGACTCGTGAGTCAGCCACAGGTTCTAGTGTGACGCTGGCCCACTTGAATGATGGTGATGCCTTTGGTGAGGAGGCATTGCTTTCCCAGAGCAAGCGTAATGCCAGCATTACCATGGAAAGCGATGGCCTGCTTATGCGCTTGTCCAAGGAGGATTTTGAAGAGCTCCTTAAGGCCCCGATGATGAATGAGGTATCCATCGAGGAGGCCCGTGAGATGGTTAAGAGTGGTGCCGTACTTCTGGATGTCCGTCTGGAAGCCGAACACAAGGCCGGGGGCATAAAAGGCAGCCTCAATATCCCACTATTTATGTTGCGTCTGAAGGCAGAAAGCCTCGACACGGCAAAGAAGTATATCTGCTATTGCGCCACTGGCCGCCGCTCTTCTGCTGCGGCCTTCCTCTTGAGTGAGCGTGGTTTCGATGGCTCGGTGCTTAAGGGTGGGCTGGAGGCCCTTCCGCAGCAGGCTGCGTCGGGTTAATTTGTTGCCAGCTTGCTGCTTACGTGCGGGTGCATATCGTTGCGCTGGCAAGCAGCGGTTTAATTTTATGTTTCAACCATGACCGAACACTATGCGGTGATGGGTAACCCCATTACCCACAGTAAATCTCCCTTTATCCATGCGCGTTTCGCTGCCCAGACCGGGAAGCGTCTGCATTATTCAAAAATTCTTGTGCCCACCGGGGCATTTCCTGCGGCAGTGGAAAAATTTCACACTAAGGGTGGAAAGGGGTTGAATATCACCCTTCCCTTTAAGCGTGAGGCGTGGGAACTGGCGGATATGAGAACGCCACGAGCAGAGCGTGCCGGGGCATTAAATACGCTGTGGTTCGATCCAGATGTCGGATTGTGTGGTGATAATACCGATGGTTGTGGGTTGGTTCGTGATCTAGCCCAAAACCTGGGTGTACAGCTAGCCGGACGGGATGTTTTGATACTCGGCGCTGGCGGAGCGGCACGCGGGGCCTTAGGCCCGTTGCTGGATGAGACGCCAGCGCGACTGATGATCGTCAATCGTACCGAATCGCGTGGGCGGGAACTGGCTGCCCTGTTTCATGAACAGGGGCGGGTGGAGGCATGTGGCTATGCCGATCTCGCTAACACGGCCTTTGATCTCATTATCAATGCAACCGCTGCGAGCCTGGATAGTGTTTTGCCACCTCTACCGGAAACCTTATTGAAACCCGGCGGAATCTGCTACGACATGATGTACAGCCAGGATGAGACCGTCTTTGTGCGTTGGGGGCGAGACCACGATGCCAGCATTTCCGTGGATGGACTGGGGATGCTGGTGGAACAGGCGGCCGAATCCTTTCGGATTTGGCACGGTGTTTGCCCACAAACGGATGCGGTTATAGTCGCCTTGAGAAACCTAGAAGCAAGCTAGAAAAAGCCTGTATCTTCAGCAGTTTGGAGGCCTTCCATCTCCCCGCCCCATGAATTATGCACAGTGTCAAGAAGGCTGACATAAAAACTTTTAGCTTAGCGTCGAAAAGCATGAGAGCGCTTCTTGTTATTGTCGTAAGTTATTGATTGTTATTCTAATAACTCACAGCGGTCAATTTCTGCCCAATCTGATGAAAGGCTAGCTATACAGGGCCTGAAAGGCTGTTTACCCCATATTATCCACTTAGTTATCCACAGTCTTTGTGGGTAACTTTTCAGGCATCTACTTGCTTGGATGCTAAGGTTGATAGCGCCGCAAATTGAGCCACTCCCAACTGCTCTGCACGGATTTTTGGATCGATGCCAGCCGCACGGATTTGAGCTTCATCCACGAGTCCACGCAGGCTGTTACGCAGCGTCTTGCGGCGTTTGGAAAAGGCGGTATTAACAACCAGGGCAAAGGTCTCCCGATCTAAAATCTCTACCGATGCCTGATGATGGGGCTCAATGCGAACGATAGCGGAGGTCACCTTGGGAACCGGGTGGAAGGCCTCAGGGGGGACGGTGAACAGGGGCTGGACCCGGCATTCACTTTGTAGCATCACACTCAGCCTGCCCCAGTCGCGGTTTCCAGGTGTCGCCGCCATGCGCGTTACCACCTCCTGTTGCAGCATGAAATGCATGTCACGGATGGCAGTTTTGTGTTTTAAAAGGTGAAACAGCAACGGGGTAGAAATGTTATAGGGCAGGTTGCCGACTATGCGCAGCTTGCCTAGAGACGA
Organism: Gammaproteobacteria bacterium; assembly: GCA_021773645.1. GTDB lineage: Bacteria > Pseudomonadota > Gammaproteobacteria > HK1 > HK1 > JAJFJV01. The sequence continues at coordinate 272,343 of JAJFJU010000012.1, forward strand.
GGTTAGGGCGGAGAAATCGAAGCGTAGCGCATCAGCAGAATGGAGGCGGAAGCATGGTTGCTCGCCCCAGCGTTCCTCCAGCCGATGGGCGAGGTCCCGATCCAGTTCCACCACATCAAGTTGGCCGCTACGATTGAGCAAGGATTCGGTTAGGGCGCCTAGGCCGGGGCCAATTTCCACCAGGTGTTCATCGTTTGCCGGGGCAATGGCGCTGATAATGTGATGGATGACGGTTTTATCGCGCAGAAAATTCTGCCCCATGCGCCGTCGTGGGCGGTGGCCGGCCGGGCTCATGATCGGCTTGCCATGGCGATGGCCGTATTCAGTGCGGCCTTTAGACTACCGTCGTTAAATTGCCCAGTGCCGGCCAGTTCAAGCGCCGTGCCGTGATCCACCGAGGTGCGGATAAAGGGCAGGCCTAGAGTGACGTTGACCGCACGGCCAAACCCCATGTGCTTTAAAACCGGCAGTCCCTGATCGTGATACATGGCCAGTACGGCATCGGTCTCTTTAAGGCGTGCGGGGGTGAAACTGGTATCAGCGGGCAAGGGGCCTAGCAATTCGGCATTAAGCGCTCTAAGTGATTCAATGACTGGTCCAATGATCTCAATTTCCTCACGTCCCATATGCCCATCTTCTCCGGCATGGGGATTAAGGCCACAGATCAGGATGCGTGGCTGTGGAATGCCAAAGTGCCCCTGTAGTTCAGCGATGAGAATGCGCAGCGTGTGTTCCAGGCTATCGTGGGTAATAGCGGCGCTAACGGCTGTTAGTGGCAGATGGGTAGTGGCGAGCGCAACCCTGAGCCCGGGAACCATCAGCATCATTACCGGGTGGACACCCCCAGCATGGCTCGCCAGAAATTCCGTATGACCACTGAAGGGGATGCCCGCTTTGTTAATTACGGCCTTGTGTATCGGCCCCGTGACCAGTGCCGAGAGCTCTCCTTTCAGGCAGCTATCAGCGGCGGCTTTCAGGCAGGCCAGTACATAGGGGGAATTTGTCGGATCGGTTCTCCCACAATGTACGGCATTGGTGATCGAGTGGGGAACAATTTCAAGGGTATCCGGGCCAGTGGGGGCGGTTTTGTTCGGGTCGTAAGGGATGAGCCGAAGGTGGGTGCCTAGGGTACGGGCACGCTGCCCAAGCAGATCTGGGTCGGCAAACACCACCACGCGGGCGTTAAGCGCTAAGCCGGGTATACGCAACGCCAGATCCGGGCCTATGCCGGCGGGTTCGCCTGGAGTGAAAGCCACTGTGAGCATGGGCTACTCCTCCAGGCGGTACTCGATGTGAGCCTCATCCCTTAATCGGCGGACCCAACTTTGTAGCTCTTCATCCAGTTTGCGCTCGCGGATCTGGGCGACTGCCTGGGTGCGCCGTACCGTTTCCGTGTTGTCATGATTCCGTCGTTCCATCACTTGCAAAATGTGCCATCCAAAACTGCTTTTGAAGGGAGCGCTAATCTCCTTTAGCGAGATGGTGTCCATGACTTCAGCGAAAGCCGGGACTACATCCGCCGTGCTTACCCAGCCGATATCCCCTCCCTTGATGGCGGAGCCACGGTCATCAGAGCCAGAGCGTGCCAGGTTGGCAAAATCAGCACCCTCCTGCAGACGCTGTTTTAGTTGCAGCAGTCGGCTCTTTGCATCCTCTTCAGAGGTGAGTTCATTGGGGCGGATAAGAATATGTCGCACCCGTACCTGAGCAATCACATGTCGTTGGCTGGCCCCACCTCGTGTCGCCAGTAGTCTGACGATGTGAAAACCGCTAGCACTGCGAATGAGCTCGCTATGTGTCCCAGCTTGCAGCTTAGGAACGACCTCCAAAAAGGCGGTCGGTAGCTGGCCACGCTTTCGCCAGCCGAGATCACCGCCCTGGAGCGCCTGCTGACCATCCGATAGCTGCACGGCAAGTTGGGAAAAATCGGCGTCGTTATCCAGTTTTTTCAGTATATTCAGCCCCTTGTTGCGGGAGATTTGAATCTGCTCTGGGGAGGCTCCCTCGGGGATGGCAATGAGGATATGCGACAGTTGGTATTGGGCATTCTGGTTTCCACGCGATGCCTGATTAGTCAGGAAGTTATCGATCTCACGTTCCGAAATACGGATGCGCCCGGCGACCTGCTGTTGTCGCACTCGAGCAAGCAGCATTTGTTGGCGGATATCTTCTCGAAAGCGCGAAAATTTGTAGCCATCGCGCTGTAGGATGTCACGAAAATCTCGCAGGGAATAACCGTTTTTTCGGGCCATCTCCTGCAGGCTGCGGTTCAGATTGTCCTCGTTGACCCGTACCCCGGTTTGTTCCGCCACCTGAAGCTGTAGCCGGTCAATGATCAAACGGTCCAGCACTTGTTTTTGCAGCGCTTCATCGGGAGGTAAGCGAGTACCGGCATTGCGCAATTGGCTGCGTATCAGGCGCAGTCGGTTTGCCAGTTCACTAGCAACGATGACGTCGTCATTAACTATGGCGACGATGCGATCGAGGGCGAGTGGCTGCACATAGTTTGCAGTTTGTGCCGTGGTTGATTGCCAGGGTATCGTGGCCAGTAGGCAAGCAAACAGGATGCGGCTGAGTCCACGGATGACGGTGTCCGTGAATCGGGTTGTTCCCATGCAGCTCATCAGAAGGAGTTATGGAATCCCGGAATGCTCCGTTCCAGTAATTGCTCGGTTTTTTTGCCGAGGCCTGCCAGTCCCTTGAGTTCCAGCTGGAAGAAGATGGCGTTGGTATAGTCACCTGCCGTATTGGTGAGATAGCGGCGGCCAACGGCCCGGAAGGCCCAGCAGCAGCTGTCATATTCAACGCCGCCAAAGGTCTCCAGAGAGCGTCCTTTGGCGAGGGCGTAGTTCCAGCGCCCCACGGCATTCCAGTTACCACTAATTGGCCAGTGCAGTGACAGATCGGTTTGCTCAGTGGCTCCACGTACGAAGCGGTAGGACAGGTTAAGCACCCGTGCGGAATCCGGCTGGTAGCGCACACTAATGGTGTTTTTGTCGGTACGTCCCTCATGGGGGTCATACTGCATGCCGGCCTGCAGCCGCCAACCATTTCCGATTTTCCCCGCTAGCTCAGCAACCAAGGCAGAGCCATTGTTGGTGTCTACGGTTTCTCCCGGCAAGCCTACTTTGCGATCGCGAAGAAATCGGATCTGGCCGATGCTGGCACGTAGCAATTCATCGCCATTGTCTTGCAGCACCCGGGAGGTCAGTGCCAGGGTGATTTGATGGGCATCGCCTAGGCGGTCGGCACCGCTGAAGCGGTTTTCCCGGAACAACTGGGAGAAATTAAAGCTGTGGGCACCGGTGTCGAAAACCGGCAGATCGCTTTGGTCGTCAAAGGGCACCATCAGATAGTAGATCCGTGGTTCCAGGGTCTGCACATAGGTTCCACCGCCCAAGGCAAAATCCCGTTCTAGGAACAGGCCGCTGTCGAGGCTGACTACGGGCAGGGTGCGTGTGGGGCTGTCGTCCGTGCCCACTGTCTGATCATCGAGTGAATAGACGGTGTGATGTAGGCTGATGCGAGGTTCGACAAAGTAGGCGCTGCCACGTACCGGATAACTCACCGTGGGGCGCAGATCAACGCGGGATCCGGTGACGCTGGCTTCGCGGTCAAAGGCGACAAATTCCCCATATAGGTCGAAATTAAGGCGTCGGTTGTGCTTTGGCAAGTGGGTGCTGAACTGTACTTGGGGTAGGCGTTCGTATGGGCGGTCTGCGCCGGGGATGGTTTTATCTACGGTTTGGTAGCTGTCCAATCGGCCCGTAACCGAGTAGCGATCACCGCTATAGCTAAGGCTCGCCCGACGCTCCAGAAACTGAGTGCTGGCTACATCAAGACTGGTACCCAGATCCTCGAAGTAATCCTTATCCGTTACGTGGTTCAGATTAATGTCAGCATTCCAGCGGCTGGCGAAGGAGGCCTTGTGCTGGAAGTTAAAAAGCGCTCGTCCGCCCCCTCGTTCACGGTCATCGGGCAACCACTCAAGCCCCGCTGCGCCCTGACCCCAGTCCTGGCTGAGGTAGCGATATTTACCACCCAGCACGACACCGCGCTGGCCCGTGGCTCGGACTCGGAGGGTCGCGTCCCGGTTGGGTGCAATATTCCAGTAATAGGGGATCTGGAATTCCGCACCGGCGTTGCCCGAGAGTCGGAAGGATGGAGTGAGGAAGCCGGTTTTTCGGGTGTCGCTCAAGGGGAAGGATAAATAGGGGGAATAGAAGATCGGTACACCCTTGAATTCCACCCTGACATGGCGAGCAACGCCAGTGTCGGTCAGTTTGTTGATGTGCAGATCCTTTGCCTTCAGGACCCACGCTTCCTGGCCTGGATCGCAGGTGGTGTAGCGCGCATTTTTCAGCAGTACCAAGTCTGAGCCGCTGAGGGTGATTTCCCGTGCCTTACCACGCCCGTGTTCATCGATCAGGCTGAAGTTGGCGTTATCAATGACCGTTTCATCTGCCTCGAGATCCATATGGGCATGATCGCCTGTGAGGTAGATGCTTTCTTCCCAGTACTGCACGGCACCGCTCGCATCCAACGTGCCGGCGGTTTGATCGTAACGGGCGGTATCGGATTGTAGCTGCTGTCCGGTACGGTCGATTTGTACGTTATTACGAAGTACCGAGACCCCCTTCTTTGCCAGATCTGCGTGTTCGGAGGAGAGATGAATGGCCTCGGCAGCACCACCCTGTGGTACGGGGCCCTGCTCTGGAATTCCAAAGCCGCTACCGCAGTGGGCCCAATCTGTAGGCACAGCCTGCACCGGCATAGCCTGTGTGGCGATAATTAGGGCAGCGGAAACCAGGGCGCGTCGGGTGGCGATGGGGCGTCTCTCTCAGCTTGCGTATTCAGGGGAATTGCGACGCCGTACCCTCTCACAGATCACGCTTTCCTTCAACAGGATCGACGGCTTTTGGGGGGCTTTTGTGGCCCTGTTAGAGAGGTTAAGGGGCTAGATGTTGGCGCACCACATCCGCAAGTGCGCGGGCGTGATTGGGCTGATCATTGAGGGCCGCTATATAGCGGAAGGAAAGTCCTCCTGCTGCCAGAAAATCTCTCTGTGCATCGTGGGCAATTTCGCGCAGCGTCTCTAGGCCATCAACGGCAAAGCCGGGGCACACCACATCCACCTCGCGGACACCGTTTTTGGCCCAGTTGGTGAGGGTGGCAACGGTCTCTGGGGCAAGCCAAGGCTCGCGGCCAAAGCGGGACTGATAGCTCAGTGCCCAGCGACCTTTTGCCAGCCCCAGTTCGCGGGCGACTGCTTCCGCTGTAGCGATGCATTCGTCGGCATACGGATCTCCTGCCTGGACATAGCGCTCGGGAATACCATGGAAGGAGAACAATAGGTGGCGAGTGTTCTCCTCGGGTTTACGCTCAGCGCGGATGTTTTCAACCAGTGTACGCAGATAGGCCGGAGCTGCGTGATAGCGCTGAATAAAGCAGAGCTCAGGCAATGCCCGCCAGTGGTGTAGTTCTCGATTCACCGCATCGTAGAGGGCCGCCGTGGTGGTGGCCGAGTACTGTGGAAACAAGGGCAGGACTACCAGACGGCGGATCCCGGTCAGGCGAAAATCTTCCAGTGCGGTAGTGAGCTCCGGTTTGCCGTAGCACATGGCGGGCAGCACTCGTAGATTATGCTCAGTCCTTGCCAGTTCTGTGGCGATAGCTGCGCTCAAACGGCGCGTGATGGCGGTCAGGGGAGAACCATCTGCAGTCCAGATTTTCGCATATTCACGGGCCACCCGTCGGCAGCGCAGCGGCAGAATGAGGCCATGCAACAGCAGGCACCAAGGCAGTCGGGGCAGATCCACCACCCGCGGGTCACTGAGAAATTCGCTAAGAAAGCGGCGGACCCCACTGGCGGTAGGGCTGTCGGGGCTGCCCAAATTACACACCAGCAGACCGGTGGGTATTTCCGATTTGTGGGTACCATGATCCATGGAGGCTTCGTTCCTTAAGGTGGCTTCAGTGCAGAGTATACGCTGCCCCCTGCAGGGCTTTGTTATATCCTCACCTGCAGACTTGGAAGGGGTTTTTCATGCGCGGCGTATTTCTTGACGTTAAGACCATGGCGGGAGCGGACCTGGACTACGGGCCGCTCGAAACCGTGCTTGATGCTTGGGATTACCATGAGCTCACATCCCCGTCGCAGGTAGCGGCACGCATCGCCGGTGCCGAGGTGGTAGTTGTTAACAAAGTAGTACTGGATCGCAAGCTATTGAGCACGGCCGGGAAACTCAAGCTGGTATGTATCGCCGCCACCGGAACCAACAACGTGGACCTGGAGGCGACGAGTCAGTTAGGCATTACCGTGTGCAATGTTCGTGGCTACGGGATCGCCTCGGTATCCCAGCATGTTTTCTCCCTGATTCTCGCACTCTCCAATCGCCTGCTTGAATATCACGCCGCAGTACAAGCGGGGCACTGGCAGCAAAGCAGCCAATTTTGCTTTCTCGACTATCCCATCCGCGAGCTAGCGGGGCGCAAGCTGGGGATTATCGGATACGGCGCCTTGGGCCGAGCCGTGGCGCGTCTGGGTGAGGCCTTTGGCATGGAAGTGCTGTTGGCCGAGCGGCCCGGTGGACCGCCAACGGCGGGACGTCTGCCCCTGGCCGATTTGCTGGCCAAAGTGGACGTGCTCAGCATTCATTGCCCTCTGACGTCCGCTACCGATGGGCTCATCGGCGCACCAGAGCTACGGCAGATGAAGCCCGAGGCCATTCTCATCAATGCGGCGCGCGGCGGTATCGTTGATGAGGCCGCGTTGGCCGAGGCCTTGCGGGCGGGTATCATCGCCGGCGCGGGGGTTGATGTGCTCAGTAGCGAGCCGCCGTGCGATGGGAATTCGCTGCTTGCGGACGATATTCCCAATCTCATCGTGACCCCGCACATTGCCTGGGGAAGTCAGGGTGCCCGCCAGCGCATCATTGATGGAATGGCGGACAATATTCGTGCCTTTCGCGACGGCAAACCGCTGAATGTGGTGGCCGCGCCTATTTGAGACCAGCTATGAACGAGAAAACAAAACACGGCGAGCCCGATGGGCGAGCATTTATGCCGCTTACCATTGCGGTACTCACGGTGTCGGACAGTCGTAGCGACAAAGACGATACCTCCGGCGACCTGTTGGTAGAGCGCCTCAAGGGCGAGGGGCACGCGCTGGTAGATAAATGCATTTTACCGGATGACATCTACCGGGTGCGCGCTCAAGTGGCGAATTGGATTGCAGAGTCCGAGGTGCAGGTAGTGATTACCACCGGGGGCACCGGGGTGACCGGGCGTGATGGTACCCCGGAGGCGGTGGGGCCCTTGCTGGACAAGGAGCTCCCGGGCTTTGGCGAGTTGTTTCGCAGCCTTTCTTATGCGGATATTGCAACCTCTACCCTCAACTCACGGCTGCTGGGCGGTGTGGCTAATGCCACCTTGGTTTTCTGTTTGCCGGGTTCAACTGGGGCCTGTCGTTTGGGCTGGGACGAGATCCTCCGTTACCAGCTGGATCGTCGATATCGGCCCTGCAACCTGGCCGAGTTACTCCCTCGCATGACCGAGCGATAGCCTGTCTATGGCGATTAAAGTACAGCAAGCCGACTTTGAGTTGGGTGCTGAGGTGGCGAAGCTGCGCGCCGAGGCGCCGGGTGCTGGTGCGGTGGTGGCCTTTGTGGGGCTGGTGCGGGATATGGATGGTGAGCGGGCGATTAGCGCGCTGGAGTTGGAACACTACCCGGAGATGACCGAGCACATGCTGGTGGGGATTGTGGCCGAAGCCAATACACGCTGGGAGCTGGCGGCGGTACATCTTCTTCATCGTGTTGGCCGCCTCGAAGCACAAGAGCAAATCGTGCTGGTAGCGGTGGCTAGCGCCCATCGCCACGATGCCTTTGCCGCCTGTGAATTCATCATGGATTATCTGAAGACCCGTGCGCCTTTCTGGAAAAAAGAGCATGGCTCCGAAGCCCCCGATTGGGTGCAACAGCGGTCGGGAGACCGGGCGGCTGCCAGCCGTTGGGAAGACGGCGAGGCATGACAGCTATCACACATTCACGCTTGCCCGCCAGCCTGTATACCGCCGCTCACTATCTCATTCTGCCCTGGGTCTTTGGGCATTTGCTGTGGCGCGGGCTGCGTAATCACGCCTATTACCACGACTGGGGGCAACGCCTGGGTTTCGGTGAGGCGCTACCGGAGGAAACTTCGGTTATCTGGGTGCATGCGGTTTCTGTGGGAGAGGTGCAGGCTGCTCTGCCCATACTGACGCGGCTGCGGGAGCGTTATCCCGGTACGACCCTAGTGGTGACGACTACGACCCCCACCGGCAAAGAACGGCTGATACAGGCCATGGGAAATACCGTCATTCATCGTTATCTGCCTTATGACGTCCCCGGCGCGGTGAAGCGCTTTTTGGACGGTGTGCGCCCGGTTCTGGCAATCGTGCTCGAAACTGAAATCTGGCCCAACCTGTTTGCCCACTGCCGGCACCGTGGTGTCCCACTACTGCTTGCCAATGCCCGGCTCTCGGATCGTTCCGCCGCTGGTTATAGACGCTTTGGCCGCCTAAGCCGCGATACGCTGCAAGCAATTAGTCTGATCGCTGCCCAGGGCGAGCGGGATGCGGAGAACTATCGCAGTCTTGGGGCCGTAGCGGAAAATATTCAGGTGACTGGCAGCGTGAAATTCGATATTCGCCTGCCGCCGAGTTTACTGGAGGCCGCTCAAGTGTTGCGACGAGCCTTTGGTGTGGAGCGAGGAATCTGGATTGCCGCCAGTACCCATGAAGGTGAGGAAGCACAGATCCTGCGGGCCTTTGCCCAAGTACGCGAGCACCTTCCCAAGGCGTTGCTGGTATTGGTGCCGCGCCATCCAGAGCGTTTTGATCGCGTTTCCACCCTGTGCCAGAAGGCAGGCTGGCGAGTGGCGCGGCGTACCGAGATGCCGGATTCCTGCGAGGCCGTGGATGTCTTCCTGGGGGATACCATGGGCGAATTGCCGTTGTTTTATGGTGCATCAGATCTAGCTTTTGTGGGCGGCAGCCTGATGCATGTCGGTGGCCACAATATGCTGGAGCCAGCGGCACTGGGCCTGCCGGTACTGGTGGGGCCGTGGGTCCATAACTTTGCCGACATTAGTGAACGTCTGGATGCCGCCGGCGCGCTGGATCGGGTGGCAGATGCCCCGGAATTGGCGGGGCGCGTGATAAACTACCTCGCTGACGCCAACCTGCGTCACAGTACGGGAGAAAAGGGGCGGCAATTCGTAGAGCAAAACCGCGGTGCCCTGGATCGGCTAGAGACTATCGTGCAGAAACTGCTCTAGCTTGCCCGCCAGCCGGCAATTATTTTCAAATTCGACGGATGCGCTGTGCTCTATGGCGCTGAAAGTTCTAATTAAACACACACTTTTAAAGGCAGTCTTATTATGTTGAAACTCGTTTTGTTGCGTCACGGTCAGAGCACCTGGAACCGCGATAACCGCTTTACCGGTTGGCACGATGTGGATCTTACTGAACTGGGGCGGGGAGAGGCCAAAAAGGGTGGCCAGGCGCTAAAGGAAGCGGGCTATCAATTTGATATGGCCTTTACCTCGGTGCTCAAGCGCGCCATCCGTACCCTCTGGATCACTCTCGATGAGCTCGATCAGATGTGGCTCCCGGTGACTCGTGACTGGCACTTGAACGAGCGTCATTATGGTGGCTTACAGGGGTTGGACAAGGCCGAGACTGCGGCCAAATATGGTGATGAGCAAGTGCTGATCTGGCGCCGTAGCTACGATATTACCCCTCCGTTGGTGGAAACCTCCGACGAGCGTTTTCCCGCCCATGACCCGCGTTATAAAGGGCTGGACGAGGCCGAGCTACCCCGTGGTGAGTGTCTGGAAGAGACCGCAGAGCGCTTTCTGCCTTACTGGCATTCCCATATCGTGCCGGAGTTGAAAGCCGGTAAAAAGCTGTTGATTGCAGCTCATGGAAATTCACTGCGTGCCTTGGTACAGCATCTGGACCAGATTTCCAATGAGGAAATCGTCAAGCTGAATATCCCCACTGCGGTGCCGCTGGTTTATGAGCTTGATGACGATCTGAAGCCGTTGAAGAGCTATTACCTGGGCGACGCGGACGAGATCGCCAAGGCGCAGCAGGCGGTGGCCAACCAAGGTAAGGCTAAATAGGAAAGTCGTTGCTATGGCGATACGCGTTGGTATTAACGGCTTCGGCCGGATGGGGCGGCTGGTGTTACGTGCCGGCTGGGACAATCCAGAGCTGGAGTTCGTCCATATAAACGAGATTGTGGGTGGGGCGGAGCTTTCGGCCCACCTGCTGAATTTCGATTCTATCCACCGACGCTGGTCGCATGAGGCCAGCGCGGGTCCCGACCACATTAATATCGAGAGCCAACGTCTAAATTTCAGTGCCGAGGCCACGCCGGGGGCAGTGCCCTGGGCCGATGCTGGAGTCGATATCGTACTGGAATGTACCGGTGCCTTTCGCACTTGGGACGATCTGGAGCCCTACTATCAGTGTGGAGTGAAGAAGGTCATCGTTGCCGCGCCGGTGAAAGAGGGTGGCGCGCTCAACATCGTCATGGGTATCAACGATCACGAGTACCAACCCGAGCGCCATCATCTGCTTACTGCGGCATCGTGCACCACCAACTGCCTGGCACCGGTGGTGAAGGTGATCCACGAGGGCTTGGGAGTCCGCCATGGTGTGTTCACCACCATCCACGACCTCACCAATACTCAGGTGATCGTGGATAAGCCTCATAAGGACCCGCGGCGTGCACGTTCATCCTTGCTGTCGATGATTCCCACCAGCTCCGGTTCCGCTACCGCCATTACGATGATTTATCCCGAACTCAAGGGGCGCTTGAATGGCCTCGCGGTGCGGGTGCCGATCCTCAACTCATCCATTAGCGATTGTGTCTTCGAGGTGGAGCGTTCTACCACCCGGGAGGAGGTCTGTGCACTTTTGGAAACAGCTGCCGCAGGGCCTCTAAAAGGTATCCTTGGCTTCGAGGAACGGCCATTGGTGTCGGTGGATTACGCCAGTGACCCGCGTTCCTCCATCGTCGATGGGCCAACGGTGATGGTTAACGATGAAACTCAGGTGAAGTTGCTGGCCTGGTATGACAGCGAGTTTGGCTATGTCCAGCGTATGGCGGAGCTGGCGGCTAAAGTGGCGCGGGCGATGTCGGAGGCGAAAGCATGACCGATCTGCGTAACTATGCGCTGGTAACGACTGCCTACTGGGGCTTCACCCTCACCGATGGCGCGTTGCGCATGCTGGTGTTGCTGCACTTTCACACCCTTGGCTACAGCCCGCTGCAGATCGCCTTCCTGTTTCTGTTCTATGAGTTCTTTGGCATCGTCACCAATCTCATCGGTGGCTGGATAGGTTCGCGCTTCGGTCTGCGCATCACCCTGTTGGGTGGGCTGGCGATGCAGGTGTTTGCGCTTACCATGCTGGCGCAGCTGTCGCCGGAGTGGAGCCAGGGATTCTCAGTGGCCTTTGTCATGATCGCCCAGGCCCTTTCCGGCATCGCCAAGGACCTCACCAAAATGAGTTCCAAAAGCGCCATCAAGCTGGTGGTGCCGGGTGATGCCCAGTCCTCGCTATTCAAATGGGTGGCGATTCTCACCGGCTCCAAGAATGCCCTCAAGGGCGCGGGTTTCTTCCTCGGTGGCTTGCTGCTCGCGACACTGGGTTTTAGCCATGCCCTGTATGCGATGGCGGTCGGGCTTTTTGTCGTCCTGTGCGGTTCGGTTTTGTTGCTTCCCAGGGAAATGGGCAAGGCCAAGGCCAAGGTAAAGTTCAGCTCCATCCTGTCCAAGAGTTCCGAAATTAACCGCCTGTCGGCCGCACGCTTCTTCCTGTTCGGCTCGCGGGATATCTGGTTTGTGGTGGGACTACCGGTCTTTCTGGCGGCATCACTGGGCTGGAGTTCTACCCAAGTGGGAGGCTTCATGGCTGCCTGGGTAATCGGGTACGGCTTTGTTCAGGCCTCGGTACCCGCGTTGATGCGCCGTGGCAGTGCGCCGCGAGGACGTACCGCGCTGGGCTGGACTACCGTGCTGGCCTTTTCCCCTGCGGCCATCGCCATAGCACTCCAGGTCGGGATGGACCCGGCGCTGTCGATTATCGTGGGACTGGGGCTCTTCGGTGCGATCTTCGCAGTCAATTCCGCCATCCATTCCTACCTTGTGCTCGCCTATACCGATGCTGACAAGGTGGCCCTCAACGTTGGCTTCTATTACATGGCCAACGCCGCTGGCCGCTTGGTGGGCACAGTATTATCGGGCTGGACCTTTCAGGTCTGGGGGTTGGTGGGCTGCTTGTGGGTGTCGACTGCCTTCCTGCTTGCCGCCGCCGCGCTTTCGATGCTCCTCCCGGACCCGGAAAAAATTGGCGCGCCCGCTGTTAGCCCTGCCGCCGGATAATTTCATTCCGATAACTATCGGATAGAAGCCGCCTTTACTTGCAACAGTCTCCTCACGATATCCTCGGCACGGTCTTTGGTTATGACAGCTTCCGTGGCGAGCAGCAGGCGATCATCGAGCGTTTGAGCTCGGGTGGTGATGCGCTGGTGGTGATGCCCACCGGGGGCGGCAAATCCCTGTGTTATCAGATCCCGGCCCTGTTGCGCTCTGGTGTTGGTATCGTTGTCTCGCCGCTAATCGCACTGATGCAGGACCAAGTAGATGCACTCCGCCAACTTGGCGTGCGTGCGGCCTTTCTCAATTCCAGTTTGGAGTATGAGGTGGCGCGTGAGGTGGAACAGCAGCTCCTCGACGGCACACTGGATCTGCTCTACGTCGCACCGGAACGTCTGTGTACCGAGGGTTTTCTGCAGCGCCTGGCTCGCGCCCGGATAGCGCTGTTTGCCATTGATGAGGCGCACTGCGTTTCCCAATGGGGGCACGATTTTCGCCCCGAATATCGCCGCCTGAATGTACTGCACGAGCGTTTCCCCGAGGTGCCCCGGATAGCGCTTACCGCCACTGCCGATGCGCCGACGCGCAATGAAATCATCGAGCGGCTGGCGTTAGACGAGGCCGAGGCATTCATCGCTGGATTTGATCGCCCCAATATCCAGTACCGGGTGGTGCATAAGGATAACGGTCGTCGCCAATTACTGAATTTTCTCAATGCTGAGCATCGGCATGATGCAGGCATCGTCTACTGTCTGTCGCGCAAACGGGTGGAGGAGACCGCTCGTTTTCTGGCGGAGCAGGACATCAAGGCACTGCCCTATCATGCCGGGATGCCAGCGGAGACACGGCGAGAGAACCAGGCCCGGTTTCTGCGTGAAGATAGAGTGGTGATGGTGGCTACCATCGCCTTCGGTATGGGCATCGACAAGCCAGATGTACGCTTTGTCGCGCACCTTGATCTGCCCAAAAGCCTGGAGAGTTACTACCAGGAAACGGGCCGGGCCGGGCGTGATGGCCTGCCTGCCAATGCTTGGATGGCTTATGGCTTTGGCGATGTGGTGATGATGCGCCAGATGCTGGCCTCTTCTGAGGCGGACGAACAGCGCAAGCGCACCGAGCAGCAAAAACTCGAGGCTATGCTGGGCTTCTGTGAGACTACCCGATGCCGTCGCCAAGTATTACTGGCTTACTTCGGGGACGAGATGGAGACCCCTTGTGGCAACTGTGATGTGTGTTTGCATCCAGTGGAGAGCTGGGACGGCACCGAGGCGGCACGCAAGGCATTGTCCTGTGTTTACCGTACCGGCCAGCGCTTTGGCGTCAGCTACTTGGTGGACGTGTTGCGCGGCAAGGACAGCGAGCGCATCCAGCGTTTTGGTCATCATCAGACCAGCACTTTTGGTATCGGAGGGGAGCTCACCGAGAAACAGTGGCGTTCAGTCTATCGGCAGTTGGTAGCCAATGGTCTGATGAGTGTGGATATAGAGGGTTTCGGTGGCCTGCGGCTCACCAGCAATGCCCGCCCAGTATTGCGCGGCGAGCAAAGCATTTTTTTCCGTAAAGATCCCAAAGCGCCGGCCAAGCGGCACGGCAAGCGTGGGGCTAAGCGCCCGGTAGAGTTTAAGGAGCCTAGCGAACAGGTTTTATGGGAGAGCCTGCGAGAGCGCCGGTTGGAACTGGCTCGGGAGCAGGGCGTTCCCCCCTATGTTATTTTTCAGGACGTCACCCTGTTAGAGATGATCAGCCAGCGTCCTAGGACACCAGAAGAACTGAGCAATCTCACCGGTGTCGGTGTGCGTCGGCTGGAGCGTTACGGTGAGATATTCCTCAAGGTTCTAGCCGCGCATGAGGCCGATGGCCGACCAGAAAGCATGCACGAGCCGAAGCTGGCAGTTGCAAGTATTTCAAGCGCTGATCTCTCGGATAGCGTTGCCACCACCGTGGGTTTGCTTGGCGAGGGTATGACGGTTGAGGAAGTTGCGGCGCAACGAAAGCTGAAACCCACCACTGTCTTTGGACATATCGCCGCCGCTATCGAGGTGGGTGAATTGAGTGTCCGGGAGGTGCTTAATCTCGATATTAGGGAGCTGGAGCATATCGAGGCCGCATTTCGGGATACAGCAGCTGATAACTTTGGAGTTTTGAAACCGGTATTCGATGCCTTTGATGGTCTCTACGGCTACGACACCCTGCGCTGTATCAGGGCCGGAATGCAGCACCCCGAGATCAGTAGCCCGGATGAAGCGTGAGCTCAATCCGGGGAAATACCTATTAAGGGGACTCTTGCTCCAGTTGCTCCTCGATGACACAAGCCGCGGCAAAATTACCCTCTTCTTCGCCTAATGAGTAGCCGCGAATGACCTTAACCACGAGTGCGAGTGGTGGGGTCACACTTTTTCCCGGTGCGATAACGATGGAGAGCTGTGTGCCGGGTTCCACTTCGCGATCCAACCACAGCAGCAGGCCGCCGCCACTCAGATTTTTAACGATGGCACCCGCCGTATCGTCCGACCCTTCAACGCGAAAACGTGCTGGGCATTCAACATCCATGCGAAAGAAATCTCTATTATCAGCATGTGGCAACATGGTTATGTTCTCCTCTGTTGTGCTTGATATTCAGTATTTCTAGCCGTGATAGAACCGGGGTAGAGTGCTTCATCCCCCTCAAAGCCGAAGCTGCTTCACGATGACAGATAGGCCCTGCTTTGTCTGTGTCGGGGTAGCGATTTTCAGCGAGAATGACTGGCGTAACTGGCCTTATGGATATTCACAGTTTCGACCGTAATGCTGGCCACATCCTTAACTTGCCTCACTGCATCATCCAACACCGCATGACTCAGGGCGATCTTCTGTTCTTCCGTGCGTCCATCAAATAGTCTAATGGTGATATGGATAAAAGAGCCCTCCGATGTGGCTGTTTGGTGGTGTGGGTAGGCAATGGCCCGGGTCTTGATGGCCTTTTCAGAAAACAGGCCTGAAGCCGCTACGCTGCTGTGGACGCACTGAACCAGCGTCTTAATATTCAGGGTGGATTCCAGGGCCTTTGAGTATTCAATAATGCAGTGGGGCATGTCTTAGCCTTTGTCGTATATTAGAAATCATTTAGCGCGAGGGTTCTGCGCTGGAAGGCTGAAATTATAGGCCCATAATCTCGAGATCCCGATGAAGAAATTAAAGAACGAGAAAGAACTGGTAAAGAAGGCGATTGCGCTAGGCGTTGCGTATGGCGAAAAACGAGGCGTTGTAGAGTTTGAGGCTACGGATTCGGCTAATGAAAAATTGGAATACATTTATCGGTTGCTTATCCACGACAAGCTGATAGCGCCTATTCCGGAAGATCAGATTTCGCAGAAATCGATCAGGCATAAGCTGGCCATTTGGGCATCGAAGCAATAGATAGAGCGTGTTGTAGTTCATATATTCGCCATACTGCTCCAATAGCCTGGCTGAGAGGAACCCTCCCCACCCGCACGGGTCAGTAAAGCTATCGGCCTATCGATACAGCGGGTAGTGAGTGGTGTGGAATGGGTCGGTACAACCCTGGCAAAAGTGACTCCGGCCCATGGCGATTTCGGTAGCGCAACGCTTCGACGATTCCTTTTCTATTCATATGATCCGGGACTTTTTCCTGGTGCTGCTAGGCGTCATTCTGATTGAACTGGGGATACGCTTTGCCCTGGTTATTTACGACTTCAATACCGAACAGAAAATTGTTACCCAACGTACGGCAGAACGTCTGGCTACCGATGTTCAGAGCATTATGCTTAATCGTGGTGGTGCAGTAGCCGCGCGTACCGTCTATCCCATCTTGCATAGAAATCACGACCGGCTTGGCTTCTCCGTGTCGATCCAGCCGTCAGCTATTACTATCGAGTCGATTCAAAGTGTTTTCAATTTCACTCCGCAGGGCATTCCTCCTAAGTGGCCGGAAGGGCGCTATCAGGAGGCTCGGGTGGCGATACGGGCGGAACAATTCTGTGTGCAATGCCATGTGACCGCCAAACCGGGAGATGTTCTCGGTGAGGTGACGGTGCGGGGTTATCTGGATCGGCAGCTGCAGGATTGGTGGCATGAGGTAAAGCTCACCGGGACCTTGGGGATGGCGAAGATTTTACTGCATACTATCGTGCTGTTTCTGCTGCTAAAAATACGCATGGAGCCATTGGTTTCGCTGCGGGCCGTGATCGCCTTGCTGGCAAAGGCAGGCTCTGATCTCTCTCATCGTGCACCCATCCGATCGCATGACGAATTCGGTGAGCTGGCGCGCGATCTGAATCTGTTTCTCGATCGGCTTTGCCAGATTGTCGAAGATCTCGGTGGGGTGATTACCCGGGTGATGGACATTAACGGTCGGCTGATTACTGTGCACGATCAGATGGCGGGTCATTATCGCGACGTTGACTCAAAAGCCCTGGAGATCGTTACGCAGACTCACTACGGTGTGCGGATAGACCCAGTGTTATCGGAGGAATGGTTATCCAGCGTAGATGGGTTACTCGCGAGCTTGCAGAAAATCGAGCGGACAGAGGGCGTAACGACGGAGCAGAGCCAGGCCATAAGAAAATTGATCGCTCCGCTTAAACGCCTTGCCACGGGTGCCGGTGAGGCCTTTGATCAGCAGACACGGATTGGACTGGATTTGACTGGTTTGTCTATCAAGGTGCGGGATTTCTCACGTTGGCTGGAGGAAATGGCGGTACTGGAGGAAAAAATGCGCACCATTTCTGAGCAGGGCCAGACCTTGTTACAGCGATTAACCGATCAGCAAGGTGGGGAAGAGAGTAACGTGGATCTTAAGATCTCGTCGCGTTGAACCTATTGCCTGCCATTATCTTTTTTGACCAATTGCATACCCCAATGGTAGGGCTCAAGAATTTTACTGTTGCCTTGATAATCTAAATCGAGTCCATCTGAGGCGCTGAGTATCTGAATTTTTTCAGGTCGAGTATTCACGGTGGGACCACGCGGGGTTGGTATGTCCTTTCGCCAATGAATAATGGCAAGCCTGCCGCCAACTTTTAGAATTCGTGAAGCTTCTTGAAGAAATATTCTTTTCTCAGCAAGGTGAAGAATATTAAAAAGTAACACCCTATCGGCACTGTTAGATTCAAGCCCCGTGCCTTGTTCAAGCACATCTCGAAATTCAAAGGTGATGTTCGATAGCCCAGCCCTTCCAGCATTTGTCTGTGCTACTTCAATCATCGAAGGCTCAATATCAAAGGTATAGATCTCACCGCTTGATTGCTGTGCGAGTGGCACCGTAAAGGTGCCATAACCGCAGCCAATTTCGACTATTTTGGCCGCTGCTTTCGGGAGTGCTAGCCATTCAATAATGCCTGCTATATCGAATAGGCTGTTCCAGTAGCTTTCCTCTGGCATGCCACTGTTTTCAATCTTCATCTCGTTTCCCGATAGAGGCGAAAGAGGGCATTGGCGCCCGCATCACTGGTGAAATAGATTGTTCCGTCGGGTCCGGCCGCAACCCCCGCGGGGCGCGCCCAACGTGAGCCATTGGAGAGTTGGAAGCCGGTCACCAGCCCATCTACCCGCCACGCTTCTCCTCCCACAAAGCGTACTAGCACCAATTTTGGCGGGCGCCGGGAGGCGCGGGAGCCTAGATAGGAACCTTTTGGACGGGTTCCCCAGGAGCCGTGCAGGGCCACCACGGCATCCCCGGACCATGGTTGTTTGGGTGTGATTGGCAGAAAGGCCATGCCGAGCGGTGCGTTACGCGCGGGAAAGGTAAGGACGGGTGGTGAGACCTCATCAAGCGGGCGAGGTGGCGGAGTGGAGATACAGGGGTCGCGCCGAATCAGCCGGCCATCGAACTGAAACCAGGGCATGCCATGGAAGGAACCTGGTGTTATCCGGCTGAAGTACTCCGGAGGTTGCTTGAATCCCAGATGATCAGGGCCGTTGTTGGTGGCGTAGAGATCGCCGGTTCGCGGCTGCCAATCAAAGCCTACCGGGTTTCGCAGGCCCGATCCGTAGGCCTGCCATTGCGGTGGGTCAATGCTTTCGTTTAGCACTAGGATGCCGCCTCGCCGTGCGGCAACGGGATAGCTTGGGTGTAGATATTGATTGGAGCAATTGCCACTTAGACCGAGGCTTAGGTAGATGCGGCCATCGGGCCCAATGCCGAGGGTACGGCTGTTATGCCCCCGGCCACCGGGCAGGGGTGCTAGCAGTTGCAGGTCGAGGGCATGCAGTTTTTCCCCACGGGCCGGGCGGGGGCCGTGCCAGAGCCCCTCTGTGCGAGCGATGAGAATCTCTTTTCCACGGATCGCAGGGCTATGGGGGTAACCCGACAACTCGGCGACTACCTCGGCGGCTCGGTATGGAGGATAGAGGCGATAGAGTTTTCCCGAGTGCGAACCTATCCAGAGCACGCCTTGTTTGTCGAAATGCATCATACGGGGGCTATCGAGTTTCGCCGTGAGTAGTTCCAGCCGGTAACCCGTTGGCACTCGCACACGATGTATTCGTCCCGCCACTACCAAGTTGTGTTCCCGGTACTGCAAGGCTGATGGTGCTGACGTCTGCCGTATATGAGTATCAATGGCAAAGGCCGCGTTGATAAGGGTGGTGGCTGCCATGACCGATAAGGCGGTAAGGATGAGGTCAGAGATTTTCTTGGCACTCATGCGATGCCTGCCTGGAAATGTGCGCGCGCATAGGCGCCGGATTCCTGGATGCACTGCTTTGCCTCGGGCAATAACGGGGCGAAGAGTGGAACTACATGAGGCGTGTGATCCCATATCTTTAATGTTGTATTGACCCCCGCTGCTTGTGCTTTGATTACAAAGCGCTCGGCATCACTCAACAGAATTTCAGTATTGCCGGCATGAATGAGTAGGGGTGGCAGGCCATCGAGATTGCCATAGAGAGGGGATACTCTGGGAACCTGGGGATCGGTGTTGGCATAATAGAGCTGTGCCACTGGCGAAAGCAAAGAGGCGAGTAGCAGGGGGTCTGCTTCGGCATTGCGGCGCAGTGATTCGCCCTCTCCCGCCAGATCGGTCCACGGTGAAAAAGTGATTACTGCCGCTGGAAGTGGCCCATTTTTGTCACGCAGTTCGAGTAGGGCAGCGAGGGCAAGGCCGCCGCCGGCGGAGTCTCCGGCAATGATTAGCTGCTGGCTCGCGTAACCCTGTGCCAGCAGCCCGTGCCAGCAGTGGCATACATCTTCCAGTGCAGCGGGCCAAGGGTGCTCCGGGGCGAGCCGATAGGCTGGTACGAACACCGCCGCATGGGCAGCAGCGGAGAGTCGTGCCGCCAGTGCGCGGTACAGGCGTGGCGAGCCCATGATATAGGCACCGCCGTGGACGTACAGGATGGCGCGATTTGGGCGAGCACCCGTAGCCAGGACCCGTTCCGCACAAACGCCGTTCATATCAATGTGCTCAATGGCGACACCGAAGGCGGCAGGCGGGATGCAGCGGGCGATTATTTCCAGTCGTGCTCGGGCACTGAATGCGATGGAGGGATTGACGGTCTCGATAAGGGCGAGGCGCCGCTTTACCGTGGCGCGGAGGAAGTTGTTTAGGAGAGTGCCCTGCCAACTCATCAGTTATACGGGGGGGCGTACTATCCCGCCTTTCCAGGTGTCAGGGAGCCAGTGCGAGCCAGCCATTAATTTGCCCCAGATCGTCTTCGGACAGGGTCCCTGCTGCCTGTTTCAGGCTTAGGATGTTGAGCAGGTAACCATAGCGGGCACCGGCATAGTCTCGTTTGGCGCGGAAACGCGCTCGCTGGGCGACCAATACATCCACTGAGGTGCGGGTGCCGACGCGAAAACCTGCCTCCACTGCCTGCAGCGCAGATCGGGTAGAAATCAGCGCCTGCTTTAGCGCCTTGACCCGTGAGATGCCGGACACGACGCCACGAAAGGCGTTGCGGGCCTGTCTTTGTGTCGCTCGTTTCTGACGTTCCAGATCATCCAGGCTTTGCTGATAAAGATGACGTGCCTGACGCGTCTGGGAAAGGACCAAACCGCCTGCATAAAGTGGCACATTTAATTGTAGGCCGATGGTTGCCAGACGGGTATCACTGCCACCGGAGAAACCACCGTTAGCGGTGCTATGGCCATAGCTGCCTTGTAGGGCAAGCGTTGGCACGTGCCCGGAGGCAATACGACGGATTTCTTCTTCGGCATTTTGGGCTACCAGGCGGGCCGCGCTGAGTTGCAGGTTTTGATCGAGCGCGGTGGCATTCCATTGATTGATATCGTTGGGTTCTGGTCGTACCAGGGCCATGTTGTTTCCGAGCGGAGTCAGGCCGCGTGGAAATGCACCGGTAATTTCGCGTAATGCCTCCCGCGCATTGGAAAGGGCATTTTCAGCATCGATTTCCTCGGCGATGGCCAGATCATATCCAGCCTGCGCTTCTTCCACGTCAGTGATGGCGATGAGGCCTACCTCGAAACGCTGTCGGCTTTGTTCCAGTTGTTGGCCGATGGCTTCCTTGGAGGCACGGGCGAATTCCAGATCATCAATGGCTCCAAGCACGGCAAAATAGTGTTGGGCGGTGCGCAACATGAGATCCTGCCGAGCAAAGCCAAACTCCGTATTGGCCTGTTGGATACGGGTATTAGCCTGGGAAAGCTGAATTTCCAGGTCTTTTCGGTAGATCGCCTGATTGATGTTGAGGCCGATGCTACTGCTGTTGAAGCGCTTTACCCCCAAACTGGAAGCAGTGAAATTTCCGCCACGGATGTCCAGGCGGTTAGCGGTGCTGTTGCCCTCAAAGTTTATGTTAGGCAGCCAAGCGGCCACGGCTTGGGGGCGAAGTTCCTGTGCGGCACGGTTGGTGGCTCCTGCGCTGCGATAGGTCGGGTCGCTTTCGAGGGCGAGGCGGTAGACTTCCAGTAAATCAGTGGCAGCGGATAGCCCGGGCAGGGTGATACTGAGGACGAGCAACGCCAGCCTTAGGTAGGAAGTGCTGTTAAGATACGCTTTGTTGAGAGCCATTCTCATGTCCGTTGAGGCCTAGTGGGCCGTAAGCAAAGTGCTGAAAATATAGAAAAAGGGATGGCGACCTGCAATTTATCGAGCGCCTTGCACCCCAGATCAGGTATTATATCGCTCCGTTTCAGCGTTCAGCTAGCCAATATACCTGAAAGCCTGTTCTGACCGTTGCGCAAAGCTTTCTCCAGGAACCGGGTAATTCCGACATCCTGTTTTTTACTGTTGTAGGAGTCCAGTGGTATGAGTGCAGTCCCAGAAGAATTTCTCCGTGATTCAGCCAAGGTTAATCCGGCATCCATCGAGCCTTTTCCTAGTTCCCAAAAGATTTACGTTGAGGGCAGCCGGCCTGATATCCAGGTCCCCATGCGGGAAATTACGCTGACCGATACTCACGCCGATTACGGCAGTGAAAAAAACCCGCCGCTGTATGTCTATGACACCTCCGGTCCCTATACCGACCCCGAGGTCCGCATTGATGTGCGTAGCGGTCTGAAAGATCTCCGTACGCCATGGGTTGTGGAGCGCGGAGACACTGAGGTGTTGTCGCAGCTGAGTTCTGAGTATGGGCGTGCGCGGGCCGCAGATGCCTCTTTGGATCACCTGCGTTTTGGCCATCGCCATGAAGTGCGGCGTGCCAAATCAGGCTCTAATGTCAGTCAGATGCATTACGCCCGCAAGGGTATCATCACTCCGGAAATGGAGTTCATCGCCATCCGCGAGGACCTGCGCCTGCAGTTGGCGATAGATCAGGGGCTGATGAACCAGCATCCCGGGCAGGACTTTGGTGCCTCTATCCCCCAGCGCATCACCGCGGAATTTGTGCGTGATGAAGTGGCCCGTGGGCGTGCTGTCATTCCTTGCAACATCAATCATCCAGAGCTGGAACCGATGATCATCGGGCGTAACTTCTTGGTGAAGATTAACGGCAATATCGGCAACTCGGCGCTGGGTTCTTCCATTGAGGAAGAAGTGGACAAGATGACCTGGGGCATTCGTTGGGGTGCGGATACCATCATGGACCTGTCCACCGGCAAGAACATTCACGAGACCCGTGAGTGGATCGTGCGTAACAGCCCGGTGCCCATCGGTACCGTGCCGATCTATCACGCCTTGGAAAAGGTTAACGGCAAGGCCGAGGAACTGACTTGGGAGATCTTCAAGGACACTCTCATTGAGCAGGCTGAGCAAGGGGTGGATTACTTCACCATCCATGCCGGTGGCCGTCTCGCCTATGTGCCGATGACCGCCAAGCGCCTTACCGGTATCGTCTCACGCGGTGGCTCCATCATGGCCAAATGGTGCCTCGCGCATCACCAGGAGAACTTCCTCTATACCCATTTTGAGGATATCTGCGAGATCATGAAGGCCTATGACGTCTCCTTCTCGCTGGGTGATGGCTTGCGTCCGGGATCGCTCGCCGATGCCAACGACGAGGCTCAGTTTGCCGAGCTGGAGACCCTGGGTGAGTTGACTCAGGTGGCCTGGAAGCATGACGTACAGACTATCATCGAGGGCCCTGGTCATGTGCCTATGCAGATGATTAAGGAAAACATGGACAAGCAGTTAAGCGACTGCGATGAGGCACCGTTTTACACCCTCGGGCCGTTGACCACGGATATCGCCCCGGGCTATGACCATTTCACCTCGGGTATCGGGGCGGCCATGATCGGTTGGTACGGTTGTGCAATGCTTTGCTACGTCACCCCCAAGGAGCATCTGGGACTGCCTAACCGCGATGACGTGAAGGAAGGCATCATCACCTACAAGATCGCGGCTCACGCGGCGGATCTGGCCAAGGGGCATCCCGGTGCGCAGATTCGAGATAACGCCATGTCAAAGGCGCGTTTCGAGTTCCGTTGGGTTGATCAGTTCAACATCGGCCTGGACCCGGATCGGGCGCGTGAATTCCACGATGCTACGCTGCCCAAGGAGTCATCGAAGATCGCACACTTTTGCTCCATGTGTGGCCCGCATTTCTGCTCCATGAAGATCACCCAGGATGTGCGGGATTACGCCAAGAAGCACGGGCTGGGTGGTGATGACAATGCGGCGCTGGAAGAGGGGATGAAAGAGAAGTCAGAAGAGTTCAAGGCCCAAGGTAGTGAGGTCTACCACAAGGTCTAGGCTTTTACTGTCTCCGAAAAAAACCCGCCGTGACGGCGGGTTTTTTTTGCCCGGAGCAAACGTTTGCTTACCGGTAGTAGTTGATAATCGCCTGCAGATCCATGGCCATGCCCTCGCCGTCGTGCGGCGCTGGAAACACCCCGACAAAGCGTCCGTCCGGGTCGATGAGCACCACCACGGTGCTGTGATCCATGAAGTAATTGTCCCCACCTTTGGGATCCGGCACCTTCATGGAGAGGATACCAATGGCCGTACCCAGGCGCTCTAATTCAGCTGGATCCCCGCTGACTCCGAGAAAGGAGGGGTGAAAATGCGGGGTGTATTGGGATAGCACTTCCGGGGTATCACGCTCCGGATCGACACTGACGAAGACTACTTGTGGCTTGGTATCAGCGTTGAGATGGGGAAGTATCTGGCTGAGTGCAAGCAGGGTGGTCGGACAGACGTCCGGGCAGTGGGTATAACCGAAAAAGAGCAAGCTCCAGTTTCCCTGCAATCGACTGTTATTAAAATCCTCGCCGTGATGATCTTTCAGTTGGAACGCTGGCAAGGAGCGTTCCTGACCAAAGAACCCGGTGGCATGGGACAATACGGGCGCTACCGTGGGGCTGAAGTACCAATTACCTGCAAACAGGCCGAGGCCTGCTGAGATAGTGGTAAGCAGGACTAATGCCAATAATAGGCGGGCTTTTTTCGGCATGCTTTCCTTTCCCTTTTATTGGGGAGTGTTCATCAGACAACGGCGCAGATCCTTAGCTAATCCGCGCATGAGTTGGAAGTAGAATTCTGTTCCGGCATCAATGTTTCGTCCCTGTAAATCCAGGGCGATGGCCCGTGCCGGCCCCCCATTCGTCAGTGTTTGGGCGAGCCGTTTTTCATCGAGGCCATCGTAAAAAACACAGCCGATCTGTTGCTCCGTGATTAGGCCACGCATTTCTCGCAGTCCCTTGGCTCCAACTGGTGCATCACTATCAGCCACCAGCGCCCCCACAGCGCGGAGATTATAGCGTTGTTCCAGATAGCGAAAGGCGTCGTGGATGACGATGTAGGGGGTGCCTGAGTGTGGGATAAGCTCAGTGGAAAGCGCTAGTTCCAGGGCCGTCAGTTTGTCTTTCAAGTGTTTGCCATTTAGCTGGTAACGGGCCTGATTGGCGGGGTCGACGCTTGCCAACATCAATTCTACGCGGTCGACAAAAGCACGCATATTGCGTGGGTCAAACCAGATATGGGGATCGGTACGCTCAGTTTCGGTATAGGCCTTGAATATTGTCCCATTGGGCCAGATCCCAACGGCTCGTTTACCTAACCGGGTGATGCCGGGGGTATCGGCTAGGGCAATTACCCGTTCTTTTGGCAGCCATTGGGCAAGGGGTGCCTTGAGTCCGGCCTCAAGCTCAGGACCCACCCAGAAAACCATATCAGCCTGATGCAGGGTGCGGGAGGCTGAAGGGCGTAAATGAAAGTGATGGTGCGAGCCCTGTCCTGAAAGGAGCAATATCGGCGTACCGACTCCAGCCATTATCGCGGCCACGATGGAATGCAGCGGCTTAATGGTGGTAACCACCTTGGGGGTTGCGCCAACGGAGTGTGTCGCCACTAGCAGGCAGACAAGGATTAGCCATGACGGCCATTTTTGAATTTTCACAATAGTCTTGGGGTTATTGCAGGCACGGAGCCAAGTCCGCGCGGGAGGAACAAGCTACATCCGGATACCCATGGTAGCCGTTTGGGAGATGTATCGCACCGGGTCCGGACCTTTAGTCAGGATGACGCCGCTGAGATGGCGGAGGGAATTACGTAGCCACAGAGCACGTGCCTGAGTGGCGGATGAATGCGCTAGGGAGGCACTCTGGAAGGCTGTGGTATTCAGCGGGACCGGATCAGAAACACCCATTTCGGTTCCCGCAACCAGACAGCACAGCGCCAGGCCAGTGATGCAGGCAGGTGTTGTAATGGCAGATAGCAACGTTTTTCGAGTCACGCGTTTCCCGGCCCGCGAACGAGCAGATCATGGTTTAAGTAGTGATTCCGGGAAGAGGAAGGGGCGCCAAGAGGTGGGGCTTAACCTTCCTGTCGGGAGCAAGCTGTCATTGCCAATGGGTGCTGCACTTGTCCCTAGAGAGTCACGAGGAGATAAACCGGAGACTCCGATTTGTCGGCAGCTAGAAAACGACTGCACCTCTCCACGAATCCTTAACTCCATTATTGTTACCGCCTTATTATTGTCCCTTGGCGGTTTTGTGATACGCGTCACAAATTAGCGTATCTGCGGTGTGAGTACAAGTTCAAACAGGTGGGTTGAGAGGGCTCCTTTCATGCATGTATTGTGGTGATTCTTAGTCACAATGCTTGCCTATTGTGTCTTCAAGTTCTCGAGTGGCCGCTTGGCGCTGGCTGTCGGTAAAGATCTTACGTTCCCCGTCCTTGCCTTTCTGGTAGAGGTAGCGGGCATTACGAATGTCGCGTAGTTCCTTGCGAGCCCTGGCACAATCACGCTCAAGGTGCTGTTTTTCCTTCCGTACTCGCCGTTGTTTTTGCTGTTTCTGCTTGCGTTCGATTTCGAAGGCCTTTAACAGGCGCTGTTGTTTCTGTCTTCGCTGCCCATCAATGGCTTTGGTGGGCTCTCGGGTAGGGTGGGCTATTTCAACTTTTTGCGCTGCCGACCTCCCTGGGCGATCGCCATAGTGCACCTTGCCGTGTGCATCTACCCAGCGATAGATCTCCCCTGCTGCAATTGATGTGACACACAGTAGTGAGGCGAGTAACGCCACAACCCCTCGCCTCACGCCTCCTCCTCGATCTCGGGGAGCTGGTAGGGGGTCGCTTTGAGTAGCGCCTGCATATACATCAGTCCGCCGTGGGGCTGGTCGATTTCTGCCGCTTGATAGAGAAACTCGAAGATCTCATCGGCCCTGCTAGCATTCACTACAACGTCTAGCACTTCCTTCTCTGTGGTCTCGCCCATGCCGCGGTAGTTCAGCGGGGTCAGGCGTCCGGCACCGCGGGCGCTGTGGATGTTGGCACTTACAATGTCTCTGTCTTCCTTCAATGCTTTCATGACGGGCATGGCCTTGCCCTTCGGAAGGATGCAGCTAATAAGTTTTTCAGTACTCATCGTGCCTTACCTTATCCCAGAGCTGTTGCGCGCTTGCCGTTGGGTCAAGCGTTCGACGATCTCGTGGGGAATATAGGTAGCGGCCTTTTCCAGACGGGTGACGTACATCATGCCCATGCCTGGGGTACCGAGCTTTCCGGCGTGGTACATGCGCTCGAAGACGCGATCGAGTTGGTCATCCGCAACGACAATGGTGATCACCTCTTTTTCTACCTCGATGGCGAGGCCAACGACACCGAGCCGCTCTCGTACTCCGCTGCCTTTTCCATAATGAATGGTCGCACCCTGGGCACCGACTTCCTGGGCGGCACGGACTATATCGTCAGCGACACCGCGCTGGACGATGCAGGTGATGAGCGCGGCATCGGTGAGGACAGGGATTTCTTTATCACTCATGTCACAGTCTCCGGTGTGGCGATAACTTGCTGTTCAGATTGTTCATGGCGGCGGCGGATCTTCCATTGGATCCACAGCCCGGTGCCCAGCACCGCGAGGATTGGTCCGATGGAGGCCATGGAAAGGATGCCGAAGCCCTCGACGGCACCTACGGCATTGCCAAAGCCGATCCCCATAGAGAGCACCAGTGGCACAGTGACCGGGCCGGTGGTTACGCCAGCACTGTCCCAGGCGATGTTGACGTATTCCTCGGTGGACAGCGCGGTCATGATTACCGCCAGTAAATAACCTGGCAGTAGCAGATAGATAATGGGGATGGAGAAGATGATTTTCAGTATCCCCAGGGCGATACCACAGCCGACCCCGAAGGCCACGGCTCGCATCAGCATGCGTTTGGGAAAAGCGCCGTTGGTGAGGTTTTCCACGGTCAGTCCGAGGGCATTGAGGGCGGGTTCGGCGAGAGTTGCCCCAAAGCCGAGAAACCAGGCAAATAGCAGCGCCACGAGGATCCCGAAGCCAAAGGAATAGAGCGGTGAATTAGCCACTATTTCGATCTGGGTAAAGGCGGCGGGTACTAGGCCACCGGATTGGCCGCCCAGCTTGGCAAGGCCATAGCTCAGCCCGATGTTGAAGATGATCATACCGAGTAATGCGAGGCTGATGCCGTAGGTGATTTCGCCGGGCTTACTGAGTTTTTCCCGTAGCACCATGCTCAGTACTAACAGCAGGAAAATGACTAACGGCACTATGGCGCGAATACCGCCGATTACTTCCAGCCACGGGGTGCGCGCATGCCAGGCCAGTGTGCCGGTATCTACTGCAGCGCTAGCGGCGGCGGTGGCAATGAGTTCGGCCGGCGAGCTTATATTTGCCACATATAGGGCCAGTAGCATGACGGTCATGATAGGAAACAACGAGGCTAGGGTGACGATGCCAAAGCCAGACAGGGAGGAGTCTCCCTTGCCAGCGGCTGCCGCGATGCCAATGCCGAGGGAGAGCATTAAAGGTACCGTAATCGGCCCGGTGGTGACCGCGCCGCAATCCCACGCTAGACCGAGGATTTCCCGTAGTTGCGGGTCGGCGGAGATATAGAGGCTGAGACCGATGGTGGGGATGAGGGTGAGATAGACCAGTGGTTTAAGGCTCCACCCGTAGAGAAAACGCAGGGTGCCAACCACCGCCGCCAGCCCAACCCCGGCACCCACACCCAGTACCAGTACGTCGGCCCACTGATTGAGCAGGGCGTACAGGTAGGGGGCGTCTTCTGCGCGTACGTTGGAGCCAGCGGTCTTAAGGGCGCCGATGGCGGGTTCGGCGAAGGTTACGCCGATACCCAGCAGCAGGGTGATGGTCAGTACCGTGGGCAGGGCTGAACGTGAGGGCAGGATGGTGCCAATAATTTGGCCAAAGGGCATCAGGCCCACCTTGAGGCCCTCCATGAAAAGCACCAATCCTACGATGACGGAAAGCAGTCCGGCAGTGATAACCGTGGAATCCGTTACATTCTGGCGCAGGACCAACAGTTGGAAGAGCATCAGATACAGCGCCAGCGGTACCACTGCGCGGAGTTGTTCCAGCAGGCGTACGCCCACATAGGGCTGGATGACCGCATACACCTCTGCGGGTCGAAGTTGTAGCCGGTCCGGGCGATAAGGCAGTGCCTCACCCCCGGCATCCGTTTGTAGCTCGGGAACTAGCTCATTGTAGCTAAGCGGTCGCTCGCGCCCGGCGATCTCCTGGATAAAGGTTCCAAAACGTATTTTGATGCTCATGGGGATTCCTGTTCCGGGTTTTCCTGGCGCTGTTTACTGGCCTTTATAAGTCGCTGCTTTACCTCTGGATGCTGTTTGGCAAGATGCAGCACATCTTTGCGAACCAGGCGTAACAATGTGGCCGGGGTTTCGGCGCGTACCGTGGCGGAACGCAGCGAGTGGCCCAGCAAAGCGGTTTCTCCGAAAAAGGCGCCCTCGGTGAGGCAACCAAGCCGGGTTTTACCGCCTTGTGTCTGATTGCGTAACACCGCCACCTCGCCGCGAATGAGGATATATAGGGCGTCCCCTTTTTCCCCTTCACCGATGATTTCGTCGCCCATTAAAAAGGTCACCTGGCGGGCATGCTGAGCGAGGGCAGTGAGGGCATTGACCGACAAGCCGGCAAATAGCGGCACCATCTGGATTAGCTCCTCGGGCGTGGGCTGTGGCAATGGCACCGTAATGGGTGGTAGTGCTTCCAGCGCCTGGCGTATGCGCTCAGCGATGCGGGTATAGGCCTTTGCTCCTACGCTACCGTGATGATGCGCCTCGGCAGTATTTTGCAGCGCCGAGCTTAGCGCAACGCGGCTGAATAGGCGGGACTCAAAGCGCCGGTAAAAGTTGGGAAATTCACGCCGGATGGTTTCCAATCTCTGTTGGCGGTGTTGCAGCCGTTCCGTGTAGGTTGCCATGATTGGCACACAAGCCTTAGTGGGAAATTCCGTGTGTGCTCGCAAAGCCCTAAGCACTGTATCGGCCATCAGTATGCCGGCGATGGTTCGTTCTAGGCGTTGCGACAGGCGTAGATTCTGGTAGCGAGCCAAAAAACCACTGGCCCAGTCGCGTTCTCGCAGGCGACGTAACAAGGCGCTCTCCAAACGCAAAAACAGGCTTTTTCGATGTGCTGGTCCAGTGATTGCGCTGGGGTCTAGGCGGCCGCGTTGATCCCGGTCTCGTTGCAACAGATTGCGCAGATCGATGTAGCTGTATTGGGTGATGAGATGCAGATCGTATAGCCGGGCTAGCTCCTCCTGTTCCATGCGTAGGGCAAACAGGTAGACATCCCGGCTCGCATCTCCTGCTTTGCCATCGCTTAGCAGCACCGTTGCGAGATCCTTGCGAAAGCGATGCACGCCTGCCTTCGAAATGACACCGGAATCGTGCATCTCATCGATGCTTTGCTCTACCTGATGACGGGCCTCCAGCATCCCTTGTCTGAGTTCGGCCCGATCCTCTCGGGTCATGCGGTCGAGTCCCAGCCAGCGCATCAGTGGGCGAATCGTGGGTGCATTGATCAGCAGGGTGAAGAGCACCACCCCAAGGGTAAGGTCGAGCAGCAAGGGGCGGGCGGGAAAATCCTCGGGGATGGAGAGCACGATGGCGATGGCAAGTCCGCCCTTGAGCCCACCCCACCACATGATGTGTTGTTCGCCGCTGCTGATTTTTGGCAAGGAGAAAAACCGGGTGGTGAGTGGTACCAAGCTGTAGAGAGTGGCGGCCCGCGCCGCCATTACCAGGGCGACCACCAGGAGAATGACATCAAGGCGCGAGGCCAGCTCTGCCGGGTGGATGGCCAGGCCTACTAATAAAAAGAGCAGGGAATTAGCAATCAGAGCGAGAAACTCCCAAGTCTCGCCAAGGCTGTCTGTGGCCTCCTGATGGAGGCGGGCGACGCCGTAGATTCCCAAGGCAAGGGCCGCACTAACCGCCGCCATCACCCCGGAGACATGCCATACGTGCTCTGCGAGGATGAAGCTGCCGTAGGCGAGTACCAGGGACATTGTGAGGATGGCGCTTAAGCCACTTTTCAGGCGGTAGAGCAGTTCGGAAACGATCAGTCCAAGTATGGCACCCACCAGTGCACCACCGAGAAAAATGCGCAGGAAGTCGAGCACTGCCGCGCCGAATAGGGTCCAGTCATGTCGACCACCTTCGACACTGATAGCGAGCAGAATACTAAATAGCACGATAGCGGTGGCGTCGTTGAGCAGGGACTCGCCTTCTACGAGGACGGTAAGTCGCTGGGGTGCGCCCAGTTCCCGGAATAGCGCTACCACCGCTACCGGATCAGTCGCGGATATCAGGGCCCCGAAGAGCAGTGCCGTGACGGGTGCCAGGCCGATGAGCAGATGGAGACCGCTACCGACGAGAAAAGTGGAGATCAGTAGTGCCGGGATTGCCAGCATCAGCACTGGCACCAGGTCACGAAGTAGCAGGCGTGCGTTGAGATTGAAACCGGATTCAAATATCAGTGCTGGCAGGAAGATAAAGAACACGATTTCCGGGCTCAGGCGAAAAGTCTGCAGCGAGGAGAGCGGCTGCCAGACATCTGCCAAACTGCCGAGCACTATACCGATGAGTACCAGCAGCACGGTGAAGGGAATGGGGAGATTGCGGCACAGCCCAGCGGCGATGATGGCCACCGCCAGCAGGCCCATGATAACCAGTACGGTTTCCGAGATTGGCACGCCTTGTCACCTGTGTGTGGACTGCTTTTCAGCGGGGTGATTATGGCCTAGGCGCTTCCCCTACGTTCCCTCCAGATTAGAACGTGACGCCTGATTCAGAGTGTAGCAGTCTGTTTGAGTATAAGGACTATGCAGAAACAGGGTGTTAGGTGATTTTCGTAGGGTGGGTCACCCTCGCACTGTTTGTACAAGGGCGTACTTATTGACGCGGGGGCATGGAAGCCCAAGAGCGGCCCTGTGCTTCACGACATAAGGCCATCCATGGCCAAAGCCACCCGTTCACCCTATGCGTCTCGGGGAAATTCAGCGCTAGGGGGGCGCTGTTGCCCAAGGGCGTAGTCTTCCGGCGGCAGGATGGGGGGACGCTCCAGCATAAGGTCCAGCAGCAGATGTACCGCGGCCGGGGCCAGGCCGAGGCCGTTGCGATAGTGGCCGGTGTTGATGTAGAAGCCGGAAATTTCCGGGTGTTCGCCGATATAGGGGACTCCGTTGGGGGAGCCCGGACGTAGCCCGGCCCAGTGGTGCTCTATCTCGCAATTGGCTAGTGCCGGGATTAATTCGATAGCTGCGGCTTGCAGATCTTCCCGGGCACTTTCTGTGGTGTTTTTGTTGAAGCCGACAAATTCCACCGTGCTGCCAGCCAGCACACGGCCGTCGAGGCGTGGAATGACATAGCGTGGGCCATCGAGGACGATACGGGTTACCAGATCTTCGGGGGCACGAAACACCAGCATCTGGCCGCGTACGGGTAGTACCTTGAGGGTGGTTTGCAGGCCGTTGGTGAGCTGCGGACTCCACGCGCCCGCTGCCAGAATGACCCGATCGGCGCGTAGTATGCCCTCGGCGGTGCGCACACCGCGAATATGGCCATCGGCAATTTCCAAGCCGGTTACAGCGCAATTTTCACGGATATCGACTCGTCGCCGATGCAGGCTTTCGGTCAGCGCGCGGCCCATGCGTGGGTTACGTGCCTGGGCAAGTTTTGGTAGCCACACGGCGTTGCCCTTGCGTGGGGCCATTGCTGGTTCACGGATTGCCGCTTCATCGGCGGACAGTAATTCGATTTGAGTCTGCCATTTCTTGCCCCAAGCCAGCGCGCCGTCAATGTCCTCCGGGTCAAGCACTAGCACGCCGCTTTGCACCCATTCCGGGTCAACACCGGTCTCAGTTTTTAGTGCCTCAGCAAATTCCGGATAACGGGCCTGGCTCCAACGCGCCATGGCCGATACCGCGTCCGGGTAACGCCAGGGGTGTAGTGGCGAGAGGATGCCGCCGCCGGCCCAGGTGGATTCCTGTCCAGTCTGGCCCTTGTCTAACAGGGTCACTTTCAGGCCCTCGCCAGCCAGTTCGCGGGCACAGAGCATGCCGATGACGCCGCCGCCAATGATGATGCAGTCGGGCGCGTCGTATTTTATTTGGGGGTCGGACATGAGTGCTTTGCTTTATGTGGATGTGCTTGAGTGACAGGGCAGCCAGTTTATCGGAGCCGGTAGGCGCCCGCTACGGTAGCGCTCGTGTTGATTTGGATGCTGGGAGATAATACAGGTCGATGTTTTCCTCCATGCGCATATTCATTCTAATTGGCATCTTGCTGCTTGCCGCCTGTGGAGAAGCATCGCGAGAGGGGCTGCGTTTTGGTCTCTCATCCCGCCCGGTCACCCTCGATCCGCGCTACGCGACCGATGCCGCTTCTACCCGCATCAATCGATTGCTCTACCGTCGGCTGGTGGATTTTGATGACGGCTTCAAGGCCATTCCTTCACTGGCTACTTGGCAACGCCTAACCCCTATCCACTATCGCTTTAGCCTGGGCAGTGAAGGCCGAATCTTCCATGACGGCAGCCCGCTGGGCGCTAGTGATGTAAAAGCCACTTACGACTCGCTGTTGGCTCCAAAAACGGCCTCGCCTCACCGCGCTTCGTTGGAGCACATTGAGCATATAGAGGTGCTTGATGAAGACACCGTGGATTTTCATTTGCGGCATGCCGACGTGCTTTTTCCAGGGCGCTTGGTGGTGGGCATTTTGCCGGCAGCGGCAATGGCCTCCGGGCACCCCTTTCATTCCCGACCCTTGGGCAGCGGAGCATTCCGTTTTCTTGCCTGGCCAGAGGAGGGGGTGCTGCGTTTGCATCGTCTTGCCGATGGCCAGATGCTGGAATTTGTTCATGTGCCAGAACCAACGGTACGCGCGCTGAAATTACTGCGTGGTGAGATCGATATGTTACAGGGGGACCTGCCGGCGGAACTGGTGGTTTGGCTGGCTGAGCGTCCGGAGCTCGATCTGCAGCGAGGTCGGGGCAGTGGTTTTGCCTATCTCGGTTTCAATCTTAAGGATTCACTAACAGGGCAGCTGCCGGTACGCAGCGCCATCGCCCACGCCCTCGATCGGCCCGCCATCATCCGTTATCTATTGCGCGGCGCAGCACGACCTGCCAGCGCCTTGTTACCGCCCGATCATTGGGCTGGACACCCCAATTTACCTACTTTAGCGCATGACCCAGAACGTGCCCGCAGATTGCTGAAATCTGCTGGTTTTGATGCTACCCACCCACCGCGTATCACCTATAAAACCTCGAGTGATTCCTTTCGCATTCGCTTGGCTACTGTGATCCAGCATCAGCTCGCTGCAGTGGGCATTGACGTGCGTCTGCAAAGCTACGATTGGGGCACTTTCTATGGCGATATCAAGGGCGGGCGCTTTCAGATGTACAGCCTGGCGTGGATCGGAATCCAGATGCCGGACATTTTTCGCTATGCCTTTCACAGCGGAGCTATGCCCCCTGATGGTGCCAATCGAGGACGTTTGAAAAATGCCCGCGTGGACCAATTGATCGAGGCCGCCGAGGCATCGCAATCGCTGGAACAGCAGGCGGGTTATTACCGGGAGTTGCAGTACTTATTATTGCAACAGTTACCTTATGTGCCGCTGTGGTACGAGGACAATGTGTATGTTGCACGCCGGGAAATACAGGGCTATCGGCTAGCGCGGGATGGGAATTACGATGGTTTGAAGCAGGTAGTGCGGCGGTGAGGATCGAGATCGATTTGGGCCGCCAGCGCCTGCTGCTTTTGGAAGATATCAAGGTGATGGCGGAGTATTCAATTTCTACCGCCAGTCGGGGAGCGGGTGAACTGCGTGGCAGTGAATGCACCCCGCGGGGACGGCACCGGATTTGTGCGCGTATTGGGGAGGGCTGTCCGGAAAACACGGTGTTTCGTGGTCGCTGCCCCACCGGTGAGACCTATGCGCCGGAGCTGGCTGAAAGAGAGCTCGAACGGGACTGGATCCTGACCCGCATCCTCTGGCTGAGTGGGCTGGAAGCGGGAAAAAATCGCCACGGTGAGGTGGATACCCGGCAGCGCTACATCTATATCCACGGCACGCCCGATGAGGTGCCCATGGGAACTCCCGGTTCACATGGGTGTATTCGTATGCGTAATGCTGATTTGCTGACGCTGTTCCCGCAGGTGCTGGTTGGGGATGAGGTGCTTATTCGGGAGTAGCTTGTGAGGCTTTGGTAGCCAAGGGTGAATCTGGCTGCTGCTCGTGCCAAGTGAGCAAATCGTAGTAGCGGCGGATATTTTCCACGTAACGCACAGGCTCATAACCACGGGCGTAGCCGTAGCGAGTCTGGCGATACCATTTCTTCTGACTTAGCAGCGGTAGGTAGCGCTTTAAATCGACCCAGCGATCCGGGTTGGCACCGTCCTTCTCGGCCAGAATACGCGCATCCTCTAGGTGTCCAAAGCCGACGTTATAGGCTGCCAGTGCAAACCAGGTGCGATCAGGCTCCGGGATACGCGCCGGAATTTTTTTCTGCACGCTGAAAAAATAACGTGCTCCTCCCATGATGCTTTGACGCGGATCGATACGGTTTTTTACCCCTACCTGTGCCGCCGTATTGCGGGTCAGCATCATGATGCCGCGCACCCCGGTGGGTGATTTTGCCCGTGGGTTCCAATGGGATTCCTGGTAGCCCATGGCGGCGAGCAGCTTCCAGTCCAGTGCCTGCTGTACCCCAGCCTCGTGAAAATGGGCCAATAGCGGCGGTAAACGCTTACCGATATGTTGTAGTAGCTTACGGGTGGCAACGTAATCAAAGCGACTCACATGCCCGTAGTGGCGCTCGATAAGCTGCGCCAGTTTGCCGTTGCTGCGTAGCTGGTGGAAATAATGGATGGCAGCTATATAGAGCGAGTCATCACTATCCAGCGGAAAGGCCCAGGCCAGGGATTGCTGCTGTTTGAAATCAAAGGCGACCCCGAGTTCTGGGTATATCTGGCGCACCAAGGCAAATTCATTGGTGTGGGCGATGGTGTATCGGGCTATTTGCAGGCGCACCAGATTCAGCATTTCATCGCTGTAGGCGGCCGAATTTCTCATCCATTGAATGCCGGGATAACGTGCTTCTAAGCGTTTAAGCATACTGATGTGAAGGCTATCGCTACCTACCTCTAAACCCTTGCGCCGAAGATCTGCAGCAGAGCGTGGGCGCCAGTCACCGCGGCGATAGATTAGTTGGGTGCCTACCTGTTGGTAGATAGGGCCAAAACGCACCCGCCGTTTACGCTCCGGGGTGATGGCCAGCCCGGCAGCAGCCAGATGAGCCTCCCCACGGCGCAGCTCTTCCATAGCCTGCAACGGAGTCTGGGTGGTGCTGATCTCAAGCCGTACTCCGAGGCTATCGGCAAAACCCTTGGCTAGATCGTATTCAAACCCGGTAGGGCCATTGGCGCCAAGGTAATAGCTGGTGGGATTATTACGGGTGACCACCCGCAACACACCGGCTTTTCGAACCCCATCCAGCGAATCCTCTTGCGGTGAGCAGAAGGTGACAAATAGGCCGGTGAGGAAAATGAAAAGTGTCTTCAAGGGCAGTTTCCAGATGGGAGCGGCGGCAGTCTAACAGGAGAGGCGGGGCTATTGTTGCCCGTCGCCCGGACGCGTATCCTTGCGCCCCCTATATAGGCCCAAGTAGCAGGATGTACCGAAAGGACCCCCACGCATGGCAAGGCCGTGGGGGCATGTATAAAGGATTGTAAAAAGTTTTACAGGAGAGGTACCGAAGTGGTCATAACGGCACCGACTCGAAATCGGTTGGGGGCTTACGCCCCACGTGGGTTCGAACCCCACCCTCTCCGCCATATAACCCTATAAAACAAGGGGTTAAATAAGGTTTTCCCGCGTAGAATCTCCTCAGTTTCTCTTAGTTTTTCACGCTGATATCACCAATCCCCCAACACGGGGAGGACGGCGCGAAAACCGAACGAAAGCGGAAAGTTCCCTCCTCTCTACATGCATCGACCTTTACATTCAAAGAAAAGCAGCTAGGTTTAATAGTTGGGTGGTGGGGTAGTTCCATTTCTCTCAAGGAGGTAGGAGAGTGGTTTCTGTAGCAGTCCCAAAGCACGAAATTTCCGAAGAAGAGCTTCTTCGCGCCCACTTCTATGGTCTGCTCTCACGACTCCTCGCGGCACCCGCTTCAACGAAAACCCTCGCCTCTCTCCGCGATTTGAAAGGGGATGAAACCGTCATCGGCCAGGCACTGGCAGCCTTTGCGAATGCCGCCAAAATAGCCACTGTGGAAAGTGCGGAAGAGGAATACAACGTCCTGTTCCAGGGCTCCGGTACAGGTGGTGAGTTGTCTCCATATGCATCCCATTACCTGACAGGTTTCGTTTACGAGAAGCCGTTAGCAGCTGTCCGTTGCGACATGAAAACATTGGGGGTCGAGCGAGCGGGCACATCCAATGAGCCCGAAGACCACATTGCTACCCTCTGTGAAATTATGCATGGCCTGATTCATGGGAATTTTGGCGGTGACTGTCCATTGGGGAATCAGAAGAAATTTTTTAGTGAACATATGCAAACGTGGGCAGCGCAATTTTTTATGGATCTGGAAGATGCGAGTTCTGCCAGCCTGTACAAACCACTTGGAACTATTGGTCGTGAGTTTATGTCGATCGAGACTAAGGCCTTCGAGATGGTGGCGTAACGCTGAGTTGAGTTTTTTCAACTATTACACTGGACGGAAGAAATCCTATGCCTAGCAAAAAAGAACCTAAATCACTTCCCCGAAGGGGATTTCTGAAAATGGCTGGTTTGGTGCCTGGTAGCTTGGGAGTCGCTGCCATCAGCTTGTCGGCACAGCCCGCAAAAGCGGAGGTTGCGACATTTGGTGGCCACAAGGCGGCTGGCTATCAGGAAACGGAACACGTTCGTACCTATTACCAATTGGCCAGGTCTTAACTTTTCAAGAGGGGAACCCAATGCTTACTAAAACGGGCAATTCATCTACCAACAGTACCCGCTTGAAAAAGGCCTTGTCCGGTAGCATTGGCGGTGCCATGAACCGTCGATCCTTCCTCAAGCACTCTGGTCTCACAGCGGGCGGTGTCGCGTTGGCGTCCACCTTGCCTCCAGGTGCAGTGAAACAGGCTGAGGCAAAGCCCGGTGCGGCGCGAAACATCAAGAAAGTGGTTTCCGTTTGCACCCACTGTTCCGTTGGCTGCGGCATTGTCGGTGAGGTAGATAACGGCGTGTGGGTGGGTCAGGAGCCTGATTTCGACAACCCCTTTAACCTTGGCTCCCATTGCGCCAAGGGTGCCAGTGTTCGCGAACATGCCATCGGTGAACGCCGCCTCAGGTATCCGATGAAGTTGGTGGGTGGCAAGTGGAAGCGGGTCAAATGGGCTACGGCGATCAACGAGATCGGTGACAAAATGCTTGAGATCCGTAAGAGTTCCGGCCCGGATTCGGTATATTGGCTGGGCTCTGCCAAGTTCAGCAATGAGCAGTCCTATCTGTTCCGTAAATTTGCCGCGTTCTGGGGTACCAACAACGTCGATCACCAGGCGCGTATCTGCCATTCGACCACCGTTGCCGGCGTTGCCAACACCTGGGGCTACGGCGCGATGACCAATTCCTTCAACGATATCCACAACTCCCAGGCCATCCTTTTGATTGGCTCCAATCCGGCCGAGGCGCATCCGGTGGCAGTGCAGCACATCCTCAAGGCCAAAGAGGAGAATAATGCGCCGCTGATCGTTTGCGACCCGCGTTTTACGCGTACCGCAGCTCATGCCGATGAATATGTGCGTCTGCGTCCTGGCACCGATGTGGCGCTGGTCTGGGGCATCCTCTGGCATGTCTTTGAAAATGGCTGGGAGGACAAGGAGTTTATCCGCCAGCGCGTCTACGGGATGGGTGAGATTAAGGCCGAGGTCAAGAAATGGAACCCGGAGGAGACTGAACGGGTTACTGGAATTCCCGGTGGGCAACTCAAACGTGTCGCTCGACTCATGGCGAATAACCGGCCAGGCACAGTGGTGTGGTGCATGGGTGGGACCCAGCACACCAACGGCAACAACAACACTCGCGCTTACTGTATTCTGCAGTTGGCTTTGGGGAATATGGGGCGTGCCGGCGGTGGAACCAACATCTTCCGTGGCCACGATAACGTCCAGGGGGCGACAGATTTCTGCATCCTGTCCCATAGCCTGCCCGGCTATTACGGTCTAAAAACCGGGTCATGGAAGCACTGGGCCCGTGTCTGGGATGTGAAACACAGTTACCTCAAGGGACGCTTCGCCTCGCAGAAGATTATGGAATACAAAGGTATTCCGGTATCCCGCTGGTTCGATGGTGTGCTCACGCCCAAGGAGAAGATGGACCATCAGCCCGATAACGTCCGTGCCATGGTGTTCTGGGGCCATGCACCTAACTCTCAGACCCGTCTGCCGGATATGAAAAAGGCGATGGAAAAGCTGGACCTCATGGTGATCGTCGATCCCTATCCAACCATGGCTGCGGTCATGAGTGACCGCAAGGATGGGGTCTACCTGTTACCGGCGGCGACGCAGTTTGAAACCTACGGTTCAGTAACGGCATCCAACCGCTCGCTGCAGTGGCGTGAGAAGGTCATTGAGCCGATGTTCGAATGCAAGCCTGATCACACCATCATGAGCTTGTTCGCCAGTAAACTTGGTTTTTCCAAGGAGCTCTTCAAAAACATCGAGGTGGTGGATGAGGAACCGCTGATCGAGGACATCACCCGTGAATTCAATAAGGGCATGTGGACCATCGGTTATACCGGGCAGTCGCCCGAACGCTTACGCAAACACATGCAAAATCGGCACACTTTCGACAGGACTACGTTGGTGGCCAATGGCGGCCCCTGTGATGGTGAATATTTTGGTCTGCCGTGGCCCTGCTGGGGGACCGCCGAGTTCGCCCATCCAGGTACACCGATCCTTTACGACACATCAAAGCCGGTGGCTGAAGGTGGGCTTAATTTCCGTGCCCGTTTCGGTATCGAGCGTAACGGCGTGAACCTGCTCTCCGAGGGCTCCTATCCAGTTGGCAATGAACTCAAGGATGGTCATCCCGAGTTCTCTATGGCCATGCTCAAGAAGCTCGGCTGGGACAAGGATCTGACTACCGGTGAAAAGGCCATCATGGCCAAGGGCGTTGGCGCTAAGAGCAATTGGAAGACGGACCTTTCGGGTGGCATCCAGCGGGTCGCCATCAAGCATGGTGCCGCTCCCTTCGGTAACGCCAAGGCGCGCTCCGTGGTGTGGACCTTCCCGGATCCGGTACCGCTGCATCGCGAGCCTTTATATACGCCAAGGCGCGATTTGCTGCCAAAATATGAGACTTATACGGATCGTCAGGCTTATCGATTGCCCACTATGTACAAGTCGATCCAGGATAAGGATTTTTCCAAAGACTTCCCAATCGTCCTTACCATGGGCAGGCTAGTGGAATATGAGGGTGGTGGCGGAGAGAGTCGCTCTAACCCGTGGTTGGCTGAATTGCAGCAAGAGATGTTTTGCGAACTGAATCCTCGCGATGCCAACAACCTGGGTATCCGTGATGGCAAGGATATCTGGGTGAAGAGCCCGGAGGGCGGCAAGGTCCGGGTTAAGGCGATGCTTACCAATCGTGTGGGCCCGGGGGTTGCCTTCATGCCGTTCCACTTTGGCGGCCATTGGGAGGGCAAGAGTCAAAGGCACAAGTATCCAGAGGGTGCTGATCCCTATGTGCTCGGTGAAGCTTCCAATGTCTGCGGGACCTACGGATACGATTCGGTCACCCAGATGCAGGAAACGAAGGCCACCCTGTGTCGAATCGAGAGAGCATAAGGAGTTAGATCATGGCGCGAATGAAATTTCTCTGTGATGCTGAGCGGTGTATCGAGTGTAATGGTTGTGTCACCGCGTGTAAGAACGAGAACGTTGTTCCCTGGGGTATTAATCGCCGCCGGGTAGTGACGATCAACGATGGTAAACCCGGCGAGAGATCGATATCAGTGGCTTGCATGCACTGCTCGGACGCCCCGTGTATGGCGGTTTGCCCAGTTGATTGCATTTACCAGACCGATGACGGTGTAGTGCTGCACTCGAAGGATCTCTGCATTGGTTGCGGATATTGCTTCTACGCCTGTCCTTTCGGTGCCCCGCAGTTCCCGCAAGCGGGCAATTACGGCAGCCGGGGCAAGATGGACAAATGTACCTTCTGTAACGGCGGACCAGAGGAGGATCACTCGTCAGCCGAATTTCAGAAG
Source organism: Gammaproteobacteria bacterium (assembly GCA_021773645.1). GTDB lineage: Bacteria > Pseudomonadota > Gammaproteobacteria > HK1 > HK1 > JAJFJV01. Next base: position 313,158 of record JAJFJU010000012.1, read on the forward strand.
TACGGACGCAACCGTCTTGCTGAGGGCAAACTCCCGTTATGTGCTGAGATGTGTTCAACCAAGGCGCTATTGGCAGGAGACGGCAATGAGGTGGCGAACATCTACCGAGAACGGGTGGTTGCTCGTGGCTTCGGATCCGGGGCTTGGGGTTGGGGTACGGCTTATCAGCGCAAATCACCCTCCTGAGGCTGCGTCTGGCAAAGCCGGCACCAGAAGCGGTGCCGGTGTAACGGCTGAGCTTCCCTAAGGAGACGCGGTATGAATTGGTTATCCCTCCGTCACGCGTTAAGTTGCATGAGTGTTGCCTTACTGATGCTCTGTGCAACGGGCATTATCTTGTTGGGTTCTGTCTCTTTCGATTCCCCGGTTATGGCACAGACTCAGGGCGAGGTGCCGGGCAGCGCGCTGGGTAGCACCAACGACCCCGAATTCTGGCGACAGGTGCGCCGTGGTGCCTCTGGGACCGTGAGTATTCCCGACAAAAAGGCAGGCGTGTTGGTGCAGTCGGGTGGTGACGAGTGGCGGGTCACGCGCAATGGCTTGATCTCCAGATACGGAGCTTGGGCTCTGGCGGCAATTTTCGTGATCCTGGTTATTTTTTATTTCGTCCGCGGTCGGATCAAGATTGATAAGGGATTTTCTGGCCGCCTTGTACGCCGCTTCAGCAATATTGAGGTCAGTACTCACTGGCTAACGGCATTTTCTTTTATCATCCTGGCCATTACCGGTCTGAATCTTCTTTATGGCCGGTACGTGCTTCTACCCGTCATCGGTCCAGAAATCTTCGCATTGCTCACCAGTTGGGGAAAATCCGCCCATAATTACATCGCCTTTGCATTCATACTGGGCATACTGACGGAGGTCGTTCTATGGCTGAAGGACAACCTGCCAGACCGCTACGATGCCGAGTGGCTTGCCCAGGGTGGCGGCCTATTCAAGAAGGGTGTGCATCCTCCGGCGGGTAAATTCAACACCGGTCAAAAAGCAATCTTCTGGATAGTCCTCATTGGCAGTGGTTTTAGTGTTTTATCAGGCGTGAACCTGTTGTTTCCCTTCTACTTGCTGGATCTGCAGCAAATGCAGTTGATGCTGGTGTTCCATTCCATCTCGGGGCTGTCCCTGACCTTCGTGATTATTGCCCATATCTATATTGGGACGATTGGCATGGAAGGTGCGTTAGATGCTGTGCGCACGGGATACGTCGACGAAAACTGGATGCTCCAACACCACAGTGCTTATGTCCCTAAGGACAAGTAAGGCGCAGTTCAGTCCAAAAGATATTTTTATAAACGAGTATTTTCTGAGGCGTATAGCTCAGAGCTTGTGGTGCCGACGTTATTCAAAACGATGCCAGCGGCAATGGCAATGAAGATGGCGGTGGAAATGCCTAGCAGTATGAGTTTCATGGTCGGGACCTCTGCCTGTGGTGAAGAGCCTGTTTAAGGGAAGCTGGACTTACTCAAGTGTAGTCGCTTAGGAAAGATTGTTTTTAGCGTCATCTTGCCTGAGCACAGTTTGAGATGGGTTCGGTTTGGTCGGATTATCAATATCTGTTGTGGTCTCGTTGAGGGCGCTTTCTGGCGAGGGCTCGGCCGTATCTAACTGGTTTTCATCATCCGCCAGCATCGCTTCGCCTGGAGGCTCCTCTTCATCCGGAGAGGTGGAAACCTCAGCGTCCTGTAGTGGTTCCTGGGATTCAGATTTGTTGTGAACTTTACTTACGACCTCGGCTACCGCCGACACGATTTTCCTGACAATACTAAAATCCTCATCGTAATCGTTGAGGCCATCAAGATTGGCAAGTTCAGGATCGCTTAACCACAGTTTTCTCAGAGCGGCGCGGGTTAGTTCTTCTGGCACTCCTTCGGCGAGGAAGGCTGTAAAGTCAGATTCCTTTCCTAATTCTTCCACGGGCGGTAGTGATTCAACCATGGCCCTGCGTGCTTCTTCATTTTCAAGCGAGCTGATCTCATCCGATGCTAGCGCTTCCTTTGGGATTCGCTGCTCTAAAGGGGATGAGGTGTCATCGCTAGCCATATTTTTTTAGCCTCTTTTTCCATCGCGAAGGGGACGTTTTCCCTGTGAGGAAGTATGTTTCTTGCGTTTGCGTTTTACGAAAGGCACATCGACGTGATAGGCATCGATGAAGGCTTGAACCCAGGCGATTACCGCATCCGGCATGGGTACGCCCTCGACAATCTCGTCACCACTTTCAACATACCCCTCGGCCTCGTAGGGGCAGGCTGTGATGAGGAATGGAACCATTTCCTGTTCGCCTTCTTCGTCGGGTCTCAGGATCACGAAGACGCTAGGTTGTGGTTGGGAAAGATTGACCCGGTAGCCATCGGTTTCCTTTTCAAAAAGATCCAGTTCGAGGGTGTCCGCATGATAGTGAACCCAGTCTTTTCCCTGGCGAAGTTCTCGCCACTTTACAATGGGCGGCGCACCGACAATGACCGCAACGGGAAGCCAGCAATGATCTTGCCAAGGGTTATCGAGTTGGCGCCGTTCAATTACGACTCCGAGGGAGAGTGTCTCGGTGGCGGCCATTAGCTATCATCCTTGCACATAGCTTCGCGAGCCCAAACATTAGCGCAAGAGGGGTAGAAAATGCACTCAGTAATAGAAAACAATTTATTCTCCTACCATTATGGAATCGAGGAATTACAGGAGCCTGTTGGACTGAACGATATCTTTTTTCATTAGGTCCAAAGTTAATACGATCAGTACCCGGTAACATGCTGCTTTCCGTGTATATTATAGGCTCGATCGCAGAAATATACTTGCTCCTCAAAGGAGCTTCCTGATTCGTTCCCCACATACTCTGGATACGACCATGAAACTAAACGGTAAGGAAATATTGGTCTGCAACTGCGAGGGCAGCATGCCTATCAATGGTAAGGCTTTGGCCAAGGCCTGCGAGGGCAAGTCATTATCGGTGCATACTCACCTTTGCCGGGTCGAGTTGGGCGAGTTTCAGCGCATCGCCAAAAGGGGAAGTCCGCTGCTCGTCGCCTGTACTCAGGAGGCACCAATTTTTTTGGAAGCCCTTGAGGAAATCAAGGATGTTCCTGATATTCATTTCACCAATATTCGTGAGCGCGCGGGCTGGTCCCATGAGGGAGCCAAGGCAATGCCCAAGATGGCGGCACTGTTGGCCGAGGCCGCGCTCGATATTCCCCAGGCTACATCGGTAGGCCTGGAGTCCGGGGGGGCGTTGTTGATCATTGGACGGGATGGTTCTGCCATTGATGCCGCGAAGCAGGTGGCCGGTCGGCTTCAGGTTAGCGTCTTGCTGACCGATGGTAGCGTGGCAGGACCAACAGATGTATTCCCACCCACCCTTATGGATGTGCCTGTATTCAAGGGCAACCCGGCTACCGCTGCCGGCCACCTGGGGGCCTTTACCCTGACCGTTGACGATTTCGCGCCGGCATCCCCCTCATCAAGGCAAACGCTGAAATTTGGCAAAGGAAAAAAAAGCGAATCCTATCAATGTGATCTGATTTTGGATTTGCGTAAGGAAGAGCCGCTGTTCTCAGCGCAGCGCGATGGTTATTGGAGCCCTGATCCTGGTAATCCTGCTTTGGTCCACAAAGCATTATTTGAACTGAGCGATATGGCGGGAACCTTTGAGAAGCCCCGTTACGTGAATTTTAAAGAGGACCTCTGCGCCCATTCACGCAATGGCGTGACCGGTTGTACCCGTTGCCTGGATGCGTGCCCGACGGGAGCCATTTTCCCCGATGGTGACCATGTATCCATCGACCCTTATATTTGTGCCGGCCATGGAAGTTGTGCCAGCGTCTGTCCGACGGGTGCGGCCAGCTACGCCTTACCATCTGCCGACGCTATGATTACCCGGCTCGCTACCTTACTGGGTACTTATTTGGCGGCGGGAGGAAAAGCACCAACCCTGCTTGTGAGCGATGCGGAGTTTGGCGAACCGCTGATCGCGGCGATGTCTCGGGCTGGGCATGGACTGCCCGCTAATATACTGCCGTTCACGGTAAACCAGACGACCCAGGTGGGGCTGGATTTCCTGCTCGGTGCTCTGGCTCATGGTGCCGGTCGGATTTTGCTGTTGCTTTCTCCCAAAGAAAGAAGCGAGACAGAAGGATTGGCTGCGCAAGTTAAGTTGGCAGAAACCATTCTTTGCGGTTTGGGCTATAGCGGCAATCGCGTGAGCCTTGTGGATGAGATGGACCCGGCTGCTCTGGAATCGCAGCTGTATGGTCTTAAGCCACTCACTATGCCCCATGGGCGCTTCCTACCCTTGGGCGGTAAGCGGGAGCTACTCGGGTTGGCGCTAAGCCATCTGCACCGTCATGCACCGAAGCCGGTGGACGTCCTCGCCCTGCCTGCGGGCGCGCCCTTCGGAAAGGTCGAGATCAAGACGGATGGCTGCACCCTTTGCCTGTCCTGCGTGGGTGTCTGCCCGCAGGGCGCGTTTAAAGACTCTCCCGAGCGGCCACGGCTGTTTTTTAACGAATACGCTTGTATTCAGTGCGGCTTGTGCAAGGTCTCCTGTCCTGAAAAGGTCATTAGCCTGGTCCCGCAATTGGACTTCACGGTGAGTGCGGCCGATCGACGGTTAATCAAGGAAGAAGAGCCATTCCGATGTATCCGTTGTGGCAAGGATTTTGGGGTGCGCTCCACCATTGAGCGCATTACAGAAAAGCTCGCGACTCATTCGTCCTTTACCGACAAAGGGGCCTTGGATGTGATTCGCATGTGTGAAGACTGTCGAGTTTTTGCCTTTATGGAAGTCGAGGACAATCCCATGGCCTCCAAGGAGAGACCACTTCCCCGTACCACGGATGATTATCTGAGTGAACGTGAGGAGCTGAGACAGCAGGCCATGGAAGACATCGCGGCTCAGCAACCGGAGCAAAAGGATTCCTGATGGCGGCCCAGGCTTCTGGCTAATCTATTGGGCGCTTGGAAAGAATGCCTGTTCCCCGTTAATGGTGAACGAGGCGATGGCTGTCTGGCCCTCGGGTCCGGTCAACCAGTCGATAAACCGCTGGCCTAACTCTGTTTTGACGTGGGGGTGCTTGTTTTGACTTACCAGGATGACCCCGTAGGGATTGAGTAGTTTGGGGTCGCCCTTGCTGAGTATCACAAGATCGCCCCGGTTAGCGAAAGCGAGCCAGGTTCCGCGGTCACTGAGGGTGTAGGCGTTCATTACTGCCGCTGTATTCAGTGCTGCCCCCATGCTTGCACCGACCTCCTGGTACCAGGCACCCGATGCTTTGTTAGGATCTGTGCCGGCGGCTCGCCATAAGCTGAGTTCTTTCTTATGGGTGCCACTATCGTCGCCGCGTGAAACGAAGGGTGTTTCGGCGTTGGCTATGTTGGTGAGAGCTGCAGCGGCCCCATCCATGGCTGCGATATTGGCGGGGTCCTTTCTGGGACCAATAACGACAAAGTCGTTGTACATGAGGTCGTGGCGCTGGACCCCGTAGCCCTTGGCTACGAAGGCCTCCTCTGAAGCACGATGATGGACTAGCAGCACATCGGCGTCTCCGTTGATAGCCAAGCGAATGGCCTGGCCCGTGCCGGCGGCAATTACCCGTACCCGGATGTGAGTTTTTTGCTCAAATATTGGCAAGATGTGGGCAAATAACCCAGAGTTTTCAGTGGAGGTGGTTGAGGCGACGATGATAAAAGGATCTTCCGCAGCGACGGGATTCGCTAGCGCTAGCATGAGTAGCAGAATCGAGGTCTTGGGTATCATTATTTCATCACCCCTTCGGATATCTGATTACGGTTGTCCTTTCCGCGTTTCCACCACAGCAAGTCTCCGGCGATAAACTTACGCGCTAAATCATTTTCTGGTTTTGTGAAAAAGGCGGCAGCAGCGGCTTTTTCCAGCAATCGGCCACGGTGTAGGAACAGCACTTCGTCGGCTAGGCGGTGGGCTTGCCCCAGATCGTGGGTGGTCATAATGATGCGGGTACCGGCCTGGTGAATGGTATTGATCAATTCCTCCACTTCATGGGTGGCTGCCGGGTCCAGACTCGCGGTCGGCTCATCCAGGAACAGCACCTCGGGTCTGAGTACCCACGCTCTGGCCAGTGCCAGCTTCTGCTGTTCGCCAAAGGAAAGTACGCGTGCCGAGTAGCCGGCGAGGCGGTTGAGGCCAGTCATCCTCAGCGCCTCCTCAATTAGCGCTGGGCGCTTCTCCCTTGGCACCTTGCGTAGTGACAGCGCATAGCCAACATTGGCCGCTACCGAGCGTCGCAGCATGACTGGGCGTTGGAAGACCATGGCTTGGGCCGGGGCCGGGTTACGACCATTGGCGCCATGCCAGATAATCTCACCGGAACTGGGGACAATCAGTTTGTGGCACAGACGTAGGAATAGACTTTTCCCCGCGCCATTAGCACCAATGATGATGGTGCGTGGCCCGGCATCAAGACGAAACGACAGGTCCTTGATCAGGCGTTTTCCCCCGCCCTCAAAAGACACTTGGCGAAACTCCAGCGGCAGGATCGATTCAGATTTACCCATGGTTTTCCCGGGCTTTTTCATTGATGACGTAGGAGACTCCATTGATCGCCAGGGACAGAGTTATGAGGATAATGCCGAGCCCCAGGGCCAGCGCCAGATCGCCCTTGGACACCTCAAGTGCGATGGCTGTGGTCATGACGCGCGTTACGTGGTCAATGTTGCCACCAACAATCATGACGGCACCAACCTCGGCGCTGGCGCGGCCAAAGCCGGCGAGTACGGCGGTGGCCAGAGAGAAGCGACCGTCCCACAGCAGCGCTGTGATTCGTTGCCCCGGCCCGGCACCCAGGGAGCGAAACTGCTCCTCGTATTCACGCCACAGATCATCAATGACCTGGCGGGTTAACGCCGCGATGATGGGGGTGACCAGTATCAGCTGAGCAATGATCATGGCGGTTGGGGTGAATAACAATCCGAATACCCCTAGCGGCCCGCTCCTGGATAACACCAGATAAACCGCCAGCCCTACCACCACCGGGGGTAAGCCCATCAAGGCGTTGAGGAGAACCACCATGGAAGCGCGTCCGCGAAAGCGAAATAGGGCTAGGGCGGCGCCCAGCGGCATACCGATAAGTGCCGCTCCGCTTACCGCTATTAGGCTAACCTTCAGTGAAAGAAATACGATTTCTGCGAGGTCGCTATCTAGCTGTATAACCAGCGAAAATGCGGCCCACAGCGCAGAGCTAAAATCACTCATTTAGGGGATACGCTGTGCCACCACGCATGGAAAGCGCTTTCTTTAAAAGGCAGGATACTTCCCAACCCCCCACTTTGTTGTTGCCAGCTAGCTAGACTTGACTCTGGCACCGCGATAAGCAGTGGTATTTCAGCGGAAATGGCTTGAAAAACCTCATTACACATACCTTTACCACGTTGTTCCCGGCTCCCAAATTTTTCTATCACAATTAAGTCGGGGTGGTCATTAATGGCATCAAGGATGATGGTAGATGTTTCCACAAGGGCGGAGACATCCAGCCCACACTCACGATGATCTTTCATTGGACGCTTAATGGGAATGCGACGCCCCGTGGTGATATCGATAGCATCAATGTGTTTTCCAATGCCGTCAGGTGCCATAGACATTTCCTGAAGAATTCCCGCGACGCACACACCCGCTGCGCTTAGTTTTTTAATAAACCGTAACAACGCCTTTCTGTCTGGATTCTTGGGGGTATAGATGGCTGCCGCAAAGGCCATTACATCCGGCTTTGATTCGAAGTCCATAACAAGGTCCGGCATCATTTTTTTCAGTTAGCTGACAAACTGTGCATTCAAACCATAGCGAAAATCGCATCGATAAAAACATTTTCTGATTCCGATATTCTTAAAAATCGTAACACTATCCCTTCGAGGACGTACAAGTACGCTCCCGCGCTGCGCAATATATGTTATATGTGGTTCATCAAAAGATTGGAAGTAGGATCTAGCCATGTCTGTGACAGAGCTGTTTATTGATGGATTGAAGCTGATGCTGCTGGGCATGGGTTCGGTGTTCAGCTTTCTGGTTATTCTGGTGGTGGCGATGCTGGGCATGTCGCGTCTGGCTCGGGCGCTAGGCGGGCGAGCAGAGATTCCTGTTTCCAGTCCGGTAGTGGATGCCGGCAATGAGGGTGAGCTGATTGCGGTGATATCGGCGGCCATTCAACATTATCGAAGCCATAAATCCTGACCCTTGGTGGATCTCAGCAGGGAAGAAGAAATCATGAGTAATTCAAAGTCACTAGCGATTACCGAACTCGTTCTACGCGATGCTCACCAATCCCTGTTTGCCACCCGTATGCGCATCGACGACATGCTGCCTATCGCTGCCAAGCTCGACCAAGTGGGCTACTGGTCGCTGGAGATATGGGGTGGTGCAACCTTTGATTCTTGTATTCGCTATCTCGGTGAAGACCCCTGGGAACGTCTGCGTAAGCTGAAGGCGGTGCTGCCCAATACGCGCACACAGATGTTGTTCCGGGCGCAGAATATTCTGGGTTATCGTCATTACGCCGACGACGTGGTGCGGGCCTTTGTGGAGCGTGCGGCCATTAACGGTATGGATGTATTTCGTATCTTCGATGCCATGAATGATGTGCGAAATCTGGAAACCGCGGTCAAGGCGACTCTGGCCGTCGATAAACACGCGCAGGGTGCTCTTTCCTACACCATCAGCTCAGTGCACAAAATAGATTACTGGCTGGATATGGCGAGGCGGCTGGAGGATATGGGTTGCCACTCCGTCTGTATTAAGGATATGGCTGGGTTGCTGAAACCCTATGTGGCCTTCGAACTGGTTTCCCGGCTGAAGGAGACGGTGGCCGTTCCCATCGCCCTGCATTGTCACGCTACTACCGGCATGAGTACCGCCACTATCGTCAAGGCGGTAGAGGCGGATATCGACATGGTGGATACGGCTATTTCCTCCATGAGTACCACTTATGGCCATTCACCCACGGAATCAGTGGTATCGATTCTGCAGGGCGAAGTGCGTGATACCGGGCTGAAACTGGAACCGCTAGAGGAGATCGCCGCCTATTTTCGTCAGGCCCGTAAAAAATATGCGAAGTTCGAGGGCTCGCTGAAGGGGGTGGATTCACGCATTCTGGTGGCCCAAGTGCCTGGTGGCATGCTTACCAATATGGAGAACCAGCTCCGCGAGCAGGGGGCTAGCGCCCGCTTTGATGAGGTATTGGAGGAGATCCCGAGGGTACGGGAGGATCTTGGCATTATTCCGCTGGTGACGCCGACCTCGCAGATTGTCGGTACCCAGGCGGTACTGAATGTACTCACCGGCGAGCGTTACAAAACACTTACCAAAGAAACCATCGCCATTTTAAAGGGCGAATACGGGGCCTCACTGGCACCGGTCAACGCAGAGTTACAGGCGCGGGTGCTTGGAGATGAAGAGGCGGTCACTTGTCGTCCCGCGGATTTGCTCTCCCCGGAGGTAGACGCACTGTCAGCTGAATTTGAAAAATTAGCCCAGGAAAAAAATATCCGGGTGGCCGAGAATGAGATTGAGGACGTATTGATCTATGCCTTGTTCCCCCAGGTAGGTCTAAAGTTTCTGGAAAATCGCGATAACCCGGATGCCTTCGAGCCAGTCCCTGGAACCGAGATCGAGGTGGCCGCAACTCCGGCTTTGGCACCAGCGCCAGCTACAACGGGCGGTCCTGAGGCCTACACGGTCACCGTCAACGGCACTGCCTATAGCGTGACTGTCTCCGAGGGTGGCAAGGTGCAGCACGTGGCCCCGATCACTACCCCGGTAGCTGCAGCTCCTATGGCTCCCACCTCGACCGGTGGCGCTCCGCTGCCGGCACCGCTGGCCGGTACTATCTTCAAGGTTGAAGTAAAGGCTGGAGATGCCTTCCAGGAGGGCGATGTGCTGATCGTCCTGGAGGCGATGAAGATGGAGACTGAGGTGCGCGCACCTCAGGCCGGTACGGTGGCTTCTATCGCCATCAAGGAAGGGGATGCGGTACAGGTGGGTGATGCACTGCTGATGTTCAGCTAATGGATCCGTCCGAAGCTCTCTGGCAGTCAACCGGGATTGCCAACATGCAGTGGGGCCAGTTCATCATGATATTGGTGGGCGGGCTGCTCATCTATCTGGCCATTGCCAAAAAATTCGAGCCCTTGCTGCTGTTGCCCATCGGCTTTGGCGCCATTCTCAGTAATATTCCCGTGGCCGGCATCGCTGGGCCCGATGGTTTGTTGGGGCTTATCTATCAGGTGGGTATCAAAACCGGCGTATTCCCCTTGCTGATCTTCATGGGGGTGGGTGCGCTCACTGATTTCAGCGCCCTGATCGCCCGCCCCATGACCCTGTTTCTGGGGGCTGCGGCTCAGTTCGGTATCTTTGCCACTTTGCTGGGCGCGCTGGCCCTAAATATGCTTCCGGGCTTTGATTTCACCCTGGCGGATGCCTCGGCCATTGCCATCATCGGTGGTGCCGATGGGCCTACGGCCATATTCCTGGCCTCGCGCCTAGCCCCGGATCTGCTGGGCGCTATCGCCGTGGCTGCCTATTCTTATATGGCACTGGTACCGATCATCCAGCCCCCCATCATGCGGGCGCTGACCACCGAGGCTGAGCGTGGGTTGGTGATGTCCCAGTTACGTCCAGTGAGTAAGCTGGAGAAGATATTTTTCCCGCTGACCGTGTTACTGCTGTGCATCATCCTGTTGCCCACCGCTGCACCCCTGATCGGCATGCTGATGTTTGGCAATCTGCTGAAGGAATCCGGGGTGGTGGATCGTCTCAGCAAGGCTGCTCAGAACGAAATCATCAATATCGTGACCATTTTTTTGGGGCTGGCGGTGGGTTCAAAGCTTTCGGCTGAGAGCTTCCTATCACTGGAGACGCTTGGCATCCTGGCTCTGGGTGCCCTGGCTTTTTGTATAGGCACCGCCACGGGACTGCTGATGGGAAAACTCATGTGCCGATTAACCGGCGGCAAGGTGAATCCCCTCATCGGTGCTGCGGGTGTTTCTGCTGTCCCCATGGCCGCTCGGGTGGTCAACAAGGTGGGTCTCGAAGCCAATCACCACAACTTTCTGCTGATGCACGCCATGGGGCCTAATGTGGCGGGGGTTATTGGATCAGCAGTGGCCGCGGGGGTATTGTTAGCCGTGGTCGGGGGGAAGTAGCTTCTAAACCCGCCAGACGCCTCGCCTATCTTTTTTAACCGTGAATCAGGGATATCTTTAATGTCATCAGAAACTATCGCCATTGCCTGTGACCATGCCGGGCTTGAGATGAAAAGCAGCCTTTTAGAACATTTGCAGTCTTTGGGACATAGCGTCCTTGATCTGGGAACCAACTCGCCTGATAGGGTTGATTATCCTGATTTCGGTGCGGCCATGGGGGAAGCGATTAAATCAGGCCAGGCGGCGCGCGGTGTGCTGGTTTGTGGCAGCGGTATCGGCATCAGCATTGCTGCAAACCGTTACTCAGAAGTCAGGGCTGCGCTCATTCATGATGCGCTGGGAGCCAAAATGTGCCGTCTTCATAATGATGCCAATGTCATTTGTTTTGGCGGCAGAATGACGGGAATGGGGGTCGCTCTTGATTGCCTCGATATTTTCCTGGAAACGGAATTCGAAGGGGGGCGCCATACAGCTCGGGTTGCCAAATTTTCATAGGGAAAACGCGCCTTGAACTTTGTATTATCAAAATGCCGAGCACATAGAGGATGCTTGAATACAAAACTGCCGCTAATCATAAGGAGAATGAAATGGGATTTTCATTAACTAAAAAGATAGTCGTCGCCATGGTCTGTGCTGTTGCGCTGATCAATCCGGCGCTAGCGGCCGAGAAGGTCTACCGCCTGAAACTGGCTGAAACCTGGCCTTCAAACTTCCCAATCTTCGGTGATGCGACCAAAAATATGGCAGCAATGGCCGCTAAAATGTCGAATGGTCGACTCAAGATCACCATCGACTCCAAAAACAAGCACAAGGCGGCACTTGGCATCTTCGATATGGTGCGTTCTGGCCAGTACGATATGGGCCACTCGGCATCCTATTATTGGTAGGGCAAGGTTCCAGAGACTCTCTATTTCACCAGCATGCCTTTCGGTATGACGGCACCAGAGCAGTATGGCTGGTTCTATCAGGGCGGTGGTATGGAGCTGATGGATAAGCTCTACAGCAAATACAATATGCTCTCATTCCCCGGCGGTAACACCGGTAATCAGATGGGCGGATGGTTCAAGAAGGAGATCAACAGTATTGCTGATCTGCAGGGCCTGAAGATGCGTATACCCGGTTTCGCCGGTGAGATATTTGCCAAGGTCGGTGCCAAACCCACCAACATTCCAGCCGGTGAGCTCTACACCGCACTTGAGCGCAATACTATCGATGCACTGGAGTGGGTAGGCCCATCTCTCGACCTGCGTATGGGCTTTCACAAGATTGCCCCCTACTACTACACCGGATGGCATGAGCCTGCCACCGAGCTACAGTTTCTGGTTAACAAGAAAAGCTGGAACAAACTGCCAGCCGATCTGCAAGAGATCCTGCGTGTTGCCATGCGTACTGCGGCCTACGACATGTATATCCACTCCTATCACGCAAGTAGTGAGAACTGGGCACAAATAGAGAAGGACTATCCCAATATTAAGGTCAAGACCTTCCCCAAGAGCGTCATGAGCGCAATGAAGAAAGCCAATGCGGAGCTTTTGGTTGAAGCTGCGGCCAAGAGCGCGTTCGCCAAGGAGGTTCAGGATTCACAGGCGGCTTATATGAAGAAGGCGCGTGCGTGGACCAATATCTCTGATAAGGCGTATCTGAATAGCGTTACCTCACAATAGCGGTATTCTGACCAAGGGCCGGTGGCGCATTGACGCCACCGGCTTTTTTATTGACGAGTTCAATATGTTTCTACTTCGGGCCGAGAGAGTAATTAACCAGTTTTCCGACCTGCTTGGAAAGATTGCCGCTTTGCTGTTTATTTTGCTGTTGCTTAACGTCTTTTTCGATGTCGTTATGCGATATGTTTTTAACGATGTATCGATAGGGATGCAGGAGCTCGAGTGGCATCTCTATGCCACCGTTTTTCTAATCGGTGTCCCCTACGCGTTGTTCAAAGAGGGGCATGTTCGGGTCGATATCATCTATGCCGGACTCAGCCCAAAAAGACGTGCCTTGATCGATCTGATCGGCACCCTGATTTTGCTACTTCCCTTTACAATTTTGGTGGCAAGGTACGGTATCGATTTTACCCGCGAGTCATTTGAGCTGGGTGAGCAGTCTGGTGATCCCGGTGGGCTGCGTTATCGTTGGCTGATCAAGGGAGTGATTCCCTTTGCCTTTAGCGCCATGGCCATCAGTGGCCTGGGGCTGATACTCAAATCGATTAATACCCTGCGCGGTGTTAAGTGTGATGAGAGCGATCCATCTGAAGACGACGATGGGGAGTTTCTGCCGTGATCGGTATCGTCATGTTTTTTGTAGCGCTGGTGATGCTGCTCTTTGGCTTTCCAGTGGCCTTCACCTTTGGTGGTGTCGCATTGCTGTTCGGGGTCTTTTCCGAGGGGGCGGAGCTGTTTGCCTTTATGCCCTATCGTATCCAGAACATCATGCAAAACACGGTGTTGATGGCGGTTCCCCTCTTCGTTTTTATGGGCATCGTGCTGCAGAAGACCAAGTTGGCATCGCAGCTGTTGGAGTCCATGGGGACACTGTTTGGAAGTCTGCGGGGAGGGCTGGCGATTTCGACCATTCTGGTGGGGGGATTGTTGGCCGCATCGACCGGCGTGGTTGGGGCCTCAGTGGTGGCGATGGGCCTCATCTCACTGCCGGTGATGCTCAAGTTCGGCTACGACAAATCACTTGCCTGCGGCTCCATCTGTGCATCGGGGACCCTGGGGCAAATCATTCCTCCCTCTATCGTTCTCATCATTCTTGGCGATGTCATGGGGATCCCAGTAGGGGATCTCTTTAAGGCAGCGGTCGCACCCGGTGCGGTATTGATTGGTGCCTATATTATTTACATTCTTGTCTATACCTGGCTCAAACCGGAGCTGGCACCTGCCATGCCGGCTATTAGTGATGGCTCCAGCAGGTCCACCCAGTATCGGCGGGCACTGCTAGCCATATTTCCGCCACTGGCACTCATTCTGGTAGTGCTCGGTTCCATCTTTGCCGGCATTGCAACACCCACTGAATCCTCTGCCCTTGGAGGTGTTGGTGCGCTTATTCTGGCGCTCCTTTACCGTCAATTTAGCTGGAGGATGCTATTTGAATCTTCGCTTGCGACCGTCAAGATCACAGCCATGGTCTTCGCCATCCTGCTTGGGGCGACGGCCTTTTCTATGGCCTTTACCTACTCTGGTGGCGATCTCATTGTTGAGGAGCTGCTCCTCGGCCTGCCGGGAGATCGGATGGGATTCCTGATTCTCTCAATGGTGGCCGTCATGGTGTTGGGATTTTTTATCGACTTCGTCGAGATCTCTTTCATCATCGTGCCGATGCTCGCCCCGGTTGCCGATACTCTGGGGATCGCCCCGTTGTGGTTTGCCATTCTCATCGCCATGAACCTGCAGACTTCATTTTTGACCCCGCCGTTTGGCTTCAGCCTCTTTTATCTCAAGGGAGTTGCGCCAGAGGGGGTAGATACCATTGATATTTACCGTGGTGTCGTGCCCTTTATCCTGATCCAGGTTGCCGTGGTTATATCAATATTGCTCTTTCCCACTTTCTATAATCTTCAGTAGAAGGTATTGCTGATGCATACAACGGGGGTGGAATTATCGCTCCGGTAGTGGCGGCGGTCGGGGCGATCAACCTTGCCAGCGCGGGATTTTATGCGCCATGGTTTTATAAATTACCCCGCTATTTGTCAGTATTTTTTACAGCCTTGTTTTTGTTCTAAGCGCTTGAATCTACGGGGCTAATATAAAACGATCCAGGAAATAGGCCAGCTTTCCCAAGATTCTCGCCTGAAAACCCAATAAATACGTCAGTATTTTTTACACTGTTGCTGAGGGGTCGGTAACCCGCTGAAATTGCGGACATTATATTTGTGGCATGTATGTTGCTTGTTATTTCGGAAACACCTGCGCTCCCCCTCAACATCAATATTGGATATTCGTTATGACAAAACTGCCCAGTAGAATTCTGTTCATCATTGTGGCGCTTGCGGTCCTGCCATCGGCCCATGCGCTCGTTAAATTTCAGGACGATTTTAACGACGGGAATGCCGACGGTTGGAGCTTTTTCCGCAACGATGCGAGCCAGTGGGGGTGCTGAGCGGCGCACTCAACAGCAACCGATGACAGCCATGAACCGAGGAGCACGACGAACGGGAGCCCCGGCTGGGCACTCATTGATGGATTGACCACGCCGGATCATTTCCGTATCTCCGCTGATATCAGTGTGGTTCATACCACGGGCGAGACGGATTTTGGTCACGTGGGTTTCGTCTGGGGTGTGCAGGATCCGGCATCCCTTTCGTCGGATTTCAACAATCAGTATCTGCGAACCCATCGGGACGAGGTGACAACCTGGTCGACCAACGGTGGAGGTGAGCAGATTTTCGGAGTGGACCCGACCACCAATGGCGGCATCTATCATCTGTCCCTCGAAGTAGATTTCTCCGGCAAGTCCCTGACCTCGGTGTTCGACGGGAATGGCGATCTGACGACGCAGACCTATACCGGCGCGACCTTCGATTTAATTGTTCGTCATTCGGGTGGCGGTATTGGCGTGTTGAACTGGGGTGAGGAAGTTTCTTACGATAACGTGGTATTGGAGTCCTTTGATACGCCTGGCGTGCCCGAGCCGTCCAGCATAGCGTTGCTGATGGCTGGGCTGGGGCTGCTCGCAGCTGGGCGCAGACGGCGGCCAGTCGCCTAATACGAAAACCAAGAAAGCTACTATCCCGCACCGCTACGCCACAGGATAGTTCCTTTTATGGGCCTGCTGTTGTGGTCATTATTGGCCGCGTCTCTGGCTGATAAATTGAAGATTTCTCCAGACATGATGATCAATGGGGGGAGTTCAGACTCGATTTATTTTATCCGGATGGCTATCGGCTTGATGGTTTTCGTGCTCATGCGTCGTGGAGTGCATTCTTTAACTTCAGGTGTTGGTGGAAAGGCTGGAAGTCTTTGTCGGCGTGCAGGAGGGGCCGGTTGTTCTCAATGCAATAGGTGGCAATGATGGTATCGATAATCTTGCGTACGGTGATGCCTTGCTTGCGCAAGGTGCGAAAATTTTCCGCGCTTTTTAGGGCAATGGGGGTGTCGAGCAGATTAACAACGTGGAGAGAGAGCAGCAGTTCTTTGGCCTTCTGAAAATCCTTGTCTGTTCTAAAACCTTGCAATACTTCCGTTAGCACCAGGTCGCCGATGGCAATGGGTTCCTGGCCGAGCAGGGCGTCGAGTTTTTCGGTTTCGGGTGTAGCTTTGCCGGTGAAGTAATTGATCCACACGCTTGAATCTACCAGGATCATTTGTCGGTCCGCATGTCATCGAGGTCGCCAGACCAGTCGAATTTCCCTCGGAAGTTCCTGATATTTTCCTGTCTTTTCAGTTTTAGCAGGGTTTTGAGGCCCATTTCCACAGCTGCACGTTTGGTGGTGAGGCCGGTCAGTTTCATGACCCGGTTCATGAGTTTGTCATCAATCACGATATTTGTGCGCATAGCGTTCTCTATGTGTATAAAAGCAATGTGCTATGCATAGTTAAGCAGTTGGCTTGGGTAGATTCAAGGGGCTTTCACTCCCTGGGACATGGCACTAGTTTGGGCTGTGCGGGTCTATAATACGACGGCGGGGATCATCAACGTCGCTTCCAATCTATGAGGTTTCCATATGTCTGTTATTTGGAGCTTGTTCTGGGTGGTGCTGTTTGTGGGGGGCGCCATTGTGCTGGCCTATCGACGTGCCAGTCTGATGGTGGCAACGGTGGTTTTGGCGGGGGCTGTTTTTGCCTATGGCTTGCTGGGTGATGGCGGCGTACTTTGGCTTTGTCTGCTATGGCTTACGGTTTTTGGACTTGTCTTACTTAATCTCGGAGGACTTCGGCGCCACTACCTAACGGTGCCCCTACTGCGTCTTTACCGTAAGTTACTGCCCGCTATGTCGGATACCGAGCGCGAGGCGCTAGAAGCAGGGACAGTGTGGTGGGAAGGGGAGTTATTTTCTGGCCGGCCCGATTGGCAGCGTTTGATGTCGATGCCGGCACCGCGGCTGACGGTGGCAGAGCAGGCTTTTCTGGATGGGCCCACTGAAGAACTCTGCGGGATGCTGGATGAGTGGGATATTACCCATCGGTGCCTGGATATGACTCCGGTAGTTTGGGATTTCATTATCCATAACGGCTTCTTCGCGATGATTATCTCCGAGGAATACGGCGGTAAGGGCTTTTCCGCCCAGGCCAATTCTCTAGTATTGCAGAAGATTGCCAGTGTCAGCGCCACCGTGGCTGTCACCATTGGTGTACCCAACTCGCTAGGACCGGCTGAGTTGTTGCTGCACTACGGCACAGAGGCGCAGAAACAGCGTTATCTACCTGGGTTGGCGAAGGGCACGGAGATTCCTTGCTTCGCCCTTACCGCACCTCGTGCAGGCTCTGATGCCGCCTCTATTCCCGACACTGGAATCGTCTGCAAGGGGGAGTGGCAGGGTGAGGAGATCGTTGGCATACGGCTTAATTGGCGCAAGCGCTATATCACCCTGGCACCTATCGCTACGGTATTGGGGCTGGCCTTCAAGCTCCATGACCCCGAGCACCTCATCGGCGAACGTGAGGACTACGGCATTACCTCAGCGCTGATTCCGGTGGGGCTGCCCGGCATTGATATAGGGCGGCGGCATTTCCCGCTTAATACGCCGTTTCAAAACGGACCGACCACTGGTACGGATGTGTTCGTGCCGCTGGATGCCATCATCGGCGGGCAGGAGATGGCGGGGCAGGGCTGGCGCATGCTGATGGAGTTGTTGTCCGCCGGGCGCTGCATCACCCTGCCGTCGAGCGCCACCGGTGCCGCCAAGATGGCGGTTTATAGTGCCGGTGCCTATACCCGGATCCGCAAGCAATTTAATCTGCCGGTGGGGAAGTTTGAGGGTGTTGGCGAGGCCTTGGCGCGCATGGTGGGCCTCACCTATACCGCCAAGGCCGCCACCGCGGTGACTGTGGCAGCGGTGGACCGCGGCGAAAACCCAGCCGTGGCCTCGGCGATCCTTAAATGCCACGCCACTGAGTTTAATCGCCGGGTCATCAATGACGCGATGGATGTGCATGGCGGTAAGGGCATCATGATGGGACCGAAGAATTACCTTGCCCGGGCCTATGAAGCGGTGCCGATTGGCATCACCGTAGAGGGCGCGAATATTCTCACTCGTAGCCTGATTATCTTTGGCCAGGGGGCAGTGCGTTGTCATCCGTGGGTGCGCAAGGAGCTAGCGGCGGCGGGATGTGAGGATGAGCAGCAGGCTCTAGTGGACTTTGATCGGGCGCTGTTTGGCCATATTGGCTATGCCCTGAGCAATGCGGCGCGGGCCTTTGTATTGGCGCTGACCCATGCTCGCTATGCTGGGGTGCCCGAGCAAGGGTCGACACGGCGTTATTTCCAGCACATCAATCGCTACAGCGCGGCCTTTGCGCTGGCCGCCGATGTGGCGATGCTGACGCTAGGTGGTGATCTGAAGAAGAAAGAGCGCTTGTCGGCGCGTCTGGGTGATGTGTTGAGTGGGGTCTATTTGGCCTCCATGGTGCTCAAACACTATGCCGATGAGGGTCGGCCCGCTGCGGATCTCCCGTTGGTGGAGTGGTCGTGCCGGAATCTGCTGTATGAGGCGCAGGAGCAGTTGCACGGTTTGTTGCGTAATTTCCCTAATCCCTTGGCTGCGAGATTGCTACGTTTTCTGATCTTTCCACGGGGCCGCACCTATTTCGCGCCCAGTGATGCTCTGGGACAGCAATTGGTCGAACAGGTGATTAACCCCACCGAAACGCGCGATCGGCTGTGTGCCGGCATTTACAAACGTAATGACGGTAAAAACCCCATGGGTTTGTTGCAGCAGGCGCTGGAGTTGGCAGTTGCCATGGAGCCATTGGAGGCACGCTTGCGCACGGCGGTTAAGGATGGGCGTGTGGCGGCACCCGATTTGCCACGCCAGATCGACCGGGCTGAGGCGTTGGACGTGCTATCCGCAGAGGAAGCGGCGCAACTGCGTGATTACGATACCAAGGTTATGGCGCTTATCGAGGTGGATGATTTCTCCGCCGGGGAGTTGGGTGCGGAAACTTATCTCACGCCTGGTGCGGCCGCAAAGGTTTACTGCAAAGCGGTCAGAAAAAGGAAGGCGCCGGACGGAAAAAAACGCTCCCCCTAGACTAAATATATCTCTCAATAATTGTCGGTGAAAAAATGGCGGATTTGTCATGAAGGAGAGAATTAATATAAGGTGTTGATGCAATACGTGTTTTACGGTGACCACGAGGATGGGAGTGGCCCGATGAAGGCGAAACCCGGTAGTACTTGTTATCCGTATACATTTATAGATTGATAATAAAAGTACGGCAGATTTCTAGTTAGGGGGGTGTATGAACGCATTGGCTGGATGGATTACGCTGGTTCTGTTGATTCTTCTCACGATCGTATTCTGGTTTGTCATAGCGCGTAGCCAGACTACTGAAGACTATGCCGAGGTCCAGGGAAAGGCGGGGCGCTTGAGGTCTCCCTGGTTCTGGATTCTGGTGGTGTTTGGTGTTTTCATCACCTTCGCGACGCTGCGACCGTTCCCGATTACTGCCCAGGCAGCGAGCCAGGATGCTGGTATTCGCATCGATGCAATCGGACATCAGTGGCGCTGGACTCTTAGCCAAAATACGGTTCCCGCTGGAGAGCCCGTGGTCTTCCATGTCACTGCCTCGGATGTCAATCATGGCTTTGCCATCTATGACGAAAACTCCACTTTGCTCACTCAGACACAGGCAATGCCCGGCTACGTAAACAAGCTGAGATACACCTTCAATGAGCCGGGTACGTACCGAGTGTTGTGCCTCGAATACTGCGGTGTTGCACACCATGCCATGGTTACCGAAATCCAGGTTTTGGCGCCTTAGTGGCTGCCCAGGGGGAACTAATGATGCAGTCAACGACGGAATATTCTCAGGCGGAAAATCAATCTGCTTTGTTTGCGGTCAAAACCCAGCTTGTGGTGGGTCTGCTGGTCTTCATACTCATGATTGTTGCCGGGGTGGTGTTGCGTGCCGCGCAGGGGAGCTGGATTGAGATTGGGCCGGATCTTTTCTACCAGCTAATGACTCTGCATGGGGCCGGCATGGTCGGTACCGCTGGTATTGCGGGCAGCGTGGTCATGTGGCATTTCCTGCGCCGCCAAGTGCAACTCTCGACAGCATTCTTCTGGACATTTTTTCTGCTTTGCTTGCTCGGAGTTGTGCTGATATTGGCGGCTATCTTTATCGGAAAGTTTGCTGGCGGCTGGACCTTCCTGTATCCGTTGCCGGCGAAATCCATGGGTAGTTGGTCTGTTTTAGGGGCGGCCCTATACATGTTTGGCTTACTGTCCATCGGCGTTGGATTTCTGATCCTGTACCTAGACGTCGGACGCGGCATCCTGCACCGCTTCGGTAACTTCGCCAAGGCGCTTGGTCTAGACAGCCTGTTCGGCAGTACGCCAGTGAATCCGGACCACCCATTATCGGTGGTGGCCTCGACCATGGTGCTTATCGTCAATGTCGCGGGTATTGCTGCTGGAGCCGTGGTACTGGTGATGTGCCTGGTGAACCTCTACTACCCGGCATTTGCGCCGGACGCGCTGCTCATCAAAAATCTGATCTTCTTCTTTGGGCACGTGTTTATTAATGCGTCGATCTACGCTGCGGTAATCGTAGTCTACGAGCTTTTGCCGCATTACACCGGCCGGCCCTGGAAGGCATCGAAGGTATTCTTTGCCGCTTGGGCAGCGGTCACGTTGATGGTGATGGCGGTTTACCCACATCACCTGCTGATGGATTTCCCAATGCCCCGCTGGGCCGCGACCATGGGGCAGATCGTGTCCTACATGAGTGGTATCCCGGTGCTGGCGGTTACCGGTTTTGGGGCACTGACCATCATCTACCGTTCGGGAATCCGCTGGACCATGGCGCCGTGCATGCTGGTGCTGTCGATATTTGGCTGGTCGGCCGGCGTGATACCGGCCATCGTGGATGCGACCATCCAGGTTAATCTGGTGATGCATAACACGCTGTGGGTCCCCGGGCACTTTCATTTGTATCTGCTGCTCGGCTTGCTGCCTATGGTGCTCGGTTTTGCCTTTTACCTGATTGACACAGGTGAGCAGGAGATTGCGGTCGTGGATCGGCTTAGCTTCCTTGCATACGCCGGGGGTGGTTTTTTGTTTTGCGCGGTGTTTCTTGCCAGTGGTACTGCCAGTATCCCGCGGCGCTGGGCGGTTCATTATGAGGCATGGCTGGGACATGCACAGCTTGGCACCGTAGCGGGTGTGATCGTACTGCTTGCCATACTGGTGCTGGGACTTCGAATCTTGTTGCGGTTGCCGAGTGCTGGCGTACCTGAAAACACTGGCTAGTACCGCCTTTGTACTCGCTGTTGGTGCCCTGATCCTGTGGTTTGGCACCGATGGTGGTACGGCGTTTACCGCAGAAACTGCACGTCGCGTCGCCTTGCAAAGGGTCGCCAGAGAGGTTCCGGGCTGGACCTTGCAGGATGAATCCGGGTCCGTGCGGCACTGGCCGGAACCATCCGGGCGCTACCTGGTGGTTGATTTTATGTATACCCGCTGCGCCAGTATCTGCAAGGCACTTGGCAGCGGCTTCCAACAACTGCAGCGCCAGTTTCCGCACGCCATGCAAGACGGGCGGTTACAATTGGTGAGTCTTACCATCGACCACCAGCATGATCTCCCTGAGGCATTGCACGCCTATCGCGCGCGCTATGGGGGTCGCTCGCCCCATTGGGCTGCTGTCCGCCCAACTTCTAATGCCGATGCCCGGGAGCTAATGAAATTTTTCGGGGTTATTGCCATAGCCGATGGATTGGGGGGGTATACCCATAATGCCGCCTATCACGTTATCGACCCGCAAGGCCGACTGGTGGCAATCTATGGATTGGAGGCTTTGGCTGAACTCAAGGATTACCTGGATGAGAAGCTGGGGAACACCAAAATCTAGGGCGGTCACGGCCGTCGCTGGTATCGTGCTGCTCGCTAGCCCCGTGGGACGTCTTCTCGAAGCAAGCATGCTGAGTCATGTGCTGGTGCAGTTGCCGTTACTGGCGCTACTTGGCTGGTATCTTGGCAAGCAGATTCCGGAACGATGGTGCGAAGTGATCGGAGGGTGGAATCGCTTTGGAGTTCCCGGTTTGCTGCTGATGAGTTTTACCATTGTCTACTGGATGTTGCCGCGGGCTCTTGACGGATCGTTGACTGATGGCCTGATCACCTTTGCCAAGTTCGTTAGCGTACCCCTACTGATCGGTATGCCTCTGGCGATCAGCTGGCCGCAGGCTCCGATGGTGGTGCGCGGGCTAACGGTGTTTGAACTTTGGGCCATGTTGATGCGGCTTGGCTGGCTTTACCTGGATACCCCTGTGCGCCTGTGCAGTAATTACCTGTTGCAAGAGCAGGTTACGCTTGGCATAGGGCTGATTTCACTTGCCGCGTTATGGGTGATAGGTATCTGTGGCTACTTTCTGTTTCGGCCCGCAACAGGCTTTTCTGAAACTAGTGGAGAAGGGCTGGAATAAGCAGCGTGATGGTGGCAAAGAAGATGGAATTGGCGCTCTCAAAAAGTGCTTTTATATCTCCCAGGCCGTTCCAAGTCTTTACGGGCAGGGTACTTGCCAGGGCCTATGTTGTCCCCACCCATTTTTTTCTTTCGAGCCTCTCTCTTTCTCCTCGACTGTTCTCCCGATAGGTCAAGTGCCTTCGTCGCTGTCAATCGGGCTCGCGGTGGGCCGGGGAGATCTTGGGTCTTGCCTTTAAGCGCTCTGACCCGGAATACCTCATCGGAGAGTGCGATGAGTATGCGGTTAATTCGGCATCATTTCCGGTGGAAGTGCTTGGTATTGCTCGCACTATTTATGCGGATTTCGGCGCTAAAAGTTTGCCTTAGATGGCCCAGGCCTCGGCGTGAACACCTTCCTCTGCGGGATGTGAGAAATTGAAATTCGGCGATGAAAAAAGCGTTAGGCAATTCTTTACTACGTCGGGGTCAAAATGTATTCCAGCACCGGCCTTGATTTCTTTCAGTGCAGCCGGAACGCCCAGGGCAGGTCGATAGGGGCGGTGAGAGGCCATGGTTTCGACCACGTCGGCCACCGCGATAATGCGTGCCTCCAGGCAGATTTCTTCTCCCTTAAGCCCACGTGGATAACCCGAGCCATCCATACGCTCATGATGTTGGTGTATTGCCTCGGTAACGGGCCACGGAAAATCGTGGTCTTTAAGCAGTTCACTGCCTACCCGGGCGTGCCTTTTGATAAGGGCGTATTCGCCATCGTCCAGGCGGCCTGGTTTCGAGAGAATCTCTGCTGGGGTCCCCATCTTGCCAATGTCGTGGACATCACCGGCTAGGCGCAGACCAATTAGTCGGCTTGCATTAAGTCCGGAGGCCTTGCCGAGAGCAACGGCCAGTTGGCTCACGCGTTTTTGGTGGGCTACGGTATAAATATCCCGAATCTTGATCGCCCGGGAGAGGGTGGAAAACAGTTTTTCAATACATTCAGTGCTGCAGTTGTCGTGGCTGGACATGGAAGCCTCATCACAATAAATCACACGTCCGCCACAGTGGCAGACGCAACATTCCATTCCTTGGGGGGTGTAACTGGTAGCAAGCCCGCAATCACAGCTTGCCAGTACCCTGGTGTTCCCCACTATCCGCTGGTTATGATGGTCACGGGCCAGGATGGCCTGCCGTAATCACCTATAAAGGGGAGGGATACCCGTGAAAGACTACCTGTTGTTGCCAACTTTTGCACTATTCGCAATGGTAGTGTGTGCGCCTACCGATGTTTTCGCCTTGTTTATCAATGAGATCCGAGTGGATCAACCGGGCTCGGATGTGAATGAATATTTTGAACTGGCCGGAACGCCCGGTGAATCACTAAATGGCCTTAGCTATCTGGCGCTTGGAGATCGCCGTGCGGATGAGGGCAGTGGGGTGGTGGAGGCGGTGATTGATCTGGACGGATTGCTGATGCCTGCGAGTGGCTATCTGCTGGTGGCGGAGAGTACTTTTTCATTGGCTACGGCTGATCACACCATGGTGCTCAGTTTTGAAAATTTAGACAATGTGACTCATCTGCTTGTTGCAGGATTTAGTGGCAGCCTGCACGCTGATCTTGATGCGAATGATGACGGCTTATTGGACACATTGCCCTGGACTACGCTGATCGACAGTGTGGCCCTGGTGGATGAGCTTGGCGGCGGAGAGCAGGTTTACAGTGATAACCGCGTAGGGCCGGTAACGGGTGGTGCCCCATTTCATATCTATCGCTCTCCGGATGGTGTGGGTGCTTTTATTGCGGGCAACTCGGTTCCTGGTTTGTCGAACGAGACGCCGGGTGCAGCCAATTCGGGGCAAACGGTACCTGAGCCGACTGCCTTGCTGCTCACAGCCTTGGGGCTGCTGTTTATGCGCTTCTGGCGCACCTCCCGTACACTCTCTGCCTTTGCATTCCTACTGAATCTATCCCTATGGAATATGCCTCTCCGCTGGTCGAAGGCCGTCTGCTGCGCCGCTATAAACGCTTTCTCGCTGATGTGGAGTTGGCGGATGGCCGTCAGTTAACCGCCCACACTCCGAATACCGGTTCCATGAGCGGCTGTGCCGAGCCGGGCTCACGAGTGTGGTTGCGGGATACCGGCAGCAGCACCCGAAAATATCCCTTTAGCTGGGAACTGGTAGAGGCGCAGCCGGGGGTGTTGGTAGGCATCAATACGCTGCTTAGTAACAAGCTGGTGCAGGAGGCCATCGAGCAGGAGGTGGTGTTGGAGCTGAAGGGCTATCCGGAGATACGCACCGAGGTGCGCTATGGACAGGAAAATAGCCGTATCGATCTACTGCTCGAGGGGGGCAGTGTGCCCTGCTATGTAGAGGTAAAGAATGTCACCCTGGTGGAAGACGGGGTGGCGATGTTTCCCGATGCGGTGAGTGTCCGCGGTACCAAGCATTTACGTGAATTGGCCGAGGTGGTGCGCAGCGGTGGTCGTGGGGTGATTTTCTATTGTGTGCAGCGCGGCGATGCCCGTGAGGTACGCCCTGCAGATGCTATCGACCCCGCTTATGGGAGGCAGTTACGCATATCGCTGGATGCGGGCGTCGAAGCCTTGGCCTACGTGGCGCGAGTAACCACAGAGGGCGTTACACTCAGCCATTCCCTGCCGGTTTTAACAGCCTGCTAGAGTTTGTCAGGGGCGGGAAAACAAGGCGTAAAAAAATGGACCCCAACAGATAAACAGGGAGAGGATCAACGCACCATTCACACGAATAATGGTGGTGTAATGGGCACATTCCGATATGGGTTTAGAACTTCGAAACACCGATGCCATGATGATGTCTAGCAGCAGTCCCCAGGCCATAAAGGTAACCAACCCGGGAGCGACATATACCGGTAGAACAGCCCAGCCGGTGGGTTCCAGATCCTGCATCCAGGCCATGGGCAGAGAGGCGAGCACCATGGCTGCGAGGAGCAAACGAATGGCGCCGATGCGGACAAAAAATCCCTCGTCTGCGGTGCTGGAAATATTGTCTGTAGGCAAGGTTCTTGGTTCCTGTGATCAGTGGTAGCGGCAG
This sequence comes from Gammaproteobacteria bacterium, assembly GCA_021773645.1. Taxonomy (GTDB): domain Bacteria; phylum Pseudomonadota; class Gammaproteobacteria; order HK1; family HK1; genus JAJFJV01. The sequence continues at coordinate 338,951 of JAJFJU010000012.1, forward strand.
TGTAGGAGTGCCGCCTGTCTGGTGCAATCCTTGTTCTATGCTTGAAGGTGGTAGAGAGGATTAATCTTGTGTTGCAGAGGGTATGGAATTTGTGGCTTCTTCGGCAGTCCTAGCAGATAGGTAACGGCTAGAACCAACGGTTTTCCGTACGATTTAAGGAGGTGATGGTGAAAGTTCAAGTGGTGCTGGTAGCGTTTGCATTGGTGATCCTGGGTGGTTGTCAGGAGGTCCGTAATCAAGAGGCCGGGGCAGTGGTAGGTGGTGTACTCGGCGGGGTGCTGGGCTCCCAGGTGGGGGGTGGCCGGGGCCAGATAGCCGCTACTATTGCTGGCACTATGATCGGCACGATTATCGGTGGACGGGTCGGTGCCTCCATGGATGAGGCCGATCGGCGCCGCACCAATCGCAGCTTTGAGAGCACAAAAACCGGTGAGACCGAGACCTGGAAAAATCCCGATAGCGGCAATCAATATGAGGTAACCCCTACCCGCACTCATGGTTCCTCGGAGCGCCCCTGCCGTGATTACACCACCGACGCCGTGATTGACGGGCGCAAAGAAACCATCCGTGGCACTGCCTGCCGTCGACCTGATGGGACCTGGGAGACTATCTAGGTCGCTGCATCAGCTTAGCCAGACTGCCCAATTGGTGGGTACGATCCGCTCCACCCCACCAACTTTGGGTGGGGCGTTTATTGACTAAGTTGTTATTTTATCAGATGTTCCGTAATAACTCGTTGATCCCCACCTTGCTGCGGGTTTTCTCGTCCACCTGTTTAACGATAACGGCGCAGTAGAGGCTGTGGGTGCCGTCTTTGGACGGTAGATTGCCTGATACCACCACTGAACCCGCGGGAATTCGTCCGTAGCTGATTTCGCCAGTGGCACGGTTGTAAATGCGGGTGCTCTGGCCGATGTAGACGCCCATGGAGATGACTGCGCCTTTCTCCACCACTACGCCCTCGACGACTTCTGAACGTGCGCCGATGAAGCAACCGTCTTCGATGATGGTGGGGCCGGCCTGTATGGGCTCTAATACGCCACCGATACCGACTCCACCGGAGAGATGTACGCCTTCACCAATCTGCGCGCAGGATCCCACCGTTGCCCAGGTATCGACCATGGTGCCTTTCCCTACATAGGCGCCGATGTTGACGTAGGAGGGCATGAGCACGACATCAGGGGCGATGTATGCACCGCGGCGCACGCTGGCCGGCGGGACTACGCGGGCACCGATCTGCTCGAATGCAGCTTGCTCCATGCCAGCGAACTTCATCGGTACTTTGTCGTAATAATTACTGACACCACCGGGCATCATGACGCTGTCATTGAGGCGGAAGGAGAGTAATACCGCCTTCTTGACCCATTGATTGACCTGCCAGTCTCCCTCGATTTTTTCCGCTACCCGCAGCTTGCCGCTATCGAGTTGCGTGATGACGGCTTTTACGGCCTCGCGTACCGGCGCTGGGGCGCTGTCTGGGCTCAAGCTGCTGCGATTTTCGAAGGCATCTTCGATGGTGTGTTGTAGATCACTCATGGGGTCGCTTCTCTGAGACGGGAAAGACGGCGAAGTATAGGAGATTCCGGAGTGGCCTCCAAAGCGATTTGTCGCAAGGCCCAGGCCACATGTTCTCGCACTAGTTCCGATGGATGGTTAGCTCGGCTTTGCAGGCTGGCGATAATTTCAGGTTCTGGCGTGGCGTTGCCCAGTGCCACGGCGATATTTCGCAGCCAGCGCAGATGACCGATGCGGCGGATGGGACTGCCCTCGGTTTTCTTTAGGAATTCCTCCTCACTCCAGGCGAACAAGGTACTGAGCTGTGCGCCATCGAGATGATGGCGGGGCAGGAAGTCGGCCTCGGGGGTGGGGGTGGCGTAGCGGTTCCACGGGCATATCAGTTGGCAATCGTCGCAACCGTAGATGCGGTTGCCTATGAGTGGCCGCAAGAGCGCTGGGATGGGGCCGTGTAATTCAATAGTGAGGTAGGAGATACAGCGCCGCGCATCCAGTTCAAAAGGAGAAAGGATCGCTTGGGTCGGGCAGATATCGATGCAGGCCTGACAACTGCCGCAATGGCTCGTGAGTGGCTGGTCGACTGGTAGCGGCAGATCGGTAAATATCTCGCCGAGAAAAAACCAGGAACCAGCATCCCTGCTAAGCAAATTAGTGTGTTTTCCGACCCAGCCGAGCCCGGCATTGCGTGCTAGCGCCTTTTCCAGCACCGGGGCGCTATCGACGAAGACCCGATGGGTGGTGGACGCTGCGGCTTCGTTGATCCGTTGGCTCAGGCGCTTGAGGCGATTGCGTAACAGCTTGTGGTAATCGCGGCCAAGGGCGTAGCGGGAGACGTAGGCGGCGCAGGTGTCGCTGAGTATCTTGTCCGCACCGGCAATGCCGGGTGGGAAATAGTCCATGCGTACCGAGATCACCCGCAAGGTGCCCGGTAGCAGTTGCTCTGGGCGGCTGCGCTTACGGCCGTGGCGCGCCATGTAGGCCATATCTCCTTGTTGCCCGGCAGTTAGCCAGGCATCGAGGTGGGCCTCATCGGCGGATAGATCGAGATCGGAAATGCCAGCAGCCTGAAAGCCGAGTTCACTGGCCCAAGTCTTGATCGCCAGGGCAAGTGCCGAATAATCCACAGAGACGCCCATTAAAGACCCGAAGTTCTCGCCTGCGGCGCTCTACCGTGCTGTTCCCGGCAAAAAAGATGGGCTATCCTTAACCGCTTTCGACATTGGTTTTGAAATGGACGCATTTTCTCGTTTAGTTGGCTTGGTGGTGCCCCTTGATCGGGCGAACGTGGATACCGACGCGATTATCCCCAAGCAGTATCTTAAGTCGATTAAGCGTAGCGGTTTCGGCCCGAACTTATTTGACGAGTGGCGTTATCTGGATGTCGGGCAGCCGGGGCAAGATTGCGTTGGGCGGCCGCTTAACCCGGATTTTGTGCTCAATCAGGCGCGTTATCAGGGGGCCGAAATCCTGTTGGTGCGGGCCAATTTTGGCTGTGGTTCCAGCCGTGAGCATGCACCGTGGGCGTTGTTGGATTATGGCTTTCGAGTGGTCATCGCGCCCAGTTACGCGGACATCTTTTATAACAACTGCTTTAAGAATGGCATTTTGCCCGTGATTTTGGCAGAAGCGGAAATTGACCAGTTGTTTGCTGAGGTGGAGGCATCACCTGGATTTTGTCTGACCGTGGATCTTGAGGCGCAGGCGGTAACTAGTGAGGCGGGGAGTCATTTTTGGTTTGAAATTGATGGCTTTCGCAAACAGTGCTTGCTGGATGGGCTGGACGAGATTGGTTTGAGCTTGCGTCGTGCCGAGGATATTCGCGCTTATGAAGCACGTCGTCGTGCCGAGGCGCCTTGGTTGTTTGAAGCAGCTAAATAGTTACGGGATATGAGCAAAAAAATATTAATACTGGCCGGTGATGGTGTTGGCCCCGAGATTACCCAGGAAGCTCACAAGCTGCTGGACGCACTTTCTGCTGCCGGTGATCTGGCGTGCGAGATTGAGACGAGTGCCTTTGGTGGCGCTGCCATCGATCAAGAGGGCGTGCCCTTGCCGGATGCCAGTCTGGCGCTGGCGCGGGAAGCCGATGCGGTGTTGCTAGGCGCGGTGGGTGGACCCAAGTGGGAAGCGATTGAGCGTGCCCGACGTCCGGAGCGGGGGCTGTTGGCCTTGCGTGCCGATCTGGGGGCGTTTGCAAATTTACGGCCAGCGGTGCTTTATCCGGGGTTGGAGGCGGCCTCGACCTTGCGGCCTGAGGTAGTGCAGGGGTTGGATATCATGATCGTGCGTGAACTGACCGGGGGGATCTATTTCGGTGAACCGCGCGGGATAGCGGAAAATTCTGAAGGTCAGCGAGAGGGTCGTAACACGCTGGTGTATAGCGAAGATGAGATTGAGCGTATTTGCCGGGTCGCCTTCGAGATTGCGGGCAAGCGCCAAGGGCGGGTGTGCTCCGTGGACAAGGCCAATGTGCTTGAGGCCACCGAGCTTTGGCGTACGGTGGCGACCGAGGTGGCTGCAGATTATCCGCACAGCACATTGAGCCATATGTACGTGGACAACGCCGCCATGCAATTGGCGCGCGAGCCGCGACAGTTTGACGTGATGGTGACCAGCAATCTCTTTGGTGACATTCTCTCGGATCTCGCGGCCATGCTCACGGGCTCTATTGGCATGCTGCCCTCGGCCTCGCTGGATGTGAATAGTAAGGGGGTCTACGAGGCGATACATGGCTCGGCCCCGGATATAGCTGGTAGAGGGATTGCCAATCCGTTGGCTACCTTGCTTTCAGTGGCGATGATGTTGCGTTATAGCCTCGATACATCGGAGCTTGCGGAGCGGGTGGAAGCGGCGGTATCGACGGTTTTGAAACAGGGTTTGCGTACTGCGGACATCATGTCTTCCGGTTGTCGGGAAGTGGGTACTGCGGAGATGGGCGATGCGGTTATTGCTGCATTGTAATTGAAATATTTGAGTCAGGATTTAATGAGATGAGTGACGGTCAGAGCAAGAAGTTTGGTGTGGCAGTGGTTGGTGCCACGGGTGCGGTCGGTGAGACCATGATGGCGATCCTTGAAGAGCGGGATTTTCCTGTAGATCAATTATATCCAGTGGCGAGTAGTCGTTCGGCTGGTAGCAAGATCACCTTCAAGGGTAAGCAGATCACCGTAGAGAATATCGAGAATTTCGATTTCTCCAAGGCGCAGATCGGGCTTTTCTCTGCCGGTGCCGGGGTGTCGGAAATATATGCACCCAAGGCCGTGGCGGCGGGCTGTGTGGTGGTGGATAACACCTCAGAGTTTCGCTACGACGACGATATTCCGCTGGTGGTGCCGGAGGTTAATCCGCACGCCGTCGCCAGGTACAAGGACCGTGGCATCATCGCCAATCCGAATTGTTCCACCATCCAGATGTTAGTGGCGTTGAAGCCGATCTATGACGAGGTGGGGGTAGAGCGGATTAACGTGGCCACCTATCAGGCGGTCTCCGGTACCGGCAAGGAAGCGGTGGAGGAGCTGGCGAGCCAGACGGCTGCGTTGCTCAACCTCAAGCCCGTGGAAACTAAGGTTTACCCGAAGCAAATTGCCTTTAACGTGCTGCCCCATATCGATGTCTTCATGGACAATGGTTACACCAAGGAAGAGATGAAGATGGTCTGGGAGACACGGAAGATCTTCGAGGATGATTCCATCCAGGTGAACCCCACCACGGTGCGGGTGCCGGTATTTTATGGCCACTCCGAGGCGGTGCATCTGGAGACGCGGGACAAGATCAGCGTGGAACGGGCGCGGGAATTATTGGGCTCCTTCCCGGGTATAGAGCTGATGGATGAGCGTGAGGATGGTGGTTATCCCACCGCAGTCACCGAGTCTGCTGGCCACGATCCAGTCTATGTGGGACGGATTCGCGAGGATATCTCTCACCCGCGCGGGTTGGATCTGTGGGTGGTGTCAGATAATGTCCGCAAGGGTGCCGCGTTGAATAGTGTTCAAATCGCGGAAATTCTGGTAAAAGACTATCTGTAAGCAATAGTTACTGGGGAATCATAAAGCACATTCGGAGCTTCGTTTTGGCTCTTGAAATGAGCCCTTCATCGGATTATCTGGTCTCTAAACAACGGTTTTTTGTAGCGCGGTAGTGTTGTTTTTAGAGCGGCTAAAAGGTGAGTTTGGGCCCGCATGGAATCATGTGCTTGACCGCAGTATGGAGGCTGCTCCAGATTTGGAGCAGCCCTGTCCCAAAGATGGAGGTTAGGAACCGGTGATCAAGCGTATAACGGCCTTGGGTAGTGTCCTTTTGCTGAGCGCCTTGCCGGTATGGGTCGGCGCTCTGGGGCTCGGTAACATAGACCTCAAATCTGGACTCAACCAACCTCTGGAGGCGCGAATTCCGCTGAGTTCGCTACAGGTCGGAGATCTGGAAAACCTGCATGTGGGGCTTGCGGCTCCTGAGCATTTCCAGCGTGCCGGAATCGACCGCCCATTTTTTCTTGCCAAGCTTAAATTTCGGCCGCAGACGGGAGCGGACGGGAGCTCCTACGTCAGGGTTTTTTCGCAGCAACGGGTTGGCGAGCCATTTCTGAATTTCCTTGTTGAGGTGAGTTGGCCCCGGGGACGGGTCATTCGGGAATATACCTTGTTACTGGATCCTCCGGTTTATGGGGCGGCTATTTCCAGGGCAGTAAAGACGACGGTGGCGGTCGTGTCGAAGATGCCGGTTGCTAAAAGAATACCGGCCAAGGCGAGCCAAAGCGCATCTCCTGCCGCTGCGCCGGTAGTGGCCACGCCCGCTACATCAACGACCTCAGTGCCCGTGGCAACGGGAGGTTCCTATGGGCCCACCGCACGCACAGATACCTTGTGGTCTCTGGCTCGGCGCTTCCGTGGAGATCCTACAGTCAGTATCCAGCAGATGATGCTGGCGATCTTGCGAGCTAATCCCAAAGCGTTTTCCAATAACAACATCAATACCTTGCGGGCCGGAGTGGTGCTGCAGATTCCTGGCAATCAGGATATTGAAGCCTTGAGCAAGCGTGAGGCGCTCGCTGAGGTTAGGCGTCAGCAGACTGAATGGCAGGAGATGCGTCAGGGGCAGGCTGCGCGGGTCGCGAAAGCTCCGGTAGGAAAACCGGTTTCTGATGGCTCGGCTGGGGAAAAATCCGTAGAAAGCAAGGGCGATGAGGCCCGTTTAAAGCTGGTTAGTGCGGGGCAAGGGGTCGGTGCTGGCACCACAGCGGATAAACCGGAAGTCGATGTGGTGGCCTTGCGGGATGAACTCAATGTTGCCTTGGAGGATGCCGACACCAAGCGTGTTGAAAACGACAATCTGCAGACCCGTCTCGCAGAAGCGGATGCCTTGATTGCTGATCTCAAACGTTTGGTTGAACTCAAAGACGACAATATTTCGGCGTTGCAAGGCAAGATTTCTGAGTCGAGCGCCACTCCGGCAGTAGCTGAAGTTGTGCCGCCGCCGAAGGCTCTGGCAAAGCCAGAAACTACAGTTTCCGAACCGGCGACTTTACTTGAGACCTTGCAGGATGCTTTGCCGGTAGATCCGGCTCTGTTGGGCGGTGGTATCGGTTTACTGCTCTTGCTGTTTGGCATCTCATCATGGCTACGTCGGCGACGGGCCTCGGCAGCCGATGCCGAGACCGCTCCGGCACCAGCTGTTGCCACCACTGATGATGTGTCTGAGCTGGCCGCCTCCGAGGAGGAGGAAGTGGCCGCAGTCGAGGCCATTGAAGAAGTGGTGAGCGAAGTATCTTCGATTGCTGATGAGCCGGAAGTTCCGGCGGAAGTCGATACAGAAGAATCTACCCCGGAAGCAGAAGCTGTGGCGGAAGAAGATCCGTTGGCTGAGGTCAATGTTTACCTGGCTTATGAGCGTTTTGACCAGGCGGAAGAGTTGGTGCGTGGTGCCGTTGAGAAGTATCCGGATCGCCACGAGTACAAGCTGAAATTGCTAGAGATATTCTGTGCCGCGCGGAGTGTTGAGGCGTTTGAGAACGCGGCAATGACTTTGCAGGAATCGGTTGGTGCAGATCATGCTTTGATGGAAAAAGCTCATGCTTGGTGGGCCGATCTGTCGCCAGAGCGTGCACTCTTTGCGCCGCTTAGTGAGGAGGCGCCAGCGGCGTTTTCCGAGACCCACGTTGGTGCCGCCGATAGCGATGATGCAGTATTCGATGTTACTGAGGCTGAAGGATCTCCGGTTGTTGAGGCCGAAGAAGGCATGAACGATACCGTCAAGATGGATGGTATGGATTTTGATCTCGGTTTTGGTGAGGACTCGGAAACCGACGAGGTTGTGGAAGAGACTCCTCTTTCTGCCACAAATAGTGACCTTGATTTCGACCTTGGCTTTGGTGAAGAAACTGAGGAAGCGGCTGAGGATGCGGTAGAACAGGAGCCGGTGGGATCCGATAGTGTGGTGGATTTTGATCTCGGCTTTGGGATGGATGCCGATGAGGACGAAGAGAGTTCTGCGGAGGCCGAAACACCACACTCGGATACTAACGTCGATTTTGATCTGGGTTTTGGCGAGGCGGTGGATGAGGCCGAGGCCACTACCACTGAGGAGTTAGCGGAAGTTTCTGAAACCCCCGAGGACGAAGGGTTGGATATCGTTCTGGGAGAGGACGAAGGCGATGTTGGTTTAAGCCTAGGTGATGAGGCGATCGTCGAGTTGCCAGACGCTGATGTAACGGAAACGGTAGAGGAAGCCGATGACGGTTTGGATCTCGTTCTTGGGGACGAGGAGAGCGTTGATGAGTCGGTCTCAGATGAGACGTCTGCCGAGTCTGCGGTACCTGAACCCGATAGTGACTTTGCCGCTCTTTTTGAGGAGGAAACGCCCGCAGCGGATACCGCCTTGGATTTTGATCTGGGCGAGTCGGCGGAAGAATTCGGTCAGTTGGACACGGTTGTGGAGCCGGCTGCTGTGGCGTTGGGTGAGCCGGAGATTGCCGCGGATGATGGGGCGATAACCGGTGAGGTGCCGGAGGTGGATGATGACCTTGCTGCCTTGTTTGAATCTGACGAGGAGAGTGCGCCATCCAGTGATGATGAGGCAGTTGCAGATTCTGAGGGTGAGGAGGAGAGCGTTGATGGGTTGGCAGCATTATTTGACGAGGAATCTTCAGATGATAGTGATAGTAGCCTCGACCTAACGCTGGATGGGGACGATTCTGCGGGAGAAGTTGACGCGGATTTCAGTACCTTGTTTGAGGAAGACAGTTCCGCCGAAGATGAGGATTCCGCATTGGACCTTGACCTGTCTGCAGCTGATGATGACAGCGAGGACGCTTCTGTAGACTTTGAATCAACCCAATATGCGCTACAGGATTCACCGGAGGAAAACGACAGCTCAGCTTCGGCAGATACGTCTGCAGATGAAGACCTGAGTGTTCCCATGGATGAAACCCAGGCCAAGCTTGATCTGGCCCAGGCCTATGTGGATTCTGGTGACAAGGACGGGGGCCGCGGCATCCTCGAGGAGATTTTGGCGGAAGGGAATGATGCCCAGAAGCAGGAAGCGCAGGCTTTGCTTGACCAGATGGCGGGTGGCTGAGGGAGCAGTTGTGGCTTGGGGGCTTGGTGAAATCACCAGGCCAAATCAAGATGCAGACACTTTAAGAACCTTCCTGTTCAGCCCATCTGTTTGTTTCCCCCAACTTTTGTCCGGTGACTAGATACGCACTAGGCATCGAGTACGATGGCAGTGATTTCCACGGCTGGGAGACCCAGTCAAATGGCCATACCGTACAAGCCTGTGTAGAGGCCGCTCTATCAGGTGTTGCTAACCACCCCATCAAAACCACCTGTGCCGGGCGTACCGATGCCGGGGTGCATGCCGTTTCCCAAGTCATTCACTTTGATAGCCCGGTAGTGCGTAAAACTAAGGCTTGGGTGCTGGGGAGTAATACTCATTTACCCGCCACCGTCCGGATACTGTGGGCGCGCCTGGTAGCCGATGATTTTCATGCGCGCTTTAGTGCCCGCAGTCGCCATTATCGCTATGTGATATTGAATCGTCGGGTTCGTCCGGCACTGTTGAATCGGCAGCTCACATGGGAATATCGACCTCTTGATGTGGAACTCATGGGGCAGGCTGCCGCTTATCTCCTCGGCGAGCATGACTTTTCCTCTTTTAGATCGTCGCGCTGCCAAGCCCCCCACGCGGTAAGAACCTTGCATCGCCTGGATGTGGAGCGTCACGGTGAATGTGTGCGCTTTGATGTCGTCGCCAATGGTTTCCTACACCATATGGTGCGCAATATCGCAGGTGTGTTGATGACTATCGGTGCGGGTGAGCGTGCCCCGGATTGGGCGCAGGCTGTGTTGGAGGCCCGGGATCGTACCCTTGGCGGTAAAACCGCCTCTCCTCAAGGCCTCTATTTTGTGGGGGTGGAGTATCCGGATGAATATGCCATCCCCAGGGTTTCCCCTCCCCAATGGGTCTGATAGTCTGCCCTCCTTTTGTCGGGAAATTGCTGCGCTGGGGTTAAAAAAAATGAAGGCGACAAAGGCGCCCCAACGGCGAACAGGAATCAAGATCTGTGGCATAACCCGTCGATCCGATGCCATGGCCGCTGCCAACCTTGGCGCGGATGCCATCGGTTTGGTGTTTTATCCGCCTAGCCCCCGGGCCGTGAGCATAGAGCAGGCCGGGGAGATTATTTGCGACCTGCCACCTTTTCTCAGTCTCGTTGCTCTATTCGTCGATGCTGAGCCGGCCTATATTCGTCAGGTGTTGGAGGCGATTCCCATTCATCTCCTGCAGTTTCACGGGGATGAAGAGCCAGCGGCTTGTGAGGGCTGGGGTCGTGCCTATATTAAGGCAGTAGCGGTGGGTAACGGGGTCGATCTGGCCGCAACGGCTCAACGTTATCAGCGAGCGAGTGCCCTGTTGCTGGATACCCCAGCGGGTGCGGCATGTGGTGGTAGCGGAAAGTGTTTTGACTGGGAGCTGGTGCCGGACAATATTGCCAAGCCAGTGGTGCTCGCGGGTGGGCTGAATGCTGAAAATGTGGGTGCTGGTATCCGCAAGCTTTACCCAGCTGCGGTGGATGTGAGCAGTGGTGTGGAATCGGCCAAGGGCATCAAGGATGCCGAGAAAATTGCGGCGTTTATTCGCCAAGTGAATGCCAATGAAGGACATGAATAAAATCGACGACAACAAGATTATCGGTACGCAGCCTGATTCCCGAGGTCATTTTGGTCCCTATGGTGGCATCTTCGCCTCTGAGACCCTGATGGCGGCGCTGGAGGAGCTGCGCACCGCCTATGAGCATTATCTACAGGATCCCGCCTTCATTGCGGAACTGGACGATGACCTCCGACATTATGTCGGACGGCCGTCGCCGCTTTATTTCGCCGAACGCTGGAGCGAGCATCTCGGGGGCGCACGCCTTTATCTGAAACGTGAGGATCTGAATCACACCGGTGCTCATAAGATCAACAATACGGTGGGTCAGGCATTATTGGCCAAACGCATGGGTAAAAAGCGCATCATCGCCGAGACCGGTGCCGGACAACACGGTGTTGCAACCGCTACGGTGGCGGCGCGTCTGGGTCTGGAGTGCGTGGTTTATATGGGCGTGGAGGACATCCAGCGCCAGGCTATCAATGTTTACCGTATGAAGCTCCTTGGTGCCCGGGTGGTAGGGGTGACCTCGGGTTCGCGTACTCTGAAGGATGCGCTTAATGAGGCCATGCGTGATTGGGTTACTCACGTGGATGACACCTTCTACATCATTGGTACGGTGGCTGGGCCGCATCCTTATCCGGCTATGGTGCGGGATTTTCAGGCCATCATTGGTCGTGAGGCACGTGCACAGATTCTGGAGCAGGCGGATCGTTTGCCCGATGCGCTGGTGGCTTGTGTGGGTGGTGGTTCCAATGCCATGGGGCTTTTCTACCCCTTTCTGGATGATACCGAGGTAGCTATGCATGGGGTGGAAGGTGGTGGTGAAGGTCTGGAAACGGGGCATCACGCGGCACCTCTATGTAAGGGCCGGGTAGGGGTGCTGCACGGCAACCGGACCTATCTGATGGAAAACGATGACGGCCAGATTAACGCCACGCATTCTATTTCCGCCGGCCTCGATTATCCTGGAGTCGGGCCCGAGCATGCCTGGTTGAAGGACAGTGGCCGGGCAAGCTATTACGCGGCAACCGATGACGAGGCGCTACATGCCTTCCATGAACTAACCCGTATTGAAGGCATCATGCCGGCGTTGGAATCGAGTCATGCCCTTGCTTACGGCGCCAAACTGGCGCAGCAGATGACGCCGGATAAGATCATCATCGTTAATCTTTCCGGGCGCGGAGATAAGGACATCCATACCGTCGCCGAGCTTGAGGGGATGACGCTGTGAGCCGCATTAGCCGACGTTTTGATGAGTTGAAGCAGCGCCAGCGACAGGCCTTGATTCCCTTTGTCAGTGCCGGTGATCCCAATCCGGAAGTGACTGTTCCGTTGCTACATAAAATGGTGGCGGCGGGGGCCGATATATTGGAACTGGGCGTGCCTTTTTCCGACCCCATGGCCGATGGCCCGATCATTCAACGGGCCAGTGAGCGTGCCTTGGCGCAAGGGATGTCTCTGCGTCGTGCGTTGGAGATGGTGAGCGAATTCCGCGAACAGGATGATGAGACGCCGGTGGTGCTGATGGGCTATCTGAATCCCTATGAAGCCATGGGCTACGAGGCCTTTGCCAAGGCCGCTGGCGCGGCTGGGGTGGATGGTGTTCTGACTGTTGATTTGCCGCCTGAGGAGGCGGATGAATTTGTCGAGGCCCTGGATGGGGTTGAGATCGATCCTATTTTTCTTATTGCGCCTACCACCACACCGCAGCGAGTGGCAGCAATCTGTGCCCGGGCAAGGGGATTTGTCTACTATGTTTCACTTAAAGGCGTGACTGGCAGCCAGATGGCAGATGTGGATTCCATTGCTACAAAAATTACCGAGATAAAGACCCATACCAGCTTGCCTGTAGGGGTTGGTTTTGGTATTCGTGATGGTGCCTCGGCGGCACGGGTTGCCGCAGTGAGCGATGCAGTAGTGATTGGTAGTGTACTGGTGCAGCAACTAGAGGCATTGGAACAAAATCCGGAGCAGATTTATCACAAGGTGCCCACCCTGGTGGCGGAAATTCGCACCGCGATGGACGCGAACTAAACTTAGGGAAGCTCTGCTCTATTCGTGAACTCGCATCTTGCGCCCAAAATGCCCCTCTTTATCGTTGCCGCTCTTCGTAATAGATTAACTATTACGTGCCATCGGCGCCTCAAAGTTGAACATTTTGAATCCCAATCTACTTCGTCCAGAATAAATCAGAGCTTCCATAAACCCGTACGGTGACTTATGAACTGGTTTGAAAAATTATTGCCGGAGCGCATTCGCCTTCAGGGGCGTAGCAAGCGGAATATCCCCGAAGGGTTGTGGACCAAGTGTCCCGCCTGTAGTGGGGTGCTGTATCGGGCAGAGTTAGAGCGTAACGCTGAGGTCTGTCCCAAGTGTGACCACCATATTCGTCTTGCCGCGCGCCGTCGTTTGGAGCTGTTTCTGGACCCTGAGCCCCGAGTGGAGATTGGTGTCGAGGTAGAGCCCGTTGATCCGCTGAAGTTTCGCGATAGTCGACGTTACCGCGAGCGCTTGTCCCAGGCACAAAAGAAAACCAAGGAAAAAGATGCGTTGGTGGTGATCATGGGGCGCGTACTCAGCGTTCCAGTCGTTGCGGCGGCCTTTGAGTTTGGTTTTATGGGCGGTTCTATGGGCTCTGTTGTCGGCGAGCGCTTCGTCCGTGCCATTGATCGTTGCATAGAGGATGGGTTGCCGCTGATCTGCTTTTCCGCCAGTGGTGGCGCACGTATGCAGGAAGGCTTGTTGTCGCTGATGCAGATGGCCAAGACCAGTGCCGCCTTACGCCGCCTTAGCGAGCACAAGCTTCCGTTTATCTCCGTACTGACCGATCCCACTATGGGGGGAGTCTCTGCCAGCCTGGCAATGTTGGGGGATATCAATATTGCGGAGCCCAATGCGTTGATTGGATTCGCCGGTCCGCGAGTAATCGAGCAAACGGTCCGCGAAACCTTGCCAGAGGGCTTTCAACGGAGTGAATTTCTGCTTGAGCATGGCGTTGTCGATATGATTGTTTCCCGTGCCGAATTGCGGGAACGTGTGGCCGCCTTGTTCTCCATGCTGACCCATCAACCAGCCGCCTGATCACGCCGATCTCCAGCGATAGTCCAGACTCCGAGCAGCGCAAGAATTGGCAGCTTGAGGACTGGTTGGTATGGCAGGAAAGGCTGCATCCGCGTGAGATAGATCTTGGGCTGGCGCGTTGCCAGCAGGTCATGCCGCGCATGGATTGGCCCGCAGTGCTCCCCTTTCCCGTCATTGCCGTTGCTGGGACGAATGGCAAGGGATCCTCGGTGGCCATGCTGGCGGCCATTCTCGGCGCCGCGGGTTATCGCACGGGCACTTACACCTCTCCGCACCTGATTTATTACAACGAACGTATCAAGATTGCCGGTACCCCGGTGTCTGATGCGGTGCTGATTACAGCCTTTGAAAAGCTGGAAACGGCGCGTGTAGACACTAGCCTCAGTTATTTTGAATTCGGCACTTTGGCGGCAATGGAGATCTTTTTGGATGCCCAAGTGGATGTGGCCATTCTAGAAGTGGGCTTGGGTGGGCGTCTGGATGCGGTGAATCTATTTTCCGCGGATGTGGCCTTAGTCACCAATATTGCTTTGGATCACACTGAGTGGTTGGGGGCGGATCGCGAGGCCATAGGTCGGGAGAAAGCGGGAATTTTCCGCCCACACCATCCTGCCATTATCGGTGAGCCGTCACCGCCCGCGATCCTGGCGAAGTATGCCCGGCAAATCGGTGCGCCCTTGTACCGTTTGCAGCAGGAATATCGCTATCATCGTACAGATACGTTGCATTGGTGTTGGCAGGGGCAGGATCGAGGTATTGATGATTTGCCTTTGCCGGCTTTGCGCGGTGAGTTTCAGCTAGACAATGCGGCGGCTGTTTTGATGGTGCTGGAACGATTGGCCCCGCAACTCTCCGCATCTCCCGAAGCCGTACGGCAGGGGCTTGAGCAGGTGCATTTGTCCGGGCGTTTCCAGGTGATTGCAGGCCAACCGATCGAGTGCATCGTTGATGTCGCTCACAATCCTGCGGCGGCAGCGGTATTAGCCGAGAACCTGCGCCAGCATCGTTGTACGGGCCGTACCCTCGCGGTAGTGGGCATGCTTGCCGACAAGGCGATCGCCGAAGTGCTGTCAGCGATGAACACTGTGATTGATCGGTGGTACCTTGGCGGACTTGAGGCACCACGTGGTGCCAATAGCGGGCTGCTGGTGGCAGCACTGGAGACTGCTGCGATAGACAAGCCTCATAGCCAGTTTGTTACTGTGGAAACGGCCTATGCGGCTGCACTGATTGAAGCCAAGCCCAATGATCGCATTATTGCTTTTGGCTCATTTTTGACCGCACGCACCATATTGCAGCTTGCAAGTTGAGTCTATCCACCCGACACTTTTCCTATGGATGAACGATTAAAACAACGCTTGGTGGGCGCTGTGGTGCTGGTGTCTCTTGGGGTCATTTTTATCCCCATGCTACTGGAGGGGCCGGCGGGCTCCGGGGAGCATCAAAAGGTTGCCGAGATACCCTCGCCACCGGCGCGTGATTTTATTTCTCGGATAGTTCCCTTGGGTAAGGCGATCAAGAGTGATGCGCCTGCGGTTCCCAAGACGTCCTTGCCGAAGCAGGAAAGCAAAGGGGTTGCTGGGCAGAAACGGGAAGCGAAGCCCGCTGTTGTGGCTAAAACCCAACAACGTCTGGGAATTTCCGCTTGGGCGGTACAGCTTGGAAGCTTTGCTTCAGAGGCCAATGCCCTGGCCTTGAGGGATCGCCTGCAGAAGAAAGGCTATGCCGCCTTTAGCGAGACCGTTTCCACTAAAAAGGGTAGGGTAACGCGAGTCTTTGTGGGGCCTGAGTTGCGGCAGGAAAATGCGGAAAAGATTCGCCGCAAGCTTCAGAAAGAAATCAAGCTCAAGGCGATAGTACGGCGCTACCCCGGGTAGTTTTACTTAGGGTTTGGCAGGGATTTATTCGCCTCTCGCAACATCTGGGCCTGCTTCTGCAATACGTGTTTGACCACCAGTTCGCGATCCTCCTCCTGAATGTGTGAGAAATCTGCACTGACCCTGTGGGGGAAATCAGGGCCTCCCTCTTCATCACGTTGGCAATTGACCACAGTGCCATAGGTCAGGACGCTGACGTAGGATGGAAACATCATCAATTTGATTTCGAGAATGCTTCCCACAGGAAGTTCGTCCTTCCCGTGGAAGGCGATGCCACTGGCACTCAGGCTCACGGCGTGGGAGGGATGATCCGGTAAACCATGTTCATCGGCCGCAAGCAGGCGGATAAGCACATCCAGCTTTTCATTAATGTGCCCCAGGCAGGCGGATAGCTCGGCATCGCGACGACGAATATTTTCCACCAGATGTTTCATCTGATTGCTGGTGGCAGCAAAGGTAGAACTCAGTGAGATTTTGTCGGGAAAGCCGGTCTGGTGTTCCTGCAAAACCGCGGCAAACTCATTTTCCGTAAGACAGCGGTATTTCATCGACACCTCATCGTCGATGCGAAAATATCGTCTGCGATCTTTGCTCATCTTGGGATTACCTTATTGTTCTGTGCTGACGGGAGTCGACAGAGCTGGCTCCGAATTGGCTGGAGTACTTACTTTTTCCGCATCTCCTGCCTGTTTTAATGCCTCGATGACCTCACTTTCAATGTCATCACCCTTGATAATAACCACCTCCACACGACGGTTACGAGCCCGATTTGCACGTGAGTCGTTGGCTACTAGTGGCGCCTTATCAGCATGGCCCTCAAGCACAAAGCGCTCTTCATTAAGGTTTTTGGCCTGCATCAGGTAATTCATCACGGTTGCCGAGCGGGCCGCGGATAATTCCCAGTTGGAGCGAAAACGGCCACGGGCGATGGGGATGTTATCGGTGTGGCCAGCAACAATGATTTGTCCCTCTATACCTGCCAACACGTTGCCAATTTCAGTAATGACCGGCTCGAATTCCGGCATCAGGCGGGCGCTGCCCGAGGGAAAAGAGCCTTTCTCGTGGATGCGAACGATGACTCGGCTTTTATCCGTTGCGACTTCTAACAGGCCATCGTCAATTTGTTTGGCAAAGGCTTTCTTGATCTCAGTGGCATCCACTTCCACTTCCACCTGTACTTCCTTGATGCGGATTTCAATCTGTTTCTGTTTTTCTACCTCTGCCTCCGTCTCTGCATCTTTCCCCTGCTCTCCAATCTCCTTTTTCCCACCGTCCGGGACCTCGAGATTGCGTCTCAGATCTTCAGTGGTGTGCTGACGCACTACTGGCAAGACGGTAGGATCCGGTTTGCCGGAGCTGAATTCCTTCATCACGATGCTGGTGCCTTTAGGGATCTCCTTGCTCTTGATCTCACGCTGTACGCCAAAGGCCTTCTCCATGGAGCCTGCCAGCTGCTTAAATTTGGCTACGTCCATCTCGGAAAAAGACAGTAGCAAAACGAAAAAACACATTAGTAGCGTCATAAGATCTGCAAAGGTCATCACCCAGGCAGGCACACCGCCAGATTCTGCTTTTGGTGGTGGAGCGTCAGACATATTTATCTCGTGTAATGGTGTTTATGAGCACTATTCTGCCGCTTGTTCTTCGCTGTCCCCGCGCTGGCTTCCCGGGAGATAGGTTTTGAGTAAGGATTCCAAAACGCGGGGATTTAAGCCTTCCTGAATGCCCGTGATGGTCTCAAGAATCAAATTCTTATTGGTACGCTCCTCGATGCTGCGGAAGCTAAGTTTATCGGCCACGGGTAGGGCAAAGGCATTAGCAATGACCGCACCATAAAGGGTGGTAAGCAGGGCGACCGCCATGGCCGGACCAATAGATTTGGGGTCAGACATATTGGCCAGCATCTGTACCAGACCAATAAGCGTACCAATCATGCCCATGGCCGGGGCCATTTCGCCAATGGCCTTAAAGATATTCTGCCCCGTTTCATGGCGCTCAATGGTTAGATTCACATCCTTGGAGAGCATGCGTTTCACGAAGGCCGCATCGTGGCCATCAATACATAGCTGGATCCCCTGGGACAGGAACTGATTTTTAATTTCCTGGCCTTCCAGTGCCAGCAGGCCGCTTTTGCGCGCGATGGCGGCCAGTTCCATGGCTTCGTCGATTAGTTCCTGGGGACTGTCCGGTTTACTGAAGAAGGCCTTCATGGCGATTTTGAAGGCACCGAGAAAATTAGAGAGGGGAAACTTCATCAAGGTGGCACCAATGGTGCCGCCAATGACCACCACCAGCGAGGGCATGTTAATGAATTGCCCAAAGTCCCCACCCATGGCAATTGAACCAATAATAACGCCAAGCGCTGCCAGCAGGCCTATAAGGGTAGCGAGATCCATGATTATCCTCAGGTATTCAGTATGTTCTGCATATTAGGGATGTAGCTGCCATGTGAGTTGGCTTGCATCCAGCCTTGCATCCAGCAAGGCTGCGTTATCTTAATCGGTAATGGGGATGATTTCTTTAGTGTTCTGGTTGAGAATTTCCCCCACTTCGCCGCGAGCGAGTTGCGGTTTGCTCTTGGAGGGTTTTCTGACCGGGGGATTGGGAAATTGGTTCCCAGTCAGTGGCTAAAAACACGTGGAATAGTAGTTATTTTCCAGCAGGCTTTGTACAATCGCGCTCCCTTCCCAGAGCGGCCTCGTCGTCTTGCACTGAATATGATTTGGGTAGATTACGCATTGCTCGTGGTGATAACCGTTTCGGCGCTTTTTAGCCTGCTGAGAGGTTTTGTGCGCGAGGCCATTTCGCTATTTGGCTGGATTCTCGCCTTCTGGGTGGGCTTGAGTTTTAGCCGGCCGGCCGCAGTCTATCTTGAGGCCTACATCGCCATCCCCTCGGTGCGTCTCGCTGCCGCCTTCTTTGCCCTGTTCCTATGTGTGTTGCTGTTGACCGCTATTGCCAATTTCATTGCTGGGAAGCTGGTGGACAAGACCGGGATCTCTGGAACTGACCGGGTGTTGGGGATGGTGTTTGGCGCTGCACGCGGGGTGGTCATTATTGCAGTGCTAGTGCTGTTCGCGGGGCTTACGGCGTTGCCCCAAGACCCGTGGTGGAAGGATGCCTTATTGCTTGGATATTTCGAGAGGGTTGCGGTGGAAATACGGAGTTATCTGCCCGCAGATCTGGCGGTGTATTTCAATTTCTAAGGGTCTCTGCTGATTCAGCAACGACCTTGGTCTTAGGGCCTGTGTGGGAGTCAAAACTATGTGTGGCATCGTAGGTATTGTAGGGCGTTCCGGGGTTAATCAGACGATTTATGACGCCCTGACCGTACTCCAGCATCGTGGGCAGGATGCCGCTGGAATCGTTACCGCCGAGAAGCATGGCGTTCATTTGCGCAAGAGCAATGGTTTGGTGCGCGATGTCTTTCGTACCCAACATATGCGTCGGCTGAGCGGCAATATGGGCATAGGCCATGTGCGCTATCCCACCGCTGGCTGTGCCTCGTCTGCCGAGGCTCAGCCCTTCTACGTAAACTCCCCTTACGGCATTGCCCTAGCCCATAATGGCAATCTCATCAACGCTGATGCGCTTCGTCGTGAACTGTTCGAGGAGGACTTGCGTCACGTTAATACTGATTCGGATTCGGAAATACTACTTAATGTTTTTGCTCACGAGTTGCATAAGCAAGGCAAGCTGAAGCTCGGTAAAGATGAAATTTTCAAGGCTGTGGCGGCGGTGCATCGTCGCTGTCAGGGTGGCTATGCGGCGGTGGCAATGATTATTGACCACGGTGTGGTGGCCTTTCGTGACCCCCTGGGGATACGCCCGGTGGTATTTGGCAAGCGTGAGACCCCGGAAGGGTCGGAATATATGGTGGCCTCCGAGAGTGTTGCTCTACAGTCTCTGGGTTTCAGTGTGGAACGTGACTTGAAGCCTGGAGAGGCCTTATTTGTCGACACAGAGGGGAATCTGCACACCCAACAGTGCGCCGAGCACCCTTCCTACGCCCCCTGTATTTTCGAGCTGGTTTATCTGGCACGCCCTGATTCCATCATCGACAAGGTCTCCGTGTACAAGGCACGTTTGCGCATGGGCGAGTATCTGGCGGATAAAATCCTCCGCGAGTGGCCGGACAACGATATTGATGTGGTTATTCCCATCCCCGACACTAGTCGTACTGCAGCATTGCCGCTGGCCTACAAGCTGGGGGTGAAATACCGCGAAGGTTTCATTAAAAATCGTTATATCGGTCGCACCTTTATTATGCCCGGACAGGGTGAGCGGCAGCGTTCGGTACGTCGTAAGCTCAATGCGATTGACTTGGAATTCCGCGATAAGAATGTACTGCTAGTGGACGACTCTATCGTGCGTGGTACCACCTCAAAACAGATTATTCAGCTGGCACGGGAGGCGGGTGCACGGCGAGTTTACTTTGCCTCTGCGGCACCGGCGGTGCGCTATCCCAATGTTTACGGTATCGATATGCCGGCGGTACAGGAGTTGGTCGCCCATGATCGCAGCGACGAGGAGGTGGCCGAGGCTATCGGTGCTGACCGCCTATTCTTCCAGTCCATGGAAGATTTGGTAGCCGCGGTGCGTCAGGGTAATCCCAGCCTCGAACACTTCGATACCTCCTGCTTTACCGGGGAGTATGTGACCGGCGAGGTGACCCCCGATTATCTGGCCAATCAAGAGCGTTTGCGCTCGGATTTCAACAAAACCGGTGGCCAGGTGAGTGAGGCAGAAACCCTGGAGATCCATAATGTTTCCTGAGGGAAAGCGCATATTTGACAGGCCGAATTCCTTTCTCTAGGCTCACCACACATAGCGCCGATTTGAGTTTCAGCTTGCGGGCGCTTTATAAATTCGGCTAAAGAGAGGGAAACCTGCTTTGGCCCCGAGCTGCAAGCGGGTTTTTTTGTGGGTATTTTAAGGGGTAGTGATGGTGGACGAAGACAAGGGCGAAACACTCGGTTTTGCGACGCGGGCGGTGCGAGTAGGGCAGGTACGTGGCATAGAGGGGGAGCACAATGACCCTATCTATATGACTTCGAGTTATGTGTTTGCCAACGCAGCGCAGGCGGCGGCACGCTTTACCGATCAGGAGGCGGGCAATGTGTATTCCCGCTTTACCAACCCTACGGTCCGGACCTTTGAAGAGCGCCTGACTACCCTGGAAGGCGGTGCACGCGGGATTGCGACGGCATCGGGAATGGCCGCCATTCTGAGCACCTGTCTGGCTTTGCTTAATGCAGGGGACCATATTGTGGCCTCGCGTAGTCTGTTTGGTTCTACGGTCAATTTATTCAATAAAGTGCTCGGCCGTTTTGGGGTGGAGACGACTTTTGTTTCCCTGACCGATCTGGATGCCTGGAAAAACGCGTTGCGCCCCAACACTCGTCTGCTGTTCCTTGAAAGCCCTTCCAACCCACTCTCCGAGGTGGCAGATATTCCGGCACTGGCGGCGATAGCCCACGAGGCCGATGCCTTGCTGGTGGTGGATAACGTGCTCTGTACCCCGGCGCTACAACGCCCCTTGGCGTTAGGCGCTGATGTGGTGGTGCATTCCGCGACTAAATATTTGGATGGCCAGGGACGCTGTATCGGTGGCGCCGTGGTGACTGCGGACGAGGCCGTTGGTGCCGAGGTCTTTGCTTTCCTGCGCATTGCTGGCCCCACCATGAGCCCATTTAATGCTTGGGTGTTCCTTAATGGTCTGGAGACTCTGGCGCTGCGGATGCGTGGCCATAGTGCATCTGGGCTGGCGCTGGCGATCTGGTTAGAGGGGCATCCAGCGGTACAGCGAGTCTATTATCCTGGGCTCAAGAGCCATCCACAGCATGTACTGGCAGCACGTCAGCAGTCGGATTTTGGCGGTATCCTCGCCTTTGAGGTTAAGGGAGGCCAGGCGGAGGCCTGGCAGGTGGTGGATTCCACCCGCTTGATTTCCATTACTGGAAATCTGGGGGATGCGAAGACTACCATTACCCATCCGGCAACCACTACTCACGGGCGCATCTCGCCGGAAGAGCGTGCGGCGGCAGGTATCAAAGACGGTTTGTTGCGTATTGCGGTGGGTCTGGAGGATATAGCCGATATCAAGGCGGACTTGGCCCGGGGGCTGGATGCACTGGTGGTTTAGTTTATTGAATACGGATTAAGCGAGGTAATGCTGTGCGTGTGATTCAGGCGGAACATTTGATTGAGAGCGTCGCTGACGCTCTGCAATATATTTCCTACTACCATCCGCTGGATTATATCCAAGCCCTGGGGGCAGCCTATGAGCGGGAAGAGTCTCCCGCGGCCCGCGATGCTATAGCGCAGATTTTGCTTAACTCGCGCATGAGTGCAGAGCAGCATCGGCCTATCTGTCAGGATACCGGCATCGTAGTGGTTTTCCTTCGTGTGGGCATGGATCTTCGTTTCGAGGGCGGCATGTC
Source organism: Gammaproteobacteria bacterium (assembly GCA_021773645.1). GTDB lineage: Bacteria > Pseudomonadota > Gammaproteobacteria > HK1 > HK1 > JAJFJV01. Next base: position 361,014 of record JAJFJU010000012.1, read on the forward strand.
CATCGATGACATGATCAATGAGGGTGTGCGCCGCGCCTACACCCATCCGGACAACGTGTTGCGTGCCTCAATGGTCGCCCCCCCCGTAGGAGCTCGAAAGAATACTGGGGATAATACGCCGGCGGTGATCTATACCGAATTGGTGCCGGGCGACACTCTGGATGTACGTTTGGCGGCGAAGGGTGGTGGTTCCGAGAACAAGACCAAGTTTGCCATCCTCAATCCCTCTGAGAGTGTGGCGGATTGGGTAGTGGAGACAGTGCCGAAGATGGGGGCTGGCTGGTGCCCACCGGGGATACTGGGTATTGGTATTGGCGGCACCGCCGAGAAGTCGATGTTGCTGGCCAAGGAATCCTTGTTGGCCCCGGTGGATATGCATGAGTTGCGTGAGCGTGGCCCATCTACGCCCACCGAGGAATTGCGCCTGGAGATTTTTAAGCGGGTCAATGCGTTGGGTATCGGCGCACAGGGCTTGGGTGGTTTGACCACCGTGTTAGATATAAAAATTCTCGAATATCCCACCCATGCAGCCTCTTTGCCGGTCTCTCTGATTCCCAACTGCGCAGCCACCCGTCATCTGCACTTTAGTCTCGATGGTAGTGGCCCTGCCGAATTGATTCCACCACGTCTCGAAGACTGGCCGCAAGTGAGCTGGGAACCGGGTGATGATGCCTTGCGGATTGATCTGGACACGCTTAAGCGCGAGGACACGCGGCACTGGAAACCAGGTCAACGCCTGCTGCTTTCTGGGCGTATCCTTACTGGGCGCGATGCCGCTCACAAACGCCTCAAAAGCCTGTTGGACAAGGGTGAGCCTCTGCCTGAAGGCATAGATTTTCGTGATCGCTTCATCTATTACGTGGGCCCGGTAGATCCCGTGGCGGGTGAGGCTGTCGGCCCGGCGGGACCGACCACTGCCACCCGCATGGACAAATTTACCGATCAGATGTTGGGTGAATTGGGTCTTATGGGCATGATTGGCAAGGCCGAGCGGGGACCAGAGGCTATCGAGTCCATCCGCAAACACCAGGCGGTTTATCTCATTGCCGTTGGCGGTGCCGCATATCTGGTATCCAAGGCGATACGCAAGGCTCGGGTACTGGCTTTTGAGGATCTGGGCATGGAGGCGATCTACGAATTTGAAGTGGTGGATATGCCGGTTACCGTAGCGGTGGATAGCCGTGGGGAGTCGGTGCATCAGACGGGGCCTGCAACCTGGCGGGCCCACATTGGCAAGATTCCGGTGGTTGGCAGCTGATCAATCACCATTGGTGAGCTTGGCCACCTGAGTTTTATTACCCCCCCCCCACGTTATTCTGGAACCGAAGGCCTTGATTGTAGTCACACCTTCGGGGCTGCAATTTCTGGCTGCTTGTGATTTCCGCTGGAAAGCATCAGTATCTTGAGAGCGGATGAGGGTTCTTATGGTCCCACCGTGACTGAGTGGCCTCATCTTTTTGGATGTAGATGGATTTTTTCTAACAGGCTGGAGGGATTCAAAATGAAAAGAATAACCATTGGTTTACTTGGCGCGGCGGTGTCGCTATCCATAACATTTGGTAGTGCACAGGCGGGCACGCTGGACGAAGTAAAGAAAAAGGGCCGCCTTACCTGTGGCGTTAGCACCGGCTTACCGGGCTTTTCCAATGCCAACAGCAAGAATGTCTGGTCGGGTCTGGATGTGGACGTTTGCCGTGCTGTAGCGGCTGCCGTGCTGGGGGATGCCAGCAAGGTGAAATACACGCCGTTGACCGCCAAGGAGCGTTTTACCGCCCTACAATCTGGTGAGATCGATATACTTTCCCGTAACACCACGTGGACCCATACCCGCGATACCTCTCTCGGTATCAACTTTGCCGGGGTCAATTACTATGATGGCCAAGGCTTTATGGTCAGCAAGAACCTTGGGGTCAAGAGTGCCCTGGAGTTGAGTGGTGCCGCGGTCTGCATCCAGGCAGGTACCACGACCGAGCTGAATCTTGCTGACTACTTCAGCCAGAAGGGAATGAAGTACAAGGCGGTGGTGTTTGATACTTCGGACCAATCGGTCAAGGGATTTGAGTCGGGCCGTTGTGACGTATTGACGAGTGATCAGTCCCAGCTTTATGCCCTGCGTATCAAGCTTAACAAGCCGGGTGACGCGGTAGTATTGCCTGAGGTGATCTCCAAGGAGCCCTTGGGTCCGGTGGTCCGCCAAGGTGATGACGCCTGGTTTAACGTGGTGAAATGGTCCTTTTTTGCCATGGTTAATGCCGAGGAAATGGGTGTGACTTCCGGTAATGTAGACAGCATGAAGTCTTCCACCAATCCAGGTATCAAGCGCCTGTTGGGTGGCGATGCAGGCGGCAAACTTGGTCTTAACAGTGATTGGGCCTTCAACATCATCAAACAGGTGGGTAACTACGGCGAGGCCTTTGAGCGCAACGTCGGTAAGGACTCACCGCTGAAAATCGGGCGTGGTCTAAACGCTCTGTGGAGCAAGGGCGGGTTGCAGTACGCGCCGCCTATCCGTTAGGGTAGTTAATAAGCAGCTTCCGGTGATGTCCTAATAGGCATCACCGGAAATCTTTTGTCTTAGGATAGGGATAGCCTGTATATGCCACCAGCTGATCACGGTACGCAAAAGGTAGCGCCCTGGAACGACCCCAAGGTTCGTTCCGTCGTCTTCCAGTTCATTGCCCTGATTACCCTGGGGTTTTTCTTTTACACCATCTTCCAGAATACCCTTGCCAATATGGAACGGCGGGGGATTACCACGGGTTTGGCATTTCTGGATCATAAGGCGGGTTTTGGGATCCTCATGAGCCTGATCCCTTATGACGAAACCTACACCTATGGCCGGACCTTTTTTGTCGGCCTGCTAAATACCCTGTTGGTGGCGGGATTGGGGATAGCCCTGGCCACCGTCATCGGTTTTGTCCTTGGTGTTGCCCGACTTTCCAATAACTGGATTATCGCCAAGGGGGCGATGGTCTACATCGAAGTACTTCGCAATATTCCCTTGCTGCTGCAGATTTTCTTTTGGTATTTCGCTGTCTTGCAGGCCCTGCCAGCTCCCCGTCAGAGCATTTCCTTTGGCGGTGTCTTTACCCTCAATAATCGTGGCCTGTATTTTCCGGCGCCCATTACGGAGTCCGGGTTTTCCTATGTACTGGCGGCGCTGATAGTGGCCATTATCGGGGTGGTATGGCTGGTACGCTGGGCGCGTCGTCGTCAGGAAATTTCCGGTCAGACCTTTCCGGTATTTCGGACCTCTTTAGCCTTGCTGGTGTTGCTGCCATTGCTGGTTTTTCTGGCCATGGGCTCGCCACTATCCTGGGATCATCCTGAGCTACAGCGCTTTAGTTATGGTGGTGGCGGACGCCTGATTCCAGAACTCATGGCCTTGCTATGGGCGCTGACCATGTACACCGCCGCCTTCATCGCCGAAATCGTACGTGCCGGGATCCAATCGGTGAGCCACGGTCAGACCGAGGCAGCACGTGCGCTGGGTCTGCGTAACGGGCCGACGCTGCGGCTGGTGATCATTCCCCAGTCCATGCGCGTCATAATTCCGCCACTCACCAGTCAGTATCTAAATCTCACCAAAAATTCTTCTTTGGCTACGGCCATTGGTTATCCGGATCTGGTGAGCGTATTTATGGGGACCACCCTCAATCAGACCGGGCAGGCGGTGGAGATCGTCGGCATGACTATGGCCGTCTACCTGACCATTAGCCTGGCGATTTCTATGGTGATGAATGCCTATAACAAAAAAATTGCGTTGACTGAAAGATGACCATAACGACAGTGAATCAGCCATCGCTAGCACCGCCGGCCACCAGCGTCGGAGTGGTGGGTTGGATGCGCCAGAATTTATTCTCGACACCGCTGAATGGCGGGCTCACCTTGCTGGCCGCAGCGCTTATCTACTTGCTGGTGGTGCCGTTCTTCCAGTGGGCCATATGGAATGCCGATTGGATTGGCTCGGATCAAAGTGCCTGCACCTCTGATGGTGCGTGCTGGGTTTTTATCCTTGCCCGCATGGAACTATTTATCTACGGATTTTTCCCCACCACCGAGTATTGGCGCGTCGATTTGGTGTTCGCCCTGCTGGCAGTACTGATTGTGCCGCAGTTCTTCGAGCGCTTTCCACATAAAGGTTGGATAGGCCTATTTACTCTCACCGGTTTTCCAGTAGCGGTCTATTTCCTGCTCGTTGGTGGCAGCTTTGGTCTGGAGCCAGTGGAAAGCGGTAAATGGGGTGGTCTGATGCTGACCCTGGTGCTGGCCTTCGTGGGTATCGTTGCTGCACTGCCTATCGGCATTTTATTGGCTCTGGGGCGACGTTCAGATATGCCGGTCATCCGCACCATCTGCGTCTGTTTTATTGAGCTTTGGCGGGGCGTGCCACTGATCTCCGTACTTTTCATGGCCTCGGTGATGTTGCCGTTATTCCTTCCAGAAGGGGTCAATTTCGACAAGTTATTGCGAGCACTCATCGGTATCGTACTATTTCAGTCAGCTTATATGGCAGAGGTTATTCGGGGTGGTCTGCAGGCCATTCCCAAGGGCCAATATGAGGCGGCGCGGGCACTGGGTTTGGGTTATTGGAAGAGCATGAGCCTGATTATTCTTCCCCAGGCATTGAAGCTGGTGATTCCGGGTATCGTTAATACCTTTATCGCATTATTCAAGGATACGACCTTGGTGCTGATTATCGGGCTGCTGGATATTCTTGCCTCGGTACAGTCCGCCATCGTGGATCCGGCTTGGGGCAACGTGTCCACCGAGGGCTATCTGTTTGCCGCTTTCTCGTTCTGGATATTCTGTTTCAGCATGTCCCGCTACAGCCAAGCATTAGAAAAGAAGCTGGAAACGGGCTACAGCCGCTAACAAGTTTTTAGAAAAAATTATTACGCTAAGTTGTCTAGGAGATGTCAGTGACCGAAGCGATTGAGCAAGTATCAACGGCCGACGATGGGCTAATGATAGAGATGGTGGACGTACACAAGTGGTACGGTGATTTCCACGTCCTGCGAAAGATCGATTTAGAGGTGAAGAAAGGTGAGCGGATCGTCATCTGTGGGCCTTCCGGTTCCGGAAAATCCACTATGATCCGTTGTATTAACCGCCTCGAAGAACACCAGCGTGGGCGCATTTCTATCGGTGGCGTAGAGCTAACCGGTGACCTCAAGAACATCGAGCGTATTCGCCGAGAGGTCGGCATGGTGTTCCAGCATTTCAATCTGTTCCCGCATCTGACGGTGCTGGAAAACCTCGCCCTTGCTCCCATTTGGGTGCGCAAGACGCCGCGTGCTGAGGCCGAGGAAATTGCTATGAGTTACCTGGAGCGGGTCAAGATCCCGGAGCAGGCAGGCAAGTATCCGGGGCAGCTCTCCGGTGGTCAGCAGCAGCGCGTAGCCATTGCCCGGTCGCTGTGCATGAATCCCCAGATCATGCTATTTGACGAGCCCACCTCAGCGCTTGATCCGGAGATGATCAAGGAGGTGTTGGATGTGATGGTGGAGCTGGCGCACGACGGTATGACCATGCTCTGTGTGACCCACGAGATGGGCTTTGCTAAGACCGTTGCCAATCGTGTTATCTTCATGGATGAGGGGCAGATCATTGAGGAAAATGAGCCGGAAGAGTTTTTCACCCGGCCGCAGCACGATCGCACTAAACTATTTCTCAGTCAGATACTCGAACACTAAGGACTCGGGCGGTGATAATGTTGCGATTTCGGGTGTTGAGGCACCTGCGTGGCAAGACGCGAAGAGGGCGAATAGTCGCTCTATTCAACTGATGAGCAACGCTGCCAGGCGGGATGCATCGACTCTCGAAATGGTAATGTTATTGCCGTTCGAGTCCTAAGGACGCTGGAGATTCTCATGGCGGAACAACGCAAAGGGCAGGTAAATATTCGCCAGAATGCGGAGGATGCGGCTCAGCGTATCAGTGAAAAGCTCGGTTTATCGCTTTCCCCAGAGGAGTTGACGGGAATGGCAGATACTATCGAAAAGGCTATTGTGGTGAACGTGCTGGAGGCTAGAAACCGCTGTGCCGGTGTGGCCATGAGGCGAAGCGCTACGGAGCACGATCTGGCTCATCAAATCTCTGAGAGGATTCGTCGGAATAACGAAGTTCTGGTCGCCAATCTTTCCAGTCTGCGTTGAGCCTAGGTTTAGCTCGCCCTATTAATCCTCGCGGGAGTCCCGTACCTGTACCACGCCGTTTTTAATTCGCACCGGAAAGGTAGTGATGGCCTCGTAGGCCGGGGGAGAGAGTGCGGCGCCTGTCTTGATGGAAAAGCGCGCACCGTGCATGGGGCATAGGATCTCATCACCCTTTAGTTTGCCATCGCTCAGGGTGCTCTCAGCATGGGAACAGAGATCTTCAATGGCATAGAAGCCATCGGATAGGCGAAAGACGGCAATCTCCATGTCGTCTACTTCAACGACCTCAAAACTCCCGGGCACAAAGTCCTGTTCGGGAGCGACATCCAGCCAGTCAGACAAAATCTACAATAGCCCCAGTTGCAGCTTCGCATCTTCGGTCATGCGGTCTTGGGTCCATGGCGGCTCCCAGACGACTTCTACATGTACCGAACTAACTTGCGGGATCTGCTCTACGGCGGTTTCAATAACTCCTGGAAAAGTCTCGGCTACCGGACAGCCGGGTGCGGTGAGGGTCATTTCAATCTCGACCACGCCGTTAGCCTCGATCTCGACGCCGTAGATAAGTCCAAGATCATGGATATTCACCGGAATCTCCGGGTCGTAAATGCTTCGCAATACTTCAATGATGTCGGTATGCAGAGCGTTGTTGTCGATCTGTGCATTCATAGGCCTACTCGGTGGTACTGTCCTTCTTTCCCATCAGGGCGGCATGCATGGTGTGCCAGGCGAGGGTCGCGCATTTTACTCGCATGGGATATTCCTTCACCCCTTTAAGCACGCTGAGCTTGCCTAGCACGCTTTCGTCTGCGTGTTCACCATCGTCATCTTCATCGTCGTCGGTGAGTAGGTGACGGACCTCACTAAAGAGTTTATCCGCATCCTCTACTGGCATACCGATGATCGCCTCGGTCATTAATGAGGCCGAGGCGGTAGAGATGGCGCAGCCGGCCCCCTCAAAGCCGATGTCCTTGATAACCCCGTCTTCCACCGTGAGGTTGACGATGAACTCATCACCGCAGAGTGGATTGTGCCCGTGGGCGGTACAGTTACAGTCCGTGGGCTTTTTGGGATAGTTCCGCGGATTACGATTGTGATCGAGGATCAGTTCCTCGTAGAGGTCGCGCATATCGTTCATGACTGGAAAATCTCTTTAACCTTATCGATCCCCGCTATCAGGGCGTCTACATCTGCACGATTATTGTACAGCGCAAAGGAGGCCCGGGCGGTAGCCGAGAGTCCGTAGTGGGTCATCACCGGCATGGTGCAGTGATGGCCAGCACGGATGGCGATGCCTTCTCCATCGAGAATGGTGCTGATGTCGTGGGGATGTACGCCTTCGATGCAAAAGGACAGGATGCTGGCCTTTTCTGTTGCAGTACCGATGAGGCGGACACCGGGGAGGGACTGCAATTGGGTGGTAGCGTAGTCCAGAAGCTCATCTTCATGGGCGGCTATAGCAGCCATATCGAGCTCGTCGAGGTAATCCAGCGCGGCCCCCAGGCCGATAACACCCGCGATATTGGGGGTTCCTGCCTCGAACTTGTAGGGTAAATCGTTATACAGGGTTTTTTCAAAGCTGACCCGGGAGATCATGTCACCACCTCCCTGGTAGGGTTCCATATCGGCTAGCAGAGCCTCTTTGGCGTAGAGCACACCGGTACCCGTGGGGCCGAATAACTTGTGTGCGGAGCAGGTATAGAAATCACAGTCGAGCGCCTGCACATCCACTTTGCGATGCGCCACGGCTTGGGCACCATCCACCAACACCGGTACGTCAAACTGGTGTGCAGCTTTGATCATTTCGGCCACGGGATTGACGGTCCCGAGGGAATTGGACACATGCACCACGGCGACCAGCCGGGTTTTTGGTCCCAGCAATTGATGGTAGGCATCAACATCCAGCTCTCCGGCATCGTTAAAGGGCACTACTTTGAGGGTAGCTCCCGTCTGCTGGCAGAGGAGTTGCCATGGCACGATATTGGAGTGATGCTCCATCTCAGTGATGAGGATCTCGTCACCAGCGGAAAAACGTGGCCGACCGTAGCTCTGGGCCACCAGATTAATGGCCTCGGTGGTGCCACGTACGAATATGATCTCGCGGATGCTGGCGGCGTTGAAGAAATTACGAACCTTCTTTCTAACTCCCTCATAGGCCAGCGTCGCACGCTCGCTGAGGGTGTGTACGCCCCGATGGACATTGGAATTATCGCGCTCGTAATAATGGCGGATGGTATCGATGACCGACTGTGGCTTTTGGCTGGTTGCTCCATTATCCAGATACACCAGCGGGTGCCCGCGTACTTGCTGATGCAGTGCGGGAAAGTCGGCACGCAAGGCCTTGAGATCGAGCACTCGCTCGGGATCAGTAGTGAAATTTCGTTCCAGCATGTGTGGGCTGCTATTCATATCAGGCTTTTCAGCCCGTGGGATTGGGACAGGATCTCGATGAGTTTTTTCTCTAGCTGCTCTGCCACAGGTTTTAGTGGCATGCGTTCCAGCAGATCGCGGGCAAAGCCCAGGGTCAGCAGTCCACGCGCCGCATCTTCTGGGAGACCGCGACTGCGCAGGTAGAATAACATGTCATCATCCAGTTGCCCGACCGTGGCGCCGTGACTGCAGCGCACGTCATCGGCATAGATCTCAAGCTCTGGCTTGGTATCTGCCTCGGCGTCGTTCGATAGCAGCAGATTGTGGTTCGACTGCTCGGCATTACTTTTCTGCGCCTGGGGATGAACATAAACCTGGCCGTTGAAAACCCCGCGTGCACGCCCATCTAGGATGCCTTTATAAATCTGTCGACTATCGGCCCCCGCTTGCATATGCCGCACCTCGGTATGGCAATCCACATGTTGGCGCCCGCCTCCGAGATACAGTCCGTTGAGCGAGCAGTGTGCCCCTTCGCCATTAAGATCCACACTCAATTCATGGCGTGCGAGGGTTGCTCCGAGGGATAGCAGATGTGATTCAAAATGGCTGCGCTGTGCTTGCTGCACTTGCAGGCTAGCAATATGGTAGCTGAGCTGGTTTTCCTCCTGCAGCTTGTAGTGATGCAGGGTGGCTTCGGCCTCGAGGATGACTTGGCTACAGGCATTGGTGAAACAGGCGGCATCGTCCAGGGAATGGTAACTCTCCAGCACCACCGCTTGGCTACCCGTCCCTAGCTGAATCAGATTGCGTGGCTGGGCACAGTGTTCTTCTGCCTTACCCACAGACAGAAAGAGCAGGTGCAAGGGCTTATCAAGTTGGGTATTCGGGGCCAGGTGGAGATAGGTACCATCGTGCAACAAGGCGGTATTTAGGGCATTGAAAGCGTGATCCGCCGGCTGTTCACGGCTATGGAAAAAGGGTTCCAGTTGCTGCGGCGTTTGGGCCAGTGTGGTGGCGAGGTTTTCCAGCGTAACACCACTGGGCAGTGTGCCGATTGTGGACAGGGCGGGGGCATAGATGCTGTTTACAAAGACCAGCTGATGACAATCGAGATCGGTATAGAGGAAGGGCTCAATTGCCTTTGGATCAATCGAAATATCGGTGCTGGCCAGCGAAAAAAAACGCCGCTGCAGGGTTCCTACGTTGGTGTAATGCCACGCTTCCTGGAGACGGGTAGGAAATCCGAGGCGGGCAAAGTCGTCCCGAGCCTTGCTTCGTGTTTGTTGAATCCACGGCACTTCGGCAGCGGGCAGGGTGGGGGCAATGCTTGCCAGCTCCGCGCAATAGCGCGCCACCATATCAGCGGCAGCGTTCATGTGGCCGCTGCTTCCTTGAGCCAACTATAGCCCTTTTCTTCCAGGGTCAGGGCAAGTTCACGGCCGCCGGAGCGGACGATGCGTCCTTCTGAAAGGACATGTACATAGTCCGGGACGATGTAATCCAGCAGGCGTTGGTAATGGGTGACCAGAATCACCGCGCGGTCGGGATCGCGTAGCGCGTTCACACCCTCTGCAACGATTTTCAGGGCATCAATATCGAGGCCGGAATCGGTTTCATCGAGGATGGCAAGTTGTGGTTCCAGCACTGCCATCTGGAAGATTTCATTGCGTTTCTTTTCACCGCCAGAGAAGCCTTCATTGACCGCACGCTGCAACAGGGATTCATCCAACCCCACCAGCTTCGCCTTCTCCTTGGCCATCTGAATGAAATCGAAGGCATCAAGCTCCGTGAGCCCATTGGCGACCCGGCGGGCATTAATCGCCGCCTTGAGGAAATACATATTGTTAACCCCGGGAATCTCCACCGGATATTGAAAGCCGAGGAACACACCGGCATGGGCGCGAGTCTCCGGGCTGAGTTCGAGCAGGTTTTTACCCTGGTAACGGGCACTACCCTCGATGACCTCGTAACCGGCACGCCCGGCGAGCACATGTGACAGGGTGCTTTTGCCAGAGCCATTGGGCCCCATGATGGCGTGTACCTCACCTGCTTTAACCGTTAGGTTGATGCCATTGAGGATGGTTTTATCACCAACTCGGACGTGCAGGTTATTGATTTCTAACATTTAATATCGCTCATATAGAAAATTATGGCGGCAAGAGAATGGCTGTCGCCGTTCTCAGCCAACACTTCCTTCAAGGCTCAGGGCCAGCAGGTTTTGTGCTTCTACCGCGAACTCCATGGGCAGCTCACGAAATACCTCTTTGCAGAAACCGTTGACGATCATGGAGACCGCATCCTCTTCGGAAATTCCCCGTTGTTGGCAATAGAACAGCTGATCCTCACCGATGCGTGAGGTGGTGGCCTCGTGTTCTACCCGGGCGCTCGGGTTCTTCACTTCCATATAGGGATAGGTGTGCGCGCCGCAGCGATCGCCCATGAGCAGAGAGTCGCAGCGCGTGTGGTTGCGTGCCGAGCTGGCATTCTTGCCCATATGCACTAGGCCACGGTAGATATTCTGTGCCTGACCCGCGGAGATCCCCTTGGAGACGATAGTGCTGCGGGTATTCTTTCCCAGATGCACCATCTTGGTGCCGGTATCCGCTTGTTGGTGGTGATTGGTGACGGCGATGGAGTGAAATTCGCCAATGGAATTATCACCGCGCAGCAGACAACTGGGATATTTCCAGGTGATCGCGGAACCGGTTTCTACCTGAGTCCAGGAGATTTTAGAATTATCACCGCGGCAGTCACCGCGTTTGGTGACAAAGTTATAGATCCCGCCAACCCCGTTTTCATCGCCGGGATACCAGTTCTGTACGGTGGAATATTTAATCTCCGCGTCTTCCATAGCCACCAGTTCCACCACCGCGGCGTGTAGCTGGTTTTCATCGCGCTGGGGTGCGGTACAACCCTCCAGGTAGCTCACGTAGCTTCCTGCCTCGGCAATGATCAGGGTGCGTTCAAATTGTCCGGTATTGGCTGCGTTGATGCGGAAATAGGTGGACAGCTCCATGGGGCAGCGCACCCCCTTAGGGATGTAGACGAAGGAGCCATCGGTAAAGACCGCCGAGTTGAGGCTGGCGAAATAGTTATCGGTGGTGGGCACCACAGAGCCGAGATAGCGTTTGATGAGCTCTGGATGCTCCTGCACTGCCTCGGAAAAGGGGCAGAAGATGATGCCTTCTTTGGCCAGCTTGTCCTTGAAGGTGGTAGCTACGGATACACTATCGAACACCGCATCGACGGCCACCCCGGCCAGCGCCGCACGTTCTTCCAGTGGGATACCCAGTTTCTCGTAGGTTTCCAGCAGTTTCGGATCCACCTCATCCAGGCTCTTGGGACCATCCGCTTGGGTTTTGGGGGCCGAGTAATAGGAGATTGCTTGGTAGTCGATGGGGGCAATATTCAGCTTCGCCCAGTTGGGCTCGCGCTGAGTCAGCCAGTGGCGATAGGCCTCCAGGCGCCACTCCAACAGAAAATCCGGCTCGTGCTTCATGCGTGAGATATGGCGAATAACATCTTCGTCCAGCCCTGGCGGCAGCGTATCGCTCTCTACATCGGTGGTAAAACCGTGTTCGTAGTCTTTGCGGAGGTGGGATTGAAGTTCTTCGGTGCTACTAGGCATATCTCGCCCTTCAGGGGCCGTGGCTAAAGACTGAATGCTAAATTACCCGAGTAAAATGGTCAAGAATTAACGAGCGTGCAATTCAGCTTGGGAAAGGGCGCCATTATGCAGCATCCAGGTCCAGGGCGGCAGCCAACAGGCGGCGGGTGTAGGGTTCGCGGGGGTGGTTGAATATTTGCTCTGCAGATCCTTGTTCTACCACCTTGCCCTCGTGCATGACGATGAGTTCGTCGCTGAGTGCACGGACTACCTTGAGGTCGTGGCTAATGAATAGGTAGGCGAGGCCGTGGCGGGTCTGTAAGTCGCGTAGGAGATCAACGATTTGGGCTTGTACTGAGACGTCTAGGGCGGAAGTGGGTTCGTCGAGAATCACTAGACGGGGCTTAAGGATCATGGCACGGGCAATGGCGACACGTTGGCGTTGGCCACCAGAGAATTCATGGGGATAGCGTTCGCGGCTGGTTGGGTCGAGATCCACCTCTTTCAGTGCCTGTACCACCAGTTCGTCACGTTCGCGGGCGCTATCACCAATGTGATGAACCAGTAGGCCCTCTTCGATGATCTGGCCTATAGACATGCGTGGATTGAGGCTGCCGTAGGGATCCTGAAAGACAATCTGCATCTCGCGGCGCAACGGGCGCAGGGCGCGGGTGCGTAAACCCTGAATTTCCTGTCCCTGAAACTCAATATTGCCCTGGCTTTGCTCTAGCCTGAGCAAGGCAAGCCCCAGAGTCGTCTTGCCCGAGCCACTTTCACCGACCACGCCAACGGTATGACCTTCACGGATGCGCAGACTGATGCCATCCACCGCCTTCACATGTCCAGTCACCCGACGCAGCAGGCCGGTCTTGAGCGGGAACCATACCCGCAGATTTTCCGCGCTCAGGATGGTCGGGGCATCTGTGGCTGCCGGAGCCGGCGCACCCTTGGGCTCTGCTGTGAGCAGGGCCTGGGTATAGGGATGGGATGGCTGGGCAAACAAGGGCTCCACCTCACCGTTTTCCACCACCTCGCCGTTACGCATGACATAGACCTTCTGGGCTAGTTTCCGCACGATGGCGAGATCGTGGGTGATTAGCAGGATAGCCATGCCAAGGCGCTGGTTCAGCTCTTTGAGCAGGGCCAGAATTTGTGCCTGAATGGTGACATCCAACGCGGTTGTGGGCTCATCGGCGATCAGCAGTTCGGGTTCGTTGGCTAGCGCCATGGCGATCATGACACGCTGGCGTTGGCCGCCGGATAATTGGTGAGGAAAGGCGCCCAGGCGCGTTTCTGCTTCGGCTAGACCTACCAGTTGCAGCAGTTCGATGATGCGTTTGCGCGCGGCCTTACCCTTCATGCCACGGTGCAGGGCGAGGGATTCGCCGATTTGCCGTTCAATAGTATGCAGCGGGTTGAGGGAGCTCATGGGCTCCTGGAAGATCATGCTGATGTTGCCGCCGCGCAATTGGTGCAACCGTGCAAGGGGGGCGCCGATCACCTCTTCATCGGCATAGCGGATGCTGCCCGATGGATGATGGGCAGGGGGATAGGGCAGCAGCTGGGTCACTGACAGGGCAGTGACGGTTTTGCCGGAGCCACTTTCACCCACCAGGGCGACGATTTCGCCGCGCGCTACCCGCAGGGAGACGCCCCGCACTGCTTTCACTTCCTGTGCCCCAGAGCCAAAGGACACCGAGAGATTTTCGATCTCAAGCAAGTTCTTTTTAGACATTTGCGGATTCTCTGCTTTTGCGTGGGTCAAAGGCATCGCGTGCGGCTTCGCCGATAAAGATCAGCAGACTGAGGGTAAAGGCCAGCACGCAGAAGGCGGTGACCCCAATCCACGGTGCGTGCAAATTGGCCTTGCCCTGGGCCAGCACCTCCCCCAGTGAAGCCGACCCCGGGGGCAGGCCGAAACCAAGAAAATCCAGCGAGGTCAGTGTGGTGATGGAGCCGTTAAGGATAAAGGGCATAAAGGTCAGAGTCGCTACCATGGCGTTAGGCAACAGATGGCGGAACATGGTGGTCCATTGATCAACACCCAGGGCGCGAGCGGCGCGGACGTATTCGAGATTGCGTGCGCGCAGGAACTCGGCGCGTACCACGCCCACCAGGGTGGTCCAGCTAAACACCAGCAGCAGGCCCAGCAGCCACCAGAAATTCGGCTCCACCACGCTGGCTAGGATGATCAGTAAATAGAGTACCGGCAGCCCCGACCAGATTTCGATGAAACGCTGGAACAACAGATCGGTCCAGCCACCGAAATAACCTTGCACGGCACCCGCGATGATGCCGATGATGGAACTGAGTATGGTCAGGGTGAGGCCAAAGAGCACCGAAATGCGGAAGCCATAGAGGACTCGCGCGAGGATGTCGCGCCCCTGATCATCGGTGCCTAGCCAGTTCTCAGTGGACGGTGGTGCGGGGGCAGGAACCGGCAGATCAAGATTGATAGTGTCGTGGCGATAGCGGATAAGCGGCCAGATTATCCAGCCCTTGGCGGTGATGAGTTCGTCTACATAAGGGTCGCGGTAATCGGCCTCAGTCTCGAATTCGCCACCGAAAACGGTTTCTGGATAGCTGTTGAGCACCGGTACATACAACTCGCTTTCATAGCTCAGTAACAGAGGCCGGTCATTGGCCACCAGTTCAGAAAACAGGCTGACGAAAAATAGTACGCAGAAGATCCACAGCGAGTAATAGCCCCGCCGGTTGTTGCGGAACAGATGCAGGCGGCGTTGATTGATGGGGCTAAGCGGCATGGTCCGGGTGTTTAACACTGTGGTGGTCATCAATCACAGACATATTTTGCCCATCGTCAGTTGGAGGTCGCGGCGCCCCCCCGCAAAGGTAATGGTCGGCAGGCAAGATAGGATAACGGCTTAGCGGCCTCACCGCGATATCAGACCCGTGTTGCAATAAACAAACGTTTGTTTGAAACTGATGCCGGATGACAAGACATCGGAATCAATCTTTTGGCCAGAGCCTCGGTAACCGAACTCACAGACAGTGAATCTACGCGTACGCGCTTGCTGGCGGGTGCCGCATCCTGCTTTTCCGAGCGTGGCTACGGTGCTACCTCGGTGCGCGATATTACCGCGCGGGTAGGCTGCAATGTGTCTGCCGTAACCTACCATTTTGGCGGCAAACAAAAGTTGTATGTGGCGGTTTTCGAGCAGCGTTTCGCGGAACTGACTGAACGGCGGGTGAGCGCACTTGAGGCGTTGGTGGACGAGGCCGAGGTTAGTTTGGAACGGGTTATTACGACCTTCGCGGAGGCCTTTCTCGAACCCTTGCGTGATGGTGCCCACGGTCATGAGAGCATGTTGTTATTGATGCGTGAGATGGTGGATGGCCAACTGCCGGCCTACCTGATTCGCGAACGTCTATTTGGCCCCACCCTGGCGGCACTTACGGCTGCCCTCAATCGAGCCTGTCCAGGGCTACCATCCGAATCTATGGCCTTGTGTTGCCACTCCCTCATATCCCAACTAGTTCATGTGTTGCATATGCAGCGTCTGGGTGAGCGTGCCGGGCCAGGGGTTGTGCCGGGGCTTGCGGTAACCGTAGCGCACATCACGCGTTTTACCGCCGCCGGGATACGTGCTGCTATGGCGGATGAGTCGTCATGAGGGGGCTGCTTATTGCCGCGATGCTCTTAACAAGTGCTTGCAATAGCTTGCTGCCCATAAAGAGTGATCTTAGCCAGAGCGGGTTCAAAACCCCATCGCAGTGGGCGCAGGAAAAAGTATCCACCTCGGCACCGCAGCCCTGGCTTGCAGACTTTGAGGCACCGTTGCTCGCCGCCGTGGTCCGGGAAGCGGTGGGTAAAAACTTCGACCTTCGTGCCGTGGCAGCACGTTTGCAGGTGGCGCGGGCCCAGGCTGATATTGTCGGTGCCGATCAAGGTCTGCAACTGGGTGCCACGGGGGCCGCCAGCCGTCGTGGTGCGCCTACGGGCAGGGGGCGGCTGACGGAGAATAGTTTCGATGCTTCGCTTAGCGCTGCCTGGGAGGCTGATATATGGGGCACTCTGAGCAATCGCACTCGGGCCGCGGTGCTGGATGCGGATGCCAGTGCCGAGGATTTAGCGGCAGCACGACTTTCCTTGGCCGCCAGTGTGACCAGGGCTTGGTTCGATGCCGTAGAGAGTCGTCTGCAGGTGGAACTGGCTCGCCATACCGCACAAAACTTTCGCGAAAATCTTCAAATTGTGGAGCAGGCCTATCGCCGGGGTCTTGGCAGTGCCCTCGATGTGCGCCTTGAGCGTGCCAATGTGGCGGGGGCCGAGGCACAGCTGGCGGCGCGCCGGGTGACCAATGACGCGACCTTGAGGATCCTTGAAGTCTTGCTAGGCCGTTACCCACGGGCGGAGTTGGAATTGGCCGTTAAACTGCCGATGCTAAGCCGCCAAGTGCCGGCGGGTCTGCCGGCAGAAATGCTTGGGCGCAGGCCGGATATAAGGGCCGCCGCGCTCAGGCTCGCCGCCAGTAATGAGCGTTTCAATGCCGCGCGCAAGAATCGTCTACCCAATATCTCTCTCAGCGGTGCGGGCGGCTTTAGCAGCAATGAGCTGCGCAACCTACTGGATTTCAATTCCCTGCTGTGGAATATCGCCGCCAACCTCACCGCGCCAATTTTTCAGGGCGGACGGTTGAGTGCCGCCCGCGAGTTGGCCCGTTCCGAAAGTGCGGTGGCGCTCAATGACTATGCACAAGTGGTGCTAGTGGCTTTCCGAGAGGTGGAGACGGCACTGGCCGCCGAGGAACTGCTGAACAGTCAGGAGCAGGCGCTTCGCAGCGAGGCCCGGGAGCTGGATGCGGCGGTGGATCTGGCTCTCAAGCGCTATCGCAGTGGCCTTATTGATCTGATCACCTGGCTGGAGGCACGCCGGCGTGCCTTTCAAGCTCATAGTGCTGTGCTGGCCATACAGAATCAGCGATTACAAAACCGCGTTGCCCTCTATCTGGCCCTCGGCGGCGAATTCGCCCCGGCTATCGGCGTTGCCGCCAACGCCAACGCAAAGACCACCCAGCCATCGCCTCATCCCGGTAAACAACCATGAAAAAGCTATTCAAATTCCTGTTGCCCGTGCTGGTGCTCGTGCTGGCGGGTTTTATCGCCGCCCACAAGGTCTCAACCCAGGAAAAGCCGACGCGCCGGGTGGTTCGCCCGGCACTGACGGCGGTGGATATTATGCCGCTCACACGCAGCAACTATCCGCTGCGGTTACAGACCCGCGGCACGGTGCGTCCGCGCACCGAAAGCACCTTGATTCCCGAGATTGCCGGCACCGTGGTGCGCATCTCGCCGCATCTGCGCGCCGGCGAGTTTTTTGAGGCCGGGGATGTGCTGCTGGAAATCGATCCGCGGGACTATCGTGCCGAGGTAATGGTGGCCGAGGCCGACCTGGCGCAGGCTCGTGCCACTGGCGTGGAGGAGCGGGCGCGTGCGGCCCAGGCCGCGGCTGAGTGGCAACGCCTGGGTGAGACGGGTGAGCCGGATCCATTGGTACTACGCAAGCCGCAACTCGCCAGCGCCCAGGCATTGATTAAATCCGCCGAGGCACGGTTATTGCGGGCACGGCTTGGGCTAGAGCGTACCGTCATACGCGCGCCCTATGCCGGTCGGGTACTGGAGCAGAATATAGATGTCGCCCAGTATGTCGCCCCGGGGACGGTGTTGGCTCAGATCTACGCAGTGGACTACGCCGAGATTCGTTTGCCATTAAGCAATCGCCAGCTTGAATTTGTCGATCTGCCTGAGCGTTATCGCAGCAATGGAGCGGCAGCGGTGCCGCCGGGACCTAAGGTCTGGCTGAGCGCGCGTATAGGCAGCAAAACCCATGTCTGGGCTGGCCGTATCGTGCGTACCGAAGGGGCTATCGATACTCAATCCCGCCAACTCTTCGTAGTCGCTCAAGTGGACGATCCCTATGGCAAGGGAGCTGCGGGCCGACCACCGCTTAAGTTGGGACAGTTCGTCGAGGCGGCCATCGAAGGGCGGGAATTCAAGCAAGTGTTTGTCATCCCGCGGGCGGCATTGCGTGCTGGTGGGCGCTTGCTGTTGGTGGATGCAGCCGATCGCATACAGAGCCGAATGGTGAAGGTCGTCTGGCAGGATGCGGACAATGTGGTGGTGGGCGACGGCCTTGCTGAGGGTGATCGCCTGGTGCTGACTGCGCTGGGTGGCGGTATGGAGGGGGTGAAGGTGCGCCCCAACAACGGCACGGCTTCGGGTAAAGCGCAGTGATCGCCTGGTTTGCACGCAATGGCGTGGCCGCTAACCTGCTGATGGCGGTGATTGTGTTGGTGGGGCTGTATTCATTGACCCTGCGCACGCCGCTGGAGGTGTTCCCGGAATTCGAGCTGGACATCGTTAATATCAAGATTCCCTTCCGTGGTGCCACGCCCACGGATGTGGAGGAAGGGGTGGTGCTGCGGGTGGAGGAGGCGGTCTACGATCTCCAGGGCATCAAGGAGCTGCGTACCGAGGCGGCCGAGGGCTTTGCCAATATCAGCATCGAGGTGGAGAAGGGCACTTCATCGCGCAACCTGCTGGATGATGTCAAAAATCGGGTCGATGCAATCAGCACCTTTCCGGCGGAGACCGAGCGCCCAATTTACAGCGTGGCGGCACGACGGCGGGAGGTGATTAGCGTGGTGGTCTCGGGAGATCTGCCCGAGCTGGAATTGCGTCAGTACGGTGAGCGGGTACGCGACGATATCTCAGCGATTCCCGGCATTACCCAGGTGGCACTGGAGGCGGTGCGGCCCTATGAGATTGCCATCGAGCTGGCTGAGAACACGCTACATACTCATGGGCTCAGCTTTGAGACCGTTGCGAATGCGGTACGTCGCGCCTCGTTGGATCTCTCCGCCGGCAGTATCAAGACCCAAGGTGGTGAGATCCTGTTGCGTACCAAGGAACAGGCCTATGTAGCGGCGGATTTCGCCGATATCGTGGTGCTCACCCGCGACGATGGCACCCGTCTGACCCTGGGTGATATCGCCGAGATTCGTGATGATTTTGAGGAAAACCCCATTCGGGTGCGTTTCAACGGCAAGCCGGCGGTGATGATCGAGGTTTATCGGGTCGGTGATCAGAACGCCATAGAACTGGCGAATAAGGTTAAGGATTATGTGGCCAGCGCTGCCACCCGCTTCCCGCCCGGAGTGAGCCTGAGCTATTGGCGTGACCGCTCCCGCATCGTTAAATCCCGTCTCAATACCCTGCTTAGAAGTGCCGCCCAAGGTGGTCTGTTGATCTTCTTGTTGCTGGCAGTATTTCTGCGTTTTTCCGTGGCGCTTTGGGTGTGCATAGGCATTCCCGTGGCCTTTACCGGGGCGCTGGCTTTTTTGCCGGTGCTGGGGATCACCATTAACATCGTCAGCCTGTTCGCCTTTATTCTGGTATTGGGCGTGGTGGTGGATGACGCCATCGTTACCGGTGAAAATATCTATACCCATCTCAAACGTGGCGAGGCGGGCAGTGATGCGGTGGTGCGTGGCACGCTGGAGGTGGCGCGCCCGGTGACCTTCGGTGTGTTAACTACGGTGGCGGCTTTTCTGCCCTTGCTGATGATCGAGGGTATACGCGGCAAGATTTTTGCGCAGATTCCTATGATCGTGATTCCGGTGCTGCTGTTTTCGTTGGTGGAGTCCAAGTTGATACTGCCCGCGCACCTTTCCCATCTGAATGTGTGGCGCAAGGAAAATCGCTTTACCCGTGCCCAGCAGCACATTGCGCATGGCTTTGAGCAGGCCATTATCCGCTACTACCAGCCGCTCCTGGCAGCCGCCCTGAGGCAACGATACTTTAGTCTTTCCCTGTTCGTTGGGGTGGCGATCATCATTGGTGGATTGATCGCCAGTCATTCCATCCATTTCGTGTTTTTCCCGCGCGTTCAGAGCGAAACCGCACGTGCGACTTTGGTGTTGCCGGCGGGTACGCCCTTCAAGATTACTCAGCGACAGGTGGCGCGCATTGCCCGCGCTGCCGAGGCCATCCGTGACAAATACGTGGACCCTGCCACTGGTCAGAGTGTGGTCAAAGACGTTTTGGCATTGAGTGGTTCCGCCGGTGGGACGGGTGCCGGTGTTTCCCATATCGGTCGTGTCCGTTTTGAAATCGTTTCCCCCGAAAAGCGCACCGTGGCTATTACCAGTCGTGAGCTGGTGCGTGAATGGCGAGATGCCATCGGGATCATTCCCGGGGCTGAATCGCTAACCTTTCGCGCCGAGATCGGGCGTGGTGGCGCACCGCTGGATGTGCAGCTTGCAGGCAACAATATCGCTCAACTGGCGGCCATGGCGGAGGAACTCAAGGTGCGGTTGCGGGAATATCCGGGGGTCTTTGATGTGGAGGACAGCTTTGAGGAGGGCAAGGAAGAGGTGCAGCTTGCCATCCGCCCCGAGGCAGAATTACTGGGGCTGGGTGCCTCCCATCTAGCACGGCAGGTGCGTCAGGCCTTCTTTGGCGAGGAGGCACAACGGATACAGCGTGGCCGAGACGATGTACGGGTGATGGTGCGTTATCCCCGCCATGAGCGGCACTCTCTAGCTGACCTGGAATCCATGCGCATCCGTACCCCGGAGGGCGTCGAGGTGCCGTTTACTGAAGTGGCCAGCGCCAGCATTGGGCGCGGTTATGCACGCATCAAGCGCCTTGATCGCCGGCGTGTGGTGGATGTAACCGCTGATGTGAACAAGGAAAGCGCCAATATCGAGGCCATCAAGACGGATCTGCTGGCCTTTCTGGCTAGCATCGAGAGCCGCTACCCGGAGGTTCGCTATAGTCTGGAGGGGGAGGCTCGGGAGCAGCGAGAAACCTTCCGCAGTCTTGGCCTCGGTCTCGGTTTTGTTCTCTTTATCATCTACGGGCTGCTGGCGATTCCGTTCAAATCCTACCTGCAGCCCTTCATCGTGATGTCGGTGATCCCCTTCGGGGCGGCGGGTGCGGTGATTGGCCACATGCTGCTCGGCATGAGCCTCAGCGTCATGAGCCTGATGGGTATGCTGGCGCTCACCGGGGTGGTGGTGAACGATAGTCTGGTGCTGGTGGATTACATCAACCGCCAGCGGGCGCAAGGGACATCTACAGCGGACGCGGTACGCATCGCCGGAGTCGCCCGCTTCCGCGCTGTGGTGCTGACCTCACTCACCACCTTCGCCGGCCTGACCCCGCTCATTTTCGAGAAATCCACCCAGGCACAATTTCTGATCCCCATGGCGGTGTCGCTGGGCTTCGGCGTGCTGTTTGCCACCTTCATCACCCTGCTGCTGGTGCCGATCAACTATCTTATTCTCGAGGATCTGACACGGCCTTTTCGTACCATGCGCAAGGCGGCTGAGTCTGCTTAGCCCCGCGTTTCAAAATCGATACGTGGATCAATCACCATGTACATCAGGTCGCCGGCGAGGTTGAGGAGCAGGCCCAGCAGGGTGAAGAAGTACAGGGTGCCGAACATTACCGGGTAGTCGCGGTTGACCGCGGCCTCGAAGCCCAGCAGACCGAGGCCGTCGAGGGAGAAGATCACCTCGATGAGCAGGGCGCCGGTGAACAGGATGCCGATAAAGGCACTGGGAAAGCCGGCGACGACGATGAGCATGGCGTTGCGGAAGACGTGGCCGTAGAGCACCTGGCCCTCATCAGCGCCCTTGGCGCGGGCGGTGACCACGTATTGTTTGTTGATCTCCTCTAAAAAGGAGTTTTTGGTGAGCATGGTGAGCCCGGCAAAGCCGCTGATCACCAGCGCCAGTACCGGCAGGGTGATATGCCAGAAATAATCCAATATTTGGTTGCCAAGACTCAACTCATCCCAGTTTTCCGATATCAACCCACGTAGGGGAAACCAGTCCAGGTAACTACCGCCGGCAAACAGCACGATGAGCAGTACCGCGAATAGAAAGCCCGGAATCGCGTAGCCGACGATAATCAGGCCGCTGCTCCAGACATCAAAGCTGGAGCCGTCCCGCACCGCCTTGGCGATGCCCAGCGGGATGGAGATGAGGTAAACCAGCAGGGTGGTCCAGAGCCCGAGGCTGATGGACACCGGCATTTTTTCCAATACCAGGTCTACCACTGAGCGGTCGCGATAAAAACTGTCACCGAATTCGAATCTCAGATAATTCCCCATCATCTGCAGAAAGCGTTCATGGGCCGGTTTGTCGAAGCCGTAGAGTTTCTCGATCTCGGCGATCAGCTCGGGGTCGACCCCCTGGGAGCCGCGATAACGGCTGCTGGATTCGGTGGTGATCGTCGTTTTACGCCCGGCATCGCCCTGGCCACTGCCACCAAGGCGTGCCGTGGCGGCAACATCGTGTCCCCGCAGGCTGGCGATGAGCCTTTCCACTGGGCCCCCAGGGGCGGCCTGAACGATGGCAAAGTTCAGTACCATGATGCCCAGCAGGGTGGGAATCATTAGCAGCAGGCGGCGAAGGATGTAGGCGCTCATTTAGCGGTGGGTTTTCCCAGTGTAGAGGCCTTGGTGCTATCCAGCCACCAAGTATCGAGGCCGAGGGCGTATTTGGGGATTACTTTGGGGCGGCCGAATATGTCCCAGTAGGCGACACGGAAGCTGCGGATATGCCAGTGGGGGATGACGTAGTGGCCCCATAGCAGCACCCGATCCAGGGCGCGGCTGCGCTGGATCAGGGTTTTACGATCCGGTGAGGTGACCAGTTGCGCAATGAGTTCGTCCACCACCGGGTCCTGGACGCCTGCTAGGTTACGGCTGCCGCGGATGTCCGCTGCCTTGGTGGACCAGAAGTCCTGTTGCTCGTTACCTGGTGACAGGGACTGCCCCCACACGTAGACGCTCATATCAAAATCGAAGGCTTCCAGGCGTTTTTCGTATTGGGCGCTATCCACTGTGCGTACCCGCATTTCGATTCCCAGGCGGGCGAGGTTGAGTTTAAAGGGCAGTGCGATGCGTTCGAAGGCGGGGCTGACCAGCAGCATCTCAAAGGCAAAGGGCTGCCCGGTTTTTGCGTGCACCAGATGCTGGTCGCGCACCACCCACCCGGCCTTACGTAGTAGCCGTGCTGCGATGCGTAAATTATGGCGTTTGCCACCCTTGCCTGTACTACTGGGTGCCGTATAGGCGCGGCTGAAGAGTTCATCCGGGACCTTGCCCCGATAGGCTTCCAAAATTCGCAATTCTTCGCCCTCGGGGAGCTCGCTAGCCGCCAGCTCGGAGTTGGAGAAATAGCTGTTGGTGCGAGTATAGGCACCATAAAAAAGATTGCGATTGGTCCACTCGAAATCAAAGGCATAGGCCAGGGCTTCACGTACCCGGGGGTCGCTAAACAGTGCTCGCCGAGTGTTGTAGACGAAGCCCTGCATGCCAGTGGGGCGCTGGTGAAAGATTTCCTCTTGGCGCATTTTTCCCGACGCCAGGGCGGGGCCGGCATAGCCGGTGGCCCAGAGCTTGGAGGTGTTTTCCAGGCGCAGGCTATATTCGCCGGCCTTGAAGGCCTCCAGCGCTACCGTGGTATCGCGATAATAATCGTGGCGAATGGTGTCGAAGTTGTGTCGCCCTACGTTGACCGGAAGCTTTGCCCCCCAATAGTCGGCTACCCGTCGATAACGTATGAAACGCCCGGACTCCACCGTGTCAATCCGGTAGGGACCACTGCCCACCGGGGCTTCGAGGGTGGTCTTGCCAAAATCATGATTGCGCCAGTATTTTTCTGACAGCACCGGCAACTGGCCAATGGTTAGCGGTAATTCACGGTTATTGCGTACCCGAAAATAAAATTTCACCTTGTGCGGGGTGAGAGCCTCGGCTTTTTCTACCGGGGCGTAGTAGGAGCGATCAAAGGGGTGCCCGCGTTCCTTCAGCGCCTTGAAGCTGAAGATGACATCAGCCGCAGTGATGGGACTGCCATCGTGAAAGCGGGCCTCTGGACGGAGATTGAAAATAACCCAGGAGTGGTCTGGCGCTACCTCGATACTTTCGGCAATGAGGCCGTACTCGGAGAAGGCCTCATCGTTCGTGTTATAGGTAAGAGTGTCATGCAGACCGGAGATGCCAGCTGGGGCGATGCCCTTGAGTATGAAGGGATTGAGGCTATCAAAGGTGCCGATCTCGGCGAGGCGCAACTCCCCACCTTTTGGGGCATTGGGATTGACGTATTCCAGCTGGCTGAAGCCGGTGGGGTACTTTAATTCACCATGCAGGGACAATCCGTGGGTGCTTGCTGGCCCCGCTGTTGCCCCTTGTAGAAAGGCTAGCAGCCAGATCAAATTCAGCCAATTTTTCAGCGTACGAGCCATCCTATTTGTCCATCTGCTTTCGGATTGTTCGGGGCATTCTAGCAGGAGTAGGAAATCACTCCGCCATGATGCGGTAATGAGTGTAGATCGCATCTATCTTCAAGTTGAAAATGGCTATGGGCACCTTTATAGTGGCCCGAGTTCCAAGCCCCTTAAGGAAACAATAAACGGGGTCTACGCAGGGAGCCGGAGGATTGGCACCCAACCGTCCATTCAGGAGGATTGCAGGGTCGTTTCGGCCGTTCTGTAGCGGCGTATCGGAACTCCCCTGGCAGCACCTTCTTGACCAGGCAGGCAATTACTTCGTGAAAGTCGGGATTCCAAAGGAAACTGTGTCGGGAGAGGGGCGCGTTGCCACTACCCCGGATATCGTCAAACGGCTGTGTGCCAAGGGTTTTGAGGTCTGCGTTGAGCGCGGTGCTGGTCGCAAGGCGGCCTATGCCAATGCCGCCTACACCGAGGCTGGTGCAACCATGGTGGATGCCGCCACGGCTCTGGCCGCGGATATCGTGCTGATGGTGCGGGCACCAGATGCAAAACAGGTGGCCGCTCTCTCTGAGGGTTCGGTATTGCTAGCCCTGCTGGATCCTTGGGGTGATGGCAAGATCTTCAAGGCGCTGGCGAAACAGGGTGTTAGTGCCTTCGCACTGGAACTCATTCCACGCATTTCCCGCGCCCAGTCCATGGATGCGCTGTCATCCCAATCGAATATCGCTGGTTACCGTGCGGTGATCGAGGCCTCGGCCCGCTACGGCCGCTTCTTCCCCATGATGATGACCTCTGCCGGTGCCGCGCGCCCCGCCAAGGTGATCGTGCTTGGTGCTGGCGTTGCTGGCCTACAGGCTATCGCGACCGCCCGCCGGTTGGGTGCTGAAGTAGAGAGTTTTGATGTGCGGCCCGAGGTGAAGGAACAGATTGAATCTCTGGGCGCGAAATTCATTGAGCTGGATATCGGTGAAACCGCCTCCGGTGAGGGCGGTTACGCCAAGGAACTTAGCGAGGATGCCAAGGAACGCCAGCAGCAGGCACTGACTGAGTATTTGGGCACTGCGAACGTGGTGGTTTCCACGGCGCTGATTCCAGGCCGGCCGGCACCGGTATTGATTACCGAAGAGGCCCTGAAAGGTATGGCCGAGGGTAGCGTGGTAGTGGACATGGCCGCGGCCAATGGCGGCAATTGTCCCGCAACCCGAGCGGATCGCGTGAGCACCAAACACGGCGTAACCTTGGTGGGTTATACCAACTTCCCCTCCATGGTCGCTGGCGATGCCAGTTCTTTTTATGGCCGTAACCTTTTCAATCTGCTGAGCCTGATGGTCGAGGAAGCAGAAGGGGAGGAAGCAGGGCCGAAACTCAAGGATTTCAGTGAGGACGAGGTGACCGCCGCGAGCCTCGTGACCCATCAGGGTGAAGTTCTGTATCCACCGAAAAAGGCGTAGAACGATGTCAGAAACGATGGTTGCTGTTTATGTGTTCGTGCTGGCCTGCTTTATTGGCTACTGGGTGGTCTGGGGTGTGACCCCGGCCCTGCACACACCACTCATCTCACTCACCAATGCCATCTCGGGCATTATCGTCATCGGCGCACTGCTGGTAGCGGGTTCCGAGATGGGCGGATTCGCCGAGGGTAGCCTGGGCTTCATCGCGGTGCTGTTGGCCACCATCAACATCGTCGGTGGCTTTATGGTCACCCAGCGCATGCTCGCCATGTTCAAGAAAAAAAGGTAGGCGGATCCAAGAATGAATAGCAATTTTCTAGCGCTCGTATATCTGATCTCCGGTTGTTTCTTCATCCTTGGGCTCAAGGGCCTGACTTCGCCCGCCACTGCACGGCGTGGCAATTATCTGGCCATGGGCGGCATGGCGCTGGCGATCCTTGCAACCCTCAATAGCCCTCTCATTTCCGGCCTGGGGGTGATTATTCCTGCGGTTATCATCGGTGCCGTTATTGGTGCGGTGGTGGCAAAGCGCATTGAGATGACCGCCATGCCACAGTTGGTAGCGGCGCTGCATAGTTTTGTTGGTCTCGCTGCGGTATTGGTAGCCATCGGCACCTATCTCAATCGTGAGGCGGCGGGTGCCCTGAACGGTGTGCTTATGGGTGAGTTGGCGGCGGGAGCCGTTATTGGTGCCATCACCTTCACCGGTTCTTTGGTGGCCTTTGCCAAACTTCAGGCCCTAGTGAGCGGTGCGCCGGTTAACTTTAATGGCCAACATTGGCTGAATCTTGGCCTTGCGGTATTCATCGTCATTCTGGCCATAGATTTTGTTGCCAATGACCACTTTGTCTCATTGGTATTTCTGACCTTGCTGGCCTTTGCCCTTGGTTTGCTGCTGATTATTCCCATTGGTGGTGCCGATATGCCGGTGGTGATCTCCATGCTCAATTCCTACTCGGGTTGGGCGGCGGCCGCGACCGGTTTTACCCTAGGCAATCACCTGCTCATTATTACCGGGGCATTGGTGGGTTCTTCCGGTGCCATCCTCTCCTTCATTATGTGCCGGGCCATGAACCGTGGCTTCATCAGCGTCATTCTGGGCGGGTTTGGTGCCAAGGAAGATGAGGAGGGCGGCGGTAGCGCTGTTCGCACCGCGGCGGAGAAGGGGGTTAATTCCGCCGGGGTGGAAGATGCTGCTTTCTGGATGGGGAGCGCGCGCAAGATCATTGTGGTGCCGGGTTATGGCATGGCGGTGGCCCAGGCCCAGCATGCCCTTAAGGAACTCACCGAGTCGCTGGAGGCTGCGGGGGCTGAGGTGAAATTTGCCATCCATCCGGTGGCAGGGCGCATGCCTGGTCACATGAATGTATTGTTGGCCGAGGCGGACATTCCCTACGATCAGGTGGTGGAGATGGAGGAGATTAATCCTGAATTTTCCACTGCCGATATCGCCCTAGTAGTGGGTGCCAACGATGTAACCAATCCGGCAGCCAAGGACGATAGCTCTAGTCCCATTTACGGCATGCCCATCCTTGATGTACACAAAGCCAAACAGGTATTTGTCATCAAACGTAGTCTGCGCCCGGGTTATGCCGGGGTAGAAAATACTCTCTATTACCTAGACAACTGTTCCCTAGTGTTTGGCGATGCTAAAGAGATTTGCGAGGGGTTAGGTTCAGCCGTCCGCGCCGGCTAAGTAAAATCCATGATGCGGCCCCTGGCGGCGTTGAAAATCGGCATCAAAATACTCACTTACTATATGTAAGCTCCGCTTTCTCGCCAACTTTCGCCTTGCCAGGAACCACCTCCTTAATTTTACCGATGGCTCGGTGGTTTCGGCAGTTCTTGACGAGTGCCCTCTACACCGTCTTCGTTCCCTGGATTACCCGTTTTCACGGGTAATGACGGCGTTTCCTCCCGCTCAAATCCTGAGCGTCTATCCTCTGTAATACCAATCTGTTTCTTTCGTGATAAGGGATTGTTATGTCCACATTGCGTATTGCGGTTATTCCCGGTGACGGTATAGGCCAAGAGGTGATGCCCGAGGGTATACGGGTGCTGGATGCGGTGGGGTGCAAGTTCGCCATAGACTTCCAGTGGACTTATTTTCCGTGGGGTTGTGAACCCTATCTGCGGGATGGTCGTTTCATGCCGGTCGACGGTATAGAGCAATTACTCGATTTTGACGCCATTTATTTTGGTGCCGTGGGTGCACCCGGTGTGCCCGACCATCTTTCCTTGTGGGGGCTTCTCATCCCCATACGCAGGCAACTACAGCAATACGTCAATCTGCGACCGGTGAAAATGTTTCCCGGGATGCCCTCACCACTGCGGGGTCGTGGGCCGGGAGACATTGATTTTTGCGTGGTCAGGGAGAATAACGAGGGCGAATATTCCACCATCGGCGGCAGTCTGTATGAAGGCACCGAGGATGAGGTGGTGGTACAGCAGTCATTGTTTTCCCGGCGTGGTGTGGATCGCATCCTCGATTACGCCTTTCGTCTTGCCGAGCGTCGTGAAAAAAAGCATCTCACCTCGGCCACTAAATCCAATGGCATCATCCACACTATGCCCTTCTGGGACACACGTTTTGCTGAAATGGCGAAGTGCTATCCCGAGGTGTGCACCGACAGTTATCACATCGATATACTCTGCGCTCATTTTGTGTTGCACCCGCACCGCTTTGATGTGGTGGTAGGCAGCAACCTATTTGGCGATATTCTTTCAGACCTTGGCCCTGCCATTGCAGGCACCATCGGTATTGCACCATCAGCCAATCTGAATCCGGAAGGAGACTTCCCCTCCATGTTTGAACCGGTGCATGGTTCGGCACCGGATATTGCCGGCCGGGGCATCGCCAACCCTATAGGCCAGATTTGGTCTGGTGCAATGATGTTGCAGCATTTGGATCAGGCCGAGGCCGCCCAGGCGATAGAGAGGGCGATTAGTAAGGCGCTGGAAGATGCATCACTACATACGCCGGATCTTGGGGGCAAGGCCGATACCGAGACCTTGGGCAAGGCAATAGCTGGGCTGCTATGAGATTTTGTATGGGCAGTTTAAATTACAATCTGGTTTAGCCCTTGCACGGATGATATAGGGCATAAATCATGGCTTATCCGATTCTTGTCCCTACAGCCTCGCCAGAGCACTAAATTGCTTGAGGACAGACATACAGTATCTGCCAAAGTTGCCGATACTTATGATTGTTGGATGATGTGATATCCGGAGGGCACGATGGGAGCTAAGACGGTGAGTCATACAAAGGGGTGTCACCGCTCGCTGATGGGCGTTGTTTTTCTGGCGGCAGCCATGCTGTTGTCAGCCTGTAGCCCCACCCCGGAACCCCCGCTACGTATAGGCACCAATGTCTGGCCCGGTAACGAGCCACTTTATTTGGCCCGGGAACTGGGTTATTACGCGGATTCTTCGGTGAATTTGGTGGAGCTAAGCTCCGCATCAGAGGTTATTCATGCCCTGCGCAGTGGCAGGCTAGAGGGGGCGACGCTTACCTTGGACGAGGCGCTGACTCTGCTAGATGAGGATATCGAGCTGAGGGTTATTCTGGTGCTGGATTTTTCCCACGGTGGCGATGTGCTGCTAGCCAGGCCAGGGTTTGCTGCCTTGGCTAATCTTCGTGACAAGCGTATCGGGGTTGAACAGACGGCGGTGGGTGCCTTGTTGCTGGACGGTGCACTGGATGCGGCGGGGTTATCGGTCTCCGATATCGACATGGTTTACTGCGCGGTAGATGAGCATCTGGATTGTTACTGGTCGGTGGATGCGCTGGTTACCTTTGAGCCGATCAAGACCAAGCTGCTGAACCAGGGGGCCTGGCAGTTATTCGACAGCAGCCGTATACCAGGGCGGATTGTAGATGTACTGGTGGTGCGTGCCGAAAGCATCAATACCCATCCACAGACACTGAAGCATCTGCTTGCTGGATATTTCAAGGCACGCGAATATCTCACGGATATGCCCGATGATGCGGCACGACGTATGGCACTGCGCATGGCCTTGTCTGCCCCTGAAGTGCTCGCTTCATTTAAAGGCTTACGCTTGCCGGAACTGGAAGAAAACCGTGCTTTATTAAGCGGTAATCCCTCACAACTAAAAACCACTGCAGTTGGGCTGGCCGAGTTTATGCTGGAGCGAAAGTTGCTCAGAAATCGCTTTACCATCAATGGACTGACAGATAGCCAATTTCTCCCGGACAACACGCCATGAAGGCTATCTACTCCGTGCCGCTCAAGCTCTGGTTGCCGCTGCTGGTAGCCGGTACTTTCATCTTGTTGTTGTCGATTATGACGTGGATGAACTATCAAGACCGCATCGCTGAATTCGTTAAAGTGAGCCAAAATTCCGTCAGCCAGGACATGGCCTCGCTGCAGCGAGAGATGGAAGAAGAGCTGCGTGTGGGTGCCTATGTCCGTGCCGGCAAGGACTTGGCAGCTCGAGGGACTAACATACGGTATCAGGTGTTGGTGGCGCTCAATGAGCGTGGGCGGATTCTGCATGCCACCCGTTTCGCCTTGAAAAATCAGCAGGCTGAGCAAGCCTTGGCTGCATTTGAACCACTGCGTTTTGTTCAAATGCAGCGAAATAATCGTCCGGACATACGTCTCGATGCGGATCGGCAAAACATCTCCATTTATTTCCCGCTGACGCTAACGCATACCAGCGAAATGCGCTCGCGGCGCTCTGGCGGATTGTTTGCGATTTATGATTTAAGCAGCGGTCGGGCGGAGATATGGGCCCAGGTTTTGCGCGCCAGTTTGTCCACAGGATTATTGCTGCTGGTGATGATGGTGTTCTTGATTTGGTTTTTGCAGCGTTTTGTCACCCATCCCATCAGTCATCTTGTGCGCGTCGCGGGGCTGCTCGCCAAGGGTGGCGGTGTACATAGCGATATCCATGGCAGTGGCGAACTGGTGGGTCTGGGTGAGGCCTTTAACGAAATGAGCGAGCAACTGGAGGAACAGAACGAGATTCTGCGGGAAAGTGAGGCGCGTTATCGTGCCCTTGCGGAGGAAACCCCGGCATGGATTTGTCGTTTTCTGCCCGGTGGCGAGTTGACCTACGTCAACGAGACCTACTGCCAATATACTGAGATGGGCTTTGGTGAAATGGTGGGCTCATGTTTTGTCGCATGGCTTACTGAGGCAGAGCGGGAAGTTGTTATGGGGAAATTGTCGGCGCTGACGATAGAGTCCCCGAATTGTACCCATGAACATCAGGTGCTGATGCCCGATGGCGACATGCGCTGGCAGCATTGGAGTACGCGCGCACTGTTTGATGCTGAGGGCCGGGCGGTGCTTTTCCAGTCTATCGGTGAGGATATCAGCGAGCGCAAACAGGCAGAACAGCTGAGCATGCGCCTTAGCCGCATCCTTGAGCACTCTCTGAATGAGATTTATATCTTTGATTCCGAGACCTTCCATTTTATAGATGTGAATTTGGGTGCGCGGAACAATCTTGGCTACTCCATGGAGGAGTTGAAAAAACTGACTCCAGTTGACCTTAAGCCGGATGTTAGTGCTGAGGAATTTGCGGAATTGATCTCTCCGCTACGTTCGGGTGTCGGGCAACAACTGGTGTTCACATCAGCTCATCGGCGGAAGGATGGCACTGAATATCCAATCGAGGTCCACCTCCAGTTAATGAACGATGATTCGTCGGCTTTTCTCGCCATCATCATGGATATCACCGAGCGCGAGCGCTCTGATAAGGCGCTGAGGCGCGCTCAGAAGATGGATGCCATAGGCCAGCTTTCGGGCGGCATTGCCCACGACTTCAATAATATCCTCGGCATTATTTTGGGTAATCTGGAATTGTTGGAAGCCGAGATGGGGGCGAACGACAAGGCCCGTAAGCGTTTGAACAACGTTAAGAAATCGGCCAAACGAGCGACCGCTCTGACCAAACAACTACTTGGGTTTTCACGTCATCAGGCAGCACGGGTGGAGATCTCTCATGTCAATCACCTGATTGAGGATATGGAAAGTTTGA
Source organism: Gammaproteobacteria bacterium (assembly GCA_021773645.1). Classification (GTDB taxonomy): domain Bacteria; phylum Pseudomonadota; class Gammaproteobacteria; order HK1; family HK1; genus JAJFJV01. The sequence continues at coordinate 392,879 of JAJFJU010000012.1, forward strand.
TCGCCCGTGCCGTTACGCCGTGTGTGGAAGTGGAGCATGTTTTCGCCGAGGCGCTGTGGCATACCGAAATTGACCGGGGCGATTTTAGCGATGCCTTACTCAACCTAATTCTCAATGCCCGTGACAGCATGCCAGACGGTGGCCGACTCACCTTGGAGACCTGCAACTGCGAACTAGATGCCACTTACTGTGCCGCCAATCCTGGTGCCACACCGGGTGAGTATGTGCAGCTGACGGTCAGCGATAGTGGCGAGGGCATCTTGCCCGAGCTACTGGAACGCATCTTTGAGCCTTTCTTTAGCACCAAGCCAGAGGGTAAGGGCACCGGCATGGGACTGGCCATGGTTTATGGCTTTGTGAAGCGCTCTGGCGGTTACATCAATGTCTATTCTGAGTTGGGTATTGGCACCACGCTGCGTCTCTACCTGCCGAGAAATAAAGGCGAGGAACAGCCATCCGAAGCGATTATTGAGCCTACCGAGAGCCTTCCCCGGGGTCATGAATGTATTTTAGTGGTTGACGATGAAGAGGACTTGTTGGAGCTGGCTCGGGAATCACTGCAGGCGCTGGGCTACCGTGTTGTGACCGCTAGCAATGGGCTACAGGCGCTGGGCCGATTGAGCCTAGAGCCGGCTATTACCCTGCTGTTTAGTGACGTGGTGATGCCCGGTGGCATAAATGGTTTCGAGTTGGCAGAAAAGGCCATCGTTAGCCGCCCTGATCTCAAGGTGCTGTTGACCTCGGGTTATACCTCAAAGGCTGTGGCCCGCAATGGCCAAGCTCGTTTTAGTGCCAATATGCTTAGCAAACCCTATACCCAGGCGAAATTAGCGCAACAAGTACGAGCCTTGTTGGATGGGGTTGGTGTTGCTGATACGGGGCCAGATACAAGGCCTCCGTCCATTGCATGGACCCCGGAGCTCAGTGTGGGCGTTGCTGCTATGGATGAGGACCACCAAGTGTTGATGGATTTGCTCAATCGCAGCCAGCTGGCGGCCGCCCGTGGTGATGAGTCCATTTGCCAAGTGCTTTTAGAGCAACTACAAGATTTTTCAAAAAGGCATTTACAGCGTGAGGAGGCGGTGATGGCCGCTTGTGCTTATCCGGGGCTGGATAATCACCGTCAGGTGCACCAATTGTTGTTTAAGCAGATTGAAAAGATGCATGGGCAATGTCGGAAAGATGGGCTAAGTTCCATTGATTTGGTTAACTTTCTTAACAGTTGGTGGGTTGACCACATACAGGGTATGGACCGTGCCTACGGGGCTTATTGCGAGGGCAAGGATGAGCGTATCGTGCGGGCGCTGGAGCAAATTTCCCCAGCTAACGGACGGGGGAAGTCCTCATGACCAAAAACATGGTTTATGTGATTGACGATGAAGCCGAGATGGTGGAATTGCTTGCCGATGTGGTGGAACTGGCGGGCTTGAAGGCGCAAGGCTATACCTGTGCCCGGCGTTTTTTTGAGGAAATCAGCGCATTTGAAAGTGATTCAATTTTAGTACTGGATCTACTGATGCCCGGGATGGATGGCATTGAGGTGATGCGACGGCTAGCCGAAATGAAAAAACCTCCGGCGTTGATTCTCATTAGTGGGCACGATATCGGGGTGTTGCACGCGGCTGAAAAATTGGGTCATGCTCAATAATTGAAAATTCTCGCATGCTTGTCTAAACCGGTATCTCTTAGTTCCTTTCGCTCGATACTTGAGCAATATGTGGGGGGGGAAGAAGATCTCCCACTGCATGGTTCGCGTGGGGCCATGCGTGAACTGGGCGCAGCAGAATTACAACAGGCTATTCGTGATGAGCAGCTGGTTTTGCACTATCAGCCTCAGGTGGAAATGGCGACCGGCCTGGTAGCCGGGGTTGAAGCCTTGGTGCGTTGGCAGCACCCGATACTCGGACTCATCTACCCGAATCATTTCATTTCACTGGCCGAGCGAGAAGGCTTGATGGGAGCGCTCACCCGGTGGGTGATCGGCGGCGTGGTACGCCAAGAACAGCTCTGGCGAGATGCGGGCATGCTGGTTTCCATATCGGCCAATATCTCGGCGGACAATATCACCAGCCTGACCTTGCCAGAGCAGATTGCCGAGTTGTTAGCAGATAATAAACTCGACCCGACACGATTGACGCTGGAGGTGACTGAGACGGCGTTGATGGGCGAGTTGGTCACCTCGCTGGATATCCTTACCCGCCTGCGCTTGAAGGGGATGGGACTCTCCATTGACGATTTTGGTACCGGCTACTCCTCGCTGTCGCAACTGCACCGAATCCCCTTTACGGAATTAAAAATTGATCTGAGCTTTGTGAGTAATATGACGGTAGATGCGGAGGCCCGTGCCATCGTCAAAACCTGCATCCTGCTTGGACATGAGCTTAATATGAAGGTGGTAGCCGAAGGGGTGGAGGACCAGCGCACCTGGGATTTACTGTTAGGGCTCGGTTGCGATGTGGCGCAGGGTTATTTTATGGCCAGACCGATGCCCGCAGATGAAATGCTCGAGTGGATGAGAAATCGCTGAAGGGGTCTCTGATCTAAGGACGCCTGAATAGATCAGAGACCCCTTAACTTAGGGAAGCTCTGATCTATTCGTGAACTCGCATCTTGCACCCAAAATGCCCATCTTTATCGTTGCTGTTCTTCGCAATAGAACGACTTAGGTGCGAACAGCGCCTCAAAGCTGAACATTTTGAATCGTAACCTGCTTTACCCAGAATAAATCAGAGATTCCTTAGCTCACCCCGCGAGCATTCAAAAAGGCCGTATATTCCTTGTCGGTGCCCTGGATGTGCCCGATGAGCCACTCCTTAAGGAAGGTGAGTAGCTCCCCAATAACGGCTTGATCTCCCTGTTCGTAGCGTCCCCTGAGTTCCGATAATGTGGTTACTAACTTGATGTGTTTGCGTTTATGGGCATCAAATCCAGGGTATCCGTGTTCCTCCAATAATTTCTCTTCATAGCCAAAGTGAGTAGCGGTGTACTCAAACAGGCTGGCTATCAGATGATTGGTGACCACGTCGCTTTTGTGGGTTTGCAATGCCTCGTGCAGGTCGTTAAATATCTTGATCAGGCGTTTGTGCTGATTGTCTATTTCCGTGATACCCACGCTAAAGGCATCACTCCAGGCAATGAGCTGACCATCGCCGGCCTCTGTTGGAGCCCCCAGCTGAAAACGGGACAACAGCCGCCTTAGCTCTTCGGCCATCATATTGACCTGAGCGCTGGATGAGAGAGATTGTTGGGCATCTCCCAGCATGAATTTAGCAACATTGGCGACACTTTCTACGTTGCCGTTAACCAATCCGGCGGAGGTGCTTTGATCTCTTGCTGCGGTGGCGATTTGAGCATTCATCTCGCGGATGGTGACAACCGCAGCGGCAATATCATCCAATGCCGTACCCGCTGCTTGCGCTTGTTCTGCCGTGTTGCTGGCTAGTTCGCCTCCTTTTTTCATGGCGGTTACGGATTCCTTGGCACCGCTTTGCAGGCGCTCAATGGTTTGCTGTATTTCCCCGGTGGCCTCTGAGGTACGTCCTGCCAGAACGCGTACCTCGTCCGCCACCACGGCAAAGCCACGGCCTGCTTCACCGGCCCGCGCCGCCTCAATGGCGGCGTTGAGAGCCAGTAGATTAGTTTGATCCGAGATGTTGCGAATGGTGTCGAGTATGGAGCCGATACTTTGGCTCTCCTCATCCAAACGGCTAATGACAGCCACCGCATGCTCCATATCCGTGGCCAGGGCAGCAATAGAATCGATGGTAGTCAGCACCACGCTCTTGCCGTGTTCCGTTGCATCATTGGCCTGTTCAGAGGCATCTGCTGCCCCCTGAGTATGTTCGGCAACCTCTTCCACGCGGTGGGCAATTTCGCTGATATCTTGGGCTACTTGCTCGGTATCTGTCTCCAGATTTCCCATGCCGCTGACGGTTTGGGTAGACGCGTGAGCGAGTTGTTCACTGGAGGCGGTCAGGCGCATGCTGGTACCCATGACCTCGTTGAGAATCTCCTGAACCTTCTTGGCAAATAGATTGAAGTTGGCTGCGGTTTCCCCCAGTTCATCATTCTGGATAATGGGAATGCGCGTAGTGAGGTCGCCTTCTCCCTCGGCGATATCGCGCATGGATTGGCTTAACAGGCGCAACGGCGGCACCACTTTCAGGTAGATACCGCCAAGCGCAAGCACGACAAATAGCAAACACAGGGAGCCGAGGGTCCAAAGTACACTCCCCGCGGAATCAATGGCTGCTTTTGAGCTAAAAGACGTGCGCACCATTAACTGCTGTTGCTCGGAAACCAGGCTTTCCAAGTGTGCTGCAAGGGCCAGTGAGCGATCATCAAAACCGTCACCCGGTCGCTTCATGAGTGCATTTCCCTCTGTGCGCCCCTGATCAATATAGGCCCGGGCCATTTTGACTCCGAAGTTGTGGAGTTGGGCAATATCATCCTTCAGTTGGCGGGCGGTAGTGGTTGATGCCGGCACCAAGGTAATGAATTGTTCCAGGCTACTGTGGGCAGCGTTTAGGCTTTCCCGCGCCTCTGCAAAGACCTCTTCTTCCGCAGTTGCGCCAGCATCGGTCAAAAACTGCTGCACCTGTACCACATGAAAACGTGCTTCCTTTAGCGCCAGCATGGCCTCTACAACCTGTTGATTGTTATCGAGTTCCTGGCGGACTTGGCTCATACGCTGATGCACTGGAAGCAGCAGGCTGAGCAGCAAAACGGCAATGATGCCGGTACAGATGAGGATGGTTTTTTGAACGCTCAGGTTTTTCATGAGGGAGAATCCAGTGTCGTAAAACCAGCATGGCTGGTGTATGTATAGTTCTTGCTATGGACGCTATGATCTAGCGTCCTGGTTAAAGGAAACTTTAGCTGGGCCGAGCTTTGTAGCTAACAATAATCCGGGACTAATTGAGGGGGTATATCGGTGTTAAATTCATGGGGAAATAAAGGCTTGTTACTGCCGGCTTTGCTGCTGTTGTCGCCGTCATTGATGGCTGTTGAGGGAGCTGGTTTCCCCAGTGTTTCTGGTAGCGTTGTTTTTGAATTACAAAACGATGCGGCCTACGAGTCTGATGAGGCAGCGGCTGAGTTCAATAACCTTTCTGCCACCATAGAGCCGGCTTTTAGTCTTAAATTTAGCCCGGCGATTTCCATCAATGCGGCACTGGTTTTCGAGCCAGTGGCGGACCCCTCGGTGGCTGGTGATGATCTCTGGTTCGACCATGAAGGGCTGTATGTTGAAACTCTGAGCTTGAATTACGAGAGTGAGCGATTGTTCGTGCAGGCGGGCAAGATTGGGGTCAATTTTGGAATTGCCTGGGATGCGGCGTCTGGGATCTACGGTGTTGATATTCCAGAGGAATACGAAATTACAGAGCGTATCGGCTTTGGTGGTGGGATTAATTTTGGCGGAGAGCGTCATGGCCAACATACCCTGTCAGCGAGTGTCTTTTTTGCTGATACGAGCTTTTTAGCAAAATCCGCGTTGACCCGGCGCGAGCGCACCCGCGGGAGCGCCGGCGGGCCGAGTAATAACGGTGATTTCTCCTCCTTTGCCGTAGCCCTGGACGGTGGCGAGTTCCAGTCGCTCCCCGGTTTTCGTTATCACTTGGCCCTGATGCATCAAGCCAATGGACTGGCCAGTGAAGATGACGAGTCCAGCTTGGCCGTCGGTGCTGAGTACGAAATCAGTATTAACGACCATCTTTCTGTTACTCCACTCTTGGAATACGTGGGACAGCGCGATGCGGGTGGGATGGCTGGTGACGATACAAGCTATCTTACGGCTAGCTTGGGAACTGCTTACAAGAATTGGAATCTGGCCCTGGCCTGGACCAGGAAGGAGACTGATTCAGCGGTTGGCACCCGTGCTGCCGTGGAGCAATTTCAGGCCACCGCCGGTTATGCCTTTGCCAACGGCCTCAGCGTGGATGTGGGTTGGATGACACATCATGAGGGTGGTGTGGATACGGATACTTTGGGCGGGCTGTTGGCCTATACGCTGGAGTTCTAGCGGGCTGGGCCAAACCTGACTATAGCTGTAGCCCGGATGGAGTGGTCGCGAAATCCGGGGAAGATGATGAATGCAGCGTTGCCAGATTCCACTTTGTTTTATCCAGGCTACAGGTGGTTCGTTGGATTAGCGCAGCGGTCACCCGAGCATAAGCTAGCCGCCTAGAAACAGCTTTCCTACCTCCGGGTCCTCCAGCAATTCACTACCGGGACCTGCCATGGCCAATTCGCCTGAAACCAGTACGTAGCCGATGTCAGAGAATTCCAGGCCTTTTTTAGCATTTTGCTCCACCATGATGATGGTTTTTCCCTCAGTGTGTTGAAGATCATCGAGGATCTCGAACACCATGTCGATGAAGCGGGGTTCAAGGCCAATGGAGGGCTCATCTACCAGCAAAATCCTGGGTTCCATTACCAGGGCACGGGAGATTTCCAACAGGCGACGCTCGCCGCCTGAAAGTACGCTAGCGGTCTGGCCGCGGCGTGCGGCGAGGCGGGGATATTTTTCAAAAATACGCTCGGCGGCCTCTTTGGCATCGTCTGTTTTGGGCATCAGATAGCTGCCCATCCATAGGTTTTCCTCTACCGTCATATCCGGGAATACAGAATTGTCCTGCAGGATGTAGGCGATGCCGGCCTCTCCGAGTTTGCGGTTGGTGCTCATCCGAGTGATGTCCAGGCTATCGATAGTGATGGAGCCACTTCGGATATCCGTTAGCCCGTAGATGGAATGTAGGATGGTGGATTTTCCGGCGCCGTTAGGGCCGATTAAGCAGAGTGATTGGCCGTTGGCAATGTGCAGGTCGAAGCTGTGCAGGATCTCCATTTTGCCGTAGCCGGCCACCAACTTTTCGATACTTAGCCGAGGCTCGCCTTTGGCCAGTTCCAGTAGTTGCTGCGTGTCGACACCTGCCCCAGCTAACTCACTGGCCTGGCGGGCAACATCTTCTACCGAGATGACGGAATCTACTTTTCCGAGGCCATAGCCAAAGCTTCTTTTCTCATTCGATTCGGGGTGGGTTGCCATCAGTGTGCCCCCAGATAGGCGTCGATGACGCGCTGGTCGTGCTGGATTTCTTCGGGAGCGCCCTCGGCTAGTAGTTGGCCATGGGCGAGGCAATAGATGTGTTCCGCCAGATTCATGATCACGCGCATATTGTGCTCGATCACCAGCAAGGTGATGCCTAGCTCCGCATTGGCGAGCTTGAGGCGATCGATGATGCCGTTAATGAGGGTGGGGTTGATGCCGGCAGTGGGTTCATCAAGCAGCAGCAGTTTTGGCCGGTTCATCAGCGCCATGGCGAATTCCAGCAGCTTTTGCTGACCGAAGGAAAGATCGCCAGCGAGTAGCCAGCGTTTATTGTAGAGACCAACAAATTCCAGCAGTTCTTCGGCTTGCTCCGTTACCTCCGGGGGTATGGGGCGAAACATGGCGCGTAGGCTCTCATTGCGAGTGGGGGTGCTGATCATCAGGTTTTGCACGCAATTCATGCCGCCGTAGATACGTGTTTGTTGAAAGGTGCGCAGTAATCCCATACGGGCTATTTCTGGAACCCGTAAATGGGTCAGTTCCTTTCCGGAAAATTTTATCGAGCCGGAATCAATGGGGTGATAGCCAACTATTGAATTGAACAGGGTGGTCTTGCCAGAGCCATTGGGGCCGATGAGGCCGATGATCTTGCCTTCCGGTACATCAATACTGATGTTTTCGTTGGCCACCACACCGCCGAAAGACTTGGCGGCATCACGAACCTCAAGTAAGTGGCTCATCGCTGTTCTTCTCCCTCAACCCGTTGGCCGAAGCGTTCCGGCCATTGTTCCCGTATCCAGCCAAGGATCCCCCGTGGGAAGAACACCACGATGATAATGATCAACAGTCCTAGCGCGACCCGTTGCCAGCCAAGCAGGTAGGTCCAGAAGAGTTCCTGGGTAATATGAAAAATGGTTGCTCCGATAACCGGCCCCCACAACGTACCCTTGCCGCCGAGGATGGCCATGAGCACCATCCACACCCCAAGGGTGGGTCCGGCAAAGGCTACATCCATCGGATCGATGAAACCGATAAGGTTGCCGTAGGCGCCACCCGCCAGGGCCAGGAATAGTGCCGATACGGACCAGGCAATGGTTTTGTAGCGGGTGGTATAAAGGCCCATGGACTCAGCCTTGTCTTCGTCGTCACGGACTGCGTTGATGGCAAGCCCGAAGCGTTCGGAATACAGATAGCGCAGTACCACAAAACTCACCGCGGCCAGAATCAGAAAGTAGTAATAAAAGAAGATGCCACGATTGAAAAAGGTTTCGGGAAATAACGGTGTGACCAGTCCTGAGCCGGCGCCCAGATAATCCCAGCCGCTGGCTATCTCACCGGCGGCAATCCCAAGGCCTAAGGTGCAGATAGCGAAATAATGGCCCCGCAGGCCAAGGATGCCGGCACCGAGCACCACCGCGAGCACGATGCACAGCAACGCGCCGCTGGCGAGGCCGAGGCCAAGACTGAGCAGGTAGTCCAGCAATGAAAGCTGGGACTCTGTTCCACCCGCTAAGTTGGTGTATTCCTCCACGTTAAAAAACAGCCCGCGCTGGACCACGGCGGTGGTGTACATACCGACGCCAAAATAGACGATATTGCCAAAGGAGTTATAGCCCATCTGACCGCCCATGATGTCCCAGGTCAGTGCCAACAAGACCATCAGCCAGAGTACTGCTAATTGGGTTTGGTAGGTGGGAAAGAGCAGGGGAGCGGCTAGGATGAGAATCCCGAGGCCAACAGCAAGCACTAGTTTGAGCGTGTTATTCATTTCAGGTATTGCCGCTTTTTACCAAGGCGATAATTGCGCCAGACCAGGATGATCACCAGCAGGCTGAACACGAAGGCGGCTTGAAATTCTGTGCCAAGCAGGAAGCCGGCAAAGTTCTCGGCGGCTCCTAGTCCAAGGCCTGCGACCACCACGCCAGCAAGATTTCCCAGTCCTGCAACGATCACGATCATGAATGAACGTACGGTGTAGATGAGGCCGATAAAGGGATGGATGACCCAGGTCATTACCACCAAAGAGCCGGTGGCACCGCAGAGTGCGGCATTGAGTGCATAGGTAGTGGCGTAGACGCGATCGGTGTTGATGCCCATAAGGCGTGCGGCGCGAGCGCTTTGGGCGGTGGCACGTATCGCCTGGCCAATGCGGGATTTGCGCAAAAACAGGATAAGTAGGACACCCGTCACGATAGTGACAGCTAGGGCGACGAATTTGATATTGGCGATAGCTACATCGTCATTGAACAGGAATAGGGTGCCGAGATTGGGATCGGCGTTTTGAATATCAGCACCGAAGAGTTGATTCATCAACTGCTGCAGCAGGATCGAGATACCGAAGGTGGCAAGTATAGAAATAAAGAGGTCGCGGTCGACGATACGAAAGATCACCAGTCGGTATACCCCCCAGCCAACGATGAACAAGGCCAGCGCCGATACCGGTACGCCCCACAGCGGGTGGATGCCAAGGTATGAGAGGTAAAGGGTCACGAAGCCACCGAGGATGACGAATTCACCCTGGGTGATATTGATGATATTCATCACCCCCCAAACCAGAGCCATGCCATAGGCTGCGAGGGCGAAGATGGCTCCGGCGAGCAACCCGTCGATGAGCAACTGCAGGGTGAAAACCGGTGCATCAATGAGCAGTTGAAGGTTATCCATGGGGAAAGGCTCCGTTTGATTTTATTATAAGGAGTCTCTGAGCCATTGATGGGCTCGTGTTGCGAGTATTAAAAATAACACCTTGGCGGCTGCTAGACCGCCAAGGTTTCAACGACTTATGGCCGTGGATGAACCAATTTATGGCTTGCCCACTTGGCCGGTGCGACCACCACATATTTGCCGCCTTGAACCTGGCGCAGCACCATGGGTTTGGCGATGTTTTTGCCGGTAGCATCAAACTTTACGTTGCCGTAGAAAGTTTGCAGCTTGGTTGCAGAGAGGGCGTCGCGTACCTTTTCGGTATCGAAGGAGTTTGCATTTTGTAGTGCATTCACCCAGACCAGTACTGATGCGGTGGATTCTGCTGCCTGGTAAGGAGGCACATAACCATAGGCTGCCTTAAAGTCCTTGGCATAGTCTCCTGCCGAGCCAAACCAGGGGTCCCGGTAGGTCATGGTAGGTGCCCACTGGGTGGCGCACAGGGTGCCCTCTGCCTTGGTGCCGAACTTCTTGTTGTCAGTGACCTTTGCCGACTCGCAATGGGTAATTGCCAGCATCGGCACCTTGACCCGCATAGCGGCGGCTTGACGGGTGATTAACGAAGCGCCCTTGGAGTGCCCCGAGACCACCAGAATATCGGGCTTCAGAGCCTTCACCTTGGTCAGCGTGGCCGACATATCGCTCAGTTCGCGCGGTAACTTGTCGTCCACCACCACCTTCATCCCATGGCGTTTGGCGTCATCCAGTACCCCAGCGCGGATATCCAGAGAGAAGGGGTCATTTTCCACTGCCACCGCAACTTTCACGCTGGATGGGCTTTTGCCCATTGCCTTGGCGTGCTGGGCGGCCAGGTTGACGGCCTCCTGGAGATACTGCTCCGAGGTGGAAAGCACTGCAAACAGGTAGCGGTAACCCTTGTTGAAGAGCGAACGTGAGGCGCCATTGCCTTCTACCATGGGGACTTTGTGCTTTTCGGTGATGGGGGCCATGGCCTTGGTAAGGCCGGAACTATAGGGCCCGAGCATGAACTTCACCCCATCCTGTTTAATCAGGCGTTCGGCTAATTGTGCGCCGCGTGCCGGAGTGGATTCATCATCGTAGTAGATGACCTTGAGGCGGTAGTTTTTGCCGCCTACGGTAACGCCACCTTTGCTATTAACCCGGCTAACCGCGAGGTCATAACCCCGTTGGGTGTGATGGCCAGCAGTGGTGTATTTGCCCGTTAGGGAGACTGCGGCACCGAGCACGATGGTGTCGCCTTCCACCTTGGCTGAGGCATTGCCCACGAGACCCAGTGTGAGTAGAGAGGTAACGACTGAAAGGGTTATGTTTTTCGTTAGCTTGTACATGTTGCCCTCCTCCATAAAGACCTGTTAATCATGTTTCCCCGTCCGCCTTGGACCACGGGAAGCAACGGTGGTTCTACACAGACTTCTTTTTTTTGCTCGGGAACAGCCATATGGGCGATCCCTCTTTCATAGCATAGAAGCTTGCGTTCCAAGGTCAAGGGTTGGAGCGGAAGTTGACGAGTGATGCCGTGCAATCCTCCGGTTCCGTGATGGCCATCGTTTTATGGCCAGTGGGGACGTGTAGTATGGACGCCTTATCACGAACATCAGGGAAGGCATTTATATGGGCTCTAAAACCCAGGCACAAGCCATTTACCAGCGCCTTGTGGCCAATGTTGAACGGGTGATTCGCGGCCAAGATAGGGCCATTCGCTTGCTCATTGCCGCTTTTTCCGCGGGTGGTCATGTGTTGCTGGAAGATGTGCCGGGTACCGGCAAAACAACGCTGGCCAAGGCATTGGCGCGTTCCGTTCACGCGGAGTTTCAGCGTATCCAATTTACCCCGGATTTGCTGCCCAGCGATATCCTCGGGGTGAGTATCTTTGACCAGGGCAGCCAGAAATTTTGCTTCCACCCCGGGCCGGTGTTTACTGAGGTGTTGCTGGCGGATGAGATTAACCGCGCTTCGCCACGCACCCAGTCCGCCTTGCTTGAGGCCATGGGTGAGCGCCAGGTGAGCGTGGATGGCGCCCAGCACGGGCTCAAGCCCCTGTTTTTTGTTATCGCCACCCAGAATCCGCTGGAATTTCAGGGGACCTTTCCCTTGCCGGAATCGCAGATGGATCGTTTTGCCCTGCGCTTTAGTCTTGGCTATGTGAGCCCGGAAGAGGAGGTGGCGATCCTAGGTGATCAGGCCCATGGTCATCCCCTGGAAAGCATCGGACCCTGTGTGAATGAGCAAGAAATGGCCCTGCTGCGGACGGAGCTGGAGGCCGTGCGTGTGAGTGATGAACTAAAGCGTTACGTGGTGGATCTTGTTGGCGCAACCCGGAGTGCAGAGGGGGTGCGTGTCGGGGCCAGTCCGCGGGCATCGCTTACGGTGGTGAAGGTGGCCCAGGCCCTGGCACTTTTTGATGGTCTTGATTTCGTCACCCCGGACCATATCCAGGAAATCGCCGGGCCCGCCATAGCTCATCGTATTCTGGTGGAGGATCAGGCCGGCTTTTCAGGTGTGGATGGCGAACGGGTGGTGGCGGAGATCTTGGAAACACTGCCGGTGCCTGCATGAGCTAGTGAAGCAAGCGGTTGGAGTGGTCGTTATTTATGGAATCTCTGATTTATTCTGAGCCAAGCAGATTGCGATTCAAAATGCACGGATTTGAGGCGCTGATCGCACGTAATAGCTGGCTATTGCGAAGATCAGCAACGAAAACCCCGGGTATTTTGGGCGCAAGATGCGAGTTCACGAATAGATCAGAGATTCCTTATGTTTAGGCGCTGGTTACTCGCCCGTTTTTACAGCCTCTACCGGCTGGATCGCTGGTTGCGACTCAGGCTCAGCCCCGCCGGGGTTCTGGTAGCCGGACTTTTCAGCATCGCGCTTATTTTTGGTCTCGATACGCGGCGCACCCTCGCCTATCAGCTCGCCAGCCTAGGGCTGGCACTGCTGCTGCCGGCCATCATCAGCACCTTCTTTCCTCGTCCTCGTTTATCTTTGCTGCGCAAATTACCGCGTCATGCCACTGTGGGTATACCGCTTGGTTATACGGTCAGGGTAAAAAATGAAAGTGGGCGGCAGCAGAACGGTTTGGGTTTGATAGAAGCCTTGTATACCAAGCCGCCTTCGTATCATCATTTTCAAACTCAGCGGCTCAAAGATCGGAAGCAACGGGTTAACCCCTTCGATCGTCTGGTTGGGTTTCCCCGCTGGAGTGTCCTCATGCGCCGTGCTCGTGGTGGGACGGTTAAAGAGGCCGAAGTGCCGGAGATTCCGCCACAGGGTGCGGTAGAGGTAAAGATGCGCTTGCTCCCGGAGCGCAGGGGACTGATTCGCCTACGAGAGCTGCATCTGGTGAGACCCGATCCGCTGGGCCTGATTCGGGCGATTTCTACCCATGAGAGGCCGGCTAATCTGCTGGTGCTACCGCGCTGCTATTCGGTGGAAGGCGTTGAACTTCCGGGAGCTCGGAGCCGTCCGCAGAACGGGCTACTGCCCGCGCCGCTACGGGGTGAATCCGGGGAATTCATGATGGTTAGGGATTACCGGCCCGGGGATCCTTTGCGGCGGATTCACTGGCGTAGCTGGGCGCGGACGGGGCGGCCGGTGGTGAAGGAATTTGAGGATCTGGGGGGCTGCCGCCATGCGTTATTTCTGGATGTTGGTGATAGCGCATCCGTCGAGCACTTTGAGGCGGCGGTTTCGGTAGCCGCCTCTTTTGTGGTCACCGGATTGCTGGAGCTGGTGTGTATCGGCACCACCGTTTATCGCATGCCGCGTGGCGCGGGGGGTGGTTTTCCGGCGTTGGTAATGGAGGCGCTGGCCTGCGTTGAGCCGCAAAGGGATGGCAAGGGACGCCGCGTCCCGGAGGCGTGTCTGGCCGAGGCGGGTGGCTGGATCTGTGTTTTTCCGGCATGGGACGAGCAGCGACAGCAACAGCTAAAACAAATCGCTGCGACGGGTGCCGGCGTATTGGCTTTGCCCATTGCTGACACGGCAGTGCCTGCATCAGAACTTTCAGGGCTGGGAATTCGGGTGGCACCACTGTCAGCTACGGATATAGGCCGGGCTTTGCGTGAGCTGGCGAGAGCGGCGCTGTGAGGCTGCCACCATTGCTACTGGGCGTGACCACGTTGTTCTGGGGTTGGCAAAATGGGGCTTGGCTCACGGGCTTGTCGCTGGCCATTCTGATTGAGGGTGCACGTTTGCTGCCGTGGCGCTGGGAACTCGACGATCAGGACTTCAATCGCATCGCCGATCTCAGTGCGGTGCTGTTGCTTGGGCTGATTTACTACCAATACGATACCCATGCAGTACATGGGATATTTGGCACTCTGCGCTGGCTGCCACTGGTGTTGCTGCCCCTGTTGGCTGCCCAGATCTATAGCACTCGCGAGGGTATTCGCTATAGCACCTTGTTCATCAGCATTCGCCGCGCCGAGGCCCGTGGACGGATTGTTGATGGCGGCGAGATCGATCTTCGTTATCCCTTTCTGGCCCTGTGTCTGCTTTCTGCCAGTGCGGGTACCGCCGACCGCAGTCGCTTCTATGCGGGTTTGTGTTTGCTGGTGGTATGGGCACTGTGGCGTTTTCGGTCACCGCGCTATTCGGTCATTATCTGGGGCGGGGTGCTGGCATTTTCACTGGCTTTGGGGATGGGTATTCAGACGGGTATTCTGAAGACCCGGACTGCGCTGGAGCCCATCGTGCTGGAATGGCTGCAGGAACGCCTGTGGCAGATGCGTGATCCCTACCGCACCCAAACAGTCATCGGTGAGATCGGTGACTTTAAAACCTCCGACCGTATTTTGATGCGGGTGGATGCCCCTCGTGGCGCTCCGCCAGCCTTGCTGCGTGAGGCCAGTTACCGCACCTATAGCACCGGGGTCTGGCTGGCTGGTTCCACTGGGTTTAGCCCGCTGAGGTCTGATATTGAGGGCACAAGCTGGGTGCTGCAGGGAGGGGAGGGGCCTTTCAGCAGGGCAAATATTTCCCAGCGCTTGCGCCGTGGCAAGGGGTTGCTGGCGTTGCCCGGGGGTACTCATCGGCTGGAAAAATTGCCGGTGGAAGAACTTAAACAAAACAGCCTGGGGGCGGTCACCGTTTCGTCTGGGCCAGATCTTGTGGAGTACACCGCCTACTATCGTCCTGGTGAAACAGTGGATCTCGAGGCCGATGAGACCGATCTGCAACTACCACGTCGGCAGCGTGCGCTGTTCATGGAACTGGCGGACGAACTGGGATTGCGTGGTCTGGATGCAGAGGTTGCCATTGCCCGGGTAGCGGCCTATTTCCAGCGGAATTTTAGCTACACCCTGGTACAGCGCAGATCCCAGGGTTTACGACCACTTGCCTATTTCCTTCAGGAGTCGCGGCGCGGGCATTGTGAATACTTTGCTACCGCCACTGTGCTGCTATTGCGTGCGGCGAGCATCCCGGCACGCTATGCCACCGGCTATTCGGTGCAGGAATACAGCACCCTGGAAGCACGTTTCATAGTACGTCGTCGCCATGCTCATTCCTGGGCGCTGGTGCGGGTGAACGGACAGTGGCGGGATCTGGATACCACACCAGCAGTGTGGGCGCCGCTGGAAGCGGAGGCTGCCTCCGGCTGGGAGCCATTCTTCGACTTCTTTGCGTGGCTACGATACCGCTTTACCCGTTGGAGGGTGGGCGAGGGCGGGGTGGAAACGGGGTGGTTGCCCTGGTTGGCGTTGCCACTGTTGCTGCTTCTGATCTGGCGTTTGCGTAGTACCCGCCGGCAGACGCGTGCGCAAGCGGGACTACCCTCACAACGGCGGCCACAGCCCGTTGGTATGGATTCAGATTACTACAAAATCGAGACGTTCTTAGCGGCTGCAGGTGTGGCGCGCCCTTCCGGGGCGACGCCGCAAAACTGGCTGCGGCAGCTGGCGGAGAGTCCGCATCTGGATGGCATGGATGAAGTGCTGAAGGATATTCTGCCCATCCACTACCGCTGGCGTTTTGATCCCCAGGGGCTTGATGAGCGTGCGCGGGAAGAATTTGGTCGCCGAGTACAGGCGTGGTTGATGCGCTACGCCGCTGGCCTAGGGACGGGGCCAGCGGCCAGAAAGGAAAAAAGCGGGTAGGGCGGACCGTGTCCGCCATTGTTTAGGTGTGGCACGGTGACGGCGGCGGCCACAGACCGCCCTACCACAATGCTCCT
This sequence comes from Gammaproteobacteria bacterium, assembly GCA_021773645.1. Taxonomy (GTDB): domain Bacteria; phylum Pseudomonadota; class Gammaproteobacteria; order HK1; family HK1; genus JAJFJV01. The sequence goes on from JAJFJU010000012.1 coordinate 408,787, forward strand.
GGGTTCAAAATCCGCGTAACGCTTAGTGCATCCTTGGTCGCGGTGTCGATATCCGTCCCATGGACTGGATGCTGCGCATGAGGTTTTCGATGCTCTTCAGGCGCATCCGTCGCGCCGGGGTCGGTGGGCTGTTTGCATCGGGGATGGTGGTGCCCCAGCCGGGCTTATCGATGGCGACACTGCCATGGTCGTTGGAGACATCGATGGCTGTCTTGGTTCCGGCCTGCTTCGGCTCGTTAAGGACCACGGTAGCGGAGTCTCCTATCACCTCACCGGATACGTCGGTACCGCGTATGCCGATGGTGGCGACGTTGCCCAGCCGGACGTTCATGGAGCGTGGGCGGTGTTTGGCGATCAAGCCGCTGACGAAGCGAAACACACCCTTCAGGATGCGGGTGCTGATGACATCCTGTTTGGCGGTGCGGCCATAGACAAATTTACTGACCTTCATTTGTGCTCGTGAGCCTAGGGTGAATTTAGAGCCATCCTGAAGGCGAAGTCGGATTACCGAGCGTCGGGAGGTGCTTATCTTGTCTCCCGCATAGATGTCAGCTTTTTTGGAGAGGCGGCGAATTTGTCCGTCTGTCCCGGTGGCCGTGACTGTGCCGCGCAGTAGCGTGACCTTGCCCGCTGGGACGGCGGCACTTGCCGGCAGTGCCAGCGTGACTAGCAGGAAGCCGAACAGAAGAGCGGGTATGCTTGCAGGAATCCGGGAATTTCGTAGCCTGATGTGCATGGTATCTCCACCTTTGTTTAGAACTTTCCTCAGCATAGACGCCCCTTGTAAGGCACGCAATGTGCTGCTTGTGGTATTTGTGGGGATGGTCACATTGTTTGTCCTCGCCGGCTGCGCGAGCATCTCCGGGATGTCTGCACGTGACGAATTGTCGCGTGCCGAGAGACAAGGGTTCGTACGCGCTCGCCATCATTTCAGTGGCTTCGATGTGGTAACGCTGCAGCGTGGCGCACAAGCCTCCAGACGTCTGGTGGTGTACATCGAGGGCGATGGCCGTGCCTGGATCAGCCGCACACGTCTTTCGGCGGACCCCACTCCGCGTAATCCGGTAAGCCTGAAACTGGCGCTCAAGGACCCCTCCGCCGCAGTGCTCTACATTGGCCGGCCCTGCCAGTATTTGAGCTCATCAGAGCGTAGCCACTGCGATGCCCGATACTGGTCCAGCCATCGTTATAGTCGTGCGGTGGTGGATGCTATCAATCGGATCATTGACGGAGTAGCACAGGCCGTTCCGGAGACACGGGTGGGGTTGGTGGGTTATTCCGGTGGCGGTACGCTGGCAGCATTGGTGGCCGCAACGCGCAAGGATGCCGCTTGGCTGGTGACCCTTGCCGCCAATCTGGACCACCGGACCTGGACCCGTGAGCATGGGCTCACGCCGTTGGACGGTTCGTTGAATCCGCTGGATTTTGCGGCCCTGCTCAGGGCTATTCCCCAGTTTCATCTATGGGGTGGACGGGACCGCAGAGTTTCAGTGGCGGTGCTACAGCGTTATCTGGCAGCACTGGAAAATCCGCCCGAACTGATGACGGCATCACAAAAGGATTTTGATCACAGTTGTTGCTGGGATGAGATCTGGCCTGATTCCCTCTGCAAACTGCCTGATGCGCGAAAGTTTATGCCTGAAAAAGCTTGTATAAACATTGATTTATAGGGAGGTGTTGCTAAACAGGAACACTTGTGGCTCTGGCGTGACATCTGCTATGCTAACGCTGTCGCATATAAGGGTAGGGAAATAACAACAAGAATCCCGCTGTTTGTAACGACAATTGTTAGTTATCGCAGTGCTTTCCAATGGGGGATTATCAGCCATGCGCGCCACATCAGTATTCTATCCGATCACCGGTCTATTATTTTTATTCACTAGTTTTGCTGCTAATGCAGGCAGTTCCCCTCCGCCCTGTCAGCCTTATCCTGCATGCAACAATCCCCATGAAGGGGCGGGTAGCTTGGTTGTGGAAGGTGTTTTGATGTGGGGCCGCGATACAGTGAACATCCAGCACGATGCTTTCCGTATTGGTAAAATCCTGATGGACAAGAGTAGCTCACGGTCCTCGGGGGCCGAGGGGCTGGCTGGCAACCAAATGTCGCACGCGGGCATGGCTGCAGGTGATGGCTTTGCCTTTCCCTATAGCGTGTGGGGCGGCTTCTCACACACTGATTCCAGCAGTGACTTCTCGACCACCGCCTTTGATTCCTCTCGCTATAGTTTTCTCGGCGGTGCTGATTTCAGCCCTCGGGAGGGTTTGGTTATGGGCTTGGCATTAGGCTATGAGGACCAAGAGGTAGATACTTTTTTCAACTTCGGCGAGATGGATGCGGATGGTTATACCATTGCGCCTTATATCGCTATGGCGGTGGGAGACCAAAGCAGTTTTGATCTGACCTTTGGTTACTCCGACATTGATATTAGTCAGTTTCGTTCAGCGGGCGGGGTGGCGGGCGGGGCGCGTATTAGCAGTAAAGTAGGTTCAGAACGCTATTTTGTCAGCAGTAATTTCACCACTTTCAGAGACTATGGTGAGTGGCATGTAACCACTCAACTCGGCGTGTCTTGGGCCAAGGATAAGCAGGATGCCTTTACCGAGAGCAATGGTACCGTTAATGCCCGGAGTAACTTTAAACTGGGGCAGGCGAAGGTTGGTGCTGAAGTGGCACGTGCCTGGGGTGCCTTTGAGCCCTACGCCAGCGCTACCCTTGAGTACGATTTTTCCCGTACCGACCTTCCCTTCGCTGCGGGTGTTGCCCGGCCTAAATATGACCCCGCTGATGTCCTCATTGGCTTTGGCGTACGCTACTTCGCCACTGATGGGCTTTCCGGAAGCCTGGGATACAGCCGTGTATTTGGCCGCGAGAATTACGACGAGAGCAACCTGCAGTTAATGGTTCGGGCCGAGTTCTAGGCTCACCGCAAGTTTGAATTAAAAAACCCGGAAGCCTTCAGGCCTCCGGGTTTTTTTATGGATTAACTAATAAAAAAAGGACTCGCAATGCGTTTTCCCAATCTCTGCAGGGCCTTGGTGGCCACTATCTGTTTATTTGCCAGTTTTAGCAGTAATGCTCAGCTTGCATACCCCAATGTACTGGGGACTTATGTGGGTGTGGAAAATTGGTCAGAGACTGGTTGTACCTTGCCTGCAGTTGATGGCAGTGGCGTAGACCCTATAACCGTCATTATCAATAGTCAGACGGGTGCAAACTTTTCGGGAATAGTTACTGACGAGAACGGAGATCCTCCTGTCCCGATCGCGGGAACCGTTGGTCTGGGCGGTAATGTAAATGGCTCATTTACCGAACCTGCTACTACAAGCCCGCCATTTCCCGGTGCCACTGGTACTTTTACTGGCGCACTCAGTGCCGATACTCTGATTCTTGCTGTCACAGGATCAGATAATCCAGGCGCTGGAGGATGTTCAAGTTTTACCTCTAATATTGCTGCTACTCGCTCTCCCGTCGCGGTAGTCTCCGCCGCAGCCCCAGGCACTACCGTGACCAAGGCCCAGACGGCAGCGCCGGTGGCGCGTGCCTTTGCGACTCTGGTGGGGGTGCGCATTAACAACGTCTTCCGTCCGCAGCAAGGTAGTGACGTGGGGGTGAGTTCTGTTCCCAATGGCATGATGTTTCAGACTGGTATGGCGGCCGGTGGGGATTTCGCCTTTCCCTACGGCTTCTGGGGCAGTTTTTCCCGTACCGATTCTGAAGACGATTTTTCAAGCACGGCCTTTGACTCGGAGCGTTATAATTTCATTGTCGGTGCCGACTTCAGCCCCCGTGAGGGCCTGATTATGGGCTTGGCACTGGGCTATGAAACCCAGGAGGTCGATACCTACTTCAATGGTGGCGTGCAGGATGTGGATGGCTACACCGTGGTGCCGTATCTGGCGCTTCGTTTGGGTGAGAACCACAGTTTGGATATGTCCTTTGGTTATTCGTCTATAGACACTGACCAGTTCCGTCTGGCGTTGGTGGGCGGGCTGCCTGTGGGAGCGCGTGTGACCAGCTCAGTGGATTCCGAGCGCTATTTCTTCAGCGGTAATTTCACTACGAACCAGACCTATGGCAACTGGAACTTAAGTGGTCTGGTGGGTGGTTTGTGGGCCAAGGACGTGCAAGAGGCCTTCAGCGAGGATGATGGCACCACGATTGCTGGCAGCAATTTTAAGGTAGGGCAGTGGCGTATCGGTGGTGAGGCGGCTTATGCCATCGGTGCCTTTGAGCCCTATGGTCGGGCCACCTTCCAATATGACTTCACGCGCACCAAGGTGACCTTTGCGCCAGGGGTTGCGGCGCCCAAGTTTGACCGTACCGATGTGCTTGCTGGCTTTGGTGTGCGTTATTTCGCCGACAATGGGATGTCCGGTAGCCTTGAATACAGCACCGTGCTGGGTCGTGAGAACTACAGCGAGGATACGATTCAGTTCCTCATTCGTGCCGAGTTCTAGGGCTGAGATAAGCGCAATCTGAAATCCCGGGGGCGGAGTCGCCTCCGGGATTTTTTATGTGTGGGCAAACACGTAGCGCGGATGAAACAAGGTGTAATCAGGGGGGGAAGTTGGGGCAGGCCATCCAATACGTTTTCCCGGATTCCGCTCCCGGGATTTTTTATGCATGGGCAATAGGCGTACCGTGTGCATTGGAATAGCGATGAGATGGATGGGCTAGGTACGATGGCAGCAATGGATCGACGTGCATTTTTGCGTGGTGGTTTGGGGCAGGCGGCGCGACAGATTGCGGGCGACGAATCGGCTATAAGCTGGATCCGGCCTCCCTATGCGGTGGCAGAGGACGATTTTCAGCGCGATTGCAGTCGTTGTGGGGATTGTATCAAGGCCTGTCCTCATGGGGTGATATTCAGCTTGTCCGCCGAGCTGGGTGGGGCTGTAGCGGATACTCCGGCGCTGAATCTGCTCAATCACGGTTGTCACCTGTGTGCCGATTGGCCTTGTGTGACTGCCTGTGAGGCGGGTGTATTGGTTTTGCCGGAGGATGATCCACAGCAGGCTCCGGTAGCGCTCGCCCGAGTCACCATCAATACTGAAACTTGCCTCCCTTACAGCGGTCCAGAGTGCGGTGCCTGTGCCGATAGTTGCCCGGTGGGAGCGCTACACTTCAATGGCACACGGCCAGAGATCGACGCAGTGCGTTGTCTGGGCTGTGGCATGTGTCGTGAGGCCTGTATTGTGGACCCCAAGGCGGTGCAGTTAGTGGTGAAATAAAGTGCGCCGCGCTTTAGAATCTGCGGCAGACAAAGTGGCTGGCGATGCGTTGGCCACAAGATTCGGAATGACTTAATGAAAAAACTGGATGATTTTCGCCTCGAGTTGGGTGGGCGGGCCTACGTGCCGATAATGGTTGGTGGCATGGGCGTTGATATTTCTTCGGAGTCTCTGGCCGTGGCGACGGCACGTTTGGGTGGTATTGGGCATATTTCCGATGCCATGGCACCTACGGTGGTGGATCGGATACAGAAGACGCGCTTTTCCAAGACCAAGCTTCAGAAGTATCAGGACAATATTTACAACTCGGACAAGAGCAACATCCATTTTGATCTGGGTGAACTGGCGGAGGCAACTCGTTTGCATGTGACGTCCGCCATGGAGGCAAAGCGTGGCGAGGGGGCGATCTTCCTCAATGCCATGGAAAAGCTCACCATGAATAATCCCGGTGGCACCCTGAAGACGCGTTTGGTGGGAGCCATGGATGCCGGCATCGACGGTATTACCTTGAGTGCCGGCCTGCATCTGGGCACCTTCAGCCTGATTGAAGATCACCCACGTTTTCGTGATGTCATGCTCGGCACCATCGTTTCCTCGGTACGCGCGCTAAGGCTGTTCCTGATGAAATCCCGCCGTACCCGGCGCCTGCCCGATTATGTCGTGGTGGAAGGACCGTTGGCGGGCGGCCATCTTGGCTTTGGCATGGATTGGAAAGAGTATGAGCTGCATAAAATAGTCACCGAAGTCGTTGCCTACCTTAAAAAGGAGGGGCTGGATATTCCGGTGATTCCGGCTGGTGGCGTATTCACCGGTTCTGATGCGGTGAGTTTTATAGAGCAGGGCTGTGCTGCGGTGCAGGTGGCAACGCGTTTTACGATAACTGAGGAGTGTGGTTTACCGACGAAGGTGAAACAGGCCTATTTCCGTGCCAAGGAAGAGGATGTCATCGTCAACCAGATATCCCCCACCGGCTATCCCATGCGGATGTTGAAGCAGAGCCCGGCCATTGGCGCGGACACCCGGCCTAACTGCGAGGCCTTTGGTTATCTGCTGGATCGCGAGGGACATTGCTCTTATATCGAGGCCTATAACGAGGCACTGGAAGCTGCACATGAGGCGGGCAAGAAGAAGTTCAAGGTGATGGACAAGACCTGCCTGTGTTCCGGTTTCAAGCGCTTTCGGGTATGGACCTGCGGCCATTATGTCTATCGCTTGAAGGACACCACCACGCAATTGGCGGATGGCAGCTACCAGTTACCCTCTGCGGAGCATGTCTTCAAGGACTACCAGTTCAGCACGGAGCATGAATTGAGCCTCCCGCCTGTTTCTGAAAAGTGAGGACTTAAGATATAGAAACCAATTGATTATGCTGAATATTCCTCAAGGGAAGGTGTTTCTTTAGATAGATACGAAAACATTCCTCAATGATCTATGTTTGCTGCCGCTAGCTTCAATGGTAGATGTCTTTTTTATGATGTAGGGATAGACATGACAGACGAACATAGCGGCCATTCTGAGCTTGAAGCGATCTTCCAGATCCTCCCGGATCTGTATTTCCGTATGGATGCGGACGGCACCATCCTCGACTATCGGGGACGTCAAAGTAGTGATTTTTATATCCCTCTAGAAAAATGTATTGGTCGCCGCATGCAAGCGGCTTTGCCCGCTGAAGTGGGTGCCCTATTTGGTGAAAAGCTGAGTGAATACCAACAAAGTGGTGAGCTACTAAATTTCCAATATTCCCTACTGATAGATGGCCAACTACGCCACTTTGAGGCTCGCCTTGGTGGCCTGGACGATCGCAAAGAAGTCGTTGTCATCGTGCGAGATATTACTGAGGAAACGGCTAGGCAGCGTACCCTGGAGGAGAGTGAACAGCGCTTTCACGCCACCTTTGAACAGGCTGCAGTGGGTCTTGCCCATGTGGCCTCGGATGGCAGCTGGTTGCGGGTCAATGACAAGCTCTGCGAAATCGTTGGTTACAGTCGTAATGAGCTGCAGCAAATGACTTTTCAGGACATCACCCATCCGGATCACTTAGATGATGATAGCCGTGCCCTTCGGCAGTTGCTGGCGAGGGAGCGTGAGCAACATGTCACGGAGAAGCGCTATATCCGCAAGGATGGCAGCAATGTCTGGGTCAATCTCACGGTTTCCCTACGACGAAATGATGATGGCAGCCTGCGTCATTTTATATCCGTGGTGGAAGATATTGATGCACGTAAGCGTCTGGAGGCATTGCAGGTTGGTGAGCATGCGATTTTGGAACTCATCTCCCAGGGGCAGGCCTCGCTAAAAACAGTTCTGGAAGCGATCACCCATTTTTCCGAGAGCCAGTATACGGGCCTGCGTTGTACCATTTGCCTGCTGGACGGCGATACGCTGCACAATGGCGCCGCGCTCAGTTTTCCCGCGGCCTACAACGCGCTGATCGAGGGCCTACATATTGGACCCAGCGTGGGTTCCTGTGGTACCGCAGCCTACCGCAAGCAGCGCGTGGTGGTTGCCGACGTTACCACTGACCCGCTGTGGGCAGAGATGGCCTCCCTCGGCCTTCAATACGGATTCCGTGCCTGCTGGTCGCAACCGGTGCTAGATGCGATGGGCGAGGTGCTTGGTACTTTTTCCCTCTACCATGAGCAAGTCTGTAAACCTGGTGATGATGAAATTCAGCTCATTGAGGCCATGGCCCGGCTTGTTGCCATCGCTATTGAGCGTGAGCGTACATTGGGTGCCTTGCAGGTCAGCGAGCGGCGTTTCCGTGCCATCTTTGAGCAGGCCGGGGTGGGGGTTCGCGTGGCAGAGACCGCCAGTGGGCGCTTTTTGAGCGTTAACCAGTGCTATTGCGATATCGTCGGCTATACGCCGGAAGAGCTCATTGGTTCAACTTACATGGCGGTCACCCATCCCGATGACCTACGGCCGGGTTTTGAGCAACTGAAGCAGCTGGAAGCGGGTGCTATCTCCGAATTCACCATGGAGAAGCGCTATCTCCACAAGGCCGGGCATACCCTCTGGGTTAGGCTAACGGTTACCAATGCCGGCAAACTGGGACAGACAACGCATTCAAATATTGCCGTGGTAGAGGACATCACTAGGCACAAGCGTTTGCAGGTCGTACAGGCCGGGGAGCGGCGTATCCTTGAGCTTATCTCCCGGGGAGCAGTGCCGTTAGTGGAGATATTCAACGCTATCATCCTGTTTGCTGAAGAGCAGTGCCCAGGGTTCCAGGGAGCGGTCTTTCGACGTGAAGGCCAGCATTTGATATTTGGAGCGGGATCTTCACTTCCAGAATCCTATGCAAAGTTGGTGGATAGCTGGGTAGAGATTGGTCCTGCTGCCGGTTCATGTGGTACCGCGGTTTATCGTAAAGAGCGTGTGATCGTTACAGACATTGCCACAGATCCGCTCTGGAGTGCCTATCGGGCTTTGGGTGAACAATTCGAGTTTCAGACCTGTTGGGCCGAACCGGTGATTGATTCTCGCAATGAGGTGCTTGGTGCCTTCTCTCTATACCACTCGGAACAGCGTGCCCCGGACGCAGATGAAATTGAGCTTATCGAGACCATGGCTCGGCTTGCAGCCATCGCCATTGAGCGTGAGCAGACAGGGCAGAAACTGGAGAGCGCCGAAACCGAGTGGCTTCAAGCCATGGACCATTTTGCGGATGTCATCTATCTGCTGGACTCTAAGCACTGTTTATTGCGAGCAAATAGTACCTTTTACCGAATAATAGGAGCTAGTCCAGCGGAGAGTCTGGGGCATCCAATAATAGATATCCTGGGTTCGCTGTGTGGGGAAAAACCTTGTTCCGTGTGTCAACCACAGGGGGAGGTGTTCGAGGGTGCTCAGGTTATTGAGGCACATGATCCGTGTAACCCTCTAAAGCGCCCAGCTGAAATGTCCAGCAAAGTGATTCGAGCACGGAATGGAGAGCCTTCAGGTTATCTTGTGAGCTTTCATGATCTGACCCGCGCTCGTCAGCTGGAACAGCGATTGCGTCTTTCGGCCACTGTTTTTGAGAGTACCGCCGAGGGCGTCATCATCACTAATACTGATGGCGAGATCGTAGACGTAAACCGTGCCTTTAGTGAGATTACCGGATTTAGCCGCGTTGAAGTGTTGGGAAAGAATCCTAGTATCTGGAAGTCCGGGCGCCACGATGAAAGTTTCTACCGTGATATGTGGCTTTCTCTGAAAGAGAGCGGACACTGGCGTGGGGAGATTTGGAACCGGCGTAAGAACGGTGAGCTGTTCCCGGAATGGACCACTATTAGCAGCGTGTTAGATGAGCAAAACAGGCTGACTCATTATGTGGCGGTGTTTTCTGATATCAGTGCACTGAAGCAGACCCAGGAAAAGCTGGAGCATTTGGCCCACTATGATGCCTTGACCGAGCTGCCCAATCGGCTGCTTTTTAATGCACGTCTCGCGCACGCCCTTAAACACGCCAAGCGTAACGATGAGCAGTTGGCGGTGCTATTCCTCGACCTGGATCGCTTCAAGAACGTCAATGATAGTCTGGGTCATCCCATGGGTGATGAGCTATTGCGGCAGATTTCGGGCCGGATTAAAGGAACCCTTCGCCAAGAGGATACGGTGGCGCGTCTCGGTGGCGATGAATTTGTACTGTTACTGGAGAATATTCGGGGTCCACATAATGCGGCGTTGATGGCAGAGAAGCTTATGGGTGCCGTGGAGCAGCCGATTATGTTGGAAGCACAGCCGGTGCATATGAGTGTGAGCATGGGGATCAGTATTTATCCCGATGATAGTCATGACGCGGCCGGCTTGGTACGGAATGCTGATGCAGCGATGTATCGTGCCAAGGAGGCCGGACGCAATACCTATCAGTTTTATACCCCAGAGCTCACCAGTAATGCCTTTGACCGGGTCGCCATGGAGAGTGACCTATGGCAGGCCATGACTCGGGATGAGCTATATCTCGTTTACCAGCCCCAGGTGGAATTGCTCAGCGGCCGTATTATTGGGGTCGAGGCGCTTATACGTTGGCGGCATCCCACGCTCGGAATCGTATCACCCATGTGGTTCATCCCCGTGGCCGAGGAGTGTGGGCTCATTAATAGCATGGGGGAATGGGTGTTGAATACCGCGTGTGCCCAAGGTCGTCAGTGGTTGGATAAGGGCCTGAATTTTGGACGCATTGCGGTCAATCTATCAGCCAAACAATTACAACATTCGGGGCTAATAAGTGAGGTCAAGGAGGCGTTGATACAATCGGGCTTAGCAGCGAGCCAGCTTGAATTGGAGGTTACAGAAAATTGCATTATGGGGGATGTAGAACAGGCGATTAATGAGCTGACGGCGCTTAAGGAACTCGGGGTTTTCCTGGCTATCGATGATTTTGGTACGGGCTATTCGTCACTAAGCTACTTGAAACGCCTGCCGCTTAACAAACTCAAAATTGACCAGTCTTTCGTACGTGATATCCCTAACGAGATCGATGACATGGCCATTGCTAACGCGGTGATTGCCCTCGGAAAGAGTCTGTCACTGGCGGTCATTGCCGAGGGGGTGGAGACCAAGGAGCAGGCGGACTTCCTTAAGCAGGCGGGTTGTGAGGAGGCGCAGGGTTATCTTTATAGTCGCCCAATCACTGCTGCAGAAGTCACCAAACTCCTGGCGGACTAACAAACCCCCTCTGTTCATCCCGCTTGCCTCAACTATGCTTGTAATCAGAGCATGTTGAGATGGCGTGATAGACGCCAAAGGAGGCTGCAATGAGCGCACTGACTAGTGTCGTTTTACTTGCCTTGGTGGCCACGGTCGTGGCCTTGGGTAGCGGTATCGTTTCCATGGCCCGCGGTGGTGAATATGACCACCAGCACAGCGAGCAATTTATGATCTCCCGGGTGGTTTTTCAGGGGATAGCGCTGGGGGCGTTACTGCTGGCTCTGTATTTCATCTAAAACCTGGCAGCAGGTAACTGGGGACGGCTCAGTCGTCGTCCTCGTCATCGCTCTCGTAGCCCTCGGGTAGCGAGTGGGCGATGCCCTTGTGGCAATCAATACAGGTCTTTCCCTCACGCATGGCCACCGGGTGTTTCTTGCGCGGGCGACGCTGTTGGCGCTCAAAATCCATGGCCTCGAAAGAGTGACAATTGCGGCATTCGTGGGAGTCGTTGGCCTTCATGGTTCGCCACACATTCTCCGCTAGCTGCAGCCGTTTGGCCTCGAATTTCTCCTTGGTATTAATGGTGCCTAAGGCCCAGTGGAATAGCTCGTTGCTGGCCTTGACCTTGCGCACCAGTTTGGGGGTCCACTCTTTGGGTACGTGGCAGTCTGAGCACACCACGCGTACTCCGGTGCGGTTCTTGTAGTGGATAGTTTGCTGGTATTCACGAAACACCCAGCGCTCCATCTCGTGGCATGAGGTGCAAAATTCTAGCGAGTTGGTGTACTCCATGTAGGTGTTGAAGCCACCCCAGAAGATGATCCCGGCAGCGCCGCCAACGAGGAAGATGGCACCCCAGGCATAACGCCGGGTCGGGCGCCAGAACCAATGCCATACGCGTTTAAGAAATTGCATGCTTTCTTCCCTGGTGGGCTGCCCAACAAAAGAAGGCCCCGAGCACGGGCCTTCTGGTTTATGGAAGCTCTGATTTATTCTGGGTGAAGTAGATTGTGATTCAAAATGTTCAGCTTTGAGACGCTGTCCGTACGTAATAGTCGCTCTATTGCGAAGAACAGCAACGATAAAGATGGATATTTTGGGCGCAAAAGACGAATCCACGAATAGATCAGGGCTTCCTCAGGTGTACCAGACTATTTCTTCTTCGGCAGCGTTGCCAGGTGGGACATGATGTCCACGGTAATTTGCCGATCCAGTGCCCGCAGAGCTGGCATTTGCTCATCGGGTTGGCCATTGAGGATCTTGTGCATCACCTCCCAGGGATTGCCCATCTGTTTAGCTAGGGTTTTCTTCATATCCTTGGGTTGGTCTCCCTTCTTTCCGTGGCACTGGGCGCAAAGGGTATTGAAATATACCTCGCCCTTCGCCGCATTGCCCTTGGGCTTTTTACTGGCCCGGTCGATGTATTGATCCAGGTTTTCCTGGCCGCGGCTGACGAAGTTGGCAAGGTCTGTAAAGTCAGCGGCATCCATTTTTCCAGCATAAGCATGGGTCTTGTTTTGCAGTACGTTGATAATGGTGTTGGTATCTGCACCGGCCATGCCATTGATACCCTTAATCCCGGTGTTATGTTTGCCTGAGGCATAGGCGCCATCAACACCCTGATAATCCCAGCCATGGCATTCCTTGCAACGCCAGTTGGACTTAGCCTTCTTGGCATATTTTTTATCCGCCGGATAGGCAGGATGGGAGGCCTTAGGGGCATCCGCATCGATGACCGCATACCACTTGTCATAGAGTTGGCCACCGCGGGCGAGAGAGGATTCCAGCTCCGCTGCCGACACCGAGGTGAGCACGAAGCTGAGCGCCGTTCCCAGCAGCATGCCCGTGCGCATGATGGTGAAACGATGGTTGTTTCGAGTGTTCATGATCTGCTCCCTTGCCTAGTTTTTTTCGATTGCCTGAATGTTTTATAGCCCTTAGCGAGCGAGAGCGCTTTGATCTCGATCAAGAAGTATGCGATTCGTCTGTTAAAAGCCATCTTTATGACAGATTTCACCGGCAGATAAAGTTCATTTCTCGAGTACAAAAACACCTACACCACAGTACCACTTTAGCGACTATGCTTGGGGTAGAAATAGCATGACTGGAGGTGTGAGATGGCCATTCGAGACATACTGGTACATGTGGACAACTGCCGCGCTTGTCGTGCCCGCGTGGATGTCGCATTGGACCTTGCGATTGCCCACGAGGCGCGCCTTACCGGGCTTTATGTGATTCCCAGCATAGAGATCCCTATCTATATCGAAGGTGGAGTGCCGCCCGGCTTGATAGAGGAGCAGCGGAATGCACTGGATGCTCAGCGTACTGAGGCGGATGGGCTGTTCCATGATTTGGTGCAACGCGGCAAGTTGAAGACAAATTATGTTGCCCTGGAAGGGGGGGTGGCCTCCTGCCTTAATCGTTCTGCTCGCCATGCGGACCTGGTAGTGGTCGGGCAGGCAGACGATGAAGATCCACGCTGTGTCAGTGGAGGGCTTGCTGACACCGTGGTGTTGGAGTCTGGTCGCCCGGTGCTGGTGGTGCCGGCGGGGGGATTCTCGGGGCCGGTGGGGGAGCGTGTGCTGATCGCCTGGAACGGTAGCCGCGAGGCAGTGCGTGCAGTGGCCGATGCGATGCCGTTTTTGGAACGGGCTGAGCGCGTTGAAGTGGTCGTGGTGATACCGAATAGTGGCGATGAAAATGATAGTTCTCAGGGGCAGCTCGTTAACCATCTGCGTCACCATGATATTGCGGCGGAGACGACGGTACTGGTAGGGCGAGATTCTCTGGCGGGCGAGTTGTTACTCGGGCATGCGGTAGAGATGGGTGCTGACCTGCTGGTGCTGGGGGGCTACGGTCATTCGCGTCTGCGTGAATTGGTGCTGGGTGGGACGACTAAGCATTTATTGCAGAATATGACCGCGCCTTTGCTCATGTCCCACTGAGAGACCCTCATTCATTACCCATGAAGACGGGTAATCCAGGGAGCAAAGGCGATGCAAACAGCTCTATGGGGGCTAACGCGGCTCACGGCCTTATCAAGTCGAGGGGCGTGCCTAATTGTCTTGTCTCCGTTCCCTGGATACCGGCTCTTCGCTTCGCTGCGGCCGGCATGACGGGGGGGAGAGGGGTGTTGAGATGATATTGTCGCCGTCAACAGCCATGGAATCGTTAGATAGCTCGGTCTCGAAGAATTCAGGCGCACGTCTGCGGGGGCTATTGAATGCCTTGCGAAAGCGCAGTGCCTTTTCTCATTCCATAGACGACTGGCGCATTGTTGAGACCCATATCTCAATCATCCTGCTGGCAGGGTCTTTTGCCTACAAGTTTAAAAAGCCACTGGATCTGGGTTTCCTGGATTTCCATAGTCTGGAAAAGCGCCGCCATTTTTGTGAGGAGGAGTTGCGTCTAAATCGGCGTACTGCGCCTGAACTCTATCTCGGAGTAATTTCCATCACTGGTAGTGAGGCTGAGCCGGAAATTGAGGGTGCTGGAGCCACCATCGAGTATGCGGTGAAGATGCGGCGTTTCCCCGTGGATGCCGAGCTTAGTGGGCTGTTGAAACGCGGAACCCTAACATTGAAACAGGTGGAAGGTTTGGCGGTATCGGTCGCCATCTTTCACCATAACGCGGCGGTGGCGAGTGCGGAGTCGCCTTGGGGCTCTCCCACATGCCTGCATGAGAATTTGATGAATAATTTCTCTGTGCTGGCAGCAGACTCGGATGAGAGATACGTGGATCAACTGAAGGCCTTATGTTCCTGGGTGGAGGCGGTGCTAGAGGTTGACTCGTGCTACCGGGAGCGTAAATCCTCGGGATGGGTGCGTGAATGTCACGGCGACCTGCATGTGGGCAACCTAGTGCTGCTGGAGGATCGGGTGGTGCCTTTCGATTGTCTGGAATTCAGCCCCGCGCTGCGTTGGGGGGATGTGATGGGGGAGGTGGCCTTCCTGGTAATGGACCTGGATTATCGGGGGCATCCAGCACTTTCCACACATTTTCTCAATGACTATCTGGCATGTAGTGGCGATTATGCCGGGCTTAAAGTGCTGCCCCTCTATTTAGTCTACCGGGCCATGGTACGCGCCAAGGTGGCGGTTATTCGAGGGCGTCAGTTGGAAGGTGGTCAGAGGTGGGGTGAGGCCCAGCAGAAGGTGGAGGCACATCTGGCCCTGGCGCTCCGATACACCCAACGGTCCCTGCCAACACTAGTGATCACCTACGGGGTTTCTGGCTCGGGCAAGTCCACCCTGAGTGGGCGCTTGTTGGGCTTTGGGCGGCTGATTCGTATTCGTGCGGATGTGGAGCGCAAACGCCTGCATGGGCTCTCAGCTGAAACGAAAAGCGATAGCCAGCAAGATGAGGGTATCTACAGTGCTGCCGCGACTGGTCAGACCTATGCCCGCCTGGAAGCATTGGCATCTAGCATATTGCAGGCTGGTTTCAGTGTGCTGGTGGATGCTACTTTTTTGCGTCGCAGCCAGCGTTTGGCTTTTAAAAAACTCGCAGTGAAGTTTGGCGTGCCCTATCACATCCTGCTATGTGAGGCTGATGAAGCCATCTTGCGCCAACGGGTGGCTGAGCGCTTACGCAGGGGGGGGGATGTCTCTGAGGCAGATGTTGGCGTGTTGGAGAAACAGCTTATCCAGTGTGAAGTTCCGGGAATGGACGAACAAGGCGAGTGTGTGTCTGCTCGCGAGGCGGATGGTGATATGAGTCATCTTGCCGGGCAGTTAGGGCTGCTTTAACTGGTAATTTTTGTCAGGGTTGGTTGGCGGGCACGGCCTGCCCTACGTGATTGTTTGCGGTTACGTACTGCTCAGAAGCGGCCTTTCACCACACTCAAGGATCGTCTGTTGCCAGGGTTTGTAAAGGCGGTGGTGCTGAGCGGTACTGGCTTGGCTATGGTATAGCCCTGTGCAAAATCGACCCCGATTTTCTTGAGTTTTTTAAGAATCGCTGGGGTTTCCACAAATTCGGCGATGGTCTTTTTCCCCATTACCTGACCAATCTCATTGATCGATTTCACCATCGCGCAATCAATGGGATCGTCGACGATGTCGCGCACGAAGATGCCATCAATTTTGAGGTAATCCACCGGCAGGTTTTTGAGGTAGGCAAAGGAGGAAAGCCCGCTGCCAAAATCGTCCAAGGCAAAATGACAGCCCCATTCCTTGAGTACGCGGATAAAACGAGTGGCGGCCGCGAGATTGGCGATAGCGGCGGTCTCGGTGATCTCGAAACAAAGTTTTTCCGGAGGTACGTGGGTGTTGTCAAGTTGGCGGGTGATAAAGGTAAGAAAATCTTGCTCGCTGAGGGAA
Organism: Gammaproteobacteria bacterium; assembly: GCA_021773645.1. Classification (GTDB taxonomy): domain Bacteria; phylum Pseudomonadota; class Gammaproteobacteria; order HK1; family HK1; genus JAJFJV01. Next base: position 424,975 of record JAJFJU010000012.1, read on the forward strand.
TGACCCGAGAGGTTGATAGCGCATAGATCCAGGCTTTCTACGTGAGCTGGGTGTTTGGCTAGCCAAGAAAGGATGGTACGCACTACCCAGCGATCGATGCGGGTGGAAAGATTGTAGCGTTCCGCCGCGGGCAGAAAGGCACCGGGAGGAATGAGCTTGCCTTCCTTGTCGATCATGCGTAGCAGCAATTCATAGTGCAGGTCGCCGCCGTTGGGATTATTAATGGGCTGGATGGTTTGCATCCACAGTTGCAGGCGATCTTCTTCCAATGCTTCGTGAATGCGGGAGACCCATTGCATTTCGCCATGGCGACGCGCCAGTTCCACGTCTTCTTCATGATAGATGTGGATACGGTTACGGCCAGCGTCCTTGGCCGCATAGCAGGCAGTATCGGCGGCGCTCAGCAAGCTGGTGATATCGCGACTGTTGGCATCGATGGGTACCAGGCCGATGCTCACTCCCAGGCTAAAGCTTTTGTCGTCCCACAGAAAACGGAAGTCATCTACCGCTCGACGCAGGCTGGTAGCTACCCGGCGTGCCTGCTTCAGGGTGCAATGCTCCATCAATACGCCAAATTCATCACCCCCCAGGCGTGCCAGGGTGTCGCGTTTGCGTACCCCAAGTTTGAGGATATCGCCGAGCTGGCGTAGCAGCTCATCGCCGGCGATATGGCCACAGGTATCGTTGATCACCTTGAATTGGTCAAGATCCAGATACAGCAGCGCGTGGCGAATATCGGTGCCACGGGCCTGCTCCAGCACCCGTTCTAAACGTTGGGTGAAGGATTGACGGTTAACCAGCCCGGTGAGGGCATCGTGGGTGGCCTGGTAGGACAGTTGTCGGGCAAGGCGGTGGGCCTCGGTAATATCCTCGCACACCATCAGCACGGTGGCAGCGCCCTGAGGGTGGAGTTGGGCGCGGGCGGTAGCTCGTACCCACAGCAGGCTGCCATCCCGGCGTACCTGGCGGTGTTCCCAGACCAAGGTCTCGTCGCCATTCGCGATACAGTCTGCAAGACGTAGCTCGAAGTGTGCTATTTCCTCTTCCGGCAGGATCAGCGAGGCATTCTGGCCGAGCATTTCCTCCAGCGCATAGCCCAACACATCGGCGGCGTAGCGATTAACCGAGAGCAGGGTGCCATTGGGGTCGAGGGTGAGGAAGATGGCGGGAGTTTCGTCATACAGGCTGCGATAGCGTTGTTCACTGGTGCGCAGGGATTGTTCGGCACGGATGCGCTCACTGATCTCGGTTTCTATGCCGATGTAATGGGTGATGTTTCCCATGGCATCCATCATGGGAGAAATGGAGGCCTGGACGTGGTAATAACGGCCATCCTTGCGGCGATTGCAAAGCTCCCCCTGCCAGACCCTGCCTTGTTCCAGGGTATACCAAAGTTGTTCATAGACGGCTGCTGGGGTACGGCCAGATTTGAGGATGCGGGGATTCTCGCCGATAACCTCGTCAGCCAAGTAGCCACTGATGCGCGCAAAACCCGGATTGACGTATTCGATGCGCCCATCGGGATCGGTGATTACGATGGCATTGGGGGTTTGTGTGACCACCCGGGAGAGCTTCTCTATCTCCTCATCATTTTCCTTTTTCTGGCGACGGCTGCGAGCGGCGTACAGTTCACGCTCCACCGCAGGGCCCAGACGAGCCAGCTCATCTTTGGCAACAAAATCGTGGGCTCCCGAGCGCATCAATTCGGAGACCTGTTCGATGCCTACGGCACCAGATATGAGTATGATGGCGGGATCCTGGCCACTTTCATGGATCAGTCTCAGTGCTTCATCTGGGGTCAACCCAGGCAGATTGTAGTCGCAAAGCACCAGCTCCCATTGCGCATCTTGCAATGCAGTACTGACATCAGCGGCCGTTTCTACCCGCTGCCGATCTGTTTCAAAGCCGGCTTTTTTCAGGGCGTGCAGAGTCAGTTCAGCATCATCGGCATCGTCTTCAATCAGCAGTACCCTGATAGATTGCATATTGTTCAGTTCCGTGGTGTTGCCTGTGTATTGAGTAATAGCCAATACATGCCCAGTTCATTCACTGCCGAGATAAAATCCTCGTAACGTACCGGTTTACGTACGTAGCTGTTGGCGCCATTGCGATAACTCTCCACGATATCCGCGTCCTCGTCCGAGGTGGTGAGAATCACTACCGGTAGACACCTTGTTATCGGGTTGTTTCGGATTTCCTTGAGTACTTCGATGCCGTGCAGTTTGGGGAGTTTGAGATCGAGCAGTACTAGCGTAGGTAGACAGCGTGGGTCGTGAGTGGCGTATTGCCCACGGGCAAAGAGGTAATCCAGGGCCTCTACGCCATCTTTGACCACGGTTATTTCATTACTAAGCTGATGCTGATTGAAGGCACGCAGGGTGAGTTCTACGTCGTCCGGATTGTCTTCCACCAGAAGGATCTGAGTGGTTGTGGGCATGTTTTTCTCCCAATAGAGGGCTTCCGAAACAATGCCATCCGTGAGCGTTGTGTCAGCAGCTAGGCCGAGGCCAAGCACGCCCCGATATCTGCCTTAATACGACTATTAGGCCCCTTAAGGTGGGGCCTCGGTGGTATTCATATGAGAATCCAGCGTCTCACTGCTTACAGTGAAGTAGAAACAGGCCCCCTTGTCCACTTCGGACTCGGCCCAAATACGCCCGCCGTGACGATGAATTAGCCGTTCTACCGTTGCCAGGCCGATGCCGCTGCCCGGAAACTCATCGCTGGGAATCAGCCGTTCGAAGGGGGCGAATAGCCGTCCAGCGTGGGCCATATCAAAGCCGATGCCGTTATCGCGGATAAAGTAGTGGGTTTCGCCATCTACCGTGCGCATCCCCAGTTCAATCTGTGGCCGTGCTGTTTTTTGGGTGTATTTCCAGGCATTCTCGAGCAGATTTCGGAGCACCACAACCAGCGCTGAGGGATCGCCTTGGACGCGTAAATTCGGGGTGATTTTGATCTCTGCCTGGCGCTTAGGTTCCGCGGCTTTTAGCTCCGCTAGAATTTCCGCGGCGATGGATGAAAGATTGACCGAGTGGGGTTTTAAAACCATGCGTGCGGTGCGGGACAGTGTGAGCAAATCATCAATGAGCTTGCCCATGCGCTGGGTGCCACTGCGGATGCGCTCCAGATAGTGGATGGCCTGTGGCTCTAGCTTATCTCCGTAATCCTCAGTCAGTGCCTGGCTGAAGCCGTCAATATTGCGTAGTGGGGCACGCAAATCGTGGGAGACCGAGTAGGCGAAGGCATCGAGTTCCTGATTCAGTTTCTGCAGATTGGCGGTGCGTGCCGCCACCCGGCCTTCCAGTTCTGTATTGAGTTTGAGCAGAGAAATCTCGGCCTCGCGCCTTTGTATGGCAAGGCCCAGGCGCTTGCTTACTTCCTTGAGCAGGGCACGCTCCTCTTTCAGAAAGGGGCCCTCATCTGCGGTTGAGAATTGCTCCAGATAGCAGATATCGATGCCCCCGCGCAGCTTGCCATTGACCCTCAAACCTACCTGCTGACACCAGGGGGTTTCGCTAAAGTTCTCGCTACTGTAATTCTGTTCACCCAAGCGGATGCGGGTGCAAGTGTGGTCCGGGTATTGCCAGCCGGCGGGTAGAATCTCTACTGCCTGGGCACACAATTCCTCAGGCGTAACCTTTGCCTGATTAATGATCAGAGAGAGCTGGTAGAGACAGTTAATTTCCTTGCTACGTTCACCTAGGGCCCATTTTTTCTGGGAGATTTCCGCCTGTAGCCGCTTCTGTTGGCGCAGATCGTACATGCTGGCGATAAAAAAATGTCCGCCGTGTTCCTCATATTCTCTGAGTTGCAGCAGGTGCGGCACCACGCTGCCATCTCGGTGTTGACCGTTTACCTTCACTTTACCCCACGACATGTGTCGTTTTCCGCTGGTCAGGTAATGTGTTAGCGCCTGCTGATGATGTTCAAAGGTTTCTACGTCCATGATGCGTGACAGTGACTGATCGGTTAGCTCTCCCGGGGCATAGCCGAACATGGCATTGGCCTGGTCGTTGGCGTAGTGCACTCGACTGTTCCGATCGATGGCAATAATTCCATCGCTGCCCATTTCCGCCACACCACGGTAGCGGATTTCGCTTTGGCTAAGTTCCATCTCACTGCGTTTCAGGAAGTAACCGGTGAAGGCAATGGCCCAGATGCTGGCCAGGGATAACAGGCGGTTATTGAGCACTATCCACGGAGTGCAAGCGGCGGGGGAGTAGGCATAAGCGATGAGGATGCATACGCTGCAGATAGCCGCGGTGCCGAGTACGCCACCAATACTAGGTAACCAGAGAGCGAGCAGCATGGCCGGGATATAGGCCACGCCCATGGCAACACCCAGAGGCACTTGCAGATCCACGGCGAGCACGCCTAGCGTGAGCAGGATGATGGCTGTGAGTAGCCAGGATAGGGGAATATCAGTTTTCGGCATTGCTGTCCTTTATAGAGGGATAGCGGCGCACTCTCTAACAACCTAGCAAATCATCTGGTTTTTGTCCTTGATCCAGATCAAGCAAGTCTTAGAAATTAGGCCGGTTTTGTCGGTCCTAGCAGCCAGCCTTTTTGCTATAGTCTCGCCTCATGGACCTAAACTTTCTTGAATTTGAGCAGCCTATCGCCGATCTGGAGGCAAAGATCGAGGCGCTACGCCACGTGGGCACCGATAGCGATATCAATATTGGTGAGGAGATTAGCCGTCTGGAGGGTAAGAGTCGGGATCTCACCCGTTCCATATACTCGGATCTGAAGCCTTGGCAGGTAGCCCAGGTGGCGCGTCATCCGCAACGCCCCTACACGCTGGATTATATTCCGCAGATCTTCACGGACTTTCAGGAGCTGCACGGGGATCGTGCCTTTGCCGACGATGGTGCTCTAATCGGCGGTTTGGCACGTCTCGATGACATTCCGGTGATGGTTATCGGCCATCAGAAGGGACGCGTAACCGCAGAAAAGCTGAAACGAAATTTCGGCATGCCGCGCCCGGAGGGTTATCGCAAGGCGCTGCGGTTGATGCAGTTGGCCGAGCGCTTTGGCTTGCCGGTACTGACCTTTATCGATACCCCGGGGGCCTATCCCGGCATCGATGCCGAGGAACGCGGTCAGAGTGAGGCCATTGCCCGTAACCTCTATGTACTGTCTGCACTCAAGACCCCGATTATTTGCACTGTGATTGGCGAGGGCGGCTCTGGTGGGGCCTTGGCCATTGGGGTGGGCGATCGTCTGCTGATGCTTGGCTACAGCACCTATTCAGTGATTTCCCCTGAGGGTTGTGCGGCAATCCTGTGGAAGGACAGCGCGCGCGCGCAGGATGCGGCGGAGGCCATGGGGATTACCTCGGAGCGATTAAGTCAATTAGGTCTGGTTGACCGCGTGGTCGACGAGCCCCTGGGTGGTGCCCATCGGGATTCCGAGGCCATGGCAGCCGCCCTCAAGCAGACTCTCAAGGAAGAACTGACAGGGTTGATGGAGACGGATCTGACGGAACTGGTAGCGGCACGCTATCAGCGGTTGAGTGCCTACGGAGAGTTCAAGGACTAGGCAATTGGATGGAAGGCGGACATGGTCCGCCCTACCTGGGGTCCATGTCTAATATCATTTTCGTAGGGCGGACCATGTCCGCCGCTTCCCCCAAGATTCAGGCCTATAGTTATTGTTTTCCTTGTTGTATCAGGGTGTGTAGCAGCTCTCCTGCATAACGACACATGAGGGTCAGCAGGGTTTGATCGTCGGCAGTAAAAGGTTCGCCATCGGCTTTATTCAAAACCTCAATAACCCCTAGCACCTTGCCTCCCCCAATGATTGGGGCAGCGAGGATGGAATGGGTTTTAAAGTGTAGTTCCTCGTCGATATTGGCGTAGAAGCGGTCATCCATCTGCACGTCATTGACGATGGTGGCGCGGCGATTTTCCACTACCCAGCCGGCAATTCCCTTACCTCGTGGTACCCGTCGCCAGGCGAGTTGCTCTTGCGGGATAGCGCCCTGACTGAGCACAAATGAGAGCTCACCTGAGTCCTCGTCCAGCACCAGCAATGAACCGTCGTCGGCGCGGATGGTCTGGCGGGCGTTGCCAAGAATGTCCGTCAACAGGTCCATGACCTCGCCCTCGCCCTGAGGGTGCTCCACTGCTTCGGTAAGGTTTTCTAGGGCATCAATAAACTGGCGCAGGGCCTTTAATTCCCGAGTCAGGCGTTGGTTTTCTTCTTCCAGCTGGGCCTGTTCTTCCGCTTTGGCTTCCATTTGAGTATCCCCTACATCTTTTTAGGACTCTGTATTTCAGTTTGGACGGTTACCGTCTTATTTTCATTCTTGTTGTAATGGCAAGGATTGGGTCAGGGTGTCCTCTATCCCCAGATTCTGATTTTTCAACAGCGAGTCGAGTAACTCCCCAGCAAAGCGGCAGACCAGTCCCAGATGGGTTTGATCGCTGATGCTAAATAGCTTGGCGTTCTCTTTATTCAGCAACTCGATGACCCCAAGTACCTTACCACCACCGATGATGGGTGCCGCTAGTACGGCCTGGGTGTGAAAATCCAGTTCCTGGTCCAGGTGATCATCGAAGCGGTCATCCATCTGCACATTATTGACGATGGTGGCGCGCCGATTCTCTACTACCCAGGAGGCAATGCCATGCCCTTGGGGAATACGTCGCCATAACAGTTCTTTGCTCGATACCTCACCACGGACAAGAATGAAAACCAGCTCCTCGGTATCTTCATCTCGCGCCAGTAAGGAGCCATCCTGGGCACGGGTCAGTTTCATGGTGATGCCGAGTATCTCGTTGAGTAACTCAATCACCTGATCATCTGGATGTGGGCTTTCGACCGCTGCCATGACCTCGCCGAGCGCCTCGATAAAGCGGCGCAGCACGCCAACCTCCTCGTCCAGCCGAGCATTCTCAAGGCTGAGTTGGGCACGATTGTCGGTATCTGGGCTTTGGGCTTCGGTCATGTATTATTCTTTTATATCGTTCTTTGTGCGCTGCATCCATTAGCAGAGCTTTTATTATCTAATCCTAGTCCTTAGACGGGCACTTTCACAAGAATTCCATTTTGCTTGATTTTTCTGTTCATTCGTTGGCCCATGCATTGGCGGATTTTCCCGTGGCAAAGCGCTATTGGGTTGCTTTTAGCGGGGGGGCTGATTCTACCGCGCTGCTACATGCCTTAAGCCTTAATCGGCCGGCGGGAACCGATCTTAAGGCAATCCACGTTCATCATGGCTTGCAGCCAGAGGCGGATGCCTGGGCACGTCACTGTGAACGCGTATGCGCACGCCTTGGGGTGTCCTGCCGAGTATTGCGGGCGCAAGTCATACGCCAAGGGGCAGAGAGCCTGGAGGCGGTGGCGCGGCGGGTGCGTTACGGCGCCATGGAGCGCTTGATGGCTACTGGCGACATGCTGTTAGTAGCCCATCATCGTGAGGATCAGGCGGAGACCGTATTACTGCAGTTATTTCGTGGTGCTGGTCCCCGCGGGTTGGCGGCCATGCCGCCTTGGCGTTCCTTTGGCAGTGGCTGGATTGGTCGGCCCTTGTTGGATATGAGTCGCGACAGCATTCATGCCTATGTGGCTGAGAAGCACTTGTCGTGGGTGGAGGACGGGAGTAATCAAGACCTGGTTCATCGGCGTAATTTTTTGCGCCATGAGGTTTTGCCAAAGTTACAACAACCCTGGCCCGCCTTGGCGGAGGTGCTTGGGAGGGTGGCACAGCATCAAGCCGAGGCGGCAGAGCTTTTAGCTGATATTGCCCGTGCTGATCTGGCGGCCATGGTATCCGCTGATGCCCGTAGCCTGTGCTGCGATGCATTGTGCCAATTGCCTCGGTTACGGCGTTCCAATGTGCTGCGCCATTGGTTGCACAGCGGTGGTTTTGCCGTTCCCAGCAGCGCACAACTGAGTGAAATAGGCCGCTGCTTGCTAGCAGCCAGGGCTGATCGTATGCCGCTGGTGTGCTGGTCTGGAGTGGAGTTGAGGCGCTATCGTCGCCGGCTATACGTGATGGCTCCGTGCCCTCTGCCGCCGGCTAGTGATGTTCGTATAGCTTGGCATTTAGATAAGGCCCTGCAGCTGCCACACGGGTGCCTGCAGGCCTATGGAGCGGTGGGCGAAGGCATGCATGTTCCGCAAGGGGCCGCTTTGGAGGTGCGTTTTCGGCAGGGTGGAGAGCGATGTCATCCAGTGGGCCGGAGTCATGGCCAGCGCTTGAAGAAACTATTTCAGGAAGCCGGTATTCCACCGTGGGAACGTGCCCGGATTCCACTGATTTATCATGGCGAGCAATTAGTGGCGGTTGCGGGGCTGTGGACCTGTGAGCCCTTTGCCACCGTCAGCGGAGAACCGGGTTGGCGGCTGCAGTGGACTGATTCCACCGTCCGGAAGGGTTGAATTAGCCGTTATTAACTTCCGTTTCCTCGTCTTTTCCCGAGGCCATCTGACTGACGGGCCGGGCACTTTTTAGCATCATCGTAACCTCATCGTCTCGCGCCGAGAGGGTGCCAAATTCCATGCTGATATCACCCAGCTCCAGGGTGTCTCCATCCTTGATGATAGCGGTGTCCACGGGTACGCCATTGACGTAGGCCCCGTTCAGGGAGTTGAGATCGGTGAGCCGGAAACTGCCCTCTTTCTGACGCCGAATTTCCGCGTGGTGACGCGAGATGGAGCTATCGTCCAGGATGAGCTCATTATCCGAATGGCGACCAATGCAAAAGCAGTCACCGCGGATCTCCATGTGTCGTTCGCTCCCATCTTTGAGATCGACGAAGGCCTGCACCTTAGGAGTGGCGGACGCCGGCGCTGGCTTGGATACTGCGCTGTCGGTCTTAGTCTCAGTACGCCGATGGTTATGCAAAAAAGCGAATCCCCCCCCCACTAATGCAAAGGCCCCCAGCAGGCTGATCCAGAGCAGAGGGTTAACGCTATCTTTAGTCTGGCGCGCGGGGGGGGGCGGTGCGGGCATGGGGCGGGTGATGATTGTGGGGGTGGCTAGTGGGGTTGTAGCTGGAACTGGGGCCGGGGCCGCTATGGCCTTGTTGGACTCAGGTGCGGCCGCTGGGGGCAAGTGGATCTGCACGGTAGTGGGGTAGCTCGCACCAGCGGTGTGGGCCACGATGGTAAGGGGGAGTTTGTTGGCTAACCCAGCGGTGCTAGCCCCTGACAGATCGAGGACAATTCGGCCGCCACGATCCAGGCCAGTAAAAGGGGCAGCCATGAAGTCGGCTGCCAGTTGTCGCTTGCCATCGGCGGCTTGAAAGACCCCTCCTGTTTCATCGCTTAGGCGTCGCAGAGTTTGCAGGGCGACGGATTGCGAGACCGAGCGGGCAAAACCTAGTCCATAGATGGTGATCTGATGCTGGCGAGCTTTTTCGACAACGTCGCGGTGAAAGTAGGCGCGATCCTCGGCAATGCCATCCGAGAAAATGAATAGTGCCCTGCGCCGAGCCGGATAATTTGCCAGCGTATCCAGTGCCTGCAAGGTGTTGCGGTAGAGCTCAGTGGTGCGTCCGCGGGCACGGATTTCCTGGGTGGCTTTGCGTAGTTGTTCCGGGCTGCTTCCTAGTGGGCTGACAAGATGGTAGTTGGCATCAAAGCGGGCAAGGCCAAAGCGATGATGTGGCGCGCCGTGAGCCATCAGCTTTACGATTTGATCAGCATTTTTGGCTACCACCGACCCGCGTGCGGGATCGCTGGTATCTATCAGAAACAGGATGGCACCAATATCGCCGGGTTCCGGGTAGGGGATAAATTTGGGTTTGGGGAGCGAGAATTCTCCCAGGCGGGCCTCGAAATCCAGCACGGCTTTGGCTTGGCGCAGGCGAAAGTCACAGCTGCCTTGGGCGGTATCAAATGGAGTGCAATGGAGTAATAGCTCCAGCGCATTTCCCGCCGAGACTGCGGCGCTACTTGCCCGTAGCACGCCGCCAGAAAGTAGTGCTGCGGTGAGGAGCGCGGTGACCAGCATCCTTGTCTTCCGAGGCATGAAATTGCTTTCCATCTGCTTACTGGGAAGGCTTATCTTAGCATCGGAGAAAGCAAGTTCAGAAGCATGCCGCTGCCCTGAAGGCAGCTTCAGGGGCGTTGCAAGCGGTCGAGACGTAGCCGTTCACGGTGGTCAAAGAGGCGGCGAGAACCCATCCATACCGCTCCCATGGTGCCTAGCAGGGTGCCAGCGGAGATGAGAAACATAATCAGGATCTGGTAGTTCACCGCATGTACTGGCGAGGCACCTGCCAGAATCTGGCCGGTCATCATCCCCGGCAGACTGACCACTCCTGCGGCTGCCATGGAGTTGATGATCGGCATGATGCCGCTGCGGATACTTTGGCGACGGATATCCCCAATGGCTTCGTTCCAGTCTTCCCCTAGTATCAGGCGCGCCTCTATGACTTCGCGTCGTTCCCAGGCCCCCTCGGTGAGGCGATCCAGCCCCAGGGAGACCCCGGTCATGGTGTTGCCCAGCAGCATCCCCAGCAGTGGAATGGCGTATTGCGGGGTGTACCAGGGATCCGGTGCAATGATCACCTGGAGGGCCAGGATGGTAACGGTGAAGGAGGACAGGAACATTGAGGTGGTGCCGATGCCATAACCCCACCAGCCCTTGAGGCGCCGATGTTGGCGGGCCAGCACCTCGCGCCCGGCAATGGCTAGCATGAGTAGCGACAACAGCCCAATGAATAGCGCATTGGTGCTGGCAAACAGAGCCTTGAGTACCAGCCCGATGAGCAGCAATTGGGCCACCGTGCGTATTGCAGCAATGGCAATGTTGCGGCTGATACCGAGCCTCAAAAGATGGGCGCAAATCCCCGTTAACAGCACCAGGAATGCTGAAATACCCAGTTCCAGTGGGCCGACGGGAATCACTGCAGGGCCTCGTCTATGGTATGTAGCTCACCAGCCTCAACACGGTACTGACGATCACTGGTCCGTTGCAATTGGTCGATATCGTGGCTTACCCAGATGACCCCGGCTCCGGTATCACGGCGGTAGTTCTCCACTAGCGCTTCAATGCGTTGCGTATTCACGGCATCGAGATTGGCGGTCGGTTCATCCAGTAATAACACTCGGGGTTGGTTGTTGGCTATCAGGCGGGCAAGAGACAGGCGCTGGCGTTCACCGGAGGAAAGCTCACTTACCGGTTGTTTAAGGATGGATGGCGTTAGCCCTAACTGATCCAAGGGCGCAGCCTCGGGTGAGTGGAGATGCTCGCCTGCAAACTCCTTCCACCAGCGGCTTTCAGGAGGCAGCATACCTACCGTATGGCGCCACTCGGAGGCGCTAAAATCGGTGCGAGGGACTCCGTCCAGCAAAACCTCACCTTCGTGCACGTCCAAATCCACAATGGCGCGCAATAGCAGGGATTTTCCACTCCCGGAAGGCCCGCTAAGGCCGATGCTTTCGCCGTTTTCCAATTCAAAACTCAGCGCCTCCTTGAAGATGCAGGGACGGAGATTTTCAATCCTCAATAAGGTCATAGGGTGGCTAGCAGTCTGTTAAAAGATGTTCAGGTGAGCGCAAGACAAGGGAAAAATTGGCGAAAAAGCGGAGTTTGCAAGTCGCTTGCCACTTCCTGGCCCCGCATTTTGAGCCGGTTTTTAACGCAGTATGGTGCCACATGAGCATCTTTCAACAGATTGCTAAACTGGATTGAGGCTCGCGAGGGCCGCCGTAGTGTCGGACAGGCGGGCAATAAGGGTGCGCACGAAGACCTTGTGAAAGCGTAATTGAGTGCCTTCTGCAGCGCTATCAATGGTGGCTGCATTGACCTGCATCAGCGAGACATCGGTTTTCGCGGTTACCGTGGCGGTGCGCTTGGCTTTGCTTAGATAACCCATTTCGCCAAAGCAATCGCCTTCCTGCAGCTGATCCACCTCACGGTCATTTTTCTCTATACCCACCAGGCCGGCGAGCACGATATAGAAAGAGTGGTCGGTTTCACCTTCACGGATGATGGTGCTGCCCATGTGATAGTTGTGCCAGTTGCAAGAGCGCGCCAGCTCCCAGATATCCTGTTCCTCAAAGCCCTTGAAGAAGCCTAGATTTTTGATCGAGCTAAATTTATCCCGCAACGCATCCTCGGTCTGAACGCTATCGAGATCCTCGTAAATCAGGGCGAGATCGGCGGCTAGCTCGAGTCCACTGGCATAGCGCTCCGTGGGGCTCTTTTTGATCATGCGGCTGGCCGCATAACCCAGCCCGTCCGGAAGATCGTTACGGTACTGGCTGAGCGGTGGCGGATCCTCGTGGGTGATCTTATGGCTGATGGCACTGAGATTGTCAGCGCGAAAGGGCTGATGGCCGCTGAGTGCCTGGTACATCACCACCCCAAGGGAAAAGATGTCAGTGCTGTGGGTGAGATTGCCCTCGTTGATCTGCTCCGGTGACATATACAGTGGGGAGCCGAGAAAGCCGGTGAACTGGGTGTTGGCATTGTCCGTCCGGGTGATCATGGCAATGCTGAAATCCGCTAATCGGACATCATGCTCTGGGGTCAACAGAATATTATTGGGTTTGATGTCGCGATGGATCACGCCTTGGCGATGGGCATAATCCAGAGCCTTGGCGAGTTTGTAGATGATGCCGACTATGGTCCGCGCTGGCAGCAAGGTATCCGCGGCACAGAACTCACCCAGGGTTTTGGCCGCTGCTAAATGTTCCATGACGATGTAACAGAGATTCCCGTCTACATCGGCGTCGTAGATATGCAGGATATTGGGATGATCCAGACTTCCCGCGGCATGAGCCTCATTGAAGAACAGCTTGCGAAAGCGCTCGCCCTCACGGCTCTGATCGGCGAATTGGGGATGGGCGACCTTAAGTGCCACCATGCGATCAGAGAAGGGATCGTGGGCGGCATAGACCACCCCCATGCTACCCCGGCCGAGTTCCGCCGTAGGGGAGTATTTGCCGATCTTCTGTGGAATTTCATTCATGGGAGCGGCGCTATTGTAGCGGCGCTGGAGCGGTGGAATCCACCTGCTTGTCGGGTTGGTGGAGATGAAGTTCCCGGGGCGGCTATGCTCCCCGGGGACATGGCTCGCTAGAGTCGGCCGCCTAGTTCCTTGCGAATTTGGCGAATCAGGTCGTATTGCTCGTCAAAGGCGGTTTCATAGTGAGAAATGGCGGGATCAAAGTTGACCTGGTCACGAGGAAATCCCAGGAAGGCCTTTAGCAGCCGATATTTAATCTGATCCGGGAGATCGGAACGGATGGTAACGGGTTCCCCCGGCAGATCAGGCGATTTCCAGATGATCTTTGTGTTATGGGCGTTGATGAACCCCTGTTTTAACAAGGCCTCGAAGGAGCGGATATTGGTGCCGCCACCATCCACCTCACCAAAGTTGACCGCGGTAAGCGTGGCGGTGTGGCTGCCTGTAAAACGGGTTCCCGCCAAGCTCTTTTGTGGATCGATACCCTGGTTTCCCAACTCCCACATGGGAACAAGATAGCCGGAGGTAGAGGCTGGATCGCTGAAGGCCAGGGTATGTTTTTCCCCGAATTGTCTGGGATGGCGAATCTTCAGGGAGGCACGGGCAACGATAACGCTGTTGTAGGTGCTTCTGCCGGTGGATTTACTGACACCGGTAACCAAAGGCTCAACCTTTCCCTTGGTTTTTTCGTGGGCCATGACATAAGAAAAAGGGCCAAGAAAGGCAATGTCCGCCCGCTTGGTGCTAAGTGCGTGCACCGCTTCTGTGTAGCTGGTAGCGACATCGGTCTGGACCCGGACACCCGCAACTTGCTCCAGAAAGTCAGACATCGGGCGGAAGTTGAAGAGTGCGGCCTGGGTATCCTCCACAGGGGGTAACAGTACTCGGAGTACCTTGAGGCCACCTGCGGTGGCTATGGGGACCTGTAGTAGGAGAGCAACTGCGGCGAGGGTGAACAGGGAGAGAAATGGTCTACGGAGTTGATCAATCAGCATGGTGTCTTCCTCCAGATAATTTGGGAAAACGGATGGTATCCACGGTGTTTTAGTTTGCTGTTATCCAGATCCCATCCACCGGTACTGCTTACAAAACCATTAGTTAAAATACTAGATGGTCGCGCGGGGTGTTGTCCAATTTTTGATCCTGCACCGTTTAGCTCCTGCTATGATCCTGGGTGTTTTTTTAACAACTCGATGAGTGACCTAATGACTTCAACCAAACCCCAGCGGGTGGCCTTTCGCACCTTTGGCTGCCGGCTTAACCAATACGATAGCGAGGCTATGCGGACCCTGTTGGAGGGTGATGAGAGTTACGAAACGGCGGCTCCCGGTGAGGTGGCGGATGTTTATGTAGTGAACACCTGTAGCGTCACCGCCCGAGCCGATGCCAGCGCACGCAAGGCCATTCGGCGTCTGCGTAAGGAGCACCCCGAGGCGAAGTTGGTGGTGGCTGGTTGTTACGCCCAGCGTGCGCCCAAAGAGATAGCCCAACTGGCGGGTGTATCGCTGGTTTTGGGCACTCCGGATCGGGCGAATATCGTTGAGGAAATCACCGCAGCGAAGGGCGAGGCACCACGTATAGCGGTTTCTCCGGTGGAGATGGAAAGTGAATTTCTCAATGTGCCGGTGACCGATATGCTGGGCCACACCCGGGCGGTGGTTAAGGTGCAGGATGGCTGCAATCAGGCTTGTAGCTACTGCATCATCCCCCAAACTCGTGGGCATTCGGTTAGTCGGGAGCCACAGCAGGTGATTGAACAGGTAGCGGGCCTAGTTTCCGGTGGCTATCCAGAGGTGGTTATCTCCGGCGTGCACGTGGGAGATTATGGGCTTGATTTAGCTAATTCAGATTGGGATTTACCGCGGTTGTTGCGTGCCTTGCTAGCGGTGCCCGGGCTCGAGCGTTTGCGGCTTAGCTCCATCGAACCCGCCAGCATCAATCATGAACTGATCGATCTGATGGCCTCGGATCGGCGTTTTGCACGGCATTTTCATATTCCACTACAAAGCGGTAGCGACAGCGTGCTTGAACGTATGGGGCGGCGCTATCGGGCGGCTGATTTCAGTGAACTGGTGGCGCGTATTGCAGCGACTATCCCGGATTGTGGTATCGGCAGTGATTTGATCTGCGGATTTCCCGGTGAGACCGAGGATGATTTTGAGCAGACTTTAGAGCGTCTGCGCGCGGCACCGCTGTCCTATTTGCACGCCTTTCCCTATTCCGTGCGCCCTGGCTCCCCCGCCGAGGCCTTTGGGGACCGGGTGCCGGGAGACATCAAGAAGCAGCGGGTGCGTATGGCAAAGCGTCTGGTCAGCGAGAAGAATGAGCATTTTCGTCGCGCCCAGGTGGGTCAGCGTATGCGCGTGCTGTTTGAGCGGGTGAAGGGCAAGGACTACAGTGCCGGCTGGTCCGATAACTACCTGCGGGTGGAATTGCCCGGAGAGGCCGGGCTATCCGGTATGAAGGAAGTAAAAATTACCGGCCTGAGTGTGTCCGGCCTCACCGCAACAATCTGCTAGCTAGCAGACTGTTGCAAAACGCTCATGCGGCACCATTCGGCGTTAAAAATCGGCTTAAAATGCTCATTTACGATGTGTAAACTCCGCTTTTGCGCCAATTTTTGCCTTGTCTTGCGCTCACCTGAACCTTTTTCAACAGTCTGCTAGGAGCTCTCTAGCCGCATTTAGAATCCCCGCAATTCAGGCAGGTCATGCAGCCGTCCATCTGAATTACCGCCTTGGTGCTGCATTTGGCGCACAGGACTGCCGCATCGGGAAAGCCGTTATCCCCATTGCCACAATCTTTTGCCTGGGCCTGGTGTTCTTCAAACTCCTTTTTCTTCTGGTCTACCAGTTTCTGCTGATGCTCATCCAGGGTGGCCGGCTCGAGCATGCCGATCATGCGCATATGGGCCTCAATGGCATCACCGATCTCGGCTACCAGTGAAGGCATATAGTGCCCGCCCTTTTTAAAGTAGCCACCGCGCGGATCGAAGACCGAGTGTAATTCCTCCACCAGGAAGGTGACGTCGCCACCCTTGCGGAACACCGCGGAGATAATGCGGGTGAGGGCAACAATCCATTGAAAATGCTCCATATTCTTGGAGTTTATGAAGATTTCAAAGGGTCGCCGTTGCTCGTGCTCGGTGCCCGGATTAAGCACGATGTCGTTGATGGTGACGTACAGCGCGTGTTCCGAGAGCGGGGTCTTCACCTTGTAGGTGGATCCGATGAGCATCTCCGGACGCTTCAGTTTCTCGTGCATCTGAATGACGTCAGCGCTGGGCTTCTCTACGGCTGCCGTTTCTTCAGCCACGGTCTCGGTGTTCTTGACGCTGTATTTAACGATGGGTTTTTCGATGTTGATTGCCACTGGGTTATCTCCCTTAGGGGCGAATGCTATTTGTTAGCTATGGATTCGGTTTATTTCCAAATCAAAGCACTGAAAAATTATCAGATTAAAATTTGCCGTAATAACCTTCCTTCAACGCATCGTAAAGATTAGCGGCGGTATGGGTTTCACCGTCATAGGCAATCTCTTCGTTGCCCTTGGCCTCGACCAAGGTGCCATCCTCCAGAGTGAAGCGGTAGGTGGTATTTTCCAGGTCCTCCTCCTTCACCAGCACCCCCTGAAAAACCTCTGGATTGAAGCGGAAGGTGGTGCAGCCCTTGAGTTTTTTCTCGTAGGCGTAGAGGTAAATATCCTTGAAATCCTCGTAGGGAAAGTCCGTAGGCACATTGGCGGTTTTGGAAATGGAGGAATCAATCCATCGCTGCGCCGCAGCCTGCACATCCACATGGGCCTTGGGGCTAATATTGTCGGCGCTAATAAAATAATCCGGTAACCCGGCATCGGGCATGGCATCGGCATCCACCAGCGCGTGATAGGCCAGCAGCTCGAAGGAATAGACGTCCACCTTCTCCTTGCTCTTCTTGCCCTCGCGGATGACGTTGCGGGAGTAATGGTGGGCAAAGCTCGGCTCGATGCCGTTGCTGGCATTGTTGGCCAGTGACAGCGAGATGGTGCCGGTGGGGGCAATGGAGGTGTGATGGGTAAAGCGCGCACCCACCTCAGCCAATTCATCCACCAACGCCGGTTCGATCTCCGCCAGGCGCTGCATATAGCGACTGTAGCGGGCGAATAGTAGCTTGCCGTCTACTTTATCCCCCGCTTGGTAGCCATCCACGGCCATCTCTGGCCGTTGGCGCAGCATTTCCGTGGTCACACTAAAGGATTTTTGCAGCAATGGTGCCGGCCCTTTCTCACGAGCCAACTCCGCCGCAGTACGCCAACCGACTACCGCTAGCTCCCGTGCGACTTGTTCGGTGAACTCCAGTGAGTCGTCCTCGCCGTAGCGCATCTGCAGCATGGTGAGGGTGGAGCCTAGCCCCAGGAAGCCCATGCCATGCCGGCGTTTCTCGGTGATCTCCTGGCGCTGTTGTTCCAACGGTAAGCCATTGATCTCCACCACGTTATCCAACATGCGGGTAAATGTGGCTACGGTTTCGCGGAAACCCTCCCAATCAAAATGAGCATCCGCACCAAAAGGCTGGCGCACAAAGCGGGTGAGATTGATGGAGCCCAACAGGCAGGAGCCATAGGGAGGTAACGGCTGTTCGCCGCAAGGATTGGTCGCACGCACTTCCTCGCAAAACCAGTTGTTGTTCATCTCGTTGATTTCGTCGATGAGGATGAAGCCGGGTTCGGCGAAATCGTAGGTGGATGACATCACCAGGTCCCACATCTTACGGGCCTTCAGGGTCTGGTAAATCGCGCAGGCTACTTCGCCGGCATCATTTACTACGTAATTTTTATGTACCGGCCAGTTGCGCCAGACGATGTCCTCGGTGGTCAGATCCACACTGCCGTCTTCTACCTCTTTGGCGGTGACCGGGAAGGCCAGTTGCCAATCCTGATCTTGTTTTACCGCCTCCATGAATTCACGGGTGATGAGCAGCGACAGGTTGAACTGGCGCAGACGGCCATCTTCACGCTTGGCGCGGATGAAGTCCGGAGCATCGGGATGGCCGATGTCGAAGGTGGCCATCTGGGCACCGCGACGGCCACCAGCAGAGGACACCGTGAAGCACATCTTGTCGTAGATATCCATGAATGACAGCGGGCCGGAGGTGTAGGCACCGGCACCAGAGACATAGGCACCTTTGGGGCGCAGGGTGGAGAATTCGTAGCCGATACCGCAGCCGGCCTTGAGGGTTAGACCCGCCTCATGAACCTTGCCGAGGATATTGTTCATGGAGTCCTGGATGGCTCCAGAGACGGTGCAGTTGATGGTGGAGGTAGCGGGTTTGTGTTCCAAGGCGCCGGCATTGGAAATAATGCGTCCCGCGGGGATGGCACCGTGGCGCAGGGCGTGCAGGAAGCGCTCGAACCAGTGCTCTTGTTTCTCCGGCGTGTCCTCTACATCAGCCAATGCGCGGGCTACCCGCTGAAAGGTGTCATCAATGGCTTCATCCACGGCCTCGCCATCTTTGGTCTTGAGGCGATATTTTTTGTCCCAGATGTCCAGTGATGCGTCCTGCAAGGGGATATCGATGTTTTCGTCTTCGGGTGCGATGTTCAAAACGGGCTGGTGTACGGGGTCCATTTTTTCCTCCCTGAGGCTCCGAGGGCACGGCAGCAGTAGTGCCCCTTGGCGACATGTATTGTTAGATGGGATGTGGCTGAAAGCGATTCGAGCCAAACACTACAGATTGTATGCCAGCCGCACACAAAACGCTATATGTTGTGTGCCCTGGGGAAAGACTCATGACAAGCTGTGGATAAACTGTGGGGTATTCCAGGCGATGGCAGCGGCGACCTGAATGGCAAAAAAGCTTACAATTCAGTCATGAACAAGCACTCAAAACACTGCAACATCAAAAATTACTTTGCTGGCCTGGCTCTGGATCGGGCCGCTGGCATGCGTCGGGACCCACAATGGCTACAACGCCGGATGCAGGCTGCAGATAGCCGCTTTGTTCCGGTCTGGCGGGAGCGTAACTTGCTGCGTACAGACGCATCTGCCGCAGCGCTATTAACCCGGGGAGAGGCGGACCCGTGGCTGGAGGTCGCCGATGCGGTGGTGTTTCTGGGTGAGGATGGCGACAGCGCTTACTTCGCCCTGATCCTCGATGGCGGCGACGATGCCGTGCCGGCACAGTTGGCAAAGTTTGGTGAATTCCATCAGCTTAAGGGTGCGGCGGAGGGCCTTGGGGAGGAAGAAAGAGGCCTGCTTGCCTATGCCCGGGCCATGGCCCATTGGCATGGTCGCCAGCGTTTTTGTTGTGACTGTGGCGCGCCCACTCACTGTAGTTCCGATGGCCATGTACGCATCTGTAGTTCCAGCGATTGTGGTCGAGAACATTTTCCGCGTACCGATGCGGCGGTCATCGTGGTGGTGGAGCATGAAGATAGTTGTTTGTTGGTACGTCAGCCGCGCTGGCGTGAGGGGCTTTATTCCGCCCTTGCCGGTTTTGTGGAAGCCGGGGAGAGCGTCGAGGATGCGGTGGTACGCGAGGTCTTTGAAGAGGCGGGGGTGCGGGTTATCGGCCAGCGTTATCACTCCTCCCAACCTTGGCCTTTTCCGTCTTCCCTGATGCTTGGGTTTGAAGCCATAGCGGCTAAGCAAGAGGTGAACCCGGGGGACGATGAACTGGAGGATGCGCGTTGGTTCACCCGCGAGGAATATGCCGCGGCACTGACCAGTGGTGAGGTGAAAATGCCCTCGCGTCCATCTATCGCCCGGCGTTTAATAACCGATTGGTATAGCCGTGACGGGGCGGTATTGCCCGAGGTGGATTGAAAAACGCTTTTGATGGCTGGGTGGAATCCGCCGGTGTGTCATCCGGCTATTGGCTTCGTAGGGCGCACCATGTGCGCCGTTGGGCGGTGGTTACGATAAAGGTGTTGGCGGGCACGGCCCGCCCTACATTTCCCGGTTCTCTACCATTTCAAAGTGCTTGCGGAAATAGTTGGCGGTGGCCTGTGGGTCCACATGGAAGTCGTTGTATAACACTTTCCGGTTGGGGTCGATGATGACTACCCAGGGGGTACCGCCGGTGCGGTAGTGCTGCATGATGGCTGAGTGGGGGTGGCCATTTGGATCTCCGGCATCGTGTCCCATGGGAATGGTGAGTCCGTATTGCTGTTGAAGCTCGGCTACTTTGCCCGGAGTGTTTTCCTCAAAACCTTCAAACACCGTTTGCACTGCGGCAAAGCGGATATCTGGATGGTCGCCGAATTCAGCCAATAGCTGTTGCAGTGCGGGAAAGCCATAGCGATGGCAGCCATCACACCACGCTTGGAAGAAATACAGATAAATGAAGCGGCGTCGCTGCTCGGCAATGCTGAAACTGCCAGGCTCGCCGTTGGCGTCGATCCATTGGGCTTGAATCTCCGGAGCCCGTCGGCCAACGATGCCGGGGGTATGGATGTTTTCAAGGGTCTCGGGTGTGTCTGCGGTCATTTACAAACATCTCCCTGAGCGGAGCTAAATCCCATTCCCGGAAGACAGCTAGTGTGCCTCCGGGAATGGACAGTTTTAACTAGTTCGCGTAACGGTCGTTATTAAAGACCATATCGCCGCCCGGTGCTGCGGTGTGGCAGGCGATGCAGCCCTTGGGCATACCCTTGGCCACACGGCCAGCGAGTGACATGCCTTTGGGGTTCTTGTGGAGGCCGCCATTGGCTTTGTATTTGGCCCAGAACCAGTTCTTGTTGTCCGCATCATAGCCACTTTCGCGCTGATACATGACGGTGACTGCCTTCAGGTATTTGCCCGGATTATTGGCTACATTGGCAATGCTGACATTCGGACCGCCGTAATTGCGTTTGACGATAGCCGTGCCGCTATGGCCATTGACGGTGACTGTGCCCTCGATGGTGTCCAGCACCGCACCGTGGGGATGCTGGCCCTTGTAGGGTTTGGACATGATGGCGTTGGGCCCCACCATGTGTGCATCGGCCAGTGCCGACCAGAGTTTCTGGGAATAGCCGACGCTCCCCTTGTCGCCAAAGGGCATCTTCATTTGGGCCTGAGCGCCTAGTGGAATGAGTGCGCTGAGCAACGCGATAGATAGCAGTCTGCCTAGAGTTGTGGTTAGTTTCATTGGTTTCATCTCCCTCGTCATATCAATAAGTTTTGTACAGGGACGTACTTATGTCGTGAAGCACAAGGATGTGCAAGAACGACGCCCAGAGGTGAAAGACAGCGTCGCAACCAACCGATACTATCCTTCCCATGGGCTGCATAGACCGGTGGGGTCAGAAAAAATTCCCCGCCACTTCATTTTTTGGCGGACGGTGCTTGATTTCGGGTGAAGATAAACGTCGTTATGCCGATAAAGAAGGTGTCACGGGGCGCTGCTTTTGTCTTGAAGTTGGAGTGAACGATGACGGGCTACGACATAGAAGATTCCAGCGGTCGTGTACGCTACGGGACCGTGTTGGCGTGGATGGCAGATGAATAATACGGATTCCCGCAGAAAGCACCTCGGCGCGCTGGCATCGGCCGCCGTTATTCTTATTGCCATCATCATCCTGGGTGGCTGGCTCACGGATCACGCGCGCTTGATGGCGGTGTTGCCGAGTATTCACCGCATGACCTTTAACACGGGCCTGTGTTTTCTGCTGACGGGCGCGGCCTGTTTGCTGTCATTCATCAATTGGCGCTTTGGGCACCGCATCCAGATGGTTCTGGGTGCCTTGGTGGCAGTCTTTGCGGGAGTGGTGTTGCTGCAGGACCTCGTCGCTATTGAGTTGGGTGTTGATGAGTTATTCCTCGATCAGACTCGTGTTTATTCCGACTCTCTCCATCCCGGGCGCATGAGCCCCTTCACGGCTTTCTCCTTTTTATTGCTTGGTGGGGCGATGGTGATAAGCACAGCGACTAGTCGTCGTTCCATGCTCCCCAATATCGCCCGCTTGTTGGTGCTTAGCATCGCGCTGCTTAATCTTGTGGTGCAGATATTGTTTCCCCTAACCCCGGGGCCACTCATCCATTTATTATCGATGTCACCCTTCACCATTTTGGCCTTTTTATTGCTAGTGAGCGCCTTGTGGCTGCGTTGTCCGACTGATATGAAGCATGGGATCTTGGCTCCCGGTGTTGCTCTGATGCTGCGTCTGAAAGTCAGTTGGAAGTTTCGCTTGTTGCTGTTCATCGTGTTGTTGCCATTTGCGTATTCCCTCTCATTTATGAGTACTGAGATTGGCAATAACGTTGTCCAGGTTCGGAAGCAACAGCTGGCCCTGGGATATGTGCAGGCCATTTCCAGTGTGTTGGAATTGGTCCCACAACACCGGGGATTAATGAATAGTTATTTGTACGGGGATCTCGCCCTCCATCCGCAGATTGAACGCCTGCGTGGGGGGATTGAGGGAGAGATAGTGGCCCTGGACGAATATCAGAGCAGGGGGAATATCCCTGTGGAATTCAAGGAAAAATGGTCACTATTGTGGGCCCGGTGGCGAGATTTGGAATCCATGACCTTAGGGCCATCTGTCGAGACAAGCTGGGTTCAGCATACTGAGCTGATCGCAGAGATACTCGACTTGAATGAGGAAATATATCTGCGTTTTGATTTGGTGCTGGAAGAGGACTCCGGTGTAAGAAGTCTGGGCAGCGTTCTATTCGAGTATTTGCCTGTTTTAATTGAGGGCCTTGGGCAGTTGCGCGGCCAGGGTGCCGCTTTTCTTGTTGATGGTGAGTTCAGTCCGGCAGAGAAAACAAAGCTGATTGAACTGGGTGAACGTGTCAGGGTGCAAATTAAGAAGGCACGCTGGCATTTTGCTATGGCCTATGGAGCCGAGCCACAGTTGCAGGAACGTTTTAAGCATCTCGTAACGGGTGCCTTTAGCTCGGCGAGTGCTTATGGAAGCCTGCTTGCAAGGCAGGCATCGGCTAACCGTGCTCCGGAAATTCGTTCCAGTGAATTTTTTGAACAGGGAACCAATATTATCAGTGAGAACTATCGTCTACTGCGGGCGCTTACAGATTTTATGCTTGTGCACGAGGAGAACGATCTGACAGCACAGTATCTAGTTGCCTATCGGGTGACAGCGCTTGTCCTGGTGGCAATGATGTTGATACTTTATTTATGGTTCGCATTCAGTCGAACTTTGCACCGCAGTGTGAGCGATATGGCCTTGGTAGCTGAACGGTTGTTGCATGATGAATCCACCCGTGGCATCCAGGTCTCGGGCCATGATGAACTAGCGCAGATAACCCACAGCTTCAACGAGGTAGCGGCAAGATTGCGGAATCGTAACAAACGTCTGCATACGGTGATGGATCATGTGCATGACGGTATCGTAACCATCGATAGTGAAGGCTGTATCGATTCCGTCAACACGGCTATGGGCAAGATGTTTGGTTATGAGCCTGAGGCGCTGGTGGGCAAGAACATCACCATGCTGATACCGGAGTCATTGCGTGCAGCGCATGAGGAAGGGTTGCGCGGCTATGTTGCCCACTCGGCAGCATCTAGCGCCGTGGTGGGGAAAGAGGCGGCGCTTGAAGGCCGCCGGCGCGATGGCAGCCATTTCCCGCTGGAACTGCGGGTCGATAAGTTGAGATTGGGTGGCAAGCGCTATTTTCTCGGGGCCTTGCGGGATATCACCAGGCGAACACAGGCCGAGGCCGCGCTCATGGCTATGGCCACTACCGACTCGCTCACCGGGGTGCGCAACCGGCGAGATTTCTTTCTTCACGGCGAACGGGCGGTCAGTCAGGCCTGTCGTTATCTGCAGCCGCTGGCCATCATCATGATCGATATCGATCATTTCAAGCGCGTCAATGATAGCCATGGCCACCCGGTGGGCGATCAGGTGCTCAAGGCGGTCAGTGCCTGCTGCACTGAGGCGCTGCGTGAAAACGATATCTTCGCCCGTATCGGTGGTGAGGAGTTCGCCGTGGTAATGCCCCAGACTACCATCGCGGCGGCCGAAATCAGCGCCGAACGTCTGCGCGCGGCAGTGGAGGCACTGTCTGTACCCATAGAAGATGGCCAGCTACAGGTCACCATCAGCCTCGGGCTCGCTACTCTGGAAAGTGATGATATCGATCTGGATGAGCTGCTAAAACGCGCTGATAACGCGCTTTATCGCGCCAAGGAAAATGGCCGCAACCGCTTCGAGCTGTGGAGCGCCTAGTTCGTATAGCCAGCAGTCTAGGGAAGATCTGTTGGCGCATTCGCCGGGACTCCGGGCTGCTGGAAACCCGAATTGGTTGCAATATAAGCTCGCGACACTATTTTGCACAAATTTCCCGCCGCGTGTTGTCCCTATTGTTGTAAGGCATACCAATGCTTAAAACTTTTGCAAGGAGATTTATAATGAAAATTAAATTTGTTTTTTTACTTTCCTTTGTTTTTATATTCTTCACCAGTCTTAGTATTCCTGCCAGCGCCTCATCCAAAGCGGAAATTGATGCCAAGGTGACGGAGGCTTTGTCAACGTTTTACAAGGAGACCTTGGCAGGGAAAAAACTAGCTCATAAAGCGGCGGGACTTTTAGTTTTCCCCACGGTCTATAAAGCAGGCATAGGAATTGGTGGGGAATACGGAGAGGGTGCTTTACTTGTTAACGGTAAATCGGTTGACTACTACAATACAGTTGCGGCTTCTATTGGTTTTCAATTAGGTGCCCAAGTTAAAACTCAAATCATTCTTTTTATGAATAAAAAAGTACTCGCTTCTTTTAGAGAAAGCGAGGGATGGGAAGCGGGTATAGATGGAAGTGTAGCTATAGCGACTTTCGGTACTGGCGGAGAAGTTGATACTAAAACAGCCAAGGAACCTATTATTGGTTTTATCTTTTCCAATAAAGGACTTATGTATAACCTTACCCTTGAAGGATCGAAACTTACTAGAATTAAGAAGTAAGGATTGTGCATGGAAAAAACAAAATCCATTTCCCTTAAAATCGGTAGTTATTGAACAGCTATTCGCATCGCCTTATATCGCGGAAAATTTCTTTCTGTTTCTATCCGCCTGTCAGGAAATGCGAATTAGGCAAGATCTGATTAATCAGAGCTTCCCTAGATGTAGCAAAGCGGAATCCGGGGAACGGAGCTAAACTGGTGCGTTGGCCGCTTCATCAATGAGGATATCGACACCATTTACGGCACTGATACTGGCGGCGGGAATAGCTATGCCAGCCTTCCAGTCAGAGACCGCCTGGCGTTTGCCGGCACCGGTGACCAGAAACAGCACGGCGTGGCTTTTGGCGATAGTGGCGGCACTGAGGCTAATGCGCTCGGGTGGAGGTTTGGGGGCGTTAAATACCACGTGCACCCGTTCTTCGGGATGAATATGGCCAGGGAACAGGCTGGCAGTGTGGCCATCCTCGCCCAAACCCAGCAGTACTAGATCGAAGGCTGGGGTGTTGGCTAACAACGCGGCGTATTCCTGTGCCCCGTCTACTGGCCCTTTTTCTCCTGCCATGGGATGGATCTGAGCTGCGGGAATGCTGACATGCTCAAGCCAGGCCTTGGTGGCCATCTGGCTATTACGATCGGGATGGTCTGCGGGCAAACAGCGTTCGTCGCCGTAATAGATCTCCCAGTTTTGCCAATCGGCCTTGGCAGTGGCAAGGATGCGAAAGGCTTGTTCCGGGGTGCGCCCACCCGCCAGCACCAGGCGAAAGCGGTCCTGGTGGGAAAGGGCCTGTGTGGCTGCCGCGAGTATCCGTGCCGCCGCTTCCTCAGCCACGGCTGTTCCATCGGGGAATAGCTGCCAGCGAGTTTCACCCATGCCCTATACCTCTTCAGGATTCAGGGTATGACGCCAGTGGTGGGTGGCTTTGTCGAATAGTCGGCGGCTCTCGATGGGGCCCCAGCTACCGGCGGGGTAGGTGGCGATGTAGTCGCGTTCCGTGGACCACTGTCGCAGGATCGGGTCCACTATCGCCCAAGCAGCTTCCACCTCGTCGTAGCGCAGGAACAGCGAGCGATCCCCCTTAATGACGTCCAGCAGCAGATCCTCGTAGGCGTCGGTAACCACCTCATCCTCATTACGAAAGCTGGCATCCAGGCTGGTGAGGCGGGTATTCATCTCCAGCCCCGGTTCCTTCACGGTCATTTCCATACGCAGACATTCGGTGGGCTGGATCCCCATGAGGATCCAGTTGGGAGTGGGGCGCTGCACCTGGGAGGCGCGGAAGAACTGCTGTGGCGGATGGCGGAAGCAGATGGAGATCATGGACTGGCCACGGGCCATGCGCTTGCCGGTGCGCACATAGAAGGGCACACCGCGCCAGCGCCAGTTGTCCACGTAGAACTTGGCCGCTGCATAGGTCTCGGCGACGCTATCCTGGGGAATACCCTCTTCCTGCAAATAGCCCAGGGCCTTTTTTCCCTCGACTACGCCGGGAGCGTACTGGGCGCGAAAGGCGTGTGCGTTGACCGCGTTTTGGGGAATCGGGCGCATGGAACGCAGTACTTTTACCTTTTCATCGCGCAGCGCCTCTGCCTCCATGGAGACCGGTGGTTCCATGGCTACCAGGGTGAGTAGCTGGAGCAAGTGGCTCTGTACCATATCGCGCAGGGCTCCGGAGCCGTCGTAATAGCTGGCCCGGCCGCCAACGCCGATGGTCTCGGAGTGGGTGATCTGCACGTGATCGATGTAGTTTCGGTTCCACAACGGCTCCATCATGACGTTGGCAAAACGAAACACCAGTACGTTCTGTACCGTGCCCTTGCCGAGATAATGGTCGATGCGGAAGACCTGATCCTCGCGCATGTAGCGGGTGATGCGGGTTTGTAGCGCACGTGCGCTTTGCAGGTCATAGCCGAAGGGTTTTTCAATCACCACCCGGCGCCAGCCATGTTCCTCGTTAAGCAGGCCGGCCTCCGAGAGATTCTGGCTGACTACACCGAATTCTGCCGGTCGAATGGACAGGTAGAAGGCGACATTGGGGGGAAAGTTCTCGCCGTTGTGCAGGCGCTTTTCCAGCCGTACGTACATCTCGGGGTCGGTGAGATCGCCCTCGAAAAAATACAGGCGCTCGCAGAAGCGTTTGAAGAGCGCCTCATCGACACCGCCACGTCCGCGCTCCTCGATCATGCCACGCACTTCTTGCTGCCACTCCTCGCGCGACCAGGACCGTCGGGCTGAGCCTAGAATGATGGTGTCTTTCGGCAGGCGTCCGGCCTCTTCCAGATGATAGAGGGCAGGCATGAGCTTTTGCCGCGATAGGTCTCCAGCGGCGCCAAAGATGACGTAGGTACAGGCTTCGGTCATGGTTTTTTTCCGTTAAACGGCGGACATGGTCCGCTCTACTATTCAGTTGGGTGGCGGTTTTTGTCGGGCGGACCAGTTCCGCCGCTGTGAGGCGGGCACGGCCCGCCTTGCCCAACTATTCAGGCATCGTATTGGCCGGAGGAGATATCCCCGCCGCTGCCAATCCAGTCGGTATGAAAGAATTCCCCGCGCGGTGCATCCACCCGTTCATAGGTGTGGGCGCCAAAATAATCACGCTGGGCCTGCAGCAGGTTGGCGGGCACCGTGGCGCTGCGATAGCCATCGAAGAAGGCCAATGCTGAGGTCATGGCCGGGGTGGGGATGCCGAGTTCGATGCCGAGCATGGCGGCCTTGCGCCAGCCGCTTTCCGCCCCCAGCATTTCGCCCTTGAAAAAGTCATCCAGCAGCAGATTTTCCAGCGCCGGATTTTGTTCATAGGCCTTTTTGATATCCCCCAGGAAACGGCTACGGATGATGCAACCGCCACGCCACATCAGGGCGATATTGCCGTAATGCAGTTGCCAGCCGTATTCCTTGGCGGCCTCGTCCAGCAGCATGAAGCCTTGGGCATAGGAGACGATCTTGGCCGCATACAGGGCATCGCGGATGTGATTGATGTAGCTGGCGCGATCCTTGGGGCCATCGCGGTGAATCCGTGGCAAGGCTGCGGCTGCGGCTACCCGTTCGTCTTTGCGTGCCGACAGGCAGCGGGCAAATACCGCCTCACCGATAAGGGTCAGTGGCACGCCAAGATCCAGAGCGTCGATGCCGGTCCATTTGCCGGTGCCTTTCTGGCCCGCGGTATCGAGGATTTTATCTACTAGAGGGCTGCCATCTTCATCGCGCTGGGTGAGGATGTTGGCGGTGATCTCGATGAGATAGGAATTGAGCACGCCGTCATTCCACTCTGAGAAGACCTTGGCAATTTCCTCAGCACTGAGCCCCAGACCCTCACGTAACAACTGATAGGCCTCGCAGATGAGCTGCATGTCGCCGTATTCGATGCCGTTGTGCACCATCTTCACATAATGGCCGGCCCCGTCCTCACCCACCCATTGGCAGCAGGGGTCGTCGCCTACCTTGGCGGTAATCGCCTGCAATAGCGGTTTCACCGCGGGCCAGGCCTCCTTATTCCCGCCGGGCATGATAGAGGGCCCGTGGCGGGCGCCCTCTTCGCCACCGGAGATACCAACGCCGAGAAACAGCAGGTCTTTTTCCGCCAGGCTTTGGGTGCGGCGGTTGCTATCTATATAGCGCGAGTTACCGCCGTCTAGAATGATGTCGCCGGCTTCCAGATGCGGCACCAATGCCGCTATAAATTTGTCCACCACCTCACCGGCTCGCACCATCAGCAGAACTTTTCGAGGCTTGGCCAGGCTGTTTACAAAATCAGCCAGGGATTCGCTGCCGATAATCTGCGTGCCCGCCGCGGTGCCTGCGAGAAAGGCCTCGGTTTTGGCATAGGTGCGGTTGTACACCGATACCCGAAAACCGTGGTCATTGAGGTTGAGTGCGAGGTTCTGGCCCATTACCGCCAGACCAATGAGTCCGATGTCTGCCTTTTCCATTATTTTTCCTGAAGATAAGTGCAAGGATGCCGCTAGCTTCTATAGTAGTCCTATGGCCCGCACGGAAGAAGCCTCAGGAAAAAAATAATGAAATCGATCTGCGACAGGATTCTCTCCATCCACGCCGAAGTCCGTAAACACTGGCCGAGGCTGTGCCGTATCTCCATCGCCATGTATGACCCGCACGACGATCGCCTGAGCACCTTTGCCGACAGCACCACCGGCGGCCGTCCTCTGGAGCACTATAGTCAGCAGTTGGCGAATATACCTTCCCTGCAGATGCTTGCCGAGGGGCATGAGTCGCGCATCGTTTCGGCGCTGGAACGTGGCTATTCCATGGATACTGAGCATAGCCAGAAACTCTTGGCCAGTGGTTACCACTCCAGCTACACCATCCCCATGTATCGCGGTGAACACTTTGCGGGTTTTCTGTTCTTCGATGCCGATGAGGAGGCCTATTTCCAGCCTGCGGTGACCCAGTATCTCGGCGCCTACGCGGAGCTGATCATCGCCACCATCACCCACGAGATGGTGTCTATCCATACCCTGATCGGAGCCATTAATACCACCCGGAAATTCAGCCGTTATCGGGATGAGGAAACCGGCGCCCACGTGCAGCGTGTCTCGCACTATGCGCGGGAAATCGCCCTGGGCATTGCCGATGAGCAGGGGCTGGATGATGAATATGTGGAGTATCTGTTCCAGTTTGCTGCTATCCACGATGTCGGCAAGATCGCCATTCCCGACAACATCCTGTTAAAGCGCAGTTGTCTGGATGCGGGCGAGATCCGGACGATACAGACTCACGTTAGCAAGGGGCTGGAGCTCATCGATGTGCTGATTCATGAATTTGAATTGGACACTGTGGGGCATATAGACCTGCTGCGAAATATCGTCGCCCATCATCACGAACGGCTTAATGGGACTGGCTATCCCGCCGGGCTTTGTGGCAACGAGATCTCCCTGGAGGGGCGCATTGTGGCGGTGGCGGATGTATTCGACGCGCTAACTAGCGGCCGCCCCTACAAATCTGCCTGGCCAATGGAACAGGCCTTCGAGCATCTGAATGACAACGCAGGGATCTTGTTTGATGCCCGTTGTGTGCAGGCTTTCCTGGAGAATAAAGCCGGTATTCTGAAGATTCGGCAAAAGTTTGCCGAGTGTCGGGAAACGGATCGTGGGTTCTCAACGCGTGCTTAATTCTCTTCAAAAGTTCACGGCTGCTTTGCTGATTGCCGCGGTATTGCTCATCGCCCTTACCGCTCTCGGTGGTTGGTTTACGGATCACGCTCGCCTGGCAGCGGTGTTGCCGGGCATCCATCGCATGACCTTCAATACCGCCCTGGGTTTTCTGCTCATGGGCGGGGTCTGCTTACTGCCGTTGATTCTTCGCCGTCCCATGCGGGAGGCCCAGCGATTTATTGGCGGAGTGGTTTTTCTGGTTGCCGGGGCGAGTTTGTTGCAGGACCTTGCCAGCATCGAGCTAGGTCTCGATGAGTTTTTTCTTGATCAGAGCCTTGCTTATCATGACTCCCCCCATCCGGGACGGATGAGTCCTTTTACCGCCTTCTCTTTCGCGCTCACCGCCGGGCTGTTGATGCTGTCGACCCGCTTGAGTGCTCCCCGATATTCACTACAGCTGGTTACTGCCTTATTACTGCTAATGACTGTTGCAGTGCTCAATCTGGTGATGCGAGGGTTGTTTCCCGCAACACCCGCTCCCTTTATTCATCTGCTATCCATGTCGCCGTTTACCGCCATTGCCTTCCTGCTGCTGTCAGCAACGCTATGGATAAACGGTAGGGCGCTTTCCGGGCAGGGGCAGTGGAGCGGCATGGCGCCAGGTATAGCGTTGATGCAGCGCCTCAAATTCGCATGGAAATTCCGCCTATTGTTATTCATCGTGCTGCTTCCCCTGGGCTACGGGATGTCTTTCATGGCGACGACGGTGAGCGACAACATCAATCAGAGCCGTGAGCAACAACTGGGCCTCAAATACACCCGTGCTATCTCCGTGGTGTTGGAATTGATTCCGCAACATCGGGGTTTGGCCAATAGTTATTTGCGTGGCGACCACTCTCTGCATCCACAGATCGAGCGTGTGCGTTTGGCAATCGATGAGCAGATCGGGCGCGTGAATACCTTCCAAAAACAGCACAACATCTATCCAGAGTTGATTAAAAAATGGTCTTTGTTACAGCTGCGTTGGTCAGCCATTGCGGCCACAATGCCGGATATCTCACCATCGGAAAGCTGGCGTGCACATTCCCTGTTAATCGCCGATATCATTGAATTTTCTCAGGATATCTCTACGGAGATGAGTGCGGGGCTGAATGAGGATGTGGCTGCTCGTCATCTGGCCAATAGCGTATTCGATCATCTGCCGGAATTGATGGAAAGCCTCGGCCAGTTACGCGGTTTGGGTACCGGTTTCCTGGATGATGCCGGGCTTGAGTCTAGTGAACGCACTGCTCTGGCAGTACTGCACACGCGCATAGAAGGCGAATTGCAAAGCGTGGAAGGGCATTTAAGCAAGGTCATTGTGCTCAGGCCAGCGCTTGCCGAGTTTTTGGAAGCGCCGCTAGCAGGGTTGTTGGCGGCGGCCGATGCTTATCAATTATTACTGGTCACAGAAGCGCCCAGTAGCTCGACCATAATGTTGCTCCCGGGAGATTATTTTGCACAGGGGACCAAGGTGATCAAGGCAAATTCACGCTTGCTTGGGGTGACATCCCGTGTTTTGAACCAGTATTTCGAGCAACAGCTTGCCACCCAGTATGCACACGCTTATCGGGCGACTTTGCTGGCAGTGGTGACCTTGGCGTTGATGTTTTATCTGTGGGCTGCATTTCGCCATTCCTTACGCCACAGCGTGGATGTCATGGCCTCGGCGGCCTATGGCCTGCTGCATAACAAGCCTGCGGCCAGTATTCCTATTGGTGGCAGTGATGAATTGGCAGAGATGGTGGGTAGTTTTAATGACGTGGCTGAGGTAACGGGTAGCTTTAATGAGGTGGCGGAACGATTGGAATCCCATAACACCTGGTTGAAGACGGTGATGGATCATGTGCATGAAGGGATTATGACCATCAACCCGGAGGGGCGTATCGAGTCGGCCAATCAGGCGGTGGCAAAGATGTTTGGCTATGAGGTCGAGACGCTGGTGGGAAAAAATATCAGTCTGCTGATGCCGGAGTCTTCTCGCCAAGCCTACGCAAAAGGGTTCCGGCATTATGTCGCTCGCTCCTCATACAAGAACAAGATGCCAGGAAGGGAATTGTTGCTACAGGGGGGGCGGCAAGACGGCAGCTGTTTTCCGCTGGAACTGCATGTGAACGAGGTGCGCCTGGCTGGAAAGCTATATTTCCTGGGGGCCATGCGAGATATCACCCGGCGTAAGCGAAGGGATGCCGAGCTGAAGATGCTGGCCACCACTGATTCGCTCACAGGGGTGCGTAATCGGCGGGATTTCTTATTCCACGGGGAGCGTGAACTGGCTCGATCTTGCCGTTATCAGCAGCCGCTGGCCTTCATCATGCTGGATATCGACAATTTTAAGAGCATTAATGATCGCTATGGACATCCTGTGGGCGATCAGGTGCTCAAAGCAGTCAGCCGCTGTTGTACGGATGTTTTGCGCGAAAACGATATCTTTGGGCGTGTGGGTGGTGAGGAGTTTGCCGTGGCGTTGCCACAAACTTCCCTGGCAGAAGCGGCCAACAGTGCCGAGCGCCTACGCGTGGCGGTGGCCGCCTTGGTTGTCCCGCTTGAGGATGGTGACAGCGTAAACGCCACCATCAGCCTGGGCGTTGCCGAGCTAGAGGAGGGTGCCAGCCAGTTTGATGAGCTATTCAAACGGGCCGATAGCGCCCTTTACCGCGCCAAAGAAAACGGCCGTAACCGTTTCGAGTTATGGGCCGACTCGGGTCCGAAGAGCTCTAACCCCGACGCCAGCTAAGAAAGCGCTCCACTAGATTCAGCAGGCCCGCTGGGGCGTGGGCACGGCGCCATTCGCCGGCGACGAATTTATTGGCCTCGCTTAAGGTCGGATAAATATGAATGGTGCTGAGGATGCTCTTTAGCCCGCGCTTGTGGCGCATGGCGGCGATGAATTCGGTAATCAACTCGCCCGCATGCTCGCCCATGATGGTCACTCCGAGGATGCGATCCCGGCCCGGTACAGTAAGCACTTTCACAATGCCTTCGTTCTCCCCCGAGGCGATGGCGCGATCCAGATCGTCAATGCCGAAGGTAGTGACTTCATAAGCAATGTTCTGCTCTTTGGCCTCCTGCTCATTGATCCCCACCCGTGCCACCTCCGGTTCGGTGAAGGTCGCCCACGGAATCACCGAGTAATCCACGGCGAATTTCTTAAAGCCCTGCAGCGCGTTGACCGCCGCGTACCAGGCCTGATGGGCGGCGGTGTGGGTGAACTGGTAGGGGCCGGCGACATCGCCGCAGGCGTAGATGTTGGGGTAGCTGGTCTGCAGGTATTTATTAACCTCGATGGTGCGTCTTTCGCTTAATGGGATCTCCAGCTCTTCTACGCCAAAGCCCTGGGTGTTGGCGGCGCGACCGACAGCGACGATCACCTGGTCGAACTCGAACTTCACCTCTTTGCCTTCGTGCTCGCACATCAGGACTTTCTGCTCGCCCTCGAGATGGAAGGATTTGGCCTGATGGCCAGTGCGTACCCGTACGCCTTCTTCCTCAAAGCGCTTGGTCATGAATTCGGAGATCTCCGGGTCTTCCCGCAGCATGATGCGCGGTGCCATCTCCACCTGCGTGACCTCACTGCCGAGACGCGCAAAGGCCTGGCTCAATTCGCAGCCGATGGGGCCGCCACCCAACACCACCAGGCGTTTGGGTAACTCGCGCAGCGCCCATAGGTTGTCCGAGGTCAGCGGATCAATGTCCGTAATGCCGGGAATCGGCGGCACGAAGGGACGCGCTCCGGTGGCGATGATGATGGCGCGGGTGGTCAGGGTCTGGCCGTTCACCTCCACGCTATAAGGTGAGGTCATGCGTGCCTCGCCTTCGATCACCTCCACACCCAGTTTGGTATAGCGCTCGACGGAGTCATGCGGGGCTACCTCGCTGATAACCCGCTGCACTCGTTCCATGATGTCGGCGAAGTCAAAGTCGGCGCTGGCCGAGCGGATGCCGAAGTCATTGGCCCGCTTCAGGCGGGCGACGAAGCGGGCCGAGGAGATCAACGCCTTGGAGGGCACGCAGCCGCTATTCAGGCAGTCACCCCCCATTTTATTTTTTTCAATCAGGGTGACCTTGGCCTTTAGCGCGGCGGCGATATAGGAGGCCACCAGGCCACCGGAACCGGCACCGATGACAATGAGATTGCGGTCAAATTTGGCTGGTTTTGGATAGTTCTTCATGATTTTATATCTCTTGATGCCTTGTACTAATAAGCGTGCGAGCCATGGAAAGATCCCCAGCAGCGCAAAGGCACCGATGAGTCCGGGTGAGAGGATGTCAGCGGGGGATTCCAGGGTGGCGATTTGAGTGCCCGCGTTTACGAACACCACGGTGGCGGGCAGCATACCCACCTGACTCACCAGATAGTAGGTGAGGGTGCGGATGGGGGTTAGCCCCATGGCCAGATTGATGGCAAAAAAAGGAAATACTGGAATAAGTCGCAGGGTGAACAGGTAGAATGCGCCATCTTTCTCCATGCCGGCATTGAGCGCATCTAGATTGGCACCAAAGCGGCGTTGCACGGTGTCTCGAAGCAGAAAGCGTGCCACCAGGAAGGCCAGTGTGGCGCCGATGCTGGAGGCAAAAGAAACCAGCACGGTACCCCAGCCGAGGCCGAAGACCAGGCCGCCGGCCAAGGTCATGAAAACGGCACCGGGGATAGACAGTGCGGTGACCAGGATGTAGCCGCCGAAAAAGATCGCCACAGTTTGCCCGGGATGGGCGGCATAATAATCGCCGATGCTGGCCTGCTGGGACTTAAGATAGGCGAAATTCAGGTATTGGCCGGGCTCCAAAAAGACCAGCGCCAGGCCAAAAAGGGCCAATAGAGTAATGAGTAGAATTTTTTTCATGACGATTCAGTTGAGTGGGAATAGCTCCATGGGACACGAGAGCTCCCGGGAAGTTGCAGGATGATACCCGCACTTGCCGTTGAAGGCTTAAAAAAGACCTACGCCACTGGCGTTGAGGCCTTGGGCGGTATCGATCTGCGGGTGGAAGAAGGGGATTTCTACGCTCTGTTGGGGCCTAACGGCGCTGGCAAAAGCACCGCCATAGGCATCATCGCCTCGCTGGTGACCAAGAGCGCGGGCCGGGTGGCTGTCTTTGGTCACGATCTGGATGATGACTGGCGCGCAGCACGCAGCACCATCGGTATCGTGCCGCAGGAATTTAACTTCAACGTCTTCGAGCCGGTGGAGGAGATCCTGATAAACCAGGCCGGCTATTACGGTATTGCGCGGGAGCGGGCGTGCCAGCAGGCGGAAAAATACCTGCGTGAACTGGAGCTTTGGGATAAACGCCGCACCCAGGCGCGGGATCTCTCTGGTGGTATGAAACGGCGGTTGATGATCGCCCGTGCGCTGGTGCATGAGCCGCGCTTGCTGATTCTGGATGAACCCACCGCCGGGGTGGATTTAGAGATCCGCCACGCTATGTGGGAATTCCTGCAGCGCCGTAATCGCGAAGGCACCACCATCATACTCACCACCCATTATCTGGAAGAGGCGGAGAGCCTGTGTCGGCGTATCGCGGTAATCCATCAGGGACGGATCGTGGAGCAAGGCGGGATGCGTGAGCTGCTGGCGCGTACCCATGGTGAGCATCTAGTGCTGAGTCTGACCGGGACGCTTGAGGTTGCTCCGGTATTAAAAGGTTTTCGCTGTGAGTTGGTAGACCCCGTGACCCTGGAAGTGCAGCTCCCGACAGGGATGGGAATTAATGCGTTGTTTGCCGCTCTTTCAGCTGTGGGCATTGAGGTGCTCAGCATGCGTAATAAACACAACCGCTTGGAGCAGGCCTTCCTGCAATTATTGCGGGAAAATTCGGTCGATGAGCATGAATAAGGTGGCACATCCTTACCTGATCGGTTACCGGACTATCCTGGCGAAGGAGGTGCGGCGCTTTATGCGCATCTGGCCACAGACCATTCTGCCGCCAGCTATTACCACCGCACTTTATTTCGTCATCTTCGGCAAGCTCATCGGTTCACGCATTGGGCCGGTAGCCGGCTTTGGATACATTGATTACATCGTGCCGGGGCTGATTTTGATGGCGGTAATCAGTCATTCCTATGCCAATGTGGTGTCGTCTTTTTACAGCACCAAGTTTCAGCGGCACATTGAGGAATTACTGATTGCCCCGTTACCCAGCTGGATCATTCTTGCCGGTTACGTCAGCGGCGGAGTTGCCCGGGGACTGGTAGTCGGTGTGGTGGTAACGTTAGTGTCTGCCTGCTTTGTTGAGCTTTCCGTCTTCCATTGGCCATTGGTGATTGCTGTAGTGTTTTTAACCGCCATCCTGTTTGCCATGGCGGGTTTTATCAATGCGGTATTTGCCCGCACCTTTGACGACATTTCTATTATCCCTACCTTTGTGCTGACTCCGTTGATCTATCTGGGTGGAGTGTTTTATTCGGTGGATATGCTGCCGCCCTTCTGGCAAGGGGTGTCGCTGTTTAATCCCATGCTCTACATGGTCAATGCATTGCGTTATGGGATGCTGGGGGTGAGTGATATTGAGAGCAGCAGCGCCTTGGTTATCATCATTGTTTTTATTGGTTTGCTGGGTGCTGCAGCGCTGTGGTTATTGCATAAGGGCGTGGGTATTAAGAGCTGATTGGGCGCCGTTCCCAGGCTTCGTCACCACTCGTTCCCGACGGGTGGCGACATACTCTCCATCGCTAGGGTTTCGCCGCCATCTGTTCCTGACATCTGGCGGCATACACCCCATCCCTGGGGTTAGTCGCGGAAGTTGAGGAACTGTAGCGGCAGGTCGAGGTCTGCTTCGCGCAGGATAGCCATGATTTGTTGCAGGTGGTCACGCTTTTTTCCGGTGACCCGGACCTGTTCCTCCTGGATGGCGGTTTGTACCTTCAACTTGCTGTCCTTGATCAAGCGGATGACCTTTTTTGCCATCTCCCGGTCGAGGCCATGGCGCACCACGAGGGTTTGACGCGCAGCAGTACCCACCTCGATGATCTCACCACATTCCAGGCAGCTAACATCAATTTTACGTTTGCCCATCTTGGTCTGCAGGATGTCACGCACCTGGTCCACCTGAAATTCCGCGGCGGCATGGACCGTGAGCTCGTGTTCTGCCTGTTCCACCCGGGCGTCAGTGCCCTTGAAGTCGAAGCGGTTGCCAACCTCGCGGTTAGTCTGGTCCACCGCATTGCGGAGTTCTTGCAGGTCGACTTCGGAAACTACGTCAAATGATGGCATGGAACATTTCCCTTAGTGGGGTGAGTTGGGCGCAGAAACAGAGTTTAACAGGCGCCATGGTGATGCGGGGGCTGTTATGCTTTAAACAGTATCCGTAATAGCAATAAGTAGAGAGGAGGGAGCGATGCCTAAAGATGAATCAAGTAACCTCCGTCGACAACTTGAAGCGGTGCGCACCGAACATCGCGATCTGGATGATGTGCTGCACCGCTTGGCCGAGCAGCCGCCCGTGGATCAGCTACAGGTGCGCCGACTGAAAAAGCGCAAACTGCGGTTGAAAGACACCATTACTCATCTTGAGAGCAACTTGATTCCGGATCTGGATGCCTAGGCCGCTAGCCTTCCCTCTCTTCCAGCTGTTCCCACTGCCCGTAAGCCATCGCTAGTTCTTTCTCCAGCTGTTCCAGGCGTTCGCGACTACTAGCCATCTCAGCACCCTGCTGACGGTAAAACGTGGGGTCCGCCATTTGTGTGTGCAGGGCTTCTTGTTCTGCTTCCAGCGTCTCGATGCGTTTGGGGAGCGCCTCCAGCTCACGTTGTTCCCGGTAATTGAGTTTTTTCCCGGTGCTGGCTTTGGTGGCGGGCTTGGTGGTGGCCGTGCGAGCTTTTACCTTTATGGGCTCAATCCGTTGCCGTAGCCAGTCCTGATAACCCCCCACGTATTCGTTGATTCCCGCCTTGCCTTCAAAGGCGAGCATGCTGGTGACGACATTATCCATAAAGCTGCGATCGTGGCTCACCAGCAACAGCGTGCCCGGGTAATTCACCAACAGAGTTTCCAGTAGTTCCAAGCTCTCCACGTCGAGATCATTGGTGGGTTCGTCCATTACCAACAGATTGGCCGGTAGGCTGAACAGGCGAGCCAGTAGCAGGCGGTTTTTCTCCCCACCGGAGAGCGCCTTTACCGGGGTGCGGGCGCGGGCAGGGGCGAATAGGAAGTCTTCCAGATAGCCCAAAACATGACGGGAGTTGCCGTTAATCTCAATATGATCGTTGCCGTCGGCGACGTTTTCCCACACCGGCCTTTCGGGATCCAGGGCGGCGCGTTGTTGATCGAAATAGGCAATTTGCAGCCCGGTGCCGAGATTTAACTCACCGCTTTGTGGCTTCAAGGTGCCGAGCAGCAGGCGCAGCAGGGTGCTCTTGCCCGCGCCGTTGGGACCGATGATGCCAACGCGATCGCCACGCATAATGTTGGTGGAGAAATTCTTGACCACCAGTGTGTCGTCATAGCCAAAGTTGATATTGCGTGCCTTGATGACACGTTTGCCGGACTTGTTTCCCATGGCCAAAGAGAATTGTGCAGATCCCGTGCGTTCGAGCCGTTGTTGGCGTTGCCGGCGCAGCTGTTCCAGCGCTCGGACGCGGCCCTCATTGCGGGTGCGCCGGGCCTTGATGCCCTGGCGGATCCAGCGTTCCTCGATGGCGAGTTTGCGGTCGAAGGCGGCGGCGTGCTGGCTTTCTTCTTCCAAGGCTATGGCCTTTCTGCGCACATAGTCGGCGTAGTTGCCCGGCCAGGAGCTGAGTTGGCCACGATCCAGATCGATGATGCGGGTGGCCAGCCGATCGACGAAGGTACGGTCATGGCTGACAAACATCTGGGTGCAGTGGGTGGCGAGTAGAAATTCCTCTAGCCAGGCGATGCTATCGAGATCGAGATGGTTGGTGGGCTCATCCAGCAGCAGGATGTCCGGTTCTTCCACCAGTGCACGGGCCAGCAGAACCCGACGCTGCATGCCGCCGGAGAGGCTGCGAAAGTTGGCCTCCGGGTCCAGTGATAAGCGTGATAACACACGCTCAACTCGATGGGCGGCATTCCAGCCACCGGCGGCCTCGATGGCATCCGAGGCATGCGCCAATGCCTCCGGGGAGGCATCATCTTCTAGGGCATGGTGATAGGCATTGAGGGCCTGCTGTAAATTGCCAATGCCGGCACAGACCACCTCAGAGGCGGTACCCTCAAGCTCAGTAGGTATTTCCTGGCCGAGAAAGCTGACTCGTACCCCGGAGCGAAAGCGTAGTTCACCACCATCGCTATCGATGATGCCGGCGATGAGTTTTAGCAGGGTAGATTTGCCAGTGCCGTTTTGTCCCACCAGTGCCACGCGCTCGCGGCGGTGGAGTTCCAGCGAGATCCGCTCCAAT
The DNA here is from genome assembly GCA_021773645.1 of Gammaproteobacteria bacterium. Lineage (GTDB taxonomy): Bacteria > Pseudomonadota > Gammaproteobacteria > HK1 > HK1 > JAJFJV01. Next base: position 464,295 of record JAJFJU010000012.1, read on the forward strand.
ATGGGCGGGCCGCCAAAATCTACACTGACTTCATTGATACGTAGTAACGGCATATTTGCCTATGGTTTGTATGGTAAACACGGAATTTTAGCATCGAAGTGAAGAGGAGGATGTAATGGCAGACACTCAAAAGACGATTGCTAAGGTCGCTTTCCTTGGCCTGGGCACCATGGGTTTTCCCATGGCCGGGCATCTGGCTCAGGCGGGCTATGAGGTCACCGTATACAATCGCACCCGGAAGCGGGCTGAGGCCTGGCTAAACAGCTATCCAGGTAGTGTCGCGGAAACACCAATGGCCGCGGCCCAGGGTGCCGATGTGGTGTTTAGCTGCGTCGGTAATGATGACGATGTGCGTGCCGTGGTGTTGGGGGACTCTGGTGCCTTTGCCGGCATGGCCCCGGGGGCAGTGTTCGTCGATCACACCACCGCCTCAGCGGAATTGGCGGAGGAGTTGGATGCCTGCGCGCGAACGGGGCAGTTTCACTTTCTCGATGCACCGGTATCCGGTGGGCAAGTAGGCGCGGAGACCGGGGCACTGACGGTGATGGTGGGTGGCGAGGTGCAAGCCTTTGCCCGGGTAGAGGCTGTCATCGACAGTTATGCCAAGGCGGTGACGCTGATGGGGCCGGTGGGCTCTGGACAGCGGACTAAAATGGTCAATCAGATCTGTATAGCCGGGCTGGTGCAGGGCCTGGCCGAGGCCATGCACTTTGCCCAACGGGCTGGGCTCGATGGCGAGCGAGTGCTGGATGTGATCTCCAAGGGGGCGGCCCAGTCCTGGCAAATGGATAACCGTGGTAAGACCATGCTGGCGGATCAGTTCGACTTTGGTTTTGCGGTGGACTGGATGAGCAAGGACCTGGGCATCTGTTTGCGGGAGGCGAAAAAGTGTGACGCGTTGTTACCGGTGACGGCACTGGTGGACCAGTTTTACAGCAAGCTGCAGGCGCGTGGCGGCGGGCGCTGGGATACCTCCAGCCTGATACGCTTGCTTAATCAGCCGTAGGGCGTGCCGTGCACGCCATTGGGGCGCCGAGGTGAAGCTGGATGGCGGATATGATCCGCCCTACAGCAAAGGGTGTTTGTGAGTTGTAGCTAACACTGTTTCCAGCTCCAGCCTGATACGCTTGCTCAATCAGCCGTAGGGCGGACCATGTCCGCCAGCCGTTTCAGGATGTCATCCGCCTTGCCATAGCCCGATAACAGGAGGGTGCGATGTTCACCCTGTTCCAATACCAGGCTGGGAAACCCGGAGACACTCAGCTCACGGCACAGCGCGAGATCGGCCTGTAGTGCCACTTCGGTTTCCGGAGCGGTCAGCAATTGGGTGAAGCGGCTCTCATCCAGCCCGAGCTCCACGGCTAGGGCGATGAGGGTGCTGCTATCGGAGGGATTGCGTGCATCCCGGTAATAGGCATGCTGGATCGCCTCGATCATTTTCTCTGCGCCATGTCCATCCAGTTTGCCCGCAGCAATCACCGTGCGGCAGGCGGGATAAGTGGAACGCCTAGGTGCGCAGCGGCTCCAGAAGTCACGATTAAAGTGGGCTCCGGTGCGGGCCTCCACCGCATCCCAGGCGCCTTGTACATAACCCCGGGTCTGTGGGTCCATGGGCTCATCGCTATCGCTGGCGAGTCCGCCCATCACGTAGCGTATTTGAATGTCGTCAGGGAGCCGTTGGCAGAGGCTCCTAAACTCGGACCGGAAGGCCCAGCACCAGCTGCACATGGGATCGAGCACGTAATAGAGAACTGTGGTGCTCACGGCAGACCTTCCAGCGACTTAATGCGCAGCACAACGTCAGTGCCGTCTTTCTCCCGGTGCCCGATCTGTACCGGAAAATAGCCGTAATGAATAGCACACCACACCACTGTGTTGCGCTTGTCACTTTCACGCAGGCGTTGGACTTTCAGGGTCTGGAGGGGTCCTAGGGCAGTCTCCAGCAGTTCCTCGCCGATGACTTTGAGGTGATAGCGCTTGAGGCGGCCGCCATCGGCGATGGGGTAGTGCATCTCGCGTTTGCCGTCAGCCAGATCACGCATCATCAGCAGCAGATAGGAGAGCTTGTCCACGGTGCCTTTTTGCACTGGCATGTGCCAAGTGTCGGCACGGAAGGTATGGCTGGCGACGCCTTCTTTCCAGTCGAAGGCGATTTCCATGTGCCGTTTGCGGGAGCCACCCGAGCGTTTGTAGCTATAGGCGAGGGGGAGCAGCACGCCATCTTTCTCACGCCACTCGCTTTGTTCGAGCACCTTGCGCGGGCTAAACAGCGATACGAGGCCAGTGGCGTTGCTGAGCGATCGATATACATGGCGATCATCGCCAAGGGCTTCCAGTGTCCAGGTGGTCTCTCCGACCCGTAGATCACCGGAGTACAGCTCGAAATGGGCATTAAAAGCAGACGGTAATGGTGCTGCAATCGCCTGCATGCCCCATAGCAGCCACAGTGGACAGAGCAATCGCGTGATGGCGTTTAACAGATATTGGGGCAGCGCAGAGTGCATGTGGCCATCCTAATGCGGCCATAGCCTGCTCCACAAGGGTGGCTCTAGTTGCGAGGGGCCGCGCCGGGGGTCATTATGGGCACCGCGTCTTTCATCTGATTCACCGGCTTTCAGGGCGCGGAAATATAGTTTTCAGCCAAACTCGGGCACAGCGCATGAGTACGAGAAATTCGTCTCCTATCGATCTTATCCGCCGACTTACCGAGGTGGGCTTTGCGCTGTCCTCGGAAAAGGATAGCCCGCGCTTGCTGGAGCTCATCCTACAAAATGCCCGTGAGCTCACAAACGCCGACGGTGGCACCCTCTACAGCGCTACCGATGACGGCCATCTTCGTTTCGAGACCCTGTTTAATGAGACCCTGGGTATCCACTTTGGTGGTACCAGTGGCAAACCCGTCGATCTACCGCCCCTGGTTCTCTACGATGATGATGGTGAGCCCAATGATCATATGGTGGCGGCGCGTGCAGCGGTAACCGCTGAGACAGTCAATATTCCCGATGCCTATGCAGATAAGGATTTTGATTTCTCGGGCACCCGGGAATTTGATCTCCAGGCGGGTTATCGCTCCACCTCTTTTCTAACCGTGCCCATGCGTAACCACGAAGACGTGGTGATTGGCGTTCTGCAACTCATCAATGCGCGGGATGTAGATGGCAAGACGGTGATTCCCTTTACCGAGGACGATCAGGGGCTGGTGGAGTCGCTGGCCTCTCAAGCGGCGATCTCACTCACCAACAAGCGGCTTATTGATGAGCAGCGGGTATTGTTCGAGTCCTTTATCGAGCTGATGGCCAACGCCATCGATGACAAATCTCCCTATACCGGTGGTCATTGTCGAAGGGTGCCGGAGCTCACCCTGATGCTGGCTGATGCCATGGCGAAGGTTGACTATGGTCCGCTACAGAATTTCTCCATGAGCGGAGATGATCGCTATGAGCTGCGCATAGCCGGCTGGCTGCATGATTGCGGCAAGGTGACGACGCCGGAGTATGTGGTGGATAAGGCCACTAAGCTGGAGACCATCTTCGATCGCATTGCGCTGGTGGAAACCCGTATCGCATTGCTTAAACAGCAACTGGAGAATCAGCTTCTGCGTGCGCAGCTGGAAGGCGTGGCGGCGGATGAGACGGTAGCGGAGCGATTGGCGGAATTGGATGCGGATCTGGATTTCCTGCGCACCTGTAACGTGGGTGGTGAGGCCATGGGTGATGAGGCTCAGGCGCGGGTGCGGCGGATTGCTGCGTATCGCTATACCGATATTGAGGGTAAGGAGCAGCCCTTGCTGTCGGATAATGAGGTTTATAACCTCACGGTAGTACGTGGAACCCTGACTGCGGAAGAGCGGAAGGTGATTAATCATCACATCACTGCCACCATCAAGATGCTGGAATCCTTGCCCTATCCCAAGCATCTGAGCCGGGTGCCGGAATTTGCCGGTGGGCACCACGAGCATATGGATGGCACGGGCTATCCCAAGGGGCTTACGGGCGAGCAGATGTCAGTACAGGCCCGCGCCATGGGAATCGCCGATATCTTCGAGGCATTGACTGCCGGGGATCGACCTTATAAAAAAGCCATGCCACTCTCTCTGGCACTCACTATTCTTGGCCGCATGAAACAGGACCAGCACATTGACCCGGATCTCTTCGAGATCTTTGTGCGCGAGAAGGTCTATCTACAGTACGCAGACAAATTTCTTCAGCCCGAGCAGATTGACGAGGTGGATCTAGCCTCTATTCCGGGTTTTTCGGTTTAGGAATCTGTCAGACTTAGACCGAAGATTTCGCCCCGTATTTAACCCCCTATTTCGGAGTACACAGTGTCCAGTCTAGCTATCTCTATGGCGGCGGCTCGTGCCGAGCTACGCACCCCCGCTGATTTTGTGCGCTGGGGTACCAGCCGTTTTAATGAAGCCGGCCTGTGTTTTGGCCATGGCGCGGACAATGCCCTGGACGAGGCCCTCGCTCTAGTGCTTGGTACTCTGCACCTGGAACCTGGTTTACCTGCAGAGCTTTGGCAAGCGGCGTTGACCGAGCCGGAGCGGGAGCAGGTGTTGGTAAATCTGGCGCGCCGCATTGAAGAACGCATCCCCGCTGCCTATATCACCCACACTGCCTGGTTTGCCGGTAGCGCCTATTATGTGGACGAGCGCGTGCTGGTGCCCCGTTCTCCCATTGCAGAGCTGGTGGAAGGTGGTTTTTCTCCTTGGATGGATGGGGTTGAGGTGGCGCATGTGCTCGATCTCTGTACCGGTTGTGGCTGTATCGCAGCGGCCTGTGCCCAGGTTTTTCCCGAGGCCGCTGTGGTGGGTGTAGATCTTTCTCTTGAGGCGCTGGCCGTAGCCCATCGCAATATTGAGGCCCTGGGCCTGGAAGAGCAGGTAGCTTTACTGGAGTCTGATCTCTTTTCTCAAGTTGAAGGGGCCTTCGACCTGATTGTCAGTAATCCCCCCTACGTCAGTGAGGCCTCGGTAGCGGCCTTGCCCGATGAATACCACCACGAACCGGCCATGGGCCTCGCCTCGGGCGCGGACGGCCTGGACTGTACCCACCGTATTTTGCGCGAGGCGGGACGTTATTTGGCCCCTCACGGGGTGTTGGTAGTGGAGGTGGGAGAGAGTCGGCCGGCACTGACCGCCGCCTATCCCGAGCTGCCCTTCATGTGGCTCGATTTTGTCCGTGGCGGGGAGAATATCTTTCTGCTAACTGCCGCGGAACTGGTGGAACACGGTTTCTCTCCGGCTTCCTGAAATATCTCCGTCATCCCAGATGCAGTCTCGCATCAAGCGCGGGGCAAGCTTTGCGGATTATGGCGGTTAGTGTGTGTGTTCGTGTAGACAGTCTTTATCTAGGCAGTGGCCACGTTCGATCTGGACGGTGACGTGATTGACCTGGAACTCTGCTGCTAGCTGAGCCTTAATCCCCTGCATCACTGCGCACTCGTCGGCATTTTCCTCCACCCGGGCATGCAGGGTGACGATGCGTTGCTCTGGCGTCAGGGACCAGGCATGCAGGTGATGAATATCCTTGATGCCCGGTACCGTTTCGCTCAATACCCGGCTCAGAGTTTCGGGGTCGAGGTCGCTAGGTGTTCCCTCCAACAAGATATGCCCGGATTGCCGCACTACCACCCAGGCACTACGTAGAATCAGCAGGCCTACCAGCACTGAGAGCAGGGGGTCGATGGGAAACCAGCCGCTCCAGAGGATCACCACTGCCGCGACGATGGCCGCGATGGAACCCAGCAGATCCCCTAGCACATGCAGTGCGGCGGCGCGGATATTGATGTTTTTCTGCCCACCACTATGCAACAGAGCAAAGGCTGCCAGGTTGACCAATAGGCCGATGACAGCCACTACCAGCATCATGCCACCGAGCACGGGTTGCGGTTCCAGTAGCCGGTCGACGGCCTCGACCGCTATCCAGCCCACCACCAGGAACAGGGCCCCGCCGTTGACGAAGGCGGCTAGTACCTGAAAGCGCTGATAGCCATAGGAGCGCTGCGCGTCTGCAGGTTTGTGAGCTGCCCGTATGGCCAGCCACGCGAGGCCGAGTGCCACGGTATCGGCGAGCATATGGCCGGCATCGGCCAGCAGTGCGAGGGAGCCGGAGAGGATTCCACCCACTATCTCTATTACCATGAAGCCGCCGGTCAGTAGCAGTGCCAACAGCACCCGCTTTTCATCAGCTCCTGCAAGATGGTGGCCGTGATGATGGGGATGGTCGCTCATGTAGCCTTTAGTTTAGCCCGCATTCAGGTATATACGCGGTTCGTGGTGGTGGGACCGCGCGATGCAAGCGGCTACACTACCCCCATGTCTGGAAATACCATTGGAAAACTGTTCGCGGTGAGCTCGTTTGGCGAGAGTCATGGGCCTGCTATTGGTTGTGTGGTGGACGGTTGTCCGCCGGGGATGGCGCTGAGGGAGGCCGATCTTCAAGATGATCTGGATCGCCGTCGACCGGGGAAAAATCGCCACATGACCCAGCGACGTGAGCTTGATCAGGTGCGCATCCTTTCCGGTGTGTTCGAGGGTTTGACCACTGGTGCGCCGATTGGCCTACTGATTGAAAACACCGACCAAAAGTCCAAGGATTACAGCAATATAAGTGAGCAATTCCGTCCGGGGCACGCGGATTACACCTACCAACAAAAATATGGCATCCGTGACTATCGCGGTGGTGGTCGTTCCTCAGCGCGCGAGACCGCAATGCGGGTGGCGGCGGGGGGAATTGCCAAGAAATACCTGCGCGAGTCCTGTGGCATCGAGATCCGTGCTTATCTCGCCCAGCTTGGGCCTCTAATCCCCGCCACGCTGGATTGGGAACAGGTGGAGCAGAATCCGTTTTTCTGTCCTGATGCCGCGCTGGTGCCAGAGTTGGAAGCCTATATGGATACCTTGCGCAAAGAGGGGAACTCCATCGGCGCGCGTATCAATGTGGTGGCCACCGGCGTACCGCCAGGCCTAGGTGAACCCGTCTTCGACCGCCTGGATGCGGATCTTGCCCATGCGCTGATGAGCATCAACGCGGTTAAGGGGGTGGAGATCGGTGATGGCTTTGAGTCGGTGACTCAGAAGGGCACGGAACATCGTGATGAAATTACTTCGGAGGGTTTTCTCAGCAATCATGCCGGTGGCACCCTCGGCGGCATTTCCTCGGGTCAGGATGTGGTGGCTAGTATTGCCATGAAACCCACTTCCAGCCTGCGGCTGCCGGCCCGTAGCGTTAATCGTCAGGGCGAGCCGGTGGAGGTGGTGACCCACGGTCGTCACGACCCTTGTGTGGGCATACGCGCGACACCGATTGCCGAGGCCATGATGGCCATCGTGTTACTCGATCATCTGCTGCGCCATCGCGCCCAGAACGCCGAGGTGAAATCGGAAACCCCTCGTATTCCCGCTCATCCCTGATTGCCTTTGCGGGCTGCATAGGAAATGGTCGCTCCCGGCGTGCCCTACTGGCGGTTATCCGCCTTTTATCTGTTTTATTTCGCCACCCTCGGCGCTCTCATTCCCTATTGGGGGCTGTATCTCTCCTCGCTGAATTTCGGGCCACGCGCCATCGGTACATTGATGGCAATTCTGATGTTGACCAAGATCATCGCACCCAACATCTGGGGCTGGATTGCGGACAAGCGTGGCAATCGTCTAGCCATTATTCGTCTCGCGGCCTTTTTGTCCATATGTGCCTTTGCCGGGATATTTTTTACTGACTCCTTCTGGGGACTGGCCCTGGTGTTGGCGACCTTCGGTTTTTTCTGGAACGCCGCTTTGCCGCAGTTCGAGGTGATTACCCTCAATTGCCTCGGTGAACATAGCCATCGTTATACCTGGGTGCGACTCTGGGGTTCGGTGGGTTTCATTCTGGCAGTGGTGGCCTTGGGTTATCTGCTGGAGCATTACGGTGTGGCCTTGCTGCCATCCATAGTGTTGCTGCTCGCTGTGGGCATCTGGTTTGCCAGCCTGATAGCACCAAAAGTCGGCGAGGTGGAGCTGCCACTACAAAAGGAACCGCTGCTGCGGGTATTGAAACAGCCTACGGTCATAGCGTTTTTTGTCGCCTGTGCTCTGATGCAGGCTAGCCACGGGCCCTATTACGCCTTCTATTCCATCTATCTCGATGATTTTGGTTATAGCCGGGGGCTCATCGGCCAGCTTTGGGCCTTGGGAGTGGTGAGCGAAGTCGTACTTTTTTTGGTCATGCACCGCTTGTTTCAGCATTATCCTTTGCGCCGACTGTTTCTCTTGTGTTTCGGGCTCACTGCTGTGCGCTGGGTGTTGGTGGCTTTTTTCGTGGATCAATTGCCGGTGCTCATCGCAGCCCAGTTGCTGCATGCTGCCAGCTTCGGGATTTATCACGCAGTGGCTATCCAGTTGGTGCATCGCTTTTTCACCGGTCGTTTGCAGGGGCGCGGACAGGCGCTATACAGCAGCTTGAGTTTCGGGGCCGGGGGGGCGGCTGGAAGTCTGGCCGGTGGTTATCTTTGGGATGGCCTCGGGGGGCAGAGCACCTATCTGGTTTCGGCCTTGCTTAGTGGTGTGGCACTGCTGATTTGCTGGCGTTGGCTGCGTCCCGGCGAAGTCCCAGTGGCAGGTGAGCTGAGATCTGGCTGTTAATGTGCAATGTTCGACACTTTAATGGCCAGATCGATGCCATTGTGGCTGGAATAAGCGGTTTGGTTTTCCTATCCTTTCAGCTATGAAAACCTTGTCTACAGTTCTGTTGTTATTTGCCCTTGGCGGTTTACTCCCAGTCACCGCCGAAGTGCTTACCATGCCGCTCGCAGCCGCCGATGCACTACAGGGGGCACCCACCCGTGGCACCAGTATGGAGGCGGTACGATCTCAATTGGGAGAGCCCACCGAGATTGTTCCTGCCGTAGGTGAACCTCCCATCAGCCGCTGGCATTACCCGCAATATACGGTCTATTTCGAAGGCCAACGCGTCCTCCACGCGGCAAAAAGAAGGCAGGAGAAGTGAGCTTCATCGTCGCTTTATAAGGTTAACCAGGGCTGGGTCTTCCGGCCTTTTTTCATTTTGAAGCATTTGCACACCGCTCCCGGTTTGGTCGTTGGGCTACAATAGGCCCTTTTCAGTTACGGCCGCACGGGCGGTGGAGAGAATCATGGCGGGACAGACCCTTTACGACAAACTTTGGAATGACCATGCGGTCTGTCATAACGAGGACGGCAGCACCCTCCTTTATATTGATCGCCATTTGATCCACGAGGTGACTTCGCCTCAGGCCTTCGAGGGACTGCGTTTGGCGGATCGCAATTTGTGGCGTCGTGAGGCCAATTTTGCTGTGGCCGATCACAATGTGCCGACTCAGGATCTGGCGCAGGGTATTAGCGATCCGGTGGCCCGTTTGCAGGTGGATACGCTGGTGGACAATTGCGGGCGCTTTGATATTCCGCTTTATGGCATGGGTGACCCGCGTCAGGGCATCGTGCATATCGTTGGCCCGGAGCAGGGTATTACCTTGCCGGGCAGTACGCTGGTGTGCGGAGATTCCCATACATCCACCCACGGTGCCTTGGCATCACTGGCGATTGGGATTGGTACCTCGGAAGTCGAACACGTCCTCGCCACTCAGTGTCTGGTGGCAAAGAAATCGAAGAATATGCGGGTAGAGGTAAGCGGTTCGGTGCCTGAAGGGGTCGGGGCGAAGGATATTGCGTTGGCGATCATCGGCGAGATGGGTACCGCCGGCGGTACCGGTTTTGCCATTGAATACACCGGCCAGGCGATCCGTGATTTGAGCCTGGAAGGGCGTATGACACTATGTAATATGACCATCGAGGCGGGTGCTCGCACTGGCCTGGTGGCGGTGGACGAGAAGACCGTTGATTACGTGAAGGGTCGTCCCCAAGCACCGAACGCTGAGAATTGGGCGTTGGCTACGGCGGCATGGAACGAGCTCAAAAGTGATGCTGATGCGGTTTTTGATCACGAGTTACGCATCGACGGCAGTCAGATTGAACCCCAGGTGACCTGGGGGACCTCTCCGGAAATGGTATTGCCGGTGTCTGCCTGTTTGCCCGATCCGGCTGCTGAGGCCGATGCGACTCGCCGTACCGGGATAGAGCGGGCTTTGGAATACATGGGGCTCGCCGCGGGGATGGCCATTACCGATATTGAAATCGATACTGTATTTATCGGTTCCTGTACCAATGCGCGTATCGAGGATCTGCGTGCCGCCGCCCGCGTGGTCGAGGGACGGCAGGTGGCGGAGCGAGTTAAACCTGCCTTGGTGGTGCCAGGCTCCGGTGGGGTCAAGCAGCAGGCCGAAGCCGAGGGGCTGGATCAAATCTTTATCGCTGCGGGTTTTGAGTGGCGGGAGCCTGGCTGCTCTATGTGTCTGGCAATGAATGCCGATCGCCTGGGTGCTGGCAAGCACTGTGCCTCTACCTCAAATCGAAACTTTGAGGGGCGTCAGGGGCCGGGTGGCCGTACCCATTTGGTGAGTCCGGCAATGGCCGCCGCGGCTGCTATTGCGGGTCATTTTGTCGATGTGCGTCAGTGGACCTAGGAGCCTGTCGGATTTAGGCGTCCGTAGCGAGGGGAAGTCATTTTGAGACAGATTTTTCGGTCATTTGAGGATAATAGTCGTTCTATTAGACGAAAAGGACCGGAAAATAGGGCCAAAATGGCTTTTCCGCAGTAGGGCAGTCCTAAACCCGACAGACTCCTAGCCGCTCGCTAAGACTTCGAATGCAGGTCCTCACCACAGTGAGGGCATCGGGGCGGGAGATGTTTGTCGCTGCGCGCGACATTGTCGAGCAGATGGAGCGCCTCCTGTTCACTGAGGCCCAGTTCCTTGCGGAGCTTATTGAGTAAATGGCGTTCATCGGCGTCAATCACACCGTCTTTCAGAGCATGAGTGACTTGTCGGCTAAAGTGCTCGCGGCGGCGTTGGATTTGCTCGGAAAAACCCGAGGCTAGCAGGCCCGCTGGCAAGGCGACCATACCGATACCAGCAATCATCACGCAGCCGCCAAAGAGTTTGCCCAGCGTAGTGATGGGGGTGATATCGCCATAGCCTACGGTAGTCAGGGTGGCGATGGACCACCACATGGCGGCGGGAATGCTACTGAAGGCCTCCGGTTGTGCCGCTTGCTCGGCCAAATAAATTCCGCTGGAGGCAAAGATGATGACGACTACTAGGATGGACAGGGCGATACCGAAGGCCTTGGCCTCGGCTGCAAAGACTGCGCCCACCAGGGACAGGGCGGGTGAGTAGCGGGCCAGCTTGAACAGGCGTAGCAGGCGCAGGGCACGCAGGAAGCGAAGATCAATGCCAAAGAACATGGACAGGTAATAGGGCAGAAAGGCGGCAAGATCGAGCAGTGCCAGCGGCGAGGCCATATAACGCAGACGGGCGATGAGTGGTGAGTTGCTCCGTAGCCGCTGTACTTCCACAGCGGTCCACAGCCGCAGGCCATACTCAACACTAAAGATGGCCACCGAAATAGTTTCAAACCAGTTGAAGAAAGCGCCGTAGCTTAGTGCCATGGAGGCAACTGATTCGAGGATAACGGCCAGTACATTGCTGGCCACCAAAGCGACCAGTGCAATGTCGGCGATGCGGCTAAGGAGATCTCCAGGCCGGGCGGGCTCCAGGACCTGATGGATTCGCAGTCGCGCTGATGGGGTGTCAGTTTTCTCGGTCATGGCGCAATCCGTATTTGTCAGTCCGGGGTTCCTCAGTTTTCCTCAAAGTTCGCCAAGGTATCGTTCAGATGCTGTTCGATGCGACGTTTATAACGCAGATAATGGATGGTTTGTAATCCTCCGACCGCACTATCCTCAAGACGCAAGGCCGAGAGGTCGATATCGGTGATATAAACCGGATATTTTTCGCGGTTATGGCGATGTTCCAGCACATAGGCGGCTACTTGTTGAAACACGTCTTGGCCGTATTCCAAGGTGGAAAATTCCTTGCCGTTGCAATAGAGGGTGAATTCGGTTTTAGTGCCCACTATCTGGGCAATGACTTGAATATGCAGTAGCGATGGCCTGTCAGCGTCTTCCGCTACTGGACGCGTTTTGACGCTATAGCGGTGGGCGGCACCTTTTTTGTGGAGCAGGTAATAAGCAGTGCGCAGCGGAGCCTTGGCCCCATTCCTACGCTGGTCGATGGCTTTGAAGAAACGCTGGAAATGCTGTTGTAATGCGGCCTCGGTAAAAAACTTAACCCGATCCTGAAACAGTGTGCCAAATTCATCCAGAATGTAGAGGTGAGCGGTTTTAGCGTGGTGTAGATAAAAGCACTGCACGATATCCTTCTTATTCGTCTTGAATATTTCTGCCAGCGGTCCCGGTCCGGATGAATGGGAGTCGAAGGTTGTGCTAGTAAATTTCTCGTTGGCGTTTTGTAAGGTAGTGCGTAATTTTGCAGCAGAGCCGGAAAATTCATGCTTGATGCTTCCCGCCGTTGCCAGGAAGCTGTGATAGCTTCCGTGGGCACGAAGCACGTAGCGACGCCGTGCTTTCCTGGTGGGTTTTTGGTACCAGCGCGTGAGAGAGTCCAATAGCTCTCGCAAACGGTGTGTGATGGATTCCGCGTATCCCGGGGTATAACAGAGGCAGGTGATATGGGTTTCGGTCGGCTTGCTCGCTATGCCCAAGCTAAGTAGATATTTGCACAGACAGGCTATGAGGCCATCCAATCCATTGAAGCGGAAGTTCATCAGCTCCCCCCAGCTGTTCAGGTGGAGGTAATCCACGGTCTGCACCAGATTTTCCTCCCGGTTGCTGTAGTTTAGGGCGTCTACCTGATTGCTAGTGAGGCTCATGCCTTGCCGGGTGTAATGCTCCATGGGATCAATGCCGAGATTAATGACCAGTGCGCCATTGAGTAGCCGAGGCGCTTGTTCCAGGTCTTCTACCGAGGCATGACCTGCCCTTGAACTTGGAAAGTGACGCCGGAGATCGCCACAGAGTTGCTCGATATCTCTGCTCGATGGGTGATTATCGTTAGCCTCCAGGTTTAGCCGCGTACGTGGATTTAACAGGCCATTGAATTGGCACCATGCGACCAACTCCAGCAGCGAGTGACTGCGTTTAAGCGAGGCTCCAAGAGTATCTCCATCGGCGGCGGACAGGCCACGATACAAGCTCCAGCTCAGATCATTTTGGCTGGAACTATCACACTGGAGCAGTAGATGGGCCTCCGTGAGATCCTGTGATATACCCTGGTTGATAATATCAATCTTGCCTGCCTTGGGTTCAAAAACGGCAAATAATTTACGCCCCAGTATGGTCATATCGTGATCACTGACCATGCTCTTATCATCCGTTTTATCGGCAACCCGGCTGAGCACTTTGTAACTGTGGGTAAGGGCGCGGATCAAGTGCTGGCGTTCATCTAGAACCTGCGCAATTTTCCAGTGTTCGCGGCTGTCTAGGAGATGGAATTGGGCCTTATCCCAGCCCCAGCGTTTTGTCAGGCGTTGTAATAATTTATGCCGCCAATTATTTTCTCCGGCTTTCACACGACGGCTGAGAGGGATTTCCACTTTGAAGTAGAAGGAACGTTGGGCAAGTTTGAGCCGTTCTGGATCTTCATTCGCCTGCAGATGTTCTTCGATGAGCCCTAGCATGAGTACATAGGGATCCAGCTCATCGAGTTTTTTTACGCCGTCATAGATTGCTTTTTTAAAACGAACGCTGAGCAGATCAAGATTAGGAAAACCCTTGGCGTAGGATTCCAACACAAGAATCTTTAGGAGAGATTTATGTGGAGAGGCAATGGCCTTGTAGAGTTGCCAGAGGGCTGCGCCCAGAAATTCCCCGGGGGTAATATTACTAACGGGACCAAAGTCCAGGCACTCATGATCTTTAATGAAGCGTTTGTGGTGCAAAAGTTCAACATAACGCTCGTAGTCTTGTTCTTGTTCCGGGGGAACCAGCCACCAGATAGGATAGCGTCCGGAGAGCAACAGGCCGGTACGGTAGAATTCATCTAGCAAAAGTTTTTTTTGGGCAGTGCCACTACTTTCACTAGACAAGGCGCTGATCCCACCGCCGCGAAATTCCTCATCCACCATGAGGAAGAAATGGATCTCTAGATCCACTTCTTCCGCCCATCGACTGATTAGTTCACCTTTTTTCTCTAATTCCTTTTTCGCGGTAGTGCTCAATCCGGGTTGATGACAGATCCAGATATCCAGATCGCTGCCTTGGGTGTAGGCGATGGTGCCGCTACTGCCCATGAGATAAATACTGTAAATCATTCGTTGGCGAACGGGGTGACGACGGAAATCAAAACTCTTTGCTAATTTGCGCGCCAGCTTCAGAGTTTTTCTATCGGGTGTGTAGTCCGAGATCCCGGCCGGCGTATCATTGCTGACATAACCGGGGAACAACGGATGATTGCTATGGAAAAGCAGTGGCAGGAGGGAAACGTATTCCTGCTGCGTGGGGTTTAGTAAACTAAGGGTGCGCGCCAGCCGCTCTCGGTTACAGAGCAGAAAATGCCGTTTAATCTCGCGTATCTTGGTTCGGTCCGGTCCAGAATGAGTCATCGCGTTAGAGGTAGATGGAGTGGCCGTGGCCCGTGGTTTTATCACCGATTGGTTCCTGGTGGCGTGTTGCCGTCGACAAAGGGATAGCGGCCTCTTGAGGAAGCTTGTCCCTATTAGCGGCCAGCAATGGGTTTACTTCAACTTTGGCCAAGCGCCGTTCTCGCACGTCCTTATGCCGTGAAGCACAAGGACGTGTGAGAGCGGCGCTTGGCCAAGGACCGCTCCTGGGCATCCACGCCCTCACGGCAAAAGTGCCTCCCTGCACAAAAGGTGCGAGAACGGCGCTTGGCCAAAGACTGCTCCCCGGTATCCATCTCACCGTATCGTGGTACGGGGCAGGTTCTGCGGTATAGGGGCCCCTGCACAAACACTGCTCTTGGGCATCCATGCCCCCGCAGCATGGCCGCTCCCGGGCTTCCTGCCCTTTGCGACATAAATACATCCATGCACAAAATGGCCTAGCGTCGTCCCTTCTCTACCCCCATAAGAGAAAGTTCACGGATAGCAAAATCACCACCAAGATTGCGTACCATCAATCGGTCAAAGGACTTGCGAAAGCTGCGGTCACTCACCTCCATAAGCAGGGCACCATCGAGGCGGATACGCATGAATCCCGCGGTATCACGGGTCCAGTTCAGCTGGTGGCTCGCGTCATCATCGAGCGTGGGGCCTTGATCGGTTTGTTCTATTAGCGACATGCCGCGGGGAGTGGTGCGCAGTAATTCATAATGTCCCGGATTCCCCGGCCGATAGCTTATCCAGTATCCCCCACCCTTGTTTTCTATGCCGAGTTCCAAGCCTTCATTGGCATTGTTGGCGCGGAGTTCAAGCTCTAGGGAAAAGGCATTGCTGAGCTTAACAGTGGTTTCGATGACGGCTGGATTGGGGGTAAGTTTTTGCGGCTTCGGTGTGGCTGCAGGCGTTGATTTGTGATTGGGCGATTCGAGTACCGCCCCAAAGATAGCGGCAGCGAGATCAACACCGAAATCGCCAGAACTACGCGGTTGCTTTGTTTTAGGTTTTTGGGTTGCTGCGACGGTTGTTTCTTCCACAATGCTGCGCAAGCCGGTCTCACGATCAACGAAAAACGTGCCACTGCTCACTCGCCATTTTGGGTTGTGATTGAAATCGTCATCACGAAAACTATCGTGTAGTACTTCCAGGCCCCATGGTTTGTCATAAGCGCTGACTAGGGAGCGAAGATCGCGCAGAAAACGCCGGTCAGCGGCACGTTCTTTCTCGGCTTCGGTCACTAAATCGCGTAATTGATCCACGATGTTTTGTACTTTGTCGTCCTCACGCCAACTGCGATAACGAGAGTCAGCGGCATAGGCGCCGCTAATTGTCAGCAAGCCGAGCAGGAGTAGGGTGCTTAGGGGACGTAGAAGAATCATGTGGTCGATCTCCGAAAAGGTTTGTCTTCAAATGGGGCCTCTAAAACCCTCATCCTCGTGCCGCGCGGAAATCCCAGTAAATAGAGGTTCCCTAAATTTGTTTGGTCGTTTTTTCCAATCCGGCTTTAAGTTCCTGCATTGTTTTAATGATCGGCTTCGGCTGTTCCAGACGAAGGGCCTCGGGCAATGCATTGTAGGCGGTTTGTGCGGCTTCACGGCTGCTAAAGATGCCATAAAGTAACCGAAAACGGGGGTTGGCCCGTTCCAGTGGAACAAGCTTCAGTTCTAACTCGGGAAAGCGGGTGATGAGGCGCTCGACCTTATGCAGATGATTAACCGCGAAGAGTTGCAAGCTAAAGTGTTCGTTGGCTTGAATGTTGAGCCAACGTGCCCCGTTTAAATTAGCTTCCTCTACTGGGGCGATATTTTCCAGGCTGGGCGGTGATGAATTTGCGAGTATCTCAGACGGTACGGCAAGCGGTTCGGAAAATAACGGTTTCAGCTCCTTGATGCCCAACATCATTCCAAAGGAGATCAGGCGGGCGATGTTAGCCTGGTTGTCCTTTGATGAGGTCAGAGCGGCAATGGCCTTTTGGGCATTTAATTCCCGGTTCAGCGCATTTTTCATGCGTTGGTACCAAGGCTTTGCTTGGGCTAAAAAGCGAGCCTGTTCTGGTAGTTCCTGCCAGTGTATTTCAAAGTTGTCGAGGGTGGCTTGGTCCCACAGGTTGGCTGACAGGAATTGCTCTAGCAGCAGCTGTTCTGGTGAAACATAAGGCGCATTGGCTGGTGAAGCTATAGTGTCTGGAGCGTGCTTGAAAACAGTGCGGGGCACTAGGAACCAGACGAGTAATGCGAGCAATAGCGTTCCTGCCATGGCCATAGCTTTAGGGCTTACACGGGGGTGCGGCGGGGTTTCTGGAGACCCGTTTTTTGAGGTGGCTGGAGGTGTAGCAGCTGACGCGTTGGGTAACTTGATATCACCATCTTCTATCGCGTCGAGTAGTCGACGGCGCTGTTCGCGATAATCCTCCAGACTGAGTTCTTTCTGGGCGTAGGCCTCTGCCAGCTCTCGAAGTGGCGATTTATACATTTTCAAGAGCTGTCCTTAATCCAAGTCCGCGGCGGGAGCTATGGTTCTGAGACACGGCCCTTCCATGGATGGGACTATGAGCTGATTCAGATGATGAACCGGGTTCATTAGGTGATGCTTGCGGGGGCTGCTGATCAGCGCCTATGGTTTTACGTGGTTTGTTAGAGGCAGTAGATGGCGGCGAAGGTTTGTGTTCTCGTTTGAGAAACCTCAGTGCTTCCGCAAAACGATTTGCCCCTTGGGTCTGATTCGGTTGCTGTAGATAATGTTGGGCGATTAGGGTCACGATAGCTTTCAAACGGGGATCACCGGCTGGTAGTAAGGCGATTAATTCCTTGAATGGAGCGCGCAGCGTATTTTCCCAGTCCGAGGACAAGGGTGGCTCGGCCAATAGCTTCTGCAATATGTTTTGACGGTGGCTAATGGCCTTGATGTGTTCGGGGGTTGATGTGAGTTGAAATCCTGCCCTTGCCTCGGCGCTGGAAAGTTGTTCGCGCCTTTTCAACAGATCGGAGAGGTTAAACAGGGGGGCGAATTGAAATAGCAGGGACTCAGCGACTGCCCAGCGTTGATTTCGGAGATGTTTCTCAATGGCTTGTTGAAAAGCGCCTTTGAGATTTTCTTGCAGCTCTTTCAGCAGCTTGCCGTCAGGATTAAGTACGGAAAGTTGCACTAGATCACCACGTAGTGGCTGAAAATCATCCAGAGATTTAAAATTCTTTTTTTGCTGCTTAATTCGTTGCTGGATGGAGGCTATCAAAAGTATATTTTGTTTTAGCTCAAGACGTTTTGTTATCTCAATACGCAACTGCTTGAGTCTTTTGTTGTTTGGGAAATAGGTGGCAGTTGCCCCCAATAAAGCCCTGGTACGTAGTGCTTTATTGGCCTTCATCGCTGCGCGGATCAGTGTTTCGTAGCGTAGCGGTAGTTGGCGATCCTTTAGCAATGAATTGTCTGGATCAACTCGGGCGAGAATGCGGAGCACATCATGAATATCCTCCCGTTTTTCTATAGCTAACAGATTGCCTCGTTTTAAATGAAGCTGGTATTGCTCATGAAGAGCCTTGAGCAAAGCCGCTTTTTTCACCTTTAATTCACTGCGGTTTTTAAATGCTGTGGCGGAATCTGGATATAGCGCTGTGAGAGCGTGTAGTGCCTGCTCCGCTGCTGGATAGTCTTGGGCGTTTAGTGCCGTTTCCTTGAGTTCCAAGTAGTAAGTAATCAGTGCGGTACGCGTTTTCTCATTTTGCTTGATACCGTGTTGCTGTTCATCGTCGAAGGCGTGTAACTGTTCGAGTCCGCTGCGTATTCCTGCGGCATCCCCGCGTAGTAGTTGGCTAATCACTGCGTGTTGCTTGCTGCTTTTTCCCAGCTCGCTCACCGGTTTGTAGGCCAGCCCTGCGGTTAGCAGCAGCCCAGCGATGCCGGCGGCGATAATTTGTCGGGTATAGCTTTTTCTAGGGCGGAGCTCGTGGAGAAATTCGTCAACGGTGGCTGTGCGATCGGCCCGGTGCAGGGCAAGGGCTCGCAATAGGCCACGATTCTGACGTTTGCTGAGGCGTAAAATCGGCGCTGGCCTGAGCTTGTTCTTAACCGCCTTGGGGGCGCTTTGTTTGGCATAGGGATGGCGACCGCTAAAGAGTTGGTAGCTGATGATGGCGAGGGCATAGATATCATCACGTGGGTCCGGGTCAAGGCCTTCAAACATCTCCAGAGTGGCATAGGTGGGCGTTAGTGCTCCCAAGGTTCCGGGGTCAAACAGGGTGATTTCACCGTCTTCATCGGCATGAGTTTTGGAGGCGCGCGCGATACCAAAATCCAGTAGCTTGACGACACCTTCATGGGTGAGAAAGGCGTTGCCCGGTTTCAGATCCGAGTGCACTAGCTTGGCGGCATGGGCATAGCTGAGTCCGGAAGCGAGTTGCTCGATCAGGTCCATCGCCTCTTCCACCGCTAGTCCCTCGGCCGGGATATGACGAATGACGGTGGTGAGATCCTTGCCCTCTAGGACCTCCATGGTCATATAGATGGTGTTGCCGTCACGGTCGAAGTCATACACCGTGGCGATATTCGGATGGGCTAGGCGCATGGCCTTGCTTGATTCCCGTTGTAGCGCAATAAAGGCCTCAGGATGCTCGCGAAAATCCTCGGAGAGCAGTTTAACCGCGACGTAGGGGTATGGATCCCGCGCCTCCTCCTTCAATAGGTCAATGGCCTTCCAGACCGTGCTCATCCCGCCTTCACCCAGGGTTGAGAGTAGGCGAAAGCGCTGACGCAGGACTGAACCGCTTTGAAATTCCCGATGGTTTTCTATTAACGCTTTGTCGGCCTTTATTTGCTTTTCGATATCCAGGCTCAGGGTTTCATCGGTGTCGTTACCCGTTTCGGGGAACTGGGCCAGCAGAGCGACATAAACGGGATCGGGCAGTCCACGTTGGTGTGCTGCGTGGAGGGCAGCTTTTAATTTCCGGGTGCTGGCGGGAGAGCCGGCCATGATCTTGGCGATGGCGCTCTCTAACTCTTCGAGCTTGGCCTGTCCCCCGAGGAAATCATCGAATAGCGCTTCAAATGGCATCATCAGCTCTTAATGCCCCAGGGTTTTCATTGCGGACATTTCCTCATTCGCTATCAGCTTGAGATTATCGTGGACCTGCAAACCGATGACGGTGGTGTTATCCCGAGCCCCTCGGGACAGGCTCAGTTCTACCAGTTCATCGGCCAATTTTGTAACCGGTATCTTAGCTATTGCCGCTGCAACCTCATTTTCATTAACCTCTTTATCCAGTCCGTCGGAGCAGAGCAAAAAGACGTCTTGATCTTCCAGTTCATAGAGCTCCATATCCACATGCAGGGGGTCCATCGCCCCCACCGCGCGGGTAATGAGGTTGGCTTGAGGGTGTTTGCTAGCTTCCTCCCGGCTCAGCAGGCCTCCTTGCACCATTTCTTCCACCAGGGTGTGGTCCTGCATGAGCTTTTCAAGATTGCCATTGCGAAAACGATAGATACGGCTGTCTCCGGTCCATAGGCAAAGGGCGAATCTGCCATGAATGTATAGGGTTGCAACGGTGCTTCCGATGGTCTGTCCACCGCGCTCGGTGGATAGCTTCTGCAAGCGTTGGTTGACCTCTATCAGGCGTGATTCCAGCTGCTCTGTCGCGGCGCTAAGGCGAGGGCAAGCCAGAAAGCTATCCAGAAGATCGATAATCATCTGGCTGGCCACATCACCTGCATCGTGTCCACCCATACCATCTGCGACCACCCATAGGCCAAGCTCCGGCCGTTCAAGCAGGGCATCCTCATTGATACGGCGCACCTTGCCAATATCGGTTCTACTGGCTGAATTCCAGGAAAAATCTTGGGAAGTAGGCATGTCGTTGTATTAGGGCGCGGGCTCGAATGTGTAGTGTCTGATTGTTCGATTTTGGGCTACCAGTATATACATCCGTAGCGGCCGCAAATGTCGATGGGTCTTGCTATTGCGGGTCGCTATGTTTGGGTGCACCTGAAATCGGGTGAAGACCCTTTCTTAAAGCTAGGAAGCCCCAGTTTGACAGCTATTTGTCGTCCCCACACACTAGCGTCACCTATTGTTTTTGAGAGTATTGAAATCATGATATTGGATGCCGTTTCTCGCCCCTACCTTGCTGTGCTGCTACTTTCTCTATCACCGGCAATGGCTTCGGCCTTTTCCTTTAGTGATCTCTTTGGTGGCTCGGAAGAGAAAGAGAGCACGCCGTCTACTCTGTCGGCGGTTAAGGCGGGCACACCACCGACGGCGGCCGTGAGCCAAGGGGGCAAGCTGGAATATGCTGATCTCGACACCCTTTTCGGTTTGCTTAATTCCCCGCAGCGTAAAAAGGTGCTGGAAGATGAAAAGTTGTTTGCCGGTTTTGTAGACCGTGAATTGGCGCGTCGTGCGGTGGTTGCGGTGGCGACAGCGGAGCATTGGCAAGAAGATCCACGGGTTGCTTACCTGATGCGTCAGCGTTCAGAGCAGGTGCTGGTAGATACCTATTTACGCAAAAAGGCGCTGGAGAAATTGCCGGAAAGCTATCCCTCGGCAGAGCAAGTAAAGGTCTTTTATGAGCAGAACCAGGCGCAGTTTCGTATCGGTGAGCGGATGCATCTGTGGCAGATATTTTTACCTCTTTCAGCCGATGCTAAAAAGGATGAGGTTGTAAAAGTGGCCGCTGAGGCAGCGCGTATTGATAAGGCCATACGCGCTGGCAAGCTGACGTTCAAAAATGCGGTGGAAAAGTATTCCCAACATACGGCCAGCCGCCTGAATGACGGCTATATGGGGTTGCTCAAGTTGTCTACGCTGCGTCCCGAAATTCGAGAGATGCTTACAAAACTAAAGGACAATGATCTTGCTGCACCGGTGCAGGAGCGAGACGGAGTGCATCTTATCAAGCGTGGTGCTCTGGTTTCCGGGCAGGCGCTGCCACTGGCGCAGGTGAGTAATCAGATCCGCACGCTATTACGCAAGAAT
The DNA here is from genome assembly GCA_021773645.1 of Gammaproteobacteria bacterium. Taxonomy (GTDB): domain Bacteria; phylum Pseudomonadota; class Gammaproteobacteria; order HK1; family HK1; genus JAJFJV01. Next base: position 485,810 of record JAJFJU010000012.1, read on the forward strand.
GTCGCCCTGCAATCGGCTAAGGGGGCGTTGAATGAGATTCGTACCGCCCAGGGGGCAAGCGTGGCAAAAGAAACGCTGGAGGAATGGCGGTTGCGTTTACGGGTTGCGGAATCCGAACGTAATGCTGCTCCGAAATAGTCTGCTGTTTTTTTAGAGGCCCAGCATGGGCACAAAAACCCTCGCTATTGTTTTCGCCGATATCAGCGGTAGCACCCGACTTTACGATAGCCTTGGCGACAGCACGGCCCGTGAACTTGTGGCCCAATGTCTGACACTGATGTCGGATCAGACCAGCAAGTATCAGGGTGTGGTCATTAAGACTATCGGCGATGAAATTATGTGTACCTTTGGGACCGCGGATGAAGCGGTGGAGGCGGTCATGGGTATGCAGGAGAGTATTACCGAAGACTTGCCGCGGATGCATCCGTATATGCCAGCGAGCTTAAAAATCCGTGTGGGCTTACATTTTGGCCCGGCTATTTTGGAGCATGGGGATGTGTTTGGTGATGCGGTTAATGTGGCTGCGCGCATGACCGATTTTGCTAAAGGGGGGCAGATTATTTGCACCCAGGAGACCATAGAGGCGCTCACGCCCGCCTTGCGTGCCAGTAGTCGTCATCTGGATCGACTGCAGGTTAAGGGTAAAGCCGCGGATATTGATATCTTCGAGGTTGTTTGGCAGCCGGATGATATGACCCGCATTGCCACCGATCTGGTTAAATCAAGGGGCTTTAAGGGAAACCTTCGGCTTCGTTATAATGGCGAAGTGCTTACCCTGGATCACCGTAGTGGCGTTGTGATACTCGGGCGTGGGAAAAATGTCGATATGGTGGTCAACGACTCGATGATCTCCCGCGAGCATGCACGCATAGAGACTCGTAGGGGCAAGTTTTTCCTTATCGATCAGAGCACCAATGGCACCTACGTTTTAGGTGTTGAGGGGCCAAGCTATATACGCCGGGAGGAAATGTTGCTTAGTGGCAGGGGCAAGATCACCCTCGGGCGAGAGCTGGGTAAGGCGACGGAGGTGGTGTGTTTTGACTGTGAACCTGTTGAAAAACCCTCATGCGGCACAATACGGCGTTAAAAATCGGCTCAAAATGCTCACTTACTATATGTAAGCTCCGCTTTTTTTCCTAGTTTGCCTTGTCTTGCACTCGCCTGAGTCTTCTTCAACTGTCTGCTAGTGGGCTGGCAGATAGCCACTTAAAATACTGGAAATTCAACAAGAAATAGATGGTGGGCGATGCTGGGTTCGAACCAGCGACCCCTGCCGTGTGAAGGCAGTGCTCTCCCACTGAGCTAATCGCCCACGTTTGTACGCGGCCGGCTATTCTACGGCCTCGTTTCCCCATGCGTCAATCGGTCTGTATATTGCCGTGGTTTGCAGGTGAAGCGCTTCCTTCAAACACTGGAATGTCGGTTGTAGATCGGATGTTTTTGCACCTGATTTAAGTCAATTTACAAAGAGAGAATTATGAGAGTTCGTACCCGTTTTGCACCGAGCCCCACCGGTTATTTGCATGTGGGCGGTGCTCGTACCGCCTTATTTTCCTGGTTGTTTGCCCGCCGACATGGGGGTGAGTTCATCCTGCGGGTGGAGGATACCGATCGCGAGCGTTCTACCGCTGAGTCTGTGGATGCCATCCTTGAAGGCATGAGTTGGCTTGGGCTGGATTATGATCAAGGGCCATTTTTTCAGAGTGAGCGTTTTCCGCGTTATCGGGAGGTGGTGCAGCAGTTGCTGGACTCAGGGCACGCTTATCACTGTTATTGCAGCAAGGATCGGCTGGACACACTGCGTGCTGAGCAGATGGCTAACAAGCAAAAGCCCCGTTATGACGGTTATTGTCGCGAGTTAAGCGCTCCGCCTGCAGGAGCGACCGATAGCCCAGTGGTGCGTTTTCGCAATCCTGCCGAGGGCGAGGTAGTGATGGAGGATGCCATCCGCGGCAAGATTGCCTTCCAGAACACCGAACTCGACGATCTCATCATTGCTCGTGGCGATGGCACGCCCACTTATAACCTCACTGTGGTGGTGGATGACAGTGATATGGAGATCACCCACGTTATTCGTGGTGACGACCACATCAACAACACCCCCCGGCAGATCAACATCATCCGTGCCCTGGGTTTGGAGCCACCGATATACGCCCATGTGCCCATGATTCTTGGCGATGATGGCCAGCGTCTATCCAAGCGCCACGGCGCGGTGAGTGTGGTGGAATATCGCCGGCAGGGCTATCTCCCGGAGGCGCTGCTTAATTATCTGGTGCGCCTGGGGTGGTCCCACGGAGATCAGGAAATTTTTAGCCTGGACGAAATGGTGGCGCTGTTTGATCTTTCTGACGTCAACCGGGCGGCATCGGCCTTTAATACCGAAAAGCTGGTGTGGCTTAACCAGCACTATTTAAAAAGTGCTGATCCAGCTCATGTGGCCCGCTATCTCGGTATGCACTTGGGTGAGATGGATGTGGATCCGAGCACGGGTCCTGAATTGGTGGAAGTGGTGATGGCACAGCGAGAACGCGCCAAGACCCTCATTGAGATGGCTGAGAACAGCGTTTTCTTCTATCAGGATTTCGATGCCTTCGATGCCAAGGCGGCTCAAAAGCACCTGCGTCCAGTGATTGGAACGGCGCTGGCAGCCTTGAAAGAACGCTTACAAGTATTGGATAGCTGGACCGCCCCAGCGATTCATCAAGAGGTGATCGATCTGGCGGAGGAGCTGGATTTGAAACTCGGTAAATTGGCGCAACCGTTGCGGGTTGCAGTGAGTGGTCGCGGCTTTTCTCCACCCATTGATATCACTCTCGAGCTGGTGGGAAAGAAGCGTAGCTTGGAGCGCCTCGACAAGGCGCTAAAATTTATTGCCGATCGCGCGAATTCTGCTTGACAGCAAGGGGGGTGTCGCGTAGATTTTGCCGCCTGTTTTTGGGGCCATAGCTCAGCTGGGAGAGCGCAACACTGGCAGTGTTGAGGTCGGCGGTTCGATCCCGCCTGGCTCCACCAAATCTGGTTCTAGGGCTGGTTTTCCAGCCCTTTTCTTTTCGTCCCCATCGTCTAGAGGCCCAGGACACCGCCCTTTCACGGCGGCGACGGGGGTTCGACTCCCCCTGGGGACGCCATTTTTTCCGGCGACATCCGGTTACAATCTCTGCCAGAGGATTGATTAGAGAGTCTCACAGGCTCCAAGGAAACCGGATGTCTGAAACTGTGGAAAAATTGGTTGTCGCAATTTCCTCCCGGGCCTTGTTTGACCTGGAAGAGAGCCACCATATCTACGCCGACAAGGGCGTAGCCGAGTACTCCCGCTACCAAATCGATCACGAGGATCGGGTGCTGACCCCCGGGGTCGCCTTTCCGGTGGTCAAGAAACTGCTTGCCCTCAATGAACGTTCACCCCTACGGCACCGGGTGGAGGTCATTCTGTTATCTCGTAACAGTGCCGATACCGGGTTGCGTATTTTTAACTCAGTGGCACATCACGGCCTCGATATCAGCCGCGCGGCCTTTACCTCGGGCGCAGCGCCTTTTCGTTATGTGGCCCCCTTTGCCGCCCATCTCTTTCTCTCCGCCAATGGTGAGGACGTGCGTGCGGCACTGGCTGCGGGTTATGCCGCAGCCACCATTTTGCCCTCGGCGGCAACGGCTAACCCCGAGGCTCAGATTCGTATCGCCTTTGATGGCGATGCGGTGTTGTTTTCCGATGAGGCCGAGCAGGTATTTCAGTCCGAGGGGCTGGAGGCATTCACGGAAAGCGAGAAATCTGCCGCCCGTGAGCCGCTTCCTGGTGGCCCCTTCAAACAACTCCTTGCCGCCTTGCAGCGTATTCAGGTGGAATTTCCATCGCCGGATTCACCGCTGCGCACCGCATTGGTTACCGCCCGAGCTGCCCCCACGCATGAACGTGTGATCCGTACCCTGCGGGCTTGGGGTATCCGTATCGATGAGGCTTTCTTTCTCGGTGGTATGAGCAAGGGGGAATTTCTTTCGGCCTTTGGAGCGGATATCTTTTTTGAGGATCAGGAGGGGCATTGCCAGGCCGCCGCCGAGCATGTGGCTACTGGTCATGTTCCCCATGGCGTAACCAACTCTTAGCAGGCTGTTGAAAAAATCTCATGCGGCACAATACGGCGTTAAAAATCGACTCAAAATGCTCACTTACTATTTGTAAGCTCCGCTTTTTCGTCAATTTTTGCCTTGTCTTGCACTCACCTGAACCTTTTTCAACGGTCTGCTAAATAAGCATGCTGCGCGTTTACCACAGCAACCGCCTTGAGTGCCTGGCTGGCGAACTAGGGCGGACGCTGGCCGAGCCAGTGGCCGGGCCGCTGGTGCCGGAGACTGTGGTGGTGCAGAGCCCCGGGATGGCGCGTTGGTTGTATCAGCGTTTGGCAGCCAGACAGGGGATCGCCGCGAATATCGACTTTCCGCTACCGGCTTCTTTCGTGTGGCACTTATTCCGTGGCCAGTCGCCGCAATTACCCGAGCGTTCCTCCTGTGGTCGTGAGGTGTTGCGCTGGCGCTGTATGGGGCTGCTACCAGCGTTGCTCAAGCAGCGTGAATTCGGTGCTCTCAAACACTTTCTCGGCCCGGCCCCTACTTCGGAGCGTCGCTTCCAATTGGCAGGGTTGATTGCCGATGTGTATGACCGCTATCTCATCCACCGGCCGGAGCTCATCAGCCGTTGGGAGGCGGGCAAGGACTCACACTGGCAGGCCAAGCTCTGGCGTGCACTGCGCGAGGCTGATTCCTCACCGCATCGCTCCGGTGTGTTTCTAGAATTCAAAGCCCGATGGCAGGCGGGCACGGTGGATGAAGCGGCGTTGCCACCCCGTCTCTCGGTGTTTGGGCTGGCCGGTTTGCCGCCGATGTATCTGGAGGTGCTGGGGTTGTTGGCGGAGCGCATTGAGGTCCATGCCTACGTGCTTAATCCTAGCCAGGCCTATTGGGGAGATATCACCGATCCGAAGCGCATCGGGCGGCTACAGGCAAAGTGGCGGCAGGCGGGGAAGTCTAGTGCCGATGCTCATTTTTCTATCGGCAATCCGCTGTTGGCCTCCATGGGCGGTCCGGCGCGAGAGCTGCTCGAACTCTTGTACGAATATCCCTGTGAGGAACGGGTGCTGGATCAGCAGCCGGAGGGCGGTCATCGCTTGGCGCAAATCCAGCGCGCTATCTACCAGCTAGAAGATCCCACCACGGGAACTGCGACGAGCGCATTGGTCGAGGATGATCACTCGCTGCAGATACACCGCTGCCATGGACCCATGCGCGAGATGCAGGTACTGCACGATCAACTGCTCGCGATGTTTGCGGAGGAGTCGGAGCTTGGGCCGCAGGATATCGTGGTGATGACCCCGGATATCGCCACTTACGCGCCCTATATTGAGGCGGTTTTTGCGGCCGTTCCCCGCAAGCGCCATATTCCCTGGGAAATCTCGGATGTTGCGAGTGCAACCGCTACCCGGGTCAGCGCTTGCTTGTTGCGCTTGCTGGATCTTGGCGAGGGCCGCATGAGCGCGCCGGAGCTGCTGGAGTTGTTGGAGAACCCCTTAGTCGCACGTCGTTATCAGCTGGACTCCGAGGCGCTGGAAAGGCTGCGTAGCGCCTGCCGGGATAGTGGCATTCGCTGGGGCCTGGACGCTGATGCCCGCAAGGAACTGGGGATACCCACGGCAGCAATCCATACCTGGCAGCATGGATTGCGCAGATTACTGCTGGGCTATGCCATGCCTACTGATAGTCCGTCTTTCAATGGTGTCACCCCCTGTGCGGCATTCAGTGGCCGGGAGGCGGAGTGGCTGGGAATATTGGCGTCTTTTATCGATGACATTGGGCGCTGGCGTCGGCGTCTGCGCCGTAAGTACGAGATGGAGGGCTGGGCCCGGTTGCTGCCGGAATTGGTAGCGGATTTCATTGCAACCGAGGGGGATGAGGAAGCGGCTGCGGTGCAAATGGTGCTGGCCGGCATGAGCGAGATTGCCAGTCGGGCGGGCACGGCAGATTTTTCCGAGGCCATCGAGTGCCGGGTCATCAAGGATGCTCTGGAACTTCAACTCAAAGGGGTCTTGGCACAAGAGCGCTTTCCCGGCGGGCGGGTGACCTTTTGTAGCCTGGTGCCCATGCGCTGCGTGCCTTCTCGTGTGATCTGTCTGGTGGGTATGAACGAGGGCACGTTTCCACGCCACCATCCGCGCCCTGGTTTTGACCTCATGGAGAAAGCACGTCGCCGTGGCGATCGCGTCGAGCGGGACCTGGATCGCTACTTGTTTCTGGAAGCACTGTTGTCGGCACGGGATGTTTTCTACATCAGCTACGTAGGGGCTAGCCCACGGGATGATTCACCCATCATGCCGGCAGCCCCGGTGAGTGAGTTACAGGATTACGTGACGCGTGCCTGGGGGGAGGACGCGGCTGGCGTGGTCACTGAGCATGCCTTGCAGGCATTTAGCCGGGATTATTTTGGCCAGCAGAACAGTGCGTTGTTTAGCTATGCCGATGAATGGATGCCACCGGCCCAGACGCAGATGGATGATCCTGCGCCCATGGTGATGGAAGCGCTGGCATCGCCAGAGATGCTGGGTAAGGGTATTGCCGTGGATGAGTTGGTGGCATTTTTCCGTAATCCGGTGCGTGCTTTCTTACGCAATCGTCTCGGCATTAGCTACTGGGAAGAGGATCTTGGGCTGGCTGAAACTGAGTCCTTTGGTCTGGACCCTCTGGAGTGCTATGGCTTGCGTGGCGAGTTGCTGGAACAAGCCTTGGCGGGTGAGTCGCCTGCAGCTTTGGGGCAGTGGGCCAGGGCCAGTGGTTTGTTGCCAGCGGGCGCGGTAGCTGGCCCTTGGTTGGAGAGCCTATTGGGCGAAGTGCTGGAAATGGCGGCGCAAATCCTGCCGCGTATGGAACAGGCCTTGCCGGCACGCGAGATTGCGTTGGCCATAGACGGCGTTCATTTATACAGTGAAGTGGGTGGTTTGAGTGCCGCTGGCTGTACCCGCTATCGCGGGGCCAAATTAAAGGGAGAGGACCGTTTGGCCCTCTGGCTACCCCATCTGGTGCTCAATGCGGGAGGCTCCCAGCAGACCAGCATGCATGTTGCCCTCGACGGTCAGTTGGAACTCGTACCAAAGATTGAGGATGCCGCCCAACACCTCGCCACGCTGGTTGGGCTGTATCAGCGTGGACAGCGCGAGCCGCTGCCCTTTTTTCCCAATAGTGCCTGGGCCTATGCGGTGAGCATGGCCAAGGATGGGGATGAAGGAGTGGCGATGAAAAAGGCGCTGATAGTTTGGCAAAGGCAGGAGATGAATCGGCCGGAATATCGCAGTGTCTTTCGCCGCCCGGATCCGCTGGATGCGGTGTTCTGTAGCTTGGCCGAGACCATCTACGCACCTCTGGTCGCCGCGGTTACCAAAGGTCGCCGATGAGCGCGCTACACAAGCTCGATCTTTTCGAGGTGCCACTGCGCGGGGTTAGCCTTATTGAGGCCAGTGCTGGCACTGGCAAGACCTACGCCATCGTTGCCCTCTACTTGCGCCTGTTGCTGGAGGAGCGCCGTGATGTAAGCGAGATCCTGGCGGTGACCTTTACCGAGGCCGCAACTCAGGAGTTGCGCGGGCGTTTGCACCAGGCCTTGCTATCAGCCGAGGCCGCCCTGGCGGGTGATGACGGGGGCCAGGAGGACTTCATAGTGAAGTTGATGGCCCGCCTGTCCGATAAACCCGAGGCCCTGGAGCGGGTGCGAGATGCCATTATCCGGCTGGATGAGGCCGCGGTGTATACCATTCATGGTTTTTGTCATCGGGTACTGCGTGATCATGCCTTCGAGTGTGGCGTCGACCTGCACAGCAGCTTGGTGAAGGATGAAGTAGCACTGCAACACGTGGTCATGGAGGACTTCTGGCGTCGTCGCGTGCAGCATGCCCCGACGGCGGAATTTGGCTGGATATACGCTTGCTGGAAGGGTCCTGAACAGCTATTAAATGAGGTGCGGGATCTGGCGGGCTTTCATGGCCTGCAATTGTTGGGGGTGCCGACAGCGGATGAGTTGGCGGCCATGGCGGAAGGCGTGAATGGCTTGCACCAGTCCTTATCCATGGCTTGGTCAGCCGACCGTGATGAGTTATGGGAAATGCTGGCAAATGATCCGCATCTGTCGCGAGCGGTTAAGACGTATCGGGCCGACAGGCTGGAGGCTGCCGCCGATGCAATGGATGAGCTCTGCGCTGCCCCCGCCGCCCCGGCCATGTTGCCAGCGGACATTGCACTATTCACCGCCGAGTTTCTTATGGCATCGGTCAAGCCGGCGGCACTGAAAAAAGGTAACGGCCCCCCGGAACATCCATTTTTTGAACGTTGCGAGCGCTATGTGCTAGCCAGTGAAGCTTGGTTGCAGGGGCGACGGGCCGGTTTTCTGGCTGCGGCAGTGGAGTGGTTTCAAATAGAGGGCCAGCAGCGACGCGCGCAGGCACAGGAGTGGAATTTCGAGGATCTGCTGGCCGAGGTGCAACGGGCGGTCACTGGAGCTGCCGGCCCGCAGATCTGTGCAAAGCTGCGGACCCGTTTCCCGGTGGCGCTCATTGACGAATTTCAGGATACCGACCCACTGCAGTGGGATATTTTCCATGCGCTGTGGGTAGGAGCGGCCAAGACGGGGCTGTTTCTGGTGGGGGATCCCAAGCAGGCTATCTATGGTTTCCGGGGAGCGGATGTTTTCACCTACTTTCGGGCCCGTAAGATGGTGGGTCCACTGGCAGCATCCTTCGGTATGGCGACCAACTGGCGTGCTAGCTCGGCGTTGGTGGCGGCGCTTAACCGTCTGTTTGGTGAAACCGCCAATCCCTTTTTGTATGCCGACAGTATCCAATATCACCCGATCGAGGCCGCTGGAAAGACCGATGAACGACCGCTTAGCCTAGCGGGCATCCAGCCTGCTCCTTTGCAATTCTGGCTGTTGCGACGGGAAGGCAAGCAGAAGGTGATTAACAAGGGTGTTGCCCAAGATCGTCTGGCGGCGGCCTGTGCCGCGGAAATTTCGCGCCTGCTGACTCTAGCGGTGCGCGGTGAGGCAGTGATTGGCGAGAAGGCTTTGCGACCTGCAGACATTGCGGTACTGGTGCGTACTAACAAAGAGGCGGCCTTGCTATGCCGGCACCTCACCGTAGCCGGGGTTGCCAGTGTGTATAGCAGCCGCAGTAGCGTTTACGAGAGCGATGAGGCCACCGAGTTGCATTGGCTGCTGGCGGCGTTAGCGGAGCCAGGCGATGCTCGCCGTATTGCCGCGGCCCTCGGTACGGCATTGATGGGCGTTGCTGGCCGGGAGTTGCTGGCCTTTCATGATGATCCCGCGGTGCGGGTTCGCTGGGTGCAGCGTTTCCAGCGCTATCATCAGCATTGGTGCGAGCGGGGCTTTATCCCGATGCTCTATCGTTTGTTGTGGGAGCAGGGTATTCCCGGCCAGCTTTTGTGTCAGGCGGATGGCGAGCGCCGTCTGACCAATTTGCTGCATCTGGCGGAACTGTTACAGCAGGCCGATGAGGAGCAGGCTGGACCCGAGACGCTATTGCGCTGGTATCAGCAAGCGCGGGTTAACGCTGATGGCAAACAGGATGATCAGCAATTGCGTCTTGAAAGCGACGCCAAGCGGGTGCAGGTGCTGACCGTACATCGCAGCAAAGGACTGCAGTACCCCATCGTTTTCCTGCCCTTTCTTTGGGATGGCCGTGACGAGGAAAAGAGCGATACCGTGCTGTTTCACGACTCGGAAGGCATCCATAGCGCCGATCTTGGTTCTGCCGCACGTCCAGCACATATCAAACTCATGGGGCGCGAGGCGCGCGCCGAGGCCGTACGCTTGAGTTATGTGGCCCTGACTCGTGCCTCCCATCTTTGCTATATCGGCTGGGGTCAAATCAAAGGAGTGGAATTGTCTGCCTTGGCTGCATTGCTCCATCCCGTGGACCCGGAGGTGAATGCAGGCAGTGCCATCGGGCAATTGGATGACGCGGGCATTGGTGCCGGGATCGAGCAGCGTCTGGGGGACGGGGTGAATATTGGCCCGCTCCCCGAGGCGCGTGTGTTTGCCCCCGATACGGCTAGTGCAGACAGCGTTCCCCAGGCTCGGCTTTTGTTGGGAAAGGTAGGCCCCGGTTGGCGGGTGGTGAGCTATAGCGCCCTGGCCTCTGGTCAGGAGGATGGGGATGAGGGGCTGGAGTATGAGCGAGAGCTGGACGTGGAGCCTTCCGAGCCTAGGGTTGAGCGGATAGTAAATCCACTAGCATTGCCCAAGGGGGCTCAGGCCGGGAACTTGCTGCATGGGCTGCTGGAGCAGCTGGATTTCCCCACGGCCCAGGGACCCTTGCTGCGCGAGGCGATAATTGCAGCTCTGCAGCGTGATGGCTTCGACTCGGCTTGCGCAGCGGCGGTAGAGATACTCATCGCTAATCTTCTTGATACCCCCTTAGATAGTGCGGGGACATTGCGCTTGCGTGATATCGGGGTCGGACAGAAGTGTGCGGAGCTGAGTTTTTGGTTCCCGGTCCTGGGCTTGAAGGCCAAAGACTTGAATGCGGTATTAGCGCGCTATCAGGTGCCGGGCAACCACGCTTATCACTTCCGCGAAATCATGGGGATGATGAAGGGCTATATCGATCTGGTGTTTGAACATCAGGGGCGCTATTACCTGGCAGACTATAAATCCAATCACCTGGGTGACAATCCTGGGGCCTATGATGCGGCGGCGCTGGCGGAGGCCATGGCTGCCCATCACTACGAGTTGCAGTACCTCATCTACGCGGTTGCCCTCCATCGTCACCTTGCAACCCGTATCCCAGACTATGACTACGACACCCATTTCGGGGGTGTTTACTATCTCTTTCTGCGCGGTATCGAGCCGGCTCTGGGGCCCGTTAGTGGCATCTATTTTGATCGCCCGGAACGTGCCCTTATCGAGTCCCTGGATGGCCTTTTTGCAGGGGGGGTCGTATGAGCAGAATTGCTTTCACTCGCCCCACGTGGCAACGGGCTACGTTCACCGTAGGGCGGACCATGTCCGCCTTCGCCTCGCCACATCATCGCAATGGCGGACATGGTCCGCCCTACGCAGCTGGCCACCTTGCTGGCGAGTTGTCATGAGCGTGCTGGCCGGTTTGCGGCGGATGGTAGGCGACGGTGATGTACGCGAGTTGGACTGGCACTTTGCCCGTTTTATGGCGCAACTCGATAGCGCGGAAAGTGCAGACCCAGTATTGGGAGCCTGTCTCGCCAGTGCTGCCGTGGGCCGTGGTAGTACCTGTTTGCGTCTTTCCACCTGGGCGGGTCAGACGCTTGCCGGGGGACTGCAAGTTCCCGCGCGGAAGGATTGGCAACAAACGCTCGAGGCCTCATCGGTGGTGGGTGCGCCGGGAGAGCATGCTCCGCTTATCTTTGATGGCGATGAGCGACTGTATCTCGCTCGTTATTGGCAGGAGGAGGGGGTGCTGGCCAAGGCCCTGCGGGAGCGTGCTTTGGCGCTGCCTTCGGATGCGGATGAGGCGCTGCTTGAACGCGGTCTGGAACGGATGTTTCCAGGTGATGCCGGAGAAGCCGGTAGTCAGCGTGCCGCTGCCGCCATGGCGGTGCGCCATTCTCTGGCGGTGATCTCCGGCGGTGCGGGTACCGGCAAGACCCATACCGTGGCACGTATTCTTGCGCTGCTGGCGGAGCAGGCTTCAGCCGATAACTGGTGTGCCTTACTTGCGGCACCCACTGGCAAGGCGGCGGCGCGTTTGGCCGAGGCGGTGCGGGCGCAGAAGGTAGAACTCGGCATGGATGCGGTATTGCCTGAAACCGCGAGTACCCTGCATCGCTTGCTGGGCTATGGGGGTGGGGGTTCACCCCGCTACCATGCCGGACGGACGCTTGTTGCTGATGTGGTGGTGGTGGATGAGGCCTCCATGGTGGACTTGCCGATGATGCGGGCACTGGTGGACGCCCTTGCCCCCACCACCCGCCTGATTTTGCTGGGTGACAAAGATCAGCTTAGCTCGGTGGAAGTGGGTACGGTGCTCGGTGATATCTGTATTGCTGCCGGGAAGGGTGGGGTGCTCGGCCCCTGTGTACAAACTTTGCAGAAAAGCCGGCGCTTTGCTGAGTCCCAGGGTATTGGGCAGTTAGCCATGGCGATCAACGCGGGCGATAGTGAGCGGGCCCTGGCAGTTTTGTATGACGATAAATTCCCCGCTGTTTCTCTGCAGCCGTTAGCCGCCAGCGGCGTAGATCAGCAAGGATTACAGCGGCTTGCTGAACCTTGGGGTGCGGTCCATCGTGATACGGTCGCAGCCCAGGTATTGGCGGCACAGCAGCATTTCCGGGTGCTGTGCGCAGTGCGTGAAGGGCGCTCCGGTATCCACCACGTCAACGCGGGGGTTGAGCGGGTACTGCGGCTACAGGGGAAGATCGCTGGCAACGGGCGTTGGTATGCGGGGCAGCCGTTGCTGATTCGGCGCAATGACTACAGCCTGCAATTATTTAATGGCGAAACCGGTGTGGTGCTGGCGGATCCTGAGCGGGATGGCGAGCTTTCCGCATTTTTTGCCGCGGGGGAGGGCTCCGTGCGTAGTTTTGCGCCGGCGTTGCTGCCAGCCCATGATTCCGCCTATGCACTGACGGTGCATCAGAGTCAGGGTTCGGAATTTGATCGCGTTATTTTGGTATTGCCCCCGGAGGGCAGCCGCATGCTAAGCCGGGAGCTGCTTTACACCGCCTGTACCCGGGCGCGGCAGGAAATCGAGATTTGGGCGAGTGAACAGACCGTATTACAGGCCGTAGCTCAACGGGTGGAGCGGGCCTCGGGGCTTGAAGTACGGTTGGCAGAGGTGGACGCATGATGGGGGGCACGGGCATTAAAGAATGGCGGTCAGCGGCCGCTCATATGCGGGTAAACGAAGGCTAGGGGAAACGATGAAAATACTGGTAACCGGTGCCGCAGGCTTTATCGGCGCGAATCTGAGTGAACGCTTGCTGGAGCGTGGCGATGAGGTCATTGGTCTCGACTGCCTCAGCGACTACTACGATGTAGGGCTAAAAAAGGCTCGCTTGGCACGCCTTCAGCCCTACGACAATTTCCGTTTCGTAAAACTCGATCTGGCCGATGGCGACGGTGTGGCGCGGTTGTTTGCCGAGGTGCGGCCGCAGCGGGTTGTGAATCTGGCGGCGCAGGCGGGGGTGCGTTATTCGATGAAAAATCCGCTCGCCTATGTGGAATCGAATATCGTTGGCTTTGCCCATGTGCTGGAGGGTTGCCGGCACAACGAGGTGGAGCACCTGACCTATGCCTCCACCAGCTCGGTCTATGGTGCCAATACGCTGCAGCCCTTTTCCGTACACCATAATGTTGACCACCCCTTGTCTTTCTATGCGGCCAGTAAAAAGGCCAATGAACTGATGGCCCACAGCTACAGCCATCTCTATGGATTGCCCACCACCGGGCTGCGGTTTTTCACCGTTTATGGTCCTTGGGGTCGTCCCGATATGGCGCTCTTCTTATTCACCCGCAATATCCTCGCAGGCAAGCCCATTGACGTCTTCAATTACGGTAAGCACCGGCGCGATTTCACCTACGTGGATGACATCGTTGAGGGTGTAAGGCGGGTGCTGGATCGGCCGGCACCGCGTAATGATGAGTGGAATGGCGATAGCCCCGATGCGGCATCGAGCCGAGCACCCTATCGTCTCTACAACATCGGCAATCAGACGGCGGTGGAATTGGATCACTACATCAGTGTTTTGGAGGACTGCCTGGGCAAGAAGGCCGAGCGCAACCTGCTGCCGTTACAACCAGGCGATGTGCCGGATACCCTGGCCGATGTAGAGGATCTGGTACGTGATCTCGACTATCGGCCCAACACACCGGTGGAGGTGGGGATACAGAATTTTGTTGATTGGTATAAAGAATATTACGGGGTGAATTGATGGCACATGGAAGAAAAATTGCGGTAATCGGGCTTGGTTATGTGGGCTTGCCGGTAGCGGTGGCCTTTGGCCACCAAGGCTCTGCAGTGGGTTTCGATATGAACGGCGCGCGGGTGGCAGAGCTCAACAAGGGGCACGATCGGACCGCCGAGGTGACAGCGGATGAGCTGGCAGCGACCAACGTGCTGTTTACCGCTAATCCTATGGATTTGCCCAAGGCCGATTTCTTTATAGTCGCGGTGCCGACCCCCATTGATGCTGCCAAGCGGCCCGATCTCATGCCTTTGCTGGGGGCCACCTCGACGGTGGGGTCACAACTGAAGAAGGGCGACATTGTGGTGTTTGAATCCACGGTCTATCCCGGGGTCACAGAGGAATCCTGTGTGCCGGTACTGGAACGTAGCTCGGGGCTGAAATGTGGTGTGGACTTCAGCGTGGGCTACTCGCCGGAACGGATTAATCCGGGCGATAAGGAACACAGTTTTACCACCATCACCAAAGTCGTTTCTGGTCTTGATGAGGAAACCCTGGAGATCGTCGCTGAGGTCTATAGTTCGGTGGTCACGGCCGGGGTACATCGGGCAGCCACCATCAAGGTGGCAGAGGCCGCCAAGGTGATTGAGAACACCCAGCGTGATCTCAATATCGCCCTGATGAACGAACTGAGCCTCATTTTTGATCGCCTCGATATCGATACCCGGGACGTGCTGGCAGCGGCCGGCACCAAATGGAATTTTCTACCCTTTACACCGGGGTTGGTGGGTGGGCATTGCATTGGCGTGGACCCCTATTATCTGACCCACAAGGCCACCATGGTTGGCTACAACCCTCAGGTGATCTTGGCCGGGCGGCGGATCAACGATGAAATGGGGGCCTTTATGGCCGGGCAGGTGGTGAAGGCTCTGATCCACCGGGGTGAGACCGTGCGCCACAATGTAGTCACCGTACTGGGATTGACCTTCAAGGAGGATGTTCCGGATCTGCGCAATACCAAGGTCATTGATATTATCCGTGAGCTGGAAGATTACGCACTGGATGTGCAGGTCCATGACCCACAGGCGGATGTGGCCGAGGCGGAACAGGAATACGGCATTACCCCACTGGACTTCGATGCACTCAAGCCGGCGCAGTGTGTGATTTTGGCGGTTGCCCACAAAGAATATCTGCAACGTGGCTGGGCCTTAGTTTCAGAGCTGTTGAGCGGCGGAGAAGGCGTGGTTATCGATGTAAAGGGCGTATTGCCCAGGGACGAGATACCGGCAGGGATCACCCTGTGGCGTCTGTGACAGGAGCTATTAAGCAATGAATGTAACTATGGTGGGTGCAGGTTATGTGGGCCTGGTGTCGGGGGCATGTTTTGCAGAATTCGGGGCCCAGGTCACCTGTCTGGATGTGGATGAGGGCAGAATCGCGTCCCTGTCCCGAGGCGAGATCCCCATTTACGAGCCGGGTCTGGCGGATCTGGTGGCGAAGAACCAGGCGGACGGTAGTTTGCACTTCAGTACCGATTTTGCTGAGGCAGTGGGCGGTGCGGATCTGGTGTTTATTGCGGTGGGAACCCCCAGCCGTCGTGGTGACGGACATGCTGATCTTGGCTATGTCTTTGCCGCTGCCCGCGAGATAGCCCAACATCTCTCCGACTACACCGTCATCGTGGATAAATCCACCGTACCCGTGGGCACTGCCCGCCAGGTGGCGCGCATAATTGGCGAAGAGAACCCGGAGGCCGATTTTGATGTAGCCTCGAATCCCGAGTTTCTGCGTGAGGGTGCGGCCATATCTGACTTCATGCGCCCGGATCGGGTGGTGCTTGGAGTGGAAAGCGAGCGGGCCGAGCAGCGTTTGCGCGAGCTCTACCGACCACTGAATCTCATCGAGACGCCGTTGGTGATTACCAATCTGGAAAGTGCGGAGCTGACCAAGTACGCCGCCAATGCCTTTCTCGCCACC
This sequence comes from Gammaproteobacteria bacterium, assembly GCA_021773645.1. GTDB lineage: Bacteria > Pseudomonadota > Gammaproteobacteria > HK1 > HK1 > JAJFJV01. The sequence continues at coordinate 501,716 of JAJFJU010000012.1, forward strand.
AAGATCAGCTTTATCAACGAGATTTCCGCCCTCTGTGAGGCGGTGGATGCCGATGTGCATGCGGTGGCGCGTGGCATGGGTCTAGATGGCCGTATCGGCCGCAAATTCCTGCACGCTGGCCCCGGTTATGGTGGTTCCTGCTTTCCCAAGGACACCCTGGCGTTGGTACGTACCGCTCAGGAAAACAGTGTTTCCTGTCGCATCGTCGAGTCGGTAGTGGAGGTAAACGCTGCCCAGCGGGCCCGCATGGTGCACAAGATTCGCCGCGCGCTTGGAGGCAGCGAAGCGGGCAAGACGATTGCGGTGCTGGGTCTTACCTTCAAGCCCGAGACCGACGATATGCGCGATGCCCCGGCGCTCGCGATCCTGCCGCCGCTGCTGGAAAAAGGAGCGGTAATTCGGGCTCACGACCCGCAAGGCATGGACGAGGCACGCAAGCTGTTACCGGCAACCATGCATTACTGCGATGACATCTACGAAACAGTGGCGGGTGCCGATGCAGTGATAATGATGACCGAGTGGAATTGTTATCGTGGGCTTGATTTGCAACGCCTCAAAGAAGGTATGGCGGGCGATGTGTTTGTGGACCTGCGTAATGTCTACGAACCGGAGCAGATGCAGGCCGCCGGGTTTCAGTATTTCGGCGTCGGGCGCTAGGGGAGCTCTGATTTATTCTGAGCGAAGTAGATTGTGATTCAAAATGTTCAGCTTTGAGGCATTGATTGCACGTAATAGCTGGCTATTACGAAGAGCAGTAACGATAAAGATGGACATTTTGGGCGCAAGGTACGAGTTCACGAATAGATCAGAGCTTCCTTAGCATGGAAGTCGCCATCGGTATTCGATGGCAATAATGAAGAAGGGAAGCATTGATGGACGCCTGGTATCTCCTTTACAGCAAGCCCCGCGGTGAGCGGCTGGCCCTCGAAAATCTGACTCGCCAGGGCTATCGTGCCTATTTGCCCGTGCTGCGCGCCCGGCGCCGGCGCGAGCGCCGTTATTACGATGTAATCGTCCCCATGTTTCCCCGCTACCTATTTCTTCAACTCAATGATGAGACCGAGGACTGGGGTCCTATCCGCTCCACAATTGGGGTAGCTAATATGGTGCGCTTTTCCAGCCATGCGGCGGTGGTTCCAGATGCTCTGGTAGAGGCCCTACATGCGCGCGAAGATGCCGATGGGGTGCAATGCCTGCCGGAGGTAAAACTCAAACCCGGGGATCGGGTGCGCATCCGTGACGGCGCAATGGCGGGCTACGAGGCCATTTTTGAGGCATCCAGCGGAAAAGAGCGGGTGGTTTTATTACTGGAATTGGCGGATCGCAGTGCCCGCATCGAGGCACCGCTATCGGGGATTGAGGCGGTTTAGAACCGGCAGCCAACCCATGGCTACCTAACACCCAATTTTTAACCGTCGCTGGCCGGCGCACATAGTGCGCCCTACGGGGGTTTGAAGGCGGGATGTGTGTGGTAGGACGGGCCGTGCCCGCTGATTGCACGGCTGTTTGGCAGACATGGTTTTGTGCAGGGATGCACTTATGCCGCGATGGTATTACGCGCATGGATGCACGGGAGTAGGGCAATGCAGGAGCAATTGCCGAGGATGCCAAGGAGCGGTCTGCCCTACCAGGGAGATGGGCGCCTCTGGGATGGCCCAATGGTTGCGGCTACCACACCCCCGGAATAAAGCGATAGAGTACGTGTTTGCAGTAGCTCCGGTAGTCTGGGTCCTGACGCAGATGGCGCTCTTCGGTCATTGCTCGCAGGTAGTAAATAAAATTCCATGCCCCTAGAAACACAAACTGCATTGGGTTGCTGAAATTGGTGATGCTGCTAGCCCACCAGGCGAGGTTTTTGCAGGTGTAGGCTGGGTGGCGTATCAGGGCGTAGGGTCCCTGGGTGAGGATACCGCGATGGGTCAGGTTGGAAAAGCGCAGCCCGAAGGCCATGGTTGCCCATACATAAATGGCATATAGCACTAGGCTAAAGGTCTTCAGCCCCACCTCCAGCCACACTGACTGAAAAATCCAGTAGGCAGTGGAAAAACCCGTCGGGCCATAGGGCAGATAACCATTAGCCACGCCGTTAAAGGGTGGATAACAGATCAGTGCCACCAGCCAGCCACTCATGGTGGGGTCGACACTACGCGACTTGTTGTCAAGCCAGCGTGAGGAGGCGCAATAGCCGATGAGCCCCAGCCCCACATCTACCACGAACATGCTGTGGAACAGCACCCAGTAGGCGGCGTCAAAGGACTGTTTCCAGTGCACGCCGATGCGGCCCGAGCCATCCAGGTACCGACCCAGGAAGGTAGAAAGCTGGCCGAATTCGTTGAATAGAAATACCACCATCAGCGGCACGAAGAAGAGTTTCACCCCCAGATCCCGCAGTAGTGCGAGATTACGACGGTCATTCAGTATTCGCCGCAGTCCGGTATAACCGGGGTGCAGTACGCGTCGCATCATGCCGCGCAGGATCAGCAGCAGTACGAAGCCCGCATCCACCCGATGTTCGTAGCGATGCCCGCGATAACGAGCGGTGATCAGCGCATAGGGAAAGCCGAAAAACAGATAGGCGCTATATAGATAGGCGCAGACGATGCGCCAGTTCTCATAGTATTTGTTGCCATAGAAGGGGTGGGAAAAGGTGATGGCGAGCACCAGGGTGAAGGCGAGCAAGCCCGCCCCCCAGCGCCAGAAGGCACTGCGCAGGGCCCAGGCGAAGGGCGAGCGCACAATGCGATCCTGACTGCGATCCCGCCATAGCCAGGGCAGTAGCATGGCTCCCGCCTGTAGCGCGAACACCACCTCCATGCGATTCCACTTCCAGCCGCCAAGCTCCTGCAGTGGGGCCGAGAGTAGCCAGGCGGCACCCTGGGCGATGCCGAAGATTCCCCCCAACGTTACGGCGCTAATGGCTAGGATCAGTGCCCGCCCAGTGCGGTTGCGGATGAACTCCCAGCTCACCATGAACTGGAAGCCGAGCAGCACGATAAATAAAATGTCGTAGTAGTTTCGGGTGATGGAACGGAAATGATAGTCGGCGGGTAGCCAGCTCAATGCGCCCGTAATAGGGGGGCCGCCAGCCGGCAGTACCCGGGTCTGGTATAGCGCGTAGGCGATGGCCATACACAGCAGATAGCAGCCACCGAGTACCCCGGTGGACTGGTTTTGGCAGCCTTTGGTGACATCAAATTCGTGCATGGGTGCCTATTATCCCCAATGTCGTGGTCCGGGTCTCATTTTTGCATCGGAAAGTTTGCGATGCTTCCAGAGCCCCGTTCATAATGACGCGGCGGATCAGGCCACCATGTCAGGAGAGATGAGTCATGAAGAACTTTCACCGAAGTGCGGGTATTACCCTGATGGAATTGATGATAGTGGTTGCCATCATCGGCATCATCGGAGCCTTTGCCTACCCGGCCTATCAGGATTATGTGCGCGAGGCGCGCCGGGCCGAGGGTCGTAACCTGCTACTGCAGGCGGCCAACCGGGAAGAGCGCTTTTTCGCCGATAATAATACCTACACAAACGTTATGACCCAGCTCAGCTTTGCCGCCGACCCGGCAGTCTCGGAGAACGCCTTCTACACCGTGGATGCCACTGCCGCCAGCGCCACCGCCTACAGCCTCACGGCAACCGCCCAGGGTCTCCAGGCCACGGATACTGAATGTGCCACCATCACCCTCAATTCCCTGGGACAGAAGGGCTCCACTGGCGGCGGCGACTGCTGGTAGTAGCCCCAGATTTTGACCACCGCTGGACGGCGGACATGATTTTGTGCAGGGATGCACTTATGCCGTGACGGCATGGATGCCGGAGAGCGGTCCGCCCTACCGCCCCGTCGGAATTATCGTCACGTAGGGCGGACCGTGTCCGCCAAACAGCCCGATTTTAACCACCATTCATAACCATAATGACAAGGATGTCAGATGCCAAACTATCGCCGTGCCAGTGTTCCGGGCGGCTCCTATTTCTTCACCTTGGTGAGCTGGAAACGACGCCCAAACCTCACTACCCCGGCCTTCCGTACAGCCTTGCGTGCTGCAATTACAGCCGTTCGCCGATCCCATCCATTTCAGATAGATGCCTGGGTCTTGCTTCCTGATCACTTACATTGCATGTGGACTCTGCCGCCCGACGATGCTGACTATCCCAGGCGCTGGTCAATGATTAAACGCCTGACCAGCCAGGCCCTTCGAGGTGCTGATAACCCGGTTATTCCTGGGCAACGGAGGAAGTTTGGAATTTGGCAATCCCGGTATTGGGAGCATCTCATTCGCGATCAGAAGGATTTGAATCAACATCTGGATTATTTGCACTGGAATCCTGTTAAGCACGGGCATGTCCCGCGGGTGGAAGACTGGCCATACTCAAGTTTTCACCGCTATGTGAACGAAGGAAAATATCCCGAGGCCTGGGGTGATATTCCGCCGGATGAAAAGGATGGCCGTTTTGGTGAATAAGCGGTAGCGATTCTGGCGCGCTGGATACGGGCTCGTAGGGCGGACCATGTCCGCCAAATATCTTGTTTTTACCGCCGCCGAACGGCGCACATGCTTTTGTGCAGGGATGCTCTTATGCCGCGACGGCACGGATGCCGGAGAGCGGTGCGCCCTACGAGGATTTGTCAGAAATTTTTACGCTTCTGAACCCGCTAGCAGTGCGTAGTTGCCGCTTGCACCTGCCAAGACGCTTTAACCGCACTATAAAAACAGAGGAACAAACAATTACTTAAGTGTTTATTTTTAGGTTTTACCACAGCTTGCCCAAGACTCGGGAAGGGAAGGTGCCACGTCAGGAAACTTTACACCTGCCGGACAGAGCACCTCTTGGGTAGAGAACGTGATGTCCTAACGTTATGAATAATAAGCAAAAACAAATGATGGCATGGGGTTTGCATTAAACCCCCTCACATGAAGCAATAAAGCACGAAGCAAACTTTCGGAGCACAGAACATGGCAACAAAACGAATTCTAAGTCTCACGGCGCTGACCCTCGCGGGTGGGCTGTGTTATGCGGGTCTGGCGGGTGCGTTGGTTATTATCCCGGAGGATGAGCCCAATAATAGTCTAGGCTCGGCGCAGGAAATAATGGATGCTGACTTCTCGCTTGATGGCAGCTTCGACATTGGCGACATCTCCGGCAACAATACCTCTGGTACCATTCCCCACGTCACTATCCGTGGCCTTGGTGGCGACGGCACTGTCGATTACTACTCTTTTATGGTGTCCACTGCCGGTTCCAGGGTGATTTTAGACATTGATGACGGCGGAACGGGCGATAGCCTGGATACAAAAATGGCTGTGTGGGACCCGTCGGGTCATCTAGTAACCACCCTTAGCGGCGCTGGACATAATAGTGTTGTTGGTGATGATTCACTTGTTTCGATGGGGGCTTCGGGAAGTCTTTCTTTTGGGGGGGAGTCTCCCCCGGAGTCTCCGGACCCTTTCCTGGAGGGCATCTTGGGAGATGCCGGACTGTATGTCGTGGGGGTTACGGAAGTTGGTGGCGATGTTGCCTTTAGTACGGGTGATTCCCTTCGCCTTGATTCCAACTGTCAACACTTTGATTTTCCGACACCGCCGATTTGTCTTGAGTCGTCGCTATCAGAAGGAGGATGGTATAGCGAAGTGAACAACTTTCTAGGGACGTGGGGTCCTGGTGGAGGTCTTACACAGGTGGGCTCTTCTTACACCCTCCATATCTCTGTGGATGAGAGCGATGTTCCCGAACCCACGACCTTGGCGCTTCTCGGCCTCGGCTTGGCTGGCATGGGCTTTGGTGCCCGCCGTCGCAAACACTGACAAGCATCGCTTATTGTTCCTTTCCGAATCCCGCTCCGGCGGGGTTTTTTTTGTGCAGGGACGCACTTATGTCGCGATGGCATGGATGCCAAGGAGCGGCGCTTGTGCAGGGACGCACTTATGCCGCGATGGCATTACGCGCATGGATGCGCGGTAGTAGGGTAACGCAGGAGCAGTTACCGAGGATGCCAAAGAGCAGTCCCTAGCCAAGCGCCGCTCCCGCACATCCTGTGCTCCGCGACATAAGGCCATCCATGGCCAAAGTTTGGTAGGGCGGGCCGTGCCCGCCGAATAGGCTTTCATAGCCGCTTAATATGCGGCAGACATGGTCTGCCCTACATGTTGATGATAGCGAGTCGATTCAAACCGGGTAGCCGTGCCCTACGACTGTTTTCTAACTTCTCACGGGGCCTCGTTAAGCGCCCAGTCATAGTCGTGGCTGGCTATGTTCTTCACATTCCTTAGCCTCGCTCGCAAGGGCATTACCGCATATTTTCTGAGGTGGCTGAGCAGGCCCACCTCATCGTCGCCAAAGTCTTCTCCAAACCAGATAAAAATGCTCGAAACGTGCAGACGTCCATCCTGTACGGAAACGCCGCGTGGATGATTGATGAATTCCCGGGCGGCGGCATCCAGCAGTGCCTCGCTGTTGTCTGCGGTAAAGGCTTCACGTTGCAAGTTGGGGCACCCCAGGGAGGCGCAGTTGAGGGCGTAATGGATGCGCGGATTCCGCCAGATGGGGCGTAGGATGCGGTGTTCGATATCGTTCAGGCTGAGCTCTTCAGACTCAATCTGAACGAGATTTTTATCCCAGGGGCCAACCGTAAACCAGCCCGGTGAAATGCGGATGTCACGGATGCTTTTTACCGGGTAATGCGCGAGCACGGTCTGCACCGTGAGGGCGTTGTAGAGGTTGATCCAGTAGGCGCGTTGTTGGCCGCGATTGAGGCGGCTGACCGGGGTGTTGGCCAGTCTATTGATGTAGCCGTCGAGTGCCTGGCGCGCCGTGGGGGAGACACGGCCGTAGGCAATCCGATGTATGCCATCGGCGTTTGGTTTGACGTATTGCTGAAGAAATTGCGTCCAGGCGGCGTGATTGATGGTTTCCGTGGCAGCGGAATCGTGGGCTTGCCAGCGTTTCCAGAGTTCAGCCTTGGGCGCGGCGCTGGCGATGGATGTAAAGCAGAGCAGGGCTGTTATCAGTAGCCCTGCTGCTGTGGAGTGGTGGATGAGAGTCTTCGACATTCGGCAATATTTCCATATGGTGTGTGGGGGGAATGTGGTGTTTCGTGTATCCCCTTCGACCATGAAATATGGAAATGTTCCGTGTCCGTGTTGTCGATTGATATAGGGCGGACCATGTCCGCCGAATTGCTTTGCCTTGGCCGTCACCTGGCGGACATGGTCCGCCCTTGTATTATAAATCTGCAGTTGCTGTACTCGGGCTTGCCCGAGGGGAAGACCGGACGCCGGGGCCGCCCTGGAGCATAAAATCTCGTGACGTAGATGATGCGCCGATCTTCCTAATTCCTCTTGCGAGAAATCGGACAATATCTTTGGCCCGACTTAGTCGGCAGCCCGTATTCACAAGGTAGATTGCGCGAGGGGCTCTTATGAACCACGTACTCGGAATCGATGTTGCCAAGGCCAAGCTGGATATCGCCCTGCGGCTTCCCAATGGCAAGTTTCGCAGTAAGGTTATCACTAACAACCCACAAGGATTCAAAGCCTTATCGGCCTGGATGGCTAAGTATGCGGTGGATTCACTCCACGTCTGCATGGAGGCTACCGGCACCTACTGGGAGGCCGTGGCCGAGTTTCTGGTGGATTCCGGTCACACCGTCAGCGTGGTTAATCCACTTCAAATCAAGGCCTATGGTGCCGCAACGATGGTCCGCACCAAGACCGATAAGGTCGATGCCCGCCTGATTGCGGCATTCTGTGAGACCCAACACCCCAAGCCCTGGCAGGCCCCCGCTCCAGCAATCCGTGAGTTGCGGGCGCTAGTGGCTCGGCGTAATGCACTCGATGCCATGCGTACCCAGGAACGCAACCGGCTGCCGGTGACTCGGGAAGCACTTCGCCCCGGTATCGAGGCTCACCTCGACTACCTGGAGCAAGCCATTGCCGAGGTTGAGGCGGCTATTCGTCAGAAGATAGACGATGACCCAACCCTCAAGGAGCAACGAGAGTTACTCGACAGTGTTCCCGGCCTGGGTAACAAGACCATACCCATATTGCTGTCGTTCTACGGCGGCCCTCAGCGCTTTAAGAAGGCGCGCGAGGCAGCAGCCTTTGCGGGTCTGGACCCACGCCAACACGAGTCAGGGAGCAGTGTGAGGGGTAAGCCACGCCTATCCAAGGTGGGCCACACCTTGCTACGCAAGGCCTTGTATATGCCCGCTATGGTCGTACTCTTCAAAACCGCATGGGGCCAGGTGTTCAGAGAACGCCTGGCGGCTAATGGGAAGCCGCCGATGGTCATTATCGGTGCCATGATGCGTAAGCTTGTCCATGTTGCCTTCGGTGTCCTGAAGTCAGGGAAACCCTTCAATCCAGAGCTCCATCACGTTTGACGCTCATAACAGTATCTACCTATGGATGATGGAAACCGGTTACTTTCTAGGCAGCAGCTGATGCCGGGCGTCTGAACTCTGTGCCGTGGCACTTGGGGCAGGGGGGGATGTGGCCGGTGTGGTGGAAGTGAAGGTGCTGGCCGCAGCCACGACATTCCAGAGTGCCGGGGCCACTGACCTCTCCAGTGCCTAGAATCGTGCCTTCCTGGGCGCGAGTGGCTAGGCGGTCCAGTTCCAGGCGGGTGTGGTCGACCATGCCAGAAAAGAGATCCCGTAGGCGCTCTTCTATCAGCTCCATATCAAAGCGCAGCCAGTCTCCCAACTCATCGCCGCTTTCATTCAGGTGGTCTGCCGCGTCATCTACATCACGTCGCAGATAATGGGCCACCTTTTCCGATTCTTCGCGGCTTAATTCACCGAGGGAAACGGCCTTTTCTCGGGCCTTGTCCAGCAGCTGAGAGAGCGTTGGCACGGCCTCGGTACGGGCTTGTTCCAAGGTGTTGCGGGCACGCTCCAGCATGCGTTCGTAGCCGTGGAGCAGATGTTCTTGGGATTTATTATTGTCGGTCATGGGCCTATTCATCCAATGGCAATTAAGGGCTGTGCTAATGATTGCTTTTCCTACCCTGAAGTTTAGCCTGAATCTATCCTCTGCGGGATGAATGGTCGGCAGCTGAAGGCTACAATCAGCGGCCACTCCAAACTAAGATGTTTTTCCATGCCCAAAGCGAAACCCTCCTATCAGTGCCAGTCCTGTGGCGCACGTCATTCTAAATGGGCCGGCCAGTGTGGCACCTGTGGCGAATGGAATAGCCTGCTGGATGCGGCACCTGCACCACCGCCAGCCAAAGATAATCGCTACGGGGGTTATGCGGGTAACGAGGACAGCGCTATTCTCTCGGCGGCTGAGGTGACGGTGCAGGAGACCAGTCACGAACCTACCGGTATCAGGGAACTGGATCGGGTGTTAGGCGGTGGTCTGGTGGCGGGTTCGGTGGTGCTCCTCGGGGGTGATCCCGGTATTGGTAAGTCCACCTTGTTATTGCAGGTCTTGACCCGGTTGCACGATAGCCGCGGTGCTGCCTTTCTCTATGTCACCGGTGAGGAATCGTTGGAGCAGGTGATTTTGCGGGCGCAACGCTTGGGATTGACCACCGATGAGTTGCGTTTGTTGGCGGAGACCCGGGTAGAGCAGATCCTCGCCCTGGCGCAGAAGGAAAAGCCGCGGGTGATGGTGATCGATTCGATTCAGACCATCTATACCGAGGCGCTGGGTTCGGCCCCTGGTGGCGTTGCCCAGGTGCGTGAGAGCACCGCGCGGCTTGTGCGTTATGCCAAGCAGACCGGCACGGTGTTGTTCCTTGCCGGTCATGTGACCAAGGAAGGAGCGCTGGCCGGTCCACGGGTGTTGGAGCATATGGTGGATACGGTACTTTATTTCGAGAGTGAGGCGAGCAGCCGTTTCCGCATTATTCGGGCGGTGAAGAACCGCTTTGGCGCGGTGAATGAGTTAGGCATCTTCGCGATGACGGAGAAGGGGCTGCGTGAGGTGGAGAATCCCTCGGAGATGATGTTGGTGTCCGATGGGGAGGAAAGCGCGGGTAGTGTCATCATGGCGACCCGCCAGGGCACCCGGCCCTTGCTGGTGGAGGTACAGGCACTGGTGGATGACTCGGCGCTGGGTAATCCACGGCGGGTGACCGTGGGCCTGGAGCAGAATCGCCTGGCCATGTTGTTGGCGGTGCTCAGCCGTCACGGCGGGGTAGCTAGCCTGCATCAGGATGTATTCGTTAATGTGGTGGGCGGCGTACGTATTGGTGAGACGGCGGCAGATTTGCCGGTGGTGCTAGCGGTGCTCTCTAGCCTTCGGGATCGCCCGGTTTCAAGGCAACTGCTGAGTTTTGGTGAGGTGGGGCTGGCGGGAGAGATTCGCCCGGTACCCTATGGCGAGGAACGCCTCAGAGAGGCGGCCAAACACGGTTTCCAGCGAGCGGTAATCCCCAAGGGAAATGCCCCGCGGCGTGCTATCAAGGGTCTGAAGATCATTCCGGTCACGCGTCTACACGAGGCCCTGGCCGCAATCTAGAAAAATCCTCATGCGGCACCATACTGCGTTAAAAATCGGCTCAAAATGCTCGCTTACTCATTTGCAGGATCGCTCTCGCACATCCTTGTGCTTTGCGATCTAAGGCCATCCGTAGCCAAAGCTTTTTCGCCGGTTTTTGCCTTGTCTTGCGCTCGCCTGAAAATTTTTCGACAGTCTGCCTGTGGATCACAGCAGCGCAGAAAGCTCGCGGTGCAGGAGTTTTTCGTCGCCGAGATTGAGCTCCACCAAGCGTTTGAGGTGCTCAAAACTTTCCATGCTGATGTGCTCGCAGCGTAGCCCCATGCGTTCACTTTCAATGTGGGTCAGGAAGACCTCCATATCAATGGTGGTATCGCTGCCCTCCAGTTTGATCTGTAGCTGTGCCTCACTGTTATCTGCAGTTTTTTCCCAGTCTGCCGGGCGTGCTATCAAGGCGCCCTTGATGGAGATATCGAGCAGTTCTGTCTCCCAGTTATGGTCATCCTGGCTGAGGGTGGCCTGAACTTTAAAAGGAAAACGTGTGAAATGTCGGCGTTCCTGACCGCTCTGTCCTGCTTCCGTACCCATACTGAATTCTCCAGAAAATGAGGTTTAAGCGTTCATTATATGATGTTGTGGAAGGGCGTGGTTAATTCTTGCCGCGCGCCTTTGCTTTGGAACGGCCGGCAGGATTGAGCTTAACGGTTTTTACACCGTGTTCCGTGGTTTGAACTATCTCCACGGGGTAGCCGGCAAGGCGCAGGCTGGTACCCGGTTCGGGGATATTTTCCAGATATTCGATAATTAGCCCATTGAGTGTTTTTGGGCCGTTCTCGGGCAGGCTCCAGCGCATGCTGCGGTTCAGTTCACGGATATTGGAGGCGCCATCAATGAGGTAGGTGCCATCGGCTTGGGGATGAATATCAATGTTATCCGCTGCGGGATCAGTGGTGAATTCACCCACGATTTCTTCCAGGATATCCTCCAGGGTGACCAACCCCTGAATATCTCCGTACTCGTCCACCGCCAGTGCAATGCGCCGCCGTTTATTTTGAAACAAGCCAAGCTGGCGATTGAGTGGCGTGGCGAGCGGCACAAAATAGGGCTCTTCTAACTGCTCAATCAGCTCTTTCTTATCCAGCGCATTGGTATGTACCGGCCCCAGCATGCGCCGTAGGTGAATGATGCCGGCAATATGATTGATATCGCCGCGAAATACCGGCAAACGGGTGTGCTGACTGGTCGTTAGTTGATGCAGAATCTCGTGCTCGGGATCATCCAGATCTATGCCGGCAAGTTCGGCGCGCGGCACCATGATGTCCTCCACCGTGACTTTTTCCAGATCCAGAATGCTCACCAGCATGCGCCGGTGGCGGCGAGAGATGAGATTGCCCGCTTCCTTGACCACCGTGCGCAACTCATCGGTGCTGAGATCCGTAGCCTTTGTTGTTTCTGCAGGCAGTAGGCGAAACAGCTTTAATAAGCTATTGGCAATCCAGTTCACCAGCCATACCAGCGGATAAAACACCCGTAGTAAAGGAGCCAGAATCCGGCTTGCTGGAAAGGCAATGCGCTCTGGATGTAGCGCAGCGAGGGTTTTGGGGGCGACCTCGGCAAAGATCAGAATAACCAGGGTGAGCAGGAAGGTCGCGACGACGATTCCATTTTCACCTAATAGCCGTAGGGCAATAATAGTGGCGATTGCCGAGGCGAGGATGTTGACGAAGTTATTGCCTAACAAGATCAGACCTATGAGTCGATCCGGGCGTTTCAGGAGTTCACTTACCCGATGGGCGCCACGGTGTTGTTGGCGCGCCAGATGGCGTAGCCGATAGCGGTTGAGGGCCATCATGCCGGTCTCTGATCCAGAGAAAAAACCGGACAGCAGAATCAGCAGGAAAAGGATTCCGCCAAGTATTGAAAGGGGAAGATCAGTCATGCGCAGGCCGTCCGCAATGGATGCATATCAGGACTGTTCCAGCAGCAGTTCCAGCACCAGCTTGCTGCCGAAGTAGGCCAGCATCAGTAGAGAAAATCCGGACAGACTCCAGCGCGCCAGGCGTGGACCCCGCCAACCAAAACGCCAGCGCCCCAGTAACAATATCGCGAAGACTAGCCAGGCGATGGCCGAGAGCACGGTTTTGTGGATCAGATGCTGGGCGAACAGGTCCTCCAGAAACATGAAGCCACTTAATAAACTAAGGCTTAGCAAGGAAAAACCCACGGCAATGAACTGAATGAGCAGGCTTTCCTGAACTTGCAGTGGGGGCAAGATGTGGCGCAAATGGCCAGGGCGATGATTTCTCAGACGGCGTTCCTGTACCGCCAACAGCACCGATTGCAGGGCTGCGATAGTAAGGATGCTATAGGCAAAGAGCGAGGTTGCCACATGCAGCTCCGGGCCAGCGCCTTGCTCTCTGGGCAGCAGGTGTATCCCGGGATAGAGTGCGCTAAGCAATACGCCGAGAGCGGCCAGCGGCAGGGCGAAAAGGGCGAGATTATCCAGTGGTTGGCGCAGGGCGCTGGCGCTGACCACGGTTAAGGCGATGAGCCATGCGCTCAGGGATATGGCATTGAAAAACCCGAGATTGATGTCGGTGCCGGCAAAGGTGCTCTGGTGGAGTAATAGGCCGTGTAACGCGAGGGCAGCAAAGGCGACAGCGACCCAATGGCGTGGTTTCGCATGGTTATTGCCAGCAGCAAAAAACAGGCACCAGCTCAACAGGCCGGTGGCCGCCAGATAGAGGGTGATGCTTATGGGGTTAAGCACTTTTAGGCTTTTCTAAGTGGGCGCATGGTGGGAGCAATCATGCCAAGAAAGGGGCGGGTCGGAAAGGTGGCTGTTTGACTGCTAGAATGCGCCGTTGGAATCAATGGTGAGGAATCCCTGTGTTTGAAAATTTGAGTGAACGCCTTGGCGCTAGCCTGAAGCGCCTGCGTGGCAGCGGACGGCTGACCGAGAAGAATATTCAGGATGCCCTGCGCGAGGTGCGTATGGCGCTACTGGAGGCGGATGTCGCCCTGCCGGTGGTGCGGGACTTCATTGAGCAGGTGCGTGAGCGAGCCTTGGGCCGCGATGTAATGCAGAGCCTGAGCCCCGGCGAGGAGCTCATCCGCGTGGTGCGCGATGAGTTGACCCATTTGATGGGCGATGTCGGTGGCGAACTGGATCTAAAGGTTACGCCTCCCGCCGTGTTCCTGATGGCTGGTCTGCAAGGTTCGGGCAAGACCACCACGGTGGCCAAACTGGCGCGCTGGCTGAAGGAAAAGCAGAAAAAGAACGTGCTGGTGGCGAGCTGTGACGTCTATCGCCCGGCCGCTATGGAGCAGTTGGAAACGCTGGCTAATGAGGTGGGTGCCCGCTGTTATCGGGGCGAGGGCGGCGCTACACCGGTTGCCATCGCCACGGCTGCCGTAGACACCGCGCGCAAGCGTGCCTGTGATGTGGTGATCATCGATACCGCCGGTCGTCTGCACGTGGACGAGGCCATGATGGGCGAGATCAAGGCGCTCCATGAGGCGGTGAATCCGGTGGAAACGCTGTTCGTGGCAGATAGCATGGCCGGTCAGGATGCGGCTAATGTAGCCCGCGCCTTCGGTGAGGCGCTGCCGCTCACCGGCGTTATTCTCAGCAAGGCCGATGGTGACGCTCGCGGTGGTGCGGCGCTGTCCATTCGGCAAATAACCGGCAAACCCATCAAGTTTCTTGGGGTAGGGGAAAAGACCGAGGCACTGGAGGTGTTCCATCCGGAGCGGGTGGCCTCGCGCATCCTTGGTATGGGCGATGTGCTGGGTTTTATTGAGGAGGCGGAGCAAAAACTCGATCGCAAGCATGCTCAGAAGCTTGCTCAGAAAATCAAGAAAGGTAAGGGCTTCGATCTGGAGGATTATCGCGATCAGCTACGCCAGGTGCGCAGCATGGGTGGGGTTTCCAGCCTGCTGGAGAAACTGCCGGGTGGTGGCAAGCTGCCGGGAGCTGCTCAGGAGCAGGCGGGCGAGCGTGAATTGATACGCTCCGAGGCCATCATCAATTCCATGACTCCGCTGGAGCGTCGTCGGCCAGCTATAATCAAAGGTTCGCGCAAGCGGCGCATTGCCGCGGGCTCCGGCACCCAGGTACAGGACGTGAATCGCCTGTTAAAGCAAATGACGCAGATGCAGAAAATGATGAAGCGGATGAAGAAACGCGGTGGTATGGGCCAGTTGCTGGCGGGGCTTAAGGGCGGTGGGCGTCCTGGTATGCCCTTTTAGGGAAGTTCTGATTTATTCTGGACGGAGCAGATTGCTATTCAAAACATTTAGCTTTGAGGCGCTGATCGCACGTAATAGCAGGCTATTGCGAAGATCAGCAATGATAAAGGTGGGGGTTTTGGGTTCATGATGCGAGTTCACGAATGGATCAGAGCTTCCGTAGGTTTTTGGGGTGAGAAAGCCCTTACTATTTGAGTAGAAGCGCGTACAATAACGCCCTTTTTGGTCCTGCCCTTTGCGGGTGGGAAATCTGACATTTATCACTCACTCAGGGTGCGCAGGATAAAGATGGTAACCATACGTTTGGCCCGTACGGGCGCTAAAAAGAAACCTTTCTATCACGTCGTGGTGGCGGACAGCCGCAATAAGCGAGACGGGCGTTTTATCGAGCGCGTCGGGTTTTTTAACCCCTTTGCCACTGGTGGTGAGCAGAAATTATCGCTGCAACGTGAGCGCATTAGCCACTGGGTCTCCCTGGGGGCGCAGACCTCGGCGCGGGTTTCAAACCTGCTCCAGCAGCCGGTGGAAGAGCAGGCTGCGGTCGAAGCTGAAGCTTAGAAACGTCGCTGCACCCACGTAGGGTGTGGGCAGGATAATAGTCGCCAATGCCTGAGCTTCACCTTATGAGCGTGGGCAAGATCGCCGGGCCTTTTGGGGTGCGGGGCTGGCTGAAGGTTCGTTCCTTTGTTGAACCGGCCGAGAGCTTGCTGCATAGCAAGTTATGGCGGCTTGGCGCGAAGCAGGATTTCCGCGAATGGAAACTGGAGTCGGGTCGGCTTCATGGTCGTTTTCTGGCGGTTAAACTGGCCGGTTGTGAGGATCGGGATGCGGCGCAGGCGCTGGCAGGGCTAGAAGTCCTGCTAAGCCGGGAAGAATTGCCCGCTCTGTCTGAAAATGAATATTACTGGGATGACTTGATTGGCCTCCGGGTGATTAACACCGATGAAGTTGAATTAGGTCGGGTCACCGAGTTGATGGAGACCGGTGCCAACGACGTGCTCGTAGTGCAGGGGGAAGAAGAACGGCTCATTCCCTATGTGTGGGAGCAGGTGGTACAGCGCGTTGATCTGGAGGCTGGAATATTACGGGTCGATTGGGGGCTGGATTACTGAGCCACTGAGGCAGCACCCGGGGAAACGAGGCTACGTATGCGCATTGGCGTGATTACCCTGTTTCCCGAGATGCTTGACGCGATTGGCGATTACGGTGTCAGTTCGCGAGCGCGGCATAAGGGGATCTGGGAGCTGGCCTGCTGGAACCCCCGGGATTACACCGAGGATCGCCATCGTACGGTGGATGATCGTCCCTATGGTGGAGGCCCTGGCATGCTGATGAAGGTTGCACCATTGCGCGGTGCCATTCAGGCGGCACGACAGACACTGGGTGATGCGGCACGGGTTATTTATATGTCGCCCCAGGGTAAGCGCCTGCAACAGGCTGATGTGCAAGCGTTGGCAAAGCAGCCGTCGGTCATTCTGCTTTGCGGGCGTTATGAGGGTGTGGACGAGCGTTTGATTGCCGCGGAGGTGGATGAGGAATGGTCCATCGGCGACTATGTTTTGAGTGGCGGTGAAGTGGCGGCAATGGCAGTGATAGATGCCACGGTCAGATTATTGCCCGGCGCTTTGGGCGATGCGGATTCGGCCCTACAAGATTCATTTATGGCGGGTTTGCTGGACTGCCCCCATTACACCCGCCCGGAAGACCTGGGCGGTGATGAAGTGCCGCCGGTATTACTTTCCGGTGACCACGAGGTGATACGGCGTTGGCGGCTTAAACAGGCCCTGGGACGTACCTGGTTGCGCCGGCCGGACTTATTAGCGGATCAAGAGCTGGCAGCGGAGCAGGCGGAGCTGCTAGCAGAATTTATTGCCGAGCATGAGGGCGATACGGAATCAGAATAACAGTGGCATGGTCAGCATTATTTGTGGATCGTGTGTTTAGACGACGAGGATTAAGGCATGGGCAACATCATTGAAGAAATTGAAGCGGAACAGATTGAACGTGAGGTTCCACGCTTCAACGCGGGTGACACCGTGGTGGTTCGGGTAAAGATTAAGGAAGGCAATCGTGAGCGTTTGCAGGCCTTTGAAGGCGTGGTTATTGCCAAGCGCAATCGCGGCGTTAACTCCGCTTTTACGGTACGCAAAATCTCTCATGGTGAAGGGGTGGAGCGAGTTTTTCAGACCCACAGCCGTGCCAGTGAGGACATCACCGTCAAGCGTCATGGCGATGTGCGTGGTGCCAAGCTTTATTATCTGCGCGAGCGTACTGGTGTCTCGGCTCGAATCAAGGAAAAGCTGAAACGGTGAGCTTCAGCGTTTCCGGGCAGTTGGCGCGGAATCAATATAAACGGGGATTCCGCTGCACGCGGGGTGCCCGTTTTTTTTCGCCTCTATCCTGGGTGCTGCTTTTCATGTTCGCTATGCCTTTGTCCGTACTGGCGGTCGAGGATGATTTTCGTCAGATAGAGGAACTGGCAGCGAGCGGGATCCCCGCCTTTGCGCTGCGCCGCCTGGAACAGGTGCAGCCTGAGTATTATCGGGACTTCGAGTCCTGGATGCGCTGGGAGCGGCTGCGTATCGGCATTTATCGACGGCAGGATCATTGGGCGGCGATGTTGGAACGCTTACAAAAGCTTCCTCACGGTTTACCCGCGGACTTTCGCTTATGGGCGGCTATCCAGCAGATCGAAGGCTATAGTCAACTCGGGCGCAATGAGGATGCCCAAATACTGCTGGGGGCCCTGCTCTGGGACCGTGACATCATTCCCAATGACGAGCACCTTCGCCTGTTTCGTCGTCACATCATCGCACTGCATCTCGCCTCTGGGCGGCTAGAGGATGCCCGCAGTGCCTCCCGCCGTTATCGCCTAGATTACACCGATGATAGCCCGGCCTGGCACTTGCTGCTGGCTCGGGTTTTACTGTCCTCGGGGCAGATGGAAGCGGCGCTCGCGGGTCTCGCCGGGTTAGACGGTGCCGCGGCAAAGGCGCTAGGTTTAATCGCTGAAATCAATGCCGATTCGTCTGCGCAAGCCACCTATGACCGTGCGGCCAAACTGGCCTTGCAACTGCTGCCGCAACTGCGCCGTTGGTTTTGGCAGGAAGTCGTCGCTGTAGCTGGAGAAAGACAGGCTATACGTCTGCAGCTGCTATCACTGGAGGCCTTGACGGCACTGCAGTTATTGCCGCCAAAAGAGCCTAGCCAAGGCTTGTTATCTGCCTACGCTGGTTATGCGGAAGCATTGGCACTTGCAGCGGAACTTTCACCAGCTGATGCCGTGTCGCTGATGCAATATGCCGGAGAGCGACGGTCTCACGACCCATTGGCGGCACGAGCGTTATATGCCCATCTTAGTGTGAGCTCGACGGAGCCCGGGTTACGCCACCAGGCGCACCAACAATTGGCAGGGCTATTGGCGGGAATTCATGCGGGAATCTTGTTGCGGCACCTCTATCCCATCAACGACGCCCTGCCCACAGTGGTTTACCCCGCGTTAGTCGGGCATCTGCTCGATGCTCGGGACTTGAGCGCGGTGGCGCGGATTTTTTCGCGGTGGCGGCAGCCTGCGAAGGGAGTAGCTCTTTACTCGTGGCAAATAGCCTGGGCCCATTTCAGTCTGCACGCGGGCAAGCTTGAGGATGGTCTCGCTTTACTGACTCGATTGCTGGAGCAGCCACCGGCTGCCCCGTTGCCAGAGCGCTTAATAGGCGAGGCTCTAGATTTTGCTGGGCGGGTGCCAGACGCAGGCCGTGCTTTTGTGCAGGCCGTGCTGATGCGACGCGGGAAGTCTGAAGTTTCTCCCGAGCTTTGGTTTCGGATCGGTGTATTCTTCGCCAAGATTGGGGATGATGATGCGGCAGTGACGGCCTTTCTTCCAGCGATGGTTTCAGGGGCTGATAGTCGTCTGGCTCGACGCAGTCTTGCCGCTGCACTGGGGCGATTGGGAGTACGGGCAGATGCCGAGCAGATTTACCGGACACTGCTGAAGGAGGAGCCCGACCCGCTTTCGCGGGTGGTGTTAGAGCAAGCGCTGTTTGAGCTGGGGACGTCAAAGTAATGGCCTCCAAATACACCCACACGGCAATATTAAACACGGCAGTGGGCAAGGTCGGGATACGCGTTTGCGATAATCATCTGGTGGGCACCGAATTTCTCCCGTCAGATGCCCCGGAGCGGGCACCGACTGACGATATTAGCCGTGAGGCGGTTCGGCAATTACTGGCCTATTTTGCTGACCCCAATAGCCATTTCAACCTGCCGCTGGCGGTATCAGGCACACCATTTCGACAACGGGTATGGCAGGCGCTGACGGAAATTCCCCCTGGTCAGCCGGTCAGTTACGGTGCCCTGGCCACCAAACTTGGTAGTGGTGCGCGCGCAGTGGGCGGGGCCTGTCGGTCCAATCCGCTACCCATTATCGTCCCTTGTCACCGGGTTGTAGGCGCTCACGATCTGGGTGGCTTCTCCGGTAGTACCGGCGATGAAACCTTGTCTATAAAGAGCTGGTTGCTTGAGCACGAAGCACCTCCCCACGCCTGAGGACGAGGCGATTATCGAGGTTTTCCTCGATAATCTGTGGATGGAGCGGGGCCTGCGGGATAATACCCTGGCGGCTTATCGCAGCGATCTCCGGGCCTTCGCCGCGTGGCTTGCCCCTCAAGGCCAGGGCTTGCTCTCGGTCCAACGGGCGGATGTGCTTTCCCATATTGCCAATCTTGATCAATTGTCGCCGTCCACTTTAGCGCGACGGCTCTCCAGTCTGCGCCGGTTTTATCTTTATCAGGTGCGTGATGGTCATATGCAGTCGGACCCCTGTGAACGTATCGATCCACCTCGCCTGGGCCGTCCCTTACCCAGGGGCCTTGGCGAGGCCGAGGTGGAAAAACTGCTACAGGCTCCCGATCTTTCCAAACCCGAAGGCTTGCGGGACCGCGCCATGCTGGAGCTTTTGTATGCCACCGGGCTGCGGGTGTCGGAGCTGATTTCCCTTCAGACCCTGCAGGTAAACTTTCGTCAGGGGGTGGTGCGGGTAGTGGGTAAGGGTGGTAAGGAACGTCTGGTTCCCATGGGTGAGGAGGCTTGCCACTGGCTGGAGCGACATCTGGCCGAGGCACATTCCGTGTTGCTGCGTGGGCGTGCAGATAATGCGCTATTTCCCACCCGCCGTGGTAGCTCCATGACCCGCCAGGCCTTCTGGCACCTGATTCGGCGGCATGCTTTAAAGGCTGGTATTGCGGGCGATATTTCCCCCCATACGCTACGCCATGCCTTTGCTACCCACTTGCTTAATCACGGTGCCGATCTGCGGGTGATCCAGATGCTGCTGGGGCACAGCGATATTTCCACCACCCAAATCTATACCCATGTGGCGCGCCAGCGCTTGGCTGATCTACACGCCCGTCACCATCCTCGGGGCTAGAGTTATGCTACGTGAGGGGAACTGGCCCAGGGAATATCACTTAAGGGTTCTTTAATGGTGATATCTTGAAGCATATTTCAGGGAATCGGTGTAAAACACAGCGTGTGTAATTTTCGCGTGAATTCCGAGGATTAATGCATTTTCCCTTGCCCGGTTGTTGACCCCATTTCCCTTGATATCTATAGTGTTCATCCTATGAACGAGCTCGACCGTAAGGAGGCCCTGACCCTAGGAATCCTTGAGGCTATTGATGAGGGAAATGACGTCACCCAGCGCCGAATGGCGCGTCGGCTCGACGTTGCCCTTGGGCTTGCCAACTCCTATCTCAAACGTTGTGTGCGTAAGGGCTTGGTGAAGATCCAACAGGTGCCTGCGAACCGCTATCTCTATTACCTGACCCCACAAGGCTTTGCCGAGAAAGGTCGCCTCACCGCCCGCTATCTCTCCTATTCTTTCTCCTTTTACCGGCAGGCGGGTGAGTCCTGCACCTTACTTTTTACGGAATGTCGAGACCGGGGCTGGAATCGGGTGCTGCTCTGTGGGGCATCCGAATTGGCGGAAATTGCTTCCTTACGCGCCCTAGAAGCAGATGTAGAGGTGATAGGAATTCTTGATCGCTCCGGCAAGGAAGGACGATTTCTCGGTCATGAAGTGATGAGTGTTATTGAAGAGAGGGGTGATGAATTTCATGCTTGTGTACTTACCGAACTCTCCGAGCCGCAGGAAAACCTCAGTTATCTGGAGGGCAGGGTGCCGTCAGAGCGGATATTGATACCGGGAATTCTGGGCCTCAAGCCAGAGGCCTGAAAGATGGATTAATGGTTCCAGGATGGGGACCAAAAGACAGTTCTGCCATGTGGATGATGTGTCCGCAGGGCGGTAGCGTGCCTGAACTGCATCGTCGTGTACACCGCTATCTGTTTTAGGGAATACGCAATCGGTACGCAAGATTCATGATTGGTATACATCTCTGTGACAGTCATAACTATTCTTGGGAAACAATAGAATGAAGCGTGCATTAATTACGGGTATCACAGGGCAGGATGGTGCGTATCTTGCAGAGTTTCTGTTAAAGAAAGGCTATGAAGTTCACGGGGTCAAGCGCCGTAGCTCTTTGTTTAATACCGACCGAATTGACCATCTTTACCAGGATCCGCATATCCTCGATCGTCGATTAATCCTCCATCACGGCGATATGACGGACTCTTCCAGCCTGCTTCGGATTATGCAACAGGTGCAGCCGGATGAAATATACAATCTGGCCGCTCAGTCCCACGTGGCAGTTTCATTCGAGGAGCCTGAATACACCGCTAATTCAGATGCTATAGGGCCTTTGCGGGTACTCGAGGCCATTCGTATTCTCGGTCTCGAGAAGAAATCCCGTTTTTACCAGGCTTCTACCTCGGAGCTTTTCGGAAAGGTGCAGGAGAGCCCGCAAAAGGAGACCACGCCCTTCTACCCACGTTCACCCTACGCCGTGGCCAAACTCTACGCATACTGGATCACGGTAAATTACCGTGAGGCATACGGGATCTATGCCTGTAATGGCATTCTTTTCAATCACGAGTCTCCCGTTCGGGGTGAAACTTTCGTTACTCGAAAGATCACCCGCGCATTAGCGCGTATCAAGCTTGGTCTGCAAGATTGCCTCTATCTCGGAAATCTTGACGCCTTGCGTGACTGGGGTCATGCCAAGGACTACGTCGAAATGCAGTGGCTGATGCTGCAGCAGAAAGAGCCAGAAGATTTTGTGATTGCCACGGGCGTTCAATACTCAGTACGAGACTTTGTAAATATTGCCGCACAAGAATTAGATATTGTGGTCGGCTGGAAAGGTGCAGGTGTTGAAGAGAAAGGTTACGACGAGAGCGGAAACTGTATCGTTGCAGTTGACCCCCGCTATTTTCGGCCCACGGAAGTTGAGACGCTTCTTGGTGACCCATCAAAGGCCAAGCAAAAGCTGGGATGGGTACCGAAGATTAGCTTTCAGGAATTGGTGGAAGAGATGGTTCGTGAAGACTTCAAACAGGCAGAATGCGACGAACTGGTGAAGCGCCATGGCTTTAGTGCCTATGACTATCATGAGTAGTTCGTCGGCGAGCACTAACGGTCGGGAATGCTTGGGATCAGCTATCGGGTTGAATCTATGAAACTATTGATAACTGGTGGTTCAGGATTTATTGGATCTGCCGTTATTCGGTATCTCCTGGCGGAAACTGACCATCATGTTTTAAATGTTGACAAGCTTACCTACGCGGGAAACCAAGAGTCGCTGGAAGATATCGAAAAAAATCCATGCTACCAATTTCGGCAACACGATATCTGTGATCAGCCGGCGATACGGAGACTTTTTGCAGAGTATAAGCCCCAGGTGGTTATGCATCTCGCAGCTGAATCTCACGTGGATCGTTCCATTGATGGGCCGTCACTCTTCATACAGACCAATATCATGGGAACCTATAATCTGCTCGAAGTGGCGAGGGATTATTGGTCTGGTCTAGAGGGCGAAGCAAAGGAGTGTTTCCGGTTCCATCACATCTCGACGGACGAAGTCTACGGTAGCCTTGGTGATACGGGACTGTTCGTTGAGCAGTCTCCTTATGATCCAAGTTCACCATATTCGGCAAGCAAGGCGGCATCCGATCATCTGGTCAGGGCCTGGCATCGTACCTATGGTTTGCCGGTCATACTCACCAACTGTTCCAACAACTACGGTCCTCGTCAATTCCCGGAAAAACTGATTCCCCTGATTATCCTTAATGCCATTACGGGAAATTCTTTGCCGATCTATGGAAAAGGAGACCAGGTAAGAGACTGGCTTTACGTGGAGGACCATGCACGGGCCTTGTGTCGGGTGATCTGCGACGGTACGCCGGGCGAGACGTATAATATTGGTGGTCATAATGAAAAGACCAATCTTGAGGTGGTCAAGAGCATCTGTGGGCTTCTGGACGAGATGGCTTCAGAGCATCGTGTGGGCATTTCTCGTTACGAGGAGTTGATCTCCCACGTAACCGATCGGCCTGGCCACGACGCTCGCTATGCCATAGATGCGGAAAAGATTCAGGTCACTTTGGGGTGGCAACCAAAGGAAAGTTTTGAAAGTGGTCTCCGCAAGACTGTGCGTTGGTATCTGGATAATCGCAATTGGTGGCAACATGTGCAGGATGGGAGTTACCGTGGTGAGCGATTAGGTTTGGGTGTGGGGTTAGTTTCATGAAGGGAATCGTGCTCGCGGGTGGATCGGGTAGTCGCCTTCATCCCATAACCCGTGCTGTTTCTAAGCAGCTACTCCCGATCTATGACAAGCCCATGATCTATTATTCCCTCAGCACTCTGATGCTGGCTGGAATTAGGGAAGTGCTCATCATCTCAACCCCGCAGGACACCCCGCTTTTCCGGAAACTATTGGGTGATGGGCATGAATGGGGGATGAGTTTTAGTTATAAAGTACAGCCGAGCCCGGATGGTCTTGCACAGGCTTTTGTCATTGGTGAAGAGTTTATCAATGAGTCACCGTGCGCCATGATTCTCGGAGATAACCTGTTTTATGGACATGACTTGGCAACACCACTCAAGCGTGCCGCGGCGATAACTCGTGGAGCAAGCGTTTTCGCCTATCGCGTAAACGACCCGGAGCGCTACGGCGTGGTGGAGTTCAACAAAAATGGTGATGTCCTTTCGCTGGAGGAAAAACCCCAAAAACCACGTTCTCATTATGCGGTCACAGGACTATATTTTTACGATGAGCAGGTTGTAGAAATCGCAAAGTCGCTTAAGCCATCAGCGCGTGGTGAGCTGGAGATAACCGATCTTAATAAAAAGTATCTAGAGCAAAATACGCTTAACGTTGAGTTTGTGGGGCGGGGAAGTGTCTGGCTTGATACCGGGACGCATGAGTCCTTGATAGAGGCAGCCCAGTATGTTCATACCATAGAAAAACGACAGGGACTCAAGATTGCTTGTCCGGAGGAAATTGTCTGGCGCAATGGCTGGATTACCAACGCCCAACTGGCGGCGCTGGCGGAGCCACTGGCAAGTAATGATTACGGACGTTATCTGTTGCAATTGTTGGAAGATTAATTCTAGTGATAACGCTGATTCCCACGCGTATCCCCGAGGTTCTTCTACTCGAGCCAGAAACATTTGGAGATGCCCGCGGATTTTTCTTGGAGAGCTACAATCAGCGTGCTCTAAGAGAAGTTACGGGGATGGAACTATCGTTTGTTCAGGATAATCACTCCCGCTCTGGGCACAACGTACTGCGTGGCCTCCACTATCAGATAAAACAGGCCCAGGGAAAGCTGGTTCGCGTCGTCTGCGGGAAGGTATTCGATGTCGCGGTTGATTTGCGTAAGTCTTCCAAAACCCTGGGTCAATGGGTCGGGGTGGAACTGAGCGAGCAAAACAATCGCCAGTTGTGGATTCCACCTGGTTTTGCTCATGGATTTATGGTCCTGTCGGAGGAGGCTGATTTCCTCTATAAAACGACAGACTATTACGCACCCGAGTACGAGCGCTGTGTGCGGTGGAACGACCCTGATATAGGTATCGACTGGCCAATTAAGAGCAGCCCACATCTATCTGGTAAGGATGCTGCCGGTTCACTGTTTTCTGATGCAGAGCTTTTTCCGTGAAATTGCTCGTAATTGGCAGCAATGGGCAGGTGGGTTGGGAACTTGTCCGTAGCCTTCAGCCTCTGGGAACGGTGATTAGCATTGACCGACATCGTGTCGATCTGGCCGACCTGAAAAGGCTCGAAACAGTGATTCGTAAGATTGCACCAAATGTCATTATCAATGCAGCTGCTTATACCGCGGTTGACCGGGCAGAGGAGAATGAAACACTAGCCTTTCAGATTAATGGTCGCGCACCAGAAGTCCTTGCGAGTGAGGCGAAACGAAGCGGAGCGCTGCTCGTTCACTACTCAACGGATTATGTGTTCGATGGTGCCAAAGGGAGTGCCTATACGGAAGAGGATCCTCCCTGCCCGATTAATGTATACGGGCACAGTAAACTAATGGGTGAGGAGGCAGTCCATAGCGTGGGGCCGGATTATCTTATCCTCAGACTGTCTTGGATCTACGCGGCGCGTGGCTCCAATTTTCTGCGTACGATATTGAGAATAAGCCAGAAACAGGATGCACTGAGTATCGTTACCGATCAGGTTGGCGCGCCAACATGGGCTCGCCTAGTTGCGGAATCTACCGCGCACGTCATACGCCAATCGCAATTCGAAAGAGGTCTTGGATCGTTTCGATCCGGCCTTTTTCATCTGGCGGCGGCGGGGGAAACGTCCTGGTTCGGTTTTGCCCAGGCAATTATTGAACAGGCGCGGCGTTTTCCGGAGATGAACATCGCACTAAAGGAATTGACTGCAATCCCGGGCGCTGATTATCCAACGGCAGCGCAACGTCCCGTGAATTCATGCCTGTCAAGCGCGAAACTCGAGGAGAAATTTACGCTGCAAATGGCGGAATGGAAACAATCATTGGTTTTCTGCATGGATGAAGTGCATGCCTGTGTGCAGGGAATCTAAGAACAGTGGCATCCTAATGGCGATAACTATCAATAATCGACTGTCCTGTGGATAAGAAAGCAAAAATATTCGTCGCCGGACACAGAGGCTTGGTCGGTTCGGCAATTGTGCGTCGACTGGAGGCTGAGGATTTTACTAACACTGTTTTAAGAACATCTTCAGAGTTGGATCTGTGTAACCAACAGGCTGTCGACCGGTTTTTCCTGAATGAGCAGCCGGACTATGTTTTTCTGGCAGCTGCGCGGGTAGGCGGTATCTATGCCAATGATGCTTATCCCGCTGACTTTATTCGGGATAATCTTCAAATCCAGACCAATGTGATTGATGCCGCATACCGAAACGATGTAACAAAACTATTGTTTCTTGGTTCCTCGTGCATTTATCCGAAAATGGCTGACCAGCCCATGTCCGAGTCAGCCCTGTTAACCGGCGAACTCGAGCCGACAAATGAATGGTACGCGATAGCCAAAATTGCTGGTATCAAGATGTGTCAGGCTTATCACAGACAGTACAGATTCAATGCCATTAGCCTGATGCCCACCAACCTGTACGGCCCCGGCGATAACTACGATTTGAAAACTTCCCATGTTTTGCCAGCACTGATCCGGAAGTTTCACTTGGCAAAATTGGCAAAGGCCCTGGATATTGAAGCTATCGAGGCGGACGAGCGCCGATACGGCTGCATTCCTGATGATTTCCTTGGCAGTATCGGTCTGTCCCGGGACAGTACCTATCCACAACGCCTCATGGTTGATGGATCAGACCCCGTCCAGGTTGTCTTATGGGGAACCGGAGCACCTTTTCGTGAGTTTCTTTATGTGGATGATTTGGCTGATTCCTGCCTATTCCTGATGCAAAATTATGATCGCTCTGAAGTCGTAAATATTGGTGTGGGCAAGGACGTGACGATTAAAGATCTGGCGAAAGAAGTACAGGAGATTGTTGGTTTTGAGGGTGAGGTTATTTGGGATTCGAGTAAGCCGAACGGCACACCCAGGAAATTGCTCGATATCACAAAATTGAGTGAGATTGGCTGGAAGTCGGAAACAGGTTTTAAGAAAGGGATCCGT
Source organism: Gammaproteobacteria bacterium (assembly GCA_021773645.1). Taxonomy (GTDB): domain Bacteria; phylum Pseudomonadota; class Gammaproteobacteria; order HK1; family HK1; genus JAJFJV01. Next base: position 528,449 of record JAJFJU010000012.1, read on the forward strand.
TTGGCGTACTCTCATTACTGTGGTGTAATTCCCCTGTAATGCAGAAATAATCCCAAGTGACCCGTGTATCTATCGGGAAACTACATTTTACTTCCCCATTTCCTAAACCTCTCTCGTTCCCTATAAAAAGAGAAACTAAATCGGATTTTATGGCCCCGATATTGTTTTCAGGAGGAGGCCATGCTTTGGTCAGAACGTGTATTAAATGAAGAGCCCTTTCCTAGCATCACACGGCCTGTTTACAAAACGCATTAGAGAGATCATCTGGATAAGCTCCGGACAATTCTTTGCTGCTCTCGGCGCCATCGCTGCCATCAAAATACTCACGAATGTGCTGTCGCCAGGAGGCTACGGAAAGCTTGCTTTGGGAATCTCCCTGGCCGGCATGATCAATATGTTGGTTTTTGGTCCGTTAGGGCAGATTGTATTGCGATTTTATTCAACCTGCATGGAGCGTGGGCAGCTAGGTTCCTACATCGGGATTCTCGAGCGTCTACATATCAACTTATCTTTTGGAGTCATTCTGTTTGGTGGTCTGTTATGCGTTCCGATTTCGATCCTCTATGGTCAGGTATGGGGGCTAATGGTTTTTCTGGCAGTTCTGTTTGGAATATCGTCCGGAATTCAGGGATCGCTCCTTTCTGTACTCAATGCCTCGCAGAACAGGAAATCAGCCGCGTTAAGCCAGGCTCTGGATCCTTGGCTCAGGCTGATAATGGCGGCAGCGATTCTCTATATCTATGATGGTGAGGACCGATCTGTACTGGCCGGCTTCATTCTAGGATCCATAGCCGTAGTTATCGTACAAATGTATTTTGTGCGTAGCGAAAAGACCTTTCTGAAAGAAAATAGAGAGCCTGAACAGTCTGATTTAACCAGGGATTTTGGCCGTTATGGCTATCCATTCGTTGGCTTCGCACTTCTGGCAATTGTGAGTCAGTATGCAGATCGCTGGATATTGCAGTCGGGGTTAGGAGATGGGACGGTGGGAGTCTATGCAGCGATGCTCCAGATTGCGACTGCACCTATTGCAATTGTAGTGGCAGTGGTAACGCAATTCATTATCCCGATCGTTTTTGCCAGAGTTGGCCCAGCCATCAGTCGATCACGCATTGATAGCGGACAAGCGCTCCTGAAGCTGACAGTGATCGCAGTAGCTCTGGTGTCTGTAGCCCTGACGTGGTTAGCGTATGTCTGGGCCCCGGAGATCGTGAACCTACTAACCAACAAGGAATACACCAAGCATAGCGACATTCTTTGGATCCTGGTTCTGGCAGTAGCATTGTTTAATATCGGGCAGATTCTTGTGGCTACGGGATTGAGCATCAATCGCTCAAACGCGTATCTTTTTCCAAAGTTTGCCCAAGCGCTTGCTGTTCTGATCCTGGGACTGGTGTGGGTTCAATCTGCTGGTATTTCGGGGATGGCCTATGCCCTGTTAACGTCTTCAGCCATCTATCTATGCCTGGTTGTTGTTGTAAACAGGCGTTTAATCAGGGCTGTCTAGGTTTGCGGGCTTCTGCCGTATCGTTTCTATGAGAATCTGTTGTACATGATATTCAAAAATATATTTGACTATAACGAACAAGCCAGGACACAGCATATTTTAAAAGTGGCTGAATCCCTTCCGAAAGGAACGCGAGTTCTGGATGCAGGAGCTGGCCCCTGCCGATATCGGGAAATGTTTGCTCATTGTGAATATTTGTCGCAGGACTTTGCCCAATTTCACGGTGAAGAACATTCCTATGGGAAGCTGGATTATGTTGGCGACATTACGAACATAGCAGCAGAGAATGAGTCCTTCGATTTTATTCTCTGCACAGAAGTGTTCGAGCATATACCACGACCTGATCTGGCTGTTGCCGAATTCTCCAGGTTGTTAAGGAAGGGCGGAAAACTTTTGATAACCGCACCTTTTGCCGCAGGTATTCATATGGCGCCCTATCACTACTACGGAGGATTCTCCCCTTATTGGTATAAGCATTTTCTTCCGGAATCCGGGCTTGCGGTAGACGAGATTATTTCAAATGGAGGTTTCTTTAAGTTATACGGGCAGGAAACTCGAAGATTTCTAACTCTTCTGACGCCTGTTGGAGTAATCAAGAGGCGTTTGTTTTTGCCTGTTAAGGCAATTCTTGCTCTTTGGTTCAGAATATTTGTTCCTGTCGTTTGCCACTATCTTGACTCTCTGGATCGGGACCGAAGCTTTACTGCGGGATACTTTGTGCAAGCCCATAAAGAATAGAGAATGAACGGAATAATGAAAATAGTGATTGGCAGTGCCAGAGTGACGGGTATCAGGAGTAATTGTTTAATATGAGAGGGATAAAGGCGTGGGTGAAGAGTCGGCCTTGGCTAAAACGCATGTGTTTGTGGCTAATGCGAGTTTCCACACCTTTAGCTCCGCCACATACACTTGCGGGAATTCATCGATATTGGAGATTTTTTGTAGACTATCGACATTTTGTCCGCCTGGGTGGGAACGCGCGCCTGCTCGACTGGTACCCGTGCCTGTTTGACAATACAGACAAGACTGACTTTGACGCGCATTACCTGTATCAGGCTGCCTGGGCCTCAAACCGGATTTTTGCACACCGACCAGAAACCCATATAGACGTTGCATCCGAGGTATCCTTTGCTGCCCAGCTTTCCGCTTTTTGTAAAGTAATATTTGTTGATATTCGTCCCCCTCAGGTATCTCTCGATGGATTCGAGGTTCGAAGTGGGCTAATCACCGCCCTGCCATTCGAGAATTCTTCAATAGTCTCTCTTTCCTGCCTGCACGTGATAGAGCACGTGGGTCTAGGGAGATACGGGGACCCGTTGCAGGTGGATGGGCCGCAATTGGCATGTGCAGAGATAGCGCGAGTTTTAGGTCCCGGGGGCCAGGCATATATTTCCGTTCCTATTGGCCGTCCACGAATAGGATTTAACGGGCTATATGTATTCGAAGCGGATAAGTTTCCGGAGCTTTTTCCCGGTTGCCGGTTAAAGGAGTTTGCAATGGTAGACACGGACGGGTCGTTTGTAACCGGAGAGAAACCCGAAAGGATGATGATACGCGAGCGTGATACCGGTATGGACTTTGGACTTGGGATATATCTTATGGAGAAAATGTGAGTAGTCTCGGAAGAAAGTTAAAGCTCACCGAATTTTCTGAAAACATCTATTCACAGCATGGTGAAGATGGAATTATAGGAAAGATATTTGAGCTCATTGGAGAGACATCCCGGGTTTGTATCGAGTTTGGAGCCTGGGACGGATTTCACCTTTCGAACACGGCGAACCTTTGGACACACGGGTGGAAAGGGATCCTGATTGAAGGGGTTGAAAGTCGTTACCAGGAACTGAGAAAGAATATTCAGAATTATGACTGCCTTTGTATCAACGAGTTTGTGGCTCCCTCAGGCAGAAATTCCCTGGAAGCAATATTGGATCGAAATGGGGTTTCTCATGATATTGACCTTTTGTCTGTCGATATAGATGGCGATGACTATTACATTCTGGAAGGTCTGGAGCGACTTCGACCACGGGTAATTATTTGCGAATACAATCCTACAATACCGGCAGAAGTGGATCTCTACGCTGAATACGGGAATTATTTTGGTGCCTCCGTGAGTGCCCTTGTCCGGATTGCTAAAGAAAAAGGGTATGCGCTCGTAGGGATTACTGAGACCAACTGTGTATTCGTCCAAAACACCCTTGCGGCCGCATTTTCAGAATTCGAAACCAGTATTGAGGTTATTAAGTCGGATAAGCAACTGGTCCATCTGGTGACCAGCTATGCCGGAGACTATGTTATTTGTGGTCGGGCGCCTTATGGCATCGCGGTGCCGTATAGAGGGAAGCTTACTGGCCAGTGGCACCCATTCCCGCACGGGGCTGGTATTAGGGGAGTCTTGCTCAGGGCTTATCGGGTTTTGAGGCAATTGGCTGGAAGGATGCTTCGGGGCGAAGGATGAAAGACTTCCGGAGTATTGCATATGAACGCTACAAGAAAGTGTCTGCTCCCGACTACGACCAATACGCCGATGCGTATCGAAGAAGGATAAGCCATAGGGTCACACCTTCTTCCGATTTGGCTTGTCTGGATATTGCGTGTGGATTTGGTAACTTTCTCGCGTATCTTGAATCCATAGGAGTTCCAAACTTTACCGGAGTTGATAGTTCCCCGAGCGCGGTCGACGCTGTTCAGAAACGTTTTGGTCAAACCGGCGGAGTGTGTGCGGATGTATTCAAATTTCTCGGTGCGGCAGAGGTTCAGTATGGCATGGTGAGTGCCCTCGACTTCCTGGAGCATTTAAGCAAAGCAGAAATGTACGAATTTCTGGAGCTTGTTAAGGATGCACTTTCCGAGGGAGGTCAATTATTACTTCGGGTTCCTAATGCCAGCGGACTGTTCGGAATGTCCTCACGCTACAACGATATTACCCACGAACTTTGTTTTACACCGAACTCGATTCGTGATGTTCTTGATACTGCGGGCCTCCATCCTATGGATGTCTGGGAGGATACCGGAACTCCCTCCAATCTGGCCCAGTGGGGGCATCGGCTGGCTTGGGAGTCCGTCAGGCTGGGTGTCCGTTGTCTCGATGCCGTTGAAACCGGAATGTGGGGCGAGGGAATACTTACCCGGAATATGTGGGTCCTGGCCGCGAAAAAGTGATCAAGAAACTGCTCAAACGTTCCGATCTATTACGTAAGTTAAACAGCAAGATAAAGTCTTTCCAAATCCGAAGGCGACATGAGCGCACGGTGCGCATGTACCAGGGTATGAAGGAAATTGCTGTTAATGTGTCGTGGCAGGCTCGGGTGCAATCGCTCCATAATTCACAAAGGAGTGGAAGCCTGCGCGTTTTTTTTATGGGTACGGATGAGCAGCAGGACAAGAGCGGGTTTTTACAAGCCCTGCAGCGGTTTTCGGAGGTGCGCTGTTTCATACGCGAAGACGGATCGTGGGGACAAAATGACCCTTCCCCCTATCACTTGCGCAGGATACGTAATACGCAGCGCCTGGAAGCGTTGCTTGATGAACATGCCCGTGAAGGCTGGATTCCTCAGCTGCTCATTGTGCAAACCTGGGCCTGTCTCGTGGAGCCAGCATGCTTTTCTCGTCTGCGGCAGCGATATGGGCTGTTTATTATCAACATTGCCATGGATGACCGCCATCAGTACTGGGGGTCAAAGGTGTCCGGGGAGTGGAGTGGCACCTATCCATTGATCCCGCATATTGATATGACGCTTACGGCAGCACCGGAGGCGGTGAACTGGTATCGAAAAGAGGGTGGAGCAGCCCTGTTCTTCCCGGAAGCCAGTGACCCGGATATTTTTTTTCCGATGCCAGAACTCCCCAAGATTCATGATGTTTCCTTTGTAGGCTCGTGTTACGGCCTTCGTGCTGAATTGGTCGCTGCCTTGCGCAAGGCGGAAATAGGCGTTTCGGCCTACGGGAATGGTTGGGACGGTGGGCGAATCGATAACGAATCTGTGCCCGCGCTCTTTGCTCAGTCAAAAATCATTCTGGGAGTGTCGGCCATAGGCCATAGTCGTGACTTTGTGGGATTGAAACTAAGGGATTTCGATGCCCCTGTCTCCGGCTCCTGCTATATCACGCAGCATAATCAAGATTTGGGGTCTCTGTATCGACTCGATAAGGAAATTGTGACCTACCGGGATGTCTCGGATTGCGTTAGGAAGGTGAGGATGTTGCTCGGAGACAAAAAGCTGAGAGAGGAGATTGCCGCGGCAGGTAGAACGCGTGCACTCGAAAATCACACCTGGGATGCCCGTTTCCGGACTTTATTTGAGGCATTTGGAAGCGAGTGAGTCAGACGGCGATTTGTACCTTGGAGGCTGGGGAAAAGAGTGGCATGGCAGGGAAAATCTATCGTCAGATCCGTGCTCACGCAGAAATGCTGTTTCCCTGGATCTTTACCGGAATGTTCGTGCTTTCCGGAATTTACGAAATCCCCTTTGTTCCACTCGATGTGGGCCTGATCACCTGGATAAAGAAGATACTCTTCGTGCTGTTTATGGCATTGATGGCGAGTGCTTTACGGTGGCCTCAAGCGGTGAATAGGCAGTTCACGTGGTGGTGCGGACTATGGATTGTTGTGCATATCCTCCATTGGAGCTTCAGGCAGGAATTTGAGGCAATTTATCTGCATCGCCTTGTCCAGATCACCTATATTTGGCTATTTGTCAGCCTGGTGATGCAACAGAAGTCAGCTACTGGTAATTTTCTTGCTGTTGACCGTTGGTTCCGTCCCGCTATTGTTTCGGTAATCTGTCTGTTCCTTGTTATATTCTCAACGTATCCGCAGATCTCTATGGCCATATCCAACGGGCTGGGCAATAACCGGGTTAATTTTTCTATATGGTTATCTCAGCTGGTTTTTCTGATGTTCCTGGTATCCGGTTCTGGACGCGAGAATATCAGGCATGCCTTACTGTTGAGCTCGCCGGTACTGGTCTTGCAAGTATTTTCCGGTGGTCGTTCCGGACTGTTGGTGTCTCTTGGTCTTTGTCTCTACTTTGCCTTTCGAGCCGGTAACGTCAGGCTGTTGGTTACTGGCGCTATTTACCTCATGCTTCTGGTTTGGCTGAGCGCGTCTTTTTCACCATTGCCTGAGCAGTATCCCGGGACGGCTATTTTTCGCATGCCTGGAAGCGCGAATTTCAGCACATTCGATCCGGCCTTCGGTGGTGGTGTCCTCGCATGGATGGACCGGGTGTCCAGCTATCGGATCGGAATCATGGCCAGTGCCCTTGAATCTTTGGATCTTGGAACTGCTTTGGCAGGCGTGGGTGTCATGAACTTCAAAGGCGCAGCCATTGGAGAGTTTTGGGATGTACATAATATTTATGTTCGGGCACTGGGTGAACTGGGAATATTCGGTTTTATTTCACTGGTAATACTGTTGTTACTCCCTTACCGACGCGGGAGAAGTAGATCGAGAACTTACTACGCAAAAGCATTTTGTGCCGGGTTTTTGATTCTCGGTATGGTCCATCCGGAACTGCTGACGACAGCTATCAGTACGTGCATGATCTACTGGCTTGCCTATGCAGAGATCCTGAAAAGCCAGAGTGAGGAAGCGATCTGATTCATGTGTGGGCTCTACGGTATATATTCGGCACAGGGCGACGTTGATCGGGAGGCCATAAAAGCCTGCCGGGACAAGCTCGCCCACCGCGGCCCTGATGATTCGGGTTTGTGGTGCGCATCAGACGGGCGTATCGGGCTCGCTCATCGGAGACTCGCTGTGGTCGACCTGAGCCCGGCTGGTCATCAGCCCATGCTCACTCCGGACGAACGTTACGCCATCGTATTTAATGGTGAAATCTATAATTACCGGGCATTGCGGCGGAAACTCGAGGTGCTGGGTGTAGGGTTTTCGGGTGACTCTGATACTGAAGTGCTGCTGCAAGCTTTCCGGGTCTGGGGTAAATCGTGTTTGTCCCGACTCAATGGAATGTTTTCTTTTGTTATTTATGACCAGGGTGATGAGGGTGTTTTACCGAGTCTTTTTTTTGCCAGGGATAGAGTGGGGAAAAAACCATTTTACTATGTTTCAAAACCCGGGTTTTTTGAATTTTCCTCTGAATTAAAAGCCCTGTCATCGCCGGGAACACTTTCTCTTTCCGCGCTTAACTTTTACCTGTCTCTGGGTTATATCCCCGGCGATCTTTGTATCGCAGATGCGGTTAAAAAATTGCCGCCAGGGCATTACGGACAGCTTGGTCTCGACACTGGAAAACTTGAGATATCTTCTTACTGGAGCCTCCCGGAGAATCGACAGGAGGATATCAATGACCAGAATATCCTGGTTGATGAAGTTGAAAGGCTTCTTCTGGATTCTACGCGGCTTCGGCTACATGCGGATGTTCCTATAGGTGTGCTTTTATCCGGGGGCCTGGATTCCAGTCTGGTAACTGCAGCTGCCGCTAAAGTATCCACGGGAACAATCAAGACGTTTTCCATCTCAGTCCCTGGCTCCGAGCTGGATGAGTCGGCACGTGCACGGCTCATCGCCAGGCATTTCTCTACCGAACATTATGAATTGCCGCTCAATCACCAGGGTATAGAGGCCCTGGATGACATCGCCCCTTTCGTAGATGAGCCGCTGGCGGATTCGTCGTTGATTCCTTCCTACCTCGTGTCAAAACTGACCAAGGGGGCTGTGACCGTCGCCCTCGGCGGCGACGGTGGCGATGAACTATTTGGTGGCTACAATGATTATTTCCAATCGCTTGCGGACCACCGACGTTTTGGATGGATTCCCCCCGCCGCGCTGGCGTGGGTTGCCAGATCCGCGGCGCAGCTCCCGGCCGGTGTGCGGGGGCGAAATAGGCTAGGGTCACTGAGACAGGGGCCCTATCAACAAATGATTTGGGGGCGGCCCTACTTTGATAGCGTTCTCAGGCAGAGAATCATGTCTCCTCAGGCATACGAGGCATTGAATGACACTCTGGAGAGCCCTGAGCGTTTCCTGAAAAGACTCTACAAAAAGGGAAATGACCCTGTCGACAGCATGACCCGGACCCACTTTGGTAGCATTCTGCCGGATGATTTCATGTTCAAGGTTGATCGGGCCAGCATGATGGTATCGCTGGAAATGAGAGCCCCCCTGCTTGACCATCGCCTTGTGGAATTTGCCTTTGGACGGATCCCAAGCGATTGTAAAGTGACTAACTCGGGTAGCCGTTTTATCCAGAGGTTGCTCGCGCGCCGCTGGCTACCGGCCGGTATAGAGAATGCGCAAAAAAAGGGTTTTTCCATTCCCATGGATGCCTGGTTACGGAAGGTGGATGACCGCTGGCATCATGCTTGGATAGATCGTCTGCCTGGGGTGATTGATCGTGATGCAGCGATGGGCCTACTCAAAGGGCTGAAATCAGGGCGTTCAAACGGAGCGCGGATATTTGCGCTCGTGATGCTCGGATGGTCGGTTGAGAACCTGGGTTTTTCTTCATGACCGGATCCGGCCCCGTTGCGCCAGTACTCTCGGCTGATCGCTCGGATTTTCTGCATGCGCTCAGGTGGCTGTCTGCACTGGTGGTCGTGGTTGGCCATGTGCAGATGTATCACCATATCGTAAGTGGTCGCCCGGCCGACCCCGGCAGCCTTTGGGAATACCTTGGATCTCATGGCCACTACGCGGTCATGGTGTTCTTTGTATTAAGTGGGTTTGTCGTCGCGTATGCGACAGAGGTTAAGGAAGCCCGTGTCCCCGGATATGGGCTAAGACTATATCTGGCGGATCGTTGGTCACGGATCTATTCGGTGTTGCTGCCTGCAATCGTGTTCACGATTGCGCTGGATGTCTTTGGAGATGCCTTTTTTAGCGCCTACTCTGACCCAGAACTGATTCCCCAGGACTACTACCTGTTTAGAGTGGCCACCAATCTGTTTGGCTTGCAGGGGGTCTGGGGCTGGCGGATTCAAATGGGTAGCAATCCGGCGCTCTGGTCTATTGGATACGAGCTGGCATTCTATGCCCTGTGGGGGATTTTTCATTTCCGGCATACCCTCTGGGCGGGATCGCCGGCGATTCTCGCTCTGCTCGGTCTCACCTGGGTAGCCGTTTTCGGATGGACGATCGCTTGGTACTTCCTGTTATGGCTACTGGGTGTCATGACATGGAGAATAGTTGCTTCGAAAGGCTTCGTAAGTGGCCTGTCATTGCCTGTGCCCTTGATGCTGGTTGCGATGCTGGCAGGAAATCATTTAATAAACTATGCACACACCTTTGCCTCGTATGAACTGGTCAATGATTCATTGTTTGCAATTCTCGTTGCTGTATTTCTTTGCTTCAATCCAAGAATCCCTGGCTTTGTTGGCGACGGAGCACGCAGGGTGAATCGATGGATGGCGGACTTCAGTTACTCGCTCTATGCCTATCATTTGCCGATAATTTTCTTTTTGGCCGCATTCCTTAACAGCGCTGAAATTCCATACAGGAATTACGCTGTTGAATGCATTGCCTTGCTGGTTATTCCCATGGTCGCGGCGCGTGCCTTGTACTACATCACTGAAGCTAGGCGTTCTGACTTGCGGGCATTTCTTTTGCGAATAGCACCAGGACGTACGGAATGAGTGGCCCGCTTTTTTCTATCTGCGTTCCCGCCTATAACAGGGCAGCACTTCTGCCGCCATTGCTTGAGTCAATCATCACCCAGGACTTCGATGATTATGAAATTATCATCGCGGAGGATATGTCACGAGAACGTCCCCAGATTAAGTTAATCGCTGAGGACTATTCGGAGCATCATCCTGGAAAGATACGTTATATAGAAAACGAGAAAAACCTTGGGTTTGACGGAAACATCAGGGAGCTTGTTGCCAGAAGCCACGGTGGTTATTGCTTTTTTATGGGCAATGATGACTTGATGAACGAGGGCGCATTGAAAGTTGTGGCGGCGGGCATAAATCGTCATCCTGACGTTGGCGTTGTATTACGCAGTTATGCCTCCTTCGATGGCGACCCCTCTAATATAAATCAGGTGTTCAGGTATTTCCCGGATGAACGCTTCTTTCCCGCCGGCGCTGACGCTGCGTGTACCCTCTATCGTCGCTCGGTGGTGATTCCTGGCGTCGTAATACACCGTCAGACCGCGCTTAAGTATGCAACTGATCGATATGACGGTACCTTGCTGTACCAGATCTATCTGGTTGCAAATATCCTTCTCGATCGCAATGGAATCTATCTTCCTGAGATCATTGCGCTATATCGTAACGGGGGAGTTCCCGAATTTGGTAATGCCGAGGCGGAAAGGGGAAGATTCGTACCGGAAAACAGAACCATCGAATCTTCCGTACAGTTCATGCAGGGAATGCTTGATATTGCCCAGGGAATAGAACAGGAGAGAGGCATTCCCCTGTATAAAAAAATTCGCGCTGATATAGCCAATTACTCCTATCCCGTACTCTCTATCCAGGCCGACCGATCCAGAAGTGAGTTCTGCAAGTATTGGATGGCGCTGTGCGGAATTGGATTTTGGCGTTTCCCTCTTTTTCATGTCTATTTTCTAAGCCTCATCACCTTGGGTGTCGGACGCTCTGACGGCATCATTGCCGCTATCAAGCGTCAGTTGGGGTACACACCGGTGCTGGGAAGCATTTCCCGGGGTAAGACTTTGTGAAGGTATTGGTGGCCGGAGACTGGCATTCCGAAATCCATGAAACCGCAGTCTCGAGAGCCTTTGAAACCCTTGGACATGAAGTGGTCAGGTTCAGTTGGCACCGTTATTTCAGGAAGCCGGGCGGTATATGGGGTGGAATCAGGCGTCTGTTTCGTCGCGCCCAGAACAAGTACATCGTCGGTCCTCGCGTTGCTGCGCTCAACCGGGATTTGCTGCGTACGGTTGCAGCCAGTCTGCCGGACATCCTGTTTATCTATAGGGGAACCCATATAACGGGTTCATCCCTGCGGACAATCCGGAGCGTACATCCCGCATGTATATTGATTGGCTACAATAACGATGACCCGCTTGGCCCCGGTCAGCCTGGCTGGTTATGGCGAATATTTCTGGCTGCCTTGCCCGAATATGATCTGGTGCTTGCCTATCGGCACCACAATATTACGGACTTTTTGGAGCGTGGAGCACCTCGTGTCGAATTGCTCAGATCCTGGTTTATTCCTGAACGAAACAGGCCGGTTCAACTGACCGGGCCGGAAAAGCTAGAATTTGAATGTGACGTGGTTTTTGTAGGTCATTACGAGCCCGATCAACGGGTCGAATGTCTTGAGGAAATTGCAAAAAGAGGCTGGAAACTGAAAGTGTTTGGCCCGGGATATGAATGGGATCCGGTTATTCGTTCAAACCCGTTTCTGGCGTCGCAAGTTCCAGTGAATCTGGTGTGGGATGAAGACTATAACCGGGCCATATCGGGCGCTCGAATCGCATTATGTTTCTTCTCGAAGCTGAATAGAGATACTTATACCCGACGATGCTTCGAGATACCGGCTATCGGCACCATGATGCTTTCCGAATACACGGATGATGTCGCGACACTTTATCTTGAAGGAGAAGAAATCGAGTGTTTCAGGAGTACAGAGGAGCTCGTTGACAAAATTGAGAAATATCTGGGTGATGAAGTGATGCGTTCAAAACTAGCAAAAAACGGAGCACGGCGAGTCCGAAGTGATGGGCATGATGTTGTTTCCAGGATGCAGCAAGTGACTGAATGGGCTGACGATATTCGTGAGACTTGCAAATGAGGGTGATGCGCAGGATTGTCGATGCCAGCACACAGACGCTGGGCTGGATGCGCAGAAATCGTCGTGTTGAGACTCATTCAGAGAATGGACCGGTCTGTATCAATCTGGGATGTGGTCTTGCTGTCGCCCCCAGCTGGATAAATATTGATGGCAGTCTGAACGCTTTGGCGGCCTCGCTGCCACCTGTATTCCACCGCCTTGCCTACAGATTCAGCGGCGCTGCAAACTACTATTCCAGAGAGCAGTACCTGACAATTCTGGGCAACCATATCTTTGTACACCACGATCTCAAGTACGGGTTGCCGCTGCACAATGAATCGATAGATTTCATTTACTCCTCACATTTCCTTGAGCATTTGCCGAAGGCAGCTGCACGCAAATTATTGGAGGAAAGCTTTCGGGTGCTGCGTCCAGGAGGTCTGGTGAGGGTTATCGTGCCGGATCTTGAATATGCTATCTCTCTTTATGGGGTAGGCCGGTCGGGAGAAATGCTGAGCCAATACTTTTTCGTCTCAGACGATGGTAGCTATTTCGCACAACATAAATATATGTATGACTTTTGTTCCCTGGGTGAATTGCTCAGTGACATAGGATTCCGTGATGTTGTCCGATGCGAATATCAATGTGGGGACACCCCCGATCTTGTCGTCCTCGATAATCGGCCGGACGACTCCCTGTATGTGGAGGCCCGCAAGTGAATCCTGCGGTTGATTGCAACACCGCACTGGAAACTCCTTATTCGAAGCTTGTTGAGCTATTGAGGGCAATAGGATTGGAGCGCCTGGCCTGGTCGTTACGCAGGCTGCATTGCCCGGTACCACGCGATGCACTGGTGCTGGAGGTGGGATCTGGCGGGAATCCCTACCCACGATCGAATGTGTTGCTCGACGCTTATGAGCATACCCGGGAGCGCCATTGGGTTCCGCTGACTGCGGATCGCCCTCTGATTCTTGGTTTCGTGGAAAATCTCCCGTTCAAAGACAAGTGTTTCGATTTCGTCATCGCATCTCACGTTCTCGAGCACTCGCCATATCCCGAGAAATTCCTGTCTGAACTGGAGCGTGTGGCCAAGGGAGGCTATATCGAAACCCCGGATGCGCTTATGGAGCGGATAAATCCCTATCGTGATCACCGTCTGGAGGTTTCGGTATGTGAGGGTGCATTGATAGTGCGGAAAAAGGCGGGCTGGATGGTAGATCAGGAGATTGTGTCGCTCTATGAACCCTCCGCAAAGAGGCATATTGCGGGAGAGACAATCCCCCGTCACCCTTTTGACTTTCACATGCGCTACTACTGGTGGGGAAAGCTCAAATTCAATGTCCAGAACCCGGACGTTGATGCAAGTTGGAAAGCTGTCTATTCAAACGATGAAAAACAGGAAGAAAATTACCCTGTATCATTAATCAGGAAACGGATTCAGACGTTTCTGCGAAAAATGTTATCGCAAAATGAGAGAAATAAAACCATTGATATAATTGATCTTATGCGTTGTCCCGTTTGCAAGAAGTCATCACTTGAAAAAATTGAAGAGATGGTCGTGTGCCGATCATGTCGCGAGCAATATCCTCTGAGCAACGGGCATCCCGTGATGTGTTCGGAGGGCACCCGGACATCAGTGTGAATTCTGTATGAAGATACTGAATGTCACGGTGCTGCTCGATCCTGTTCGCGGAGGAGGAACTGCAGAACGAACCTGGCAGTTGAGCCGTAATTTGCTGGACTGCGGGCATCAGGTGACGCTGCTGACCACAGATGTGGGAATTACCACAGAGCGGAGGCTGTCTCTGGAGGGTGTGCGTGTTGTTTGTCTTCCATGTGTCTTCGAGCGTTTTTTCGTGGTTTACCCTCACTGGAAGCTTGTTTCAGCAATTGTTAGAGACATTGATGTGATTCACCTGATGGGACACTGGAATATGCTGAACATACTGGTGTATTTCGCGGCCCGGATACATGCGAAGCCTTACTTCATCTGTCCTGCGGGCGAACTCCTGTTGTTCGGGCGTTCCATGACATTGAAGCGTCTGTTTAATGTGGTGTTTGGGAACCGGCTGCTTCGCAATGCGGCAGGCTGGATTGCAGTAACGCCTGATGAGCGCAGTCAATATTCTGATTATGGGATATCGCCACAACAGGTCCGAGTATTGCCTAATGGTGTAATGCCGGAAGAATACGCCAGGGTAAATGATACAAACCCGCTTGCGGATATGGGGTTGCAGGGAAAGGATTACATCCTGTTTATGGGGAGGCTGAACCCCATAAAGGGCCCGGATCTCCTGTTGGAAGCGTTTTGTTCCATCGCCCAAAAATTCCCGCAAGTGCATCTCGTTTTTGCGGGGCCGGATGGGGGGCTGAGAGCTGAACTCGAACAAGTTATCCGTGAACATGCACTGGAAGAACGAACTCATCTGGTTGGCTTTATTTCTGGGAACGCCAAAGTAAGCCTCTATCGTAATGCGCTGTTTCTGGCAATTCCGTCCCGCCACGAAGCGATGTCTATCGTGGTATTGGAGGCGGGTGTGGTTGGTGTTCCGGTACTGTTGACTGACCAGTGTGGATTTGATTCCGTAGGAAAAATCGGTGGCGGCCTGGTTGTCAGGCCCAAGGCTGACGAAATTGCCGGGGGCATGATGCAGATGCTCGAGAGGAGGGATGAACTGCCGGGAATGGGGTGGAAATTACAGGCATTGGTTTTGCGTGATTTTACCTGGGCTATCTCGGTTCAGAGACACCTCGAGCTCTTTCAGTCGGCAATTAAAGCCGGTTAACCGCTTAATAATCGCGACAGGTGAAACTTCTCGTCATTAGCCAGTACTTTTATCCGGAGAACTTTCGTATTAACGATCTGGTTTCAGGTCTTGTGGAACGCGGTTACGAGGTTTCCGTGCTAACCGGACAACCCAATTATCCATCGGGTCGATTCTTTTCCGGATATGGTTGGCGCGGCCCGCGAAAAGAGTATTACTCGGGTGCTACCGTATTTCGGGTGCCATTACTTGCCCGGGGAACGGGGGGTGGGTTTAGGCTGGCGCTAAATTACCTTTCCTTCGTTATGTTTGCACTATGGGGAGTCTTGTTCAGATTGCCTCGTACTCCCGGCTTTGATGCCATTTTCGTCTTTGAACCATCCCCCGTTACCGTGGGCATTCCTGCCGCATTGGCGCGCTGGCGCTATGGCGCGCCGATACTTTTTTGGGTGCTCGACCTGTGGCCAGAGTCGTTGGCGGCGGCGGGTGCAGTCAAGTCGAAATCTCTGCTTTCTCTGGTAGCAAGATTGGTACGGTGGATTTATTCAAAATGCGATCGAGTGCTGGTCCAGTCGAGGGCCTTTATCCCTGAAATTTGCCGGCATGGAGTAGGTCAATCCCGTGTTCGCTACTTTCCAAACTGGGGGGAGGGCGCGCTTGATGGTGCCTTAACCACGAATCACATCCCCGCGTTACCTGACGGATTCAGGATCATTTTTACCGGCAATATTGGTGCTGCACAGGATTTTTCTTCCATCCTCGATGCAGCTGCAAAGCTTCAACATCGAGGGGATATCCACTGGATTATTGTGGGTGAGGGCCGTATGGCTGCTTGGGCCCGTGCCGAGGCAGGGCGGCGGGAGCTTGGCGGCACGGTGCACTTTCTGGGACAGTATCCCCTGGACGCAATGCCGGACTTTTTTTCGGCAGCGGATGCCATGCTGCTTAGCCTGCGGCGGGAGCCAATTTTTTCCCTTACGGTACCCGGGAAATTGCAGTCCTATCTGGCGAGCGGAAAACCGATATTGGCGATGCTTGACGGCGAAGGCGCCAGAATTGTTGATGAGGCTCATGCCGGATTTTCGTGTCCAGCCGGCGATGCAGCGGCGCTGGCGACGGCGGCCGAAAAACTGGCGGATTTGCCGGCTGCGGAGCGCGTGCGCCTGGGTGATAATGCGCGTACATATTTTGTACGACATTTCGAACGAGAGGGTGTGTTCGATAGTCTGGAGTTATTTTTCCGGGATGCGGTTCAGAATTACAAGGTAGGCCGAGGAGCGAGATCCAAGAATGAATGATAAAGAAAAAATCCGGCAATTGTTTTCCGGTAGCACGGTTTTGATTACCGGTGGAACGGGTTCCTTCGGCAATGAATTTCTACAGTATCTTCGGCCTCTTGGTTGTCATGAGGTGCGCATATTTTCTCGTGACGAGCTGAAACAGGAGCAAATGCGAGTTGCGCTCGGGGATGATGGGGTCAAGTTCTACATTGGTGATGTACGTGACCGCGCCGGCGTGGATTCAGCCATGTGTGGGGTCGATTATGTGTTCCACGCGGCTGCATTGAAGCAGGTTCCGTCCTGTGAATTCTTTCCTATGCAGGCAGTTATGACCAATATTACGGGCAGTCACAATGTCATTGAATCGGCGATTGCCCACGGGGTAAAGCGTCTGACTTGCTTGTCTACCGACAAGGCAGTGTATCCGGTCAATGCCATGGGCATGACCAAAGCCTTGATGGAGAAAGTGTTGCAGGCCGCTGCACGTGGTCTAGGCGATAAACAGAGCGTTTTGTCGAGTGTTCGTTACGGTAATGTTATGTGTTCGCGTGGCTCGGTAATCCCGCTCTTTATCAGGCAGATTCGGGCCCATGAGCCCTTGACGCTGACGGTTCCGGAGATGACGCGGTTTCTATTGCCATTGCCAGAGGCGATTGAGCTGGTTGCCTTTGCCTTCCAGCATGGTCGCCAAGGCGATCTATTTGTGCGCAAGGCACCTGCCTGTACCGTCGCACACCTTGCCCAGGCACTGAAAAACCTGTTTCACTCGGATGTTCCGGTGAACATTATCGGGATGCGCCATGGCGAGAAGATCTACGAAACCCTGGCAACTCGCGAGGAGCTTTCCAAATCTGAAGATATGGGTGATTACTATCGGGTCAACATGGACGATCGCGATCTCAATTACGGCAAGTACTTTACCGAGGGTAATGCAACCGAGTCTGTACTTGATGATTATACCTCCCATAATACCGAGCAACTCAATGTTGCGGCCGTCGAAAAACTGTTACTGGCGCTTCCGGAGGTACGTGCGGAACTGAAGGCTGCCGGGTGTCTCTGAGTATCGGAATTACCGGCGCTGATGGCCTGATTGGCTGGCACGTACGGGCATTTCTCCGGACCTTTCGGCCACAAGTAGATGTGCGCCTGGCGACCCGGCCCACCTTTGAAAATGCGGACACGCTGGCACAATTTACCCATGGTCTCGATGCCATCGTTCATTGTGCCGGAGTCAATCGCGGGAAAGATTCGAAGGTCGAGACCGTTAACATCGAGTTGGCCCACAAGCTGGTGCAGGCCTGTGAGTCGGCAATGAGGGACGGGGGTCACTATCCCGATGTGGTGTATACCAATTCCACACACGCAGGCTCAAATACTGCGTACGGGCGTGGAAAACAGGACGCGGCGGTTCTTCTTCTGGAGGCGAGCGCCCGGAATGGTGGCCGCTGCGCCAACCTGATTCTGCCACACGTCTTCGGTGAGTTTGGAAAACCCTTCTACAACTCGGTTGTGTCCACGTTTTGCCATCAGCTGGCAGTGGGTGAAATAACCCGTATCAATGTGGACGGTGACCTCGAGTTGGTACATGCGCAAACTGTTGCAGCACGCTGTATCGCAGCGGTTGAAGGCCGTGAAAAGGGTGACTTACGGATGGGCGGAAGCCCACTAAAGGTAAGTGAACTGCACGAAAAACTGAAGGCAATGGCCGAGAGTTATTTCTCCCGGAACATCGTTCCGGATTTGCGTGATCGGCATGACCAGGCATTATTCAATACCTTGCGTAGTTATCGCTTTCCTGAACATGCCCGGAGCACACCTGTCTTGCATCGCGATGATCGAGGCACCTTGTTCGAGGCGGTCAAATCCGATAATGGTGGACAGGCTTTTCTCTCAACCACACATCCTGGAGTTACCCGTGGAAATCATTTCCACAGCTATAAATTTGAGCGCTTCCTAGTTTGTAAAGGGGAAGCAGAAATTCGTTTGCGGCGTCTGTTTTCCGACCAGATTCATAGTTTGAATGTCAGTGGAGACTCCCCGCAGTGTATTGATATACCGACCTTTTACACTCATGACATTAGCAATACGGGTGCTGGAGAGCTGGTGACGCTATTCTGGGCAAACGAAATTTTTGAACCGGATCGTTCTGATACTTTTTCCGAAATGGTACTCCCATGAATAACAAAATTAAGCTAATGACTATCGTTGGCACCCGCCCCGAGATTATTCGCCTTTCCCGGGTGTTGGCAAAGCTCGACCGCTATACCGATCATGTCCTGGTTCATACCGGACAGAATTACGATTACGAACTCAACCAGATATTTTTTGAAGAGCTGGGATTGCGTGCGCCGGATCATTTTCTGGAAGCGGCTGGAACCACGGCTGCAGAAACAATTGGGAATATCATTGCCCGAATCGACCCGCAGCTGGAGGATGAGCAGCCCGATGCTGTTCTGGTATTGGGTGATACCAACTCGTGTCTTGCCGTTATCGCGGCCAAACGGCGCAAGATTCCTATTTTTCACATGGAAGCGGGAAATCGCTGTTTCGATGCCCGCGTTCCTGAAGAGAGTAACCGCAAAATAGTAGACCATCTTGCCGATATTAATATGCCCTATAGCGATATCGCTCGAGAATACCTTTTGCGTGAGGGTTTCCCACCGGACCGGATTATAAAAACCGGAAGCCCGATGGCCGAAGTGCTCGGCTACTATCGGCCCAAAATCGACGTGTCGGATGTACTTTCCCGCTTGTCTCTAGAGGCAGAGCGCTACTTCGTTGTCAGTTGCCATCGGGAGGAGAATGTTGATGCACCGCGTCAGTTGGAAAAATTTGTTTCCATACTTAACGGGATAGCAGAGTGTTATAAGGAGCGCATCATTGTATCGACCCATCCGCGCACCAGACAGCGTCTGGAGGAAGCCGGTGCTAACCTCGATTCACGTATTGAATTATTGAAGCCACTCGGATTTCCGGACTATATCCACCTGCAGATGTACGCGAGGGCAGTGCTTTCAGACAGTGGCACGATCAGCGAAGAAAGCTCCATTCTGAATTTTCCGGCCCTTAATATTCGTGAGGCACACGAGCGGCCTGAAGCGATGGAAGAGGGGACAGTGATGCTTGTCGGACTGGAGCCTGAACGTGTTTTCCAGGCGCTGGCATTGCTGGCCGATCAGCATCGGGGTGGGGAGCGACAGCTGCAACAGGTAACGGACTACGCAATGCCTAATGTCTCCGATAAAGTTCTACGCCTGATTCTAAGCTACACCGATTATGTGAGCCGTACTGTTTGGCGGAAACCGGGCTGACGATTACGCCCGACTCTAATGCTGCTTTTGAGGACGGCACGGGCTCCGGCTCCGGCAATAGCGACGGCTTGTATACTACAGCTGCGCTGGTAACAGGGGCCTCTGGTTTTATCGGCCGGGCGCTTTGCCTTCGCTTGCAACAAGAGGGAACCCGAGTTTGGACGCTGATGCGCACACCATGTGCTGGCCCCTGGAACGAGACCATAACGTGCGATCTTGAATGCGACGAGATACCTGTCGCTGCATGCCGAGAGATTGATACGGTTTTTCACTTGGCTGGCAAAGTGCATGCGCTCGCACAAAGGGGCGAGGCGGACGATTATCGACGGGTAAATGTCGAGGGTACTCGCAAGCTTTTACATGCAGCACAGGCGGCCGGAGTGAAGCGCTTTGTCTTCATCAGTAGCGTCAAGGCGATGGGCGAGGGGGGGGGGAGGTGCCTTGATGAAGAGGCTGAGATTCCTCCCGAGACACCCTATGGTCAATCCAAGCGTGAGGCTGAGAAACTGGTACTTGCCGCAGCCAGTGAATACCAATTGCACGCTACGGTGCTGCGCCTTTCCATGGTCTACGGCCCCGGATGCAAGGGAAATTTACCCCGCATGTTACGTGCGGTATCCAGAGGACGTTTCCCGCCCTTGCCGGATACCGGCAATCGGCGTTCCATGGTGCATGTGCAGGATGTGGTCCAGGCAGCATTACTGGTTGCAGAAAAACGCGCTGCAGCAGGGAACGTTTATCTCGTCACGGATGGGCATGATTATTCTACCGCTGAGATCTATCGGCTGGTTTGTCAGGCTTTGGGTAAACAAACTCCCACTTGGCATATTCCCCAAACGTTACTGCGCGCCATTGCACTTATGGGTGATCTGGGTGGCACGCTAAGTGGGCGACGCATGCCACTTGATTCTGATTCATTACAAAAACTGATGGGATCCGCTTGGTATAGCAGCGAGAGACTCAGAACACTGGGCTATCGTTCCGCTTATGATCTTGCTGCAGGGCTTAAGGAAATGGTGGTGGAGATGGGCCTGAAGCCAGAGGACAGTTCTTGACTGGGGTGACAAGATTGCCTGGGCATTTCCTCCTACTTGTCTATCGTCTTGATGAAGAACGAGAAATCGTTCATGTGTTGAGGATGTGGAGTCATTATAAATAGTGCGTGACGTGGGCATGGTGTTGTTGAGCTTCCTCGTATCACTCGGTATTTCCATTTGGCTGATGAATCCTGGGGCGTGGCTTTTTACCCTGGATCGAGCCAACCACCGTTCTTTGCATCGAGGTGCCGTACCGCAAGGGGGCGGGCTTGGGATCATTTTTGCGATATTGATGGGTGGGGGTTGGATTGCCTTCAATGAGCAAGGTGTTTCCTACCTGATTTGGCTGGCCTTAGCGACATTTCTCGTTGTTATGGTTTCCTATCTAGACGATCGTACCGAAGTGGCGCCTAGCTGGCGTATTGCTACCCACCTGCTGGCTGCAGCCATATTGATGATAAGCGGATTGACTCCCGTGGAGCTTCAGTTTCCAGGAACGACGTGGATACTGCCCGTAACCCCGGCTTTTATAGTCGGCGTCCTCTTTTTGGTCTGGATGATTAATCTCTATAACTTCATGGATGGCATGGATGGTTTTTCCGGCGGGATGGCGGTCGTGGGCTTTGCTGCTTTCGCGATACTCGGGGCACTTCAGGGGCAGGCTGTTTTCATGCAGTTAAACCTATGTATTGCTGCCGCTGCCGGTGGTTTTCTGGTACTCAATTTCCCACTTGCCCGCATATTCATGGGTGATGTTGGTTCGGCGACCTTGGGTTTGCTGGCCGGCGCGATGATGCTTTGGGCCAGTCATGACGGGATATTTCCGCTATGGATGGGGGTGCTTATCTTTTCCCCCTTCATCGTAGATGCCAGCGTCACATTGCTGCGGCGTGGCTTGCGTGGGGAGCGTGTGTGGGAGGCCCATCACAGTCACTATTACCAGCGTCTGGTGCATTTGGGCTATAGCCATCGACAGGTCGTATTGCTGGAGTATGGGTTGATGCTCGGTTGTGCGGGCTCCGCAATCGTGGCCTATTCGTGGTCTCCCGAACGCCAATGGCTGCTTCTGTCCAGCTGGGGTATCGCATACACTTTCATCTTCGTTCTGGTCTATGTTCTGGAGGCCATGAATATCAGAAAGATGGGGATTACGTGATAGTTATCAAACGGTTAAAAAGTAGTGGCGGAGCCTTTTCTCATGATCTTCTGATGGTGCCTCTGGCTTGGATGGGGGCCTACTGGCTGCGTTTTAATCTCAGTGCCATTCCTGATGAAGTGTTCCAACCCGCATTGGAGGCATTGCCCGTAGTGATGGTGGTGCAGGGCCTTATGGCCTGGCACTTCGGCCTCTATCGTGGTGTATGGCGCTTTGCCTCGGTGCCGGATCTGTTGCGCATACTCAAGGCCATTGGTGTGGGTATTGCCCTGTCCGCGGTGACGCTATTCTTATTTACTCGTATGGAAGGGATACCGCGCTCCATCTTCCCGCTCTACGCCCTATTGCTGGGAATATTTCTTGGTGGCCCACGCCTTATCTATCGTTGGTTGAAGGAACACCACCTCTATCAGTCGGACGAGCATAAGGTGCTGATTGTGGGTGCAGGCCATGCCGGCGAGATGCTGATTCGTGATCTGCGGCGGGATCGAGGGCATGGTTATTCGGTGGTCACCTTTGTGGATGATGACCGGGAGAAGTCTGGGCAAGAGATCCACGGGGTGCGGGTTGCAGGGAGATGTGGACGTATTCCGCGGCTGGTGAAGCAAATGGGTATCGACCTCATCCTACTCGCCGTGCCCACCGCAAATTCGCGGCAAATGCGCCGTCTCGTGGGGCTGTGTGAAAAATCCGGAGTGCCTTTTCGTACCCTGCCGCGCATGCAGGATCTTGTTTCTGGGCGTGCTGCGCTAAAGGAGCTGCGCGAGGTTTCTATTGAGGACCTGCTCGGGCGTGAACCGGTGGCTCTGGACTGGGATGGCATCCGCGCGGGTATCTCGGGCAAGGTGGTGCTGGTAAGTGGTGGCGGGGGTTCCATTGGCTCTGAGTTATGCAGACAAATTGCCGGTATAAATCCCGCCGTCTTGGTGGTACTGGATAACAGCGAATACAACCTCTATCGCATTGAGGGGGAATTACAGGAACGCTTTCCTCAGCAGGCGCTACACGTCTGTCTCTGTGATGTGGGTGATGCGGTAGGCGTAGAGCGTGTCTTTACGACCCATCGGCCAGATTTTGTTTTTCATGCGGCTGCCTACAAGCATGTGCCGATGCTGGAAACCCGTTTACGGCAGGCCGTGCGCAATAATGTTCGGGGTACTCGCAATCTTGCCGAAGCGGCGATACGCCACGGTGTGAGTACTTTTCTCCTTATTTCTACCGACAAGGCCGTTAATCCCACCAATGTGATGGGGGCGAGCAAACGGGTGGCGGAGCTTTTCTGTCAGGGAAAAAGCAGCCAGGGTGCGACCACCCATTTCGTCACCGTGCGTTTTGGCAATGTGCTGGATTCCGCTGGTAGTGTGGTACCGCTATTTCGCCGGCAGATCGCCGCCGGTGGTCCGGTGACGGTTACCCATCCAAAGGTCACCCGCTATTTCATGACCATTCCGGAGGCCTGTCAGCTCATCATGGAGGCCTCCGTAGTGGGTAAGGGCGGTGAGATCTTTGTACTCGACATGGGCGAGCCCATTCGTATCAGTTATCTGGCAGAGCAGATGATCGCGCTGTCTGGAAAGATCCTGGGCGAAGAGATAGAGATCATCTACACCGGCCTGCGTCCTGGCGAAAAAATGTTCGAGGAACTGTTCCATGAACAGGAGGGCTTGACGGCTACCGGGCGAGATAAATTGTTACTCGCCCGCTGTCGGGAGCGTCACTGGGACCGTTGTCTGAATGAAATCATGCGATTGATTGAGGTCGCGGAGGGTGAAAATGACAAGGAACTCGATATGTTGCTGAATAAATTAGTGCCGGAATTTTCCCGCAGCCCACAGGACGATCAATCCAATGTAGTGCCGCTTGAGCAGGTGCAACGATGAGTGTTCGCGTGCGTAAGGCGGTGTTTCCTGTTGCTGGTCTGGGCACTCGCTTTCTGCCGGCCACCAAAGCGAGCCCCAAGGAAATGCTGCCAGTGGTGGACAAGCCGCTGATCCAGTACGCGGCGGAAGAGGCGGTGGCGGCGGGGATTACCGATCTTATCTTCGTTACTGGTCGTACCAAGCGCTCTATTGAGGATCATTTCGACAAGGCTTACGAGCTGGAAAGTGAGCTGGAGCAAGGCGGTAAGCATGCGCTGTTGGCACAGGCCCGGGATACTCTGCCCGCGGGGATCAACTGCATCTACATCCGTCAGGCCGAGCCTTTGGGTCTCGGTCATGCGGTACTTTGTGCTCGTCCAGTGGTGGGTGACGAGCCCTTTGCCGTGATTCTTGCCGACGATCTGATCAATGGGGGGACGCAGGGTTGTCTTTCGCAAATGGTTGATATCTACGAACGTGAGCAGTCCAGTGTCATTGCGGTGGAAGAGATCGACCGTGCCGATACCGATAAGTATGGCATCGTGGATATTTCTCCCATTGATGAACGCACCAGCCGCATCGACGCTATTGTCGAAAAGCCCGCACCGGCGGTGGCTCCTTCTACTCTCGGTGTGGTGGGACGCTATGTGCTCACACCACGGATCATGGAACTGCTGGCGACCACGGGCAAGGGTGCGGGCGGAGAGATCCAGCTCACCGATGGTATCGCTGCGTTACTGGCTGAAGAGCGAGTGTTGTCCTGGCGCTTTCACGGTCGGCGTTATGATTGTGGTAACAAGTTGGGCTACCTTGAGGCAGCGGTGGAATATGGTCTCGAACACGCGGAAGTGAAGGACAACTTCCGTGCTTATCTCAAGGGTTTGGATTTGGGTTAGAGATATGCGATGAAGCCAGAAGACCGCGGACCGCATACCAGGCGCTTCCCCGAACACGGGATCTGGGCGCCGATATTAAGCCCTCTGGATGAGCAATTTTCGCCGGATCCCGAGCGACTCATTGTTCATGCTCAAAAGCTTCTGGCCGATGGCTGCCGCGGCATACTGCTCTGGGGCAGTACCGGTGAGGCACCGTCCTTTAGCGCCCGCGAGCGGATGGTGTTGTTGGAGCAGTTACTGGAGCGTGGGCTGTTACCAGAGCATTTGATGATTGGTGTTGGCTGTAGTGCCTGGCCCGATACCCTCGAACTGGCACGCCATGCGCTGGCCCACGCTTGTCCGCGGCTCCTCGTGGTACCGCCTTTCTATTACAAGGGGATATCCGAGGCGGGTTTATACCGGGTCTACGCGGAATTGGTGGAGGGCCTTGCAAGCGCTGAGTTGCGGCTCTATCTCTACCACTTTCCGAAACTCTCCGGTGTGCCCATCCCGCTTACGGTGGTGGCGCGTCTGCAAGCCGCCTTTCCTGAGGTCATTGCCGGCATCAAGGACAGCTCTGGGGATCCCGCTCATACTCTTGAATACATCCAAAACTTCCCCGATCTTGCCATCTTCCCCGGCACCGAGAGTTTACTATTGTGGATGCTGGAACAAGGGGGTGCTGGTTGTATTACCGCCAATGCCAACGTACGCGCCGCATCCATTCGTCAGCTCTACGATGCCTGGCTGCATGGCGCTGCAGACGCCACAAAGCTGCAACAGGCGGTGACCCGTGTGCGAACGGCCATCGAGGCCAATCCACTGATTCCTACCCTCAAGGCGCTAGTGGCACATAGCCGTGAAGATACGGGCTGGAAACGGTTGCGGGCCCCTTTCTGCGAGCACGATATTCCCTCGTTGTCCTCCCTGCTTAAATTCCTAAGCTAAACCATTTAGTTCCTACCGATGTGGAACCAGTTGGTAGGGCGGACCATGTCCGCCTCCCTAACCGTGGAACAAGGAGAGCTGGCGGACATGGTCCGCTCTAGACAGTCATAAACCATGGGAGCGGATGCCCGCTTTCATCGGCCCGCAATCTCCTCCACCTTGAGCCAAATCTGGCTGCTTTCATCACCGCGTGCGGTGGTGGCATAGGTAATTCCACTTTCAGTATCGCTGGAGCGGCGTGAGCTCCCGCCCACTAGTATCCATTCGCCGAGGCGTCCAGAGAGAGTGGTTTGGGCTTGTTGGATATCGATGGCGCCACCACCACTGCGACTCAGGTGCGCGCTACGAGGGGAAATGTTTAGCGTCACGCGGTCACCGCTAAGCCGGGGAATCACGTAAAAGCCTGTGGTGACGTCCTTGTATTGGATCGTGTCGTGGATACTGCTAACACGGCCAGAGACGATTACCTGTCGTTGCCCGAAAGGCACAGATTGCCCGCTACGGATAAAGGCCTCATGGCCATCGAGGACTCGAATCTGTTGTATGGAGGATTCGTCACTATGCCCACGGGTACGGTGGATGCGTACGCCGGCATCATGCTTGTCGTCTCCAGTGCGCAGCGTCAGGCCGTCCGCAGAAGGGCTACGTCGACCCGTCTCCAGATGGGTTTGCCCACTCGTTCGGCCGAAGGCCTCGGTACCGCTCGAGTTGAGATTACTCCCCGTGCCGCGCCGTACCTTGATGAGCAATTGCCGTGGAGCTTGGTCCAGGCGAGAAAGTAGGCTGCGCAGTTCCGCTATGTTCTGCTCGGTGCCGCGTACGATGAGTTGATAGCCCATGCCTGTGACAGTGCCTGGCCGGGAAACCAATGGGCGAAGAATGGGTAATAGCGCCTCAGCGCTGCGATAGCGTAGCGGAATCACCTCGGTTACCAGTGGGCCCGCCGCTTGGCTGCCGATGCTAAGCAGTAGCAGCAAGGAGAAGAACAGACTTTTTCCGCAGCGCCGCATCTAAGGAATCTCTGATCTATTCATGAACGCGTATCTTGCACCCAAAATATCCATCTTTATCGTTGCTGATCTTCGCAATAGAACGACTCACGTGCGATCAGCGCCTCAAATCTGAACATTTTGAATTGCAATCTACTTTGTCCAGAATAAATCAGAAATTCCTAACCTACTCAGATGTGTAAACGGCGTAGTCCGGGATGAGGCTCTGCCGTTTCCCAGATGAAATCAAAGTTGTGAGCCAGGTCTGCAGCTTGCCCCGGTGCGTTAAAGCATACCGTGCCTTCGTAGCGATCAGCCTGCGGGCGATAGATCACCCCACGTTGGTCAGCCAGTAAACAGGCATGGTTGTAGTTGGCATTTTCAGCCCGAGGCAGGCGGATATCTATAAAACTGCTGAGCTGTTGCGCCAGTAGCACTAAGCGATGCTCACGCTGGAACAGGGCTCCGGAATTTTGTAGCAGGATATGGACCTTTGCGCGTGAGCTATTGACGATGAGATCCCTGATGGCAGTGCAGATCTCGCTATCGTCATAGATCGGCGAGTCGAGATCACGGCTGGTGATAAGCACTGTACGGCGACTATGGCGGAGCATCGCCAAGGTCGCTAGACGGTGTTCCGTGCTGCTGTCCACCTCCAGTACCACGTCGTCCTGGTCAGTGGCCAGTTGCTCGAAGTCGATTGGGGGCGATTTTGGCATGGTGCTCTCGACGCTATCTTAGATTTTGCGGGCCATCTCTGCTGCATTCCCGATGTAGTCCGCTGGCGTCATGGCCAGCAGCTGGTTTCGTGCTTCCTCGGGGATTTCCAGGCCAGCGATAAATTCGCGCAGGGTGTCCTGATCGATCTGTCGCCCCCGGGTGAGTTCCTTTAGTTTTTCGTAGGGTGCTTCAATACCGTGACGGCGCATGACGGTTTGGATGGGTTCCGCCAGCACCTCCCAAGTATGCTCCAGATCCGCCGCCAAGCGGGCCTCATTGACCTCGAGTTTGCTGAGACCGCGCAGGCAGGATGCATAGGCGATGGTGGAGTAGGCAAAGCCCACGCCCATATTACGCAGTACCGTTGAGTCCGTGAGGTCCCGTTGCCAGCGCGAAGTGGGCAGTTTGCTGGAGAGATGGCCGAACAAGGCGTTGGCAATACCGAGATTGCCCTCGGCATTTTCAAAATCGATGGGGTTGACCTTGTGGGGCATGGTAGAGGAGCCCACCTCACCGGCAATGGTGCGTTGCTTGAAATAACCGATGGAAATATAGCCCCAGATATCGCGGCAGAGATCGATCAGGATGGTGTTAAAGCGGCTCAGCGCATCGAATAGCTCGGCTATGTAATCATGTGGTTCGATCTGGGTGGTATAGGGACTCCAGGCGAGGCCGAGATCGGTGACGAAGGCTTCGCTAAGGACTGGCCAGTCCACCTCGGGATAGGCGGCGAGATGGGCATTGAAGTTGCCCACCGCACCATTCATCTTGCCCTGTAGCGCTACTCGGGCGAAGCCTTCCCGTTGGCGCTCCAGACGTGCCACCACGTTGGCCAGTTCCTTGCCCAAGGTGGTGGGGGATGCCGGTTGTCCGTGGGTGCGTGCCAGCATGGGTAGCGCGGCATGGGTCTGGCCGAGGATGCGCAGGGTGCCGATGATTTCATCCATGCGCGGCAGCAATACGCTACCCCGGCCACTATTTAGCATCAGTGCATGGGCAAGATTGTTGATGTCCTCGGAGGTGCAGGCGAAGTGAAAAAATTCACTGGCGGCCTGTAACTGGGGATTTTCGGCGCAGCGTTCCTTGAGGAAATATTCCACCGCCTTGACGTCGTGATTAGTGGTGGCCTCGATTTCTTTTACCCGTTCGGCATCCGCCAGCTCAAAGTTCTCACACAGCTTTGAGAGCAGCGTTTCTGCATCGGCATCAAAGGCCGGCACCTCGGGGATTTCCGGACTATTGGCAAGTTTGCGCAGCCACTCGATCTCCACCAATACCCGAAAGCGGATGAGACCGTATTCACTAAAAATAGCGCGCAAGTCGGTGGTCTGTCGGCCATAGCGGCCATCCACAGGAGAGACGGCATTGAGCGCGCACAGTTGTTGGGGGTCAGGACTTTCGTTGTTCACTTCTTTCCTTTTGTGGAGGGGGATCTTTCTTGGATAAACAAGGAAAGACCTGACCCTTCTTTATAGTAGTGTATGGATAGCTGGCTAATGACTGGCGGACATGGTCCGCCCTACGCACAGATCGGTAGGGCGGACCATGTCCGCCGGTCAGACTAAAAACCTATTTCTTTTCAATCTTAGCGCAGTAGTGCCTGGGGACCGTGGCGTTGCAGCATTTGATTGAAATAATTGCGGTAATAGGCGACGGCACTGCTGGCATTGGCGGTGACATCGAAGACTTTCCAGCCGGCCGGAGTTTGGTACATACGGAAATCCAAGCGCACCGGCGGATAGCCGCCGGGGGTTGAAACCCGTGCGCGAACTACGGCCTCCTCAGCCCAGCGCCCCTGGCTGGTGGGATAGACGTCAATGCGCGGTAGCGGGCGTGCGTAGGTGCCGAGGTTGCGCGCTAGTGCCGTTAGGAACATTTCTCGCAGGGTGGCATAGAGGCGTTGCTGTTGCTGCGGATTTAGACGTCTATAGTAGGGGCCAGCCACCCATTTCCCCATGGCAGAAAAATCAAAATGCGGGGCAATCTCACGCTCAATAAAAGCACGGATCCGATCATTGCTTACGGCCTCCGGGGTGGCGAGAAAACGGCTCAGACGATCGATGCCACCACGGATGACTTCATCGGGCGCAGGCTGCCGCGCCGCATAACCCCACGGGTCCGGGGTGGTTGCTGCATTGATTGGCTGGGCGAAGGCACTATGGAAGCCAAACGCCAGAGCTAGGACACAGAGCAGCTTATTCAACATCGGCCTTGGCCTCACTTTTTTCTATCTCATAGTCAAAGCTAAGCTCATCGTCGCTTACGCTAATGCAAACATGCCCGCCACGCTCCAGTTTTCCAAATAGCAACTCCTCGGCAAGCCTTCGTTTGACGTGTTCCTGGATGATGCGCGCCATGGGGCGTGCCCCCATAGTGGGGTCGAAGCCGCGCACCGCCAGCCACTGGCGTGCATCCTTGTCCAGCTCAATAGTGACGTGGCGGTCGGCAAGCTGGCTTTCCAGCTCCATGATGAATTTTTCCACCACGTGACCGATGCTTTCCTCCGACAACGATTGGAAGGGCACGATGGCATCCAGGCGGTTGCGAAATTCCGGCGTGAACAGGCGTTCGATGGCGGCCATGTTATCGCCCGAGTGATCCTGCTCGGTGAATCCCATGGATGAGCGTCCCATTTCGTGGGCCCCGGCATTGGTGGTCATCACCAAAATCACATTGCGAAAATCTGCCTTGCGGCCATTGTTGTCGGTGAGGGTGCCGTGGTCCATGACCTGTAGCAGCAGATTGAAGACATCCGGGTGAGCTTTCTCTACCTCGTCGAGTAGCAGTACCGCGTGCGGTTCTTTGTTGATTGCCTCGGTGAGCAGTCCGCCTTGGTCGTAACCCACATAGCCTGGCGGGGCCCCAATCAGGCGTGAGACGGTGTGGCGCTCCATATATTCCGACATGTCGAAGCGGATCAGGGCAATGCCCATGATCTTTGCTAGCTGGCGGGTGACCTCGGTTTTTCCTACCCCGGTGGGGCCGGCGAATAAATAACTGCCGATGGGTTTCTCCATCTCACGCAGCCCGGAGCGGGCCATCTGGATAGCACTTTCGAGCATCTCGATGGCCGGGTCCTGACCAAACACCACCAATCTAAGATCGCGGCCAAGCCGGCGCAACACGTCTTTATCGTTAGAGGAAACAGTTTTCGGTGGAATGCGTGCCATGCGCGCTACCACTGCCTCAATATCCGAAACCCCAAGGAGTTTCTTACGCCGGGAGGGAGGCAATAGCTGTTGCGAGGCACCGGCCTCATCAATGACATCGATGGCCTTGTCCGGCAGGTGACGGTCATTGATATAACGCTCTGCCAATTCAGCGGCCACCCGCATGGCCTTGCGGGAGAAGCGCAGCTTATGGTGTTCCTCAAAACGTGATTTTAGGCCGAGCAGGATCTGGGTGGTCTCATCGACACTGGGCTCGGCAATGTCTATTTTCTGAAAGCGTCGCGCCAGGGCCCGGTCTTTTTCAAAGACTCCACGATATTCCTGATAAGTGGTGGCACCGATACAGCGCAGTTCCCCGGAGCCCAGCAGCGGCTTGAGCAGGTTAGAGGCATCCATCACCCCACCCGAGGCTGCGCCCGCACCGATGATGGTGTGGATCTCGTCGATGAAGAGCACCGCATTGGGCTCCTCACGCAGCTCCGCCAATATCGCCTTGAAGCGCTTTTCAAAATCGCCCCGGTATTTGGTGCCGGCGAGCAGTGCACCAAGGTCCAGACAGTAGATAGTGCTTTTGGCCAGCACTTCAGGAACGTCCTGATCCACAATCATCTTGGCCAGCCCTTCGGCAATGGCGGTCTTGCCTACACCGGCCTCACCCACATACAGGGGATTATTTTTGCGCCGTCGGCACAGCACCTGAATGGTGCGCTCAACCTCCATCTGGCGTCCGATAAGGGGATCGATCTTGCCCTGTCGAGCTTGTTCGTTGAGATTACTTGCGTAGGCTTCCAGGGCTCTCTGGCTTTCCTCCCCAGCGGTTGTCTCGGTGTCGTTATCGGCGGAGAATCGGCCTACCACCTCGTCATCATGAATTTTTGAGATGCCGTGCGATATATGATTGACGATATCCAGCCGGGTGACGTCACGCTTATTGAGAAAATAGACCGCAGCAGTCTCGCGTTCGCTGAAAATGGCCACCAGCACATTGGCCCCGGTGACCTCTTTTTTCCCCGCCGACTGAACGTGCAGCACCGAGCGTTGCAGTACCCGCTGAAAGCCCAGTGTGGGCTGGGTTTCACGTTCATCCTCCATCTCCAGCACCGGGGTGTTTTCATCCAGGTGAAGGCTGATCTCATCGCGCAGATCATCGAGCTGCAGCCCACAGGCGCGTAGTACCTCGTTGGCCTCTGGATTGTCCAGCAGTGCCAGCAGCAGGTGTTCCACGGTCATGTACTCGTGGCGCCGCTCACGCGCGCTGCGGAAGGCCGCGTTAAGGGTAATTTCCAGTTCGTTGCTAAGCATTCCAGGCACAGGTCAGGCTCCTAGGCGTATTCCATGGTGCAGATCAGCGGGTGTTCATTCTCGCGGGCGCATTGATTGACCTGGGAAACCTTGGTTTCAGCGATCTCCCGGGTATAGGTGCCGCAGATGCCTTTTCCCTCGGTGTGGACTTGCAGCATGATACGTACCGCCTGTTCGCTGGGCACGGCAAAAAAATGCTCCAGAATATGCACCACGAATTCCATCGGGGTGTAGTCATCGTTAAGCAGGATGACCTTATAAAGGGGCGGGCGTTTGAGCTTCGGCTTCGCCTCCTCTACGGCAAGGCTGTCCCCATGGATATGTTCGGGTAAGTTAGACATAGTGCAATTTTAGCGTAAATAGGCTTCCAATGACGGTGCTGAACAATTGCTGATGAAGATTACCCACAACGGATTGGACCATCGGCGTCGAACTTTGTTTTGTCCGTATCGATTGCCGTTGGGCCGCACGGGACTTCCATCCCGTAACGGTAGGGAGTATAAGGCGTGGTCAGGCGTATAGCGGGTGAGCGGTCACAGTTCCGCAAAGCCGGTTATCATTGCCTCGCGAGTACATCAAAACTTACTGGGGAGCATGCCGACCATGGCAGAAAAGCAGCTTGTAGAGCTTGAGGAAGTGACCATCCGTTTTACCGGAGATTCCGGCGACGGGATGCAGGTAACCGGGGGGAAATTCAGTGAGTCGACGATGCTCGCGGGTAACGACCTCTCCACCCTACCGGATTATCCGGCGGAAATTCGCGCCCCTGCAGGCACCCTGGCCGGCGTCTCTGGTTTTCAGATCCATTTTGCCTCGCGCAATGTGCATACGCCGGCCGATCAACCCGATGTGTTGGTGGCCTTTAATCCTGCTGCGCTGAAAACCAATATCGACGATCTGCGTCCTGGTGGCACCGTCATCGTCAATCAGGATGCCTTCAAGAAAAGGGCGCTGGCGAAGGCCGAGTACGACGAAAACCCGTTGCCGGCGTTACGCGATCGTTTCAACGTGGTGGAACTGCCGCTTACCCAACTGAATCGCAAGGCGCTGGAGGATATAGACCTGGGCAGTCGAGACATCGACCGCTGCAAAAACTTTTTCGTCCTCGGCATCATGTACTGGATGTATAGTCGGGATCTGGAACCCACCCAACGCTGGCTGCGCGGACGTTTTCGCGGTGATGTGAGGGAGGCTAATCTGCGTGCCTTGGCAGCGGGACATGCCTATGGTGAAACCACCGAGTTGTTGCCGACCTCTTATCAGGTTCCGCCGGCTAAAATTGCCCCGGGCACCTATCGAAACATTACCGGCAACACGGCCTTTGCTTGGGGCATTGTGGCCGCCGGAGTACAGATGGATCGCCAGATCTTTCTCGGCGCCTATCCCATTACCCCGGCCAGCGATATTCTCCATGAAGTGGCGCGTTATGGTCATTTTGGTATCAAAACTGTGCAGGCGGAGGATGAAATTGCCGCTTGTTGTGCCTCCATCGGTGCCGCCTTCGCGGGTAGTTTGGCGGTCACCTGTACCAGTGGGCCTGGCCTAGCCCTCAAACAGGAGGCCATCAATCTCGCGGTGATGGCCGAATTGCCACTGGTGATTATCGACATTCAGCGTGGTGGACCCTCTACGGGCATGCCCACCAAGGTGGAGCAGGGCGATCTCCCAATGGCGCTTTTCGGGCGTAACTCCGACAGTCCCATGCCGGTGCTGGCGGCTTCATCCCCAGGTGACTGCTTTCACACGGTTTTTGAGGCCTTCCGCTGGGCGGTGAAATACATGACCCCGGTAATCGTGCTTTCCGACAGCTACTTGGCCAATGGTACCGAGCCATGGTTGATTCCGGACATCGAGTCCTTGCCGCGGGTAAGTATTCCGCCGCCACCCAAGCCAGAAGATTTCGAGCCCTATCGCCGCGACCTGGAAACCCTGGCAAGGCCATGGGCAACACCGGGTACGCCGGGTCTGGAACATCGTATTGGCGGCCTTTCTACCGAGGAAAATACCGGCAATGTGTCCTACGACCCGGACAATAACGAACGCATGATGCAGCTGCGCGATCAGAAGGTGGCGGGTATCGTCGCCGATATCCCACCGCTGGAGGTGATTGGCAGCGAGCAGGGTGAATTACTCATCGTGGGTTGGGGCAGTACCCGCGGTGCCATTACCTCGGCAGTAGAGGCGGCCCGCGCAGAGGGGCTGGACGTTTCCCGCATCCATTTGCGCCACATCAATCCCTTTCCCGCAAACCTTGGGGAGATCCTCGGTAATTTCCGCCATATTCTGGTGCCAGAGATTAACCTGGGCCACTTGACCCGTTTGTTGCGGGCTGAATTCCTGGTGCCCGCCGAGGTCATGAGCAAGACTCAGGGGAAGCCCTTTAAGGTGGCCGAAATCCGTAAACGTATCGATGAAATTCTGTCCTCGGAGGATGATTCCTGATGGCTACTCCCGCCGCAAAGTTAACGCGTAAGGATTTCACTAGCGCTCAGACGGTACGTTGGTGCCCGGGCTGTGGTGATTACTCCATTCTGGCCAATATGCAGCGACTTCTGCCCGAACTGGGTTTGTCCCCCGAGAAGGTCGTTTTCGTGTCCGGAATCGGCTGCTCCAGCCGCTTTCCCTATTATCTGGACACCTATGGTTTCCACACCATCCATGGCCGTGCCCCCGCCTTTGCCACCGGTATCAAGGCCAGCAATCCTGATTTATCGGTGTGGGTGGTGACTGGTGATGGCGATGGTCTCTCCATCGGTGGCAACCACTTGTTGCATATCATCCGGCGCAACGTGGATGTCAATATTCTGTTGTTTAACAATCGTGTCTACGGCCTGACCAAGGGTCAATATTCACCCACCTCACGTATGGGCATGAAGACCAAATCCACGCCACTGGGCTCCATCGATCATCCGATTGACCCGCTTTCCTTTGCCCTCGGTGCCGCTGCGACCTTCGTGGCCCGTACCGTGGATGTGGATGCCGAGCATATGCGCTACGTGTTTCGGCGCGCCGAAGAGCATCGCGGCACTTCCTTTATAGAAATCCTGCAGAATTGCCCGGTATTCAATGATAATGAATGGGATGAGCTGGAGGATCGCAAGCAACGTGTGGATGCGGGGCTGATACTGCAACATGGTCAGCCGCTTGTGACTGGCAGTGAAGGTCGGCGGCGTGGGATACGCATTGACTCTGGTGTGCCTTCGGTGATCGATCTCGGTGATGGCGCCGATGTCTCTAGCGCTGATATTGCGGTGCATAATGAATGCCATGATTCACCGGCCTATGCCTTTGCTCTGGCTAGTATGGAGCGGCCTAACTTTCCTTTGCCGTTGGGGGTGTTCCGTGCGGTGGAGTCGCCGACCTACGACGGCATGTTAGAGCAGCAGATGGAACAGGCGAGGGAATTAAGGGGTGCCGGTAATCTGCGGGATCTGCTGCATTCCGGTGAAACCTGGACCGTTAAGTAGGGCTACAGATCCTCTTAGGCGGCACGTCCGGAACGCTTGCGTCCGGGCTTGCCGTACTGCTCCAAATAATCCTCGCAGCGGGCGGCAAATTTGACGGCGCTTTTGGTCATGGGGACGCGGGCGCTGGCAAGGTAGCCTATGAGTGCCTTTGCTTCTTGAATGATTCGTTTTCCGGCGTCGTTGCGTGCTCGTGGCAGCTTGGCTGCGGTTGCCTCCGGTGCAAAGGCCAACACCGCTTCCCCTGCGGCCACGAAGTGTGGCCATAGCTCAAACATCACTGGGTCCTTGCGCAGGGTTTCACAAACCGTTTTGGCCTCTAGTGCCAGTTCGCGAAAAAGGGGTTTGAGAGTGGCGTATACCGGTTCCTTGCACAGTGTTTGTTCCAGCTGTTTCGTGATCCGATCGATATCGCGCATGGCTTGGGCAATTTTCATATAGCGGCTATCGTAAAAATCCGATACCGGGAGTAAGAAGGCCTTCAGTGGCTCGCCCCAGAGTTCGTCGATACCCTCATGACCACTGTAATGGTGGACATGTTTACCCAGCTCCAAAGCCTCTTGAAAATAGTCTCCGCATTGTTTCATTAGCTCGTTCTGACGGCTGATGAGCACCCCTTTTTGTTCCAGCTCAACCACCATGGTAAAGATGTCGGTGGCGCGATTGAACAGTGCCCCGGCGAGCATCGCGCCATTCACGCGTTTGCGGGTCGGCTCTTCCTCCCTTTCATAGGCGGCGCGTGCCTCATCGAGTTTTTCTCCCGGGGTGTTGATGCCTGCCTCGGTGTGGTGAAAGAGCCGCTTGGTGAGGACATCAATGAGGTGCTTCTTGGCTGCCAGGGTGTCCTGCGGAGGCTCGTAATAGCGAATCCAGTAACCATCGTAATGCACGCTATCGACACCCTTAATCTGCCGCCTTGTGCCGTTTTCTATCTCTGCCTTCACCCAAACGCCCCTCTGCGATTGTTTCTAGCTGTCACGCGCTCCCGTGATTGCGTTGCCAAACTCCCCTGTTGCACAGCCTCTAGGAGTCTGGCGGATTTAGGCGCTCGTCGCGAGGGAAAGCTATTTTGAGGCAGATTTTTCGCTCGTTTGAGGCCAATAGCCAGACTATTAAACGAAAAGGACCGAAAATATATGGCCAAAATAGCTTTTCCGCAGCAGAGCAGTCCTAAGTTCGACAGACTCCTTAATATTATGGGCCGAATCTCCCTGAACTCAATGGGGGAATTAGGGTTTCCTGGCGCTATCGCCAGCTGGGAAAAGAGGCTCCGGGGACATTAGTTAATCGCCTGTCAGCAGCTTGTGAAGGTGACTTCCTTCGCACCAATACCCGCTAAATAATGGGGTCTTTATTAACATGCATGTTATCTATACAATAAGCCCGCGTCGCAGCATCCAGGCGACGAACCCTATCAATCGTTTGGAGAATGTAATAATGGCTGAAGACAACAAAGCGTCCCTGTATGAGCGTCTCGGTGGTCAGGCTGCGGTGGATGCAGCAGTAGAAAAATTCTATCCGAAGGTGCTGGCGGACGATCGTATCAATTATTTCTTTGATAATACTGATATGACCAAACAGTCGGGCAAGCAGAAGGCCTTTTTGACCATGGCCTTTGGTGGTCCTAATGGTTACACCGGCATGGACATGCGCAAAGGTCACGCGCATCTGCTAGAGCGTGGCCTCAATGACAGCCATTTTGATGCCGTGGTGGAGAATCTGGGCAACACCCTGAAGGAAATGGGCGTGGCCGATGATCTTATCGGTGAGGTTTCCGCCATTGCGGAAACTACCCGTAAGGATGTGCTGGGTCGGTAATCTCCTGCCTTAAAGCGCACTAAAGGGCTGGCGATGAGCGCCAGCCCTTTTTTTATGGGCGGTCGTTAAAGGCAGAATCCTCTGTTTCATTCAAGAAATGTTCAACCTGGCCGAAACTAAACTAGCAGGTGATAATAATTGACTAAATTACTAGGGAATCTCTGGCTTATTCGGGACGAGGCCGGTATGAGGATAAACGAGGTGAAAGTTCTTCTGTGAATTGGGCTTTAGATAAGATTGGCAACAGAATGGTCATGAATAGGTGGGAGGGCGTTATCGTCTTCCTGCTGTTGCTTATTCTGTTTGGTGCGACGTGGGGGGTCATTTCCCATATTGAAGAACAAGCAAAAGCGGGGGTTGGGAAATCTCTGCGTACAGCGCTACAAACCTCCTATACCGCCGTACTCAATCACTTGGATGGCCAGAAAAATGCGGCCCTGGTGTGGGCCCATAATGCCGACCTACTCAATTATGTCAGTGGTTTGCAAGCCCAGGACCGGGATGTGGACACTCTTATCCATAGTGATGAGCAGCAGAAATTACGTGCACTGTTAAGGCCAATATTAGGTGTTGTGGGTTACCGTGGCTTTTTTATTGTGGCCAACGACAATCTGAATCTGGCCTCCTCCCGGGATGGCAATGTGGGTGCTGTCAACCTGCTGACTAGGCAACATGGCTTTCTGGAGCGGGTACGTGCCGGAGAGACCCTGGTGAGCCTGCCCCAGCGCTCGGATGTTCCTCTCAAGGATAGCTCCGGCAGGCTGACGGATGGTTTGGCCACCATGTTCGTCGCCACACCGCTCATAGACAATGCCGGGGAGGTGATGGCTATACTTGCCTTTCGTCTTGAGCCCGAGGACACTTTTTTTCAGATATTCAAGCATGGCCGTTTTGGAGACAGTGGTGAGACCTATGCCTTCAATAATAGGGGGCTACTCATCAGCGATAGCCGCTTTACCGAAACCCTCGTACAGATTGGCCTGCTCTCCGCGGGTAGTCATGCAGAATTTGAGATTCAGATACGTGATCCCGGCGTCAACTTATTGGCTGGGTTAAAGCCCGCCTTACCGCATCTGGAGCAGCCACTGACACGCATGGCCCTAAGTGCTACGCGCGGGGAAAGTGCGGAAAGCCTTGAAGGCTATCGAGATTATCGCGGGGTCCCCGTGGTTGGTGCCTGGCTTTGGGATGAAAACTATCACTTCGGGATTGCCACAGAAGTTGATGTCGAAGAGGCCTTCGATACTTTTTACGATATGCGTTTTGCCCTGTTTCTATATTTGCTGCTGTCCATGGCTGCCCTGATAGCCTTGGCTTTGTTGTCGTCTTCCAGCCGCAAAAAAATTGCTGAGAAAGAGGCGCAATATCATGAAAGTATCAGCATCAGCTCACAGGGCTACTGGTTGCTCGATAGCCAGGCCCGGATGCTGGAGGTCAATCAGGCATTTTGTACCATGCTAGGGCGTAAATCGGCCGAGCTGCTGGGTAAAAGACCCTCGGAGTTTTCCAGTGATGCGGGTCAGAAGATCCTGTTGGGACAGCTGGGAAGTATGTCCACGAGCCCGCGGCGCCGATATGAACTTATCCTGCTCAACAAACAAAACGAGTCGGTCTATGTGGATGTACACGCTAATACCCTGAGGGATTCACAAGGCGAGATTACCGGTGCGGTGGCATTTATCACTGACATTAGCGAACGCAAAGAAGTGGAACAGACGCTGGCAGAAAAGGCCAGGGAGCTGGATTTTCAGAAATATGCCCTAGATCAACATGCCATTGTCAGCATTGCTGATATTAAAGGAAATATTAGCTATGCCAATGAAAAATTTTGTGAGATCAGCGGCTACTCGCTGGAGGAATTGCTAGGTAATAATCATCGTATTGTGGGCTCTGGACTGCACTCGCAGGATTTTTTCAGCCAGATGTGGCGGACTATCGCACAAGGAGATGTGTGGCGAGGAAATATCAGAAACCTCAAGAAGGGGGGTGGCTATTATTGGGTCAATGCCACCATTGTTCCCTCCCTGGATGAACGGGGTAAGCCTTTTCAGTATGTAGCCATACGTACCGACATTACTGAACGCATACGGGCCGAGGAACAGCTGATAGAAAGTAAGGAGCGGTTGTCGGCGGCCATTGAGAATGTGCCGGGTGGTTTCCTGATGGTCGACAAGACTGGCTGTATCACCTTATTCAATAGCAAGTTCATAGGCCTTTATCCGGTCATGCAGGACCATCTTTTCTATGGCGAGTGCTTCGATGAATTTATCCGTACGGGAGCCAAACGTGGCCTCTATCCAGCGGCCCATGGTCGCATTGATGAGTGGGTGGAAGAACGGCTGAAAAAACATCGAAGCAAGGAAATTTGCTTTGAGGAGCGGTTGGCAGATGGACGTTGGCTTAGCATCGCCATCAAAGAGATGCCTGACGGCTCCAGGGTGGGTATACATCTGGATATTAGTGCCCTCAAGCAGGCGACCGAGGCCGCCAACCAAGCGAGTAAGGCCAAGTCGCAATTCCTGTCTTCCATGAGCCACGAATTGCGCACCCCCATGAACGCTATACTCGGCTTTGGTCAGATGCTGGAGTTTAATCCCGAGGAACCGCTAAGCGTTCATCAGAAAGAGTGCGTGGACCATATCACCAAGGGCGGTCAGCATCTGCTGCTACTCATTAACGATATTCTTGATCTCGCCCAGATCGAGACAGGGAAGGTGGAACTTTCCATTGAGGATGTTTTGCCATCGGAGGTGTTTGAGGAGTGCCTGCCGCTGGTAGCGGTGATGGCCAAGGCGCGTGCCATCGAAATCATCCCACCCCGTGCAGAAAATATACCGCGGGTGCGGGCCGACCACGTACGCCTTAAGCAAGTGCTGATTAATTTGATGTCCAATGCCGTTAAGTACAATCACCAAGGCGGCACCCTCTCCGTTAATTTTGAAGAACGCCCGAACAGACAGTTACGCATCGCCGTGAACGATACCGGTCCAGGCATTCCTAAGGATAAACAAGCGCTGTTATTTAAGGCTTTCAATCGTCTGGGTGCTGAGGCGACAGCGGTGGAAGGCACCGGTATCGGACTAGTCGTTTGCAAGGAGCTTGTGGAACTCATGAGGGGCTCCATGGGTATGGAGAGTGAGCTGGGTAGGGGCACAACCTTCTGGATTGAACTACCGTTAGCAGAGCGTACTCAGGTTGAGCATATTGCCGTCAATACGGCCATAGCACAGGCGACCAAGGTGCTTCCCGGTATCCGTGGTACCGTGCTCTATGTGGAAGATAATCCAGACAATGTTGCGCTAATGAAGTTGATTGTGTCTCATGTTGACGGCTTGTCCATGCTCACGGCGAATAATGCGGGACGGGGTGTTGAACTGGCCCTAAGCGAGCAGCCGGATCTGATTATCCTCGACATCAATCTTCCCGGGATGAACGGCATCGAGGCGCTAACGCAACTTCATGGTGATGAACGCACTCAGCATATCCCGGTGCTGGCCATGAGCGCTGCGGCTACTAAAAGAGATATTGATAAAGGTTTGGCGGCGGGTTTTCTACACTACCTGACCAAGCCCATTGATATTTCTGAGGTGGTCAAAACAATTAAGGCAGTATTGGAGGATGATAAATAATGGATGTTACGAATAGTTTGCTGGATGCCAAGATACTAATCGTCGACGATCAGCCGCAAAATGTCAGGCTATTTGAGATGATGTTGTCCTATGCTGGTTACGCCAATGTACAAAGTACCAGCGATTCCCGCGAGGTAGAAGGGCTGTATCGGGAAAATGACTTTGATCTCATTATGCTCGATATCCGCATGCCGCATTTGGACGGCTTCCAGGTCATGGCGCAGCTATCGGACCGGATAAAGGGTGATTATCTGCCCATTCTGGTGTTGACGGCGCAGGAAGATATGGAGACCCGGCTCAAGGCCCTGGAGGCAGGAGCAAAGGACTTCGTTACCAAGCCCTTTGACCGTATGGAGGTGCTCAAGCGTATCCACAATATGCTGGAGGTGCGCTTTTTCCATAATGAACGGATGCGGCGTACCGAGACGCTTGAGGCCAAGGTGCGTGAGCGCACCTCGGAGTTACAGGCGCGTAATGATGAGCTGGAAAGAACCCGCCTTGAAATTGTCCAGCGCTTGGGGCGTGCCGGCGAATACCGCGACAACGAAACCGGCATGCATGTTTTGCGCATGAGCAAATCCTGTCAGCGCCTCGCTTTGGCCCTTGGCCTTAGCGAGGCTGAGGCCGACATTATTTTGCATGCAAGTCCCATGCATGACGTGGGTAAAATCGGTATTCCCGACCATATCCTCCTTAAGCCGGGTAGCCTGGATGTGGACGAATGGGAGACCATGAAGACCCATTCAAGTATCGGTGCGGACATTATAGGCGAACATACTTCAGAGCCCATGCGGACGGCATATACCATTGCTTCTACCCATCATGAAAAGTGGGATGGCTCCGGATATCCCGAAGGTCTCAAGGGTGAAGAAATACCCATTGAGGGGCGTATTGCCGCTATCTGTGATGTCTTTGATGCCTTGACCTCTGAGCGGCCCTATAAGAAGGCGTGGCCCATTGAGAAGGCCACCACCTTGATCCATGACCAGTCGGGCAAACATTTTGATCCGCAACTGGTGCGTCTGTTTGATGAGGTGTTTTCCGACATTCTGAAAATTCAGCAAGATTACGCCGACGAGGATTGAGGGCCAAGTTTTCTCGCTTTAGCCATCAAACATCCACTGCGCTATATCTAGCCTATACAGCTATAGCTGCTGCCGGGAAATAGAGGAGCGATTTGTGGTTATAAAGGCTGTTATCGCCCTACTACTGTTTATTACCTTTTTTGTGTCCACCTGTAGTGAACAGGGGGTGCCTGTTCGTATCGGAATTCTCCATTCCCTGACCGGCACTATGGCTACCAGTGAAAGCCCACTAGTGGATGCGGCGCGCTTGGCCATTGAGGAAATCAACCTCGCTGGTGGTGTAAACGGTCGGAAAATTCAGCCCATCATTGTCGATACCCGCTCCAATCCCCAGCGGGCTAGGAAAGAGGTCGAGCGCCTGATCAAGGATGATAAGGTGAGTGTTGTTTTCGGGTGTTGGACTTCGGCCTGTCGAAAGACGGTTAAACCCATTTTTGAGCGCGAAGACCATCTGCTTTTCTATCCGTTGCAATATGAGGGGATGGAGCAATCTAAAAATATTGTCTATACCGGCGCGACCCCGAGCCAGCAAATTATTCCCGCAATTAAGTGGAGCCTCGACCATCTTGGCAAGCGCTTCTATCTGATTGGAACGGACTATGTTTTTCCACGTACCGCAAACGCAATAATTCGAAAACAGCTAACAATCCTCGGTGCGGAGACGGTGGGTGAACATTATGTTTCCTTTGGGCATCGAAAATTTACGGCGATTATACGGGAGATCCAGTCGTCGGGGGCCACTGTCATCATCAATACGCTTAACGGCGATAGCAATACCGATTTTTTTGATGAGCTGAAGAAATCCGGGCTGGAGGCAAAGGGGCTGCCGGTGATGTCATTCAGTGTCGGGGAACAGAATTTCAGTCAGGCAATGGTTGGGCATTACGCGGCCTGGAGTTATTTTCAGAGTGTGGGAACAGAACACAATCATGCCTTTGTTAGGCGTTTCAAGGAGCGCTTTGGCAGGGAACGGGTGCTTAGTGCGCCTATGGAGGCCGCGTATTTTAGCGTACATCTGTGGGCTCTGGCTGCCGAAAAGGCGGCTTCCGTGGATCCGAAAGGTGTTAAACGAACTATAAGGACGGTGTCCTATCGCGCTCCGGGCGGGATCGTACATGTGGATTCTGAGACTAACCACACATGGAAAATAGGACGCATTGGCCGTATACAGAATGATGGCCAGTTTGAAATCATCTGGGACTCCAATTACCTTCAGAGGCCAGTCCCGTTTCCGCACTTTTTTGATAAGGATAAATGGCCTGCCTTGCTGGAAAAACTGCGTCAGGGATGGAAGGGGCGCTGGTATGAAGTAAATGAATAGGCAAAGGGATATATATCAATGTTGTTGAGTGGAAGCATTGCAAAGAGGGCGTTGATAGCATTCCTTATTGCTGGGAGTCTGCCTCTTTTTGTTGCTCTTTTCTGGGCATTTTATTCCTTTGATAATTTGCTGACGGATGAAATCACATTACGTCTTGATAGCTTGGCTGATCAAAAGGAGCACGCCTTCGAAGGTCTGGCAACTACCAAGATTGGTGAGGTGAAGGGGCTGTCAAACATGCCTTTGATCACAGAAGCTGCAGAGGCGTATGCCAATGCATTTTCCAGTGATAATTTAGATTCTGAAGTTTACCGCGCAGTGG
Source organism: Gammaproteobacteria bacterium (assembly GCA_021773645.1). Taxonomy (GTDB): domain Bacteria; phylum Pseudomonadota; class Gammaproteobacteria; order HK1; family HK1; genus JAJFJV01. The sequence goes on from JAJFJU010000012.1 coordinate 571,703, forward strand.
ATAAACGTTACCGGCAGTTGCTGACGCACATCCTGATTTCTCTTGATTACTACGATCTGTTTCTCATTGCCCCTTCGGGAGAGGTGGTTTTTTCGGTAGCCCGAGAGGATGATTTTAGTACTAATTTGCAGCAGGGGCCCTATGCAGAAACGGGCTTGGGACAGAGTTACCGCAGCGCAGCGCACCACCTGAGGGTGAATATCACACAGCTGGAGTTCTACGAACCCTCACAAAAAGCCGCGGTCTTTGTCGCGGCGCCAGTACTTAGCGAGGAGCGTTTAGTGGGTGTTGTTGCTTTTCAGTTACGCGAGCATGCCATTTACGATATTTCCCAGGATTACGCTGGGCTGGGGAATAGCGGTGAGATAGTGCTAGCTAAAGCGCTGGATAACGAGGCCCTGGTTGTGGCACCTCTCAGGGCCTTTCCTGATGCCGCTTTTAAGCGCCGTATTACCTACCAAGCACAGGAGCTAAAACCCATATGGTATGCGCTGGAGGGCATAGAAGGTTCAGCGGTCGTAAACGATGGGCGCGACATCGAGGTGGTGTCGGTGTGGCGTTATCTACCCTCTTTGCGCCTTGGCATGGTGATCAAGATGGATGTTGATGAAGCCTTTTCCCCGATTCACGCTCTGCACATAACGGGATTGATTATTTTTGCATTCTTTCTGCTCTTGGTTGTTATTATTTCCGCCTTTTTTTCGAGAACAATTTCCGCTCCAATTAAAAGGCTGATACGGGGTACGGCTGAGGTTGGAAAGGGTCATTACGAGAAGATAATAGACATTTCTGGTGGGGGCGAAGTGGGGGTGTTGGCGAACACCTTCAATACCATGGTAGAGCGTGTGGGTTCCAGCGAGGTAAAACTTAGGAGCGCTAATGAAACACAGGCGCTTTTAGTGCAGGAATTGGATTTTCAAAAGCGGGCTCTGGATACGCATGCCATCGTTAGTATTACGGACACTAAAGGAGATATCACTTACGCTAATGACAACTTTTGTGAGATTTCTGGCTATACGCGTGGCGAGTTACTGGGTCGGAATCATCGTTTACTGAATTCAGGAGCGCATGCCCCGGAGTTTTTTGCCGAAATGTGGCGGACTATTTCCAGCGGCCAAGTGTGGGTCGGGGAGATTAGGAATAATAATAAATCTGGCACTTATTACTGGGTTAAGTCGACCATTATCCCCTTTCTGAATAAAAAAGGAGAACCCTTCCAATACATAGCCATTCGGACGGATATAACTGCACTCAAGAATACCCAGGAAGAACTACAGAAAAGTGAATCGTTGTTTCGCGGTGCGGTTGAAAATATAGGCGAGGGTTTTGCTCTGTTTGATGCCCATGACCGCATGGTGTTGTGCAATAACTCGTACCGACGTTTACATCCGGGTGCCGAGGAGATCCTTGTTCCTGGTTTGAAGTTCGAGAAATTGGTTCGGGTGATGGCGCGTTCAGGAAATATTGTGAGTGGCCTTGATGATACCGAGGAGGCTATTACTAATCGACTGATACAGTCTCCAACCCCAATGAATCGGGAGCTTCGTCAGCTACGTGATGGCACCTGGTTCACCGTCCACGAGGTGAGGACCCCTGATGGTGGGCGGTTTTTGATCGAAACAGACATTACCCCCATCAAGCAATCGGAAAGTGAATTACGCATTGCTAAGCAGCAAGCGGAGGCCGCTAGTCGCGCCAAGTCGGAATTTCTTTCCTCTATGAGTCATGAATTGCGCACACCGATGAATGCGATCCTCGGCTTTGGTCAGATGCTGGAGTTTAATCCGGATGAGCCCTTAAGCGACAACCAGAAAGAATGCGTGGAGCACATTACCAACGGGGGGCAACATCTACTTGGCCTTATCAATGATGTACTCGACTTGTCACGGATTGAAGCAGGCAAGGCGGAGTTTTCTATGGAGGATATTTCTTGCCTAACAGTGATCAACGAATGCTTGCCGCTAATGGCGGTGATGGCCAAGTCACGCGGCATCGAGATTATTCTTCCTGAAGAGGATGAAGGACTCCGGGTGCGTGCCGATCACACGCGCCTCAAGCAAGTACTGCTTAATCTGATCTCCAATGCGGTCAAGTACAACCGGGAAAATGGCCGTGTGTCCATTGCCATCAAGGAAATTACTGATGCGCGTGTACGTATCACCGTGAGTGATACCGGCGCGGGGATTGCTGAGAGTCAACAAAAGGAATTATTCAAGCCCTTTAGCCGTCTGGGTGCTGAGTACTCGGAGATCGAGGGTACGGGTATCGGTCTGGTGGTCTGCAAAGATCTTGCAGAACTGATGAACGGTACTGTGGGGGTGGAAAGCGTAGAGGCTAAGGGCAGCTCGTTTTGGATAGAGTTGCCTCGTGTGGAGTCGGGCGATGATGAGGCAATTAGCAAAAATAACATTCCGAGGGTGAGGTCTCTCCCGGGTATAAGCGGCACCTTGCTTTATGTGGAGGACAACCCGGATAACCTTGCACTGATGGAGTTGATCGTATCCCGTATTGAGGGGCTATCCATGATCTCCAGCCGTAGCGGCGAGCTGGGTATTGAACAGGCCCAGAGCGAGCAACCGGATCTGATCATTCTCGATATCAATCTTCCCAGCATGAACGGCATCGAGGTTTTGCAGCAACTTCGCAGTGACGAACGCACCCAAAATATTCCGGTGCTGGCCCTGAGCGCCGCGGCCACCGGAAGGGATATTGAGAAAGGCATGGCTGCCGGCTTCCTGCAGTATCTGACCAAGCCTATTGAGGTCCCAAAGGTTGTGGATGCCATCAAGGCGGCATTAGAGCCGGCCGAATAGGTCAAAGCTTCCTTAATCTCCCACCTTGACCACTACTCGTCCGCGTACACCGCCGGCCAGTATGGCTTCCCCGAGTTGCGGTAATTCATCGAGTTCCACTTCCTGGGTGATGGCATCCAGTTGCGCTTTGGGCAGGTCCCGCGCCAGGCGTTTCCAGGCTTGCAGACGACGCGCTCGTGGACAGGTGGTGCTATCGATTCCCAGCAGACCTACACCACGGAGCAGGAAGGGAAGCAGGCTGCTGCTAAACTGATTGCCACCCGCCAGACCGACGGACGCCACGGCCCCGTGGAGCGCGGTTTCAGCGAGCACTCGAGCCAGGGTGTCGCCACCGACGGCATCCACGCAGCCCGCCCAACGCTCGCTTTCCAGCGGGCGCTCCAGGGGCTGGGATAGCTCCGAACGCGCTATTACCCGTGTCGCGCCCAGTTCCTTGAGATAGTCCACCGCTTCCGGTCGGCCGCTGGAGGCCACCACCGGATAGCCTAATGCTGTGAGATAGGCGATGGCTATGGAACCCACACCGCCGGCACCACCGGTTACCAACACCTCTCCGATATCGGGTCGTAGCCCATAGTCTTCCAGCGCAAGGATCGCCAGCATGGCGGCAAGGCCAGCGGTACCCAGGCTCATAGCCGTGCGACAATCCAGGCCGTCAGCTAAGGGCACTAGCCACTCAGCGCGTACACGGGCGCGTTCCGCATAGCCGCCCCAATGGATTTCCCCCACGCGCCAGCCGGTGAGTAGCACCCGATCACCGATCTGGTAGTCAGGACTTTGGCTATCGATAACCCGGCCCGCGAGATCAACGCCTGGCACGTGAGGATATTGGCGTACTAGTCGTCCGATCCCCTGAAGTACCATGCCATCTTTGTAGTTGAGGCCAGAATATTCCACCGCGATGGTGACATCCCCATCGGGAAGTTGCTGTTCGTCGATTTGCTGGATGGAGGCGCTGACGCCGTTAGCACCTTGTTCGAGTAACAGTGCTTTGAAGCTGGTATTCATTGGCTTCTCCCGGATTGTTCGGCGGGAGCGTCCCGCCAACCGCTATCCCCGCAGTAACTTGCGCACGGCCGATGTTGCCGTAATTTTCCCGTTACTGCAGTAGGCCTCGTGGTTCTCCTCTACATATTTCAACACATAGCGATAATTGATCATCAGCCCGGCACCAGTTTTTAGCCCGCGCTCCGAGGTGTCGGCTAGCCAGTTGATGCATTCGATGCGAGCACCGTTGGAGAGATGGAAGTGGGCGACGCGATCCTTGGCACCAGCACGCCCGCGCTCATTGATCAGATAATGTGTCGCCAGCGGCATGATCGTGGCCTCCAGTGCCTTGGCTGTTGCCCCGTCTCTGGGCCAGTCACCCTTTGCTAACAGGGTCCGAAGTGCGTCCACCGTGTCCGTAGCCCCAGCTTGTTCACGCAGACGAATGCCGTCGCTGGTGCCGATTAACGGGTCCAACGTTTCATTGGTTTGCCCATCCAGCCATTTGCGAAAGCCGGGCAGGGGCGACAGGGTGGCAAAGTTTTTCAGCTGAGGCAGATCGCGGGCCAGATCGCGGGCAACACGTTTGATTAGGGTATTGCCAAAACTGATGCCTGCCAGTCCCGGTTGGCAGTTGGAAATGGAGTAGAAAATAGCGGTATCAGCGGCCTCAGCCTCCAGCGTGGGTGCCTCGCCATCTAGCAAATGCTGGACGTTATCAGCCAGTCCATTGACTAGTGCCACTTCGACAAAAATAAGCGGTTCATCGGGCATATTGGGATGAAAAAAGGCGTATAGGCGGCGATCTGAATCCAGGCGTTTTTTTAAATTCTCCCAGGAATCGATGGCGTGCACCGCCTCGTATTCAATCAACTTTTCCAGCAGTGTTGCCGGGCTGTCCCAGGTGATTTGCTGTAGCTCCAGAAAGCCGATATCGAACCACGAGGCCAGCTTGGCGCTGAGCTCATCATCAAGGGTTGTGAGCTCTGGATCACTGCGGGCAAAGTGCCGCAGCTCAGCACGTAAATCCACTAGAAACTTAATGCCGTCATCGAGTGCGTTAAAAAGGCTTAATAGGCGGATTCTGGGGGCCATCAGGCTGGCACGCAGGGCACTTTCCGCGGCTCGTTGGGCCTTTGCATCCGTGGCATTCTGATAGTGCGCTATGCTTGCTTCGAGCTTTTCCTGGTCTACTCCATAGTCTTGCGCTAACACCTCCAGAAAGCGTTGTCGGCCCTGAAGATTGAGTTCTAGATAGGCCTCCCCCAGATGCGCGGCACGTGCCCGCGCCGAGACCTCTCCGCCTCGGGCCTCCAGACAGGCATCGATTTGTCGGCGCAGTTGCTTGATGTCACCGGCACTGAGTTCGAGGCTAAAGTGGGTCTGCGGTGAGCCGTAGTTGGTGCCGCGCCAGGCCCGGCGAAAACGCCGCAAGGTACGCTCAAGCAAGCCATCGCCATTTTTCCGTGAATCCATAAGCGCCTTATTCATTATTCGGGGCAGTGGGAAGCAATTCTGCCAGTGCCTTGGTCAATGGTGCTATTACCTCGCGCCAATCTGCAATCATGCCGATATCAGCAAACTCGAACACGGGTGCTTTCTCATCCGTGTTAATAGCCAGCACGGTACCGGCATTGCGTATCCCCGCGCTGTGCGTGAACTTGCCACTCAATCCCACGGCTAGATAGAGCCGTGGGGCAATGGCACGCCCGGTAATGCCCAGTTGTCGGGAGCGTGGCATCCATCCCCGATCCGTGACCTTGCGGGTGGCTGCAAGTTCCGCATCCAGCACGTGTTTCAGTTCCTCAAGTTGATCGTATTCGTCGGGCGGAACCCCCAGGCCGACACCGATGACGGCCTCCGCATTGATCAACGCGTTGACCTCGTCATTGCGAGTGCGTTCATGAATAGAGACCCGGGAATTTGTCGCCATGACTTGTTCCTTGATTTTGGCGATGGACTTACGCGGGCTCAGCAGGGGCAGGGCGCCAGGCCGCACGGTGGCCATCTGTACAGCAGAGGTGCATAGAATCTCCGCCGCCAGCATGCCAGAGAAGGCGGGCTTCCACGCCACCAGACGATCGTCCCTGACCTCAAGGGCAATGGCATCCCCGGTCAGTCCCGCTTGTAATCGCGCGGCGATGCGTGAGGCCACTTCCCGGCCCCATTGGGTGGATGGAAGGATGATAGCCCAGGGCTGATGACTGCCGGCCCAGTCGCTCACCGTGTGGGCGATATCCTCTTCCACATCGCTGCCGTGCAGGTGTATGGCATGGTCAACACCCCATCCGCCGAGCACGTGAGGGTCCATTTTTTCCGCCATAAAGGCGGTAACCTGAGCGTCGATTTCTGTCGCTAACAAGGCCGCGGTACCACAGCATTCCTGACTTGTGCGTTGTTGTGCTGGTTCCAGGACCACCACGACTGATTGTTTCCCCGCTTGCCCGGTGGGCACCCGTTTTGTCGCATCCAGTAATGGTTTTGCAAATACATCGCGCTGCATCAGCAGCTGTGTCAGCTGCTCTATCTGCTCCTCAACAGGCCCCGTAAGTATCACCGGATTTCGTTCCACCGGGATGGTTCGTGAGCTTCCTACCTGGGTAGGACTACCGGTGGCACCCCATGGACCTGTACCTAGAGAGGCGGCATCGAGGGTGGAAATATAGTCATCCAGCGTACTGCTCCACTTGTCCCTAGGCGCCTTGCAGGGGGCGCACAGGCGCTCGGCCACCGACAGGACTGCTGGCAGGTTAACCGAGGCATCTACCCAGCCATCATCGTGCTCGCAGCGCACCCGGAGTTGCTTGTCGGCCAGCTCCAGCTTTCGTACCGGACCGAGGAAGGGGAGCTTCAACAATTCCGCCAGTTCTGGTCCTACCTGTCCGGTGTCGGCATCCAGCGAGTTACGCCCCAGCAGGATAAGGTCAAAAGGTCCCTGCAGCATGATTGCAGCTGCCAGTGCGCGCGCAGTAGCTAGGGTGTCGGCACCGGCAAAGGCCGGGTCGCTGAGTAGTATTCCTGCGTTGGCTCCCCAGGCCAGAGCCTCTTTCAAGACATCTTTGGCGGCAGCCGGACCCATGGTGATGATGGTGCAGAGGCCTTCGCTGGTGCGGGCAAGTTTCACCCCCTGAGCTACTGCTCGCCGGCAGTAGGGATTCATCTCTAGCGCCACCCCCTCACGAATCAAGTGTCCATCCTCACCCAGACTAATGCCCTCGAGGGCAGGGATTTGCTTCGCCAGTACGGCGATGCGAAGAGGGCTGATATTGTCGTCTGCTTTGGTGCACATGATTGATTTGTCAGCCGTTTGATGTTTCCGTGTCGTTGCTCATACCCTACCAAAAAACTTCCCCTCATTACCCGTGGCCACGGGTAATGAGGGGAATGAATAGGGCACACCATGTGTGCCGAAATTCTTACACCCTGTAGCCCGGATGCAGCGTGAGCGGAATCCGGGGTGGTGGCTGCAATATGGGTTGATACGGTAGCGGACGCTGCCCCGGATTCCACTGCGTTTCATCCAGGCTACGGTGGTTAAGGTTAATGCTGCCGTGACAGATTCCTGAATGCGAGTTTACGTCTAGAACAGGGGTTTCTAGGCCAGATTCAGCTTTAATGCAATGCGCTGGAGTTTTTCATCGCAGGTGTATAACCGCGCTCCTTTTTGCTGGGCTAATTCGAGAAACAGGGCATCATATACCGTGAGGCCATACTTCCCTGCCAGCAATAGCGAGCCGGCCATCAGTTCGCTGTGACCGCTCAGGCGGATAGGTAATGACTGAATAATCTCCAGTATTTCCTGGCTTTCCGCTGCTGTTAGCTCATCCCGTCGTTGCTTCTTAAGCAGTACGTTGGCAGCCTCAACAAGCATCAGTTCGGGTGCAAGGATGATGTGATTACCACTTTCGGCACCACGCAGCAGGGTTTCCAGGCCGTCCGGCAAAGGGCCATCTGGAACAAACAGCCGGATAATCGCGGAGGTATCTACCACCGCAATCATCGTGTGCGATCCTCTTGGATATCTTTTAGCGTATCCCCCAGTGCACGCTGGGCCAGCCACTCACGCCATTTTTTGGCGGCAGCGAGCTTTGAGTGGCTTAGCAGTTTGGCATCCAAATCCAGTAAATACCGCACCTGTTCTTGCAGGCTGCGATGGTTAATGGCGGCCATTTGTTTTAGTGCTTCGTAGGTTTCATCGGATAGGTTACGGACGCTGAGTGATCTCACGGGAAACCTCCTGATGAACGCAGAATGATGCTGAAATAATAGCATGCATAATGCATTCAGATGGTGTTTGGTCTATTTATATGGGGAGAAAGACTGCTCCAGCAAGACGTTGGATGATTTGGCGGATGGTACGGCTGCGGTGGCCGGCGATGATTTTTGCCAGTGCATCCTGGATGGCGATGAGTTTGCCGAACAGGCGTTCGTAGCTGAGGTTGCGGCGTTCGTTGCCGGTGGAGTCGCTGAGTAGGTAGAGGTGCCCATCGGGGTCGCGATCGTTATGTAGTTTCCAGGCGGCAATTTCCAGATTGCGGGCGCTGTTATAGAGTTTTTGTGGATCCAGCTCGTCGGTGAGGAAGAATTCTCGCTTGCTGTTATAGGCCGCGAGCAGCATCTGTTGTAAGCCCACACCAAAGGCGAATACCCGATCGCCGTGGTAGTCCTCATCGAAGGCCAGCTGTATCACGGCAGCCCCGCTTTTGCCTTTCAGAGCAGACAGGCTGCCCACGGGTGCCGCTTTTTCGCATCCCTGCAATTGCGGCATAAGTGCGTCCCTGCACAAAGTAGCACCAAAGGCCATCTTCACGGCCGTTTCCAGATTGCCACCCACTCCTTTTTGCAGCTCCCGTGGGTTGCGTCGGTAGTGCTTGAGCATCAACGCCTCCAGATGGTAGAGCATCTCGCCCACATGCACCTCTGCCACATTATCAATATCAGACTTTCCGAGTTGGCGGATATTGAAGGGTTTGGTAGGTACATCGGCTGAGGGTGGCGTGGTGTTGCAGCCGCTAAGCAACAGGCAGATGAGGGTGGCTAGTGTGAGTAAGCGCTGCTGTGGCGTCATGGTCCGACCTGTGCTGCCAGATGGGCGGCCTGTTCGCTCAAGCGTCGTTGGGCAAACAACAGACCAATGCGGCGGCCCCCCATCTGGCGCCACAACACGGTGGCGCGGATTGCCGCCAGCAACAAGGCACGCACTCGTTCGGCATTGCGGGGTAGTTCCAGATAATTGCGCTCACCGCGCACCAGCACGCGGGGAAACAGGCTGCCCACGGTATCTCGGTAAACTTCCGCGAGCCCGGCAATTACCGCGTCGTGGCCGGGGTGGAAGTGGCTGACTTGACGCTCGGTGGCAACGATGCCTTGATGGACCTTGTTGAGTAAGGACTCGTTACGATTCAGTTTGCGCTCCAGGTGCATCACCGTGGCGGCGTAGCGCGATATTTCCAGATCCCGCGAGGCCCGCCCTTGCAGCTGTGATTGCAACACCTCAAGGCCATGCACCACACCACGGACACCACCAAAAACCTCTGCGGTGTTGGCGGCATCAAAACGGAACAGACTATCAATGCTGGCGGCCATGGGGGCCTCCAGACATTGGCCCTTGTGGGCGATGGCGCGTACTAGCGAAACCGCTTGAAATAATCCAGCCAAGGCGAGCACCCGATCTTCCTCGGTGATTACTTGACTCATGCCCGGGCGCTTTCGATGGTGCCGCCACCGAGGCATGCATCGCCACTATAGAAAACCACCGACTGCCCTGGGGTGACCGCCCACTGGGCTTCGGCAAAGCAGACCTTTATCCGACCATCGGCCAAGGCGGTGACTCGGCAAGCCTGGTCGGGCTGCCGGTAGCGGGTTTTGGCATGACATTCCAGCGGCAGCGCAGGCGGCTTGCCGGCAATCCAGTGCAGCTCACCGGCTTCGAGTTCGTGGCTATAGAGCAGGGCATGTTCACGATCCTGCACCACGATGAGGGTATTGCGGCCTTCATCCTTGGCAGCCACATACCAGGGTGCACCATTGCTACCGGCCCGCCCGCCAATGCCAAGTCCGCGACGCTGGCCGAGGGTGTAATACATCAAGCCGTCGTGACGCCCCATGGTCTCTCCCTCCGGGGTTTCCATGGGGCCCGGATTGGGGGCCAGGTAGCGGCCGAGAAATTCACGGAAGGGGCGCTCACCGATAAAGCAGATGCCGGTGCTGTCCTTCTTGGCGTGTACTGGGATCTGCACTGCCTTGGCCAGTCGTCGGACCTCGCCCTTCTTGAGGGTGCCGAGGGGAAAGAGGGTATGGGCCAAAGCGCGTTGATCGATAGCGTGCAGGAAATAGCTCTGGTCCTTGTTTAAATCCTCGGCCTTTAACAGTCGCCACACGCCATCCTGTTGTTCTTTACGTGCGTAGTGGCCGGTAGCGATGTACTCACCGCCCAAATCCAGAGCATGCCGGAGAAAGTGGTGAAATTTGATCTCGCGATTGCACAGCACATCCGGATTCGGGGTGAGCCCGGCGCGGTAGGCGGCGAGAAAGCGTTCAAATACCAGGTCCCAGTATTCACTGCTGAAATTGACCGAGTGGAAATCGATACCCAGTAGCTTGCAGACAGCGCGGGCATCGTCCGCATCTTCCGTCGCTGCACAATGCCCCTGATCGTCATCCTCTTCCCAGTTTTTCATAAACAGCGCGCGTACTTGAAGGCCCTGGTCGCGGAGCAGCAGGGCGGCGACAGCAGAGTCCACACCACCGGAAAGACCGACGATGACGGGGGTATCGGCTACGGGCATAGCGCTATGGTTGAATGAGGTCATGGTGTGTCAGGGGGTTGCGGTGTCTTGCGGCTTTGCTGGGGTAGAGTCACCTTGTTTGGCCTTGCTCCCGCGGATACGGGTGATCACGGGTTCATACCAGCTACCCGTGATGGTGTACTGAGAGCGGGCGACGCGGTTGATAATGGGTTTTTTAAACATCTTTTCGGTAAGCCAGATAACCGCACCTACACCCACACCCACGGGACCCAGTACGGCACCAGCCAGTGGTAGGCTAGAGGAAATATGGGGGGTCACGGTGACGATTTGATCGTAGTCCTCGGTCCTCAGGCCGACCCGTCCGGCCACTTCGACGCGGGCCGACGGGCTCTCCATGACCAGATTATTGGTGTAGGCATTGCCGTCTTCGAGGGAAAAGTTACCTTTGATGCGGTCGTAGGCAAAGCCCTTGCGGAACAGATCGCTGAAGTCGAGCTTGAGACGCCGTGGCAGGGATTGCAGGGTTAACAAGCCAAATAGCCGCCCAGTAGGGCCGGCTTTCACTTCTAACAGACGGCCACGCTTGGCCTTGAAATGCAGGTTGCCATCGAGTGTGGCGAGGGAAAATTCGGCGGGTGAGCCGATCCAGGAGACATTCATATTGATGAGTGTGCTGCCACCGCTGGCGGTGCCCTCAAACTTCAGGGCGTCGAGCATCAGTCCCAGGTCCTGGCTGGTGGCCTGGATATGAAAGCGTGATTGATGCAGGCCATCCAGGTGACTCCAGGTGCCGCTGGATTGAACCTTAAAATGTTCAGCAAGAATTTCGAGATTGTTTACCTTCAGGCCTTCGGTGGCGGGTTCCGTCAGTAGCCGTACGGTACCTAGATAGTGCTCGCCATAGCTAAGTTCCGTGGCATAGAAGTCCATCGCAGGAAGGGTATGGGGATCCAGCTCTGTGCTACTGCGGGTGCTGTCCTCCATTGGCGCGAGAGCCAGACGATCCAGGTGTATTTTCAGCGGGGTTTTGCTCTCAGTTGGTGGCAGTAATATATCGCCAGCCAGGGTGGGGCCATCTACGCGCACACGCCAGCCACCGTCCCCGGTGGGTTGAAGCTCAATTTCCTGGTCGTAGAAACTGCGCCCACTAAACTCCAGGCTGTCCGCATGCAGACTGATCCCGTGGAGTTGATCCAAGAACGTCGGCGTGTCGGTGGTTTCCGTATTATTGGTGTTGGCAAAGAGATTGAGCCACTCGCTCAGGACCAGCCGTTTGAGTACGCCTCTGAGATTTAGCCCTTCAGTGCTGGGCAGGCTTGCTTCGCCTCCGTTGATGACGATGCTACCGCGTTCCAGCTGCGAGCCGTCGTCGCCAGGATGTAGCAATAGCAGCCCTTGAAGTTGCTCACCGTAGCGAAAGCCAAGCAGCGATTTTGCTTCAGATAGTTGCAAGTCCAGGGTGGAAGCGCTTGCCGAAGTTTTGTCCTTCCCCAATGGCTGCGGAAGATCTATCGCCAGACCTCGCAAATCGGAGGCCACCCGTAGCTGGGTATCCATGGCATTACCGTTGCCGCCGCCTATGGGCAGGGTCAGGCTGGCCTGCCAGTCAGTCTGCCCCTCAAGCCGATTGAGCACGGTGCTGGCATTCAGTTTGAGTTGTGTGAACAGCCGGCTCAAAAAAGCAGGATCGGCTAGCCCCTGCATATGCAGCACCGTGGCCTTTGACTCCCCATCCTGACTCGCTATGGTCGCCGTCACCGGGCTATCCAGATAGCGGGCGGTGAGGCCCTCGGCTTCCAGTCCGTTTTCGTCAAAGCGGAGCTGGCCATTCAGCGCATCCAGTCGCATGCCCAGCCGGCGGGTGTTAATGGCATGGTTCTTAAGACCGATGGTGCCAGCGACGCGGGGCTCCCCGCTTCCCGGTTGGAGTGGAATGTCGAGCTTGAGGCCGAGATGTATATCGCCAGTGCTCTCCAGCTCCGCCAATAGGCGTTGAAAGCGGGCTTCCAGCGGGCTTTCGCCCAAGAAACGCAGGCCGTCGCTGCCGGCACCCCAAGCCTCACCCTTAATTTGCAGTTGCGGCTGTTTCGACCAGATGTCGGGAATACGTACATGCACCGCGGAGAGTTTGGAGTCGAAGACTTTGGCACGGTTGCTGGTGATATCCAGACTGGTGTCCTCAAACAGCAGGGCTACCTCGCCTTCACGTATCTCTGGCCAATCCGGCAGATAGCGGAGTCTGCCCTCACGGACTTGTGCACGGGTCTCGAAGTGCCCCTGATGTTGGCGGAAGGGGAAGTCTGCCGTGCGCCCACGGTAGAGCATATCCGCGCTCACCACTTGCCCTGCCTGGATGGCGCTACTTAGCCAGTGGTTGAGTTTGGGTGACAGCAGACGGGAGGGGATGAAGCGCTTCGCGGTCTGCTCATTTCCGCCCTGTAGACGTGCCTGCAGATCTAGCAGGGGGCTGTGGTCACCCTTTGCCTTGTACACACTGACGCGTAATTGGGCATCGACTTCTGTGGTTTTGAGGCGTAGATCCTCGGTGTTTATTCGCCACCCTTCGGCAGAGACTTCCCAGCTAATGTCGCCAGCCAGACTTTGGAAATCGAGCGGGGCGGGGTAGAGGGTGGGGAGATCGATATTCAGCATCTGGCTGTCCAGATGCACAGCTCCACCATTGTCATTGCCACTTAGGGTGCCGCTCAGATTGCGGATGCCCGGTATTTTGCCCGAGGCATTGGTTTGTAGCTGGTTGATTTCCCCAGCGAAGGCATAGCCGCCTTGCGCTCGCGTTTCCAGGCGTACATTGCGCAATTCCCCCTGTGCTTTGGTGCTGATCAGGGCCCCGGGCAGCTGAGTGCCGGTGGGCAATAGCGGGGGCAGGATATGGAGCAATACGGGCAGCGAGATCGCATCGGCCTGTGCCCGAAGGATGCCCGGTTGATCCCGATTGGAGTCGGTCCAGAGCAGCTCGATACGGCTGGCCGCTGGCGCCGTATCGGCTGTGACGAGGCGAAAGCCATCCAGCGCTAGTCCGCTGCCACCATCCATGCCCCGGTAGCTGAGTTGTGCACTACTGTGGAGAATTTTTAGGCTCTGGCCCTGGTTGTCGAGATGGAGATTCTCCACCCCATATTCACCAGTGAGCTCTAATAAAGCACCCTCTTTCAGTTTGCCCCAGAGTTCGAAGTCCGCGATTCCACTGGTGGGCACAATATTGCCGATGCGTATTGCCGGCGGCCAACGGCCTAGATCCAGATGGGTTCCTTGGGCATAGAAGTTTCCTGCCCATTCACCGCTCTCGGGTGTGCCTTTGAGATCCAGCACCAAGCGGGCCTGGGAATCTTTACTCCCGGGCAGTCGAAAGGAGAGTTCGGCACGATGGCGGCTGCCCTGATTATGAACCCGAATTTGAACCTGGCGCAGGCGCAAGGGCGGTCGCTGACGGAATTGGTCGTGCCAGATGATGTCGGCGGATTCGAGGCCGAGGAAGGGCTGATTGAGCAGGAATGCCACTAGGGCTTCACCGTTTTCTTGCCTTTTGCTGGCCCCTTGCGTGCCCAGACCCTTGATACGGATGCGCCGGTCAGGGCCACGCACTACGGTGATAGACGCGCCCCCTACGCTCAGGGTGTGTAATACCGGCTTACCTTGCTGCAGGGTGCGGAACAGATTGAGCTCTATATGTGCCCGGGTGAAGCGTGCCGTGCCAGCGGCCTCATCTCGCGCCAGCTTGACGTCCGCCAGTTCAATGACCGGTGTCCAGCCACGCCAATGGGCATTGAGGGTACCAATGGAAACTTCCTGTTCCAGTAGTTGGCTGATGGCAGATTCAATATCTGGCCGGAAAGTGGTGAGATCCGGCAGCAATAACCGGGCACCCACCAGACTGATGGCAATGAGGGCCACGCAGACCATCACTAGGTCCATGAGCCTTGCCAGCAGGATGCGGCAGCGCCGGAATAGGTTGCTCATCCGTCGTTCGATTGCCGGAAGGAAGTCGTCTTCCCGGGGGAGCGTTTTGAATTCAGCGGGTGGACTGGAAAATTGGCGAGCATAAGTCGTTTTTTAGGGGGTAAGAAGGCCTGGAAGATGGGGCGTCAAAGTGTAGAGAGTCTGTCGCTTTTCGACAACGCGTTGCTACTGCCGGTAGCCTATCGAGGCCGAAATAGAAACACCTTCAATGGCAGCCTTCCAATTGACTGAAGCGACTCGTCCGCTATGATACGCGGTGGCCGTACGGACGCCAGCTAGCCTTTGCTCTTTTTGGCTTGAGTTGTTTCTCTCGGGAACGTTTGTCGGAAGCACATTTTTCAGTTATTTCCCCCTGATTTTGGACATAAAAATGAAAAAAACCTTGGCGATGTTGTTTGGATTTCTGGCGCCGTTGTTTCCCATGGTGGCGATGGCCTCCGCGGCGGCTCATGAGCGCATGGACCTTACCAGCCATATGGGCGGCTATCTGGCCCTGTTGATTTTCGTGGTGGCCTATACCCTGGTGATACGCGAGGAAGGTCTGCATTTGGCCAAGTCGAAGCCAGTACTGATGGCCGCCGGTTTTATCTGGATTATCATCGCCATTATTTATCAGCAGCACGGTATCGACCATGCTGCTGAGGTGGCACTACGACACAATTTCCTCGAGTTTGCAGAGCTGTTTTTCTTCCTGCTGGTGGCCATGACCTACATCAACGCCATGATCGAGCGCGGGGTATTCAATGCCTTGCGGATTTGGCTGGTGGGCAAGGGTTTCAGTTACCGACAGATTTTCTTAATCACCGGTGTGCTGGCCTTCTTCCTGTCGCCAGTGGCGGACAATCTGACCACCGCCCTGATTATGGGTACCGTGGTATTAACAGTGGGCAAGGAGCAGCCGAAATTCATCGTGCTGTCGTGTATTTCCATTGTTGTCGGCGCCAATGCCGGGGGTGCATTCAGTCCCTTTGGCGACATCACTACGCTGATGGTATGGCAGAAAGGGATCATTGATTTCACTGACTTTTTCAAGTTGTTTGTTCCCTCGGTTGTCAACTACGCCCTACCCGCTGCGGTGATGTTTTTCTTTGTGCCAACGGGTAGCCCCGCCGCTGTTGAGCATCAGGGCCAGGTGATGGAGCGTGGCAGTTTTATCGTCGTTGCCCTATTCCTGTTGACCATCGTGACCGCCGTTTGTTTCCATAATTTCCTCCATTTGCCGCCGGCTGTCGGCATGATGATGGGGCTCGCTTACCTGAAGATTTTTGCTCACTATCTGAAAGAAACTCACAAGTCACGAGCGGAGACTCTTGCCATTCAGTTTGAGCATGGGGAGTCGGATGTGCGTTCCATTCAGCGCAAGCGCGGCTTTGATATCTTCGACAAGATCGCCGGTGCGGAGTGGGACACGCTGTTTTTCTTTTACGGGGTAATCATGGCCGTGGGTGGCCTCGGTTTCATGGGTTATCTGGGGTTGGTGTCTGGTTTTATGTACGGCGAACTCGGTGCCACCAATGCCAACATCCTGGTGGGGGTGCTGTCGGCCATCGTGGATAACATTCCGGTGATGTTCGCAGTGTTGACCATGAACCCGGAAATGTCCGAGTTGCAATGGTTGCTGGTGACCCTGACCGCGGGTGTCGGCGGCAGTCTACTTTCCGTTGGCTCTGCCGCTGGCGTGGCGCTGATGGGACAGGCCCGTGGGTACTACACTTTTGGTGCGCATCTGAAATGGGCCCCGGTGATCGCCATCGGCTATCTCGCCAGCATCTACGTTCATTTCCTGGTTAACGGCTAAGAAGTTCGACCATGCCCGGCGGGTTGCTGAAAGAGCTTCAGGGGAGTGCAAGACAAGGCAAAAATTGGCGAAAAAGCGGAGCTTACAGAAAGTAAGTGAGTATTTTGAGCCAGTTTTTAACGCAGTATTGTGCCCCATGAGGGTTTTTCAGCGGCTTGCCAGGGGTAGAAGACGTGCCTGGAGACACGGCTTCTATCTCGGCCTGGTGTTGTTTGGTCTGTGGTTGTTGTTATCGGGCTCGTTTAAGCCCTTGCTGCTGGGGCTAGGCTTCCTCTCTACCCTGTTGGTGGTGTACATCGCCCTGCGCATGGATGTCGCGGATCACGAGGGGCGAAGCATTCATATCAATGTCTTTCGGCCCGTTGGATTCTGGGTGTGGCTGGTGGGGCAGATCGTCAGGGCGAATCTGCACGTGACCTACCGCGTGCTGCATCCCCGTTTGCCTATCAGTCCCGAGGTCTTCCACGTTCGTGCCAGCCAGGATAGCGAGCTTGGCCGGGTTACCTATGCCAATTCTGTCACCCTTACCCCAGGTACCATCGCCATCGATCTGCAGGGCAATGAGCTGGAGATCCATGCCCTTGATCGGGAAGCGGTAGAGGCCATGGTGGGGCACAAGGACAGTCGCGCTGCCGCGCTGGATTTATAGCCCATATGTTTAGCGCTGCCATCATTGCGATTTTTATCACCATGGCGCTGACCCTGGCACGGGCGCTGCTGGGTCCCACGGTGTATGACCGTCTCCTCGCCGTTAACAGCTTCGGCACCCTCACGGTGTTGCTTATCGCGGTCCATGGCTTTCTCATGGGGCGCCCGGCATTTCTTGATATTGCGCTGGTCTATGCGCTGATTAGCTTCATTGGCACTATTGCGGTGCTTAAGTTCTTTGAGTACGGGGACCTGGGGCCGGGAGAGCGGGTGTCCTTCGATGAGGAGCAGGAATGATGCTGGAGACGGTGCGTGAGGGGCTATCCTGGGCTTGCCTGCTGAGCGGCGGGTTCTTTCTCGTTGCCGGCGGCATTGGCATGCTGCGGCTGCCGGACTTTTATACTCGCATGCATCCCGCCGGGGTCATCGACACTATGGGTGCCGGGCTAATATTGCTGGGGCTGATGATTCAGGCGGGGTTTAGCCTGGTTACCGTCAAGCTGTTGCTCATCGCATTATTTCTGCTGTTTACCTCCCCCACCGCGGTACACGCCCTTGCCAAGGCAGCGCGCCATGGTGGGCTTGAACCACTGTTGGTGAATACGGAGGAGAATGATGAGTGAGGTGCTGATTAACCAGATTCTGCTCGCCTTCATGTTGGTGATTGCCATTGGCGTGTTGTATCAGCGCAATCTCTTTGCCGCGGCCATGCTTATGAGTATTTACAGCCTGTTGGCAGCGGCGCTATTCGTAGTGCTGGATGCAGTGGATGTGGCCTTTACCGAGGCGGCGGTGGGGGCGGGTATTTCCATCATCCTCGCCCTCGGCACCCTGGCGCTCACCTGTGGCGAACAAAAACCCCGGCCAGTACTCGCCACTGGCCCCTTGCTGGTGGTTTTGCTGACTGGCGGCATGCTGATCTATGGCACCTTGGACATGCCCTACTATGGTGATCCCGAGGCCGCGGCACATACTGGGGTGGCAAGCCGTTATTTGCAGGATTCCGCTAATGAGGTTGGCCCGCCTAATGTGGTCACCTCGGTGCTCGCCAGCTACCGCGGCTACGATACCCTTGGAGAGACCGTGGTGATCTTCGCTGCCGGCATCGGGGTGTTCGCACTGATGGGTCGCGGGCGTCGTAAAGCGACAAGGAAGGTGAAATAACAATGCAGCACCATATCGTATTGCAGGTGGTCGCCAAGGTGCTGTTGCCACTGATTCTACTGTACGCCCTGTATGTCCAATTCCATGGCGATTTTGGTCCTGGCGGTGGCTTTCAGGCGGGGGTGCTGTTTGCCGTGGGGCTGATTCTTTACGGGCTGATCTATGGCGTCGATACCTTGCAAAGGGTGATTTCCCCTGATGTCCTGCGTACGCTCATGGCTTCCGGGGTATTGCTGTATGCCGGGGTGGGGGTGCTGGGAATTTTCATGGGCGGTCAGTATCTGGATTACGGAGTACTCGCGCAGGATCCCTTACAGGGTCAGCATTGGGGGATTTTCTTCGTCGAATTGGGGGTGGGGATTACTGTTGCGTCGGTGATGACCAGCCTGTTCTACGCCTTCGCCGGCTGAGTCATGGAAGCGCTCGGTCTCTACAATTACTGGTTGGTCATCGCACTGATGATGACCGGCTTTTATATCGTAATTACCAGTCCCAATCTGGTGAAGAAGATCATTGGCCTGAACATCTTTCAGGCATCGGTTTTTATCCTCTATATCAGCATGGGAAAGGTGGCTGGGGGTAGTGCGCCGATCCTTGCCGATCAGGTGACGCTTTATTCCAACCCGCTTCCTCATGTGCTGATTCTTACTGCGATTGTGGTGGGGGTTGCCACCACGGCCATGGGTTTGTCGCTGGTGGTGCGTATCTATGCCGCCTACGGCAGCATGGAGGAGGATGACATCGAGGTCATGGACAGATCGGAGACCGACGGGTGATGATGCTGTTGACCGCGCACCTGCCCATCTTGCAGGTGATATTGCCCCTGATTGCGGCACCGCTATGCGTGTTGTTGCGCGGCCCTCGCCTCGCTTGGGGCTTGAGTGTGTTGGCGAGCTGGGGCTGTTTTGCCATCGCTATAGCACTGCTGAGGCAGGTGTTGGCCGAGGGCAGTGTCTCGTATGCGCTGGGTGGCTGGGCCGCGCCCTGGGGCATCGAGTATCGGGTGGATGTGGTCAATGCCTTTGTGTTGCTTATCGTCTCGGGGATTAGCTCTGTGGTGTTGTCGGGTGCCCGTGCGGGTATCGAGGCGGAGGTGGCTAAAGACCGCATTGAGCTCTTATACACCTGCTGGCTATTGTGCCTTGCCGGTTTTCTCGGCATTGCAGTCACCGGGGATACTTTTAACGTCTTCGTGTTTCTCGAGATTTCCGCTATTTCCAGCTATGCGTTGATCGCTCTGAGTGGTCGCCGGCGTGCCCTCATCGCATCCTTTCGTTATCTGATTATGGGCACCGTTGGGGCCACCTTTATCGTCATTGGCGTCGGCCTGCTCTACATGGTGACCGGTACATTGAATATGGCGGATATTGGTGCCCGCCTGCCGGCGGTGGCGGAGAGCCGTACGGTTGCCGCTGCCTTTGCCTTTCTGACCGTGGGCATCGGCCTCAAGATGGCGCTTTTTCCACTCCACCTGTGGTTGCCCAACGCCTATACCTACGCCCCTGCACCGGTGACCGCGTTTTTTGCCGGTACCGCCACCAAGGTCGCGGTGTATCTGTTGCTGCGCTTCACCTTCACCATATTCGGGGCCGACTATGCCTTTGCTACGGTGGCGATGGAGTGGATCCTTTTGCCGCTAGCGGTGCTGGGGATCTTCAGTGCCTCGCTGGTGGCCATTTTTCAGCTCGATGTGAAACGTTTGCTGGCCTGGTCCAGCATCGCCCAAATTGGATATATGGTGTTGGGCATCAGTCTGGTTTCCGTGACTGGCTTGACCGCCAGTACCCTGCATCTGTTTAACCACGCCCTCATTAAATCGGCCCTGTTCATGACCATGGCCTGTGTGTTTTATCGTATTGGCTCCACTCAACTGGCCGATTTCGCGGGCCTGGGGCGGCGTATGCCCTGGACCATGGCTGCCTTCGTGGTCGGTGGGCTGAGTCTGATTGGCATACCGCTGACGGTAGGTTTCGTCAGCAAGTGGTACCTGATACTCGCGCTGCTGGAGCGCGGCTGGTGGCCATTGTCCGTATTCGTAGTGTTGAGCTCGTTGCTGGCAGTGATGTATGTGTGGCGGGTGGTAGAGATGGCCTATCTGCAGCCCGCAACTTCGAATGCCAAGCCTTGCGAGGCACCCGCTTCAATACTCATCCCCACCTGGGCCCTGGTGCTGGCTAATCTCTATTTCGGTATCGATAGCTCGTTGACGGTGGGGATCGCGCAGCGGGCCGCGGAGTCCTTATTGGGTGTGAGTTCTTGAACACCGATACGGCATTGATGGCGGCTTTGCTGATCCCGCTGGCAGGCGCTGTATTGTTGCCGTTGGTGGGACGTTGGCCCAATGTGCGTGAGGCGCTGACCCTGCTGTGTGCCAGCCTGTTGTTTTTCTGTGTGGCCACGCTGACGCCAGCCGTATTGGCTGGGGCACGACCGGAATGGGTGCTGTGGGAGTTCTTTCCGGGCTTGCAGCTGGCCTTTCGGCTGGAACCGCTGGGGATGATTTTCGCGCTGGTGGCGTCATTTTTATGGATCATTACCTCGATCTACGCCATCGGTTATATGCGTGGCAATCAGGAACTTAAGCAGACCCGCTTTTATGTTTGTTTTGCACTGGCCCTGGCAGCCACCATCGGCATTGCCTTTGCGGGCAACCTGCTGACTTTATTCATATTTTATGAGGCGTTGACCCTCTCCACCTATCCGCTGGTGGCACATAAGGAGAATGCTGAGGCACGGGCGGGGGGGCATACCTATCTGGGGGTTTTGCTCTCCACCTCTATCGCCTTTTTGCTGCTCGCTATCCTCTGGACCTGGTCCGCTACCAGGACGCTGGATTTTCGTGTGGGCGGGATACTAGCGGGTTCTGTGCATGGCCCCATGATCGGCCTGTTGTTGGCACTCTACGTGTTTGGTGTCGGTAAGGCGGCGTTGATGCCCTTTCATCGCTGGCTACCCGCAGCCATGGTGGCGCCGACACCGGTGAGTGCATTGCTACATGCGGTGGCGGTGGTCAAGGCCGGAGTTTTCACCGTGGTGAAGGTGGTGGTTTATATCTTTGGTGTGGACTTGCTGAAAGGGGAGCCCAGTGCTGACTGGCTGCTTTACGTGGCCGCTGCCACTATCCTCATTGCCTCCATGGTGGCCCTGCGTCAGGATAATCTGAAACGTCGGCTCGCCTATTCCACCGTGAGCCAGCTGGCCTATATCACCCTGGCGACGGCTATTCTCGCGCCGCTCTCCCTGGTGGGTGCAGCGCTACATATCGCCGCCCACGCCTTTGGCAAGATCACACTGTTTTTTGCCGCCGGTTCCATTTATACCGCGGCGCACAAAACTAAAGTCAGTGAACTCGACGGTATTGGCCAGCGCATGCCTTGGACTATGGGGGCCTTCGCTATCGGCAGTCTGTCGATGATCGGGGTGCCGCCCACGGTGGGCTTCGTGAGTAAGTGGTACATCCTCCAAGGGGCCTTAAGTGCCGGCCAGCTATTTGCCGTCTTGGTGATCTTTGCCAGCACCTTGCTGAGTGCGGCCTATTATCTGCCGGTGATTTACGTGGCTTTCTTTCGCAAGCCGGCGACGCGCGGGGATCAGTCGGGGCACGGTGAGGCACCCTGGCCCATGGTGCTGGCACTTGTACTCACCGCGGCAGGTACCATGCTGTTGTTCTCTCTACTAGGTCTGCCTCTAGACCTTGCCAAAGGACTGGTGGGTGCATGAGCAATACGCATTGGCTTTATAGAAAGGAGAACCATCGCAAGCTATGGTTTGGCGGCGGCATCTTGCTGTTACTGACGGTGCTGGCGCAGTGGGTATTCGAGATTCATGGGCAATACGAATTTGAGGCTTGGCTGGGGTTTTTTGGCGTGTTTGGTTTCGTGAGCTGTGTGTTGATGGTGCTCTTTGCGAAGTTGCTTGGCCTGCTGATCAAACGCAAGGACAATTATTATCATGATTGAGGCCTTTCCTCCGGGCTTGATCATGGTCTTTGGCGCTTTCCTGCTGCCCGTGCTACGGGGCGGAGTGCGTACCGTATGGCTACTTGGCTTACCACTGCTCGCCCTCTATTTGGTGTGGCAGGTGCCCGATGGTGTGGTGGCTACGGTGTCGTTTCTGGATTACCGGCTGGAACCCCTGCGTGGCGATCGCCTGAGTCGCTTATTCGCCACTATTTTCGGGCTGATGGCCTTTGTGGGCGGAATCTATGCCTACCGGCAGGCGCGTTTATTAGAGCTCTGTGCCGCCATGATTTATGCGGGTGCCGCCATCGGGGCCACCATGGCGGGGGATCTCATTAGCCTGTTTGTATGCTGGGAACTGATGGCCTTGGGTTCGACTTTGGTGATTTGGTCCGTGGGTAAGGACAAGGCCTACGGCGCCGGCATGCGTTACCTGCTGATTCACCTCTTGGGTGGCGTGGTGCTGATGGCGGGTATCGCAGCCTATGTGAATGCGACGGGCTCAGTGGCCTTCAACGCCATAGACACCTCGGCTCCGGGAGCATGGCTGATGCTGGTGGGTTTTCTCATCAATGCCGGCGCCCCACCGCTGTCGGCCTGGATTGCGGATGCTTATCCCGAGGCATCACCCAGTGGCACGGTGTTCCTGTCTGCATTTACCACCAAGACTGCCGTGTATGTACTGATGCGGGGTTTTCCCGGTACCGAGATATTAATTTTTATCGGTCTGGCGATGATTTTCTACGGCATCATCTACGCCCTGCTGGAAAATGATGTGCGGCGCATTCTCGCCTATAGCATCGTCAATCAGGTGGGATTCATGGTGACCGGGATCGGCATTGGTACCGAGTTGGCCATCAACGGTGCTGCGGCCCACGCCTTTGCCGGCGTTATCTATACCTCTTTGCTGATGATGTCTGCGGGCGCGGTGCTTTATCGCACAGGCCGGCGTAAATGTAGTGAGTTGGGTGGGTTACTCCAGGGCATGCCTTTTACCACCGCCTGTGGTGTCATCGGTGCGTTGGCGATCTCCGCCTTTCCGCTTAGTTCGGGTTTTATCAGTAAGTTGATGACCAAGCAGGCCGCCGCCGATGAGCACTTGCTACTGATTTGGTTGCTGTTGCAGGCCGCTTCAGCGGGGGTGTTCCTCAGTGTTGGCATCAAGTTCCCCTGGTTTGTATTTTTCGAGAAAAATTCCGGCCTGCGACCACCGGAGGCACCGCTTAATATGCGGGTGGCTATGGGGCTGTTTGCCAGCCTGTGTATTTTCCTTGGGGTCGCTCCGGGCTTCTTGTACGCCTTTCTGCCCTTCGCGGTGGATTATGTGCCCTATACGGGTGGCCACGTGGTTATGCAGCTACAGCTTCTGTTGTTTTCCGGGCTCGCCTTCTTTGTCCTGCTGCCGCTGATGAAACGCACCCTGACTATCAGTCTGGATCTCGACTGGTTTTACCGGCGTTTCGCTCCGGCCCTAGTGAGGCTCTGCTTTCGTCTGAGCACACCCATCGACAGGGCACTGAGGCGTGGGGTGGTGGAAAGGCTGTCGAGGTTGATCCAAAGTCTGCACACGTGGTGTGGCCCGCAAGGGGTGGTGGGGCGTGCGTGGGCAACCGGCCCTATGGTGGTGGTCGTGTTGCTGTTGTTGAGCGGGACCTTGGCCTTCTATTTTGGAGGCACCTGAGTTTTTGCTTCTCCATCCGACTATGGGTTCCGTCGATAATCTACTAAAGTTCCGCACCCCGAAGGCCAGATTTCCACAATCCTAGAAATGCTAGTTGGCCGCTAAGTGTGTGGCAATTTCGAATGCATCCGCCGGGTCAGGACGCGACGATATCCAGGTAAATATTTGATGGAAACCCATGAGTTCTTTCTGTACCTGCTGGTCATTCTCCTGACCGCGCGGGTATTCGCGGAGCTGGCAACGCGTTTGCAGGCACCCTCAGTGATTGGCGAGCTGTTCGCAGGCATCGTCCTGGGGCCAAGTCTGCTGGGCTGGATTCAGCCGGTCGAGGCCATCAAGTTGATGGCAGAGATCGGTATTATCCTGCTGTTGTTCAAGGTTGGCCTGGAGACCGATATCAAGCGTCTGGCGAGCGCTGGCGCCAAGTCTTTGGTGGTTGCCATGACCGGCTTCTTTCTGCCGCTGGTATTTGGTTTCGCGCTTGGCTACTGGATGTTTGGCTTGTCGCTGCTGGTGTCACTGTTCATCGGCGGCACGCTGACTGCCACCAGCATCGGCATCACAGTGCGCGTGTTATCTGATCTCAAACGCCAGCAGGCACTTGAGGGGCAGATTGTGTTGGGGGCGGCAGTATTGGATGACGTGTTGGGCGTGTTGCTGCTGGCGCTGCTCTATGAGTTTTCTATCGGTGGGGGGGTGAGTCTTATCAACGCCGGCAAGGTGGTGATGTTTATCGGTGCATTTTTTGTCCTCGCACCCGTAGCCGCCAAGTTGATTTCATTAATCATCAAGCACTTCGATGCAGTTAGCGAGATTCCCGGGCTGCTCCCCACCACCATCGTGTCGCTGGTACTATTTTTCGCTTGGCTAGCCCATGTCCTGGGCGCGCCGGAGTTGCTGGGTGGCTTTGCCGCAGGACTCGCGCTCTCGAGACGCTTCTTTCTGCCTTTGGGTATCGCTTTGCACGCCGATGAGCATTTTGCGCACCGCATCGAGGCTCAGATGGAGCCTATAGTCCATTTGTTCACGCCGATATTTTTTGTATTTGTGGGGCTTTCCCTCAGCCTGCACGAGATCGACTGGAGTTCATCCTTTATCTGGGTCTTCTCGCTGTCGATGTTGCTGGTGGCAACCATTGGCAAGCTGGTAGGGGCATTTTTTATCAAGGAAGCCTGGCCAGTGCGGTGGGCTATCGGTATGGCCATGATTCCCCGTGGCGAAGTCGGCCTCATCTTCGCCGAGTTAGGGCGGGTAAGCGGCATATTCAGCAATGAGGTCTATGCGGGCATGGTCATAGTCATCGCGCTTACCACACTGTTGCCACCCCTTGTTATGAAGTGGTTCTATAAACATTACGGGGATCGTCTTCCGGTTGTGGTTGGATGAGGATAATCGACCGGGTGGTTTTATTGCCGCTGAGTGGTCCAGCTGAATGAGATAAATGTCAGGAAATTTTACACTGGGGTGTTGTTGTAATCGTGGCAGTAACTAATTGAAATTAAAGATTAAATCCTCTTTCTTATGGGGCAGGGTGAAGTAAAGTGTGACATGGTCGGCAGCCTGGGCCTTCATGGCTGTTGGTTTTTTTTACACTTTTCCACACTGCTCCAATATCAACATCCAAGATTGTTTATAACGTGTTGAATGTAAAGCGTAAATAAATGTTGGCACTGAAATTGCTTGTTACTGAGCAGCAGACTCTTTTAGGTAAGCGAGAAGCGCAGTGTATCTAGCTCTCTCAGGTGTCATAACGGGTTTAATTATGAAAAAAACCAAATTTAACAAAAGCTTAGCAGTTGTCGGATTCGTCCTTGCGGGTTTCTCGATGCCTTCATCGGCCTTCATTGCTGACGGCAAGTTTGACGCTTCGGAAGGCTATTCCCTCGCCTTTGATGTCAGTTTCTTGGTGGAGGGTGGTGGTGGCGCAACCGTTGATGGTGGGCGACTCTACTTTGGTACCGACGACGGCTCCGGCGACCACTTTATGTACTTCGCCATGCCCAAGGACTTTGTTGATAATACTTATGGTGATAATGCGGTCGGATGGGGAAGCCATGGACACACGTTCAAGGATCTGCTGAATAGCGATTCCCTGGGTGGAGATGGCACTAATGCCGCGATGAGCTTTGATACAGCGGGGGGGAACACCCTCGACATTGTTATCGACTATCTCGCCAAGGGTCAGTCTGATCCCATCGTCTACAAGTCCGCCGGAGCGGGCGATGCTGGTTTTTCCCAGGACGATGGTGAGGTGATATCTGGAGATGCTACGGTGATCAAGGAGATTGCCACCTCGATGGAATATAACATTGCGCAATTTGTCTCTCAGGCAGATATAGATGCCACAGCCGACAATCACGCGAACCCTGGTGTGGGGTTGCTCAAGGATTCCCCCGTGGTTGCCAGCATAGATGATGCGGGTAATTATGTGGTGGATATTGCAGCAAGCCCGGGCTTGGCCAATTGGATCTTTGAGGTTGGTTACGAGATTCAGTTTGAAGCTGGAACCTTTGGTGATGGCTGGACCAGTGCAACCGAGGCGCTCAGTTTTGTGTCGCTGGGAGACTCTCATGTCTCGCCGTCCAAGGTAGGGTTTGGCGGGAATATCATAGGCGACTGCGTTGGTGATTCGGATACTAGCTCGGATACTGGTTGGGACTCTGGCTATGATTCTGATTCCAGCGCGGATTCAGGTGCGGACTCCAGTACGAGTTCAGGCACGGACTCCGGTGGTGCGTGTGACTCGGGAGGAACGGGAGTGCCGGAGCCGGGCACCCTGCTGCTACTGGGCTCTGGTCTCATGGGAATGGTGTGGAGCCGTCGGCGCCGGTGGTTGGTGGCCTAGGTCGATATCTATGTAAGAAAAGCTCTTCCAATTAGAGTTTGAAAAAAGCCCGCAACCTAAAAGTTGCGGGCTTTTTTTTTGCTTCTCGAGGAAGACAATAGTGCCAACGCTTGTTGGTGCTTTTCCTGTCTCTGGCGACGGTGAGTGATCGTTATTTCAGGTCAAGTTTATGGTTGTAGTCGCACGGGCATCAACGCCGTTATTTAACGATACCCGGCTCCATGCAGGAGGTGTTTGCTACAGCTTCTGCCAGGTCGTAAACCAGTGCAGGCTTTCATGCCACGTTTCGGATGTGGGTAGTCCCGAGGTGGCGGGATAGAAGAGTACAAACAGGCCTATTACCGTTGCTCCATACCCGGCCAGGAGGATTCGGTTTTTCCAGGCGCGAGGATCCAGCCGGGAGAGCAGGTAGCCGAGGCCCAGGATAAGGATCGGGATGTGCGGATAGTAGGCGTACAGGAAGGTGGGGCGTTCTACCAGGATCCACGGTAGAAAAGGCAGGAAATAGGCGCTGGAGAGTAGCAGGCTAATACGGCTTCCACCCTTCAGTGCCTGCCATCCGAGTCCCAGCATTAGCAGCGCTCCAGGCCACCAGATTGCAGGATTGCCCAGTACGCTAATCGTCGAACGTATTCCCTGCGGGGAGTTGCCGCCAATAAATATCTCTGCCAGGGGTTTTGCCAGCGTGGGCCACAGATAAAAGGGGATACTGAGTGAGTGAGTCGATAGCGCCTTGTGATCACCGTGGTAGCCGAGGATAAAGTTTTGTTGATGCCAGAATGCCTTTAGTCCCGGTATGGAGAACAGGGCGGGTTGTTCGGGGAGCGTGGATAAAAATTCCCAGTGACTGAGGTAATAAATCAGTGCGGGCAACAGGATAAAGCCAAGTGTCCATGCGCCGGCGTGGGGCAGGGTCTCGCTGTAAAGTTGTCGCTTAAAAGGTTGCCACCTTGATGCAGAATTTCTGCTGAGCTGGGCTAGATGCCAGAGCTGCTGTCCTGCTACCAGGATGAAGATGGCAAAACCGGTGAACAAGGCGCTCCATTTTATTGAGGCGGCGAGCCCGAAGCAGCAGGCAGCGAGGACAAACCAGCCTATACTGCGCCGGCGGAAATAGCCTTGATCCAGGCTGAACCAGCGGTAGAGGGCTAGCAGCATGGCGGTCAGAAAAAACACCATAAAGGTATCGATATTCGCCATACGCCCAATGCTGAAAGGCATGCATTCAAAGACGAGAAGGAAAGCTGCGGAGTAAGCACCCAATCGTCGACCAGTGAATTCCCGGCCTGCAAAAAAGAGCAATAAAGGCATCAGAGCTGTGACCAGCGTAGTGCTGAAACGCCAGCCAAAAGGGCTCATGTCAAAGAGCCGGATTCCCAGGCCGATGAGGCTTTTTCCAAGCGGTGGGTGGGTTTTTTCGTAGGGTGTGACGCCGTTGACGAGGTTGTACGCGGAACGGGCGTAGTACACCTCGTCCCAGTAACTGTTGTCGCGGTAATCATCGATTTCCCCGATGCTTTGTTGTTCATCAAAGAAGGGGTGCTGACGGACCGGCCCGGAAAATATGGTGTCCCCCTGAATGACTACGATCTCGTCCGGAAGCAATCGCTGGCCGTCCACGCCCTGCAATTCCAGTTCATTGAGTACCGCTCCGTGGCCACTGATGTGAAGTTGCAAACGGCTAAGCTGGACGGCCTCAAAGTGGCGGGTATGATTCTTGAAACTGGCCCGGTATTTTCTTTTAGTGGGATATCTTAGCTTGCCCTGATTGGCTGGCCACAGTGGTTGCCAGCGTCCATCCTGCCAATGTTTGAAGCCCAGCACCGGGCCCGTTTCCCCGCTGTAGAAGGCAATTCCTGTCAGTTTCTGGGGGCGGTCAAAACGCAATTCAAGGGTTGCGGATTCAGCCAGGACTTTGAGGCCATTTGTGGGGTATTTGAGCGCTCCAAGATTGCTAAACAGCACTCCTAAGGCGAATAAGAAAAGTGCAAGGAGGGCGGCATAATCAAGGCGGTTTAGGGAGAAAGCCCGGGTTGCCGCCGCGCGTGTTGGCAATGTGCATAGGGTATTTAACGAATGCCAAGTGGTCTTTGTACGGGCTAACGCGTAGTGAGTCAGGCCGCGCAGTCCGGTGTTATGTCGGTGCCACTCAATGCTAATTTCAAACAGTAATAGCAACCCAAGTCCGATGTTGGCGGCACGACTAATTGGACTCGCCAGCAGGGTTTCCATGCGCAGATGCTCGACCGCGTGGTATTCCAGCCCGAGCTTAAAAAATACCAATAGCGTCAGAGCCAAATAAACCCACAGATGATGGATGCCACGCAGCAACAAGGGGGTCATGAATATGAGGACAGGCAGCCATTCGCGTTGATGGCTTTGAGGTAGCAACAGGGCGCTGGCGAAGCCGAGGAGGAAGAAGTTTGGTAGCAGTTCAGGTTGAGCGGGTGCGGTGGACCGTACCCACATAATCAGCAGGGCGAGCAGCCCCAGTGCTGAGCCTACACGCCAGTCGGAATGCTCGGCTGTGGCTACCAGGCCCTGCCACAGATCGGCGGGGGCATAGCCCGGTGCAATGGTGAGCAGGATAAACACCACACTAGCAGCAAGGGCACCACCGCCGCGTTGCCGTGCATTGCCAAAGCGCCAGCCATAGGCGACAAAGTACAACGATAAAATGATCCACGAAGGGCTGAGAGAGAAAGAGGCAGCCCACAGCGCCCATGCGCTGATTTGCTGTCCGCGGGTATGCAAGATGGCGACTGAGACCCACAAGACGGTGGTGATGGCACTGCCGAGACCAGAGTAGGCCGAGGCCATGATGAGTGCTGGATTGAGGATCAGCAGTAGGCCGATGATCCAGACACTTCGCCCACGCATACGTTCACGCAAGTATTCCAGCAGCAGGGCGGCACTCAGTAGATCCAGGACGATGAAGGGGAGCTTGAGTACCACCGTGGAAGCCGCACTGTGTTGCCATTGCAGGGCCTGTAGCAAAGCACCTGAAGATTTTAGGACGAAGGCGTAGAGCAATGGATAGTGGGCCGCCAGTTCAAGTGGGTTGGTGGGGGTACGGCCAAGGGCGAAGTCCCTCAGGGTTGTGATTTCGCTTTCCAGTCCGGTATAGGGGCTGGCAATCAGGCGGATAGCGAAGCCCGCAAGAATGAGCAGCCAAAACCCTGGATATTTCCACAAGGAACGCAGAGCCGGGCTGTTTTCGCTCGCACTTTCAAGTCGTCCGCCGCGCCGCAGGAAAACCAGGAAGGCCAACAGGTAGCTAATCAGGCCAAAGAAAATGTAGATGCGCAGGGGCATAGATGATTTTTTTCCCTTCGCTTGTTGGAGCTGGATGCTTTGATATGACCCGTTCCAGCTATCCAGTTCCTCGATCCGTGCTTCATCGAACCAGGCGGTGCCCGTAGCCGTGGCATCCCAATAGCCCAATCGCAGGGCAAAAGGGAGTTTGCCGGTCTCTTTGCTTAAAAATACCTGTTCTACCCGGGTCCACGGCGTGTCGCCCGTCAGCGTTTTGGCACTGCGGTTATAGCTGCCATATATCGAGAGGTTGGCGCCCACCGTACCTTTAACCTGATGAGTCTTTATCCAGGCGGAGAAGCGATAATAACGCCCGGCATAGACGGGTACGGTGACTTGTCGGCGGAGATCGTTGGGTCTGGAGGCGTGCAGGCGGAAGCTGCTTGCCGAATCATGTGAAAGCCGTTTATCCACCTTGAATTGGCCGTGTTTTTTCCACATGCGCGATTCCGCGGGACCGTACAGTTCGTATAGATTTTCAGCACGCAGTGGCGGGGCGGCACCAGACGCGCTGCTATAGAACAGGGCGCCAAACAGGGTCCAGAAAAGGATTTTCAGGGATTGCAGCCGATGGGTGAATTTCAAAGCTTGATTCCAGCTTGAGCCAGATCTCGATAATTGATGAGTTCGATATTTAGACACTTCACGGTATCCAGGATGGCAGGATCGGTAAGTGCCTTAAGCTCCGCTTCGTGCTGATAGCCCCAATGGGCCTGCGGTGAGTTGGGATCCGGGTGTCCGGGGTGGCACATGAGCTCGCTACTGCCGTGGACAGGTAGATCCGACAACAGGGCATGAAGTCTCTCGCTATTCAATTTGCCTCCGAGATAGAAGCCGATGAAATGATTCACATGCGTGAACTTGGGTTCTTGGCCTAGGTGCCAGAGGGTGTTCAGCACGAGCAATTGAGCCAGTCGGGCTGGATGGCGCAGCATGTAGGGGCGGGGACGCTCGCAGGGAAAGCGTATGGCGGGAATGCCAAAGTGCTGGGCCAGTTCTCCGGTGATGCGCCGTAGTGCCGGAAGGGCATGTAAGTGCTGATGGCTATCAAGATGGCTGGGGGTGATGTTGGCGTCGAGGACGCGGGTAATTTGTGCCCCCCATTCCTCACGTACCTGGTCGAGTTGGATGGCCCCTCGAAAATAGGTCTTGATGAAATCACTGGCATGCCGGTGAAAGTGGCCTTGGACATCCACCAGGCTGGGTATTTGTCCTGCTGGGAGGATTGGCCGTGCCTCGCCTACCAGAGTGAGGTGAACGCCCATATCGAGATTGGCCACGGAATGTTGAAGTTGCAGTGCGTGCTGGAAGGCGGCACCACCAGCCATTATCGAGGTGGCGGTGAGGATGCCGTGGCGATGTGCCTGCAAGATGCCTTCGTTGATAGCCTCAGAGAGGCCAAGATCGTCGCCATGGACGATGAGAACGGGGTGCGGCACAGCTATCTAGTCGTCCAAGTGATCCGTGGAAGATGTTGATGGCGAAGTGGTATTGCTCAATCCGAGGTCTTCACTGACCAGGAAACGCGGCCGGCCGCGTACTTCGATGAGGATCCGCCCGATATATTCCCCCAGCACGCCGAGCAGCATAAACAGCACCCCGAACAGGAAGGAGATAATGGCAATGGAAGAGGCCCAGCCAGGGACCGCCTGGCCAATGATGAGTTTGCTGTAGATGGCATAGAGGATGCTCAAAAAGGATAGCCCACTGGTAACAAAGCCGATCAAGACACCAACGCGCAGTGGGACCAGGGAGAAGGAGCTGAGCCCATGCCAGGCAAATTGGAGCATCTTGCGCGGGGTGTACTTGGTGACTCCACGCCAGCGACGCTCGGACTGAAAGCTGATCTTACTACTTTTGTAGCCCACCCATTGGACGATCCCGCGCAAAAACAATCCTTCTTCACGCATTTTCAGTATATCTCCGACCACCTGCCGATCCAGCAGGCGAAAATCGGCCATGCCCGGCTCCAGCGGTACACCACTCAGATATGAAAATAGTCGATAAAAGAGTCGGGAGGTGTAGCGTTTGAAGGGGCTGAAATCATCGGGATCCAGGCGCGCGGTGTTCACCACCTTATGCCCTGATTGCCACTGTTCGAACAGCTTTGGCAATAGTGCTGGTGGATGCTGCAGATCGGCATCCATGGAGATGACGGCATCCCCGGTAGCGCGTTGCAAGCCGGCGAAAAGGGCGTATTGATGGCCAAAATTACGTGATAGCCGGATTCCCTTGATGCGGGAATCGGTCTGGTTCAGGGCTTCTATTTTCCCCCAGGTCTCATCACTGCTGCCATCGTCGATATAGATGATTTCCCAGCGTGCCGGCAATTCCTCCAGTACAAACTCCAGCTTTTGCTGCAGCGGTTCCAGGTTCTCGGCCTCGTTATAGGCTGGGATAATGACCGAGATTGAAGGGGTGGGCGCTTGGGCTTTAGGCAAGGTGCATGACTCCATCTGCTATCGTGCGGTTCCGGTCGCTTGTTCCCGGAATGACCAGAGGTGGTTTCCCGCGAAATTCCACAGCAATACTATACCGGTGGCTCCTAGCTGGGCCCACAGATAATGCACCTCCAGATAGTGCATTGCCGCTGCCAGTACCGCTCCATTAAGGGTAAGCCCGGCTAGGGCCACGAGGATAAATTTACTGTAAGTCGCCCGGTGTTGCTGGGTACTTTGAAAGGTGTAGCGGTAGTTGAGGGCATAGTTGAAGCCTGAGGAAACGGCAAAGCCGATGGACGATGCCAACACTTCGGCTAGCGCGAAGCCCTCGACCAAAACCAGCAAAATGGCATAGTGCAGGACGGTGGCAAAACTACCTACTAGGGCGAAGCGTAGAAACTTTCCAACCATGTTAGGCTTCTCGTTATGACTGGTGGATTATTTCTTTTCCAGTTTCCGGGCGAGGGCCTCGGCCTTGCTTCGCTCCGCGAAGCTTTCCTTGTACTTTAATAATGCAGTCAGCTCGCGCTTGGATTCCTTATCCCGGCCAAGACGATTTAGCGCAACCGCCAGATGGTAGAGGATCCCCGGTCTGCGAGCGGCGCGAGAGCGAGCCTCACGCAGAAAGCGAAGCGCCTTTCCTGGTTCACCCATTTGTACCAACACCCAGCCATAGGTGTCCAATGCTGCCGCCTGTTTAGGGGCGAGCTGATAGGCCCTTTCAGCGTGGTAAAGGGCGCGTGCATCGTTATTTTGCAGATAGAGATTGGCGAGGTTGTTGAGTATGGCAGCATCATTGGGCAACGCCTTGATTAGTCGTTCATGCTCGCGGATAGCTTCGGTCGAACGCTTGCTTTCCCCATATCCGGAGGCCAATGCTCGACGTACTTCATGGTCAGTGGGGTGAGCAGCCAGCCACCGCTCCACCAGTTTCAGACCTTGTGTCAGCTGTCCACTGGATTTGTGGGCTTTATACAGGCGTACTACGAGAATGGGGCTGGCTTTTTTGACTTGTCCGGCTTGATAGGTATTTAGTGCCTCTTTGTAGCGCTTCATTGCCATCAACGTGTCGCCAGCCAGGAGCTCACCCACGGAATTTTTTGGATGGCTCTGTTGCAGCCCGTGCGCACGCTTGAGCGCCTCTTTGTATTTACCTAGGCGTAGCTCTACACGCACCATCGCAGTTAGTACTGGAAGATATCCAGGTTTCCCCTCCAACGCCTTCAAAAGTGACCAATGGGCACCGTCAAAATCATTTACAGCGATCTGATAGCGGCTGATACGCAGTAAGTTGTCTGCTGCAAAACCGGCAAATTTGGTCATGCGCCGGAAGGTGACCTTGGCCTTGTCCTTGGCTCCTGAGGCAAGCTCTGCACGCCCCAGTGCCGTCAATATGGGCAGACTACGGGGATGTTTTTGCTCTAGCTGCCGTGCCAGAATCAGGGCCTTTTTCGGCTTGCCTGCCTGCAGGTAGAGTTCTCCCAAATCAAGTTGGGCAGATAATTGATTACTATCCATGGCTTGTAATTTTTCTAGCCAACGGATGGCTCCGGGAAGCTGCCCGGTGTCCTTGGACATACGCGCCAGTTCCTCCATGGCACGGGTTTCTGCCGGTGCTAGTCGGAGGATTTCCAGATAGCGGGCCTTTGCTTCTTTCAGGCGCCCGGCGGCAATGTCTATCTTGGCTAGGTTGTACCGTGCCGGCAGATATCTAGCATCCACCGCAATGGCTTGGTTAAAGGCCTGGCTGGCAGCCTTTGTTTTGCCGCGGGCGAGGAGAATGGTAGCCAACAGGTTGTGAGCAGTTGGATTCGTTGGCTGATGTTTGAGGGTTCGGAGAGTGCTTTTCAGCGCCTCCGGGAAGTTGCCTTGCTTGAGCAAAATAGTGCCAAGTAGCACCCCCGAACGCCCACTGGAATCGAGGCCAAATGCGGTTTCTAGATCGGCCACTGCGGAAGCCCGCTGACCGGTGGCCAGTCGGCTCAAGGCTAGCTGAGTACGTAGTGAAGCGAGATCAGGGGCAAGTCTTGCGGCATCTTCAAAGTAGCGAGTGGCTTTGGAAAAATCACGCGTACCCATGTATGCATTTCCGAGCAGGCCATGGAGCTGCGCGTTTTTGGGTGCAAAGCGTAGTGCTTGTTCCAAGGTTTTTATGGCTCGAGCGTGCTTTCCCCGGCGAATTAACAAGTTACCCAATAATATGCGTCCACCCACATGGTGAGGCACCAGCTTCATAAAGCGCTGAATCTCCTCATAGGCGGAGTCGTATTTCCCCTCGGCGTGATGAATTACCGCGGATAACAGCAGGCTGGGTGGGTGGCTGAAGAGAAAATCACGCCCTTTGCTGAGCAAGGTGATACCTGCTGTACGCAATACCGCCTGGGCCTCGGCAAGTTGATCGGCCTGGGCTAGCACCATGGCATGGAGATAGCTTGCCTGTGGATCATAGGGATGCCGATCGCGGACCAACTCCAATTCCGTGATTGCTTCTTCTTTCCTTCCAAGATCGAGCAGTGCAGCGGTTTTTCCGATGCGTGCCCGAAAATGCTTTTCGTAGAGCGCGAGGGCCTTGTCGTAATATTGAATGGCGCCTTCAAGGTCTTGTCGGATGCGGCGGATCTCTCCTTTGACATACCATGCACCGGCACTCTCCGGGGCGATGGAAGTGGCTTCATCGGCAAGATCTTCGGCACCTTCATGGTCGCCTCGCTGCAGTAGTACCGTGGCTTTTCCAATGATGGGGTCCGCACTATCAGGGGTCAGGCGGGCTGCCAAGGTAAAGTCTATATCCGCTTCCTTCAGCTGGCGCAGTTGTACCCGGGTTTCGCCACGAATAACGGCCAGTGCGGACTCGGTTTCCGGGTGACGTCGGCCGGCGGGGAATTTATCGAAGATCTGCTTATGCTTGCCTTGGAGTAAATAGGCCTTGGCCAAAGGGACCAGTACCAGATTTTCATCCGCCCCGGAGGCTAGTGCGACCCGCAGCTCCTTTTCCGCATTGGCGCCGTCTTCCTTGCTCAGATAAACGCGGCCAAGCAGCAGGCGTGCCGGGAGGTGTTCGGAATCCAGCTTAAGCGCATTTTTTAGCTGAATAATGGCTGCGTTGTGTTCGCCCTCCGTATAACGACTTTGGGCATCTTCGTAGAATTCCGAGGGGGTGCTCGGTGCGGCAGACACCGACAGGTTCATGAGCAGGATAAGGAATCCTGAAATCCAAGGAGACTGTTTCCGAGTGTGGAATTTCATGTATTGCGCTCGCTGAGGAAGATCGAAGCTGTTACCTCAGCTTGCGGCTTGTCGGCCCTAAACTTTAGGTTTTTCCGCCGGGTGGCCCGGTGTCGTGAACTGAGGTATTAATAGTAACGAGGCCGTTCTACTCCCGAGATAACCCGTGCCACGCGGGTGGCCTGGGTGGAATAACCGTATTCATTGTCATACCAGACGTAGACGACTACATGCTGCGCGTGCACCTTGGTGGCAAGGGAGTCGACGATTGCCGGGTGGTTGTTGCCAATCATGTCACTGCTAACGACATCTTCATCGCGGGTGTGGTCGATCTGTGAGGCGAGTGGGCCGCTGAGGGAGGCTTGGCGCAAAACGTCGTTAATTTCATCGCGGGAGACTTCCCGTTCCAGCTCCATGCTGAGGATGGCCAGTGAGACATTGGGCGTGGGTACGCGTACGGCGTTGCTGGTCATTTTCCCTGCCAGCTCCGGCATGGCCTTGGCTGCGGCGATGGCGGCACCGGTTTCTGTCAGCACCATGTTCAGCGGCGCCGAGCGTCCACGCCGTTGTTTCTTGTGGTAGTTGTCGAGCAGGTTCTGGTCGTTGGTGTAGGCATGCACGGTTTCGATGTGACCAGAGCGGATGCCGAAGCGATCGTTAAGCACCTTCAAGGGGGGCGCGATGGCGTTGGTGGTGCAGGAGGCGGCGGAGAAGATGTGTTCGTCCGCATTCCAGCCAAGGGTGTTGACCCCATAGACAATGTTGGGGATGTCTTCCTTGCCTGGTGCCGTCAACAGAACTCGCTCCACCCCACGGGCCTCCAGGTGTTTGCCAAGATCTGCTCGGGTGCGCCAGATGCCGGTGTTATCGATGACCAGGGCGTTATGGATGTCGTATTGTTCGTAGTCGACGCTTTCTGGTGTGTTGGCGGAGATGAACTGAATGTAATGGCCGTTGACCACGATGGCCTCTTCCTGCTCGAGAATCTCGATATGACCGTGAATCAGACCGTGTACGGAATCCCGCTTTAACAGATTGGCGCGCTTGTACATGTCGAGCTTGCCGCGACAGACGACCGCGCGTAGGCGCAGGGCATCACCGGCCCCCCCGCGGGCGAGCAGGATGCGAGCCAGCAGGCGACCAATGCGCCCGAAGCCATAGAGCACTACATCACGTGAGCCAGTGCTGCAGGTCCCATTATTGAGATGGGCATCCAGCTTTGTGTGTAGGAAGCTGGCGAGATCACTTTGTCCGTTGCCGGCATGTTCCTTCCGCCATTCCAATGCCAGCCGACCCACATCGATAGTGGAGGGACACAGGCTCAAGGTCGCTATACCTTCGATAATGGGTAGGGTGTCCCGGATGCGTAGCTTGCTTTGGGAAATCTGACTGGCGTAGTGGTGGTGGGCGAGAATTTCCACTATGCCTTCATCCACCAGGACACGACGAAACAGCACTAGCTCGACGGAATGCTCGGTCCAGAGCCTATGAATGATGCTGATGGCATGCGCTGCCAGTTGCTCTCCCTTGATCCAGCAGTTGAGCTCCTGGGTGTATTTTTTGTTGGCCATGATGATTCTCCTGTCCGTGGTGCGGGCGTGTCTCGGGGCGGCGGTTTTCTGAGTATAGGCTAGACCAGAGAGGTTTCTGGATATCTGCTAAGACTATCGCTTTAGCAGCACATAGACCGCGCCGGTGCCGCCATCGTTGCGGCGGGCAGAACAAAAGGCCACGACCTCCAGACGCTGGCGCAGCCAGTGGTCGAGTTGCATCTTCAGCACCGGTTTGCCATCGCGGGAGCTGAGGCCCTTGCCATGGATGATGCGTAAACAGCGGATGCCGCGGCTACGGCAGTTAATTAGAAAGGGCGTGAGCGCATTCCTTGCTTCGCGCACGATCATGCCGTGCATATCGAGTTCTGCACCGATACTGAACTGGCCTCGACGCAGTTTGCGGATTATCCGTTGTTGCAGGCCTGGGCGGGCGAAGAACAAGGTGTCGCCCGCTGCCATTTCACTCCACTCTGGCTCTTGATCTTGAAGCTCTCCATCAATAGGGATTTCGTTAGCCTCGTGCCGTTTTGGATGAGGCCCAGGGCGTTTGGATTCGGGTATTACCCGATCATCACGGATGCGGCGCACCGATCCGATGCTTTGCCTAAACAGCTCGCCGTCGTCGCTGGATGAAGGGGGATGTTTGGCCAAGGAGGGTCTCCGGAGGGGATGCTGGTCAGTCTAACCGCGTGTAGACGGCGGCTTCAACTGGCCCAGATAGGTGCGTATCTGGGTGGTCAGGGGCTCTAGTGCCGGCAGACGCAGGATGTAGAGGGCGGTAAGGATGTAAATATAAATGAGCGGGTCACGGTAATCAGCCTTGGTGAGCCAGAGGAAATGCAGCAGAGCGGTGCCAGCAGCGACATAAATTAGCTGATGGAGCTGCTTCCAGCGTTGCCCGCCCAGGCGTTTTTGCATGCTGTGGGTGGAGGTCAGGGCCAGTGGCAGGAGTAATAGGAATGTGCCGAAGCCAACGAAGATATAGCGGCGTTTGCTGATGTCCTCGAGGATGTCCGGCCAGGAAAAATACTGATCTAGCCAGAGGTAGGTGGTGAAATGCAGGCAGGCATAGAAGAAGGCATACAGCCCCAGCATGCGGCGCAGACGGACCACCCCATTCCAGCCAGTACATTTACGCAACGGGGTAACCGCCAGGGTGATGAGCAAAAAACGCAGCGCCCAGCGTCCCGATCGGAAGGTGATTTCTTCTACGGGATTGGCGCCAAGTGCATCGTGGAAGCCGTCCCATATTCCCAGGCCAAGGGGGAGGAGTGCGGCAAGGAAAATGATTGCTTTCAGTGGGGTCTGCTGGCTCATTTAGCTACAGTCATTGCAGCGAGGCGGACACGGTCCGCCCTACGCTCGATCATGCGGATCGTTGTTTTTGATGGGTTTTGTAGGGCGGGCCATGTCCGCCATATGCCTGGCTAAACCTCTGCTTCACTTCAGCTGGAATGACGCTGTAATCAGGACATCCTTACGTTATGACCGCGTATTGCATTTTCAGCCAATGTGTCGAGCTTGTCCGCAGACAGTATCGGCTGCTATTTCCTTGTCCCAAGTAAATTTGGGGCTTATATCGGCATCCTAGCATCGGTTTTATTGAGGTGGCTACGGATCAGTAATAAATCACTTGATTTCAATAGTGTTTCCGCAGGTCCATGCCTGCATACAGCGAGGCGACTTCCTCCGCATAACCGTTAAACGGCAGGGTGGGGCGTTTGAAAATATCGCCTATGCGCCGTTCTTTTTTCTGGCTCCAGCGCGGGTGGTCCACTGCCGGATTGACGTTGGCGTAAAAGCCGTATTCATCGGCGCCTTTTTGATTCCAGGTGGTGGGTGGTTCATTTTCTGTGAATTCGATGGAGACGATGGATTTGATGCTTTTGAAGCCATATTTCCACGGCACCACTAGGCGGATGGGTGCGCCGTTTTGATTGGGCAAGTCTTTGCCGTAGAGACCGGTGGCGAGCAGGGTCAGCGGATGCATGGCTTCGTCCATGCGCAGGCCTTCGCGGTAGGGCCAGTCCAGGATATTGCGTCGTTGCCCCGGCATTTCAGCGGGGCGTACTAGGGTGCGGAAGGCAACGTAGCGAGCCTTTGAGGTGGGGCCAAAGCGTTTGAGGATTTTCCCCAGTGGCACGCCTTGCCACGGAATCACCATGGACCAGGCCTCGACACAGCGCAGGCGGTAGATCCGCTCCTCCACCTCGGCTGCCTTAATCAGATCATCCAGGTCATAGTTGCCCGGATGCTCGCAAGCCCCGGAGACGGTGATACTCCAGGGATGGGTGGTCAATGCACCGGCATGTATCCCCGGAGCACCCTTGCTGGTACCAAATTCGTAGAAATTATTGTAGCGGGTGATGTCCTTGATAGAGGTGAGTTCTTCCGTGGTGCTGTAGCTGTTTGCTGCTGCCATCAAATTGTTCTGCAAAACGGTAGCCAGAGCAGCACCCATGCCGCCCTGAATAAAGCGTCGGCGCTTTAGATAAATGGCCTTGGGGGTAATCTCCGAGGCCTTAATGGCTACAGGTTTTTTGATCAGCATGGGCGGTTCCTCTGTTCACTTGGGACATCGTGAGCCCGCCTGAAGTCTCTTAGCTGAGTGAATGGCGCGCATTTCGGAACATCCGTAGCCACGGACCATCTACGCCCCACTCATCCGGGTGCCAGGAATGCTGGACGGTACGGAATAGGCGTTCCGGGTGGGGCATCATGATGGTGGCACGGCCATCCGTGCTGGTCATGCCGGTAATGCCCTCGGGGGAGCCGTTGGGGTTGGCGGGATAGCGGTTTGCCGTGGAGCCATGATTGTCTATATAGCGCAGGCAGGCGAGTTGATCTGCAAGGGCTTTTCCGGGGCCACCTGGCGAAGAAAAATCGGCCTGTCCCTCGGCATGGGCCACCGCCACCGGCAGCCGTGATCCCGCCATTCCAGATAGCATCACCGATGGGCTGGGCAGGATTTCTACCAGGCTCAATCGAGCCTCGAATTGCTCCGAGCGATTGCGCACGAAACGCGGCCAGTCTTCGGCACCGGGAATGAGTGAGCCGAGGCGGGCCAGCATCTGGCAGCCGTTGCAGACACCGAGGCTGAAGGTGTCGGGGTGTTGGAAAAAGGCCTCAAATTGTTCCCGTGCCAGTGGGTTATGGAGGATGGAATTAGCCCAGCCACGGCCGGCACCGAGGACATCCCCATAGGAGAAGCCACCGCAGGCCACCAGACCCTGGAATTCACTCAGGTAGGTACGTGCCTCGAGGATGTCGCTCATATGTACATCGATAGCATCAAATCCGGCGTGGTCGAAGGCTGCCGCCATTTCTACATGGCCGTTGACCCCCTGCTCGCGCAGTACCGCAATGCGTGGGCGGGCCTTGTTGATATAGGGCGCAGTCACATCTTCCGCCGGGTCGAAGCTGAGCTTTGCCGATAGTCCCGGATCTTCGCAGTCGAGGATGCGGTCATATTCCTCTTGGGCACAGTCGCTCTGATCTCGCAGGGCCTGCATGTGGAAGGTGGTTTCGGACCAGCGGCGCTGCCAGTTGATGCGCTCTTCAGCGAGTACGATTTCGTTATCAAGGCGGAACTCAATACGGTCATCGTCGCTTGGTGCGCCGATAACGTAGGCGCTGCCGGCCAGCCCTGCATAACTATTGAGCGTGGCGAGGACCGCGTCACGGTGCCCTGTTGCGACCTGCAACACCGCACCTAATTCTTCGGAAAACAGGCTGCCCAACGGTTCATCACCGAGTCCATCCAGAGCGATGCGGATACCGGTGTGGCCGGCAAAGGCCATCTCGCACAGGGTGGTGAAAAGGCCGCCATCGGAACGGTCATGGTAGGCCAGTAGCCGGCCGTCGGTATTGAGGGTCTGGATGGCGTGGAAGAAATCAACCAGGATTTGAGGGTCGTCTAGATCCGGCGGGCTATCACCCAGCTGGTTATAGATCTGTCCTAGGGCGGAGCCACCAAGACGGTTTTGGCCAGCGCCCAGATCCACCAGGATGAGCTCGGTTTCGCCCGCGTCCCGGCGCAATTCCGGGGTCAGGGTGGTGCGGATGTCTGCTACCGGGGCAAAGGCGGTGACCAGGAGCGACAGTGGCGAGGTGACTTCCCGTGGCGTATCGGCCTCACCCCAGACCGTTTTCATGAACAATGAATCCTTGCCCACGGGAATGGCGATACCGAGCGCCGGGCACAGCTCCATGCCCACCGCACGCACTGCATCGAACAGAGCGGCATCTTCACCGGGATGATTGCAGGCGGCCATCCAGTTAGCGGAGAGCACTACTTGTCCCAGTTCGGGTACCCGTGCTGCAGCCAGATTGGTGATGGACTCAGCTACCGCCATACGTGCGGATGCTGGGGCGTCTAACAGGGCAACGGGGGCGCGTTCTCCCATGGCCATGGCGTCTCCCTGAAAGCTTTGGAAGCCACTGGCGGTCACCGCGCAATCGGCAACCGGGATTTGCCACGGACCCACCATTTGGTCCCGCGCCACCAAGCCGGTAATGGTGCGATCGCCAATGGTAATCAGGAAGGTTTTGTCGGCCACCGTGGGTAGGGCGAGCAAACGCGTTGCGGCCTCTGTAAGTTTAGCTGTATCACCGGGAGCAAAGGCTTCACCCAATGGTGTCCGGCGTGCGGTGACTCGGCGCATGGCAGGCGGATGGGAAAGCATGAGATCGAGGGGTATATCGATGGGCCGGTTGTCGAAAACCGGGTCTTCCATGATTAGTTGTGGCTCTTTGGTAGCGATGCCGATCTCGGCGTAGGGGCAGCGTTCGCGTTCGCAAATGCTGGTAAATAGTTCCATGGCATCCGGTGCCACCGCCAGGGTGTAGCGTTCCTGCGCCTCGTTACACCAGATTTCCATCGGTGCCATGCCAGGATCATCATTGTTGATCTTGCGCAGGTTTAATCGTGCGCCCTTGCCATCATCGTGCACCAGCTCCGGTATGCCGTTGGATAGGCCGCCAGCGCCAATATCGTGAATGGAGAGGATGGGATTGTGCTCGCCCAGCTGCCAGCAGGCGTCGATCACCTCCTGACAGCGGCGCTCCATTTCCGGATTGGCACGTTGTACCGAGGCGAAATCCAGTTGCTCCGCGCCCTCACCGGAGC
Source organism: Gammaproteobacteria bacterium (assembly GCA_021773645.1). GTDB lineage: Bacteria > Pseudomonadota > Gammaproteobacteria > HK1 > HK1 > JAJFJV01. Next base: position 613,987 of record JAJFJU010000012.1, read on the forward strand.
TCACCGAGGAGGCGGCACCGCCGCCGAGACCGATAAGCATGGCGGGACCACCGAGGACCACGATATGGGAGGCAGGCGGAATGGAGAGTTTCTCTACCTGACCGGGGTCCATGGTACCGATACCACCGGCGGCCATGATGGGTTTGTGATAGCCGCGGATCTCGTTGCCCGTCCGGGTCTTGATGGTTTCCTCGTAGGTACGGAAATAACCACACAGTGCCGGGCGACCGAATTCATTGTTAAAGGCGGCGCCGCCGATGGGCCCCTCCAGCATGATGTCCAACGCCGAGGATTGGCGTCCGGGCTTGCCGTTGTCTTGTTCCCAAGGCTGGGTAAAGGCGGGAATACGCAGATTGGAAACCGAGAATCCCGTGAGCCCTGCCTTGGTACGCGAGCCACGGCCAGTGGCGGCTTCATCGCGGATCTCGCCGCCAGAGCCGGTGGCGGCACCGGGAAAGGGTGAGATAGCGGTGGGGTGGTTGTGGGTCTCTACTTTCATCAGGATGGCGGCCTCGCCGTCCTTATAGTTATATTTCCGGGTCTTGAGATCGCGGTGAAATTGCGAACTCTGCCAGCCTGAAATAACCGCCGAGTTGTCCTTGTAGGCGGAGAGCACATCCCCTGGGTTCTGGCGGTGGGTATTACGAATCATGTCGAACAGCGAGCTTTCCTGCGCCTCGCCATCGATGATCCAGCTGGAGTTAAAGACTTTGTGGCGGCAATGCTCGGAGTTGGCCTGAGCGAACATCATCAGCTCGATATCGTTGGGGTTACGACCCAGTTGAGTGAAGCTCTCGGTAAGATAGGTGATCTCATCGGCGCTAAGTGCCAGACCGAGCTTCTGGTTAGCCTGCCACAGTGCTTCGTCACCTTCCCCTAGTACATCGACGGTGGTCAGCGGCGTGGGCGCAGCATGAATGAACAGGGATTCCCCAGCCGCCAGGTTTTCCAACACGGCTTCGACCATGCGGTCGTGCAGCAGGGGCGCGATGCGGGTGCAGATTTTTTCTCCGGGGAGCTGGCCATCGGAGAGCTCCAGATACCACGCAATACCCCGTTCCACGCGCAGAACGTTCGTTAGCCCACAGTTATGGAGAATATCCGTTGCCTTGGTGGACCAGGGCGAGATGGTGCCAGGCCTCGGGGTAACCAGCAGGGTCGGCGCCTCGGCGAGTGGCGCGGTAGAAACCGGGCCGTCCAGCAGGATGTCTGTGAGTTGTGTGCTTTCGTCTTCAGCGAGTGTCGATTCGCTGTCAACAAAATAAACGAACTCGGCCTTGAGATCGGTGATTTCGGGATTGTCCCGCTGCAGCTCCTGTAATTTCCTGGCGAGGCGAAAGGGGGTGAGGGCAGCATTACCACGGAGATGCATGGGCGAGTTTCCAGGAAAATTGTAGGTGGTGAGAAGGGGCAGAATGATACCGGGTTACGGCATCGGAATCAGGTATCGGGGCGGAGATTTGCCAAAAGTTGCGCTGCTTAGTCATACGGTCTTACCGTGTTGCGCAACATGCTACGATCAGACAAATGATTAAGTCTTTCAAGCATAAAGGCCTGGAAAAATTCTATTTCTCTGGTAGTACGAAAGGTATAGCAGGCAAAACATGCAAAAAAATTGCGTATGCAGCTAGCTACTTTAGATACTGCTCAACACGTTGAAGATCTTGAAATCCCGGGCTATCGGTTGCATCAGCTGAAAGGCCGTCAAAGAGATTTATGGTCAATTACCGTAAATGCTAACTGGCGTGTCACTTTCGAATTCACCGATGGCAATGTTTATATTGTCAATTATGAGGATTACCACTAATGGCCATGCACAATCCGCCGCATCCGGGCGAGTTCATTTATGCCACCTATATGGAGCCATTCAATATAAGTGGCCGTTATTTGGCAGAGCAGTTGAATGTGGCCGCTTCAACCTTCAACAGGGTGTTGAAAAAACGGAGCGGTGTCAGCCCTGAAATGGCATTGCGCCTTTCAAAAACGCTAGGTCGCAGTGCTGAAAGTTGGCTGGCTATGCAGGATGCATATGATTTGTGGCAGGCAAAAAAGCACATCCAGCTTGGCGATGTCCATAAGCTTGATATCAGCACCGCACACCTTTGAAATCTTTTCAGTCAACTGCCCTCATGGCTTTGGAGCATCGACTCTAATGGCAGCAGGTCGCCGAAATTTTCTCATCTGGTCATTGGTACTGACCCTCGGAGCACGGGCCCGGGATCTGTATGCGGCGGTGATTGGAACGCCACAGCTGCCAATGATCGATCCCTTTCATGCCTTTGCCCCTTATCTCGATACCCTGATCCCGGCGGATGACAGCCCGGGGGCCACAGATTTGGGCGTCGATCAGGAAATCCTTAGTCGTGTCCGCAACAACGCCTACCGAAGTGGAATTATCCGGCGGGGTTGTCGCTGGCTCGATGAGACGGCGCGCAAACGGGGTGCGACGGATTTTAATGCCCTTGATGACATTGGGCGGGAAGCGGTGGTCGCCAAGGTGGCCAAAGCGAAGCGGGGAACCCCGCTACACGCATTCTTTAGCTATACCCAGCTAGAGGCCTTTCGCATTTATTACGCCAACCCCGAGAGCTGGATTTCTCTTGCTTATCGGGGACCCCCTCAGCCCTTGGGGTTCAGCGATTACACCCAACCGCCTGCGCCCCGCTGATGGCTGAAGTTGATGTCATTATTATCGGCTCCGGCCCCGGTGGTGGGGCCAGCGCCTGGGCGCTGGCAAAGCAGGGTGTGCGGGTGCTGCTGCTGGAGGTGGGGCCGGCCTATCGGCCACAACATGATTACCGTCTGAGCCGCTATCAGTGGGAGCAGTCGGGCTTTCCCCACAAACTCAGTCCGTGGGGACGGCAGACTTATGCTCCGATGCAAAAACTCGACAAAAAGTGGCGTGACTTACGTTCTTGGAGCCGTGTTAACGGGCGCATGAACACCGGTAACCATCGTCAGGCCTGGGCTTATCACCATGTCCAAGGTCTGGGGGGCAGCACCCTGCATTTCAGTGGTGAGGCTCATCGCCTGCACCCGGAATCCATGCGCATGAAGAGTCGCTTTGGTGTCGCTGCGGATTGGCCGCTGGACTATGCAGAACTGGAGCCTTACTACCAGCAGGCGGAGCGGGTGGTGGGGGTGGCCGGTCCGATCAAGCAGGGCGCGCGCTGGCGCAGTGAAAACTTTCCCTTGCCGGCCCATGGCCTCGGTTATGCGAGTCAAAAACTTCAGGCTGGTTGCGAAAAACTGGGGCTCCATTGGCAGGCCAATTCCCTCGCCATCCTGTCCGCGCCCTACGATGACCGGCCTCCTTGCAATTATTGCAGCAACTGCAGCCGTGGTTGTCCGCGCCGTGATAAGGGCAGCGTGGATGTCACCTTTATTGCCCAAGCGCTACGCACCGGTAAGCTGACAATCCGTACCGGATGCCGGGTTATGTCACTGGAGGCGGGGCCCAATGATCGGGTGCGTGGGGTGCACTGCCGAGAGGCCAATGGCAGCGAGCACTTTGAAACGGCTCCGGTGATTATAGTGGCCTGTGGTGCGGTTGAAACTCCACGTTTGCTGCTCCGCTCAGAAAGCTCCCATTCCCCGCGGGGACTCGCCAACGAATCGGGGCAGGTGGGGAGGAATTTCATGGAGACTCTGTTTTGGACTTCGAGTGGTCTGCACCCGGAAGCACTAGCCAGTTATCGTGGTCTGCCTGCGGACGGTATCAGCTGGGATTTCAATGCGCCGGATGCCATACCCAGTGTGGTGGGGGGCTGTCGTTTTTCCCACGCTACTGCCGACGCCGATCTGCTCGGCCCCATCCACTATGCCCAGCGCGTGGTCGGAGGCTGGGGACGAAACCACAAGGCGGCTATGCGGGACAGTTTCGGGCGAGTGATTGCGGTGGGCGCTATCGGCGAGTCGTTGCCCAATGTGGGTTCCTATATCGATCTCGATCCAAAGGCTAAAGATGAACTGGGATTACCTAAGGCCCGTATCCATAGTCATCTGGATGAAGGTGAATTGAAACGCCTGAGCTTCATGGCAAAAACCTCGCGGCGCATTCTGAAGGCCTCTGGCGTGGAGGAACTTGTGGAGGAGTACGGCAGCTACGATAGCTTCAGCGCCACCCACGTTTTCGGCACCTGTCGCATGGGGAATGACGCCGCAGCTTCAGTGGTAGATCGCCATGGACGCAGCCATCGCTGGAAGAATTTGTTCGTGATAGATGCCAGTATATTCCCCAGCTCTGGCGGCGGTGAGTCACCCTCGCTGACCATTGAGGCGCTAGCTATCCGTAGCGCGGATACGATCGCAGGGCTACTCAAGCGGCGTGAGCTATGAGCCATCTTTCAGGGCCGCGCAGATTGTTTCCTTAGCGTGCTACCATCGTAAAAACAGTTTTTTGGAGGGGTATTCATGGTGGACGAAGACGCCGGGGTGGTAAAAAAACCTAAGGTAAAGGTGCGGAAAAAACGTACCACCCGTGCCACGAAAAAGAAGGTTGCCGCAAAAAAAAGGCCAGCCAGAAAGGCCGTGGCGCCACCAAAGTCTCAGAATGTCGAGGCTGCAACCGAGTCTCCGGATGAGCAACTCTCGCGCCTGAAAGAATATGAATTACTTCGCGAAGGCACGGAAGCAGTAGTTCCGAAACCGGAGCTAGAGCCAGCTCTATCCCCGAATGGGCGCATTGGTCCCATGGTCTGGGGACCACTGCTGGTCATCGGACTTTTAGTCTTTCTGATCGTTGGCGAGGATTCCGAACCGGAAAAGGCTACGGGTGCTTATTCCGGTACGTCGTCTCGCTCTACCAGGCCGGTTCAGCCTTCTGCACCCCCCCGCGGTACTGCCAAGCGGAATGAGCAACCTGCTGCTGTCGGATTGCCAGGTGCCCAATACTGGTCGCCGGATGCCCCTGGAGTGGCAGATAGCAAGCCGCCGACAAAGCCGCTTGAGCCAACGCCACCAGCACCGATTTATCCACCACCCACCGGTTCGGTCACGTGGGGTGCGGCACAACCGGGCACAGGTCAGTGGCCAGGGCCGGCGCCAGGCTGGGGTCGTGAAGGGGGAAACCGCTATCAGAGCGAAGGCCTGCCACCGCCTCCGGGAGCGTCACTGGGGATGGGGGGTGGTTCGCCCTGGCAAGCTATGCCAGTACCACAATCAGCTTATCCGTCTGTATCTGCACCGGGAACACCCGCGGGATACCCACCTGTTCCTGCCTCGGGCGGACAATAATTTCCGCCAGAAGTGGGTTGGAGCACTGTTAAATCAGGGTGCTTAGAGCAGGATGTGGTGGTAAACGTCCCTGGTCGAGTCCTGCTGCTCCGGTTCAAATAGGGTCCAGTACTCTTCCAGAAATTCGAGATATTCTTCAAAGCTCATATTGCTTCCTTAGCCGTTGCAGTGTCGGCCATTGGGAAAATAGTTCGGCATAGTCTTTGATTTTGACCCAGTCCAAATGCGGGTGTTTTTCAATGAGAGCGGCAATATCCGCTTTGTCCTGTAGTGCCCGTTTTGGATTGTTAATGTAGGCCTGAATTTTAAGTCCGATGATATCTTCCGCCCTCAGGCAGTTGATGTTTAGCGTCGGCAGGGGGATGGCATTTGCGAGCATTTCTCGGCTACGTACTCGATTGGAAAGCAAAATATCGAGCCGACCGTAGCCGGAAAAGTGCAATACCTCGGGAGTTTCCGTTTCAAGTACAAAGCCACACTTCAATAAGGTTTGTATGGCGCGCTCTCGGTGGCTACCGGACATCAATAAATCGACGTCAATGGTGGCTCGATGAACGCCTAATCCACTAAGCGCCAAGCCACCGATGAGTGCGTGGTCGATATCAGCATCCTTCAGTGCCTGATGCGCTTTCGAGAGAGTCGCTTTAATGCCATGCATTGCTGAATGATGCCATAACTGAGCGCGTGGAATTTAATCATCTGTGGGCCGTTTATAGCGGCCTTTGCAGTGAGTGCTATTAGGTCCAGCTCAGGGACACTAGTCTGGCGACGCCCGCAATGGGGTTTCTGGTTGCCACCAAAAACCGCCGAGTCGCTGTTCACGAAGTGCGAATTCGACGATGTTCTCGTAATCCACCCGGGCGCCGCGCACCAGCTGCTGCAGGGTTTGTCGTTCCTTTTCTCCCAAGTGCCACTGCTGGCTGGCATTGGCCTGCTCCGGGATTCTCGGCTGCTCGCACTGGCTGTCCGGATTGATGGCGGTTAACAGTGTTTTGGCTCCTTCTACTTTCGTCAGGTCCGTCAAATCCACCTCATGGAAATGAATATTGGGCTGACCGACCAGACAGCGCCGGTAGTATTCTGCACGCGCCTGCATTTCATGCACGTACCACAGGGCATAACCCAGCATGCCGTGTTTGCCAAAGTCCTCGGAGGGCACCAGGTTTTTTGGGTAACGCGGGTCTAGATAGAACAGCCAGGTGAAGCCGAGATTATAGAAATCAAAACGGTTAGCTAGGCTCCAGGCGGTATCAAAAATATCCCGGGTGAGATGGACCAGGTGAATCTCCGCATCCGTTCCCAGCAGATCGAGGTTCTCGATTAATCCCCCCTTGGCGAGGAAATGAGAGGTTTCTACATAGGTTTCGCTAGAACCGTAGACCGTGCAGGCAAGTTTTCGGCGCCAAAAGTCGCGCACATCTGGCAGGTTGCCGATGCTGTTAAAACGCATGAAATGGGAGGCGTCCGGGGTATGCCAGCCGTGGGAATGAAAGGCCTCACCCCGTTCATGATGGATTTCAGCATTGTTCAGATTTAGCCGGAGGTGGTCGGTCAGAAAGGTGGTGCCGCTGCGTCCGGTAGTAATAGTGAACACGAAGCGCTTGCGACGCACCTGTTTTATCGCGTTACCCGAGCGTAGCTCACCCATGGGCCGCCCCGCCCCCATCACGTGATTTTCGCCCACGTGCCAGCTTCCGGCCCTATCCGTTCCTGCCGGGAACGGTTTTGCATTGAAGACCCGAAAGACCCGGTCGTGGATAGTTACCTGTTCTCGAATCAGTGGCCATACGATTTCGCGCAGGAATTTCTGGTCGCAATTGGTGCCCCGGTGCGCATTTTCCACATACGGTCTCCACAGTGTTTCGAGCGGTGGCAGCAGGTTGGCAACCCCGCCCCACATGCCGGCGAGGATCGGGTCCGTATGGGCATGATCGTCACGCATGACGTGGAAGGCACGATCGCTGTGCACCCATTCCATGACCGCGGCGCGTTCGCGGAGATTAATCAGGCTATCTGCGTCGCGACACAAAAAGCGGTCTATTAACGTATCGTTGGCCACTAAAAAGCGCCAGAACAGGCCGGAGTACAGCGTTGAGACGTCCATCATGACCACATCGGCGCCGCTGGCGAGTAACTGGCCACGGATAAAATCGGGTACTGTTTCATCGACGTAGAAGCGGCAGCGCCATTCCGGGTAGAGCGCACCAGCGAGCTCCGCATTACGCACTGCAGTATCTAGATAGCGAAAATTTCCACCCCAAAGCGAGAACGCAATGATGTTGCGTTCTGGAGCGTCCGATCGGAAGGGAGGTAGCTCCTGAGACTTGAGTGCCATTCCCTCTGGGGGTGCATGAGCCGCATCCTTTAGCAGCAGCGAGCACTCACCGTGGTGGCGTGCCTTTTCCATTTTCCCCAGCTCGCCGTAGGCGTGGGCAAGGCCATCGTGCAGATTGGGATTATCCGGGTCCCGCACCAGGATTTCTTCAAACCCCGGCACGGCCTCGGAAAAACGCCCGCTACGTACCAGGCTTGCGGCCAGGCTCTCTTTGAAATGCCAATTATCGGGCCAGATTTTCAGGCCCTGTTGTAGTAGGTGAATAACGCGGGTGAAATCCCCAAGCGTGGAGAGATAGAGGACCTGCGTGAGGTAGTCTTTTGCGGTGGGATGGGAGCGGGTCTGGTTAATGACCGCTGTCTGATTTTCCACCGCCGCTGCAAGGTCGCCCCGTTGATAACGTGACCGGGCCTCCCTGCGCAGTGCTTCAACGGTTTGAGTCATGGGTCGGTTACTTCGTCAGCAACCTTTCCAGTATGCCTTCGTAAATTTGGCTCAGGCTCTCCAGTTCAGCAACGCCTACGCATTCATTGAGTTTGTGGATGGAGCTATTGACCGGGCCAAGCTCCACTACTTCGGCACCGGCAGGGCGAATGAAGCGGCCATCGGAGGTGCCACCGCTGGTGGATAGGGTAGGGGCCACTCCCGTGACCTTGGTGACCACCGCCTGAGTGGCCTCCAATAACATGCCGTCGCTGGTGAGAAAGGGGGCACCTGAGTGCTGCCATTTCAGATCATAAGAGAGCTCGTGGCGATCCAGAATCGCCTCCACGCGCTGGCGTAAAATCTGCTCGCTCAACTCCGTGGAGTAGCGGAAATTAAACTGTAACTCCAACACCCCCGGGATGATATTTACTGCACCGGCGCCGGCGTGCAGGTTGGAGATCTGGAAGCTGGTGGGGGGAAAGTGATCATTGCCCTGATCCCACACTTCTTGCCGCAGCTCGGCAAGTGCCGGTAGGGATAAAAAAATCGGGTTATCAGCGAGTTGAGGATAGGCAATGTGCCCCTGTATGCCGTGAATCTTTAGCGTCCCGTTAAGGGAACCTCGCCGTCCGGGTTTCAGGGTATCGCCCACCCGCACTTCGCTGGTGGGTTCGCCGAGCACACACCAGTCGATAGCCACATCCTGTTCCTGCAGATGCTCCAGTACGCAGCAGGTGCCGTCTATGGCAGGGCCTTCTTCGTCGCTGGTGAGGAGAAAGGCGATGGAACCTTGATGCTGAGGATGGCGGGCGAGGAAACGTTCGGTGGCAGTTACCATGGCCGCCAGACCGCCCTTCATATCCGCGGCGCCACGACCATAGAGCTGGCCATTCCGCAGGCTGGGTTCAAAGGGGGCACTGTGCCACTCATCCAGTGGTCCCGGCGGCACCACATCGGTATGTCCGGCAAATACGAATAGCGGTTCTGCATTACCGTGGCGTGCCCACAGATTACTGACGCCGCTGCGGGGCAGGTGGGAGAGCTCAAACCCTAGCGCTGAGAGGCGATCTCCGATGAGAGCTTGGCAGCCTCCGTCCTCCGGGGTGACCGATTCTCGGGCTATGAGGTCAATGGCCAGTGCCAGGGTCGGGGAGTGCTGTTCCCCGTTATCAGTGGATTGGCTCATGCCTCGTTCGGGCTCCTTGCCTGAATGCTAAGGGCATGGACCTCAGAGCCCATGACATCATCCAGTGCCTTGTAAACCATGCGGTGACGCACCAGTGCGCTGCAATCGGCAAAGGCTGCGGCCACGATATTAACGGTGAAATGGCCACCGCCGTTGGCGCTGGCATGGCCGGCGTGATCGGCACTCTGGTCGGTAATTTCCAGTGCCGTTGGGCTGAATTGGGTATTCAGGCGTTCACGGATCTGTGCCATCCGCGGGTCACTCATCAGGGCAGTACCTTCTTGAAGGGCTTGACCCGTACCTGCTCATAGACGCCAGCGGCCACAAAGGGATCGGCATCGGCCCAAGTTTGAGCCGCTTCCAGAGAGGCAAATTCGGCAATAACCAGGCTGCCAGTGAAACCGTTAGGGCCTGGGTCTTCGCTGTCGATGGCGGGGTGGGGGCCGGCTATCAGCAGGCGACCCTCATCGCGTAGTTGTTCTAATCGTGCCAGGTGGGCTGGGCGTGCGCTTTTGCGTAGCGGTAGGCTGTCATTGATGTCGTCGGACAGGATTGCGTAGTACATGTGGCTATTCCTCGGGGAGTTCGTCGTCTTTCATGTGACGCATAAGATAAAAAGATTGGGCTACCACGAAGGCGATGGTTAGCCCCAGCAGGCCGAAGAGCTTGAAGTTGACCCAGGTGTCGGTGTCAAAGTGGTAAACCACGTAGAGATTGAGACCACCCATGAGGATAAAGAAACCACCCCAAGCCAGATTGAGTCGCTTCCAGATCTCATCGGGCAGATCCAAATTGCCCTGCATCATGCGCCGGATCAGCGGTTTTTCCATCAACGCGCCGGAAATCAGAAAGGCGGCGGCAAACAGCCAGTTCACTACTGTGGGCTTCCATTTGATGAACATTTCGTCCTTGAGTAACAAGGTGGCGCTACCAAAGATGATCACTAGCCCCAAGGTCACGAGGTGGACGGTTTCCAGACGGTGGTTCTTGAACCAGGTCCAGGCCACCTGACACAGGGTGGCGACGATGATCACTGCCGTGGCCGCAAGGATGCCCTCGTGGGAATCCTCGTAGGATTTGTAAGTAATGAAAAACAGCAGGATGGGGAAAAAGTCGAATAACAGCTTCATGGATGCGGGATCTTGCTAGTAAAAAAAGGCCATTATAGCGGAATGAAGGGGCGACGCCCTGAGGCGCTTTAAAGGCCGCTGCTAAAGGCTATCCCGATGGGGTAAACTCGCGCGTTTCCTGAATAAACTGTAGCTATGAGCCAATTCTTTCGCATCCATCCCGATAATCCCCAACAGCGTCTACTAAAGCAGGCGGTAGAGATTGTGCATGGCGGCGGGGTGATCGTGTATCCCACCGACTCCTGTTATGCCATCGGCTGTCATCTCGGGGACAAGGATGCGATGGAGCGTATTCGTCGTATCCGTCAGGTGGATAAGCACCACAACTTTACCCTGGTGTGTCGTGATCTCGGTGAGATCGCCACCTATGCCAAGGTGGATAATGCCGCCTACCGCTTGTTGCGGGCGCTGACCCCCGGGGCCTATACCTTCATCCTACGTGCCACCAACGAAGTTCCGCGGCGCTTGATGCACCCGCGTCGTCGTACTATTGGACTGCGGGTACCGGAGCATACCGTTGTGCTGGGATTGCTGGAGCAGTTGGGCGAGCCCATGATGAGCGTCACCTTATCGCTTCCGGGTGATGAACTGCCCATGACCGATGCCGAGGAGATCGAAGAGCGACTAGGCAAGCAGGTAGATTTGATTATCGATGGTGGACATTGTGGTCACGAGCCCACCACGGTGGTGAATCTCAGTACCGGCGGGATGGAGATAACGCGTCATGGCCGTGGCGATACTGGGCTGCTTAAAGATTGAGGGCCCTAGAATGGAGAGCCTAAGCCTTATTCAGCGTATCGCCATCTGGCTGATACCGGCGCTGTTTGCCATCACCCTGCACGAGGTTGCCCATGGCTGGATGGCTCGTAAATTGGGCGATTCGACGGCGATGATGCTGGGAAGGCTCAGCCTCAATCCCATAAAGCATGTGGATCCCGTTGGCACCATCCTGATTCCGGGCTTATTGCTTTGGGCCGGCGGCTTCCTTTTTGGGTGGGCCAAGCCGGTACCCGTGACTTGGCAGAATCTGCGTCAACCGAAGCGGGATATGGCCTTGGTGGCGGTGGCCGGGCCAGCGGCTAATTTACTCATGGGGGCATTCTGGGTGCTGGTGATTAAGTTCGCCATGGTTGCTCCGGAAGCCCTGTTTATACTGGCTGAACCGCTGCTCTATATGGGGGTGGCGGGGATATTTATTAACAGCATCCTGATGATACTCAATCTGTTTCCCATCCCGCCCCTGGACGGAGGTCGGGTACTGACTGGTCTGCTGCCCGGGCCCTGGGCTTGGCGGGTGGCGAAGATTGAGCCCTACGGTATGCTGATTGTGCTGGCCCTGCTGATGAGTGGGCTGCTGGGAAAGATTCTCTGGCCCTTTATTTATGGGGTGCAGATAGTGCTCTCATTGGCGGCGGGGCTGCCGCCGGAGTGGTTCCAGGCCATTTTGAGCGGCCTTTTCGGTCGTTGAGCTAACAACATAAACGAGGAGTGGTAGTGAACGAGGTATTGATAGCCACGCAACACCAGCGGGTACTTTCCGGCATGCGTCCCACGGGATTGTTGCATCTGGGGCATTATCACGGCGTGCTGAAGAATTGGGTTTCCCTGCAGCATCAATATGAATGTTTTTTCTTTGTCGCCGACTGGCATGCGCTGACGACCCACTACGAAGACACCGGGATCATCGCGGAGAGTGTATGGGAAATGGTTATCGACTGGCTGGCCGCGGGCGTTGATCCGGGCGATGCGACCTTGTTTATACAGTCGCAGGTGCCAGAGCACGCGGAACTGCATTTGTTACTCTCCATGATGACCCCGCTGGGTTGGCTGGAGCGGGTGCCGAGTTATAAGGACCAGCAGGAAAAGCTACGAGAGCGGGATCTGGCCACTTACGGGTTTTTGGGATATCCGTTGCTCCAGAGTGCCGATATTCTCACCTACAAGGCCGGGTTGGTGCCGGTGGGAGAGGATCAGGTGGCCCATGTGGAGCTGACACGCGAGGTGGCGCGGCGCTTCAATCATCTGTTTGGACGTGAGCCCGGTTTCGAGGAAAAGGCCGAGGCGGCGATTCGCAAGATGGGCAAGAAAAACGCCAAGCTGTACCGTGAATTCCGGCGCCGTTATCAGGAGCAAGGCGAGGCCGAGGCCCGGGCGAAGGGGCAGGCGCTGTTAGAGGCTCAGCAAAATCTCAGCCTGGGTGACCAGGAACGTCTGTTTGGCTATCTGGAAGGGGCGGGGCGGGTAATCCTGCCAGAGCCGCAGTCGCTGCTAAGCCCGGCCTCGAAGATGCCGGGGTTGGATGGCCAAAAGATGTCCAAATCCTATGGCAACACCATCAGCCTGCGGGAAGAGCCGGCGGTGGTGGAGAAAAAACTACGCACTATGCCCACAGACCCCGCGCGGGTACGGCGTACCGATCCAGGGACCCCGAGCAAATGTCCGGTGTGGCAACTACACCAGATCTATAGTGATGAGGAGGCTCAAAAATGGGTCCAGGAAGGTTGCCAGAGCGCGAGCATAGGTTGCCTGGATTGCAAGCAGCCGGTTATTGATGCCGTGCTGGCCGAACAGGCACCTATTCGCGAACGTGCCGAGGAATATCGGGCGCGTCCCGAGGCAGTACGCGGGATCATCGCCGACGGCAGTGAAAAGGCGCGGGAACTGGCCCGGGAAACCCTGCAAGAGGTACGTGAGGTCATGGGACTGGATTATTCATGAGCAATGGCGGCACAAGCGAGGGCGAAAATTGTCAGCCTGAGCAGGCAGAGATGCCCTTTGCCATCGTGCAGGGTGCGCCGCTGACCGAGCTACCCAAGGATCTCTATATCCCACCGGAGGCACTGGAGATATTTCTAGAGGCATTCGAAGGTCCGTTGGATCTGTTGCTCTACCTCATCCGCCGACAGAATTTGGATATCCTGGACATTCCCATTGTCGAAATCACCCGTCAGTATATGGGTTATGTGGACATGATGACCTCGCTGTTGGAGGAAAGGGGGGAGGCCGTAGAGGGGCTGAGCCCGACGGTGCATGCCCATCGTTTTGAGCTGGCGGCGGAATATCTGGTGATGGCGGCAATGCTGGCGGAGATTAAATCCCGCATGCTGTTGCCGCGTATTGCCAGCACGGATGAGTCGGATGAGGATCCACGCGCGGAACTGGTGCGTCGGTTGCAGGAATATGAGCGTTACAAACAGGTGGCTCAGGAGCTGGATTCGTTGCCGCGCATGGGTCGGGATCGTTATGCGGTGCATATAGAAGCCCCCGATGCGCAGCCGCTAAAGCGCCATCCAGAGGTGAGCCTGGAAGATCTGAGCCTGGCTTTTGCCCGGGTGCTGGCGCGAGCAGAGCAGCTTTCCCATCATCATGTGCAGATGGAGCCACTGTCGGTACGCGAGCGCATGGCACGTATCCTAGATGCCCTGCGCCGTGACAGCTTTCTGGAATTTTCCTCTCTGTTTAGCCCGGATGAGGGTCGCCGTGGGGTGGTGGTGAGTTTCCTTGCGCTACTGGAATTACTGAAGGAATCGCTGGTGGAGCTGGTGCAGGCTCAATCCTATGGGCCCATCCACATCAAGGTGCCGAAATCGTGAGCCAGAATGAAATTCGTAACATCATCGAGGTGGCCTTGCTGGCTACCGAAGATCCCTTGAATGTTGAGCGCCTTCAGGCGTTATTTGCCAAGGGCGATCTAAAACCCGATGCCCCGACCATCCGTGCCGCGTTAGCTGAGTTACAACAGGGCAGCACGGAGCGTGGAGTGGAGCTGGTAGAAGTGGCAAGTGGTTTTCGTTATCAGGTGCGAGCCGACTATGCGCCGTGGGTAGCCCGGCTGTGGGCCGAGCGTCCGGCGCGCTATTCTCCGGCCCTGCTTGAAACCTTGTCCCTTATCGCTTACCGGCAGCCGGTTACCCGGGGTGAGATAGAGGACGTGCGTGGCGTCAGCGTTAGCAGTTCTATCGTGCGTACGTTGATGGAGCGTGAATGGATTCGGGTGTTGGGTCATAAGGAAGTGCCTGGCCGGCCGGCGCTGTATGGCACCACACGAAAATTTCTCGATGATTTTGGCCTGCAACGCCTGGAACAGTTGCCGGCGTTGGCGGATACGCGCGATTTGGATGCGTTGCACGCCGATTTATTTTCTGAACAGGAGCGGGCCCTTGCCAACGCGCAGAAAGAAGCCGAATAGCAGAAAGTCACCATCCACGCAGTCTCCCGCTGGCGAGGAACGTTTGCAGAAAGTGCTCGCCCGTGCGGGCCTAGGTTCCCGTCGTGAGGTGGAATCCTGGATTACCGAAGGGCGGTTAATGGTCAACGGCCAGCTCGCTACCCTGGGGATTCGCGTGGGGCGCGATGACCGCATTCATTTAGATGGCAAGCCGCTGGCAAAGGCGGCTGGGATAGCCCGTAACGAGACTCGAGTGCTGGCGTATCACAAGCCAGCGGGAGAGGTCTGTACCCGTACCGACCCGGAAGGCCGGGCCACGGTGTTCGAGCGCCTGCCGAGGATTGATGATGGCCGCTGGATTATTGTTGGGCGTCTCGACATCAACACCTCGGGTCTGTTGCTGTTTACTAACGATGGTGAGCTGGCCCATCGGTTGATGCATCCCTCCAGCGAATTGCAGCGCGAATACTCGGTGCGGGTGCTGGGTGAAGTCACCCAAGAGGTCCTTGAGCAACTGCGCAAGGGAGTGGAGCTCGAAGACGGCCCCGCCCATTTTGATGGCCTGCGCGATCTCGGTGGAGAGGGCGCCAATCACTGGTATCAGGTGATGCTGCGCGAGGGACGCAACCGCGAGATACACCGTATGTGGGAGACCCAGGGCGTGCGGGTCAGCCGCCTCATCCGGGTTCGTTACGGACCAATGCAGCTGCCACGTAATCTCGGCCGCGGTCGCAGTCGGGATCTGGAGCCTCATGAGCTTAAGGCCTTGATGGAGGCCGTAGATATGGCGGTGGAACCGCGGCAAAGTCCCGCGCCGCGCCGCGCCAAGACCTCCCGTGGGGCAACCCGCGGTCGTAGCTCAGGACCGCGCCCGAGCGGTGCGCCTAAAAGCCCATGGAAGTCCAAAACTCGCGGCTAGATGGCGGCTGAAAGGCTTAGCGTCGTCTACGACACCCTTTATGCCACTTGGGGCCCGCAGCATTGGTGGCCTGCCGAGACGCCGTTTGAGGTCATGGTGGGCGCGGTGCTTACCCAGAACGCCAGCTGGAGCAATGTTGAAAAGGCCATCGTTAGGCTAGGTGCGATGGATGTGCTTGGTGCGAGTGCCATCGCTACTATGGCCAAATCCGAACTTGCGGAATTGCTTCGCCCGGTGGGCTATTTCAACCTCAAGGCTCAACGGCTGCAGAATTTCTGTCGCTGGTATCTCTCGGCTGGCGGGTTCAAAGCCCTGTGTGCCGTGGAAACCGAAGTCTTGCGCCGGCAACTGCTTACGGTTAACGGCGTGGGTCCGGAGACCGCGGACGACATCCTTCTCTACGCCTTTGAGCGTTCGGTGTTCGTCATCGACACCTACACCCGCCGTCTGTTTTCTCGTCTTGGCCTAATCCAAGGAGATGAATCTTATGAAGCCCTGCGGGCGCTATTTGAATCGGCATTGCCAGCCGATCCGGTTTTGTTCGGCGAATTCCACGCCCTCATAGTCCGCCAAGCCAAGAATGTTTGCATGACCAATCCTGCGTGTAAGCAATGCGCCTTGAGTTCCCGCTGCTCTACAGCTCTGGATTCCATATAAAACGTATCTTATGAGCTCAAGTTTTTGATGCCTGTGGCCGCTAGGATTGATGAATAACTAAGGATTTAAAGGGGAGCGTAATGGATACCAGTTTCACCATATCAGTGACGGATGTTTTTGTGGTCATGGGATGGGCTGCCGGCCTTTTGATGTTATTTATAGTGTTTATGTTTGTGCAGGACGTGGTGCAGAGTAAACATGCGGTGCGACGGAATTTTCCCGTTATTGGACGGATGCGCTACTTCCTGGAGCGTCAGGGTGATTATTTCCGCCAGTATTTTTTTGCCCACGATCGGGAGGAGATGCCGTTTAATCGCGCCACCCGAAACTGGGTCTATCGCACTGCCAAGGATATCAGCCCGCTCATTGGTTTTGGTTCTTCCAATGATCTGCGTCAATCGGGCTCGGTATTATTCGTCAACGATGCTTTTCCGGTGCTTGAAGAAGATGCGAGCAATATGCCGCCGCTCGTTATCGGCCCGGATTGCCCTCATCCCTTCGAGACCCGAGGCATTCTGAATATCTCGGGAATGAGTTTTGGTGCTTTGTCGGGTCGAGCCGTGAGCGCCTTGTCGCACGGTGCGGCGCAGGCCGGAATCTGGATGAATACCGGGGAGGGTGGGCTTTCGCCTTATCATCTGGAGGGAAACTGTGATCTTATCCACCAGATCGGCACCGCTAAATATGGTTTGCGGGATGAGCATGGCAATTTAAGTGATGAACGTATTAGGAATGTACCGGATCGGGTGCGGGCCTTTGAAATCAAGCTTTCCCAGGGGGCCAAACCGGGTAAGGGCGGGGTGTTACCTGGCCACAAGGTGACGGCAGAGATTGCAGCCATTCGAGGAATTCCCGAGGGTAAGCCTTCAAGTAGCCCCAATCGGCATAAGGAGATTGCCAATAATGACGATCTGCTGGATATGATTCAGCGGGTGCGTGAGGTGGGCGGCCGGCCGGTCGGTATTAAATTTGCGTTGGGCAGTGGTCGGCACTTTCGTGCTTTGTGTGAGGCCATTGTGCGGCGTGGTGCGGCCTCGGCGCCGGATTTTGTCACCGTGGACGGTTCCGAGGGTGGAACGGGTGCCGCTCCCCAAGTACTGGCGGATCACATGGGGTTACCGTTGCGAGAGTCGTTGCCAGCGGTGGTGGATATTCTGGTAGAGCATGAGCTGCGCGAGCGTGTCCGCGTGATCGCATCGGGCAAGTTGTTGACCTCGGCCAATGTAGCTTGGGCACTGTGTATGGGTGCAGATGTGACGGTTTCTGCGCGTGGGTTTTTATTTTCTCTGGGTTGTATTCAATCGCTGCAATGCCATATGGATACCTGCCCCACCGGTATTACCACCCAGAATCCCCGGCTGCAAAAAGGCTTGGATGTGGAGCATAAGGCCCAGCGGGTAGCCACCTACGCTCACTGGGTGGATCACGAGGTTAACGTGATTGCCCATTCCTGTGGATTGGAACATGCGCGACTATTTCGCCGCGAGCACGCGCGCATTGTGCAGCGGGTGGGTAAGAGTGTGGGACTTGAGGAATTGTATCCCTACCCCGAGATTAGGAGTACCAGCGCGTAGCGGAGGTACTACATAAGGCATTGCTCTCCCCTTTACGGATGCTTCAGCCGGGCTGTAGGGCGGACCGTGTCCGCCTGCCTGTCTCTCCATCGCCGCGGCGGACATGGTCCGCCCTACTCAAGTGGAGCCGCTAAAAACAGCGCTGGATCGACCATGGCTCGATTCAGGCTGACTCCCCAGTGTAGATGGGGGCCGGTGGCTCGGCCGGTCATGCCTACGGCACCAATGGCCTCTCCCTGAGTCACCTGTTGCCCTGGCTTCACGTCGATGCGATCGAGGTGAAAGTAAACGGTCAGCCAACCTTGGCCATGATCAAGAAAAATGGCCTTGCCGTTAAAAAAATAATCTCCGACGTTGATTACCGTACCAGTTTGGGCGGCCAGCACCGGGGTGCCGAGCGGCGCGGCAATATCAAGCCCGCTATGAGGTTTTCGGGCCTGCCCGTTGAAGTAACGGCGGCGCCCAAACAAGCCGCTCACCCTGCCCTTAATCGGTTGCATCAGATCTAGCGTAGCGGGAGTCTGATCATGCCAAGTGCCCAGGGCCGCGTTAATTTCCATTTTCTCCCCAAAGATTCGATTGAGAGTCTGCTTATCCGGCGAGACCTTGTTTTTGTCCTTCAGGGTGATGTGCTGGCTGGGATAGGTCTTTGATTGCACCGTAAAGGCAATGCGGGCACTTCCTTCGTGCGTGCGAATCCGGATGATCTTTTCTCCCGGGGTGGTGGAGAGGGGAATACCCACCAGGGCACGCCAGCCTTGTTCGCTTCGAGTTACCAACAGGCGTCGGTTTCCATAGTAGGCGATAGGGGGCGTGTCGCTTTTTTTCTCAAGCTGGATAGATACGATGCCCCCCGGTACAGCCATAGTCCGGGGCAGTGGATTGGCCATGGCTCCAAGGCAGAATAGAGCACCCAGCAGGCCAGCAATCCAAGTGTTAATTTTCATCGCCGTCCACTTCTTGCACGATGCCACGGAGCAAGCCATGGGCCAGCCGGGCATCAAAATGTTCGCCGGCCTTGATGTCCCGGGTGTCACGCAGGATCTGTTGATCCGGGCCATGGCTAATGATGGCGTAACCCCGTTTCAGGGTTTTGAGGGGGTTCAGAGCTTGCAGGGTATGATCGAGCCGGCTTAAGGCATTGCGCCGGCTGACCATCTGGTTTCCAGCCAGCTCTGTAAGGCGATGCCCCAGCCGCTCTACCTCCAGGCGATGGGTGCGGATGCGCCCCCCTGGTGCCTGCTGTTCAAGTCGGCCATTCACCGTGAGCAGGCGGTTTTGCTGTTGTGGTAACACGGCTTGAACCGCACGGTGTAGACGAAGCCCCAATTGATCACATTGTTGGGCAAGATCCTGTAAGCGCAGTTGTGGATGGCGCAGACTGCGTGTCAGCCACTGCAAGTTTTTCTTGTGAGTCTCAATTTGCTGCTGAAAGCGATGGCTTAGGCGGGACTCCAGTTGTCCCACATACAGGCGTAGTTCCTGCTGATCCGGAGTGATGAGTTCGGCGGCGGCTGATGGGGTGGCGGCGCGCTGATCGGCGACGAAGTCGGCAATGCTGAAGTCCACCTCATGTCCGATCCCCGCAACTAACGGGATCGTTCCCGTATGAATGGCGCGGGCCAGGGTCTCATCGTTGAAGGCCCATAGATCCTCCAGCGAGCCCCCGCCACGAGCCAGCACCAGCACGTCACATTCTTGCCGTGTATTGGCCAGTTGTACCATCCGGGTGAGTGCCTCCGCCGCTCCGGCCCCCTGTACCGGCACCGGGTAAATAAGTATTTCAGCTGCGGGGAAACGCCGGCCGAGGACGCTTAGCAGATCGCGTAGCGCGGCTCCGGTGGGAGAGGTGATCAAACCAATGCGTTTGGGTATCTCAGGCAGTGGCTGCTTGTGTTGCTCATCGAACAGACCCTCGACCGAAAGGCGCTGCTTAAGGGCCTCAAAGGCACGCCGTAGCGCGCCTTCTCCTGCCTCCTCCATATACTCGACGATGAGCTGATAATCCCCGCGCTCGGGATAAAGGCCGACCCGCCCGCGCACCAATACCTCCATGCCCTCACGAGGTTGAAAGCCCAAGTGGCGGTTAAAACCGCGAAACATCGCACAGCGCAACTGGGCAGATGAGTCCTTCAAGGTGAAATAAATATGCCCGGAACGGGGGCGGGCGAGGTTGGAGATCTCACCACTGACCCAGAGCAGGGGAAAGTGGCTCTCTAGCAGCCCGCGTACCGCCTGGTTGAGGCGGGAGACAGTGTAGATATCACGTTGGGTTTGGGTGGACTCGTTCATCTGCTTCCGATGCCAGGATTTGGCCCGCGAGTATAGCGGATCACGGCACTGGCCAATCGACGACGGGCCAGTGATAGCCATTACATTTCTATCATTTCAAAGTCGGATTTGGCGACGCCGCAGGTGGGGCAACTCCAGCTTTCGGGGATTTCATCCCAGGAGGTGCCCGGGGCGATACCATCTTCGGGTAATCCGGTGGCTTCCTCGTAGATGAATCCGCAAACAATACATTTCCACTTTCTCATGATGAATCTCCTGTACGTTCAATAAGGTGTGGCCCTGTTCGATCACTGTTGAACGGCGGACACGGTCCGCCCTATCAAAAAATCAGAGCTATCCGGAAAACCCGTCCAGTGCTTGCCGATAGCGGTTGGCGTGCCGCTTCTCTACCGTGGTGAGTGCGGCGAAGCGTTTTGCCGCGGTGTCCAGCAAAGAGGAGAAGCGTTCCGCGTGCTCCCGGGACTCGGCAATCTGTTCGTCCATTTCTGCCACCGTGGCATGCTCCTTTTCCTCCAGTGCGGTATGGCGAAATT
The DNA here is from genome assembly GCA_021773645.1 of Gammaproteobacteria bacterium. Lineage (GTDB taxonomy): Bacteria > Pseudomonadota > Gammaproteobacteria > HK1 > HK1 > JAJFJV01. Next base: position 634,442 of record JAJFJU010000012.1, read on the forward strand.
CCGGGTACATGGTCGTGTATTCGTAGGTTTCGCCCTCAATCGCCAGTGCCAGCATCTTCTCCACACTGAGGCTTTCCGACGGATAGAGGAGTTCCAGATGGCCGAAGGCGTGGGCGGTTTCCTGGTTGGCGGTGTCCTCGAATACGGCTGCTACATCATCGGCACCCAGGGCGCGACACTGGCGCGCGAAATAGAGATATCTGCGGTTGGCCATGGACTCACCGGCAAAGGCGGATTCCAGGTTTTTGATGGTTTTATTTACACTGTGGTCGGACATGGGGTGTCTCCCGATTTGTGGTCCAAAATGTCTGCTGTGTTGCAGAATGTGGAAGCAGATTAGCAACCATGATAAGTTCGCTCCAACGAATTATTTAGACATAACTAATCGATAAAAACGATTATGAATCTACCTACTCTGCGGCAATTGCAGTACCTGGTGGCGGTGGTTGAGGAACGGCATTTCGGTCGTGCAGCCGGGCGTTGTTTCGTAACCCAATCCACCCTGAGTGCTGGCATCCATGAACTGGAAAACGGGTTGGGTACCCGTTTGCTGGAGCGCAGCAAGCGCAAGGTCTTGCCGATGCCGCTGGGCGAGGAGATGGCCCGCCGGGCACAAAGAATCATCGCGTTGACCGGTGAGTTAGTGGAGACGGCCTGCCACGACGATACCCCCTTGTGTGGACCTTTACGGCTCGGGGTGATTCCGACTATTGGGCCATTTTTACTGCCGCGCGTATTGCCGGAGATTCGCCGCCGCTTTCCCCGGCTGGAACTATCCCTGATAGAGGAGCCTACGGAGCGCCTGTTGGCCCAACTGGAGGCGGGTACGCTGGATACCGTCATCCTCGCCTTTCCTTATGGGGTGGGGGGCCGCGTACATGAGATTTTCTGGCGTGAAGATTTTCTTGTTGCCCTGCCGAAAGCACATCCGCTGGCTGACCGAAAAGCCATTGCGCCAGAGATGCTGCCGCGCCGGGAATTATTGCTGTTGGCCGATGGACACTGCCTGACGGACCATACCCTGGCAGCCTGTAAATTCAAGGATATGAAGAGCAGCGAGGTGTTCCAGGGCACCAGTCTGTATACCTTGCTGCAAATGGTGGCGGGGGGGCAGGGGATTACCCTGATTCCGGAGATGGCTATCGCCAATGAATGGCTGGGTGGTGGCGAGATTCAGTTGGTGCCATTGGCAGAGCCTGGACCTCATCGCGAGATCGGTCTGGTATGGCGGGAAACCAGCTTTCGTCAGGCCGATATGAAACTGTTGGCGCAAACCATGGGAGAGGTTTTTCGGGGGCCTGCCGATAACGCAAAGAAGCTGGAGAAATGATCAGCCGTTCAGGATTTATTTAGCTCCTGAACGGCCCGGCTTAGTACTTAATGACGAAATGGCCGTCCGCGCATTGCCATCCAGCGGGTTTGCTGTTCCGGCGTGAGTTCCGCCTTGATGCGTTGTTTCACAGACAAGCGAAGCACCATCAGTTCGGCTTTAGCTGTGGCCTGGGCTTCAGCCACTTGGCGTATCCTGGCGCGGTCATAATGGGGCGCATTCATCAGGTCGCTCAAGCTCTTGTGTCCCCGGTGCACTTGATTTATTTGTGTGCGCATCCGGGGATCTACTTCCTTAAGGATTTTTTCGACGCGCTTGTGTTGTTCCTGGCTGAGTTCAAGCCGCTTTGCTATGCGCGCCAGCCTATTGTCTCTTTCCCCGCGGTAAGCGTCCTTTTGCATGTGATGATGACGGTGGTGTCCGCCGGGTTTGCTGCAGTCACCGCGGTTAGAGGCACCGGCGGCTCCTGCCAGTAGTAGGCTCCCGGCGAGCAGGCTGGTGAAGGCCGAAATAGCGATAGATTTTTTCATGATGATGTACTCCTTCAAGATGATTAATAGTTTTCGAGCCTAGGTACGTACGATTTCCCACGCGCCATCAGGCTGCAAACAGGCGGTTCCGTAGGCCCGTTCGCTGCGACCTCCGACGGTGATGGTTTGTTGGAATTCACGACACTGACGCCCGGAGGTGCTGGTGCCAATGCGGGTGGTGGTGACCGCGCCAGAGGCGTTGCCATCCTCCCAGTGAATGGTTTCATTGACCTTGGCACTGGCGGCTTCTACCTGGGCCGCCTCGTGTTGGCGCTGTTGTTGTTCATTAAGGTTGTCCAATAGCTTTACCGTAATGGCGGTAAAGGCGAGCCACTTGAAGGCATTCCTGTCACTAAAATGAAAGCCATATCCGCGGTACACCGGGCCATGGCGACGGATGACGCGGGTGCCGTGGTAGTGGCGATGCCGGCGCGGAGCCACGACCCGGTGATGGGTCCGGGTGACGCGTCGCCCGTAAACCGGTACGCGCCGTTCGACATGATGAGCACCCCGCATGGCTCGCATCGGCACGGCAGCGCGGTGAGATTTGCGCCTGTGTTCCCGGACATCTTTTTTCAAGTCATGGTGGGCCCGTGCGTGGCGTGCTGTTTTATGCGCTTTGCGTCCCTTATAGGTGCGTTCTGTCCGGTCGTGATCCGCGTAACTTCGGGCTGCTTGGCTATCTGTGGGCAGGGTACTCAAGCCGATCAAGGCCAAACTAAGGGACAGCGCGTAAGGCAGTAACTTGTAAGTTTGAGTCATGATCCATCTCCGGGGTTTGTGGCTGAATGCCGGTGTTGGGGAAAACTATAGTGGGATGCTATGCAAGCTTGGGTATGGCCGGTGTAAGGCTTTGTAAAATTGGGTAAAGCGCCGTGTATGTATGAGGCTCTGTGGCAAAATGCCCACTAAAACAGGGGCCTGAAAGCGGAAAACTACATGAGCAAAGTACTGCTGGTTGACGACGATATAGAGCTTTGCGAGATGCTCGCTGAGTATCTTGCGCCGGAGGGTTTTGAGGTGGATGCAGCGCATGACGGTGAAAGTGGCGCACAGCGAGCCATAGAAGGGGGCTTTGATGTGGTGGTGCTGGATGTGATGCTGCCTCGACTCAACGGTTTTGATGCCCTGAACCGGATTCGCGGTGCTTCACAGGTGCCGGTGCTGATGCTTACCGCCCGCGGCGATGATCTGGATCGTATTGTCGGACTGGAGATGGGCGCCGACGATTACCTGCCAAAACCCTGTAATCCGCGGGAATTGGTGGCACGGCTGCGTGCCATTCTGCGCCGCGCCCAGTCCATAGCCAGCGCACAGTCTTCAGTGGTCGAAGACGAGGTGTTGCGCAGTGGTGAGCTGGAATTACGGCCTGGTGCCCGTGTGGCCAAGCTCGATAACCGGACCCTGGAGCTGACCAGTACCGAGTACAGCCTGCTGGAGGTGCTGGTGCGTCAGGCAGGGCAGGTGGTTAGTAAGGAGCAGCTTTCGGAACGGGCTCTGGGGCGAGAGCTGGCACGTTACGATCGCAGTATCGATGTTCACGTGAGCAATTTGCGCCGTAAATTGGGAGCGGAAACAGATCGGGCTCAACCCATTCAGACGGTGCGTGGTGTGGGCTACCAGCTCACCAGGGATTAAGGCTCGATGGGTAGACTATTCTGGAAGATCTTTGGTTGGTTCTGGGTGGTGATGCTGCTCATGGGCTTTGGCATCAGCTGGGCCATGAGCCAATTGATGCAAGATACGGAACGGGAGGCGGCCGCTGCACGCCAGTCGCGCTTTATACAGATGCGTATAAATGCCGTGGCAGCCATCTTGGAGCACAGCGGTGAGACTGCGGCCAGGGCGGTTCTGCGACAGACAGGAGATAGCTCACGAGTCCGTATTCTGGTCTTCGATAGCGACGGCCGGGAGCTTTTAGGACGGGCGGCCGGGCCAAATACTGTTAGCAATGCGCGCAGGGTGGTTGCGCCTTCAGGCCACAGCTATCGGCTGCTTAGCCAGCGCAACTCATTGGGTCGAGGAATAGCCACGGTGTTGCGTGCTCCTTCACTGGCGAGTCCGCCTCCGTTGCGACGTGCCGAGCGCAGCTCCCGATTTGCCGGTACCCGCGGATGGTCCTATCGGCCGGAGCTCTATTGGCTGCGCTTTGCGCTCGCCGTGCTGGTTAGCGGACTGGTTTGTTTCTGGCTGGCCTGGTATTTGACGCGGCCCTTGAGGTACTTGCGCACGGCCAGTCAGTGCTTTGCCGAGGGTGATCTGGACGCTCGTGTGGGTAATGCCATGGGGCTACGCCGGGATGAAATTAGTGATTTAGGGCGGGAGTTCGACCGTATGGCGGACAAACTCCAGTCCATGGTCAACGGCCAAAAACAGTTGCTCAATGACCTTTCCCATGAATTACGCTCGCCACTGGCACGCTTGCAGGTAGCTACAGGGATCGCGCGTCAGCGTGGCGGCGGGAAACTGCTGCCGGAACTGGAACGTATTGAACGCGAAGGTGAGCGTCTGAATGAACTAGTGGGGCAAATGCTTAGCCTTTCCCGTCTGGAGGCAGGTGCTGCAACCGTGGATAAAGAGGAAGTGGAGCTGTCTGCGTTATTACAGGAAGTAGTACGAGATGCAGACTTTGAGGCCCAGGCACGTCATCGCCGGGTATGTCTCCATGCTATGCCACCTTGCAAGGTCCGGGGCAATGCAGAGCTACTTTTTCGGGCGCTGGAAAATGTGCTGCGCAACGCAGTGAAATACACTGGAGAAGGGACGGAAGTGGTAGTTAAAGGGAGTTTCTCTGCTTTGGAACAGAAGGTGGTTATCCGGGTGAGTGATGCCGGGGCAGGTGTGTCCGATGAATTACTTGAACATCTGTTTGAGCCCTTTGTTAGGGCGGCCGAGGCCCGGGATCGGGTTAGTGGTGGTTTTGGTCTGGGGCTCGCTATAGCTCGCCGTGCGGTGTTGTTTCATGGGGGAGAGATCAGGGCTGAAAATCGTGCTAAAGGCGGTTTGTGTATTGAAATTCGTTTGCCGGTAGTAGGGCGGACCGTGTCCGCCTAGGCGACGGTGGGATAAGGCGGACACGGTCCGCCCTACGGCCCTAGTCGATTCCTGGGACAAGGAACAGGCATGGCCAAGCGCCGCTCTCGCACTTTTGGTACAAGGATGTACTTATGATGCGAGGGCAGGGATGCCCAGGAGTGGCCCATGTGCTTCGCGGCATAAGTACCCATCCTTGGCCAAGCGTCGCTCCCGCACATCCGTGTGCTCCACGACATAAGGCCTCCCCTGGCCAAAAAAAACCTCCCACCCCGTGAAGGGGGGAGGCTGTTAAGGGCTTCCTGCTATTAACGCAGCTGGATTTTGTCACCCTTGCCCAGAGTCGGATCGGCGTCCGGACGATTCATTAGCACGGTGATGGCACCACGCATGGCGGCACGCATGGCGTGATCGACGATGGCGTTGTTGGTGGGCTTATCCGCCGGAGAGACGATATCCATGGCGGCGGACCCAAAGGTCGGAATGCCATAGGTTTGCATGCCGTAGAGGACGTTGTCCGGGCTGCCGTCAGGATAGACACGATCCCAGATGGCGGCGATGGGATGGGCAGCGATAGGCTGGTTGATGTTGGCGTTGCCGTAGAAGATACGCACGCGCTCACCCGGCTTGGACATCAGCACGATGCTGGCATCGGGATCATGCACTGGATCGTAATGGAAGATCTTGCCGTTGATGAGGGAGTTGGTCCAACCCTTATCTTCCAGCATGGCCTTGTCATCATCGGCATTGGGGAACAGCTGACCCTGGATGATCACGTATTCACGATCGGGCTTGGGGAATTTCTTGGTGTATTTTTCCGGGTCGACGATGATCATGCCGTACATGCCACGGGCGATGTGCTGCTGCATGGGCATGGCACCACAGTGATACAGGAAGGCACCGGGTACTTTGACCTTGAACTTGAAGTGCTTGCTCTCGCCAGGTTTCACCGGCGAAAATTCACCCAGTACATCTACCTGAGCGGCATGGAAGTCCATGGAGTGACTTTCTTTGTTGTTTTTGTCATTGGTCAGGGTAAAGTCAACGATATCACCGACCTTGACCCGTACCAGCGGTCCGGGAATTTTGCCATCGAAGGTCCAGCCCGCGTACTCCGTGCCCTTGTTGTCGATCTCGACGGTGTTTTCCATCGCTTTCATGCTGATCTTGACGGTTTTAGCCACCGCGATCTGGGTACTGAAGACGAGGCCGAGGGCGGTGCCCAGAGCGGCCATCTTCAAGGTAGATTTACTGAAGCTCATTTTTTATTTCTCCCTAATGAAGTGCCGAAAGAGGCACGGTGTTTACCGCATTCGCGGCAAATTCTTGGATTAATTCGCCTTACCGTGTTGGCATTGGCAGAGTTCGCGCAGATAGGCCACCAGATCGTGGATTTCCCCGTCGTTCAGATTGTCGCCCCAAGGCGGCATCAGTGTGGATTTACCGATGGCACGACCACCACCCTTGATGGCGTCGAACAGATCCTGTTCAGAACGCGAGGACATATCCTGCCCATCGGTGTGATCGCGCGGCTGTACCGACATATCCGGTACGTTGACGCCGAGGCCATCACCGGTGAGGCCGTGGCACTGCACGCAGTAGGTGTCGTAGTTATCCTTGGGACTATCGCCAGCACTGACGCTGCTTAGCGGCATGATGAGCAAAGCGGCGAGCAGCCCAGTTACGATGCCCGGCTTCACTGGAAGTCCTCCGCGGCGAGGCCATTGAAGTAGTGCACGAACTTTTGTAAATCGCGGTCTTTCAGCTTGCGTGCGGGCATGATGGTTTTTGGTTCCCAAAGTTTGGGGTTACGCATAAAGCTCACGAGGTAGTCGCTTTGCAGGCGTTTGCCGATGGTATAGACCTCGGGTCCTGAAACCCCGCCGTAGCCAGGTTCGATCTGATGGCAGGCCAGGCAACCGCGGAACTTGTCGAACAACATTTCCCCCATACTGAGCGAGATCTTGCCGGTCTTGTAATCTCCAGCTTTGACCCGCTCGGCGCCTTCCTTGAGGGCCATCAGAGCTGTAGTCGCGGCCTTTGCGTTGGCGGCATCCAGTTTCAGATGTGGCTTCAGGCTGGCCTTATCTACCACGTCACCCTTGGGGCTGGTTTTAATGTGCTTGCCATAAAACATTCCGGCCGGGCGGTTGCGTGTGGGCTTTTGTAGCCATTGCTCTAGCCATTCGGCACGGTATTTGATGCCGGCGTAGCCAAGATCCGGTCCCTTACGGTCACGATAGGCCGCTGCCGTAGCGGGTGCCGGACCGCTGAGGCTGTGACAGCTGCTGCACTGTTCCTGCAACAGCCCCTCGGCGGTACCCAGCGTTGGCGTAGCCAGCAGGGCGAGGGTGATAAAGGTTACCCTCACTTTTTATGCCTCCGGTGCTTGCGGCCTTTTTTCGCAATGGGGGTGCCCACAAAGCGGTCATGGTTATGCATACCGTGGGGTTTGGCGAGGGATTCGCTGTAGAAGAAGTTGGGGTCGTAGTCCACCCCGTTCCAGGCGTAGTCAGCATCCCGTTCGATTTCGTCATACTCGATGACGGTGATCGGGCCGCCCGGGAATTTTCCGTTATTGGTGACGTGATGGTCCACATGGTCGTGGAAGATGAACAGCCCCGGGTTATTCATACGGACGATAACGTCGTAGCGCTCACCGGGCCCAAACAACACGGTATCCACCAGATAGGGTGCCGGGATGGGCAGTCCGTCCTTGTGGGTGATGAGCATGTCATGGCCGTGGGAATGCATGGTGTGAAACTCGCCACCGGCACCGTAGAAGCGGATGCGTACCACATCGCCTTTCTTCACGCGCAGCGGTTGGGTCAGGGGGAAGGAGCGGCCGTTCATGGAGAAATAATCGGTGACGTCATGCGGGCCACCGCCATCGCCGAGCTTGCTGGCATATTTGGACTGCCAACCGCTCAACATCATGATCACGTCTTTGGTGACTTCCTTCTCGATGGCAATGGGTTCTTTCGGATCGACCACGATAGGTCCCCACATGCCGCGGATGCCAACATGTTCGTTGACGTTGACGTGGCAGTGGTACCACATGCTGCCGGTCTTGTCGGCCTTCCAATTGTAGGTGTAGGTATCGCCGGCTTCGATGTTGCCCTGGGTAATACCGGGGACACCGTCATTGCGCCAGTTGTCGTTCATATGGATGCCATGCCAATGGATGGTGTGTGGCAGAGAGGTATTGTTGGTGACGTGGACAGTGACGTCATCACCTTCCCCCACGTGCATCAGCGGGCCGGGCACTTGGCGATTGAAGGCGAAGACCTGGTATTTAAAGCCTGGCGCAACCTCGATCTCCATTTCGTCAATGCTGAGTTCGAAGACGTGCTTGGCCGCCATGCTTTGCGACGAGAAGCCTAGAACCATGGCCAGCATGGCAATCGCCAAGCCAAGGCCTGACAGGGGGCGGTGACACAGACGACTTATCACGGGGTGGGCTGATGGCATGGTTTTTACTCCCTCGCTGGTTTTTAGTTGGTGATCTATAAGATTTATGTTGGATGCGTCTTAAAAATCTCGGCGCAATATACCTGCGACAAATTGTCGCCGCAAATTTGTTTTCTCAATGAGATTCATTGATTTGTAATTTAGATGGAGGAGTTGGTGGTGAGCGGGATGAATTAATTGGGGCATGTTGGATATCGTGGATGGCGGCTACTTTCAGGCATTAAAAGGCTTTAGGTTTTGGTCAGCGGGGAATACCATATGTTGGGATTGGCACCCCACCCTTTTAGGTGGTTTAAAGGAGAGTATTTTGCTTGTTAAATCATGTGAATACTTTACTTATATGATGTCGCGCCTTAGGATTAGCCCAGATCGTTGGGTGCCCTATATAGGGTTCTCTTGCCATTGGGCCTGGAAATGGATATGAAACAGCAGCCAAAAACCCTTGTAGATACCAATTCTTTGTCGTGGCCAAGCCGAATCATGGCGGCTGCCATTGTCTGCCTGATGTTTATTCCCGTCGGCTATGCCAAAACACTGGAAGAGGCGGTACAAACTGCGTTGGCCACCAATCCACAGGTGCTGGGCGCAGAGGCATCGCGGCGTGCCGCACGTCAGGATGTTCGTCAGGCTCGCGGGGGCTATTTGCCCAGCGTGAATCTCACGGGTAGCGTGGGGCGAGAATATAGTGATATCAAGCAGTTACATATTGCCGGCAAGGATAATCGTGCGCTAACGCCGCGTAAGACGGGGCTCAGTCTGAGCCAGATGGTGTATGACGGCTTTGCCACCAGAAACGAAGTAGAGCGTCGCGAAGCCTTGCTGGATGCCTCTGATGGTCGTGTGGGTGGGACTTGGGAGCAGGTGGCGTTGGGTGCCGTCAGCAGTTATCTAGAAGTACTCAAGGGCGAGCAGCTGGTTAAATTGGCTGAAAGCAATCTCGGCGCTCACAAAAAGATTTGGGGCAAGGTAAAACTGGGCGTGGATCGTGGTGTACGCCGTCGTGCCGATCTGCAGCAGGCATCAAGCCGCTTGGCATTGGCACGCAGTGTATTGGTGGCACGGCGTGGTCGTTTGCGTGAGGTGACGACCAATTATCGGCGCGTTGTGGGGGAGGCGCCTAAGGGTTTGCTGAATCCTGGCTTCCAGTCAGCGGGTTTTATACGCGATGGACAGCTTGATAACAGTGCGCTGAACAGTGCTATTGAAGCGGGCATTGAACGTTCGCTGGTGGAAAATCCTTCACTTAAGGCCGCGATTGCCGAAAAGGATGCTGCCGCAGCGGCAGTGCGTGGCTCGAAGGGCGCTTTCATGCCACGGGTGGATTTGGAACTGGGCGCCAACCGGGACTCTAATCTTGCCGGCGTGGAGGGTGTGCGTAATACCAATTCAGTGATGTTGGTGGGACGCTGGAACCTGTTTCGTGGCGGTTCGGACAAGGCGCGTGAGCAGGCCCAGGTGCATCGTCATTTTGCTGCCGTGGATCTGGTCGCCGATACCCGTCGTGCTATTGAAGAGGATGTCACGGTATCGCTGCACGCCAAGGCCACCAGCGAGGAACGCCTGATTCATCTAGCCGCCTATGTTGAGGCGAGCGCCGAGACCCTGAAGGCCTATCGTTCGCAGCACGAATTGGGGCGGCGCAGCCTGCTGGACCTGCTGGATGCAGAGAACGAGCTCTTTTCGGCCCGCTCTAATCTTGCTGCGGGTCGTTTTGATGATCTGTTTAACCACCATTTTGTAGCTGCCAGCCAAGGTCGCCTAGTGCCTTCGCTTGGTATTGAGGGTCCGTCCAGGTAAATCCGGACAGGCCCGCCCCAGCTATGTTCTGGATTCTTGTAGGCCTATTCCATGGTTAGCATTGCCAGCGAAACAGCCTCGTCACTTCCAAAATCCGACCTAAGCAAACCACAGCTTCCCGACGATCCCCTGCTTGAGTGCCTGGGAATTCTGGCCGAGTTGCATGGCCAGCAGGTGTCTCTAGATGCGCTGCGTGCCGGTCTGCCGACTGCCGGTGGCGAGGCACTTACCCCCGAACTGCTATTGCTGGCTGCCGAGCAGCAAGGCTACGCCAGTCGTCTCCTCAAGCGTTCCCTTAATCGCATATCCCCGTTGGTCTTGCCCGCTATCCTGCTATTAAAGGATGGGCAGGCCTGCGTACTGACGGACATCGGTAAAAAAGGTCAGGTAGAGGCACGTTTTCCTGAAAGTGGCGGCGGCTCTGTGCAAACCACGTTGCCCGAACTGAAGAAACGCTACAGCGGTTTTTGTCTTTTTGCCCACCTGCGCAGCGAGGCGGGCGGCATCCGGGATAACGGACCATGGAATATACGCTCATGGTTCTGGGGCACCTTGTGGCGCTTCAAGCGTTATTACTTCGAGGCCATGGTGGCCACCCTTCTGGTCAACGTGCTGGCCCTTGCCACCGCACTATTCATCATGAATGTCTACGATCGGGTAGTGCCCAATAACGCCTTGGAGACTCTGGTGGTATTGGCTACTGGTACAGCCATCGCTATCGGTTTCGAGTTCGTTGCACGTAATTTACGTGGCTATTTTCTGGATATCGCCGGTAATAAGGCGGATCTGCTAATGGGTGGGATCCTGTTTCGCCAGGCGCTGGGATTGCGGTTGGAGGCGCGTCCTGCATCGGCGGGTGCCTTCTCAGCCCAGTTGCGGGAGTTTGAGAGCCTGCGGGACTTCATGACCTCCGCGACCCTTACCGGCGTCGCCGACCTGCCCTTTGCTTTCTTTTTTATCTGGGTGATCTCACTTATTGCCGCACCGCTGCATCTGGTGCCCTTGCTGGCGGTGCCGTTGGTGGTACTGGTGGGTTTGTTGGCGCAGATTCCCTTGGCCTGGCTGATGTGCCGCCATCTTCAGGAAGGCGCACAAAAGCACGGTGTGCTGGTTGAGGCGGTGGATGGGTTAGAGAGCCTGAAGACTCTGACTGCCGAAGGGGCCATGCAGGAGCGCTGGGAGCACTGCGCGGCGCTGACCGGTCGCACGGCGGCACGAGCCCGTTCTATCTCTTCTCTGGTGGTGAATTTCTCGGTTTTCGTTCAACAGTGCGTCACTGTGCTGGTGGTGGTCTGGGGAGTGCACATTATCAGTACCGGTGAGCTTAGTGTGGGTGGCCTGATTGCCTGTGTGATCCTCAGCGGTCGCGCATTGGCTCCGCTGGGGCAGGTGGCGGGCTTGCTGGCTCGGTATCAGCATGCGCGTGCGGCCTATTTCATGCTGCAGAATCTGATGGCACAGCCAGTGGAACGACCCGCCGGTCATAGTTTTCTTCATCAACCCAAGATCTTGGGCGGCCTGGAACTCGCTGGAGTTGATTTTGCCTACCCGGGACAGGAGGGCTATGCCCTGCGGCAAGTCTCCTTAAAGGTGGCACCCGGGGAGCGGGTGGCCATACTGGGACGAATCGGCTCCGGTAAAAGTAGCCTGCTCAAGTTGCTGATGGGGCTTTATCAGCCTGCTGAAGGCTCAATCCTGTTGGATGGCACCGAGCTCAAGCAAATCGATCCGGTGGATCTGCGCCATGCTATTGGTTATGTCGCCCAGGATACCCGTTTGTTTTCCGGCACCTTGAGGGAAAACGTGGCCCTCGGGATACCCTCGGCCAGTGACGAAGCGATACTTGAGGCGCTTGGCATGGCTGGCTTGGGAGAGTTTGTCGGACGTCACCCCATGGGGCTCGATCTGCCCATTTCCGAGGGCGGTAGCGGTCTTTCCGGAGGCCAAACCAAGGCCGTGGCGATCGCGCGTGCATTACTTCCGCACCCCCGCATCCTGCTGCTGGATGAGCCCACCGGAGCGATGGACCACACCACGGAACAGGCTTTTATACGTAGTTTTCAGGGGTTTATTGAGGGATGTACGGTGGTGGTGGTGACCCACAAACCTTCCATGGTGAACCTGGCCCAGCGGGTGATCGTTTTCGATCAAGGGCAGATAGTGGCTAATGGGCCGCGGGACGAGGTGCTGCAGGCCCTGACTCGCCCGGTGTCCAGCGTTCCCGTGCAGGAAAAGGGAGCCTAGCGTGGCGACGGCCAATCTCGAGGGATATAGCCGCCGTGATCGGGCCCGGGCGCGTGGTGATGCCGCCTATATGTCGGACATCCGTGCGGCCACTATGCTCGATGCCAACCCGCTAGCCGGGCTGGCGCTATTTCTCATGCTTGCCTTTCTCGTGGCTGCTTATATGTGGGCCTCCAGCGCGTTGTTGGACGAGGTGACCGTCGGCATGGGTGAGGTGATCCCGTCGAGCCGTGAGCAGGTGATCCAGAGCCTGGAGGGAGGCATTCTCGCGCAGTTACTGGTACGCGAGGGGGATGTGGTGGAAAAGGATCAGGTGTTGTTGCGCATTGATGACACCCGTTTTGGAGCCGCTTTTCGCGAGGGTCAATCCCGCCAACAGACCTTGCGTGCTGCCATCGCCCGCTTACGGGCTGAAGCGAGTGGGGAGGAGTTACATTTTCCGGTGGACATCGAACCTGAGTCCGTGGTGGCTGAAAGGGCCTTATATCTCTCCCGACGACTTACCCTGGAGCAAGGTACCGCTGCCCTAAAACGTAGTTTGGGGCTTATTGAGGATGAGTTGCGCATGACCGCGCCACTGGTGGCCAAAGGGGTGGTTTCCGAGGTGGAGGTGCTGCGCCTGCGGCGTGAGGTTAATGAGCTTCGTGGCCGCATGCAGGAGCGCCGTAACAGTTTTCGTGCGGATGCCCGGGGTGAGCTGTCACAAAAAGAGGGTGAGCTGGCGGCACTGGCCGAGATGAATACCGCACGCGCCGATCAGGTGGGCCGCACCATTATCCGGGCGCCTATGCGTGGCACTATTAAAAATACCCGCCTGACCACCGTGGGCGGGGTGATCCAGCCCGGCATGGACATCATGGAGATTGTGCCGCTGGAGGACCAGTTGCTAATCGAGGCCAGAATTCGGCCGGTGGATATTGCCTTTTTGCGTCCGGGATTACCGGCGACGGTGAAGATTACCGCCTACGACTATTCTATTTATGGTGGGCTTGATGGCGTGCTGGAACACATCAGCGCGGACACCATTGCTGACGAAGGCCGGACCCGGGAGCGCTTCTATCGCATTCGCGTGCGCACGGCTCGCTCCCACCTCAAAGGGAAGGATGGGCCGCTACCCATTATTCCCGGCATGGTGGCCAGCGTAGAGATACTCACAGGACATAAAACCGTCCTGGACTATCTGCTCAAGCCGGTGCTCAAGGTAAAGGAAAATGCGTTAAGAGAACGGTAGGAGCCTGTCTGATTTAGGCGCTCGTAGCGAGGGGAAGTCATTTTGAGACAGATTTTCTGGTCATTTTGAGGATAATAACTGAGCTATTAGACGAAAAGGACCGGGAAATATGGCCAAAATGGCTTTTCCGCAGTAGAGCAGTCCTAAGTCCGATAGGCTCCTGTTGCACTGGATGCCCAAAATGGGTGTCCAGACGACGAACGGTAGGACTAGGATGACCAGTGGCGACAGCTACGAAATCGGGTTCTTCCAGACAGTGATTTTGTGAACCCTGACCGGGCATTCGCTTGCCCCGGCGACCGCGATAGGTCTATATAGGGTCATCAGATTTAGGCCCCCGAAAAACGGGGACATGGAGCAGGGTATGGCATTGCAACTGAGAGTGGTCAACGCGGCGGGTGAGGAGCGTATCGTCGAGGTCGTTCCCGGCCAGAATATTTCAGTCGAGGCGGGTGAAACCTACACCTTGGTTAACTCTGATCTTTCTCGGACTGTTGAACTTGTCCGCGATGGTGACACCTTGCTCATTCGTACTGCCGATGGCGAACTTCGCCTCGACGATTTTTTTGATGAGCCTGAATCCGGCTCTGTCGCACCTACCCTGGTTTTCGAGGATCTCGGCCGCATTCATGTGTTGAATGGCGCGGGTGGTGAGGAGGTTCTGGGTACCTTTACTGTTCCCGTCACAGAGGGGCTCCCTCCTCTCCCCGAGGATGGTTTGTTTCCCGAAGATGATCTGCTGATTTCTGGAGCACCGGGGGATTCCCCTGTGTTTTCTGCCTTTTTCTTGCCGCCGACCGGTACTGGTGCAGAGGATGGAACTGCTTTTTCAAGGACGTTTCCCGACGGGGATGATGCGGCAGCTGTTGAGATTTTTGCCGGGCTCCTAGCGCCTCCAACCTTTACCGTCGCCAGCGCCTCGGCGGTGGAAGCCGGGAATATTGTCTTTACCGTGACCCGCAGTGGCCAGACCAAAGACTCCGGTTCAGTAGATTTTGCCGTGACCTCCGGTTCGGCCACCGATGGCAGTGATTTCACTGCCATTGCGGGTACGCTGGATTTTGATGCCGGGGAAACTGCTCAGTCTTTCACGGTAACTACGCTGCCCGATACGATTTACGAGGCCAACGAATCCTTTAACGTTACCTTGAGCAATCCCACGGGTGACGGCGTCATTGGTGCCCCTGGGGCATCTCTTGGCACCATTATCGAGGATGAGGCACCACCGGTCTTCAACATCAGTGCGGGTGCCAATGCCACTGAAGGTGGCGCGCTGGTTTTCACCATTACCCGGGATATAGGTACTGTTGAACCGACCCAGACGGTGAGTTTGGCGGCAGGCGGTAGTGCCTCTCCTGGAACGGATTTCGTCTTGCCAGTGGCCAGCATTACCTTTGCTACCGGTGAGACCTCAAAGAATGTCACCGTGACTACCAGTCAGGATGCCCTGTTTGAGCCAACGGAATTCGTCAGTCTTAGCATCACCGGGGTCGATTTTGGTGGCGTGGTCAATACCGCCTCGGCAAGCAGCAACATCCTCGACGATGATCCGGTCCCCAGCTTTGCCATTTCCTCGGGTTCTGCGGTAGAAGGCGGCGCCGTACTATTTACCGTCACCCGTACCGGTGATTCGGCGGCAACACAGACAGTAGATTTTGCAACCACCCCAGGAACTGCGATAGCTGCTGATTTCACTGCTGCCAGCGGTACACTCACCTTCAATCAAGGTGAGGCCAGCAAAAGTTTCACGGTCTCCACGACGCAGGATGTACTTGCCGAGGGCAACGAGACTTTTAGCGCGACGCTGAGTAATCCCACAGGTGGCGCGACCCTTGGGACAGCCGTTGGTACCGGCACCATTATCGATGACGATATTGCCAGTTTTGTGTCACCTGCAGTCAGTGCCACCGAGGGTGATAGCATCGTCTTCACCATCACCCGCACGCTGGATGCCGCCGGCGTGCAGACGGTGGACTACAGCTTTAGCGCGGGAACCGCGGTGGTTGGTGATGCCGCTTTTGGCGGGGTCAATGGAACCCTGACCTTTAATCCCGGAGTGCTGTCACAGACGATTACTGTGGCGACTAACGCGGATGCAATCTTTGAGGCGGATGAAACCTTTCTCCTCAACCTGACTAATGCCACCGGTGGTGCCCAGATCGGCACGCCCACATCGGTTGGCACCATCCTTAATGATGAGGCTGCCCCGAGCTTTTCTATCACTGGTGGCAGTATCGCTGAAGGGGGAGTCGTTACCTTCACCGTGACTCGCACCGGTGTAGCCCAGGCAGATCAGGCGGTGAGTTATGGCACCGTATCGGGAAGTGCGTTAGCGGGAGATGACTTCACCACGACTAACGGCAGCTTTACCTTTACTTCCGCGGATGCAAGCGGCACGGCCAAGACTTTTACCGTGCAGACCACCGCCGATAACGCCCTGGAGGCCGACGAGACTTTTAGCGTCAACCTGTCTGGCGCCACCGCCGGAGCGGTGATTGGTACGGGCACTGCTACCGGCACCATCACCAACAACGACGCCGTCTTCTCCATCGCTGACGTCTCGGAGGCAGAGGGTGGTGGTTTGCTGTTCACCGTGACCCGTAGCGGCAATACTGATGCCAGCCAAATCGTCACGGTGAATACCTCCGATGGCACTGCGACGACTGCCAATAGCGACTACACCGCCATCGTCAATCAGGACCTGACCTTCGGGATAGGGGTGACTACCCAGAGCTTCACCGTCAGCACCACCAACGACACTACCCTGGAAGCAGACGAGACCTTTAGCGTTGCGCTGACCACCAGTGATGCCAACGCTAGCATCGACGGGGTCAATGGCACCGCCACCGGTACGATTACCAACAACGACTCTGTCTTCTCCATTGCCGACGTCTCCGCGGCAGAGGGCGGTGGCCTGCTGTTCACAGTGACCCGCACCGGTAATACCGACGCGAGCCAGGTTGTCACGGTGAATACCTCCGATGGCACTGCGACCACGGCAAACACCGACTACACCGCCATCGTCAATCAGGACCTGACCTTCGGGATAGGGGTGACTACCCAGAGCTTCACCGTCAGCACCACCAACGACACTACTCTGGAAGCAGACGAGACCTTTAGCGTTGCGCTGACCACCAGTGACGCCAACGCCAGCATCGACGGCACCAATGGCACTGCTACCGGCACCATCACCAACAACGACGCCGTCTTCTCCATCGCTGACGTCTCGGAGGCAGAGGGTGGTGGTTTGCTGTTCACCGTGACCCGTAGCGGCAACACTGATGCCAGCCAAATCGTCACGGTCAATACTTCCGACGGCACTGCGACGACTGCCAATAGCGACTACACCGCCATCGTCAATCAGGACCTGACCTTCGGCATCGGGGTGACTACCCAGAGTTTCACCGTCAGCACCACCAACGACACTACCCTGGAAGCAGACGAGACCTTTAGCGTTGCACTCACCACCAGTGATGCCAACGCCAGCACCACTGGCACCGCCACTGGCACCATCACCAACAACGACTCTGTTTTCTCCCTGGCAGGGGATG
>JAJFJU010000013.1 GCA_021773645.1 Gammaproteobacteria bacterium
TAACTAAGCAAAAGTCCACGCTTGTTCCTTTTTGCGTCATAATCCTTTTCCCCCGGCTTCGGGTTGCAATGGGAGCATCTGACAGCCACGCCCTGCCCCCCTCCGCGTCCGGGTCTGGGCTCATACAGCACCCAGCCCCGAATGCACCACTCACACCCTTTGTCGTCAACACCCGCCATGCCTGACTTGACACGATGGCAAACAGCAAGAAGTTGGGGGATTGTGGGAAGATATTTCCCCCCCGACATAACAACTTCATCAACAGCCTTTTCGAACACTTCCCACTTTTGACTTCTCATCTTCTCAAACCAGACTTTCTTATACTCTTTAGTCATGGGGCGATTCAGTGACGCTAGTATTTCATCAAACTTTTGCGCAAAATCAATAAATTCCATTACCACTACCCCCTCTCATCTTAAAAACTAGGTAAGCGGGAGGTATGCGAGGCTTATCCCTCTCGAACAATAGGCCCACACAATACCTATTTTGAAAAAATACTTGTGCCTCCTCGGGATATAAGGCTCTCCAAAGCCCAGCCTTTATCAGATAACAGTCGTCTGACCGCTCCCAGTCATAAAAATATGACAACACAGCAGAAACGATAAAAAGGCTGTAAAGAGCCGCATTCCTAAGCTGTTTAAGCACTTGCCACCTTCCTATCATCTTCCCACTTAAGTTTGACCTGCCTTTCTTCATGGTGGATTTGGCGGGAGGAAACCAGCTCCCCCGAATCTTTCCTGAAACATTCAGCCTTATTAGCCTCCCAATCATACGTCCAAAAACATTCGGTCGGCCGGTGCTCAAACCCGTCACGCAGGGCACTACTTTTTGAATCCGCCAAGGCTTGCTCAGAGGCGATTTCAGCCTCTATTTGTTTTTTTGCGCTCTTCGCCCGTGATTCCAGCAATGCAACCTCATTCAAAGACTGAGACAATTCTAGGCCGTACTGCACCTTCTCCTCGGTTGTTAAATTGTGGGGCAGTTCTTTTTCGCAGTTTTTCATCCAAGAACCATTTATTAGCTTGATTTCATAATCTGACATAATCTACTCCTCGTTATCTGTGGAGCGGGATACAAAATACCCGCCTTTTTTTACCGCCCCATTCCTCATGGGCGATTTCCTTTATCTCAAACCCGTTCCACGGGAATTCAATCCGCCTGGAAGTGCTTGCTAACGGGGGATAGCCACAACAAATGATAATCTTGTTGTAATAACTACCCCTGTTTAACTTTTGGATCCAATACGGGGAAGTTATGCGGTATTCAACCGTCTTCTCCCCGGACTTAACCTGTTCAAACCACTTCTTTTTAAGATGAAAGGTGATTGTTTTCAAAGCATTTCCACTTTTCTTTGGGAATTAATACTGCCAATGCCATGCTTTGCCGCATACTCCCTGTTTAATTGATCAAACTCCCGTAGCCCAGCATCAGCCAGGTTGACTTTGCCAGTCAAAATTTTCGCTAACTGAGCATTAATTCGCTCCAAAGACCGGATATGCTTCTGTTTCTGCCTACTGACAAATGTTAGGTGTTTGACTCTTGCCACTAAATCAGCTCTTGTTTGCTTTCTCATTTGCATACTCCTCGATAAGTTCTCGGTTTATTCTCTCGTTTTCACTCATTTGCTCTTCCGGCTCTGCAACTTCTAAACCTTCCCATTGGTTAAAAAATGATGAGGCATAAAGACGAAAAGCGTTGTCTGTATTTGCCGCAACATAAGCGTCCATTTTCTTAAGAAATAATTTTCTTTTTTCATGGCTTTTTACTGACTTTTTATAATGGCGTAAAGCCGCTTTTTTATTCCCAGCTTTCCTTGGGTATCTTGCCCAATCTTCCTCAAAAAAAGAATCAGGAGAAAACCCTTCTCCCTCTCCCTCTCCCTCTGTCTCTGCCTCTCCCTCTCCCTCTCCCTCTCCCTCTGTTCTAGCATCTTGCAAGCACGGCGCTAGCACCTCGCTATCACTGACTAGAAAGCCGTATTTAAACAATGGTTTAAGGTCGGGCTTATTCTTCAAGTGGATCTTTTTTCTTATCCATTCAGGGTCGTTAGGTATGCGAGGGTTTTTCTCCCCTAGCTTGCTGGCTAGCACCCAGATTAATATCAGGTGCAACTTGCTAGCATCATGCAAGCAGTCAAATTCGTAGTCTTCGAAGATCGTGGCGTGAAGTTTTATCCATGGCGGTGAACGGTCTTTGTAGTGTTGATATTTTACCCAGTTTTTAATAGTAAAATAGCCCGGTCTTTTATCGTCCATGATTAAAGCTCCACAAAAAAATCCCGCTAAATCTCTCTGCTAGAGTAGGCTTACTAGGGCCTCCGGTTCTTAACCGGCCAAAGAGAATAAAGCGGGATTGAATTTGTTTTTTTGTTTTCATAGTAATTTTAATGCTCTCTAGTTTGATTCTGCCAGATTTATGTTATTTTGTCAATATTCCACAACCGTCCGGCATCTCCTCTTCCTTCTTGTCTAAGATCCATTCACTAACATCTACCTGTCCGTCTTCATGGATGTTCATTTGCGAGAACGGGAAGAAAATCTCTTTGCGCTCCTCGTCTGGGTAGATAGTGACCTTTATCCATTTGCCTTTTGGCGTTTCCCCCTTTTCCATAACTTCTGGGTTATCAAGACTTATCCAAGATTTTTCATTTGCCATTGCTATTTTCTCCTCGTTATTTAACGTTAAGGGTGTGACTCCCTCCCCACGAAGGAGTCTGACCGCTCGTATCCCAGAGTGCGTTTTTAACCAGACTTATCTCAGCTATCTACGATCCACCCTCATTTTCTCTCCCAAGCTCTTGAATGATAAAGTCAGCGAAATCCACCCCCTCGTTGTCTTCGGCAAATTCAAGAAAAGTCTGCATTTTGGCCTGATCGGTTTCCCAAAGGTACTCGGCCAGCTTTTGCATCATGCCATCAACGTAGCGGAAATCGCTATAGTCTTTAGAAGGGTCTTGGGTGAATATCCACCTTTGATAGTCTTCCAGAGTTTCCTTGCTGGTTTTGGTAACGAATCTAGTTGATCCCACGACTGGCCTCCTTTTCTTTCATGTACTCGTCCAGAGCTTCCTTGTCATACCGGATAGCTCCGCCCAAGCGAATGTACGGAATATCTGCTACTCCGCGCCGGTTCTTGTCGAGAGTATGCTTGGCGATATTCAGATAATTCGCCGCCTCCCGAGGTTTCATGTACCTTTTGTCTGCCATTAAAAAACCTCCATAAGTATCAGAACGGCCATGGCACACAGACCGAACCCGCTGAAAAACCCGTATATAAATATGTTTTTAATGTTCATCGCTTAATCATCCAGAACCAAGAAATGACTACTAAACACCAAGCCGCACTTGCAGGCCACCCAATCATATCACCCACATAAATTAAAGATTCTGCTATTCGACCCATCACAAAACCACCTTTCTACGCCTGTCCCTCTTTATCTGCTCCATGACTACCCTCTCTATCCAGCTTGATAGCGTCCGCATGTCCTCGCCCGCAAGCAATTCTGCGCTGGCTCGCACTTCCTTGGTCAGCCTCACCTGCACGGTTTCTGTTCTTTTCAGTTTCCCTGCCATCATCGCACCGCCATTTGAATATCTTCCACAAACTTAATGCCTGCGATAGGGGAAGAGTCCTGATTCTGTTTTGCATGGCCGTTCAGCCAAGAAGTAAAGCCCTTTTTAACGGCTTCCATAAAAATAACATTCTTATTGAGATTGCCCGTATCGACCAGGTACCTTAAAAATGCCTCATAATCCTCAATCTCCGCCTTCCAGACACTCTTGTTCGATACCCCAGATACTTTAGCCACGCCTTTCTTGGCTGGAGGAGCAACCGGCGCCGTGATAATTGGAGCCAAGACCGGCGCGGGATTACCATTTTTAACCGCCTTCTTCTCGGCATCGTCAGCCTTTTTCTTGTCGGCCTCAATCTTATTGCGCTCATCCTCCAGCCTTTTCTCATATTCCAGAGCCTTCGCCCTCTCATCTGCGGCCACCTTCTTGGTAAAGGTCGTGCATTTCAGCTTCATGGCTGTTTCAGCGGCTTTGAGGGGGTTCATGTGGTCGTTATAATGATCGCTGGCTTTTTTATAGGTTGCGTATGTGGATTTTTTTATATCACCCAGAACATCCTCCACGCGAGATTGCAAGGCCTTGATATTCTTCACGACATCAACCCCTGTTTCATAGGATTCTTGGTCATCCACCTCTATCAAAGCCACCGTATCCGGGTAATCAATAGCGGCTTCCCTTTCCTTTGCTTTTAAAGAGTCCGTCATGCGTATATTCCTTTCGCTCGGTGAGCCAAGCAGATTGACTGAGCATAAGCAAAATCAGTCGAATCTTTGTATGGTTTTAATTTGTACGTTTTCTGGCCCAGAAACAGGCCAAAACGCTTTATTTTGTGAAAGGGTATATCAGCATACCTTTCGTAGGTTGTGGGCACTGCTAGGGCATACAGAGCCGTCTGAAGCCGATAATAAGGCATTGAGGCACCCGTCTTGATATCCACAACGCATAACTCGTCAGAGCCGGGGAAAAACCCCAGAATATCCAGCTCTCCGGCAAAGGAAAACTGCGGATTCGCCAGATAGCCATGAGTCATAACAGGCTGAAACCCCGTTGCCTCCATAAACGCCTTGAATTGGGAGACATAAGGCGAGACACGCGGGTCCATACTTTTCCAGACAAGCTCATCGTCAATGAGCATCACACAGCATCGATCTACCTCCGAGCCGCGCTCTTTGTAAAAGTCGGTCAGATGATAAAACTCGATTTTAAGGTGCCCAGTGAGGATTTGAGTCACAGAGTCAGTACGAACCCCGTCCACATGGTAAACGTGGTTATTGTCCCGCGTTATGTCGAATAGAGGAATAAGGCCTTTACCGTCCAACGGCTCTACCATCAAGCTATTTTTACCCACGGTCTGCCGCCTTATTTTGGGCCTTATGCCATTCAAGGTTTTTCCGTGCCCACTCCCTTTGTTCTTCAAGGGTTGTTTGCCCGAAAGCCTTAAATTTATCCCGGTTCTCCCAGTTATTGCGCTTGGCATAACAGGATATTCGAAGTTTTTCCTGAATAACTACCTTTTCGTCCAAGAGGGTCATGGTCAGGTGTTCCACAGCCAGAGCCTCGGACTTGAACACAAAGGAGGGAAATGCGTCCCCGTATGCAGGGTGGGACATAACCTCCCACTCGAATGACTCAACACCCGAGTCAGAGTCTTGCCCCTGTGATTTGTAGCATTCAATCGCAAACAGTTCCACTAGTTACCTTCTTTCAGTATCTTTGCCGCTTTTGCGATACATTGCATAAAGTTAATAAATTCAGCGTGGGGCAGTTCAGCCAAGGAACCAACCTCAAAAGTATCCAATAATTCCCGTTTTCGCACACTATCAAGGCCGCCTTTTTCCATAGCGGTCTCCAATTTTTTAACATTGGATTGACTGATAGCCCCAGCATCAGTCTTTTTGGCGGGGGGGGTTTTCTCTTCCTGCTTAGCCGCTGGCTTGCTGGACTGGGCTGTTTTAATGTCCGTCTTGGTATCGCCCTGCCGGGGTTCGCAGGAGTCATGCTTCGGCTTATGTTGATTGTTATAGCCCTCTGGCTCAGCATCAGAGTCGGCAGGGGCAATTCCAAGCATTCCACAAAGAGCATACCTTCGTCCGTAAGTGAAGGCTGTCCCTTGCGTCTGCGGATCATCGGAGTCAAACCAGCCGCCACCCCTTTTCCGGTCTTGGCATCTTTGCGGCCAAAGACCGGATTCCCATTGCCCTGATTTATGAACGAGCTTGGTTACGATGTTTATATGGTATCGTTGGGGGTGGGGAATGGTAAACTGCCGGACACCAAGATCATGCTTTGACAGGACTTCCCGGCAAGCACCCCAGCAGGAGGCCAGATCAGCATACTTAGAATCGTGGAAAGGATTTGTACTGTCTTTGCTTGCGCTATGAATCTCCCCCTGAGCCTTGACAAATGCGGCGTCAAGCTCTGTCGTATCATCTGAACGCCCGGGGTGCTCACCATTGTCTGGGGGCTTCATTCGAGACATCAAATCCATGAGCATTTCATAAACCTGAGTGTTTTGATCTGTAGCGGCACGATTCGCCGCCTTAATTGTTTCATTTAAATCTTCTAATTCCATGGTTCACCTCGTTTATTGTTTTGAGTACCAGATTAAAAATTTCTTTGCACTGCCACTCATCGGGTATTTCCATCCAACGACTCTCCACCGTCCCGTGGAAGGGTAAAAATCAACACCAGGCTTTTGAGGCTCCCGGAAGCAATAACATTCTCGGCTGGCTACCCGGTAAGTGAGACCAGACGACTCAAGAGCCTCGGTATTTTTCTCCCAATAGGTCGCATGACGTTTCTGCTTGTCTGCCCGGACTGCCCGGTATAATTCCCCAATATCTTCGTCACCCATACCTACCTCCTTGCTGAATAGGGTGAGGGAAAGCTCGCTGGAACTCCCCCCGACCGGCGACCAACCGACCATTACCACCCCAAATTAGACATAAAAAGCCCCGACCGGCGAACCGGTAAGGGCTTTCTCAGGAGCAACGCAGTGACCAACCGCTATGCTTGTTTTAATGTTGTATCGTATGCTCATGTATCCTAATGTAGGGCATTGGATACCTTTTGTCAACTTTAATTACATTATTTCTTGCCAGACACTTGATTTTAACTAAAAATTTAAACATTTCACTCCGCTCATTTTATTTTGTTAGGAAATAAACTGCAATAGATCCAAGAGTCGCTAAAAACGCTGTCCCGAACCTCAAAACCCATGCCCGCAGATATGCCCGGTCTGCCGC
>JAJFJU010000014.1 GCA_021773645.1 Gammaproteobacteria bacterium
CATGCAGACTCGTTGACAATAAAACAGGTGGTGGGTAGAGTGCGCGGCTTCCCGTTCAGGTTAGCACTTCTTCAAGTGGCAACCAGTCCTCAATGCCGAGGTGGCGGAATTGGTAGACGCGCTAGCTTCAGGTGCTAGTTATCGAAAGGTAGTGGAGGTTCAAGTCCTCTCCTCGGCACCAATCTCTAGATTGTCCCACCTTGCGACACGAAAAGCACTGTTTTTAAAAGTGATTTTTTCGCAACTATGTTCAGTTCGCGCTATCCCACTGCTTTATCTAGGCGGCAAATGACTTCTGACTAGAAGCGCCGACTCTCCCCTGGAGTCATTACTATCACGCGGGTCTTCGCATCACCCAAGGCATCAATAAATTGCTCCGGCGTGCCCTTGAGAGGCGGGAAGGTGCCGTAGTGCATGGGAATCACCGATTTCGGTTTGAGCAGCTCTCGCACCGCATAGGCGGCGTGGGCCGGGTCCATGGTGAAATGACCGCCGATAGGCAGTAGCGCGAGATCCGGGCGATAGTATTCGCCGATAAATTTCATATCCCCGAAGACTCCCGTATCCCCCGCATGGTAGAGGGTAAAACCGTTTTCCAAGCGGATAATGTAGCCGGCGGGTTCTCCGCCCGGATAAACCCCCTTCTTTCCACTTTGCAGGTCCGTGTGAACGTAATCTGAACTGTGCTCGGCGCGCACCATGGTAATGCTGATGCCTTTGCCCAGCGGTTCGATGGGACCACTCTTGTTAAAGCGAACAAGCTGCTTGTAGGGCACGACACCTAGGATTCCGAGGGTATGGCCAAAGTCAGCATTGAGCGCCACTTTAGCGCCGGTCATTTTTGCAATCTTTGCGGTATCCCCCACATGGTCACCATGGCCGTGGGTCAGCAAGATCAGATCCACTTGGTCAAGCTTGGCAAGATCCTTGTGGATCTCAGGAGTGACTGGATTAACGCTGATAAAAGGATCAATGAGGATGACCTTGCCGCTGGCCGTGGTGATCTTGAATGCTGCCTGGCCAAACCATTGGAGTTCCACGGCTTGGGCGGCACCCGCCATCACCAGACACATCATGCCACCCGCAAGACACAAAAGGATTTTTCTTTTCATCATCGTCACCTCACTGCTCTGCACATAGCGCTGGAACTATAAGGGTGCGGAAAAGCAGCGCCTCTATACCCCACCCACCAAAGCCTAAACTATCCCCACTAATGGCCGCTACCAAAGATAGTTAGGCAGCTCCAAATTCAAAGAGAAATCCCATGCAAGATATCTCCCTGTATAAAGGCCAATCTCACCGTTTTATTCTGCTCAATGAAAGCGAGCCGGGGGAGGAAAACGGAATTCCCTCCAATCAATACCTCATCATCCACGAGAACACTGGCATCCTGCTGGATCCAGGTGGTTTCGGAGTCATGCCCCGGGTGTTGAGTGAGTTGCTGAAATACCTAAAACCGGAGCAAATCGGCGCCATCGTACTATCACATCAGGACCCGGATATCGTCGGTGGCCTCAGCACCTGGATGGAATTAACCCAGGCTTCGGTCTACGTCTCCAGCATCTGGACACGTTTTATCCCCCATTATGGGATTTCGGACAT
The DNA here is from genome assembly GCA_021773645.1 of Gammaproteobacteria bacterium. Taxonomy (GTDB): domain Bacteria; phylum Pseudomonadota; class Gammaproteobacteria; order HK1; family HK1; genus JAJFJV01. Next base: position 1,603 of record JAJFJU010000014.1, read on the forward strand.
GGGGCGCTTTATTGGCATTGCGGATGAAGGCGAGCTCACCACCCTGGCACCAGGATTTGAAGCCCGTTTTGTACCTGCCCACTTTCTGCATTCTCCCGGACACATCAACCTTTACGACCCTATTGCCAAAATTCTCTTTTCCGGTGATATCGGCGCCGCGCTGATGCCTGAGGGAGACGACACCATCTACGTGGATGACCTCAGCACTCATTTGTCCCACATTGAAGGCTTTCATAAACGCTATATGGCCTCGAATCGCGCGTTGCGCTGTTGGGTTCAGCAACTGGAAAGCTTGGGGATCGATATGATTGCGCCGCAGCATGGCCCGATATATCGGGGCAAGGCCGTATCACAGCTCATGTCCTGGTTGGCGCAGCTCCAATGTGGCAGTGATTTAATGGAGCTCAGGAAAACCTCATGAGCTCTCCCCAAGCCCTTCCCTCCAGCCTGGAGGCATTGCGCTCTAACATTGTGGGGCAACTGACCACCCTGCTAGAAAATCATGTCCGTTCCCATGCTCTGGATAAAAACTTCTGGGGGCATCTGGAAGCAGAGTTGGCACAGCTCGGCGAGCAGCTAAAACAGCTCAAGGGTGGGGATAATGGCAATCATGCCCAGCGTTGCGATATTAGCCGCACCCAACTGAACCTGCTTGAAGGCATCAACAACAACGCCTGGAGCAATAACTGCGCGCAGATCAAATCCCTGATCGTGGAATTCCAGGACCTTATCGATCAAGTGAGCTCCGCGCTGGTAGACAAAACTCTATTTGAAAAACAAGGGCAAGTACTGGAACAGATCATCCTGTCCCACGAAAAGGTGGCCCATTGGCAGGCATTCGTACAACAAATCCTCAATGACTTCTACGATATATTTCCCTTCAAATTTTTCACCATTGCCTTTGCCGAACAAGGCGGCATCTCCCTCTATCTCTATTATCTCGATAGCTACAGCGACGAACTCAAACAACAGGCACACACACGGTTGTGCCGAAAAATGCTCAAAGACCTGCATCAACCACCCGACACCATCGTCAATTTTCAGGATTTTCAGGTCCGCGAGGGTAAACAAATTAATCAGGTCGCTGACATGGACCTGCTCACCGTTGGCGTGCCCTCTGACCAAACCGGAGTAGGTGGCATGCTCGGGGTGGGCTACAGCACCCTCTACCCCTTGAGTACCCAGGAAGAGATCATTATTCGCTCCCTGCTTTCCGTCATGGTGATGGTGGTGGGCTCGGCAAAAACACTCAACAGCACTTTGCGGGAACTGGAATATTACGCCGAACACGACCCCCTAACTGGGCTCTATAATCGGCGGTATTTCAATCGCTTACTAGAGTATGAAATCGATCGCGCAGGCCGCCACACCCGCAACTTTTCTATCTTGATGATCGATCTGGACAACTTCAAGATCATCAATGACAGCCATGGTCATGGCTGCGGTGATCGGGTGCTGCGCCAGATATCCCAGACTCTGGAAAATCGAGTGCGTAAGGGGGATGTACTGGCGCGCCTGGGCGGTGATGAATTTGCCATTATCCTGCCGGAAACCAATTTTGAGCAGGCCGCCATCGTTGCCGAGGACGTACGTAAAACCGCAAGCAAACTTGAGTTCCACAGCGACGACAAAAGCCACCACTTTGGCATCACTCTGTCTTTGGGATTAATCAATTTCCCCAAGGATGCCACCACCATGAGCGAACTCATGTCCGGCGCCGACATTGCACTCTATCAGGCCAAAGCCGAGGGCAAAAATAGTGTTTGCACACTGGATTCTGTCAAAGATCGCATTGCCCTCGAACGGAAACAGCATAGCCTGACAGAAGGGCTGCGAAATGCCCTAGGCACCAATCGAATTATTCCCTACTTTCAGCCCATTATAAATTGTGAAGACGGCAGCATCTTTGCCTACGAGGCCCTTGCCCGATTAAAAACAGAAGACGGCCAGATCATCTCCGCCGGAGAATTCATTGAAGCCACCGAGAAAATTGGAATTAGCCTGGATTTAGACCGTGTGATCATGAAACACGTGGCGGAAAATCTGGCCGAATTCGTAGTCGAACACAGGCCCATACCTAAAGTGTTTATCAATCTGTCTCCACAACAAATCCAACACCGTGGAATTTTGCAATATGGCCAAACACTCTGCGAGGAATACGCCATTCCACCCGAAAACATAATTTTTGAGCTAACGGAACGAGCGGCTATCAGCAATATGAGCAATGTGCGCAGATTCCTGGAACGCCTGCAGAAACGCGGTTTCTCATTCGCCCTGGATGACTTTGGCAGCGGCTATAACTCCTTCCATTATCTGAGGGAATTACACTTTGACTATGTGAAGCTCGACGGCTCATTTATTTCCAACATGTTGCACTCAAAAGTTGATGATGCGCTGGTGGAAGCGCTGAGCGGGCTGTGTGGAAAACTTGGGATCGCGACTATTGCTGAGTTTGTGGAAACGCAGGAAATTATGGATCGGCTAGGTGAGTTGGGCGTTGATTATGCCCAGGGGTTTCATCTTGGCATGCCCAGAGAAGGCTTCTGATTAATAAAGCACTCCAGATAGAACCAGCTGATGAGAATTCAGCTCGGCTTAGCCGATGTTTCGTCTGCCGATGCCAGCAGGGAAAGTGCGTAGTGCAAGGCCTTCAAGCGTGAGCGAAAGCGGGATCCTGATTGCAGGTCCTTTAATGCACCAGTGGGGTTGAGCACCTTGGTAAGTTCCCGCCGCAAGCCCACCATCAATACCCGCCGGCCACTGCCCTCAAGCCGACGCACAATACTCTCAATGGCAATGGCTGCACTGCCATCCAGATAAGAGCAGTCAGCGAAATCCAGCACCAACACCTCACAGCCACCCACATTGGCAAGGCGCCGGACCATGCCATTGGCCGCCCCAAAACTCAGTGCTCCCGCAAGATGCACGACTAGCACGCCTCCTCCGGCCTCACCAAGCAATGCACTTTCCTCATCACTAAAACGCGTTTTTGAACCCGGCTCGGCAATGAGCTCCATGCCCTCAAGTTCCAACTCCGCCATACGGTTTACAAACATCAGACTGGCGACAATGACACCAACGGCAAGCGCTGCAATCACATCGACAAACAAAGTCAGCAACAAAACGGCTAGCATCAGGAACACCTCAGCGCGGGGGGTGTGGCGTAACTGGCGCAGATAATTCCTATCAATAAGATCAAAGCCCGCCTTCAGCAGGATCGCTCCCAGCACCGCCTGGGGAATATGACCAACCAGTTCACTAAGCCCAAGGGCGACGGCCAACAACACCACCGAATGCACCACCGCCGAGGCCTTGCCAACGCCACCGGCGCGGATATTGACGATGGTACGAACGGTTGCACCGGCTCCTGGCAGAGCCCCAAACAAGCCGGCAATCACATTCCCAATGCCCTGCCCTCGTAGTTCCCCATCGGAGTCATGCTGGGTATAGCGCACGCTATCGGCAATCATCGAGGTAAGCAGACTATCCACTGCGCCGAGAAAGGCGAGTGCAAAGGCCGCCTTGAGAACCGCCGGCAAGGCGGTGAGAGAAAAGCCGGGCAAGGCAGGATGGGGCAAGCCAGTAGGAATTTGCCCCAGGCTGGGTGCCATAGGAAAAATGGTCACTCCTACCAAGGTACCGACGATAAGTGCCGCCAGAGTGGCTGGCACAAAGCGGCTAATCCGCACCGGCAAGAATATAACTACAGCGAGGGTGAGGGCAGCGGTTAACAATGCATGGAGATTGATGGCTTGCAGCATGGCAGGCAGACGAGTGAGGGCCCATAGATGTTTTCCCACCATGGGTTCCCCCAGCACCGGAGCGAGTTGGAGAAACAGAATAATCAGCCCCACCCCACTCATAATTCCTGAGAGCACCGGGTAGGGAATGAGATTGATATAGCGCCCGAGCTTGGCCACCCCGAAGGCGATTTGAAACAGACCGGCAAGCACTACCACACTCAAAGCCAGAGAGGGCTGTCCCGCAAATTGCACCACTACGGCTGCCATTACCACGGTCATGGGACCAGTTGGCCCACTGATTTGACCGGGCGTACCACCGAATAGTGCTGCAAAAAAACCCGTGAGGATTGCGCTGTAGAGACCCGCGATGGGTCCCAGCCCGGAAGCTACGCCAAAGGCGAGGGCAAGGGGAAGCGCCACCACCGCAGCGCTGAGCCCACCATAGAGCTCACCCCGGAACGCCGGGAGAGAACAAAACTTCAGGGAAAATTGCGACACAGTTCGTTCATTTTGACTGGCCCCCAGCGGGGACTCTGGCTACACGCCGGCAAGATTAAGCACCAGTTGCACCACACCCACCAGGGTTAATATGAAAATAGTGGTGGCAATAAGACCGATGATGATGAACTGCATGGGTTTCCCATGCTGGAAATCACGCGCTCTGTTTTTCTCGCTCTGAACCCCGAAAAAAGCGGCCCCCACACTACTCGCCACCGCCCGCAAAGAGGGCTTATGCCCCGATTCATCCGTCATTTCCAAACCCTTTCATAATCATTGTTGTCGTCCGCATAACTAACCCCAAAATAAGCGTCCTCAAATACCATGCTCTTTGGTACTCCAGGCGACTACCACATCACGCTGGCGAAAGCAGTGAGCGAACCAGAGTGCCGCGTTCAGGGCCACCAGAGCACCGGCCTGATGGGCTGCGGCCAAAGGCACCGGGACATTCATCAATAAGGTACTAACGCCAAGGCTCACCTGCAGCAACAGCGCTGCCATCAGGCAATGCATGGAAAGGCGAATGGCAAAGGGGCAGTCCCGAGGTAGCATCCACAGCCAGAACACGGCGGTCGCGAAAAAAGTGCCTAGGGCCAGCAAGCGATGATTGAACTGCACCAGGGCAATATTCTCAAAGAAGTTGCGATAGACCGGCTCCAATACAAAGGCACCGTCGGGAAACCATTGCCCGCCCATCAGTGGAAAGGTGTTGTAGGCAAAGCCTGCATCGGTGCCTGCAACTAGGCCTCCTGCCAAAGCGGTGTAAAAAACCGCATGCATCAACCGGATAGCCACTTTACGGCAGCCCGGCCAAGGCAGCGTTGTACTACGTGGCACACGTGGGGCCAACAGGCCCAGCGCCACCCAGAACATATAGGCATAAATAAGAAAGGCGAGCCCCAAGTGGGCGGTCAGCCGATAAGCGCTAACATCCGGACGGTCCACCAGCCCACTCTTTACCATGTACCAACCCATAAGGCCTTGCAGCCCCCCGAAAACAAACATCACGAGCAATTTCGGCGTTAATCCTGGAGGAATGCGTCGGCGCACGAGGAACCAGATAAAGGGTAGAAAGAAAGCCAAGCCGATACTGCGTCCCAGCAAGCGGTGCAAATACTCGAACCAGAAGATCGACTGAAAGCCCGCCAGATCCATCTCTGTATTGATCTGCTGATACTCGGGAAACTGCTGATATTTGTAGAAAGCCTCATTCCATTCGGCTTCGTTCAGGGGCGGCAGAATCCCCATGATGGGCTTCCACTCCACCATGGAAAGGCCAGAATGAGTGAGGCGTGTAACGCCACCCAACACCACCATGCCGAAGACCAGGGCACATAGACAAAATAGCCAGATGGCGATAGTACGTCGGTCCTTGGTAAGGCTTTCCGTACTCGCATTCTGGGGAAGCTGATGGTTAGTCACTGCGTGCATTAAGACCTTGTCCTGTTCCTGTGGCCCGAAGGCGTGCTAGAAGCCGCGCCATCATAAAGCGGCGTAGTGCGCAGCTCCAACGAGATATTGGCCCTTAACCAACATTAAGAAACGTGGTTATGAAAGACCTATAGGGAAATGACAGCGCAGCTCGCCTTTGTGGGAAATGATGATTTCCAGCTATTGAGGAATCCCTGATTTATTCTGGGCGAAGCAGATTGCGATTCAAAATATCCAGCTTTGAGGCGCTGAGCGCACGTAATAGCTGGTTATTGCGAAGATCAGTAACAAAAAAGATGGGTATTTTGGACGCAAGATGCGAGTTCACAAATAGATCATAGATTCCTAAAGTCGGGCTTTATCCACCACCGACAACACTTGCTTCCAAAGTCCAGGGCTGGCGCCCCGGGTGTTGCCGCTCGCGGTACTGACGCAGGTGGAAATTAAATTGCGGGCTCTCGCTGAGCAGATCCTTCAACACACTGGCCGGCATCCCCAACAAACTGCATTTCTCACGTGCCTCGATGCGCAACGCACCCGCCGAGGCATAGGGCTTGAAACCCGCCTCTCCCCCTACACTCAACACCTCACCACTAGCCGGATCGAGCACGCTGCCAGCAGCCACTATCCCCCACCACCCACCATCATCATCCAGCCTCAGAACCTGGCCCGCCGCCATGTGTTGTTGCTCCACGATACTGCACAGGGCATCGGTCACGGTGGTGCTCAAGCCTTGAAACTGCGGTAAGCCGCCCACCATCTCCCGTAGATCCCACTGCGCCAACAGCGATGCGCGCAATCCCCGCTTCTCAATGAAAATATCAAAAGATGCCTCACGAAATTCACAAACCGTTACCGGAGTATCGGCGACGACACTGGCATTGCGATGCTCAGTACCAGAAACCACCGCCATTTCGCCAACAAAATCACCCGCCTCGCGGGTTGCCAGAAAGTGCAACTGCTCGCCATCGTGATGGATTACCCGGCAATGCCCAGTGAGTATCAACAACACGGTACCGCGGGTCTCCCAACCCTGCTTGAGGATCACATCGTCGGTATTGAAGTGACGAATGGCAGTATCCGTAAACAAGCTGCTCAGCCAACGTCCGGAAAGCGCCTCGCCAAAATTCTCTAACAGCAACTCAATAGCCCGCATGGTGTACAGATCTTCACCACCGTCCAGAATGGTGTAGCGCTTACCCGAACTAGCGAGTGAAAAGGTAGCGTTATAACGTTCGGGGAGACGATCCACATGCACAAAGATCACCCGCTCCGCTTCCGATTTAAGCGCATCCGCGGGGTCGCCGTGAATGAGGCCCATACCCCCGTCTGCCACCAGCATGTCAAAGGCATCACGGTAGAGATGTTTGAGGTAGGCCTCAGTCTCTGGTCGAATCAATTGCTGGGAACTCATTTGCTCGATTTCAGCAAAACTTTGATTGTCCCCCACCACGCAGATTTGATGCCTTCGCCCTTCTCGCGAAGCGGAGAAAACTGCCCCAATGGTCGGCACACTGTGAACTGCGCAATGGGCATCAATATTAAGGCCGTAATAACCAAAGGGGCGCCCGGGGGTAATCTCCAAAAAACGGAAATGTTCCTTCACCGCATCCACCGTCCAGCCCAAGCCCAGGGATAGTTTGCGCATGGCCATCTCCCAGATCGCACGGGTGGTGATCACCTCAATCCGGTGTGACATCTGCATCAACGGCAGCATGCTGCAATGGTCATCGTGGATATGTGTGAGAAACAATGCGCGAATCTGGTTCCTGGAAATCCCCCGTGCCCGCAGATGCCAATCTACGAAGGGGATAGAGTCGATAAGGACATACCAGCCGTTGAAGCACAGCACCAGCCCGGTGGATGCCTCTTCTGGGGTGAATCCCGATGCCCCACCCAACACATCAATACCAAATTTGCACAACGGGCCCGGCAAATTGTCCGCGTATACCTCATAGGGAGGGGTGATTTCCGTGGTCTCATTGAGGTCGACTTCCACACTCTGGCTGCCCGTACTTAGGGCAAAGTGATCGCTCCCCAGACGCTCGATACGGTAACCCTCCAGCTCAACCCGATTTTGCTGAAACGGGATCGGCTCAATAAAACTCTCCACTCCCCGTACCGTGCCCTGTTCATCCTTGAGAGCAAAAAACTCGCCCGCATTGAGCCATTCCTCACGGATTTTTGCATCCGTACCCCAGGCCTCCAGTTCCTCCCGGCGCGGGCCGAGCAAGGTCAGGCGCAATTGTTCCAAGGCTTGGGCCAAGTGCTCGGGTTCGCCAATGAGCTTGAGACGACGCCCCTGTTTCAGGCCATCGGCTATAAACAGGAAGTGATATAGGGGGAATTCGAGGTTGTTAAGCAGCACTCCGAAGCGCTCACGTACATCCGGTAGCACCATGGCATCCAGTGGACTGGCAGCAGATTTTATCAGTGCCTTTAGCACCTCTGGCGGCTGGCCAAACAGCACGGTACGTCCCTGCACCTCCACCGCCTTGCAACCATCCATAGGACTAGTAAGTTCCAACTCGGACATTGCGCCTCCCTATGCCAGAATATTGGGGTCTATCTGCAACCCGCTATACCGAATATAGGTTGATGCCGGTTTCGGGACAACAAATCATTTCACAATGTAGGAATAACTCTCATCACATCACACTCAAGCAATCCTCTGGAGGCCTCATGAGCAAAGTAAAACTTGGCAAAAAACTACCCGACTTCAGCCTCCCCGCAACCGGCGAGGGAACATTCAAACTCTCAGAACAGCGTGGGAAAAAGCTGGTGTTGTATTTCTACCCTAAAGACAGCACCCCGGGTTGCACCCGCGAGGGACAGGATTTTCGTGATGCGGCGGAAGATTTTGCTGCAGCAGGGGCGCTAATTTTCGGTATTTCGAGAGACACCATGCGCCGCCACGAGAATTTCAAGGCTAAACAGGAATTTAACTTTGAATTGCTCTCGGATGAAGACGAAACCGTCTGCCGATTATTCGATGTGATGAAACTGAAAAAACTCTATGGCCGCGAATACATGGGCATAGAACGCAGCACCTTTCTTATCGACGCCGCCGGCGTATTGAGCCACGAGTGGCGTAAGGTGAAAGTGGCCGGCCACGTGGCCGAGGTGCTGGAGGCCTGTCGGGAAATCGAGGAGGTCAGTGCCGGCTAATAGCCTGCCAGGGATTATTCCTTGCCGCTTTTCGGTGAGAGATTCAGGATTTGGGTTCTTTGAAGCTCGTCACTGTCTTCTACAGCCTCGCTCTTGGAATCTTCCGAGGCGGCACTGAATAAAGGATGTCCCGGCAACATTTCGTGGCCAACACTCTGTACTCGGCGCAGGGTATCCGAAAGCGGGCCATCCATCATCGTTGCCAGAATCTCCGACTCAGCCGCAGAGGCTTCCGTATCGCCTTGCACCGATTGCAGGTGTAACAGGCGCAGACGAAATTCGGGATTTTCCGGGTAGGCCTCAATCAACTCCAACAACCGGTTACCGGCACCCTCATAGTCCTCATAGGCAAGCAGGGTATCGATCTCCCGCAATTCCTGAGCAACGTCTACTATTGCGGGATCTTGAGCTGCTTCAACTACGGATTCAGTTGCTTGCTGGGAAACTTTCTCGGGAATATCCACAGGCTCGGCTAAAACCATCGTCTCATCGACGGGCTGAGTACTGCCCTCTTGTGTCATCTCGTGGTGACGCCGCTCCAACCTGCTATGGCGCCGATCAACCTCGCCACGCAAAGCCGCAGCGACCAGCCGTCGCTCGGCAAAACGTGAACGAAAATAAAGCCCAAGACTCAGCAACAAAGCAATAACTAACAGGGCCGAGATATGAACCACAAACTCTTCGGGGGTAGTGCCCGCAATAGAACTTTCCGGAGCAACTAGCCGTCGTGCCCGAGAGCGGCCATCCCCCTGCTGCAAACGTGACTTCAACATCCGTATTACGACCTCTTGCTTGGTAGCAAGATCCTCAAGTTCCGCCATATAGGCTTCGCGATCAGCAATTTGTTTGCTTAAAGCCTGACCTTCAACAGCTAGCTGGCGCGCTCCATTACGGCCTAGGTCACGACGACGCTCAAGGTCCAGCACCCCCAAAACAAAGGGAGGATAGGCATCCTCTTTTTTACCTGTGAGAGCTCGAGAAAACCCCGGCCCAATGGCCTGCTCCAGGCGTAAGCTGCCACTATCTAAATCCGCATGATAGCCTCCCTGGGCCCAGACGAGCGGTATGAGAAACATGCCCGCCGTAAGCGCAAGCACCCGCATCCAGAAACCAGAAGGAAATCGTAAAATAGCTCTACCCATAGTTTGAATAATTATCTGAAATTCAGCTACCAATACCCCTGTAGCGGCATTCGCCAGTCACTCTTGAATCGAATATGATGAAACCCGCGTCATCTCCTCCCCCGTAGCAAAAACTCTAGTCAAAGAAAGGGTTTAAGCCAACATGAATAAAACAGCACGCGTTGATTTGAAGTTGGGTATCCCGGGCTTCAGCTATGCCGACCTTTACCGTCCAGAACGTCTCACCGAATTACTACAACACTTCGATGAGACGCTAAATACAGCCGATGACGCGCTGTTTACGCGTTTTAATCACTACCGTGAAAATGGTTCGGAGATGGAGGCGCCAGAAGTTTCGAATCTGCTGGTGGCAGTGGCTCCCCATTTGGGAAATTTCTTGGCGACCCTCTTCAAGGTAGAGGACACACAGAAAAACAGTCGGGAAATTACCGAGCGCGAACTGGAATCTCAGGCGAATTTTCGCCGTGGCGTGGTGGCCGGCACCGCCAAACGCTTTAAGAAGGTCGATGTATCAGAGTGGGATCTCGCTCAAGTAGAAACACAGATGAAGCTGCTGCTCCAGGCCGGCTTTCTGGATCTCAACCCCGAGCAGGATCGAGAAGATGCCACCATGGTGGCGGGTGCACGCCTGTTGGCGTTGGCCAAACACTACGAGCGCATAGCGAAAAACAAGGCTGGCGAATACGGAGAGGGCGATCCGGAGCAGGACTGCGCTGCCATCCGAAGCGCACTGGCAGCCAATACCGAAGCAGCTGCCACCTTTGCCAACTCCCTCGCCGCCGAGACCTCCGAGGACTTTATCGAAGGCCTGATGGAATGCCTGATGCGCTGGACCCATGCCGCCGGTGGCAATACCGCCATCAGCGCAACAGTCAAAGGCTGGGCGGCCTTTAAAAGCCCAAGCCGCACCAACTTCTCCGCCTTACTGCAAACCCAATGCGATGAATCTAGGGGCTACCCGGTGCTCACCGGTCCACTGGCGCTCAACCGCGCTCGTGATGGCTTTGCGCTCACCGACCAACGCTATGATGCCCGTGCCATCCACTATGAGGTAGACCGCTGCATCTACTGCCACGAGCGGGATACCGACTCCTGCAACAAAGGCATTCGCAACAAGGACGGCAGCCCGCGCAGCAATCCACTGAACGTCCCAACCACCGGCTGTCCACTGGGCGAACGTATCTCCGAGGCCAATCTACTCAAGCGTCACGGCGACAATATCGCGGCGTTAGCCATGGTCATCATCGACAATCCCATGGTGCCCGGCACCGGTCACCGTATCTGTAATGACTGCATGAAGGCCTGCATCTACCAGAAGGTGGAGGCGGTGAATATTCCGCAGATCGAAACCAATGTGCTGACTGATGTGTTGTTCATGCCCTGGGGCTTCGAGATCTATAGCCTGCTAACGCGCTGGAATCCGCTCAATATTGCGCGTCCCGTGGCACTTCCCTACAACGGCAAGAAAGTATTGGTGGTGGGCATGGGTCCTGCCGGTTACACCCTCAGCCATTACCTGCTCAACGAAGGCTTTTCGGTTACCGGTATCGATGGACTCAAGATCGAACCCCTGCCCGAGTCACTTACCGGCAAAGCAGGCGAATGCCCGCCACCGTTACGGAATTTCAGTGAGATCTACGACGATCTCGACACCCGCATCATGGCGGGCTTCGGCGGTGTGGCCGAATACGGCATTACCGTGCGCTGGGACAAAAATTTCCTCAAGGTCATCTACCTGACCCTAGCCCGCCGCAACGCCTTCCATGCCTATGGCGGTGTGCGCTTTGGTGGCACTTTGAGTATTGAGGATGCCTGGGCACTAGGCTTTGACCACATCGCCATCGCCTCCGGTGCCGGCGAGCCCACGGTCATCCGCATCAAGAACAATCTCATTCGCGGTATCCGCAAGGCCTCGGATTTTCTCATGGGCCTGCAACTGACCGGTGCGGCCAAGCACAGCTCGCTGGCCAACCTGCAGGTACGCCTGCCGGCAGGGGTAGTGGGTGGTGGCTTGACCGCCATCGATACCACCACCGAGTTGATGGCCTATTACCCGGTGCAGGTGGAGAAGATCCTCCATCGCCATGAAATCCTGTTAGCCCGTTACGGCAAGGACACCATCCGCGAGCGCATGGATCAGGAAGATTGCGAGATTCTTGACGAATTTATCGAACACGGCCGTGCTATTCGTGCCGAACGCGAACTCGCCAAGAGCGAGGGACGGGCACCCGACTTTGCACCGCTAGTAAACAGCTGGGGCGGGGTCACCCTGTACTATCGGCGACCACTGGAAGATGCCCCCTCCTATCGCCAGAACCACGAGGAAATCCAGAAGGCCCTGGAGGAACAGATATCCATTGCCCCGTATATGAATCCGGTGGAAGCCACACCTGATGAGCACGGGCATCTGAGCACAGTGAATTTCGAACGCACCGAGTACCGTGATGAAAAGCTGGTGGGTACGGGCAAACATGTCACAGTGCCTCTGCGCGCCCTGTTCGTCGCCGCTGGTACCTCACCGAACATCATCTACCAGCGGGAAAATCCTGGCACCTTCGAACAAGACGGCAAGTTCTATCGCAGCCATGATCTTGATAGTTCAAAAGACGGTTTTCGTCTGGTGCCGGCAGAGCGTACCGGACCACCGAAATTCACCTCCCCGGCCCCCTTCACCTCCTACCAGGAGGTGGGTAAGTACATCTCTTACTTCGGTGACAACCACCCGGTCTATGTAGGAAATGTGGTCAAGGCCATGGCCAGCGCAAAGCACGGTTACCCGCATATCGCACGCCTGTTTGAGGCTGAAATAGCGACACTGAAAGCCTCGGGGCAAGCGGCACGTGATACCGCACTGGCCAACTTCCAAAGCCAACTTGATGGTCGACTTATCACCACCGTCGTCGAGGTCAATCGTCTCAGTCCCACCATCATCGAGGTAGTACTGCACGCCCCTCAACAGGCCGAGAAATTCCAGCCTGGACAGTTCTTTCGGGCCCAGAGCATGGAAAGCCTGGCCACCACCATAGAGGGCACCCGCCTTGCCTCCGAGGGCATGGCGCTCACCGGTGCCTGGGTAGACCGTGAAAAGGGACTGGTAGCGGTCATCGTGCTGGAAATGGGCAGCTCCTCACGGCTGTGCGCCACCTGGCAGCCGGGCGAGCGCATCATTCTCATGGGCCCCACCGGCTTGCCCACAGAAATCCCCCACAACAAGACCATCCTGCTAGCCGGTGGCGGGCTCGGTAACGCGGTGTTGTTTTCCATCGGCAAGGCCATGCGTGATGCTGGCAATCGGGTGATCTACTTCGCCGGTTATCGCCTCGCCTGCGACACCTTCAAAACCCAGGAAGTTGAGGATGCCGCCGACGTGGTGGTGTGGGCCGTGGACCCGTTACCCGGCAATGAAGCCATCATTCCACGCCGCCCTCAGGATCGAACCTTCGTGGGCAATATCATCCAGGCCATGGTGCACTACGCCGAGGGCAAACTGGGAAGTGCCGAGATTCCGCTGGATGAGGTGGATCATCTCATCGCCATCGGTTCCCATCGCATGATGGGGGCGGTGAAGGCAGAGCGTACTGGCCTGCTCAAGCCCTACTTGAAGAAAGATCCGCCCATCGCCTACGGCTCCATCAACTCCACCATGCAGTGCATGATGAAAGGGGTCTGCGCCCAATGCATGTGCCGCCACGAGGATCCGGAGACCGGTAAGGAAAGCTTTGTCTATTCCTGCTTCAACCAGGACCAGTTGCTGGACGAGGTGGATTTCAATCACCTGGATGGGCGTTTACGACAAAACTCCGTACCGGAAAAGCTGTCGAATCTGTGGCTGACCTATCTCATGGAGCAGCAGGATATCCCCAGAATCTAGGAGTCTCTCAATGATCGCGATAATGCCACAGCTAAAAGTACCTGCCCTCAATCTTAAGCTGCTGCCAGAACGGGCATGGCAGCCGAGTGACGATGCACCGGAACACTTCAGCCTGCTGGTGGCCTATCGCGGCCTGCACTGCCCGATCTGCAAAACCTATCTGCAGGATCTGGAACGCCATTTGGATAAGTTCCAGCAGCTTGGGGTTGAGGCGCTAGCCTTCAGCACCGATACCAAGGAACGAGCGGAACAGACAAAGTCGGAATGGGCGCTCGATCAGTTGCGTATTGCTTATGATCTGAGCATTGATGAGGCGCGAGCGTGGGGGCTCTATATCTCCAGCGGACAAGGCGTGACCTCCGCTGGTGTAGAGGAACCTACGCTATTCAACGAACCCGGCGTCTTTCTGCTCCGTCCCGACCAAAGCCTCTACGCCGCTACGCTCAGCACCATGCCCTTTGCCAGACCCCACTTTAATGAAATCCTCGGCGCCCTCGAATTCATTATAGATAAGGATTATCCGGCGCGTGGAGAGGCCTAGAACGCTAGCAGCCCCCTACTCCAAGCAAGATGCCGCTGACGGACACCTGAGCTCTGCCGGCTCCACCCGGCCGCTACAGCCTGCCCCATCTCCAGCGACAACCCCTATAGCAACGCGCAACGGGGTCCCGGAATATCTCATCCGCCACTATGGCTGGGCCTATCTATCGCCACGTGGGATGCGCTTCTTTGATCGCCCCGCGATCATCAACCTCATCCTATTTGGCCAGTACCGCGTACTCAAGGAAGAAACTCTGCACTGCCTGACCCGCGAAGCGCCGGGTGAGACATTGCAACTCGCCAGTGTCTATGGTGACTTCAGTACCCGTATGCAGCAGGCTCTAGATAGCCAGCACTTCCATCTGGTAGACGTCCTGCCAGGCCAATTAAAACTCAGCCGCACGAAAATAAACGCAGACAAAGACGTCTATTTTAGCCAGATGGATGCGGCATCGCTCGCCTATCGTAATGACTCCCTGGACACCATCGTCGTATTCTTCCTGCTCCACGAACTTCCCCCGGAAGTGCGCGAAAGGACCCTCAATGAATGTCTGCGCATACTCAAACCCGGCGGTCGCCTGCTGATTACCGAATTCGCCTCGCCCACGGGTTCTTTTTCCTATCTCGATCCCCGACGGCCCTTACTTGCCCGTGCCGAACCCTGGCTACAGGGATTTCTGGATGAAGATTTGAATCAACGTCTGGAGCAAATGGCAGCAACTCAGGGGGGAAACCTTATCCGCTCTCATCAGCGTCTGTTTGGCTGTGGCCTCTATCAGGTCAGTGTATTCAAACTCGAATCTCAGGCTGTCCATGAGTCGTAAGAAAACGCTTTTTCCTGATACCGAAGACGAGGCCATCCCGCGTCAGCACACGAGTCCGTGCTTTGCGGAGCTCCTGGACCAACACCTGTCACGACGCCACCTGCTGAAAGGAAGCGCGGCAGCGACCCTTGCCACCAGCCTCCCCAGATCGCTGTCAGCAAGCACTGACCATCCCTCTAGCCTAGGTTTTAGTGAGCTACCTCACGGTCTCGATAGCCAACTCCACGTTGCCGAGGGCTACGAGAGCCAAGTATTGCTGCGATGGGGTGATCCACTGTTTAGCAACTCCCCAATTTTCGATCCGGCTCGACAAACAGCAGCAGCGCAGCAACGCCAATTTGGCTACAACTGTGACTTCATCGCCTTCATGCCTTTGGCCACGGACGCACAGGGCCGCCACGGCGGGCTGCTCTGTGTCAGCCATGAGTACAGCTCCTCGCGGATGTTTTCCCATAGCCCAAAGTTACCCCCAAAAACCCGCACCGGGGTAGAACTGGCTACCCACGGCCACAGCGTGGTGGAAATACGCCAACGGCGTAATACTTGGTCCGTCATTATCAACAGCCCGCTAAATCGCCGTATTAGCCCGTTAGACACCTGGATGCGCCTCGCGGGCCCCGCCGCGGGTCATCCCCGTCTGCAAACCACGGCCGATCCCAAGGGAACGCGGGTGCTCGGAACCCTCAACAACTGCGCTGGCGGCACCACGCCCTGGGGTACCGTGCTGATCTGCGAGGAGAATTTTCAGGCCTATTTTGGTGGCAAACCCACAGACCGTTCAGAGCAAAGAAATTATGAGCGCTATGGTATCGGGCCACGGCATCGCTACGGCTGGGCACGCTTTCATCCCCGCTTTGGCCTGGCCCAAGAGCCACGAGAATCCAACCGCTTTGGCTGGGTGGTGGAAATCAATCCCTACGACCCAACTTCCATGCCGGTAAAACGCACTGCCCTTGGGCGCTTCAAACACGAAAGTGCCACGGTGGCACTGAATCCGGATGGCCGCGTGGTGGTCTACAGCGGTGATGACCAGGCCTTTGAATATCTGTATAAATTCGTCAGCGATGGACACTACGCCGCGGGTGCAGATACCAACCAACTGTTAGATAAGGGCGTGCTCCACGTCGCGCGCTTTGATGAGAACGGCAGCGTGGATTGGCTGCCACTCATCTATGGGCAGGGGCCGCTGACCGAAAAGAATGGCTTTACCAGCCAGGCCGAGGTGCTCATCGAAACCCGCCGCGCCGCCGACCTGCTGGGGGCAACCCCCATGGATCGACCCGAAGGCATCACCCTGCATCCCGATAACGGCCACATCTATCTGGCACTGACCAAAAATCATGCCCGTACACCGTGGCAGAAAAACGGACCCAACCCGCGGGCGCTCAATCGCTACGGTCATATCCTCGAAATCATTCCCCCTGGAGATAAGGCCGATCACGCCGCCACGGAAGCTCGCTGGGAAATATTTGCGCTGGGCGGCAAAGGAGCAAACAAAACTTCTGGGCTTGATCCTGCCGGCTGGTTTGCCTGTCCGGATAACCTCGCCTGCGATGCCCGTGGTCATCTGTGGATTGCCAGCGATGGCGCTACCTCCGCCAGTGGTATTGCCGACAGTCTATGGGCCTGCGACACCCTTGGTCCGGGACGCGCCTTAAGTCGTCACTTCCTACGTGCGCCCAAGGGGGCTGAAGTCACCGGCCCCTGTTTTAGCCCAGACCAACGCACCCTGTTCCTCTCCATCCAGCATCCGGGTGGGGGCTGGCCGGACTTCAGCCCGGGCATGCCTGCACGCCCAACGGTGGTAGCCATCCAACATCACGATGGCAGGAAAATTGGTGGCTGAAGCCAAGACTTCGCCCACGCTCGCTGCTTTAGCGGACGGCATGCTTTGCTTCGTGGTGACTGCTGCGGGGGGTTTTGCGGTACTCCTACCCATCGGCCTGCTACTCATCGGGGTGGAATGGGATGGGTTGCGGCAGCATCTCTGGGCCGGCCTTAGCGATCCGCTCGACTATTGGCGCTGGACCCAATCCATCGGCGATGGATTTACCCACGAACTCGCCTCCGCTTGGGCTGTTTCCCTGCTATTAGCCCTAATTGCCGGCAGCCTCCGTACCCGTAGGTTATTAGGGTAAAAAGAAGCCTCAGGAGGCCGTCTTGCTGCTACCTTCACGGCGCTGACGCACCGCCTCGGCCAATTCCTCAAGCAACACCTCCGTATCCTCCCACCCCAGACAGGCATCGGTAATGCTCTGGCCATAGGCGAGGGCCTCCCCAGGGACAACCTTTTGATTTCCCGCTTTGAGGTGGCTTTCCACCATGCAACCAATGATGTGTCGTTCGCCCGCGGCAAGCTGCGCGGCGACATCACGACCCACATCCATCTGGCGCTGATACTTCTTGCTGCTATTAGCGTGGCTAAAGTCAATCATCAGGCCCGAGGGCAGATCCGCTGCTTCCAGACTCACTACCGCGTGCCGAACACTCTCGGCATCGTAATTGGGCTCGCGGCCGCCACGCAGGATGAGATGACAGTCTTTATTGCCACTGGTAGCGAAGATGGCGGAATGTCCAGCCTTGGTGACGGACAGAAAATTGTGTGGCTGACGGGCCGAGCCAATGGCGTCGGTGGCCAGTTTCACTGTGCCGTTAGTACCATTTTTGAAGCCCACCGGACAGGATAGCCCTGAGGCCAGCTCACGATGCACCTGACTCTCGGTGGTACGCGCACCGATAGCGCCCCAACTCACCAGATCGGTGACGTACTGTGGGGTGATGAGATCCAAGTATTCGGTACCGGCGGGCAGGCCTAATTCGTTGATATCAAGTAGCAGACGCCGGGCGATACGCAGCCCCTCATTGATATGAAAACTGCCATCGAGATTTGGGTCGTTGATCAACCCCTTCCAACCTACGGTGGTCCGCGGCTTCTCAAAATAAACCCGCATCACCAACAATAAATCGCCAGAGAGACGCTGCTGAACCACGCGCAATTTCCTTGCGTACTCAAGGGCGGCTTCCGGATCATGAATGGAACAGGGCCCAACCACCGCCAACAGGCGATCGTCGGCCATAGCAAGTACCTGGCGTATGGCAAGCCGCGTCTCAGCCGTAGTCTGGGCCGCCTGTTCGGTAAGCGGTAATTCGGCGTGCAGCGCGGAGGGTGAAATGACCTCCTTGATACCGAGGATACGAAGGTCGTCAGTCTGGTGTTTCATAAGGGCAATCTAGTCGATAAAAATGGCACGAAAATCATTGACGTTGGTTCGAGTCGGCCCGGTCATCACCCGATCACCTAGGGCCTCGAAAAAACTGTCACTATCATTGTTGGCAAGACTCTCTCGAGGGTCTCGCTGCGATCGATGCAAAGTATCTGGATACAGCAAGGCACCCGCATTGTCCCCCATGCCATCGATTCCATCGGTGTCACAGGCAATGGCATAGACCCCCGGCATTCCATCCAGAGCAATCGCCAAAGAAAGAAGGAATTCACCATTGCGACCGCCCCTGCCGGAGCCGCGCACGGTGACCGTGGTCTCGCCGCCGGATAATATCACACAGGGTGGTGATATCGGCCCCTCTCCGCGCTGGATTGTTGCTACCAGCGCCGCCTGTATTTGCGCCACTTCCCGTGCCTCACCCTCAATCTTGCCACCAAGCATCAGGGGCTCTATACCGGCTCTCTCTGCCAGCTGTTGCGCTGCCTGCAGAGCATCGTCGGCAGTGGCAATAATTTGTGTCCGGTTTGCTCTAAAACGTGGATCACCCCGCTTAGGGGTCTCGCCTTTGCCACTTTCCAACAATGCACACACCGCATCTGGAATCTGAATGCGGTAGCTATTCAAAATTTCCAACGCATCTTGGCAAGTGCTCACATCAGGCACCGTGGAGCCCGAGGCGATGATGGCGGGATCATCGCCACAGACATCAGAAATCAGCAGTGAAAATACCGGCGCCGGTGCGCAGGCAATGGCCAGCCTACCGCCCTTGATGGCGGACAGATGCTTTCGTACACAATTGAGCTCTCCCACGGTCGCCCCGGAACGCAATAAGGCACGGTTCAGGGCGCGCTTTTCCTCCAGAGTAATACCCGGTGCCGGCAGTGACATAAGTGCCGAACCACCACCAGAAAGCAGACACAGCACCAAATCTTCGGCATCCAATCCTTGCACCGATGCCAACATACTTTGTGCCGCCGCTACACCCGCAGCATCGGGTACCGGGTGGCCAGCCTCCAGCACCTCAATCTGCTGACAGTTCAGCCCGTGTCCGTATGCCGTCACCACCTGTCCGCTTAAGGGCCCAGACCACACCGACTCAACCACCCGCGCCATGGCAGCCGCCGCCTTACCGGCTCCCACCACCACCGTACGTCCCGCGGGAGGGATTGGCAGATAAGCAGGCAGGCAGCGTTCCGCCTGTGCTGCGGCAACTGCTGCGGCAAATAGTTCAAGCAACAACTTTTCTGCTTCAGCCCGCATTACCGGTATCCATCAGAAATCATCCCCCCATCCTATGCATCACCCCTGTTACAGGCAACCGATGCTTGCCTGCCCGAGGGGCAAAAGCTATGGTTCTGGGAGCCTTTCGGATTTAGGCGCTCGTAGCGAGGGAAAGCCATTTTGAAACATATTTTTTGGTCATTTGAGGAGAATAGTCATTCTATTAGACGAAAAGGACCGGGACATATGGCCAAAATGGCTTTTCCGCAGTAGAGCAGTCCTAAGTCCGAAAGGCTCCTAACCATCAACCTACGGAGTGCTACAACGATCATGGTGAGTCCAAAATCCCTCGACGAATTAACCCGCAAACTCATGGATTCCCTGCCCGAGGGGCTTGGTCAAATTCAGTCCGATGTGAAGAAAAATCTGCGTGCTGCTTTAGAAGCAGCCTTGGGACGAATGGATCTTGTGACTCGTGAGGAATTTGATGTGCAAACTGCGGTGCTCGCACGCAGTCGTGAACAACTGACTGCGTTGGAAGAAAAACTCGGGCAACTGGAAAACGAATTGCAGGCACTTCAGCGCAGCGCATTGGAATCGGCAGGAGATACCACCTCCAAAGATTAAACCCGACGCTTTTTTGGCCGCCAACGGCGGTCAGTTCTAAGGATGGAACATATGTCTCTCGCAGTCGTTTATAGCCGCGCCCAACTGGGCCTTGACGCGCCTCAGGTCACCGTCGAGGTCCATCTTAGTGGTGGCTTGCCCCGCCTCTCCATCGTCGGGCTTCCTGAAATCGCTGTGCGTGAGGCCAAGGACCGGGTCCGCAGTGCACTACTCAACAGCCGCTTCAGCTTTCCCGCGCGGCGCATCACCATCAATCTTGCCCCTGCCGATCTCCCCAAGGAAGGCGGGCGCTTTGATTTGCCCATTGCCCTCGGCATCCTCGCCGCCTCAGGCCAGATTCCTATAGAAACCCTGGCAGATTACGAATTTCTCGGGGAATTGGCCCTCACCGGTATGCTCCGCCCAGTGCACGGCGTCCTGCCCGCGGCCCTGCAGGCCCAAGCCAGCGGACGCAGCCTGATGGTGCCCTTGGAAAATGCCAATGAGGGTGCATTGGTAAAAGATGCACGCATCCTCGGTGCGGATCATTTGCTGGCTATCTGCGCCCATTTTGGGGCAGGCCCGGAGATACCCGCCTTTAAGGCACAAGCGGCACCACCACAATCGGCGACCGAGCTGGATATGGCTGATATTCAGGGCCAGTATCGCGCCCGGCGGGCACTGGAGATCGCGGCTGCCGGGGCCCATAACCTGCTTATGAGTGGCCCCCCTGGCACCGGTAAAACCATGCTGGCCTCGCGCCTACCCGGCATCTTGCCGCCCATGAGCGAAAGTGAGAGCCTGGAGTCGGCGGCCATTTTGTCGGTGAGTGGAGAGGGTTTTAAACCTAAACATTGGGGGCTACGCCCATTTCGCGGCCCGCACCATACCGCGTCGGCGGTAGCCCTGGTTGGCGGCAGCTCGCAACCGCGCCCAGGCGAAATTTCCCTGGCTCACCATGGGGTGTTGTTTCTCGACGAACTGCCGGAGTTCGAGCGACGAGTGCTTGAGGCCCTGCGCCAACCGCTGGAATCCGGCAGCATCTCCATTTCCCGAGCCGCTCGGCAAATGACCTTTCCCGCACGTTTCCAGCTTATCGCCGCCATGAATCCTTGTCCGTGCGGGCATCTCGGGGATCAACTCAAAGCCTGCCGCTGCAGCCCGGACACCATCGCACGCTACCGCAGCCGCATTTCAGGCCCACTGCTGGATCGCATCGATCTGCACGTCGAGGTACCACGACTCAAGCGCCCCCCCATCTCCACCAACAACATTAACCAGGAAGGCAGCCTGACGGTACGCGCTCGCGTCATTGCCGCACGAAACCGGCAACTGAAACGCTCGGGAAAATCCAATCAATTATTGGAAAGCCGCGAGCTAAGCGAGGCATGTCATCTGGGAACTAGCGAGCAATCGCTATTGGAACAGGCCGCGACCCGCTTGGCGCTCTCTCCCCGCGCCTGCCACCGGGTGCTCAAAGTAGCGCGCACCATCGCCGATCTTGCGGGTAGCGCAAGGCTTAATGACGACCACTTGGGCGAGGCCCTAGGTTACCGGGGTTGGAACACACATTAGCGCTCTCTACAGCGCTTGCGCCCCTCCCTTGGATGGGTTCCAATGAGTCCATGGATAAGGATACTTGTGATATTGAGGTAGAGGTTGAAAGCCGCTACATGGCGGCTGAATCCGTGCCCGATCAGGCGCGCTATGTGTTTTCCTACACCGTAACTATCCGTAATATCGGCACCATCGCCGCGCGCCTGCACAGCCGCCACTGGATTATCACCAACGGTGATGGGGTGAGCCAGGAGGTCCGGGGAGAAGGCGTAGTGGGAGAGCAACCCCACCTGCAACCCGGCGAAGGCTTCCGTTATACCAGTGCAGCCATGCTGGAGACCCCAGTAGGCAGCATGCATGGGAGCTATCTCATGGTCACCGATGATGGCCTCGAATTTGATGTTGCCATCTCACCGTTTAGCCTGGCTTGTCGCCAACAACTCCACTGAGGTATTTGTTGGCAAGTGGCAACATGATCTTGGAACTCCGGCGGTAAATGGCCACCTACGTCATTGGCGATGTACAGGGATGCATGGAGGCACTGGAACGCCTCATTGCCCGCATCAATTTTAACCCCGCACACGACCAACTCTGGTTTTGCGGCGATCTGGTTAATCGCGGTCCACACTCCTTGGAAGTATTACGCTTTGTTCGCAAGTTGGGCCATGCAGCACGCACCGTACTCGGCAACCACGACCTACATCTACTAGCCACCGCCGTGGGGGCTCGCAAGCCTCATCGCAAAGACACCTTGGACGCGGTACTCGCCGCCCCAGACTGCGAAGAATTACTCTCCTGGTTACGTCAACAGCCTTTACTCCATCACGATCCCGAAGGTAACTATCTGCTGGTCCATGCCGGTCTGCCGCCGCAATGGGATCTGACGCTAGCGCTGGATTGCGCCGCGGAAGTGGAGGCCGTGTTGCGAAGCCCGGAGCATCCAAAATTCTTTGCAAAAATGTATGGAGATCAGCCCGATATTTGGTCGAAAGAGCTGAAGAACTGGAAGCGCTTAAGGATGATTACTAATGCCCTGACCCGCATTCGCTATTGTGACCTTGAGGGCAGAATGAGCCATGAGGAGAAAGGGGCACCGGATAGCCAGATATCGGGATTGCTGCCCTGGTTCCTGTTGCCAGAACGCAAGAGTGCTGGCCTGAAGATTCTTTTCGGTCACTGGGCTACGCTGCGTCTCGCCCCGGATATCTCTGCACGGGAACAGGTTTATCACTTGGATACCGGCTGTGTCTGGGGCGGACAATTGAGCGCCCTGTGCCTCGAAAATGGCCGCTACTATCGCATCCCCTGCGAAAGCTGTGCCGATATCAATCAATTCGTCTGATAAGCAGCCAGCTCAAACCATCAGGAATCTACTGGGCTTAAACGCTCCAGCACCACAAAGCTAAAAGCGTGGGGATTATCGGCACCCGCCGGGTGCTCGCTGCGTGTCACCTCCCGCCATTCCTCAGCCGGAAGTGATGGGAAGTAGGTATCGGCAGCAACGACGCAATGTACCTCTGTGAGATAGATCCGCTGGGCCAAGGGTATGGCCTGCACATAGATGGAAGCGCCACCCATTACCATCAGTTCCTCGCCAGATGGAAGCAGTGCACAAGCCTGGTCCAGGGAGGACACCACGGTACAACCCGCGGCCTGATAATCCGGGTCCCGACTTAACACTAGATTTTTCCGTTGCGGCAGCGGCCGGCCAATGGATTCGTGTGTCTTGCGACCCATCACCACCACCTTGCCTATAGTCAGCTGGCGGAAATGCCGAAGATCGGCGGGCAGATGCCAGGGCAAAGTATTGTCAGCGCCAATGGCCCGGTTCTCGGCCATAGCGACAATCAAGGATATAGACACGGATTCTAAAGCTGCGATCTAATCTGGCCGCTCTGCTTGCTCCAGCGGTTTGAGCAAAACTTTCAAACGGGGAGCCGCCCCCAACACCGGAGCGAGGCTATAACTGTCCAGAACATCCATGAACCGGGCATTGGCCTGGGCCAAAATCCCCTTAATAGCGCAGGCGGGTTCAATAGGGCAGGTGTTTTTTTCCATATCAAAGCACTCCACCAGATCAAAATTACTCTCAGTGGAACGCACCACCGCCCCGATATTGATCTCCTCCGGCGGATGGGCAAGGCGCATGCCACCCCCCTTACCCCGAACGGTCTGGATAAAACCCACCTGACCTAGATGATGTACCACCTTGACCAAATGATTACGGGAAATATTATAGCTTTCCGCGATCTCGTTGATGGTCACCAGGCGCTCAGGGTAGAGCCCAAGATAGATAAGTACTCGTAGGGAATAATCGGTGTAGAGCGTTAGTTGCATGCTGAGACCAGATGAAACAATAGATTACTTACAGCTTATCACTTCAGAGCCATATATTTAATAGCTCGAGCACTCCATACAAATTTACTTTCGCTCATTAGACCGCCACTGGCGCACGGATAACTGCATGGCTCTGATAAGCCTCTAAAGCAACGTCTTCGTAGCAAAAGGAAAAGAGATCCTTCACTTCAGGATTGAGCTGTAACTTGGCCAAGGGATACGGCTCCCGTGCTAGCTGGGTTTCTACCTGCTCCAAGTGATTCAGGTAGAGGTGGGCATCACCCAGGGTATGAATGAAATCCCCCGGCTCGTAGCCAGTGACTTGGGCCACCATGTGGGTAAGCAAGGCGTAGGAGGCGATGTTGAAGGGCACCCCCAGAAAGATATCCGCACTGCGTTGGTATAGCTGGCAGGATAAGCGACCTTCGGCAACATAGAACTGAAACAGCAGGTGACAAGGCGGCAAGGCCATGTGCTCCACTTCCGCCACATTCCAGGCAGACACCAGCATGCGCCGCGAATCAGGATTGTTTCGCAGGGTATCCAGCAGCGTCGTGATCTGGTCCACTGAACCGCCATTAGCTGTCGGCCACGAACGCCATTGAGCCCCATAAACCGGACCCAACTCACCATTTTCATCTGCCCATTCATCCCAAATACTGACCCCGTTTTCATGCAGATAACGGATGTTGGTGTCACCGCGTAAAAACCACAGCAACTCATGGATGATGGAGCGCATATGTAATTTTTTGGTAGTCACGGCGGGGAAGCCAGCGGCCAATGGGTAACGCATCTGATAACCGAATACGCTTAGGGTGCCGGTGCCGGTGCGATCTTCCTTGCGCACACCGTGCTCCAGCACGTGCCCCATCAAATCGAGATATTGCTTCATTGTTTCAGACTCTGTGGCGCCAGCGGACGCTCATAGGCCCGCCAGACAAAAAATACCCCGAGCAGCACCATGGGAAGGCTCAATAGCTGCCCCATGGTCAACCAACCGAAGGCAAGATACCCCAGCTGAGGATCGGGGACGCGCACAAATTCAACCAGCCCCCGAAAGATCCCATAGCCCAACAGGAAGCAGCCGGAGACCGCCATCAATGGCCGTGGCCGACGTGAGTACCACCACAGCAAGCCAAACAGCAACGCACCTTCCATAGCCGCTTGATAAAGCTGGGAGGGATGACGGGCAATATCCTCGGCCATAGCAGCAGGGAAAACCATGCCCCAAGGCAAGTCTGTGGGCGCCCCCCATAACTCACCGTTGATAAAGTTGCCGATGCGCCCGGCACAGAGCCCTAGGGGTACCAGTGGGGCAATAAAGTCGGTGGTGGCAAAAAAACTCTTTTGGTAACGCCGGCCAAACAACCACATCGCCAGCAACACCCCCAAAAGGCCGCCATGAAACGACATGCCCCCTTGCCAGATACGCAGAATAGCCAGCGGATCCTGTAGATACTGTTGCGAACCATAAAATAGCGTGTAACCCACGCGCCCACCCAGCACCACGCCCAGGGCACTATAAAAAATCACATCATCCACTTGGGCGGCCGTCCAACCACGGGCTTCATCCCGCGCCCGTACGCGCCCCAGCCACCAGGCCACGAGAAAACCCAGCAGATACATCAGTCCATACCAATGGATCTTGAGCGGCCCCAGGGCTATGGCAACGGGGTCGATGTTCGGATAGCTAAACATCAAACGGCATTAGCTACCGCAGTGGACAAATTGTGCCTTCAGGTAGCTGCTCTCGGGCAGGGCCGGATGTACCGGATGATCCGCGGCCTGTCGCCCCTCGGCAAAGATCTGTACATTCCGTCGATTACCGTGGGCCACCCGACCGATGAGTTCGGTGAGCTGCTCACGCGGCAGGTGATAGGAACAGGAAGCGGCCACCAAAATGCCACCATCATTCACCAATTGCATGGCCAGACCATGGGCGCGGCGATAGGCGGTCAGGCCTGCGGTACGATCTTTTTTGCGGCGGATGAAGGCCGGTGGGTCAACGATGACCAGATCAAAACGCTCGCCCGCCGCACGCAGGGATTTAAGCACCTCGAAGGCATCGCCTTGGCGCACCTGCACCTTATCCGAAACGCCGCTCAACTCGGCATTGCGCGTCACCTGCTCAAGGGCATCCGCCGAACAGTCCACACACAGCACTTCCCGCGCCCCAGCGACCGCCGCCGGCACTCCCCAGCCGCCACTATAACTGAATAGATCGAGCACCCGGCTCCCGGGGGCAAATTGCAAACTCAGGCGACGATTCTCACGTTGGTCATAGAACCAACCGGTTTTCTGACCACCATGGGGGGAAATCTCGAAGCGCGCACCGTTTTCCTCCATCAACACCGTCTCAGGGACGCTCCCGTGGGCTAACTCTACATAAGAATCGAGCTGCTCAAGGGAACGGCTGGATCCATCGTTGCGCAACAAAATCCCCTTGGGTTTGAGACACTCATCCAGGGCCGACACCACTATTTCACGCGCAGCTTCCATGCCAGCGGTACCAATCTGTACCACCACGATATCGCCGTAGCGATCCACCACCAGCCCGGGCAGACCGTCACCTTCGCCAAACACCAATCGATAAAATCCACCAGGAAACAGCCGCTCCCGCCACGCCACCGCACGGTGCAAGCGTTGCACGATTAACTCGTGGCTCAGTAGCTCCCCCGGGGTGCGACTGATGATGCGCAAACTGATCAGGCTATGGGGATTCACATAGGCATTGGCTAGAAACTTCCCACCGTGGTCCCGCACCTCCACATTCTGGCCCAACACAAAATCTTTGAGGGGGCTGCGACCGATGTCAATCTCATTGCTGAATATCCACGGATGACCACCCCGGAGCCGGCGTTCCCTCCGTCTTTTCAAATAGATAGGGGCGGCATGTGATAAAATTGGCGCTTTCATTTTAAACCTGCATTCTTGAAGAAATGGTGGAAAAGCAGGATAGGACATCCTGACTCCGCAATGAGCGAGTGTAACGGAAAACTAAAGATAATCGGGCGACAGCCGCTAATGCTGTTGCTGCCTTTCTGGGAACGGGCACATTTTCGCCATAGGCTCCTACCTAGTGGCACACAAAAATGAAAATAAGCCGGGAGCGTTACCACGCCATCACCGTGAAACTACGTAAACTACAAGAATTACCACCCTTACCGCAGACTGCCCAGCGGCTACTTGCCCTATTTGGTGATGAAGACTGCGAGATTGAGGAAGTGGCCAAGACCATTGAGGAGTGCCCGGCGGTCACCGCGCGGGTCGTCGGTCTGGCGGGTTCCGCCTATTTTGCCCAGACCCAGCCTGTACGCTCGGTCGAACAGGCCATTATCCGCGTGCTCGGGCTGCAAACGGTAAAGAGCCTATCGCTCAGCATGGCGGTTAGCGATGCCTTTGATCCCAGCCGCTGCCCAGCCTTTAATATTGAACGCTTTTGGGGCAGTGCGTTATTTACCGCAAACCTATGCCGTCTGCTAGCGAGTGCGGTGCAAACCGACGAAGAACCCGTGGACCCAGAAGGCGCCTATCTCTGTGGCCTGCTACATAATCTGGGTGTACTGGCACTGGCCCACGTGGCTCCCCAGGAAATGCAGGTGGTCTTTAACACCACTGCCAAGGAGCCAGAACGCGGACTTGCGGAGGTGACCGATGAGCAACTTGGCCTCGATCACTATCGTGCTGGCGCTTGGGTCAGCAGCCGCTGGCACCTGCCGCCAGAAGTCACCACGGTCATCGAGCACTATCGGGAATACACTTACCGAGGGCGCAATTGGCCGCTCGCTCTACTGGTAGGTTTTGCCTCGCGCTGGACTCAGCAACTGCTGGTTGACCCTGAACGACTGTGGCATGAACCTGATGCTATTGAGGCCCTAGGCATCCCGCACGGGCATATGGAGAAGGTTACCGCCCAAGTTCACCAACGCATCGGTGAAATTGCCGAGCTCACCCAGGTTTTCACAGGGGGGCGTTAGTATGGATAACGTCCCTTTCGCTGAGGCAAACCGGGTCATCCGGCGTCATTTTTTCTCCCTTGTTGATGCCCTCTCCGCACTCAAAAGTCTGGTCACACTAGAGGGCCATCGCCAAGATGAACACAGCCTAATGGCGGGGGTGCTGGACGTACTACTCCAGCATCAGGATCTGGAACGATGTTCAATCTTTACACTCCGCAACGGCTTACTAGAATGCAGTGTCGGACGGGATTGGCAGGATCTGACCGCCAGTGCCTTGGGAGAAGACACCCTGCGCGCAGGACGGGCTACGCTCACCTTTCGTGTCGGTGAAGGACTGATTGGTCAGGCGGCAGAAACGGGTGAAATGCAGCATTGTCGCAATTGCAGCACCGATGATCGTTTCAAACAGAAAGGTTCTGCTAACAACACACCCGCGAGCGGCTCATTAATCTGTGCCCCCATCTGCACCAGCGAAGAAGTACTCGGAGTGGTTAATGTTTATCACCCGAAAGCAGATTTCTTCGAAATCTGGCATGAACACCTGATCAACCTGTTCTGTGACATCCTTGCCCGCATCCTCGAAAACAACCGTCTGATGCGTAACATGGAAGACGCCGTTCGTGAGCGCACCGCACAATTGGAAAACGCCCTACAAGAAGCGGAAAATCTAAAAAGTCGCTATGAGCAGCTCTCCTTGGTAGATGAGCTAACCAGCCTCCACAATCGACGCTTCTTCTTTCCAGAGGCCGAAGCGGTGTTGGCCCGCGCCGCCCGTTACGGTCATCCCTTTAGCATGCTGATCATCGATATCGACCACTTCAAGGAGGTCAACGATACCTTTGGACACTCGGTGGGTGATTCAGTCCTTCGAGACATCGCGGCAGAACTTAAAAAGGCCATCCGCGAAGGCGATATTATCGCCCGCTTCGGGGGGGAAGAATTTGTCTTCGCCCTGCATAACACCCCGCTGGCGGGTGCCCATCTGCTAGCCGAACGGATCCTCGAAAGCATTCGCAAGCTGCGCTGGAGTGGACCCGCCGCCGCCGTACGTACCACCATCAGCATCGGTATTTCCAGCCTGGGTGAACGCCGTAGCGCCGACAACAAATCGCTACTCGATGAAATCCTCCGTCAGGCCGATGTCGCCCTCTATTTCTGCAAGTCCCACGGGCGTGATCAGTGCGCCAACTACATTGATGTGGAAAGCCAATCGGATGAAATCAGCCTGACGGAAAGCTAATCGCCAAGACAATCCACCGAAGGAAGCTCTGATCTACTCGTGAGCTCGCATCTTGCATCCAAAACATCCATCTTTATCGTTCCTGATCTTCGCAATAGCTAGCTCACGTGCGATCAGCACCTCAAAGCCGAATATTTTGAATCGCAATCTGCTTCGCCCAGAATAAATCAGGGCTCCCTAAAGCGCGCAACCAAATTCACGGCGAAAACTCGTAGCAAACTCCTGCTCGGTGAAGTGATGATTTTGGGTGCCAGCGTGCGCCACCTTCATTGCCCCCATTAGAGACGCCACCCGGCCAGTGGTTTCCCAGTCACGACCATTCATCAAACCCCATAGCAATCCACCACGATAGGCATCACCACAGCCAGTGGGATCCACCACCTCGGTGGCCTTAGCCACTGGCATCTCTATGCACTGCCCATCGGCATAGATTGCCGAACCACGAGCACCACGGGTAATAATTAGCGCCTCCACCTTCGCCGCCACCTGTTGCTCGTCGAGCCCGGTACGCTCGTGGATCAGCTCCCACTCATAATCGTTTACCGTGACCCAATTAGCCTGATCGATAAAAGCATGAATCTCCTCGCCATCGAACATCGGCAAACCCTGGCCTGGGTCAAAGATGAAGGGGATACCCGCAGCGGCAAACTGGCGCGCGTGTTCAAGCATGCCGTCACGACCATCCGGTGCCACCATGCCGATAGAAACGCCCGCATCTAGGGGGATGGCCTGCTGATGGGCATGATCCATGGCACCAGGATGAAAGGCGGTAATCTGGTTGTCATCCAGATCCGTGGTGATAAAAGCCTGGGCGGTATAGCTATTCTCAACTACCTCAATATGGGTACAGGAAATACCGCGCTGCTGCAGCCAGACACGATAGGGTTCAAAGTCCTTACCCACCGTCGCCATAGGTAAGGGATCGCCGCCGAGCAAGGTCAGATTGTAGGCAATATTACC
Source organism: Gammaproteobacteria bacterium (assembly GCA_021773645.1). Taxonomy (GTDB): domain Bacteria; phylum Pseudomonadota; class Gammaproteobacteria; order HK1; family HK1; genus JAJFJV01. The sequence continues at coordinate 31,924 of JAJFJU010000014.1, forward strand.
GGCGCAGCCACCGTATTCCCGCCGTAGATCCGGCACCAGAAAACAGACGTTCAACATATGGATTTTGTCCGGCAGGATGTGATTCCGAAACCGATCGTGAAACACCATGATGCTATCAAAGGCCATGGAACCGCAGATTAAAGCTGACACGCTGACTTCTCCTTTTATTACTCAGTAGATTAGGGAACCTCTGATTTATTCTGAGCGAAGTAGATTGTGATTCAAAATATTCAGCTTCGAGGCGCTGTTCGCACGTAATAGTTGTTCTATTGCAAAGAGCAGCAACGATAAAGATGGATGTTTTGGACGCAAGATACGAGTTCACGAATAGATCAGAGGTTCCTTAGTTTCAACCGGCCTGTTCGTGGCCAGCCTGAAGCTGCTGTGCGGTAGAGAGCACCTGGGCGAGAAAGCGCCCGGTATGGGATAGGCTCTCACCCTCACCCATGGCAACCACCTCCGGCGTACCCTCGGCCACGATCTCGCCGCCACCATCACCGCCCTCAGGACCGAGATCAATAATCCAGTCGGCGGTCTTGATGACGTCGAGGTTATGTTCGATCACCACCACCGTATTGCCCCGATCCCGCAGCTTATGCAGCACCTGTAGCAACTGCTCTACATCGTGAAAATGCAAGCCGGTAGTGGGCTCATCAAGGATATACAGCGTGCTGCCAGTATCGCGCTTGGAGAGTTCGCGAGAGAGCTTAACCCGCTGAGCCTCGCCCCCGGAAAGGGTCGTGGCACTCTGGCCCAGCTTGATATAGGAAAGCCCCACGTCCATCAGGGTCTGGAGCTTACGAGCTATCACCGGTACCGGGCTGAAAAATTCCCGTGCATCTTCCACGGTCATCTCCAACACCTCGTGAATGGTGCGGTCCTTGTAACGTATATCCAGCGTCTCACGGTTATAGCGCTTGCCCTGACAGACATCGCAGGCCACATAAATATCTGGCAGAAAATGCATCTCCACCTTGATCACGCCATCGCCGCGACAGGCCTCACACCGCCCGCCACGTACATTGAAACTAAAGCGCCCAGGGGTATAGCCACGCGAACGGGATTCGGGCGTACCCGCATACAACTCACGAATAGGGGTAAACAATCCGGTGTAGGTGGCCGGATTAGAGCGGGGGGTGCGGCCGATGGGGCTCTGATCTATGTCGACCACCTTATCCAGGGCATCCAATCCCTCGATGGTGACATAGGCAGCCGGGTCCAGATTAGCGTGATTGAGATGACGAGCGGCAATACGGTACAGCGTGTCATTGATCAGGGTAGATTTACCCGAACCGGAAACCCCGGTGATACAACTCATTAGCCCGAGCGGCAATTCCAGGTTCACTGATTTCAGATTGTTACCGGTGGCCCCGTTCAATCGCAGCACCCGCTCAGGATCTCCGGCAACCCGTTTTTCTGGCACCCGGATACTGCGCCGACCGGAGAGATATTGGCCGGTGAGAGAGGCCGCATTACGAGCAATTTCGCTAGGGGTTCCTTGCGCCACCACGTGGCCCCCATGCACGCCAGCACCTGGCCCCATATCCACCACTTGGTCGGCAGCATAAATTGCCTCTTCATCATGCTCCACCACAATCACCGTATTACCAATATCGCGCAGGTGTATCAGGGTATCGAGCAAACGGCGATTATCACGCTGGTGTAAGCCAATGGAGGGCTCATCAAGTACGTATAAAACACCCACCAGCCCCGCACCGATCTGGCTGGCGAGACGAATTCGCTGGGCCTCACCACCGGACAAGGTCTCGGCCGAGCGGTCCAGCGAGAGGTAATCAAGGCCCACATCTACCAGAAAACTCAGCCGTTGGTTAATTTCTTTGAGTATTCGCCCCGCCACCTCCCCGCGCTGACCGTCAAGGTGCATCTCACGAAACAACTTCAGCGCCCGTGCGATGGGCAAGTGGGTAATTTGCGGCAAATTCTGCTCCGCCACATACACATGGCGCGCGCCCTCGTTAAGACGCTGCCCGTGGCAACCCGGACAAGGTTGGCTAGTCAGATACTTGGCCAGCTCTTCACGCACCGCACCGGACTCGGTCTCACGATAACGGCGCTGCATATTAGGGATTACCCCCTCAAAGGGCTGCCTACGGCGGTGGCCGCGCTTTTCGTGGACGTAACGAAAATCGATCTTTTCCTCACCACTACCATAGAGGAGCACCTGTTGAATGGTCTCAGGAAGTGCCTCAAAGGGCTGGTCCAGATCGAAATTGTAGTGCTCGGCAAGTGCCTGCAGCATCTGATAGTAATAGGCATTGCGCCGGTCCCAACCACGTACCGCGCCGCCCGCCAGGCTAAGCTCCGGATGACTGACCACCTTTTCTGGGCTGAAGATGGATTTCACCCCCAAACCATCACACTCGGGACACGCGCCAGCGGGATTGTTAAAAGAAAATAAACGCGGCTCCAGCTCTGTCAGACTATAGCCGCACTGGGTACAGGCAAATTTTGAGGAAAACACCAGCTCAGCGCGCTCCGGCTCATCCATCCACATCACCTGCGCGCGCCCGTCTCCCAAACCGAGGGCGGTCTCAAAGGACTCTGCCAGACGCAGGCGCAAATCAGCGCGCACCTTAAAGCGATCCACCACGGCCTCAACGGTATGGGACTGATAGCGACCTAGTTCTGGGGCCTCATCGATCTCCATCACCTTGCCATCAATACGTACGCGGATATAACCCTGGGCACGCAGTTCCTCCAGCACCTGACGATGCTCACCCTTACGCTCGTGGATCACCGGGGCCAGCAACATCAGACGCGATCCTTCCGGTTGTGCCAAGACTTGGTCAACCATCTGGCTCACAATCTGGGCACGTAGCGGCAAATGGTGATGGGGGCAACGTGGCTCGCCGGCGCGTGCAAAAAGCAGGCGCAGATAGTCGTAAATCTCCGTGATGGTGCCCACGGTGGAACGTGGATTATGTGAGGTGGACTTTTGCTCGATGGAAATAGCTGGTGACAAGCCCTCGATATGATCCATATCCGGCTTTTCCATCATGGAAAGAAACTGCCGGGCATAGGCGGACAGAGATTCCACGTAGCGCCGTTGCCCCTCCGCATAGATGGTATCGAAGGCGAGTGAGGACTTTCCCGAGCCGGACAGCCCGGTCACCACGATGAGCTGGTTTCTGGGTAATTCCAAATCGATGTTCTGCAAATTATGGGTGCGGGCACCGCGAATTTTAATGAGGTCCATAAGGATGGCCTGAGTTGAAGGCAAACTGTTAATATTACGCGCCTCCGGCATCATGAAGCAAAGGCCTACGCCCATTTCCAGTCCCGCCCGAATGTCCCCATCAGAGCGCCGCAGCGTTATTTCCCTTGCCGGGATCTACTCACTACGGATGCTCGGGTTATTTATGATCCTCCCGGTGTTTGCGTTACATGCCACGAGCTACCGTGGCTACACTGCCACCCTGGCGGGTCTTGCTATCGGCGTCTACGGCCTCACCCAGGCCATTTTCCAGATTCCCTTTGGGCGGCTGTCCGACAAGATCGGCCGCAAGCCGGTTATCACCGCTGGCCTGCTGATCTTTTGCCTCGGTAGCATAGTCGCCGCTATGTCCGATAGCATGTTAGGTGTCATCACCGGCCGTGCCCTGCAGGGCACCGGTGCTATCGCCGCAGCAGTGATGGCGATGACAGCCGATCTCACTCACGAAGACAATCGCACCAAGGCCATGGCCATGATTGGTGCGAGCATTGGAGCCGCCTTTGCCCTAGCACTGATACTCGGCCCGATGCTCAGTGGCTGGTTTGGTATGGCCGGAATTTTCTGGTCCACTGCCGTACTCGCTCTGGGTGCCGTCATCCTTCTTCATCTGACGGTCAGCGACCCAAAGGACGAACATTTCCACCGCGATACAGGGGCCGTACCCGGACAATTTTTTACCTTATTACGCGACCCACAGCTACTGCGTCTGTATCTCGGCATATTGCTGTTGCACTTGGTGATGACCGCTACGTTCGTCGTACTTCCACTTAGCCTGTTGAAAGCCGGTCTGAGCAGCGACGAGCATTGGTGGATCTACCTGGTCGTACTGCTGGGATCAGTACTACTGATGCTACCCGCCATCCTGTTAGCCGAACGGCATGGGAAATTGAAAGCCGTATTTCTAGGGGCTATCGGCTTGCTACTATTAGCTGAGACGGGGCTATATGTTGCCCCTCCACACGCCACTACACTCATCATATTGATGCTGCTCTTTTTCACCGGCTTTAATGTTCTTGAGGCCAACCTCCCCTCTCTTGCATCACGCCTAGCGCCAGCCGACAAAAGAGGCAGCGTACTGGGGATCTACTCCACGGCACAGTTCTTCGGGGCCTTTCTTGGAGGCCTTTTCGGTGGATGGCTACACAGCTTTAGTGGTCTGGAAGGTGTATTTGGCCTCTGTGCAGCGGCCTCGCTGTTGTGGCTAGCCTTGGCCAGTGGCATGCACCCACCGCGGAAGATGAGCAACCGAATACTTCGTCTTTCTAAACACACCGAGCCATTGAATGACCACGATATTGAGCAACAACTGCTATTGGTTAATGGCGTAATTGAGGCTGTAGTACGCGGTAGCGAACACGTAGCCTATCTTAAGGTCGATCGTCTTCACCTAGATGAAGACTCACTGCGTGCAATCGCGTCCGCTGGAGGGTAAAGTTATTTTTCGCCTTGGCGGCAGCGCTCTTATTTCACCACATATACCAACACCCGCAATCCCTATAATCTGGTTGGCCAGGAAGGCCACCAAAATAATGGAGAAAACCCATGGCGAGAGGCATTAACAAAGTCATCCTAATTGGCAATATGGGCGCCGATCCTGAAACACGCTACATGCCTAGTGGCGGCGCAGTATCTAATTTACGCGTAGCCACCACCGACAACTGGAAGGATAAACAAAGTGGTGAGCGCCAGGAACGAACTGAATGGCACCGTGTAGTCTGCTTCGGACGGTTAGGCGAAATTGCCGCCGAATATCTGCGCAAGGGCGCAAAGGTTTATATCGAAGGCCGGCTGCAAACTCGCAAATGGCAGGGCCAAGATGGCAATGATCGTTATTCCACTGAAATTGTCGCCAACGATATGCAGATGCTTGATGGTCGCGGTGGTGAAGGTGGCTATGCGCCCGCACCACGCGCGGAATCCAGTTCCCGCCCAACAGCAAGTGCTTCCGCACCCGTAGCACCACCAAGCGAAGAATTTGACGACGATATCCCCTTCTAAAATGTCTAGCCGTTCACGCTTGCGTGCGTGAGCGGAGAGCACTTTCAAGACAAAAAAAAGCCGGGCTCTGCCCGGCTTTTTACTTAATCTTCCGCTTCTTCTTCAGGCTCTGGACGATCCACCAGCTCGACAATGGCTATAGGAGCCTTGTCACCTGGCCTAAAGCCAGCACGTAAAATACGTAAGTAACCGCCAGGCCGATCACGATAGCGAGGCCCAAGCTCATCAAAAAGTTTGCCTACCGTGGCACGATCACGTAGCCGAGAAAAAGCCAAACTACGACGGCTAGCACCATCGACCTTCGCTGCTGTAATCAGTGGCTCAACAACGCGACGCAGTTCCTTAGCCTTCGGGACTGTGGTGCGAATAAGCTCTTCCTGTAACAGCGAGACAGCCATATTCCTGAACATCGCCTTACGATGGCTCGATGTGCGATTTAATTGACGACCACTTTTCCGATGACGCATACCAAATTTTTCCAGAAAGTTCTGTAACCAGCCTACTGCAGGCTACAGTTTAAGTTTATAAAATGGGTTAATCGCAATCAGCCTAAACAGCTTAGGCGGGCGCTTCAGCCTCATCATAGAGCCCAGGCGGCGGCCAGTTCTCCAAGCGAATACCCAACGATAGGCTGTGGGACGCAAGCACATCCTTAATCTCAGTCAGTGATTTCTTTCCGAGATTGGGAGTTTTGAGTAATTCCACCTCGGTGCGTTGAATCAGATCACCGACATAATAGATATTTTCAGCCTTTAAACAATTAGCCGAGCGTACCGTGAGTTCAAGATCATCAACGGGACGCAGCAAGATTGGATCAATCTCAGCACCTGCAGCCGGAGCTTCCTCTTCAGGGCTTCCTTCGAGATCAAAGAAAACCGCGATCTGCTGCTGCAACAAAGAGCTGGCGCGGCGAACCGCCTCTTCAGGATCAATGGTGCCGTTAGTCTCGATCTCAAGAATTAAGCGGTCCAGATCGGTACGCTGTTCAACCCGCGCACTCTCCACACGATAGGCAACCCGGTTTATCGGGCTGAAGGAGGCATCAAGCACCAGATGACCCACGGAAACTTCATCATCCTCTTCCGTTTCCGTCTTGCGCTGTGTTGCCGGCTGATAACCACGGCCGGTTTCAATGCGCAACTTCATGCTTAGCTCACCCTCTTTGGTAAGATGGGCGATAACATGCTCGGGATTAATAATATCGATGTCGTGATCGACTTCGATATCGCCAGCAGTAACAACCCCAGGGCCCTTACGCTTAAGGCTAAGCTCAACTTCCGAATGCGCGTTTAAGCGCACCGCCACACCCTTAAGGTTTAGCAGTATTTCGGTAATGTCTTCCTGGACCCCTTCCAGAGTGGTGTACTCGTGCAAGGCACCATCGATATCAACATCAACGATTGCCTGCCCGGGTAGGGAAGACAGCAGCACCCGCCTGAGGGCATTTCCCAAAGTGTGACCATACCCGCGGTCCAGTGGCTCAATGATGATTTTCGCGGTGTTCTTACCCAACTCCCGCACTTCCACCTGACGTGGCTTAAGCAGTTCGATTTCGTTAGCCTGCATTTACCCTGTAACTCCTGATGAAGGAAACGATAACCTACTTAGAATACAACTCAACCACGAGGTGCTCGTTAATATCCGCTGAAAGCTCTCCGCGTTCCGGACGTGCCCGGTAGATACCAGAAAGTTTTTCAGGATCGACATCTAACCAGTCCGCAAAACCACGTTGTCGCGCCATTTCCATAGAGGCTTTAATACGCAGCTGAACTTCGCTTGCCTTGGAAACAGTGATCGCGTCTTCGGGATTTACTTGATAGGAAGGAATATTGGTTTTGTTACCATTTACCTCCACACCATTATGCCGGACCAGCTGCCGCGCCTCACTACGAGAGGCAGAGAAGCCCATCCGATAAACCACGTTATCAAGGCGACCTTCCAACAATTGAAGAAGGTTCTCACCAGTAGAGCCCTTGCGACGATCCGCCTCTTGGTAATAACGCTTAAATTGATGCTCCAGCAGGCCATAGCTACGCCGAAGCTTCTGCTTCTCACGTAACTGAAGTGCATAATCCGACACCCGAGGCCGACGACGGCTTTGACCGTGTTGACCTGGGGGGAAAGGACGCCCTTCTATGGCGCATTTACCGGAAAAACATTTCTCTCCCTTAAGGAAGAGCTTTTCATTTTCGCGCCGACAGAGGCGGCACTTAGGACCAATATACTTAGCCAACTTGGACTCCCGCGTCAGACGCGCCGTTTTTTGGGTGGCCTACAGCCATTATGGGGAATCGGGGTAACATCCATGATTCCAGTGATTTTAAAACCTGCGTTATTAAGCGCCCGGACGGCGGATTCCCGCCCTGGACCAGGCCCTTTAATACGCACTTCAAGATTTACCATGCCAAATTCTTTGACCATGTCACCAACACGTCCAGAAGCGACCTGGGCGGCGAACGGGGTGCTTTTACGTGACCCGCGGAAACCGCTGCCACCTGCAGTGGCCCACGCTAGCGCATTACCCTGACGATCGGTAATGGTAATGATGGTGTTATTGAAGGAGGCATGCACATGGGCAATGCCATCAGCGATATTACGCTTAACCTTCTTCTTACTGCGAACTTTTGCCTGAGCCATAGTCTTTCAGTCGCCGGTTAATTTCGAATGAGACGACGCGGCCCTTTACGGGTACGCGCATTGGTAGAGGTCCGCTGCCCTCGGGTAGGCAATCCGCGACGATGGCGTATACCTCGGTAGCTGCCTAGGTCCATAAGGCGCTTGATATTCATCGCCGTATCGCGACGTAAATCGCCTTCGATAACGTACTTGGCGACCTCCGTACGTACTGACTCTAACTCAGCCTCCGTAAGGTCTTTAACCAATGTGTTTGCCTGGATACCGGCATCTTTACAGATTCGGTAGGCCCTGGTACGCCCGACTCCGTACACCGCGGTGAGTGAAACCCACGCGTGCTTCCGGTCCGGGATATTTACGCCTGCAATACGCGCCATACGACTAGATTCCTAGAAACGCAAAAAAGCTTGTGATCTTAAAGTCTCGCCCTTTCTAAGGCAAGGGATATTGCCAGCTATTAGCCCTGGCGTTGCTTGTGGCGTGCGTCCTTACAAATGACTCGCACCACACCTTTGCGCTTGACGATCTTACAATGTCGGCAAAGTCGTTTTACTGATGCCCTAACTTTCATCTTTCTTTCCCGTCTGTAGTCTCTATCCCAGGAGTGTGTAAACCGCCTCGAAGGGATATATAGCTCAGTCTCGGCCGTTACTTCAATTTAGCCTTGCGCAACAAACCATCATACTGCTGTGACATAAGGTGCGATTGCACCTGGGCGGTAAAGTCCATAACCACCACCACGATAATCAGCAGTGAGGTGCCACCAAAATAAAATGGCACGTTCCATTTTAGAATCATGAATTCCGGCAATAAACAAACCGCTGTTATGTAAGCAGCACCGGCCACGGTCAGCCGAGTCATTACCGTATCAATATATTTAGCCGTCTGGACCCCTGGACGGACGCCTGGAATAAAAGCCCCGGATTTTTTTAAATTATCTGCTGTATCCTTGGGGTTAAACACCAATGCAGTATAGAAAAAGCAGAAGAAGATAATCGCTGCCGCAAACATAACCACATAAAGGGGCTGTCCTGGCGCAATGGTCTGCGACAAATTCGCCAGCCATTCCATACCTTCACCGCTGCTGCCAAACCACCCACCCACCGTGGCTGGAAACAGAATGATACTAGAAGCGAAAATAGGCGGGATAACTCCGGCCATATTTAACTTCAGTGGCAAATGGCTTGTTTGCCCACCATATACTTTCCGCCCAACCTGTCGCTTAGCGTAGTTAACGGTGATGCGTCTTTGGCCCCGCTCGACAAACACTACGAAGGCAGTAACCCCAAGTGCGAGGGCAATTAAAACAAAAATCATTAGCACGTGCAGCTCGCCAGTACGGGCCAACTCAAGTGTGCCACCAATTGCAGAAGGCAATCCGGCAACAATACCCGCGAAAATGATAATGGAAATACCATTTCCTATACCACGCTCGCTAACCTGCTCTCCCAACCACATCAAAAATACCGTACCCGTAACCAGGGTTGCCACGGCGGTAATACGGAAGCCCAAACCAGCAGCAATAACCACCGATGCCCCCCCCGCCTGTTGGCTTTCCAGGGCGATAGCAACACCCAATGCCTGAACGGTAGCTAGTAATACCGTTCCATAACGAGTGTACTGCGTGATTTTACGCCGACCGGACTCACCTTCCTTCTTCAGCTGCTCTAATTGCGGCGAAACCACGGTGAGCAACTGCATAATAATCGAGGCAGAGATATAGGGCATGATGCCTATAGCAAACAACGAGAATCGCTCAAGCGCTCCGCCCGAGAACATGTTGAACATGTCCAGGATAGTGCCGCGCTGCTGGTTGAACAGCGTTTCCAGAGCTACTGGGTCTATACCAGGAACCGGGATGAAAGTGCCAACGCGAAAGATGATAATCGCGCCCAAAACAAACCATAGCCGTTGTTTAAGCTCGCCCAAACCACCGCCGCTTTCGGCTCCAGCGCCTGGCGCGGCAAGCTTTTTATGTTTCGAAGCCATGGTGGTTAATTAAATGATCAGGAAAAATACGGAAGTCATAAAAACCTCAGATTAATCCTCGATCTTACCTCCGGCCTTCTCAATGGCCGCGCGGGCACCACGAGTTACCGCTATACCACGCAGTGTAACTGCCTTATTCAGCTCGCCGGCAAGGATGACCTTTACTTGGGTTACTGTCTGGCGAATAAGATTGGCCGCCTTAAGAGCCGTTAAATCAACAACATCAGAATCGAAGCCCTGCAAAGCATCCAAACGCAGCTCGGCGTTATAACGAGCAGTACGCGAGGTAAAACCAAATTTTGGCAACCTACGCTGCAATGGCATCTGACCGCCCTCAAAGCCGATCATTGCGCCCTTGCCGTTACGCGACTTCTGCCCTTTGTGGCCTCGGCCAGCGGTCTTACCGAGCCCGCTACCACCACCACGACCTACCCGCTTGCGATCCCGTTTGGAACCATCGGCTGGAGATATGCTATTTAAACGCACCTTATGCCTCCTCGACCTGCAACAGGTAGGAAATCTTATTAATCATCCCTCGATTACAAGGGGTATCCTCAACCACAACACTGTGGTGCATACGTCGCAGACCCAAGCCACGTGCACAAGCCTGATGTGCCGCGAGGCGTCCATGAAAGCTACGTACCAGCTTGACCCGGACCTGAGCGTTTTTCTTGCTTGCCTTAGCCATGCTCTACCCCAGTATCTGTTCGAGGGATTTGCCACGCTTGGCGGCAACGTATTCCGGAGCTACCATATCGGTCAGACCCTTGATGGTCGCACGCACCACATTAATGGGGTTCTGCGAACCAATGCACTTGGCAAGCACATCCCGCACCCCAAGGACCTCAAACACCGCACGCATCGGGCCACCAGCGATAATCCCAGTACCATCAGATGCTGGCTGCATAAACACTTTGGCGGCCCCATAATTGGCCGTCAATGCATACTGCAGAGTGCCACCATTTAACGGGATGCTACGCATATTCTTGCGTGCATTCTCCATGGACTTCTGAATTGCCGCCGGCACCTCGCGGGCCTTACCGCGCCCAAAACCAACGCGCCCTTTACCGTCACCGACCACACTTAGTGCGGAAAAACCGAACTGACGTCCGCCTTTAACCACCTTGGCAACTCGATTAATGTTGATGAGTTTCTCTTGAAAATCATCTGCTTTCTGTCGACCCTGGAACTGCTGCGCCATCTCGGAAGACCCTTAAAACTTAAGACCGTTATCTCGAGCCGCATCGGCCAGAGCTTTAATTCGACCGTGATACTTAAACCCGGAACGATCGAATGCGATTTTTGCTATACCTGCCGCCACTGCACGCTCGGCGACCAACTGCCCGACTATCTTTGCTGCCGCCACATTACCGCCAGAGGTATTGCGCTCTTTGAAGCTGGTATCGAGGGTAGATGCACTTACCAGGACCTGCTGGCCGGTAGGATCAAAAACCTGAGCATAGATATGCCGAGGAGTACGATGCACGCCCAAGCGCGCCACCCCTAACTCGCTAATCTTTGCCCGGGTACGACGTGCGCGACGGGTACGGGATTGCTTTTTGTTCATCTCACAAACCTCTTACTTCTTTTTAGCTTCTTTTCGGACTACGTGTTCGTCGGTATAGCGCACGCCTTTGCCTTTATAAGGCTCAGGCGGCCGATAACCCCGGATGGTCGCAGAAACCTGACCAACCAATTGCTTGTCAATACCGCGTACGACGATTTCGGTATTAGTGGGCGTTTCGATATCGATACCAGCAGGAATAGCAAAATCCACCGGGTGGGAGAAACCCAACAACAGATTAAGCACTTTCCCTTTTACTTGGGCACGGTATCCAACGCCGACTAGGGTAAGTTTTTTTTCAAAACCCTGACTGACGCCGAGCATCATATTATTTGCCAGCGCCCGAGTCGTACCGGTTAATGCGACCGCATTAGAGGCATTTTTAGAAGCTACTTTAAAGTGAAGCAACTGAGCTTCCTGCTTAACCACAACAGCACGATGTAGTTGATGACTAAGCGAGCCCTTTGCCCCTTTTATGGTGAGCACCTGGCCGTTAATCTTGGCCTCTACCCCAGTGGGGAGCGTAACGGGTGCGTTTGCTATTCTGGACATATCTAATCAGCCTTAGGAAACGACACAGAGCACTTCGCCGCCGTGGCCAGCTTTTTGCGCGGCACGACCGCTCATCACACCTTTGGAGGTCGAAACAACGACCACACCAAGGCCGCCATCAACTACTGGCAACTCATCTTTGGAGCGATACACGCGCAAACCAGGCCGACTGACCCGCTTAATGCGGGAAATCACAGGCTTACCCTCGTAATATTTAAGGGAAACAGAAAGCGTTGATTTCCCGCTCTCCGTCTCAACCTCAAAACCCTTGATGTAGCCCTCATCTTTTAACACCGCCGCAACAGCGCCTTTTAACCGCGAGGAGGGCATAGAAACCCTAACCTTCCCAGCCATTTGGCCATTGCGGATTCGGGTTAACATATCTGCCACCGTATCCTGCATGCTCATCGAAATGATTCCCGCTTCATGTGTTCTATAGGCGCCCTTGTGGGCGTGTTACCAGCTAGCCATGACTAGGCCGGGGATGTCTCCCCGCATTGCTGCTTCACGCAGCTTATTACGTCCGAGACCAAATTTACGGTAGTAACCGCGAGGCCTGCCGGTAATTCGGCAGCGGTTACGCAACCGCACTGAGCTTGAGTCTCGTGGCAGCGCCTGTAATTTCTGACGAGCCAGGACGCGTTCCTCCATACCGAGGCTTGTATCGTTCGCCTGTGCGTTGAGCGCCTTGCGCTTTTCCGCATATTTCGCAACTAAACAATTACGTTTCACTTCGCGTTGCAGCATTGATCGCTTTGCCATGAATATGAAACCTCAACTCGCCCTAAAAGGAAATTTAAACGCAGCCATCAAAGCCCGACCTTCTTCGTCGTTACGGCTGCTCGTACTGATAGTGATATCCATTCCACGAATGGCATCAATTTTATCGAAATCGATTTCCGGGAACACTATCTGTTCACGAATACCGAGGCTGTAGTTGCCACGACCATCAAAGGCCTTAGCACTATAGCCACGAAAATCCCGGATACGCGGAATAGAAACATTAATAAGGCGATCTAGGAATTCATACATCCGGCTACGTCGCAGGGTTACCTTGCAACCGACGGGATAACCTTCGCGGACCTTAAAACCCGCTATAGATTTTCGAGCCATGGTAACGACCGCCTTTTGACCAGCAATCGCCTCCATATTCGCCACAGCGAAATCCATCACTTTTTTGTCCGTGAGTGCCTCGCCAACCCCCATATTAAGGGTGATTTTATCGACCCTGGGAACCTGCATCACACTGGTGTACTTAAATTGTTCCATCAACTGTGGAACGACCTCCGTACGATAAAATTCCTGCAGCCTAGCCATAACTTAAATATTCCTGAAGCTAATTACTCAATTCGACCGAACAGGTTAGAGAAAACTCTAGCCGTCGATAACCTCACCGTTGGACTTGAAAAAACGCACCTTAGTGCCGTCGTCCAAACGACGAATTCCGACTCGATCAGCCTTTTCGTTAGCCGGGTTATAGATGCCAACGTTGGAAATGTGAAGCGGACGCTCTTGCTCAACAATGCCCCCAGAAACACCTTTTTGGGGGTTAGGTCGAACATGCTTCTTGACAACATTTACACCATCCACGAGCACGCGATTATTGCTATACACCTGTTGCACGGCGCCGCGTTTACCACGATTTTTTCCTACTCGGACGATGACCTCGTCACCTTTACGAATCTTATGCATCTCTATGTTCTTCCTGTTACAACACTTCCGGTGCAAGGGAAATGATGCGCATGAACTTTTCGCCACGCAGTTCACGGGTGACCGGGCCAAAGATACGAGTACCGATGGGCTGGTCCTGATTGTTCAAAAGTACAACCGCATTTCCGTCAAAACGAATAAGCGATCCATCGGAGCGACGCACCCCCTTACGAGTACGTACTACCAGGGCATTGAACACCTCGCCCTTCTTCACACGACCGCGAGGAATCGCCTCTTTAACGGTCACTTTGATGATGTCGCCAATCCCGGCATAGCGCCGATGGGAGCCGCCTAGCACCTTGATACACATTAAACGACGCGCGCCACTGTTATCAGCGGCATCGAGCATGGTTTGCATCTGAATCATTAAAATCTCTCCACCGACAAAGGAGCGCTCGCCCGTACGGCGAAGCGTTTCCTCGGCGTATTAATCAGCCTGAACGACGACCTTTACTAAGGACCAGGTCTTGGTCTTTGACAAGGGTCGAGTCTGAGCAATGCTCACCGTATCACCAATGTGACACTCATTATTCTCGTCGTGTGCACGTAACTTTGTAGACCGACGGATATATTTTTTATACAGGGAGTGCTTTACCTTGCGCTCCACCACAACAGTGATCGTCTTATCCATTTTATCGCTAACGACACGGCCTACCAAAGCGCGCGCTTTTTTATCCTGATCAGCCATTTTCGGCACCTGCTACCCGCTGGTTTAAAACTGTTTTGACCCGCGCAATATTTCTGCGCACTTTTTTTACTTCACTAGGCCTTGAAAGTTGCCCAGTTCCTTTCTGCATGCGCAAATTGAAGGCGGCGCGTGCCAGCTCAAGCAACTCGGACTGTAGCTCTTCGGTGCTTTTTTCGCGTAATTCCTGTGCGTTCATCATGCCACCGTACGACTAACAAAGGTTGTTTTTACCGGAAGTTTTGCCGCTGCGCGCCGGAATGCTTCGCGCGCGAGATCTTCGTCAACACCTTCCATCTCGTAAAGCATCCGTCCCGGTTGAATCAACGAGACCCAATACTCCACATTACCCTTACCCTTACCCTGCCGGACTTCCAATGGTTTCTTGGTGATAGGCTTGTCAGGAAATACTCGAATCCAGATTTTAGCACCACGCTTAACGTGCCGGCTAAGGGCGCGACGTGCTGCCTCAATCTGGCGGGCCGTCAAACGACCGCGGCTAACGGCCTTTAGGCCAAATTCGCCGAAGCTAACGGAGCTCCCGACATTGGCAAGGCCACGATTGCGACCCTTATGCTGCTTTCTATATTTTGTACGTTTTGGCTGAAGCATGGTTCTAAAACTCTCCTAGGAGCGGGCCGCTTTTTCAGCGCCCTTTTTGCTGGGCTCACTCAGAACCCGCGGACCAAAAACCTCACCCTTGAAGATCCAGACCTTGACGCCAATGACGCCGTAGGTGGTGTTGGCCTCGGCCAGACCATAGTCAATATCGGCGCGCAAAGTGTGCAGCGGAACACGCCCTTCCAGGTACCATTCTCCACGTGCGATTTCCGCGCCATTCAACCGACCAGCCACGGCGATTTTAATCCCCTGGGCCCCCAAACGCATTGCATTAGAGACAGCTCGTTTCATTGCCCGTCGGAACATAATTCGACGTTCGAGTTGGTTGGCTACACCTTCAGCGACCAAATAAGCATCTAGCTCGGGCTTACGAATTTCCTCCACGGCGATATGCACCGGCAGGCCCATCATCTTGCTCACGTCACGGCGCAGAGCATCAATATCCTCACCCTTTTTTCCAATGACGATACCCGGGCGTGCGGTGTGGACCACAACACGGGCAGTGGTGCCGGGACGGCTAATCTGAATCTGACTAACCGAGGCGTGACTTAGACGCTCACGCAAAAATTCGCGCACGGCAATATCAGTATTCAAGTAGTCGGCGAATTTCTGACGTTCCGCGTACCACGTAGAAGACCAATCCTTGACGATCCCAAGGCGGAATCCAATCGGGTTTACCTTATGTCCCATAGGGAATTCTCTTATCTGTCCGAAACAGTGACGGTGATGTGACTGGTGGGCTTGAGGATGCGGTTTGAACGCCCTCGTGCCCTGGCGCGCATGCGCTTGTAACAGGGACCCTCATCCACCTGCACTGCTGCAACCAATAATTCGTCAATGTCTGCACCCTCGTTATTTTCCGCGTTTGCGATAGCGGATTCGAGTACTTTTCGAATTATTTCTGCAGCCTTTTTATTACTAAATACCAAACGTTCTACGGCGCGTTCTACTGGCAGCCCGCGAATCTGATCCGCGACCAGCCGGCCTTTCTGCGGAGAAATACGCACCCGCCTGAGCTTTGCTCTAACTTCCATTCGCCTGCTCCCGTCTACTTGGTCTTTCGGCCAGCGGTATGTCCGCGGAAAGTCCGGGTCGGAGAAAATTCGCCCAGTTTATGTCCAACCATGTTTTCCGTAATTAACACGGGAACATGCTGGCGGCCGTTGTGCACCGCGATGGAGAGACCCACCATATCCGGTGTAACCATGGAACGACGTGACCAAGTACGAATGGGACGCCGACTATTTTCTGCCCGGGCAACCTCCACCTTCTTAATAAGATGCAGATCAACGAAAGGCCCTTTCTTAATTGAGCGAGACACCAAATACTCCTAAATTAACGCGAGGACTTGCGACGACGGACGATCATCTTATCCGTACGCTTGTTCCGACGAGTCTTGTAGCCTTTAGTAGGCTGGCCCCATGGACTAACTGGATGACGACCACCTGAGGTACGCCCCTCACCACCACCATGCGGATGATCCACGGGATTCATAACCACACCGCGAACCGTTGGACGCCGACCACGCCACCGCGATGCGCCGGCCTTACCAAGCGAACGCAGCGCATGTTCTGAATGACCTACCTCTCCGATAGTTGCACGGCAATCTACCGGCACTTTGCGCAATTCCCCGGAGCGGAGGCGGAGGGTAGCATGTACGCCTTCGCGGGCAACCAACTGTACGCTGGTTCCAGCACTTCTAGCGATCTGAGCGCCTTTCTTCGGTTTAAGTTCGACGCAATGCACTGTGGTGCCGACCGGGATATTGCTCAGCGGTAGGCAATTACCAGCTTTAATTGGCGAGGCCGCCCCGGAAACAAGTTCCGCACCAGCATTGACGCCCTTCGGCGCGATGATATAGCGACGTTCACCGTCTGCATACAGCACCAAGGCAATGTGCGCGCTACGATTCGGATCATATTCGATGCGCTCGACGCGACCCAAAACATCATCCTTCTGACGCTTAAAATCGATAATACGATAACGCTGCTTATGACCACCACCGCGGTGCCGCGTGGTAATGCGTCCATTATTATTACGTCCGCCCGTCTTATTTTTAGCAGTCACCAAAGGCGCATAAGGCTTTCCCTTATGCAGACCCGGCGTGACCACCCGAACGACAAAGCGACGTCCTGGAGAAGTAGGTTTGCTTTTAACTAGCGCCATCTGACAAATTCCTGGGAGTTATTCACCACCAACCGCGAAGTCAATATCATGACCCGGCTGGAGCCTAACGTAGGCCTTTTTCCAATCCGAACGACGCCCCTGAGTGCGACCCGAAGTTTTGCGTTTGCCCTTTTGATTAATCACCTGAACGCCGGCAACCTGAACCTCAAAAAGGCTTTCTACTGCCTTTTTGATCTCGGCTTTGCGGGCATCGGTGCGAACCTTAAAGACAACTTGCTGATGTTTATCAGCGACGCGCGTTCCCTTTTCAGAGATATGCGGCCCAAGTAGGACGCTCATAAGCCGTTCTTGATTCATAGCAACCTACCCTCTAGCACCCTCACGGCGTCCGCCGACATCAGTACTTTTTCGTAGCGAAGCAAATCAACCGGCCTTAAATTTGAGCTATCGGCAACGGCTACATTCGCCAAGTTGCGTGCTGCCAGGGAGAGATTGTTATCGCTCTCCGCCGTCACGATAAGCACATCTTCAAGAGACAAGCCGCGTAGCTGACTCAACAATAACTGGGTCTTGGGTGCATCAATAGCAACCTTATCCATCACTACCAAGCGCTCCTGACGAAGCAATTCGGACAAGATGGAACGCATCGCACCGCGATACATTTTTCGATTAACCTTCTGCGAATGATCAGCCGGGCTGTGGGCAAATGTTACCCCGCCGCTGCGCCATAGGGGGCTACGTATGGTACCTGCACGGGCTCGGCCTGTGCCTTTTTGTGCCCATGGTTTGGCACCGCCACCACGAACCTGCGAGCGGCTTTTGCTTGCTCGAGTACCCGCGCGAGCGCCGGCCAAATAGGCGGTAACCACCTGGTGAATCAGCGCCTCATTATAATCCGCACCGAAAGCGCCCTCGGCGACCTCCAACTTGGACTGCGCGCCGTCACTATTATGTAGTGCCAGTTCCATCACACGCTTCCTGACTTAGCTTTGACTGAAGGACGGAGAATAATATTCCCGCCTTGCGGCCCGGGCACAGCGCCCTTAATAAGAATGCAGTTGCGTTCGCTATCAACCCGAACGACTTCTAGGTTTTGAATGGTCCGTTGCACATTACCCATGTGCCCCGCCATTTTCTTGCCCTTAAAAACACGACCTGGGGTCTGGTTCTGACCAATAGAACCCGGCGCACGATGCGACAAGGAGTTGCCATGCGTCGCATCCTGCATCGCAAAATGGTAGCGCTTGATAACACCAGCGAATCCCTTACCGATGGTCGTTCCCGCAGCATCGACATGCTGGCCGGCCACAAAGCTATCAACCTTTATCTCACCACCCGCCTCAAGATCTTCGCCCTCGCCATCGGCAAGACGAAACTCCCAAAGCCCAAGACCAGGCTCAACACCCGCCTTTGCAGCGTGTCCAGCGGCGGCCTTACTAACCCGCGAAGCCTTGCGAGCTCCTACAGTAACCTGCACCGCACGATAGCCATCGCGGGCCAAATCTTTGATCTGGGTAATTCGATTAGGCAGCACTTCGACCACGGTGACCGGGATGGCTAAACCATCCTCGGTAAACACCCGAGTCATGCCTCGTTTTTGCCCTACGACTCCAATAGTCATCGTACTTTTCCAGCTATCTGCCTGCAGTTAAGACCTAAGTTCAGGTTTAACCACAAAAATGAATTTATTAATTAAGTTTGATCTGAACGTCTACGCCGGCAGCGAGATCTAATTTCATCAACGCATCTACCGTTTTTTCCGTTGGATCCAGAATATCCAGCAAACGCTTATGGGTACGGAGCTCGTACTGGTCTCGCGCATCTTTATTCACGTGCGGGGAGATTAAAATCGTATAGCGCTCTTTGCGGGTAGGCAGAGGAATGGGGCCCTTAATCTGGGCTCCGGTGCGCTTAGCGGTATTAACGATCTCCTGAGCAGATTGATCAATCAGACGATGATCAAATGCCTTGAGACGGATACGAATGCGTTGATTAGTCATGTTCGTCTCTACTCGATGATTTTGGCAACCACACCGGCGCCTACAGTACGGCCACCCTCACGGACCGCGAAGCGAAGACCTTCTTCCATCGCGATGGGGTTAATGAGGTTTACCTTGACCTTGATGTTGTCGCCCGGCATGACCATCTCTACGCCTTCG
>JAJFJU010000015.1 GCA_021773645.1 Gammaproteobacteria bacterium
CGCTCGGCAACGGTACTGGGGCTCGTGGGCGCCGGTGGTATCGGTTTTATCCTCACCTCCGCTATCGCCGAATTTGAATACCAGCAGGCTATTACTGTTCTGGGCGTGATTGTCATCATTCTGACCGTCATTGACCGGACCAGCGCGGCCGCTCGCAGCAGGATTATCTAATCATGGCAAATGAAACGACAGCCAACGCGGTGCCTATGCCGCACTTTCCCGCACGCTATACACCGTTCCGCTTGGTTATCGCAGTGGTTCTGGCGGCAATCTACTGGTGGTCTGTTGTCGGAGCGGAGTTTAGCCCCGTCGAATTGGCCAAGGGGCTCCCGAAGGTATGGGAAACCCTGGTGCTGATGTTTCCACCAAGCATTGAAGGCTATAAAAGCCTTTGGGTACCTTTCTGGGAAACCCTCTATATTGGCGTTTTGGCAACCTTCTTTGGTTCCATTATCTCGATTCCAGTGGGTTTCGCAGCGTCCACTAATATGGTCCCTTGGTACATCTACCATCCCGTTCGTATGGTGCTGAATATCTTCCGTGGTGTTTCGGAGATTATTTGGGCGCTGTTCTTCGTGGTGGCGGTAGGCTTGGGTCCGATGCCGGGCGTTATCGCACTTACCATCTTCTCGGTAGGCATGCTTTCAAAGCTGCTTTCCGAGGCAGTGGAAGCCTCCGATATCGGTATGCTTGAAGCCATGACGGCTACTGGCGCGAGCCGTTGGAAGGTGTTCTTCTACGGTGCGCTACCAGAAGTGTTCCCGCTGTATATCAGCTACACGCTGTATTACTGGGATCACAACACACGTCAAGCAACCGTGCTCGGGTTCGTGGGTGCCGGCGGTTTGGGTGTGACCTTGCTCTGGAACATGAGTATGTATGAGTTTGAGCAGGCGACTACCGTGGTGATTATCATTGTTTGTATGATCACCGTGATTGACCGTCTCTGCCTCAAGATGCGTGAGGCCATTCAGTAAGTATCAGGCTACTGCCGGCTTAGATTTGCGGCATAGTGTCAAAACCGCCCTCCATTGGAGGGCGGTTTTTTTTGTTTGGGACATGTTCACGTTCCTATACCACAGACAATTGGATTGTCGTCGGGAGTATTTCTAACTCTATGGCCGTAGATTCCTCCAATGCCCGTTCGAACAAGGTGCTGTTTTCCGCATCCAGTTGCCATATGGTGCACGACGGCTACAGCAACTTGTTATACACCTTGGCGCCTCTTTGGGCCCTGGCCTACGGCTTTAATGCCACCCAGGTTGGCATTCTGGTGGGTGGCTATGTGGGGGCGATGGCGTTATTTCAGATTCCCGCCGGATTTCTAGCCGAGCGAATCGGCGAAAGGCTGCCTTTAGTGGCCGGTATGCTACTGGTGGCGACGGCCTTTACTGCAGTGGGCTTAGTCGAGAGTTATGAAGCCTTTCTCCTCTTGCTAATACTCGCTGGCATCGGCTCAGGCGTACAGCATCCACTTTCCTCTAGCATTATCAGTTCTGCATTTACACCGGAGCGACGGCGCGTGGCCCTGGGTGTTTATAATTTCGCCGGCGATGTGGGCAAGGCCTCTTATCCAGTACTGGCGGCGGCTTTGATGTTGGTTTTGAGTTGGCGCAGCACCACCTTGGTATTTGGCTGTGTGACAGTTTTTCTGGGCATGGCCATTTTCCTAATGTTGCGCAGCCTGAAAGTCGGGGAGCATCCCCGTCAGGTGAAACGCCCGGAAGGTATTGCCAAGGTTTCTGGTTGGGGTATTCTTCGACCCCGATCGTTTACCCTGCTTAGCCTGATCGGCATGTTGGATTCTGCAGCGCGTATGGGTTTTCTAACCTTCATTCCTTTTTTGCTAGTGGCCAAAGGGATGGGTATTGAACGTACTGGTTTCGCCTTTGGCCTGGTCTTCGTCGGTGGTGCCTTCGGGAAATATGTATGCGGGCTACTGGCGGCGCGCTTGGGCGTTATCCGCACCGTATTAATTACTGAGGTGGCCACTGGGGTAGGGATATTGTTGGCTCTGGTATTACCGCTCGAGCCGTTGTTCTGGACCTTGCCAATTATTGGCGTGGCCATGAACGGAACCTCTACGGTGCTTTATGGCAGTGTTGCAGATTTCGTTTCTGAGGAACGGCAGGCTCGGGGGTATGGACTTTTTTACACCCTGCTTTTTGGTGCCTCGGCTATGGCCCCCGTTACATTGGGTCTGATTAATGACGGGGTTGGTCTTGAATTTAGTATTGCTGCCATTGGCGTTCTTGCATTATTAACCTTGCCGTTGCTAATACCCATGAGCCGGGAATTACGAGCAGCCTAATTACCCGCAGATTTCGCTCATACTTCCCGGTTTATCATGAGTAAATACTCATGGGTAGAATGAAAAGACTTCGTTTGTAATATGTTTGGAATCGGCATAGGCTCGTCGTTCTCTAAGGAGCCCCTATTCGGTTCCTTGGGGCGGGTGGATTCAGCCCTGGCCTTCAGTCAGCTGGCTAACCAATAATACCCAACAGATTCAAAAGTTTATCGGTTTTCTGGGCGCCTTTTTTAAAGCCCCGGTGCGGCACGGCTATGCTAGCTGTGTTGCTGGTGTTTCTGGAGTTCGGCCTAGCTGTCTCCGTGATGCCCTTATATGGCGTGGTGATTAAGCCACGATATCAGTGATTTTTTGTAACCTCTGAGGATAGATGAAATGACAATGAAGGTATGCTTGGTCACCAATGCAGCGGAAGATACCGCTGCTTATACTGACGGGATTTTCCCGGCTGATTCGGAAGTTCTGTTGCTGACTGCGGAAGAGATGGAAGCGCGGATTGAAGAGATTAACTTCCTCGTCCCCGGCCACATCGACGTCAATGCCGATTTCCTGAATCGCGCCAAGAACCTGCGTCTTGTGCATTGTGGCACTGGCTACAACAACGTAGATCTGGAAGCCGCCAACAAGAATAACTGCTATGTTTGCGTGACCCCGAACGTCGCAGCTACTTCCGTTGCCGAGCTGGTTTGGAGTTCCTTGAGCTCCCTCAAAAACCACATCGCCGAATTCGATGCCATCCTTAAGGACGGCGGCTGGAAGTCCACCGACTTCATCGGTATTCCTGAATTCAAGGGTAAGACCTTTGGTGTCGTTGGTTACGGTAACATCGGTCGCGAAGCCGCTCGTATTGCCCGTGGCTATGGCATGACCGTTATCGCCCACGACCCCTACTGCAAAGAGACCAATGACGGCACCGAGCTGGTTGAGCTGGACGTACTGGTCAAAACTGCCGATTTCATCACCCTGCATGTGCTGCTGACCCCGGAAACCACCGGTCTGTTTGGTGCCGAGCAGTTTGAAGCCATGAAAGACACCGCCATGCTGGTTAATGCATGTCGTGGTCCGGTGGTTGATGAGGCCGCTCTGGTCGAGGCCCTCCAGGCCAAGAAGATTGCTGGTGCCTGTCTCGACGTGTTCGAGAAAGAGCCGCTGGATCCGAAGAGCCCGCTGCGCGATCTGAACAACATCGTTCTGACCCCGCACATTGCTTTCTGCTCCAACGAAGCCCTTAAGGGTCGTTACCAGTTCTTCGCTGACAACGCCCACAAGCTGGCCTCGGGCGAAGTACCTAACATGGCCGTGAATGCGGACCAGGTTAGCTAGTACCGGTTAACACCGTGCTATGACTTGTCCCGGCCTTCGTGCCGGGGCAAGTTTTTTCGGCTTTTAGGCCGGAAGTTAGGGAGTCTTCGTACTCCCTTTGTTTGACCCCCTAAGAATCAACACATCCGTTTTGGATGGCTGCTTGTCATTTTGGGGTTCACTAATTCATAAGCTACGTAATAGCAGGAGTTAACATGGGAAAATCTGTTGCAGAACTTGAAGAAATCGTCAAGAGCTTTAAAGCCCTTGGCATGACCATGAGTTCCGCCGTGGGCGGTGGTCATGTAGGTGGTGCCATGTCCGGTGCCGAGTGGATGATTGCTGGCTGGTTTGACAAGATGAACATCGATCCGGAATCTGATTCCCGTGATCGTTATTTCGTTGGCCAGGGCCACATCACCCCCGGAATCTATTCGCTGCTGGTCCACAAGGGCTACTACAAGTGGCAGGACACTGTAGGCTACCGTCGTTATGGCAGCCCCTTCCAGGGTCACCCGGATCGCACCAAGCTGTATGGCTGGGAAATGTCCTCTGGTTCCTTGGGCCAGGCCCTTGGCGTAGCTGTTGGCTCCGCGTTGGCCGCCAAACTGCAGGGCAAGGATCATTGGATCGTTACCCAGAACAGTGACGGCGAGCTGCAGGAAGGCAGCATGTGGGAAGCCATCATGTTTGCCGGTGCCCATGGCCTCGACAATCTGGTTACCTTCATCGATTTCAACCGCATCCAGAACTACAGCCGCATTGAGGACTGTAATGAGCTGGAGCCCCTGGCTGACAAGTTCCGCGCCTTTAACTGGGAAGTTATTGAACTTGCCGATGGCAACGACATGCAGTCCGTTTGCGATGCCTATGACAAGGCCATGGTGCCGGGTAAAGGCAAGCCGACAGTAGTCATTGGTACTACCAAAATCGGTAAGGGCGTTTCCTTCATGCATGACGTGGTTGCCTATCACTCCAAGGCTCCGGGTCGCGATCAGTTGGCTGGCGCTTTCGAAGAGCTGGGTGTTGAGTTCCCGCACGAAGAGTTCTGCAAGCTGGCTGACGAGTATCAGGAAAAGGTTACCGCCGAGCTTAACGATGCGGATCCGAAGTTCAGCAAGGCCTATGGCTGGAATGCTGGCGATGACATGAAGGTCGAGCAGGTTTGGACCGGTATTGGCATCACCGAGGGTTTCCGTGAGTGCTTGGACGCTGACAAGAACGTCATCGTTTGTACTGACGACTCCCATAAGCTCATCGGCATGAATGACGATGACAAAACCAAGTACAAGGCCAGCAACCAGTTTGTAGACGTCGGTTGTGCCGAGCAGAACATGGCTATGATCTCTGCCGGTCTGGCAAAAGAGGGCTTCATTCCTCTGACCCAGGGTTACACTGGTTTTGCGGTTGGCCGTGGTTATGACCACATCCGTACCAGCATCGCCTTCTCCGACTTCAATGCCAAGTACTTCCCGACGGAAGCGCTGCTAGGCGGCGACGGCGGCATGCATGAGTGCATGGAAGGCATCACTTTGGGCTACTACATGCCCAACATGCGCATCCAGTGGCCGTGTGATAACAACGAAGCCAAGCGTGCCACCAAGGCCGCTATTTCTGAGGTGAAGGGTCCGATCATCACCCTGCAGGAACGTGCTCCGAAGCCTGTCGTCACTAAGGCTGATACCCCTTATCAGTATGGGGTAGCCAACATCATCAACTTCACCGGTCGTCAGGCTAACTTCGTAGATGCTTTCGATACTGCCCTTTCCACCGAGTGGAAGTCCCGCAGTGCCGATCTGGCTATCGTTGCCTGTGGTTCCATGGTGTCTGAAGCGATGCGTGCAGCCGTTATCCTCAAAGAGGAGAAGGGACTGGACGTGACCGTGGTCAATATGCACACCGTCAAGCCTCTGGATGCTGCTGGCCTGGTTAAGGCTGTTGAGGGCGTTAAGGGCGTGATTGCTATCTCCCAGGATCACAACGAAGCGCTGGGTAACATCGTTGCCGGTACCATTCTTGAAGCGGGCCCAGGTCCGAAGATGAAGCGCATGGGCGTGCAGGACCAGTTCGGTCAGACTGCCAAGCCTTATGAGCTGGTACAGCACTACGGCATCACTGCCGAGCACATTGCTGAAAGCGCCATCGAACTTCTCGGTGCCTAAGTAGTAGCTATGCAGTAATCGAAGGGGGGTGGTTCGCCACCCTCCTTCTTTTTTTCAGGAGTCAATTATGGCTAATAAAAGTATTGTTGATTTGGTGGTCTTTGACCTCGGCGGTACCGTCTGTGACGGTATTGATGAGGAAACTGGTCTTGCCAATCTGGGTCCGATTAATGCGCTGCGCTTCAGCTTGAAGCGGGTGTGGGATATCGATCCTCCCTTCGACGTGATCCTGCCGCATATGGCGACGCGTAAGCTCGACCATCTGTTCAAGATCCTATCGACGCCTTCCATAGCGGCGGAGTTCAAGGAAAAGCACGGCCGTGAGCCGGTCTTTGCCGATGCCGAGTTCTGCTTCAATAGCGCTTTCAAGGAAATCCTTGAGGTCGACGAAATGCCGAAGCGTTCGGAGCCTTTTGAAGGCGTCATCGACATGTTCAAGGACCTTAAGTCCAAGGGCATCAAGATTGGTATCGATACCGGTTTCTATGCCAAGGCAGTGCGTATCATCCTTGGCAAGTTTGGCCACAACCACCTGATCGACGCCGACATCGGTGCTGATGAGGTTTCCCAGGCACGTCCCTGGCCGTTCATGATGTTCAAGCTCATGGATGAACTGGAAGTCATCGATGTGCGTCGGGTGATGAAGGTGGGTGATGTGTATCCCACCGATTTCCTGGAAGGTTACAACGTCGGTGGTATTTCCGTGGGCCTGACCGAGTGCGGTAACTCCCGTCCGGCGAGCACCTGGAAATCTTTCGAGACTTCCGATGGTCGTGAGGTTCGTGCGGTGGATTGGTTCAGCACTAGCCTGGAAGAGAAAGATCAGATGTTCCGTGGTTGGTTGCGTGATGCTGCGGACAACGGTACCCGAGTGCCTTATCCCATGGTACTCATCCCTCATTCTAACCAGCTTACTCAGCTGATTAATGAGATGGAGCAGATCGCTCCGGTGTTCACCTCCTTGCTATAAGCGAAGAGGCCAGGGGCCTAATGTCATAAACTCGGGCCCCAAGCCCCGGTCGTGCAACTACGACCGGGGCTTTTTTTATGTTGGGCGCAGAAAAACAGGACTCTAACCCGCTGATAGGCTTGATAAAACGTCATGGGCCGCTTATACTATTCGGCTACACATAGATACCCTTATCTCCAAAGCCTCAGATGCTTTGCGAGGGCGGTTTCACCCGATGCCCTCCGATCCCGCCGCGCGCCACCGGGCGCCGACACCCGCTGTAAACCTTATTTTTAGCTATTGCACGTTGAGTGTGCCCATCCATCCGTGTTCTGGGCAGGCCTTGGCGTACAGATATACAGGAGCAGGATTCATGGAACTTCCAAAGATGAAGGGCCTATTTGGCCGTTCGCGCGCCCTCGAAGTGGAAATTGATCACTTTCACGACAAACTTTCCCAGTCCGCCGTTATTTTTAAAACCGCTCTGGCTGCCTATCTCAAGGCCGGCGCCACTGATAGCTTCATTGAGCGTCAAGAGCACTTAAATGCCCTTGAGACCGAGGGTGACAAATTGCGTCGCTCCATTGAGACCAAGCTGTATGCCGAGACCCTGATCCCGGAGTCCCGCGGTGATGTGCTGGGTTTGCTTGAGGCCTCCGACGAGGTCCACGGTGCGTTGCAGGGTGCGTTGTGGGGTTTTGCCATTGAACTGCCCGATATTCCTGAGGAATTTCGCGAGGAGTTCATGGAGCTGGGTGATATGGCGGTGATGACCGTGGAGTCCCTGGTACTCGCATCACGCGCTTTCTTCCGCAATATCGAGGCGGTACTTGATCACAATCACAAGGTCGAATTCTATGAAACCGAGGCGGATAAGATCAGCAGCAAGCTGAAAATATCTATCTTTCGCTCCGATCTGGATTTGGCTCGTAAGCTGCACCTGCGTACCTTTGTTGAACGTATCGATGAGATAGCAGACAAGGCCGAGGATGTTGCCGATCATCTAAATATCTACGCCATCAAGCGTTCGATTTAAAGGGAGCGGTCGATGGAAATCGCAGTTCTATTCTTTTTGTCCAGCGGGCTTTTTCTCGGTTGGGCACTGGGAGCGAACGATGCCGCTAACGTCTTCGGGACGGCAGTGGGTACGCGGATGGTCAAGTTTGGCACCGCGGCACTTATCTGCAGCATCTTCGTTATTCTCGGGGCTACCATCAGTGGTGCTGGTGCCGCCCATACTCTCGGAAAACTCGGTGCGGTCAACGCCCTGGGTGGTTCTTTCATGGCGGCTTTTTCGGCTGCGGCTGCCGTTTATGCCATGACCAAGGTGGGGATACCGGTTTCTACCTCGCAGGCCATTGTCGGATCCATTATTGGCTGGAATCTATATAGCGAAAATGTCACTGATACTAACGCGCTGATCAAGATCGTAACCACCTGGTTTGTTTGCCCGGTGCTGGCGGCAGTGCTTGGTGCGTCCCTGTACAAGTTGACTCACGTGGTGCTGGGATTTGCCAAGCTACATCTGCTGCGTCTTGATGCCTATACGCGTGTTGGACTGGTCCTGGCTGGTGCCTTTGGTTCTTATAGCCTGGGTGCTAATAACATCGCCAACGTCATGGGTGTGTTTGTGCCGTCTTCACCGTTTACCGAGTTTCGCTTTATGGATCTCGTGACGCTGAGTTCGGTGCAGCAGTTATTTCTGCTTGGGGCGATTGCTATTGCCGTGGGTGTGTTTACCTATTCCAAACGCGTGATGCTAACGGTTGGGGGTGGTTTGATGCCTCTGAGTGCCGTCGGTGCTTGGGTGGTGGTGGTCTCTCACTCCATCGTGCTCTTTCTGTTTGCATCGGTGGGGCTGGAGTCGATTCTTGCCTCCAACGGTCTACCCACTATACCGCTGGTGCCGGTATCCAGTTCACAGGCGGTTATCGGTGCGGTGATCGGTATAGGTCTGCTCAAGGGTGGGCGAGGTATACGCTGGAAGGTGCTCGGGGGTATTTTTACCGGTTGGATGATTACTCCGGTGATTTCCGCACTTATCTGTTTCGTTGGCCTGTATTTCCTGCAGAATGTCTTTGATCAGAAGGTCTACCAATCGGTTAGTTTTGAGATGAGCGAAAGGGTGCTCGAACGTTTGGGTCAAGAAAAGATTCCCCGCACACATTTTGTTGATCTCACAGGGCAGCGTTACGAAAATGGCCGAGCGTTGATGCAGGCGGTTGGTAAGCAGACCTCCCTGAGCAGCAAGGAAGAGAGCAAGGTGCTCGACTTTGCCAAAGTGGTTCCGTTGACCGTCTCTATCGACAAGATAGAACACCTGGATATGGAGTGGTTTAGTGGGCCGCAGATTCAGGCTCTGAAAGAGCTGAGTGGTCGCTCGTATCACCATAGCTGGATGTTGGCGGATGCGCTTGCCAAGCAGTCTGAGGCCTGGAAACTCAAGCCAAAGACGACGGCTAATAAGCTCTATAACAAGGGTGTTAGGCAACGCTTGGAGGGGCTCTACCGGAAGTTCAAGGACTAGCTGAGTCCAGGGATTAGTCAGTGCCTGCGTGAGGGCACAGGAGAAACCGGCTGAGGGTAAAATCCAGCCGGTTTTTTTTCGCCTGCTAGTTTCGAGTAATCGATGTTTGACTTCACTCCGTAGCTTGAGAACAATGGCATGAGTTTTTATTCATACGAGTATCTTTAATGTCGGAGCGTTTACCCCCTATTTCCGCCTTGCGAGCCCTGGAGGCCGCAGCGCGCTTGCTGAATTTTACTCAGGCTGCTCAAGAGCTTAGCGTGAGTCAGAGCGCGATCAGCCATCAGATACGGCATCTGGAGGAAATCTGGGGCCTGAAACTTTTTGATCGGCGCGCACGCCAATTAGCACTTACTCGCAATGGTCAGGCATTGGCTCCGTTGGTGGGGCGTTTTCTGGATCGCATGGCGGTCACCCTGGAGGCGCTACGCAATGAGTCTCAGCGCGAGCCCTTGCGGGTGAATATGCTGCAATCCTTTGCGGTCAAGTGGCTGACTCCCAGGCTAAATGGTTTTCACGAGGCCTATCCGGACTTGGATGTCTGGATCTCCACCAGCGAGGATTTCATGTCCTTTCGCAAGCAGCAGGTGGATGTAGCGATACGCCTTGGCGATGGTGATTATCCGGGGCTGCATACCAGCTTTTTGCTGCGGGAGTATGTATTCCCAGTTTGTACGCCAGAATTTGTTGAACGTTATGGACGGCCGTCTACGCCTCAGGAACTACTGAAATACCCATTGTTATTACGTTTGGGGGAGCCGGCACATCCCAATTGGGAGCACTGGTTTGCCAAGATAGGGATGGCGGGTGTGGTGCTCACTGAGGGGCCCCGTTTTCCCGATACCAACATGGCGCTACAGGCGGCAATGGCTGGGCAGGGTGTTGCCCTTGCGCGCTCGGCGCATGTGGGAGATGACCTTGCTGCGGGACGTTTGATTAAGCTTTTTGATACTCATCTGCGTTCCAGTGTTTCCTATTATCTTGTCTGCCCTGAGGGGACCGAGGATTTCCCCAAGATTGCGGCGTTTCGGGAATGGGTTCTGGTCGAGGCCGAGCGGGCTCAGTCGCAATATGATCGACTGACCTCGGCCTCGGCAAAGTCGTGAAGGCTTCCATCTCAGGGAGTTGTAGCCGCCAATATTTGGGCTGCTTTTCCCTTCGTTCGTCTGCTCCTTAGCCGCCTCAAGTGGAAGCCACACTGGTATTGATGGTGTTGTGCGCTGCGGTAATGCACGCGTGCTGGAACACGCTGCTGAAATTAGGTGATGATCGCCTGCTGGTGATGGCGGTACTTACGGTCATTAGCGGAGCCCTAGGGCTGATATTACTTGCCTTTGGAGCGTGGCCCGCCGCGCCTAGCTGGCCTTATATCATTGCCTCGGCACTGCTCAACAACGCCTACTTCCTATTTCTGATTAAGGCTTACGAGATAACCGATTTGTCAGTTGCCTATCCATTGGCTCGTGGTTCTGCGCCTTTGCTGGTGGCCGGTGGGGCCGCGATATTTGCGGGAGAGACGCTCAACGCCGGGGAGTTTGCGGGTGTAGCCTTGGTGTCTATGGGCATTATCAGCCTGATGTGGGGTGCCTTTAGTCGCCTTCAGGATTGGAAAAGCATCGCCTTTCCGCTGGCAACTGGGGCGATGATCGCCACTTACACCGTGGTGGATGGTATCGGTGTACGGCTTTCGGGCAGCCCCGCTGGTTTTATCGGCTGGTTATTGGTCTTTTCCGCCTTGCCCATAGGTTTACTGGCATGGCGGCGTCGACAGGGCCGTATTGAAGCTTTTTTACGTGCTCAGTGGCGTCCGGCACTGGTTGCCGGTGCACTGGATTTTGGAGCCTATGGCTTGGCCATCTGGGCCTTAAGTCTGGGGGCGATGGTGCAGGTTTCGGCGTTGCGTGAGACCAGTGTGTTAATCGCTGCCTACATCGGGACTCGTTTGCTAGGCGAACCGCTGGGTGCTCAGCGGATGTTTTCCGCCTTGCTGGTGGCTGCCGGCATCATTTTTCTTCATACCATGGCCTGAGGAAGCTCTAAGGGACTCCACACCATGTGTGAACGTATCATTGACACCGAAACGCTATTTAAGGGCGCAGTTTTTCGGGTGCTTCGCCACTGGGTGCAGCTGAGGCCTGGGTTGGTGGTTGAGCGTGAAGTGGTGGACAAGGGCGGGGATAGCGTTGCCATAGTGGCGGTGGATGAGGCTCGTCATATCTATTTAATCAACGAGTATTGCTGTGCTATTCAGGCCAGAGCCTTAAGCCTCCCCAAGGGCATGATCGATGCGGGCGAAAGCCCAGAGGAAGCGGTGCTCAGGGAACTGCGGGAGGAAACGGGCTTGTCCGGAAATTTACGCTTATTGGCGCGCATGAGCCTGAGCCCGGGGTATCTCAATCAGCAAAGTTATGTATTTCTCGCCACTGATTTGAAAGTTGCGCCGTTGGCCGGTGATGAGGAACATGCCATCACCGTCGTGCGTATGCCCATCGCTGAGGCCTTTCAGAAGGCGCGTGAAGGTGAGATTAACGATGCACGAACTATTGCAGGGATTTCCTTGGCCCAGGCTGCTCTCGAGGAAGAATCTGCTAACTCTCTTTGAAACGCATGGAGAAGTCGATGCTCTGCAAATGTTTGGTCAGGGCGCCGACCGAGATGTAGTCGATGCCGGTATCGGCGAGTACCCGTAGTTCATCCAGATGGACGTTGCCGGAGACTTCAATCTTAAGCTGTCCGTCATTAAGGGATACGGCGCTGTGTACGTCCGATAGGCTGAAATTATCTAGCATGACGATATCCGCACCGGCGCCTAGGGCCTCGCGAAATTCTTCCAGATTTTCCACTTCTACCTCCACCGGTAAATCCGCGCGCATCTCCTGTGCCCGCTCTACGGCGGTGGTAATGGAGCCCGCCGCTTCGATGTGATTTTCCTTGATGAGGAAGGCATCGAACAAGCCAATACGGTGGTTATGGGCACCGCCGCAGCGCACTGCATATTTTTGTGCTGTGCGCAGGCCTGGGATGGTTTTGCGGGTGTCGAGGATGCATACCTGGGTGCCGGCCACCGCTCGTGCATAGCGCTGAGCCGTAGTCGCCGTACCGGAAAGTGTTTGGAGAAAGTTAAGTGCGGCACGTTCGCCGCTGAGCAGAGCTCGGGCAGGGCCTTGCAGCGAGAATACCGATTCATCGGGTGACAAGCGCTCACCGTCTTGTTTGTGCCAGCGTACCTTGGTGGTGGCATCGACCTGGCGATAGACTTCATCCACCCAGGCGCTACCACAGAGCACTGCCGTTTCACGACTGATGATGGTGGCCTCGGCCATTTTATCGGCAGCAATGAGGGCGGCGGTGACGTCTCCATTACCCAGATCTTCAGTGAGTGCCGAGCGCACCACTTGGGCGATGTCATCGGGTAATGGAATGTTGCTCATATTTTGCTGCCGGTAGGGAGAGGATGGGTGATTGTAAGGCTTCCCGGCGACCTAAAAAAGAACGCGTTAGGGCTGCTGTGGATGCCTTCAGGGCTTTATAATGACGCGCTATCGTTACCCCTCATTCGGTTTCGTTAATTCTGGTTGGTCGCTTGTTTGGCAAAGGGCATTAAGTGCGAAAGTTTTTTTCCATTTTGGGTGGGAGTCTACGGGATCTGGCACCCATCTTCCTGACCATTGCGGTCTTTCAACTACTCATATTGCGGCAACCCATTCCGGACTTGGGCGCTTTGGTGTCTGGCTTAGTACTGGTGGTGCTGGGCCTTACGCTGTTTATCCAGGGACTAGAGCTGGGACTTTTTCCGTTAGGGGAGTCCTTGGCTTATGCCTTTGCTCGCAAGGGGAGTCTACCGTGGTTGCTGCTGTTTTCCTTTGCGCTCGGTTTTGGCACCACGGTGGCGGAGCCAGCGCTGATTGCCGTGGCGGCGGAGGCCGCCGAGGTGGCTGCAGCCGGATCCTATATCCTCGATGAGGTGGCAAGTAAGGAAAGCTATGCCTTTCAGTTGCGCATGGTGGTCGGCTTGGCGGTGGGGATCGCTATCGTCCTGGGGGTGTTCCGAATTCTGCGTGGTTGGCCGATCCAGTATTTTATCCTCGGAGGCTACATCGGGGTGATCGCGCTTACCCCATTTGCCCCCCGGGAATTCATCGGCATCGCCTACGACTCCGGCGGGGTCACGACCTCTACCATTACCGTTCCCCTGGTGACTGCGCTGGGGGTGGGTTTGGCCTCCAGTATCCAAGGTCGTAACCCCATGACCGATGGCTTTGGTCTCATTGCCTTTGCCTCCCTGAGCCCCATGCTGTTTGTTATGGGTTATGGCATTTTGCTGCAGGCGGGCCAGTGAATTTTCTGCTGGAACTGGGGCAGGTACTGGTGGAGACCATCCGCGATGTATTGCCTATTCTTGCGATCATCGGTGGTTTTCAATTTTTTGTTATCCGTCGGCCGATTCCGAATCTGAAGCGCGTGGCCCTGGGTGTGGTGTATGTGATTCTCGGGTTGGCGCTGTTTCTCAAGGGATTGGAGCAGGCGTTGTTTCCCTTGGGCAAGTTAATGGCTCAACAATTAACCGACCCGGATTTTCTCCAGGGCATCACTGGTAGGGCTGCCGAACAGCTCGGCTGGGGGGATTATTACTGGGTCTATGTTTTTGCCTTTGCCATCGGCTTTTCCACCACCATTGCCGAGCCTTCGTTATTGGCGGTGGCGATTAAGGCTCAGGAAGTTTCGGGTGGCGCCATCAGCGTCAGGGGACTGCGTGTGTCCGTTGCCCTAGGTGTTGCCGTTGGCATTACTCTGGGGTGCTTTCGGATCGTCAGCGGGACCCCGCTTTATCTCTATATTATCGCCGGCTATGTGTTGGTCATGGTGCAGACGTTGTTTGTCCCCCGTGGAATTATTGCGCTGGCTTATGATTCTGGCGGGGTGACCACTTCAACCGTCACCGTGCCTATCGTTGCCGCCCTGGGGCTTGGGCTGGCAACTCACGTGCCGGGGCGTAGCCCGATACTGGATGGCTTTGGCCTCATTGCTTTTGCGAGTCTGTTTCCCATCATGGGGGTGCTGGCCTATGCCCAGCTTAGCCAGTGGCGCCATGAGCGGAAGCTATCGAAATAACCTGGGAGGTGCGGCATGCATTTTAAATTAATTATTGCGCTGGTCGACGAGGATAAAACCAATGCCGTGATGGAGGCGGCTCGCGAAGCGGGAGCCACCGGTTCCACGGTTATCAATCATGCCCGAGGCGAGGGTGTGGAGGTGTCGAAAACCTTCCTGGGTCTCAGCCTGGAGACCCAGCGAGACATGCTGCTGTTTTTGGTGGAGGAACATCTTAGCCGTCACATCCTTGAGACCATTGAGGTGATGGCTGAGTTTGGCCAAACCAAGGGGGCAGGGATTGCCTTTCAAATTGATGTGGAGGATGCCGTGGGCGTTGCCCATCAGGTGGAAAAACTCACTGCCGTCGTGGAGGAGGAACTATGAGTGCACAAGAGGAAGTTATTCGCGTCAGGGATATTATGAAACAGCGCTTTGATCGGGTGGACGGTATGTCGACCATCCAAGAGGCTTTGCAGGCCATGGAGAATTTGGAAGCCAAGTGCCTGATTGTTAATAAATCACATGCAGATGATGTATACGGAATTCTGCTGCTTTCCGATATTGCGCGCGAGGTATTGGCCGCAAACCGTCCGGCAGATCGGGTCAATGTTTATGAGGTGATGACCAAGCCGGTTATTAGCGTGGAGGCTGACATGAACATTCGTTACAGTGCACGCCTTTTTACCCGCTTCGGATTGTCACGAGCGCCGGTGGTGGAAAATGGTGAGATTATCGGCATCATCAGTCTCAATGACATGGTGATGCACGGCCTGCGTGAGCGGGCCTAGATAGCAGGTGCAGTTGGATTCCACAGATTGGCTCTGCGGGGTACGCAGGGTGATGTCACCCAATTGGGATGAACGTCCACCGAACTGCGATATTGATACTCTGGTAATCCATAACATCAGCCTGCCAGCGGGGCATTTTGGCGGACCGCATGTGGATGATCTGTTTTGTAACCGCATTGATGTCTCTGCTCACCCGGCCTTCGCGAAACTGGATGAGCTGCGGGTTTCTGCCCATGCATTGATTAACCGGAGCGGAAGGGTCACTCAATACGTGAGCTTCTCCAAACGAGCCTGGCATGCGGGAAAGTCTTGCTTACAGGGGCGAGAAAACTGCAATGATTTCTCTATCGGTATTGAATTGGAAGGCACGGATCGGGCTTCCTATACCGATGCGCAATACGCAGCTCTAGTACAACTCAGCCAGTTGCTCATGATCCGTTGGCCAAAGATCTCCTCACCACGCATCGTGGGGCACGAAGAGATAGCCCCGGAACGTAAGACAGACCCGGGAAAGGCCTTCCAGTGGGATCGTTTTCGTCGAGA
Source organism: Gammaproteobacteria bacterium (assembly GCA_021773645.1). Lineage (GTDB taxonomy): Bacteria > Pseudomonadota > Gammaproteobacteria > HK1 > HK1 > JAJFJV01. The sequence goes on from JAJFJU010000015.1 coordinate 15,677, forward strand.
GCTGGGGAAAAGCCAGGATTTATAGAACAGATAACTGTGAGGCATTGAATGAAGGCATTGACGGCAAAAAGAGTGTTGGTGACGGGCGGAGCGGGTTTTCTGGGCTCTCATCTTTGTCGGCGCTTATTGGATGAGGGAAACGACGTGCTCTGTGTGGATAATTTCTATACCGGCACCAAGGAGAATGTGCGCGAATTACTGGACCACCCGTTTTTCGAGGTGATTCGTCACGATGTGACCTTCCCTCTCTATGTGGAAGTGGATGAAATCTATAACCTCGCCTGTCCCGCCTCGCCGATTCACTACCAGTTCGACCCGGTGCAGACCACCAAGACCAGCGTGCATGGCGCGATCAATATGTTGGGTCTGGCGAAACGGGTGAAGGCTCGCATTCTCCAGGCCTCAACCAGCGAAGTCTATGGGGATCCGGAGGTGCACCCCCAGCGTGAGGAATATTGGGGACGGGTCAACCCGGTGGGAATACGTTCCTGCTATGACGAGGGCAAGCGTTGTGCGGAAACGCTGTTTTTTGACTATCGTCGGCAACACAATATGCCCATCAAGGTGGCACGCATTTTCAACACCTACGGTCCGCACATGCATCCCAATGACGGCCGCGTGGTCTCCAACTTCATCCTCCAGGCATTGCGGGGTGAGAACATCACCATTTACGGTGATGGCGAACAGAGTCGGTCCTTTTGCTACGTAGATGATTTGATTGAGGGTTTTTTGAGGCTGATGGCGACGCCGGAGGATTTTACCGGGCCAGTCAATCTGGGAAACCCGGTGGAATTTACTATCCGTGAATTGGCGGAAAAGATCATCGAACTGACAGGCTCAGCCTCCCAACTGAAAACCAAGCCGCTGCCCAGTGACGATCCAAGGCAGCGTTGCCCGGACATCAGCCTCGCCCGCAAGCAACTGGACTGGGAGCCAAAGATTGCGCTAGAGCAGGGCTTGCAACGCACCATCGCGTATTTTGAACAATTAATGGCGCAGGGCGGGGAGCTGCAGGGGGGCCAGGAGCAATGAGATGCTTCGAATCTAGACCTGGCCCTGCTAAATGAGCTCGGAAATCGACATAACGCTTATGGTCTAAAAATCAAAACCATCTTCTAGAGGAGTTGAGAGCCCCATCACAAACCAGCAGATTAGAAACCCGATGACGATGGGGATAGCGAGCCACGGGGACACATGCCAAAACAGAGCGCTTAATGCGCCTGCTGCGAGCGCCGCAAGCAATCCTGTCATCCATGCATCGCGGTTATCCTTCTGGGTATAAAGTCTTGCCCTCAAATCGTGGTTTTCTCCGAGGCCACTCTGCTCCAGCTTTCTGATCCCTCGCGCATAGAGCCATCTATTGGCACGTACCAGCCCGCTCCACAGCGACCCGTATGCAGCCAACACGAAAACAACTGCAAGAACAGCATTCAATGTGTCTATTGCAAACGACATAGTGCTCTAACGCTTAAACGTTCCCCGATAAAGCCACCGCCCTAAGTCAACAATAGCAGAGAAGCTTTTACCCCGTTTTCACTAATGGGAAGCGTACACTCTCAAGCCCGAGGAAATGTTAAAGGTTCCCCACCATTCAGCGGGTGGTGCACTTGTGATACTAGGGAGAAGTTCAGACTCGATTGATGCCAAGATCCTCCACGGTGAGATCATGCTGGCGTTAAGCGCGTGCTTGCCATGTCGTCCACTTCTTCGTTTGACAGTATTCATGCCTGCACCCTACACTGCGCCGCAGTCATATGAGGTGCTCTGAAGGCATTCGCTGGAGGAGTGAAATGGGAAGCCGGTGCGTCGCGCGATTCGCGTGCACAATTCCGGCGCTGCCCCCGCAACGGTAGGTGAGTTACCGCGGACCAGAAGCCACTGCGCATATGCGTGGGAAGGCGGTTCGTTTGGCCGCAAGGCCGCTCACAAGCCCGGAGACCGGCCTGAAATGACGCTAATCCCGTTGCGGAGGGCAACCCGGGTGAGCGTGATTTCGTGGAAGTTGTTTCCCGACCGGGTGATGTCTCGCCCCACGCCATCCCACAGTTTCTCGTAGCGGATCCTGAAATCTGTTAGGTCGTTGCGTGGCGCGGGTGTGCCTGCTGACGTCCGGGAGTCTGTGATGTTTAGTGTCAAATCTTATCCGCGCGCGGGCAATTTCTACCGCGTCTGTGTTTCTTTTTCCCTTGTTTTAATGAGTTTGTCGGCGCTGCCCGTGAGGGCAGAGAAGCCCCTGGAAGTTAAACCAGTGGTGGTTAGTGCCACGCGCTCAGAGCAAAGTCTGGTGACTGTGCCCGCTAGCATCACGGTCATTAGCCGGGAGGAAATCGAGGCCAGTGGGGCGAGTCATGTGGTCGAGGTGTTGCGTGGCCGCGGTGGGGTGCAGGTCAACGACACCTTTGGCGATGGCAGCCGTGCCAGTATTGGTATCCGTGGTTTTAATGAAAGCGCCAATGCCAATGTGCTGGTGCTGGTGGATGGACGGCGGTTGAATAATACCGATATCGCTGGTCCTGATTTGAATAGTATTTCACTCAAGGATGTGGAGCGGGTGGAAATTATCCAGGGTAGTGCGGGTACGCTCTACGGGGATCAGGCGGTGGGTGGGGTGATCAATATCATCACCCGGAAGAATCGAAAATTTTTCGCCGAGGGAGAGGCGGGTATTGGCAGTTATGGGCGCAAGACCGTGCGCCTACGTACGGGTAATCGCTTTGCCAATGGTCTGGGGTACCAGCTCTCGGGCGAGCGCCTGCGCAGCAATAATTACCGCGATAACAACCGCCAGGATTACTGGAATTACTTTGGCAAGTTGGACTGGGAACACGAGCGCGGCAGGGTGTTTTTGGAACTTCAGGACGTGAAGGAAAACCTGCGCCTGGCGGGCCGGCTGACGCTTGCTGATCTCACCGCCAATCGCGATCGGCGGCAATCGGTCCGTCCAATCGATTTTGCCGCCTCCGATACCGAGGTTGCCCGGGTTGGAGCGGAGCTGCTGCTGTCGGACAACTGGAGCCTTGAAGGTGACTGGAATTACCGCAAGGTCACGGGTTTTTCCCGCCTAGTATTTTTCGGTGCAAACAGTGACACCCCGCAGGAGCGTATCCAGCGTGGTTTCACCCCCCGGCTGGTGGGCAGTTATGGCCTCGCAGCAGGGGAGTTGGTAATCACCATCGGTACTGATATCGACCGTGCCGACTATGACACTACCAATACTTTCTTCGGATTTACCACTACGACCGGTAATCGTCAGGAGATGCACGGAATTTATGCTCAGGCATTGATTCCTCTGATCCCAGGATGGACAGCTACCATTGGCGGGCGTCAGGCCAGAGTGACGAATCAACTGCGGCACTCTACTGCCTTCCCTGCGGGGGTGTCTCTGAAAGACGAGCAATTTGTGAGTGAATTCGGCCTCAGTTATCGCCCCCGGCAGGAATGGCGGTTCTTTGCCCGCCGGGATGGCAACTTTCGCTTTGCCAAGGTGGATGAGCAGACCTTTACTTCGCCCGGGGTTGTGGGGCTGCAGACCCAGACCGGAACATCCTGGGAAGGGGGTGCCGAATGGCAGCGAAACGGCGATTTCCTCAAGCTGGTTCTCTATCGCCTCGACCTCGAGAATGAGATTGGCTTTGACCCCACTGTGGCCGATCCCTTTGGAGGCTTTACCGGTGCCAATGTGAATTTTTCCTCCACCGTGCATGACGGGCTGATTCTAGAAGGTGGCTACGGCCTGGGCCCGAAGTGGTTTGTAGCGGGTAGCTATAGCTATACCGATGCTTATTTCGATGCGGGCACCTTCAGCGGGAAGCAGATCTCGGGGGTGTCGCGGCATTTATTGCGGGCGACAGCGAGTTACCGGATACGATCATCCTTGCGCGCCTTTTTGGAATTACAGCTTAATGGTGATCAGTTCCTGTCCGGGGACAATGCCAATGCCAAGGCCCGGCAGTCAGGCTTTGGTGTGCTCAACCTGCATGTGAGTTATGAATATAGAGGATTAAGCGTCTCCGCCCGCGTTAATAACCTGTTAGACCGCAAGTACAACGAGGTGGAAAATGCATTTGGCGCATTGTTCCCCGCGCCCGAGCGGAATTTTATGCTGACCACGCGCTACCGCTTTGACTAGACTGTAAGGCGTGCACGCTACTTCCTCAATTCAACTCGGCAGTTGGTTGCTGATTTCAGCATTGGCCCATGCTGCTGTATTCGGCGCCTGGAGCGAGATGACATCTGGGACGGTCGTGGTGAATCAGGCGGCTCCTTTGTTGCATACGAGTCTCGCGCCCTCTGCCGCCGTGCTTGAGGCAGAGGTGAGTAAGTCGATGGAGGTGCAACAGCCAGGGCGCGTGACCAGCAGGCCGACAGTGCAAAAAATCCCGCCTAAAGTCTTTCCGGGACCGGCACCACGTCAAGCGGTTTTTAGGAAACCCTTGCGAACAGACGCTTTGCGGGCATTGCCCATACCATCAGTAATGTCAGAGCAAGTTATAGATGCAAAAGTGGCGCGACAGGAAAGTGAGATTGCCGTCGCGGCCAGGCAAGTTGAGCATGTAGCATCAGCGAAGGCTGCCGCGCCAGTGGTTAAGGCAAGGGCTATGACGGCTCCGGGTGAGGTGGAAGATGCGGGACGGGCAGCGCAGTTAATGGCGGTGTTGCACCAGGAAATTAATCGTCAAAAACGCTATCCATACATTGCCAAGCGGCGGGGTATGGATGGAGTTACGACCATCGCCTTTCGTCTGGGGCCAGATGGTGAAATTGCTCATATCAAGGTGTTGGAATCCAGCGGTTATGGCGTACTCGACAAGGCCGCCGGTGCGGCGGTTGCGCGGGTGTCACCCTTGGTGAAGGCAAGCTCCTACCTCGAATTCTCTCGAGAGTTCCAGGTAAAAGTCGTCTTCGCGCGGAACTAACAGGACGTTTCATGGGCAATCGGCTTTCCAAAATAAGTACGCGCACGGGTGATGATGGGACCACGGGTCTCGCTGATGCTACCCGCCTGAGCAAAGATAGTCTGCGAATTGAGGTCTTGGGGGAGGTGGATGAATTCAATAGCACCATTGGCATGCTAAGGATTCACGATTTACCCCTAGAAATCGATGCCTGTTTACTGAAGATGCAGCATGGTCTGATGGTGTTGGGTGGTGAATTGGCCTTGCCGGGAAAAGAACGAATTCTTCAGCGCGATGTGGCTGATGTGGAACAGGCCTTAAGCATTTTTAATCATGACTTACCGCCCCTGCGCGAGTTTATCCTTCCCGGTGGCAGCCCGGCTGCTGCTGCCTGCCATCAGGCGCGGGCGATTTGCCGTCGGGTCGAGCGCCGTCTGGTATCGCTGGCGCGGGAGGACACGGTTAATGCTGGGAGCCTGCGCTATCTCAATCGTATCTCTGATCTGCTTTTCGTCATCGCTCGGTGTTTAGCGCGGGTAGCAGATGGGGAAGTGCTTTGGCAGCCAGAGCTCTGGCGAGATGGTCCCCCGTGAGGGGCGTAAAAGCTGTTAATTGTTAACCCTGTCGCCTAACATTGAGCCACCTTCTGGAGAGTATTTAATGAACCATCATTTCAACGTCGATAAGCGTGTTATCTATCTCTTGGCCCTGGTGGGATTGGCCGCTATCAGCCGTCTCATTCCGCATCCCCCCAACGTCACACCGATTGCGGCCATGGCTTTGTTTGGCGGCGCGGCTTTTGCAGATCGGCGTTTGGCCTTTCTGGCGCCCGCTGCAGCCTTGTTATTGAGTGATCTGTTGCTGGGTTTCCATAGCCAGATGTGGGTAGTTTACGGCTGCTTTGCGGTGACCGTGGGCCTTGGTCTTTATCTACGTGGCCGGCCGGGGTTCCTCGCCCTAGGGGCAGTGACGCTGGGAAGCTCGCTACTGTTTTTCCTGGCGACTAATTTCGGTGTTTGGTTGCTTGATGGGCTCTATGCCGAGACTCTGGAAGGGTTGATTAGTTGCTATGTAGCGGCCTTGCCCTTCTTTCGTAACAGTCTGTTGGGAAATGCCTTTTACGTACTGCTGCTGTTTGGGCTGGCGGGAATGTTGCCCATCCACCGTCGTGGTCATCTAGCCCACGCGAGTTGATCAATAACGTTTTTTGAGCTCTAGTGCGCCGCCCTTGCGCTGCATGTCGAGGCGACCGAGAAAGGACATGCCGAGCAGGGTAATGCGCGGGAAGTTGCCATCTATGACTGCAGCCTCCACCCCGCGTAGCTCAATATCACCCACCCGTACTTTTTTCAGCCGCAGGCTATAGCTGCGGGTGACTCCGGAGGCAGTGCTAGCCCAACCGAGCTCGCCTTTCACTAAGTAATCAATGCCTAAGCGTTTGGCTTCGTTGCGATTCATGGCGATGCTGGTGGCACCGGTATCCACCAGGAAATCAACGGTTTGACCATTGATACTGCCGGTGGTGCGGTACATTCCCCGGGTTGAGGGCCAGATACGGACCTTGGGTGGGGTCTGTGGAGCGGCGTAGGTGCCACTGATGCGGGAGCCCATTTTATAGCTGGCACGCTTACCGCGGTATTCCAGTACAGCTCCCTTGCTGTCTGCAGAAATCAGCAGCAGGCCTTCGGGTGTACGCTCCCCTTTACGCAGCAGGCGTTGGCGGCCGTCAATTTCCAGCAGTGCCTTATCCCGAAACAGTCCCTTGATGTGAATGTCGCCATCAGCGTGGGCGGGACCAGCCAGGGTAAGAGTGAGTAGGGCGAGATAGGCTAGGTAGTGGCGCATGGGCCGAATATAACAGCTTGGCCCAGTGGTCCGATATTTAGCGTGCGGACAGGATGCGGGGGACCCGCTCCAGCTTCCAGTGGGCAATAGCCCAGTCTCGGATTGTCTCGGTGCTGTGGCGAATGGGCGGGAGTTCTTGCCCCAGAAAACTTAGTGCGCGCAGCCAGGTATCTTCTGGAGAATCATTGGCCACTCCCTTGGCACCCGTTTGCTTGCTTAGCTTGATGCCCGCAGCGTTTGTTACCACGGGCAGGTGAGCATAGGCCGGTTGCGGATAATCGAGAGCGCGTTGCAGATGGATGTGGCAGGCGGTGGAATCCAGTAGATCACTGCCACGGACGATCTCGGTGATGCCCTGAAAGGCATCATCTACCACCACGGCTAGGTGGTAGGCGGGCACGCCATCACCACGGCGAATAATGAAATCCCCGACGTCTTTTTCCAATGCCTGAGTTTGAACCCCGTGGATGTGATCGGGAAATTGATAGCTGGCAGCATCCGTGCGCAAACGTAGGGAACGGCCTTTTCGACCGGCTGGGAGGCCGTGACGGCAGGTGCCGGAATAGGGTCTGCCTGCTACTTCTTTGCGCGTACAGCCGCAGGGATAGGCCCAGTCGTTATGTATGAGTTGTCCTAAGGCCTCTTCGTAGGCTGTCACGCGGGTGCTTTGATAAAGCACTGGGCCATCCCAATAAAGCCCCAGGGATTTGAGCCCTTCAATGATGGCGTTACTGGCCCCGGCGACGGTGCGTGCCTGATCCAGATCTTCCATGCGTAATAGCCACTCACCGCCCATACTGTGGGCCTGGAGATAGCTGGCGATGGCGGCAACAGCAGAGCCGAAGTGGAGAGGGCCTGAGGGGGAGGGGGCAAAGCGGCCCCGGTAACGAAGCCCGGGGTTCATCACGGGAATACTGGCAGCACGAGCACCAAACACTCGTGCTGAAAACTCATTAGCCCCGTTGTTTTTCGCGAATCTCGTCCAGCACCTTGCAGTCTATGCACAGGGTGGCGGTAGGACGTGCCTCCAAGCGGCGAACGCCAATTTCCACGCCACAGCTCTCACAGTAGCCGTAGTCTTCGGAGTCCAGTGCGATCAGTGTTTTATCGATCTTCTTGATGAGTTTGCGTTCCCGGTCACGGGTACGCAGCTCCAGGGTGAATTCGGATTCCTGGCTGGCGCGATCGTTAGGGTCGGGGAAGTTTCCGGCATCGTCCTGCATATGGTCAAGAGTGCGATCGACCTCCTCCATCAACTGTGTCTTCCAGTCGTTAAGGATTCCCTGGAAGTGCACGACCTGGGCCTCATTCATGTATTCCTCGTCTTTCGTCTCCTCATAGGGAGTGAAGTTGAGGACTGGCTCCAATGGGTCTTTCATGGTTTTCCTACCTTTTCCTGCACGGGTTTTAATTAAGCGCGGAATCGTAGCATTCTCGGGTGAATGGTGCGAGTTTCTCGATGGCCCTGAGCCCTTGCGGATTTGGCACCCGGTTTAGCGGGGAGCAGAGACTAAAAATGGGCTAAACAAAGCGCCCTCAGTTGGAGATGCTCATGGGCGAATTGCTTCGTTCTGGATCCATGCGCTCCACCCACATCAGGGTGGCCCCAGCCACGGCCGCGGGCATGACAAGGAAATTTACGATGGGGACTAGCAGTGCGAGGGCAACGCTGGCTCCAAAGCCCAGACTTAGCAGGCGTTGATCCGCCAGTTTACGGCGCTGCTCGGGAAACAGGATGCCGTGATTACCCATGGGGTAATCGGCGTATTCCAGGGAAAACATCCACGCTCCAAACAGGAACCATAATATTGGTGCCGCGAGATTGAGCCCGGGCACCAGAAATAACAGGAGCAAAGGCAGAGCCCGGATCAGGATATAACTCAGTTTGCGTAACTCGGACCACAGGGTGCGTCCGACCTCCTGCAAGATACCTCTCCAGTCGCCGCCAGCTTGCTCCTCATGGCCTCGAAGTTCGCGCTCCACCGCTAGCGCCAGCAGACTATTGAAAGGGGCGGCAATGAGCGCCGCCAGCAGGGCAAAGCCAAACCACAGCAGGCAAATGGCGGCCAGTGCAAACAGTGGCCAAACAATCCACAGCAGCCAATCGAGTAGCCATCCTGGTAACAGCCAGGTCAGCAGGCCGTTGAAGGCATCACCCAGATAATAGAGTAGCCCTGCGAACAGCAGGGTATTGATGGTCAACGGAATGATAACGAAACGACGTAACCCGGGACGAGTAATGAGGCGAAAGCCACGGAGCAAACAGGCCGCGCCGGTTAACGGATTACCCAGCCCTGAGGCTGCTGGACTCACGGCAGTGACACCGGGGTGGTGGATACCCAGCTCGGAGCCTGGTGTTCGGCGACGACCGTGGTGTAGATGCCGCCACGGACCATGAATTCGGCGCTAAGACGCATAAAACGCGGCTCACAAAGCTTGACCAAATCATTAAGAATTCGATTGGTAACCGCTTCGTGAAAGGCCCCTTCATCCCGAAATCCTACGATGTAGAGCTTGAGAGATTTGAGCTCTACGCAACGTTGATCGGCCACGTATTCCAGGTGCAGCGTGGCAAAGTCCGGTTGCCCCGTTTTGGGGCACAGGCAGGTGAACTCCGGGATACGAATACGGATGGTGTAATCGCGCTCTGGGCTGGGATTTTCAAAGTAATCGAGTCGCGTAGCGAGTGTTTCTGACATGGGGGTGTATCCCTGTTTCCAAGCATAAATAAAGACGACACTTTAGTGTAAAGTAGCGGCCGATGTCAGCCTGCCGTTGTTATCGGGAAGAGCCCTATGGAAGCTCTGATTTATTCTGAACAAAGTAGATTGCGATTTAAAATGTTCAGCTTTAAGGCGCTGTTCGCACGTAATAGTCGTTCTATTGCGAAGAGCAGCAACGATAAAGATGGGCATTTTGGGCGCAAGATGCGAGTTCATGAATAGATCAGAGGTTCCCTAAAGCATGCGTCTACGTAAAGTCCAACTTTCGGGCTTCAAATCCTTCGTCGATCCCACCACTGTGGACCTGCCGGGCCAACTGGTCGGCATCGTCGGGCCTAATGGTTGCGGTAAGTCCAATATCATTGACGCGGTGCGTTGGGTGATGGGCGAGGCTTCGGCTAAACACCTACGTGCTGGCACCATGTCAGACGTTATTTTCAACGGTTCCAGTACCCGTAAGCCGGTGGGACAGGCCTCGGTAGAGCTGGTCTTTGATAACCACCAAGGTGCGTTGGGCGGGCGCTATGCCAGCTACAACGAAATTTCCATCCGCCGTCAGGTAGGACGAGATGGACATTCCGCTTATTTCCTCAATGGTAAGCGCTGCCGGCGTCGGGATATCACCGATATCTTCCTCGGCACCGGCCTCGGACCGCGCAGTTATGCGGTGATCGAGCAGGGCATGATCTCGCGCATGGTGGAGGCACGGCCCGACGAATTGCGTGAGTTTATTGAGGAAGCAGCAGGGATTTCTCAGTACAAGGAACGGCGCCGGGAAACCGAAAACCGCATTCGCCACACCAAGGAAAATCTCTCTCGCCTCAGTGATTTACGTGAGGAATTGGGGGCCCAGTTACGCCGATTAGACCGGCAGGCCAAGAGTGCCGAGCGTTATCGTCGTCTGAAGGATAAAGAACGACACCTGGAAGCGGAACGCCTGGCGTTGCGTTGGCGTGTGCTCAATGCTGGTTTTCTGGAGCAGCAGCGCGGCATTGCGGCCCAGGAGGCGGCGCTGGAGAAGGCGGTGGCCGAGTTGCGTGCCATTGAGACGGAGCTAGAGCGTCGTCGCCAGTTGCATGGAGAGCAAACTGAGCAGTTCAATGAAGCCTATCGCATCAAGCTTGATGCCAGCGCCGAGATTGCGCGTCAGGAAGAGGCCATCGAACACCGCCGCCGAGAGCTCGCGACGCTGGAAGAAAATCTTGCCCGCGAAGAACGTATTCTCCATGAGGCGCGTGCCGAGTTGGGCCGGGATAAAGGCGGTTTAGCGGAAATTGTAAGTCAGCTCGCTATCCTCGAACCCGAGCACACGGAGCAGCTGCTAGCAGTTGCTCAGGCACGCGAGCAGGCGGATGCCTGTGAGGAAGATCGACAGGCTCATCAGGCCGAATGGGAGGCCTTTAATGAACGCAGTGCGGCACCGGCACGGGCGGCGTATGGAGAGCGTACCCGTATCGAGCAGCTCAAGGGCCAGCTTGGCCGGGTTGAGAACCGGCTGCAACGCATCGTGGCCGAACTCGATTCGCAACAGCCGGCCGCAGACCAGCAAGTCTTCCAGAAACTGGAGCAGGAATTGGCCACCACCGAGCAGGAACGGGGGCGGTTGCAGCAGGGGCTGCAAGTTGAGCAGGAGGCGGTTGAACGCCTGCGCAAGGAGGTGGGAGAGCTGGGCGAAGCCTTGCACCACGAGCGTGAGGTGTTGCATACCCTGCAGGGGAAGATAGCCTCTTTGGAGGCCCTGCAGCAGGAGGCCATCAGCGGGACCAATGAGGCAGTTCAAGCCTGGTTGGTACAGCATCAATTGGCCGATCAACCTCGGTTGGCGGAGGATCTTGAGGCCCCGGGATGGGAGTTGGCACTGGAGACCGTGCTCGGTGGCGATTTGGAGGCGGTTTGTGTGGATGGTGGTCTGCGTGAATTGGCCGCTGCTCTGGAGGCGGGTTTTCCTGGGGGGACAGTGGCCTTCCTAGACAACTCGGTGAAGATTGCACCGTCCAGTGCGGGGGCCGTGTCACTAAGCGGGCGAGTGGAATCCTGCTGGCCAGTGGCCAATTTGCTGGATGGCATTTACGGCGCAGAAAGTGTGCAGGCGGCCTTTGATTTATTGCCTGAGTTGGCAGTTGGCGAGTCGGTGGTGACTCCGAAAGGGGTCTGGCTGGGACATAACTGGGTGCGCATGGCGCGTGAGCCCGATGGGCGGCCAGGGGTTCTGTCTCGCGAGCGGGCGCTGAAGGAGTCGAAGGCCCATCGCAACCGGATACGCGAGCAGGTGGCAACGCTGGAGCAGTCGCTGCAACAGCAACGTGAGGCACGGCAACAGCACGAGCAGGAAGCGGCACGTGGGCAGCGTGAGCTGCATCAGCTGCATGACCGTTATGGCAGCCTGAAATCTGATTATGCTACGGCACGTGAACGAGTTGCAGCGGAGCAGGCTCGAGCGCTGGAATTGGCCAAAGAAAAACAGCAGTTAGCCGAGATGCTAAGCAAGGATCAGCAGGCCTTGGCGAGTGCCGAGGCCGGGCTGCGTGAACACAGCGCCAACCAACAACGATTGGAGTCCGAACAGACGGTGTTACAGGCCGCCCGCGAGAACTTGCGCGAGCGCTTCAATGAGGCACGCGAACTGTGGCAGGTGGCGAGCGACGAATCGCATGATGTGGGGCTGAAGTTGGAAGCCTTACGCACCCGTCATCAGGCCCTGGAACGGGCCAGTGCCCGCAATCAGACGCTGGTGTCTGAGCACGATAAGCGTCGTGCCGAACTAGAAGCCACTGCAGCGGAGGTTCGCCAGCCGCTGGAAGCGGTGCGCGCGGAACTCGATAAAAAATTGCATGCCCATGAACTAGCCGAGCAGGCACTTAAATCGTCTCGCGAGGTGGTGGAAGCAGCGGATCAAAAACTGCGCGAGCTCTCCCAAGGTCGGATGGCTAAGGAGAGTGCGGTGACACGCGAGCGCGATGGTCTGGATGCGCTGCGTTTGGAAAATCGCGAATTACAGGTGCGCCTGCAAACCCTGGTGGAAGAGTTGGAGCAGCGCGAGCAGGTGGTGGAGTCCTTATTAGAGGGGCTGGCGGAGGATGCCCTGGAGGCCGACTGGGATGAAGCGCTGGCCAAACTGGCCCGCAGCATTGAGCGTCTTGGGGCGATTAATTTGGCGGCCATTGATGAACGCAGCCAGCTGGCGGAGCGCAAGGAATATCTGGATGCTCAGAACCAGGATCTGGTAGACGCACTGGCTACCCTGGAAGAGGCCATCGGCAAGATCGATCGGGAAACCCGGACACGTTTTCGCGAGACCTTTGAGACCGTGAATAGCGGTTTCAGTGAGCGTTTTCCGCGTCTGTTTGGAGGCGGTGCCGCTTATCTGGAACTCACCGGCGAGGATCTGCTAAATACCGGTATCACGGTGATGGCACGTCCTCCAGGCAAGAAAAATAGTACCATTCATCTGCTTTCCGGTGGTGAAAAGGCACTGACAGCAGTGGCCCTGCTGTTCTCAATTTTTGACCTCAAGCCGGCGCCCTTTTGTCTGCTGGATGAGGTGGATGCACCGTTGGATGATGCCAATGTTGGACGCTTCTGCGAGTTGGTGAAGGATATGGCCACCCAGGTTCAAATGATCGTGGTTACCCATAACAAGGTCACCATGGAGATCAACAAACAGTTGATTGGTGTCACCATGAATGAGCCAGGGGTTTCCCGTCTCGTGGCGGTGGATATGGACGCGGCAGTGGAGCTGGCGGGAGTGTAGTGGGTATGGACTATCTACGACTAATTCTATTATTGCTGGGTGCGGCGGTGGTTGCCGGGATCTATTTATGGAGTCGTCGCGGCACATCGGCAGCCTCTATGCGCCATGAGCCATCTTTGCAGGAGAAATCCTTTAAGTCGCTGACTATAAGCGATGAAATGCCTGCCATGCCGACAGTTGATGAGGCGATTGTCTCCGTCGCCGTGGCCGATGAGGCAGAGCCTCATGTCTCCGAGCAACCCACTTTATCCGGCAACGATACCGTTACTCGGGAGGACTTGATCATTGCATTGACCTTGTTGGCCCCGGTCAATGAGGCCTACTCCGGTTATGCAATTCAGGCAGCGGCTGAGGAGGCCAAACTGGTGTTATCCGCACACAAGGTGTATCAGTTTTTGGGTGCGAATGGTGCCTCGGTGCCGCTATTTAGTCTGGCTAACTTGCTGGAACCGGGAAGTCTGGATTTCTCTGGGGAAGAGGATGTGGCGATCCCCGGGCTTTGCCTCATGCTCCGTCTACCAGGCACGCTTGCAGGTGCCGAGGCCTTTGAAAAAATGCTGGCCTGTGGCCAAGGATTGGCAGCACAATTGGGGGGCTCTCTCTGTAATGAGCGACGTATTAGCCTCACCCCCCAATACCTCAACCATTTGCGTGAGCAGATCCTCGTTTTTGATCATCAGTCGGAAAGTTAATGGGCACATTAACTCCTGATGCGCGGGCGCGCTGGGAACATCTCTGTCGCACCCTCGAAGGCCATAATTACCGTTATTACGTGCTCGATGATCCCGATATCACGGATGGCAAGTACGACCTTCTGTGGCGTGAGTTGGCCGCTTTGGAGACGGCCCATGCTGAATTATGCAGCCCTGATTCTCCCACCCAGCGCGTAGGGGCAAAGCCGTCGTCGGGTTTCGCCGAGGTGGCCCATAGTCATCCGATGCTGTCACTAGCCAATGCGCTGGACGAGGCTGAGATGCGAGCCTTTGATCGGCGCGTTAGTGAACGGCTTGGGCATGAGTCTGTGGAATACGTGGCCGAGCCCAAGCTCGATGGTCTTGCGGTCAGCCTGCGCTATGAGCAGGGACGCTTGATTCAGGCCGCGACCCGGGGCGACGGACATCGCGGCGAGGATATCACCGCCAATATCCGTACTATTTCCAGCGTTCCCCTGCGTCTGCGCGGTGATGATATCCCCGCCACCTTGGTGGTGCGCGGCGAGGTCTACATGCCGCTGGCGGGTTTCCAGACACTCAATGCAGCACAACAGGCGCGTGGGGAAAAACCCTTCGCCAATCCTCGTAATGCCGCGGCAGGTAGTCTGCGCCAGCTCGACCCAAAGATAAGCGCCGAGCGTCCGTTAACAGTGTGCTTCTACGGGGTAGGCGCACTGAGCGCTGAGAAGGACATTCAGCAACATTCTGAGCTGTTGGCACAGCTGCAAGCTTGGGGGCTGCGCGTCTCGCCGGAGTATGCCGTGCTACAGGGTGTTGATGCCTGTCTGCAATACTTTCGTGTCATGGCAGCGCGCCGGGCGGGGCTGGGCTACGACATTGACGGTGTGGTTTACAAACTTAATCAACTGCAAGAGCAGGCGCTATTAGGGGCCGTTTCCCGTGCTCCCCGTTGGGCTATCGCTCATAAATTTCCCGCCGAGGAGGCGCTCACCAGGGTGAGTGCCATTGAAATACAGGTGGGGCGTACCGGGGCACTGACGCCGGTGGCGCGTTTAATGCCCGTTACTGTGGGTGGTGTCACGGTGACCAACGCTACTTTGCATAATGCCGAGGAAATTAGTCGCAAGGATGTGCGTGTCGGTGACACGGTGGTAGTACGCCGTGCTGGCGATGTCATTCCCGAGGTGGTGCGGGTGTTGATGGAACAACGCCCGGCTGATACTCATGCCTTTGAGTTTCCATCCATCTGTCCAGTGTGCGCCTCGGCGGTAACACGGGTAGAGGGGGAGGTGGTGGCACGCTGTAGTGGCGGGCTCTATTGTCCGGCTCAACGGGTGCAGGCAATTCGCCATTTTGCCTCGCGTCGGGCCATGGATGTTGAGGGTTTGGGGGAAAAGCGGGTAGAACAGCTGGTGCAGCAGGGGCTGGTCCACAAGGTGAGCGATCTCTATGGCTTAAGCCTGGAGAGCTTGGTCAAGCTTGAACGTATGGGCGATAAGTCGGCCGAAAATTTGCTGCTTGCCTTGGAACAGAGCAAGCACACCAGTTTCGCCTGCTTTCTCTTCGCCCTTGGAATTCGGGATGTTGGCGAGGCGACAGCGCGGGCGCTGGCAAGCCATTTCGGTACCCTTGAGCGGCTGCAGGGAGCAGATGAAGAGGCTCTGCAGGCGGTGGCAGATGTGGGGCCGGTGGTGGCAAAGCAGATCGTGCTGTTTTTTTCTCAAGCACATAACCGCGAGGTGGTTTCTGCTTTGTTGGCAGCGGGTGTCGTTTGGCCCGATGAACATCCCGTGGATGAGGAGTTTCCGTTAGCGGGAAAGAACTTTGTCATTACCGGCAGCTTGTCATCTCTGAGTCGGCAACAGGCCAAAGAGCGCTTGCAGGCACTGGGGGCGCGGGTCAGTGGGAGTGTTTCCAGCAAAACCGATTATCTGGTGTGCGGGGAAAAAGCTGGCTCCAAGCACACCAAGGCTGAGGCGTTGAGTATTCCGATCCTGGATGAAAGCGCCTTTCTGACTTTTTTACAAAATATTTAGGGAGAGTAGAGATGGGATTGCGTATCGGATTGATGACTTTATCGCTATGGCTGGTCTGCGCTACGGCATTTGCCCATGGCGATGGCGATGGCGATGGTCATGACATGGGGTTTATACGGGCACAGCAGGCATGGGCGCGACCCAGTCCGCCTACGGTAAAAAATGGGGTGGTCTATCTGCAGCTAAAGAATCGTAGTAATAAACCGGACCGCTTGGTTTCTGTTTCTACACCGGTGGCGGAGCGTGCTGAGCTTCATAAGCATCAGATGATGGGCAATATGGCGAAAATGAGGCCAGTCGAGGGAATTGATATATCACCGGGTGCCTTGGTGAGTCTGCATCCGGGGGGGTTGCACATTATGTTATTCGGACTGCACGCACCCCTTAAAGCAGGTCAACATTTTCCACTAAGTCTTGAGTTTACCCATAGTGGGAAAGTTGAGACCGAGGTGGATGTTCGGGGGATGAAGGCGCATACCGAAAAGCCCGCGGGCGGGCATCACGGCAAGCACTAAACGATAGGAACTAGCCTTGTGCGGTCCCGTGCTTGGGCGATTCCAACGGCTCGTGATGGGTGTCTCTGATAACAGTCACCCGGTTGCGTCCGCAATTCTTGGATTGATACAGGGCGTCATCGGCCTTTTCAATCAACTGGTGCGCATTTTCGTCGCCGTTCAAGCTGGCCACGCCGACACTGATGGTGGCATTGATTTCGTATTTCCCAACGGATATATCAGCGTTTTCTACCGCCTGGCGGACTCGCTCTGCCAGCTGACTGGCTCCGACTAAACCAGTATTACTCAGCACTACCATAAATTCTTCACCGCCGTAGCGGAATACGATGTCACTGTCGCGAACACTCTCTCGGAGCTCTGCAGCAACTGCCTGCAATACCTGATCTCCCACCGGATGCCCAAAGGTGTCGTTGACCGCCTTAAAACGGTCCAGATCCAGCATGATGATGGATAACGGAGTGGAATAGCGCCCGGCAAGCTGGATTTCACGTGCTAGGTTATGGTCCAGGCTAGCCCGGTTGCGCAAGCCGGTCAGCGCGTCCTGCATGGATGCGCGTAGCGCTCTTCCGTAGCGTAGTGAGTTGTGCAAGGGGTGTACAAAATTGCACAGGAGATCTTCCAGGATGTTGGTTTCTTCTTCGCTAAAGGGATGATTGCGGGTGAAGTGCACTGCGCCGAGGGCGTCTCCGTGCAGCACCACATCGTAATGACAGGAATGTTTGCCTGGTTCTCCCTGAAGGAATTCAATATAGCTATCCGGCGTGGTGAAGCGAATGCTGTCATAGGAGAGGATAGCCGCGGTATGGTCTGAGAAGATACGTACCAGCTCTTGTGTATCCAGTGTGGTCTGCAGGGCCCGCGCGAGCTTCAGCAACCATCCCCGGTTGGGGCGGTTCGGCTTCTTTACCGGTTGCAAGGGCCGCTTCGGCATGATGGCTATCTTCCGTTGATTGTTTGATTTGTTAATAAAGCTGTTTTCTGCAGAAGGCAATGGAATGGGCATTAAATTTCCCCCAGGGCTTTTTGTTAGTGGTCTGGGATTTATATTGCGAAATGTGTGCCAATTAGAGAGGTGCATGGATAAAAACTAGCATAATCACCAGCTTATACAAGTTTTATTATGTTTATTCTTGATGGCGGTCAATTAATTGGCGTTTGCAGGGCTCTGCAGGGTGGTTTTTCGATGACGCGTCAGGTTCTTGACGCAAGAAGGCGCTTTAAACCCAAAAAACTCCGTATTTCTAAGAATTCTGGAATGAAGCGTGTATGGAAGGGCTATTAATAGCGGCAGCTTATTGCCGTTGGAGGCAAGTCTTATCCCTAGACTGCTGCAGCGTCCCGGGCGTTATCCGAAACTGAAAGCCTGGCCGTTAATGCCGTGGCTATCCGGGCCGAGCAGATAAAGATATGGGGTGGTGATTTCCTCAGGAGACGGCAGGGTTTGTGGATCTTCCGCTGGGTAGGCCGCTGCCCGCATATGGGTACGCACGCGGCCGGGATTAAAGCTGTTGACTCGCAGGGTGCCCGCTTCCTCGACCTCATCGGCCAACACTTGCATCAGGCCCTCCGATGCAAATTTTGAGACCGCATAGGCCCCCCAGTAAGCCCGGCCATAGAAGCCGACGTTGGATGAGGTAAACAGGATGGATGCGTCCGTTGCCCGTTCTAATAAGGGCAGGCAGGCGCGGGTGAGGAAGAAGGCGCTGTTGAGATTAACCTGCATGACCTCCATCCATTCGGCCTCATCATAGTGCCGCAGTGGTGAGAGGGAACCGAGTATGCCGGCGTTATGCACCACCCCCTCCAGGCCACCGAGTTCGGCCTCCACCCGGCTGGCTAATTGCTGATAGTCATCGGGGGCGGCACCCGCCAGGTTGAGTGGATAGAGGGCGGGTTGGGGACAGCTGGCATCGACGATCTGGTCATAGACCGATTCCAATTTGTGCACCGTGCGCCCCAGCAGGATCACCGTTGCCCCGTGCTTGGCCAGTGCCAGGCTGACGGCCTTGCCGATGCCATCACCGGCACCTGTCACCAGGATACGCCGACCTGTTAATAGCTCGGGGGTGGCTTGATAGTCAGAAGGAATCTGTTGTTGAGGCATGGGCTCGCTTTATCTCAGGGGCTAGGAGTCTGTCGGATTTAGGCGTCCGTAGCGAGGGGAAGCCATTTTGAGACAGATTTTTTGGTCATTTGAGGATAATAGTCGTTCTATTAGACGAAAAGGACCGGGAAATAGGGCCAAAATAGCTTTTCCGCAGTAGGGCAGCCCTAAACCCGACAGACTCCTAGACCTGCGGCAAGCAGGCGAGCAATTCGCTTGGGTGCTCGATAGTGATATCGGCGCCCCAACTCAGGGGGTCGTCGGTAGGCAGTATATAGCCAAAAAGGGCGGCTACGGTGCCGGTGCCAGCGCGACGGCCCGCCTCAATGTCCCGTAGTGCATCGCCGACGTAGAGGCAGTGTTGCGGCGCGCTACCCACTTGCTCACAGGCATAGAGCATGGGTGCCGGATGTGGTTTACGTTGGGGGGTGGTGTCACCGCTCACCACACACGCGGCTCGGGAGGCAAGATTCAAATCTGCCACCAGAGGATCGGTGAGGTAAGCGGGCTTATTGGTGACGATGCCCCAGTTAAGCCCCAGTTCCTCTATACGAACGAGCACCCTTTCCATCCCCGGAAACAATCGGGTCGCTGAGCTGATGTCTTCGGCATAGTGTTCCAGAAAGCGCTTGCACAGGCGTTCGAAGTCCGGGTGCTCCGGGCTCAAGTCAAAGCCGTGGCAAATCATTGCGCGAGAGCCATGGGATACGCTGGGACGGATGTGTTCTAGCGACAGGGCCGGCAATTTTTCCTCGGCACGGACCCGGTTGATAGCCGCTGCCAGATCGGGTGCGGTATCTACCAGGGTGCCGTCTAGGTCGAAGAGTACCGTGCGTAGGGATTCAGCCGTGGGCATCATCGCTTTCTCGTTGAAAATGCATTAAATAATTGACCCTTACATCGGTACTCAGGCTGCAGTGGCGGCTCACGGGGTTGTAGCGCAGGCCGCTCAAATCCTGCAGGGTCAGACCGCTGGCTCGGGCGCTGGCGGTCAGCTCCGAGGGCCGAATGAAGCGTTCGTAATCATGGGTGCCGCGGGGCAGTAAGCGCATCAGGTATTCGGCACCAATGATGGCCGTGAGATAGGCCTGAGGGGTGCGGTGAATGGTGGAAAAGAACACCATGCCGCCGGGCCGCACCAAGCGGGCAGCAGCCTGGATAACGGAATCCGGCTCGGGCAGGTGTTCGAGTAGCTCCATACAAGTGACTACATCAAAACTGTTGGCGTGTTCCGCGGCGAATGCCTCTGCGGTGGTGTGTTGGTATTCTACCTCGATGCCAGACTCATAACCGTGCAGACGGGCAACACCCAGCACCTCGGTCGCGGCATCAATCCCCGTGACCTGTGCCCCCGCAGCGGCCATAGCCTCGGACAGCAGACCGCCACCGCAACCAATATCCACGACCTGTTTGCCGGCCAGCGCCGCGCGCGCGTTGATATAGGCAAGGCGCGTGGGATTGAGATCATGCAGTGGGCGAAACTCACCCTCCGGATCCCACCAACGTGCCGCCAGTCGATCAAACTTCGCTACCTCAGCGGGATCAATGTTTGCTTGTTCCGAGCGCATATTGCTCATGCCTCGCTGATGCGTGTCTGCCAATGATTGACGCGTTGTCGTAGTTCCGCTTCATCCAGGGTGGTGAGGGTGCGTCCCTTGAGCACGTGGCGACCGGCAATCCATACGTCGCTTACCTGCTCACGGTTAGCGGCATAAATCAGTTGTGACACGGGATCATAGATCGGCAGTGTCTCCAGGCGATTGAGATCAACGGCCACCATGTCGGCGGCTTTATTCGGCAGTAAGGAACCGATGCTTTCACCGAGCCCAAGTGCTTGTGCGCCGCCGAGGGTGGCCATTTCCAGCACCCGGGCGGCGGGTAGTGCGCTGGCTTCACCCGATACGCCCTTGGCCAATAGCGCACTGGTGCGCATCTCGCCGAGCATATCAAGATCGTTATTACTGGCCGCACCATCGGTGCCGATGGCGAGATTAACGCCGGCCGTCAGCAGTCCGTTAGCGGGACAAAATCCGGTGGCGAGCTTGAGGTTTGATTCCGGGCAATGCACCACATGGGCACCACAAGCGGCCAGTTCCGCCATCTCTGTTTCTATTAGTTGGGTCATATGCACCGCCAATAGGCGGGGCGAAAGCAGGCCCAATTCTTTCAATTGAGCCAAAGGTCGAACACCGTGGGTATCTACGCTGCGACCGATCTCATCCGCCGTCTCATGGACATGCATATGGATGGGAATATCCAGTTCCTCAGCGAGGATGCCAATTTTCTCCAGCACATGGGGCGAGACGGTATAGGGAGCGTGGGGGGCAAAACTCGTGTGTATCAGGGGGTCGTTACGATATTGATCGTGTACTGCAATGCCCTTGGCGAGATATTCCTCTGCATTACTGGCCCAGACGCTGGGAAAGTCAATGACGATAAGCCCAACAGTGGCGCGGATACCCGCCTCGCTAGCCACCCGCGCGGTTTCATCGGGAAAGAAATACATGTCGTTGAAACAAGTGGTACCACCCCGGATCATCTCGGCGATGGCTAGCTGGCTGCCGTCGCGCACAAATTCTTCTCCAACCCAGCGCCGCTCCGCTGGCCAGATATGGCCCTCCAGCCATTCCATTAGCGGCAGATCGTCAGCGAGCCCGCGAAACAGGCTCATGGCCGCATGAGTGTGGGCGTTAATCAGGCCCGGGATAAGGAGATGGGTGTCGAGCTGATGGCTGAGCTCAGCGTCATAGCGCTGTGCCGCCTGCGCTGAGGGCAGTATCTCAATGATACGTCCCTCGTGGATGGCCACGGCGTGATTCTCGTAGAGCGTGTTGGCAGGCTCTACCGGTGCAATCCAGCGGGCGTGTATAAGGGTATCTATATTTTGCATGGCAATGGCTTCAGGCTTTGAGCCCGCGCATCATAAAGGGGAAGGTGGGATGGTTGCCATTCGGAATTCTCCGTGGCGGGTACCTAATTACTATAACAAGGGTGATTGATGAATAATTTTGATTCCGTGCGGCCGATACGCTGGTCTCGGGAAGGGCTTTTTCTGCTGGATCAGCGTTTGTTGCCGGGACGTTATATTGAGCTTCAATGCACCAGTGCAGTAGATGTGGCGACGGCAATAAGAGACATGGTCGTGCGTGGGGCGCCGGCCATTGGTATCGCTGCGGCCTATGGGGTGGTACTCGCGGTACAAAATAGCTACCAGGAGAATCCGGACAACTGGCGCGATGCCATTGCTAAGGATATCAACATCTTGGCCGCCTCCCGACCCACAGCGGTTAATTTGTTCTGGGCGCTTAAGCGGATGGCCGCCCTGATGGTGGTTGACGGCGAGGACCCGGTGCCGCGTTTTGAGGCGGAGGCAATCACTATTCATGATGAGGATGTCACCGCCAATCATCGTATGGGAGAATTGGGGGCAGCGCTTATCAGTGAGCCCTGCAATATGCTGACTCACTGTAATGCAGGAGCCCTTGCCACCGGAGGATATGGCACTGCTCTAGGGGTTATACGCAGCGCCTTTGCCGCGGGCAAATTGCAGCAGATCTATGCAGACGAGACCCGGCCTTGGCTACAAGGTGCACGACTTACCGCCTGGGAACTGGAGCAAGATGGCATCCCCGCTCGGCTTATTGCCGATGGTGCGGCAGCTTATCTGATGCAACGCGGCATGATCCGCTGGGTGGTGGTGGGGTCCGATCGGATTGCTGCAAACGGGGATGTTGCCAACAAGATCGGTACCTACGGACTGGCCGTGAATGCGCGTCATCACGGGGTGGGATTTATGGTGGTCGCACCCACCTCTACCATCGATATGAGCGTTGCTACCGGGGCGGAGATCCCTATTGAGGAACGCACTACCGATGAACTGCTTAACTTCCAAGGCGTTGCCATTGCGCCACAAGGGGGGGTGGCTTGGAATCCAGTCTTTGATGTCACTCCAGCGCCGTTAGTGGGCGTGCTGGTGACGGAGCGGGGCGTGGTCCACGCACCCAATCACGAGAAACTCAGCCATCTGATGGCCGGCGCCGGTTGAGCGTGGCGCGCACTAGGGCATTTGTGGCAGGCGAGTGAGCAGCGGATTATCCCCCCTTGGTTGTTGAGCTTCAGTTTTCTCGCCAGCGGCCGCTATAAACCCAGCAAACCGTAATTGGGCAGATAGCATGACGGAAGAAATGGGGGGAAATGAAGAGGCGGTGGCCACCGCGCAAGGCGAGAGCGCGACTCCCGCTGCGCAGCAGTCCCATGGGGGGTTTGCACCCCACATGGGCGAGCATAGCTATCTGCGCCTGGAATCTGATGAGCGTGATCCGGATATGACTGCTGCTTGGTCGGTGCCCTGGTCGGATTTCATGATGGTGATGTTCATTCTCTTCGCCGTGCTGCTGGCCGTGGAGATGCAAGATGGTGACGTGGCGGAGATGTTTGCCACCGCCGACACGGAGTTGCGGCCTCAGCTGGAAGCTACTGCACCGGAGGCCGGTTATCCGTTGGCACCGTCTGCAGAGCCAGACCTTAGAGCAGACACCGAGGGAGTACCCACACCGGAGCGGATTCTGCGGGAAAGTCGGGAGGCGGTGATCAACGCTAACCTCGATACCGTGGATGTGGCCCTGACGGAGAATAAAGCGATTCGCGTCAGCGTTCGCGGCCCCATGTTTTTTGACCTGGGCAAGGCGGATCTAAAACCCAGTGCTGCCAGATTTCTGCAGGGGCTAGCGACGGTTATTCAGCGTAATCCCTTTGTCATCCAGGTGGTGGGGCATACCGATGATTTTCCTATTAGCACTGAGCGTTTTCCCAGCAACTGGGAACTGTCGGTTACGCGTGCCACTGTGGTTGCTCGCTATCTGATCGCCCGGGGTGGCATCAATCCTGCCCGATTTACAGTGATGGGGCATGCAAAATACCGTCCCGTCGTTTCCAATGACACGCTGGCAAATAAGGCATTGAATCGCCGCGTGGAAATTATCATTACCCGTGAGGAGGTCCCCGTTCAGGGGGAGGGAGAGCAATGAGGGGATATAACTGGATTGCTATTTTACTGTGCGTGGTCATTTTTTTTGCCACCTTTCTCACTGGTGATGGCTCTGCACTGATGCTCAATGTTATCGGCATCTCGGTGGTGATCTCCGGTACTTTTGGGGCCACTTTTCTGAGCTATCCCCATGGCGACATCAGTGCCTCCTTCAAGGTGGCACGTAACAGCTACCTAGTGGAGCCTCCTACCGCTAAGGACATCGTCAACGGGCTGATGGATCTCTCTATCCGTTCCCGTCACGAGGGCATTTTGTCGTTGGAGAATGCTGAGGAAGAAACCACAATCATGTTCCTGAAAAGCGCTCTGGGCATGCTTGTAGATGGCTATCGGCCAGCTGAATTTCGGGATGTGCTCTATACGGAGATGTATTTCTTCCAGCAACGGCGTCGCCAACAGGAGCGCGTGTTTCGTCATATGGCACGTTTGGCACCTTCCTTTGGTGTCGCCGGCAGTGTAATTGGATTGATAGGTATGCTGGCGGGCATTGGTGAGGTTGGGGTGGTGATCAAGACCATTCCTGTAGCTCTGACCTCGACTCTCTACGGTATCGTGCTGGCCAATTTTGTATTTATTCCGGCGGCTGAAAGCATTGCCGTTAAGACCCGTAAAGAGTTGTTGATGCAGAAGTTGGTCATTGAAGGCGTGGGCACCATTGCCAGCGAGCACAATACCGTCCGCCTGCAGACCAAACTGGAGTCCTTTCTGACCCCGGCGGCTCGCGCCGAGAATCACCAGAGTTTTGAAGATTTGCGCAATAAATATCAGGAACTCAAGCTTGCCCGCCTAGAAGAGGTTAGCGAAACCACCTGATCTGTACACCCTGCGGGCGATGCAAATCGGCACTAACTGCAGGGCCTTTCTCCTTCACTATTTTTCGCACTATCAAGTGGGCCAGATCCCCCCTCGCTTGTGCTAAAATCGTCGCCTTTTAGATAGCTCCTTTTCCCCCCGCGTAAACGGGACTTATCGGGTAGTTCTGAATGGCTGAATTTGCGAAGGAAATCCTCCAGGTCGACATTGAGGAGGAGATGAAGCAGTCCTATCTCGATTACGCTATGAGCGTAATTGTGGGGCGCGCCCTGCCGGATGTCCGTGACGGATTGAAGCCGGTGCATCGGCGAGTGCTCTACGCTATGAGCGAGCTGGGCAATGCCTGGAATCGCCCCTACAAAAAGTCTGCCCGTGTGGTGGGTGACGTCATCGGTAAGTACCATCCCCATGGCGATACCGCGGTCTACGACGCCATCGTGCGTATGGCCCAGCCCTTTTCCCTGCGCATGCCGCTGGTGGATGGTCAGGGTAACTTTGGCTCCGTGGATGGTGATGCACCTGCGGCGATGCGTTATACCGAAGTGCGTATGTCTCGGTTGGCGCACGAAATCATGGCGGATCTCGATAAAGAGACCGTGGATTTCATCCCCAATTATGACGAGCAGGACCACGAGCCCACGGTATTACCCACCCGGCTGCCTAATCTGCTAATCAATGGATCTTCGGGTATCGCGGTGGGGATGGCCACCAATATCCCTCCGCACAACCTTACAGAAGTGACCGATGCTTGCATCGCCTATGTGGATGATTCAGACATCGGCGTTGAAGGTCTGATGGCCCACATTCCCGGGCCGGATTTTCCGACCGCGGCAATCATTAACGGTACCAAGGGCATACACGAGGCCTATCGCACGGGTCGGGGTCGTATCCATGTGCGTGCCCGCAGCCATATTGAGCTGGGGGAGGGGGGCAGTCGCGATCGCATCATTGTCACTGAGCTGCCGTTTCAGGTGAACAAGGCACGGCTGGTGGAAAAGATTGCGGTGCTGGTGCGGGAAAAGAAGATTTCAGGTATTGCTGAACTGCGTGACGAGTCCGATAAGGACGGTATGCGTATGGTGATTGAGGTGCGTCGCGGGGAGGTTCCCGAGGTGCTGCTCAACGTGCTTTACCAGCAGACTCAGCTACAGACCGTATTTGGTATCAATATGGTGGCGCTGATCGACGGTCGCCCCCAGCTGCTTAACCTCAAGCAGATTATTGAGGCCTTTGTTCGCCATCGCCGTGAGGTGGTTACCCGACGCACCCTGTTTGAATTGCGCAAGGCGCGTGAGCGTGCCCACATCTTGGAAGGTTTGGCGGTAGCGCTGTCTTCCATTGATGAGGTGATAGCGCTGATCAAGGCCTCTGCCAATCCGGCTGCAGCGAAGGCTGGTTTGCTGGCACGGGTCTGGCCCGCTGAATTGGTAGCGGAAATGGTGCAGCGGGCGGGTGCCGATAGCCGCACCGATGCCATGGCGGAATACGGTCTGCGCGAAGATGGCTATCATTTATCGCCGATTCAGGCCCAGGCCATTTTGGACTTGCGTTTGCACCGCCTCACCGGACTGGAACAGGACAAGCTGCTAGAGGAATTTAAGGGCTTGTTAGCGGTCATCGGTGAGCTACTGCTGATCCTGAATAATCCGGAGCGTTTGATGGCCGTGATCCGGGAAGAGCTGGTGGCACTGCGTGATCAATATGGTGACGATCGGCGCAGCGAGATCGTGGTGCAGCATATTGGCCTGAATCGCCAAGACCTGGTAGTTCCCGAGGACGTGGTGGTAACCCTGTCTCGTGCCGGTTATGTCAAGGCTCAGCCGGTGGACGAATACCGCGCACAGCGGCGCGGTGGACGCGGCAAGACCGCTGCCCGGGTGAAGGAAGCTGATCTGGTGGACTATCTGCTGGTGGCCAATACCCACGATACTATTCTATGCTTTTCCAGCCGCGGCAAGGTGTTTTGGCTCAAGGTTTATGAACTGCCCCAGTCCGGGCGAAGCACCCTGGGTACCCCCATCGTCAATCTGCTGAAGCTGGAGGATGGCGAACGTATCAGTGCCATTTTGCCGCTCCAGGATTTCTCCAGACCTGGCTATGTGTTTATGGCCACCGCTGGTGGTGTGGTGAAAAAATGTGCACTGGAGAATTTCTCGCGCCCACGTAGCAACGGCATCATTGCTATTGAACTGCGCGGTGAGGATCAGTTGGTGGGCGTTGCCATTACCGATGGAACCCAGGAGGTCATGCTGTGCAGCGATGGTGGCAAGATCATCCGTTTCAACGAGAGCGCAGTGCGGCCCATGGGGCGCACCTCTCGTGGTGTGCGTGGCATGACGCTATCCGGGGAACAGCGCCTGATAGCCTTATTGCTGGTAGAGGCCGATCGCTTGGAAAAGAGTCGCGTATTGACGGCCACCGAGAATGGTTATGGCAAATGCACCCAAGTGACGGAATTCCGTACCCAGGGGCGTGGCGGCAAGGGCTTGATTGCGATCCAGAGCAGCGAACGTAATGGTGCGCTGGTGGGTGCCTTGCTGGTGGAGGAGAGCGATGATGTGGTGCTGATCTCCAATGGTGGCGTGTTGGTGCGCACCGCGGTGGATGGCATCAGTGTGCTGGGGCGAAATACCCAAGGCGTCAAGCTGATCAATTTGTCCAAGAAGGAATCACTCATTGGGCTGGAGCGCATTAGCGAGGATGAGCAATCTGACGAAGCCGATGAGGCGAATGAGGATTCAGAGAAAGCCGATGACACGCCTGTATAACTTCAGCGCCGGGCCGGCAACACTGCCGGAGCCCGTACTCGCGCGTATCCGCGAAGATCTCCCGGAATGGCAAAGGCTAGGTTCCTCGGTGATGGAGGTAAGTCACCGTGGTGCGGAGTTCATGGCGCTGGCAGCCGCGGCCCAAGAGCGGCTGCGCAGCTTGCTTGCTATTCCAGCAGGCTATCGCGTGCTCTTTCTCCAAGGTGGGGCTAGCCTGCAGTTCTCAGCGGTGCCACTGAATTTATTACGTGGTCGGAAAACGGCTGACTATGTGGACACTGGAACCTGGTCACATAAGGCGCTGAATGAGGCTAAGCGCTATTGCGCGCCTGAAGTCGCCGCCAGCAATGAGGGCGTAGCCAACTTTGCCATTCCAGCGCAGGCAGACTGGCAGCTCAATCCCGAGGCCGCCTATCTCCATTACACCCCCAATGAGACTATTGCCGGGGTAGAGTTTCACTGGATTCCAGACAGTGGCTCGGTGCCGCTGGTGGCGGATATGTCTTCCTCCATCCTCTCGCGCCCGCTAGATGTGGAGCGCTTTGGGCTGATCTATGCCGGTGCGCAGAAGAATATCGGTGTTGCCGGGTTGACCGTGGTGATCGTGCGTGACGAGCTGATTGGTGAGGCGATGGCCTCTACGCCAGGCCTGATGGATTATGCGGTGCAGGCTAAGAGCGATTCCATGCAAAACACCCCCTGTACCTTTGCCTGGTATGTGGCCAGCCTGGTGTTTGAGTGGATCGAGGGGTTGGGCGGCTTGCAGGCCATGGCTGAACATAACCTGCGTAAAGCCACGAAACTTTATGCGGCCATTGATGGATCGGACTTCTATCGCAATCCGGTGGCGCGGGAATGCCGTTCGTGGATGAACGTGCCCTTTTTACTTGCCGATGATGGCCTCAATGCAGCATTTCTGGAGCAATCTAAGGCCGCCGGATTATTAGCCCTCAAGGGGCATCGCATCGTGGGCGGCATGCGCGCGAGTATTTACAATGCGATGCCGGAAGCCGGTGTGGATAGCCTGATTGAATTCATGGTGGAATTTGAGCGCCGCGCATAACGCTGAACAGACGAGAACTGACGATGTATAAAATTCTTAGCCTGAACAATATCTCCGTAGCCGGGC
This sequence comes from Gammaproteobacteria bacterium, assembly GCA_021773645.1. Taxonomy (GTDB): domain Bacteria; phylum Pseudomonadota; class Gammaproteobacteria; order HK1; family HK1; genus JAJFJV01. Next base: position 43,977 of record JAJFJU010000015.1, read on the forward strand.
TTGATCGGCTGCCACGGGAAAGCTACGAAATTGCCTCGGAGATTCAGCACCCCGATGCTATCTTGCTGCGCTCTGCCTCGATGCACGATTACGATCTTCCAGAGAGCCTGCTGGCGGTGGGGCGGGCGGGTGCCGGGGTTAATAACATCCCGCTGGACAAGCTCAGTGCACGTGGTATCCCGGTCTTTAATACCCCGGGTGCCAACGCCAATGCAGTGCTGGAACTGGTGGTTTCAGGGCTCTTTCTGGCGGCGCGGAACATCTGCCAGGCGTGGGATTTTAATCGTCGTTTGAGCGGCAGTAATGAGGAAATAAACCGTCAGGTCGAGGTGCATAAAAAACAGTTTGCAGGCTTTGAATTGCCGGGGCGTACCTTGGGTATCATTGGTCTGGGTGCTATCGGTTCGCGCTTGGCTAATATCGCCATTGGTCTCGGTATGAATGTGGTTGGCTACGACACCAAAATTACCGTGGAGCGGGCCTGGAAATTATCCTCGGAGATCCAGCAGGCGGCCAGCATTGGTGATTTGCTGGCGCGTTCCGATTTTGTCAGTGTGCACGTCCCGCTGGTGGCGGAAAACCGTAATCTAATCAATGCCGACCGCATTCGCATGATGCGCGAGGGTGCCACGGTATTGAATTTTGCCCGCCAAGGTATTGTTGATGACGAGGCGGTGCTTGATGCTTTGGATGAAGGCCACCTTCGCACCTATGTCAGCGACTTTCCCAGCCAGCGCTTGATAGCGCATGAGCAGGTGATCTGCTTGCCACATCTCGGTGCCTCCACCCGTGAGGCGGAAGACAACTGTGCGATTATGGTGGCGGATCAGATCCGTGCCTTTCTAGAAGATGGCAACATCCGTAACTCGGTAAATTTCCCCGAGGCAGTGATGCCGCGAAACTCGGGTAATCGTATTGTTATCGTCAATGCCAATGTACCCAATATGTTGGGACAGATCTCCACCACCCTAGCGGATGTCGGACTGAATATTATCGATATGCTGAATAAATCTCGAGACGGCCTGGCCTATACCGTGATCGATGTAGAACAGGGGATTCCGCAGGCGGTGGTGGATACCCTGTCGGCTATTAAAGGCGTACTTACGGTGCGCACGCTTTAGTTTGGCTATGACCAGCAAACAGGAACAACGCCTGGCGGCGGTGCGCGAGCAAATTGATGCCCTCGATCGAGACGTGTTGGAGCGCTTTAGCCAGCGTGCACGGCTGGCTCAGGAAGTAGCGATGATCAAGGAAGAAGGAGAGGGGAACGAGGATTATTATCGCCCCGAGCGAGAGGCGCAGGTGTTACGTGCCCTGCTTAGTGAAAATCCCGGACCTTTGGGCGATACCGAGATAGCCCACCTGTTTCAGGAGCTGATGTCCGCCTGTCGAGCGCTGGAAAATGCCATGGCGGTGGCCTTTCTTGGTCCCCGTGGTACTTATACCGAGGTGGCCGCACTCAAGCATTTCGGCCGTGCCGTGCAGGTCAGCCCACTGGAAAGCATCGACGCGGTGTTTCGTGAGGTGGAGGCCGGTGGTTGTGAATATGGAGTGGTGCCGGTGGAGAATTCCACCGAAGGCATGGTGAGCCATACCCTGGATATGTTTCTCCTATCCCAATTGGAGATCTGTGGTGAGATCATCCTTCCCATACATCACCATCTGATGGGAAAGGGCAGTGAACTGGATAATCTGCGCCGTATTTATTCTCATCAACAATCTTTTGCCCAGTGTCGACGCTGGCTCGACGAGCACCTGCCCCATGTGGAGAAGGTCGCGTTGAGTAGCAACGGTGAGGCTGCTCGTCGTGCCGCCATGGAGCCAGAAACGGCGGCCATCGCTGGCGAGACGGCTGCCTCTGCCTACGGCTTGGAGCTCATTGCTGAGAACGTGGAGGATGAGCCCGATAACACCACTCGTTTCCTGGTGATCGGCAAGCGCTCTGTGCCCGCGAGTGGTGTTGATAAGACCTCTTTGCTGATCTCCGCCAAGAATCAGCCGGGGACCTTGTTTCGCCTGCTTGAGCCCTTCGCGCAACGAAATATAAGCATGACCCGAATTGAATCGCGTCCGGCGCGCCGTGGGCGGTGGGAGTATGTGTTTTTTGTGGATGTGGACGGTCACGTCGAGGACCCCGATGTGCGAGCTGCCCTGGATGAACTTGAGGACACCGCTGGCATGGTGCGAGTGCTGGGTGCCTATCCCAAGGCAGTTTGGTAGGTGAGTTCTGAAAGCTTTCTTTCCCTGGCTCTGCCCGGGGTGCAGGCACTATCTCCCTACGAACCAGGCAAGCCCATAGAGGAATTGCAGCGCGAACTAGGTTTGAGTGAAATCATCAAACTGGCCTCCAATGAGTCTCCATTGGGTTGTAGCCGGGCGGCGCGCAAGGCGGCTGTCGAGGTGTTGGATGAATTGGCCCGATATCCCGATGGTAGTGGCTTTGGGCTAAAACAAGCCTTGTCGCAGAAACTGGGTGTGGATAGCGACTGCTTGACCCTCGGTAATGGCTCCAACGACGTACTAGAACTCATAGCCCGTGCCTTCCTAAGCCCGCAGCACGAGGCGCTTTTCTCCGAGCATGCCTTTGCAGTCTACCCCCTAGTAACCCAGGCCATAGGGGCTCGTGCGGTAGTGAGTCCGGCACGTGATTGGGGGCATGATCTGGAGGCTATGGCGGCCCGCATTAGCCCGGCCACCCGGGTGATTTTTATTGCCAACCCGAATAATCCCACCGGTACTTGGATAGCCCGCAACACGCTTGAAGCCTTTCTTGAGGCGGTGCCGACTAACACCCTGGTGGTGTTGGATGAGGCCTATTTTGAGTATGTCGATGAGCGAGCTTACCCGGACGGGGTGAGCTATCTGGCTCGCTACCCCAATGTGATCGTCACTCGTACCTTTTCCAAGGCCTACGGTCTTGCTGGGTTGCGCGTTGGCTATGGGGTTTCCAGCCCAGAGGTGGCGGATCTGCTAAACCGGGTACGCCAACCCTTTAATGTAAACAGCGTGGCCCTAGCTGCTGCAACAGCGGCACTTTCTGATAGCGAGCACCTGGTGGCTAGCGTGGCGGCTAATCGTGAGGGCATGGCCCAGCTAGTAGCCGGCATAGAGACCTTGGGGCTTTCCTACGTTCCTTCGGTCGGTAATTTTCTCACCGTAGAGGTGGGGCATCCCGGGCGTGTTATCTACCAGGCCTTGCTTGAAAAAGGGGTGATCGTTCGTCCCATTGAGGCCTATGGTATGCCCCAGCATTTGCGCGTGAGTATTGGTTTGGAGGTGGAGAATGCCCGTTTTCTGCAGGCGCTGGAGGATGTTTTGAAGGTATATCCGTGTTGATCCGGCGCTTGTGTATCGTGGGTGTCGGGCTCATGGGTGGCTCACTTGCGCGGGCTCTGCGCCAAGGCGATGCCTGTGCGGAGATCATGGGTGTAGGGCGGCGGGTAGAAAAACTGGAAAAGGCGGTCAGCCTTGGGGTGATAGACCGATATGACACGGATATCGCCCAGGCTGTGGCGAATGCCGATATGGTGGTGTTGGCGGTGCCTGTAGGCGCTTTAGAACACTGCTTTGCTGCCATGGACGGTCATCTTGCGGCGGATGCGGTGGTGACCGATGTGGGCAGCGTCAAGCGCCACGTACTCAAGGCCGCCAAGGCTGCACTCGGTGCGATCCCTGACTATCTTGTTCCCGGACACCCGATTGCAGGTGCTGAAAAAAGCGGCATCGAAGCGGCCATTGCTGATCTATATCAGGGCCGTCGGGTGATTTTGACTCCGACGGAGCAGACCGATCCTAACGCCCTCGATCGGGTGCGGGCCATGTGGCAAGCCACCGGTGCCGAGGTGGTGGAGATGGAGGCGGGCTATCACGATGCGGTGTTGGCCGCTACCAGCCATCTGCCCCATGTGCTCGCCTATACCTTGGTAGAGGTGCTGGGGAATATGCGCGAACACCCGGATATCTTCCGCAATGCTGCGGGGGGCTTTCGTGATTTTACCCGTATCGCGTCCAGCGACCCGGACGTCTGGCGGGATATCTGCCTGAGTAATGGCGATGAGATTGCCCGTGTGCTGGCGCTCTACCGCGAGCAACTGGAGCGGATGGAGACGGATATTCGTGCTGGCAATGGAGAGCCTCTGCACCAAATGTTTCGACACGCCAAGGCATTACGAGATCAATATGCCAAGGGTGATGCCAGCAATGACTAAAGTGAGCTCGGATAGCTCGAGTCTAGTTTTCCAGCTAAGCCCTGGCGGAAGTCTGCGCGGTCGAATACAGCCGCCTGGCGATAAATCCATATCCCATCGAGCCTTGATGTTTGGTGCCCTGGCAGAGGGTGAAACCCGGGTTGAGGGGTTTTTGGAGGGTGAGGATACCTTGGCGACCCTGGCGGCTTTTCAGGCCATGGGCGTGGAGATTGAACGGCCCGCTGCCCATGAGCTGGTCATCCAGGGGGTAGGTCTGCACGGTCTGCGTGCCCCGGGTGAAGCCCTTTATCTGGGCAATTCCGGGACCTCCATGCGCCTATTGGCAGGGCTATTAAGTGGCCAGGGTTTTGACACCGTGCTCACGGGGGATGGCTCTCTTTCTCGCCGGCCCATGGGGCGGGTAATCGAGCCCTTGGCGAAAATGGGGACACTTATTCACTGCAATGATGCCGGGACACCACCGCTCAATATTCAGGGCGGTAGGGCACTCACAGGTTTTCGGCACCATCTGTCCGTAGCCAGCGCACAGGTAAAATCCTGCCTGCTGCTCGCCGGGCTGTATGCCAAAGGTGAGACCAGCGTGCACGAGCCTGCAGTCACCCGTGATCATACTGAGCGCATGTTGCAGGCCTTTGGTTACGCTGTAGAGGTGGCCGATGGACGCATCTCATTGCAGGGCGGGGGCCGGCTTCAGGGCGGTGCCTTACAGGTGCCGGCAGACATTTCATCCGCGGCTTTCTTTCTGGTGGGAGCCGCCATTTCCCCAGGTTCTGAGTTACTTATTGAAAATGTTGGCGTTAATCCCACTCGCCTTGGGGTGCTCCATATACTCCGAATGATGGGGGCGGAAATAGAACTTCGTAATCCCCGGGAGTTTGGCCGTGAGCCGGTAGCCGATCTCTACGTCAAAGCGAGTGTCTTGCACGGAATCCGTATCCCACTGGAGCAGGTGTCGCTGGCTATTGATGAATTCCCGATCATCTTTATTGCCGCTGCCTGTGCTGAGGGTGAAACCGTGCTGGAGGGCGCAGAAGAATTACGTGTAAAAGAAAGTGACCGTATTGCGGTGATGGCCGAAGGCCTTACTCAACTGGGTATTGCGGCGCGGCCGACGGCGGACGGTATGGTGATTCAGGGCGGGGCGTTTTCGGGTGGTCGGGTGCATAGCCATGGTGACCACCGTATTGCCATGGCCTTTGCCATGGCCGCATTGGTAGCCAAGGGTCCGATTACCATTGATGACTGCGACAATGTGGCCACTTCATTTCCAGGTTTTGTGGCCTTGGCGAGCATGGCGGGCCTGCGCCTCGAAGCTGAGCAGAGCACCCATCCATGAGCAATAGCGTGCCGGTTATTACCCTGGATGGCCCCAGTGGCGTGGGCAAGGGCACCATTGCCTGGCATTTGGCAACGAAGCTTGGCTGGCATTTGCTCGATAGTGGCGCGCTATATCGCTTGTTGGCGTTGGCCTCCAAGCAGCAGCAAGTGGCCCTGGACGATGAGCAGGGCCTGGCCCAACTAGCAAGCCAGATGGATGTGAGCTTTCGCAGCGGTGACGAGAGCTGTCCGGTTTATCCCTTATTGAATGGCGTGGCGGTGGGGGATGAGATACGCAATGAAAATTGTGGCAATCGAGCATCACAGATTGCCCGTTATCCTGGCGTACGCAGTGCCTTGTTAGGACTCCAGCATGGTTTTGTGTCACTGCCAGGATTAGTCGCCGATGGCCGTGACATGGGCACCGTAGTTTTCCCGCAGGCCGAGCTAAAGATATTCCTCAGTGCAAGCCCGGAGGCGAGGGCACAAAGACGCTATAAACAGTTGAGGGATAAAGGAATTGATGCTAGCCTTCCCCGCTTGTCTAGGGAGATAGTCGAGCGCGATGAGCGCGACCGAAACCGTGCTATAGCCCCCCTCATTCCGGCCTCAGATGCCATCGATATCGATACCACAACACTCGATATTGAAGGTGTGTTAGCGCGGGTGATGGCGGCGGTACAGCAACGCGGTCTGTGATCCAAACGGCCTTCCGCCGTCGACAGTGGAAGGCGAATATGACTGCACCTCCTGGTGCGGCCTAACAGTTATCCCCGATTGCCAGATTTCGGCAGGTGGTGAGTACCCGGACCTTAGAGTTCAGGTGACACATCGTGCAAGGGTTAACTTTATTGAAAACGAGTGTAGAACTAATGAGCGAAAGCTTCGCAGAATTATTTGAGCAGAGCCAAATTGAAGACAAGATGCGCCCTGGTGCCATCCTTTCCGGTTTGGTCGTCGATATCCGATCTGATTTCGTGGTGGTTAACGCGGGACTGAAGTCGGAGTCCAATATTCCCATCGAGCAGTTCCGTAATGAACGCGGTGAGATGAGCCTAAACGTGGGCGACCAGGTTGAAGTTGCCCTAGAGGCAGTGGAGGACGGCTTTGGCGAGACCCGCCTGTCCCGCGAAAAAGCCAAACGTGCGCAGGCCTGGAAGCGGCTCGACGATGCTTTCGAGAATTCTGAAGTGGTCACCGGCATATTGACCGGCAAGGTGAAGGGTGGCTTTACCGTGGATATCGATGACATCCGAGCCTTCCTGCCAGGTTCTCTGGTGGATGTCCGGCCGGTGCGCGATACCGCTTACCTGGAAGGCAAGCCGCTTGAGTTCAAGGTTATCAAGCTGGACCAGCAGCGTAACAACGTGGTGGTTTCCCGCCGCGCGGTGGTAGAACTGCAGTTCTCCGCAGAGCGCGAGGAATTACTCAAGAATCTGAAGGACGGTGCCGAGCTCAAGGGTGTGGTGAAAAACCTCACCGATTACGGTGCCTTCGTAGACCTTGGTGGTATCGACGGTCTGCTGCATATCACCGACATGGCCTGGAAACGGGTCAAGCATCCTACTGATGTGGTTCAGGTGGGTGATGAGATCGACGTTAAGATTCTCAAATTCGACCGCGAGCGTAATCGCGTATCGCTGGGTTTAAAGCAGCTGGGTGCGGACCCGTGGGTAGGCATTGCCGATCGTTATCCGGTGGGCAGCAAGCTGCTGGGTAAAGTGGCAAACATCGCTGATTATGGTTGCTTTGTAGAGCTCGAGGATGGTGTCGAGGGCTTGGTGCACGTCTCTGAAATGGACTGGACCAACCGTAACATCCATCCCACCAAGGTAGTGCAGGTGGGCGAAGACGTACACGTGATGGTCCTTGACCTTAACGAAGAACGTCGTCGTATCTCTCTTGGCATCAAACAGTGTGCCTCCAATCCCTGGGAAGAATTCTCAGCCTTGCATCAGCGTAACGACAAGGTTAAAGGCAACATCAAGTCAATCACTGATTTTGGTATTTTCATTGGCTTGGATGGCGGTATTGATGGTCTCGTTCACCTCTCGGATATCTCTTGGGATGACAATGGTGAAGAGGCGATTCGTGACTTCAAGAAGGGTGACGAGATCGAAGCCGTAGTGCTTTCTGTGGATGCCGATCGGGAGCGTATTTCCCTTGGTATCCGGCAGCTGGACGGCGATCCATTCTCCGATTATGCAGCCGAAAACCCACGTGGTAGCGTCGTTACCGGTACCATTGGCGAAGTGGATCCTCGCGGTGCGGTGATCGTGTTGGCAGAGGGTATTACTGGCTATCTGCGAGTGGGCGATATCTCTCAGGAGCGGACAGAAGATGCCCGTAGCGAACTCTCTGAAGGCGATTCCGTTGAAGTGAAGATCGTTGCCATGGACCGTAAGAAACGCAGCATTGGTTTGTCTATCCGTGCCCGTGAGAGTGATGAAGAAAGCGCGGCAGTTCAGGAATACAGTGGCGCGGCAGAGGTGGGTGCGGCAACGCTTGGAGACTTGCTGAAGGCTCAGATGAACGACAAAGGCTAACGGCATAAACGATAGCTACGATCCAGATCACAGGTTGAGCATGCTATGACCAAATCAGAGTTAATTGAGCGGGTGGCGCATAAGCAGATGCAGCTGGCTTATCGGGATATTGAGTTGGCGGTAAAGACCATCCTGGAGTTAATGGCTGGACGTCTGGCCAGTGGTGATCGTATCGAGATCCGTGGTTTCGGAAGTTTTTCGCTCCACTTTCGCCCTGGCCGGGTGGGACGAAATCCAAAAACGGGTGAACCGGTGTCTTTGCCGGCGAAATATGTACCGCACTTCAAACCGGGCAAAGAACTGCGCAAGCGGGTCGACTCCGGACAGAAAAGCGATACAGTCTGAATCGTTGAAGTTGTAGATCACCCTATTTTAATGGGTGAAAGAACGGCATGTCTGGTTACGGACATGCCGTTTTTTTTTGCCTGCTTTTTGGCATACTTTCCAACTGGGGCAGTGGACGAGAGCTTTTATACAGTTGCTTTCTGCTGGACTGCCAAATCGTTTCAAAGAGGGCAAGGCGATGCGCTACCTGAACATTTTAATACTCATTGTTATCTTTGCTTTGGGCCTTAGTTTTGCGGTAGAGAACGCTCACTCGGTGCATTTTCGCTACTATTTGGGCGGCACAGAGATAGCGCTCTCTCTACTGCTGGTACTCGCCACCTCCATCGGGGTGTGCCTGGGTTTACTAGTCAGTTTGGCCAATTCGTGGCGTATTAAGGTGGAATTGCGCAGCCTGAAACGGCGTTTGGCATCGAGTGAACGCGAACTGGAATCCCTGCGTCCCGCTGCTTTGGCCGAACCGGTCTAAAGTAGGTGGAATTTTTTTGGCTACTATTGCCGGTAGCAGCATTCTCTGGATGGTGGGTAGCCGGTCGTGGGGATAGTCGTCGCCGTCAGTCAGCCAGGCAAGGTGGCCTGTCGGCCGACTATTTCAAGGGCATCAATTACCTGCTAAACGAACAGCCAGATAAGGCCATTGATGTATTTATCAAGGTGTTGGAAGTCGACCAGAACACCGTGGAGACTCATTTGGCACTCGGCAACTTATACCGGCGTCGTGGCGAGATGGATCGAGCCATTCGCATTCACCAAAATCTGTTAGCACGAGTGGACGCCGGGGATGCCCAACGCTTTGAGGCCTTGTTAGAACTCGCTCAGGATCATCTGAGTGCAGGACTATTCGATAGAGCCGAAGCCTTGTTTCGTGAGCTGGTGGAGGGCGGCCACTATAAGGTCCAGGCCTTGCGTCAACTCATAGATATCTACGAACAGGAAAAAGATTGGGATAAGGCCATTTCAGCAAGTCGCCAGCTAGCGGCAGAAACAGGTTTGCAACTTGCACCCGTTATCGCCCATTACCGTTGCGAAAAGGCCGAGCAGGCTAAGGGTGCCGATGCATTAGAGCAGGCCATGAGCGAAATAGGGAAAGCGCTGCGTGCTGATCCCTCGTCTATTCGCGCTCGTCTGCTGAAAGGCGATTTATACGTTATGGAGGGTGATTTTTCTCGGGCCACCACGGCCTTTCAGCAAGTGGTGGAACAGGATCCCGATTATTTGCCGGAAGTAGTGGAGCGCCTCCGGGCTTGTCACCAGGCAAAGGGTAGCTCTGCTGAGCTTATTCCATATTTTTCTGCTTTGTTGGAGCGCCACGGTGGCATCAGCGTGACTCTGAATCTGGTGGAGTTGATCCAGCATGAAAATGGGGTGCAAGAGGCCATTCGCTTTATTACGGAGCATCTGCAGCAGCGACCTACGGTGCGTGGTTTCGATCGGCTTCTTGATTTGGAAAAGCAACTCGACGATAGCCCGCCACTGCCTTATCTGAAAATTTTCAAGGAATTGACCACTCAGCTTATGCAGGAACGTGCAATTTACCGTTGCGATCACTGTGGTTATTCCGCCAAATCACTGCACTGGAAATGTCCCGGCTGCAAAAATTGGAACACCATCAAGCCTATACAAGGGGTGCAGGATGAATAAAGGAAGTTTAATCGTGGCGCTGGATTTTCCTTCAGTAGAGCAGGCGCTTGCCATGGCCGATCGCCTGGATTCAGCCCGTTGTCGGGTGAAGGTGGGCAAGGAGTTGTTTACGCGAGGTGGCCCTAAGGTTGTGCAGGCGCTTGTAGAGCGCGGTTTCGAGGTGTTCCTGGATCTTAAATTTCATGATATTCCCAACACGGTCGCGGCGGCCTGTCGTGCAGCCGCTGATCTCGGTGTATGGATGATCAATGTTCATGCCTTCGGTGGTCGCAAGATGATGGCTGCAGCACGGGGGGCCTTAGAAGGGCTTCAAAATCCACCTTTATTGATTGCCGTAACGGTACTTACTAGCTTGGATACGGATGATCTCGCTGAGGTCGGTATTTCATCAACACCAGAACAAATGGTGCTGCGCCTGGCTCGTTTGGCTCAAGAATCGGGTATGGATGGGGTGGTTTGTTCAGCACGGGAACTCGCTCCTCTGCGGGCCGCATTACCGGCAGAATTTCTTACCGTGACTCCGGGAATTCGCCCAAGAGGGGCAGCGGTGGCGGATCAAAAACGCGTGATGTCACCGGCCGATGCAATTCAGGCCGGAGCCAGTTATCTGGTGGTGGGGCGGCCCGTAACTGCGGCTAAGCAGCCGCGACAGGCACTGACCGCTATCGAGGCTGAAATAGCGGGTATTAGTGCCTAAAGATCTTTGGCAAGAATGCGGGAGTTGCGTTTGTAGTTATAGAGCGCTTGCCGTTCTACCGGGAGATCGGCCAGTTGTACCCGGCTAAAGCCGCGTTCCTCAAACCATTGCAGTGCACGGGTGGTGAGCACGTAAATCCGTTTGGCGCCCATAGCACGGGCTCCATCTTCCGCTGTTTCTAGCAACTGTCCGCCACGTGTTTCGTTGCGATATTCTGGGTGTACCGATAGGCAGGCGAGTTCCACGGCCGTAGTGTCTGGAAAGCGGTGCAGTGCGGCGCAGCCAATGATTGAGCCATCTCTTTCCATGATGAGAAATTGCTCGATATCCGTTTCCACTTTGTCGCGGGGTCGGCGTACCAGTACGCCTTCCTCTTCAAGGGGGCGGATAAGCTCCAATATGCCTGCTACGTCTTCGATAGTGGCAGGTCGACTCTTATCGTAGGGAGTGGCACTGAGCATGGTGCCGGCGCCATCGCGGGTGAAGAGTTCCCGTGGCAGGGCACCGTTTTCTTGCCAATCCAGTAAGTGGGTGCGTGCCACACCATGTTGGCAGGCGTAAGCCGCCCGCGATAGGATTTTCAGTAGGCGCTGGTGTTTTTCTGCTAGCTCAGCATGGCAGCCAATCCAATCATTTGCTTGGGCGGTGGTCATCTCTCGCACCAATTCACCATCATCACCAACCGGCCCGGAATCACCTATAAAAATTAGCTTTGCAGCACCAAGCTCCACCGCGATAGCGGCAGCCACTTCTGCTGACGACAAGCGAAAGATCTCCCCGGTGGGGGAGTAGCCCAAAGGGGAAATCAGCACTATCGTGTGTGCATCCAGCTGCTTTTGTAGGGCTTCTGCATCAATGCGTCGAACTTCTCCGGTGTATTGAAAGTCGGTGCCCTCATGCACGCCCAATGGACGTGCGGTGACAAAATTTCCACCACTCACACGGATGCGCGCTCCAGCCATGGGAGAGTTGGTCACCCCGGTGGAGAGCAATGCCTCGATATCGAGGCGAGCACGCCCGGTCGCTTCCTTTACCAATTCCAGGGTGTCGCGATCAGTCACAGGTGGTTTATGGGGGGAGGGAGCATCGCTACCAGTTGTCGGTAGGCGTGCTGCTATCTGGGGCTCGGCACCGTGCACCAAAACTAATTTCACACCTAGGGCGTCTAGCAGCGCGATGTCGTGAATCAGGTGTTTGAAGCTCTCATCTGCCACCACTTGGCCGCCAAACTGGATCACAAAAATCCGCCCCTGATGCGCTTTGATATAGGGGACAGAGTTGCGGAACCATTCTAGTGGTGTGGGTGTGTCAGTCACGATACAGATCACTTTTAGATAGAGGGTAGGGGCACAATTATACAAGGAGCGTCGTCAACAAGCTGATATACGAATGAGTGTTGTTATGGTCGGGAGCGATTCCGTAGTCTGTTATCATTTAAGTAGTATGGATAAGGCTTTTAGCGCAGTGGAAAATGCGGTTATTAGCCTCCCTAGAATGACGCTATCGAACTGATTATAAAAGACTATATAACCAACATTGCTTTATCAGGAATCCGAACATGACGAAAATCAACCGTATTAGTGCTCGCATCACCCAGCCCAAGGCCCAGGGCGCATCCCAGGCCATGCTTTATGCCACGGGCATGACCGCCGAGGATATGAACAAGGCCCAGGTGGGTATCTCCAGCGTTTGGTATGAGGGCAATAGCTGCAATATGCATCTGCTGGACCTTGCTGCGAAGGTGAAAGAGGGGGTTGTAGCCGCCGGTCTGGTGGGTCTACGTTTTAATACCATCGGCGTTAGTGATGGTATCTCCATGGGCACAGAGGGTATGAGCTATTCGCTGCAGTCGCGAGATCTGATTGCCGATTCCATTGAGACCGTGACCTGTGCGCAGTGGTATGACGCCAATATTTCCTTGCCCGGCTGTGACAAAAATATGCCGGGTTGTCTGATTGCCATGGGGCGTTTCAATCGTCCCTCTATAATGGTCTATGGCGGCACCATAAAACCCGGTTATCTGGGTGATCGGCCACTGGACGTGGTGTCTGCATTCCAGAGTTATGGCGAGTATCTCGCTGGCACCATTGACGAGGCGGAGCGCCAGCAGATTGTTGAATGTTCCTGCCCGGGGCCCGGTGCTTGTGGTGGCATGTACACCGCCAACACCATGGCCTCAACCATAGAGGCACTGGGTATGTCGCTGCCTTACAGTTCTTCGACTCCGGCAGTGGACCCGGCCAAGTTAGAAGAATGTTTCCAGGCGGGGGCGGCTATCCGCCATTTGCTGGAAATTGATCTCAAGCCGCGTGACATCATGACCCGTGCTGCCTTCGAGAACGCTCTGGTGGTACTTATGGCCTTGGGTGGCTCTACCAATGCGGTGCTGCATTTAATCGCCATGGCGCGGGCGGTGGATGTGGAACTGAGCTTGGAAGATTTTCAAGCCGTTAGTGATCGCATCCCCTTTATTGCCGACCTCAAGCCCAGTGGCCGCTATGTCATGGAGGACCTGCATAAGATTGGCGGCATTCCTGCGGTAATGAAATATCTGCTGGAGAAGGGCTTGCTAAACGGCGAGTGCATGACGGTGACTGGCAAGAGTTTGGCAGAGAATCTTGCGGATATTGCACCACTGGCTGAGGGTCAGGAGGTTATCCGTACCATTGAAGATCCCATTCAGGAGATCGGTCACATTCGCATTTTGCGGGGCAACCTAGCTCCCGGTGGTTCAGTGGCCAAGATTACCGGTAAGGAAGGCACTCGTTTTGTCGGACCAGCGCGGGTCTTTGATGCGGAAGAGGCGATGCTCACAGCTCTGGAAGAGGGAAAGATTCAACAGGGTGACGTCATTATTATCCGCTACGAAGGCCCCAAAGGTGGTCCGGGGATGCCGGAGATGCTGACCCCTACCTCGGCCATCATGGGGGCGGGACTGGGCAAGGATGTGGCGCTGATTACCGATGGCCGCTTTTCCGGCGGATCCCACGGCTTCATCATTGGGCACGTGGTGCCTGAGGCCCAAGAAGGTGGGCCCATAGCGCTGCTTCAGGATGGTGATGAAATTACTATTGACTCGCATGATTGTGAGCTCAGTGTGAAACTCAGTGATGATGAGTTGGCCAAGCGTAAATCAGCGTGGCAGATGCCTCCATACAAGGCCGATCGCGGCACGCTTTATAAATACATCAAGAACGTACGCACTGCCTCTGAGGGCTGCGTGACCGACGAGTAGTGCTGTACGCGGAGTAAAGAGTCTTATGTCCGACCCGAGAATAAAAAAATATAGAAACCTCACGGTGGCCATGCAACATGGGCTATTTAACGTGGGGGAGGACCACGAGTCCAACGATGAGGTTGGTCAACTTGGTCATGCCCTCATTGAGCTCGCCAAATCCATGGAGAGCTGGCATCGGGACCAAGGGCTACTGACGAAAATCACGGAGAAGATTAATCAGGGCGTGTTTATGGAAGACGTCCTGGACTTTGTTTATGAGGCCTTTCAGAGGGCTATCCCCTATAACCGCATTGGCTTTGCCGTGTTGGATGAGGAGGGGATATTGCGTGCCCGTTGGGCGCGTAGCGATGCCCTCGAAATAAAAATCAACGAGGGTTTTTCGCAATATCTGAAGGACTCTAGCTTGGCAAAGATCATGGAAACCGGCGAACCAAGAATCCTTAACGATCTTGAGGATTATTTGCTTAACCATCCCGATTCTATTTCTACTCAGTTAATCGTTGAAGAAGGTGTGCGATCTAGCCTGACCTGTCCCTTACTGGCCCTAGGGAAACCAGTAGGTTTTATTTTCTTTTCCAGTAATGAGAAAAACACTTATCAAAATATCCATCAGGATATTTTTCGACGTATTGCCAACCAACTTGCTGTGACCGTGGAAAAGAGTCGTCTGTATGAAGATCTCTATCGCTTGAACAAGGAGTTAAGCGAGGCCCGTGATGCGCTGGAACATCAAGCCAATCACGATGTATTGACGGGTTTGTGGAATCGTCGGGCGATTATGCAGTTGGGTGACAAAGAAATAGCGCGTGTTCGACGTACTGGGCATTCTGCCACGGTATTCATGGCGGATATCGACTATTTCAAGAAGGTCAATGACACCTACGGCCATCAGGCGGGCGATGATGTGCTGGAGGAAGTGGCGCGCCGGCTTGAAGACGTTTGTCGGGAAGAGGATAGCGTTGGGCGTTATGGTGGTGAGGAATTTCTGGTCATCCTTTCTATCACCAATGAGTGTGACATTGAGGCAGTGGCCGAGCGTTATCGAGCCCGGATTGAGGCGAAGGCGGTAGTAACTGCTGATAATGAGATCTCGGTGACCCTGAGTGTTGGGGTGGGCATTGCCCGTGATGCGAGCCAAATCGATTTATCCCAACTCATTAACCTGGCAGATCAGGCGCTGTATGAGGCGAAGGATGCCGGCCGTAATCAAGTAAAGGTGAAGGAAGCCGAGGAGCAGTAGCGATGGAAATGGGCCTTTGGGAAAGCCTGTTGCTTGGGGTTTTGGTAATTGGAATTTTGATGTGGTTTGGCCCGGGTGCCAAGTCGGCATTGAAACATAGCCCCAAGGGGAGTGCTGAGGACTGGCGTGCTTTGATCTTTCCGTTGGGTTTGGTGGTTTTGTTTGTGGTGTTGCTAATCGCTCTGGCTTGAGTCAGGGCAGGATATAGGCGCGTTCCAGCATCTGCCGGGTAAAGGCAGTTCGTAGATAAAATCCCCGCGGTAGCAGCCAAGTGGGTTGTCCCTCGGCACCGGTGCCACGACGCAGGCTGCGAGCATTGGCACCCTTAGGGCGGATTTGCAGATAGACCCCGTGGTGGGCGGTGATCTCGTCGATCTTTCCGAGGGTCACCAGCTCCATTAATTCCTCCCAATCCTGTCGCAAGGCGGACTCTTCCGAGTTATCAGGTGACCACAGCAAGGGGGTGGCAATCCGTCGTTCGGCTACTGGCATGCCCCGCGGGCCGGCGATGGGAAGCCATAGTACCCGGGCCATTTTCCGACGCAGATAGGAGCCTTCCCAGTGCACCCCGTCTTCTCCAGAGAGTGCGACCGGACAGACGTAGGTGCTCTCCAGTGGGCGTCCGTCCGGGCTGATGGGCAGGGTTTTGAGTTCAACACCGATGGCCTGGAAATCCGGTTCCGGCAGGGATGAGGCGGTGGCCCCAAGTACACCCTCCAAAAACTGCCCGGCCCAACCCTTGGCGCGCCTATTTTCCTTTGGAATAGGCTGGCCATAGCACTGAGCTAACTCGCCGAGGCTAAGCCCGGCGATGGCCTGGGTACGGGTCATGAGTTCAGTTTCATTTCCTGGGGGAGGGGCTGGAAAGGAGAGGCGTTTGGCGTTACTCAATGATTCCGGCCGGTTCCGTTATCATTTTCTGGGACCAGACCGTGCACCGCGAGTACCGCATTTAACGGGCCGCTGGTGGTATCCCCGCCAACTAGCTGTAGGCCGCATTCCTCGCAGTCCTTTAGCAAACGAGTACTGAAGCTATCCAGCCAGCTGGCATCTATTTCTGGCAGGCAAAGAGCGAGGGTGGCCCAGACGGGTTGAGCCTTTTGAGTCAGTAATTGGCGTTTCCCCTCGGCTACTAGTTGTACTGCAAAGTTCGTGGCATCGACTGCCTTTAATCGTGGTTCGGCACTGTTCTGGCACGATAGTGCGCTAACCATGGCAAGTCCCGGGGGTGCTTGTAATACCGCGGCATCATCACCGATATCCACCACAATGCCATTGCCGCGACGGCTAGAAGGCTTAAAAAAACGGTCGATAAGGGAGAATTCTTCTAGTGGCATGAGTTATCCGATTAAGAACTACGTCTATAGCTGCGGTAGTAATCCAGCACCTTGCGCACGTAGTTTTGGGTTTCCGGATAGGGGGGGATTTTATTGCCGTATCGGGCCACTGCATTTTCACCGGCATTGTAGGCTGCTAGTGCGAGGCGGACGTTCTTAAAGCGGGTGATGAGATCTCTCAGGTAGTGCACTCCACCGTCAAGATTCGCAGCAGGATCTCGACGATTACTGACCCCGTAACGGCTTGCCGTTCCTGGCATAAGTTGCATTAGCCCGACTGCGCCAGCTCGCGATACTGCCTTGGCATCGTAGGCCGATTCCGCGGTCACCACTGCATGCACCAGAGCTTTATCCATACGGTAGCGTCTGGCGGCGCGGTCGATGAGCGGGGTATAGCGCTTGCGGTTGGCGCGACTCCAGTGGATGCCTTTGGGCACCCAGCCCTTCCAGGTTCGCACGATGGCGCGGTAGCCGGGTCCGAGCGGACGATCGGACAAATGCACAATACCGTTGTCGTCGGTAAATTTATAGATATCACCCCAGGCCGCGGTGAGCGGTGACAGCAAGACTAATAGCAGCAGTAGGCGAGATGGCATGGCTTGTGTGGGCTTCGCGGTGGTATCGGCCGATTATAGCGGCAAAGCGCTGCTATGCTGCAGCCACTGGGCCAGACCCTGCACCACCAGCCAGGCCAAGGCCCCCGCCAGCACATCGTCAATCATGATCCCGAGCCCCCCCGGTACCCTCCGGTCCAGCAGTGAAATTGGCCACGGTTTGAGAATATCGAAGAAGCGGAAGGCGATGAAGCCAACTATGGGCCAGATCCAACCGACCGGCGCGGAACACATGGTAATGAGATAGCCGGCGATCTCATCCCAGACGATGGCTGGATGATCGTGGGTCTGCAGACGCCGGGCGGTGATGCCACATAGCCAGATGCCGATGATGGTGCTCAGCACGACCAGGATGAGATAGGGATAGAGGGGAAGTGGTCGCAGCAATAAATAGATGAGTACGCCGACCAAGGTGCCCGCAGTGCCTGGCGCTCGGGGGGAAAGGCCACTGCCAAAACCGCAGGCGAGCAGATAGGCGGGGTGCTCTCGGAGTATTTTAAAGGTGGGTTGCTTCATTGAGGAGTCTCTGATCTATTCGTGGACTCGTATCTTGCGTCCAAAATGTCCAGCTTTATCGTTATTGCTCTTCGCAATAGCCAGCTATTACGTGCGACCAGTGCCTCAAATCTGAACATTTTGAATCGCAATTTACTTCGCCCAGAATAAATCAGAGGCTCCCTAAGCAAAATGTTGGTATGCCTGACCGGGATCAAAGGGGACACCATTCGGGGCCTGACAGCGCAGCCCGGGTTCTATCTCGATGATGCCGATGCGATGAATCGGACAACTGATGGCTGCCATGGCCTGTTCGATGCGTATTCGTTGTTTGGGTGAGGCGCTAAAGCAGAGTTCGTAATCGTCCCCGGCGCTCAAAGCGAGCTTCCAAGCATGTTCTTTAGAGAGGCTATTACGATTTGCTTGCGACAAGGGCAGAGCCTCAGCCTGTAACGTGGCCCCCAGGTTGCTGGCTCGCAGTATATGGCCCAGATCACCCACCAGACCGTCGGAGAGGTCGATGGCGGAATTGGCCAACCCTCGCAGCGCTAGTCCAGCACCAATTCGCGGTGTTGGGTGGCTATAGCGGCGTTCTATCCAAGCCCTATCTCTGGTGTTGAGGGGTAGGTCGAGCTTCATGCCCTCGATGGCGAGGCCGGCATCACCCAGGGTTCCGGTGACATAGATATCATCGCCGGGCTTTGCCCCTTGGCGACAGAGAGCTCCCCCCGACGCTACTACGCCCCAAATTTCGATACTGACGCTGAGTGCGCCGGGCTGTGTCAGGGTGCTTCCAGTTGCTATGGCATGTTCGTCTGCAAGTTCAGCAAGGCCACGATGAAAGTCTTGTATCCAGGCCGTATCATCCGGGTCGGGCAGGGTAAGGGCGAGATTCAGCCAGCGTGGCTTGGCACCCATCGCGGCCATATCGCTGAGATTAACCGCCAAGCTGCGATAGCCGAGGGATGCGGGCGCAAAGTTGGATGGAAAGTGGACGCCTGAGACCAGCGCATCCATGGAAACAGCCCATTGCTGGCCCGGTGATAGGCGGTGGGGGTTTGATACGGCCACGCTTGTCTATGGCTAGCCGTTGTTATCGGCGCTTGCGTCCAGATTGCGGTGCAGTTTGTCGAGCACACCATTGACGTATTTATGCGCCCCAGCGGCACCAAAGCCCTTAGCGAGCTCTACCGCTTCGTTGATGACTACACGCCAGGGCACGTCCTGGCGAAAACGTAGCTCATAGGTGGCGATGCGCAAGATGGCTCGTTCTACCGGGTTGAGCGACCCTACCGAGCGGTCGAGGCAGGCCGCCAGCAAGGGGTCGATCTCCCCGAGTTTTTCCGGGAGATTGGTGAAAATTTCCTGGAAGTAGGAGACATCTGCCTTCTTCAGGCCGTCATCTTCCATGAACTGGCCTTCAATGGTCTGGGGGAGTTGGGCCGTACTTTGCCACTGATAAAGGGCTTGCATGGCGGCACGGCGGGCGCGCCGACGGCCACCGGCGGTGATGCGTGGAGAATCACTCATCTTGGTTATAACCACCCAGCTGGCGCATCAGGGTGATCATCTCCAGGGCCGCAACAGCAACCTCGTGTCCCTTATTGCCATCACTGCCTCCACAGCGGGCTACCGCCTGTGCCTGATCGTCGGTGGTGAGCACCCCAAACAGCACAGGAATCTGCTCATCCAGTGCCACTTGTCCCAGGCCACGGGTACATTCACCGGCGACATATTCAAAGTGGGGGGTGCCCCCACGAATGATGGCACCGAAGGCGAGCACCGCCTCACAATCACGGTTACGGGCTAGGGTTTGGGTGACCAATGGCAATTCAAAGGCACCCGGTACGCGGACGATCTGAATGGCCTTTTCGTCAATGCCGTTGTCAGTGAGCGTTGCTACGGCGGCTGTCAGCAGTTTTTCTACCACCTCGTGGTTAAAGCGTGCGGCGACGATACTTACGCGGGCACCGCTGACTGCATATTCCTGCGTATCGAGGTCAAAAATGGCCATTTAGCTATCAGACTCCTGTGGTGAATCCTGGCTGACGTATTCAACGATCTCCAACCCGAAGCCCGAGATACCGGCGAGGTTTTTCGGGGCGCTCAAAATGCGCATTCTGCGCGCTCCAAGATCCAACAGGATCTGCGAGCCCACCCCAAAGGTGCGTACGTTGTCGTAGCCGTGTGAGGGGGCGATGGGGGTATTTTGATCGTGGCTTTCAAATTGACCGATGCGATGGATTAACTCCTCGCTGGACTCATCACGCCGAATGATAACCACCACACCCTTGCCTTCATCCGCCACTCGTTTGATGGCGCTGTCCAGTGGCCAGCCACAATCCGCCCGGCAACTGCCCGGTAGATCGCTGAGGGAATCTTGCACATGGACGCGGATCAGGGTTGGTTCGGCCGGGTCTATGTCGCCTTTCACCATGGCGAGGTGAATATGACCGTCTACGGTGTCTTCATAGGCCACACCTTGGAATTCGCCGTGGGCAGTGGGGAGTGCAAATTCGCCTACCCGGCGCACGGTTTTTTCGTTGCGCAGGCGATATTTGATGAGATCGGCAATGGTGCCAATCTTGAGATCATGCTCGGCGGCAAATTGTTCTAAATCGGGCCGCCGGGCCATGGTGCCATCCTCGTTGAGTACCTCGACGATGACCGATCCTGCCTCCAGCCCTGCGAGGCGGGCCAAATCGACCCCCGCCTCGGTATGCCCGGCACGGGTGAGTACGCCACCGGGTTCTGCTATTAGTGGGAAAATATGCCCAGGTTGGGCCAGATCTTCAGGTTGTGCGTCGGCAGCCATGGTGGCCTGAATGGTGGCCGCGCGATCTGCCGCTGAAATGCCCGTAGTAATGCCTTGGGCGGCGTCGATGGAAACGGTAAATTGAGTGCCGTTGGCCTCGCGGTTATCCCCGACCATGAGCGGCAGGTGCAGCTGTTCGCAACGCTCCGCATTGAGGGTCAGACAGATGAGGCCACGGCCATAACGGGCCATGAAATTAATGTCCTCGGGACGAATGAGCGAGGCAGCGATAATCAGATCGCCCTCGTTTTCTCTTCCCTCGTCGTCCACTAGGATGACCATCCGCCCTTGGCGAATGTCCTCGATAATTTCCGGTGTGGGGTTAAAGGTCATGCTTTCTCCGCCAGCAGGCGTTCCAGGTAACGCGCAATTATATCCACTTCCAGGTTCACCGGGTCGCCCACCTGGCGCGCGCCAATGGTGGTGACTTCCTGAGTGTGGGGAATGAGGGTGAGTTCAAATTGGCAACCCGTTACCCGATTTACCGTGAGGCTGATGCCGTCCACGCAGATGGAGCCTTTAGCAGCAATGTAGCGGGCCAATTCAGATGGCGCTTCTATGGCGAGAAATAACGATTCGCCGCTCTCGCGTCGCTCCCGAATATGGCCGACCCCATCAACGTGTCCACTGACTAGATGCCCTCCTAGCGGCTCCGCGAGGGTCAGTGCCGGCTCCAGATTAACGGCGTCGCCTACCTTGAGCTTACCTAGCCCGGTGCATTGCAGGGTTTCTTCCGAGGCGTGTATGCGAAAGCCGTCGTCCAGGCATTCAGCCACGGTCAGGCAGACGCCATTGACCGCGATGCTGGCACCCAACAGGCATTCGCTAGCGCTGAGGGAGCCACGCTCCAGGATGATGCCAGTTTCCCCACCATGGGGTTCGAGGGCGCGTATATGGCCCAGGGTTTTGATGATTCCGGTAAACATGTTTTCTCTGTCGTGTTACTTGGGATAGGCGCGTATACGTAAATCGTCGCCTACGGATCGTATGTCCTGAATATCGAGTTCCAGTGCCTGATCGAGCCGCGTCAGCCCGGGGAGTTGGAACAGGCCGCGGGCATTGTTGCCCATGAGCTTGGGGGCGACGTAGAGCACGAGCTCGTCCACCAGTCCTGCCGCCAGCATGCTACCACTAAGCGTTGCTCCCGCCTCCAGTAGCACCTCGTTAATTTCCCGTGTGGTGAGGTGGGTTATGAGCTTTTCCAGGTCGATGCCGCCTTCCACCAGGGGCAATTCAAGAAACTCGGCTTGCTGCCCCAGTGCCTGGCGGCGTTCCAATGGGGCATTGGGGCCATGCGCCAACAATACCGGCCCCGCACTTTCGAAGATGCGTGCCTTTTCTGGAGTGCGTAACTGCGGATCGGCAACTATGAGCAGGGGCGTGGGTATGGCGTCTTCCTGGCAGCCTGGAATTCTGACGGTATAGCGGGGATCGTCGCTGATGATCGTAGCCACCCCGGTAAGGATGGCGTCGCTGCTGGTACGTAGCCATTGCACATCGTTGCGTGCAGCCGCCCCGGTAATCCATTTGCTCTCCCCCGAGGCCATGGCGGTGCGTCCATCCAGACTCATGGCAAGTTTACAGCGCAGGTAGGGGCGCTGCCGGCGCATGCGTGACAGGAAACCGGGATTTAACTGCTCGGCTTTGTCCTCAAGCACCCCCGTAAGCACCTCAATCCCCGCTGCTTTCAGTTCACTGAAACCCTGGCCGGCTACCAGTGGATTGGGGTCCAAAGTGGCGGCAACGACTCGGCTAATGCCGGCCTTCAACAGGGCCTGCGCACAGGGCGGGGTGCGCCCCTGATGGCAGCAGGGTTCCAAAGTGATGTAGGCGGTGGCGCCTCGGGCATGTGCTCCTGCATCTTTCAGTGCCATGACCTCGGCATGATCTCCGCCTGCCCGCCGGTGCCAACCTACACCCACCACGGCGCCATCACGGACAATGACGCAGCCAGTACGCGGATTAGGGCTGGGATTAAAGCGAGGACGGCGCGCCAGTTGGACGGCGTGCGCCATGTGTCGATAGTCGGCGGCAGTCGGGGTGCCTGTCATTTCCTGTCGCTTGAGTCGGTGTCGCTTTCCAGGCGTTCGATTTCCTCACGAAAGGCATTGACGTCCTGAAAGCTACGATAGACTGAGGCAAAGCGTACGTAGGCCACCTGATCCAAGGCGCGTAACTCAGCCATTACCTGCTCGCCAACTTCCCGGGAGGGTACTTCGCGATCACCGCTGGCAATGAGGGCTCGTTTGATGCGGCTCACGGCACCTTCCACCTGATCGCTGGGGACGGGGCGCTTCTCAAGTGCCCGCATCATGCCGGAGCGTAGCCGTTCTTCATTAAAGGCAACACGGCTACCATCCCGTTTGACCACCCAGGGCAGAGACAACTCCGCCACCTCGTAGGTGGTGAAACGCTCCTCGCAATGGGTACATTCCCGTCGTCGCCGCACCTGGTCACCGGCACCCGCAAGGCGAGAATCGATGACCCGCGTATCCGAAGAATGACAGTAAGGGCAGTGCATGGAAAAGCCGGTAGCAGACGCCTAGAGCCTCGGCTCAGTTTCCCTCGTATACAGGGAAAGTTTTGCACAGCGCCAGCACATCGGCCTTGACTCGTGCGTTGGTGGCAGAATTTCCGATATCATCGAGGATGTCGCAGATCCAGCCGGCCAGTAATTCGCTCTCGGCCTGTTTGAAGCCGCGGGTGGTAATCGCGGGGGTGCCAATACGCAGCCCACTGGTGATGAAGGGTGAGCGCGGGTCATTGGGCACTGCATTCTTATTAACCGTGATATTGGCGGCGCCCAAAGCGGCATCCGCATCCTTGCCGGTAAATTCCCGGCCGATAAGGTCAATCAGAAGCAAGTGATTGTCTGTGCCACCGGAGACGATTTTGTAACCACGCTCCATGATGATGGTGCCCATGGCCTGGGCATTGGCTACGGTCTGCTTTTGGTATTCGACGAATCCCGGCTCCATGGCTTCCTTGAAGGCTACCGCCTTGGCGGCGATGACATGCATCAGCGGTCCGCCTTGCGTGCCCGGAAATACCAGAGAATTAAATTTTTTCTCTAACGCTTCATTCGAGCGGGCGAGGATGATGCCGCCACGGGGGCCACGCAGGGTTTTGTGGGTAGTGGAGGTGGTGACATCGGCGATGGGCACGGGGTTGGGGTAAACGCCAGCAGCAACCAGTCCAGCCACATGGGCCATATCCACCATCAGATAGGCACCTACTTCGTCGGCAATATCCCGAAAACGCTGCCAGTCCACAACGCGGGAATAGGCTGAGAAGCCCGCCACGATCATCCGTGGTTTGTGCTCACGGGCCAGCGTTTCCATCTGCTCGTAGTCAATGAGCCCGGTGTCGCCAACAACGCCGTATTGCACCGCATTGAAGACCTTGCCGGAGAAATTGACCTTGGAGCCATGGGTCAGATGACCCCCATGGGCGAGGCTCATGCCGAGAATGTTATCTCCTGGCTGAATCAGCGCCAGATAGGCCGCAGCATTTGCCTGTGAACCTGAGTGCGGCTGGACGTTTGCGTAATCCGCCCCAAAGAGCTGCTTGACCCGCTCAATGGCCAGTGACTCACCGACATCCACGAACTCACATCCGCCATAATAGCGCTTGCCCGGGTAGCCTTCAGCATACTTGTTGGTGAGCACCGAACCCTGAGCCTCCATCACCCTCGGGCTGCTGTAATTTTCCGAGGCGATGAGCTCAATGTGCTCCTCCTGACGAACTTCCTCGGCCCGTATTGACTCAGCCAATTCATCGTCATAGCCGGCAATTTGCATATCTTTGGAATACATTGGAAGTCCTTACTTTCGTGGTGTTCTGGTACAGGTTTGTCGGGCGCGGAAAGGGTGTCTGGAATGGCCCGTAAAAGGGGGCGAAGGCTAGCAGATTTTAGGGGGGATTGGCAGTCAAAACCGCCGCAACAGAAGCCTTTGACTGATGCGTAGTTAATAAGGCCGCTGTGTTCCCACGATGACAGCGGCTATCGAAGATTGTGACGGGAGAAATGACAAGGCCCCGGTGTTCGGGGCCTTGTGCGCTACAGTATTTCTTCTGGAGTATGACTAGCGAATTGTCCTACGTCGGCGTCCTAAGCCCAGGCCAGCCAGGCCCAAACCAAAGAGAGCCAGTGTGGCTGGTTCGGGAACCACGCTCATTCGGTCGATACGAAAACTGTCGCTATTGCCATCGGCCCAAAAGAGAAACTGGGTGCCGTAGATTCCGTTAAAGATAAACTCGTCTTCTTGCCCCACCACGTTGGTGACTAGTGCTGAAGTGTCGCTTGAGTTGTAGTCGACCAGGACTGATACCCCGTCAACGGTCAGGTTGAAGTCATCACTCCCGGAGAAACTATCGAAGTTGATGTAGGTAAGGCTGACTGCCCGAGTGAAGGAGAACAGCAGGCCTTCGTCCGGATCGGAAGAGGTCGTGAGCTCGCTGCTACCCCCATCCAGGCTGTGGCTGTCGCCGGACAAGTTTGGGTGCATGCTAGATACCCCGAGGTTGTCGCCACTGCTGACATACACGCCGGTGCCTCCGCCCAGTATTTGTTCCTGGTCGGTAATGGTGCCACTGCCATTATTTTCCAACTTAAACGCAGTAATGGTGACGCCGATGGTGCCTACGGTCATGCCTACTGAGTCGTAGGCGACATTGCTAGTGCTGCTAGCAGTGACACCCAGATTGCTGGCATTGAAATCGAAGATTTTGGTGGCGGATGCCGAACTGGCTGCCAGGCACAGTACGAGACAGCCGAGGGTTCGGGTAAAGACCGAAACTTGTGACCCACGTGATGCTAAAGACATGATAAATCCCTCCAGATTGGATGTTTTTTCATTTTTCCAATTACCAAGCAAGACTTGGGCCAATTAAAAATAAGCTAGTTAAAACAAAGTGTTGAAGATTGTTTGATGCGCGGGTAGGAAGGGCTGTTTAGGTGGTGTAAAAAATTCTGACGCTTTTCTCTAGATTTTCCCGGGCCAGGAATGTCCCCAATTGAAGGTTTTTTTATAAATAACCCGTTTAATCAATTAGTTAATGGAATTTTAGGGGGGTGGAAGGGCGTAAGAAATCCTGACAAAACGCCGTTCCGGAAAACAGCCGATAGGTACCTTTAGTTTTATCGGGAGATGGAAGGGTATTTTTTAGGAAAAGCGCCCGGCATTGACGAGAAAATGTACCCAGATGCTGGCGGCATAGCCGAGGAAGATGGCCCAGCTCCATTTGAGATGGGCGAAGAAGGTGTAGATGCCGCGGGCCTGTCCCATGACGGCGACCCCGGCGGCGGAGCCGATGGAGAGCATGGAGCCGCCAACGCCGGCGGTGAGGGTGACCAGTAGCCATTGGCCTTCATTCATATCCGGCATCATGGAGAGCACCGCGAACATCACCGGGATGTTGTCGATGAGGGCGGAAAGGAAGCCCACGGCAATATTGGCGGTGGTGGCGCCCAGATCCCCGTACATGAATTCTGATAGCAGGCCGAGGTAGCCGAGCGTTCCCAGGCCTCCGACGCAGAGGATGATGCCGTAGAAGAACATCAGCGTGTCCCACTCGGCACGTGCCAGGGAATGGAAAATGTCGATTTGGCCGGGTTGGTCTGTCGCGGCTAGTTCCGGATCGTCATTGTTAAGTCCCAGCGCATCTTCTGCCAGATCAGTGTCCAGGGTCTCGCCTTTTTGCTGGAGGTAGTAGGCGTAAAACTTGAGGAAGCCGAGGCCAGTCATCATCCCCATTACTGGCGGAAGATGGAGAAACTGGTGGCTGGAGACGGCCATGATAATGGTGAGGATAAAGAGACCAACAATGACCCAGGCGCCGTCTTTAACCACGGCTATTTCGGTGCTGGCTGGCGGTTGTTCCTTGCTGAGGGTGAAGGACAGAATGGCCGCTGGAATCAGCCAGTTCACCAGCGAGGGTGCGAATAGTTGGAAAAAGGCCTGGAAGGGGAGGATGCCTTTCTGCCATACCATCAGGGTGGTGATATCGCCAAAGGGACTGAAGGCCCCCCCCGCGTTGGCGGCGACGACGATATTGATGCAGCCCACGGCCACATATTTATGGTTGTCGCCGCCCACGGCCATGATCACCGTAGACATGAGCAATGCGGTGGTTAGGTTGTCGGCCACTGGTGACAGTACAAAGGCGATGACACCAGTAATCCAGAAGATCGTTCGCAACGAGAAATTACGGGACACCAGCCAGGCGCGCAAGGCGGCAAATACACCGCGTTCGTCCATGGTGTTGATGTAGGTCATGGCGGCGAGGAGAAACAGAAATAACTCGCCAAATTCCAGTAGGTTATGGGATATGGCTGCGCCGGCAGTGGTTTTATCACCATGGGTCCCGTAGGCGATGGCCACCAACACCCAGATAATGCCTGCCGCCACCATCATGGGCTTGGATTTGCGCAGATGGATGGCCTCTTCGCCGATGACCAGCGCGTAGGCAAAGACAAACAGGGCAATGCAGACCAAGCCGATCCAGTGTCCGGTAAAATCCTGGGTGGCGCCGCTGGCCCAAACAGAAGCGGGCAGCGTCGCCAATACAGCCATCACTACCAGTCCTAAACTTTTATTCATGTGATTTCTCATGGCGATTAGCTGAAGGTGGCGCTGTTAAGGAACAGGTGAAGGCCAATTCCGGCGGCATAGCCGAGGGCAACGGCCCAGGACCATTTCAGGTGTGCGTAAAAGGTGTAAATGCCCCGGGCCTCGCCCATCACCGCGATACCGGCGGCGGAACCGATAGCGAGCAGTGAGCCCCCTATCCCAGTGGTAAGGGTTACTAACAGCCATTGCCCGGTACTCATATCGAGGTCCATTCCGAGTACTGAGAACATGACCGGCACATTTTCAATCACCGCGGAAAGCAAGCCCACCAGGATGTTGGCGGTGGTGGTGTTGAGGTTGCCGTAGAGAAAATCTGAGGCCAGGGCCAGATAACCGAGCGCGGCCAGCCCGCTGATGCTGATGAGGATGCCGAAGAAGAACATCAAGGTGTCCCACTCGGCATGCTCCAGTGAACGAAAGATATCGAATTCATCCTGTTGCTCGCCGCTCGCCCGCTGGCGGCGCTTCAGGTGGTAGCCATAGAGTTTTAGGAAACCCAACCCGGTCATCATGCCGAGTACCGCTGGCATATGCAGGAAATGTTCGACGGTGACGGCCATCACGATAGCCAGTACAAACAGCCCCACAATGACCCCGGCACCTGGAAGCAGCGCGACCTTTTCCTGGAAGGGCTCAGGGCTAGTTTTTGGCACCAGCACGGATAGGCACAGGGCTGGAATCAGCCAGGTGACTAGAGCAGGCAGGTAGAGTTGGAAGAATTCGTGGAATTCGAGCAGGCCGCGTTGCCATATCAGCAGGGTGGTGACATCACCAAAGGGTGAAAAGGCACCGCCAGCGTTGGCGGCAACTACCACGCTCATGCAGCCGGCAAAGACAAAATTCCGCTCCTTGCGACCGATGGCCACCACCACCGTGGCCATCAACAGGGCAGTGGTCAGGTTGTTGGCCAGACTGGAAAGCAAAAAGGTGGCGCTACCTATCAGCCAATACACTCCTCGCAGAGAGCTGCCTTGGCTCACTAGGTAATGACTGAGGACACGAAATACCTGGCGTTCCCCCATGGCATTGACGAAGGTCATGGCGGCAAGCAGGAATAGGAAGAGCTCAGTGTAATACTCGATACCCCGGCGCAGTATCTGCTCGGGAGTGTGGGTGTCGCCGTGTTCCATATAAGCGATGGCAACCACTAGCCAGATGATGCCGGCGGCGACGATAGCGGGTTTGGACTTGCGTAGCTGTAATGATTCTTCGCCTATGGCGAGCAAGTAGGCCAAGGCAAACACGGCGAGGCCTACGAGGCCGGCCCAGTGTTCGGTGAGGTTGAGCACCTGAATATCAGAAATCATCGTGATTAGTTCGCTTCCGTTCTGGTTTCGTTATGCGCCAGTGATAGCTATCGGAGCTCGGCCACCAAACTTTAATTTGATAGCCTTTATCAAAGGGGAACTCTATCCCCTCTACTTTTAACTAAAGACTGCCGGCCGAGTGCCGATACAGTAATCGGATGCCGTGAATTTGGCGAAAAAGCCGATTGGTCGTAGTTACTGATTTTCGGTATGACATATGCTTAGCGCCCGAGTCCCGAGCGTGAAACAGCTAATGAATGAGGAGCTTGGCAACATGAGTGTTCATAAGGAAGGTAAAGGTCCTTTGGCCAAGAAATTTCAGTACTTCGTGCTCAAGGTCGCTTTGGCGGGCTCGGCGAAGGGCGAGTATCTAGGGCCCTATGAGAATGAGGAAGCGCGTGATCTTGCGGCGAGCGAGTTGCGCGATAGCGCTGGCCGCGGGCGTCGGCGTGCGCTGTTCTGCTATCGGGTCAACATTGCGGCCAATCGGGTTGAAGAAATTATTGGCCAGACCAAGGTGGCGGCCTGAACTCCTCGCCTATGGGTGAGTCTACTCGCCTGATGCCGTTTTTTTTTGGAGTGTAGTGCGTGAAACATCATTTACATAAAAGTTATTTGGCCCTGCTGGGTATGGCCGTTTTGTTAT
Organism: Gammaproteobacteria bacterium; assembly: GCA_021773645.1. GTDB lineage: Bacteria > Pseudomonadota > Gammaproteobacteria > HK1 > HK1 > JAJFJV01. The sequence goes on from JAJFJU010000015.1 coordinate 73,055, forward strand.
TTGCCGGGGCCGCTGGGAATGCAGCGGCGATGGAGGCACCCAAGGAGGCTGATGCGCGGCTGTTTATTACCGAGCTGGCGCAAAAGGCCGGAGCGACGCTGCAAAGTAAAGGGAATACGCCAGAGCAACGCGAGGCCTCGGTACATGCCTTGTTACGCGAGGGCTTTGCGCTGGAATTTATTGCGCGGATTTCGCTGGGTAAACATTGGCGACGGATTAAGTCCGAGCAGCGGGTGCTTTACACCGAGCTTTTCTCACAATTTCTCATTCGTGCCTACGGTGCGCGTCTCGCTGGTTTCAGCCCCGAGCTATTTCACGTAGATAGCGCAGCCAGCCGAGGGAAGCAGGACATGTTGGTGAAGACTCATATCGATCAGCCGCAAGGGCCACCATTGCAGGCCAGTTGGCGAATTCGGTTGTTTGATGGCAAGCCCAAGATCGTGGATATCGTGGTCGAGGGCGTCAGCATGGCGCTCAATCAGCGTCAGGAATTTTCCGCAGTCATTCAGCGTGATGGCATGGGGGGCCTGATGGACATGTTGCGAGTCCGAGGTAACGCAGGAAAGCCCACCCTTCCGCCAGCATAATTCCGGCGTAGGTTAAGGGCCGGCGTGTAGTGTTCAGGCGTTGCCGCGTAGCTTGCGCTTACGCTGATCCGCAAAATCCAGCATCCGGCTTAAGGAAAGTACCGCACGTTTGCGAATCTGCTCTTCGATAAGAATTTCGTTTTCTTCCATCTCCAGCACCCGCACCAGGTTTTGCAGGCCATTCATTGCCATCCAAGGGCAATGGGCACAACTTTCGCAAGTGGCCCCAAAGCCTGCATTGGGCGCGGCCATCAGTGTTTTTCCTGGCGCCGCCTCTCCCATTTTATGGAAGATTCCACGATCCGTGGCAACGATGAATTTATCCGCATCCAGTGTTTTTACCGCCTCAATGAGGGCGCTGGTTGAACCCACCACGTCGGCTTGCTCAATGACGTCGGCGGGAGATTCTGGATGGACCAGCACAGCCGCATCTGGATGTTCCGCGCGTAATTCCTTTAGCTCCTTGGCTTTAAAGCGCTCGTGTACCGCGCAGGAGGCCTGCCAGAGCAGCATATCGGCACCGGTCATTTCCTCAATATAGCCACCCAGATAACGATCTGGGGCCCATAAAATCGGCTCTCCTAGGGCGGTTAGATGTTCAACGATATCCAGCGCAATGCCGGAGGTAACCACCCAGTCTGCACGTGCCTTCACTGCGGCACTGGTATTCGCATAGACCACCACGGTGCGATCAGGGTGGGCATTGCAAAAGGCGATAAAGTCGTCTGCCGGGCAGCCCTCATCAAGGGAACAAGTGGCATCGAGATCGGGCATGAAAACTCGTTTTTCCGGGCTCAGGATCTTTGCTGTTTCACCCATGAAACGAACCCCGGCCACCACCACCGTAGAGGCCGAATGATCGCGGCCAAAACGGGCCATCTCCAGGGAATCTGATACATAACCACCACTTTCATCCGCCAGCAGTTGCAGATCGGGATCGGTATAAAAATGGGCCACCAATACGGCGTCTTTTTCTTTTAGTAGCTGCTTGGCGCGGGAGAAAAGTGCATCGCGATCAGGCGGGCTCAGAGGCGGCGCTTTGGCAAGGATGGTTGCACCATCGGGAATTTCAACGGCGGGCGGCTTGGGTGCTTGCATAGAGATGCTCGGTCACTCGGACGTAGGATAGGAGGAGTTAACGGCAAGGGCTGTGTGGAAACGGGGACTGGAAGATAGAGCAAATCTCCTAGTGATTCAATTCCTTGGCCTGACAGAGCGGCCCGAACCTCGTGTTATTGTTAACTGTGTTTACATATAAATTCCGAGGGGCTTCTATGACCGACTCCATTGGCCAAACACTCAGTGCTCTACAGGCAAATCTCGACCGGGTTAATCGCACCTGGGGGGTGGATAAACACGAGCACTTCTTACAGTTTTTTGTGCGCATTGTGCCGCCGCTGCTGATGGCTGAACGCTGTGCCGTATTTATCCTCGACCCTGAGGGTAAGGGGGTGCTTTCCAAAGCGGGAACGGGAATAGGAGAGAGTGAAATTGCGGCACCACTGGAGGGCAGCATCGTCGGCCGTGCAATCTCTGAAGACTGTAGTGTGATTGAAAACGAGCTGATGAAATCCGAGGGCTTTCATCAGGTGGCCGATGAGTACACCGGTTTTGTCACCCGCAGCGTGCTCTGTGTGCCCATTCGTAGCGCTACCGGTTCCCGGATCAACGGGGCCATTGAGGTGCTCAATAAGGAAGCCGACGGTGGTTTTGATGAGGACGATGCAAAATTGCTACAGGAAGTTGCCGATTTCCTCTCCATGGCGCTGGATAACATTCTTATCAATGGTGAAATCCTGAATCTTTCGCACAAGCTGGATCAGGAACTCAACCGTGTTTGTCTGGCGGACATCCCCGGCGAGCCACTGGTCACCCACAGTGCTGCTATGGCTCGGGTGGTGGCCGAGGCCAGATTAGTCAGTGAATCCCCGGTGAATGTGGTTATTCAGGGTGAAAATGGGACGGGTAAAGAGCTGTTGGCCCGCCTTATACACGAGGGCAGCGGGCGGCGGGAGCAGCCCTTCGTGGCGGTCAATTGCGCTGCAATTCCAGAAAACCTCATGGAAAGTGAATTCTTTGGCTATGAAAAGGGGGCCTTTACCGGTGCGAGCGCAAATCGCCGGGGGCGTCTTTTGGAGGCGAGCGGCGGGACGCTTTTTCTGGATGAAATCGCGGATCTTCCGCTGAGCATGCAGCCGAAATTCTTGCGCGTATTGCAAGAGGGAGAGGGCTCGCCGTTGGGAAGTAATCGCATGGAGCGCTACGATCTGCGCATCATTTGCGCCAGCAACAAGGAACTGCATCAGGCGGTTGATGAGGGCCGTTTCCGCGAAGATTTATATTATCGGCTATTTACCGTAGAGCTCAGACTGCCGCCGTTGCGGGAGCGGCGTGAGGATATCGCGCCGTTATGCCAGACCTTTCTCGCTGAGGTTTGTGAGCGCTTTGAAAAGCAACTGGATGGATTTTCCAACCAGCTGTTGTCGTTATTCGAGGCCTGTCCTTGGCCGGGCAACGTCCGTCAGCTCCAGCATGAGATAGAAAGATTGGTGGCGCTGACCCCTGCAGGACAAGTATTGCGTCCAGAAAACTGTTCTCCAGAGTTGCTTTCAAGTGCGCCGGCGGCCGGGCAAGTGAATGCTCAAGTCGGCGGTGGTGAACTGGCTATCCCGGTGCGTGTGGAGGCGCTGGAGCGTGAGCTCATCGGGCGGGCGCTGGAGGATACGGGGGGCAATAAGGTACGGGCTTCCGCCTTGCTAGGCATTACCCGCCAAGGACTTTATAAGAAGCTGCGGCGTTATGGTTTGTAGCAGAGCCCCCAGTCAAGCAGTTGCTGGACTACACTCTTTAACAGGGCCGCGATTGGTAATTTGCCGACGGGGTCGGCGAGACCGGTTTTTCTCCCGGACACCCCTGGTGTTGAAGGTGGCATAGCACCTGGCCAGTCGCGGCTCGTTAATGCAGTGCCGAGCGCCACTCCAGCTTCGCAATCACCGTACCTTCATGTGCCGCCATTTCTGCCAGCCGAGTGTCGATCTCATCTGCCGAAAAATAATGGCGGGCCAATTCCACAAACAACACGCCGTGCCCAGCCTCACTTTTCCACAGACGTTCATAAAAGGCCTTGAGGGCAGTCTCTTCCAGGGTTTCAGACACTAGTCGAAAGCGCTCGGCACCACGACTTTCAATGAGAGTAGCGAGTAGCAGTTGATCGAGAAAACGCTCGTTACGGCCGTGGCGCAGGACCGATAGCAGTTGGTTGACGTAGGGGTCCGGGCTATCCTTCACCAGCCGCAGTCCACGAGCCTGCATGAGATCGAAGACCTGGCGGAAGTGACTCAGCTCTTCCTGGGCCAAGGCTATCAGCGGTGACAATATCTTTTCCCGATCGGCGTACCTGACGATTAGACTCATGGCAAGTGCCGAGGCCTTGCGTTCGCAGTTGGCGTGATCTTGCAAAAAGGCATCAAAATCCTTGATTGCAACGGCAGCCCAGCCCGGATCGGTGGCTACGGTAAGCGGGGAAATTAAATCAGGCACAGAGGGTTCCTTTGGCAGCGGTGGTTATGACTCAAGTTCATCCAGCTAAGACTTCATCCAAGCCAACTCCGCCACAAAATGGTTGGGAACGCAAAGCTAAGGCCTATCTGCACAAACATCAACTGGCGGCACGCCAATTGCGGACATCTCCGCACGCACAATTGAGCATGGTGGTGGTGATTCCTTGTTATGACGAGCCGGAATTGCACCTAACCCTGTCTTCGCTGAGGGCCTGTAAACGTCCTCAGGCGGCAGTAGAGGTGCTGGTGGTTATCAATGCCCCGGAGGATGCAGCAACCGAGGTAGTCGAACAAAATCGCCGTGCTCTGCGGACGGTACAGGCATTGGATGATTCGTTAAATGATCCGTGTCTGCGCTTTCACCCACTCTACTTCCCCAAATTACCGCCAGAGCATGCTGGCGTGGGCTGTGCCCGTAAACTGGGTATGGACGAGGCAGTGCAGCGCTTTAGCGATCTGGGGCGAGCTGATGGGCTCATTTTATCGTTGGATGCGGATTGCCGGGTGGCGGCTAATTATCTGCAGGCGGTGGAATCCCATTTTGTTCGCCATCCCAAGTCTCCGGCCGCGGCAATTTATTTTGAGCACCCGTTGGATGAGAGTCATCCCGGCATGATTAGCTATGAGCTGTTTCTTCGCTACTACATTCAGGCCCTGCGCTTTAGTGGCCACCCCCATGCCTTTCACACCGTGGGCTCCACCATCGTTGTCCGTGCTGAGGCCTATGTAAAACAAGGCGGCATGAATCGTCGCCGCGCCGGGGAGGATTTCTATTTTCTGCAAAAGCTCTTTGCTCTCGGGGGATTCAGTGAGGTGCGAGATACGATGGTTGCGCCCTCTGCTCGCCACTCCGCCCGCGTGCCCTTTGGTACCGGCCAGGCGGTGGGGCGGATTGAGGCCAGTGGCGCTATCGGTTATCCGGCCTTCGCCCCCGATATTTTTGGTGATTTAGTGGATTTGTTCCGCCGAGTCGAGCAGGCCTGTGAGCAAGAATTCCAATCACTTCCCAGCCCGGTCGGCCTGAGCCCAGTGTTGATGGATTTTCTTAACAAACTTGGCTTTGATGACAAGATGCAGGAAATTCGCCGCAACGCGGTGACCCCCCGCACCTTGAGACAGCGTTTCTACAACTGGTTTAACCCCTTCCGGGTGCTAAAATTCGCTAACTTTGCGACGGCCGCTGCTTATCCCAAGGTGGACGTTGTCGATGCAGCGCATAGTTTATTGAAATGGCGTGGGATTGAGGCATCAAAGGATGCTTTGTACCTACTCCGCATCTATCGGAAACTGGATTTGGAATAACCCTATGGTCTACCAACACCTTGATGTTGATGGCGAGTCTATCGACCTACCCGTGGGCAAGGTGGTGTGTGTGGGGCGCAATTACGTCGCCCATGCCCGGGAATTGGGTAATGCTGTGCCGGCTAAACCGGTGTTATTTATGAAGCCAGCGACGGCCTTGGTGGGTCTTGATGAACCGCTGCAGTTGCCGACTCATGGCCAGGAATTGCATCACGAGGTGGAACTGGCAGTGTTGCTGGATGCCCGTCTTTGCCAAGCAAACGAGGCCGAGGTAGGCGGTGCGATTGCTGGTTATGGCGTGGCTCTGGATTTCACCCTGCGCGATTTGCAGGCGCGTCTCAAGGCTGATGGGCAGCCCTGGGAGCTGGCTAAGGCCTTTGATGGCTCCTGCCCGCTTTCTGCATTCGCACACGTAGAAGATGTGCCGGAAGTCGCCGACTGCGCGTTGCAATTGTGGGTGAATGGAAAGCTGCAACAGGATGGCAATACCCGGGATATGATCGTGAAAATGCCTGCCTTACTGGCTCATATCTCGCAGTTTTTCACCCTGGAGCCAGGTGATGTGGTCCTCACCGGGACCCCTGCCGGGGTGGGGCCACTTCAGGGAGGCGAGGAGTTGATATTGGGTTTAGGGGATACGCTGCGCTTCCCCGCCCGCATGGCGTGCGCCGAATAATTTATTGAGGTAGTGAATCCAGTGGAAGACAAATTGAAGGCCGCCGTGGCACCAATGCGCCGTGAGTGTGTACAGACCCAAGTGGGTAACGTGGCCATTGGCGGTGGAGCGCCCATCGTGGTTCAGTCCATGACCAATACCGATACCGTGGATGTTAAGGCTACGGTGCAGCAGGTGAAGGCGCTGGCGGAGGCCGGTTCCGAACTGGTGCGTATTACTGTCAATACGAAGCAGGCCGCTGCCGCGGTGGCCAGCATTCGCGAGCAACTAGATGGGCTAGGTTGTGGCGTGCCGCTGGTGGGCGACTTTCATTACAACGGACACCAGTTGCTTAAGGACTATCCGGAATGCGCTGAGGCGCTGGCTAAATATCGCATAAACCCGGGTAACGTGGGCTTCGGCGGTAAACGTGACAGCCGTTATTCCGCCATGATCGAGATAGCCCTGAGGTACCAAAAACCGGTACGTATCGGGGTTAACTGGGGCAGCTTGGATCAGGCGCTTATGGCGCGGTTGATGGATGAAAATGGTGCCAGTGCGAAACCCCGATCGGCGGATGCGGTGATGCGCGAGGCGTTGGTACTTTCGGCACTGGAAGGGGCTGAGCGCGCGCAAGCACTCGGCATGTCCCCACAGGACATCATCCTTTCTTGCAAGGTCAGTGGCGTGCAGGATTTGATCGCCGTTTATCGAGAGCTCGCTCAGCGCTGTGTTTATCCACTACACCTCGGTCTCACCGAGGCGGGCATGGGGCACAAGGGCGTGGTGGCTTCCACGGCCGCTATGAGTGTGCTGCTTAACGAGGGCATTGGCGACACCATCCGCGTCTCCCTAACCCCCAAGCCCGGCGGCGATCGCACTGAGGAAGTCGTGGTGGCTCAGCAGATTTTGCAGGCGCTGGAGTTGCGTGCCTTTACCCCGCAAGTGACTGCCTGCCCTGGCTGTGGGCGTACCACCAGCACCTTATTCCAGGAGTTGGCAGATGACATTCAAGGCTTTCTGCGGCAGCAAATGCCGGAGTGGCGACGTCTCTATCCCGGGGTCGAGAGTCTTTCGGTGGCGGTGATGGGCTGCATCGTCAACGGCCCGGGGGAGAGTAAGCAAGCCGATATAGGAATCAGCCTGCCCGGTAGCGGTGAGAATCCGGCGGCCCCGGTGTTTGAGGATGGGGAAAAGACTATCACCCTGCGTGGTGAGGGTATTGCCGAGGCCTTCAAAGAGCGTCTGGAGCAGTATGTGGAACGGCGTTACGGGAAATCGACCTAGATATCTATATAACTCTAGATTCCCAGCGCAAGCTGTTGATATACGCTATTTTATATGAGGTTTAGGGCGGGCCATGTCCGCCTTGTTGACTGCGGGTATGCGGCGGGCATGGCGCGCCCTACGGTGAGCTCAAAGCATTACTGCAGTCGTGTTGTTCCCACCAGTGCATCAGCCTGTATCGACAGCGCAGCCAGCTCGCCGAAGTGCGCATAAAAGGCATCCACACAATCCGGGTCGAACTGTTTGCCGCGTTGGGATAGTAGATAGTTCACTGCGCTTTGATGTGACCAGGCGTCCTTGTAGGGGCGTGCCGAGATCAGGGCGTCATAAACATCGGCTACTGCCACGATGCGTGCGGGCAGGGGGATCTCTTCGCCAGCTAGCCCTTCTGGATAACCTTTTCCGTTGTAGCTTTCGTGATGATAATGGGCAATGACGGCCCCCATCTGCAGGCATTCAGAAGGGCTTTCGCGCAGAATCTCATAGCCAATGTGGGCATGGGTTTGCATCAGTGTGCGTTCTGATTCATCCAGTTTGCCAGGTTTTAATAACACCTGATCGGGAATGCCGACCTTGCCGATATCGTGCATGGGGGCTGCTTGTTCGAGAATGTCACATTCAGATTCAGACAGCCCCAGGCTCTCCGCCAGTACTCGTGCATAGCGGGCCATGCGCACCACATGTTTGCCGGTACCTTCATCCCGATATTCACCGGCACGGGCGAGGCGCAGTAGAATTTCGTTTTCGTGTTCCCACAAGCGTCGCGCAGCGCGACGGGTCTCCATCGCCAGCCGCAGGCCTTCCGCCTCCAGCGCCCCCTGAAAGCGAGTCATCCGTAGCAAATTGGTGCAGCGGCTATGACAGGCCATCGGATCTATGGGTTTGGAGAGAAAATCCGTTACCCCGCCCTCAAGAGCACGGTAGTGGACAAAGCGTTCCCGCCTTGAGGTCAGCAATAACACGGGGGTATGGCGATAAGCGGGCAAGCGGCGCAGCCGGCGGGTGCTCTCTATGCCATCCATGAAGGGGGTGTTGTAGTTGTTTAACACCAGAGCAGCGGTGTGTAGGCGGGCCCAGTTCAAGGCTTGATGTGGGCTGGTAAAGCTTTCGATGCGTAGCGCTTCGGGTAGCTCGGCCAATACCTTGTGTAGTACAGCAAGCTGCGCTGGGTTGTCGTCAATGATTAATACGCGGGTCATGGATGCATTCCTGAGCTGCTTGTTTAAAGGGTCGGCATCCATCCCGACGTTCTAATAGAGAGCGAGGTGAGCCCACCTGCTCCATTCTTTTGCCAAATTAATTGATGTGACAATCTTAAGTATTATTTTAGATAAATTCTACATCTATATGTTATTTAATGCTTTTAATGTGAACATGAGGATTTTATGCAAAAAAATGGGGTGTTCTCAGCATGGAGATATAACCGAGTATTTTTCTAAAGTTTCTCCTGCGTTGGCCGATTACTTGAACATTACAGGCATATTTGTATAGATAGCTTGCGAGTAACGCCTACAAACACTTTCGCCCCAACCCTGCGAAAGCCCTGATGGAAAGTTTAGAAATAAGCGCAATAACATCGGAACAAGGATGTTTGTTTCAGTTTTAACGGACGCGCCCATTTCTGCCATAGGCCCCGCCCCCGCCTAGCTTTATTTCATTTGTCTTGTTGTTGCGTAGGGGGGGTATATGGACGTTGAAATTGCCAAGTTGAGCGTGCGGGCCAAGCGGGAGACAGCACCCACCAATGGTACGGAGGCACAGGCCTTTCAGCATCAGCTTACCGGGGATAGCGTGGCTTTATGGCGCATCCTGGAGGTCATCGCCGATGCTATTTTTATTATCGGCCCAGCCGGCCGAATCCTGCTAGCCAACCAATCCGCGATCGATCTTTTTGGCTATACGCGTGAGGAACTCCTCGGCCAACCGGTGGAGGTACTGATACCGGAGTCGGCACGCAAGGGCCATCAAGCCCATAGAAAAGCCTATGCAAAGGATCCCGCGTTTCGCCCGATGGGCGCGGATCTCGATCTGAAGGGTTTACGCAAAGATGGTAGTCAATTCCCCTTAGACATCCAATTGTCGCCACTAGAAATGGCCTTGGGTTCTGCGGTTGTTGTCACTATTCGCGACATTACTCTGCGGCGGAAAGCGCAGCAGACGATGATGGAAAATGAGCAGCGTTTGCGTGCGGTGGTGGATAATTTCCCCTGTGAAATTCACCTGAAGGATACCGAGCAGCGCTATCTGATGGTCAATCGGGCCTTTGAGCGGACCTTTGATGTACGTTCAGAGGATGTTTTGGGTAAAAAACCGGTGGAGGTGCTGTCCCCGGAGATGGCATCAATCTGCCGTGTCCATGATCAACAAATCCTCAATGGGGTCGCGCGCGTCTTTCAGGAGGATGAGCGCCACGATCAGGACGGTATACGCACCCTGTTGACCACTAAATTCCCTATCCTCGACAGTGAGGGCAAGGTTAGTGGCATTGGTGGCATTGCCCAGGATATTAGCGAGCGCAAGCGCTTTGAAAGAGCGCTGCGCCAAGGCGAGCGGCGTTACCACGACCTCTACGACAATCTGCCGGACATCTATTTTTTGGTCAATCTGGATGGACGTGTCAGCGCCATCAATCGATATGGGGTGGAGGCGCTAAAACTCTCGATGCCCGAAGTGGTGGGTCGACAAATATGGGACCTAGTCTGCAATTCGGACCGAGCAGACTTTAAGGTGGCCATTAACGGCGTGCACCGCGGCATTGAGACGGTGCTGGAACAAAAATTTCGCTATCGCGGCATAGAGGGCAAAAAACGCTGGATGCATGCCCGTATATGGCTGCCCGTGCATGGTGAGCAGAGCCTGCACGTGGTGTGGCGGGATATTACCGAGGCACAAGAACTCGCGCACGAGCTAGAACATCAGGCCAGCCACGATGGCCTTACCGGGCTGGTCAATCGGCGTGAATTTGAGGTGCGCTTGGGCCGAGCCCTGAAAAGCGTGGGCAATGCCCGCCCGGGGCACGCGCTGTGTTACCTGGATCTGGATCAATTCAAGGTGATCAACGATACCTGCGGCCATCTCGCAGGGGATGAGATGTTACAGGTGGTGGGGCAATTGCTGGATGCCCGACTACGTCAGCGCGATACTCTGGCCCGCTTGGGCGGCGATGAATTTGGCATTTTGATGGAGCATTGCTCGCTGGACCGGGCCTATGAGGTGATGGACGAGATACGCCATCTCATCGAAGAACATTCCTTCGAATGGCAGGGCAATGCCTTTCGCCTGGGAATCAGTATAGGTGTGGTGCCGCTCACCGATGAAACCGATAGTGTGGCAGCGGCCATGAGTGCCGCCGACAGTGCCTGCTATTCCGCCAAGGAAGCGGGTCGCCACCGCATTCAGGTTTATGGGGCGCGTGATGCCGAACTAATACAACGCCAGGAGGAGATGGAGTGGGTGGCGCGCATTAATAGGGCCCTGGATGATGATCGGCTGGAACTCTACTATCAGGCGATTGTTCCGGTGGATTGGAGCGAGCCAGATGAGGTGGCCGATGAGGGGGCGCACTACGAGTTATTGGTGCGTATGACCCTGGGAAATGGAGACGTCGCCCCACCCGGGCTCTTCCTTCCCGCGGCAGAGCGCTATCATTTAATCGGCCGGATTGACCGGCGTGTATTGACCAAGGCGCTCGATTGGCTGGTGGCGCATCCGCAATTATGGTCCGGAATAGCCCAAATAGGGGCCAATCTCTCGGGCCAATCTTTGGGTGATCCACGCTTTTTAGAGTTTGCTGTTGAGCGCATCAAGGCTAGCGGCATCCCGGCGGAGAAACTCTGTTTTGAGATCACTGAAACCGCTGCCATCGCCAATCTGGAACATGCCAATCGTTTCATTGCCCAGATGAAGGCCTTGGGCTGCTGCTTTGCCCTGGATGACTTTGGTAGCGGACTGTCCTCCTTTGCCTACCTCAAGACTTTGCCGGTAGATTATCTGAAAATAGATGGCTTGTTTGTTAAGGATATTGTTGATGATCCGATCAATTATGCGCTGGTCTCGTCTATCAATGACATCGGTCAGGTGATGGGGAAAAAGACCATCGCGGAGTTCGTGGAGAATCAGGAGATCCTGGATAAACTGCTGGAAGTGGGGGTGGATTATGCCCAGGGATATCACCTGGGACGGCCGCAACCACTGGATGGTTTGGGGCAGGGTGGGAATAAAAAAGGGGCTTAACATCAGTGGCTTATAAAGGATTCATTAAGCGCATCTTTCCGGTCGGCGAAGGTTTCTCCGTAGTATTTACGCTGTTTTTTCTGGCGGGCATCCTAACTGTACTCGGTGAGTTTCTTCACTTTCCCTACCATGAATGGTTTCTCGTTGCCTACATGTTGCTGTTGTACGGTGGACTAGCATGGGAGGCGCGACAGCGTAGAAAGGCTCAACGTAGCTTGATACGTAGAGAACGCATTTTCCGTGCCTTTACGGAAAATATAGACGACGTGGTGTGGGTCACTAATAGCACAGGAGACGTGCTCAAATATGTCAGCCCGTCATTTGAGGCGGTTTGGGGTATCAAGTCGGCTGATTTATACCAAAACCCCATGTTATGGCTAGAGGCCATAGTCGCTGAAGATCGCGTGCGCATACGCCGTGAGATGGTCCCTGCCCAGGCAGGTGAGCGCGTTATGTTGCGCTATCGTATTACCCGGCCCGATGGAGAAGTGCGCTGGATCTGCGATCATATGGTTCCGGTTTTCAATAAGGCCGGTGAGGTGTATCAAATAACCGGCATCGCTCGGGATATTAGCGCTAGAGTGAGGGCAGATACCCAACGGGAGGCGCTATTTGCGTCCCAGCGTAATGCTCTGGTGAGTGAGCTTCATCATCGCATGAAGAATAATCTGCAAGGCACGTTGGGGTTGCTGGAGCGGCAGAAGGAGCTTTCACCGGAGCTTTCATTGCCACTTTCCCGCACTATGGCTCAGATTCAGGCGCTGGCTATCGCTCACGGGCTGATAGCAACGGATGAGGATCAACGACCTCAGGTGTGCCCCATGGTGGAGTCTATTATCGGTAATGTGCAGCAGCTTTTTGGCAATCGCATTCCCATTGCTGAGTCATGCGCATGCGTCCCCCATCTGCGTTTGTTGGAAGGAGAGGCGGCAGGTGTGGCCCTCATCATCAATGAATTACTGTTCAATGCGGTGAAACATGCGTCTGATGGCAAGGTTAACGTGGCTATGGGAGCGGGGCCTGGGGTGGAATCCATCAGCATAGAAGTTACAAATAATGGCCATTTGCCGGAGGCATTTGATTTCGCTAGCGGTATAGGTTGTGGCGTTGGGCTGCGCCTGATTCAGGCCTTGATGCCGAGCAGGGGCATTAACCTTGAGTTCTCCTCCGCGGGAAACAAGGTGGTTACCTCATTATTGCTATACCCACCAGTACTTGAATTGCAACAGATGAAAGTCGCTTAACGGGCTAGCATCTCCTCAGTTTTACCGCTATGTTTTGATCCAGGCAGGATGCCCTCAATACTCGTACTGAGCGGTTGGCCCTAATTTTGGTCGACTGGAGCGGAGAATAAGAAATTTTGTGAGGGGGAGTCGCTTGTGGATAGGCGAAGTTTATTAGTCGTAGACGATGACCGCTTGATTTTGGCGACCTTGAGTGAAGGTTTGCTGGAGGCGGGTTTTGAAGTGCTGCAAGCGGACAACGGCAAGGTGGCGCTCGAATTAGTCCAGCAGCGCAGTGTGGACTTGGCCTTACTCGACATGCGTATGCCCGGCCTCTCCGGTCTGGATGTGGCCAAATTGCTGTGGGAAGAACACCTGATTCCCAGCGTCTTTCTCTCCGCCTATAACGAAGATGAGCTGGTTGGGAATGCCATCGGCCAGCAGGGGGTGTTGGGATATCTGGTTAAACCCATGGGGGTGAGTCAAATCCTGCCTACTCTGGAGTCGGCGCTGGTGCAGGCCCGTGAGCAGAAACAGCTGCGAACCTCGGTAGACAACCTGAGTTGCGCCGTGACCCAGACTCGGGATACCAGTGTGGCTATCGGCATACTTATGGAGCGTTTGGGGATTCCGCGGGATCAGGCCTTCGGGATGCTACGTACTCAGGCGCGTTCCCGGCGTTGCAAGATTGCGCTGCTGGCAACGCAATTGGTGGACGCTACTGCCACCATGAATGCGTTGCAGCTACAGGGGCAGGGGAACAAAGCTTCTTAGGTTGGCGGTATTGCGCTTCGCTATGGCCTGTTAGCCGCCACAGGAAAAACGCATGAGTGCGGCGGGAATGTCTAGCAATGGTACTTCTTGTTGTACCGCCCCACGGGCGACGGCTACCGCCGGCATGCCATGAACAATGCAGCTGGGGCCATCCTGGGCGATGGTTTGAGCGCCCACATCAAACATTTCCTTTAAGCCATTAGCGCCATCATCGCCCATGCCGGTCATGATGATGCCGAGCGCATGTTTACCCGCCAGCTTGGCCATGGAGCGAAACAACACATCTACCGAGGGACGATGACGACTCACCGGCGGGCCATCCTTGATCGCCACGCGAGGATTAACACCGATATTGCCCAGTAGAAGATGACGCCCACCGGGGGCGATGAGCACCCGCCCGGGGAGGACTGCATCACCGTCCTCCGCTTCTTTGACGTCCACCTTGCACAAACTATTCAGGCGTTCGGCAAAGGCTCGGGTAAATTTTTCCGGCATATGCTGAACCACTAGGATTGGGGGTGCATTGGCGGGCAGGGCAGGAAGTACCGATTCCAGCGCCTGGGTACCCCCGGTTGAGGTGCCAATAGCCACCAGACGGCCGACGATAGGATTTGTACGTGTGACGGCGGATTTAGCTTGAGTGACCACAGGTTTTGTAGCTGCCCTTGCCGGCTGTTTCGATGGTAGGGGGCGGCGTTGTGGGCGCGGTGCCGCGCTGCTGCGTACCGCTCCCATATTGGCCTGCGCCGCGGCCCGCACGGCGTGAATGAGCAAACGGGATTTTTCGGTTAGCCCTTCCCTTAGCTGTGCTTTGGGTTTGGCAACTACTTCGAGGGCACCGTAGGAAAGTGCCTTGAGGCTGGTGCTTGAACCCTTCTCGGTCAGGGTGGAGCACATCACCACCGGGGTAGGGTGCTCAGCCATGATTTTTTTCAGGAAGCTGAGCCCGTCCATACGCGGCATTTCCACGTCCAGAACGATTACCTCGGGCCATGCCTTTTCCATGCGGGCAAGGGCAAAGATGGGGTCTTGAGCGGTGCCGATAACCTCGATCTCACCACTGGATTCGAGGATGCTTTTAACCACGGTGCGAACCGTAGCGGAGTCGTCGACGATGAACGCCTTTATTTTTTTTCTGGCCACTACATGACTCCGTTTATGCTCGACGGTTGTTTGCCGTTGATAAGTTGATGACGTACCCAGACATCGCCGTTGCTGATGTCATAGACCACCCGCCGTGCCCCAGTTTCACCGACATCGGCGACCATAATTAGCACCCCCTCCTGCATGAGCAAGTTGAAGGCGGCCTCGGCGTTGCGTTCCCCCACGGTGTCGTCTCCATTTCCCCCCCGGAGCTGGCTCATGTCACCGCCGCCAAATATTTTAGCCTGATAGTCTTTCAGTTGCGTGCCATGGGCCAGTGCCGAGCGCTTAAAGAGTTCAATGGCCTCATCGGCATAGCGGCCATCGGGGGAGGCATTGTTTGTCGGTTGCGGGCGGGCAGGCAAGACAAAATGACACATGCCACCGAGCTTTCGCTGCGGATGCCATAAAGTGATGGCAATGCAAGAACCGAGCAGCGTATGCACATGAGTGCCAGCACTGCCAAAGTGAATATCACCCGGGTGAAGAAAAACCTTTTGCTCGGCCTGTTCCATAGCGCGTCCCTCGCTACTTCTTCTTGTAGGTGCTAGAACCGAGTGTTTCTAGCCCGGCATCGATTTCCTTGAGTGATTCGGAGTGGCCGACGAATAGTAAGCCACCGGGTTTCAGCACGCTCACCATGCGCTTGATCACCTCAGCCTTGGTTTTCGGATTGAAGTAAATAAGGACATTGCGCAGGAAGATCACGTCAAAGGGGCCTAGCGGGGGCAGGCCACTATTGAGATTAACCTGAATAAAACGCACCTGCTGGCGCAGGCTGCGATCAATTAGCAAGGTGCCCTCGTGCGGACCGGTGCCACAGAGACAGTATTTCTTGAGATAGTCACGCGGAATACCGTCGGTGCGCTGCAAGGAATAATGGCCAGTACGTGCCGCGGAGAGTACCCGGGTGCTGATGTCCGAACCGAGGATTTCCCAGCGGTTGCTGCCCAGAGCATCTTCTAACAGCATGGCGAGGCTATAGGCTTCTTCTCCACTGGAGCTGGCGGCACTCCATACCTTGAGTTTTCCGGTTACTTTGGTATTGCCTACGTAGTCACGCAGGGTATCGAAGTGAGTGGGTTCCCTAAAAAAATAGGTTTCATTGGTGGTGAGCAGATCAAGCATGATCTGCCGTTCTGCCGGATGGGCACCGCTGGTTACCAGATCATAATAGGCGCGGTAAGAATCCAGTTTGTGGTGGCGTAAACGTTTGCCAAGACGGGCGGTTACCAATACCTGTTTATGATCGGTGAGATCGATACCCAGGGCATCAAAGATATAGCTGCGGATCAGCTGGTATTCCCGATCGGAAATATTTTCCCCCAGGGTGCCAGTGATGGGGGGAGGTATAGGTGCTGGAGTATCCATCCGTGGGGCAGGCCTTATGGTCAGAGTGTTTCTGAAACGCGTTCATCGGTGGGGGCGACTAAATCCGATTCCGCCTGTTGCAGGGCTTTGACCGCCGACAGCTCGGCGATGGAGAGCACGTGCTTTACATCCAGCAGAATCAGAAAGACCTCGTCGACCTTGCCCATGCCGGAGATAAAGTCAGCACGAATCTTGGCACCAAAGGTGGGCGGTGCGGCGATATCTTCCGAGGCGATATCCAGCACCTCATGCACCTGATCGACGATGATGCCAACTTCACTGCCGCTGTCCTCATCGGCTATCTCAATGATGACGATGCTGGTGCGTTTAGTGGGTGGATTGGCTTCGAGGCCAAAGCGCAGGGAGAGGTTGATTACCGGCACCACCGCACCGCGCAGATTAATTACCCCAGCTATGAAGTCCGGCATCATTGGCACGGCGGTAATGCTGCCGTGTTCGATGATCTCCCGAATATCGAGGATCTCGATACCGTAGTTGTCCTCCGCCAGTTGAAAGGTGAGGAATTGGCGGATAGCCGCTACCCCGGTATCCGGGGCGCTTTCGCTGATTGCTTGCTGTGCCATGGTTGCTTGCCTCAAAAACGCTTGAAGTGGGCTTCGTTCGGTGCTGCTTCTGCCGTCGGGGCTGCAGCAATAGGGGTGGCCTGGGCATGCACTGCTTGGGTAATGGGTGTCACCGATGCCGAGGTCGGAGCGTTATCACTGGCGCTAGTATTGGCAAAGCGAAAGAACGCGACCTGTTGTTTTAGCTCCTCAGAACGGCTTCGCATTTCCTGTGCAGTAGCGGCGAGCTCCTCGGAGGCGGCGGCATTTTGCTGGGTAACGGTGTCCAGCTGAGACATGGCGCTAGTGATTTGGCCGGCACCGGTGGATTGCTCCTCGGAAGCAGCGCTAATATCCTGTACCAGTTCGGCAGTTTTATCGATATCCGGCACCATTTTTTCTAACAGTCCACCTGCGTGTTCGGCGATCTGGACACTTTGAGTGGAGAGGCTGCCAATCTCCCCAGCGGCAGTTTGACTACGCTCGGCAAGCTTTCTTACCTCGGCGGCGACCACTGCAAAGCCCTTGCCGTGTTCGCCGGCGCGGGCTGCTTCAATGGCGGCATTGAGCGCTAGCATATTGGTTTGATAGGCGATGTCCTCAATGATGCCGACCTTACCGGCGATTTGGCGCATGGCCTGTACCGTCTCTTGCACCGCGTTGCCGCCGTCTTTGGCGGAGTGGGCCGATTCGCTGGCGATACCATCGGTAACCTGGGCGTTATCACTATTCTGGCTGATGGAGGCACTCATCTGCTCAATGGAGGCCGAGGTTTGTTCGACGCTGGCGGCCTGTTCACTGGCTCCCTGACTCAGGGTCTGGGCGGTGGAGCTGACTTCGGCCGAGGCACTGGAGATATGCTCCGCATTTTGATTGATACCGCTAATGACGCTGTAGAGCTTGCCCTGCATGATCCCGAGTGCATTGAGTAGCATGCCGACTTCATCACGGGAGGTAACCCGTTGGGTGGTATCTAGTTGCCCCTCAGCGATGTGCTTGGCGATGGTCAGGGCTTCTCCGACGGTGCCGACGATGGCTTTCTGGATAAAGTAGACCAGGCAAAGGGTCAATAAGATGGCAAGGGCCGAGATCCAGCTGCTGTAGAGCAGCGATTGATTAGCCTGTTGGGCCAGTTTGCCGGTTAGGCCAGTCAATTCCGCTACCAGTTGATCTTCTACCTGTTTCAGGAGATTGATCTTGCCAGTTTGTACCTTGAACCACTGTGCCGGATTGACTTTGAAATCGCCGCTTGCAGCATTTCTGGTGGCAAGCTTGCGTAGGCGCTGAGTCTCCGCCACATCATTGCCTTGCAATGTTTGCTTATAAAATTTTCGTGATGCTTCGCTGGCCAGACTGTGAAAGACATTGAGATAGATATCCTGGGTGTTGACTAAGTCGGCAAAGTGGGCGGCCGCCCCCGGGGCAAATTTATTGGCCGTGAAGGCCCCGGCGAGTACCGCACGCTCAATGCCGGCGCGCTCTTTGCTCTGGAGGAAACTGACGTAGGCACTGGCTAGATTGCTCACTTCACCTACCGAACTGGATAGGGGTAGGTATTCGATAAGCCCAAGCGTGGATTGGTTGAGGCTAGTGTAATAGCCAATGGCTTGTTTGGATGGAAGATGGAGGTTGATAACTCCATTGCGGTTACTGCCTAGACCTCCCAAGGTATTTAGGACCTTTTGTAGTTGACCCTCGAACTGTGAGCCGAAACTTTGAGCTTCGAAGGTTCTAAGAAAAGTTTCAAATTGCTGTAAGGCCTGATCGGTTTGTTGCTGCTGTTGGGGTAATACATCGGAAAATTTCTTGCCCTTGCTGCCGAGATATACCGCGGAGGCTCCACGTTCCTTTTGTAGTTCATGCACCAGCGCACTGGCGTTGACCGAAAACTGGGTCAGGCTTTCCAAGCGGACCTGCCCATCACGCTGCTCCATGCTGGAGAACACCTCGGATTGGGCAAAATAGAACATCGCCAACACTGGTGTAATCACCATCAGGCCCAGCTTGTAGGAGAGCTTTAAGTCAGATAGAAATTTCATCCCTGTTTTCCCTAGATTTGATCTTCCGTGGCACTGCCGCTGGATGCTTCTTCGGAAGTGGCGGGTGTTTCTTGTTGCAGCGCCTTGACCGCCGATAGCTCGGCGATAGAGAGCACGTGTTTTACATCCAGCAGAATCAGAAAGACCTCGTCGACCTTGCCCATTCCGGAGATAAAGTCCGCTCGAATCTTGGCACCAAAGGTAGGCGGTGCGGCGATGTCTTCCGAGGCGATATCCAGTACCTCATGCACCTGATCGACGATGATGCCCACCTCACTAACGTTGTCCTCATCGGCTATCTCAATGATGACGATGCTGGTGCGTTTGGTGGGTGGCGTCTCTACCAGCCCGAAACGCAGGGCCAGATTAATCACCGGTACTACCGCACCACGTAGGTTGATCACGCCGGCGATAAAGTCCGGCATCATTGGTACGGCAGTAATACTGCCGTGCTCAATGATCTCGCGGATATCCAGAATTTCGATGCCGTAGTTATCCTCCGCCAACTGAAAAGTAAGAAACTGGCGAATGGCCTCTGCTGAGGATTCCGGCATGTTTTCACTGTTTTCTGCTTGTGCCATGGTTGCCACCCTCAAAACCGTTTGAAGTGGGTTTCATCGGGTGCATCGGCCGCGTCTGTATCTACGGCGGCGTGAGCACTCGGTGCGGTCTGGGCGATGGAGATCACCTCAGCGCCGGAGTCGGGAGCTGCGCTGCCTCCACCATTAGCATTCCCACCCTGGCGCAAGGAGAAGAAGCCCACAAGACCTTTTAGGGTCTGTGCCTGGCCGCGCATTTCCTGAGCAGTGGCGGCCAGCTCTTCTGAGGCCGCAGCATTCTGCTGAGTGACGGTATCGAGTTGCGACATGGCGGTGGTGATCTGACCGGCACCGGTGGATTGTTCCTCGGAGGCGGAACTGATTTCCTGTACCAGATCCGCGGTTTTATTGATGTCCGGCACCATCTTTTCAAGTAGCGAGCCAGCCTGTTCCGCGATCTCGACACTTTGGCCTGCCAGGCCACCAATCTCTGCTGCCGCAGTCTGACTGCGTTCGGCAAGTTTTCTCACCTCGGCGGCAACCACCGCAAAGCCCTTGCCGTGTTCACCGGCTCGGGCAGCCTCAATAGCAGCGTTAAGGGCCAGCATATTGGTTTGGTAAGCGATGTCCTCGATGATGCCGACCTTATCGGCAATTTGGCGCATGGCCTGGACGGTCTCCTGTACCGCGCTACCACCTTCCTTGGCAGAGGTGGCGGATTCACTGGCGATACCATCGGTCACCCGGGCGTTATCACTATTCTGGCTGATAGATGCGCTCATCTGCTCAATGGAGGCCGAGGTTTCCTCGACGCTGGCGGCCTGCTCACTGGCGCCCTGACTCAGGGTTTGAGCCGTAGCGCTGACCTGTGTGGAGGCGGTGACGATGGCCTCACTGTTTTGACTCACACCACCAATAACACCGGAGAGTTTTTGCTGCATGGAAATCATTTCAGCGTAAACGCCCTGTAGCTTGCTGGCATCCTCTTCGGAGAAATCTTCGGTGAGATCGCCATTGGCAATGCGCTGAACTATCTCCTGCACCCGGGCCGGATCAGCGCCCAATTGACGCTGAATGCCGCGCACCAGGAAGAGTGCGATGCCGATGACCAGGATGATGGTAATAGCGGTTGCTGTCATCACCTGATTGCGAAGCTCGGTCAGGGAGGCAAGGGCCTCGGCTTCATCAATTTCAGCCATTATTCCCCAATTCAAGCCGTCGATGGCCAGGGGGGAGTAGGCGGAGAGTACCGGTGTGCCACGGTAATCCTCGGTGAGGATAACGCCCTGGTCGCCCGCCAAGGCCTTGCGCACGCTTTCAGTGTCGATTGAGGTTGTAAGAATGGTGTTGTCTTTGGAAAAGCGTGACTGGGAGCGCATGAGCTTATCGCCACCCACCAGATAGGTTTCACCACTTTCTCCGAGGCCGGCACGGGTCTGCATGATGCCGTTAATGCGGCCTACAGGCATTTGCAAGATCAATACGCCTGCCGGCTTGCCAGTGGCCGCGTCTGGAATGACGGTGGCCATGAATGCGGCCGGGCCGTCATAGGAGGGGCGATACGCCTTGAAGTCCGCGGTGTAGGCACGTCCGCCCTGGGGTGACGAAAGAGCTTTCTGGAAGACCTGAGCGATATTGCTATCGCTGTAGGGGCCGGTGCGCAGGCTAGTGCCGAAATCCACTTCCTTATAGACGGAGTAGACGACCTGTGCAGTTTTTGCATCGACCACAAAAATATCGTAGTAGTCGAATTTCTTCAGAAAATCTCTGAATACGGGGTGAAAACGTGCATGTGCAAGATCGTAGCGGCTGCCGCTTTCTGCGGTGTCTTGACGGTCTTTGCTGCCAAGCGGAAAGGGGCTGTTTTTGATGTAGTGGTACTGAGCCATGATGGCTTCGGGTTCGGTAGGCACCAAGTTGGAGGTGTCGATATCTTTGCCTTGTTGTTTGCGATATTCCGTGGCGAAGGTACCTCCGTAAAATTGTTGCAAGTCCTGGCGATACCGCTTCACCTTGGCAACATCTACCATTCCCAATTCAGCGAAGGCGCTTGAAAGTTCCTTTGCCGCTGTGATGGTTGTTGGGTTAGCCGCGAGGTTAAGAGCCTGGCTTTGTATTTGTTTAAAATATGCTTCAACCTGGGTTTTTTTGACCAAATCGAGAGATTCAAGCTGATTTGAGGCCAGGCCTTTCAGGCTTCTCTCAGAGGTGTTCATGAGCAGCAAACCGGTGATGACCAGTGGCAGAATTCCTAGGGCCAGCATAGACACTGTCAGTCTTGTTTTTAGCGTGAGTTGTTTAAACATGGTAATTACCTCTGGTCTGAAAGTTACTGCTTTCGAATGAGTCAGGCATTTGCAATCTTTTGCACTTCTGGGCGGTTATGGAGTGTTTTGTTTATGCGTTGAACCAATGCTGGAATATCGATAATCATCGCCACTTCACCACTGCCCAGAATGGTGGCGCCACTGATGCCACTTAGATGCTGGAAGACCTGTCCCATGGGTTTGATCACGGTTTGGTATTCTCCCAGCAGTTCGTCAACCACCAGTCCTACTTTTTGGCCGGCAAAATGCACGATTACAATATTGTCCCGATGGGGTTTTCCGGTTTCTGTACGGTCGGTATGGAACACTTCGTCGAGGCGAAGGAAGGGCAGTACGTCGCCCCGCATGTTGATATAACTACCGCCGTTTTGGCCGTCTAACAGATCCTGGCGCAGTTCTAGACATTCCTCGATGAGGTCCAGCGGCAGGATATAAAAGCTCCCACCTACACGGACTTGGAAGCCATCGATGATGGCAAGGGTAAGGGGTAAGCGGATACGAAAGGTGGAGCCTTTTCCCGGGGTGCTGTCCACCTCTATAAAGCCGCGCAGGGCCTCTACATTACGTCGCACCACGTCCATGCCTACGCCGCGGCCGGAAATGTTGGTGACCTTTTCCGCCGTGGAGAAGCCGGGCTCAAAAATGAGCATATAGACTTCTTGATCCGTTAATTCCTGATCTGGGGACACCAGATCTTTCTCAATCGCCTTGGCTAAAATCTTGTCCCGGGGCAGCCCTTGGCCGTCATCGGAAACCTCAATTACGATCATCCCGGAATCGTGATGGGCACTCAGGGTGACGGTCGCCTTGGTCCTTTTCCCCATTTCCTTACGCCGGGCGGGGCTTTCAACGCCGTGATCGATGGAGTTGCGTACCAAATGCATCAGTGGGTCACTGATTTTTTCTACCACGGTTTTATCCAATTCCGTGTCACCCCCGTGGATGCGAAGTTTGATCTCTTTGTCCACATCACGGCTTAGCTCGCGCACCGTGCGGCGATAGCGATTGAAGGTGGTGCCAATCTGCACCATGCGCAGCCCCAGAGCTGTATCGCGGATGTCTTCCACCAGGCGAGACATGTTTTCCGTGGTCTCCATCATTGCCGGGTTATTGTCTTCTTCTGCCAGCAGCCGGGTGTTGGCCCCTGATATCACCAGCTCACCCACTAGGTTAATCAACTCCTCCAGTTTGTCGGCACTGACCCGGACCATCTGGCTTTCCTTGGATTTTTTCTCCTGGTCTTTGGCCTGCTTGGCGAGGGCGGCCTCTACCACCGGTTTGGGCACGGCACCCTGATCCACCATAATATCCCCGAGGGGAGGGGCCGCTGGGGTGCTGGTTTCTTCCTCGGATTCTTCGTTGTCGGTAACGTCGGCGCTGGCTTGGGCGGTGAGTGCTTCCTGGAGCTCCTGCCCCGTTAATGCGCCACTCATGCGCAGAATTTCACCAACGCGCAGGTTTTCCTCGGGCAGGGTGTTGATCAGCGCGATGTATTCCTCAATCCGGCTGTTAGGCGGCAGAATATTAATCGTGCAGTCTTCAAGCACGAACTCGAATACCGCTTCTATTTCGTCTTTTTCTGCACTGCTACGTAGGCCGATCTCAAAGCCGAGATAACAGGCTTCCGGGTCCATGTCGGCTGCGGCGGGGAGATGGTCATAGACCGTGACCAACTGCACGATGTCGCCCACGGTGCTGAGGTAACGGAGGAAGGACATAGGATCCATGCCCTGACGCAGTACATCGATACCGAAGCGAAGCGAGATATGCCAGTTTTCGTTGTTACCCTCCGAGCCGGACGCGGATGTGGTGTTCTCATTCGGGCTGGAGGAATTGGCCGACTCTTCTACAGGGGGGGGCGTTTTCTGCCCCATGGCAACATCCAGTTCCGCTTGTAGCCGGGTGCTGTCTGCCAGTTGTTGGGCGGTGGTGGGTTCGCCTACGTTGAGAGCCTGATCCACTAGGGTGGATATTTGATCGCGGCACTGTAATAGCAGGCCAATCAAAGCATCATTCAGTGTCATTTCACCGCCCCGGACCATTTCCATCAGGGTTTCGGTATGGTGAGTGAAGGAAACCACGTCATCAAAGCCAAACAATCCGGCAGAGCCTTTGATGGTGTGAACGGCGCGAAATAGTTCGTTAATGCGCTCCTCATCCTCCGGCGTGTCTTCCAGTATTAATAGCACTTGCTCCATTTGTTCGAGCAATTCTGCAGATTCGATCTCGAAGGCCTGTAGTCCTGGATCCATACTCATGGCGAGCCCTCCTCAGTGCTTTGAAACAAGGCACCCAAGGCCTCATCCGGGACATTGTCCTGGGGGGCAAATAGCGCGTCGGAGGGCGTTTCCGGGGTGGCGGTACTCTCTGACGGAGTGTCGTTTTCCGTTGTTTCCTGAAACAAGCTGCGTAGCCGATATAGCTCTAGTAGCTCTTCCACACTGGCGCTCATCTTGGTGATCACCAGGGGTTTATTGGCAAGGCTGGCCTCTTTTTTTCCTAGCAGCAGGATCTGGACGCCGGCGCTATCAAATTCACTGATATCCGACAGATCCAGCTCAAAGTTTTTGTAGTCATCAAAATAGGGGAGTAGCTCACCCATGGCGGCCTCGGCATCGTAAATGCTGAGCTCGCCTCTAAACTTTAGCTTGCAAAGCCCGGTCTTCAGATTGCTGCCCTTTTGTTTGCTGATATCCATCGTTTACACCTAGGGAAGAACCAGTTTGGAAACTGCATCAAGTAATTTCGGCGGTTGAAATGGTTTGACGATCCAGGCCTTGGCGCCGGCCGCACGACCTTCCTGAATCTTTGATTGCTCGGATTCTGTAGTGAGCATGCAGATGGGGGTGAATTTGTAGCGTGGCAATTTTTTGATTTCCTTCACCAAGGTGATGCCATCCATATTGGGCATGTTCACATCGCTGATGATGAGGTTGATTTTCACTCCGGTGAGTTTGGTGAGGGCATCTTTGCCGTCTACCGCTTGTAGCACCTCGTAACCAGCACCTTTCAATGCCGTGGCGACTACGGTACGTACGGAGGAGGAGTCATCTACGATTAGAATTGTTTTGGCCATGGTCTGCTCTCAAAAAAGAATGATATCGCCGTCATCGGCATGAGTATCGCTTGCTTCTTCTCCCTGTATTCCTCGATGAGCGTTCCTTTCCTCCATGGTGGTGTAAGAGGCACTCATTTCGGCCACCCAATCCTGGGCGCTGGGAAGGGAGAAATTAGGATCTGCGGCAACTTGCTGCAGGGTGGAGTCGATGCGGCCGGAGAAATCGTTCAGGTGATCCTGGACATGTTCCAGAATCTGACCGACGCGATCTTGAAATTGCAGTGCCACCATGGCGTCGTCAATGTCAGAGCGAATGCCAGAGTTGATGTCTAGAATTTGGCTGGAAGACTGAGCTAGGGCATCGGCGGTTTCCTGATAACGCTCCAATACCTGAGAGATAGAAACCTCGGCGTTTGCACTGAGTTCCTTCTCGTGTTCGGTGGATTGCTCGGCGTTGCTCAAGACCTTTTGTATATGGGTCTGGATGGTGTCCGTATGTTCGACGATGCGTTTTCCCGTTTCTCCGGAAATGGTCGCCAGGCGACGGACCTCCTCGGCAACCACCGCGAACCCACGCCCCCGTTCGCCCGCACGAGCGGCCTCAATAGCGGCATTGAGGGCTAGCAGATCGGTTTGATTGGCGATGTATGAAACGCCCTGAGCCATGGTGTTAAGTTCTTCGGCGAACTGGGTCAACTCACGTATCTCTTCTAGGGTGCGGTTTTTGATCTCCAAGGTAAGTTTCAGGCTGTCGGTGACCGCACCCAACTCGCTTTCCATTTCATTACGTAGGGAGCTCACCACATAATCTCCGCTCGATGAATCGGCGCCGGCCTCGGCATGGGCCTGTGAGATTTCTATGGCTTGGGCCAATCGCTCAACTAGCTCGGCAAAGCGTGTGGAGAGATTATTAATTTCGGTTTCGCTGATTTCCTTGCAGTTCCCCAACTGGTTGGCCCAGATGGGGAAGGCATCCATGCAGGCACTGTCCAATTCGGGGATGGTGGCGGATGCCGCGTGTGTTGCGATGGATTGTTCGAAGTGGTTTTGTAGTGATGTCGCCTGCTGGGTGCAGATGTTCTGGTGATATTGGCGCAGGAAATGGCCAAGCAGGGCGCCGAGTGTTAATAACAGGATGGCGGTTGGCCATCCGGCAAGTGCGGGGATATCCGCAACGTGGATACTTGCAGCAATGGCTGCCAAAAGTATCGGGGCAAGGAAGATCCAAAAACTGGTGGATTCGGAGTGCGAGCTCTCATTTCCAGTTTCTGCTTTCTCTTGATAAGCCATGCAATACGTCCTCGGCGCGAGTTATTTCCATAGACCTTCGGTCTAGAGAGGTTATGCGGCATACAAAAAGCGGGGACTGGGCTTCTAATGATGGATGCCAATGCGTCCGTGCATCCAAGATTAATGCGGGGTTTCGGCACTAATCTTTGTTGTTTCAAGTGAGGAATGTTTTCTCACTTGGAAGGGGTAACGGCAGGCCTAGGAATAACTTTAGTAAAAAAGTGGGGTATTCGCTTATTTTTCTGAAACAAGTAGTTTTTTTGCTCGCTCTAGCACGCTGTGCTGGCCAGATTTCGTATGTGCTGACTCGCTGAGATAGCGGCGCCAGGCACGGGCGCCGGGGGTGCCGTGGGTGAGTGGGAGCAAGGGTTGAATGAGGTGGTTTAGCGGGGTGCCATGGGCCAGTTCCCGTTCGGCGTAGGGCCGGTAGCGGTCGAGGATTTCCGTGCGAGTAGATGGGGGCGTGTTGGCCCTATAGAACTCCTGGTCAATGGTGGCCATGAGATAGGGGGCGTTATAGGCCGCGCGGCCCAGCATTACGCCGTCGGCCCAAGTGAGTGCCTCCCGGGCTTCGTTCAGGGTGGTAATACCGCCATTAAGGACAATTTGAAGTTCAGGGAAGTCTTGCTTGAGGCGTTGAGCAATATCATATCGAAGCGGGGGAACGCTGCGGTTCTCTTTTGGATTTAATCCCTTGAGCCATACGGTGCGGGCATGAATGATGAAGTGTTGGCAGCCGGCATTGGCCACGGTGCGGACAAATTCCACCAGGCTGGCATATGAGTAACTGCCCTCAATACCGATGCGGGTTTTGACGGTGATGGGTAGATCCACGGCCTGTTTCATGGCGCTCACACAGGCGGCGACTGTTGTGGGTTCGGCCATCAGTGCAGCGCCAAAGCAGCCGGCCTGCACCCGATTGCTGGGGCAGCCTACGTTGATATTTACTTCATCATAGCCAGCGCCCTCCACGTGCCGGGCGGCTTCCGCCATAATGTCGGGCTCGCGCCCGCCCAATTGCAGCGCAACGGGGTTTTCATCGGGCTCGTGGCGCAGCAGGTAGGCGGTGTCGCCACGACATACCGCTTGGGCATTGAGCATCTCGGTGTAGATTAGGGCGTGGCGGGTGATCTGGCGTAAGAAATAACGCGCGTGGCGGTCGCTGTAGCCCATCATGGGGGCGATGCTGAATCTGTGGCTTTGCATAAGGGTTCGAGGACTGGTTGCTAGCGCGCCATCTTAACAAACGGGGGGGAGCGGAGCAGTGACACGTCTGTTGTTGATTGATGGCCTGAATTTTATCCGCCGGATCTATGCGGCGGTGCCGGCGGATTCTGATGAGGATAGGCATTTCCAGGGCTTTCTGGATTCCATCCGGGGCTCCCTGCGCCGGGCCTTGTCCGAGGCCGATCCTAGCCACGCAGTCTGTGTCATGGAGGGGGAGGAGCATCCGTGGCGGCGGGCTATTCATGCCGATTACAAGCGTGGCCGTTCATCCATGCCGACGGCGCTACAGGCCGGGTTGCCGGAGTTGGTCCGGCTTTTTCGGGAGGAGGGCGTAGCTACGCTGGAGATTGCGGGTGAGGAGGCCATGGATATTCTGGCAACACTGGCGGCCAAGCTGGCCAATAGCGGGCATCACGCATTAATCCTCAGTACCAATCGCCATCTTTGCCAATTGTTGAGACCGGGTATAACGATCCGCGATCATTTTGGCCGTTGTGCCTTGGACGCCGCCTATGTGCACGAACACCTCGGTATTTGGCCGCCACAGTTGGGGACGTACTACGCGTTGGCCGGTGATACCGCGGCCCATATTCCCGGTATCAAAGGGATCGGGCGGAAATCTGCACTTGGGTTAATTGAAAGCTATGGCGATCTCGACGCCATTTTTGCCGCGGCCTCAGAGATTCCAGGAAGACCAGGAAAATTGCTGGCCGGTGGGCAAGAGATGGCGGATATATCCCTGGCTCTAGTGCGCCCGCGGGAACAGCTGGAGTTGGGGTTCAATCTCCGCGAGTTGCGTTTTTCTCCACCGTCTTGAGTAGGGGTGTAATCAGATCCATGGGCAGTGGAAAGACGATGGTGGAAGACTGATCCCCGGCGATTTGGGTCAGGGTTTGTAAATAGCGCAATTGGATCGCCTGGGGTTGCTGCGCAAGGGCCTCGGCTGCCAGCACCAGCTTTTCGGCCGCCTGCATTTCGCCCTCGGCATGAATTACCTTGGCACGTCGCTCCCGCTCTGCCTCCGCCTGCTTGGCAATGGCGCGGATCATGCTTTCATCCAGGTCCACGTGTTTAATTTCCACATTACTGACTTTAATGCCCCAGCCGTCCGTTTGGGCATCGAGGATACGTTGGATGTCGCTATTGAGACTTTCCCGTTCTGCCAACATCTCATCCAGATCATGCTGGCCGAGTACTGAGCGCAGGGTGGTCTGGGCTAGTTGGCTGGTGGCAGCGTAGAAGTGTTCGACGTTGATAATCGCCTTTTGTGGGTCCATGACGCGGAAGTAGAGCACTGCATTGACCTTGACCGAGACATTGTCCTTGCTGATCACGTCCTGCGTTGGCACGTCATGGACGATGGTGCGCAGATCCACGCGTTCCATCTGCTGGATGATCGGCACCACGATGATGAGCCCTGGGCCTTTGACTTTCCAGAAGCGGCCGAGGGTGAAAATTACCCCGCGCTCGTATTCTCTCAGCACCCGAAGCATGGATAGCAACAGGGCCAGGACAATGGCGGCAATGATTAGGTAGATGGCGTTCATTTCAGCTCTCCCCAGTTGAATGAAAAGTTGAATGCAAAGTTTCTGTTTGTTCTAGCGGCTCCACATGCAGGACCAGTCCATCCATGGCGGTGACGCGAACGGCTTGTTGGTCGGCTAGCGGCGCCGTTGTTTTGGCCTGCCAGAGCTCTCCGCGTACGTGAACGGAACCGTGGCTTTCGAAGGCACCATGACTTTCCCCGATGGCGCCCACCATCTCTTCGGCACCGCTGACCACCGGTCGCGTGCGTGCCTTTAGGGCTAAACCGACCACTAGCATAAAGAAGGCTGCGGTGGTCAGGGCGACACCGAAGATGAGGGGTAGGGAGATGCCGAAGCCCGGTACCGTAGTATCCATGAGGATGATGGAACCGGCTACGAAGGCGATAACACCGCCGATTCCGAGCGCCCCGAAGCTGGGTATAAACATTTCACTCACCATAAAGATGATGCCCAGCAGCAGCGCCAGTCCGGCGTAGTTAACCGGCAGCACCTGGAAGGCATAAAGGGCGAGCAACAGGCAGATGCCGCCGATGACTCCGGGAAGAACCACACCGGGATTGGCGAGTTCGAAGAACAGGCCATAGACCCCTAATAGCATGAGGATGTAGGCGACGTTTGGATTGGTGATAACGGCGAGGAATTCGGTCCGCCAGTCGGCTTTGATTTCCAGTACAGACAGATCTTTGCTGGCAAGCGTCAAGATACCTGCGCTGGTGTTGAGCTCGCGGCCATCACTCTTTGCCAAGAGCTCTGTGATGTCTGTGGCAATGAAATCGATGACATTATTTTCCAATGCCTCGGCGGCTGATAAATTGGCGGCCTCGCGTACCGCCTGCTCCGCCCACTCGATATTGCGTCCGCGTAAACGGGCGAGTCCGCGGATATAGGCCACCGCATCGTTAACGACCTTGCGTTCCATGGCTCCCATGGGCTTGGTTGCCTCTACCTGTTTATCCTTATCTCCATTCTTGGCGGATTCCAGTTTTCCCGCTGGTTTGGGTAGTGTCGGTGGGGTGGGGATGCCACCGATACGTACCGGCGTGGCGGAGCCGAGGTTGGTGGCGGGGGACATGGCGGCGATGTGGGCCGCATACATGATGTAGGTGCCGGCACTGGCCGCCCGTGCTCCATTGGGGGCGACATAGGCAGCGACCGGGATGGGAGAGGCCAGGATGTCACGAATGATTTCGCGCATGGAGGTATCGAGACCACCGGGGGTATCGATGCGCAGGATGAGCAGTTTGGCATCGGCTGTGGCGGCACCCTGAATGCCACGCTTTAGATAGTCAGCAGTGGCCGGTCCAATAGCGCCTTTAACTTCAAGCAGATGGGCCTGGCCCACAGCATTGCCCGTCAAAGTATCGTTAGGCACTGCCCGTAGCGGAGCAGTGCCTAACAATATCAATAGCAGTAATAGCCATCGCGCCATGTAACCACTCCCGTGGTTTCTCCTGCTACAAGCATAGCCTGCTCGGCTCAATGTAGGGCGCACCATGTGCGCCGAAACATCGTTAGATCGCAAAGATGGCGGACATGGTCCGCCCTACGTGGCGGCTAGCTGCCTCAGTACGTAATGCAGGATGCCACCATGCTGGTAGTACTCCCATTCCTTGGGGGTGTCGATACGTACCTGAGCGGTGAACTGCTTCTCTGTGCCATCCTCGGCACGCGCACGTACAGTTAACTCGGTGGCACCATCGCCAAAGCCTTCCAGATCATAGGTTTCAGTGCCCGTAAGCCCCAGGGATTGAGCATTTTCACCATCTGCAAATTGCAGTGGTAGCACACCCATACCGACCAGGTTGGAGCGATGGATGCGCTCGTAGCTCTCGGCGATCACGGTCTTGACGCCCAACAGGCGGGTGCCCTTCGCCGCCCAGTCACGGGAGGAGCCACTGCCGTATTCCTTGCCCGCAAGAATCAATAGCGGGGTATTTTCCTGCTGATAACGCATGGCGGCATCGTAGATGCTCATCTGTTCGCCCGAAGGCTGATGTAGGGTCCAGCAGCCCTCGGTGCCCGGAGCCAGCAAGTTGCGCAGGCGGATATTGGCAAAGGTACCGCGCATCATTACTTCGTGATTGCCACGGCGGGAGCCATAGGAGTTGAAATTCACCGGGTCCACGCCCTGGGCCACCAGATACTGACCGGCGGGGCTGTCGGCCTTGATGGCGCCGGCGGGGGAGATGTGGTCGGTAGTGATGCTGTCTCCAAGCAGGGCCAGCACACGGCAGCTGCCGATCTGCTCGATTTCTCCGGCCTTGGATGCCATACCCTGGAAGTAAGGGGGATTCTTAATATAGGTGGAGTTGTCATCCCACTGGAAGCGACCACTGGAGCCCACCTCAATGCCGGCCCAGCGCTGATCGCCATCGAAGATATGTTCGTAGGTTTTGCGGAACATTTCCGAGGTGACGTGACTCATGGCCTCGCCCACTTCCTGTTGTGTTGGCCACAGATCCTTCAGGAACACCTCACTGCCTTCCTCGGAGATGCCAATAGCGGCCTGCGCCAGGTCATGACACATGGTGCCAGTGAGCGCGTAGGCCACCACCAGCGGGGGTGAGGCGAGGAAGTTCATTTTGATGTCAGCATGAATCCGGCCCTCGAAATTGCGGTTGCCGGAAAGCACTGACGAGACCACTAAGTCTCCCTCATGGATACCGTCGCCGACGGCCTTGGGTAGCGGGCCAGAGTTGCCAATGCAAGTGGTGCAGCCGTAGCCCACCACATTGAAGCCAAGCGCTGCGAGGTCTTCCAGCAGGCCTGCTTTACGCAGATATTCCGTCACCACCAACGAGCCGGGGGCGAGGCTGGTTTTCACCCAGGGCTTTACCTGCAGGCCAAGGCGACGGGCCTTGCGGGCTACTAGGCCAGCGGCCATCAGCACGGCGGGATTGGAGGTATTGGTGCAGGAGGTGATGGCGGCCACCACGATGGCGCCGTCTTTTAATTCCTGCTCTGCACCATTCAGTGTGATGGCTACACTCGTTGATGGCGTGTCGCCACGCAGCTCTTTAATAGTTTGCTGTACCTTGGTCGAACCGTCTTTCAGGCTAATGCGATCCTGTGGGCGACGCGGGCCAGAGATACTCGGCACGACATCAGCCAGATCCAGTTCCAGTACGTCGGTATATTCCGCCTCGCTGTCACCTGCCTCGCGGAACAGGCCCTGGGCACGGGCATAGTCCTCCACCAGTGCCACCTGTTCATCAGTACGGCCACTGAGACGCAGATAGCGCAGGCTTTCCTCATCCACCGGGAAGATGCCGCAGGTAGCGCCGTATTCGGGGGCCATATTGGCGATGGTGGCGCGATCCGCGAGGGTCAACTGATCGAGGCCTTCACCAAAGAACTCGACGAATTTCCCAACTACCCCCTTGGCACGCAGCATCTCAACAATAATGAGCACCAGATCGGTAGCCGTGGTGCCTTCGGGCAGTTTGCCCTTGAGGCGGAAACCCACTACTTGGGGAATCAGCATGGTCACCGGCTGACCGAGCATTGCGGCCTCTGCCTCGATGCCACCGACACCCCAGCCCAGTACGCCGATGCCATTGATCATGGTGGTATGGGAATCGGTACCCACCACGGTATCCGGATAGGCCTGGGTCATGTCGCCACCATCGGCTGCGCCAAATACGACGCGGGCGAGATATTCCAGGTTCACCTGATGGACGATGCCGGTATCCGGCGGCACCACGCGAAAATTGGAAAAGGCACCCTGGCCCCAGCGCAGGAAGCCGTAACGTTCCTGATTGCGTTCGAATTCGATCTCGGCGTTCTTCTCGGCGGCATCAGCACTACCGAAATTGTCTACCTGTACCGAGTGATCAATAACCAGCTCGGCGGGTGCCAGCGGATTAATGAGCGCCGGGTCACCGCCCAGCTCACCCATGGCATCGCGCATAGCGGCCAGATCCACCACCGCCGGGACGCCAGTAAAGTCCTGCAAAATCACCCGTGCCGGGGTAAAGGCGATTTCCCGCGAGGGTTCCGCCTGCGCATCCCATCCTGCCAGCGCCTCTACATCCCCAGCACTTACCGCCACCCCATCCTCATGACGCAGGAGGTTTTCCAGCAGAATCTTCAGGGAGTAGGGGAGACGCCCCAAGTCGAATCGGTCGGCAAGGCTATCGAGACGGAAAATTTCGTAGCTCTTATCACTGGATTTAAGCGTAGAGCTGGCGTTAAAGCTGTTGGACATGGAGGGGTTCCCCGATTAGGCAAAGATGTGCGTACGCTCGGGAATCCCGGGCGAGATAAAGGGCGGAATTATAACGGATTGGCGGGGGTGATTGGGGCTTCGGATATCAGACGATATGCTGGTCGAGCAGTCCTGCCTAAGTTCTTCACTGAAGCTATCGAACCTTATAGATGCGCATGGACTGGAAGCGCTCGCCTGAGTGCGGGTTCAGGATCAATCGAGTCTGCCCCCATTGATTGCATTGATTTGTGTGTGTATTTGTCAGCTCGCCTACTTATCCCCTTTTTTTCGATAGAGCCAGGGAGAAGCAATTAGAAACGCACCAGAAAACAGCGCAGTAACCGAGTACAACCAATCCTGCATACCCATAACAGGATTCAGAGCAACTATAAGGCCGAGAAACATAATCCCTATTCCAAGAATAGGAGCTAGAATTCGGAAATATGCATTCATATGTGGCCCGCTACTCAAACATACAGGACGTTCTACAATGCGATTGAGCGCCAGTTTAAAACCCGAGAGCCCCAAAACCTACTACCGCCATTCCAGCATTAAAACGCGCGAACTAAAAATTAAGGGGACACAATACTCAATTCCTCCTCCCTAGAAATGAATGGCGCGCCCATCAACGGCCAAGGCTGCTTCGTGCAAGGTTTCGGCTAGAGTAGGGTGGGCGTGGATGGTGCGGGCGAGGTCTTCGGCGCTGGCGGAGAATTCCATGGCGGTGACGGCTTCGGCGACGAGTTCAGAGGCTTGGGCACCGAAGATGTGGACGCCGAGGATGCGGTCGGTTTTGCTGTCAGCGAGGATTTTTACCATGCCCTCAGTTTCTCCCGCGCCCTGGGCACGGCCGCTGGCGAGGTAGGGGAAGCTGCCGCTGCGGTACTCAGTCCCCGCCGCTTTTAGTGATTCCTCGGTTTCGCCCACCCACGCGAGCTCCGGATGGGTGTAGATCACTCCGGGGATGCAGTCGTGGTCGATTTTGCTTGCCTGTCCGGCAATGGCCTCGGCTACGGCAACGCCTTCTTCGGATGCCTTGTGGGCGAGCATAGGGCCAGCGGTGATATCGCCAATGGCGTAGATGCCAGGCAGATTGCTTAGTCCCTGGGCGTTCACGGGTATACGGCCAGCTTCGTCTCGTTCCAGGCCGATTTCATCCGCACCTAGCTGGTCAGTGACTGGTCTGCGACCCACGGCGACCACCAGGCGATCAAAGTCTATCTTCTGTTCGCCTTTGGCATCACTGTAGGTCACCGTGACCTTTTTGCCTTTCTTGCTAGTGGCGCTGACTCGTGCGCCGAGGCGAATATCCAGGCCCTGGGCAGTGAGGCTTTTACGCAGTCCGGTTGCCACCTGTTGATCCGCGGCGGGTAGGAAGGTATCTAAAGCTTCAAGCAGTACGACCTCGGAACCAAGTCGGCTCCAGACGCTGCCAAGTTCCAGGCCAATGACACCGGCACCGACGATGCCGAGGCGTTTGGGCACTTGGGTGAAGGTGAGCGCTCCGGCGGAATCCACGATAGTGTCGTCATTCAGTGGTGCCGAGGGGATTTCCACTGGGGTGGAACCGGTGGCGATGATGATATTTGCAGCCTGCAAGATCTCTTTTTTGCCACCGGCAAGGCTGACTTCCAGCTGATTTTTTGGCAGTAGCCGAGCATGGCCGCAAAGGCTAGTTATCTTGTTCTTGCGCAGCAGTCCGGCGATGCCGGTACCGAGATTGTTGATGATGGTCTCACGGCGCTTTTGCATGGTGGCGAGGTCGAGTTTTGCCCCGCTCACCGTGATTCCGTGGGCGGCGAAGTTGTGCTTCAGATTGTGGTAATGGTGGGAGCTCTCCAACAGCGCCTTGGAGGGAATGCAGCCCACATTGAGGCAGGTGCCACCAAGCACTGCCTTGCCAGCTTCATCCTGCCACTTGTCTACACAGGCGGTTTTGAGCCCAAGCTGTGCACAACGGATGGCCGCCACATAGCCGCCCGGTCCCGCGCCAATTACTACGACATCGAAGTTTTTCATAATTTACCACCTAATTTGGCATGGCCGGTTGCTGAAAAAACTGGATTCCGGGTTAGCAAAAAACGCTCCCCGGAATGACGGGATTCTCTTTAACCTGGCCTTAAGGTTCCACGCCGAATGCAGTGAAAGTTAACGGGACAGCGGTCACCCGATTCGGTAAAGCAGGCTTAGACTTCCAACAACATCCGGCCCGGATCTTCCAGCGCGTCTTTGATGGCCACCAGAAACTGCACGGCCTCTCGCCCGTCGACGATGCGGTGATCGTAGGACAGCGCCAGATACATCATCGGGCGGATGACGATTTCGCCGTCTTCCACAACTGGCCGTTGCTCGATCTTGTGCATGCCGAGGATGCCGCTCTGGGGCGGGTTGAGGATCGGGGTGGAGAGCAGGGAGCCGAAGATGCCACCGTTGGAAATGGTGAAGGTGCCGCCGGTCATGTCTTCGATGCTCAAGGTGCCATCTTTGGCCTTGGCCCCGAAGGCAGCGATGTTGCCCTCAATCTGGGCGAAGGAGAGCTTATCGGCATCGCGTAGTACCGGTACCACGAGACCGCGCGGGGAGCCCACGGCGACACCGATATCGCAGTAGTCGTGGTAGACCGTATCGGAGCCATCTATATAGGCGTTGATCTCGGGGAATTTGGCTAGCGCCAGGGTGGCGGCTCGGATGAAGAAGGACATGAAGCCGAGGCGGGCGCCGTGGGTTTTTTCAAACTGGTCACGGTGGCGCGCACGCAGCTCCATCACTGGCTGCATGTTGATTTCGTTAAAGGTGGTGAGTATCGCGGCGTTTTGCTGGGCGCTTAGCAGGCGCTCGGCAATGCGAGAGCGCAGGCGGGTCATTGGCACTCGGCGTTCCTGGCGTTCGCCGGCGACAGTGGGTGCTATCACGACAGGAGCCGGGGCGGGGGATGTTGGCGCTGCAGTTGGTGCCGGGGCTACTTTGGCCACTGCCTGTAGGTCCATATGGGCTAGTACATCGCCTTTGGTAAGGCGTCCGTCTTTGCCGGTGCCGCTGATGGCTGCTGGGTCGAGTCCGTGTTCATCCACTAGCTTGCGTACTGCTGGGCTTAGCTTGATGGCGGGTTCGGCACTGGCGGTAGGTGTTTCCGCCACAGCTTCTGCAACAGGCGTCGGGCTTGTCGCAGCACCCTCGGTATCAAGATGGGCGAGGGCCTCTTCGCTCAGGGCGATATCGCCGTTTTGCTTGAGCAACTCCGTGAGCACCCCCGACTCCGGTGCCGGCACTTCCAGCACCACCTTGTCGGTCTCCAGCTCAATGAGAATTTCACCCTGGGTGACGGCGTCGCCGGCTTGCTTCTTCCATTCGATCAGGGTGGCGTCGGGAACGGATTCCGATAGTGCGGGTACCTTTACGTCGATGATCACGGAGTGCTTTTCCTTTTTGATTCGGAGTACACGGGGATGCGAATGATCGCATCCATTAATGTCAGTGGCAGGCGTTTCAAGCCCGTTTCTTGGTTATGGAGGTGACGGTGGCAAGGCCAAGCGCTTCATCCACCAGGGCCTTTTGCTGCGCTAGATGGACGCTGAGCGTACCGGTTGCCGGAGACGCGGAGTAGGCACGTCCCACATAGCGCAGGGTGTGCTTGCGATCGATGCAGCCTGCCAGATGTCGGCTTGAGAGCATATGAAACCAGGCACCCTGATTGCGTGGCTCTTCCTGTGCCCAGATGATCTCCTTGGCCTTGGGATAACGGGCAAGCAGGGCATTGATCTTATCGGTTGGGAAGGGGTACAGCTGCTCAACGCGCGCAATGGCAATGTGGTTAAGTTCGTGCTCCCGGCGTGCCTCCAGCAGATCGTAATAGACCTTGCCGGCACACAGCACCAGACGGGTGATGCCTGCGGGCTTGAGTGGATCCACTTCATCGATAACTAACTGAAAACTACCTTTGGTCAATTCCTCCTGGGTGGAGGTCGCGAGGCGGTGGCGAAGCAGACTCTTCGGCGACATGACGATCAGCGGATGGCGTAATGGGCGGATCATCTGGCGGCGCAGCAGGTGGAATATCTGGGCCGGTGAACTGGGCATACAGACCTGGATATTGTCCTCGGCACAGAGCTGGAGATAGCGCTCCAGACGGGCGGAGGAATGCTCTGGCCCCTGACCCTCGAAACCGTGGGGTAACAACATGGTCAGCCCGCAGAAACGTCCCCATTTGGCCTCGGATGAGCTGAGGAATTGATCGATAACCACCTGGGCATTGTTGGCGAAATCACCGAACTGCGCCTCCCAGATCACCAGGCTTTCCGGCTCGGAGGAGCTGTAGCCAAATTCAAAGCCGAGCACCGCCTCTTCGGAGAGCAGGGAGTTGATGACCTGGAATTCGGGCTGGCGAGGGAATAAATGCTGCAGTGGTTCGTGGGTGCGGCCGGTTTTTTGGTCATAGAGCACCACGTGGCGATGAGAAAAAGTACCACGCCCGCTGTCCTGTCCCGATAGCCGGATGGGATACCCCTCCTCCAGCAATGCGGCATAGGCAAGGTTTTCGGCGAAGCCCCAGTCCATCGGGCGTTTGCCTTGCGCCATGTCACGGCGGTTACGGATAAGTCGATTGACCACGCGGTGGAGTTCAAATTCCTCCGGGTAATCTGTGAGTTTCTGACCCAGCTCCGCAAAACGCTTGGCGGAAATTGTGGTGTCGCCCGCATCGGTCCATTGGGCACCTATATAGGGGGCCCAGTTGACCAGCAACTCCGGATCGGGGTTGGCCATTAATGGGCGGGAGACCACCTGTTCGGCATCCAGGGCCGCTATGTATTCGTCGCAGTAGCGGTCGGCTTCGCCATCGGACAGCACATCAGCTTCTTCCAAGTGATCCGCGTAGAGTTTACGGACGGTGGTGATCTCACGGATGCGCTGATACATCAGTGGCTGGGTTACCAACGGCTCGTCGGCCTCGTTATGGCCATGACGACGGAAGCACACGAGATCGATGACCACATCCCGGTTGAAGCGCATGCGGTAATCTGCTGCCAGCCGGGTAACAAACAGAACAGCCTCGGGGTCATTGCCGTTGACGTGGAAGATGGGCGCCTGCACCAGCTTGGCGATGTCGGTGCAATAGAGGGTGGAGCGAGAATCCAGCGGATCGCTGGAGGTAAAGCCGATTTGATTGTTGATGACGATATGGATGGTACCGCCGGTGCTGTAGCCCCGGGTTTCGGCAAGATTCAGGGTTTCGGTAACCACTCCTTGGCCGGCAAAGGCGGCATCGCCGTGGATCTGGACGGGCAATACCTGATTGCGACGCAGATCTTTACGTCGTTCCTGACGCGCACGTACTGAACCTTCGATCACCGGGTTAATGATTTCGAGGTGCGAGGGGTTGAAGGACAGCACGATATGGGTGGCGCCCCCAGGGGTTTCCACGTTGGAGGAAAAGCCCATGTGGTACTTGACGTCGCCGGAGCCGTTCTGGTCCGCCTTGACCTTGCCCTCGAATTCTCCGAACAGCAGCTCGGGGCTCTTGCCAAAGATGTTAACCAGGACATTCAGGCGGCCACGGTGGGCCATACCGATAATCACCTCGCGAACCCCTTGCTCGCCCGAGATCTGAATCAGCTCGTCCAGCATGGGGATCAGGCTTTCACCACCTTCCAGCGAAAAGCGCTTCTGACCCACGTATTTACGATGCAGGTATTCCTCTAGCTTCACTCCGGCGGTGAGCTGACGCAGGATGTCTTTTTTCTTGTCGGTCGAGAAGTCGGGGCGGGCGTGACAGGATTCCAGCCGGTCCTGAATCCAGACCTTTTGCCGGCTGGAACTAATGTACATGTACTCGGCACCGATGGAGCCACAATAGGTGTCACGCAGATTGGCAAGAATCTCCCGAAGGGTGCCCTTGTGAATGCCTTCCACCATGCCGGTGTAGTAGGTGTGATCCAGATCGGTTTCAGTCAGACCGTGGTACGCCGGGTCCAGATCCCGGGCCAGCGCACGTTCGTAAATCTTGAGGGGATCGATGTCGGCAAGACGATGCCCACGGAAGCGGTAGGCGGCAATTAGCTGGGTGACCGCGATCTGCTTTTGCGCCAGCACCGCTTCGTTGCGACTAGGAGGCGTGATGGCGGAAGTGGCGGCAACGGAAGTGGTGGCTGTCGAGCTCACCGATTCCAGGCCATCAAAGTACTGCCGCCAGTTCGCTGGAACGCCCTGTGGGTCCTCCAGATAGCGCTGGTACAAGTCTTCCAAAAACTCCGTATTACCGGTAAAAAGTAGCGAATCCATGAGTGGTGAGCGCCGGGTCCGAAGTCCTGGCCTATCCTCCTAGTGGGTCCCGCCGCTGCCGGCAGGGTTTAATTAAGCTGCTAAGTATTTGCTTTAGCAGACAAAACGCTAAGTTTAGAAGATGAAACTTGAGGCGGTGTATAATGCGCCGCAGTTGGACCATGAAGATAAGAAATTGCCGCTGATATGGCAATATCCCTGTGCACTCTACTCATCATTAAATATCGGCGCGCCTGCGACCGGAGTGATGCGGGTGTCAGATACCTGTCCAGCCAATGAATTTTTATGCTTGATGCCCGCCAGATTCAGGGCGGATCGATGAATCATTTCTGAGGAATCCTGAATGCCTAAGAAGGACACGGTTACTATTACCGATAACGCAACCGGCAAGACGATGGAATGTCCGGTTTTGCACGGGGTCCATGGCGTACCGGTTGTTGATATCCAGGGGCTGTACAAGAATCTCGGATATTTCACCCATGACCCGGGTTTCACTACCACTTCTTCTTGCGAGAGCCGCATTACCTACATTGATGGTGATGAGGGTGTGCTGCTCTATCGTGGTTATCCCATAGAGC
The DNA here is from genome assembly GCA_021773645.1 of Gammaproteobacteria bacterium. GTDB lineage: Bacteria > Pseudomonadota > Gammaproteobacteria > HK1 > HK1 > JAJFJV01. The sequence goes on from JAJFJU010000015.1 coordinate 112,841, forward strand.
AACTGGCTGAAAAAAGTAGCTATTTGGAGGTGTGCTATCTGCTGCTTTACGGAGAATTGCCGACGCCAACCCAGTGGCAAGACTTTGAGGCTCGGATCCGCAAGCACACCATGGTGCATGAAGATGGTCGTCACTTCCTGCGCGGCTATCGGCGTGGCGCCCATCCCATGGGTATGTTGGTTGGTCTGACTGGTGCTATGTCGACTTTCTATCACGCGACTTTGGATGTCGGTAATCCGGAGCATCGCAATCGCTCGGCGATGCGCGTAATCGCCAAGATGCCTACCCTGGCAGCCTTTATCTATAAGCATGGCGTGGGTCAGCCTTACGTTTATCCTAATAACAAGCTGAGTTTCGTAGAGAATTTCCTCAACATGATGTTCAGTGTTCCGGCGGAGGAATATGTGCCAGATCCAGTGGCGGTAAAAGCACTGGAATTGATGCTTATTCTGCATGCCGATCATGAGCAGAATGCCAGCACCTCTACAGTGCGTCTGGCGGGCAGTTCTGGTGCCAACCCTTATGCCTGTATCGCTGGTGGTGTAGCCACCCTCTGGGGCCCGGCTCACGGCGGCGCTAATGAGGCAGTAATCAAGATGCTCCACGCCATCGGTGATGCTAAGGAGATTCCGAAATATATCGCCCGGGCCAAGGATAAAAACGATTCTTTCCGACTCATGGGCTTTGGGCATCGTGTCTACAAGAATTTTGATCCGCGTGCCAAGCTCATCCGTAAGGCATGCTACGAGCTGTTGGACAAACTCGATGCCAGTGAGCAACCGATATTTGAGATTGCCCTCCAACTCGAAAAGATTGCACTGGAGGATGAGTATTTCATTTCTCGCAAGCTCTATCCCAACGTGGATTTCTACTCCGGCATTATCCTTAGCGCGCTCAATATTCCGCTCAGCATGTTTACTGTGATGTTTGCCATGGGGCGTAGCGTTGGCTGGATTAGCCAGTGGATGGAGATGATGGGTGAACCTAATCAGCGTATAGGTCGTCCTCGCCAGATCTACAGCGGTGCCGCAAAGCGGGACTATATCGCCATCAAAGAACGCGACTAAGCAATTGAACAACGGAGATTTATCATGACTAAAGCCGCCGTACGTATTGCCGTGACCGGGGCCGCTGGACAGATCACCTATTCCTTGTTATTTCGCATTGCCTCGGGTGAGATGCTGGGCCCTGACCAGCCGGTCATTTTGCATCTGGCCGAGATCACCCCGGCGCTGCCGGCCCTGAAAGGGGTGGTCATGGAGCTCCAGGATTGTGCCTATCCACTGCTCCAGGATGTCATTATCACGGACAATCCAGACGTCGCCTTCAAGGATGTGGAATATGCCTTGCTAGTAGGTGCTCGTCCCCGAGGCAAGGGCATGGAGCGCAAGGATTTGCTGACCGAAAACGGAAAGATCTTTGGCCCCCAGGGGAGAGCCCTGGACGCCCATGCCAAGCGCAATGTGAAGGTGTTAGTGGTGGGTAATCCAGCCAATACCAATGCCCTTATCGCCATGGCCAATGCACCATCCTTAAGCCCCACCCAGTTCACCGCCATGACCCGCCTGGACCACCACCGTGCCTGCGGCATGTTGGCCCTGCAGACGGGTAGTGAGGTTGCAGCCATTCAGCGTATGGCCATTTGGGGGAATCATTCCAGCACCCAGTATCCGGACCTTAGTCACGCGCTGGTGGATGGTAAACCGGCCTTGGACCTGGTAGAGCAATCATGGTTTGGTGAGACCTTCATTCCCGAGATTCAAACCCGCGGCGCGGCAGTTATCGAAGCCCGTGGTGCCTCCAGCGCCGCCTCTGCTGGCTTCGCCGCGCTGTCGCACATGAAGACCTGGGTATCCGGTACCGTTGCGGGCGACTGGACCAGCATGGCAGTGGCTTCCGATGGCAGCTATGGCATACCAGAAGGGCTTATCTACTCCTTCCCGGTCACCACCCGCGATGGTGCTTGGGAGGTTGTTCAGGGCTTGGACATCAGCGATTTCAGCCGTGAGCGCCTGGAGCTTACTCGTCGTGAGCTGGAAGAAGAACGGGACGCCATTCGTCACCTGCTCTAAGCCTACCCTTAAGATTGGGGAAAGGTATATGCGTCTTCCGATAGCATTCTTTTCCCCTTTTTCCATGGCTCGTGTTTTACTGTGCGCGGGCCTGCTATTTCTACTCAGTGCTTGCGGCGAGAAACAACCCGCTCTGCCGCCACTCTCTAGCGATGCCGTTGTCCTCGCTTTCGGTGACAGCCTGACTTTTGGCACCGGCGCATCCCCAGGACAAAGCTATCCAGCCCGATTAGCCATACTCAGTGGCAGGAAAGTCATTAACGCCGGACGCCCGGGAGAACTTAGTGCTGAGGGATTAAAACGTCTTCCGGAACTCATCGAAAAATATCAGCCGCAACTCCTCATCCTGTGTCATGGCGGCAATGATCTGCTGCGCCGGCTAAATCCAGCAAAGACCGAGGCCAATCTGCGTGCAATGGTGTTGTTGGCCCGAGAACAGAACATCTCGGTGCTTTTGATTGGTGTTCCACGCCCAGGATTGTTCCTGAACGCTGCTGACTTTTACTCAAAGCTCGCGACAGAACTGGATCTGCCGTTGGAAGCAGAAAGCCTGCCAGAACTCCTCGGGGACAACCGCTACAAATCAGATCTCACCCATCCCAACGCCGCCGGTTATCAACGCCTTGCCGAGGCCATCTACGGTATTTTGAAATCCACCGGTGCACTTCACTAAATTCATCACTAAGCTGATTCTACTAACCGTAACCTTATGGTAGGATGCGCTCCCTTCTGGAGAGGTGTCCGAGTGGCTGAAGGAGCTCGCCTGGAAAGCGTGTATGGGCTAACCGCCCATCGAGGGTTCGAATCCCTCCCTCTCCGCCAATTTTAGAGGCTCCCCCGTGGAGCTTTTTTGTTTTATGGTGGTCCGCACTGGTCCCCTCGCATCGCTAAGCTGTTAACCCCGCCAGGCCTGGAAGGGAGCAACGGTCGCAGCCGTCGCGGGTGCCGGGGTGTGGCTGGTGTTGGACCGCCACCTTTCTTAAATAGCTCTATTTTCCTCTGAATGTGAGCTTCTTCCTGCGTATAATTCCCCACCATGATCAGCCCGATATATAAACCATGAGTTATCAGGTACTGGCACGCAAATGGCGGCCCCGCAACTTTGCTGAATTGGTTGGCCAGGAGCACGTCACCCAGGCGCTCACCAATGCCCTGAATAATGATCGGGTCCATCAGGCTTATCTGTTTGCGGGTACTCGTGGGGTGGGGAAGACCACCATCGCGCGTATCTTGGTGAAGTGTCTGAACTGTGAGACCGGGGTGACGGCAACGCCCTGCGGCGTATGCCAGACCTGCCGTGAGGTGGATGAGGGGCGCTACATGGACCTCATTGAAGTGGATGCCGCCTCGCGCGCCAAGGTGGACGAGACCCGGGAGTTGATGGAGAACGTCCAGTACGCGCCAGTGCGAGGGCGTTACAAGGTGTATCTCATCGATGAGGTGCACATGTTTTCCGGTCATAGCTTCAATGCCCTGTTGAAGACCCTGGAAGAGCCGCCTCCCCACGTTAAGTTTTTGTTGGCGACTACTGAGCCCAAGAAGCTACCGGTCACGGTGTTGTCCCGCTGCTTACAGTTTCAGTTGCGGCGCCTGCCGGCGAGCCAGATGACAGCGCATCTTTGTCATATCCTCGATGCGGAAAAGATTTCTGCCCAAGCCACTGCGGTGGATCTGATTGCCGAGGCTGCGGACGGCAGTATGCGTGATGCCTTAAGTCTGATGGATCAGGCCATTGCCTATGCCGGTGGAGCTTTGGAAGAAGTACAGATTCGAGCCATGCTCGGCATCGTTGGCAAGCAGCAGATCCATGCCCTGATTGGGCGGATTGCGGCAGCGGATGGGGTGGGGATGTTGGCGGCGGTGGAGGAACTGGCGGCAGAGGCACCGGATTTTTCCGGGGTGCTCTCAAGTATGAGCTCTGAATTGCAGCGTATTGCCGTATTACAGCTTGTTCCCGAGGCCTATCCCGAGGAGAGTCGACGCGAGGCGCTATTAGCGCTTGCCACGGCGATGGCACCTGAAGATGTACAGCTCTATTACCAGATAGTATTAGCCGGTCAGCGCGATTTGCCGTTGATGGGGGAGCCTCGGCAGGGTTTTGAGATGGTGTTGCTGCGGATGCTGGCCTTTCGCCCGGAAGAGGGCACGGCCAAGGTTTCTTTGCCAGTCGATCCGGGCGTTGCTGTCGCGCAGCCTTTGCCGGTAAAAAAGCCTGTCGCACTGACCGAACAAAAGGGGGAGGCTGGTGCTGTGTCCCAAGCAAAGCCATCCCCATCCCCATCCCCATCCCCGAGCAATACGGTGGCAGTGAGTGGGGAAGAAAATTGGCCAGAGTTGCTAGAACAACTGGAGCTCAGGGGCATTACCCGCGAACTGGCGCGTAATTCCGTGTTGTTAAGGCGCGAGCAATCGACATTCCATTTTTGTGTTGACCGGGCTCATGCTCAATTGCTCAATGATCGCAGCCAGCAGGCCTTGGAGCGGGCGATAACGGCTCATTTCAAACAGCCGATGAGCGTCCATTTTGAGACTGGTGATGCGGCCACCACTAGCCCGGCAGGTCGTAGCAGGCAGGTGGCGGAAAGCCGTCAGGCAACGGCGGAGCAAGCGATTCGGAGCGATCCCAAGGTACAGGCGCTATGCGAGGCCTTTGATGCCGAAGTGGCAGAGCAAAGCATCCGGGCACCGGAATTGCCGGAATCTTCAACATAACAACGAGGTAGGGAGAGTAGCGATGAAAGGTGGTTTGGGGATGGGGCAAATGATGCGGCAGGCGCAAAAGGTGCAGGAGGCGCTTAAGCAGGCGCAGGAGGACATGGCAAAGCTGGAGATCGAGGGTGAATCCGGCGGCGGTATGGTCAAGATTTGCATGAATGGCCGGCACGATGTTCAGCGGGTGGAGATCGACCCCGTGTTGATGAATGACGATCGTGAGATGCTGGAGGATTTGATTGCAGCGGCGGTGAATGATGCGGTGCGCAAGGTGGAAAGCGTCAGCCAGGAAAAGATGGCGGGTGTCACTGGGGGGCTGAATTTGCCACCCGGCCTGAATATCGGCTTGTAGCCATGCATTTTTGCAATGAGTGATAGCCCCTTAATTGAACGCTTGATCAAGGCCTTGCAGTGCCTGCCGGGGGTTGGGCCACGGAGCGGGCAGCGGATGGCCTTTCATTTGCTTGAACGCGGGCGGGAAGAGGGGCGGCGGCTGGCTGATGTGTTGGCGGAGGCGATGGAGAAAATTGGCCATTGCACGCAATGTCGGACCTTCAGCGAGCAGGCGCTCTGCGCTATCTGTGCTAATCCACGACGTGATGCCAGCCAGCTTTGTGTGGTAGAGAGTCCGGCCGATTTGATGGCCATTGAGCAGGGCACGGGATACCGGGGACAGTATTTTGTCCTCATGGGTAACCTCTCGCCGCTTGATGGTGTAGGCCCTGAAGAATTGGGTATGGGGCTGCTGGCTAGACGCTTACGCGAGGAGCGTCCGATGGAGGTCATTATTGCCACCAGCGCCACCGTGGAGGGCGAGGCGACTGCTCACTATCTGGGTGGTTTAATCCGGGAGTTGGATCTCAAGGTAACCCGTATCGCCCACGGCGTACCTTTGGGTGGGGAGCTGGAGTACGTGGACAGCGGGACGCTGGCTCACGCTTTTAGCGGGCGTCAGATATTGCCCGGATAGCAGGCTCTTCCTTATCTATGGGGCTGCTTTGACTTTCCCGCCAGAGCGCGCCGTCTCCAGGGCTTCTGCCACATCGGGTGGCATGTAATTTTCATCGTGCTTGGCCAGCACCTCTTCTGCCATGAATACCCCATCTTCACCAATCCGCCCGCGGGCAACGATGCCCTGGCCTTCGCGGAATAGGTCGGGAAGGATGCCGGTATAGGCGATGGTGATACGCTCAGCGGTATCGGTGAGCTCAAAGTGCACCGTAACCCCCTGAGTTTCCCGCCGAATACTGCCTTCCACCACCAGACCACCGACCCGCACGGTATGGTTGGTCGGTGCTTCTCCCGATTTGATCTGGGTTGGGCTGTAGAAATAAAGCATGTTCTCGCCGATCGCCTGGAGCACCAGTACACCGGCCAGGGCCACGCCAAGCAACATGACGGCAACGAAGATCATGCGTTGTCGCCGCGGCTTCATGGGGTTGCTCCGTTGTTTTTGGCATGCCGCAGGGCCAGCCTGCGTTGTAGTCCACGGAGCCGCCATAGCGGGGCGAGGATGTTGTAGCCCAGCACTACCGTTGCCAAGCCGTAGGCACTCCAGACATACAGGGCGTAGCCGCCCATGTGAAAAAATTCCGCCAGATTATTCATGGTTTTTTAGTGCGTCCCGAATCCAGTGGCTGTTGTGCTCGCGATCAAGCAGTTCCGCCCGCGCCCGCATTAGCAACGAGGTGGCGTAATAGAATTTGCAGGCGACGGCCATGATCAGCAGTGGCACCAGCATGCTGGTATGAATGGAGGGAGCATCCATCTTCGAGACCGTGGCACCCTGGTGCAGGGTATTCCACCATTCAACCGAGAAATGAATGATGGGAATATTAATGACCCCTACTAGCGCCAGAATGGCACTGGCCCGACTGGCAGTGCGTTTGTCTTCCCCCGCTGATTGCAGGGCAATGACCCCGAAATAGAGAAACAGCAGGATGAGTTCGGAGGTTAGGCGAGCATCCCATACCCACCAGGTCCCCCACATGGGCTTTCCCCACAACGAACCGGTGGCAAGGGCAATGAAGGTGAAGGACGCTCCAATGGGGGCGCTGCTAGCGGCGATGACTTCTGCAAGCTTAATGTGCCAAATGAGGCCGATGCCACCGGCGGTGGCCATCACCATATAGATAAACAGCGACATCCAAGCGCTGGGCACGTGGATGAAGATGATGCGATAACTATCACCCTGCTGATAGTCGGCTGGTGCCAATACCAGTCCGCCATAGAGGCCCGCCAGCAGCAGTAATCCGGTGATGGCTGCGAGCCACGGTATAGCCTTGCCCGCGAAGCGATAAAAATAAGCAGGAGAAGAAAATCTATGGAGCCAGTACCACATATCAGGGCCTGTTAATGAATGCTGATTTTGAGGGCTGCCGCTGCGGCCAGTGGAGCCAAGGAACAGGACAGTAGCAGCAAGCCCCCGAGAAAGTACAGTTGGCCGGTGACGGCCAGTCCATCGGCTGATGCTGCCACCGCATTGGCGGCGAAAATGAGCACCGGCAGATATAAGGGAAGTACCAGTAACGAGAGTAGGGCACCACCGCGGCGCAATCCAACTGTGAGGGCGACACCGATAGCACCCACCAAGCTGAGTACCGGGGTGCCCAGCGCCAGGGTGAATAATAGCGTTGGTATGGCCGCTGTGGGCAGGGCCAGGAATACGCCCAGCAGGGGCGCGATAAGCAATAAGGGTAGGCCGCTGACGAGCCAATGAGCCAGCACCTTGGCCAATACCACTACAGTGGGTGGGCAGGGGCTTAAGAGTAATTGTTCCAGCGAGCCATCCTCGAAATCTGAGCGGAACATGCGTTCCAGGGACAATAGGGTGGAGAGCAGGGCGGCCACCCAAATGATGCCTGGGGCGAGCGTTTGCAAGACCGCTTGCGAGGGGCTGATAGCCAGTGGAAACAGCGTCACCACAATGACAAAAAATAACAACGGATTGACCACTTCACTGCGGCGACGAAGGGCCAGTAGTAGATCGCGGCTCAGGATTGCCATGAAGGCTTTGGAGAGGGAGAAATATCTCATGTGCCGAGCTGTAACTCACGATGGATGTCCGGGGCTAGAGGAATGGAGTGGTGGCTGGTGATGACTACGCAACCGCCTTTGCTGGCATGTTGATGCAGCATGTCTTCCATGACACCTATGCTGTCTTTATCCAATGCGGTAAAGGGTTCGTCCAACACCCACAGGCGGGCATTGTTTAGTAGTAGGCGAGAGAGGGCGACGCGGCGGCGTTGTCCAGCAGATAAAACGTAGGCGGGAAGATGGGTTTGGGCCGTGAGTCCAAAGTGTGCCAGCGCTTGTGTTACATCAAATTCCGGTGTCGTGGCTGACAGTGCCAGCGCGAAATGAAGATTCTCTGCAGCGCTAAGTTCGTGCTTTATGCCGTCATGATGCCCTATATGAATAACATCCTCTGAAAACGTACTTTCATCATCTCTGATATCCAAATCCTGCCAAAAAATTTTCCCTGTTGCAGGGCGGGTTAGGCCGCACAGGGTGCGGAGCAGGGTGGTTTTCCCACAGCCGTTAGCACCGTGGATCTGCAGTATCTCGCCAGCATTTAGCTGCAGGTTGAGGCCACTAAAAAGGATTCGGTCGCCTCGCTCGCAACCAAGATCTATTGTTCGTAACACCCTCTAGAGATCCTTTACGTGCATGTGAGCGAAGCGCCTGAAATCGGGGCGCCTATATTACCTGTGGCCCAGCTTCAGGAATAGGGAATAGCCGATGGTGAATCGTTTTCCGGAGTTTCTGATGCATCCAAAAAAAGAAAACGCTCGAGGCAAAAAAGGGGGAGGGTTGCCGTCGAGCGCTGGAAAGTTCCAGGTAGGAGGTAGTTTCAATTTCAATGTAGTTCATGAATGGGAAGGCAACTGTGACTTGAGTCACATAGAGTTGAGCTGTGGTAATTGGTTCATACACAACTGCTGGTTTTGTGAGCTTGTCGCCATAAATAGAATTTGGCTACCTTGAAATGATTGGAAATGGCGTCGTTGGGACTACGACGGATGTATTATCTCTGTCGGTGTAACTAGCGTTGTCATTTGTAAACAGAAATTGCATTTATTGCTGTCGTGGGGACTTTTCGATGTTTCTATAGAAATCATAGCCTATATGACAACTTAGTTACCGTTTCTGAATGCCTTGATAAGCCTGCTTTATTATTAATAATTAAGATTTTATTTGATCTATAACATATTGAATATATTGGTATTATAGTCGGTGATTAACCTGTTTTATAAGGTTTGGCTTAGATCTTGAACATATATTCTCGCCTAGGAGGAACGATTTTTGGCTAATTTGAACGTAACTATTTGAAAATGGTGTGAAACATGTGGGCTATTGAGAATCCAAAAGATTTTGAACACGCCTTGAGCGTACGCTCAAAGGTTCCACCACAACATTTAAGTGGCCTAATTGATTGCTCTGAATCCAGGGTTCAACACGAGGCCAAGAGCGTAGAACGCATTCTTAAACGTTTTGCCCAGGCCGTGGTGGGTCGTCTGGATGATGCTGTAAAGGTTGATAGCTTTCTGCAGGAACTCGATCTCAAGTGCATTTCCAAGGACCATGATTGGCGGACAATTTTTGCCGAAATCCGTACTCGCGACGGCGCCTTTGATGAGCACAAACGGATTTTGCTTGTGAAGTACACGCAGTACCTGAGTTTTCGCAAGGAATTGCTGGATTTCATTTGTCAGAAGCGGGCCGGGTTGGAGAAAACAACCGCCCATGCGAATTTAGATGTACTTCAGGCTTGGGATGAGAGCGAGCAGTCATCCGGAGTTAGCATCAAGGTCGCGATTCCCAAGTCTTTCGGGCGCCTGCCACTAGGAGAAACTGTTGAAATTCCTATCGCAAGTACAGGAAGTTTGGATATACACCTTGCAGGACGTCGCTTTCGTCTTTCAGGAGGACGCCACCCTTGCTTGGTAGCAGAAAGTGGGAACACTTATTTCTTGCTTCGGGGCCGCAATATTATTGGCAGGCATCCAGAAAGTGATGTTGTCGTCGATCCAAATTTTCATGATGTTTCCCGGACTCATCTGCTCATTGAATGGGATGGTGAACAGTTTATTAACCTGATGGACCTTTCTTCTCGAGGGACTTATTTGCCAGCAGAGCTGATTTTCCCTCCTCAAGGCTAACGGAATTGGGATACTAAGGGCTTTGAGTAAGACGTTGAGTCATTAACAAAAGGGTATGAGATAAATGGCAACACACTTTGATCTGCTAGCTATTGGTGCTGGTAGTGGCGGGCTTTCTGTCGTAGAGCGTGCTGCGGCCCATGGGGCTCGTTGCGCGGTCGTGGAGCCGCATGAACTGGGCGGAACTTGTGTTAATCGTGGCTGCGTACCTAAAAAAATTCTCTGGTACGGAGCATCGCTAGCCCACAGTTTACGTGAAGCAGGGGACTATGGGTTTAGCCTTTCCACGGGAAAATTTGACTGGCAACGATTGAAAACGGTTCGCGATGCTTATATTGGTGATATACGCGGGTGGTACGGGGATTCTCTGACCGATACCGGAATAGAGCGAATTGAGGGTTCGGCACGTATCACTGGGCCTAAAACGGTAGCCGTAGGAGATAAATCCTATAGCGCGGAGCACATCGTAATCGCCACAGGCAGCTCCCCTTATGTGCCGGAAATCCCAGGGGCTGAACTAGGGGTCAACTCTGACGGGTTTTTCGAGCTGGACCAGTGTCCTCAGCGAGTTGCCTTGATTGGTGGCGGATATATCGCAGTAGAAATTGCTGGCATGTTGAGGGCCTATGGGGCAGAAGTGACCTTGATGTTGCGTGGATCGAAGATTTTGAGAAACTTTGACAACATGTTGCGCGAAGTTTTATTGGAGGAGATGCTCGATAATGGCATTAATATTCTCTCTTCGGTACAGGTTCAGCAAGTTCGGGAAACGCCAGCTGGTGAAAAAACCCTTTCGTGTAATACCGGATTAGAACTAGGTGGCTTTGACATGCTGTTATGGGCTATCGGGCGTACACCGAATACTACCGGTTTGGGCTTGGATCGTGTGGGTGTGAAAATGCGGGATGATGGCCACATCCTTACCGATGATTATCAGAACACAAACATCCCTGGGATTTATGCAATTGGTGACGTAACGGGGCGTTTCCCATTAACCCCGGTGGCAGTAGCGGCGGGTCGCCGGCTGGCTGATCGTCTGTTTGGCGGCATGCCGGATCGACACCTGCCATACCATAATATTCCTACGGTCGTTTTCAGCCACCCACCTTTAGGTTCAGTGGGATTAACGGAGGCGGAGGCCCGGGTACGCCATGGTCGGGCGGTGAAGGTCTATCAAAGCCGATTTAGCCCGATGTATGCGGTGCCGCTGGAGCATGGGCAAAAATCTGCGATGAAGCTGGTCACTGTAGGTGCGGATGAACGAATAGTGGGTTGTCATGTTATCGGCCCCGGTGCCGATGAAATGCTACAAGGTTTTGCTGTTGCTCTCAGGATGGGGGCTACCAAGGCAGACTTTGACGATACCGTTGCTATCCATCCAACCAGCGCGGAAGAACTAGTCACTATGCGGTAGTTGAGGTCCATTATTTTCACTGTGTGTTGTTAGATGTAAATGGAGGTACTGATATGAAACATTTTTTGCACTTTCTCACCGACGATGATCAGCGCTTGTTGATGGAATCGATAGAGCAACTCCAGGTGACCGAGGGCACGATCATTCTGCATGAGGGTGAGCAGCGGCATGCCATATTTCTTGTCTTGCAGGGAGATGCCCGGGTAGAACGGACTCATGGGGATTTTAATATTGAGATATCACATCTCGAAGAGGGTGAGATCTTTGGAGAAATGAGCTTTGTTGAGGGATTTATGGCCAGCGCCAACGTGGTCGCTGCCAGCTCGATAAAATTAGCGGTGATCGAGTCCGCAGTGATTGAAAGACTGTCGGCTGATGACCCGGGTTTTAGTGGTCGATTTTATAAATCTCTCACTGAGATTCTATCCAGACGGTTACGAGAAACCACTACAAGGGGCATATCGGAGTACACCTGGGGTGGTGGCATACGCCGAGTTCCAGTAAAGGGTGATTCTGATGAAATGGAGGCCACGTGGACTGGTGGCAGCCCCTTGAGGGACAAAGCTTTTTCAGCCTAATTTACAAAGCAGCGCTGATCGGCGAGGGCGCTGCGTAATTGATCTAGGCGTTGATACAAGCCCTTTTTTCCCTCGCTGTTCAGATAAGAACGAGTAGCGGAGTATCCCAAGTAATAGAAAGCCGGGGTGATAACGAGCCCTGCAGCAACCGCCGCCTGATTGCGGGGATTGTTCCAATAGCTGGTGGATGGGGCATTAAGCTGAGTATTTACCACGTTTGTCTCACGGTAGAGCTCGCGACAACCCTTTTGGGCGTCTGCAAGCTGCTGGGCGGAAATACCCGGAGCCGTAATTGTTGCGAAAGCGTGGGCAGTGGTCAAAGGCAGCAGGGCCATGAAGCTACAGAGCAGGCTCGAATACAGGATGCGGGGCATGAGATTATTCCTCCAGACAATGCCTTGGTTGTTAAGCAGCATAGCGGCCAGTCTGCTAAAGAGTTTAGTCTGCATTGGTGCCTGACATCTGCTGCATGCGCAATTTTATCCAGGAATATCGCCTAATGCGCCTATTACGCTGGCTCTTCGTCAGCCTTCCTCTACTTTTATTATTCATAGCAACCCTGTTCTGGGGGCTGCTCCATACGATTGATCGCACGGTATACCAACAAGCCCTTGAAGCAGAGATTTCAAAGCTAACGGGAAGGGCTTTTCAAGTTAAAGGAACGCTGGGTATAGAGTTGTTACCCCGACCAGCCCTGGTTGCTGGCGGCGTGAACCTAGCTAACGCCCCTTGGGGCAGTCGTAAGCAGATGTTGAAATTGGGTCATCTGCGGATGGAGTTAGCGCTACGGCCCTTGTTGAAGGGGCGTATTACTATTACCAAGATTGTTGCCTCGGAGCTGGATTTGTTGTTGGAAAGAAATGCTGAGGATGAGCCTAACTGGCATTTTAAGGGCCAGCAGGATGACAGTCGTCGGAAGTTACTCGGGGATGGCTTTTCCCTATGGGATATCCATCAGGTGCTGGCGCACAAGGCAAAACTCACCATTAAGGCTGGGAATGGCCGTGAGCCGATAAATATCGAGGTAGAGGCGCTACAACTTCGGGCCTTGAATCGATTTAGCCCCGTGGAAATTTATTTGAAGGGTAAGGCCTTGGGACGCAGCTTCATTTTTTCTGGAGCGATGGAAAATATGTCGCGGTTGCTTGCCAATAAAATCGTGGCCGTTCGAGGCAAGGCTATTCATGGAAATTCCGAGCTGAGTTTTCGGGGGGTGTTGGAGCAGCCTCTTATGATGGGGAATCCACGCTTGGTGGTTTTAGGGAAAGGGGCCGAACTTGCGGCTATCGTCCCGGACTTACCCGTCAATATGGCGTATTTGCCCTATAAATTCGAATTTTCAGCAAGGCCCGATGGTGCGCGATGGATTTTGGACGGAATCCATCTGAGTGCTGGAAAAAATAATCTATCCGGGAGCGTGACCATCTATCCGGACAAGGAGAAAGGGCGTTTTGAGGCTTTAATGGTCGTCGCGGATGGCCCGGAAATCGGGATGTTTTTTCCCACTTTAGCTGATTCGCTAGCGCCTCTCCCATATCAAATTTCCATAGAGGCTGCAGGAGACTTCAAACACTGGGATTTGAAGAAACTGCAACTTAAAGCGGGCGCCAACGAAGTAACGGGGAGCTTGGCCGTGGATTGGGGCGGAAAAAGACCGCGGATTGCAGGCGAATTACGCTCCACGCAGATCGAACTTCCTATTGGGAAACTCAACGGATCAGATATAGCCGTTAAGCAAAAAAGTAACGCGGGGAAGCTATTTAGCAGCGAGGACATTGATAGTGCGGCGCTGTCTTGGATAGATGGGCATATAAATCTGGATGTCGAGTTGTTAAAGAATGCCGTATTACCGGTGAAAAACCTACATACCCAACTGCAATTAGAAGACGGTCAGTTGCACGTTACAGAACTGCGCATGGACGTGGCGGGTGGAACGCTCACGGCTTCCGGGCGTATTGACGACAAGCAATCCCGGCCAATTGAGCTTAAGGCGAGTGGCAAAGAACTGGATTTACTTCGACTGGTGAATCAATTTGGATTAGATGCGGATGGATTGAGTGGAAAAATTGATTTTTCGCTTGTCCTAAACGCGCACGGTCACTCATCTGCCACAGTGGCTAAAAGTCTTAATGGTGAGGTGAGACTATTAATGACTAAAGGGCGTGTGCGGACTGAAATGCATGAATATCTGGTGGGTGGACTTAGCACGGTCCTAAGTACTTTTTTTCGTGAGAAGGCTGATACCACGATAATCCATTGTGCCATTGCTCATATGCGTTTCCAACAAGGTATGGGTAAAAGTCTTTCATTGGTCGTGGATACCGAGCACGCTCTGTTAAAGGGAGAAGGCAAACTCAATCTGCATGACGAAAGCCTGGATTTTCTCATAGAGCCCAAGCCCAAAGGGGTTACCCTCAACCTTGGGGTGCCGTTGAGAATTCAAGGTCCAATACAAGAACCTGTCGTGTCACCCCAGGCACTAGGTGCGGCACGTAAGATCGGGGGACTGCTTGGAATTATCTTTTTCCCACCTGCCGCTTTACTGGGATTGGGGGAGTTAGGAGCAGGGGACGCCCCAGCCTGTAGCAAGGCGCTTGCGGGAAACTAGCAGGCTGGCGACCGGAGACGAATCTAAGGGCTCTGATCTATTCGTGGATTCGCATCTTGAACCGCAGCCTGCTTCGCTCAGAATAAATCAGAGTTTCCCTCAGTCTTTGTTGGTTGGTTCGGGGTTTTTTCCGCTTACCGGGCTTGTCGCTGGTGCCTTGTCAGGGCTTTTGGGCGGAGCGGGAGGAGGCACGGGTGTTGCCGCTTTACTGGCCACTGGCTCGATCGGTTTGGACGTTTTTATCGGTGTTGATTTTATGGGTTTTGCCTGAACCGGGGTCTCCGGTATTTTTCGGGCTGCCGAAGGCTTTTCAGGGATCGTCTTATCGCTTTTACGATTGTTTTCAGCGGCCTTTGGTTTTGGTGCTGCCTCGGCCTTAGCGTGCTCGGTGGGCGAAGTTGATGGCTTGGCAGGGACCTTTGTAGTGGGTGGAGTGCTAACTTTTTGAGCCTGCTCAGATGCCTTGGAAGGAGCCGGTTTCTCGTTGCCGCTAGACTTTGGGTTTTCTGTCTTAGTTGCCGGTTCTTTGGCTTTTACCGCTGCTGAATCGGTCTTGTTGTCCTGAGGGTTTTCTGTGCCCTCGGTTCCAGCTTGGCGGCCACGCCCACGTCCACGTCCACGTCCGCCTCGGCGGCGTCCACGGCGGGGCGCATTGCCAGTTTGTTCCTGTCCGGATTGTGGACCATTGCCGTTAGCTTTTTCTTTGTTCTCGCTAGCTGCGTCAGGCTTGGTAGTCCCGGTTTTTTGTGCTTGTGTGGGCTTGTTAGGCTTTTCTCCCGGTCCATTGTTGGAACGCTGCTCGTTAGGACGACGTCGGGCCCCACCACCGCCGCGACGGCCACCACCGCGACGACGATTTCCGCTTGGGCGTGTTTGCTGTCCCCCCTGTCCTTGTCGGCGGGCACCACTACGCTGGTTTTCCACGGGTTTAGTCGACGGCTTATCTTCCGCGGGCGTGGCCTGGGGGGGGGGCTCGGCAGGATCCTTTTCGTTGCCAAACAGGTTGGATAGGAATTTTTTGATCAGGCCAGTTTCTTGCTTCGAGGATGTTTCTTCGGCGATGACCGGTGCTTGTCTTACCACGCCCTTAACCGCGGGTTCCGGTGTGCGTACGGGTGCTTTATTGCCTAGCAATTCCAGTTCTGCCTCTGGAGCAGTTTCGCTGAGTTTATAACTTGGTTTCTTCTGAGTCGGATGCTGGCGATCGTCTTCGCGAACCCGTTCCACGATGTAATTGGGAGATTCGAGGGCTGGATCAGGGACCAGAACGATATGGATGCCCTGACGTTTTTCCATTTCATGGATGCTTTCCCGCTTCTCATTGAGCAGGAAGATACCAACATTCAGCGGCACTTTAACTACGATTTTGCCGGTTTTTTCCTTCTGGGCCTCTTCATCAATGAGGCGCAAAATGGACAGCGCAAGAGATTCTGCACTACGAATCTGCCCATGTCCGCTGCATCGTGGGCAGATGCTCAAACTGGATTCGCCCAGTGAGGGACGGAGTCGTTGACGGGACATTTCCAGTAGGCCAAAGCGCGAGATCCGTGCCACCTGTATGCGCGCCCGATCCGGGCGCAGTGCATCGCGCAGGCGTTGCTCTACGGCACGCTGATTGCGGGCTGGGCTCATATCGATGAAATCGATAACGACGAGTCCGCCCAAGTCGCGTAGACGCAGTTGTAGGGCAATTTCGTCCGCTGCCTCAAGATTGGTGTTTAAGGCGGTTTCCTCAATGTCGCCGCCCTTGGTTGCTCGTGCTGAATTGATATCTATGGATACCAGCGCCTCGGTGTGATCGATGACCAGGGAGCCACCAGAAGGCAAGTTAATGGAGTGGCCAAAGGCCGATTCGATCTGACTTTCTATTTGGTAGCGACTAAATAGCGGTGTGCTGTCTTGGTAGAACTTGAGTTTTGCCAGATTGTGCGGCATGACTTGGCCAATAAATTCTTTCGCTTCGTCATATAGTGTCTTGTCATCAATCAGGATCTCGCCTATATCTCGCCGAAAATGATCCCGGATGGCGCGGATAATGAGGTTGCTTTCCTGATGAATGAGCGCCGGAGGAGAGGGCTCCTGAGAGGCGGTATCGATGGCACTCCAAAGCTGTAGCAGATAATCGAGATCCGCCTGTAGTTCCTCTTCATTTCGGCCTACCCCGGCAGTGCGGACGATCAGGCCCATGCCCTCGGGGAGTTCCAGATTGCTGAGGGCTTCTCGCAGGTTGCTACGCTCTTCCCCCTCTACGCGGCGAGAGATGCCGCCGGCACGTGGGTTGTTAGGCATTAACACCAGATAACGCCCAGCCAGGCTGATGAAGGTGGTCAGAGCAGCCCCTTTATTGCCGCGCTCTTCCTTGTCTACCTGAATAAGTAGTTTTTGGCCTTCCCGCAGCACTTCCTTGATCGATGGGCGGCCGCTTCCAGAACCCTCTTTGGACTTAAAATATTGCCGTGAGACTTCTTTAAAAGGCAAAAAACCATGCCGCTTGGAACCGTAATCGACGAATGCGGCCTCCAGGCTGGGTTCGATACGGGTGATTTTTGCGAGGTATATATTGGCCTTCTTTTGGCCCCGGGACGGCACCTCTATATCGAGGTTGGTGAGGCGCTGGCCATCGGCAATGGCGACTCGCAGCTCTTCTGGCTGGGTCGCATTGATCAACATTCTTTTCATCAGATCTCCTTAGGCTACGCACGAGGCCGTTCGACAAAGCGAAGGGACGCGCGCGCGGCTGGCGGATTCGTGCCATGGCAGGAGCGGTGGGGAATGGGCACATGGCGCCCGGATAGGGGAAAACCGGAACCCGTTGAGGGTTACTGGAATATTACGGTGGACAACCCGTCGGTCTTAAGTAGATACAAATACATAAGGCACTAACGTCCTGCTAAAGCAGGTGTCCGGGGAAAGTTTCCCTGGGGTTGTTTCACGCGGCTAAGCCAGCGTGAACGGCCGCGCAGGGCAACCCGCCTATAGCGAATCCCGCGCAACGCCACGGCCCCCTGGCCGTCTAAAACCGCTCGTGCCGTCCGTCTGCATCACGGATGACATCGAATCTATTCATTTCAAGTAAGGGCACATCACCATAGAGGCACCCCCAAGCGGCCCGATATCCTGCATCGTGCCGCCTAAGTAATTCTTGCTACAGCGATTAATCCAAGTGCTGAGCGCGGCCGACTATAGCATGCGGGTCTGGCGCATCAAACTGCTATCATGCGGCCCATGTTGAGCCTGCTTTTCTATCCCCTAAATTTGTCCCGGCCCGGGCCTGTCCAGCATTTATATGAGGCTGGCGCATGAGCCGTGAGCAATCCGAGCTAATTCGTTCAACGGTTCAGCTGGTGGAGATAGATAGTCATCACGAAGGCCAGCGGATTGATAATTTCCTGCTTTATTGCCTGAAAGATATCCCCAAGACGCGCATCTATCGCATCCTTCGCAAGGGTGAGGTGCGAGTCAATAAAGGCCGAATTCGCCAAGGATATCGCCTAAAAATAGGCGATATCGTACGCATTCCGCCATTGTCCCGGCGTCCGCCTCAGGCGCCGCCTCCGCGCAACGAGAAACTGCTGCAACGCCTTGCCAGCAGAATCCTCTTGGAAGATAAGCGCCTGCTGGTATTGAATAAACCCTCGGGTATTGCGGTCCATGGTGGCAGTGGTATCAGTTTGGGGATCATCGAGGCCATGCGGGCATTGCGGGGCGAAGGCGCTTATTTGGAGCTGGTACACCGGCTGGATCGGGAAACCTCGGGCTGCCTAGTGATTGCCAAACGGCGTAGCACTTTGCGCCACCTTCATCAATGTCTGCGGGAGCAACGGGTACACAAGTGTTACTTCGCCTTGGTTAAAGGACGCTGGACTGAGCGGCAGGTGGTGACCGGTGCATTGCGCAAATATGACACGCGTTCTGGCGAACGAGTGGTGCGTATGGAGGAGGGTGGGAAGTCGGCAACAACTCGTTTTGAGCCGCTGGCTAGTACCGCTACTTATAGTTTGATGCGGGTTAAGCCACTGACCGGCCGTACCCATCAGATCCGTGTCCATGCGGCGGAGGCAGGCCATCCCATTGTCGGGGATTCTAAATATGGCGATACGGAATTTAACCGCGAAATGCGTGATCGTGGTGGCCTTAAACGCCTTTTTCTCCATGCCGCCAGTCTGGAATACCCGGCGGCCGAGGATGGCAAAGCGGTTCTTCTACAAGCTCCTCTGGATGATGAGCTCAGGCTAGTGCTGAAAAAACTGGGAATGAGTGCGAGTTACGCATCGTGAGTAACGATCAACGCCTACTGGTTTTTGATTGGGATGGAACCTTGCTTGATTCCACCGCGGTGATTGTGGCGGCCGCCCAGGCAGCGACGATAGATCTGGATATTGAGCAGCCGTC
Organism: Gammaproteobacteria bacterium; assembly: GCA_021773645.1. Taxonomy (GTDB): domain Bacteria; phylum Pseudomonadota; class Gammaproteobacteria; order HK1; family HK1; genus JAJFJV01. Next base: position 131,779 of record JAJFJU010000015.1, read on the forward strand.
GGAGGCGCGTATCCGCGGCATCATCGGTCTTAATCTGGCGGATGCCATTGCGACTCTGTTTCCGGCCGAGAATTCGAGTTTTTGTGAGGTTTTCAGACAGCGCTATCGGGCTCGTTTTGCTGAAATCCATCAGCACTCGCCCACCGAGCTATTTCCAGAGGTAAGTTCTGTGCTTAAAGATCTGGAGAGCTTGGGTTATATCCTCGCCATCGCTACTGGCAAGGCGCGGGCTGGTTTTGAGCGGGAGGCCGAGCGTACCGGGGTGGAAGGACATTTTCGCACCACCCGCTGTGCCGACGAGGCACCGTCCAAGCCCCATCCGGCGATGCTGCTACAGATTATGGAGGAGCTGGATATGGATGCAGAACAGACCACCATGATCGGAGATACGGATTACGATTTGAAAATGGCGGAAGGTGCCGGGGTTGCAGCGGTGGCGGTGAGTTATGGTGCGCATCCCAAGGAGCGGCTGTTGGCGCGAGCGCCAGCCGCTTGTCTGGAAAACCTGACTGAGCTTCCCGCTTGGCTACAGAGGACACATTATTGATGGATGAGAGTGATTGGGACCCGGTCAGCACTGCGCCAAAGGAAGAATTGGCTTGGGAGCGCGAGGTGCTGGACAAGCTCGCCTTTGCGGCCATTTCCGAGCAGCGTCGCGCACGGCGCTGGGGAATATTTTTCAAGCTGGCCAGCCTCGCCTACGTGGGCTTGTTACTGTGGTTTTATCTGCCCTGGCAAGGTCTTTCCCCGAGCATGGGTGAGGCGCATAGCGCGCTGGTGGATATACGCGGGGTGATCTCGGCGGATAGTGAGGCTAGCGCTGATCGTGTGGCCACCGCCCTACGTGCGGCCTTTGAGGATAAAAATACTGCGGGCGTCATTCTGCGTATCAATAGTCCTGGCGGTAGCCCGGTTCAGGCGGGCTATATCAATGATGAGATCCGGCGATTACGGAAAAAATATCCGGATACCCCGCTGTATACGGTGATCTCCGATATCTGCGCCTCGGGTGGTTATTACATTGCCGTGGCGGGTGATCGGATCTATGCAGACAAGTCCAGCATCGTGGGTTCCATCGGTGTGTTAATGAATGGTTTCGGTTTTGTCGACGGCATGAAAAAGCTTGGCGTTGAACGGCGCCTGCTGACCGCTGGTGAACATAAGGGCTTGATGGACCCCTTTTCGCCCCTTGAGAATGCAGAGCGTACACATATTCAGCGCTTGCTCGATCAAATGCATGCGCAATTTATTCAAGTGGTAAAGGAGGGGCGCGGTAAACGTCTAAAAGAGGATGAGAAACTCTTCAGTGGCCTTGTCTGGAGTGGAGAGGAAAGTGTAGAGCTGGGGTTGGTGGATGCCCTAGGTAGTGCCGGTTATGTGGCGCGGGAGGTGATCGGGGTGGCTGAGATCGTCGACTTTAGTGTCCGCAAGGGGTATCTCGAACGCATCAGCGAGGGTATCGGTAGCGCGGTGGCAAGAACGCTATCTAGCGAACTGGCCTTTAGCTTACCGCGCTGAGTTGCCGCCACTCTCGAGTGTTAGTAAGCGGTTGAAAACGCTCAGGCGAGCACAAGACAAGGCAAAAATTGGCGAAAAAGGAGAGCTTACAAATAGTAAGTGAGCATTTTGAGCCGATTTTTAACGCCGCATGAGTGTTTTTCAACTGCTTGCTAGTACATCGACACCTGCTTGCTCCAGCATAAAAACCAGGCGGATCAAGGGCAGTCCGATGAGGGCATTGGGATCGGTTCCGGAGAGCTGTGAAAATAAGCTGACGCCCAGACCCTCAGCTTTGAATCCGCCGGCGCAGTCGAGCGGGTTTTCGCGGCGTACATAATTTTGGATTTGGGCGTCACTCAGAGGACGTAGGCTGACCTGGAAGGGCACTACCTCTACCTGCGTCAGGCCCTGATCGGCATCAAACAGACACAAGCCGGTGAGAAATTGCACCGTGGTGTCGGCCATTTTCCTCAACTGCTCCTCACAGCGCGCCACCGTTAATGGTTTGCCGAGAATTTCGCCCCCCGCCACCGCGACTTGGTCGGAGCCGATGATAAGCCCCTTGGGATACTGGCTGGCACCCGCTCGTGCCTTGGCCTCAGCCAGACGCCGTACCAGCACCTCGGGAGGTTCACTCGGTAGGCGGGTCTCATCCACCTGCGGCGCGCAGACTTGAAAGGGCAATCCCAGTCGCTCCAACAGAGCACGGCGATAGGGGGAGGTGGAGGCCAGGACGATAGGGGAATTCATGCTCATTGTTCGCTCTATTTAAATAAGCGCTTATTTTGACATGGATGAGCCACTCAAATAACATCGCGCGGCTATGGAAAAGCTGCTGGCAGGTGAGATATTCCCTTTGAAGCTTGCCCGCGCCGGTGCGAGTCTCCGCGGGCAAATTTCCTTGGCGCGACTACCTCGTCTTTCGGCGTGCGTGGAGCGTGCCGGTGAGATGGTGGAAGTAGCCCTGGAATTTTCCCAGGATGAGTTGGGTTGTAGCCTAGTGGAGGGTGTCCTCAGTGTGGATGTCGAGCTGGTCTGTCAGCGCTGCCTGGTGGCTTTTTCTACCCCATTGCTGGGTGAGGTACGCCTTGGGTTTGTCGCCAGTGATCAGGCGGCGAAGGGTTTGCCTGAGGGGCTGGAGGCCTGTGTGCTCATTGATGGCAAGGTGACTCTGGAGACCCTGGTGGAGGATGAGTTATTGCTGGCCTTGCCAGACGTGCCTTTGCATCCTCGGGAAGTTTGTCCGGCTGGTAGCAAATATGAGCCGGAGCCCAGGGACGAAAACAACCCCTTTGCGGTGTTGGGGCAATTGAAGGGGAAAGTAAACTGACTTTCCGTGTGGGCCGGGTGTTAATCCGGTAGAGATTATTGATATTTGGGTGGAAGTGCTTTTCTGCCTTTTACGATTAGCTTGTGAGGAATACAAATGGCAGTTCAAAAGAGCAAAAAGAGTCGCTCAAGGCGTGATATGCGGCGTGGACACGATACCTTGGGCAATCCGACTCTCTCCATCGAGTCGAGCACCGGTGAAACTCACCGTCGCCACCATATTAGTGCCGATGGCTTTTATCGTGGGCGTAAAGTGTTGCCGGGTGCGGACGACTAGAGTTTGAGTTACACCATTGCCGTGGACGCCATGGGTGGCGATCACGGTCCCAGTGTAGTTATCCCGGCCTCCTTGGAGATGCTTTCCAAGCGGCCCGGGCTGCGCCTTATTCTGGTGGGTGACGAGGCGCAGATTGTAGCTGAGCTGGCGGCAAATAAGGCCGAGTCTGGCGAACGCTTACGTGTCCATCACGCCTCCCAAAAGGTGGCTATGGATGATTTGCCGTCTCAGGCATTGCGCACCAAGAAAGATTCTTCCATGCGGGTTGCCATTAATCTGGTCAAAGATCAGGTGGCCGACGCCTGCGTGAGTGCCGGTAATACCGGCGCCTTGATGGCAACCGCTCGCTTTGTACTCAAAACCTTACCGGGAATTAAACGCCCGGCTATCGTCTCCACGCTGCCCGCCACGGTGGGGCATACCCATGTGCTGGATCTCGGGGCCAATGTGGCGGCGACGGCGGAGCAACTTTTCCAGTTTGCGGTGATGGGCTCCGTGCTCACCAGTGCGGTGGATAATATTGCGCGGCCACGGGTGGGTTTGTTGAATATCGGTGAAGAGGAAATCAAGGGTAACGAGTGTGTCAAAGAGGCTGCTCGTCTGCTGGCCTCCAGCGATCTCCATTACATCGGTTTTGTGGAGGGTGACGATATCTATAAAGGCACCGCCGACGTCATCGTGTGTGACGGTTTTGCCGGAAATGTCGCACTTAAAGCCAGTGAGGGGGTCGCTCGTATGATTGGCCATTTCGCGCGCCAGGAATTTTCTCGTAATGCTTTCACTCGTTTGGCCGGTCTGATGGCGATACCGGTCTTGCGGGCTCTGCGCAAAAAATGTGATCCGAGAAATTATAATGGGGCCAGTTTTCTGGGCCTCAAAGGTACTGTGATCAAAAGTCACGGTAGTGCGGATGTCATGTCTTTTGGTAATGCCATCAACGAGGCTATTATCGAGATCAAGAAAAATGTGCCGGTACGCATCGATGAGCATCTGGCCTCAATGCTGACCTCTCGGGAGGCGGTATGAATTACGCCCGCATCGCTGGCACCGGATCCTATTTGCCCGAGAACATCCTCACCAATGCCGAACTTGAGTCCATGGTGGATACCACGGATGAGTGGATTTTTGAGCGCACCGGTATCCGCGAGCGCCACATTGCAGTGGAAGGCGAAACCACCTGTGATTTAGCCGAACAGGCAGCACGCCGGGCAATGGATGCGGCGGGCGTACGGGCCTCAGATATTGATCTCATTATCGTCGGCACCACGACCCCGGATCGCATCTATCCTTCCACGGCCTGCATGCTGCAAGCCCGTCTGGGCATTAAAGGTTGTCCAGCTTTTGACCTGCAGGCGGTATGCACCGGCTTCGTTTATGCCCTCGGTGTGGGTGAGCAGTTTATCCGCACCGGGAGTGCAAAAAAGGCCCTTGTCTTAGGTGCAGATACTCATTCTCGTTTGTTGGACTGGACCGATCGGGGAACCTGTATCCTCTTCGGCGACGGTGCGGGAGCCGTGGTCCTGGAGGCCAGTAAGGAGCCGGGGATCTACTCCACTCATTTGCACGCGGACGGCAGCTATGGGGACTTGCTGCGCGTTGATGGTGGTATCTCTCAAGGCTACGACCAGGTGGTTGCCGGCAAGGCTTTTGTGGAGATGCGAGGCTCCGAGGTATTCAAGGTTGCGGTTCGTACCTTGGGACGCATCGTGGATGAAACCCTGGCGGCTAATAATATGCATAAAGAAGATGTGGATTGGCTGATTCCTCATCAGGCTAATATCCGCATTATTCAAGCGACGGCGAAAAAAATGGGCATGCCCATGGAAAAGGTGGTGCTGACCATCGATCGCCACGGCAATACCTCAGCGGCCTCGGTACCCTTGGCGTTAGACACGGCGGTGCGCTCGGGACAGGTAAAGCGCGGCGATACACTGCTGTTGGAGGCCTTTGGGAGTGGATTTACCTGGGGCTCCGCGCTACTCCGTTACTAGAATGGCCCTCAATTTATGACAACTCGCTTCGGTGTGATCTTTCCCGGTCAGGGCTCACAGTCTGTCGGTATGCTGGCGGAGCTGGCAACTGCTTGTCCCGAGGTTCAGGAGACTTTTTCCGAGGCCAGTGAAGTACTCGATTACGATCTTTGGCAGCTGGTACAAACGGATCCCGAGGGCACCCTGAATAACACCACTATCACCCAGCCGGCAATGCTGGCAGCGGGGGTTGCGGCATGGCGTTGTTGGCTTGCTCGCGGTGGTGCGAAAGCTGCTTTCATGGCGGGCCACAGCCTGGGCGAATACAGCGCCCTGGTTTGTGCCGGGGCATTAGATTTTCCCACGGCGGTCTCTCTGGTGGCGGCACGTGCGCGTTATATGCAAGCTGCCGTGCCGGAAGGACTGGGGGCTATGGCAGCTATCCTGGGACTGGATGATGAAATCGTGCAGGCGGCTTGCGCTGAGGGTGCGGAAGATGAGGTGGTGGCAGCGGTTAATTTCAATGCCCCGGGGCAGGTGGTCATTGCTGGGGATATCGCGGCGGTGGAGCGAACCCAAGCGATCGCACTGGAAAAAGGGGCGAGAAAGGCTATCGGCTTGCCGGTGAGTGTGCCCTCTCATTGCAGCTTGATGGAGCCCGCAGCACGCCGACTGGAGAAGAAATTGCAGGCTGCCAGCCTAGCTACCCCCACAGCGCCGGTATTGCATAATGTGGATGCGCGGACTAGGCCGGATGCCGATGGCATGCGTCGTGCTTTGGTGCAGCAATTATCACATCCGGTGCGCTGGGTAGACACTATTCGGGAAATGCAGGCGCAGGGTGTGGAGCAACTCATGGAGTGTGGGCCTGGGCGCGTTCTGACCGGGCTGAACCGGCGGATTGAGCGTCGCATGGGAATTTTTCCAATTTTTGATGCCACTAGCCTGGATAAGGCCTTGGTAAAACTGGCGGGGACGTAAATGGGGATTTTGGACGGTGAATGTGCCCTGATAACGGGAGCAACCCGAGGCATAGGTTGTGGTATTGCTTTGGCACTGGGCCGTGAAGGTGCCAAGATCATTGGTACTGCAACGACGGAGGCCGGTGCCCGTACTATCGACGAATATCTGGAGAGTGAGGGGCTGGCTGGACACGGTGCGGTGCTGGATGTGGCAAGCAGCGCATCCGTGGATGCCTTTTATGCTGAGTTGAAGAAAAATTCAGAGTTACCGGGTATCCTCATCAACAATGCGGGTATTACTAGGGATAACCTCTTTATGCGACTGGCTGCGGATGATTGGGACGCGGTGATTAATACCAACCTTTCTTCGCTGTATCGTATGACACGCCCCTGTGTGCGGGGCATGATGAAGGCGCGCACGGGACGAATCATCAATATTTCCTCCGTGGTTGGGGCCACCGGAAACGCCGGGCAGGTAAATTATGCGTCAGCCAAGGCGGGAGTCATGGGCTTCACCAAGGCCTTGGCGCGCGAAGTAGGTGCTCGGGGTATTACCGTCAATGCGGTGGCACCGGGCTTCATCGAGACCGATATGACTGCGGCACTTACGGAAGATCAGCGTAGTGTCCTGATCGCCGATGTCCCGCTCAAAAAATTAGGCGTGGTGGAGGACATTGCGGCGGCCGTGGTGTTTCTTTCGTCGCCTGCAGCCGGATATATTACCGGCGAAACACTGCATGTGAATGGCGGCATGCACATGTCCTGAGCATTGTTTGGAACATTAACAAGACGCTGTAACCAACTGAAATACAATCAAAATATGTCTCGCATGCAGGACGGGGTAATTCGCCTTGCAACTTGGGGCTTTTTTTATAAACTAAGCGCGGAGCAGGCATAGGGCCGCAGTCACTGGAGGTTTTACTCGCATGAGTACTATCGAAGAGCGCGTCAAGCAGATCGTTATTGAGCAGCTTGGGGTTACCGAAGAAGAGGTAAGTGTAGATTCGTCTTTTGTGGATGATCTGGGGGCGGATTCACTGGATACAGTGGAACTGGTGATGGCGCTCGAAGAAGAATTCGACTGCGAAATCCCGGATGAAGATGCTGAAAAGATTACTACGGTAGCCCAAGCGAACGAGTACGTTCGTGCGCATATGGACTAGTTGCTAGTTGATATCAAAGGCTGCGTGTCATCCGGCGGGTGAGCGCGGCCTTTTTTTTGGGGGTGCGGTTTTGAGTAGACGAGTTGTGGTGACGGGCGTGGGTGCGGTAACACCTGTAGGGAATACGATTGCAGACTCTTGGGCCGCAATACTGGCTGGAAAGAGCGGGATTGCGCCTATCGAGGCCTTTGATACAGAAGGTTTTGCCAGTCGTATTGGTGGCACCATCAAGGACTTCAATCTCGAACTATATATGCCCCGCAAGGCGGCGCGAACCACCGATCCCTTTATTCACTATGGTATGGCGGCAGGTATTCAGGCGATTGAAGATTCTGGTCTTGAGATCAACGAGGAAAATGCTGAGCGCGTCGGCATTGCCATCGGTTCCGGAATTGGTGGTTTGCTTGGTATAGAAAAAGGTTATGGTGCCTTTTTGAAGGGTGGCGCAAGAAGAATTTCTCCGTTTTTCGTGCCCAGTAGCATCATCAATATGGTGGCCGGCAATCTTTCCATTCGTTATGGCATTAAGGGCCCCAATTTTGGGGTGGTCACAGCCTGCGCTACCGGTACCCATAACATAGGTATGGGTGCCCGCATGATCGAGCGTGGAGATGTGGATTCCATGGTCGTAGGTGGTACCGAGATGGCCACTACTCCCACCGGGCTTGGCGGTTTTGCCGCTGCTCGTGCGTTATCTACACGCAATGATGAACCCGAATTGGCCAGCCGTCCGTGGGATCGTGGACGGGATGGCTTTGTGTTGGGTGATGGCGCGGGCGTACTGATGCTGGAATCGTTGGAAACGGCGCAGGCACGTGGCGCAAATATTTATGCTGAGGTGGTGGGTTTTGCCATGAATGGCGATGCCTATCACATCACCGTACCACCGGATGATGCCAATGGGGCCAGCCGCTGTATGGGCCTTGCTCTCAAGGATGCGGGGCTCAATCCTGAACAGGTGGATTACGTGAATGCCCATGGCACCTCCACGCCGGCTGGAGATATCGCCGAAACTCGCGCCTTAAAATCCGCTTTTGGTGACCATGCTTCAAGTTTAGCGGTGAGTTCAACCAAGTCCATGACCGGGCATTTGCTCGGTGCTGCCGGCAGTGTTGAGGCCATCTTCAGCGTGCTTGCATTACGCGACCAAGTGGCTCCCCCCACCATCAATCTGGACGATCCGGATGAGGGTTGTGATTTGGATTACGTGCCCCATGAGGCCCGGGAAATGCATTTGGACACGGTGATGTCCAATTCCTTCGGCTTTGGTGGTACTAACGGCACACTAATCTTCTCCCGCGTCTAGCAGGCTGTTCAACGGGGTCGTGCCGTGATCCTCATAAACGGTGTCCCCGGTGACTCTATTCCGGCCACGGATCGTGGCCTGCTTTATGGCGATGGCTTGTTTGAAACCATTGCCGTTATTGCAGGTGCTGCACTTAACTTCGATGCCCATCTCAGCCGTCTAAATCTGGGTTGCCAGCGTTTGGGTATCTCCGTGCCTGGCGACAATTTGCTGCGCCACGAGGCTAGTCAGGTGATAGGGGCTTGTCCCCGTGGCGTGCTGAAAATTATTTTCACCCGCGGTGGCGGCGGACGGGGATATCGCCCGGATCCGGAATTGACGCCTACTCGTATCCTCATGCTGCAAACTGCCCCAGATTATCCCGAAGAAAATCGTGTGGGTGGAATTATTGCCGGGATCTGTCATACCCGGGTGGTGGATCAACCTGAGCTGGCGGGCATCAAGCATCTCAACCGCTTGCCTCACGTATTAGCGCGCAACGAGCGCGGGCAAGCAGAGTGTTCCGAAAGTTTAATGCTCGATATCCACGGAAGGGTACAGACTGGCAGTATGAGTAATCTCTTTCTGTTGCGTGGAAATACATTGGTCTCCCCGCCGCTTGCCACCATTGGTGTCGCTGGCACCGTGCGTCAGGCCATCCTGAAAATAGCCCCAGAGCTAGGCTGGAAGATAGTGCTTGAAGAGATGGTGCTTGAGGATCTCTATGCGGCAGACGAGGTTTTCCTAAGCAATAGCTTGATTGGGATTTGGCCATTGCGGGCGTTAGCGGGCAGAGCGCTCAATGTAGGCAAAGGCTCAGCACTATTGCTTAAACGTTTGATTCACGACGGTGTGGTTCCTCCATGAGTGATGAAACACCGCTATTGCCCCCGCGCACTCTATCGCTATTACGCTTGTCTGTGGCCGCGGTTATGTTGCTACTGGGATTGCTTGGAACATGGTTTCTCGCTGACTTTCGAGACAATTTGGATCAACCGATGTTTACCGCTGGCGAGCCTTTGCATTTGACCGTGGAAGCTGGCACTAGCTTGGGGCAACTCAGTGCAGAATTGGCGACACGATACGGCTTGCTCCATCCGCGGTATCTGCTCTGGTACGGGCGCTGGTCGGGGATGGCGACGCGGATTCGAGCTGGAGAATATCGGATTCCTGCAGCCACCACGCCTAGGCAGTTTCTACAGATCTTGGTAGAAGGTAAGGTCATTCAATATGCTCTGGGTTTTCCAGAAGGATGGCCGTTTTCGCGCTGGCTCAAGGTGCTGCAGCGGGAACCAGCGCTGGGGAAGGGGCTCAAGGGGATGAGTGAAAAGGAGATTCTAGCGCAACTTGGCTTGGATGCGAGGCATCCAGAGGGGCTGTTTTTCCCTGATACCTACCATTACACCCGCGCTACCACGGGCCTGGATATACTGCATCGCGCTTATGAAAGAATGCAAAAGGTGCTGGCCAAGGAGTGGCAGGGGCGGGCAGCTGACTTACCGCTGAAAAGCGCTTACGAAGCACTGATTCTGGCTTCCATCATTGAAAAGGAGACGGGTCGGGCTGAAGAACGGGCACAGATTGCCGGGGTATTTATACGTCGGCTTGAGAAAAATATGCGCTTGGAGACCGATCCCACGGTTATATACGGCCTGGGAGAGCGCTTTGATGGGAATTTGCGCCGCCGTCACCTGCGTGAAGATACCCCTTACAATACCTATCGGCACAAGGGTTTGCCGCCCACGCCGATTGCTATGCCCGGACGTGCGGCGATTCATGCCGCACTACATCCAGCGGCTGGAGATGCCCTTTATTTTGTCGCTCGCGGAGATGGTACGCACCAATTTTCTAGTAATTATGCATTACATAAGCAAGCGGTAAATCGCTATCAACGACGTAAAAAGCAGAGTCGGAAATAAGCCAATGGCGGATGAACAGCGCGGATATTTTCTGACCTTTGAGGGTGGCGAGGGCATGGGTAAGTCGACCCAAATTGCTGTGGTCGATAAATTTCTGCGTGTGGCCGGTGAGCAGGTGGTATTCACCCGTGAGCCGGGCGGTACACCGTTGGGGGAGCGTATACGCGAGCTATTGCTGGATCGCGAAGGCGGGATGCAACGCGAGAGTGAGCTGCTGCTGATGTTCGCTGCGCGCGCGGAACACTTAGCACAGGTTGTAGTGCCTGCATTAGCGGCAGGAAAATGGGTGATCTGCGATCGCTTTACTGATGCTAGTTATGCCTATCAGGGCGGAGGCAGAGGCCTATCTGATATGCGGATCAAGATACTTGAAGACTGGGTGCAGGATGGCTTAAAACCGGATCTGACCATTCTCCTAGATGGCTCCATCTCTGTGGGGATGGAGCGGGTTGGACGCCGTGGGGAACGGGATCGTTTCGAGCAAGAGGCACGGGGGTTTTTTCAGCGGGTGCGTGATAGCTATCTTCAGCGGGCCCGCCGGGAGCCCAACCGTTTTGTTGTGCTAGATGCCACTGCGCCTAAGGAAAAAGTGAGCGCGGCCATTGTCGCCAAGCTGGAGGCGTTATTGGCCGTACGGAGATCAGCATGACAGTGCCACTGCCCTGGCAGAATACGCTCTGGCGGCAAATTGTGGCGCGGCGTAATGCTATGCCCCACGCCTTATTGCTGAGCGGCCCGCAAGGCATCGGCAAGCAGCGTTTTGCCCAGCAGTTGGCGGCTGGGCTGTTATGCCAAGCGCCACAGCACGGCCACTCTTGCGGTGAATGCCGCCCGTGTCATCTGCATAGCAGTGGAAATCATCCTGATTTCCTGTCAGTAGAGCCTGAAAAGCGCAGCATCGTGGTGGATCAAATTCGTGGGCTCATTGAGTTTAGTATTTTGACCCGGCATTTTAAGGGTCCCAAGCTATTACTCATCTCCCCCGCTGAGGCGCTGAATAGGCATGCCGCTAATAGCTTGCTTAAGGTGCTTGAAGAGCCGCCGGCGGAATGCATTTTTATCCTTATTTCCCATGCCCCTGGGCGTTTGCCAGCCACCCTGCGCAGTCGTTGCCAGCAGTTGCAGTTGAGGGCACCGACAGCAGCGCTGGCATTGACCTGGATGCAGCAGCAAGGATGTGCAGAGAAGGAGGCTCTGCCCGCCTTGGAGATTGCAGAGGGGAGTCCCTTTCGGGCGCTGGAGATGCTTGAAAATGATAGGGTGACGCAATATCAGGGGCTATTGAATGACATTCTCAGGCTAATAAAAGGGCAGAGAAATCCTGTTTTAGTGGCGCGGGAATGGAAGGCGATTGGCGGCGAGTGGGTGGTGCGCTGGATGCTTGCAACTATCGCTAAACTGGGTCGATACCGCTTACTTTCTGGGCATGAACATGATGGGGGCGAACTGGCTCACGCTATGCAAAAGATCGGTGAAAGGCTAGACTTGGCCTGCATGTTGGCGCTTTACCAGCACTGTCTGGACACGCGTCGGCTGCAGGCAGCGGCGATTACTCTTAATGAGCCGTTGCTGCTGGAGGGACTGGCCATTGCTTGGGCAGAGGCGGGTGAACTTCGCTAAGCTGAGCAGCAGGCGTTTTCTTTAACCAATATCAGGGGCATCGCTCATGGCGGCACCACGACAAGGCATTCTTTCCTTGACCATCCGTGATAAGAGCGCGCTCTACGCCTCCTATATGCCCTTCATCAAGAATGGCGGTTTGTTTATCCCTACCAACAAGTCCTATGGCATCGGTGATGAGGTTTTTATGCTGCTGACCTTGATGGATGATAAGCAAAAAATGCCCATTGCTGGCAAGATTGTCTGGATTACCCCCAAGGGTGCGCAGGGAAACCGCACCGCTGGTATCGGTGTGCAGTTTAGCGATATGGACAAGGGTCAGACCCACAACAAAATCGAAAATCACCTTGCGGCTGCGCTGAAATCAGAGCGTCAGACGCACACCATGTAACGGTGCCGCAACTCGTCGATTCACATTGTCACCTCAACCTACTGAGTGCCGTTCGCAAGGGCGCGGATATGGAAGAGGTGATTGCCGAGGCTGCCAACGAGGGCATAGGGCATCTGCTCTGCGTTTCCGTTGAGCTCGATGACTTTCCCTTGTTACAGGGCTATGCCCAGCGTTTTCCGCAGGTCTTTATCTCGGCTGGTTTGCATCCCAATCACGAGGCTAAAGTAGAGCCAGATGAGGCGGCCATTACTGCCGTCGCCACGGCTCCCGAAGTGGTTGCCATTGGCGAAACCGGTCTCGATTATTTTCGTTCTGAGGGTGATCTTGCTTGGCAACAGGAGCGTTTCCGTCGTCATATTCGGGTGGCGCGAGCATTACAAAAACCGCTCATCATCCATTGCCGTGAGGCGCGGGAAGATACCCTGCGCATACTTCGCGAGGAGCACGCTGAGGAGGTGGGTGGGGTTATGCATTGCTTTGTAGAGGATTGGGATACCGCGCGGGAGGCGCTGGATCTTGGCTTCTATATTTCCTTTTCAGGCATCGTGACCTATAAGAATGCCGAGCAGGTGCAACACGCCGCAGCACGAGTGCCCCTGGATCGGCTGCTTGTGGAAACCGACTCCCCCTATCTGGCCCCGGTGCCTCGTCGTGGTCGGGAGAACCACCCCAAATTAGTGCGTTTCGTGGCGGAGTATCTAGCCACTCTGAGAGAGATGGAGTTCGAGGCCCTCGTGAGCGCCACCACGGATAATTTTTTCAGGCTCTTTCATCATGCGGTGAGAACCTAGGTCCGATGGAACGGCCCTGGTTGGCAAGCTATCCGCCGGGAATGCCGCAGCACATCGCTGATGACGAATTCCCTTCACTAACAGCACTTTTAGAGCAAAGTGCGCGGCGCTATTCCAAACGTCCCGCCTTTGTGAGCTTTGGCCACTATCTCAGCTATGGAGAAGTGGATGAGCTAAGTGCTTCTTTCGCTGCCTTTCTGCAATCCCGGGGTCTTGAGCGTGGCGCCCGTATCGGCCTGATGATGCCGAATCTGTTGCAGTACCCCATCGCTGCCTTTGGCGCTCTGCGCGCAGGCCTGGTAGTGGTGAACATCAATCCCCAGTACACCGTCAGAGAGCTGCGGGCGCAGCTCCGCGATGCTGAATTAACAGCCGTCGTGGTGCTCGACATGCTCGGGGCAGGTTTGCGTGAGGTGTTGCAAGATACCCCCATCAAGACGGTCGTGGTGACTGCCTTAGGGGATCTATTGCCGCTCCCGAAGGCCTGGGCTTTGGGCGCGGCGCTGAAAATATCCAAGGGATGGCGTGGCCCTCCCGTCATTTCAGGGGCTATTGCCTGGCGTTCAGCGCTCTCGCAGGGGCACCGGCGTGAATTTAGAGCCATTGCGCGCTGTCGCCAGGATCCCGCCTTTTTGCAATACACCGGTGGTACCACGGGGGTGTCCAAAGGGGCCATTCTGAGTCACGGAAACCTGTTGGCAAATATCGCTCAAATCACGCCGTGGATTCGTTATCCTTGGTCGGAGGGGAAGGGGTTAAACGAATGCGAAGAGGTCATTCTCACGGCATTACCGCTCTATCATATCTTCGCGCTGACCGCGAATTGGTTGGTGTTTTTCGCCCTTGGTGCACTCAATGTACTGGTCACAGACCCGCGAGATTTGACCGGGTTGGTACGTACGCTAAGGCGTTATCCGGTGACCTGCATGACCGGCGTTAATACCCTGTTTGCTGGCCTGCTACGGACCCTGGATTTTGAAAAGCTCGATTTTTCATGCTTCAAAATGACCCTCGGTGGGGGTATGGCAGTGCAATCGACGGTGGCTGATGAGTGGCAAATGGTTACCGGCACTGCATTGACTGAGGCCTATGGGCTAACTGAGGCCTCGCCCGCCGTATGCATCAATCCACTCGATGGCGGTCAGGGCGATGGGGGCATTGGTTATCCCTTGCCGTCTACGGATTGCGAGATTCGTAATGAAGCCGGTCATGGGCTTGCCCTCGGTGAGACTGGTGAGCTTTGGTTGCGCGGTCCCCAAGTGATGCCGGGTTATTGGCGACGGCCGGCGGAAAGTGCCGTGGTGTTAAAGGATGGCTGGTTACGTACTGGCGATCTGGGAACAATGGATGCAAAGGGCCGTATTCACCTCAAAGACCGGCTTAAAGATATGGTTCTGGTGTCAGGTTTCAATGTTTATCCCAATGAAATCGAGGCGGTGCTTGCTAGCCATCCTGTAGTAGTTGAGGTGGGGGTTGTGGGTATCCCGGATGCGAAATCAGGTCAGTGTGTTAAAGCGGTGGTGGTGGCTGACGACTCAGAGTTGAGTTCAGCGGAATTGGAGGCTTGGTGTAGACAGAATCTAGCCGCATATAAGGTCCCTAAAGTGATTGAGTTTCGTGCCAGTTTGCCCAAATCTACTGTGGGGAAAATATTGCGTCGAGAGTTGCGTTAGCCCGGGACCTAAAGGGTACAATGCGCGCCGTTTGAGCTGCGCCGTTTGAGCTGCGCCGTAGCCGCCTATAGGCGGACGGTTTTCTGGGAATAGGGGGAGTTGCGAGTGGAACTGGTTTGCCTGGACTTGGAAGGGGTACTGATCCCGGAGATCTGGATCAATGTGGCCGAGCGCACGGGGATTGAGGAATTGCGCGCCACCACCCGAGATATTCCTGATTACGACGTGCTGATGAAGCAACGCCTCGGTCTGTTGGAGGCCCATGGTCTCGGATTAGCCGAGATCCAGGCGGTCATCGATACTCTGGAACCGCTACCCGATGCTGTTGAAATGGTTTCCTGGTTACGGCAGCGCTACCAGCTCATCATCCTCTCCGATACCTTCTACGAATTTGCTGCACCCTTGATGAAAAAACTGGGCTCGCCCACACTTTTTTGCCATCGCTTGGAGGTGGATGAAAAGGGTCGGGTAGTTGATTATCACCTGCGCCAGGCAGATCAAAAGCGACGTGCGGTGGAGGCCTTCCAGGCGCTCAATTTTCGCGTCTATGCGGCGGGGGATTCCTATAATGACACCAGCATGCTGGGGGCGGCGGATGCCGGCTTTTTGTTTTGCCCGCCGGAGAAGGTGATTCAGGAATTCCCTCAGTTTCCAGTTACCCTTGACTACGCGGAA
The DNA here is from genome assembly GCA_021773645.1 of Gammaproteobacteria bacterium. Taxonomy (GTDB): domain Bacteria; phylum Pseudomonadota; class Gammaproteobacteria; order HK1; family HK1; genus JAJFJV01. The sequence continues at coordinate 147,334 of JAJFJU010000015.1, forward strand.
TTACAGGCGGCCTTTAGCGGGGTTAGCCGATAAGGCGTGCCTCGGCGACGGCATCGCCCTGCGCAAAATCCACACCGGTTTTGTCCAGCAATGCCAATGTTCGGGTGTCCTCCACGCATTCGGCCACAGTACGCAGACCAAACAGATGGCCGATCTGGTTGATGGATTCCACCATGGCCAGATCCGAGGCGTCATCGGCCATGCAGCGCACGAAACCACCATCGATCTTGAGTTGATCCACTTGTAGGTTTTTTAGGTAGGCAAAGGAACTCAGCCCGGTACCGAAGTCATCGAGGGCAAATTCACAGCCCAGTTTCTTTAATGTTGAGATAAAGTTGCGTGCCGCTTCCAGATTATCGATGGCGGCCGTTTCAGTGATCTCAAAGCAAATCCGCTCCCCGGCAACGCCAGAGCGCTTCAGTTCCCGCAGTATATCGTTCTGAAAATCCACCTCGGAAAGGGATTGGCCCGACAGATTAATGGCACAACGGTCTACATCAGCGAAGGTTTCCGGTGTTGTTTTCAGCAGCTCCAGCGCACGTCGTACTACCCAGCGATCGATGGATGGCATCAAATTGAAATGCTCGGCCGCAGAAATAAAGGTGTGAGGTGCCACCAACCCACCTTGTTCATCCACCATACGTACTAGCAGCTCGCCTTGGGGTTTGAGGGCGGAGGCAGCAGCAATGGGGACGATGGGTTGCAGCATCAGCTGGAACAGGTTCTTTTCTACCGCATACTGCACTCGTTGCATCCAGTGCAGTAATTCCTCCTGATCGCCTTGCAGCAGATCCACTGCGCTGTGGAGATGCACCCGGTTGCGCCCCTCTGCACGGGCAAGACGGCAGGCATTGGCGGCGGCGCTCATCAGCTCCATGGCACTGCCACTTTCCGAGTTGATGGGAACAACACCAATACTGGCACTGACTTCAAACAGGTGCTCCTCCCAGGGGAATTGAGTCTGCAGTACATCGCTGCGCAGGGTGTTGGCAATAGAGAGGCAGTTTTCGCTAGCGCAACCTTCCAGAATGACGGCAAACTGGCCCCCTTCCAGCCGCGCAACGGTGTCACTGTCGCGTACGCTTTGGCGCAGGCGTTTGGCGATCTCCCGCAGCAGTGCGTCGCCGGCAGGATAGCCGCAATAATCGTTAATCATGCGGAAGGGATCGAGATCGAGGTGGCAGAGGGCATAGCGCTCACCGTTGCTGCGGCATTTCACCAGCTTGGCGCGCATGCAGCGCTCGAACTCCCGGCGGTTAATCAATCCGGTAAGGCGATCATGTGTCGCTTGGAAATTACCTAGTCGGCGTAGTCCAGTAAGCTCGCTTATATCGCTAATAATCAACGCGATACGATCTTTATTAGCAGCGTTTTTGGCGATGTGTAAGGTGCGTACTTCTACGGAATGCTGCTTGCCGTTTTGAGCAACAACCAGGCGCAAGGACGCGGGATAATGCACGCCATCTCTGTCATGCAGGCTATCGGCAATGGGGTCGATGTGAGAATTTTCGCTGTCCTCCATAAGGAAGGTCAGCAGGCTATTAATTTGTACCTGTTCCGTGATGGTGCAGGAAAGCCCAATAAGCTTTTTTGCCGCGCTATTAAGAGACTGCATTCGGCCGCGGAGGTCGGTGACGATGACACTGTCACTAACAGCATTGAGGATGTCGGTTTCCGTTGTCACAGGGATAAGTCTAGCTCGCCATAAGCGCTTGCAGCGAGAGGCGCTGGAAGTCTCCCGCTAGCGTGCAACGTAGGATGCTTTCCCCTTGATACCAGTCGCCTAGTACGAATCTGCGTGCGGGGACCCCATCGATCAGGTGCTCATGGTCGGCCGGCCGATGGGTGTGGCCATGGATGAGAATCTGAGTATGGGAGTCGCGTAGTGCCTGCTCTACTGTCGCTTGGTTAACGTCCATGATGGCATCGCTTTTGTCCGCCATGGCCTCACGGGAACGCAACCGCAGCGCCGCTGCTTGTTGCCCACGTTCACTGAGTGGGAGGGAGAGAAACTGTTGCTGGAAGGTTGGCTGTCGAGTCAGGGTGCGGAGTGCCTGATAATCGTGGTCATCGGTGCAATAAAGATCCCCATGACTGATCAGTACGGACTGACCGTAGAGCTCAATAACCGAGGGGTCCGGTAGCCATTGGCAGCCACTTTGTGCGTTGAAGTCCTGGCCGAGGAGGAAGTCATGATTACCGTGCAGGATTTGTATCGGGACCCCGCTCCCAGTCAAACGGGCCAGTGCAATGATGACCTCTGGATGCGGTGATGAATCGTCATCATCCCCGAGCCATTGGTCAAACAGATCACCGAGGATATAGAGGCTCTGCGCATGCTCCGAGGTGTATTTCAGCAGGGCAAGAAAGGCCGCCACCCGCTCGGGGCGGGTGGGGCTAAGATGAATGTCGGAGACAAACAGGGTCGACACGGCGAGACTCCGTGTCCGGGACTCAGGCTTCGATAAGTTCAGCGTGCTCTAACATGACGTCATCCACTGGTACATCGGCGTGGCCGCCGTTGCGGGTGGTTTCAACCTTGGCAATTTTGTTCACCACGTCCATGCCGGCAACGACCTTGCCGAAAACACAGTAGCCCCAACCATCCGTGCTGCGGGTTTTGAAATCGAGAAAATCATTGTCGTTGAGATTGATGAAAAACTGCGCGCTGGCCGAATGCGGGTCCGGGGTGCGGGCCATGGCCACGGTGCCAAGGCGATTGCTAAGCCCGTTATCGGCCTCGTTATCGATGGTGTCACGGCCCTGCTTTTGTTCCATGCCCGCGGTAAAACCGCCGCCTTGGATCATAAAACCGTCGATGACGCGATGAAAGATGGTGCCGTCATAATGTGACCTACTGACATATTGAACGAAATTCTCCACCGTCTGGGGTGCTTTTTCCTCATCGAGTTCGAGTTCGATGGTGCCAAAGGTGGTCTGTAACCGGATGTTCACGCATGTTTCTCCTGAGATAGCCTGCCCCTGATTGCCGTTAAGGCAATGTCAGTGGGACCAGACGGGTTGCATCAACCGATGATCAGGTGTGAAGACAGCTCTGACCGGTTGGCAGTGGTTCCCGTATAATACGCGATTCTTTTGCATCCGCCACGTATGAAGACCCCATGAAGACCCGATTTGCCCCTAGCCCCAGCGGCTACCTCCACCTGGGAAATGCCCGTACCGCCTTGTTCAGCGCGCTGTTTGCCGCGACGGAGGCGGGCGGAAAATTTTTATTACGCATTGAAGATACCGATGCCGAGCGTTCTACCGAGACTTACCGGGATGCCATCGTCGAGGATCTCCATTGGCTGGGTATCTATTGGCAGCAGGGCTTCAGGGCTGGAGGCGACGATGCTGGGGTTGCCTACACTCAGGCAGAGCGTGGCACGCTGTATGCGGAGCACTTATCTCGTTTGGAGCGGGCGGGCCATGCCTATCCCTGCTTTTGCACCCCGGAGACGTTGGCACGTCAGCGTGCCGAACAACGAGCGGCTGGCAAGCCACCGCGATATGTGGGCACTTGCCGGGAGCTGGACGCAACAGAGGTGGAATGCCGCCTTGCGCGTGGCGAGGCCCCGGCACTGCGTTTTCGTGTGGAGCAGGGAGCCACGCCCGGCTTTGACGATCTGGTGCGTGGTCCACAGGCGTTTCGTGGGGTGGATATCGGCGATTTCATCATTCAGCGGGCAGATGGTGGTCCCGCCTTCTTTTTCTGCAATGCTATCGACGATGCGCTGATGGGGGTGAGTCACGTATTACGTGGTGAGGATCACCTTTCCAACACGCCGCGTCAGCTGCTGTTGTTGCAAGCGTTGGGTTTTCCCGAACCGAGTTACGGCCATCTCCCCTTGCTGCTGGGAGAGGACGGTAAGCCATTGTCCAAGCGCTTGGGTGATGTCAGTTTGCGCGCCTTGCGCGACCGGGGCTATTTGCCCCAGGCGGTGCTTAATTATCTTGCTCGATTGGGGCATGCCTTTAAGGACAAGGCACTGTTGTCCTTTGACCAGCTGGCGGCCGTATTTCAGATTAGCCGGGTGGCCTCGGCCCCAGCCCATTATGATCCGGCACAATTGGCTCATTGGCAGAAACTAGCATTGGCCGAGGCTGATGCAGAGACCCTCTGGGCCTGGATGGGAGAGAAAACCCACACACAGGTGCCAAAAGGGCAGGAGCTGCAGTTTGTTGCAGCCATCCGCGGCAACATCCGCTTTCCCGACGAAGCTGTTGAATGGGCGGGTCGGCTTTACGCTAATTCGCTGGAACGTGATGGCGGGGCGTTGGATATTATCTCTGGCAGCAGCGCCGATTATTTTCAGACAGCAGCGGTGCTATTACCCGATAGCTCGGATTTCAAGGCCTTTTTGGCCCAGATGAAGGAGGCCACCGGGTGTCGCGGCAAAGCGTTATTTCAACCGCTGCGGGCTGCGTTGACGGGCTGTCTGGCCGGGCCAGAGCTGGGACCATTGGTAGCCTTGTTGGGCACGCAGCAAGCCGTGCGGCGACTTGAGGAATGTGTGGAACTGATTAATGAGGGGAAACGGTGAAGATATTTAACACGCTGAGCGGACAAAAAGAGCCGCTGCGGCCCATAGAACCGGGCAAGGTGCGGATGTATGTATGCGGCATGACGGTTTATGACCTGTGCCATCTCGGTCATGCGCGGGTGCTGGTGATCTTCGACACCGTAGTCCGCCATCTGCGCGATTCTGGTTATGAGGTCACCTATGTGCGCAACATCACGGATATTGATGACAAGATTATCCAGCGTGCCAATGAGATAGGCGAGGATTTTAATGCGCTGACCGGTCGTTTTATCGAGGCCATGCATGAGGATTGCACCGCCCTGGGGGTATTGCCACCCGATGAGGAGCCGCGCGCCACGGAATCGATGAGTAGCATCATTGATATGGTGACGATGCTGATGGATAAGGGCTACGCATATGCCGGAGAAAATGGCGATATCTATTACGCGGTCAAGAAATTCAAGTCCTATGGGCGTCTTTCCGGGCGGCGATTGGAGGATCTGCAGGCGGGTGCGCGGGTGGCCGTGGATGAGGCCAAGGCCGATCCCATGGACTTTGTGCTATGGAAACGGGCCAAACCCGGTGAGCCCAGCTGGGATTCGCCTTGGGGGGCAGGGCGCCCCGGTTGGCATATTGAGTGCTCGGCCATGTCCACGGACTGCCTAGGTTCCCACTTTGATATCCACGGTGGTGGCATGGATCTCAAGTTTCCCCATCATGAAAACGAGATTGCCCAGTCCGAGGCGGCTACTGGCGAGCCCTTTGTAAACTGCTGGATGCACAATGGTTTCGTGCGCGTTGCGGAAGAAAAGATGTCCAAATCCCTGGGCAATTTCTTTACCGTACGCGAGGTGTTGAAGCAGTATTCAGCGGAGGTGGTGCGCTATTTCATCCTCTCCAGCCACTATCGCAGCCCGCTTAACTACTCCGATCAAAACCTGCAAAACGCGGCGGGTGCCATGGAACGCTTGTATCTCGCCTTGCGCGGTCTGCCAGTGGTCGAGGTGGACACACCCAATGAAGAGGCGCGGAAGCGTTTTCGCGCCGCCATGGACGATGACTTTAATACCCCCGAGGCCCTGGCGGTGTTATTCGAGCTGGCCAAGGAGATTAATCGCAAACGGGACAGCGCCCCGGAGGAAGCGGCGGCACTGGCTGCTAGCTTGCGTGGTTTGGGTGCCGTATTGGGACTGGTGCAAGACGATCCCGAGTCTTTTCTACGCCAAAGTGCCGGCGGTGCCGAGTCGAATGATAGCGATGATGCGCTGATCGATAGCCTGGTGGCGCAGCGGGACGAGGCTCGGAACAGCAAGAATTGGGCAGAGGCCGATCGGTTGCGTGATGAGCTGCAGGGAAAAGGTATCGTTGTGGAAGACGGTGCCGAGGGTAGTACTTGGCGGCGCGGGGGTTAGTGCTGCCGATCTAACTTATTAGGGCGTCGGCCATCTCCGCCGCCTGCAGGGTGTTTTGCAGCAGGGTGGCGACGGTCATGGGGCCGACTCCGCCAGGCACCGGGGTGATCCAGCTGGCGCGCTCGCGGGCCGCATCAAACTCTACATCGCCCACCAGGCTGCCATCATCACGCCGATTGATACCCACATCGATGACGATGGCGCCTTCCTTGATCCAGTCACCACGCACCAGTTCAGGACGCCCGGCCGAGGCAATGACCAGATCCGCCGCACGGACCTTTGCCGGCAGGTCCCGGGTGCGGGTGTGGCAGATGGTGATGGTGCAGCGTGCCGCCAATAGCTCCATGGCTACTGGACGGCCAACAATATTGGATTGACCGACAATCACCGCATCCATTCCTTCCAGATTTACTCCGGTACGGGCGAGCAGTGTCATGATGCCGCGTGGGGTGCAAGAACGCAGGCGCGGCAGGCGTAAGACCAGTCGTCCGACGTTATAGGGATGAAATCCATCCACGTCCTTGGCGGGATCTATACGCTCGATGACCGCTTCTTCATCAATATGGGCGGGCAGGGGCAGTTGCACCAATATGCCGTGGACGTCGGGATTGCTATTTAATGCGCCGATGAGCGACAGCAATTCAATTTGGCTAATATTACCATCAAGGTTGTGAGCGAAGGAGTTAAAACCCACCTCGGCACAGGCCCTGCGCTTATTGCGGACATAGACTTGCGAGGCCGCATCCCCGCCCACTATCAGCACCGCGAGCCCGGGTACAGATAAAGCCTTATCTACCCGTTGCTTAACTGCCCTAGCAACCTGGGTGCGGATTTCCGCCGCCAGGGCTTTACCATCAAGAATATTTGCTGACATGGAGTATGGAATCTGTAGTTTGAAGATGTGTGTATTCGCGGGATAGGAAACGGCGCGAATTCTCGCATGGGAGCGATGAAAGCTCCACCTACATACTGGTCCACACTCGTTGACGAGACCCGGAGGCCGGCGTATTATCGCCTCGCTTCGGTTGTGGCAGCTTATGTGGTCGCAGTCGGAATGGCGTTTCCAAGGCATAGCAGCCAAGGTGGCCGGAATCCGGGGCATGGCGCAGTTTGGTAGCGCACCTGCTTTGGGAGCAGGGGGTCGGGGGTTCGAATCCCTCTGCCCCGACCAACTCCGGCAATGTGTTTTCCTTAGTACTATGCCGGGTGTTTGTGTCGGCGATGACTTAATGCGCCCGTAGCTCAGCTGGATAGAGCATCGGCCTTCTAAGCCGGCGGTCGCAGGTTCGAGTCCTGCCGGGCGCGCCACGTCAATCTAATGGTGAGCGTAGCTCAGTTGGTAGAGCTCCGGATTGTGATTCCGGCGGTCGTGGGTTCGAGCCCCATCGTTCACCCCAGTTTTAAAGTTTTGGGCCGTTAGCTCAGTTGGTAGAGCAGCTGACTCTTAATCAGCGGGTCGTAGGTTCGAACCCTACACGGCCCACCAAAATAAAAAAGGGCTAGGCGCGAGTCTAGCCCTTTTTGTTTTAGCGGCAGGTGGAAATCCTTTTTCCACCTGCCGCTTTGGTGGTTTATAAAGGGGGTAACGCCCTGTAGGCGGTAACGGTATAATCGCCAGATTACGTAGCGAAAGTGGCGGAATTGGTAGACGCGCTGGCTTTAGGTGCCTGTGGGGCAACCCGTGAGAGTTCGAGTCTCTCCTTTCGCACCAGTTTTGAAAAACGCTCCGCTGGGGCATTTGTTGCACGACTTTGAGGTGTCTGATGGAAGTATCTGTTGAAGTGACCAGCGGTCTGGGCCGCCGGATGAAGGTTGAATTACCAGAGGACCGGGTCACAGGTGAGGTGCAGGATCGCCTGAAGCAGATGAGCCGTACGGTCAAGATGGACGGTTTTCGCCAAGGTAAGGTTCCGCTACGCATTGTGACCCAGCGCTTTGGCGGCCAAGTCCGTGATGAGGTGGTGGACAAGCTAGTCAAGAGCAGCTTCCAGGAGGCTGTGGCAGAGCAGAAATTAAATCTCGCCGGTGGTTTGAATATTGAGCCGGTAGAGAGTGAAACGGGCGCCGGGGTTATTTATACCGCTGAATTCGATATCTATCCCGATGTGGTAATTGCCCCCCTAGATAAGTTGGAAATCACTCGCCTGAACGCTGAATTGGCGGATACTGATGTAGAGCGCATGATCGAGCGATTACAGCGTCAGCGTCGAACCTGGAGTGAGGTGAAGCGTGCGGCCAAAACAGGCGATCGTTTGCGGGTTGATTTTGATGGCATCATGGACGGCGAAGAACTGGACGGCGGCAAGGGTAGTGACGTCACCCTGGAGATAGGCTCCGGCGGCATGATCAAGGGCTTCGAGGAAGGCTTGATCGGTGCGAAGGGCGGTGATGAGCGGGAACTGGATTTAGATTTCCCCGAGGATTATCACGTTGAGGGATTACAGGGTAAGTCGGTTCAATTTAAGGTTAAGGTCCACTTGGTAGAGGAAGGCGAATTACCTGAAATTGATGATGAATTTGGCCGTGGATACGGTGTTCAGGAAGGTGGTGTAGAAGCCTTTAAAGCAGAAGTTCGTAAAAATCTGCAGCGGGAGCTGGATGACGCGCTGCGAGCGAAGACCAAGGAACAGGTATTGGATAAGCTGCTGGAGGCCAATCCGGTTGAGCTGCCCAATGCCATGCTGCAGCAGGAGACAGCGCGTCTCTATGCCCGCCAGCGCCAATCTCTCATCAAGCAGGGTGCCAAGCCGGAGGATATTAAACTCGATCCTGAAGCGTTGACGGCGCAGGCTAATCGCAGGCTTGCATTAGCCTTGCTGCTGGCAGAGATCACCAAGGCAGGCGATATCGTGCCGGACGATGATAAGGTCAAGGAAATGGTCGCCAATGTCGCCGCTTCCTATGAGGATCCTAAAGAAGTCATCAGCTGGTTCCATGCAGAAGATGAGCGGCTGTCCGAAATTCGTTCCGCCGTACTGGAAGAACAAATTGTGGAATACATTATGGCGCAGGCAAAGGTGAGCGAAGAATCAACCAGCGTCGATGCCTTGTTGAACCCTTAATGGCCGGTAACTATGAAGGTGAGAGCGACCACACGGTGCGTGCCTTGAATCTGGTTCCTATCGTTATCGAGCAGACGGCGCGCGGTGAGCGTTCCTATGACATCTATTCACGGATGCTCAAGGAGCGGGTTATTTTTCTGGTGGGTCCGGTAGAAGATTATTCGGCCAACCTGATCGTCGCTCAAATGCTTTATCTGGAATCAGAAAATCCGGATAAAGATATTCATCTTTATATTAATTCCCCGGGCGGTGCGGTGAATGCCGGACTGGCTATTTATGACACCATGCAATATATCAAGCCTGATGTTGGCACCTTGTGTGTTGGACAGGCCGCTAGCATGGGTGCTTTGCTGTTAGCGGGTGGAACCAAGGGCAAGCGCTATTGCCTGCCTCATTCTCGCGTCATGATTCATCAGCCACTGGGTGGTTTTCAGGGGCAGGCGACGGATATTGATATTCATGCCCGTGAGATATTGAATATCAAGGCACGCTTGAACGATATTCTTGCCAAGCACACTGGGCAAACGCTTAAAAAAGTTGTGGCTGATACCGAGAGAGATCATTTTCTGGGTGCGGAAGATGCGGTTAATTACGGTTTGGTCGATGAAGTTTTGGTAAGTCGCAAGACCTCTGCCGAAGAGTGATTTCTGAGGTGCATTCATGAGCGACGAGACAAAAGATAAGGGCGATGATAAGGAACGCTTGCTCTATTGCTCTTTCTGCGGGAAGAGCCAGCATGAGGTACGTAAACTTATCGCGGGTCCTTCGGTCTTTATCTGCGATGAGTGTGTAGAACTCTGTAATGACATCATCCGTGAAGAGATTCAGGAAAAAAATAGTGAAGAGGGTGGTAGCAAGCTACCGACACCACGCGAAATAAATCGCATTCTGGACGATTATGTTATCGGTCAGCAGCATGCGAAAAAGGTGCTATCGGTTGCTGTGTATAATCATTACAAGCGGCTTGATTCTGGATTAAATTCGGATGAAGTCGAACTCTCCAAAAGCAATGTCCTGCTTATCGGGCCAACGGGCTGCGGCAAAACCTTGCTTGCTGAAACCCTGGCGCGACTACTGAATGTTCCCTTCACCATTGCCGATGCAACCACGCTGACTGAAGCCGGTTATGTGGGCGAAGATGTAGAGAACATTATTCAGAAGCTGCTACAAAAATGTGATTACGATGTGGAAAAAGCCCAGACGGGCATCGTCTATGTAGACGAGATCGATAAGATCTCCCGCAAGTCAGATAACCCGTCTATCACCCGCGACGTGTCGGGAGAGGGCGTACAACAGGCGCTGCTGAAGCTGATAGAGGGCACCATTGCCTCGGTGCCCCCGCAAGGTGGGCGCAAGCATCCGCAACAGGAATTCCTGCAGGTCAACACCGCTAACATCCTATTTATCTGTGGTGGTGCCTTTGACGGGCTGGTCAAAATCATTGAAAAGCGTTCGACCTCGCAGGGTGGAATCGGGTTTGGCGCCACGGTGAAAGGCAAAAGCGATCAGAAGAAAATCGGTGAGGTGCTTGAGCAGGTTGAGCCGGAAGACATGATTAGCTATGGCTTGATTCCCGAGTTCGTTGGGCGCTTGCCTATACTTGCTAGCTTGAATGAACTTGATCGCGACCAGTTAATCCAAATCCTGACTGAGCCCAAAAACGCGCTGACCAAACAATATAAAAAGTTGTTTGAAATGGAAGGCTGCGAGATTGAATTTAGAAAGGATGCCTTGTATGCGGTGGCGGAAAAGGCCATGGAGCGGAAAACGGGTGCACGTGGATTGAGATCGATCATTGAAAATGAGCTACTTGACACCATGTATGATCTGCCTTCTATGGAGAATGTCGCCAAGGTGGTTATTGATGATTCGGTTGTAAAAGGAAAGTCTGAACCACTGATCATCTATGAGGGTGATAAGAAGCGTAGTGTAAGTGAATAAATTCATGCATAAGTTGCGGCATGGCTGAGTAGTGAAGACGCTAACGATATAAAAATGCCAAAAGATCTAAAAAAATCCAGTTTACATATGCCCCTTTTGCCATTGAGGGATGTGGTGGTTTACCCCTACATGGTGATCCCGCTGTTTGTCGGTCGGGAGCGTTCTATCCATGCCCTTGAAACCGCCATGGCGAGCGATAAAAAATTGTTATTGGCCGCGCAGAAAGATGCTGCTGTCGATGATCCCGATAGTTCTGGCATTTATAAGGTCGGAACCATAGCGAATATCCTGCAACTGCTAAAACTTCCCGATGGAACGGTCAAAGTTCTTATCGAGGGCGTCCAGCGTGCACATATTGATAGCCATTTGGAGTCAAAGGAATCCTATCTGGTCGCCGTTTCTCCCATAGAGGAAGATGCCAGTGATGAGCGGGAAGCGGAAATTCTGTCTCGTTCATTGTTGGGGCAGTTCGAAAAATATGTGAAGTTGAATAAAAAAATTCCGCCGGAGATCCTTGCCTCCCTTTCTGGCATCGAAAGTGCCGAGCGTCTGACTGACACTATCGCAGCTCATCTTTCTATCAAGATAGCCAAGAAGCAGGAGATCCTCGAGCATGTAGATCCAAGACAGCGGATTGAGTGCTTGATCTCGAATCTTGAGGAGGAGATCGATTTACTCCAGGTTGAAAGAAGAATTCGCGGCCGGGTTAAACGGCAGATGGAGAAAAGCCAGCGCGAGTACTATCTGAATGAGCAGATGAAAGCGATTCAGAGAGAACTTGGCGAGATGGAGGACACTCCGAACGAATTTGAGGAGCTGGAGAAAAAAATTGCGGCATCGGGTATGCCGAAGGATGTGCGAGAAAAGGCGGATGCTGAATTAGGGAAACTGAAAATGATGTCTCCCATGTCTGCGGAAGCCACCGTGGTTCGTAACTATATTGATTGCCTTGTGGGTGTGCCTTGGCAAAAGAAGACTCGGGTTCGGAATGATTTGGCGAGGGCTGAAGATATTCTAGAAGAGGATCATTACGGCCTGGAAAAGGTAAAACAGCGCATCATTGAATATCTGGCTGTGCAGCAGCGGGTCAAGAAGCTAAAGGGGCCTATCCTATGCTTGGTGGGGCCACCTGGGGTAGGTAAGACCTCGGTAGGAAAATCGATAGCCCGTGCCACTAACCGCAAGTTCACGCGGATGTCACTAGGGGGCGTGCGGGATGAGGCCGAAATTCGTGGCCACCGCCGCACCTATATCGGCGCCATGCCAGGCCGTATTGTGCAGAACCTTTCCAAAGTTGGGGTGAAAAATCCACTATTTTTACTCGACGAAGTCGATAAAATGGCGATGGACTTCCGTGGAGATCCTTCCTCGGCATTGCTTGAAGTCCTGGACCCGGAACAGAACAACACTTTTAACGATCATTACCTTGAGGTCGACTACGATCTCTCTGATGTGATGTTTGTGGCTACCGCAAATACGCTGAATATTCCCGCGCCACTATTGGACCGCATGGAAGTAATACGTCTACCGGGTTATACCGAATCGGAAAAGACCAGTATTGCGAATCGTTATCTTTCGACCAAGCAGTTTAAGAATCACGGTTTGAAACCATCGGAGATCAAGCTTTCCAAAAATGCCTTGAAACACATCGTGCGTCATTACACGCGCGAAGCTGGAGTTAGAAATCTCGAACGTGAGATAGCAAAAATTTCTCGCAAAGTAGTCCGTGAATTAGTATCCGATTCAAACAGAAAATCTGTGCACGTTACGCCGCGAAATATTTCCAAATATCTGGGCGTAGAGCGCTTCCAATACGGTCAGGCTGAAGCAGAGGATCGCATTGGTCAGGTGACCGGTTTGGCATGGACAGAGGTGGGTGGCGAACTGTTGACCATTGAGGCCGTGACCGTTCCGGGAAAGGGGCGTAGTGCCTATACAGGGCGCTTGGGTGACGTGATGCAGGAGTCTATCCAAGCGGCTATTACGGTGGTTCGAAATCGTACCGAAGCGCTTGGTATAGATGCAGACTTTTTTCAGAAAAGTGATATCCATATACATGTTCCGGAAGGCGCTACGCCAAAAGATGGGCCTAGTGCCGGCGTTGGAATGTGCACGGCGCTCATTTCTGCGCTGACCAAAATACCGGTGCGCGCGGATTTGGCTATGACTGGGGAAATTACCCTTCGCGGGGAAATTTTGGCGATCGGTGGTCTGAAAGAAAAATTGCTTGCGGCGCTTAGGGGGGGGATAAATGAGGTGCTTATTCCTAGCGAAAACGTCCGTGATTTGGTGGAAATCCCTAATAAAATCAAACAGAAACTCAGGATTACTCCAGTGAAGTGGATTGATGAGGTCTTGATGGTTGCGCTTCAGACTCCGCCTAAGGCGGCGGCGAAGAAAGCCACTGACAAGGCCGTGCCTAAAGGCGGCGAAGGGTCTGGAAGCCGTGATGATGGTACGGTAATCAGACACTAATTTCAGGCTTTTGCTTGACACATGTTTTTAGCAATTGGTATACAGGGTGCGCTTTGCCCTAGGGTGTTGGCAGGATAGTAGCTCAGGGTCGAAACGTTTAACGTCGCGTTCGGCGAGTCCATTTATAACGAGGGAGAACTCTTAATGAATAAATCTCAGTTGATTGATGCGGTTGCAGAAAATGCCGAGCTGTCCAGAGCGGCTGCTGATAGTGCAGTGAATGCAGTACTTCAGGCCATTACAGATTCCCTAAGCAACAATGACCCGGTTACTATTGTTGGCTTTGGAACCTTCTCCACTCGTGACCGTGCGGCACGCGCCGGACGCAATCCTCGTACGGGTGAAACCATCCAAATTAAAGCCTCCACATTACCTGTATTTAAGGCTGGTAAAGCGTTAAAAGATGCCGTAGGCTAGCTCGCCTTCTGGTAGGGTGCTGAACCTCAGTTGTAGGGTGCTTAGCTCAGTTGGGAGAGCGTCGCCTTTACACGGCGAAGGTCGGGGGTTCGAACCCCTCAGCACCCACCATCAAAGTTTTTAGGAGTGGTAGTTCAGTTGGTTAGAATACCGGCCTGTCACGCCGGGGGTCGCGGGTTCGAGTCCCGTCCGCTCCGCCATTGATTAAAGGCGCCCCATTTGGAGCGCCTTTTTTTTGGCACAAATATAAGCAGAGGTCGATTAAAGTCATGCTTGAGTTTATCCGTGAGCGTGCCCAGGGTTGGATGGCCTGGGTTATCGTAATTCTGATCTGTATTCCGTTCGCATTATTTGGCATCAATAGTTATTTTGGTACCGATCCCAATGCACCGGTGATCATCGTTGATGACAAGGAAATTGGTTTGATCGATTTCCAGCGTGCCTATCAGAATGATCTGGCCACTCTGCGTAATCGGTTTGGCAATCAGTTTGACCAAAACCTGTTGGACCAGGCGCGATTGAAACAACTAACCGTTGATCGCCTAGTGCAGGCAGAACTTGTCTCGCAGCTTGCCGCAAAGGACGGACTGCGTATTGGTGAGGCCCAGCTCGCAACGGTGTTGAGAGCACAACAAAATTTTAGAGAAGGCGCGGTTTTCTCCCCCTCTAGATATCAGAATTGGCTGCAGTCCCAGGGATACACCGCCAGTGGCTTTGAGGAACTGTACAAGGGTGTATTGCTGAGCCAGCAACTGCGTTCAGGTATAGAAGTATCCCGCTTTAGCACTAACCGCGACCGAGCACAGCTGAAAAGGCTCATTGCGCAGACGCGTGATTTCTCTCTGCTAAAGATTACTGCTGCCATGCTAGGCGATGGCACGAAGCCTGATGAGGTGGCGCTGGCCAAGTATTACAGCGAACACCAGGCACAGTTTCGCACCCAGGAAAGGCTCAGGCTGGACTATCTCGTGCTGTCTAGCAAGGCACTTGCGGCAGGGGTCGTGGCCACTGAGGAGGCCCTGTTGGAGCTCTATGAGGTACAGAAGCTCGACTATGTGGTCCCGGAGCAGCGCTCAGCACGCCACCTGTTGATTGCCCTTAAAAGCAATGCGGATGACAAGACGGTGGCCCAAGCACTACAGCGGATTAACGATTTTCGAGCGCAAATCCAAGTGGGGGCCTCTTTTTCCAAGTTGGCGGCAGAGCATTCTGATGATCCAGGTTCCTCAAAACAAGGTGGTGATCTTGGTTCCTTTAGCAAGGGTGTTATGGACCCTGCATTCGAAAAGGCTGCCTTTGCACTGGAGTTAGGCGGGTTGAGTGAGCCCGTTCGTAGTGCCTTTGGTTTTCATCTGATTCAGCTAGATGCCATTGAGGCCGAGCATGGAAAAAGCTTTGCTGACGTGCGGGATGAATTGCTTGCACGCTACCGTAGTGATGAGGCAGAAAAAATACTTTACGAGCAAGTGGAGAGGCTGGCAACGCTGGCCTTCGAAAATCCCGACTCACTGGAAGTTGCTGCCGAAGAACTGGAATTAAAGCTTAATAAAAGTGATTGGATAGCACGCAATGGAGTAGCGGGTGATGCGCTGCTTGGCGATCGCAAGCTATTAACCGCGGCCTTTTCAGACGATGTGCTGGAAGCTAAAAATAACAGTGAAATACTTGAGCTGGCTGATGGTCGCTATGTGGTGCTGAGAGTTTCCGAACATGTGGCCCCCAAGGTGCGCGAGCTCGACGAAGTGCATGGTGAAATTCTCGCCTTGCTGAAATCAAAAGATGCCAGCAGCAGACTGGCGGCACGTGGCCAGCAGGCATTGCAGAGCCTTAAGACAGGGACTTCCAGTGAAAGCCTTGCTAAGCGCCTTGCGGCTAAATGGCGACCTTACGAGTCGTTGACGCGCCATGATCTTTCCTTGGACCCGGAAATCTTACAGCGCATCTTTCGGATGTCTAAGCCGGTAAACGGTGCACTAGTATTTGATGGCCTTACTAGCAATAAAGGTGATTTTATTCTCATCGCATTAAGCCAGGTGAGCGAACAATCGGTGGACAGTGAGGGGGCTAAAAATCAACAGGCAGCGTTGGAATCTTTGCTCGGAAAGGGTGGCCGTGCCGAGTATGAGGCCTATTTGCAGAGCCTGCGTAATGCCGCAGAAATTGTGGTTCACCAGAGTCGATTGTAGGAAGGACTCGAACGGCAATAACATCACCATTTCGAGAGACGATGCATTCCACCTGGCAGCGTTGCTCGTCAGTTGAATAGAATGACTATTCGCCCTCCTCGCGCCTAGCCAGTCGGGCGTCTCGAGTCTCGAAATGGCAACATTATTACCGCCCGAGTCCCAAGCAATACTCGGGCCTGTGTTAGCATTTGCCCCATGCTGCTTCGTCACCATCAGGCCCCAGGTCGTTATCAGCGCCCCCATAATCTCGGGACGTTGATTTCTCTTTACGAAAATAATTTCATTCAACTCCAGCGCCTGATTCCCGACCTGGAGCAGCTGGAGGGTACATTGATCTCCAGTGTGCATGGCGCTCATAATCTCTATCTTTCAATCGGGCAACGTTCCCCCTATACCACCCTGATTTCCCTTTCCTACCGTTTTAGTTCTTCAACCCAGATCGCCGAGGAGCCCAATGCCCACATTCGTATCTATCACGATGCGCGTACGGTGGAATTGCTCGGACATAGTCGGAAAAAATTGGCCGCCCGCCCGGTCCGCGGTCCCTATCAACGCATGCCGGAATTGCATCGACGCTGGTGCTTAAATCGCTTTCTCTATAAATGGTTGGGCTACTGTCAGCACCAGGGCCATCTGTTTCTCTCTGGCATGATGGATTGCGGCAATCACCCTACCTAAGATACCTATGAATGAGTGTGAGGCGCTGCTAACGCTGATGCAGGCGCTAAGAAACCCCGAGACGGGTTGCCCCTGGGATCGGGAGCAGGACTTCGCCAGCATTGCACCCTTTACCGTCGAGGAGGCCTATGAGGTGGCGGATGCCATCCATCGTCGCCAACCCGAAGATCTCTGCGAAGAATTGGGCGATCTGCTATTTCAGGTGGTGTTCCATGCGCAGATGGCCACGGAGCAGGGCTGGTTTGATTTTAGCGATGTGGTTGCCGGTATTGTCGAAAAAATGACCCGCCGCCATCCCCATGTGTTTGGAGGTGGGAGTATCGCTACATCGGCGGATCAGAGCCTGGCCTGGGAGGCTCACAAGGCACGTGAAAGGGAGAGCAGAGGTCAGGCAGATGAGGTTCAGGGATTGCTTGCACAGCTGCCCCGCAACCTGCCACCGATACAGCTTGCCGCCAAGATGCAGAAAAAGGCCGCGCAAGTGGGTTTTGACTGGCCAAACGGTAAGGCAGTAGTGGCTAAAATTCGGGAAGAGCTGGATGAGTTGGAAGTGGAGGTGGAGGCCGATGCCGACATCTCACTTATTGCCGCAGAGATGGGCGATCTGTTGTTCTCGTGCATCAACCTATGCCGGCACTACGGCATTGACGCAGAGACCAGCCTACGGCTTACGAATCACAAGTTTGAGCGGCGTTTCCAGCATATGGAAGAGCAGAGTGCTATACGCAACCGGCGCCTAAAAGACTGTAGCCTGGAGGAACTGGAAGCGATGTGGAGCGCTGCCAAGCAGGCTGGTGGTTAACCTTAATCGTCTTCGGGTGAGCTCTTACCCTCAATCAATGCATAAGCGGAATGATTGTGGATGGATTCAAAATTTTCCGACTCCACCACGTAGTGACCAATTCTTTCGTCGTTATTTAGGCGGATGGCCACATCGCGCACCATATCCTCAACAAACTTGGGATTGTCATAGGCTTGTTCGGTAACAAATTTCTCGTCCGGTCGTTTTAACAGCCCGTAGAGCTGGCAGGAGGCCTCACTTTCAACGATGTCGATGAGCTCCTCGATCCATACGAAATCGAGGATCTCCGCACAGACGGTTACGCAGGAACGCTGGTTGTGTGCACCGTAGTCGGAAATTTGCTTTGAACAGGGGCACAGGCTGGTCACTGGCACTTCGACCTTGATGCGCATCCGGGACTGGCTCTCATTGATGCGTCCAATCAAGGTGATTTGGTAGTCAATCAGGCTCTTTACGCCGGTGACCGGAGCCGCCTTGTCGATAAAGTAGGGGAAGCCCATTTCTATATCCCCGGACTCGGCCTCCAGACGCTCGGTCATTTCCGACAGCATGTGTTTGAATGATTTCGTCGTGATTTCGTATTCGTGTTGATTCAGGATCTCCACGAAACGGGACATGTGCGTGCCCTTAAAATCATGCGGCAGGTTAACGTACATGTTGAATTCAGCAATGGTGTGCTGCTCACCCCCGGAGCGGTCCCGTACCCGTACCGGGTGACGAATCCCCTTAATGCCTACCTTGTCGATGGCAATACGGCGGGAATCACGACGGCCCTGTACATCAGCCATGGTTTTTGTTGCTGGAATCTTAGTCACACTTTCAAGCTTTGCGGTCATGGTTATCTATCACTGTATTTCACGCAGGCCCGGTCGGTTTCCCAAAGGGTAACCGCACACACCTGCACGCGTTCATCGTCGAGGGTGCTGGCGATCTCTTGGTAAAGATGTTGCGCCAGATTTTCCGCCGTCGGATTGATTTTGTCGAACGGCGGAATGTCATTTAGATATCGGTGGTCGAGTTTGTCCGTCACATGGCGAGTGAGCTGGCGGATGCGCTTGAAGTCTACGGCCATGCCGAGTTCATCCAGCGATGTTGCTTCCACCTCGACTTCCACCTTCCAGTTATGCCCGTGCATACGGCTACAGGCCCCTGGGTATTCACGCAGGGTATGGGCGGAGGAGAAGTCACTAGTGACCTTCAGGGTATATAAATCAGACATAATATCCGAGCATTTTACTCAGGTTTGGGTTCTCTGCCAATCGGTATGGCAGCTTAGTGGCTGCGGCGCACGATGAATTCAGAAATTCCTCGCAGCGCCTCGGCGGACGCGCCCAAGGTTGAAAGACTGGCGAGGGCCTCTTCATGTAACTCCTGAGCCCGCTGTTTAGCCGGTGCCAGGCCCATCAGGGAGGTATAAGTGGGCTTGTCACGGGCCAGATCCGCTCCCTTTTGTTTTCCCAAGGTATGGGTATCGCCCTCTACGTCGAGGATATCGTCCTTAATCTGAAAGGCGAGTCCAATACAGTTGGCGTAGTGATCAAGTTTTTTCAACAGGCTACGGTCCACGCTAGGGGCAGCTAGGGCTCCGACCTTAATGCTGGCGCGAATCAGTGCGCCGGTCTTGTGGATATGCATATTCTCCAGCTCGGTCAGGTCTAGGTGATGACCCACTGCGGCCAGATCCATTGCCTGGCCACCGGCCATGCCGCGTGAACCGGAGGCTAGACTCAGGGTTTCAAGCATTTCTAAACGGCGACTGGCATCAATATCCACCGGCAGCTCATGGGCGAGCAGATGAAAGGCCTGGGTTTGCAGCGCATCTCCCGTGAGAATGGCGGTGGCCTCATCAAAAGCCTTATGGCAAGTGGGCTGACCGCGTCTGAGATCATCGTCATCCATCGCGGGTAGGTCATCGTGGACCAGAGAATAGGCATGGATAAGTTCCATGGCACAGGCCGGAGCATCAAGATGCTCCAGATTGGCATCCAGGGCCTTACCGGTGGCGTATACAAGGACCGCCCGAATTCGTTTGCCACCATTTAGCACCGCGTAACGCATAGCCTCGTGCAGACGTGCTGGTTCAATATCTACTGCAGGGAGTCGGGCTTCTAGCGCCAGCTCAACTCGCTGTCGGTAATCAGCCAGCATTTGGGTGAAGCTGGTATCAGCTGGCATCTGCGTCGTAGGCCTTTGTTGCGGCAGTATCGGCTTTCTCAGTGAGGATGCGAATGCGTTGTTCGGCGGTATCCAATGCCTGCTGGCATTGCTGACTGAGTGCCGCCCCGCGCTCAAAGGTCTGCATGGATTCTTCCAGACTCAATTGCCCGGATTCCATCCGTGTGACCAATTTTTCCAGTTCTTCGATGGCGGTCTCGAAATCCGGGGTCTTTTTCTTGCGTGGCACGCGATAATGCTCCAAATCAGGAAGGAGCGAATTGTAATCGATCTGGAGTGGGATGGAAGAAATTGAATTGCACTCAAAGCGCTATCAATGCGGCACTGAACTTGGCCTTTTTCCTGCGCGCCATTGCGAACCAATTCCGGGCATAATGCCACCTACGCGCTGATGCGCCAATTCATGAGGCGTATATGAAGATAAGCAGTTTTTTGTGCCAAGTGGTGCTGGGTCTCGGCCTGACCCTTATTTTGCCTTTAGCATGGGCGCAGATTGAAGAAGAGGAGGCCAAGCCTTGGTTGGAGGAAAAACGCGAGGCCTGGACTGAGCAGAAATACGCGTTACCGCCTTATCCCCGCGAGCAGGATTTGGTACCCCTTGTTGCTTCTGGGTTAGGCCTAGAGCATGAGTATCTCATTGATTTAAAATCAGTTTCCCGCACGCCGGATGATGTTTTCCATTACACCATTGTGGTGAGTTCCAGCAGTGGCGCCCGTAATATTTTTCACGAGGGGATTCGCTGTCTGGGTGGTATGCATGTGAATGCCAAGGCGCTGGTGAAAACTTATGGCTTCGGTAGTTCCAGCGGTCAATTTCGCCCTGTACGGGCCGGTGGTTGGCGAAAGCTGCGGGGAAAGGGGGTGTACCTCTATCGACGTGCCTTGGCGGATGAGTTTTTTTGTGATGCCACCATGGTTTACCTCGATACCCGGCGTCTGAAACTGCGCTTTGCTGAAGGGGATTGGAGCGATGGAACTGCAAGCGAAGGGGAAATGCATTGAGTGGGCTAAACCATGTCGAGTGAACGCAAAAGATGAGTGAAAATTACGATGCCTCTACTATTGAGGTGCTCAGCGGGCTGGATCCGGTGCGCCGTCGCCCGGGGATGTATACCGATACCACGCGCCCCAATCATCTCGCTCAAGAGGTGGTTGATAACAGTGTGGATGAGGCCATTGCTGGCCACGCCAGCCGCATCACCGTCACCTTGAAGAAGGACGGTTCCCTGCTGGTTAGCGACGATGGCCGCGGTATGCCGGTGGATATTCATCCCGAGGAAGGGATGCCCGGGGTCGAGCTGATCATGACCCGGTTGCACGCGGGCGGGAAATTCTCCGCTGATAATTACCGTTTTTCCGGTGGTCTGCACGGCGTGGGGATCTCGGTAGTAAATGCCTTGTCCCTGCACCTTGAGGTATGGGTGCGGCGCGATGGCAAGGAATTCAACATGGCCTTTGCTAGTGGTGAGAAAGCCTCTGAACTTGAAGTTGTAGGCAGTGTAGGGCAGCGCAATACTGGTACCACGATTCACTTTTGGCCGGACCCCAGCTTCTTTGATTCCCCACGTTTTTCTGTTTCTCGTTTGCGCCACGTCATGCGTGCCAAAGCGGTGTTGTGTCCGGGCCTGGTGATGGAGTTGCTTGATGAAACCGGCGGCGAGGATGCGCTGTGGTGTTTTGAGGATGGCCCGGGGGGCTATCTTGCCGAGGCCACTACTGATCTTGAG
The DNA here is from genome assembly GCA_021773645.1 of Gammaproteobacteria bacterium. Classification (GTDB taxonomy): domain Bacteria; phylum Pseudomonadota; class Gammaproteobacteria; order HK1; family HK1; genus JAJFJV01. Next base: position 168,732 of record JAJFJU010000015.1, read on the forward strand.
CTACTACCACCTACTCCTTTTACCGGTAGTCTGGAGGGTCATACAGAGGCGGTGGACTGGGCGGTCTTGTGGCTGCCGGAGGAAGGCGAATGCCTGACCGAGAGCTACGTTAATCTGGTGCCCACGCCCCAGGGCGGTACCCATGTGAACGGTTTGCGAGCCGGATTGCTGGAGGCGCTGCGGGAGTATTGTGAGTTTCGGAATCTGTTGCCGCGCGGAATAAAGATCGCACCGGATGATGTGTGGGAGCGTTGTGCCTACGTGTTGTCGGTGAAGATGGTAGAGCCTCAATTTACCGGCCAAACCAAGGAACGACTGGCCTCCAGAGAATGTGCCACCTTTGTCTCCGGCGTGGTGCGCGACGCCTTCAGCCTTTGGCTTAACCAGCATCCGGAAACGGGCGATCGCATTGCTAATCACGCCATCGAAAGGGCGCAAAACCGCAGTCGTAAAGGGCGCAAGATTACCCGCCGAAAATATGTTGCAGGTCCACCATTGCCGGGAAAATTGTCAGATTGCAGTTCGCAGGATCTGGCCGAGACTGAGTTGTTTGTGGTGGAAGGAGATTCGGCGGGTGGTTCGGCCAAACAGGCGCGAGACCGCGAATTTCAGGCGGTGATGCCACTGCGGGGTAAAATCCTTAATACCTGGGAGCTGCCATCCACCGAGGTGCTAGCCTCGCAGGAGATTCACAATATTTCCGTTGCCCTTGGGGTAGAGCCCGATGGGGATCTAAAAAAATTACGCTACGGTAAGCTTTGTATCCTCGCGGATGCCGATTCCGACGGGCTTCATATTGCCACCCTGATTTGTGCCCTCATGCTGCGGCATTTCCGCCCGCTGGTGGATGCGGGACACGTTTACGTGGCCATGCCCCCGCTGTATCGCATCGATGTGGGAAAGGACGTGTTCTATGCCCTGGATGATGCCGAGAAAAAGGGTGTGCTGGAGCGTATTGAGGCGGAGAAGCGGCGCGGCAAGATTAATGTTCAGCGTTTTAAGGGGCTGGGAGAAATGAATCCGGTGCAGCTGCGGGAGACCACCATGGCACCGGAAACTCGTCGTCTGGTGCAATTAACCGCCGAGGCAGAGGATGAGGCTGAAGCGATGTTGGATATGCTGCTTGCCAAAGCGCGTTCACCCGATCGACGAGTCTGGCTGGAAGATAGCGGCAACTTGGCAACGGTATAAATCGGTTCCGATAGCAAGCCTGAAAAGGAATTTCTTCGAAGGCGATAATCAGCCCTCCACCTCCCTTCATATCCAGTACACTAGCGCCCGCCATGAGTCAGCAAAACCCCGATACTGAAACCCTGCCGATCAAAACCTTTGTCGAGCGTGCCTACCTGGATTACTCCATGTACGTCATTCTCGACCGTGCGCTGCCGCACATAGGCGACGGGCTCAAGCCGGTGCAACGGCGCATCATTTATGCCATGTCCGAGCTGGGTTTGTCAGCGGGGGTGAAGTTCAAGAAATCCGCCCGCACCGTGGGTGATGTGCTGGGTAAATATCATCCCCATGGTGATAGCGCCTGCTACGAGGCCATGGTTCTGTTGGCCCAGCCCTTTTCCACTCGCTATCCGTTGGTAGACGGCCAGGGCAACTGGGGTTCTATCGATGATCCCAAGTCTTTTGCCGCCATGCGTTATACCGAATGTCGTTTGACCGCATTTGCTGACATCTTGCTGCAGGAGCTGCCTCTCGGCACGGTGGATTGGGCCCCCAATTTTGACGGTACGTTGGAAGAGCCCAAGCTGCTTCCGGCTCGTCTGCCGCATGTATTGCTCAATGGTGCCTCAGGCATCGCCGTGGGGATGGCCACAGATATTCCCCCACACAATCTACGCGAGGTGGGGGACGCCTGCATTCGCCTGCTGGACGATGGAGATACCACACTGGAGGCGCTTTGTGAGTGCATTCAGGGGCCGGATTATCCCAGCGATGCCGATATCATCACCCCGATAGAGGACATCCACGCACTTTATCGCAACGGCAACGGCAGTATCCGTATGCGCGCCCGCTATGAGCGTGAAAATGGTGCCATCGTTATTACCGCGCTGCCCTATCAAGTGTCCGGTGCCAAGATCATGGAGCAGATCGCGCAGCAAATGATCGCCAAAAAGCTGCCGCTGGTCGAGGATCTGCGAGACGAATCGGATCACGAGAACCCGGTACGCCTGCTGATCCTGCCGCGCTCCAATCGGGTGGACGTGGACGCCCTGATGTTGCATCTGTTTGCCACCACCAATCTGGAGCGGAGCTATCGGGTTAATTTGAATCTGGTGGGTATGGACGGGCGCCCACGAGTCATGGATCTGCGTGCCCTGTTGCTGGAGTGGCTAGATTTTCGCCAGCAAACAGTGCGTCGTCGGCTGACCTTCAGGCTGGACAAGGTCTGTGCTCGCTTGCACCGCCTCGATGGTCTGCTCATTGCCTACCTGAACCTCGATGAAGTCATCCGTATCGTGCGTGAGGAAGATAAGCCTAAAGCAGTGCTAATAGCTCGCTTTAAGCTCAGCGAGCTACAGACTGAGGCCATTCTCGATACCCGTTTGCGCCAACTAGCGCGTCTGGAAGAGATGAAGATCGCCACCGAGCAGGCTGAGCTCAAGAGCGAGGAAGCCGAATTGCGCAAGACGCTGGGCTCAAAACGCCGCTTGCGCGGCCTGGTACGGGATGAAATCGAGATCGATGTAGAGGCCTTTGGCGATCCACGACGCTCAGCACTGGTTGACGTGGAGCCAGCACGGGCGCTTGAGCAGAAATCACTGATTTCATCGGAGCCGATTACCGTGGTCCTGTCAGAGCGTGGCTGGATTCGTGCTGCCCGAGGGCATGACATCGACCCGGCTGCGCTTAATTTCAAGTCAGGCGATGGCTTCAAGGCCGCTGCTGCCGGGCGCAGTACACAGAATGTGGTGTTCATCGACTCCACTGGTCGTGCCTACACCGTTGCCGCCCATGGTTTACCCTCGGCGCGGGGGATGGGCGAGCCTTTATCTGGACGCATTCAGGCACCCGATGGGGCGACCTTCGAGGGGGTCATGCTGGCAGAGCCAGAAGCGCTGTTCGTGCTTGCCTCCGATGCCGGTTACGGTTTTGTAGCAGCGCTCAGTCAGCTGTACGCCAGGAATCGTGCGGGCAAGGTCGCCCTAAGTCTGCCCGCTGGTGCCCAAGTGCTGGTCCCGGCCCCGGTTAGTGATTTGGAAACCGACCGGGTGGCTATGGTCAGTAACCTGGGTCGCTTACTGATTTGTCCGCTCAGTGAGTTACCGCGTTTGGCCAAGGGAAAAGGCCTTAAAATCCTGCATATTCCCGCCCCCAAGCTCAAGCTTCGAGAGGAGTATGTGGTGGCCATGAGCGTGTTGCCGTTGGGTGCGAGTCTAGTGCTTCACGCCGGTAAGCGTCATTTGCAACTCAAGGGTGCCGATCTTGAGGTCTACCATTCGGCTCGTGGCCTGCGGGGGCGTTTATTGCCGCGGGGCTTGCAACGTGTTCAGGCCATGGAAGTCGCACAAAAAAAAACCGAGGCTTGAGCCTCGGCCAACGAACGGGTTAAAAAGGGAGGAGGGGGTACCCGTTCAATCAATAGAGCGGCCGTATTTCATAAAACTTTAACCTTGGTCTTTATTCCTGAATTAATATGAAATATATCAATCTATTGAACATGTTTCTTAATCCTTTTAATGCAATTAAAAACGGTCATCAGATGAGAGCTTGTTCCTTATGTCCCTAATTAAAGCCTTTGCTGGATTGCGTCCTGCCCCTGGTTATGTCGAAGCGGTTGCCGCTCCTCCTTATGATGTCGTCAGCTTTCAAGAGGCGCAGGAGATGGCCACAGGGTTGCCCTGGAGTTTCCTACATATTTCTCGCCCCGAAATCGATTTACCAGAGGGGGTAGATCCCTATGGGGATGAGGTCTATGCCAAGGGTATGGCCAATTTACAGTCTATGCGCGATGCCGGGGTGCTGATGCGAGATGAGACCCCCTGCTTCTATCTTTATCGCTTACAAACGGCAGAGCACCAGCAGATTGGGCTAGTAGCGGCCACTTCGGTAGTCGCCTACGAAAGCGGGCGGGTGTGTAAACACGAGCTCACTCAGCCCACTAAGGAAGATGATCGCACTCGCCAGATCGATAGCCTCAACGCCCAGACTGGGCCGGTTTTTCTGACCTGCCGCGAGAGCCCGGAATTTTCGGATCTGGCAGCGACAATTAGCGCTACCGAACCGACCTACGACTTTAGTCGTGATGATGGCGTGCGCCACAGCCTGTGGGTGATCAATGGCCCAGAGGAGATCGCCTTACTGGATGCCTTATTCGAGGGCATGGCTCACTTGTACATCGCTGATGGACACCACCGCTCGGCGGCTGCGGCGCGGGTGGCGGCCAAGCGTCGAGAGGCCCGTTCGGGTGGTGGCGAAGGCCCAGAAGACTACTTCCTCAGCGTTATATTTCCCGAGGACGAGGTTTGCATACTCGATTACAACCGTGTGGTACGGGATCTCAATGGACTGACGGCTGCAGACTTTCTGGCCAAATTAGAGGTGGGTTTTAGCGTGAGTGCGAGTAGTACCCCAGTGCGGCCGCAGCAGCGTGGGGAGTTTGGTCTCTATCTGGATGGCCAGTGGTATCGTCTGCACCTGGCATCGGATGCTATCCCTGAAGATCCAGTGGAACGTCTGGATGTCAGCCTGTTAACCAATCAACTATTGACTCCGATCCTGGGTGTTGAAGATCTGCGCCGCGATCCACGGGTTGGTTTTGTAGGGGGTATACGCGGTACCGATGGGCTGGAGGCGTGTGTAGATTCCGGCGAGATGGCGGCTGCCTTCGCGCTCCATCCTACTGCCATGGCTGAAGTAATGGCGGTGGCCGATGCCGGGCGTTTGATGCCGCCAAAATCCACCTGGTTTGAACCGAAGTTGGCGGATGGAATTGTTTCCTACGTGCTTGATTAAAGGACTGTTTTGCTGGACTCTCCCGCTTGCTCTTTAACCAGGCGTGGCAGCAGATAGCCGGGCAGACGGGCACGTAGTTCTTCCACCAGTCTAAGGGCCTCATCCTCAGGCACCTCGAAGTGGTGGGCACCCTGTACCCGATCCAGCAGGTGCAGATAATAGGGCAGGGTGTCGGCCTGAAATAGCGCGTGGGAAAGTGCTGCGAGGGTCTTGGGGCAGTCATTGATCCCCCGTAACAGCACCGACTGATTTAGCAGCAATACCCCAGCTGCCTTGATTCGCCGTAGTGCCTGGCTAACTTCGCCATCGATCTCCTGGGGATGATTAGCATGAATCACCATCACTGGTCGTAGACGCGTACCGATCAGCCACGACAGCAGCGCACCATTGACCCGTGAGGGCAACACCACCGGCAGGCGAGTATGAATCCGCAAGGTCTGTAGATGTGGAATCTCCGCCAGCCGCCGGGCAAGTTCGGCCAGCCGCTCATCGGCCAGGTTTAGCGGGTCGCCACCACTGAATATGACCTCTTTGATGCTGCTATCGGCTCGTATAGTGGCGAGCCAATCATCCCAGCGATCACGGCGCACATTGGCGCTGTAGGGAAAGTGCTGGCGGAAACAGTAGCGGCAATGGATGGCGCAGGCTCCGGTTAGCAGCAGCAGGACACGTCCCCGATATTTATGAATCAGCCCAGGCATGGCCATGGCATCCAGATCGCCCACCGGATCAGCGGCATAGCCGGATGACAGTACCGTCTCCTGAGATCTTGGCAGTACCTGTAGCAACAGTGGATCTTGGGGGTCGCCTTTGCGCATACGGGCCAGGTAACTCTGCGGCACCAACATTTCAAACGGGGGTTTTTGTTGGGGAATCTCTTGGTTTTCAAGCTCTAGCGTTCGCAATAGCACATCTGGATTCCGTATAGCTGCAGCAAGTTCTTGCCGCCATAAGGGCATTATGTGGCTCTTGGGGTGTTTATTTCCCACGCCGGTCAGGGCGAGTGCTATAGGGCTATTCATCGGGGTGCTCTGCGGTATCTCATTAAAGGCGGGCATTCTTTCACAATTTCGAATCGTCTTCGTGGATGTGGATGGATCGGTTACAATTTCGTTTTCTATTTAAACTCCGATTTTCCAGCACAGGATCCCATCCATGGCCCGTTACAGTACCAATGAATTCAAGAGTGGTTTGAAACTGATGATCGACGGCGATCCCTGCGCCATCATCGAAAATGAATTTGTAAAACCGGGCAAAGGCCAGGCCTTTTGCCGGGTAAAATTGCGTAATCTCAAGAATAGCCGGGTGCTGGAGCGTACCTATAAATCGGGCGAGAGCGTGGAAGCTGCCGATGTCATGGACCTGGATCTGCAGTATCTATACGCAGATGGCGAAGAATGCCATTTCATGGATACCAGCAGCTATGAGCAATATGCCGCATCCGAGGCCGCGGTGGGTGACACCCGTAAATGGATCAAGGAAGAGGACATGTGCATCGTCACCCTGTGGAACGGCGCGCCATTGGCCGTTGCTGCGCCTAACTTCGTGGAACTCGAGGTCACAGATACCGACCCCGGTCTGCGTGGCGATACCGCCAGTGGCGCCACCAAACCCGCGACCGTGGAAACCGGCGCGGTGATCCGCGTTCCTCTGTTCGTGGAAATCGGCGAGCGCCTCAAGATTGATACCCGTACCGGTGAGTACGTGTCGCGGGTTAAGGACTGATTTTCTAGCAGTTTTTGGCTTAGAGCCACCCTGAATGAGTAAGGACCCTGTGGTGGCATCCGTGGAAACCCTGCAGGCGCGAGCACGGATGCTGGCCGTCATCCGCGGGTTTTTCTCCGAGCGCAGCGTGCTGGAGGTGGAGACGCCGCTGCTTTGTAGCAGCACTACGTCCGAACTCCATATTGAGAGCTTCTGTGCCGAAGACAACAGTTCGGGGGCGGGTGGTTTTCTGCAAACCTCTCCTGAAAGTTGTATGAAGCGCTTGTTGGCTGCTGGCAGTGGGGCTATCTATCAGATCTGTAAGGCCTTTCGTGCGGGTGAAGCGGGGCGGTTGCATAATCCTGAATTCAGTATGCTGGAGTGGTATCGGCCAGACTTGGGTTATCACGGGCTGATGGATGAGGTGGGTGATCTGTTGCGCCTGATACTCCAGCTTAAAAGCCAGCGGCGCATCAGTTATGGCGATGCCTTTCGCCGCTATGCGGGTATCGACCCCTTTGATATTTCCTTGGCTGGGCTGCGCAAAGAGGCGGAGAAACACGGGCTTTCTGGTGCGACCGATCGTGAGCAGTGCCTTGATTTTTTGCTTAGCCTCAAGGTGCAGCCGGCCTTGGGGGCGGGGTTAACTTTTATTTACGATTTTCCTGCTGCTCAGGCGGCCATGGCGCGTGTCCGTCCAGGTTCTCCGGCGGTGGCAGAGCGCTTTGAGGCCTATGTGGATGGGGTGGAGTTGGCCAATGGCTATAGGGAACTCATCGACCCCGTCGAGCAGGAATCCCGCATGTGGGCCGATTTGGAGCGGCGTGCAGCGGCTGGAATAGCGCCTGTTCCCATGGATGAAAAACTGTTGGCTGCCTTGCGTGCGGGTTTGCCCGAGTGCTCCGGGGTGGCGCTGGGGCTGGATCGGCTAATGATGCTGGCGACGGATAGTGACTCCCTGGCCTCAGTAATTTCCTTTTCTTATGAGCAGGCCTGAGCGGACTCCTAGGGCTTGAGGATAGTGGTGATCGGACTGCGATTATCGTCCGATTCAGGATAATCCAGGGTGTAATGTAGACCGCGGCTTTCCTGGCGTCTCAGGGCGGAGCAGATGATGAGATCGGCGACCACGGCAAGATTACGTAGCTCGATCAAATCATCGCTGACCCGAAAATTGCCGTAATACTCACGAATTTCCATCAGCAGCAAATCTACGCGTCGCTTGGCACGTTGCAGGCGTTTGGTGGTGCGTACGATGCCCACGTAATCCCACATGAAACGGCGTAATTCATCCCAATTGTGCGATACCACCACTTCTTCATCGGAGTCCGTGACCCGGCTTTCATCCCATTCCGGTAAGGCCGGGGGCATGGCGCGATCAGCGATATGCTGGCTGATATGGGTGGCCGCCGAGCGCGCAAATACCAGGCATTCCAACAGTGAATTGCTGGCCATGCGATTCGCCCCATGCAGGCCGGTAAAAGCCGCCTCGCCAATGGCATAGAGCCCCGCCAAATCTGTACAGCCATTGCGGTCAGTCATGACGCCGCCACAGGTGTAATGGGCGGCAGGTACCACTGGTATAGGCCCTGCGCACATGTCGATACCCAGTTCCTGGCAGCGGGCATACACCGTAGGGAAATGGGAGCGGATGAACTCGGCGGGTTTGTGGGAAATATCCAGATAGACGCACTCGGCACCGAGGCGCTTCATTTCATGGTCCATGGCGCGGGCGACTATATCTCGGGGCGCCAACTCGCCGCGGGGATCAAAACGCGGCATGAAGCGCTCACCATTGGGCAATAGCAGCTTGCCGCCTTCGCCACGTACAGCCTCGGTAATCAGAAAGGAACCGGCCTCGGGATGATATAAACAGGTGGGATGGAACTGGACAAATTCCATATTGGCCACCCGGCAACCGGCACGCCAGGCCATGGCAATGCCATCACCGGTGGCGACATCGGGATTGCTGGTGTAGAGATAAACCTTACCCGCCCCCCCGGTGGCGAGCACTGTCATACGGGCACGAAAGCTCATCACCTCTTTTTTATTGCGCTCGAAGACGTACGCACCGACACAACCAAGTTGTTTATCGCGTACCAGGTCCAGCATGAGGTGAGACTCATACAATGTGATGTTGGGATGGGCCTTTACCTGGGTTAACAGGGAGGTTTGAATCTCCAAGCCGGTGGCATCGGCGGCATGGATAACGCGGCGATGACTGTGTCCACCTTCGCGGGTCAGGTGATAGCCATTAGTATCCTTGTCTCGGGTGAAATCTACGCCTTGCTGGATAAGATCCCGGATGCATTCAGGGCCATTAGAGACCACGAAATGGACGATTTCTGTATCGCATAGCCCGGCCCCGGCCTCTAGGGTGTCGGCAACGTGGGAGGCGATGGAGTCGTTTTCATCCATCACCACTGATACACCGCCCTGGGCATAGCGGGTGTTGCTTTCCAGCAAGGTCGCTTTAGCGAGTATGGCAATGCGATGCGTAGGGGCGAGGCGCAGGGCCAGACTAAGCCCGGCCGCGCCTGCACCAATAATCAGGACGTCACTCTCGTACTGTTTGGTCATGGCTTTTTTTAACTGAGGTGGCTGCGTGAGCTGCAATTAGATTATGTGGGCAAGATAGCTGAGCCATGCGTAGATCAGCGGCCCTTTAGTATGGATAATGCCCCGCGAGCTTCATTTTAATGGGGCGATTATATGTGGCTAACCATGGGGCACTGCAAGCCATGCACTTATTTGGCTCTTTTCGGTGTGGGTTATGCCTCTCTTCTTCTGAAACACATGAAGGAAAGACTTTAAACGTGACTACCGCGCTATATCGTCGTCTGCTCAATGTGTTGCGCCCCCATGTTTCCCCGCTGTGCAGTCATGGCGAACTATCTCTGCATCCCTCGGTCTATGGGGGTAGGCAAGGGAAGGTCGGCTTTGCAGAGGTTGCTCTGATATGAGCGAAAGGCAGGTCGATCAGGCTTTGGTGGTGCGGGTGCAAAATGGCGAGAAGGCGGCTTATGACCTGCTCGTTCTGAAGTATCAGCACAAGGTGAACAAGCTCGTTGGGCGCTTCGTGCGAGACCATTCCGAGGTGTTGGATGTCTCCCAAGAGGCCTTTATCAAAGCCTATCGGGCGCTGCCAAATTTTCGTGGCGACAGCGCCTTTTATACCTGGCTTTACCGGATTGCCATCAACACGGCGAAGAATTATTTGGCGGCCCGCAAACGCCGTCCCATCGCCATGGACCTCGGCACCAATGAGGATCAGGACTACAGTAACGAGCCGCGATTACGCGATGACGATACGCCCGAGCGGCTGTTGTTACGCAGTGAAATCCAGGCAACGGTGGCAAAAACCATTGCCAACTTGCCCGAGGATCTCAAGCTTGCCGTGACCCTGCGTGAGTTGGAGGGCCTGAGTTATGAAGGAATTGCCGAAGCCATGGATTGCCCTATTGGCACTGTGCGGTCGCGGATTTTTCGAGCTCGCGAGGCGATTAACCGCGAACTGAAACCCCTGCTTGATTGATATAGTGGAAATTTGAAGCCATGTCTGAACGTAAACTACAGCTATCTGCCCTGATGGATGGGGAATTAGAAGCGCCTGCTATGGAGGCAGCGCTGGATGAATTGCTCGCGGATGAGAAGCTACGCCAAACCTGGGGGCACTATCACCTTGCCCGGGATGCCATGCGTGAAGGGCTGGCGGCAGAACAGGGTGAGCTGGGCGCACGTGTTCATCGTGCCCTGGAAGATGAACCAGCGGCCTCGGTGATACGACTGGAACGCAAACGCGGCATTAGTCACTACACGAAACCGGTCATTGGATTTGCCCTGGCCGCTTCGGTAGCGATGTTCGCGGTGCTTGGCGTGATCAAGCTGCAAGGCCCGAGTGGTGGACCGGAGTTACTCGCACAAAATGCTGGGGCTGTACAGACCGCGGCTATCCGCTGGGATGTGGCCCGCCCGGCAGTAGAAGACCGTCTCAATAGTTATCTGGTACACCACAGTGAATACCAGTCAGCCCCGATGCACGGCATGCTGCCTTATGTGCGTGTGGTGGGCTATAACAGCAGTGGTTACTAGACCCTTCCGCACAATGCGCCAATTTCTGATGGCAGCGGTTTTGCTCGGTCTGTCGGTGTCCGCGTGGGCCGAGGGCGGAGAATCCGAGGCTCTGGCTTGGCTACAACGGATGGTAGAGGCGGCTGAGAGTCAGAATTATGACGGCACTTTTGTCTATCACAGCGGCAGTCAGATGGAATCCATGCGCATCATCCACCGTGCTGATGCCAATGGTGAGCGTGAACGATTGGTTTCCCTGAGTGGTGTGGCCCGCGAGGTATTAAGAAACGGCTCTGAGGTGATCTGCATCCTGCCGGACAATCAATCCATCATCATTGGTGCCAGCCATCCCCGAGCTCGTAGTTTTCCGCGTATTTCCGGTGAAACCAAGGTGTTTCAGCAGTCCTATCGACTTGGACTTTCTGATGGGAAACGGGTGGCTGGGCGCAATACCAAGACCATCCATATGCAACCCCGGGACCAATACCGTTATGGGCACCGCCTATCGGTGGATCGCAAAAGTGGCCTGCTGCTAAAGACCGAGGTGATCAATGGCAAGGGTGAGGTGCTGGAGCAGGTCACCTATACCAGCCTGAGCTTGCCTGATGAAATCCCCGACAGTCTGCTTGAGCCCGCGACCCGGGGTGAGCATTTTCAGCGTTTTACCGTCAACGATCGCGCAAAACGGCAAAAGACCTCCAGCCCAATGAGCTGGAAGCTAAAATGGCTACCCGCGGGCTTTACCATGAGTGAACGAACACGGGCTCCGCTCCCAACCCGAAACACGCCCGTTGAACATCTGTTTTATAGCGATGGACTGGCTTCGTTTTCTGTCTACATAGAGGAAATTGGTGCGGTTAAGGAACCGTTGAAGGGGCTTTCTCGCATGGGCGCCATGAACGCATTCGGGGTGGTACTGGAACGCTTTCAGATCACCGTGGTGGGCGAGGTGCCAGTAACAACGGTACGTACGGTGGCCGAAGCGGTTGCCCTTCAGTAAGCTGCCAAGCTGTGCCTTGAGTTCATGGCATTGCCACGATCTTTCGCCTCCAACACAAATGAATAACTCTGAGTAAAACGTCTAATGAATGCACTGTGCCATCTAAAAAAACTGCTCCCGGGACTTATTTTCGCCCTGCTGATCAGCGTTCACTTCAGCGCGGGGGCCCGTTCGCTACCTGATTTCACCGGTTTGGTGGAACGCTATAGCCCGGCGGTGGTGAATATCAGCACCACCCAAAAAGTGAAAAGACGGCGGGGTCCGGTTCTGCCCAAGGGGCTGGAATTGCCCGACATCCCCAAGGACAGCCCGCTGCATGAGTTCTTCCGACGCTTTTTTGGTGAGGGCGGTGAGGGCGGGCAGGAGTTCAATGCCCAGTCGTTAGGCTCTGGTTTTATCATTAGTGCCGATGGATACATCATCACCAACAACCACGTCATCAAGGATGCCGACGAGATTATCGTGCGTCTTAGTGATCGGCGTGAATTGGCTGCCAGGATTATCGGCGGCGACCCGCGTAGTGATATCGCACTGCTAAAAATTGAGGCCGAGGACCTGCCCATCGTCAAGACGGGTACTGATTATTCCCTCAAGGTGGGTGAATGGGTGCTCGCCATTGGCTCTCCCTTTGGCTTCGATCACTCGGTAACCGCCGGCATCGTCAGCGCCAAGGGGCGTAGTTTGCCGAGCGAGAACTATGTGCCCTTTATTCAGACCGATGTGGCCATTAACCCTGGAAATTCCGGCGGACCTTTGTTCAATCTGGATGGCGAGGTCGTCGGGGTTAACTCGCAGATATACAGCCGGACCGGCGGTTTCATGGGGCTTTCCTTTGCCATCCCTATTGCCGATGCGATGAATGTGGTGGAGCAGTTGCGTGATAATGGCAAGGTCTCGCGTGGCTGGCTGGGGGTAATGATTCAAGATGTCACCCGCGAGCTGGCAGAATCTTTTGGCATGGATAAACCCAAAGGGGCGCTGATTGCAAAGGTATTGCCCGATAGCCCAGCGGAGCAGGCGGGCCTGCAGGTGGGCGATGTGGTGCTTAAATTTAATGGCAAGCAAGTTAAGAGATCCTCAGATTTGCCGCCTCTGGTGGGACGTACTCGCGAGGGAGTGCAGGTGCCGGTGCGGGTGTTGCGGGGCGGCAAGAAGCGGACGCTGCAGGTGTTGATCGCGGAATTGCCAGAGGAGGAGACACTGGCCGCAAAAACCGACCCTGAAACCACCACCGATCATCGGCTTGGGCTGGTAGTCCGGGATATTGATGCTACGGCCCGCAAACGCTACAAGGTGGCAAAGGGGGGGGTGCTGGTGGCCATCGTGGAGGAGGGACCGGCCCGTCAGGCAGGAATTCATGGCAAGGATGTGCTGCTGATGTTGAATGGCAAGCGCATAAAAGACCGCGCTCATTTCGAGCAACTGGCGAAGGAACTGCCCGCCGGCAGGGCAATATCGGTATATCTCCAACGTGCAGGCAATCCAATGTTTCTGCCTCTACGTGTGCCCCAATAGAGAGCAGCAGAACAATAAATCTTGGTGCTTCCCGAGCTAGGGACTATGATACTGCGCTAGCTGTGGCCCCTCTAGGAGCCACAGGTTTTCCAACACTACGATTGATGGGCGTCCTGACGGCGCCCTTTTGCTTTGTATGAAACAAATCCGCAACTTCTCCATCATCGCCCATATTGACCACGGCAAGTCCACGCTGGCAGATCGTTTTATCCAGATTTGTGGTGGCTTGAGTGAGCGGGAAATGGCCTCTCAAGTGCTCGATTCCATGGATCTGGAACGCGAGCGCGGCATTACCATCAAGGCCCAGAGCGTTACCCTGGATTACCAAGGTAGTGATGGCACCGAGTACCAGCTGAATTTCATCGATACTCCGGGACACGTGGATTTCTCCTACGAGGTTTCGCGCTCGTTGGCGGCCTGTGAAGGAGCCTTGCTGGTGGTGGACGTCACCCAGGGCGTGGAAGCCCAGAGCGTTGCCAACTGTTATATGGCCATTGATCAGGGGTTGGAGATCATTCCGGTGCTCAACAAGATCGATCTGCCTTCGGCCGAACCTGAGCGGGTGGTACAGGAGATTGAGGAGATTATCGGTCTGGAGGCCGATGATGCGTTGCAAGTCAGTGCGAAGAGCGGCATTGGGGTTCCGGAGTTGCTCGAACAGCTGGTGGCCAAGGTGCCACCACCTAAAGGTGTTGCGGACGCCCCTCTTCAGGCCCTGATTATCGATTCCTGGTTTGATAATTATCTCGGTGTGGTTTCCTTAGTACGCGTCATCAATGGCGTGCTCGGGGTCAATCAAATGATTCGGGTAATGTCCACCGGGGATAAGCACAAGGTGGATAAGGTCGGTGTATTTACCCCCAAACGCCATGATCTACCGGAGCTTCGCGCCGGTGAAGTGGGCTATGTGGTGGCGGGAATTAAAGATATTGAGGGCGCTCCGGTGGGGGATACCCTGACCATGGAGGCCCGTCCCGCGAGTGAATCCTTGCCTGGATTCAAGCCGGTGAAGCCACAGGTTTATGCCGGCCTTTATCCAACCGATTCGAGCGATTTTGAGGCATTCCGTGACGCTCTCGGCAAGTTGCGTTTGAATGATGCGGCCTTTCATTTTGAGCCAGAAACCTCTCAGGCCCTGGGCTTTGGCTTCCGTTGTGGCTTTCTCGGCATGCTGCATATGGAGATCATCCAGGAACGTCTGGAGCGGGAATACAATCTCGATCTCATTACCACTGCCCCCACCGTGGTCTACCAGATTCTGACCACCACCGGGGAATTGGTTTACATCGATAATCCGGCCCATTTGCCAGCACCCAATCACGTGGATGAAATTCGTGAGCCCATCGTGCTTGCCGATATCCTGGTGCCCGATGCCCATTTGGGTAATGTGATTTCGCTGTGCGTGGAAAAACGTGGCGTACAGAAAAAGCTGATGTATGTAGGCAAGCAAATCTCACTGTCCTACGAATTGCCCATGAACGAGGTGGTGCTGGATTTCTTTGACCGCCTCAAATCTGTGAGTCGCGGTTATGCCTCGCTGGATTATCATTTCAAGCGTTACCAGGTAGCGCCGCTGCAAAAGCTGGATGTGCTTATTAATGGCGAGCGCGTAGATGCTCTTTCGCTGATAGTCCATCGTGATGTCAGTCACCAGCGTGGCCGTGAACTGGTTGAAAAGATGAAGGAAATTATTCCGCGGCAGATGTTCGATGTGGCTATTCAGGCGGCAGTAGGTTCTCGTGTGGTGGCTCGGAAGACTGTTAAGGCACTGCGCAAAAATGTGACCGCCAAATGTTATGGCGGCGATGTTAGTCGTAAGCGCAAGTTGCTGGAAAAACAAAAAGCGGGGAAAAAACGTATGAAGCAGGTGGGCCGGGTGGAAATCCCGCAGGAGGCATTTCTCGCGGTGCTACGCATGGGGAAACCAGGATGAACTGGGATTTTCCAGCCGTCATGGTGTTGCTGGTGGTCATCAGTGGCTTGATCTGGGCGCTGGATGCATGGTTATTAGCGCCCCATCGGGTAGAGGACGAGGCGGCGAGCGAGTCCAAAATGGTGGAATACGCTCGCTCTTTCTTCCCCATTTTTCTGGCGGTTTTATTGCTGCGCTCCTTTTTGGTGGAGCCCTTCCGTATTCCCTCCAACTCCATGATGCCGACATTACTGACCGGTGACTTTATTCTGGTCAATAAATACACCTATGGCATTCGCCTGCCGGTGCTAAATCGCAAGATCTTTTCCATTGGCCGTCCCCAACGCGGAGATGTGATCGTCTTTCGTTATCCCAAAGACCCGACCACACCCTTTATCAAACGCGTAGTCGGTGAGCCTGGCGATCACGTTAGTTATTACAACAAGGTGCTCTACGTCAATGGCGTTGCATCAGCCCAGGAAGTGCTTGGGGCTTATCAAGGCACGGGCTCCGGCAGTGAAATGACTGGCGCCAGTCTGCGTTACGAACAGTTGGGCGATGTTCGTCACAGCATGCTTGTGCAAGGTGAAATGCCCTCTATGGAGGGGGAGATGGTAGTTCCAGAGGGGCATTATTTCGTCCTTGGCGATAACCGTGACAATAGTCGTGATTCCCGCTACTGGGGCACGGTCCCGGATGAAAATCTGATTGGCAAGGCCTTCGCCATCTGGATGCATTGGGACTGGGGCTTTGGGCCCTCTTGGGGGCGCATCGGACAGAGTATTGATTGACTAGACTAGGGCGTGTCTGGCGGTAACTTTCTAGCGATGGGATAATCACCCGCCACAAACGGGCAGCCTTAACAGCAATGGGGAGAGTCAGGTGATGAAAATCTTGAAAAAACAGCAGGGAACGGCGTCGAGCGTGATGCTCGGTTTGGTGGCAGCGGCAATGGTGGTGTTGCTGGGTCTCAAGTTGTTTCCGATGTATATGGAAAGCTTCAAGATCGATACCGCAATGGAGAGCCTTATCTCTGATAGCGAAATAGCCGATCAGAGTAAGCGCGAAATCATCTTCTCTTTGCTCAAGCGTCTAGACATCGATGATGTAAGACGTATCACTGAGCATAACTACAAAGAATTCATCAAAGTTAGCAAGATTAAGCGCAAGGTGACCATTCAGGTTAAATATCGCGTTGAGAACCCGTTATTTTCCAATCTTTCGCTGGTCGGTGATTTTGATAAGCAGGTGCAAAACTAGCGTTTTCCCCTCCCGCCTACGGGGGGAAATCCTCTAGTCAAACTATGAGCCCGTTAAATACCTGGCTCGCCCCACGGCTGAGTTATCTATTCAAGGATGCTGAGCTACTGGCTCGTGCGCTCACTCACCGCAGTGCCGGTAGCGAACATAATGAGCGCCTGGAATTCCTTGGCGACTCAATCCTCGATTTCATCATCGGCAAAGCCCTGTACCAGAAGTTTCCGCTCGCTCGGGAAGGTGAGTTAACTCGTATGCGTGCCGCGTTGGTGAAGGGGGAAACCCTGGCTGAAATTGCACTGGAGTTGGAGCTAGGCCCGGTTCTTCAGCTAGGTGCGGGGGAGTTGAAAAGCGGTGGACGGGAGCGGCCCTCGACTCTGGCCGATGCGGTTGAAGCCCTGATCGGTGCCATTTATCTCGACGGGGGTATGGATAGCTGCCAAAAGAGTGTGCTGTCCCTTTATCGAGAACGTCTCTCTGCAATGAATAATCCGCAGGCTAATAAAGACCCCAAGACGAGCCTGCAGGAATGGTTGCAGGCCCAGGGGCTCTCCTTACCTAACTATCGAGTGGCTGAACAGGCGGGCAGTGATCACCAACGGCAATTCCTGGTGGAATGCCGACTTCCTAATATGAAAAAGATTTTTCGTGGCTCCGGTAGTAGCCGGCGCAAGGCAGAGCAAGACGCGGCTAGCCAGGCCATCAATGTGCTGAATAATGACTGAAAATACCTTTAGACGTGGTTTTATCGCCCTGGTGGGGCGTCCCAACGTGGGCAAATCCACTTTGCTCAATCGTTTGTTGGGGCAAAAGCTGTGCATTACAACTCGCAAGCCACATACCACTCGCCACCGCATCCTTGGCATAAAAACCAATCTGCAGGCGCAACTTATCTTCATCGATACGCCGGGGATCCACGGTGGCCATCAGCGTGCCATTAACCGCTATATGAATCGGGCGGCCATAGGCGGCATTGCCGAGGCGGATGTGGTGTGTTTTCTCATCGATGCCCACGGTTGGACGGATGACGATGAGGTGGTATTGCGACAACTCCGGGATATCGATACCCCGGTGATCGTGGTGCTTAACAAGATCGATCGATTAGCTGATCGCAAGCGCTTATTGCCGCTGCTACAGCATCTCTCCGAGACCGTGAAGTTTGTTGAGGCGGTGCCTGTTTCAGCACGCCGGGGCGATAGCGTTGATCGGCTGGAGGAATTGTTGATTGAGCATCTGCCACGTGGTGAGGCAATCTTTCCCGAGGAGCAGATCACCGATCGAAATTTACGTTTTTTGGCCGCTGAATTTGTCCGAGAGCAATTGATTGTCCGTCTGGGCGATGAGTTGCCTTATCGCCTTGGGGTGGAAATCCAGCATTTTGAGGAAAGCGTTAAGTTGGCCACCATTGATGCCGTGATTTGGGTGGAAAACAAGGGCCACAAACACATCATCATCGGCAGCAAGGGCGAGCTGCTCAAGCGGGTAGGGAGTGCCGCCCGGCAGGAGATGGAGGCGATGTTCGATATCAAGGTGATGCTCAAGCTGTGGGTCAAGGTGCGCTCGGGCTGGTCCGATGATACTAAGGCTTTGCAACAGTTAGGCTACCACGACTAAGGCATTCCAATGGTGATGGAATTAGAGCCTGGTTATCTGCTCCATCGACGACGTTATCGCGAGAGTAGCTTATTGCTGGAGATTTTCACCCCCCAGTACGGACGCATGGGCCTAGTAGCCCGCGGTGCTGCTGGTGGGAGGCGACCTTTAAGTGGGGTGTTGCAGGCTTTTCAACCGCTACTATTTAGTTGGCGTGGGCGCGGTGAACTGAAAACTCTGGGCACGGTAGAAAGTGCTGGCCCGGCCAATTTTCGTGAGGGTGATGCCTTGTTTGGGGGATTCTACCTCAACGAGCTACTGCTGCGCCTGCTGCTCCGTGACGATCCCCATCCTGAGCTTTATAGCGCCTATAGTGAGGCACTACAGGGGCTGGCTGAGGCGGGAACCATTGAGGTCACGCTACGCATTTTTGAAAAGCGTTTGCTTTGGGCCATAGGCTATGCACTGGTACTCGATCGTGATGTGGACACTAACAACGATATTATCCCCACCGAGGCTTATCACTTTCATCCACAACAAGGCCCGTCGCTTGCCACACGGCTAGTTGGTGCGGGCATGACAGTTTCCGGGGCTACTTTGCTGGCCCTTGCCCGTGAACATTTTGACCAAAACAAAGAACTGCAGGAGGCGAAACAACTGATGCGTGGTGTACTGCAATTTCATCTTGGTGATAAACCCTTGGCTAGCCGTAAGGCTTATCTGCGTCCCGCGGGGAGTCTTTCATGAGGCCTTTACTGGGGGTGAATATTGACCACGTGGCAACCCTGCGCCAAGCTCGGGGGACCCGTTATCCGGATCCGGTACAAGCAGCGATGGTGGCGGAAGAGGCCGGTGCCGAAGCGATTACCGTGCACCTCAGGGAAGATCGGCGACATATCCAGGAACGGGATCTCTGGATCCTTCGTGATACCTTACTGACCCGCATGAATCTTGAGTTGGCGGTTACCGACGAAATGGTAGCCATTGCTGAAAAAATTTCCCCCGCGGATTGTTGCCTGGTACCCGAGCGTCGGCAGGAATTAACCACCGAGGGTGGACTAGATGTGGTCGGACAGCCTGCGCGAATCAGTGCAGCATGTCAGCGTCTCAAAGAGGCGGGTGTTCGTGTCTCCCTGTTCATCGATCCGGACCCTGCCCAACTTGAGGCCGCCGCCAAGGCGGGTGCCCCGGTGGTGGAGCTACATACCGGAAGCTATGCCGATGCACCGGATGGGATGCAAACCGAGCACGAATTTCAGCGTGTGCGCGAGGCAGCACGAGTAGGGAAGGGACTTGGCCTCATAGTCAACGGTGGCCACGGACTTAATTATCAGAATGTTCAGCCGGTGGCGGCGATGGCTGAAATTGAAGAGTTAAATATTGGCCACGCGATTATTGCCCGCGCTATTTTCAGTGGTTTGGGGCCGGCAGTTCGGGAAATGAAGCAGCTACTAGCAGCTGCTAACAAGTCTTCAATATAGCCAAAAGAATACGAATTTCGCATCTGAATACCTCGGTATTCAGATGGCAATAAAATCATTTATTAGGAGTAGAGCACCTCATGCAGCAACGTCGTGAATATTTTTTGGACGTCTATCCGAGCATTCCCGTGGAACTGGAGCGTCTGGAGGAACTGGCGAACAATCTTTGGTACAGCTGGGACCGTCCCACCCGCGTGCTGTTTGCCACCCTGGATCAGAAACTATGGCAGCGCACCGGCAATAACCCAAAGCGGCTGCTACGTCGGGTTAATCAGGATATTCTGAGCCAGGCGGCCAAGGACCCCATTTTTCTCGCCCGCTACAAACGGGCACTCTATGCCTATGATGCTTATCACGAACATCGGCGTCAGGCACAGGAGGTCCAGCCCCTGGGGGATAATGAACTCATCGGCTATTTCTGTATGGAGTACGGTTTTCACCAGAGCCTGCCCATCTACTCGGGTGGCCTGGGAATTCTCGCTGGACACCACTGCAAGGAGGCCAGCGATATGCGCCTGCCCTTCGTGGCGGTGGGATTGCTCTATCGCGCTGGCTATTTCACCCAGCAACTGGATGCCGACGGCAATCAGATCGTTACCCACCTTGAGTCAGAGATCGAAAACTTGCCCATTGCCCCGGCTCTCAATCGGGACGGAGAGGAAGTGCGGGTAGAGGTAACCTTTCCCGATCGGATCGTGACGGCCCGGGTTTGGGTGGCGCTGGCGGGTCACGTCAAGGTCTATCTACTGGATACCGATACCGAGGAAAACAATGCCGAGGATCGGAAAATCACCTACCAGCTATACGGTGGTGACCGCGAAACCCGTATTCGTCAGGAGTTGGTTCTGGGTATCGGTGGCGTCAAGGCCCTGCGTGCTCTGGATATTGCACCGACCGTCTGGCATATGAATGAGGGCCATCCCGCCTTCCAGATCCTTGAACGTATGCGCGAATATACCGAGCAGGGAGCGCACCATAGCGCGGCCCTGGAAGCGGTGGCATCCAATACCGTATTTACCACCCATACCCCGGTGCCGGCGGGTCACGATCACTTTGCCGCACAGACAGTCAGCCATTATCTACACTCGATGCTGGCTCCGTTGGGTATGAACGAAAATGAATTACTGGCGCTAGGCTGTGAACATGAGGGCAGTGATTTCAACATGACCAATCTGGCCATTCACGGCTCACGCCACCATAACGGGGTCAGCCGTCTACATGGCGCGGTTTCCGCCAACATCTGCCGTCAAGCCTGGCCGCAGGTGCCGCCGGAAGAAAACCCTATGGGTTATGTGACCAACGGCGTACACGTGCCCACGGTATTGGCTGAGGACTGGTCCGATTTATTTGACCGCTTCGTCGGCTCCGATTGGCGCCATCATCAGTGTGATGCCGAGTATTGGCAGCGTATAGACGAAATTCCGGACCACCTGTTCTGGAGCGTACGTCAGTCTATCAAATCACGCATGCTCGCCTCGATTCGCAATTTGCTGCAGGAACAGCATATGCGTAATCAGATGAGCGAGGTGATGTTTGACCGTATGGTCCGCCACATCAATCCCGATGATCCGAGCGTGTTGACCATTGGCTTTGCGCGGCGTTTTGCCACCTACAAGCGCGCGGATCTATTGTTCCATGACCTCGGCTGGTTACGGGAAATTCTTGGCAACGAGGACCGCCCAGTGGTGTTCCTTTTTGCTGGCAAGGCCCATCCAGCGGATGGGCCTGGACAGGACATGCTGCGTCGGGTGAGCGAAATTTCGAAAATGCGCGAGTTCGTTGGCAAGGTGCTGCTGGTGGAGGGCTACGATCTGGGTATGGCGCGACGTCTATTGGCGGGTGTCGACGTTTGGCTCAATAATCCTATCTATACCATGGAGGCGAGTGGCACCTCAGGGATGAAAGCGGCGGTCAATGGCACTATCAATCTGAGTGCCCCCGATGGTTGGTGGGCGGAAGGTTTCGAGGGTGATAACGGTTGGGCTATCCGTCCCTCGCCCCATGGTGAAGATGTGGCGAAGCGGGATATGGAGGATGCACAAACCCTCTACACCATCCTCCAGGATGAGGTAATCCCGCGCTATTACGATCAAGGTAAGCAGGGCCATTCACCCGATTGGGTTAAGACCTCCAAGCGTTCTATCGCAACGGTTCTTCCTGGCTTTAATTTCTCGCGCACCCTGGGTGACTATATCAGTCAGCTCTACGCCCCAGCGGCCGTAGCTGGCCAGCATCTTAATGGCATAGACTCGGCTAATGCGACTGTATTGGCCTCCTGGAAGGACAAAGTTCGCAAGGCCTGGTCAGAGGTTCATCTTCATCGGCTAGACCAGCCGGTTTCATCTCTTTCCTTCGGGGATTCGATTCGCATAGAGGCGTCGGTAAACCTCAACGGCCTCAAGCCCGAAGACGTGCTGGTAGAGTTTCTTATTTCCCGCCGTCACAAGCAGCGGGAGAGCGTGGTGGAGGGGGTGGTGAAGCCCTCGGAATCTTGGTATTCCACCCTGAGGCGCGCTAGTGTGGGGGATGAAATTCCACGCATACGCGGCTATTTTGAGGCTGATGGTACGGTCCCGGACAGCGGGGAACAACGCTTCTTCTTCGATCTTAAGCCGGAGTGGTGCGGACACGTAAATTACCAAATCCGGGTGTTTCCCCACCATGAATCTCTCTCCCATCCCTTTGAGATGGGGCTAATGAAGTGGCTGTGCAATTGATGGCATAAATTGTAGGGGCGAATAATTATTCGCCCCTACAGCCTTCGTTAACACAATATGGACCCCTTATCCCAAGCGGTACTCGGTGCCAGCCTGCCGCAGGCCTTGGCCCGGGATCGCCGGCTACAGCGATGGGCTTTTGTGATCGGCTTGCTATCGGGTATGGCTGCTGATCTCGATGTGCTGATTCGCTCATCCAGCGATCCTCTGCTGTTTCTGGAATACCATCGGCAATTCACTCACTCTTTATTCTTTATCCCCTTTGGCGGCTTGGTTTGCACCTTGTTGCTCTACCCTCTGGTACGACGCAAACTCGAATTTCGCCGTGTCTATATCTTCGCCACCCTGGGTTACGCGACCCATGGACTACTGGACGGCTGTACCTCCTACGGCACCCAATTGCTCTGGCCATTCACTGATACGCGATTTGCCTGGAACAATATTTCCATCGTTGACCCCTTGTTCACCCTGCCGGTGCTGGCCTTGGTTATCTCGGCCTTTATCCGCAAAAATTCTGTTTATGCCCGTATCGCCTTCGTATTTGCCATTAGCTATCTGGGTTTTGGGGTGGTGCAGCGTGAGCGGGCAGAAGCAGTAGCCTGGGATACAGCCCGGGCGCGAGGGCATCAGCCGCAACGTTTGACCGTTAAACCCACCTTTGGGAATTTGATCCTGTGGAAGCTGATTTATGAATATGAAGGGCGTTATTTCATTGATGCGGCTAGGGTCGGTATAGCCAGTCGGCATATTGAAGGCATCTCCATTGCCAAACTTGCCATTTCACGGGATCTGCCCGGGATAAAAACTGGCTCAGTTCAATCGCAGGATATAGAACGCTTTCGCTGGTTTTCTGATGATTACCTGGCGCTCATGCCCGAGAAGGAAAATATTGTCGTCGATGTACGCTATTCCTTGCTTCCCCACCGGCTTAGCCCGTTATGGGGGATTGAACTGAATCCCTATACACCGCAAAAACACGCCAATTTTATTAATCTGCGAGATTTGAACGCAACACACCGCAGAGAATTTCTACAAATGCTTTTTTGACCGGCATTCATAAAGCCTCTCGCCGTATAATCAGCGCCGATTAAATACACTCTCCCCCGTGTGGGGATCTCAAGGTAATGAACGATGGACCCTTCGACGCTGGCTACCCTATTAATTTCATGTGCCGATCGTCGTGGCTTGGTAGCGGGATTGGCGCAGGTGCTGTCTGGACATGGCGCCAATATTCTGGACTCAGATCAGCACACCGATCGCGATGCAGCACAGTTTTTTCAACGCATCGTGTTTGATGTAGCTGAACTCAATACCGATCGGGGTACCCTGGAAAGGGCCATCGCCGAGGTCGCCAAGCGTTTCTCAATGAGCTATCAACTGGCCTACCGACAAGGGGTTGATGGCCAGTCGAACAAAAAGCGCATGGCTATCTTCGTATCGAAATATGACCATTGTCTTTATGACCTGTTACTCCGCCATCAGATGGGTGAACTGGATTGCGAACTCGTACTGATTATCAGTAATCATCCTGATCTTGAGAAAGTGGCGCGGCAATTCGAGGTGCCCTTTAAGTTGCAGCCTATGGGCAAGGATAATAAGCCGGAGGCAGAGCAGCGTGAATTAGAGTTGCTACAGGAATTTCGTATCGATGTGGTGGTGTTAGCCCGCTATATGCAGATACTCAGCAATGATTTTCTACGTGCCTTTAGCGGTGACATCATCAATATTCATCATTCATTTTTGCCCGCATTCATCGGCGGTCGGCCCTATCATCAGGCCCATGAACGTGGAGTAAAGCTGATCGGCGCCACGGCGCACTACGCCACGGCTAATCTGGATGAGGGACCGATCATAGAGCAAGATGTGGTGCGCTGCTCGCATCGGGATGAGGTGACGGATCTGATCCGCAAGGGGCGTGATCTGGAGAAGCTCGTACTCGCCCGTGCCGTACGCAGTCATCTTGATGACCGGGTGCTGCGCTATGGCAGCAAGACCGTGGTATTTGACTGATTGACAATATCGGGGTGAATGATTATTCACCCCTACCGTGCATCCTCTACGCCAGCAGCTCGCGATACATCGCCACATAGCGTTTGGCGCTCTGTTCCCAGCCAAAATCCCGGGCCATAGCCTGCTTTTGTATCCCTCGCCAAACTCGCGGATGAGCATACAGGGCCAGCGCGCGCTCCAGGCACTCACTTAATGCTGTGGCACTGGCATCCTTGAAAACGAAGCCGGTGGCGGTGCCGTCGTGCAGGGCCTCGGGGGTGGCATCGACTACGGTATCGGCCAGCCCTCCGGTATGGCGTACCAGCGGCAGGGTGCCATAGCGCATGCTGTACATCTGATTGAGTCCACAGGGTTCATAGCGCGAAGGCATAAGAAAAATGTCGGCGCCCGCTTCGATCTGGTGGGCAAGAGGTTCGTTATAACCCAGCGTCAAGCTGAAACGATCGGGCATGCTGGCAGCCAGTGCCGTCAGTTGTTTCTCGATGGTTTTATCACCACCGCCGAGCAGCACTAATTGAAAGGATGCCTGCTTAAGCGCCTTCATCATGCCGGGAATGAGATCAGCCCCTTTTTGGTCGGTCAATCGTGCAACGACACCCACTAAGGCCGTTTTTGGATCGTCCTTTAGCCCCAACTGTTTACGCAAGGCACTACGGTTTTTCGTTTTTCCCGCCAATCGGGCGGCACTGTAGCGGTGCTTAAGGTGGGTATCCTTGGCCGGGTTCCATACCTCGGTGTCGATACCGTTAAGGATGCCGGTTAGATCTGCTTGCCGGTCGTGTAACAGGCCGTGGAAACCCGCTCCCAGTTCAGATTGCTGAATCTCTTGGGCGTAGCCAGGGCTCACGGTGCTGATGTGATCGGCGTAAAAGAGGCCCGCCTTCAAATAAGAGATGTACTGGTAGAACTCGAGCCCATGCATTTGGTAGCTATGCCACGGTAACTCCAGCTCCCCCATCAAATGAGGTGGAAAGGTACCGGGAAAGGCTAGGTTGTGAATACTGATGACACTTTTGGCGCGTCGACCCGGGTCAAAGGCCAGATAAGCTGCGGCTAATCCTGTTTGCCAATCATTGAGGTGCAGTATGTCGGGACACCAGCGTAATGGAGTGGCATCGCTAGCAAGGCGAGCGGCCATACGCGCCAACACCGCAAAGCGCTGGGCATTATCGGGCCAGTCCTTGCCATTCGCCCCTTGGTAGGGATTACCCTCGCGGCTATAAAGAGAGGGGCTTTCTATCACGTAAACCGGAATACCGCTATCCGGCATCTTTCCTGAAAGCAGATGGACTGGTTCCTGAGATTCAAGCACGGTGATGTCACGCCGTACCCGGCGCAAGTGCAGGGCGTCGAGCACCTGCGGATAACCGGGCAGTAAGATGCGGGCATCGACCCCCTGACTGGCGAGGGCCGGGGGCAGGGCACCGCCTACATCACCTAAGCCGCCGGTTTTGATCAACGGATGGGCTTCAGGGGTGGCAAATAACAGGCGGATCTTGCGCGCCATGGTTCTATCCTTTGTTAGGGAAGCTTTGATTTATTCTGGGCGAAGTAGATTGTGATACGAAATATTCAGCTTTAAGGCGCTGATCGCACGTAGTCGTTGTTCTATTGCGAAGATCAGCAACGAAAAAGATGGACATTTTGGACGCAAGATACGAGTTCACGAATAGAGCAGAGCTTCCTTAGGGGTGAGGGTGAGTACCAGTCCACCCAGGGGCGGCAGGCTCATGAGCAGGGAATCGGGACGGCCCATCCAGGAGATGCCATCAGTGTGTAGCAGGCCACCATTGCCAACCTCGCTGCCACCGTAATAGGCGGAGTCCGAGTTAAATATCTCCCGGTAGGCACCGGATTCAGGCACGCCTATACGGTAGCCATGGCGCGGCACCGGGGTGAAATTCAATATCACAATGGAATATTGATCCTCGGAACGCCGCAGCCAGCTGACTATGGACTGTGAGGCGTCGTGGCAGTCAATCCACTCAAAGCCATCGGCATCGAAATCACGGGCATGCAGCGATGGCCGCTCTCGATACAATCCGTTGAGATCAGAGATTAGCGTCTGCAGACCCGCGTGTAGCGGATGGGCCATGAGCTCCCAGTCCAGCGCCTCTTTGTGATTCCATTCCTTCCATTGGCCAAATTCACTGCCCATAAACAGCAGTTTTTTGCCAGGATAAGTCCACATGTAGGTATAGAGCAGGCGTAGATTGGCGTGCCGCTGCCAATCATCCCCGGGCATCTTAGTGAGCATCGAGCCTTTGCCGTGCACCACCTCATCGTGGGAGAAGGGGAGTACAAAATTTTCCGTAAAGGCGTAAAGCAGGCCGAAGGTGAGGTGATCGTGGTGGTAACTGCGGTGTACTGGCTCGTTTTGCAGATAGGCGAGACTGTCATGCATCCAGCCCATATTCCATTTCATGCTAAAACCAAGCCCTCCCAGCCAAGTAGGGCGGGTCACTTGTGGCCAGGCGGTGGATTCCTCGGCGATCATCACACTACCCGGATGCTGCTCGTGGGTGACGCTGTTGAGCTCACGCAGGAAATCGATGGCCTCAAGATTCTCATTGCCGCCATAACGATTGGGTAGCCAATCTCCTGCTTCACGCGAGTAGTCGAGGTAAATCATAGAGGCCACGGCATCCACCCGCAGGCCATCAATATGGAATTCTTCCAGCCAATAGATGGCGCTGGATAGCAGAAAGTTTTTCACCTCTTTGCGACCATAGTTGAAAATCAACGTGCCCCAGTCGCGGTGTTCGCCTAGACGCGGATCCTCGTGTTCATACAAAGCGCTGCCATCATATTGAGCAAGTGCATGTCTGTCTTTGGGGAAATGTGCGGGTGCCCAGTCGAGAATCACCCCAAGACCGGCACAGTGGCATTGATCCACAAAGAAGCGGAAATCATCGGGGCTACCAAAGCGGCTGCTGGGTGCGTAATAACCAGTGGTCTGATAACCCCAGGAATCATCCAACGGATGCTCGGTGATAGGTAATAATTCGATGTGGGTGAAGTTCAGCCCACAGACGTAAGGAATTAGTTGTTCAGCTAGCTCGCGGTAATTGAGATAGCCACCATCTGCATCGAGCCGCCAGGAACCGAGATGCAATTCGTAGACCGACATGGGGCGTTTAAGCCACTCTTCTTCGGCCCGCGCTGTTATCCATGCGTCATCCTGCCAGCGGTGCCGGGGCACTTCTGCGACCAGCGCAGCCGTCTTCGGCCTTAACTCGAAGAAGTTTCCATAAGGATCTGTTTTTTCTATTATATCTCCGCTGCTTGAACTGCGGATCTCAAATTTATAGTGATCCCCAGGGCAGAGTCCTGGCAGGAATAATTCCCACACCCCGCTGGCACCGCGGGCACGCATGGGATGGATGCGCCCATCCCAGTTGTTGAAATTGCCAATGACGCTGACGCGTTCGGCATTGGGAGCCCAAGTGGCAAATAACACGCCCTCAATACCGTCACTGCTGTGCGGATGGGCACCGAGAAAACGATAGGCGTGCCAGTGGCTTCCTTCGGCATAAAGATGCAGGTCAAAATCCTCAATTTGAGGGGGAAAGCAATAGGGGTCGTAATAGCTGAATATCTGACCATCACCTAGTTGAAAGCTGAGCTGGTAACGCTCTGGAAGAGCTGTCGTTTTTCCCTTCCATTCAAAAAAATCGGTATCACCAAGGCGTTGCAGGGATTCCCCATTTTCCAGAGTAATAGCGGCCACCGCCGGCCGGTATACTCGGACCAACACGTCTTTTCCTGTCGGGTGGAGTCCAAGTACATTGAAAGGATCATGGTGACGGCCCTCAGCGATGCGCTGCAGGGAGGCGGGGCTGTGAGGGGCTTTTCTAGGCACGTAAGACCTTGTTTTTTAGCAGCGTATACATAGCGGAGATGCTAACATATCGACCCAGAACGAGAGTCGATAAATCATCCCCCTTAAAGGACTCTAACGGCAATAACATCACCATTTCGAGAGCCGATGCAACCCGCCTGGCGGCGTTGCTCATCGGTTGAATAGAGTGGCTATTCGTCCTCCTCGCGCCTTGCCAGTCGGGCACCTCGATATCTGGAAATGGCAACGTTATTACCGTTCGAGACCTAAGCAATGGAATGGCGTCGGGTAACCGAGGCCGATGTTGGCTATGAAAGAATATCACTCCCCCCGTTTTGTCAGCCGCATTACTCAGGAAACACTGGCGCTGGTGCTAGCCGGTGGACGTGGTGCTCGACTCAAACAACTGACCAACTGGCGTACTAAACCAGCGGTTAGTTTTGGTGGAAAATTCCGCATTATCGATTTTTCCCTTTCTAATTGCGTTAATTCAGGGATCCGCCGTATCGCGGTGCTGACCCAGTACAAATCTCATTCCCTAATTCGCCATCTGCAGCGCGGTTGGAGTTTTCTGCGTGCAGAGCTGGATGAATTCGTGGAGATCTTCCCCGCCTCGCAACGGTTAGAAAGCCACTGGTATCAGGGTACTGCCGATGCGGTCTACCAGAATCTCGATATCCTCAGAAACCTCGATCCTAAATATGTACTAATCCTTGCCGGCGATCATGTTTACAAGATGGATTACGGTCCCATGTTGGCCTTTCATGTGGAGAGCGGGGCGGATATGACCATTGCTTGCATGGAGGTGCCCATTGATGAGGCGCGAGCCTTTGGGGTGATGGGGGTGGATGACGAGCATCGCATTAGCAGTTTCAGCGAGAAACCGGACAATCCCGCACCGGTACCCGGAAAAACCGATGTTGCCCTGGCCTCTATGGGGATCTACGTCTTCAACACAGATTTTCTCTACGAGCAGCTCATCAAGGATGCCGATATGCCGCGTTCCAGTCGCGACTTTGGTAAGGACATCATCCCCTCGGTAATCGAAAAATATCGGGTTATGGCCTATCCCTTTCAGGGGGTGCGCCCGAACCGCCCAGCCTATTGGCGGGACGTGGGTACCGTGGATGCCTTCTGGGAGGCCAATATGGAACTGGTCACTATCACCCCAGTGCTTAATCTCTACGATACTGAATGGCCCATCTGGACCTACCAGCAGCAGTTACCGCCGGCTAAGTTCATCTTCGACGAGGACGAAGGACGCCGCGGTATGGCAGTCGATTCCATGGTCTCTGGAGGTTGTCTCATCTCTGGCGCAAAGATTTGTCGCAGCCTGTTGTCTTCCCAAGTGGAAGTGCATTCCTATTCATCGGTGACCGATACCGTCGTGCTACCCGGTGTCACTATTGGTTCCCGTTGCCGGATCAACAAAGCTGTGATTGATCGTGGTTGTGATATTCCCACCGGAACGGTTATTGGCGAGGACCCGGAGGAGGATGCTGCCCGTTTTTACCGGACTGAAAACGGCGTGGTGCTGGTAACCCCGGAAATGCTTGGGCAGGAGACCCACTTTGTCCGCTGATAATCGTCTTAAAGTTGTCCTGTGCTGGCATATGCATCAACCGGAATATCGTGATCTCATCAGTGGCGAATATCAGTTGCCTTGGGTTTATCTGCACACTATCAAGGATTACGTGGATATGGTGGCGCATATCGAGGCCAATCCCGAGGCCCGGGCGGTGGTCAATTTTGCCCCCGTGTTACTGGACCAGATAGCCGATTACGCCACTCAGGTCAGTCAGTTTCTTCATAACGGTAATGCCATTCGTGACCCGCTGCTGGCGGCGCTGAATACCCCGGCGCTCCCGGTGGATCGGGAGCACCGCTTATTTCTCATCAAGTCCTGCCTGCGGGCCAATGAAGAACGCCTAATCCAGCGCTTTCCCGCCTATCAGCGGTTGGTAGATATGGCCTCGTGGTTGATGAAAAACCCTGAGCATATCGATTATATGGATGAGCAATATCTTGCTGATCTGCTGGTTTGGTATCACCTGGCGTGGCTAGGAGAAACCGTACGCCGTACGGATCAACGGGCCAAGTTACTGACCAAGAAGGGACGTATTTTTAGTCTGCGCGATCGCCAGGAATTATTGGAACTCATCGGTGAGTTGCTCTGCGGGTTAATAGAACGCTATCGCAAGATGCAGGAAGCCGGGCGTATTGAGCTTTCCATTACCCCCTATGCCCATCCCATCATGCCGTTGATGCAGGATTTCAAGAGTGCCCGGGAGGCCCTGCCCGATAGCCCGTTGCCATTGGCCGAGGCCTGCCCCGAGGGCAATGAACGGGTGGCCTGGCACCTGGTGGAGGCCAAAAAGAGCTTTAAGCACTATTTTGACCGCGCGCCAACCGGTTGCTGGCCATCGGAAGGCGGGGTGAGTGTCGATACCCTTAAACTGATTGAAGAGCACGGCTTTAGCTGGGCTGCGACTGGGGAAGCGGTGCTACATAACAGCCTCCGGGACTCGGGTATCGAAGGTGCCGATTGGGCGGATCATCTGCACCGTCCCTGTAAGCCCGCTGAGGGTGGGGTGCCGTGCTTCTTTCGCTCTGATCATCTCTCCGATCTTATCGGTTTCAAGTTTTCCACCTGGCATGCCGACGATGCCGTGGGCAACTTAGTGGAGCAGCTAGAAAATCTGGCGGCGGAATGTGATCAGCCCGGGGAGCGCGTGGTTTCTATCATCATGGATGGGGAAAATGCCTGGGAGTATTACCCGGAGAATGGCTTTTACTTCCTTGATGCCTTGTATCGCCGTTTGGGCTCTCATCCCGATCTGGAGCTGACCACCTTCTCGGGCTGTCTCGAAGGGAAGATGCCCGTCATGCCGCTGAAAAAATTAGTCGCCGGTAGCTGGGTCTATGGCAGCTTTTCCACCTGGATCGGTGATCAGGACAAGAATCGTGGCTGGGACATGCTGGCCGAGGCGGAGATCGCCTTTGCCCACGCGGAAAAGGCTGGGAAATTATCAAATAAGGATATCGAGGCCGCACGCTGGCAATTGGCGGCCTGTGAGGGCTCGGACTGGTTCTGGTGGTTTGGTGATTACAATCCCGCGGAATCGGTGCGTGATTTTGACCATCTCTATCGCCTGCATCTGGGCAATCTCTACCACTTGCTACGTGTCGACCGGCCGGAATATCTCTCCCATGCCTTCAGTCATGGCGGCGGTGAACCTGCCTCCGGCGGCACCATGCGCCGGGGAACAGAAGAATAATTTCACCTGCTGAAAGCCGGTTTAAGGAACCTTAATGACCACCAGGACGGTATTGGACCAGCGCCGCGCTGGTGTACTTTTGCATCCCACCTCTCTGCCGGGCCCCTATGAGCTGGGGGATATTGGCGAGAGTGCCTTTCATTTTGCCGGCTTTCTGCGCGACTGTGGCTTCAGCGTCTGGCAGACCTTGCCCCTAGGGCCACCGTGCAGTCATCTCTCGCCCTACAAATGCAAATCTGCCCATGCTGGCAACCCTGCGCTGATTAGCCTGCAGGCACTGGCAGATGATGGCCTGCTGGAATCCAGTCAACTAAAACAGGGAAAGAAAGCCCACAGTACCTTTCGTCGGCAATTGCTGGATAGTGCCGGGCAGAATTTTCGTGCCCATGCGGGAGCCGAAGAGAGGGCCGCACTGGAGACTTTTGAAGCCGAAAATAGTCTCTGGCTGAATGATTTTGCCTCCTATACCGCTCTCCAACATGCGCATAAATCCAAAGCCTGGTGGCAATGGCCTGCTGCGCTACGTGATCGCAAGCCCAGTGCCCTGAGTAAGGCCCAGAAAGAACTTAGTGAGGAGATTGCTAGCCAGCGTTTTCAGCAATTCATCTTCTTTCAGCAGTGGTTACGGCTGAAGGCCCACGTTAATCAGATGGGGATCCAGTTATTCGGTGATATGCCTTTGTTTGTCGCTGAGGATAGCGCCGAGGTGTGGGCCGGTCGCCATCAGTTTCGTATTGACCGGCGAGGCCGTCTGGAAGTGGTGGCCGGTGTGCCGCCGGATTATTTTTCCGCGGACGGCCAGCGCTGGGGCAATCCCCATTATCACTGGCCGCATATGGAGGCCGAGGGCTTTCGCTGGTGGATCGAGCGCATGCGCACCCAGCTCAAGTTATTCGACCTGGTGCGTATCGATCATTTCCGTGGTCTGGAGGCGCAGTGGGAAATCCCTGCGGGCGCCAAGACTGCGCGTGAAGGGGAATGGGTAAAAGGTAGGGGAGAGGCCCTGCTTAGTGCCCTGCAAGCACATTTTCCTCAGCTGCCCCTGGTGGCGGAGGACCTGGGCCACATTACTCCCGAGGTCCACGTCCTGCGTGAGAATTTTGGCCTGCCCGGTATGCAGGTATTACAGTTCGCCTTTGACGGTCATCCGGAAAACCCTTACCTGCCGCACAATCACGAGCCTGATAGCGTGGTATACACTGGCACCCACGATAACAATACCAGTGCTGGCTGGTTTTCAGAGCAGGACAAAGCGGGCCGTGCAAGGGTTTGTGCGTACCTTGATGTAGCCCCGGAACAGATGCCAAAAGCGCTGGTTCGTACCGCTCTTTCTTCGGTATGTCGTTTGGCGATGATCCCCATGCAGGATCTACTGGAATTGGGGACGGAACACCGCATGAATGTTCCCGGCACCACCAAAGGCAACTGGGCGTGGCGTTTTTCCTGGGATCAGGTTCCAGCAGAATTGGCTAAGCGCATGCATGGACTGATCAAGCTCTACGGACGCTAAAAGCTGACATATATGGATAAACACACACCACTGCCCACCAGCCTGCCAGCTTGGCTGAAGCTGAGTATTCACCAGAGCAAAATTGAAAGACTGCATATGCGGGATCTGTTTGCCGAGGATCCGGAGCGCTTTCAGCGTTTTTCCGTTGAGGCTTGTGGGTTGTTGCTGGATTACTCAAAAAATCGCATCGTCCCGGAAACCATGGAGCTGTTACTGGACCTTGCCCAGCAGGTGGAGTTGCCCTGCTGGATCGAGCGCATGTTTTCCGGCTCTCACATTAATAACACAGAGGATCGTGCCGCCCTGCATGTAGCCTTGCGTCATGGCGGTGAAGACGCTCTACCGGAGGGTGATAATGATGTCATGCCCGCGGTACGGCGGGTATTGGGGAAGATGGATCAGCTCACCGAGGCGGTGGAAAGTGGTGCCTGGCGCGGGCATACAGGCAAGCGAATCCGTACCATCATCAATATAGGCATTGGTGGCTCAGATCTGGGGCCGGCACTGGTGGTGGAGGCGCTCGAGCGCTTTCACCACGAGGGTATGCAGGCGCATTTTGTCTCAAATCTCGATTCCTCCCAACTCGACCTGGCACTTGCCCAGTCCGATCCTGAAAGCACCCTGTTTCTCATTATTTCCAAGAGCTTTACCACCCAGGAAACCATGTGCAATGCGGCCAGCGCGCAATCCTGGTTGATTCAGCATTTGGGTGATCCTGCCGCTGTTAGCTCACATTTTTTGGCGGTTACCTCGAAGCCGGAACTGGCGATGAAATTCGGTATTGGGCGTGAGAGTATCTTTGAAATGTGGGATTGGGTGGGTGGTCGCTATTCACTCTGGTCGGCAGTGGGCCTTTCCATCGCCCTGATGGTGGGGATGAAGCGTTTCCGCGAGCTGTTAGCCGGTGCTCATGAGATGGATGTACATTTCCGTACTGCTCCGCTAGCTCAAAACTTGCCCGTTATTCTGGGGCTACTGGGGATCTGGTACCGTAATTTTTTCTCAGCTAGCAGTCACGCCATCCTGCCCTACGACTATGCCTTGCGTACCTTGCCTCAGTGGGCCGAGCAGGTGGAAATGGAGAGCAACGGCAAGCGTGTGACCCGCAATGGCGAGACCGTTGATTACGCCACCTGCCCGGTTATTTGGGGGGCCTCTGGTAATAATGGCCAACATGCTTTTTTCCAACTGCTACATCAGGGCACGGATCTTATCCCTGCCGATTTTCTCGCTGCCATCCGCTGCCAGGAGGCCTGGCCCGGTCACGAGGCCGCGCTCATTGCCAATGCCTTGGCGCAAAGTCGCTCGCTAATGGCGGGGCGTACCGATGAGGAAATGCGTGAGGCACTGCAAGAAAGTGGCCTGGCAGGGGAGGCCTTGGAGGCAATGCTGCCATTTCGGGAATACCCCGGGAACCAGCCTAGCAATACCATCCTCTACGAGCGCCTTAATCCTCGTGTACTCGGTACTATTCTCGCCCTCTATGAACATAAGGTCTTTGTTCAGGGCGTTTGTTGGGGAATTAATTCCTTCGATCAATGGGGCGTGGAGCTGGGCAAGCAGGTAGCCAAAGGCTTGTTGCGGGACATTCAAAGCAAGCAACCAAAACGGGTGCGTGACGGCTCCACTGTCGGACTCATGGCCTATGTGAAAAGCAAGTCAAGGTGGGGTGTAAAATAACTATAAAACAATGGTTTGAAGTTATTATTTAACCCTTTATATTTCCATTTGTTCGTAATAATAACTGTCCATCCTGGCTCAGGTTATTGCGGTTGAGATTCTTCACGAAAGCAGGGAAATCCAGTGGGTATCCACCCCGCAGCTCATGTGCCCGTTGTCGCAGTCCTTTTAGTGACAATTCTGGCGGTGGTTGCCTGAATGCGTAGACCACGATATTGGTGTAGTTTTCCAACGTTGCACACAGGCTGCCAGCGGAAAAGGCCCGGCGTATGGCCTGCAGGATGGTGGCAAAGTGTTCCGCATCCCGTACCAGCAGGTTGACGCACAACACCCCATTCAGGCTCAGACGCTCCCGGCAGTGTTCAAAAAATTCGCTTTGTTCCATCCAGTCTGGAAGCTGTTTGCCATGAAAAACATCCACGAAGATGAGATCGGCCACCCCGTTTTCCGGGTCTGCAACCATTAGCCGTGCATCCGTTTGGTATATATGAAAAAGCGGGCTTTCCAGTGGTAAATAGAAGAAGCGTTGGGCCAGCCGAATAACTTCTCCGTGTAGTTCCACCCCGTCCACCCGGGTATCGGGCAGAAACTGCTGGATAAAGCGCACCAGCGCGCCGCCGCCCAGACCCAGTGACCACACCCGCCGAGGCTCCGGCTGGAACAGTAGTGCGCACATCATGCGGCGGGTATAAGGAAGCACCAGTTGAGCCGGGTGTTCACGGCACACTGCACTTTGTACGATGGGGTTGCCGAACTGCAACCAGCGAAATTCTTCGTTTTCCAAAACCTCCAGCCGGTGCCCGGGGATCCCCAGCGCCCAGACGCTGCGCCCACCTTCCTTAGTGAAGGGGGTATTCAACCATTTATCGGGTGTTTTCATGGCCGGGAATGCTTGCGGATAGTGGCGTCCGAGTAAAGCCCTATCCGAACCTTGTGTCCTCTATATGATCAAAGAAAAAACAGGGACATCGATTTCTGTTGCCGGTAATTCCACATAAGCTATATTCAACACACCGTTCGGGAAGGAAGCCATAATCATGAATAACGCCGTCATTGCCAGCTACGTCCGTTCCCCTTTTACCCCTGCGACCAAGGGCGATCTCGCCAGGGTGCGCGCCGATGAAATCACCGCTCAAGTACTGCGCGCGCTGGTGAAAAAGAGTGGCATAGATGCCGCTGACCTGGAAGCCCTGTACCTGGGATGCGCCTTTCCCGAGGGCGAGCAGGGGATGAATCTCGCCCGGCTCATCGTTTTCCTGGCGGATCTGCCCCACTCCGTGGCCGGCGTTACGGTGAATCAGTTCTGTGGCTCCTCCATGCAGGCCATCCACATGGCGGCGGGGGCCATCGCCATAGGTGCTGGAGAGGCCTATCTGTGTGCCGGGGTGGAATCCATGAGCCGGGTACCGATGATGGGCTTTAACCCCATGCCGCACCCGGGGTTGGCGAAAGACTATCCGCAGGCCTATGTGGATATGGGGGAAACGGCGGAGATTCTGGGTGAGCGCGAGGATATCTCTCGAGAGGCACAGGAGGTTTTTGCGGCATCGTCCCAGCAAAAGGCCGCTGCGGCCCAGAGCGCGGGCTATCTGGATGATGAAGTCGTGCCCATTGAAGGTCCTGGAGGGAGCGTCTCTGCTGATCAGTGTTTACGCCCGGAAACGACTCCCGAGGTACTCGCTGGCCTCAAACCCGCCTTTCGTAAGCAGGGCCGGGTCACTGCGGGCACTTCCTCACCACTGACCGACGGGGCTGCTGCAGTGTTGGTATGCAGCGAAGATTACGCCAGCCGAAATGGGCTCAAGCCGTTAGCCCGTATCGTTGCGACCGCCGTGGCCGGCTGCGAGCCGGAGATCATGGGGATTGGCCCAGTCTGGGCGACTCGCAAGGCCCTCAAACGAGCCGGGCTGGAGGTGGCGGATATAGGCATATGGGAGCTGAATGAGGCCTTTTCCTCCCAGGCATTGGCCTGTATCAACACGCTCAAATTAGATGAATCCCGGGTGAATCTTGATGGTGGTGCCATCGCTCTGGGGCATCCATTGGGAGCCACTGGTGCACGCATTACCGGCAAGGTGGCGGCGCTGTTGCAGCGCGAAGGCAAGCGCTACGGGATAGCCACCCAGTGTATCGGTGGTGGTCAGGGCATCGCCACGGTGTTGGAGCGTTACTGATGGCCATCCGCAAGGTAGGGGTGATCGGCGCCGGGGTGATGGGTGCTGGCATCGCCGCCCAGATTAGTAATGCAAGGATTCCGGTGGTGCTACTGGATCGGGCCGGGGAGAACGGCGGCCCGAACCTCGCCAAGCAAGCCATTGGCAAATTACTGAAAAGCAAACCGGCGGCCTTCATGTCCCGCCGCAACGCTCGCCTGATTACGCCTGGGGTGCTGGAACAGGAACTGGAATTACTGGCCGATGCCGACTGGATCATCGAGGCTGTGAGCGAAGATCTGGCGCTCAAGCATGCCATCTATCAGAAAATTGCCACTATCCGTAAACGCGGTGCCATGGTTTCTTCCAACACCTCCACCATTCCGCTAAGGGCGCTGGTGAAGGGCTTACCTCGCTCCTTTCAACGCAACTTCCTGATCACCCATTTTTTCAATCCACCGCGCTATATGCGTCTGTTAGAGGTGGTTAGCAGCGAGAAAACCAGCATCCGAGGGCTCGAAGAAGTACTGCATTTTGCCGATCACGTTCTCGGCAAGGGGGTGGTGCGCTGCAAGGACACCCCGGGGTTTATCGCCAATCGTATCGGTGGTTTTTGGCTGCAATGTGCGCTGTTGGAGGCTTTGGAACTTGGGCTTACAGTCGAGGAGGCCGATGCGGTGTGTGGGCGTCCCATGGGTTTCCCCAAGACCGGCGTGTTTGGACTTATGGATCTTATAGGTCTGGACCTGATGCCGCACATCCTCGGTAGCCTGTGCTCCTTGTTGCCGCAAGAGGATGCACTGCATGCAATTAGCGATATTCCACCACTGCTCTCTGGCCTGATTGAGCGTGGCTATACCGGTCGCAAGGGCAAGGGTGGTTTTTATCGCCTGAATGTTTCTGCCAAGGGACGCCACAAGGAGGTGCTGGATCTGCAGGGAGGTGAGTATCGTCGCCCCGAGAAACCACGCCTGGAGAGCCTCGCGGCGGCAAAGTCAGGACTGCGGGCATTGCTGGAGCATCCGGATCGTGGTGGCCAGTATGCCTCCCGCGTACTGCTGCGCACCCTGGTGTATACCGCTAGCCTCGCCAGCGAGATCGCCGATGATATTGCCACTATCGATCAGGCTATGCGGCTTGGTTATAACTGGCGTTATGGCCCGTTTGAGTTGCTCGACCGCTTGGGTGCTAACTGGCTAATTGAGCGCTTGGAATCCGAGGGCATAGCAATTCCACCTGCGCTGAAAAAATCTGCAGAGGTCGGTGGTTTTTATAAGAAAAAAGGGGCAGGGCACCAGTATCTGGATGCCAACGGTCAGTATCAAAAAAGCACCCGTGCTTCCGGCATTTATACCCTCTCCGATGCAAAGCTTGGAGCCAAGCCAGTGGCCGTTAACGCTGGTGCCAAGCTGTGGGATATCGGCGATGGTGTCCTGTGTCTGGAGTTTTGCTCCAAGATGAACAGCCTGGATCCTGACATCCTTGGCATGCTGGTGCAGACCGTTGCCGATCTGCCCCGCAGCCATCAGGCCTTGGTGATCCACAATGAAGGCCCAAATTTCTCCGTGGGGGCTAATCTTGGTCTATTGCTATTTGCCAGCAATATTGCTGCCTGGTCTGAGGTGGAGGGTCTGGTGAAGGCGGGGCAAGATACTTATAGTGCGCTCAAATATGCGCCCTTCCCGGTGGTCGGCGCACCCGCTGGCATGGCGCTTGGAGGGGGATGTGAGCTGCTGCTGCACTGTGACGCCATCCAGGCCCACAGTGAAACCTATATGGGGCTGGTAGAAACCGGGGTGGGCTTGGTGCCAGCCTGGGGCGGCTGCAAGGAATTGCTCGGTCGCATGAGCCGTGACCCACGCCGTCCCCGAGGCCCGATGCCGCCAGTACAGGGTGCCTTCGAACCCATTGCCGAGGCGCGGGTGTCTACCTCTGCGGCGGAGGCCAGGGAGGGCGGTTTTCTGAGGCCGCATGACCGGATCAGCATGAATCCCGAACGTTTGTTAGCCGATGCTAAGGCCCTCGCTCTGTCCCTGGTGCCTAAATACAAGCCGCCGGAACTCTTTGTATTCCAGCTGCCCGGCCCATCGGGGCGAGCCGCGCTGGAGTTGGCCATTAACAGTTTTCATCGCCGTAGATTGGCCACCGAACACGATGTGCGGGTCGCGAGTAAGCTTGCTTGGGTATTGAGTGGTGGCGAGCAGGAAGGCCCCTGCACGGAGGCGCAACTGCTGGCCCTGGAGCGCAGCGCCTTTGTGGAACTGGCCCGCCATCCGGATACCACCGCCCGGGTGGAATATATGCTGGAAAACGGCAAGCCTCTGCGTAACTAAGGACAAAGACCATGGCCGATTACAAGGCATCGCTTACTGATATGCAGTACCTGTTCCGGGAAATGCTGCCGTGGGAGACCTTGCGGGAACTCCCGGGCTATCAGGAACTGGATGCCGAGCTTGCGGATGCGGTGCTTGAGGAGGGGGCGCGCTTTTGCGAGGAGGTACTGGCTCCCATCAACCGTTCGGGTGACGAGGAAGGCTGTCGACTCGAAGATGGCCGGGTTCATACCCCCGGCGGATTTCCCGAGGCCTACCAACGCTATGTCGAGGGTGGTTGGCCGGCACTCAATTGCGACCCGGAACACGGTGGCCAAGGCCTGCCCAGAACCCTGAGCTTTTTGCTTGAAGAGATGGTCTGTGGTGCCAATCTTTCCTTTGGCATTTATCAACTGCTGACCCAGGGCGCTTATCACGCCATCAATATTCATGGTAGTGAGGTACTGAAAAGCACCTATCTGGAAGCTCTGGCTAGTGGTCGCTGGGCGGGCACCATGTGCCTTACGGAACCTCAGAGTGGCACTGACCTCGGGCTGCTGAGGAGCCGTGCAATACCGATGGAGGAGGGCGGCTATCGCCTCGCTGGCTCAAAGATATTTATCTCTGCCGGGGATCACGATCTCACCGAAAACATCATCCATCTGGTGCTTGCCCGTACCCCGGATGCACCCGCGGGAGTACGTGGGATCAGCCTGTTCGTGGTACCCGCACGACAATTGAACGAGGATGGCAGCCTGGGTAAGGACAATGGTGTTTGTTGCTCCGCCCTTGAGCACAAGATGGGAATTCGTGCCTCCTCCACCTGTGTACTCAATTTTGAGGATGCTCGAGCCGAGTTGCTGGGCGAGCTGCATGGCGGCCTGCGCGGCATGTTCACCATGATGAATCTCGCGCGGTTGTCGGTGGGCGTGCAGGGAATTGGCATTGCCGGGGCGGCTTATCATGCTGCTGTAGCTTATGCGCGGGAGCGACTGCAGGGGCGGGATCTTCGCGGTGCGCGTTTTCCGGAACAGGCTGCCGATCCACTGATGGTGCATCCGGATATCCGCCGCATGCTGCTCACCATGCGCGCTTGGGCCGAGGGGGCTCGGGCATTGGCTCTGCGGGTAGCCACTGCATTGGACATATCCTTGGAACACCCCGATCCCGAATGCCGTCGGGACAACCATGAGTTTGTCTCCCTCATGACTCCCATCGTGAAGTCCCTGGGTACCGATATAGGCTTCGATGTGGCGAACCTAGCGGTGCAGACCTACGGTGGCCATGGCTATATTCGTGAGAATGGGGTGGAGCAGTACGTGAGGGATGCGCGTATTACCCAGATCTACGAGGGGGCCAATGGCATCCAGGCGCTGGATCTGGTGGGACGTAAACTCCCCGAGCGTACCGGCCGTAACCTGCGCCACTTCTTTCATCCGCTACAGGCTGATCTGGAATCGTGGCAGCAACAGCCTGAGCTGCACCACCTGATCGAACCGCTGGGCAAGGCC
Organism: Gammaproteobacteria bacterium; assembly: GCA_021773645.1. Classification (GTDB taxonomy): domain Bacteria; phylum Pseudomonadota; class Gammaproteobacteria; order HK1; family HK1; genus JAJFJV01. The sequence goes on from JAJFJU010000015.1 coordinate 209,242, forward strand.
TTTGGCCGTTTACAGCGAGCCACCGCACAACTGGCCCTGAAGGGATTGCAGGACCCGGTACAGGCGGCGGCACCGGCCAGTGAGTACTTGCGCCTCTTTGGTCTCGTGGCCATTGGCCAGAGCTGGGCGCAGATGGCGGCGTCCTGTTTGCAACCAGAATCCCGACCAAATCCTGCCTTTTGCCAGGCCAAACTCGATACCGCGCATTTCTACATGCGCCATATCCTGTCCCAAAGCAGTGGCCTGTTTGCCAGTATCATGGCCGGTGCAGATGTTCTAGAGGCCTTTGACGAAGACGCTTTTTGAGCACTGGAGCGCAAACCAGAGCAGCTTTTCGCTAAAGATTTGCATGGAAACACCGATGACTATTCCAGGTTCGGAAGTTCTTTCCGTCAACAGAGGTCTGGAATACCAACAAAGATATGGCCGTCATCTATGCTTTCCGGGAACGCCGTGCGCAGTTCCCCCGTATCAATCTGGAGCAGCCCGTTGCACTGGTTCATACCAACGCCACGGTTGCTACAGCGATTATCAGTAACATCTCCCCCGGAGGGATGCAGGTCTGCTGTGATCGCTATACCGCAGATTCCCTGCATGCCAGTAGCGAGCCATTGGGAAAACGTAAAGCGGTTTGCATTGATGCCCATTTCCTACTGCCAAGCCCCACCGGAACTCGCAAGATCGATGTGGAATGCCGGCTAGCCCACGTGGCGGAGATTTCAGAGCGGGAATATGCCCTTGGGCTGGAGTTTATTGAATTCCAACACGGCGGGCGGGAGGAGTTGGAGGCATTTCTAGCCGAGGCGATTACCCTTAACCAAGGTATTGAATAGGTTTTTTCGCAGGCTGCTAGCGTCGACGTAAGGCGCAATAGCCATAGAAAAACAACAGCGTTAGCAGCACCAGCGTGCCGCCGAACAGCGTTTCACGCACCGGTATTTCCCCAATGAGCAGCCATACCCAAAAAGGTCCGAGTATGGTTTCCAATAACATGATCAAACTGACTTCAGCGGTTGGTAAATGGCGGGGAGCCACGCTAAGTAGGCCAAAGGCTAGCGGTAGCACCAGCAGGCCGGCAATTGCCACATAAATAATTTCTGTGCTGGCTACGGCCAAGGGTATCGCAAGGGGTAGGCAAACGATGGCTATGGCGTAGCCACTGATCGCTAATGCCGGTAGCAGACTCTGTTGGCGTAAGGAGCGAGCTAGTACGAAATAGCCAGCCATGCAAACAGCACTTCCTACTCCGAGGAGATCACCCGAAAATGTGCCACGGGAGAAACTGCCCGAAAAAATAACGCCTAGGCCGGCAAAGACCAGTACAGAAGCGATCCAGGTCCTCCGAGGAATCGCCTCACTTAGAAAGATCCGGCTAAGCCATGCGGAAAATAATGGGACAGCACTGATGATAATCAAAGTGTTAGCCACCGATGTCTGCGTGATGGAATGTAAAAATAATATGGTATTGCCAGAAAGCAGGGCCATTGCCAAGCCGCCACGCCAGCCCAGCGCCCGCATACTGGCAAATGGATTCCTTCTTTGTGCCAATACTAAATAGGCGCTGACTACCAGGCCCAGTAACAGGCTACGCCAAAATAACAGGGTCCAGGGGGCAACATTAACCAAGCGTATTAATAGTGCATCCGGGCTTAATATCAGCATCGCAAAAATAGTTAATACGATTCCCTGTGTGCGACTTGCCAAGCGTAGGGGAGATGTTTTTTTCACGTGCTCTCCCCCATTTTAAAGCGTTCGCGGTGCAACACATACAGGCCACTGGCAGCGATGATTGCCGCACCGCTCAGGGTGTAGATATCAGGAAATTCGCCAAAGATGGCATAGCCATAGCCAATGGCCCACAGCAGACTGGTATAGCCGAAGGGTGCGATAGTGGTTGCAGGCGCACACTCGAATGCCTTGATCATAGAAAAATGGCCGGTGCTTCCAAGCAGGCCGATGAGGCCCATTAACAACCAGCCTTGGGCGTCAGGCATGGTCCAGAAAAAGGGGATAGCCAGGGTGGTTACCACTGTGCCTACGGAGGCAGTGTAGAACAGCGTGGTCAGGGGGGCCTCGGTGGTACTGAGTTTACGGGTAATGATCTGGTAGAGGGCATAAAAGAGCGCGGAAAGCAGGGGTAATAGAGCGGCCAATTGCAGCATCCCCAGGCCCGGCCGAATGATGATTAGGGCACCGAGAAAACCAGCAGCCACACTGAGCCAACGATGCCGGCCAACCCGTTCGCCGAGCAGTGGTACGGACAGGGCAATGAGGATTAGCGGGCTAGAGGCCATAATGGCGGTGGCATCCGCCAATGGGATGAAGCTTAAGGCAATGAAATAGACCAGAGTAATGGCCAGTAACAGTGATGAGCGCAACAATTGTAGCGGCAGGCGAGTGGTCCTTATCGCACTGGGCAAACGGTGTCCCAGCAGTGCCGCGATAAGAACGGCATGGACCAGATAACGGGCCCAGGATACCTGCACTACAGAATAATCCCGGATAAGATATTTTGCCGTAGTATCCATGCTAACAAATAGCAGCATGGTGAGCAGCATCCAGCAGATGCCTCGCCCGGTTGAAGCGGAAGTGGGAGCCTGAATCATGAAGCGGATGTTTTAACCAAGTCTGTGTGGGGAAAGCCTAAAGAGTCTGTCGGATTTAGAACGGCCCTACTGCGGAAAAGTCATCTTGGCCATATTTTCCGGTCCTTTTCGTCTAATAGAACGACTATTATCCTCAAACGACCGAAAAATCTGTCTCAAAATGGCTTCCCCTCGCTACGGACGTCTATATCCGACAGACTCCTAAGGCGCGAAATTATAGCCTGCCTACTCCTTAAACATCCGGGATACACTGAACAACCCAGCACATGGCCCGTGGCCTGTAAGGTACATAAAAAACGATGGATATGAAGCTAAGCGAACTACTCCCGGGGCAGAGTGCACCGCATGTGGGTTCCAAGGGAAATGTACGCAGCTTTGAGCGTAATGAGTATGGGCGTGACTTCGTGGTGGGCGATATCCACGGCATGTTTCCTCATCTTGAGCGTCTATTGGATAAGGCCGGCTTTGCCGAGGGACGCGATAGGCTGTTTTCTGTGGGCGACCTGGTGGATCGTGGACCACACTCAGCCATGGCGCTGGAATGGTTGGACTTCCCGTGGTTTTTTGCCTGCTGTGGCAATCACGAGCAATTTGTTATTGATTCGGAGATACCGGAACAGGCGGATCTGTGGGTCACCTACAATGGCGGTGGTTGGTGGCTGCGGCTCAGTGACGCAGAACAAATCAGCTTTCGTGAGCGCTTCAGGCAACTCCCTCTGGCGATGGAAATTGTGACCGGCAGTGGGCTAGTCGGGCTGGTGCATGCGGATGTGCCACCCATGATCCCCTGGGATCGCTATATGGATTTACTGCGTGCAGGCAATCAGGATGCCACTTACTACGCCATGTGGTCACGCGATCGGGTCCAGGGGAAATCCAAGGGGACGGTGCAGGGTGGTGTTGCCCGGGTGTACTGTGGACACTCACCGGTGCGCCAGGCAGTAGCCTTTGACAACGTCTATTTCATCGACACCGGCGCCGCCTATATTGGTGATGGCTACAAGGATGCCAAGCTGACGCTTATCGAGATACACCCGGAGGCACACCGGGTGTTCAGTATACGTACTGCTGATTAGCGATTTAATGAAAAAGGTTCAGCCGTATGGTGCCGCATGAAGGTTTTTCAGCGACTACGGTAGGTGATGCGCCCCTTGCTGAGATCATAGGGGGTCAGTTGGACGGTGACCGCATCGCCGGTGAGGATGCGGATATAGTGCTTGCGCATTTTGCCCGAGATGTGTGCGGTCACGACATGACCATTTTCCAGTTCCACGCGAAACATGGTGTTGGGTAGGGTGTCGATAACGACGCCCTCCATCTCGATATGATCTTCTTTAGGCAAGTTATAGCGCTCTTTCAGGGTGATTCGGAAGGGGCGCTATTGTGCCTAATGCTTGCCCCTTTGGCAAAGCGGTCAAAGGGCTGCCAGCCCCCGTCTATATAACGCTGTTGAGGTAGAAATTCCGCCTTGTAGCGCATCTTCTGGCAGTCTCCAATCCAATAGCCCAAATAGAGCCAGGAGAATCCTTTTTTTCGGGCGGCTTCGATCTCCCAGAGTATGGCGTAGACACCGAGCCCGCGGGCGGCTGCCTCTGGCTCATAGTAGGTATATACGGCAGACAGGCTATTGGCCAACACATCGACCACGGCCACCGCCATCAGGCGCTGGCCTAACCAAAACTCATAGCATAGTCCGGCTACCCCGGGGACAAGCAGAAACGCTTGGTAATCGGTGGCGGTGCCCCCATCCATACCGCCATCTGCATGACGGCTGGCCAAATAGCGCTGATATAGCGCGAAGTGTTCGGCGTTGTAGGCGGAATCCCGGACCCGAACCACCAGATCCTGATTTCTTTTCCAGGTTCGGCGCTGGCTTCGATTTGGACTGAAATTTGCGACGGGCAGACGCACCGCAACACAGGCCTCGCACGCAGGGCATCGGGGGCGATAGAGGTGCTTGCCAGTGCGACGAAAGCCACGGGCCAGTAGCATCGCATAGAGATCCGGGTGTCGCGCTGCCTCACTATCGGCAAATAACACCCGTTCACAGTGCCCAGACAAATAGTCGCAGGGACGTTCGGGAGAAAGGTATAGAGGGAATTCAGATGACATGCTGTTCCCCATCGGCCAAATCACCCGCTGGACCCACCCATTGTTGAAGCAGGGCGATAAAGCGACTACGCGGAATCTGTACGGCGCCCAGGCGTTGTAGATGAGGATTGGAGACCTGGCAATCAATCAGCTGAAAATCCTGTTCACACAGATGTGCCAATACGACCTTTGAGGCATCGGTCTTGCGGCTAAACATAGATTCACCGAACAGCACTTGCCCGAGAATAACCCCATAGAGCCCGCCTGCTAATTCGTTTCCGGCCCAACATTCAAAGGAATGGGCGTAGCCCAGTTGATGCAGCTTTTCATAAGCTGTCATCATCTCTGTGGTAATCCATGTGTCATTTTCCACACCACGTGCGACGGCACAGCCGCGGATCACCGCTCTAAAATCTGCATTTTGAGTTATCTTGAAATGCCCTCGGCGCAGGGTGCGCCGCAGGCTGCGGGAGCGATGAAATTTCTCTGGGAAAATCACCGTGCGTGGATTGGGTGACCACCAGAGGATCGGTTGTTCCTCACCAAACCAGGGAAATATGCCTTGTCGATAGGCGTGGATAAGGCGCTGTGGGCTCAGATCACCGCCCACCGCCAATAAACCGTCCGGATCTTCCAATGCCTGTGCCACCGATGGAAAGCTCTCTGTCGGCGCATACGGGGCGATTAAGCGGGGCATGGGGGTCTCAGGCATGATGCGCATAACCCGCATGCTGGACTGACTCAGTATCCCTATAGGGCGAGTGCGTCATTAGCATGGCGATATGTTGTTTCACCACCAACTGCTCGTGGCCGAGAAACTCCTTCACCGCTGCGCGAAAATCTGGTCGGGCAATCCAGTGGGCTGAGTAGGTGGGGTAGGGTAGAAAGCCGCGATTGAGCTTGTGTTCGCCCTGGGCTCCGGCATCAAAGCGCAATAAACCATTGCGGATACAGTAATCGATGGTTTGGTAGTAGCACAGTTCAAAGTGCAAATTAGGCACCTTTTCACGGCAGCCCCAGTGGCGGCCATAGAGGGTTTTGCCGCCGATGAAATTAAGGCAGCCAGCGACGTAACCCTGGTTATCGCGTGCCAGTACCAGTAACACCGAGTCGGCCAAGGTGCAGCCGATTTCCTTAAAAAAGCCCGGGGTCAGGCTGGCGATCCCCGACTTGCGCTCGAAGGTGGAGCGATAAAATTGATGAAATATATTCCACAGGTTGTCGTCAATCTCCTTGCCACGATAGATCTCAAAACTAATGCCCGAGCGTTCGACGGAGTGGCGTTCCCTGCGGATTTGCTTGCGCCGCTTTGAGGAAAACCGGGCGAGAAAATCATCAAAAGTTTGATAGCCCTGATTGCACCACTGAAATTGGTAGCCAGTGCGGTGCAGCAATCCTTGCTCCTCGAGAAAAACGGTGTCCCGCGGGTCCGTAAATAACCAGTGCAAAGAGGAAATAACGGGATCTGAGGCCTCGGCAAGGGCGGCACGAGTCAGCGCCGGGGCCACGTCTTGTAGCCGGATTTCCTCGGGATCATGCAATAAACGCGGGCCGGTGGCGGGGGTGTAGGGAATTGCCACCACCAGCTTGGGATAATAGTTGAGCCCGTGACTGTAATAGGCCTCTGCCCAACTCCAATCGAAGACAAACTCACCGTAGGAGTTGCTCTTTAGGTACATGGGGGCGGCCCCCACCAGCTTGTCGCCAGTATAAGCAAGCAGATGTCGCGGTCGCCAACCCGCTTCGTCTCCTACGCAACTATGGCGTTCCAGCGCTAGCAGAAACTCATGGCGGGCAAAGGGGTAGGTCGCGGGACACAGACGATTCCAGTCACCGGCCGCAATTTCTTCGATATTTCCAACCACGACATGCCGAAGTGCGTCCATGACTCCGGCTCGTAGTCCCCTATTTCTCCTGATTATCCAGATATTTCTCCGCATCCAGCGCTGCCATACAGCCGGTACCGGCTGAGGTAACCGCCTGGCGGTAAACAGGATCGGCCACATCCCCGGCGGCAAATACCCCCTGAATGCTGGTGGCCGTTGCACCACCTCCGCCCGGCAGGCCGTGATGGACCTTCAGATAGCCCTTATCCATATCCAGTTGGCCCTCGAACAACTCGGTATTGGGATGATGGCCCACGGCAATAAAGACCCCCTGGAGTTCGATATCCTTGGTTTCAGTACCCTTGGCCACGCGTAACCGCATCCCCGTGACCCCAGAGTCGTCCCCCAGCACCTCATCCAGCTCTTGGCTCCATTCGATGGTGACGTTACCGCTGTTTGATTTTTCGATGATCTGATCGGCCAGCATTTTCTCGGCCCGCAGCTCATCCCGGCGATGCACCAGGGTGACGTGTTCAGCGATGTTAGACAGATACAGGGCCTCTTCTACCGCCGTATTGCCTCCGCCAATCACCGCAACCTGCTGACTGCGATAGAAAAAACCATCACAGGTGGCACAGGCGGAAACCCCGCGACCCTTATAGGCCTCTTCCGAATCCAACCCCAGATAACGAGCTGAGGCACCGGTGGAGATAATCAGTGCATCACAGGTGTAGGTGCCAGAGTCACCAATCAGGCGAAAGGGATGTTGGCCAAGCTCTGCGGTATGGATGTGGTCGAAGATAATGTCCGTGTTAAAGCGCTCGGCGTGTTTTTGCATGCGTACCATCAACTCCGGTCCTTGCACGCCCTCGGCATCCCCCGGCCAATTATCCACATCCGTGGTGGTGGTCATTTGGCCACCCTGCTGGATGCCGGTAATCAACACCGGATTCAGGTTGGCGCGCGCGGCATACACCGCGGCGGTATAGCCGGCTGGCCCGGAACCCAGAATCAATAAGCGACAGTGCTTCACGTTTTCCATTACATCTCATCCTCTTCTAAAGTCTGTCCCACGCACGAAGGCGTCTAAACGGAGTGTGATATTATCCCTCAATTGCGATGGATTGGGCACGGGTGATTGCTAAGCGAAGCATCTTTGCTTGGAAAATCACGTAGCAAGCACCTTTTGTCGCACCGGGAAGGTGGGAGACACATCCGGGTTAATTCCTTATAATCTGGCACGTTAGCTAATATTCCTATAATACACATCAGCTTATGGGCCAAGCCTATCCAAAAAAATCTAAAGCCGTTCTGATGGAGAGCGCCATGGGCAAGGGACTCCGTGAAGGCGGGCTTATATTATGCTCCGCCCTTGCGCTCTATCTATTGTTGGCGCTTGGCAGCTATCACTCCTCAGATCCCGGCTGGTCCTTTAGCGGTGAGGCTCGAGGCATTGCCAATCTAGGTGGCGTAGTGGGTGCCTGGATTGCCGATGTTCTGCTTTATCTTTGCGGCTATCTCTCCTATTTGTTTCCGTTAATGATTGGCTATAGCGGCTGGCTCTTTTTCCGGCAGCAAACGGGCTCTATCACGGATTTGAGTCGCGCCCATCTGCTTAGTCGAGCCGGTGGTTTCGCGCTCACCCTGGGTGCGGGTGCCGGCCTAGCCTCACTACATTTTGTCGCCCGCGGACCACTACCGCACGCTACTGGCGGCGTCCTTGGCAATACCGTAGGTCATGGCCTCATCCAGGTTTTTAGCATGCTGGGTGGCACGCTTTTTTTGCTGGCGCTGTTCCTTTCCGGCATTACGCTGTTCACCGGCTTGTCCTGGCTGGCGCTCATGGATGGCGTGGGCGGCATTACCCTGCGTTTGTTGAGTCGGAGTCTGCTGTTTCTGAAACACTGCCATGAATACCACGAGGCGTGGCAAAAACGTCGGCAGCGCCAGCAAAGTGTGGTGGCCGAGAAAGTGCGTAGCCGGCGGCGGAAAAAGCCTCGTATTGAGCCCAGCATGCCCACTGTGGAACCCAGCTTGCGGGTGGCCAAGGAGCAGCAAGTCCCGCTATTTGAACCGCCAGCCGCCAGTTCTTTACCGCCACTTTCGATGCTTGACGCCCCACAGAAATCGGTCAAGGGCATGTCCAAGAGCGCCCTTGAGGCCCTGTCTCGTCAAGTGGAACTGAAGTTGCGAGACTTTGGCATTGAGGTGGAGGTGGTTGCGGTACATCCCGGCCCGGTCATTACTCGTTTTGAGCTCAATCTTGCGCCGGGAGTGAAGGTCAGCCGTATCAGCAATCTAGCCAAGGATCTCGCCCGTTCCTTGTCCACCACCAGTGTACGTATCGTTGACGTCATTCCCGGCAAGTCCGTGGTGGGGTTGGAAATTCCCAATGAGGAGCGGGAATTGGTTAGCCTTGGCGAAATCCTCAAATCCAACGAATTTGATGAAAGCCTATCGCCGCTGACTATAGCCCTGGGTAAAGATATCTCTGGTTATCCAGTGGTAGTTGACCTGGGGCGCATGCCTCATTTGCTGGTGGCAGGTACCACCGGATCGGGAAAATCCGTTGCCATCAATGCCATGGTACTTAGCCTGCTGTATAAGGCGACGGCTCAGAATGTCCGTCTGATCCTGGTGGACCCCAAGATGCTGGAGTTATCCGTTTACCAGGACATTCCGCACCTGTTGGCACCGGTGATTACTCAAATGAAAAATGCCGCCAATGCCCTACGTTGGTGTGTGGCAGAGATGGAGCGGCGCTATCAGCTGATGGCGGCACTAGGGGTGCGAAATCTCGCGGGTTATAACCGCAAACTCAAAGATGCCGAAAGTAAAGGGCAGCCTATCACTGACCCATTGTGTGATATTAAGTTGATAGAGGAAGGGGGGGAGGCTCCGTTGCTCAATTCCTTGCCTCACATTGTCGTCGTTATCGATGAGTTGGCTGATCTGATGATGACCACGGGCAAGAAGGTGGAGGAACTTATCGCCCGCCTGGCCCAGAAAGCTCGGGCCGCCGGTATTCACCTGATTCTCGCCACCCAGCGCCCCTCGGTAGATGTCATTACCGGTCTCATCAAGGCCAATATTCCCACCCGTATCGCCTTCCAGGTCTCCTCACGTATCGATTCGCGCACCATTCTGGACCAGGGTGGTGCCGAGCAACTGCTAGGCCATGGCGATATGCTCTATTTGCCTCCAGGAACTAGTACCCCGACCCGGATTCACGGTGCCTTCGTGTCCGATCAGGAGGTCCACCGCGTGGTGGATAATCTGCGCGGACGGGAAGAGCCGGATTATGTGGATGAGGTGATTGAGGGGAAACATGCCTCACTGCCAGAGGAAGGAGAGGGTGGTGCTGATAGCGAAGATGCCGAGAGCGATCCGCTTTACGACCAAGGGGTCCGTATTGTTACCGAGACCCGCCGGGCTTCTATTTCAGGGGTACAACGACGCCTGAAGGTGGGCTACAACCGTGCCGCCCGCATGATTGAACAGATGGAGCGGGTCGGTATCGTCAGTGCGCCACAAAGCAACGGCAACCGTGAAGTGTTGGTGCCCCCACCCCCGGAGTCCTGATGTTTTCAGTTCTTGTTAACAACTGCCGTCTGGGCTTGGCCCTAGCGGCCATGCTGCTTTCCGTTACTGTCCATGCCAGTGGCACGGCACAACTAAAGGAATTTCTGGCACAGACACATTCGCTACAGACCCACTTCCAGCAAACCCTTATCGACGAAAGCCGTACCGTACGGGATCGTTCTGATGGCGTTTTCTACCTACAGCGCCCAGGGCGTTTTCGCTGGGATTACAGCGGTCCCGAGGGACAGCAGATCATCGCCGATGGCGAGCGGGTGTGGCTGTATGACGTGGAGCTGGCGCAAGTAACGGTTAAACCCTTGAGCGAGGTGCTGGGTAGTTCTCCTGCGATGCTACTGTCCACCGATGAGTCAGTGGAAAAGGCATTTGAGGTCAAAGAATTGGATGCGCGTGAGGGGGTGGAATGGGTAGAGCTTCAGCCCCGCGATAAACAGGAAAATGTATCCACGGTGCGGCTTGGCTTCAAAGACAGCCGGCTTCTAGGGATGGAATTCATCGATGGATTTGGCCAAATCACTACCTTTCGCTTCAGCGATATACGCACTAACCCTGAACTAAAGCCCGAGCGCTTTCGTTTTGTAGCGCCAGCGGGAGTAGATGTCATCGGCGATGGCATTTTGCAATGAGCGAGGAACCTCGCCGACCGCTGGCAGACAGCCTTCGCCCAAGAAACCTGGAGGAATTCTGTGGTCAGCGCCATCTGCTCGGGGAGGGTAAACCGCTGCGCCAAGCGGTGAACTCAGGCCAGATCCACTCGATGTTATTCTGGGGTCCGCCGGGCACCGGGAAGACCACTCTGGCACGTATCATTGCCTCCCAGGCCGGGGCGCAATTTATCAGTATTTCCGCGGTGTTAGCCGGTGTTCGTGATATTCGTTCTGCAGTAGAGCAGGCTAAACAATTTCGGTCAGAACAGGGCGGCCAAACGATATTCTTTGTGGACGAGGCGCATCGCTTTAACAAGGCTCAGCAGGACGCCTTTTTGCCCTATGTGGAAGACGGCACCATTACCTTCATTGGTGCCACCACCGAAAACCCCTCATTCGAAATCAACAATGCCTTGCTCTCACGCACCCGTGTTTACGTCCTCAAGGCCCTAGATGCTAGCGATATCCAACAGATTATTGACCGTGCCCTGTTGGAACCCGAGCGTGGGCTTGGGGGCAAAATCGTCATGGCAGATACACTGCGGCAACGTCTAGCTGAAGCCGCGGATGGCGATGCCCGCCGCGCTTTGAACTTGTTGGAGATCGCTGCAGCACTAGTCGGTGATGATGGCAGCCAAGCAGAGATTGATGCAGAGCTGTTGGAAGAAGTGCTGGCCGGTGGAATCGGCCTGCGCTTCGATAAGGGAGGCGACGCCTTTTACGACGAGATTTCCGCGTTGCATAAATCAGTACGTGGCTCTAATCCTGATGCCGCCCTGTATTGGCTTTCGCGTATGTTAGAGGGCGGCTGTCACCCGCCTTATCTCGCCCGTCGCCTGATACGCATGGCCTCGGAGGACATAGGTAATGCCGATCCGCGAGCCTTACAGATAGCGACACAGGCCGGCCAGGCCTTTGATCGTCTGGGGAGCCCGGAGGGTGATCTGGCACTGGCTCAGGCCGCGGTATATCTCGCCTGTGCGGCCAAGAGCGACGCGGTTTATCGTGCCTTCAAGGCCGCTCGCCAAGATGCGCGCCGGCTGGGTTCGCTGGAAGTCCCCAAGCACCTGCGCAATGCACCCACTAAACTGATGCGCAATCTGGGTCATGGGGCCGATTATCGTCATGCTCACGATGAGCCCGAGGCCTATGCGGCGGGAGAGGATTACTTTCCCGAAGGGATAGGGAGAAAGCGCTATTACCAGCCGGTGAACCGCGGGCTGGAAATCCGTATCGGTGAAAAACTCAAGACTCTGCGCGACCTGGATCGCAGCCGGGGAAACCATTAATTTTTAGGGGAAGAAATGCTCGATCCCAGCAAGATACGTAAAACTTTGGATGAGACTGCGGCACTATTACTCAAACGTGGTTTTAAGCTCGATGTGGCTCAGCTCCAGGAGCTGGAAGTACGCCGTAAAAAGGCACAGGTAGCCGCTCAGGAGCTGCAACAGCAGCGTAATAGCCGTTCCAAATCCATTGGCCAAGCCAAGGCCCAAGGTGAGGATATAGCCCCTTTGCTAGCGGAAGTCGGAGCCTTGGGGGCGCAACTCGGTGAAGCGGAGTCGGAGCTCGCCAGCATTCAACAAGCGCTCAACGATATCCTCTTGGGAATTCCCAACATCCCTGATGCCAGCGTGCCAGAGGGCATGGATGAGACAGCCAATAAGGAAGTTCGTCGCTGGGGTGAGCCACCCGAATTTGAATTCACCCCACGGGATCACGTGGATTTGGGTGAATCTCTTAGCGCCATGGCCTTTGATACCGCGGCCAAGATTGCCGGGAAACGCTTTGTCACCCTGCATGGCGATATCGCGCGCCTACACCGTGCGCTTATCCAGTTCATGCTGGATCTGCATGGCGATAAACATGGCTACAGCGAGACCTATGTCCCTTATCTGGTGAATCCTGCCAGCTTGCGCGGTACCGGACAGTTGCCAAAATTCGCTGAAGATCTGTTCCACATCGCTGAGCAGGATCTCTATTTGATACCCACCGCCGAGGTGCCCGTCACCAACATCTTTAGGGACCGCATTCTCTCGGCGGAGGAATTACCGCAACGCTTTTGCTGCCACACTCCGTGTTTCCGCAGTGAAGCTGGCTCCTATGGCAAAGACACCCGCGGCATGTTCCGGCAGCATCAATTCGAGAAGGTAGAACTGGTTCAGGTGGTGCGACCAGAGGAATCCTATGAGGCGCTTGAAGCGCTGACCGGGCATGCAGAAGAGGTATTGCGCCAGCTTGAATTGCCTTATCGAACGGTCATCCTGTGTGGTGGCGATCTCGGCTTTTCAGCGGCTAAAACCTACGATATCGAGGTTTGGTTACCGGGGCAGGGCAGTTACCGGGAGATCTCATCCTGTAGCAACTTCGAGGACTTCCAGGCGCGCCGTATGAGTGCCCGCTGGCGTAATCCTGAGACTAGCAAGCCGGAACTGGTCCACACTCTCAATGGCTCAGGCCTAGCGGTGGGGCGCACCCTCATCGCGGTAATGGAAAATTATCAGCAGGCCGATGGCAGTATCCGAATTCCAGAGGTGTTGCTCCGCTATATGGGTGGCAAAAGCCAGATTGGCATCGGCGAAGATTAGTTTTTAACGATCCAAGCTCTGGCTGTATTTGCTCGTTTAATACCGCTAAAATGGCTGGGAATAAAGATTGGGCTTTATCTAACCCTGTCTGTTAAGCATCTGTTATATAAAACCTTTACCAAAACGTCAGGCCGCTTGGATGCGCTGCAGATTATGCGCCCAGCTTCGCCGGGACTGGAGACTCTATGTTTCGCAAGATCATGATTGCCAATCGCGGCGAGATCGCGGTTCGCATCATCCGCGCATGCGCCGAAATGCGTATCCGTTCAGCCGCAATTTATTCAGAGGCCGATCGCCACTCCCTACACGTGAAAAAGGCGGATGAGAGCTATTGCCTAGGGCCGGAGCCGCTGGCGGGTTATCTGAATGTTCATCGCATCGTTAATCTGGCGGTGGAGACGGGCTGTGATGCGCTACATCCGGGCTATGGTTTTCTGTCCGAAAACGCCGGTTTGGCGGAAGCTTGTGAGCAGCGCGGGATTGCCTTTATCGGCCCGAGCGCTGCAGTCATTCAGCGTATGGGAAATAAAACCGAGGCCCGACACGCCATGATTGCGGCGGGTATTCCGGTTACCCCGGGCAGCGAAGGCAACCTCAGAGATGTGGATGAAGCGCTGGAAATCGCCCAATCCATTGGTTATCCCATCATGCTGAAAGCCACCTCTGGTGGTGGCGGGCGCGGCATTCGCCGTTGTGATGATGCTGAGGAACTCCGGAGCAACTACCCTCGGGTGATCTCCGAGGCCACCAAGGCCTTTGGTAGTGCCGATGTTTTTCTGGAAAAATGCATCGTCAATCCCAAGCACATTGAGGTACAGATTCTGGCGGATTCCCATGGCCATGTGATCCACCTGTTTGAGCGGGATTGTTCCATTCAGCGGCGCAATCAGAAACTCATTGAAATTGCACCTTCGCCGCAGCTCAATGAAACCCAGCGTCAACTCATCTGCAATTATGCGGTGAAGGCGTCCGCTGCCGTGGGCTATACCAATGCCGGCACGGTGGAGTTCCTGCTCACCGAGAGCGGCCGTACCTATTTCATGGAAATGAACACCCGGGTGCAGGTGGAACACACCATCTCGGAGCAAATTACCGGCGTGGATATCGTGCGCGAGCAGATTCGCATCGCTGCGGGCAAGAAGCTGCGTTATCAGCAAGAGGATATCCAACGGCGTGGTTATGCCTTTCAGTTCCGTATCAATGCCGAGGACCCACGCAACGATTTTCTGCCTAGCTTTGGCCGAATCACCCGCTACTACGCGCCGGGTGGGCCCGGGGTGCGCTCTGATACGGCCATTTATACCGGCTACACCATTCCACCGCACTATGACTCGATGATCGCCAAACTCATCGTTTGGGCGCTGGACTGGGAGGAATTGATTCATCGCTCCCGCCGTGCGCTCAACGATATGGAGGTTTGTGGTATCAAAACCACCATTCCGTACTATAAGGAAATCCTTAAATCCAAGCCCTTCCGTGAGCAGGATTTCAATACCAGTTTTGTCGAGACCCATAACGAGTTGGCGGACTACTCAGTCAAGCGTCGCAAAGAAGAGATAGCAACCGTTCTGGCCGCAGCCATCGCCGCCCACGCCGGGCTGTAAACTAACAAAACCTATTTAAGGCTCTATTATGTCCAAGGTCTACATCACCGATACCATCCTTCGTGATGCTCATCAGTCCCTGATCGCCACTCGCATGCGCACTGAAGATATGCTGCCTATCTGCAGCAAGCTCGATGCCATCGGCTACTGGTCGCTGGAAGCATGGGGCGGTGCCACTTATGACACCTGCCTGCGTTTTTTGAAGGAAGATCCCTGGGAGCGTCTGCGCCAGCTGCACGAGGCCCTGCCCAACACACCATTGCAAATGTTGCTGCGGGGACAGAACCTGCTTGGCTATCGCCACTACTCCGACGATGTGGTGCGCGCCTTCGTGCAACGGGCGGCGGAAAACGGCATGACGGTATTTCGCATCTTTGACGCACTGAACGATTTGCGCAATTTGCGGGTTTCCATCGAGGCCACTAAGGCGGCGGGCAAGCACGCTCAGGGTACGATTTGCTACACGGTTAGCCCAGTGCACGACCTCAAGGGCTTTGTGGCCATGGCGAAAGAATTGGAGGCTATGGATTGCGACAGTATTGCCATCAAGGATATGGCGGGATTGCTGACCCCGTCGGCCACCGCCGAACTGGTTAAGGCGCTAAAAGACACGGTGGACATTCCGCTCCATCTGCATTGTCATGCCACCGCTGGTCTGGCCGAGATGTGCCACCTGAAGGCGATAGAAAATGGCTGTCTGCATATAGACACTGCTATTTCTTCCTTAGCGGGTGGCACTAGCCATCCCCCCACCGAAAGCATGGTGGCGGCGCTGCGGGGAACCGATAACGACACTGGGCTCGACCTGGAAGCCATTCAGGAGATTGGCTTCTATTTCTACGATGTTCGCAAAAAATACCACCAGTTTGAAAGCGAATTCACCGGCGTCGATACCCGGGTGCAGATCAATCAGGTCCCGGGCGGCATGATCTCTAATCTCGCCAACCAGTTGCGGGATCAAGATGCTTTGTCCCGGATGACGGATGTACTGAATGAAATACCCAAGGTGCGGGAGGACCTGGGATACCCACCACTGGTTACGCCCACCTCTCAGATCGTGGGTACCCAGGCCGTGCTCAATGTGCTGACCGGAACACGCTATCAGACCATTACCAATGAGGTGAAACGCTATCTGCAGGGTGGCTACGGGAAGGCTCCGGCAGCCGTTAATGCATCGGTCCAGCAGCAGGCCGTAGGCAAGGAACCCGTGATTGAATGCCGGCCAGCAGATGAATTGGCTCCGGAAATGGATAAGTTGACCGCGGAGATCGGTGATCTGGCCAACAGCGCGGAAGACGTGCTGAGCTATGCCATGTTCCCCGATGTCGGACGCCAGTTTCTTGAGGAGCGTGCAGCCGGAACACTACAGCCGGAGGTGCTCGAAGCCCCGAACAGTGGCGCGCCATCGTCAGATACTGCGCCCACCGAGTTCAACATTGATGTGCATGGTGAGACCTACCACATCAAGGTGACCGGTGCGGGCCACAAGCAGGAATCACAGCGCCACTTCTATCTCAGCGTTGACGGCGTTCCCGAAGAGGCGGTAGTGGAAACCCTGGATGAGCTGGTACTTACTGGTGGGGCCCAGGGTGGGGTCAAATCGGCTATTGCCGGCAAGCGCCCCAAGGCAAGTCATGAAGGCCACGTAACCACCGCCATGCCGGGCAACATCATTGAGGTGTTGGTAAAGGAAGGCGATACGGTCAAAGCGGGGCAAGCGGTGGTCATCACCGAGGCAATGAAGATGGAAACCGAGGTTCAGGCACCTCTGGCGGGCACGGTGATCGGCGTCTTTGTTAGCAAGGGCGATACCGTCAACCCGGATGAGGCATTGATCGAGATCGAAGCCGCAGCAGACTAGGTCGAGCTATGACCGCGCGACTGCTAGAGGGATATCAACGTTTTCGCAGCGGTTATTTCCGTGAGAAACAGAGCTATTTAGGTACTTTGGCTGAGGGGCAGTATCCCAAGGTTGCCCTGATCAGCTGCTGTGATTCACGCGTGGATCCAGGGATTCTGTTCGATGCCACGCCGGGAGATATCTTCGTGATCCGCAACGTCGCCAACCTGGTGCCGCCATGGGAACCAGATGGCCTCCACCATGGCACCAGCGCGGCACTGGAATTTGCTATCGCCGATCTAAAAGTAGAGCACTTGGTGGTACTGGGCCACGCCAACTGTGGTGGTATCCGGACGCTGATGGAGCAAGATCCAGATACGGAATCCGACAGCTTTATTGCGCGCTGGATGGATATCGCCGCTACGGCAAAGAAAGAAGTGCTGGCCCGCAGCGATATTCATGGCATAGAGGAACAGTGTCACGCCTGTGAACAGGCCGCCGTGCGCATTTCTTTGCGTAACCTGATGAGTTTCCCGTGGATTCGTGCGGCTGTTAAGGCAGGACAATTAAGTCTGCACGGCTGGTATTACGATCTACGTGACGGCCTTATCCTGCAACTCGAAGACGGTATGGAACTGGGCCAAACCAACGATTAGCCATCAGGGATGGTGACCAGAAAACGACGCCAAAAACTGCAGACATAAAAAACCCGGCTCTTAGGCCGGGTTTTTTATGTGGCGAGAGGTGATTAATCCTCGCCAGCAAAGACTCCTAGCAGATGAAGCAAGGAGGTGAACAGGTTGAAGATAATCACATACAGGCTAACGGTTGCCATGATGTAGTTGGTTTCGCCACCGTGAATCATCGCACTGGTCTGATAGAGAATCAGCCCAGACATCAGAAGGATAAAGATCGCTGATACCGCCAACGAAAGGGCAGGCACACTAAAAACCATAGCCCCAATCCCTGCTAGAAAGGCTACCAGGATGCCCACCATGAGGAAGCCACCCATGAAGCTGAAATCCTTCTGCGAGCTCAGCGCATAGCCGGATAGCCCCAAAAATATGATGCCGGTGCCGCCCATGGCCATCATCACCAACTGGCTGCCGTTACCAAAGGCCTGTACATAAAAGCTGAGGATGGGACCGAGGGTCAGGCCCATGAAGCCGGTGAGGGCAAACACGCAGACCAGGCCCATAGCGCTGTTACGAAGGCGCGTGGTCAGGAACAGCAAACCGAAATATCCCCCTAGAACAATGAAGGGATGCATGGGCGGAAAACCCGCTGCCATGGAGATGCCTGCAGTCAGGGCGCTAAATAATAGCGTCATGGATAGCAGGGTATAGGTGTTACGAATCAGTTTGCTGGTAGCCAAACTCGCGGCAGGGCGAGCAATAGCAGCACTATTGGGAAACATGCGGGATTCTCCTGTAAAAAATCATCGTATTCTACGAGGCCATCTTACCCATGACACTCGCCTCGTCAACACCTTAGATGGGGCTAAACCCTCCAAGTTTCAAGCCGCATACGACTTTCTTATCCCCACCCCAATACGCTATCCTTCGCCCCCCTGGAGAGGTGGCCGAGCGGTTTAAGGCGGTAGTCTTGAAAACTATTGAACCTAACGGTTCCGGGGGTTCGAATCCCTCCCTCTCCGCCAATTATTTTTTCTATCAGCAGGGAGGGCTGAGAACCCCCACCGGGTTCGACAACTTCGCCAGGAGCGAATTTGGACGCCCTAGCCCCCCGCAGGGGTAGCGCACAGGGAAGTGCGCCATCAATCCCTCCGCTTATTTAGCCCCCTCAACCACTCGTTCCACCGACTTGATTTCCACTGCAGTTTGCGGCACATCCTTTCCAAACGGCCCGCCTGAACCAGTCGGGACCTTGCGAATCCGATCCATTACCTCCAACCCCTCTACCACGCGTCCAAAGACGGTATAACCCCAACCTCGAGCGGTGGGGGCGGTGTGGTCGAGAAAACTGTTGTCCACGACATTGATAAAAAACTGGGCCGTGGCGGAATGGGGATTTCCAGTGCGGGCCATGGCGATACTTCCGCGCAAGTTTTTGAGGCCATTATTGGCTTCGTTACGAATCTCAGCGTGAGTGCTTTTGCGTTGATAGCCCTGGTCGAAACCACCACCCTGAATCATGAAGTTTCCGATTACCCTATGAAAAATGGTGCCGTTATAGAAACCCTCATCCACGTAACGAAGGAAGTTGGCGACCGTAATAGGGGCCTGTGTTTGATTGAGCTCTAGAACCATGTCCCCCAAGGAGGTGTTTATCTGTACGCGTGGAGCACTTCCACCACTTGCCTGTAGCGGTGCCGCGGCGAGCATGAACAAAGCACACAGGGCAATGACAGGGGTTTTCCAAACGGATACGTTAAACATGGATCTCTCTCCAATATAGGGGGTGCTAGTAAAGCGCGCATGTTAGCCATTCCAATAATGAGCGCAAGTGTCACCGAATGCAGGCCATCCAAAATATCGTCATCAGCCTACATAAGATAGGTGTTTGGCCTACGCCGTTCCTCTAATTGTTCCATGACGCGAATGGTGTCCCGACGCATAGAATTTGCTCAGTGCACATGGAAACCAGGGTAGGTCTTGGTGCACATGGATTTTTACTTTGTAGCCCATCCTTTAGTTCTATCTCCCAACAGTTTTGGCATGCCTAATTCTCGTGCCCTCGACTGAACTCTGGCATACACTTCCCCGCATCTCCCGTAGGCTGGATGAGAGCATAGATAGAGGGCCACTCGCTGGAAATGAAATATGCCGCGTATATTCCTAGTCGATGATCATGCTCTAGTACGCGCGGGTGTCCGGCGTTTGCTGGAAGACGCCGACGATATGGAAATTATCGCTGAGGCGGCAAGTGGAGAAGAGGCGATCAATCTGAGCCGAAGCCTCGACTTTGACATCATGCTGATGGACATCAACATGCCGGGTTTCGGCGGCCTGGAGGCTAGCCGGAAACTGCTTAAGCTCAACCCCCATGCAAAAATTATCATCCTTAGTATGCATGTGGATGGGCCGATGCCAGGAAAACTTCTCGACATGGGGGTGAAGGGCTATCTCACTAAGGGCAGCAGCCGGGATGAAATGCTGCTGGCGCTGCGCGAGGTCTATGCTGGAAAACGCTATATCTGTGCAGAAACCGCACAGCAAATGGTGCTTAATCGCCACGGCATGAGTGCCTCACCCTTTGCCGACTTATCGCCTCGGGAGATGGATATCGTGATTCTTTGCGCCAAAGGAATGCGCATCCAGGATATTGGGGAGCGCCTGTGTATTAGCCCCAAGACGGTCAGCACCTATCGCAGCCGGGTTTATGAAAAACTCGAAGTTAAGAATGATGTGGAGCTAACTCACCTAGCCATCTTGCATCAGCTCGTCGAACTGTAGGCTGTTAGAGGATATTCCGGGGCGGTATAGTTGCCCCGATGCCCGCTGAAAAACCCACAACACCTCCCTTTGATGGCCAGCGCTTTCTACGCACCCTGACGGCTAAGCCCGGGGTCTATCGCATGCTGGATGAATCGGGGCAGATCCTCTACGTTGGCAAGGCAAAAAATCTCAAGAAGCGAGTTTCCAGCTACTTTCGTAAAAGTGAAACGCTCGCTCCAAAAACCCGGGCCTTGATGGTGGCCACACGGGCCATGGAAGTGTCCGTGACCCACACGGAAACCGAGGCCCTGCTACTGGAAAGCAACCTCATCAAGGAGTACCGCCCGCGTTTCAACATTCTGTTTCGTGATGACAAAAGCTTTCCCTTCATCTTTCTCTCCATCGAACAAGACTATCCCGGATTGGGCTTTCATCGCGGTGCGCGACGCAAGGCAGGGCGTTATTTTGGTCCCTTTCCCAGCTCCGCTGCAGTACGTGAAAGCCTCAGCCTGCTACAAAAGCTATTTCATGTTCGCCAGTGCGAGGATTCCTTTTTCCAGAATCGTTCACGTCCTTGTCTACAACACCAAATCAAGCGCTGCAGTGGGCCGTGTACTGGCGAAATCAGTGCATCCGCTTACCGTGAGGATGTTCGGCATACCCATATGTTTTTGGAGGGACGTAGCCAACGGGTGGGCAAGGAGTTGGTAGAACGTATGGAGAGTGCGGCCAACACACTCGACTTTGAACAGGCTGCACGCTATCGGGATCAGATCGCCTGGCTTAAGCAGATCCAGGCCCGCCAGCATGTCAGTGGCATTCGCGGGGCCGGGGAGGTTGATGTGATAGCGGCCCACCGTGAACACGGTGCCGTGGTGGTAGAAGTTTGCTTCATCCGCAGAGGCGAGCGTCTTGGAAACAAGGCCTATTTTCCACGTCGCGCCGTTGAGGCCAGCGAGGCAGATTTGCTGCAAGCGTTTCTGCCTCAGTATTACCTCGCTAGTCGCCCAATCCCCCGTGAAATTCTGGTCAACAGTGATTTCCCTGGGCTTGAGGCGCTGGCCGAAATACTCAGCAAGCGTTGTAAACATCGGGTGAGAATTGCTTATCGGTTGCGTGGCGAAAGGGCGCGTTGGTTACAAATGGCCGAGGAGAATGCCCGCTTTGCCTTACGTCAGCATCTGGCTGGCAAGGAAAGCATTCAGCAACGCCTGGAGAAATTGCAAATTGCCCTGGGCTTGGAGGCCATGCCCGAGCGCCTCGAATGTTTTGATATTAGCCATACTCAAGGCGAGGCAACGGTAGCTTCCTGTGTGGTTTTTGGCAGTGACGGCGCGCGTAAAGAGGACTACCGGAAGTTTAATATCGACGGCATTACGCCCGGTGACGACTATGCCGCCATGCATCAGGCTCTAAGACGACGTTACGGCCGGATACAGCGGTCAGAAGAGGCACGTTTACCTGATATTATTATCGTTGATGGGGGTAGGGGGCAGCTTAGCCAGGCACTGACAGTAATGGCGGAACTGGGCCTGCATGACGCGACCTTGTTAGGTATTACTAAAGGGCTAGGCCGAAAGGCCAGCCTGGATTCACTTATCTTGCCGGGGGCCAAGGCCCCTCTTATACTGCCGCCTGAATCTGGGGCCTTGCATCTGGTACAGCAAATCCGCGACGAAGCACATCGCTTTGCCATCAGTGGGCACCGCGCACGGAGGGCCAAAAAGCGTATGCGCTCGGTACTGGAAGATATCCCCGGCGTTGGCAGCAAACGTCGCCAAAACCTGCTCCGTGCCTTTGGCGGCCTACAAGGTATCTCCGCTGCCGGCATTGAGGATCTCGCGGCGGTGGATGGCATCAGCACCCAATTGGCAGGCAGTATTTACGAGTATTTTCACGGTAACGAATGAATATCCCCAATACCCTTACCCTAATTCGCATCGCGCTCATTCCACTCTTTGTTGGTTTGTTCTATCTACCCCATAGCTGGGCAAATGCGGCAACTGCAGCGGTCTTTGGTATCGCCGCCCTGACCGATCTACTCGATGGCTATCTTGCCCGCCGTCTACACCAAACATCCGCTTTAGGCGCTTTCCTTGACCCTGTGGCCGATAAACTGATGGTCACCGTGGCCTTGGTGCTGCTCGTGCAAGCCCACCCCTTCTGGTGGATGGCACTGCCAGCAATCATTATTATCTGTCGTGAGATAGCGATCTCGGCCCTGCGCGAATGGATGGCTGAGTTGGGACAACGCACTCAAGTTGCTGTTGCCACCATTGGCAAGGTGAAAACCACCATGCAAATTTTGGCCTTGCTGCTATTGCTCTATCATGAGGCCGTGGGTGTCTTTCCCACCTATGAAGTAGGCGTCACCCTGCTGTATCTCGCTGCTTTCCTTACCCTTTGGTCTATGGTGGTGTACTTGCATGCAGCCATCCCCTTTCTGCTGGCTCCCGATAAACGCTAATAGATGAAATCGGCCCTTGACAGGCTGGGGTTCGCCGCTAGAATACAGCCCCCTGAAGTGCGGGAATAGCTCAGTTGGTAGAGCACAACCTTGCCAAGGTTGGGGTCGCGAGTTCGAGTCTCGTTTCCCGCTCCAAATTTGAAGATCGGCCGGTATGGGGCAGTATGACCACCGGCCTTTTTTTCGCGTGAAGCCTACAGGGCTTACGTGTTCTTCAGGCTGAGTGGCAGAGTGGTCATGCAGCGGCCTGCAAAGCCGTGTACGCCGGTTCGATTCCGGCCTCAGCCTCCAATCATTACCCCTCTGAATTACCGCAGTACCCCAAGCCCGGGTGGCGGAACCGGTAGACGCAGCAGACTTAAAATCTGCCGACCGTAAGGTCGTGCCGGTTCGATTCCGGCCTCGGGCACCAACAAAATCAATGGATTAAGGTGGTTGTTTCGACAATAGCCGGATTTTTATGAAACGCGCTGGGGCGGATATGGGGCGGGATTTCTCAAAAAGAGATTAGCCAAGCACCTAGGGATTCCGCTAGGGAGAAGGTGGCTAATAATGAAGCAGGGAATGCACCCGATGACCAGCCAATTGCCCCCTGCCAGCCAGCTCATCGAGTTCGATAACGAAGGCGAGAGCCAATACCGAAGCGCCCAAGCGTTCCACCAGTTCGCAACTTGCCCTAGCGGTACCGCCAGTAGCGAGCAGATCATCTACTAACAAAACCTGCCCGCCATCTTCGATGGCATCCACATGCGCCTCCAGCGTTGCTGAGCCGTATTCCAGGTCGTAGCAGACGCTATGGACGTCGTGAGGCAGCTTGCCCGGCTTGCGTAGTGGTACGAAGGGCACGCCCAGCTCCCAGGCCGCCAGACTACCGAAGATAAAGCCGCGAGCCTCCATCCCTGCCACCGCGCTAATGTCCTCATCAATGAAAGGGGCCAGCAAGTGGTAAATGGCCAGTTTGAGCACCCGCGGGTCGCCCACTAGGGGGGTGATATCCCGAAATATGATGCCGGGTTTTGGAAAATCCGGGATGGCCCGGATTTTCTGCTCAAGTCGATGCATTAGCGGCTCCTTGTGCTCATGCCCTCATTAGTAAAGTGCGAGTGATTGCTTCGTCGCCGCCCGTTCCCGACGGTCTGGCAACATACATCCCATCCCTGGGGCTAAACTGTAAATTCCAGGCTAGCAGATTCCAGTCCCTCAAAAGATGCTATGGCCGTGTCTCCGGGCTGGGACGGATTCATACCTACATAGGAACCCGTGGTCACCACCTGGCCTGCTTTCAACATCAATCCCCGGGCGGCACAATGATTGGCGGCCCAGACCAGCAGGCGTACGGGATCGCCGGCGTTGTTTCCCCCCACTCGCTCTGCAACTACCTTGCCGCCAATGCTGAGCTTGACCGGCAGCTGTGGAATATCTAGTCCCTGCCAGTCCGCAACAGCCGCACCGTAGACAAAGGTGCCATTACTATTGGTATCGGCCAGCTGTGAGAGCTTGTGGGCGGACATACCCTCGGTAAAGCGCGAGTCAGCAATCTCAATGGCAGGATGGGCGCCAGCTACCGCCGATAGCACGGCCTCACGGTCGTATGGCGCGCCTTCTGGCGGCAGATCGCGAGCAAGGGTAAAGGCTACCTCGGCCTCGGTCTCCAGAAGATAAAAATCATTCGCCGGCAGTTTCGTGGGGCCGTTATGCACATAGCGGGCAAAAAGAGGCGCACAGATGGGTTCCGCGTCCGCTCCCGGGGCACCTATCTTCCAACCAGCAATAGCTCCTTCCAACGGCACCATGGCGTCCTGAATTGCGTAGGCATCCTCAATACTCTCAGGGAGACAATCCCTGGGGAGCTCATCCACAAGCCAGTGTTCATGGCGCGCTGAGACCAATAGTTCTGCCGCCTTTATTGCTGCCTTTGCTTTCACGATTTAATACTCCAGAAAAAGAGAGGGGAAGGATGGAGCTTAGTTGCTCAGAACGCTTCGGATTTTCCCATATACGAGCCGAGAATATCGGGGCTTATTTCGCTATTGCCAGCCTAGCACTGAGCCCACCGGCATTCCGTGGCAACCATAGCGCCAGCAGCGTTGCCGCCAGAGCCAGCGCGGCCAGGCTCGAAAATACCCAGTAGAAATTCCCGGTATGAGCTACAACCAGGGCCAAAAACTGTACAGCTACAGGGCCGGCACCAAAGGTCAGCACAAATTTCATACCAAAAGCTAAGCCCTGTCGGTGACTGGGGGCATAGCGTGCCAGCAACATATTTTCTACTGGCAATGCGCCCGCACCGACCATCACCATCATTGCGGCTACAAGCATAAAGGGTAAACCGGCCAGTCCTGCTGCCAACCACAGCAGCGGCACCTGAGCTAGGTAAGTGCCCACGTAGACCCACTTCAGTGGAAACCGATCGGCCAAATAGCCCCCGATGAGTTGTGCGAAACCCGCGAGCGCATAGATCGTTGCCACCAGTGCACCAATACCAGAAACCCCCTCTCCAGCAATGCCTTCGTGACGTATCTCCAATACCTTGGGCAGCGCCCCTTGGATGGATTGGTATATAAGGCCGGCCGCAAACATGCTGAACAACAGGATGACAAAAACACGCAGTTGATCACGGCGACTGTGTTTCGGTTTTTCAACCGCAGCAACGCCATCATGCTGGAGTCTGCCAGCCCACAGGCAAACCAGCATCACTATTCCCGTGGTCAATGAAACCAAGCCTGGAATGATAAAAGCTGCACGCCAACCTGAGAGATCGATCAGTGTGCCGGCAACCATGGCCGCCCCGGCAACACCTAATGAGCCAAAAATACCATTGAAGGCGAGCAGCTGCCCCTGTCGGCCTTCCCGTGCCACGCGTACCAGCCAGGGTATGCCCACCGGGTGATAGATGGCGGCAAATACCCCGATTCCGCCCAGGCTCAACATGAGCATACGTGGGCCATCGGCAAAGCCAGCGAACAGCGAAGAAGCGCCCAGCCCAAGAAAAAAGGCAATCATCATTATGGGGGCACCTACGCGGTCGCTGAGCCAACCAGCGGGCAGGGCCACTAGCCCAACCATCAATGCCCCGAGGGTCCATAACTCAATGAGTTCGTGATAGGGCAGGGCCCAGACATCTTCAAGAGACAGAACGATGACAAAATAAAAGGCGGTAAACAGATGGACGTAGAAATGCCCGAGACAGGAAAAAACCAGTGATAGGCGCGAGCCGTTGTTGCTCATGGGGGCTCCGGCATAAGGAACGGGCAGGGTGGTTATCTTAGCGCCGGTGCCAGGTCAGGGCCATGCCCCTTATTCTTCACAGTACTTGGGCGGCTTCCATTCCTGGATCAACCGTTTGCCTGCTGAAATTTCTCCCGGGGTCATGGTGCTAGCCAATTCCTCCAGTTTTATTCCCAGCCAATGGATTTTCTGCTGCCTTTTGGTGGGAAGAGAGCGCCATCTGTTTAGCCAGGCAAGGGCTTTCTCCTCTTTTTGCAATGTCACTCGTGCGATGCCGAGCCATTTATAGGCTTGAATCTCATCTGGATGGGTGCCCGCTCCATGTGTATAGGCTCTAGCCAGGTCATACTGCTCGTCAACACTTCCGCATACTGCGTCTTGCTCTATGCCTCTGAATTCTATGTTATACAGGCTACAGATAGCGCCCTTGGATGAGACCGGCACATAGTTGATCTCCGGTTCTAGAAATTGGGCCTTCTCAATCCACTTCTTTGCTGCCTCCGTATCTACTTGAGCCAAAACTGCTCTTGTCCCCCGACCTGAATGAAGCAAACCCCGTGACACAGCCACCACAAGCAGCTCGCCAACACTGAAACCGGGTTGTAAGTACCCGGATATCACGTAATAGCTTTCTCCTTTTTCTGCATACAGGTCCACGCACCTCAGGCGTGACGGATGATAGGGCACATCAATCAAATGCTGGCCAGGCTCCAGTTCTACCCACGTGTACTCACCCATTCCCAGCACCGCTACTTTTTTCTCACTCACATAGATATCGGGGTGGTAGGCCATGGCATCCGGTCGAAAAATATACAGCATCGCCCGCTCCGGGTTGCTGTTTTGGACTTCCTCGAATGCCGGTCCGATGGCACAACCGAGCAGAAGGAGAGAGCAGATAAGCAGGATCGAAAATCCTGATAGACGAGCCGAAAAGGCCATGATTCAGGGCCTGCCGGACGCAACTATGGCCTCGTATCCGAGGCTCTCCCACGCAGTAACAAATGCCTGGTAATCTATCATGCGCACGCCCTTTTCCGGATCGCCCAACATTAGTGCTCCGCTGAAATTATCCATGCCGATAATGGCAACTATGATTTTCCCCCACCAGGCATTCTGCTTCAGGCGCACGATAATCGGGCGGCCGGCATTGATTTCCCGGGCCAGAATGTCCCGGTTGGCCTTGATGACAAAGGCTTTCAAGCCGTGCTCCTGTAGGATCTCTCGTATTTCTTCCAAGGAGTAATCGTATATCCGGCGCCGTGGATTGGAGGCCAGCATGAGTGTCACATTTTCCGGGGATTGCCCCCAATAGCGAAGTACCGCGGCGGCAACGGCTATCCCGGATTTTCGCCTTCCGGATTCGAAATCCCGTAGGAATACACGATATTTAAGGGCAGAGAAGTCTTTGCGAGAAGCTAAAAAGCTGGGGATCTCTTGGGCTGGCGGGGATGTTGGCTCCGCATTTTTCAGAAAAGGCAGATCATACTTCGCGCATCCTGGAAACAACGCGAATGAGGTCAACATGAAGAAGAGATAAAGCCATTTCATAAGAATTGCCCCCAGCCTGCTTCGTACATGGAATATCCAGAGTACTCAGTAGCAGCAATAAGCGGATGGATTTGCCGTCCCAACAATGAGCAGCACCAAAAGAGCCAGCGCCATCAACCCTCCAAGTAGCTGCATAGTCTCCTTAAAGTTATAGCCTTCATTTGCCACCTCAAAGGGATCTTCCCCGGTGCTCGGAGTTTCCGGGACTGTTCTCGTTGCGGGCGGGATTGTCTGCTCAGTTTCGGCAAGGTTTTGGATGATTTCCGCACCGGTCACCTTTTCATTCTCCACCTGAAACGGGCTAGCACTTGTATCGGAGCTTGCCAGCACTAGTAGCCCGGCCGCTTCGTACCGCTGGTCTGTATCCAAGGATTCATAGAGCTTGGTGTCAGCCTGACTAAAAGAAGTGCGGGGCACTCCACGAATAAACGGGGCAGGTATTATTGTTTGAAATGGTTGCTCAGAAAGCTTGGCAGTAGGTGCCAAAGCAGGTGGTTCCACAATCTTTGGTTGTCGAACACCATCGAGGGATTGGTAGAACTGGGTGTCTACATAAGTAAAAGAGGTGCGGGGGATTTCGCCGGCCCAGCTTGGAGTAGACCAGGTGAACAGACGAAACAGCATAAGAGTGATGCAAATAAGTGCCGTGCCTGAACGCAGACGAAGGGAGATAAGCATGGCGAACCTCCTACAGCAGGCACTACAGCAACCCCCAACTTCAGCGTGCACCTGCTCTATATGCTAAGCATAGGACACGAGCCGCTACGATCAAGGAAAGTTCGAATGGAGAGAAAGATTCTAAGCAGGAAACTGCTTTAGGTCAGGGAATCAAGCAAACCAACAGCTAAAATACAATAAGTTATGTGGGTATCTTAATTATAAAAAATCACTTTTATGGCAGCTGAGGGCTAAAGGATAAAGTGTCGCAAAACCACCTCGTTCATATCCTTTTCCACGCCCTCATCATCCCGGCCTGCATATTTCTCATAAAGCCCAGCAGCCACTTTCTGGAAGGTATCGAGTAGCGCTGAGTCAAAGTGGTTTCCCCGCGATTCCTCCAGGATAGCCATGGTTTTTTCCAAGCTGAAGGCCTCTTTGTAAGGCCGCTGGGAGGTCAAGGCATCAAAGACATCAACAATTGCGAAAATTCGTGCAGAAAGCGGGATGGCATCGCCACTCAAACCTTGAGGGTAACCACTGCCATCGAACTTCTCGTGATGGCCATGCACCACAGCCACGGCATCCTGCAACCACGGAGAATTGGCCACAATATCAACCCCATGCTGAACATGGGTCTTCATAATCTCGAATTCCTCCGCATCCAGCTTGCCCGGCTTAAGCAAAATGAGGTCACTGATGCCAATTTTTCCCACATCATGGAGAAAGGCGCCCTTGATTAACGAACGGATGGCCGGGGTATCCAGTCCGACCAGCTCAGCGAGTTTTACCGAATACAGAACTACACGATAATTATGCTGATGGGTGTCGCTATCACGCTTGGCGATACTGCTACCTAATACTTCCAGGCTGTGAAGATTTGCGGTTAGCAGCTCGTGGGAGGCGCGTAATATTCGGCGATGCATGCGGAGAATGAGTGGGAAAAGGAAAAAGGTGGTTACCAGCACGCTGATAATCACGAAAGCAACGATGGCAAACACGGATTTTTTTATCTCTGACACCATATTTGGGTCGGCGCGATAGATGCCTTCGAAATAGCCGATAAGCCGACCGTCCGGTGCTGACATAGGCAGTAGCACACGCATATAGACCTGCCCGTAAATGAGTAGCTTTTTGTATACAAACGACTTGTCATCGGGAAATGCATGTCTGTATTTATCAAAAATTGCACCAATGGCCGTAAGTCCAGAATGGGACAGTTCAGCGACCTTTTTACGATAAGGGCTATATATTTCCGACAGAATGAAATGCCCGCCGACAAATGCCCGCCGACTGTCTATGAAAGTCCTTAGTTGCGACTCGATCAGTTGTTTGTCCGGCTGGGGTTTGCTCAGGGCACCGGATACCAATGCCGCAATCAACACTGATTCGTGGCGAGCAGCCCCGACCAGCAATTCATCCATTTGCTCCAGTTGATAGAAAAATGCTGCACCACCAAGGCTTAAGGAAAGGAGAACCGCTGCAAGACCAAAGCGAATTAGCAGGGTTTTGCGCAGTTGAGAAATATCAGAAAAGGCGAATAACTGACGTACGCGCTGAATAAATCCGAGAGTAGGTGATTCAGAAAGGGGCGCGATCGAGAAAACTGAGTTCGGCTGCATGCTGGACCTTGAAATCATGAGTGCGTTGTTACCGTGCGCTTCATAACTAACGGTAACCCCATTATCGGCAGGACGTATGTTTACTGTAGCTTCTCAGGTACTGGGTTGGCAGGGTGGGCAGATTGCCCAAGAAGCCGTCTCTTAGCATTTGGCTTGTGACGCTCACAGCACAACGCTTTCGGCCCGTTTCTGGCCGGTGCTGTAGTGCGCATAATGGATAGTTTGGTCATATTGCCCTCGGTTATAGCAAAAAAAGAGTGGGGGAGAACAAGGGATTACCCCCGTGGGTCCACCGTCCGTCGTTCGCGATAGAGAGCGCGACGACCCGTGGACTACGGGGATAATCGAGAGAATTGAAGGGCTTAGGCCCATTAAGTGCGCCCTCCCTTGCGCGGTGCGGTGCACCGAAAAAAATTATCCAAGGTGAGGTCTTCCCACCCGCCGGGAATGCCGTCCATGGCCACCAGCACATCCCAGCGGTTTTCGTGAAAGTAGATGCTCTCCACCTTGCCGGTGGTGCCGACTGGGTAACAAGCATCCCAAATCTTCACCACACGCACAGATTGCCCCGGCAGGGTGAGTAACAGGGCCGGGTCATGGCTTACCCTTGCCATCACCTCCAGCGGGTCAGAGACGTCAAACCAGCCAGTGCCGTCCACGAAATCAACGGAGCGGGTCGTGTTTTGTCTTCCATACGGCACCGGTAAACCCAGCTTTTTCAGGATGCCCAGATGCCGATACCACGTCCCACGGCCGACGGTCAGACGTGCCGCCCTCCAGCCCTCAGCCTGAGCGATTGCCCACGTTCTGAAGGCTGACAAACCACCTGCCGGCGATGCTGCAGCCGCCATGCATAAACGCCTGACAACGGCCTGTGGCGGTATCATTCCGATGGCTTCAGAAGGCATAGCGATACCCCCCCGATGTCTCACCTGTGAGACTAAGTGCCCGTATTACTGTATAGGGCACATCCCACCAATTCAGCTCAAACCGGCGCGCCGGGCTGCGCCCAGTGCGTCGGCCTGTCGCTCGCGGTCCTGACGCTGATAATGGCGCACCAATTCCCGCCAATACGGCAAGCCGTTGATATGCCCAGGTGCCAAGCCGTTGCGACTGACGCCAGGTGGAAACAAGAAACCTTCGTGGATTTCCCAGCCTCGCCATTGTGGCCAAGGCAAAAAGCCTGCACGAATAGCCAACAGACGAATTGCGGTGGGATTGGCGGGCCGGTCGTGTAACCAGCGCCGGTAGGTCTCTGGCGACACGAAACAGAAATGCGCCGCTTCTTGATTGCTGAACCCACAGAGCAGTTGCAGGCTCGGCAGGGTGGGCAGATTGCCCATAAAGCCATCTCGTAGCAGTTGGCTTGTAAGGCTCACAGCACCACGCTTTCGGCCTCATTCTGGCCGGTGCTGTAGTGCGCATAATGGATATTATGTTAAATAGAGGTCGCTAAGTATAAATATGGCTGTAGAAAAACCAGCCCATGCCAATGAGTCTCTTTAATGGCTCTGTGTATGAGTCGTCACGTGCCTCGTTAGGAGCGCGCGTCACTACTGCTCGCTGAGCGGCTTATCACGCAAGCGAATACCGTTTGCGGATTTCCATGAGTAGACCATCAGCCGCTGCCTGTACGAGGTCGAGCACATGGTCGAACCCATCCCTACCACCATAATAAGGATCTGGTACTTCCACCGTGGAGACCTCCGGTGCAAAATCCAGAAACAGAGACAATTTGCCCTCAAGTCCGGGCGGACAAAGAATTTCGAGACTGGCAAAATTATCGCGGTCCATGGCCAGCACGTAGTCAAAGTCCTTGAAATCCCGTGGCCTCACCTGACGGGCTCGTTGAGCACTAATATCAATGCCTCGGCCTGCAGCGGTGGTAATTCCACGTGGATCAGGGGGCTCACTAACATGGTAGGAATGCGTCGCCGCTGAGTCGATATCTATCGCATCGCTCAGACCATGCTTTTCAACCAAGTGCGAAAAACTTCCTTCTGCCAGCGGTGAGCGACAAATATTTCCCATACAAACAAATAGCACCCTGATCATTTTTTTACCTCGAAATCCTTAGTTGTTTCACAAAATCATTTTTTCCATCAAACACTTGACCCGTTCCAGATCCTCAGGTGTATCAACCCCAGGACCAGGGTTTTCCAGTGCCTCTGCAACATGAATCCGGTAGCCGTGGTAAAGCACTCTTAATTGTTCGAGGGATTCTGCTTTTTCCAGCTTGCAGGGTGTGAGCTTTGGATAGTTAAGGAGAAAATCAGCGCGGTAGGAATAGATGCCAAGATGCCTTGAATAAGTTGAATTATCAGGTAGTTGACCCGGAGTTTTAAGAAATTCATCACGATCCCATGGCAGTGGTGCTCGGCTAAAGTAGAGGGCGTAACCTTGGCGGTCCAGCACCACCTTGACCACGTTTGGATCGAATAAATCCGTGGCTGATTCAATCGGCTCACACAGGGTGGCCATGGCTGCATCTTCATTGGCGGCCAGATTAGTCGCTACCTGTTCGATCAGGGCGGACGGCATCAGTGGTTCATCACCTTGAAGATTGACCACTACATGGTCGGTGGGCAACTGTCGACGTTCCACCACCTCTGCCGCTCGCTCGCTACCGGAGCGATGTTCTATAGAGGTGAGCATGACTTCGGCATCAAAGCCCCTGGCCGCATCGACGATGCGGGCATCATCGGTGGCAATGATCACATTGCTTGCTGCACTTTCGCAGGCGCGCTCATAGACGTGCTGCAACATCGGCTTGCCACAGATATCCAACAGGGGTTTCCCTGGCAGACGGGTGGAGGCGAAGCGAGCGGGAATGATGACGGTGTAGCCCATATCAGGTGTTTTCCCCAGCAGTTTTCAAGCCCTTTCCACTTTGCTGCAGTAAACGTAGCAAACGCGTCTCAAACACAGGCTTTGGGGCCGTTTCTATGGATAGATACCAGTGCTCTGGAGCGGCAAAGAAAGTACATTTCACCGCATCTTTTTCGGTCATGATGACGGGGCGATCATCATCGAAGCTTATATCAGCGCGAACAAATGGATGATGATCAGGAAATGGATGTTCGATGGGTGTGAGGCCCAAGCGCCGCAGGGTATGAAAAAACTTCGCTGGATTACCGATGCCAGCCACGGCATGAACTTCGTAATTGCTCAGGCTTTCTGGAGCTAGCACCCGGGATTTATCCGCCACCCCGTGGATGGCCCCAGGGATGGTTTGCAAGCCGAACTCCCCTCTTCCAGCCACCCCATTGACTACTAGCATATCGACGCTATTGAGCCGGGAGATGGGTTCTCTCAGTGGGCCAGCCGGCAGGCAGCGGCCGTTACCAAAGCGCCGCTCGCCATCGATAACCGCAATTTCCACATCCCTGGCAAGGGCCAAATGCTGCAAACCGTCATCGCTGATGATGATGTCGCAATGTCCATATTCAAGGAGAGCCGCTGCCGCCTCCGCACGCTTTGGCCCGGCGGCCACCGGGCATCTACAGCGTTTTGCCAACAATACGGCTTCATCTCCCACTGCCACTGGATCACTGTCGGGACGCACTTGCTGCGGCCAGCTATGTGCCTGGCCCCGATAACCACGGCAGATGACGCCAGGATGAAAACCCTGTTTTCGCAGGAAATCGGCCAGCCAGATAACCAGGGGTGTCTTGCCCGTGCCGCCTATGCTGATATTGCCTACCACTATAACGGGCACCGGGAGGCGGGTTATTTTGTACAAGCCAAGGCGGTAAATCGTCTCGCGGAGGAAAACGACTAACCGGAAAATGATGGCCAGCGGCAGTAACGGCAGCCCGAGGCGGGAATCCCCATACCAAATATCCTCAAGCCATTTGCCCATAAAGCGTCAGGGCTTGCCTGCTTCTTCGAAACGGGTGGCAAAGGAGAGACGCACTAGGCCTAACTGGCTAGCGGCATCCATCACGGTGATCACCGCCTGGTGGGGAGTATTGGCATCGGCGGTAACGATAATCGGTGGTGTTTCACCAGCGGCGGCGGCCCGCAAGGCACTCTTGAGGGTTTGCAGTTGGCGGTTTACCAAGGCTTTGCCATTCAGATAATAGGCCCCCTTGGCATCGATGGTCAGCGCAAGGTGTTTCTGTTGCTTGTTCTCCGGCTTGGCCGAGGCCTCGGGTAGGTCAATGGTCAGTTTTGCATCCTGACTAAAGGTGGTGGAGACCATAAAGAAAATCAGCAGCAAAAACACCACGTCGATGAGTGGCGTGAGATTGACGTCCGGGCTTTCCTGGGTTGAGTGCCGTAGTTTCATTAGGGAGCCTCTAACCCATGTCTGCGCTAGAACGTTCACCGTGCAGCACTTCGAGCATTTTTAACACTTCCTGCTCCATGCTAATGACCAGCTCGTTAACGCGCCCACGGAAATAGCGATAAAACATTAGGCTGGGAATGGCCACCGAGATACCGGTGGCAGTGGTAATTAGTGCCTCGGAAATGCCTCCGGCGAGCACTGCCGGATCGCCAACACCCTGAGTGGTAATCACCGCAAAGACCTTGATCATGCCGATGACAGTACCCAACAGCCCCAGCAATGGTGTAATGGAGGCAATGGTGCCTAGGGTGTTGAGATAGCGTTCCAGCTCATGAATCACATGCCGCCCCACGTCCTCAATTCCCTCCTTCATAACCTCTCGTTCACAGTCCCGGTTGGCCAGCCCTGCAGCTAGAATGCGCCCCAGCGGCGAGGCGGTGCGCACGCTGTGGATACGATCCTCATTTAATTCGCCCTTCTTGAGCCACTGCCAAACCTGTACCACTACGCCCTCCGGGCAGATACGCGTTCGTTGCAGTGTCCAGAAGCGCTCAGCGATGATGGCGAGCGCGGCAATTGAACAAAGAAATATAGGCAGCATCAGCCAGCCACCGGCTTTCACGAGTTCCAGCACAGGGTGATTCCTCTCTAGAGAGTCAGGTAGCAGGTACCAGACATATGGCCCCACAAACGGGTGCTAAATGTAGCAGACCTGTATGGCCGTGGAAAAGCGGTTGATTGCCGCAGTCAGAGCGTATCCGGACAAAATACTTTCACGGTACAAAATTCCAGAAATGCCTTGCTTGGTCGCGATGAGGTGTGAATGGACTACTGCCATCAGTATTGGCATAGAAGCTGATGCTGCCATCCCGATCGGTACGATACATTTCACTTCCCAACACTCGGTAGCGATCGACGACGCGCTTATGAGGAAAGCGAAAGCGGTTTCGGTAGGCCACGGAGAACAGTACCGTGCGGGGATGCACTGCCTTAATAAAAGCCTCAGTGGAGGAAGTCTTACTACCGTGGTGAGCGGCAACCAGCACATCAATGGGAGCTAGACTGGAAACGGCATTCAGCAGCTTTAATTCCGCAGACTTTTCAATGTCTCCAGGCAATAATACGCTGCCACTAGGCGTTGATATATAGAGCACGCAGGAACGATCATTGCCACGGAAGGGGCTTTCCACCACCGGGCTCAGGATGCGAAAGTCGACGCCATCCCAGCGCCAGCGCTGACCTGCCTCACACGCAGTGGCCCCGGGAAAGCGTTTCGGCTCGGAGCTAGCAAGGTGTTTAATGTGGATACCACGGCGCAGGCTTTTTAGCCCCCCAGCGTGATCACGATCCCCATGGCTCAAAATCAGGCGGTCCACTTGCTGCCACCCGCGACTGCGCAGAAAAGGCAGCAACACCGCCCGTCCTGCATCAAAATTGGCCGAGTAGGCCGGGCCGGTGTCGTAAATCAATACACGGTGGTGAGTTTCCACCACGGCGGCCAGGCCTTGTCCCACATCCAGCAGGGTAAAGCGATAGCTCCCTACGGCGGGTCGTTCCGGGGCATGAAACAGCAGTGGCAACAGCCAGAATATCCCGCACCAGCGAGCGGGCACCCCTGCCGGCAACAGCATGATGGCAATGCCGAAGAAACTGACCACCACTGCCCACAACGGTGGTGTTCCGGCCAGGGCATGCAGTGGCTCCAGGGCAGCCAACATCTCCAGCGTGGGCCACAGTAGCGCCAATGCTTGCTCTGCCAGCGCAAGCAGATCAGTGCCGATGGTTGGCAGCGGTAACAGCAATAGCGTGCCGATAAGCGTCAGAGGAACCACCAGCAGGCCCACCCAGGGCACGGCAATCAGATTGGCCAGCGGTGCCGCCAGTGCCTGTTGCTGAAAAAACATCAGGCTCAGCGGCAACAAGCCGATGACCACTACCGCTTGTACCCTTCCCCACTTCCACCACAGGCCGGCTGGAGAGATCCGCGCCCCCATGGCGTAAAGAATCACGCTTACGGCGGTAAAAGAGAGCCAGAAACCTGCATTCAGAGCAGAAAATGGATCCAGTAACAGCACCACAAACAGGGCAGTTGATAGTGAGATGCTTGGCGGAATTCGGCGCGCGCAGAGTATCCCCAGCATGAAAATCAGCACCATGAGCAACGCCCGTTGCGCCGGGATGGCAAAGCCGGAAAGCGCCGCGTAGATGGTGGCCGCCAAGATCGCCAAGATCGCAGCAAAGCGTGGCGCCGGTAACCGCAGCATCAGCCGACCGGAGGCACGCCACAGCATCCCGCCAACCACAAAGGCGAAAGCTGCCACCAGCCCGATATGCAGGCCGGATATCGCCATTAGATGGTTGGTGCCGGTGCGCCGCAGTGTTTCCCACTGATTGTTATCGAGCTCCTGGCGCATCCCTAGCGCCAAGCCCTTTAACATCCCTCGGAAGGGCGTATCCCCGATGGCCTTGTCAATGGCTGCGGCCAGCCGTGCGCGTGTGCGCGCCACTAACCAACCCTGGCTTAATCCAATGCGGCGATTATTAGCCTTGCCGCGCACGTAGCCAGTGGCCCCGACCCCTTGTCGAAACAGCCACCCCTCGTAATCAAAACCACCCGGGTTAGAAAAACCGTGGGGCCGTTTCAGGCGCACCGTCAGTTGCCAGCGCTCGCCTGGATGCAAGGTGGGTGGATATTGATACCAGCTTAATCGGAGCCGTTTAGGGCCAGACCAGGGAATGGGACTCGAATGCTCATCTATGACCCATTGAGCGGGCAGAAAATCGAAACGGATGCGGCGAGTATCACGTGTGGGAATAGAGGCCACGGTGCCGATGAGGCTAAGATCTTGCCCCTCCAGTGCTATTGGTAGTGCCGGATTGAGCGCCCATCCAGCACGTAGCAGTGCCCACAGAAAGCCGCAGATAAATAGCGCCGGTAATCGCCACGGCCGGCCAAATAGTGCGAAAAAGGCAAACACGGGGAGGAATTGCGCCCAGGTCAGATTCGGCAGTTGCGCCAGATCTGCACAAAACAGGATTCCCAACAGTAGTGCGATCGTCCCTGAACGCATGCAGCCTCCCCTCTGCCCAAGCCAATAAACTCTTCGGTCTTAGGTTATCCGCACAGCCTGCGAATTATCAAAGATAATGTTCCCGCTGCCGATATCTGGGATAATCCCAAAATTACTTGCAACCATTATGATGAAGACCTGCTGCACACTATGCCTCGTGCTTTTTTAAAGAGACACCTCCCCCATCCCAAACGCTTTCATAAACATCGGAAGCTACGGCTTTTTGGGGAAGCCTTGCACAATCCTAACCTTTGGCATCTGAATCGAAATTCGGTGGCCAATGGCATCGGGGTAGGCCTGTTCATTGCCTTTGTTCCGCTACCCTTGCAGATGTTACTGGCCGCTGCGATTTCCATTGCCATCGGCTGCAACTTGGCCATTGCCTTAGTAAGCGTCTGGATCAGCAATCCGCTTACTATGGCACCGCTGTTTTATGGGGCCTATCGGCTGGGTGCCTGGGTTCTGGATGTGCCTATTACCGAATTGCATTTCGAGGCATCCCTGGATTGGTTGATGACCCAATTCGGGGCCGTGTGGGAGCCCTTTCTACTCGGATGTTTCTTGAGTGGCACGCTCGCGGCCCTGATAGGCAATGGGCTTGCTCGTCTAATCTGGCGTATTCATGTGGCAAGAAGCTGGCAGGCGCGCGCCGCCCGGCGCCGAAAATAGATTTAATCCGTACGCTGCTCGACGAGTACGCCGTCTTCAAGTAATAACACCCGGTCCATGCGCTGGGCCAGCGCCAAATCGTGGGTGACCACCACCAGACTGGTGCCTGACTCACGATTGAGTTCCAGCATTAGCTCATACACTTGCTCTGCGGTATCACGATCCAGATTTCCCGTAGGCTCATCGGCAAGCATGCAATCTGGTTTCGTCACTAAGGCACGGGCAATGGCTGCACGCTGACGCTCGCCACCCGAGAGTTCTCCTGGTTTGTGGCGCAATCGATCATCGAGCCCCACCCTCGCCAATATGTCGCTGGCCGTTGCCAGCGCTTGTGCCCCGCTCTGGCCACGGATAAACAACGGCATGGCGACGTTTTCCAGGGCGGTAAATTCAGGCAATAAGTGATGAAACTGATAGACAAAACCCAGCGCATAGTTGCGTAGCTCACTACGCGCCTGCTCGCTCAGGGCATGAATGTCTGCATCCTTGACCTCTACTCGGCCAGCATTGGGTTCATCCAGACCACCCAGTATATGAAGCAGGGTGCTTTTTCCTGAGCCAGAGGTGCCAACGATGGCGAGGCGCTCTCCTGTCTCCACCCGCAGATCGACGCCGCGTAGTACCTCTACCCGTAAACCGCCTTCGGCGAAGATTTTGTGCACACCCTCGCAGGCAATGACTGTTGGATTACTCATAGCGTAATGCCGTTGCCGGATGGGTGCGGGAGGCTCGCCAAGCGGGATAGAAGGTGGCGACTATGGTCATGAGAAAGGCAACGACCGCGATGATACTCACATCCTCCCAGCGCAGATCCGAAGGCACCTCGCTGATGTAATAGACATCAGCGGCCAGAAATTTAGTCTCAAATAAAGATTCTATAGCCGGCACGATAGTCTCCACATTGAGCGCTAACGCTATGCCACCGGCGATTCCCAGCAGGGTTCCGAACAGCCCAATCACCGTACCCTGAACGATGAAGATCCCCATCACCCGCCGTGGTGTAAGGCCTAAGGTGCGCAAAATGGCGATATCCGACTCCTTATCCACTACCACCATCATCAACGTAGCCACGATGTTAAAGGCGGCCACCGCCACGATGAGTGCGAGAATAATGAACATCACGGTTTTTTCGGTTTTGAGTGCACGAAAGAAATTGGCGTGCACCTGAGTCCAGTCACTGACCCATACAGCTCGACCGACGCTGCGTCCGAGATCCTGGCTTACCCGTGGCGCCTCCATGACCTTGTCCACGCGAATACGCAGACCACTGACGGTCTCACCAAAGCGAAACAGTTTGGCCGCATCCCGTAGGTGAACCAGGGCCAGCGCAGAATCATATTGAGCATGGCCGACACGGAAAATTCCCGCCACGGTAAAGCGTTTAAGACGCGGCAACACGCCTATAGGTGTGACATTGGGTTGCGGTGCCAGGGTCGTGAGCTTGTCCCCCACCCGCAGTCCCAGCACACGAGCGAGATCAGCCCCCACGATGATATTAAAGGCACCGGGCTGCAGGGCATCAATGCTGCCTTCTTCCATATAGGCCTGGATTTCCGAGACCGCCCCTTCTTGCCCGGGCAAGATGCCGCGTAGCACGGCACCACGCACATAGCTGCCACGACTGAGCATGACTTCACCGCGCACGTAAGGCGCTACGCCGATGACCTGTGAATGTTCGCCGGCCAGACGGGCCAACTTGGGCCAGTCTGCCAGCCGCCCATTGACCCCCGAAATGGTGGCATGGGAGGCCATGCCGAGGATGCGTCCCCGCAACTCCTTTTCAAATCCATTCATCACCGATAGCACGGTAATCAACGCAGTCACCCCAAGGGCGATGCCCGCCATAGAGCTAAAGCTGATGAAAGAAATGAAATGATTACGGCGCTTTGCGCGGGTGTAGCGCAGGCCAATATAGGCTTCAAGAGGTCGAAACATGCTGTATTCCTGGCCTCGTTTAGTTTAAATATGTCATATGAATATAGGGGTTTATCAGTTTAATAACAATCTGTTACAGAACATATATAATGTTATTCATAGCTAAAGTGGTGGTGGTAATGAGGAGATTAGTAGGAAGGTCCATGGCCGCCACAGGCTCTATGCAGATCTCGGCACTTGGGCTACCTGATCACGCAGATAAACAGGTAAGGCCTCCTCCACCACTACCTCCAATCCTTGAGCGAAAAACTCCGTTCCCAGCAATACCACGTCCTGGGCATGGGGATATTCGTCAGGAAAACAGTCTCGCGGGCGACCACAAGCTCCGATCAACGCCGCTTCATAACTGCTCCAGCCACGCCCGGCCCCCACCCATTCCTCTCCAGCTGGTAGGCTAACCGCCTCCGGAGAACTCAATTGATCCTGACCAAGGATCCGCATAATACCGTCTGTATCGGCCTCATAGACACCCCAGTAGACCTCGTCCATACGGGCATCCAGCGCAGCCAACACTCGCCTGTGTCCAGATGTTCGGAATATTCCCTGGGCCAAGGCTTGTAAAGAGGAGACTCGAGCAACCTTGAGCTCCAGTCCGAGAGCAAGCCCCTGAATGACCCCGGCCCCTATACGGATACCGGTAAAAGCCCCAGGCCCACAGCCAAAGGCCAGACCATCCAGCGCGCTCGCCTTCAGTCCTGCTTCGGCCAGCACGGCTTCCACCATGGGCAAGATAAGCGCTGTATGTTGGCGTGGTGCCAATTGGTAATGCTCAGTAATCACTCCACCTATAGACAGCGCACAGGAACAGGCATCACTGGTGGTATCCAGGCCCAGTAGCTTCATCCTGTAGGCTCCAGTTGCGCTCGCTCATCCATGGCAGAAAAAAAATCAACGACTTCATCAACAACCCGTGTCCGTGGCATCGGCGGCAGGCTGTCCAGAAAGGCCCGCCCGTAGGCCTTGCCGGACAAACGTGGGTCGCACAACATCAGCACGCCGTGATCTTCCCAGTCGCGAATCAATCTTCCAGCGCCTTGCTTAAGCGCGATCACCGCTTGGGGTAGCTGATATTCCATAAAAGGTGAGCGGCCTTGTTGCTTGATCAGCGCCATACGGGCGCGCAACAGGGGATCATCCGGTACCGCGAAGGGTAATTTGTCGATAATCACACAGGAGAGCGCCTCGCCCCGTACATCCACCCCCTGCCAAAAACTGGAGG
The DNA here is from genome assembly GCA_021773645.1 of Gammaproteobacteria bacterium. Lineage (GTDB taxonomy): Bacteria > Pseudomonadota > Gammaproteobacteria > HK1 > HK1 > JAJFJV01. Next base: position 250,149 of record JAJFJU010000015.1, read on the forward strand.
TTCCCAGCAGAATGCAGTTGCCGTCGCTACGAAAGCGCTCCAGTAATTCGGTACGCGGTGCGCTGCCCTGCACCAGCAGCGGATAGGGCAAAAGATCACGCAGGCATTCCGCTAAGGCATCAAGGACTCGATAGCTGGTGAACAAAAAGAAGGCGCGACCACGACTGGCCCTGAGCACCGGCAGGGCGGCATCTAACAGGGCTTGCGGATAATCTGGTGACGCCGGCGCTGGCATGCCTTCGGGCAGATAACAGAGGGTCTGATTGGCAAAATCAAAGGGGCTCTCCCAACAAGCCTCGCGGAAGTCCTGTAATCCCAAGCGAGAGGCGAAATGCTCAAAATGTCCGCCTACCGCCAGCGTTGCCGAGGTAAATATCCAAGCGCAGTGCTGAGTTGCCATATGGCTGGAAAAGCTCTCGGCCACATCCAGCGGCGCCTGATGCAGGGAAAAACCCCGTGGACGAAGCTCCACCCAGCGCACCCGTCCGGCGCCCTCCTCCTGCTGCAACAAGCGCCAGTTTTCCAACAGGCTCGCGGCACGTCGATGACATTGGGCCAGCTCCCGCCCACGCTCGGCCAAAATCTTCAACGGCAGGATGAGCATCTCCAGCGCCTTTCCCAAGGCATCTAACGCGGCAGACACCGCCGGCTTCGAGGCATATTCCTCCCATTCCAGTCGGCTTCGACTGATATGCCCCGAGGGACGCAGTCCGTTAATCGCCCTTTTCATACGGCCAACGGCGCGTGGAAGATCAGGCATATCCCCCGCTTCACGCCCATAGGCCTCAGCCAAATCGTGCAGCAACTCGGTCAGTTGGCCACTGCCGAGGGAAAAACCAAAAAACTGGGTGGCGATATCAGGGAGTACGTGGGCTTCATCGAAAATCACCGCCTCGGCACTTGGCAGCAACTCGCCGAAGCCCTCTTCTCGCAGCGCCAGATCGGCAAAAAACAGATGATGGTTGATTACCACCACATCGGCCTCAATGGCCTGCTTGCGCGCCTGAAGCACATGACATTGATCAATCAGCGGACAGTCACCCCCAAGGCAATTTTCCACCGTGGACGTCACCTGACGCCAAATCGGATCTTCTTCCGAGATCCCCAAAAGCTCCGCTATGTCGCCATGCCGAGTGCGGCCAGCCCAACTCTCGATACGGGCTAATTTATCGCCTTCTTCCGCATTCCCCAGCGCCAATTCCTGGGTGGCAGTGCCGAGGCGAAAACTACAGAGATAATTGGCGCGTCCCTTGAGCAGGGCAATACGACAGCCACCGCCCAGCGCGTCGCGCATCAGCGGCAAGTCACGGCTATAAAGTTGTTCTTGAAGGTTTTTAGTACCCGTGGAGACCAGCACTTTTTTGCCTGAGGCAATGGCCGGAGCCAAATAGGCAAAGGTTTTGCCGATGCCGGTACCCGCCTCACAGACCAGCACATTGGCCTCGGCAAGAGTGGTTTCTACCGCAGTCGCCATTTCCTGTTGCGGCGGGCGGGGGCGAAATCCCGGGATTAATGGCCTGAGAGGGCCCTCCTCTCCGAGGACTTCCGCTGCATTTAACATAGGGAAACTAACCGTACGAAAATTCAGGACGAGGCCTGATTGTCCCAACAATCGTCGTCTTCCAGTCCGCCTTTACGGGTCCAGACGAGACGGCTGATAATCTTGAATTTAGCCACCGACATGGCGCCACGACTGGCCCGACTGCCAACACCATCACCTTCTATGGCGTCAAGAATCTCCTCCCGATCCGCCTCGTAGATCTCAAAAGGTTCAAACTCTTCATCCATCAGCACCAGCACCACGTCATCCCACTGCTGCTCCAATTTGAGTTGACCGATACGATAACCACCGCTCTTCTCGTTGAAAATGGCCCGGCCCTTGATCTGCACTCGACGTCCTTCACGATCTCCGCGACCGATGGCATCGCAACCATTCTCCGGCTGTTTCATCAGTTCGAGATCCAATAGACGCGCGGCATCGTAACGGGCGATCTCACCACTGATTGCCAGTGGTTTACCGGTCGCCTTGCGATATTCCGAGGCCAAACGCCGCGCCTCGGACATGAGTTTATCTATAGAATAAAGGGCCACGGGAAAGCATCATATGGGCTGCCTGCAGCCTTGTACACCTGTTTACAGAGCCCCCATGCGCACCGCCACACGCAAGCGCCGCATCTCATCCATTCCCAACATATCTGGCAATAACAGAAGGCGCTTTTTTCCACCAGCCGAAAGACGGAAATTCAGTACCGCCAGCAAGGGATGGAGCATGCTACCCGGGAGTAGTTCTACTTGTTGCCGTTGCTGTATTCCATCGCTAAGCCACCACTGCCCATCAAGGCTATAACCCAGCATGGTCGCTGCGCCAGAGACAGCATTTCTAAAACATTTCAAAACGTTGATAGTCAGACTAATAATAAGCAGACCCCCGCCGACCCCAATTAACCAGGCAGATAAACCGCTTAGCAATAGACAAAGCAGGGCGCCAATATGGGCAAACGCCAGGAATCCCACCAGCAAACGGGACGGCCGGAGGGTAATTCGTAACTCGTTCGGGTGGTTTCGCATCGCTATCCATAGCAACAGCTTGGAAACGACATATAGTATCCCTACCGGCCCCTAGCGACACTTCACATCTGCAGCCCACTGGCCTAAGATTTCCATCAACTTCCGTGAATACTCATGATGAAAGAAAAACAACAAACACAGCATCGCGGTCCTAAAATTTGCCCACCCAATAAAGCAAAGCAAAGCAAACCGACTCCGGTAAAACCAGAGGTGGGTGGTCCGGATGGCCCGGAGCCCACCCGTTACGGAGATTGGGAACGGCGTGGTCGGTGTATCGACTTTTGAACAAGCAGAAGTTCGCAAGGAACTAGCTATGACAATTCGGGAACGACCCCTTTCTCCTCATCTGGAACTCTACGTCATCCAAAAGCCCCAGTTCACCATGGCGCTATCCATGACGCACCGTATAACCGGGGTGCTGCTGTTTTTTGGCCTCATTATCATTGCTTGGTGGTTGCTGGCGGTTGTAGCGGGCCCCGAGGCCTACACAACGGCGCAGGAAGTACTCGGTTCGTGGTTTGGTCGCCTGGTCTTGCTCGGTTGGTCCTTTTGTCTCTACTATCACCTTTGTAACGGCGTCCGGCATCTAATTTGGGATACGAGCCGTGGCATGGAAACCGCGCAAATTGAACGCTCGGGAATTGTAATGCTGGTGGTCTCGCTGAGTCTCACCCTGCTGACCTGGATCCTTGCCTATGCCAGCCGAGGAGGCCCGGCATGAATCTACGCACACCACTTTCAACTGTTCGTGGTCTTGGCACGGCACACAATGGCGTCCACCACTGGTGGTTGCTACGCCTGAGCGCCATTGCCCTGATTCCGCTAAGTGTTTGGCTGATGGTCTCCCTCATCTGCGTTTCCACGGCGGATCACGCTACTGCGGTAGCGTGGCTGGCATCTCCAACAGGTGCCCTGTTTGCCGTGCTATTTATCATCGCCGCAACCTTCCATGGGCAAATGGGGTTGCAAGAGGTGGTGGTGGATTATGTCCACAACAAAAGCTGCAAACTGGGCGCTCTTATCCTCATCAAACTTTCTGCCTTTGCCCTCGCCACCCTCTGCATTCTGGCGATAGTTCGTATGTCCCTTGGAGCCTAGATGACGAATAACACCGAACAAACAGTTACCGAACATACTTATGACGTCATCGTGGTGGGTGCCGGAGGTGCCGGTCTGCGCGCCACTTTGGGGATGGCATCCCGCGGCCTTTCCACCGCGTGTATCACCAAGGTCTTCCCCACCCGTAGCCATACCGTAGCCGCCCAGGGCGGCATGAGCGCGGCACTGGGCAATATGGGTGAGGATGACTGGCGCTGGCATATGTACGACACCGTCAAGGGCTCGGACTGGCTGGGAGATCAGGATGCCATTGAATATATGTGCCGCGAGGCCGCCGATGCGGTGATTGAGCTGGAGCACTACGGCGTGCCCTTTTCGCGTAACGAAGAAGGCAAGATCTATCAGCGCCCCTTCGGTGGTATGACCACCCATTTTGGTGAAGGCACGGCTCAGCGTACCTGTGCCGCGGCGGATCGCACCGGTCACGCCATCCTCCATACCCTCTATCAACAAAGTCTCAAGCATCAGGCCGAATTCTTCATCGAATATTTCGCCATCGATCTGATTATGGATGACGATGGCAATTGCTGCGGGGTATTGGCCTGGAACCTGGATGATGGCTCATTGCACCGCTTTCGTGCCCACTCCGTGGTACTCGCCACCGGCGGCTACGGACGTACCTTTTTCTCCTGCACCTCGGCCCATACCTGCACTGGTGACGGCAATGGCATGGTGTTGCGGGCTGGTTTGCCGTTACAGGACATGGAGTTCATCCAGTTTCATCCCACGGGAATCTACGGCTCTGGCTGCCTGATTACCGAAGGGGTGCGTGGCGAGGGTGGCTACCTCACGAATTCCAAGGGCGAACGCTTTATGGAGCGCTATGCGCCTCATGCCAAGGATCTCGCCTCACGGGACGTGGTCAGCCGCGCCATGACTATCGAGATTCGTGACGGAAACGGCGTTGGTGCTGAGGAAGATCATATCTTCTTACACTTGGAGCACTTAGGTGCCGAGGTGATTCAGGAGCGCCTGCCGGGAATTTCGGAAACTGCCAAGATTTTCGCCGGCGTAGATACCACCAAGGAACCCATTCCGGTGCTGCCTACGGTGCATTACAACATGGGCGGCATCCCCACCAATTATCACGGTGAGGTGGTGACCCTCAAGGATGGCGAGCCCGATCATGTGGTACAGGGTCTTATGGCCATTGGTGAATGTGCCTGTGTGTCGGTGCATGGGGCCAACCGTCTGGGCTCCAATTCGCTGCTGGACATCATCGTCTTTGGCCGCGCAGCGGCAGAACAGGCTGCCAAAACCATCAAACCCGGTAGCGCACTGCGCGCCTATCCTATGGCCGCCGAAGAACGCGTTATTGCCCGTCTGGAACGCCTACGCAACGCCAGCGGCAACACCCCCACCGCCGACATTCGCCTCAAGATGCAGAAAACTATGCAGGCACATGCCGCGGTATTCCGTACCGGTGAAACCCTGGATGAGGGGGTTGAGCTCATCAATGAGGTGCGACGTTCCTTTGCCGATGTTGGTATCCAGGATCGTTCCATGATCTGGAACACCGATCTGGTGGAAACCCTGGAACTGGATAATCTGCTGGTACAAGCAGTGGTGTGTATGAAGGCCGCGGCAAATCGCACGGAGAGTCGTGGTGGACATGCGCGTGAAGATTATCCGGATCGCGATGATGACAACTGGATGAAGCATACTCTGACCTGGATAGACGAGCAGGACAAGGTAAGCATTGATTATCGACCGGTGCACCTCTACACCCTGAGTGATGATGTCGAGGTCTTTCCGCCAAAACCACGGGTCTATTGAGCCGACTGGCCCCGGGACAAGGAACCTAATCCATGGCTGAATTTCGCCTTCCCCCCAACTCCGTCGTCCGCACCGGAAAACATTATCCGGCAAAGGGCGGTGCCACGCGCAGCAAGCGTTTCCAGATCTATCGCTGGGACCCGGACAGCGATGAGAATCCACGCACCGATACCTTCGATCTGGATCTGGACCGCTGCGGCCCCATGGTTCTCGATGCCCTAATCAAGGTGAAGGATGAGGTGGATTCCAGCCTGACCTTCCGCCGCTCATGCCGTGAAGGGGTCTGTGGCTCCTGCGCCATGAATATTGACGGCACCAATACCCTCGCCTGCACCCAATCCATCGAGGATATAGAAGGCGATGTGCGCATTTATCCCTTGCCCCATAGCGCGGTGGTGAAGGATTTGGTGCCCGATCTCAACCAATTCTACGCCCAATACGCGGCGATTAAGCCGTGGATGAAAACTCAAACCCCGGCACCGCCGGATCGCGAACGCCTGCAGTCTAAAGAAGACCGAGAGAAACTGGATGGGCTCTATGAGTGCATCCTGTGCGCTTGCTGCTCGACCAGCTGCCCCAGCTACTGGTGGAACCCGGACCGTTATCTGGGACCAGCTGCCCTCCTTCAGGCCTATCGCTGGATCGTTGACAGCCGCGATGAAGACACCGGTGCCCGGCTCGATTTTCTCGACGACTCCTTTCGTCTGTATCGCTGTCACACCATCCTCAACTGCACCCGTACCTGCCCAAAAAGCCTGAATCCCGGCAAGGCGATCTCGGAGATCCGCAAGCTGCTACTAAACCGAAGTATCTAAGAGCAATGAGTTTGACCACCCTCTCCGCCGAGGCACGGCGAGCGAAACTACGTTGGCGTTGTCGGCGCGGCATGCGTGAGTTGGATATCGTGCTGGAGCACTTCCTGAGCGAGGACTTTGATGCCCTCTCAGAAACCGAACAGGCAAATTTTGAGCGCCTGCTCGATCAAACCGATCCAGACCTCGTCCATTGGTTGACCGGACAGAGCAATGCACCAGATGCCGATCTCGCCCAACTGGTTAAGCGTCTGTCACAGATCCTTTCCAATGAATGAGACGTGGCAGGCCTTTGTTGAAAAACAGAGCCCGAATGGAAATAACGAAAAGCTAAGCATTTCCGATCTTCAGGAGCATGATTGGCTCACTGCGCTTAGCCATCAGGGGCTGCTACGGCTTTCAGGTAAAGACGTCGCGGGATTTTTACAGGGACAAACGACCAACGATATTAATACTGTCTCTGAGGGCCAGAGCCAGCTAACGGCATTGTGTTCGGTGCAGGGCAAGACACTGGTAATCTTGCGCGTGCTGCGCTGGCGTGGCGACCTTTACCTCTGTCACTTCCCTCTGGAATTGGCAGAAAGCATTCAAAATCGTCTACAGCCCTATATCCTCCGTGCCGACGTTCATATCGAAAACTGTAGCAATGAGTTTGCCCAATTAGGCATCTCTGGTCCCCGGGCTGAACGCATCCTCGGCTTATCTTTTCCAGGCCCGCTACCAACGGCCGCCAACGAGGTGATCTCCCATGACACCTTCACCATCATCCGTATGCCTGGTCCCATCCCACGCTTTGCCCTTTGGGGGGAGGTTTCCGCACTGATCCCGCTATGGGAGATACTTTCCGAACATATTGAAAGCATGGACAGCTGCCATTGGCGATTACTGGATATCCTCGCAGGCCTGCCCTCAGTTGACCTGAGCACCACGAATAGCTTCGTGCCGCAGATGTTGAATCTGGATGCGCTGGGAGCCATCAGTTTTAGCAAGGGGTGTTATACCGGGCAGGAGATCGTCGCTCGTGCCCAGCATCTCGGCACGGTCAAGCGGCGCATTTTTCTGGCACAAGTCTGTAGTGGGAGACGGCCCGCTTGCGGAGAATCGCTGTACAACGGTGATGGGCATGGTGTGGGGCGGGTATTAAATGCGGAAACAATTGGCGACGAATTAAACCTAATGCTTGTCGTTCTCCAGCTTGCTGCTGTCGAGGAGGAAATTCATCTGGAAGGACCCAAGGGCACGATACTCAGGATCCAGTCCTTACCCTATCCGCTACTGACATAAACCCACTCAGCTCACCCCAATAAAAAAGGCACGTTGCGCATATACGCAACGTGCCTTTTTAGTTTAAGGGCTATGCACCCTCGCGGTATTTACCTACTTGGAAACGACAATGAACTCCACACGTCGATTCCTCTCTCGACCCGCTGAAGTTTTATTGGTAGCAATTGGCCGGGTTTCTCCCATGCCCGCCACGCTCAAGCGAGAGCGAGAAATGCCATTAGCAACCATATACTCGCGCACGCCTTCAGCCCGTTTCAGAGACAAAACACGATTGTACTCCGCACTACCACGCCCATCGGTATGCCCAACCACACGTACATTGATATTCGGCTTCTTCTTGAGCAGAGTAATTGCACCAGCATCCAACATAGCCTGAGAGAATGGCGCCACTTTGGCACTGTCATAATCAAATTCAATGCCTTCAACCAGTAAAGTCTGATTTACCTTTGAGCAACCATTGGCATCCACCTTGGCACCAAAGGGTGTCTTGGCACATTTGTCCATATTGTCCGCAACACCATCAAGATCTTTGTCGAACATACAGCCGTACGGATCAACTTTTGAGCCGAATGGTGTGTAGGCACACACATCCTTACTATCGGCAACGCCATCATCATCCTTATCCGGCAAGCAACCCCAGCTCGTCACCTTGCTACCCTTGGGAGTGTAGGCACATTCGTCTTTAGTATCCGGGACACCATCACCATCCTTATCAGATGGCGCCTTTGCGGGTTTCGCTGCTATCTGTTGGTCGCAAAGAAAGGTTCCACCCAAGGCACCCACGCCAGCACCAAGAACGGCACCAACCGCTTCGCCACCCACGACCAGACCCGTAATGGCACCAATCACAGCCCCGCCTATAGAACAACCGTTCAAGGCGCTAGGACTGCCTCCCCCGGAGGTTGCACAAGCCGACACAAGGAATGGCAGCATCACCGCCGCGAAAATATTTCTCATAGAACGCATGATTTTTCTCCTTATATGTACGCCATGAAGTCTGCCTGAGTATAGTTTAATAACCTGAGGAAACACTACGTCTTTCCTCCACGAGAAGGCTCCATAAAAAAACGGCACGCTGCATATAACTGCAACGTGCCGTCTGGATTCAGAGGCAGTCCGCCTCCATGCTATTACTTAGTTGGATACGACGATGAACTCTACCCGACGATTTTTCTCACGACCAGCTCTAGAGTGGTTGCTAGCAATCGGTTGGGTTTCACCCATGCCCGCCACGCTTAACCGCGCACGGCTAGTGCCATTGGCAGCCATGTACTCACGCACAGCTTCAGCTCGTTTTAGCGACAAGCTACGGTTGTAGTCATCATCACCCGTGGCATCCGTGTGGCCAACCACGCGGACACTGATGTTCGAGTTTTTCTTCAGCAGGGTAATGGCACTGGCATCCAAAAGAGCCTGAGAAAACCCTTCAACCCGGGCGCTATCAAACTCGAACTCAACCCCCTGTATGAGCAAGGCTTGACTCACTTTGGAGCAGCCTTTGGCATCTACCTTGGCGCCAAATGGAGTTTTTGCACACTTGTCCATATTATCCGCTACACCGTCCAGATCCTTGTCGAACGCACAACCGTAGGGATCCACCTTGGAACCAAATGTGGTGAGCGCACATTCGTCCTTGTTATCAGCAACGCCATCTACATCTTTGTCTAACATACAGCCAAATTTATCTATCTTTGAACCCGCCGGGGTGTAGGCACACACGTCTTTGCTGTCTGCCACGCCGTCGCCATCTTTATCCGGCACACAGCCCCAGGCCGAAACTTTGGCACCCTTCGGGCTATAGGCACACTCATCCTTTGTATTCGGTACACCGTCACCGTCATTGTCCGGCACTGCGGAGGCGCCTCCTCCCGAGGTGGCACAAGCCGCTATAAAGAATGGCAGCATCATCGCCGCAAAAATATTTTTCATGGAACGCATGGTTTTTCTCCTTATGTTTTAGTCTGGAAAAACTCGAAACCAAGGGAATGATTTCTAAATCCAAGCTATCAAATCACACCAGCTTGCCACCCCTTCCTTCGAGATTATCGAAGTTCTCTGGATTTCGCAATCTGCTAATATAGCTGCAGTTTATAGAGGAATTAGAGTATGGAGATTGCACAAACCATTGCGCTCACCATGGGGGTTGCCTGGGCCAGCGGCATCAACCTCTATGCGGCCATTTTCATGCTCGGCGCTATGGGTGCCACGGGCCACGCCACCCTGCCCGCCGATCTCCAGGTCCTGAGCGATCCAATGGTGCTGATGGCCGCGGGATTTATGTATTGCGTGGAATTTTTTGCCGACAAGATTCCCGGGGTAGATACGGCCTGGGATGGCATCCACACCTTTATTCGTATCCCTGCTGGTGCTGCTTTGGCCGCTGGAGCCATTGGAGATGTGAGTCTGGCATCGGAAATAGCCGCTGGACTGGTGGGTGGTGGCTTGGCAACGACCAGTCATTTCACCAAGGCGGGTGGACGTGCATTGATCAATACCTCCCCGGAGCCCTTCAGCAACTGGACTGCATCCATTAGCGAGGACGTGGCGGTGTTTGGAGGCCTGTGGGCAGCACTCAATTATCCCTGGGTGTTTTTGGGTCTGTTGGCTGCCTTTATCCTGCTCGCCATCTGGCTGCTGCCAAAAATTCTCCGTGGCATAGCCCGCGTGTTACGTGCCATTGGTCGCTTTTTTTCAGGACGATCCAGCGCAGTAGTCCCGCTCGATAGGCCAGCAGAATCTTCCAAAACATCGCCAGAAGCTTGAAATTCAGACAAAGCCTTGGGCATTTCTAGCCCCGGTATAACCGAATGCCAGAACCACACCTTCCCGATCGCATGGAAAAAGATATCGTGCATGCCGTCGATGTATTACAGCACGGGGGCCTCGTTGCCTTTCCAACTGAAACAGTCTACGGCCTGGGTGCCAATGCCCTTGATAGCCTGGCTGTGGCACGCATCTTCGAGATCAAGCAACGCCCCCCCGGACATCCGCTGATTGTCCACTTGGGCGATGTGGCTGAACTATCCCAATGGGCGAGAGATATCCCGGATACAGCCAAAGCCTTGGCGGACAAATTCTGGCCCGGACCGCTGACTTTAATTCTCCCGCGCTCTGAACAAGTTCCCGACGCGGTGACGGGTGGCCAGGATACGGTAGGCTTGCGTGTGCCCAGGCATCCGTTGGCCCACGCCCTGTTGCAGCGCTTTGGTAGTGGCATCGCCGCCCCCTCGGCCAATCGTTTTGGGCGCATCAGCCCAAGCCGTGCCGAGCATGTGCGCGCGGGTTTTGGTGATGAGCTGGATTTCATTCTTGATGGCGGGGCCTGTGAACTGGGTCTGGAATCCACCATTGTTGACTGCAGCGGGCCACAGCCCCGTGTATTGCGCCCGGGAAACATCGGGGCCGAGGCACTGGAGGCCTTGCTGGGCAACAACTTGGGTCGAGGGGCTATCGCTGAGGCACCCCGAGTTCCCGGTTCCCATGACAGCCACTATGCGCCCTCCGCACCACTGTATCTGGTGTCTAGTTCCGAGCTTGTGATGCGAGTACAGGCTCATTGCGCCCACGGCGAGCGCATAGCCGTACTCTCCCGCCAAGCAGCACCTACAGAATCTTCTGCCCATTGGGAAATAATGCCGGCAACTGCAGCAGCTTATGGCCACCATCTTTATGCTAGCCTGCATGCCCTAGATGGAGCTGGCTACGATGTAATCTTGGTTGAAGCGCCGCCACCATTAGATGCATGGGAGGCCGTGGCCGATCGCTTACGCCGTGCGGCATGCCAAGCCGGGGGTTAATATCCCTTTCCCGCACAGGGCTTTTGGTTATAATCACGCGCCTAATCGGCTCAATGGACGTCACTCATGCCTGAACTCGTAGGCCTTATCATGGGATCCCGCTCTGACTGGGAAACCATGCGCCACGCAGCAGAAACCCTGGAACAACTGGAGATCCCCTACGAATGTCGGGTGGTCTCGGCGCATCGTACTCCGGACTTGCTGTTTGAATATGCCAGTTCAGCGGCTGAGCGTGGGCTTGAGGTGATTATTGCCGGTGCTGGTGGTGCTGCTCATCTGCCCGGGATGGTGGCTGCCAAAAGTAGCCTGCCGATATTAGGCGTACCGGTACAATCGCGGGCACTCAAGGGTATGGATTCCCTGCTTTCTATCGTGCAAATGCCAGCCGGCATCCCCGTTGCCACACTTGCCATTGGGCGTGCCGGCGCAGTCAATGCCGCCCTGCTCGCAGCCGCTATCCTGGGAAATAAATATCCGCAATATCGCGAAGCCCTCGACAGCTTCCGTCTACAACAGACGGAGACCGTCCTTGCCCACCCAGATCCCGCGACCGAAGCATGATTATCGGTATCCTGGGGGGCGGACAATTGGCCCGCATGATGGCATTGGCGGGCTATCCGCTCGGGCTGCGTTTTCGGGTGCTCGATCCAGCACCTGATGCCTGCACTGGCCACCTGGCCGATCATATCAAGGCGGAATTCGATGACCCCGAGGCACTACGCGAGCTTGCTCGTGGCTGCGATGTAGTCACCTACGAATTTGAAAATGTCCCCGCAGGTGCACTTGAACAACTCGAGGGAACGGTACCGCTTTATCCACCCCCCGTGGCTCTGCGCTATTCCCAGGATCGGCTGCGTGAAAAAAAGCTATTTAAAGATCTAGATATCCCCACCCCACGACATCGTCGAGTAGACAGTCGCCAGGATCTGGATGCAGCGGCGGCCGAGATCGGCCTGCCTGGGGTAGTTAAAACCCGATGCCTCGGTTATGACGGCAAGGGGCAGCGCGTGCTGCGCAACACTGCTGATCTGGATTCGGCTTGGGAACAACTGGGCAAACAGGCATTGATCTACGAGGCACTCATCCCCTTTGAGCGCGAGTTGTCGATCATTGCCGTGCGCGGACGTAACGGCAAGTCTGCCTACTACCCGGTACCGGAAAATACTCATTCCGATGGCATCCTGAGGGAATCACTGGTATGCCCTAACGATCCCATGCAAGAACAGGCTGAAGCCTACGCCGGACGCTTGCTGGATAAGCTCGATTATGTGGGCGTGCTGACCCTGGAGCTTTTCCAGATCGATGGCCAATTGCTGGCCAATGAATTTGCCCCACGAGTTCATAATTCGGGGCACTGGAGTATTGAAGGGGCAGAAACCAGCCAGTTTGAAAATCATCTGCGCGCCCTCATGGGACTGCCACTGGGAAAAACCAGACTTCTGGGCCATATCGCCATGGTGAATTTCATTGGCCACCTACCAGATACCACCGAAGTACTGGCCTGTGCTGGCACTCATTTCCATGGTTATGGCAAGCCTGAGCGCCCCGGACGCAAGGTTGGTCATGGAACGATTCGTGCCTCATCTGTAGAAAAATTGCAGAGGGAATTGGAACGCTTGAAGAAACTCGCCCAGCCCTAAAAACTAGGATTTTAGCTTTGGGCCATTTCTGCCCACGGTTCAGACATAAAAAAACCGCCGAACTCTCGTCCGACGGTTTTTTTATACTGCAACGGTTAGTCCAAAGATTTAACCGTCGGCGTTGATCGCCTTCATACTCAGGCGGATGCGACCCTGACGGTCTACTTCCAACACCTTCACGTCAATAACATCACCTTCACTCAGCTTGTCGCTGACATTTTCCACGCGCTCATTGGATATCTGGGAGATATGAACGAGTCCATCCTTGCCCGGAAGAATGTTCACGAAGGCACCAAAATCCATGAGTTTAACGACTTTTCCTTGATAGATCGTACCGACTTCCACGTCAGCGGTGATCTGCTCAATACGCCGTACTGCCTCTTGAGCTGCCGCATTATCTGCTGATGCGATCTTGATCACACCATCATCGGTAATATCGATGGCGGCTCCAGTTTCCTCGGTAATACCGCGGATGGTTGCACCGCCCTTACCGATAACGTCGCGAATCTTTTCCGGATTAATCTGGATGGTAATGATGCGCGGTGCGTACTCAGACATTTCCGTCCGATGTTCGGTCAGCGCCTCGGCCATGCGACCCAGGATGTGTACCCGACCCTCACGAGCCTGAGTCAACGCATCTTGCATAATGTCCTTGGTGATGCCGTCGATCTTGATATCCATCTGCAAGGCAGTAACACCCGCTTCGGTACCGGCGACCTTGAAATCCATATCACCGAGGTGATCCTCATCACCCATGATGTCGGAAAGCACCACGTGGCTATCACCTTCCTTGATCAGGCCCATGGCGATACCTGCCACTGGAGCCTTCAAGGGCACGCCCGCATCCATCATTGACAGGCTGGCACCACAGACCGAAGCCATGGAGCTGGAGCCATTGGATTCGGTGATCTCGGAAACTACACGGATGACATAGGGGAAATCATCTACATCTGGCATCACTGCGACCAACGCGCGCTTGGCTAAACGGCCATGACCAATTTCCCGACGCTTAGGCCCGACAAAGCGGCCAGTCTCGCCCACACAGTAGGGAGGGAAGTTATAGTGCAGCAGGAAATGCTCCCGGCGCTCGCCTTCAATGGCATCAATAATCTGTGCGTCCCGACCACTACCTAAGGTGGTGACCACCAGTGCCTGGGTTTCACCACGGGTGAACAGCGAAGAACCATGGGTCCTTGGTAATATCCCTACCCGTGGGGTAATGGGACGAACAGTACGGCTATCACGTCCATCAATGCGCGCTGCACCAGACAGGATGCGTCCGCGAACGAGATTCTTTTCCAGCTTGCCGAAGGCGCCTTTAACGGCGTCCTCAGAGTTCTCTTCATCGCTAAGCTCCGCCGCAACCTCTTTACGCAGCGCGCTGACCAGCTCTTGGCGTGCCAGCTTCTCCACCACGTTATAGGCCTCAGACAGACGCTCACTCGCGACTGCTTCTACCCGGCCAGCGAGGTCCAGATTTTCTTCTGGCGCAGTCCAGTCCCAAGTAGGTTTACCGACCTCAGCAGCCAGCTCTTCAATTGCCTGAATCACAACCTGCATCTGCTCGTGGCCGTGCAGTACCGCACCCAACATGACCTCTTCAGAGAGCTCTTTGGCCTCGGATTCCACCATCAACACCGCATTCTTGGTACCAGCTACCACCAGATTAAGATCTGAATCTGGCAGTTCGCTAAGACCGGGGTTCAATAGATATTCACCATCGCGATAACCGACGCGGGCGGCGCCGATGGGACCATTGAAGGGGATACCAGAAATCGAGACTGCCGCCGAGGCACCGATAAGGGCCACGATATCAGCATCAATCTCAGGGTCCAGAGAAACTACCGAGGCAATCAGCTGCACCTCATTCTTGAAGCCCTTGGGAAACAAGGGGCGCAAGGGCCGGTCAATCAGTCGGCAGGTGAGGGTTTCTTTTTCGGTGGGTCGTCCTTCGCGCTTGAAAAAGCCACCTGGGATTTTGCCCGCTGCATAGGTCTTTTCCTGATAATCCACGGTCAGAGGAAAGAAATCCCGGCCTGGGTCTGCGGTCTTGCGACCGGTTATCGCTACCAGCACAGCGGTCTCGCCGAGGCTAACGAGGACTGAACCAGCGGCCTGGCGAGCAATTTCACCCGTCTCTATGGTCAGAGTGTGATTCCCGTAAGGAATGACTTTCTTGATTGCGTTCATGAGTGTTCCTGTAGTCTGCGACGAAGGAAGGGCGCTTTACTTGCGCAGGCCCAAACGGGAAATGACTGTGCGATAACGCTCAGCGTCTTTTTTCTTCAGGTAATCAAGCAGCTTGCGACGCTTACTTACCATTTTCAACAAGCCCTGACGGGAATGATGATCATGAATATGGGTACGGAAATGCTCCGTGAGATAACTAATTCGTTCGGAAAGCAGGGCCACCTGCACTTCGGGTGAGCCGGTATCGCCAGGAGCTTGCTGATATTCCTTAACGATGGTGCCTTTATCTTCGGTATTAAGAGCCATTTTCTCGATTCCCGTCTTTTCGCCTGAATGCTGAATTCTAATGGGCAGAGCACTTACTAACAAGCGCATCCAACCAAACCTATTTTCTTAACTTAACGCGGTAATAAACTGCTTTTTATAACTTTAATTAATTGGTCGCCAGTAATTTCCTGGGGGCAATCTTGCCATCCGGCTGAACTTCACCCACCCCAAGAAAATGCGCCTTGCCGGCGTATATCTTTACCCATCCCCGAGTCGGGGCGTGGGGTACCAATATGGCCTGTCCCTGACGCAGGTAGTAAGCCATATCATCGGATAAATTCACCCCCGGCCAACCCGGCAAGGCGGTATCCAAGGGCAGTAATAACTCGTCCAGGGCGTCCAACCCCGCCTCGGCCGAAGCTTCCAGCGCCTCCACTGTCACCATCTGCTTTGCATAAAAAGGCCCTGAAGCGGTGCGCCTTAGTGACGCAAGATGAGCGCCGCAACCCAAGGCCTCACCGATATCCTCACCGAGGGTGCGGATGTAGGTCCCCTTAGTACAAAAGACCTCTAACCCCACACGGTTTTCTGACATCTCGGTCAGCTTCAGTTCCTTAATGGTGACCGGTCGCGCTTTGCGCTCCACCACCAGCCCTTGGTAAGCCAGCTTGTACAAGCGCTGCCCCTTAATCTTGAGCGCCGAGTGCATGGGGGGAATCTGTTCGATGTCGCCCCGAAAGGTGGCCAATACCTGCTCCACATCATCACGGGACAGCGTAGGAACTGCACGCTCCTGTATGACCTCGCCCTCGGTATCACCAGTATTCGTCTTTATACCAAGGTGGAGTACTGCCTGATAGCGCTTATCCGCATCGAGCAGGAAACCTGAAAGCTTGGTCGCCTCACCAAAGCAAAGAGGCAATAAACCGCTTGCCTGGCGATCCAGACTACCCGTATGCCCCGCCTTGCGAGCCTTATACAGACGCTTTACACGCTGTAACACCGCATTGGAGCCCACCCCTAAGGGTTTATCTAACAGCAATATCCCATTGATGGGACGGCCTTTTGGTCGACGTGCCATGACTTAGTCATCCACCGCCGGAGCAGCCAAATCGTCCGGCTCTACGGGGCTTCCTGTGTCGGCTTGATCAACCAGCGCCCACAGGCGCTCGGCCTCTTCTTCTTTATGGTCATAGCGGAAGATAAGCTCTGGCACCTTACGCAAGCGCATGCGCTTGGCAATGCTGCCGCGCAAAAAACCCGCTGCTTTCTTCAGAGCCGTTGCCACGTCGCCAGCATCCACCTTTTCCGGCAAGACATAAAAAACCGTAGCCCGTTGCAGATCACGAGTAACCTGCACATCGGTCACTACCAATTGCCGCAAACGCTCGTCGTGGACTTCTTGGCGCAATAACTCAGCGGTTTCCCGACGCAACTGCAAGGCCACTCGATCAGAACGACCAAACTCTCTAAAACCCATATAAATAAACAGCCTGCATAAACAATAAAGAATTCAACACGATCAATGAATCGCGCCTACAGACTCCTTTCCACCTCAACCCGTTCGTAGACCTCAATCTGGTCGCCGGCTTTGATATCGTTGTAATTCTTCACCCCGATACCGCACTCAACTCCCGACTTCACGTCGTTAACATCGTCCTGGAAGCGTCGCAGTGATTCCAGCTCACCTTCGTAGATAACTACATTGTCCCGCAACACTCGAATGGGATTGCTGCGCTTCACGGTGCCCTCAGTGACCATACAACCGGCAATCGCGCCAAACTTGCGGGCGCGGAACACATCCCGAACCTCGGCAACACCGGTGATTTCCTCTTTGAGCACAGGCGAAAGCATGCCCGAGGCCACCTGTTTAACCAGGTCGATGACGTCATAAATAACACTGAAGTAATTCAGACTGATGGCCTCGGCCTCAATCAGCCGGCGAGCAGCCGCATCAGCACGGACATTGAAGCCGAAAATCATTCCCTTCGAGGCGATAGCGAGATTAACGTCACTCTCGTTAATACCACCAGTGCCACTGGCCACCACCGAGATACGAACCTCGTCAGTAGAAAGCTGGGTTACCGCATCTCTCAACGCCTCCACCGAACCCTGGACATCGGCCTTGATGATCAGCGGCAGGATAACGACCTCGCCAGCACCCATCTGGGCAAACATGTTTTCCAGCTTGGATGCCTGCTGACGGGCAAATTTGCTTTCCCGATATTTGGTTTGACGCTGGGTGGCCAATTCACGCGCCTGACGTTCATTGGCAACGACCACCATGGAATCCCCAGACCCGGGGGGGCCTGACAAACCTAGCACCTCCACCGGAGTCGATGGACCCGCCTCACGCAGATCCTTACCGTTTTCATTCAGCAGCGCGCGCACCCGGCCAAACTCTCGTCCGACCAGCACCACATCACCCTTGCGTAATCGGCCCTGCTGTACCAGTAAGGTTGCCACGGCACCGCGCCCACGGTCTAAACGAGCTTCCACTACAATGCCACTGGCGGGACCTTGATCTCGTGCCGTTAATTCCAGCAATTCCGCTTGTAATAAAACGGCATCCAGCAGGGCATCGACACCCTCACCAGTGATCGCCGAGACATTGACAAACATAGTGTCGCCACCCCAGTCCTCGGGGATAACCTCTCGGCCTGAAAGCTCCTGTTTCACCTTGTCAGGATTAGCATCTGGGCGATCGATCTTGTTGATAGCCACCACCAATGGGACCCCCGCTGCACGGGCGTGCTGGATGGCTTCCTCGGTTTGAGGCATCACCCCATCATCTGCGGCAACCACCAAAATAATAATATCGGTAGCCTTTGCACCGCGTGCCCGCATAGCTGTGAAGGCGGCATGTCCCGGGGTATCAAGAAAAGCAACATCGCCCTTCGGAGTCTTGACCCGATAGGCGCCAATATGCTGTGTGATACCACCTGCTTCACCGGAGGTCACCTTGGTTTTACGCAGGTAATCGAGCAAAGAAGTTTTACCGTGATCAACATGTCCCATCACGGTTACCACTGGCGCACGAGGTGCTTCCTCTCCACCCTCGTCCACATTAGCCTGAAGCACCTCCTCCTCAAGCGCGTCACTACGAATAAGCTTGGCCGTGTGCCCCATCTCCTCAACCACCACAACCGCGGTTTCCTGGTTGATTGACTGATTGATGGTCACCATGCTGCCGAGGTTCATCAGCGTGCGAATAACCTCTGGTGCCTTGACGGACATTTTTTGCGCCAACTCACCAACGGTCAGTGTTTCTGGAATGCTTACCTCACGCACCACCGGCTCGGTGGGTGCCTGGAAGGTATGGGTGCTGACAGCCGCACGAACGGACACTCGCCGGGAACCTTTCTTACGTCGCCGACCACTCTTTTGGGCCGCAACATGCAGTTCCTTCGGCCGATCAGGCCTTTTGGCTCCACCGCGAGCACGGCGTGAGTCTGGCTTTGCCGAGGCGGGCTTATTTGCCGCTGGCTGAACAACCTTTGGTGCTGCTTTTTTAATTTCAGGTTTTACTTCGGGCGCAGCCTTTTCTGGTGTTTCTGTTACTACCTTGCTCTCCACTACCTCCGGTACAGGCTTGGGTTTACGGCGGGGTTTTGGCGGCGGCTCTTTCTCACGTGCTTCCTGTTCGGTACGAAGCTTTTCATCCAGCTCCTGTTGCCGACGCTTAGCCTGGTCATGCAATTCTCGTTTTGCTGCCTCCATGCGCTCGAGAGAACCTTTATCCTCTTGCAGCACCTCTGGCTTACCTGCCGCTGGCGTTGCGCCGCGAACAAAAGTCCTTTTCTTACGGACTTCTACCGTAACCGTCTTGCTCCGGCCCACAGTGCGCGTAGTCGGAGGAACCTTAATCTCGCTAACGGATTTCCGCTTCAGGACAATTTTTTTACGTACTAGGGTCTTGCCATCTGGGCTATCTTTGCCATGCAATTGGCGCAGATAGGAAAGCAATTTCCCCTTGTCCTTTTCATTGATGGACTCGTCCGCCTTACACTGCGACAGACCTGCCTCTTTAAGCTGTTCCAGCAACCGATCCAGCGGAGTTCCCACGCTTTCAGCCAACTGTTTTACCGTTACTTCAGCCATCTGCTATCACCCTTCCCCCGCGCTGTCTTGATCGTCATCCTCAAACCAGGATGCACGGGCCGCCATGATCAATTCACCCGCGAGCGCCGCTGCTATATCAGAGATTTCAACTAACTCATCCACAGACTGCTCAGCCAAGTCTTCCTTGGTAGCCACGCCCTTGCCAGCAAGCAGATGTGCCAATTCCGAGTTCATACCCTCAAGATCCAGTAAATCTTGCGCTGGCTCTGCACGCTCTTCGGTGGCAATTTCCCGCGTTAGCAGGATGTCTTGTGCTCGAGTACGCAATTCACTGACGACATCATCATCAAATTCCTCAATCGCTTGCATATCCTCAAGCGGCACATAAGCGACTTCCTCCAGGGTGGTAAAACCCTCCTGAGTAAGAATAATCGCCACCTCCTCGTCCACGTTGAGCTGATCTTTGAACTTGGCAACGATCTCATCCGCCTCGGCCTCGCTCTTTTCTGCTGCCTGAGTCTCATCCATCACGTTGAGATTCCAACCGGTCAATTGGCTCGCCAGGCGTACATTCTGACCACCACGACCGATGGCCTGGGCCAGTTTTTCTTCCTCAACCGCAACGTCAATAGAATGGGCATCCTCATCCACGACGATGGAAACAACTTCGGCTGGAGACATCGCATTAATGACGTATTGGGCAGTGTTTTCATCCCAAAGAATGATGTCTACACGCTCACCACCCAATTCGTTGGATACTGATTGCACTCGGGAACCACGCATACCCACGCATGCACCCACCGGGTCAATCCGCGCTTCCCGGCTACGTACGCCAATCTTTGCACGTGAGCCTGGGTCTCGGGCCGCACCAATGATTTCAATCAGCCCCTCACCAATCTCGGGGACTTCGATGCGAAATAACTCAATCAGCAATTCCGGTGCAGTGCGACTGACAAAAAGCTGTGGACCGCGTTGCTCCGCTCGTACTTCGCGCAGAAAACCACGCACCCGGTCACCGGGTCGTAGCGCCTCACGGGGAATCATTTCATCGCGGGAAATTAGTGCCTCGGCATTGCCACCGAGATCCAGAATGGCGTTGCCTCGATCCAGGCGCTTAACCACACCATTAATGATCTCGCCGACCCGATCCTTATAAGCCTCAACCACCTGGGCACGTTCTGCCTCACGTACCTTCTGCACAATGACCTGTTTCGCCGTTTGTGCCGCAATGCGACCAAAGGTCACCGACTTCATGGGCTCTTCTACAAACTCGCCGACGGATATTTCGGGATGCTCAACCAGAGCCTGACTGAGGAGAATTTGGCGTTCCTCCTGGAACTCTGGAATTTCACCAGCCTCGTCGGCTTCCGGTTCATCTAACACCACTTCCCAACGGCGGAAAGTATCGTAATCACCACTCTCACGATCGATCGTTACGCGCACATCAACATTTCCGCGTTCACGCTTCTTGCTAGCGCTCGCGAGTGCGGCTTCCATGGCCTCAAATATGATGTCTTCGGCAATGCCCTTTTCGTTCGAAACAGCTTCGACGACCAGGAGTATTTCTTTTGCCATAATCAATTCACCGTATGCCGCATATACTTACGCGGGTTATTGCGGAACCATTGTTAGCCGCAGTTTAGTGCTTATTCTTCTTACCCAGTTCAACCAGCAGATGCGCACGCGCTATCTGCTCTACAGGAAAGACCTCTTCCTCACCATTGTCTAGCAATAAGCGAACCACGCCTGCCTCACAGGCCATGATTACGCCCTTGTACTTACGCCGCCCGCTCAAAACATCCGCAAAGCGCGACTGCAGGAAGATCCTTTCCCCAATAAACCGTTCGTAGTGCTCCGCGCAAAATAGCGGGCGCTCGATTCCCGGAGATGAAACTTCCAGGGAATAATCCCCTGGAATGGGGTCTTCCACATCCAGAATTCCGCTAACTTGGTGGCTAACCCGCGCGCAATCATCAACTGAAATGCCTTCGGCTTGCTCGATATAAATACGCAGCACCGGTGTCCCACTTTGGATATGTTCAATACCCACCAACTCATAACCCATAGCGACGATGGCGGGTTCCAGCAATGCGTACAAACCATCTTGTCTATCTGCCACTATTTCGGTCCTCGCCGTCGCCCCTTAAAACAAAAAAATGGGCGCAAGGCCCATTCCCAACCAGCCTCGTAAGCGGCTGATAAATATAAATTTTACGAGACAGACGCCAATCCAATCCAACAAAAAACCCCAGACGGGGCAATAAGTTGGTAGCGGGGGCAGGATTTGAACCTGCGACCTTCGGGTTATGAGCCCGACGAGCTGCCAAACTGCTCCACCCCGCATCAAGGAGGCGCATTCTAACTCCGGTAGTGATCTACAGCAAGGCTAATTTCAACTCTCGTGACGGTCCGCGAAAGTCTGTAGATAAACCGGCTGGCGACGAGCTCCCCAGCGCCCAGGTTTGGCCTCGAATACACCGGTACAGGGTGTGCCGCAATGGCCACATACGCCGCCCGCATCCAGATTCCATTCTTCCAGCACATACCAATCACGAACGATTAAGGCATGGCCACAATGATGACAATGCGTTGTCCCACCCGCCAAGTCATGAACATTCCCCGTATAGACATAACGCAAGCCGTTTTTCAGCGCGATATCACGGGCCCGTTGCAGGCTTTGTGGAGGTGTCGGCGGGAGATCCCGCATCTTCCAGTCGGGATGAAAGGCGGTGAAGTGTAATGGCACATCAGCACCCAGCGCCTCCCTAATCCAGGCACTCATCGCCTCAATCTCCTCGGATGAGTCATTCTTTCCCGGGATCAGCAGGGTCGTTATCTCCAACCAAACCTCCGTTTCATTGGCAAGATATTCCAACGTATCGAGCACGGGTTGCAGGTGGCCGCCGGTCAGCTTGTGGTAAAAATCCTGGCTGAACGCCTTAAGGTCCACATTGGCCGCATCCATATGGGCGAAAAAGTCAGCTCGCGGCTCAGCGCAGATATATCCCGCAGTGACGGCTATGGACTTGATGCTGGCCGCGCGCGCAGCCTGCGCAACATCAATTGCATACTCGAGAAAGATCACAGGATCGTTGTAGGTAAAGGCGATACTGCGGCAACCCAACTCACCCGCAGCGCGCACCAGAGTTTCAGGACTGGCCCGATCTGCGAGGATATCCATCTCCCGGGATTTGCTCATATCCCAGTTCTGGCAGAATTTACAGGCCAGATTGCAGCCCGCGGTGCCAAAAGACAATACCGGCGTGCCGGGAAGAAAGTGATTGAGTGGCTTCTTTTCCACCGGGTCGATACAAAAGCCACTAGAGCGCCCATAGCTCAGTAACACCACCTCTCCATGCTCGCAGCCGCGCACAAAACACAGCCCCCGCTGCCCCTCCCGAAGCTTGCAAGCCCGCGGGCAAAGATCACACTGAACACGCCCATCTGGACGACGAGACCAGTAGCGGGTAGCAACCACCTCGTTAATCATCCGCTCCGATCCTCAGGCATCTGGAAAGCTCCTATACTTCAGACTGCTTACCCAAGTATAGGTCTAGTTCCAAATGACACTATCCACCCCGCAGCAGCAGTTTTTACTAGATTTGGCATTGCGCTCCATTGGCCGCGGTCTAGCTGACGGATCGCCGCTGCAGATTAATGCAGACGATTGCGAGGCTTCTTTGTGGGAGGTGGGTGCAGCCTTTGTCACCCTGGAGAAAAACGGCCGATTACGTGGATGTATAGGTAGTCTGGAGGCCACCAGACCACTGGCAGAGGATGTGGTCGAGCATGCCTTTGATGCCGCCTTTCGAGATCCTCGCTTTACATCGCTGAAGGAATCCGAGCTCAGTGAACTAGAACTTCATATTTCGGTGCTATCAGCCAGTATGGCGATAGATTTTTCCTCGGACGCCGAGCTTATTGGATTATTGCGCCCCAGGACCGATGGCCTAATCATCGCGAATCAGGGACTACGGGCCACTTTCTTGCCCAGCGTGTGGTCCATGCTGCCAGAGCCTGAAGATTTTCTCTTGCAGCTAAAAAAGAAGGCCGGAATTCCACCGGATGTCCCTGTATCCAAGGCCTGGCGTTATACCACCCAGATATTTCCTTAGGACTAACGCCGGCAGCCACCCACCGAATCGATGCCACAGGGCAAGCCATCTATCCAAATGGCCTGATTGAGCGTTGCCTCCGCCAAATCCGCACCGATCATATTGGCTCCACTGAGATCAGCATAGCTCAAATCAGCCCCCCGAAAATTAGTGCCAGTGAGTGTGGCATGCTGCAAATTTGCGCCTTTAAGCTGTGCCTTCTGCAAGTTCGCCTTACTGAGATTGGCATAGGCCAGTTCCGCATAGGCCAAATCTGCAGCATTCAACTGGACCTCGGTTAATTCAGCATTACGCATGCGCACATTACGCAACACTGAGCCAGCAAGATCCGCTTGCGGCAATTGCAGTGCTTCAAAACGACAATTACTCCAGTTAACCCCAGCCCGTGGTTTGGCGGCACAATCGGGAGGGCTCTCGGATGATTCCGGCGTCAAAATAATGCCACTAACGAGGATCACGGCCATCATGCCGGCCAATAAGGTGTACTGCAGTTTGCGATTACGTGGCGGTGGCTTGAACTCAGTGGCCATGCGGGCTCGGCGTTGCCGATGCAGCACGATGGGTTCCGGTTCGAAACCACGACGCTCACCGGAGCTACGGCGCTCAGCGCCGTCTGCTGCAGAGCCTTCTTTTTGGCGGCGCTCACCAGCCCCACGTTCATCCTGGCGCAAGCTCTCAGAAAGCTCATTTCCTTGGACTTTTTCAGTCATCGCAAAGACTGTTTCGCACAACTTGGATGCCGTCTCCCAGTCATCACCGTTGATGCTTAACTCATCGTCATCACGGATCCGACCGATGCCAAGAAAACGCCGCACCAATGGCTCAGGGAAAGGCCCCTTGACTGTACGCCCCCGGCGCACGTACCAGAGTTTTGCCATCTCTACTCCTAAAAGACTCGTGAATCGAAGGATACCCTATACTGTGGCTTTTCCGGACCATATCTTTGTGGAGCCATGCTACCAACTGGCATTTCAATTCCCGCGGTCATCACACCGCTAGCGCAATCCGCACCACTGATTCAATCATTGCAGGTCGGTGCCATTTTGGAAGCGGTGGTCATTAATCAAACAGGGACATCCGAGGCGTTGTTGCTACTGAGTAATACGCCTATACGCGCACAAACCTCTACACCACTGCAGCCAGGCGAAACACTGCGTTTGAAAGTCGAGGAAACTATCCCGCGTCCTACCCTTAGTATCGTTACGCGGGAGCGTGGTGAAGCCGAGACCGTAACCATTGCGCGCTCACTACGAGCCGTGCTGCCACGCCAAGCTCCGTTACCACCACTGCTCTCACTGTTGGGAACGCTGGTTGGTCCTAAAGTTGCGGGCAAGCCACCACTTCCAGCCCCTTTACTCAAACAAGCCCAAGAGTTTTTCCAGGCTCTCCCTGCCATTCAGACTTTATTTAAGGGCGAAGGCCTGGCACGGGCAGTACAAGACTCCGGCTTGTTTTTAGAAGCCCGGCTGGCGGGTCAGACACCTGCAACCCCGGCACCTGCCCCAAGACAAGACCTCAAGGGTGCCCTGCTCCGGCTGCTGCAGACTACCAGCCAGCCATCACCAGCATCTGCTGCCACCACAAAACCGACTCCAACATACCAACCATCGGCCCCAATGGTCCCCTCCGCTCCTGATCCGAAGCTCGAACTTCGCGCACCAGTGGTGGCTGCTACTGCGGTGTTTTCAGAGCCGAATTTAGAAGGCGATTTGCAACGCCTATTGGAAGGTGCGGTGGCGCGCGTTCAGGCCAATCAACTTGCCTCATTGCCTACCGATGAGGGTGCACCACGGACCTGGGTTGTGGAAATTCCCGTACGTCAGCCACCGGAAGGGAGCGTAGTTAAACTCCGCATCCAGCAGGAGACGGCTCAACATGAGGAAAATGATCGCCCCTATTGGTCGGTAAACCTTAGCGTCGAACCGCCACTACTGGGCCCCATTCACGCACGCATTGCCCTGGGTGGAGAAAAAATATCCACCACGCTGTGGGTCGAGAAAGCCAGCACCCTCAGATTGGTGCAACGACATCTAGGAGATCTGGACAAAGGCTTGCACCGGGCAGGGCTTAAGACCGAGCCAGTCTGTTGTCATGCCGGCGAGCCACCGGAAATGACTAATCCGCCAATAACGAATGCAAGTTTGGTGGATATACACGTATGAAAGAACAATCAGAAAAACGCTTGGGAACGGCCGTTGCCCTACGCTATACGGGCCAGGGAGCGCCACGTTTAAGCGCCAAAGGGCGAGGCGAGGTGGCAAAGAAAATTCTCCGTCTAGCAGAAGAAAATGATGTGCCTATCCACGAGGATGAAGATCTAGCCTATCTGCTTTCTACCATCGATTTAGGCCAGGAAATCCCGCGCCAACTCTATCTTGCCGTAGCCGAGGTACTAGCCTTTGCCTATGCCTTGTCGGGCAAAGTTCCACCTGAAAAGGATGTGACGAAGGCAATTTAGGGACGCTTTGCCGCTGTTTTGGCCGTAACCCGCTTCAGCAGTTTTCGGTTGGCCGCTAATAAACGTGGATTACTGCCGGCAAGCGCTGTGGATTTTCGAGCCAGCATGCGTGCCTGCTTCAAGGCCCCTTCGGCTAAACGAACCCGGGCCAAACGATGCCAAATCCAGGCATCCCCTGGGGCAATTTCCAAGGCTCTTTCCAGACTCGCCGCGCTTAATCCATAGTTACCGGAACGGGCCTGCCGTTCCGCCTGGTAAACCAGATGTTTGACTGCCGGATTATCACTGTCCGCTCCCGTAGTCCCCGGAGTCGGCAATGGGCGCACCAGCACCCCAGGGCTGTGGGTACCCACGGGTGGCCAAGTCGTCTGTCGTGATGGCTGCGCGCCGCGCTCCTCAACCGGGGCTTCTGATTGGGGACCGGTAGCACAAGCACTTAGCAGCAATAAAGGCAGTAATCCTACCCATTTCCAAGAGTTGGAAGTCCGGTAGGACACGCGGCTATCTGCGCTGCGATAAATTACTCGGCGCATGACTGATACTCCGGCATGGCAGCGGTCGAAAACGGCATGCGCATAGACCCTGGGCAATCGGGATCAGTGCGATATCCTTTGCTCTTATCCACCCAGTGCCAACGGATACCTTCCGGGGCAGGCGCACCGCCACCTTTAGGACGCAAGGCTGGCATCAAATCAGCCCATACCGCTAGGGCACCCCGGGCACCGCTGAGTCCCGCTGGCCGATTATCATCCCGCCCAACCCACACCACCATTAAGCGATTGCCACTAAAGCCGGCAAACCAGCTATCCCGCAGATTATCGGTGGTACCGGTCTTGCCTGCCACGGACAGGGGTGACAGGCGGGGATAAGTGGCACGCGCTGTGCCTTCGCGCATCACCCCCTCCAGAGCAAAGCGCAACAAAAAGGTACTCTCTGCCGAGGCTCCCTGCCCCATCGATAAGGCATAGCGTTGCAGCGGCTGCCCCTGGGCATCGGTCACGGCTCTAATGGTGCGCATAGGTACGCGGAATCCGCTATTGGCAAGAGGTTGATAGATCTTAGAAACCTCATAAGGAGAAAGTGCTGCCGCGCCCAGAAATAACGACGGAAAGGGCTGGAGTTGGCGTTCTAGCCCCAGCCGTTTCAAACGCTCTAACATTGGCGCAAGGCCCACCGCCATGCCTAAACGCACAGTAGCTAGATTATAAGAGTGAACTAGGGCCTCGAACAGGCTAACAGCACCATGGCTTAAACGGTCTGCATTACGCGGCTTCCATAGTTTGCCCTGCTCTCCCGCAATGGAAATGGGGGCGTCTTTTATACGGCTAGCGAGATGATAATCACCCCGCTGCTCCAAGGCGGTCAGGTAAAGCACCGGTTTTAACAAAGAACCCACCGGACGGCGCGCATCCAGCGCCCGATTAAAGCCAGGCCAACCGGGTTTGCGTCCACCGGCTATGGCAATCACCTCACCACTGTGAGGGTTTGAAACGATGACTGCCCCCTCAAGATTTTTTGTAATGCCGCGCTCACGGCTCTCCAATTGCTTGAGTCGCCGCGCTAATCCTTGCTCTACGTAATACTGGCTCAAGGGTTCCAGCGTACTGAAGATACGCAGTCCAGCGCTGCGCAGGCGCTCCTCCGGATAATCCCGACGTAGCTGGCGGCGGAGCAATTGTACAAAAGCTGGATAGGGGCTCCTGGCCTGTCGCATTTTGGCCACTACCGCTAGAGGTGCCCGCTGGGCGCGCCGAGCGGCCTTGGTAGAAATGATGTTTTGCTCGGCCAGTGTGGCCAGCACCTGATTACGCCGCGCCTTAGCCCGTGCAGGGTGTCGCCGCGGATTGTAATAAGAAGCCCCCTTAACCAAGGCTATGAGCAAAGCAGTCTCGGGAAGGTCCAGTTCGCCCAGTGCACGCCCAAAATAAAACTCTGCGGCTAGGCCAAAGCCATGAATGGCACGCCCACCATCCTGCCCCAGGTAAATCTCATTGAGATAGGCCTCCAGAATGGCCGCCTTGCTATAACGGGCCTCCATAATAAGAGCCAGCACGGCTTCATGAAATTTACGCAGCCACGATCGGCGCTGTTCAAGAAACAAATTTTTAGCCAACTGCTGGGTCAGGGTGCTCCCCCCCTGGACCACTCCCCCAGCCCTTAAATTCACAAACGCTGCACGCGCAATCCCCCGTGGGTCTAAACCGATGTGGCTGTCGAAACGCCGGTCCTCCACCGCAATCACACCAGCTTTGAGAAAACCAGGAAACTGCTCTAGTGAAAGAGGCACCCGATCCTCGTGATGTGCCGGGAATATCTTGCCAACCAGAG
Source organism: Gammaproteobacteria bacterium (assembly GCA_021773645.1). GTDB lineage: Bacteria > Pseudomonadota > Gammaproteobacteria > HK1 > HK1 > JAJFJV01. The sequence continues at coordinate 278,565 of JAJFJU010000015.1, forward strand.
GTGGATCGAGACGTAATAAGGCGATGGGGCCGGCTATGCCCGATAGACTTTGCAAGCGCCCATCAGAAAAGTGTAGGAAAATTCGTTGCGCCGCTTGGGGGCCATCCCAATAGCTAAAGGCACGGGTATAGACATCGAAGTAATTGCCACGACGCCGGTAATCCCCGGCACGCCGGAGCTGCGGGACCGCCTGGTAAGACGCTGCCTTGAGTAAATATTCCAGTTCATCCGCACTTATGGTGAGCCCCGAATACAGGGCCATGGGTGTTGCATAAATGCGCGCTGGCACGGCCCAGCTTTTTCCCTCGAAACGACTACGCAGGGTGAGATCGCTCCAGGCCAGATAAGCACTTGCCATCACTAGCGAAAAAAGCAGAAAACGGACACACCAATAGGAAAATCCATGCCCCAGTTCGCCCAGGATTCGCTTTAGAAATGCGGAGGAAACGCCACGGTTGCGCGTTTTATTTCGGGCCATGGGAACGACAGCTTTAGGCGTGGGAACGTGGAAGGCAAAGCATAATCCCCACCCGGAACAGAATCAATAATATGGATTATGTTTTTATTGCAACCAACTGTTTTTAATGCAGAGGTTCTTGCTTTAAATCTTCTTTCCCATAAAGATTACCCACCAATTCAGCCTCTCCGCGAGCCAAACCACAGGTGGCCATTAATTCATCTACTGAGGCCCCTTTCTTAATCAGCGCGATGGCGTGACGATAAGGTTGCTCCTGCTGACGACCCATGCTGCCTTCGAATTGGTCTTGGCGGCTAACAGCCCCTTTCAAGGCGGCTTTCAGACTATATAACTGGTCGCCCATCTCGCTGGCAGCGCCACAAAGAGCACCTATATCCGTCTCCAGAGAGAGGATTTTTTGCTCCAGCACCACACTCTTTTGCTGCAGCCGCCGTAGCAAATAAGCAAGGCCAGCAAAGAACGGTATGGAAAATAGAAAATAGGACATGCTCGACTCCATCTAAGCTATACCTGGCAATCGCCTAGGTCAGTGTTAAATTGTATGTTAAGCATATTCATCTACATGTCCCTCTTCATCATCCTTCGGTTTCTCATCCTTCGCTGGCAGCCTAGTTTCCGCATCCTTATCACGCGGACGCCGCCGGGATGCCGGTCGCTTATTCGGCGACAATGGCCAGGGAGCGTGTACCGGGAGGATGTCGCCAGGCTCGATCATGTGATATCAGATGTTAGTTAGAAGAGATCTCCGCCTCCCAATTCCGTATCGCTCAGTAATTTATTTAAATCGATTAGAGTGAAGAGCTCATCGTCCTCACTATATATGCCTTGGATATAGCGATTGTGCTCATCATTTCCCACCTTGGGTACGCTCTCGATGCGCGATTGAGGGACTTCGATTACTTGCGCAACACTATCCACCAAGATGCCAACCACCTGTCCTGACACCTCAACAATAATGACGCGGCTATGATCATCGGATTCTGCTGCCATCAAACTAAACAAGCAGCGAGTGTCGACTACGGTTACCACATTGCCACGCAGGTTAATAATGCCGATAACGTAGTGAGGCGAACCGGGAACGGGGGTAATTTCGCTCAGGCGCAAAACCTCCTGCACCTGCATGACATCAACGCCGTAGCGCTCGCTCGCCAGCACAAAGGTCACCCATTGAGAAAGCGCATCCTGGGCAGTCTGATCCGAATCCCCGGTTTCATATTTTGCTTCGCTTATTTGATTTGGCATACGTCAATATCCCGTCACTAGCTGGGTTTAAAGAGTAGGCATGCAGTGTTCATGCCAGTTTTTTCGTCTGCGCGGGATGCAGATAGCATCTCATCCCGCCTTTCGATAGTTACAACCATAACGCTGAGACAGCTCTTCTAATAGCGCCTCGTAAGCCAGCACACCACGACTATTCGGCAACATTTCTGGTAATGGCTTGCCCGCTTGGCTGGCATCCCGAAATTTCGTGTCCACGGGTATAACTCCGCTCCAGAGCCTCTCCGCATAGCTCCGGCGCAACACCTCCAGACTCTGACAACCCGCTCGAGTGCGCTTATCGTGCAGGGTAGGAACGATAATATGCTCCAGAGCTGACTGGCGCGAGCGCCCGACCATTTCCAACGTGCGCAGCATTCGCTCCAAGCCCTTGAGTGCCAGATGCTCTGTCTGTACCGGAATAATCAATGATGAACAAGCGGCCAAGGCATTTAGCATCAGGATGCCAAAAACCGGCGGGCAATCGACAAACACATGCTGAAACTGCTTGCGCCCATGCTCTAGCGCCCGTCGCAGAACCAGGCCCATTCCCTCCTGCTCAGAAAGCTGCCTATCAAGGGTCACGAGGGCCGTTGAGGCCGGCAACAATGAAATCCCCTTGGCCTTGGTGGGATGAATAACATCCGCGAGTGAGCTCTCTTTACCGGCGACACGGCGCTGAAAAAGAGTATAAACACTGCCCTCAACCTCTTCTGGCACGCATCCAAAATAGGAGCTAAGGGAGCCATGAGGGTCCAGATCTACCACTAATACTGACTCGCCCTGAAGGCCCAGGAGACTAGCCAGAGTGACTGCGGTGGTGGTTTTTCCAACCCCACCTTTCTGATTGGCGACTGCCCACACGTGCATGTTCAGGGTTTCCTGGAAGGTCCGGAGGCCCACGAGGACTCGGACTCTGTATTGGATTCAGTAATAGGGCTTTCAGGCACCACTTCTTCAGCCTCAGCCGGCAGCGCCATCAAATCTTGCCGTGCTTCCGTTCCCTCCACCTCTGTTGGAGGTTCGGGCGGGTACTCATCATCCGGCAATACCACCACCACACGTCGATTCTTTGCACGTTGTGCCGGCGTGTTGTTAAGGCCAAGCGGACGATATTCGCCATAACCCACAGCAGCCATTCGTCGTGGCGCCACCCCTGTCTGCATGAATAAATGCACCACACTGGCGGCACGTGCCGCAGAGAGCTCCCAGTTGGAAGGGAAGTGGGCAGTGTGGATGGGAATGTTGTCAGTGAATCCTTCCACACGAATCAGGTTATCCACAGCCTTGATGATCTCAGCAAACTCCTTAAGCATAGGAATCGCTGCCGCATCCAGACGGGCACTGCCACTGGCATAAAGAATGCTGCTCTTGAACTCCACCTCCAACTGATTTTCACCACGACGCACACTCACCAGTTTGCGTTCAATCAGTGTATTCAAGGCCTGTTTAACCCGGGACGCCACATTGTCAACATTGGCCCTGGCACGCGCCCCCCCCTCGCCGACGCCATCCTTAGGAATTCTCAACATGGGAACGCTTATGGGGCTATGGCCGCTTACTTTAGGGGAACGTAGCAACTCGCCGATCTGTATGGGAGACAGGCTTTTACTGGGACTGGCAAAGGCCGCCATCATGGTATCGGAAAGCACTCGCATCTTGCCTTCGTTAACTGATGAGGTGGAATACATGACCACAAAAAAAGCGAATAGCAGGGTGATGAAATCAGCATAGGAAACTAACCAACGATCGTGGTTCACGTGCTCTTGCTGGCGCTTTCTTCTTCTCATGCTCAATGCCCACTAAGTCAAATAACCATTGAGCCGGATCTCCATATTGCGAGGATTTTCACCCTCAGCAATAGCAACCAAACCCTCGATGGTCATTTCTCTAAACTGTGAGCCTGCATTCACGAGACTCTTGAGCTTCGAGGCAGTAGGGAGAAACAACAAGTTAGCCAGCCCTACCCCGTAAATGGTAGCGACAAAGGCCACCGCAATGCCGCCGCCGAGGGCACCGGGATCAGCCAGATTTCCCATCACATGAATGAGTCCCATAACCGCGCCAATAATACCAATGGTTGGGCTATAGCCTCCCAGACCCTCGTACACATTGGCCGCGGCTAAATCCATATCTTCAGTGGTATACATCTCCACCTCCAGAATGCTGCGAATGCTCTCTGGCTCGCCGCCATCCACCAATAATTGCAGGCCCTTGCGGGTAAATTCATCGGTTTCTACTTCAAGCAGGGATTCCAAACCCAGCAGTCCCTCGCGCCGTGACGCATCACTCCAGGACACCAGTTTTTGAATCGTATCAGCCACCGGCACAACCGGAGGCTTGAACATCCACCCGGCCATCCGCAACGCGCGCATAAAAACCTTAAGCGAGGTCTGAACCATCACCGCGCCGAGGGTGCCGCCGAAAACGATGAGAATCGCCGGCCCATTGAGCAACGAGGAGACATGCCCGCCCTCCAGATGTTGTCCCAAAAGGATTGCCACCAGCCCGGCGCCAATCCCGAGTATGGTCATTAAATCCATGCTTATGCCGCGTTAGTCAGGCTGGAACCTATCTCATCCAGTGCCATCACCCGATCCGCCAGTCCAGCCTTAACCACCGCCATGGGCATGCCATAGACCACACAACTTTCCTCATTCTGCGCCCACACCGAGGAGCCCCCGGTTTTGAGCAATTTAGCGCCCTCTCGGCCATCGGTTCCCATTCCAGTCAACACCACAGCCAAGGCCTTCCCAGGAAACAGATCCGCAACTGAACGAAAAGCGAGATCGACTGATGGTTTCAAATATTCGCCTGGCAAGGCATCACGCACCCGAACCACACATTGAGCACCCTGACTCTCAAGGACCATCTGTCGCCCTCCCGGGGCAAGTAAGGCCACACCCGGCCGTAAAAGGTCGCCGTCTTGCGCCTCGCGCACCGTAATCGCACAGGTTGAATTAAGCCGTTCCGCCAGAGCCGTGGTGAAATTTTCTGGCATATGCTGGATTAAAAGTATTGGCAGAGGATAATTGGCTGGCAGCGGGGCGAGCACATGTTGCAGGGCCACAGGACCGCCAGTGGAACAACCGATAGCCACCAAGCGGTGACCTTTTTTTATGGGTTCTTTCGCATGCTGCGGGTCTGATGATGAGGCCGTTTTGGCCGCCGGGCTAGCAACTTTCGGCGCCACTTGGGCCTTGGCCAATTTTCGACGCCCAAGAATCCGCACGTGAGTACGTAAGCGCACCAATATGCCACTCTTGTCCTCCTTACCAGGGCCAAAGGCCTTTGGCAGAAATTCCATAGCCCCCGCCTCAAGCGCATCCAAGGTGGCCTTTGCGCCAGCCGTCGTAATAGAGGAGAACATCAACACGGGAGTTGGATTTTTGTGCATGATTTCACGTACCGCGGCCACCCCATCCATAATCGGCATTTCTACATCCATGGTGACCACATCCGGTGCCAACTTAGCAACCTGCTGTACCGCCTCCTTGCCATTGCTAGCCGTACCAATGACCTCGATTTTTGCGTCCGCATTAAGTGCCTCGCACACGCGGCGTCGAAAAAACGCTGAATCATCCACCACGAGTACACGTATCGCCATATCTATCCTATCCAGGGAGAAGCAAACATAGTCGAGGCTAGCAAGAAATGCGGTTTCCGCATTTAATGGCCACCTACATAACTATCCAAAAGGCCCGGCACATCCAAAATGAGCGCGATACGCCCGTCCCCGGTAATAGTTGCACCCGCCATGCCCTTGGTGCCCTGTAGCAAAGCCCCCAGCGGCTTGATCACCACCTCTTGCTGGCCCAACAAATTATCGACTACCAGGCAGATCATCTTATTGCCTACATGCACTACCAACACATGACCGAGCTTGGATTCTTCATCCGCTGGGGGGTTGAGCCATTCTTTTAGGTAGAAAAGCGGTAGCGGCGCACCGCGGACCATCACCATGGCATGCCCATCCACAAGATTTATTTTCGCCTGCTCCAAGTCGAATATCTCTTTTACATTAACTAGTGGCAGTGCATAGATCTGCTTGCCCAGCACCACCATCAAGGTAGGCACAATCGCCAAGGTCAGTGGCACCTTGATGACTATCGTGGAGCCTTTTCCCAGAGAAGATTGAACATCAACGCTCCCGTTGAGTTGGGTAATGCCGGTTTTAACCACATCCATGCCCACACCACGGCCAGACACATCGGATATTTCTGTTTTCGTGGAGAATCCAGCTGCGAAGATTAAGTTGTAACACTCATGGTCAGAGAGCCGTGCCGCGGCCTCCTCGTCCATTAATCCCTTCTCTACTGCCTTCCCTCGAAGCACCTCCGCATCCATACCCTTGCCATCATCGCTCACGGTCAAAAGGATATGGTCACCCTCCTGCTCCGCGGCCAAGGTCACAGTCCCCTTGCGTGGCTTTCCGGCTGCCTCTCGGTCATCGGGAGATTCAATGCCGTGGTCCACCGAGTTACGCACCAGATGGACCATGGGGTCGGCCAGGGCTTCCACTAAATTCTTGTCGAGATCTGTCTCTTCCCCGACCATTACCAACTCAATTTCCTTGCCCAGAGTTCTCGCCAGATCTCTCACCACCCGCGGAAAACGTCCAAACACCTTCTTGATTGGCTGCATCCGAGTCTTCATTACCGCCGATTGAAGATCGCCAGTTACTAGGTCCAGACTGCCGATGGCCTCAGCAGCACGTTCATCGGACAAGGTGGTTTCCAGAGTGGTCAAGCGGTTGCGCACCAGCACCAGCTCTCCCACCATATTCATAATCTTGTCCAATACGCCGGTATCCACCCGTACTGTGGTCTCACCTTTCGGCTGACGCGGTGGTTTTGCAGGCGCTTTGGCCCGCTTTGCAACGGGGGCAGGAGGCTTGGGTGCGGCGGCTGGTTTTGGTGCTGGTGGCGGTGGCGTTACTGCGACAGCCGGTTCTGCAGGTGCAACTGTGGCTGGCTGGGCTTTTGGATCGGCTTTCGTGCCATGCAATTCATCGAGCAGGGCTTCGAATTCATCGTCGGAGATTTCATCTGCTGAGGCACTATCATTGGCCTTTATCGGCGGCTTTGCCCCATTTCCGTGTAATTCGTCTAGCAGAGCCTCAAATTCATCGTCAGTAATGTCATCTGTAGAACCCGCTGCGGATTCTGTCGATGCTGCTGGCGTGGTTTCTTCCGTGACCTCACTACCATCGTGCATTTGAGACAATAGGGAATCAAAAGCAGCCTCGCGGACGGTCTTCTCATCCTCTTCCACCACCACTGCGGTATCAGGCAAATCCACTGTGGCCTCTGAGACCGGTGTTTCTGCTACGGCAGGAGCCGCCTCCTCAACCTGAGCTTCGCCCTGCTCCACCGCTACCAATTGGGCGATCAATTCTGGCTCCGCCGGGGGCGGTTCCTCGCCACTACGCAGCTGCTCAAACATGGCATTAACCACATCCAAAACGCGCAGCATGAGATCCATTAACTCGGGTTCGACCGGTAATTCACCCTGCCGCAACAGATTAAAAATGTCCTCAGCGCGATGACAGACGGTCACCATGCCATCAAGGGCTAGAAATCCAGCGCCTCCCTTGATGGTATGAAAACCGCGAAATATCGCATTCAGAAGTTCCGTATCTTCGGGTTGGGTCTCAAGATCTACCAGTTGTTCACCGAGCAAATCAAGGATCTCACCCCCTTCCACCAGGAAATCCTGGACAATTTCGTCGTTTAGGTCGATTGCCATAAAACGCCCTTAAAAATCTCTAGTTCAGGCTAAAAGCCAAGACTTGAAAGCAAATCATCCACATCATCCTGGTCAGAAACCACATCGGCTCCACCGTCGGAATTGATCTGCGGCCCCTCCGCCTCCAGGCTTTTATCAGAAGCAGCGGTAGCCGCGGCCGCTTGGGCACCACCACGCACCCGAATCATGCCGACCAGGTTCTCTTCAACCTCTTGAACCAGCTGAATAACCCGACGCACTACCTGCCCGGTAAGGTCTTGGAAATCCTGAGCCATCACCACTTCAGTCAAATATTCGTTAACCTGTCCGCAGTCCCCTTCCACCTGATCCAGATAGACCAGCAAACCATCCAATAAAAAACGAAATTCGCCCGCATCCATTTCCTTGCGTTTGAGTCGCAGCCAGCGGGCTTTCATATCTACCGCAGTGGAACCCAGACTTTTGACCAAGGGTGCCGCCTCATCCATCGCGTTGAGCGTTCGATGGGCCGCTTCCTCAGTTTTGGTAATTACATAATTCAATCGCTCTTTGGCATCGGGTATCTGTGTCTCAGCCACATCAGCGAGATTCGCATCCACTTCAAAACTGCGTAGCGCATCGTGTAACTGGCGAGTCATCGCCCCCATTTCGCTAAACAATTGCGATTCACGAATGCGGGTTAGTTCATCGAATCCTTCCTGTGCCTTATCACCCTCCCCCGACTCTATGTCCGCGATCAGTTTCTTTAGGGATGGCAATAAGTCCTGCACCTCTCCTTCAGTCGAAATCTGTGCCTCCATCAAGCAGCTCCTTCTAGCCGTTCGAATATCTTTTCCAGCTTTTCCTTGAGAGTTTGAGCGGTGAAAGGCTTGACGATATAGCCGTTTACCCCGGCCTGCGCCGCTTCTACAATCTGTGTTTTTTTCGCTTCTGCGGTCACCAGTAGCACCGGCATAGACGCGAGACGTTCATCCGCACGAACTGCTTTGAGCAAATCAATTCCCTGCATGATCGGCATATTCCAGTCGGTCACCAGGAAATCAAAATCACCGTTTTGCAGCATCGGCAAAGCGGTGCTGCCATCATCCGCCTCGCTGGTATTGTTAAAACCCAGATCCCGCAATAAGTTCTTGATAATTCTCCGCATAGTGGAAAAATCATCCACTACTAGGATTTTCATATTTTTATCCACGCCATTCTCCAACCCGATATATTGAGATAGTCACGCCATCAATCACGTATCTTTCCTCCATTCGCTCATACGGGCCTTCACCCGCAGCAAGGCCTGGCTGTGAATCTGGCAAACTCGCGACTCACTCACATTCAGCACCTCTCCTGTTTCTCTCAGATTTAGCTCTTCATCGTAATAAAGCGACATCACCAAGCGTTCCCGCTCTGGGAGACTGGCAATTGCACGTGCTAGGGCTTCACGGAATTGAGCAAACTCCAACTCATCAAGTGGTCCTGCAGGCCCTTCAGAACGGGATTCTTTAACCGACTCACTAGTGGTCGCCAACTCGTCAAAACTGAATATCTTGTGGCCAGCGGCATCGCGTAAAATGCGGTGATAATCTCCCAGGGAGATGTCCAACACATCGGAAACTTCCGAGTCTCGGGCATCCCGACCCTCCCGCATCTCCACATCATGAATAGCGGCACTGACCTCACGCATTTTTCGATGTAGCGAGCGTGGAGCCCAATCACTCTTGCGAATCTCATCCAGCATCGCGCCACGAATGCGTATCCCGCCGTAGGTCTCGAAGCTAGCCCCCCGGCTGGGGTCATAATTTTGCGCGGCCTCCAGCAGACCGATCATTCCAGACTGAATCAGGTCATCCGCCTGAACACTAGATGGCAGCCTGCTCACCAAGTGATAGGCGATACGCTTGACCAGGGGGGCATAACGCTCCACCACCTGATCCTGGGTTTGGGCCTGAGCCTGCATATCTTTGTAAGCGCCAAGCCCGGTCATGGCCTCGCTCCTCCCCCTCTCTGACTCACCTGTATCAAGCGCTCGACAAAAAACTCCAATTGTCCGCTCGCCTCAGTCGCTACAGGCCAGTTATCGGCCACAGTGGCCAATTTCTTGAATGCAATTGCTGCCGGACTCCGTGGGTAGGCCTCAATGACCGCGCGCTGACGCTGAATCGCCTTACGCAAACTCTCGTCAAAAGGAATCGCCCCCATATAATCCAGGGATACATCAAGGAATCGGTCGGTTACGCGTAATAACTTTATAAACAATCCCTTACCCTCGCTTGCGCTGCGCGTCATATTGGCTACCACGCGGAATCGGTGGCGCCCATGCTCTCGATGCAGGGTCTTGATCATGGCATAAGCATCGGTAATAGAGGCGGGTTCATCACATACCACCACCAGGATCTCCTGACTGGCCTTGCTGAAATTAAGCACGTTTTCGGCAATGCCCGCCGCGGTATCAACAATAAGCACCTCGGCACCATAACCAAACTCGCTGAAGGCATGAATCAGGCCCGCCGTTTCTGCTGCACCCAATTCCGCCATCTGACGCACACCGGAGGCCGCTGGAATCAGCTTGATCCCGCCAGGTCCATCGATGGCTACCTCGTCTAACGTCGCCTCACCACTAATTACATGGGAAAGATTGTGTTCCGGGCGCAAGCCCAGCAGTACATCCACATTACCCAGCCCGAGGTCGGCATCCATAAGCAACACTTCCCGCCCCATAGCAGACAATGCCATGGCCAGGTTGACCGACACATTGGTCTTTCCCACACCGCCTTTGCCGCCAGTGACCGCAATCACCCGCACACTCTCCGGTTTAGCCATATGCCGTAGGCCCGCAGCCTGATCCGCGGGAACTGGGTTAGCGGGCATTTGCCTGCACTCCAGCATAGGCTGGCACGATGCCAAGTGGGTCCAGTTGCTGTTGCTTGGCCAATGCAACGGCACGGCTTAGCAATGATTGCGCTCGAGCCGGAGCAATATCCTCGGGAACTCGCTGTCCCTCAGTAACGAAGGCAACGGGTAGACGGTTAAGAATGATGCTGGAGATCACCCCGCCCAGACTTGCCGACTCGTCTAGCTTGGTCACCACCGTTCCATCGATGGCCACCTTTTGGAAAGCATGCACTGTTTCCTCCAGCACTTGGGACTGGGAGGTGGCGGAAAGCACAAGATAGCATTTCACTCGCGGAGAACTGGCACTAATCATTGCCACCTGCTGCGATAAACGGATATCGCGCTGACTCATGCCAGCGGTATCGATAAGCACCAAACGCCGTTCACTAAATTGTTCCAGGGCATCGGCAAGTGCTTCACCTCCCTCTACCACCTGCATGGGAATTCCCATAATGCGGGCAAAGGTGCTGAGTTGCTGATGCGCGCCTACCCGAAAGTTATCGGTGGTTAGTAGCGCCACATTTTCCGCACCATGGCGCAGCGCAAAGCGTGCAGCCAACTTGGCAATGGTGGTGGTTTTCCCAACCCCGGTGGGTCCAAGCAACGCATAGACCCCGCCCTCACCCAGCAAATCATGGCTCGCTGGGCAAAGATCCTCGGCCAAGCTATCAAGTGCATACTGCCAAGCAGTCCGGGCATCCAGTGTTTCAGGGGTTTGATCTGCCACCCGTTGGGCCAGTCTTTGGCCGATGCCAAGCTCGTTCAATTGCCGAAATACACCGGCGCGTAACGGATGCTGCCGTTCTTGCTCGCCCCAGACCAGCCCGGAAAGCTGATGCTCCAGCAATCCACGCAAATACTTCAATTCTTCCCCTACAGAGTCCATAGAGGCCACTTGTCCAGATTGCGGGATGGGCTGCTCATCCGCCGCATATTCGGCTATTTCGGGATTTTCCAGCCAACGTTCGTCATAGTCAGTGGCCGCCGAAATCTCTATGCCACCATCTACTTTTCGATTGGATAGAATCACTGCGTCGGAACCCAGATCTTCGCGTACGCATTGAATCGCTTCGCGCATATCAGCTGCAAAATAGCGTTTGATTTTCATCGTCTAGTCCTAGTTTCAGTTCGCCACAATCACGTCAAAGCAGAAGGTTAATGAAGCGCCGCCGCAGCTTGTGAATCACCACCCACCGCGGCAATCACCCGCACCTTGATCTCATCGGGTACTTCACCGTAGGAAAGTACCCGAAGGCCACCACTTCCGGCCCGAGCAAAACGTGCCAACATTAAGCGCAAGGGATCCGGGACCAAAAGCACCGCCGGATCGCCACTAGTCTCTTGTTTCTGGGTCGCCTCCTGTAATGCCCACTGCAGGCGCTCCGACAGACCTGGTTCCAGCATGGCCCCCTCTCCTCCACCCGCTTGTAGGGAATCCTGCAATAAACGGTCCAACCCCGGGTCTATAGTAATCACTGAAAGTTCACTTCTCAAGTCATTGATATTCTGTACGATGAGCCGACCTAAACTCCGACGCACGGCGGCGGTCAACACGTCCGGATCTTGACTACGTGCAGCATGCTCCGCCAATGTTTCGGCGATGGTACGGGTATCTCGTATTGGCACCCCTTCGCTCAGCAAATTCTGCAACACTCGAACCAAGCTGGCCGGCGGTAATTTTTCCGGCTCCAACTGCTCCACCAGTTTGGGCGTCCGCTCTTGCAGGCGATCGAGTAGTTGCTGAACCTCCTCGTGACCAAGCAGTTCATGCGCATGCTCTTGAATCGCGTGGCTTAGGTGAGTGGCGATAACCGTACTCGCATCCACCACCGTATAACCATAGGTCTGGGCCTGATCCCGTTGTCCCGAGTCAATCCAGACGGCCTCCAGACCAAACACCGGATCCACACCGGCTTCGCCATAGAGTTCACCAAAAACCTGTCCGGGATTAATCGCCAATTCCCGTTCCGGATGAATCCGTCCTTCACCTACGGTGACGCCTTTGAGACTAAGGCGATAGCTATCTGGCGCCAGCTCGAGATTGTCACGGATATGTACCGGCGGCACCAGAAACCCCAGCTCCTTGGAAAGCTTCTTCCTCACGCCCTTGATACGTCCCATTAGCTGCCCATTTTGGGCTGTATCCACTAGTGGAATCAGCCGATAGCCCACTTCAAGCCCCAGCGGATCAATGCTAGGGACATCATCCCAACTGAGTTCTTTGGGTGCCGCGGTGGGGAGCTCTGGGGTGTGTTCTACCGCTGCGGCCTGGGCCTCACCTTGCTGGCGCAGCATATAGAACCCACTGCCTCCCGCCAGCGCGGCAAGGGTCAAAAAGGCGAGATTGGGCATGCCGGGAACCAAGCCCATGGCACCGACGATACCGGCCGCAATCAGTAGGGTTTTGGGATTATCAAAGAGTTGCTGGATAACCTGCCCGCCCACATCCTGGGCCGAGGAAACCCGGGTCACCATCAATGCGGCAGCGGAAGACAGCATCAATGATGGAATCTGTGCGACTAAACCATCACCAATGGTCAGCAAGGCATAGTTTTGCAAGGCAGTTTCAAAGGACAAATTATGTTGCAGCATGCCGATAAACAGGCCGCCGATAATATTGATAAACAGGATGAGAATGCCGGCAACTGCATCACCACGAACGAATTTGCTGGCACCATCCATGGCGCCATAAAAATCCGCCTCATCTGCCACATCCTTGCGCCGGATGCGTGCCTCATCCTGGCTTAGCAGGCCGGAATTGAGATCGGCATCAATGGCCATTTGTTTGCCTGGCATGGCATCTAGGGTAAAGCGCGCACTAACCTCGGCGATGCGGCCCGCGCCCTTGGTCACCACCACGAAATTGATAATCACGAGAATCGCAAACACCACCAGGCCGACCGCATAATTGCCGCCTATGACGAAGGCACCAAAGGCCTCAATCACCTGCCCCGCCGCATCGGTGCCGGTATGCCCTTCCAACAACACCACTCGCGTAGAGGCAATATTTAGCGCCAAGCGCAGCAATGTGGTCACCAGCAACACAATGGGGAAAACCGCGAAGTCCAGCGGACGACGAGAATAAATCGCCGCTAGGATAACCACCATGGAGAGGGCAATATTGAAGGTAAACAACACGTCGAGCACGATGGGCGCCAACGGCACCACCATCATGGCTAACAGAGCCAATAGCAGTGCGGGCACACCCAGCCCACTCAGCCGTATACCACGAAAATTTGCCAGCACGGCTTGCGGGCTCATTGCTGTTTCCTTATGGATTTATTCGTCATTTTCAATCTTTGCGTAACTCATCAGGGATAGGCAGATCTTTAAACGAGGGGGCTTTTACCGAGCTCGCCTTCATTTCTCGCAACCTGAACACATAGGCCAGCACATTGGCCACGGCCAAATACAATCCCGCAGGAATCTCTTGATCTAATTCAGTGCTGAAATAAAGTGCTCGTGCCAAAGGAGGTGCTTCTACCAACACCACTTTGTTTTCACGGGCGGTCTCACGGATACGCAGGGCCAGCAAATCAGCGCCCTTGGCCACCACCCGCGGCGCCTGGGTCTTGTCCGTGTCATAACGCAAGGCCACCGCATAGTGCTCGGGATTGGTAATCACCACATCGGCCTTCGGTACTTGCTCCATCATCCGCCGCTGAGCGAGTTCCTGCTGCAGGCTGCGGATCTTTGTTTTCACCTCGGGCTTACCCTCGGTTTCCTTAAACTCTTCTTTTATCTCCTGCAGGCTCATACGCTGCTTTTTGGCGTGGTCCCATAGCTGAAACGGCACATCCAGCAGCGCGATGGCGATCATCGCGGTACACAGCAGCGCAAAACTCCAAGACAGATAACTACCCACGTGCATCAACGCGATACTGAGAGGTTCGGTGGCAAGCCCCAAGGCCTCTTCGGCACGATTCCATAACAGCAGTATCGCCACCCCAAGCAGGAGCAGGAATTTGGCCAAGGCCTTGAGTAATTCCATCAGGCCATTGAGAGAAAACACTCTTTTCATCCCTTTAATTGGGTCGAGCTTGTCCCATTTAAAGGCGAGTGATTTAGTGCTGAAAACCCAGCCGCTCAAGGCCGTAGGAGCGAGCAAAGCGACCATCAAGGCCAGCAACATAAAAGGAGTTAGCGCAAATACCGCGTCCATCATGGCGTTCACCAGAAAGGCTACGATTTCACGCCCACCCTGATAATCACGCGCTTGGGCAAGAAAACCACGGCGCATGATGGCCAACAGGTCATCTACCAGTGCCGGCCCCATGGCAATCAGGCCAAAAGAGGAGGCCAATAGTAAGAGCGTGGTATTGAGCTCCTTGGAGCGAGCAACCTGCCCCTCCTCACGTGATTGTTGCAGGCGGCGAGGCGTTGCCTGTTCTGTTTTTTCCTGACTACTGTCTGTTCCTTCTGCCATCAGGAGCCTCCTGACAGCAAGCCACGCAGACCCACAAAAGCAAAGTCAATGAGGTGGGATATCTGCGCCGCGATGGTGGGCAAGGTGTACAGCATTACTGCAAAGCCAAAGATGATGGCCACGGGAAAACCGATGACGAAAATATTGAGCTGTGGTGCCGCCCGGGTCATGACGCCAAAGGCCATATTAACCGTCAGCAAGGTGGCCATGGCCGGTAACGCCAGCAGGGTTGCCGAAGCGAATACCCAGCCGGTCTGCCCGGTAATGCCCCACAGCCCTGCCTGGCTCAAGCCCTCAAATCCCACCGGCAGGATGCGGAAACTATCGGCAAGCACTGTAATGGCCAGCAGATGGCCATCCACCGCCACAAAGACCAGGGTAAGTACGATGATGTAAAACTGACTCACTACGGGAATATTGATGCCGTTTGCCGGGTCCACCATGGAGGCAAAACCCAGCCCCATCAGGTGCGCAACAATCTGCCCCATCAATTCCATCACCATAAACATCAGCCGCAGGGCAAAGCCCATGCCGAGGCCAATAACCACCTGTTGCAGGGTAATGAGCAGTCCCGCAACGGAAACCGGTTCCACCACGGGCATCGGGGCTAGTATCGGGGCAATGGCCAGCGTGAGCATGAGCGCGAGCCCCATAGTGACCCGCGGCGGTGTACCGCGACGACCCAGAACCGGAGCGGCACTAAGAAAGGCCGAGATCCGCACAAAGGGCCAGATCCAGGACGTCAGCATCGCCATAACTTCCAGGCTGGTGATGCTCATATGTACGCCCTGATCCTCACCGCCTAGCCAATCAGATAGGGGATGCTTTCGATGAGCCCCTGGGTGAAATCAACCATCAGTGACAACATCCAGGGCCCGGCCACCACCACCACCAGCAGGGTCACGATCAACTTGGGTATAAAGCTTAAAGTCATCTCATTGATCTGGGTTGCAGCCTGAAACATGCTGACCATTACCCCCACCGTGAGAGCGGGAATCAGCAACACCAGGATCAACACCAGGGTAATTTCCAGACCCTGATGAATGGCCGTCATTGCGGTCTCGGTATCCATCAGGAGCCGTTCATACGTAGAAGCTCGACGCCAGGGTGCCGAGAATCAGGGTCCAGCCATCCACCAGCACAAACAGCAAGATCTTGAAGGGAAAGGAAATAATCAGTGGCGACAACATCATCATGCCCATAGACATCAGTACGCTGGCCACCACCAAATCAATGATTAAAAAGGGAATAAAAATGAGGAAACCAAATTGGAAGGCCGTTTTAAGCTCGCTGGTCACAAAGGCGGGCATTAAATAAACAAAACCCACGTCCTTGGCATCGTCCGGAGCCTGCTTGCCAGCAATCTCCATAAACAGTGTCAGATCGGTTTCCCGAGTGTGGTGCAACATGAAGGCATGCAACGGCACCTGGGCCTTTGCTACAGCGTCCTGGAAGCCAAGCTCCTCGTTCACATAGGGCTGCACCGCCTCTGTATTAATCCGCTCTAGCACTGGATTCATGATGAACAAAGTCAGAAATAGCGTGAGCCCCAACAACACCTGATTAGAAGGGGTCTGGGCCGTCCCCAAAGCCTGCCGTAGAATCGCCAGCACCACGATGATGCGGGTAAAAGAGGTCATCATCACTAAGAAGGCAGGTAACAGGGTTATCCCTGTCATTAGCGCCAGCAATTGCAGTGACAGGGTGTAGCTCTGGCTACCGTCTCCTGCCGTGCTGACCGAAAAGGCGGGCACTCCGATAGGCTCGGCCAAAGCCGCTAAGGGTGTGGCAACGAGTAGAAAAAGGCTGAGGATCAGGCGCATATCAGTGCTTGGCTTGACCACGCATTTTGCTTAAGGCGTCACCCAGCTGTCGGGAAAACCCGGGGTTGACCGTGGATTCCGGCACTTCAATGGCTTGATCCAGTACATGCAGGGTCTGGATGCGCCCGGGGGCAATACCCAGCAACAATTGGGTCTTACCAACCTCAAGCAATACCACGCGTTCCCGGGCACCCATGGATAACGCCCCTACTATGCGCATTTGCCCATTAATGGCACCAGGCTGTATGCGCAGCAGGCGACGCATTAGCCAGGCACAAAAAACCACGGCCACCAGCACCAAAACCAGGCCTATCAGCACCTGCAAGATAGTCTCACCACCCAGGGGTGATGGTGGCACGGCCGGGGTTATACTTGGCACTGCCCATAACAATGGCTGCCATAGCAACAAACTTAAGCCTAGGAAACGCCATATCGCCATGATCTTCATGGAACTCAGCTAAGCTTCTTAACGCGGTCTTGAGGGCTAATGACATCGGTCATACGAATACCGAATTTTTCGTTAACCACCACCACTTCGCCATGAGCCACCAAGGTGCCATTGGCGTAGACATCCAATGGCTCGCCCGCCAACCGTTCCAGTTCCACCACCGAGCCCTGATTCAGCTGCAATAAGTTGCGGATACTGATGGAGGTGCGGCCCAATTCCATCGACAGGGTTACCGGTATATCCAGAATGGTTTCCAGATCCGGAGATGTTCCCCCTCCTGATTGCTCCGTTAAATTCGGCGTCGGAGCTGGTGTATAGGATTGCTCTGCCACCGGTTCAGGTTCAGGTTCAGGTGCGGCGTCGGCTTTGGCATCCGCCTGCTCAGCTAAAGCCTCGCCCCAACCCTCGTCGGCAGCTCCGTCGGCATCATCACCCTCGGCTTTGGCCTCAGCCTGTTCAGCCAGGGCCTCCCCCCAATCATCTCCTGCTGCATCATCACCCTCGGCAGTAGTACCAGCTTCAGCCTCAGCCTGCTCAGCCAGTGCCTCCCCCCAGTCATCACCTGCCGCCGCATCACCCGTCTCACCATTTACCTCATCGGGCTTTGTTTCTTCAGCCATTAGCCTTCTCCCCCGGGGAACGCAGATCGCCCCCCCTTGCTACTGATATGTTCAACCACCTGGAGGGCCACACTGCCCCCGGAAACCCCTGCCTGGGCACGAAACATAGGTACGCCCTCCGCCTTAGCAACCACCGTATCGGGAATTTCCACAGGAATAATGTCTCCAGCCTTAAGCTTGGATAACTGCCGCAGAGAGATTGTCGTCTCGGTCAAGGTGCTCTCCAGATTTACTTGGGCCGCCTCAATCTCCTCACGCAAAGCCACGCTCCAGCGATCATCATGTTCTGAACGATCGCTTTGCATGCCGGTATCCAGAAGATCGCGAATGGGCTCGATCATGGCGTAGGGCATAGCCACGTGAAAATCTCCACCACCACCCTCAAGATCTACATGAAATACGGTAATCACCACCACTTCGGTTGGGGTAACGATATTGGCAAAATGCGGATTGACCTCCGAGCCCACATGCTCGAAGTCCAGATCCATCACCGGCTTCCACGCCTCTTTCAGATCACTAAAAATAAAACCCAGCACCATTTCGATGATGCGAGTTTCCGTCGGGGTGAAGTCCCGCCCCTCAATTTTTGCGTGGAAGCGACCATCGCCACCAAAATAATTATCAACTATGGAGAACACCAGCTTCGGGTCAAAGGTAAAAAGGGCCGTTCCCCGAAGCGGTGCGATTTTCACCAAATTCATACTGGCCGGCATAAACAGACCGTGGACATACTCGGCAAATTTCAGCATCTGCACCGTGCCTACCGATATCTCCGGCGACCGTCGCAATAAATTAAACAGGCTGAGGCGCAAATGGCGGGCGAAACGCTCATTAATCATCTCAAGGGTGGGTAGACGCCCTCGTACAATGCGGTCCTGGGTATTGAAGTCGTATTCGGCAGCGACGCCAGAATCAACATCCCCCTCGCCCTCTGTTTCCACATCGCCACTGTCCACGCCGTGAAGCAGCGCATCGATTTCATCTTGAGAGAGTATGTCTTGGGCTGGCATGGGCCTTACTGCATCACAAAACTGGTGAAATAAATCTGCTCGATACCGGTGCTACCTGTTTCGCTTTCGAGAATCTCCTGTATAGCAGCCAGCGTCTCAGCCTGTAATTTTTTCTTGCCCTCCCGATGGGAAAGCTCCTGAGCTGTTTTACTACTAAACAACATCACCAGGGCATCACGAACCACGGGCATATGTCGGTGTAATTGTTCCGTTACCTCTGAATCTCGGGTCATCGCCTGCACGTCCACCTGTAAAAAACGGGCGCCCTTGCCCGACTGGAAATTGACGGTAAAACTCGGCTTAAGGGCAATATAAATGGCCTCTTTACGCTCCTCCTCGACCTCGGCCACTACCTCTTCAACTGCCTCATCCGAATCGGCCTTCTCCCCGCCGAGGAAAAAGATGGTGCCACCAATCCCTCCCCCCAAAAGCAACAAGCCGATAATCCCGAACAAAATCATATTCTTCTTACTTGATTTTGGTGCTTCTCCAGAAAGTTCGATCTCTTCCTCTGCCATTACGTATCCCCTTAACGTTCAATGTATCCATTAGCAAAGCACGTGCCAGCATCATTAAGCCTTTTATTTCATAGACTTAAAAATTCACATACCTGGCTGATGACGGAATTTTGACGAAATATGCTGGCTACGGCCAGCAGTAAAATCATATTGTGGGAAGGGAGGATGCGGCAAGGGCCACGGACAAAAGAGATTAGGGGAATCCGGGGTGCCGCGATTGTCACCACCGGAGGTTCAGGGCTCGTTGAAATACGCCCCGGGTTTTAGCTCATACGTATTTATCTACCAAGCCCTGTTGGGTCACAACAGCGTGGGTTTCATCAGAGGTCTCGTCTTCAAGGCCGATAAAATCCCTTTCGGTCCCTGCTCTCCCCTCACGCCCATCATCGGAAGCAGTGGTCTGACCGTCACCCACGTCCACATTGACGCTGGAAAATCCGCTTTCCATCAATGATTCTCGAAGACGGAAACTCGCTTGCTCTAATAGTTCTCGGCTTTGGGCATGCTGAGCAGCAAATTGAATCTGAGTCTCGCCACCTTCCACTAAAATTTTGACAGCGATGGGCCCTAGTTCGGGTGGATTAAGGCGAATTTCGGCGACTGAAACATTCTGTTTCACCAACCAATTCACTCGCGTACCTAACTCTTGATCCCACCCTGGCGCACCCACAGGGGTTTGAATGGTCTGCACAACATCGCCCCTAGGGCTAGCGTCATTAGCCACCATTGGAGCAGCCTGCCCCACCGTTACTGTCGGCGCGGGGGCTGCGGACTGTGCTCGTGGGGCCTCTGCCCCCTTAAGCGGCTCTAAAGGCTGATCCGTGGCCACACGAGTCAATGCCTCCGACTGTTCAGATAGTACCTGTGCTCCCCCTGACAATGCCGCCTGAGTTGCTCGGGCTGAGGTATCTGCGGTGAAACTGGTCGGCGGGTGGACATTAGCGGCATCCAACTTGATTTCAGGGACCGGTTGCTGATTTGTAGTAAGCAGCACCTTGGGTGGGGCAAGTTCATCGCTGCTCCCAGCTACCGTGGTTTCAAGTTGATTCACAGGTGGTTTGAATGTGGCCGCTACTGGTATTTCGAGCTGTGCAATCTCTTCGAGGGGGAGCGGCAAATTATTGCCATGAGGCAAGGGCGGGGTGGCAACACCAAGTAGATCCGGATTCAACTCAGAGCCTTTAGCCAAGGCACTGATCCGATCTTTTAACAGGCCGGAAAAAGGCTCTCCCTGACCCGTGTACAGGCCTTCAAGTCCTTGAGAAACCGGGCTTTCCTGAGGTTTGATCAACCCCGAACTCAACGCTCCCAACACCCCGGCACTTTGCTCCGACATCATCACTCTCCTGCTGCTAGCGAACCCACCTTAACAATGTGTACGCAAACAACGTACCAAAAACTCAGCAATCGAAGTGTGACTTGAGTTCAGAATGAATAAAAATCTGCGTTAGGTGTCCTTGGAAGCCGCAAGCCCCTGATGTCGATCTTCCAGATCGACCTGTTCTCGGCCATCGATGCGGCGTGTCTCATCATCCCGGCAACGGCTAATAACCTTATCGACCACTCGGCTCCGAGTGCGCTGTGCAACCCAATTATTAATATCCAATTGACACTGCTGCTGAGCATTTTCAATCTGTCTTTTCAGCACCGCAATAACATCATCTATCTTATTAATAAACGCATGTACCTCACGTATTTTATTGATAGTTACCCCTGAGGAGGAGAGAGCAGACAGTCGTTTCTGATAGTCTGCTCTATAGCCGGAAAGCTCAACCAGTTGCTGCTCCAGATGGGCTGCTGCCTCGCGACTGGAACGCAGTTCACGGGCGGCACCCTGCTGCTGTCGGTCGGCTAATTTGGCAATGGGCTGCAAACGTTTTGAACGTCTCATACCCCAACTCCAGCAGCACCCGTGGCATTGGCAAGCAACTGCTCAAGACCTGTCAGGCTTTCATTAAATGAAACCGGCTGATTCATTTCCTGGCGCACAAAACCCAATAGACTGGGATACATACGTATGGCTTCATCAAGCTGCTCATTGCTCCCTGCGGTATAAGCGCCCACGTTGATCAAATCGTAATTATCCTGATAGGTGGAATAAAGTTGGCGAAAATGCCGAGCCTGCTGTTGGTGCTGGCTCTCAGCGATATTGGGCATCACCCGGCTGATAGAGGATTCCACATCGATGGCAGGATAACAGCCCTGCTCGGCCAGCCGGCGTGATAGCACGATATGTCCATCAAGTATCGCCCTGGCCGCCTCGGCCAATGGATCCCCCTGGTCATCTGATTCAGTCAATATGGTATAGAAGGCCGTAATGCTGCCCCCTTCCTCCCCACCGTTCCCCGCCCGCTCCACCAATTGGGGCAGACGCGCAAACACTGAAGGCGGATAACCTCGGGTTGCTGGCGGCTCGCCAATTGCCAAGGCAATCTCCCGCTGCGCTTGAGCAAAGCGTGTCAAGGAGTCCATCAGCAGCAGCACCCGAAAACCTCTGTCCCTAAAGTACTCTGCAATACTGGTGGCCAACATTGCCCCATGCAGACGTACCAGCGGCGGCTCATCCGCCGGAGCCGCTACCACCACCGCTCGGGCCATACCCTCATCACCCAGGATATCGGTAATAAATTCCTTCACCTCGCGGCCACGCTCACCAATTAGGCCCACCACCACAATATCGGCGCTGGTAAAGCGGGTCATCATTCCCAGCAAGATACTTTTGCCTACACCACTACCGGCAAACAAACCCATCCGCTGCCCCTCACCCACGCTAAACAGCGCGTTGATGGCACGGACTCCTACATCCAGCGGCTGATGCACTGGGCGCCGAGCCATGGGATTAATATTGTGCCCCGACATCGGAAAATGCTCACTGGTGTCTAACGGACCCTTACCATCCAACGGCACGCCAGTACCATCCAGCACCCGCCCAAGGAGGCCATCACCCACCTTAATTTGGCCACCCCGACCCACTGGAATCACCCGCGCATTAGGGGCCAGGCCACGCACATCACCAATGGGCATCAATAATAATTTATCTCCGGAGAATCCCACTACCTCCGCCTCTACCGGCACGCCACCGGGCCGTATCACCCGGCATTGATCGCCGATAGCCGCCTGGCAGCCCACTGATTCTAGGGTCAGGCCCACCATGCGTTTCAATTTGCCTTCCACTACTAGGGGACGGGGATTGCGCGCGCGCTGTAGATACGCCTCGAGCCGCTGACGGGGCATGCGCCGTGGTGAGGCCTTAGCGTTCATCTTCACCCTCCGGTTGGCCGCCGAGCACGTCGCTGATAATGACCGCCATACGGCTCTTCAGGCTGGCATCGATATGCGAGCTATCGGTTTCTATGCGACAAGCACCTCGCTCCAAAGTGGCGTCCTCAGAAATTTCCCAGCGCTGTTCATCCTCATTGACAGACATGGCCTCAGCCATCAGCAGGGCATCTTGAGGATGTAAATGGACACGAACACCGCGTGCCGACACCGGCAATACGGCAATCGCACCGCGCACCGCATGCAATACGATCTCCGGGTCGATCGTTATCTCGCGATAGACCAATTGCTTAGCCACCTCCATCGCCAGTTCCACAAGGATCGTCTCTGTTTCCTGTTCGAGTGCTTGCAAGGGGCCACTCATTTCCTCGAGTAATTGCTCTGCCCTGGCGGCCAAAGGTTGTAGCTCCTGCGCCGCGGCCTGTCGCCCCTCTTCCAGTCCCTGCACAAAGCCTGCCGCGCGTCCTTCTTTGTGTGCCTCCGCCCGCGCCTGTTGCTGCAAGCGCTCCATTTGTGCTGCCGTCAGTGCCGACAGGCGATGGCTTCCCGCAGCCCCAGAAGCGCCCCCGCCAACGACCGGAAGTTCCCATCGTTCATAAGCACTTAGGGCTTCTTTATCATCCTTCATGGAAGAACTCATTGGCATTTCTAGGCAACGCACTCACGATAATAAAAAGACCCGCGGCTTAACTTGGAGCCTGTCGGATTTAGGCGCTCGTAGCGAGGGAAAGTCATTTTGAGACAGATTTTCGGGTCGTTTGAGGATAATAACCGAGCTATTAGACGAAAAGGACCGGAAAATATGGCCAAAATGGCTTTTCCGCAGCAGAGCAGTCCTAAGTCCGACAGGCTCCTAGACAAACTCCTCACCACCCTGTCCTCCAAGCATGATTTCACCATCATCGGCCAAGCGGCGTGCAATGGTGACGATTTCTTTCTGCGCCCCCTCAACCTCACTCAAACGTACCGGGCCCTTGGCCTCAAGATCATCCCGCATCATCTCCGCCGCACGCTTGGACATGTTATTAAAGAATTTGTCCTTCATGCCCTCATCAGCACCCTTCATGGCCAGCAACAAACTCTCCGAGGAAACTTCACGTAACAGAGTCTGGAAGCCCGCATCATCCACCTCTATCAAATTATCAAATACGAACATCTGGTCCTGAATTGATTGACTAAGATCGGCATCTGCCTCCGTCATCTTCTCCATCAAGGCACTGCTGACAGAGGCATCGACAAAATTGAGCAAATTGGCAGCTCGTTTAACCCCACCCACTGCCGCAGACTGAATATTGCTAGCACCGGAAAGTTGCTTCTCCAGCATAATGTTGAGTTCCTGCAAGGCACCCGGCTGCACCGAATCCAGCGTGGCAATGCGCATCATGATGTCGACACGCATATTCTCGGGTAATAGCGCTAGGACCTCTCCGGACTGATCGCCATCCAAGTAGGAAAGCACAATGGCAATGATCTGCGGATGCTCGGCACGAATCACCTCGACCACTGCCCGTGGCTCCATCCATTTCAGGGATTCCAGCCCTTGGGCATTGCCGCCCAATAAAATCCGGTCAATCACATTGCCGGCCTTGTCCTCTCCCAAGGCATCGACAAGCACCGTTCGAACATAGCTCTCCGAATCCATCCCCAAGGCCGTGTGGCGACCCACGGATTCGAGGAAATTCATCAGCACACCGTCCATCTGCTCCTGGGACACATCACTTAGGGCCGCCATGGCACCACCCAATTTCTGCACCTCTTTTGGACCCATGTGCTTCAGAATCTCAACCGCATGGGACTCCCCCAGAGAGAGCAGCAAAATGGCTGCACGATCCAGCCCGGAAACTTGTGCGTTTGCCTCAGCCACCTTCAGATACCCACGTTTTTACCACGCTAGCGACCCGTTTAGGGTCCTCAGTAACCACTGCCTTTGCTGCGTCCAAAGTTTGCTGTCCCATGCCACTAGGGCCAGGCAAAGCCTGAATACCTGGAGATACGCCCTCCTGCCCGGCCACGCCGCCCTCCGCACCCGGCTCTCCAGCGGCACCCGCGCCGGCATCTGCAACCACAGCAACTGAAGTCGCCGCGGCACGGCTACTGAGGTTACGCATCATTGGGCGTAACACACCAAACACCAGGAACAATACAAATATCACCCCGCTCGCCTGTTTACCCAAATCCCATACCCAGGGTTGTTTCCAAATAGGAATTTCCGGCAGAGGCTCTTGCGCAGGAGGCTGGATAAAACGATTGTTGATAACCTTAATGCTATCGCCGCGGGACAGATCAAACCCAATGGCATCCTTCACCAGCTCCGTCACACTCTCTAACCCTTCCGCACTCCAGGCCTCGCGCTGAATTTTCCCACCCTTGGAGGTAATACTCTGATCATCGAGTACCACAGCCACCGACACACGCCGCACGATGCCGGCTGCGGCCCGAGTATGACTAATGGTCCGGTCGAGGCGGTGATTTACAATTTCCTCACGCCGGAAGTTTTTTGTGCCCGCGGAGCTCTCGCTGGCATCTGCCCCCCCTGCCTGTTCCGGAGCGGTGCCCGCACTTGGGGGTTGATTGCTAAGGGCCCCGGGAATACCTCCACTAGCGCCACTTCCATCACGTTGCTCAACGATTTGGCGGCTCTCCACCGCGGGCAAATCCGGATTGAAACTTTCACGGGTACGCTCACTGCGAGTGAAATCCATATCCAACGCCACTTGGGCACGAAACCCATCCAGGCCTACGAAGGGGTTCAATATTTCACTGATTTTCTTCAGATAACTCTTTTCCACCCGTTGCCGGTAGCCGAGCTCCTGATTATTTGGCGCCAAGGCATCATCGCTACCCGGAGCGTTTAGCAGATGCCCCTTGTCGTTGATGACACGTATATCCCCCACCTCCATCCCGGGCATGGCCGCGGCAATGAGATGGGCAATGGTCCAGGCTTGTCCCTCCTCCATACGTCGTCCGGGATGCAGCTTGACCACCACCGAGGCACTCCCCCGGTTTCCGCCACGCACAAAGGCGCTACGAGGTGGCGATGCCAAATGCACCCGTGCGCTGGCGATATTATTCATAGTGGCAATAGAACGCCCCAACTCCACCTCACGGGCACGCTGAAAACGCGCTTGCTCTAAAAAGCGACTGGTGCCGAAACTGGGGGCTTCATTGAGAATCTCATAGCCTCCCGCGCTGCTTTTTGGCAAACCGGCCGCCGCCAACTTGATACGCGCCTCATTCACCTTGGACGAGGGCACCAACACCGCACCGGATTGATCATCCACGCGAAAGGATATGCCCGATTGCTGTAAGGCATTCATGACCTCGGTGGCGTCTTTTCCACCAAGACTGCCGTACAACAGGCTGTAATTAGGAGTCCAGGACCACATCGCCCCAACCACTCCCAAGGCTACGCTGGCGGCAAGGGCCAGCATGAGTATGAGTTGTCGCCCTGCAGCCATAAGTTGCAGGCTGGCTGTCGCGTTGGTTTCAGCGGGTAAATTTGCAGTTGCCATAATGGGGCCTCAAGAGCCTCGGATGAACCGAAATAAAATTGCTACAACATTTAAAAAGATAGCCGACTAAATCGGCATATTCATCACATCCTGATAAGCGCTAATCAGGCGGTTACGCACCTGGGTGACGGCCTGAAAGGACAAATTCGCCTTCTGCATAGCCAACATGACTTCACCAATAGCCACGTTTGGATCTCCACGCTCAAAGGACTCGGCCTTTTGCCCTGCATCCTTTTGCAAGCCATTCACCTGGTTTAACGAGGTCGTTAAGAGACTGGAAAAACTGCCCTTTTCCTCGGTTTTCGCCGGTGCCGCGGGTATCCCCTGGGCCTGTGCCGTAAGCGCACGCATTTGCGCCAGCAAATTGTTTACATCGTTGTTAATTTCCATGCTCTCCCCCAAGGCCAGTTATGCTGGCACCTCAATACCCGCTGCGCGCATCCGCGCTAACTTATAGCGCAGCGTCCGTGGGCTAATCCCCAAGTTTTTTGCCACCGCACTACGATTGCCCTCAGCCTCACTCAATGCCGTGAGAATCACCCCGAACTCGCGTTCCTTGAGCTTGTCTCCTAACGCCTCTCCAACAGGCATCGTGGGCATTGAGGCACTTTCCATGGCATCTTTTAGATCATCAGTTTCCAAACAAAGATCGGCCACTTCAATGTGCGAGCCTGCCTGCAATACCATCGCCCGTTGGATGACATTGTCCAGCTCACGGATATTTCCCGGCCACGACTGAGCGCATAGACTGGCCATCGCCGCATCGCTGAATTTTGGCGCCACCGCAGTAGCGTCAAAACGAGCGGCAAGGAAATTGGCCAATACTGGAATATCCCCACGGCGCTCGCGCAATGGCGGGGAGCTGAGAGGAAATACGTTTAAGCGATAGTAGAGGTCTTCACGGAAGCGTCCCGCCGCAACCTCATTTTTTAAATTCCGGTTGGTGGTGGCCAGCACTCGTACATCCAAGGCAATGAGCTTGCTCGAACCCAGGCGCTCCACCTCGCGCTCTTGTAATACCCGTAGCAGCTTGGCCTGCAAACCAAGATCCATTTCCGATATTTCATCCAGCAGTAGCGTGCCACCGTCGGCTTGTTCAAATTTACCTGGGCAGGCCTTATAGGCCCCGGTAAAGGCCCCTTTCTCATAGCCAAATAGCACGGCCTCCAACATGTTGTCTGGAATCGCCGCGCAATTAATGGCAACAAAAGACCCCTCGGCACGTGTCGATTGGTCATGGATAAAACGTGCTAACACTTCTTTTCCGGTGCCGCTTTCACCACTGATCATTACCGTGACATCACTGCCCGCGACCCGCCGTGCCAATTCCACTACCGCTTTGGAGCGTGGGTCTTCGGCCACCATGGCCGTATCCACCGCTGTAGCCGGTAGGAAGTGGCTGACCTTGCTCACCAATACCTCAGCCTCAAACGGCTTAACCAGATAGTCGACGGCACCCTCACGCATCGCATCTACGGCCTGGCGGATGGTGCCGTAAGCGGTCATGAACAGCACCGGGATAGACGGATAATCGGGTCGCATATTTTTTAACAGCGCCAATCCATCCATCGGCGCCATCTTGATATCACTCAACACCAAACCCGGTGTCTCGTTAGCAAGCAACTTCATCGCCGCCTGACCATCACCTGCAGCGAAGGTATTAAAGCCGGCCATTCCCAAAATATCGCACAACGCGGTGCGTAACTCCGTGTCATCCTCCACTACCAAGACCGATGCACTCACCTTAATCCCCCTTGCATAAACCGTTTCAGCTGCTTATTCATTTCATCGTTGCCCCGGTGCCATTTCGAGTATTGGAAGCTCAATGACCAAGGTAGTCCCACGAGTATCCGAGGAATGCAGATTCAGCTCACCGCCATGAGATTCGATAATGGCTTTTGCCACGGCAAGCCCCAGACCCGTGCCGTTGCTTCGAGTGGTATAAAAAGCCTCAAATATCCGCGCCTGATTTTCAGCTGATACGCCCGGACCGTTATCTTGCAGCGTGATCCGAAGCTGAGTTTTAGCCAGTAACTCAACACGAAAATCCAACCGTGCCCCATCCCCACAGGCTTCGAGCGCATTATTGACGAGGTTTTGTAATGCACTTTGCAGCGACTCCCAACTACCGGAAATCGTCACCTTGGTGTCCAATGCATGAAAATCCAGCTGCGCCTTGGACTGTGCCAGTTGATTTTGTAGTCCGTTAACGAATTCATTCAGATGGGGCCCTAGCGCTATAGATGCCACCGGAAAATCTCCGGCGCCAGCAAATGCCAGCATGTCCCCTACCAATTTTTCCAGTTTTCCCAGCCGCCCGATAATGACCTCACGTGCCCGCCCCTGCTCCAGGGATGAGGCATACAGCAATGCCGAAGACAGTGGCGTGCGAATCTGGTGGGCTAATACAGCGGCAGTGCGCCCTAAGGCGGATAAACGCTGCATACGAGACACCTTGGACTGTAGCGCGCGGGTCTCGGTAACATCGTTAATCAAGATTAGCTGGCCAGGCTCATCACCTAAGGAACGGGTGGCAATATTGACTCGCCGGCCATCATGTAAGGAGATTTCGTGGCCGTCATCGGCCCGCGGAGCAAACACCTCACTCACCACATCGCGCCATGCCGCTCCCAACAAGGATTGGCCCAGCAGTTCGATAGCAGCGGGATTGCAGTGGCTGATTAGGCCCGCGGCATCCAGCACAATGACCCCGGCGGGCAAGGCATCCAGCAAATGCTCAAGGCGATGTGCCAGACGTTCTTTCTCCTGCAAGCGCACGGCACTTTGATCATGGGCAACACTCAGAGCGGCATTGAGCCCCTCAATCCGTTGCTCCAGATCCCGGTAGGCCAACTCCAGATCCCGCGAAATATGGTTGAAGGCCTCAAAGGCCCCCTCCAATTCAACAATAGGAGTCACGCTGGAGGGTGTTGCACTGGAGATACTCATCTATTGAGACATCCTCTGGTGGACAGGTGCTCTCACCGATGAGCACCGTTTGCGAGGATAGAAGCAAAGACCGTGCCTAAAACAAAAACCCCCTGATAAACAGGGGGATATGAAGGCTAATTTTATTGTGGGTTAAATGCCGTCAAAAACCAGACGCACTTTCTTCACGCTGAAGGCCAAATTTACGCATCTTTTCCACCAGCGTGGTGCGGCCCATTTTCAGGCGCTTGGCGGCGTGGGCAACGACCCAGTCAGCCTCCTGCAAGGCCTGACGAATGAGCATGCATTCTAGCGAACTCAAATGTTCCTTAAGGTCCATACCTTCATTGGGCAGCGTTCTGGTGGACACTACGAAGTTGGAGAGATCTGATTTTTGTTCTGAATCCGGGAGAACTTGGCCAACGCGATACTTGTCTGGCAGGTCGGCACTTTCCACCACGCCATAGGGAAAAAGAATGATTAAGCGCTCGATAAGATTGGCTAACTCACGCACATTGCCTGGCCACGCATAGCCGCAGAGGGTGCGAACTGCCTCGGGACTCAGGCGAATGGAGCCCCGTTTTTCGTGTTCCATTCTGCTGATCAAATCATTAATCAGCAGCGGAAGATCTTCCACCCGCTTGCGTAGCGGTGGCATTTCCATGGGGAAGACATTGAGTCGGTAATAAAGGTCCTCGCGAAAGCTCCCCGCCGATATGCCGGCTTCAAGATCATTATGCGTGGCCGCGAGAATACGCACGTCAGTAGCAATGCTGCGCGTACCCCCTACTCGCTCAAAGGTGCGCTCTTGCAGGACTCGCAGCAGTTTGACCTGCATCATCAGCGGCATATCCCCTATTTCATCGAGAAATAGCGTGCCGCCATCAGCCAATTCAAAACGCCCCCGACGGGCACTGATGGCCCCGGTAAAGGCCCCTTTCTCGTGGCCAAATAGCTCGCTTTCTAGCAGATCCGGCGGGATTGCCCCACAATTTATCGGCACAAACGGCCCCTGCCGGCGATTGGAATGGAAGTGGATGTTTCGCGCTACCACCTCCTTGCCAGTACCTGACTCGCCAAGGATCAGCACATTGGAATCGCTGTCCGCCACCTGGTCGATCATCTTACGAATGTTACGAACACCCGTGCTGCTTCCCACCAGGTTACGGAACAACTCTAAGGAACGTTTGCTATCTCCGTCCTTATGGCGCTGTTGGTGTAGATAGATCTTGCGTAAAGCTTCCTGAGCTTCTGTGCGCCTTAACGGCAGCTTCAAATGAGCAATACAATGATCATTGAGTTTGGCTGATACGCCATCTACAACAGAACTCATGAGAATAATAGGCAGGCGGGGGGCCACTTTCTTGATAGCCGCGAGTTGCTTGTCCAGTCCGTGAAGCTGGGCCTCAACAGCGAAAACAAGTGCATCAATATCACTCGCATCAGCCAACAAATGTAATGCCTGCTGGCTGTCGCTTACCACACTTGGATGGTGTTCCATGAACTCAAAAAGCCCGCACAACAATTCGTGGCGATGCTTTTCTTTATCGACAATCAGGATGTGCAGCGGATTCATGAGTAGAGAACCTAGCCTTTATTCAGACCCCGCTCGATATTCGATTAACAGGGCCGACAATTGAGCGCGATCGCATTGGGGCGAAACGGTAGCTAGGTTAAACGGGAAAACGACTATATGTCAAAATTTTGGCGCAAAAGGAAGGGGAGCTAGAATCAACCTCGCGTATAAGTAGTAACAAGTTGTTATTTATAGATAACTCATGGTTGATCACTCCAGCATAGTGCTGTGATACGCTATTTTCGCACGCCGTCCTTGATGTATTTTCTGCAAGGACTCATTGCAGCTATCACGTACCGACGCAGCCTCAAGGCTAATGGACTGATTCAGTTCCAGTAGCGTCGCAAACAAGGGCCCATCGTCCGCATTAGAAATCATTTCTGGCATTGCTAGCATCCGCAAAGCAGGCTCGCGGCGCTGTAATAATCTGGCAAAAACATCCCATCGATTCTGGCGAGCATTGGCAAGCATTTCCTCGCTCAGAAAAATGGCTTGTCTGAGGGCACCTCGCCGCGAGGAAAGTGCCTGAATTGGCTCAGGCACTAGCCTTTTGTGCCTCGGCAGTTTCACCCCTAACCTCAACCGGGAGGGCATCCCAACCGGATTTAATCTCCTGTAGCAAACCATGGACCTCGGTTAGAATCGCCACTTCGTTGTTCAGATTAGCCTCCACCAGACGGCGCCCCATATATTCGTACAGATTATCCAGATTAGTGGCAAGCGCCCCCCCCTGCTGCCGATCCAGGCTGACACGCAGCCCTTCAATAATGGAAATCGCGCGCCCCAGATGCTCGCCTTTTTTGGCAGCCTCACCGCGCGCCATGAAGCCGCGGGCAGAGGCAATACGTGCCAACGCACCATCAAGCAACATCTGGATGAGGCGATGGGGGCTAGCCTCCTCGATCCCGGACTGTACCCCTACCGAACTATATTCAGACAAGCCTTGTTTAGATTGACCGAAACTCATTATCTTTCTCCAATATTTGTCTGTTATCGATTGTTCTGATTTATGGTCAGACCCTGCAACGCAGTGAGTTGCTGATTTAGAAAGGTCGTGGTGCTCTGCAATTGATTGACCAGAGCATCCATAGCATTAAATTGTGCGAGCAGCCGGGTCTCCCGGCGTAGCAGGCGCTGATCCAGCACTTCCCGCTGGCGGGTAATCTCATCGATTCGGCTGCTGAGCCCGGTATTGCGGCTTTCGAGCGCACCGTCAAACTTCAAAAAACCGTCCAGAATGGAGTCCAACCTGGTGGCAATACCATTGGTGCTGGCAAAAAGATCGCCCACCGCATCAAAGTCCGTGTCCAGCGCGGTATTGAGTACGCTGCTATCAAGCGATAGAGAACCATCCGCCTGCGTAGTGATGCCAATTTCTACTAGGCTGTTGAAGGCCGAATTAACGCCGCTCACTTCAGAGCCCAGCTCCCTTTGTATCTGGCTGCTGATTCCACGCAAGGTGGCATCACCCAGGAGAATGCCGCGGGCACCGGTATCTGCATCGAATACGGATAAATCATTAATGGTTGAGCGCAAGCTGTTGTAACTGGAGACAAACCCCTGAACCGCACTGCTAACTGCCGCCTTATCGAGGCTGACACTTAACTCCGTTGTCTCTCCGGGAGCCAAGGAGGCCTTGACCAAATTAATAGTCACTCCCTCAATGGCATCACCGATACTGTTGGTAGAACGGGTAACGGTCTGGGAATCCACCTTAATCTGGGCATCTACCGCGGCACTGAGTTGGGTTAAATTTGTGGTGCCGCTACCGAGTGGCAGGGGATCGTAGACCAGTTGAGACAAGCCGCTGCTATTCGTGTGGTTGCCGTCATCATCCACTACCGTGAGCCGCAAGCTGTTATCCATGCCTAAACCATTGGCACTGAGCACCAAGCGACTCTCATTACCACCCGATCCATCATCTACGGTGACAATGGTCGCGGAGACGCTGGTATTGCCTGAGGCATCGTTAATCGCGCTGCGGATATCCGCCAGAGTGTTGGTGGAAGACGGAATGCTAATACTAAAACTCTCACTTCCCGAGGTGATATTCAGGGTGCCTGACCCCACCACATCGCTGGAACTGGTAAAACCGGTAGCCGCCAGCTTATGAGCACTGGCCAAATTCACTACCTCTACATCGTATTTCGCCGGCACTGAGCTACTGGTAGCGCTAACGGTAAAGACATCCGTATCCGCAGATTGGGCGGAGCGGAGCTGAAAATCGCTAACATCCTTAAGACTTGCCAAGGCTGTATTAAAGCTGGAGAGGGAACTCTTGAGAGAACCATTGGCGGAGATCTGGGCCTGAAAACGCGCCTCTTGGCCGTTCAAACGCAGCAGGGTTGGCTCAGCCTCAGCATTCAGCAGCTGGCTAACCAGCGCGCTGACATCTATGCCTGATCCGGTCCCCGGTGAACTGATTGTGGCCATACCCGCCTGTCTCCTCACGACGCCAGCAACTTCCGTCGCAGCGCCACCCAATAACTTGCCTAAGTATTCCCCCCTTGCGGGGGGAAACAACAAACTTCAGAACAACGACATCCAGGCACTAATAACCTCACCGCCTGTTTGTCATGCCGGGCCTAAGCCCTGACACCTGCCAATAAACCACCATCCAGATCTTGCAAATGCTCAAGTATTTGCAGCACTTCATCCGGCGGAATTTGCCGGACTATCTCTTCAGTTTCCTTATTTATCACCGTAATAATGGTACGTCCCGAATTCTCCGAGACACTGAACTGCAACTCACGACGCAGGCTTTGAACCAGGTCATTTAACTGCTCTACAGCTGCCGACAAACTCTGTGTATTCAAAGTTTTCTTTTGCTCGGTAGAGGGCTGTTCAGTGGTGACTTGAGATTGCTCACTCGCTGGTCTCGTTTCCAGTACCGCAATCACACTGCCTCCGGCAGCGGAACTATCTATGGTATTGGGTGCTACCAGCCCGGAGCTATTCGTCTGTCCGGTAGGCACACTTGCAGGTTTGGCAGCCACACGCCCGGCGATTTGTGTTGATAAATCGATGGAAATCATGATGCTCACCACCCTACGTACTTAGTGTACGGTTGATGCCCGGAACCCCAAACGGGCTCCTGGCATGTCCCCGCTTAATGGCCTCTTTACTGCAACAGCGCCAACACGTTCTGCGGCAAGGAGTTGGCCTGGGACAGAATCGACAGACCCGCCTGCTGCAGAATCTGGGCACGGGCTAGTGCCGCCGTTTCCTGAGCAAAGTCAGCATCGGTGATACGTGACCGGGCAGCAGAAATGTTCTCCGCCGAGGTCTCGAGGCTGGCGATGGTGGATTCAAACCGACTCTGTACCGCACCAAAAGTGCCGCGCAGCGTATCGATATCCGTAATCGCCTGATCGATACGGTTGATGGAGGCATCAATATCCGTCTCAGTCAGGATGGTGGACTTGTCGATAGTCTGAGCGTTGGTCACCTGGTTGCTCTCATCGGCAATCCCCGTGAAGATAACCAAATCACCCGCCTCATCATTAGTCGCGACATCAATGCTCGCAGCTGAAGACAGGGTCACAGAGCCCTTGAAGATGGTCATATCCTGCACTGTAACCGTTGTGCCGTTAATGCCGGTCTGGGTGTTGCCAAAGAAGCCGGTCACGGCATCAGTAGCCTCGGTAGAACCCGCGAGTTCCTCATTAATCTCAATATTACGACCATCCAGTGCGGTCAAGGTCAGATCGCCACTGGAGTTACTAGTTGCTGCCACACCGGTATTAACCGTCTGGGCATTAATGGCAGAAACAAGATCAGAGGCCGATGAAATAGTTACCGTACCTTCCGTCTGCTGGGTAATCTGCTGATCATTAATGGTCAAGGTATAGGTGAGGGTATCGTCGGTAGTAACATCCGTAAAGGCAAAGGCTTCGACCTGCGCCGAGGTGAAAGATGTACTCGTTGCCCCGACCGTAGCGGTCACTCCGGAAGTACTGGTGGACTTGTTGATTGCCGCGGCAATAGCCAATGCACTGCCATCACCCTGCCCATTCGCACCATCAACCGCCGCGACGATATTGTTGCCATTGATGACAATTTCATTAGCCGTCACGTCAAGTGTATCTGCCAGGGCAGCAACACCGTTATTTGAGAATGTAGCCAGATCCGGCACCTGATAGGTCACCGTCGCAAAGTTACCGATGGCGTTAGTGCGCATACTGTCACTGACGTTGACCGAAATAGTCTCGCCCACGTTGGCACCCACCTGGAACACACTGGAACCGAGAGTACCGTCCAGTACCTTCCGGCCGTTGAATGCCGTGGTTTCGGCGATACGGTCATTCTCCGAAAGCAGCTGCTGGAATTCCGCATCCAGAGAGGCTCTATCAGCAGAGGTGTTGGTTGCGTTACGTGACTGCACGGAGAGCTCACGCATCCGCTGCAGGTTGTTGGTCATCTGCTGCAAGGCGCCCTCACCGGTTTGCGCCAGCGAGATAGCATCTGCCGAGTTCCGAGTGGCCTGATTCATACCTCGAATCTGGGCGGTCATACGGTCTGAAATGGCCAGGCCCGCAGCATCGTCCTTGGCTGAGTTAATACGAAGACCGGAAGAAATCCGCTGCAGGGAGGTTGCTAGGTCCCCCGCGGTACGGTTCAAGTTCCGCTGTGCATTCAAGGATGCAATATTTGTATTGATGATTTGTGCCATTAGAATGACTCCTCTACGCGCCCCGGCAAGCGTGCTTCATAAAGGCTAACCGGTGCGGTTACGAACATGGCGGATATATTCAACATTGAATATTTACCGCCTCCGCTTAGGCTAACGGCCGGACTGAGAGGAACTTTAGGCTTATTTAGCAAAATATTTTCACAGGAAATTGAACAGTGACAGGCTCTCCACACGGGAGAAAGAAAGCTGTGCCGCTTGCAGGATATTGGCCTGCTGATTGAAGCGGGTAATGGCCTCGGCAAGGTCGATATCCTCTATGGAGGAGCGCACCCCGCGCAGATGCACCTCAAAGCTCTCATTCACCGCCTTTTCACTCTCCACGGCATTGAGCTTGGCCCCCACTCCAGCCCGCACCCGCAATAGATTTTCCATGCCTTGGTCTACATCCGTTAGAAAACGGTTGATGGCATTGTTCCGGCTAGCACTGGGAACGGTGCTGTCGCCCTTAGTCTCCAGCGCCTTAACCAGATTATCCACCGTGGTAAACAGATCCTGATGGATACTAGAACTCACCTGAAAGCGATCCCCCGATGCCGGCGTACCGCTGATGGCTGTCTGCACCCCGTTAAAGGTAATGGAAGCCTCACTCTGATAGGTGTTGGGGCCAGTCACCAAGCCACCACCACTGTCCCGCACCTCATAGCTGGTAGCGCTCACAAAGGTAATGGTATAGGTGTCTGGAACCCAGGCCGACGGATTAGGAACAGCGCCAGGATTGATGATCCCGGAACCGGTATTGGCCGAATTATCCGTGGTTGTGAAAGTGCCATTGCCATTGCGGATAAGCTGGAAAACGTTAGCACCCGAGTCATCAATGGTGATGCGGAAATCAGGGCTTAAATCCAGCTCGCGCTGACCCTGATCACCATTATAGATAAAGCCCCCGCTGACCCCAGGCGCAAATGGTTTAGTCTGGGTAGCGTGCCCGGCGAACAGGTATTCGTTATTACCATCTTTAGTATTGGCGAGCCCTAACAACTCACCTAGGCGGGCGCTCACCTCTCCCGCAATCGCCGAGCGATCAGCGTCGGTCAAGGGTGCATTATTCGCCTGGATAGCCAGTTCCCGAACCCGCTGTAGCAAGTTGGTTGCTGAGGTCAGTGCGTTGTCTGCCAGCGCCAGGCGAGAGTTGGCGGTGTCTGCGTTGCGCTGGAATTGCTCGGTCGCCGCCACCGCCTGATTGAGATCCAGTGCACGCTTGGCGCCAGCGGGGTCATCAGCCGGGCTGAGTATGCGTTTACCCGAGGCAACCTGCTGCTGAGCCCTAGCCATCTGGCTCTGACTATCCAGCATGGCTGTAAGGGCGCGGGTGAAGGTCTGGGATGTAGATATACGCACGGCTTATCTCCCAACGGCGTTGATCAAATCAGCAAACAATTGATTGGCGGTAGAAATCACTTGGGCGCTAGCCTGATAGGCTTGTTGAAAGCGCAGCAGATTAGCCGCCTCTTCATCGAGGTTGACGCCGGAACTCGCTTCACGGCGCTCCGTTACCTGGCGCAACAGCGTGTCCTGAACTGCCACACTGATTTCAGCCTGACGGGTGAGCGTGCCGACCTCGGTGACCAACTGGCCATAGCCCTCTTCCAGGGAACTATTACCACCAGTCAATACATTAGTATTCTGGATTCCGGCAAGCAGCAGGGCGTTACGGTTATCCCCCACGCCATTACTGTTATCCCCGATGGTAAAGCTGTCGCCACTTTGTGGAACACCACCCACATTAAAACTGACGCCACCAAAACCGGCAAAGGTAAAGCTCTTACCGGCGCTCTCAGTGGCGGGGTTGTAGGCCAGCGTGCCTCCCGGACCATTGGTGACGGCAAAGCCAGGAACACCCGCGCCCAACGCATTGGGGCCGAAAGTCAGTGTAATAGCGCCCCCCGAGCCAGAAAGCGGCAGATTGGTGGTGTTGGTTACAGATTCCCCACCAATGGTCCCGCTGCCAAGATTAGCGACTGCCACCGCAGTCCGTAGCGGGGCAGCGGCAGCGATGGTACGTGGATTATCGACGGCAAGATTAAAGGACCTTGCCGCTCTGCGTGTTGGCTGGATGACGAAGCTGTCCCCGGAGGCAAAAGCACCCGAGGTCACCGCTCCCAGGGTAATGCCATCTACGGTCTCGGCCCCCCCAGGAAAGGTGGTCAGCGTGGTCACATTATTATCGGAAAGCCTAGTAAAGGTATAATCGGTACCGTCATAATCCAGCTGGTAATCACTGGTGGTGAGTGCCGCAATATCGGTCACAGTGGCGGTAAATTGGGGCGGTGGAGCGCCGGTGTTTTGTTGACTGGCAAGAATGTTGGGGGCAGAGCTGTCGAGCGGCTGAAAAAAGTCAGCGCCTGCCAGCCCATTCAAATCGACACCCAATTGGTGCTGGAGATTGACCTCTACCGCCAGACCGATGGCAACCCGTCCAATAGAATTCTCGGTTACATTGAGGATTTGGTCGCGAAAATCAAGAATTCCAGCCAGTTCCCCGCCGGTGAGAAAATCACTAATGGGTACACTGGTGGAGCCGATCGTCAGTGCCACCTCTTCGCGGCCCGGGTCGAAATCATTACGAACCACATCCAAGGTGCCAACACTGGTACCCGCCACCAGCGACTGCCCTGAACCCACACTGACATTCAGTGCTCCATCGTCCTGCAGCAGGGTACGTACATTGATACGCTCGGAAAGCTGCCGTATCAATTCATCCCGCTGATCCAACAGATCATTGGCAGGCTGCCCATTAGAGGCCCCTTGGGAAACCACAATCTGCTGATTCAAATCAGCGACACCCTGGGCGATAGCATTCACCTCCGCCACCACACTACGCAGACGCTCATTGGTCTCTGTACGCAGATCGCCTAGCCGTGCCGCCATCGAATGAAAACGCTGGGCGAGGCTCTCTGCATTGCCCAACAGCACCTGGCGTGAAGCAAGAGAACTCGGATCTGAGCTCAACTCCTGTAGTGAGGAAAAATAGTCCTGCAAGGCCGGGCTCAGACCACCATCGGGATCGGCTAGCAGGTTATCTACTTGGGCCGAAAGCTCCTGAAATGCCTGAATCTGTTCACTACCAGAGGTGCTTGAACGCACTTGTTCGGTGATAAAGCTGTCGAAGATGCGGCGAATACCAATCACCTCCACGCCCTTGCCGACAAAACCATTGCCCGACGCTTGGGGCGTACGCGGGCCAAAATCCACCCGCTGACGGCTAAAACCCGGCGTATTGGCATTGGAAATATTGTGTCCGGCGGTGGTCAAGCCCCTGCGGGCTGCCAGCAAGCCGGAAACGCCATTATCAAGAATCGACATAAGTGCTTCCTCGCTAGTTCAGCGGCCCCTGCCGGGAATGCTTGATTCCGACCATAGGCTCAGTCTGCATAAGTGCCAGGATCTTGGTGCCGTAGGCAGGATCAGTGGCATAGCCGGCTTGCTGCAAACCATTCAGGTAAGTGGTGCCATCTTTCGCCCCCGCCGCTACGGGTTGGTAGCGAGAGGAATCTAGGATGAAGCGGGCATAATCATCAAAACCCTGGGCAATAGATTCATAGGCACGAAATTGGCCCCGAGTCTTGGTGAAGACCCCCTGTTCATATTCCACGGTGGGCACCCCAACGCGATCGCCCTGCCAACGGCTATCGGCTTTAATGCCGAAAAAATTGTAGCTGGGCTGACCTTCGGCATTGTGAATCATCGCTTTCCCCCAACCGGTTTCCAGTGCAGCCTGGGCTACCAGCACACCTGCCTCAATGCCGATCTTTTGCGCCGCCCGCTCAGCATGAGGCAAGACCGCATTAACAAAGGATTTTGGGGTCGCAAATAAAGCGGAATGGTGACCCGTCTGCCCTGCTAGCGTGGCGGATTTTGGTACGGATAAAGGCGCAGGAATCCCATTAACGTCAACCTCCGCTGGCACACGGATGCCAGAAGCATCCTGCAGTTGCCGCTCTAGTACCTTGCTGAGACCAATGCCTTTGCCCGCAGACATTTGCAGACTGATCTGCTGATCAAATAGATCGCGATATAACTTCCCCTGATCACCGCCAAAAATCGGATCGCCCGGGGTGGCGGCACGCATGCTTTTTAGCATCATCTGCAGGAACAGCGCTTCAAACTGACGTGCAACCTCCTTAACTGCTTCAGGAGAACGTTCGCGCGCATCTGCACGCAAGCCAGCGAAACTGGAAAAATCAGTATAGGTATTGAGTGCCGACGGAAAGCTCATCGCCTGCTGCCCTCACCCAATATGTTTTCGGGATATATTCTATATATCATTGTTTTATATAATTATTAGCTGGGCTCTAAGTGCGCCAGCTTCCTTTAGCGCCTCAAGAATGGCGACCAAATCACTCGGTGCCGCCCCCACCTGATTGATGGCCCGAACGATCTCGTCCAAGGCGATTCCCGGGGTGAAGAGGAACATGCGATTATTCTCTTCGCGCACTTCAATGCGGGAGTTGGGCACTACCACCGTCTCTCCCCCTGCCAAGGGTCCCGGCTGGCTGACACCGGTCACATTACTGATGGTGACCGATAGACTGCCATGGGTCACTGCCGCTGCAGTCACTCGCACATGGCTACCGATCACTACCGTGCCAGTGCGAGAATTAACGATAATCTTGGCGGAACTCTCCCCAGGCTCCAGCGAGATATTTTCCACTAGGGAAACAAAGCTGACACGCTGCCCGAGGTGACGCGGGGCATTCACCCGTACCGAGGTGGAGTCGATGGCGGAGGCAGCGCCCGCCCCTACCGCTGTATTGATAGCATCGGCCAGACGTTTAGCTGTGGTGAAATCTGCACGATGGAGATTCCACACCAGATAATCCTCTTGGCCAAACACCGTGGGCGCGGGGCGTTCGACACTGGCGCCATTGGGTATACGTCCCACCGTGGGAATATTGACGGTAATGCGGTTGCCATCTTCAGTAGAAGCGCCAAAACCACCCACTACGAGGTTGCCTTGGGCGATGGCATAAACACGGCCATCGGCGCCCTTAAGCGGCGACATAATCAAGGTGCCACCACGCAGGCTTTTAGCGTTGCCGATGGTGGAAACCGTGACATCGATGTTCTGACCTGGTTTTGCGAAGGGCGGCAAATTGGCGCTGAGACTGACGGCGGCAACATTTTTCACACTGAGGCTGACATTTGCCGGCAAGCTAATGCCGTAACGGCTCAACATGCTCTTTAAGCTCTGCACCGTAAACTGAGTCTGTCCACCGGTGCCATCAAGCCCTACCACCAAGCCATAGCCAGCCAGTTGGTTGTCTCGAACGCCAGCAATATCAGCAATGTCCTTGATCCGCTCGGCCTGCGCCAGGCTAGTAACCAACAGCAAGGGAATAAGGCAAATAACACTAAGCATTTTGGCCCGGATGGTCATGTTGCAATCTCGCATTAGGATTCACCCAATTACGTTGCAACTATCAGGCCAAAAAATCGCGGGGAGGAAGAATTGACGACTGGGTAAGGTGATCCATGGCCGCCGAGCAACCTTGGGCAACAAGTAGCCTGGATAAAATGAAATAGATTCAGGGGCAGCCTCCCCAATCGTGTCAGCGATTCCCCGG
This sequence comes from Gammaproteobacteria bacterium, assembly GCA_021773645.1. Classification (GTDB taxonomy): domain Bacteria; phylum Pseudomonadota; class Gammaproteobacteria; order HK1; family HK1; genus JAJFJV01. The sequence continues at coordinate 319,304 of JAJFJU010000015.1, forward strand.
ATTACGCTAGCGCTACATCCAGGCTACGGGATATCAGATCAAAAATCAGAGACTTCCGGCGGACATGGTCCGCCCGACCCGGGGTTTGAGCGCAGCAGGAGGGCGGACCAGGTCCGCCG
>JAJFJU010000016.1 GCA_021773645.1 Gammaproteobacteria bacterium
CGCACCACCTGAGAGGGTGGGGTTTTGTAGGGTGGACCATGTCCACCATGTTGTGGCCGGGGGTCTTCGTTGTGCGGCGCACATGGTGCGCCCTACGACATTGATTGTGACCGCACCACCTGAGATGGTGTGGTTTTGTAGGGTGGACCGTGTCCACCATGTTGTGGCCGGGGGTCTTCGTTGTGCGGCGCACATGGTTTTGTACAGGGATGTACTTATGCCGCGACGGCATTTTGTGCATGGATGCACAGTAGTAGGGCAATGCAGGAGCAATTGCCGAGGATGCCGGAGAGCGGTGCGCCCTACGACATTATTCATGAGTGTTCAGGGGATGCCACGAACGATGCCCGGGCCGATGAGGCGGGTTATCCAGAGCGGCAATTTTTTCCACATTTCGATGCGCCGTTGCATGCGGGGATTGTCCGGGCGGGCAACGTCGAGTTCACCGTGGATGAGGTGATATTGCCAAACAGTGGGGTGAGGCAGTGCGCCCCATTGTTTTTTGAAGCGATAAGTGCCGGAATCTTCACTGGAGCGCCCAAAATCAAATGCTTTGCTGCCACGTGCCATCGCCCGCAGCAGTAACTGATGGTACATCCACATATTGGCATTGGTGTGGTTGTAGGAACGCAGGCAACTGGCCGAAGGGACTTGGCTGCTCTGTTCCAGATGGTCATCGTGGACGAGTAGCGCACCAGCGATGGGCTTGTCTGCCTGATAAACCACCGCTAACTCGGCTTCTTCAGAAAAGTGCTGGAGGATGGCCGAAAACAACCTGCTTGAGTACACCGGGGTACCGAGATCACGCATGTTGCTGGTGAATACGGTGTAGAAATCATTTAGCAATGTCTCCCCATCCCATCGGATACTCAGCCCGGATTTTTCGCCCTTACGTACCTGGTTGCGCACCTTGGGGCCGACTTCCTTGAAAAGGGTTTCTGGACTGTCCGGCAAGGCACGTACCATGCGTACCTTGTTATCCCGGCTATGGGTGATCAGCGCGTCGTCAAGGGTGAGAGCGTGGTGGCGGAGTTCCAAGTATTGGACGTTTAATTTGTTGGCGAGTTTGACTACTTCTTCCAGCAGGGCGGTGGCGGTCGCTTCGTCTCGTGCGATGACACCGGCTCGGTTGAGATAGGGAAGGCTAACGAGGAAGCGCCCGAAGAGTGTGCTTTTAACCAGCGCCAATGGCAGGTAGCCGTTTATTTGGGCTGAGCCATCTCCGGTGCGGCTGACAAGCATGAAGGGGCGATGCCCTAAAGCATCTGATAACACTTGCAGCCAGCGAGGATCGTGCTCGGCGCATGCACCTTCCTTTCGGGATGCTGATTTAAGGAAGGTAGCAATTTCTTCCTGGATGGCCGGATTAACCTTCTCTACAGTTTCTATTGTCACTGCCTTTCCGGGTTCCAGGTGATGAGCTTCTTTCCTTTGAATACCCCCACCGTACCTAGTAGCGCGGCAACGCTCGAAAGGCAAAAGAAGTAGGCAAGGTAGACGGGTTTCAGTTTCGCAAGTACGGGCACCTGATGCAGAGCAGCCAGCGTATAAAAGGCGAGTTGGGCGAACAGGGCGATTTGATACAAGGATTCACCGCTGATCAGAACGATGCCAAGCGATCCTGCGAAGACGCCCATAAGGAAAAAGGGTGTGAACCACCTCAATACCTTGTGGAGCAATAATTGATAGGCAAACCAGCCTGTTTGCAGCGGATTGAGCACTTCGGGGACACGGCCAAGGCCGCGCAGGGCGCGATTGACGATACGCACTTTTCTGCGGAATTCCCCCTGGAAATTCGGTGCAGCCTCTTCGTGACAGAAGGCCTCTCCATCAAACACACCCCGGTAGCCTTTGGCCACGATTTGCAGCGGGTTTACGAAGTCGTTGATGTCCTCATCGCTTAGTGGGAAAAACAATTCCGAACGGATGGCGTAGATGGCACCGTCCGCGCCGACGACGGAACTCAAGTTTCCTTCCCATGTTTTTAGTCGAATCTCGAATCCCCAGTAGGTGCTTTCAGACTCAGCGGCAGTTGATTCCCGATCCTCAAAATAGCGTTGGTGACCCACGACATAACCGACTTCAGGATCGGCAAAATGACGAACCAGATGGCGAATCGCCTGAGCATAGTATATAGAGTTAGCGTCGCTAAAAACGATGATCTCGCCACTCGCTTCGGGGACGAAGCGAGTCAGCCCTTTAGATTTTCCGCCTCGTGGCTCCTGGCGCTTGAGAATGACGCCCTTATCCGCATATTCATTAACAATTTCATCCGTTCCATCATCTGAAGCGTCTGAGATAACAAAAATTTCCATCTGATCGCGCGGGTAATCCAGAGCAAGTGCATTCTCGATCTTTTCACGGATCACCGATGCCTCGTTATAGGCAGCAATGACAAGGGTGACCCGGGGGATGGCGTCGCCAGTGACATGGCTACGACCAAACAGCCGTGCCAGGATCGGCATGCTGAACGGATAAAGTATATAAGTTGCGAGTATGGCGGATGCAGATAGCCAGAAGAGCAGCTTTGCCAGAATCACGCTGCGATATCCTTTGTTTGATCAAAAAACACCCCTTGCCATACCTCCAGGGTCAGGAGTGCAAGGATGTGTTCTGAGTGATCGGCGCGTTCTGCCATGTGGTCGTCTATGAGTTTCCATGCTGCCTTGGGGTCGACGAGCCCGCGTGCGCGTAAACGCTCAGGGGACAGCATGTCGTGCAGGTATTCACGTAATCCACCGCGAAACCAGCGGCTAATGGGCGTGCCAAAGCCCTGTTTGCGCTGTTTTAACAGACCTTTGGGGAAGCGCTCTGCCATTGATGCCTTGAGTACCCGTTTGCTGTCTCTGAGTCCTCTCATCTTCAGGTCTGGCGGCATGCGTGCTGCCAGTTCAATCAGGCGGGTATCGAGAAAGGGCACGCGAGCCTCCAGGGAGACTGCCATGGTCATTTTGTCGGTGAAGCTCAGCAGGCTATCCACCAAGGAGGTTTTCTGGTCTGCGTAGAGCATGTGGTCCAGCGGGGCTTCGGCATCAGCAGCCCGGTACCAGTCGGCCACCTGAGTGGCAGGTGAGGCGGCATGCACTGCACGCATGTCGCCACTCAATAGTTGTTGTAACTGATTGTCGGTGAAGATCCGCACGTAACCCTGGTAGCGTTCGGCATCGGGAAGATCGGCGTGGGCGAGATAGCCACGCAGGTAACGTGTGAAGGCCTTGAGAGGTGAGCCCCGATCCACCGGCATGCGATTCACCAGCGGTCGCACCATGGAGCGATCGATGAAGTTTGGCATTAGGGAATAGTATTTCTGAATCTCCGGCCACAGGTAGCGACGGTAGCCACCAAACACTTCATCGCCGCCAACCCCGGAAAGGATGACGGTGACACTCTCTTTAGCCAGCTTGCTTACCAGATAGGAGACCAGAAATGAGGTGTCGGTAACGGGCTCATCCAAATGGTAAATGAGTGGCTCGATGAGCTGGGTGACATCGGGTTCTACCAGGATTTCATGATGATCACTGCCAATAGCCTTTGCCACCATGGCGGCCTTGTCGGTTTCATTATGAAAGGCGTCTCCGGCGCCAAAACCGATAGCATAGGTGGAGATATCCTTCACGCCCAGATGACGCATGGAGGTCACGATGGCGCTGGAGTCAATGCCGCCAGAAAGGAAGGCACCCAACGGCACATCGCTCGCCAGTTGGCTACCCACTGCGTCATCGAAGGTGGTCCGAAGCTCTTCGCACCAATCTTCAAAGGGCCGCTCTTCGGGGCGAAATGCAATATCCCAGTAGCCGTGGCGCGTAATTTTCCGGCCTTCGGCCACCAGATAGGTGGCGGGTGGAAGCTTCTCGATTCCCTTGAACATCGTACGGGGAGCAGGGACGTAGCCAAAGGTGAAGTAGTCGATTAGTGCCTGTTGGTCGAGCTCCGGTTTAATAAAGGGGAGGGCAAACAGGGCCTTGATCTCGGAGGCCCAAGCGAGGACGTGCTCATCCTCGAACAGGTAGAGGGGTTTAATGCCCACGTGGTCTCGGGCAATCAGCAGTCGCCGCGCCCGTGAGTCCCAGACGCTGAAGGCAAACATGCCGTTGAGATGGCTGGGCAGTGCATCTCCCCATTGTTCATAGCCATGCACCAGGGATTCGGTGTCGCTGTGGGTGCGAAAGCGATGTCCCTGGCCTTCCAGCTCCTGTTTCAGTTCGGGATAGTTGAAAACCTCTCCATTGAATACGGTGGAAATGGAGCCGTCCTCATTGAAAATGGGTTGGCGCCCGCCTTCCAGATCGATCACGGCCAGGCGACGCATTCCCATCCCCATATTGCCGTCCATGAAGACGCCCTCGTCATCGGGACCACGGTGAACAATGCGTGCGCACATGGCGCGGATGGCCGACTCATCGACCTTCCGTTGTCCATCCTTAAAGTAGATTCCGACGATTCCACACATAATAAGGGGTGATTAATACCGTATTGAGCTGAGTGGGTGCTTAGGCTTCAGGCAGGTTTTGTCTAAGCTGCTGGTACTAGAACGGCTACCGCACATGAAGCCCTACAGGGGCCCCACGTTCAAACTTCAAATTTTACCCCTACTCCAGCCGAAAAAATCTGAACCGAGGCACGTTACGATGAGTCTGGAGTATTGAGTTTGGGAGGCCCGTGGGCTTCCCGCTAATGTATCGTCCGAGAGTGGTAATGCTTGAGGATAATTTGTTTCAGGAATTCCTTTGCCACGAGAGATGATAGAACTGGGATTTGAGCGGGTGTTATGGGCTACCAAGGACAATACAGGGAGATATAAGATTTCTGGTGCTTCAGTTCAGATTTCAGTCCAAATGCCGATGTGTCTCAGAAGCAGTATTTTTTAATCGTATAGTGAGTCTCCAGGATACTGGCGCCATAGGCCGGTTAAGTGCCAAAAGGAACAATAAGAATGAGGAAGTTGAAAATAGTCAATGTGGTCGGCGCACGGCCTAATTTCATGAAGATAGCGCCTATATACGAGCAGATGTCTGTATGTTCGCAGATAGACCCGGTTATCGTGCACACCGGGCAGCACTACGATCAGAAGATGTCGACGCTCTTTTTTGACCAGCTTGGGTTGCCGAAGCCCGATTACTACCTTGGCGTCGGTTCGGCCGGACACGGGGTGCAGACCGGGCGGGTGATGATTGAGTTTGAGGAGATTCTGAAGGAGTTGCAGCCGGATTTGGTGTTGGTGGTGGGGGATGTGAATTCCACTATCGCCTGTGGTCTGACGGCGGTGAAGCTGGGGATCAAGCTGGCGCATGTGGAGGCAGGCCTGCGTTCCTGGGATCGGGGGATGCCGGAGGAGATCAATCGGGTGCTAACCGATCAAATCTCTGATTTTCTGTTTCTTACGGAGCGAACTGCCTTCGCTAACCTGGAACGGGAGGGAATTGACAGCAAGCGGGCGTTCTTCGTGGGCAACGTTATGATTGATTCCCTTCTACACCATCGTGAGCAGGCGGCGAAGCAGAAGATCCTGGATAACCTTGGCCTTGCATCCCGGGGCTATGCCCTCGTCACGCTCCATCGCCCCTCCAACGTGGATCATGCGGAGATGTTGAGTCCGTTATTGGATGTGCTAACCGAGATGTCGGAGCGTCTGCCTATCGTATTTCCGGTGCATCCGCGTACCCGTGCCCGGCTTACCGAGTTTGGCTTTGACGAGCGTCTGGCGGCCTGCCCGGATATCCATCTGGTGGAGCCTCTCGGCTATCTGGAATTTCTCCAGTGCATGGATAATGCGGCTCTGGTACTGACGGATTCCGGGGGTATTCAGGAGGAGACGACGGTGCTGGGAGTGCCTTGCGTGACGGCCCGGGAAAATACCGAGAGGCCCATTACCATAACCGAGGGTACCAATATATTGGCCGGGCAGGATCCGCAAAAGATTCGGCAGGCCGTGTTTTCCATTCTTGATGGAGAGACGCGGGAGGGGCGGCGTCCGGAACTCTGGGATGGCGCGGCTGCGGGACGTATCGTGAAAATCCTGCTGGAGCAGATGTGCTAGCCCAAAGGCTGCTAACTCTATGGTTTATTAGTGTTTGTTCTGCGGGGGTCTGGGCCGACTCGCTGCCGGATACCATCGCAAAGGTGAAGCCGGGCGTAGTGGGGGTGGGCACCATACTGGCTACACGGCGACCCCCCGCCAGATTCGTGGGTACCGGTTTTGTGGTGGCTGATGGCAAACACGTGGTCACCAATGCCCATGTAGTGCCGACAACCCTTGATAGTGAGCACCATGAATCTCTGGTGGTGCTCGTTAGCGGGCCTGCAAACAAGGGCCAGGTGCGCAAGGCTCACCGGGTTGCGGAGGACAAGGCGCATGATCTTGCCCTGTTAAAAATTGAGGGCCGTCCGCTATCCGCCTTGAAACTTGGTGATTCTGGACGGGTACGGGAAGGTGAGCTCTATGCCTTTTCCGGATTTCCCATTGGCATGGTGCTCGGTATGCGTCCGGTCACGCATAGGGGGATCGTGTCCGCCATCACGCCCATTGCGATTCCCCAGATATCTACAAAACACCTGGATACGCAGATGATTCAACGTCTGCGCTCTCCCTATAACGTCTTTCAGCTGGATGCGACGGCTTATCCCGGGAATAGTGGAAGCCCGCTCTACGACGTGGAAAACGGCATCGTCATGGGGGTGATTAACCGGGTGTTTATCAAAGAGAGCAAAGAAACCGTGCTGGAGAAGCCGAGTGGCATCAGTTATGCCATTCCCAGCCGTTACGTACGGGCGTTGCTGCGTAAGGCGGGTATTCCCGAAAAATAGCTTATCGTCGGGGTTATCGCTCTTCAGCATCCTTGCACAAAACGCTGTCGCTAACCCGACCGACGGCGAGTACGCTGCTGGCTTTTCAGGCGACGTAGGGCGGATCATGTCCGCCGCCGGTCCCTTGTTCCACCGTCAGCGAGGCGGACATGGTCCGCCCTACGATTTGCCCTATCTTTGTTCTCTGGACCCCGGGCCACTCTCGCACATCCTTGTGCTTTGTGGCATAAGACCATCCATGGTAAAAATTTCCAGCGCAGCCTGCCCCGTACCGGATACGGGGCTACATCCGGGATGATGGAAATTAATTAATGGCCTCGTTTGATTTCATAAAACCCTACGGTGGAACCCTCCGTGAGCTGCTTGTGGATGATGCGGAGGGCGCGCGGCTGCGTGCTGAGTCTCCCGATTTCCCCTCCATTAGCCTTAGTCATCGCCAGTTATGTGATCTAGAGCTGCTGCTGAATGGCGCTTTTTCACCACTTGACGGATTCATGGATCAAGGTTGCTACGAATCAGTGCTTGAGCGGGTACGGCTAAGCGATGGCACGGTTTGGCCTATTCCTATTGTTCTGGATGTGGATAGGAATGCTGCAGTGGGGCTTGAACCGGGGATCACCGTTGCCCTGCGTGATAGCGAAGGGGTGATGCTGGCAGCGCTTGAAGTACAAGATATCTGGGAGCCCGATCTGGGGCGGGAGGCGGAGCAGGTTTATGGCACGCGTTCAGAAGCCCATGCAGGGGTTCAGCGTTTGTTGCGGGATACCTGCCCCTACTATGTGGGGGGCAAGGTGAGGGGGCTGCAACTCCCTCTGCATTACGATTTTTCCGATGCCCGTCTGACCCCTACGGTGTTACGCACACTTTTTGGACGTTGGGGTTGGGACCGGGTGGTTGGCTTTCAGACCACCCAGCCCATGCATCGTCTGGAGCAGGAGATAACGCTCAGGGCGGCCCGGGAGGCGCGGGCCCATATTTTGCTCCATCCGGTGGTGGGTATAGCCAAGCCTGATGACCCTGGCTACTACGCTCGAGTAAAGTGCTATCAGGCCATCCAGAAGCACTACAGTCATGCTCAGGTTTTGCTATCCCTGCTTCCTCTAGCTATGCGTATGGCCGGGCCGCGGGAGGCGCTGTGGCAGGCGATTATTCGGCGCAATTATGGATGTAGCCATTTCATCGTAGGCAATGATCACAGTGGTCCTCCTCCCCAAGTGGATAGTGATGGGCCGTTCTATGCGCACTATGCGGCGCAGGAGTTTGTAAAAGAGTACGAAGCAGAAATTGGTATCGGGATAATTGCTTCTCGGCGCCTGTGTTATGCGCCACGAAGAGGGCAGTTTATTGCTTCTGAAGCGGCGCGCTCCCAGCATGAGCCTTGTCATAGCTTGGGTCCTCGCGAGCTCTCCTCTCTGATGGCCATGGGGCAATCGGTGCCGGGCTGGTTTTCATTTCCTGAGGTATTGAAGGTACTGAGCCAAGTCTATCCACCGCGCAACCGCCAGGGTTTCACGCTATTTTTCACCGGCCTTTCCGGTTCCGGAAAATCCACCCTGGCAAAGATTCTGCAGGCCAAGTGTATTGAGGCAGGGGAACGTCCGGTGACTTTGCTGGACGGAGATGTCGTACGCCAGCACCTCTCAAGCGAGCTGGGCTTCTCCCAGCATGATCGTGATTTGAATGTCTGTCGTATTGGATTTGTGGCCGGGGAAATTACAAAAAACGGCGGCATTGCTATCTGCGCACCCATCGCGCCTTTTAAGGAAACCCGAAACCGGGTACGCGAGATGATCGCGGCGGATGGGGCGTATATCGAAATACACGTAGCAACCCCGCTAGCCGTCTGCGAGGAGCGGGATCGGAAGGGGCTTTATGCTAAGGCGCGACAAGGCCTGATAGCAGAATTTACGGGTATCTCTTCACCCTACGAGGCGCCGGAGACGCCGGAAATCCGTATTGATACTACGCATTTGCAACCGCAACAGGCCGCTGATGTGATCTTTCACTATTTGTTGGGTGAGGGTTATTTGGAGATGGCGGAGCCGGAGGATAATTTGCCGGGGTAGTGTGGCCTTAACGGCATTCTTCTGTCCCTGGAGTTCACCGCACCTGTTCCCGACAGGTGTTCGGTATACCCCCCATCCCTGGGGGTAAAAAAAAGCCCCTTACAGATGGAATAAATTCTATCTGTAAGGGGCGCTGCCACTTCCGTGTAGCTCCGTGTGCACCGAGGCCTCCTTGGCTTCCTTGTGCACGAGGGGACAATCTAGATTATTCCAGTGGGGTGAAGCTATAGATAAAGACCCTGGTATTTGTAGGCCATCGTCTAGAGGTTCTTTAAGGAAAGGCCTTTCGGGATTCCGCCCACGCTTCATTTGAATTACTGACTTCAACACCGTCATTACCCACGAAAGTGGGTGTTCCAGGAGATAATGGCGGTGGAAATAGTGTTTTTGTAGCCATTACAAACCACCGTTTTATAGGGTTGGGAGACGGCGGTAGGCTGTAGAGCCTACGTGCTACGTGCTACGTGCTCTGGATACCGGTGTTCCACTTCGCTGCAACCGGCATGACGGAGTAAGGGGGTTGCTCCTATGTGCCCCGTGCTACCAGTTTGCGTTCCCAGGCGAGGCTGGTGCGGACGATGGTATCTAGATCGTCGTAGCGTGGGGTCCAATTAAGTTGTTTGCGGACTTGTTCGCCGTTGGCGATCAAAGCGGGTGGATCGCCGGCTCGACGGGCTTCTTCATGGATGTTCAGTTTAACGTTTCCTACGCGCTGCACTGAATCCAGCACCTCGCGAACACTGAAGCCACTGCCATAGCCACAATTCAAGGTCAGTGAGTCGCCGCCGTTTTCGAGGTGTTCCAGGGCCTTGAGATGGGCGCTTGCCAGGTCTTCTACGTGGATGTAATCACGGATGCCGGTGCCGTCGGGGGTGGGATAGTCGGTGCCGAAGATGGCAAGTGAGTCGCGTTTTCCCACGGCTGCTTCGCAGGCGACCTTGATGAGCAGCGTAGCCCCGGGTGTGGATTGGCCGATGCGGCATTCAGGGTCACAGCCAGCGACGTTGAAATAACGCAGGATTCCGTGGCGCAGATCGCTCGCTGCCGAGAGGTCGCGAAGCATCCACTCGGTCATGAGTTTGGAACTGCCATAGGCGTTAATCGGCTGGGTCGGGGTCTCTTCGGTGACTGGTTGAACCTCGGGGATGCCGTAGACCGCAGCAGTGGAAGAGAAGATGAAGTGGCGGACCCCGGCCTCGGAACAGCAGGCCAGCAGATTGCGGGAGTTACAGGTGTTATTGCCGTAATATTTGAGGGGATTGGAGACCGATTCCGGCACTATCGTATGGGCCGCGAAGTGCAGCACGGTATCGACTTCATGCTCTTTGAGGATTTGGCGAATGAGGTCATGGTCACCGGTGTCACCCACCACCAGTTCGCCATATAGCACGGCCTCAGCAAAGCCCGTGGAAAGATTATCCAGTACTACGATGCGACGTCCGGCTTCGCCGAGTTGGCGGACCACGTGACTGCCGATGTATCCGGCGCCACCAGTTACGAGAATTCCATTAGTCATAGGAAGTGTTAACCCGTAGTAGTTTAAAGTTGTTCGAGCAATTTATGTGCTTCATCTCGGCCCTGGAAATTATCTTTCCCGATGGCCAACGCTTTCTTCAATGCCTCTCGCGCCGCTGTTTTATCGCCTGCTTGGGCGAGGGCCGCGCCGAAGTGATAACCGATTTCGGGATTTTTGGGTGCCAGTTCCACGGCCCGGCGCAACAAACCAAGGCCCTGTTCCACTTTATCGTTCAACACCAGCAGCCAGCCGTAGGTATCGACGATTTCGGCGCGTTTAGGCAGCAAATCATGAGCCTGCCGGGCGTAGTCCAAGGCTCGTCGGTCGCCCTTGTTCTGGTAGAGCCAAGCAAGGTTGTTGAGGGCAATGATGTGCTTGGGCTGGCGTGTCAGCAGCTTTTCATAATGGCTAATAGCGAGTTCATCACGACCAGCAATCTGATCGATGCTGGCCAGGCTCAGACGTACCCGTTGATCCTTCGGGTGTGCTTTCAGCCATTTTCCCAAGCCCTTGTAGGCTGCTTCAGCCGCACCTGTGCCGCGCTGGGCATGATAACGCCGGATGGCGAGGGCCCCAGTGGGTTGCAGGGCCAAAGCTTTTTCATAGGACGCCAGCGCCTTAGCAGGTAGCTGTTCTACCATATTAATATCACCTTCAAGTAACAGTCCAGCCGCCGCCTTGGGGGCAAGTTTCCGGATTTTTGCGGCGATTAGGCGGGACTCTTTGAGTCTACCGGTACGCAGTTCCAGATTACCCAGGGCGATGAGGGTGGTCAGATTGTCGGGCGCAAGTTGCAGGGTTTTCTCCAGCGATGCACGGGTATTGGCGGCATCCCCGGCCTGGCTCTGGGCGAGGGCAAGGTGGAAATGGGCTTCCGCCTCACTGGGGTAGCGTTCGGTGAGGCCATGGAAGGTGGCGAGGGCGTCGTTGCGTTTACCATTGGCGAGTTGTGCGCGCCCAAGATTGAGCAGCACCACTGGGTTTTCTGGAGCCAGTTTGCGCGCTTCCTCGGCAATAACCAGCGCCTCGTCACGCTTGCCACGCTGCAGTAGTCCGGCGACCAGCATGAGCCGTGGTTGTAGGGCGCGGGCATTGCTACGACGAGCCTGTTGCAGCAGTTCTATGCCCTTTTCAATTTTGCCGGCCTGGCCATGGATCCGGGCAAGGCCTACCAGCGCTAAGGTTTGAGTTGGGTGTTTGGCAATGATGGCCTCATAGCGCTTTTGTGCGCCTGCCCGATCATCGCTCTGAATATCCATACGCGCCAAATTGAGCGCTGCCCCGATATAGTCAGGGTTTATCTCCAAGGCTTTTTGATACTGCTTGCGAGCTTGGACAGGAACCTTTTTTCCTTCAAAAGCAGCACCCATGAGATTCCAGGGAATGGGGTTTTCTGGTTGTTTTTCAGTGAGGCTATGAGCCGCCTCAAGGGCTTTATCAAAGTGCTTATTGCGCAGATGGGTGAATATCAATAGCACATCAGCTCGGTGAAATTTTGGATCGAGCTTCACCGCTGACTTAAGCTCACTAACCGCTTGCTCCGCTGAGCCTGTGGCGAGATGGCTAATGGCGAGTTGGGTACGAATGGCCGCGGCATCCGGTGCCAGCGCCGCAGCCTTTTCCAGATACTCTGCACCTTTAGCAAAATCCCGGCTGCTCATATAGGCGCTGCCGAGCAGGGCGAGCAGTTGGGGGTCTTTGCTCTCTGGCCGGATGACCGCGAGCAAGGTTTTTACAGCCTCAGCGGCTTGACCCTGCTCCATTTGCACTGCAGCCAGAAGCTTGCGCGCGGGAATGTGACCTGGAAGGGCGGTAACAAAGCGCTCGAGAAAGGAGTGGGCTTGGTCAAACTCACGTTTTTCATAATGGATCGCCCCCATGAGTAGCAGGCTACGCATGTGATTAGGCTGAACGCTCAACACCTCGCGCAGTGCCTGCTGGGCGCTATCAATATCCCGTCGTTGTTGTGCCGCTACAGCACGCAGATAATTCACCAGTGGGTGTTTTGAACTTGCTTTGGTCAATACCGCAAGTTGCTCTTCGGCCCCTTCGGTGTTTTCCAGTGCCAGGAAACTACGGGCCAGACCGAGGCGTGCGCCTGCATTATTGGGGGATAGTGTGAGAGCTTCCTGGAAGGCCGATTGCGCCGCTTCGAAGCGAGATTGAGAAAATTCAAGCTCACCTTTCAGCATCCAGGCCTGAACATCCTTGCTGGAGACCTCTAGCGTGCGATCCAACTGTTTTTCCGCTTCCTCAAACTTGCGTTGACTGAGAGCGATGATCGCCAGGCCGCGTTGGGCCTCGGCATTTTTCGGGTCCAGTTCCAGCGCTTTGTTGAAAGCAGAACGAGATTTTTCAGGCTTATTAAGGCCGAGGTAGGCCTGGGCGCGGAATAGGTTCAGGGATTTTTCACCCAGCTCATCCTGCGGAGTCCCCAAGCGTCCCAAGACTTCCTCGAACTTACCTTGGAGTAGCAGGGCACGCAGCAGAACCGGCTGGAGTTCGCTGCCTTTATAGCCCAGATCTCGGGCCCGCCGGATTTCTTTGGTGGCGGCGGCACCCTGACCCAGCTGCAGATAGATATTGCCCAGTTTCCAGCGAGCATCGCGATGTTCCGAATCCTTTTGCAGGACATTTTTCAGCTCAATGACGGCCTCACGAAACTGTCCTTCGGCAATGTATTTATCGGCATTTTTAAGATGCTCCTCAACGCCATCACCACAAGCACTAAGGCTGAAAAACAGGAGAAAAACAAAGTAACGGATGGCCGCAGGATGGGCACGGTTTAAAATTGCCATATCAGCAGAGATTCCTTGGCATGGGCGCCGCGCAGCCTTTCAGGCTGGCAGCCTGAAAAAGAGGGTTTTATTAACTACTTGATCTTAAAGGTACTTTCCCCGTTCTTGTCGAACAGGACTAGGGTGGGGTTATCTTCTGCTGTCATCTCGAAAGTGGCGCGCGTCTTGCCGGTTTTATCGGATAGATCGATGAACGGCGTGTCGTCAAAGCGCATACCGAGAGACATACGTGGCTTGCCATTGCGATCGAGCAACTGCAGTACCGGCACACGGGAATACATGCGCAAAAACAGCCGTGGATTGCCATCACTGTCCATGAGCTTCAATTGCTTTGATTCCACCAGGGTTTGCCTGACGATGGCGCTGGCGGGGACGAATTTATCGGCAACCAGAAATCCGCTGAGCAGGACTAGAAAACCCACCAATAATTTCATCAGCAGGTTATTTCGCTCCAGTTTTGCCAACCGCGGAAGGACTGAGTCGGCAGTAGCCGTGGCGGATGGTACGGCTGCATCTGGAGTGGTGTTTGGGGGGGAGCCAGGCCTGACGGCACGCCTGACAGCCCGCAGTTTTCCAGTATCTATAGTGCTGTCGTTGATACGCCGCTCCTCCTGTTCTTCCTTTGACGTTTTATCCCACGAACCGCTTTGGGTTCGGGCATCCGATATGGGCTGCTTCATCTACCTTGTTTCCTTGTTTGGCCACATAAGGCCTCGTGACGGTACGCTTCCCTGCTGCGGCTAAGTTTAGGGCAGGTGGCTGCGAAATCCCACCAGAGGTAATGGGCTTGTTAGCGGTTGTTCCGAGAGGGTCTAGCGAGTAAGCGGCAGGTTGGGGGATCTCTTTAGCCCATTGCCCGGCTACTGCCTGGAGATAGCAACGTTGTGAGCGGCTATAATCGGACAACGAGTTCATTCTTTTGGGAGGGGATGATGGGACAACAAAATCGCCGTGCAAGCTACCGTGTTACGCCAGATTCTGCTGATGAGATGGCGGTAACGCTACAAACTCTGTCTGGCCAGCATTCGGCCGCAGAGGTTATCGACATTAATGTGGATGGAGCCGGGACCCGTTTCGCAAGTGACGAAGCCATTGCTCTCGGGATTGGGGAGCGGGTCAAACTTTCACTCTCGTCCTCACGTTTTAGCGCACCCGTTGAATTGGAGGCAACGGTGGTCGGCAAGAAAGAACGGGAGTCGGAGCGGGATTATAGTTTTCACTTCCAGGGGCAAGGGAAGATTGATACCGAGTTTCCGCAAGAGTTCTACGAAATGTTCAATCGCCGCGGGGCCTACCGGGCCGTGGAGCCAGAAAACGAGAATCCCATTGATGTAGGGTTACGGATCCCGGATTCTGCGGGCATAAGAAGTGTGGGTATTGCCCGACTTATGAACATCTCTGCGACCGGGATGGGTGCCTTGGCTGAGCCGGATACCGACCAAGTCATGGGGGATAACCAGTTCGTTGAACTGTCCTTGGGGTTGCCACCCAATATGACGGCAATCAACCTGGGGGCATGGATCCATAACCGCGAGGTTCAGGAGCAGGGTATTTATTACGGACTGAAATTTGATGCCCAGCGATCTCAGGACTTTCTAGCCATGGAAGAAGAGATAGTCGATTACGTGATGTGCCGTTATTACGACAAGATGCAGCAACGTGCTCTTTAATCAGCCGTGGTAAGTGAATTTCGATTTTCCTGCACCGCCTGCGGTCGTTGTTGTAATGCACCTCCGGGCATGCGCCTTGCTGAGGCCTTCAGGCTTTCAGACATTTTCATTCCCGGGCTACGTTTTCGCACCCACGTTATTGCCGACCCGAGCGATCCCGATGGCCTCTATGCCTGGAACGGTGGATCCAGTTTTCGTCTCTCGCCACCGCGTAAGAAAGAGTTTGCAGAAGCCATGCAGGACTTTTGTCGAGAGCGCTATCGGTTTATAGCCCGCCATCCAATCTATCCCTTCGATCTGTTCGTTTCGGCTATCTCCGAGCACGTGAGCCTTGAGCGAGGCTTATGTCCTGCTCTGGCAGACAAAGCCTGCTCCATCTACGAGCGTCGGCCGTCTGTGTGCAAAACCGTGCCCCTGGACGGTACCGTACCTGAGGCATTCCAGGGCGAGGCGCTGGCTTTTTTCCGCGGATATATCACCCATGCTGAAGATGGAGAGTGTGATTTTGAGGCGTCCGCTCCAGTGATGTTTGAAGGAGCGCGCATCGTGGCGAAAGAGGATCGGGATGCCTGGCTCCAGACTACAGCCAAGTGTGAAACTGCGGAGCAGCTAATTGATAGTCACCTTTTAGGCGCTATGGAAATGACCCCGGAAAAACTCTGGAATGTGTCCGAATCCGGCTTTCCATTAATCACTGATTTTTCACCGGCGGTGGAAAGTCTTGCTAAAGAAGATGCGGAAGCAGGCAATATTTTCTACCAAAATCAATTGCAGGTGATTGACCGGGAGTTGGCTCAATCTGGTGAAACTACTAGTTCTGAATTATTAAGGCAACTGACCAACTTCCGGGACCGCTACGTAGAGATTCTTCAGAAAAAGGCATTCTGAGAAGCGCATCAATACATTTTCCCGGGCGTGAAATGAGGATGGTAGCCATGAGGTACACCGCACACAGTCCGGAAACGCTGTCCTGTGACTGACTTTGAAACATTTCCCACAACATACCGCCGATGAATAAAACCGCTAAGGCCATGGTTTTTGACGGCCCAGGAAAACCACTGAGATCCGCCAACTTTCCATTACCCACGCTTGCTGCTGGAGAGGCCTTGGTACAGGTGAGCTGTTCGACACTCTGCGGTAGCGACGTGGGAACTTTCTTTGGGCGCCGGGCGGCACCAACTCCCACGATACTCGGACACGAAATCATGGGATTCATCGAGGGGCTTGCCGAGGTCGACCCTCCACGCGACTTCCGGGGTGGGGCGTTGGTTGTTGGTGACCGCGTGACCTGGACAGTGGCTGCGAACTGCAGGACCTGCTTTTTTTTAAAAATGGTTTGCCACAGAAATGTGAAAACCTTTTTAAATATGGTCACGAGAGAATTTCTGACAGTCACCCTTTTAGTGGCGGGCTTGCCGAATATTGTCATCTCGCGCCAGGGACCGTGATTCTCAAGGTGCCCGATGCACTACCCGATACTATCGCTTGTCCGGTCAATTGCGCGACTGCGACGGTAGCAGCTGGTTTTCGGCTCGCGGCTTTGCCGGTGGGCGGGGCCTCAGTTCTCGTTATCGGCGCAGGAATGCTGGGACTGATGGCGACGGCCATGGCACGTTCGGGTGGAGCGCGCGAGGTGATTGTCTGTGATGTTCAGGCGGATCGTCTGGAGCAGGCAAAGCGTTTTGGCGCCACTCGGGTTTTTCGTGTCGGAGATGCGCCTGAAACGCTTGAGGGGATTATTGTCCAGGCCACGGACGGACGTGGTGCCGATCTCGCCATGGATCTGACCGGCGTGGCCGACGCCATGGAGCTTTCACTTGCGCACCTGCGTGTCGGTGGCGTCTGCATCTGGATTGGGGCAGTGCATCCCAGTCGGCCGATCCCGCTGGACGCAGAAAACCTCGTGCGCCGCATGACGAAAATCGTGGGTGTTCACAACTACGCGCCTGAAGACCTGGCCACTGCGCTGGCATTCACCGAATCCAACGTTGGGGCGTATCCTTTTGGAGAACTTGTTTCGCAGAGTTTCCCCCTGGAGCAAGCGAATGAGGCCTTTGAGGCGGCGCAAGCCTCGGGCGCCTACCGAGTAGCAATCAAACCGTAATCGGTGACGGGAAATGGTTAGGCAGGATTACGCCGCCGAAATGGTGTGTTTTGGCTCGCGAAATATTGCCGCTTGGGGTGTGGGAGAGCCGGGAGGCTTGGGTAAAAATAAAATGCCCCGCGCTGGGGCGGGGCATTGGTCGGCAATAAAGAACGCCGACGACTTACTTTTTTTTGCGCCTGCTGAATGCTATCCCGGCCAGGCCGAGGCCCAACAGGATGAGGGTGGATGGTTCAGGCACGCTAATGTCGGGAAGGGGGCCTGTGCCACCGGCAAAGGCCGCCGTCGTTGCCAGACTTAAGAGAGCGGTGCTGGCTAATTTATAAAGGGTTTTCATGGGTTGTATCTCCTTCCAAAAATGACGTATGGGCCAGTGGGACCCGTCGACAACGGGGGAGTCCTAGCTGCTGGAAAGGAAGGGAGCAAGACTCGCGCCAACATGTAAATACGGCTATGTATCAATGGGATAGGAGAAGCTGCTGACGGGCAGTTCACTTAAGTGTAAAGAATAATGACGGTTTCTATCCCATTTTGGCTCCATTACCACCGCGACATGCACCTGATATCACACAAACTGATTGTTAATCTGATGGTTACGGGTTTTTTGGACAGTAAAAAATCCTGACAAAGTGCGGGGCGAGCAGCCGGTTTTTAGCAGGCGGCGGTGAAATGGTTCCTCGGGACGGATAAATCTGGGCGCTGGGAGCAAGTCGTATCGTGCGCGTGAGGAAATGCCCGATTAAGATCCGAATCCGCTGTCTAGGCCTGAATAAGCCAACGTCCGGCTTGGGGGAGGTTACGTGACTGAATGATGTTCTCTGCTGGTCTAACATTCAGGCTGGACGAAACGCTTGGCGAGTAACTTGAGAGCCAGTAATACCGTGCTTCTCAGCGTGTTCATAGTCCTTTTTTCCAGGATTCTTTTACATATACTGGTTCCTGTTAACATTTTGATAAATAAAAGGTTGGTGTGAAATGGTGGCGCATTTCCTTTGTTTTGGCGCTGAAATAGGCTGAAAAGTGTCAGGATTTTTTACATCTTTCCGCTTGTTTCTGCATAGTTCCCTGAGATATCTTCATATCCCATTGATAAATAATACATTTATTATGTAGGCATAAGAATTGCAACGCATTAGTGCATAGACTCGTTGCTTTGGATTTGGTTTTTTCTGGAAGTACTAAAAATTATGAAATTAAAAATGAAGTTGTTGGCATTCTTTTACGCTGCTTTGCTCAGCGGGATGGCCCAGGCCGGCCCGATACTTGATACTCCAATCTTGGGCGGTGCTTTGCTGGTGGCGAGCAATGGCAACGTGCATGCCGAGTTTCTGGGTAGCGATGCGGGATATTTTAATACCCTTTATCTGGGTGATGATGAAATATTCAATAAGTCCACTCCCGTGAATGGCGATCTGATTGATCTGGGGGTTTTCAGTGCTGGTACAGAACTGGAATTCAGAATCCATGTCCGCGATACGGGATTGAGCTTCTTTAGTGGCGACCGTTCCCGCAACCCTGATGGCCTGGCGCATGCAGAGGCGATCACCAGCCTTGTGGACGATGTCTTCGTGACCACGGTAGGATTTGAAGACCTGCTGGGTGGCGGCGACCGGGATTACAACGATTTCATGTTCAGGCTGACCAACGTAATTGACCCACCCTCCAGCGGAGCTGCGGCTCCCGAGCCGGTTACCCTTGCTCTCCTGGGCCTTGGTCTGGTCGGAATAGGTTTCAGCCGGCGTAGAGCAACGTAATCAGCTCAAGTTATCTGCCTGGCTATAGTCCCGCCTTAGTGCGGGATTTTTTTCGCCCGGGTTATATATCGTACAACTCGATCAGCGCCCGTAGGGTGGCGGCCATGGAAGGCCGACATCAACCCCGAAGACGGTGAGAGCTTTGAGTAATAATTGGAATCGCCAGCCAAGAAGTTTGGCGATGAATTGGCTCCCCCGGACGGGCTCGAACCGCCGACCTAGTGATTAACAGTCACCCGCTCTACCAACTGAGCTACAGGGGAATTGCAGGGCGCGTATGTTATTGCGGTGGTCGGGAATGGTCAACCGCTGTAAGTGCCTTTTTTGCGGTTTCCCATTCCTTCCCGAATCTACGCTTATTCAGTTCCCAGTACGCCCTCAATGCGGTCCAGGGCGGTGCTCAGTTTGTCCATGCTGGTGGCGTAGGAGATACGCATATAGCCAGCGGCACCGAAGGCAGAGCCGGGGACCATGGCAACGCCTGCATGTTCGATGAAGTGCTCTGCCAGGGCGATGTCGTCTTCCACGCCGTTGAGGGAGGCGATGGCTTCGCTCATTTCCGGGAAGGCGTAGAAGGCCCCCTGGGCCGGCAGGCAACGTACGCCCTTGAGCTTATTAAGGCGTTTGAGGACATAGGCGTGGCGTTCTTCAAAGACCTCAGCCATGGGCGCTACGAAACTCTGGTCGCCATTGAGGGCGGCTTCGGTGGCGAGTTGGGCCATGGTGGTGGGGTTGGAGGTGCTCTGGGACTGAATCTTTTTCATCCCCTTGACCAGATCGGCGTTGCAAGCGGCGTAGCCGATGCGCCAGCCGGTCATGGCGTAGACCTTGGACACGCCGTTGATAACGACGGTGCGGTCATAGAGCTCGGGACAGGCCATGGCAATGTTGCAGAAGCTGCCTTCCCACAGGATGTGCTCGTAGATATCGTCCGAGGCGATGATGATGTTTGGATGGGCGAGTAGCACCTCTCCCAGTTCGGCCATCTCCTCGCGGGTGTAGCAGACCCCGGTGGGATTGGACGGGCTATTGAGAAAGAGTAGCCGGCTGCGCGGGGTAATGGCCGCTTCCAGTTGGGCGGGGGTGATCTTGAAACCCTGTTCGATACCGGCTTCGATGACCACCGGCTTGGCGCCAGCCAGCAAGCTCATATCCGGATAGGAGACCCAGTAGGGGGCTGGAATCAACACCTCGTCGCCAGGATTGAGCAGTGCCTGCATCAGGTTGTAGATGGAGTGCTTGGCGCCGCAGGAGACGATGATCTGTTCTGGTTTGTAGTCCAGTCCGTTGTCGCGGGAGAACTTGCCAATGATGGCCTGTTTGAGCTCTATCCTGCCATCCACTGCGGTGTAACGGGTAAAGCCATCATCCAGGGCTTTTTTGCCGGCCTCACGAATATGCTCAGGGGTATCAAAATCCGGCTCGCCAGCACCCAGACCAATAATGTCTTTGCCTTCAGCGCGCAATGCCGCGGCACGGGCGGTGACGGCGAGGGTGGGAGAGGGCTTAATGGCTTGGGCGCGCTCGGATAGTTTCACTTTCGGTTACTCCTGATGTCAAAATGGTCGTTTGCTCTAGCCATAAGGCCAAAAGCACCGCGGATTCTACGCAAGCAAGCACCTAAATGGAAAATAACCCCCATTCTCTCTTTGACCTCAAGGCTGAATTTTCTCCAGCTGGGGACCAACCGACAGCGATTGCCGCGCTAGTGGCGGGGCTGCGGGATGGTCTGGCCCATCAAACTTTGCTGGGTGTTACGGGCTCGGGCAAGACTTTCACCATGGCAAACGTTATCCAGGCGGTGCAGCGCCCCGCACTGGTGATGGCCCCCAATAAAACGCTCGCCGCTCAGCTTTATGCGGAGATGCGTGCCTTTTTCCCTAATGGGTCGGTGGAATATTTCGTTTCCTATTACGATTATTATCAGCCCGAGGCCTATGTACCTGCCTCGGATATGTATATTGAGAAGGATGCCTCGATCAACGAGCAGATTGAGCAGATGCGGCTTTCTGCCACCAAGGCTATGCTAGAGCGGCAAGATACGGTCATTGTCGCTACAGTATCGGCAATTTACGGTCTCGGTGATCCCGAATCTTTTCATCAGATGGTGCTCCATCTGAGCCGTGGGGAGCGAGTAGATCAGCGCGTCATTTTGCGTCGTCTGGCGGAGATGCAATACACCCGTAATGACACTGAGCTGCGGCGTGGCTGTTACCGGGTGCGGGGCGAGGTTATCGATGTACACCCCGCAGATTCCGATCGTGAGGCGGTACGCATTGAGTTGTTTGACGATGAGGTGGAGGCCTTAGCGCACTTTGACCCTCTCACTGGTGAAGTTCTGCGGCGCTTGCCACGCTTGACCATTTACCCCAAAAGCCATTATGTAACCCCTCGCTCCAAGGTGTTGGCCGCGGTAGAGGAGATTAAGGCTGAGCTAAAAGTGCGCCTCGCCCATCTCTACGATGCCAATTTGCTGGTGGAGGCACAGCGGTTGGAGCAGCGCACGCGCTTTGATCTGGAGATGATGCGAGAGCTGGGCTATTGCAAGGGGATCGAGAACTACTCCCGCTATCTCTCTGGCCGGGCACCGGGGGAGCCGCCGCCGACCTTGTTTGATTATCTGCCCGATAATGCGTTGATATTTCTCGACGAGAGCCACGTGACGGTGCCGCAAATCGGTGGCATGTATAAGGGCGATCGCTCGCGCAAGGAGACGCTGGTGCAGTACGGCTTTCGCTTGCCCTCGGCAATGGATAATAGGCCACTGCGATTTGAGGAATTTGAGCGTATTGCACCGCAGACCATCTTTGTTTCCGCGACTCCCGGTGCTTATGAGGCGGAGCATGCAGGCGCTGTGGCGGAGCAGGTGGTGCGCCCCACAGGCTTGCTGGATCCAGAGATTGAGGTGCGTCCAGCCTCGACCCAGGTGGATGATTTATTATCGGAAATCAACCTGCGAGTGGCGCAGTCTGAGCGCGTGTTGGTGACTACTCTGACCAAGCGCATGTCGGAAAATCTGAGCGAATATCTGGCCGAGCACGGGGTTAAGGTACGTTATCTGCATTCCGACATCGATACCGTGGAGCGAGTGGAGATCATCCGTGATCTGCGTTTGGGGGTGTTTGACGTGCTGGTGGGTATCAACTTGCTGCGGGAAGGACTGGATATGCCCGAGGTCTCGCTGGTAGCGATCCTGGATGCGGACAAGGAGGGCTTTCTGCGCTCCGAGCGGGCGCTTATCCAGACCATCGGTCGTGCCGCACGTAATCTCAATGGCAAGGCGATCCTCTATGGGGATCGGATAACCGGCTCCATGCAGCGGGCGATCGATGAGACTGAGCGTCGGCGTCAAAAACAACTGGAGCATAACGAGCGCCACGGCATCACCCCGCAGGGAATTCGCAAGGCGGTGGTGGATATCCTGGAGTCTGCTAGTACGGACGCGAAAGGGTCGGCGCAGCGATTTTCTCAGGTGGCCGATGAGATGGTGGAATATCGTGCTATGAAGCCTGCCAAGCTGGCGGCCTTGCTGCGGCGACTGGAGAAGGAGATGTTTGGCCACGCCGAAAATCTGGAGTTCGAGCAGGCGGCGGAATTACGCGATCGCATCCATCGGATCTCGGAGTTGAATCTGGAGGTAGACCCGGTACTGGCTTGATGTGGGTGCAAGTGGCAAATCAATGCTGAAATCCCCTTGCCTCCAGCCGGGCACACCTGTATTGTTTGCCGCCGTTTATAGGCGCGTAGCTCAGTGGTAGAGCACTATCTTGACATGGTAGTGGTCGGCGGTTCGACCCCGCCCGCGCCTACCATTTTCATTACCCTTTCTGGACTCTCCGACAGACGCGGACGTACCTTGAATATAGTCCCCGCCACACCCTTTTAGGACCCCCTCATGCCAGCTATCAGGCTTCCGGACGGCTCTGTCCAGGATTTCGAGCAACCCGTCAGTGTGCTGGAGGTTGCGACCCGCATCGGGCCGGGACTCGCCAAGGCCACTTTGGCCGGAACGGTCGATGGGCATCTGGTGGATGCCTCTTATCTCATCGAAGGCGATGCGGAAGTCCGCATCATTACCACCCGTGACCCGGAAGGGCTCGTGGTAATACGCCATTCCACGGCGCATTTACTCGCCCAGGCGGTCAAGGCTCTGTTCCCTGAAGCCCAGGTCACCATTGGCCCGGTCATCGAAAACGGCTTTTACTACGATTTTGCCTTCGATCGGCCTTTTACGCCGGAGGATCTGGAGGCCATCGAAAAGCGCATGGCGGAGCTGGTGAAGACCGATCACGCCATTGAGCGTTCGACCATGTCGCGCGAGGAAGCCATAGAGTTTTTCAGTGGTATGGGCGAGGCCTATAAGGCTGAACTCATTGGTGATATTCCTGGCGGCGAGGATATCTCCCTCTATCGCCAAGGCGATTTCATCGATCTCTGCCGTGGCCCCCATGTCCCTCGCACTGGTGTGCTCAAGGCCTTCAAACTGACCAAGGTGGCGGGTGCCTATTGGCGCGGCGATTCCCGCAACGAAATGCTGCAGCGCTTGTATGGCACGGCCTGGCCGGACAAGAAGCAGCTGCGGGGCTATCTCCATCGCCTGAAAGAGGCGGAGAAGCGGGATCATCGCCGTATTGGCAAGGAGCTAGACCTGTTCCATTTCCAGGAAGAGGCCCCGGGCATGGCTTTCTGGCATGACCGCGGCTGGATCATCTACAAGGAAGTGGAACAGTACATTCGTACGGTGTTGCGTAAAAACGATTATCAGGAGGTACATACCCCGCTGATCGTTGACCGTTCGTTGTGGGAGCGCTCAGGGCACTGGGGTAAATATCAGGACATGATGTTTACCACGGAGTCGGAAAATCGTGACTATGCGGTGAAACCGATGAATTGCCCCTGCCATATTCAGATTTTCAACCAGGGTCTACGCAGCTACCGTGAATTGCCTTTGCGCATGGCCGAGTTTGGCGCCTGTCATCGGCGCGAGCTCTCCGGAGCCTTTCACGGTCTCATGCGGGTGATGGCCTTCGTACAGGACGATGCCCATATCTTCTGTACTGAGGACCAGATCCAGAGCGAGGTTTCTAGCCTCATCGATTTGGTGTTCGAGGTGTATCGGGATTTCGGTTTTGATGAGGTCATGGTGGCGCTTTCCACCCGTCCTGAGCAGCGTGTGGGCGAGGATGCTATTTGGGATAAGGCGGAAAATTCATTACAGCAGGCGCTTGAGGGTAAGGGGCTCGATTGGACCTTGCAGCCAGGTGAGGGTGCCTTTTACGGCCCCAAAGTGGATTTCTCTTTAAAAGACAGTATTGGTCGTATCTGGCAGTGCGGCACCATTCAGGTGGATTTCTCCATGCCCGGGCGCCTCGATGCGCAGTATGTGGCGGAAGATGGCAGCCGCCAGATACCGGTAATGCTGCATCGCGCCATCCTTGGTTCGTTGGAGCGTTTTATCGGTGTGCTCATCGAAGAACATGCCGGACGTTTTCCGCCTTGGTTGGCTCCGGTACAGGCGGTGTTGTTGAATATCACCGATGGGCAGGCAGAATATTGCACAGCTATTGCTAATAGCCTGAAGAATCAAGGTTTCAGGGTGAAAACGGACTTGAGAAACGAGAAGATCGGCCTTAAGATCCGTGAGCACACATTACAACGTGTTCCCTACTTGCTGGTCGTTGGTGATCGGGAAGTAGAAAACCACCAGGTGGCCGTACGCACGCGAGGTGGGAAGGACCTGGGCGGCATGGGGCTGGATGCCTTTGTCGAACTGCTTTCCCGGGATATCGCGCGCCGCGGCCGCTCTCGTTTGGAGGAATAGGTATCGCTGCATCAAAAAAGAATCGGCTGAATGAAGATATCCAGGCGGAAAACCTGCGATTGATTGGAATAGATGGGGAGCAGGTTGGCATCGTTTCCCGGGGAGATGCGCTGGCCTTGGCCGCTGAGTCGGGTGTGGATCTGGTAGAGATTTCACCCAATGCTGAGCCACCCGTTTGTCGGGTAATGGATTTCGGGAAGTTTCAGTTCCAGCAGAACAAAAAGCGCCAGGAGGCACGCAAGAAGCAGGTGCAGGTGCAGATTAAGGAAGTGAAATTTCGTCCCGGAACAGAGGTGGGTGACTACAATGTCAAACTCCGAAATCTGCGGCGTTTCCTGGACCACGGCGACAAAATCAAGGTCACCGTGTGGTTTCGAGGGCGGGAAATGGCCCACCAGGATTTGGGTATCAAATTATTAAAGCGGGTGGAAGCGGACCTGGATGAAATTGCCAAGGTCGAGCATTTCCCCCACATGGAGGGACGGCGGCTGTTCATGGTAATGGCCCCCCGTGCTCCAAAGAAGTAAGGGTTGGTAGCGCAGTATCGACGAACCCTATATCCGGCTATTTATCATGAATATCATGCTGATAGCCCCTATTGGTTTCCGGCCACACGGCATCCGTGCCGGCACCATTAACGAGAGAGAGAAACGGACATGCCTAAAATAAAGAGTCTTAGCGGCGCTTCCAAGCGCTTCAAACGGACGGGTAGTGGGCGCTTTAAGCGCGGTCAATCCCACACTAGCCACATCCTTACCAAGAAAAGCACCAAGCGTAAGCGCCATCTCCGGTCAGGAGAATTGGTTGCCCAGGCGGATACTCCCGCCGTGCGGCGCATGTTGCCGTACAGCGTATAAGAGGAGAATGAACAATGCCTAGGGTAAAACGTGGGGTCACTGCTCGTGCCCGCCACAAAAAAGTTTTAAAGAAGGCCAAGGGTTATTACGGTGCTCGTAGTCGGGTTTACCGGGTGGCCAAGCAGGCGGTCATTCGTGCCGGTCAATACGCTTATCGCGATCGCCGTCAGCGCAAGCGCCAATTTCGCGCCTTGTGGATCGCCCGTATCAATGCGGGTGCGCGTGAATGCGGTTTGTCGTATAGCCGTTTCATCAATGGCTTGCTGAAGGCGGGTATCGAGCTGGATCGCAAGGTTCTGGCGGATCTCGCTGTACATGACGAGTCAGCTTTTGCTGCTTTGGTAGAAAAAGCCAAGGCTGCACTTTAGCTAGAAAATGCACCGCAAATTCTTTGCGGTGCATTTTTCCTAATTCTAATAGTCAGGCCCCGTTGTGTCGGGCCTGATTTTTTTTGCCTAGCTGGATTGTTTCCCATGGAAAATCTTGCTGATCTTATAGACCAAGCAAATGCCGAGATTCAATCGGCTGCGGATCCTGCTGGCCTGGATGAGGTGCGGGTTCGCTACCTGGGTAAGCAAGGGGCCCTGACGGCTCAGCTGAAAGGCCTGGGAAAACTCTCTGCCGAGGAACGTCCGCAGGCGGGTAAGGCCATCAATGAGGCCAAGCGAGCCTTGCAGGCGATGCTGGGCCAGCGCAAGCAGGCGCTGGCTCGTGCGCAACTGGATGCGCGCTTGGAAGGGGAGCGAATTGACGTCACCCTGCCGGGACGCGGGCAGAGTAGTGGTGGTTTGCACCCGGTGAGTCGTGCCCTGGAGCGTATAGAGGATTTTTTTGTGCGCGCCGGTTTTGAGGTTGCCGAAGGACCGGAAGTGGAGGACGACTACCACAACTTTGAAGCACTGAATATTCCGCCCCACCATCCGGCTCGGGCGATGCACGATACCTTCTATTTCAACGCCCACCAGTTGTTACGCACCCATACTTCACCGGTGCAGATCCGGGTGATGGGCAAGCGTCAGCCACCGTTGCGTATCATTGCTCCGGGGCGGGTCTACCGCTGTGATTCAGATCTAACTCACACCCCGATGTTTCATCAGGTAGAGGGTTTGCTGATCGACGAGCATGTGAGTTTTGCTCATCTGAAGGCACTGCTGGAGGATTTTGTACGCGCCTATTTTGAGCGAGATTTTGAATTGCGCTTCCGACCCTCCTATTTCCCCTTTACCGAGCCCTCGGCTGAGGTGGATATCCGTGGCGAACGCGGATGGCTGGAGGTATTGGGGTGCGGCATGGTGCATCCCAAGGTGTTGGAGAACGTTGGTATCGATAGCGACCGTTACCAAGGCTTTGCCTTTGGTCTCGGAGTCGAACGCTTAGCAATGTTGCGCTACGGCGTTCGTGATCTCCGCCAATTCTTTGAAAATGATCTGCGCTTCTTACAGCAATTTAACGCCTAAACAATGAAATTTAGCGAACAGTGGTTAAGAGAGTGGGTGAACCCACCGATTTCCAGCGAGGAACTGCTGGCACAGCTCACCATCGTGGGACTCGAGGTGGACGGTGCGGAGCCTGTGGCACCGCCCTTGGACGGCATCATCGTTGCACGGGTGACATCACTTAGCCCTCATCCCAATGCCGATAAACTACGGATAGTCGAGCTGGATACCGGCAGCGGTCAGCAGAGTGTGGTGTGTGGTGCGCGCAATGTGCGAGAGGGCGGCAGTTTTGCCCTGGCGACGCTGGGCACAGTGCTTCCCGATGGCATGAAATTGAAGCCGGTCAAGCTGCGCGGGGTCGAGTCCTCGGGCATGTTGTGTTCTACCCGTGAGTTGGGGCTAGCCGATAGCGCCGATGGGCTACTGGAGCTCCCGGATGATGCGGTTCCGGGTACTCCCCTTTACGATTATCTCAAGCTCGATGATTTCTCTATTGATGTGGATCTCACGCCTAACCGGGGTGATTGCTTCTGCATTGCGGGTATTGCTCGTGAAGTGGGAGCAAAAAATCGCTGTATCCCCGAATGGCCTTCTCTGGTTGCAGTGAAAGACGCGGTTTCCACGCGGTTTCCGATTCATCTGGATGCTCCGGAGGACTGTCCTCATTATGCCGGTCGGGTTATCGCAAACATCGATGCCACTGCCCGCACCCCGTTGTGGATGGAAGAACGTCTGCGCCGCTGTGGCCTGCGGGCTATTCATCCGGTAGTGGATGTCACCAATTACGTCATGTTGGAGCTGGGTCAGCCCATGCATGCCTTTGACCTTGATCGCTTGGATGGCGCCATTCATGTGCGCCACGCTGTTTCGGGAGAGCAGCTAACGTTGCTCGATGAGCAGGCGTTGGAGCTGCAGGCGGGTAGCTTGGTGATTGCCGATGAGTCGGGGCCGCTGGCACTCGCTGGCGTCATGGGTGGGGCCAAATCGGGCGTAGTAGAAAAGACGAGAAGCCTTTTTCTTGAAAGCGCTTATTTTGTCCCGGAACGGCTTAGTGGCGTTGCCCGTAGCTATGGTCTGCATACCGATTCATCCTTGCGTTTCGAGCGCGGCGTAGATCCTGAATTGCAAGAGCGCGCCATGGAGCGCGCTACCGCTTTGCTGGTGGATATAGTCGGTGGTGAGCCAGGGCCGATTATCGAGCAGCGTGTTCCTCGCTATTTGCCTGAGCGCCCAGCTATTCATCTGCGTGCCGAGCGTATAGAACGTTTGTTGGGTTTGAAGGTCGCGGATGCAGATGTACTAGATATCCTCGAGCGGCTAGAAATGGAAGTGGTTGTGCTGGAGGACGGTTGGCGGGTCACTGCGCCAAGTTTTCGCTTTGATATTGCCTTAGAGGCGGATCTCATTGAAGAGGTCGCGCGTCTGGTGGGCTATGACCATATTCCCAGTACTCGCATCAGCCTGGGATTTGCACGAAATGATCGAGATGAGGCGGTGGTTGGTTTGTCGCGTCAGCGCCAGGTGTTGGTGGAGCGGGGATATCAGGAGGCCATTAGCTACAGTTTTGTGGACCCAACCCTGCAGTCGCGTATCGATCCTGATTTGAAGCCGTTGGCGCTAGCTAATCCGATTTCGAAGGAATTGTCGGTCATGCGCACTAGCCTATGGCCTGGGTTGCTCCAGGCCCTGGCCTACAATCGTAAGCGCCAACAGCCGCGGGTACGATTATTTGAGTCGGGTTTAGTATTCCGGCCCCAGTCCGATGGTAGCTTGCTGCAGGAAAAGCGTCTGGGTGGGGTGATTGCTGGTCCGCTGGAACCAATGCAGTGGGGATCTCCGGAGCAGACAGTGGATTTCTATGACCTCAAAGGTGACGTTGAAGCATTGCTACACCTTGGGGTTGGTGGTGGCGAATATACTTTTGTTCCTGCGACCCATCCGGGCCTGCACCCAGGGCAATCTGCTGAAATTCGTAGGGGTGAGCAGACGGTAGGCATGTTGGGCGGTTTACATCCAGAAATTGCGCGCAAGCTGAAAATTGGCGGTGAAGTATTTCTCTTCGAGCTGAGTCTTGCAGAAATCGGAGAAGGGCGTTTGCCACGCAGTGTCGAGCTTTCAAGATATCCCGCCGTATCTCGGGATATTGCCATCAGTCTGGACGAGGATATTGCGGCTGAAAGGGTGCTTTCCTGTGTGCGAAAGGCCGCTCCAGAGAGCTTGATGAACTTAGAGTTGTTTGATGTATATCGTGGCGAAGGTGTTGATTCAGGGAAAAAAAGTCTCGCGCTTGGCTTGATCTTTCAGGATGTATCGCGCACTCTTGACGATACGGAAGTAGATGGTGGTCTAGAGGCCATCGTATGTGCCCTGGAAGAACAGCTGGGCGCCTTGCTAAGGAGTTAATGTGGCATTAACCAAGGCGGATATGGGTGAAAAACTCTACGAGGAGCTTGGCCTTAACAAGCGTGAGGCGAAGGAACTTGTAGAAATGTTCTTCGAGGAAATGAAGCTTGCGTTGGAGAGTGGCGATCAGGTCAAACTGTCCGGTTTCGGAAATTTTGATCTGCGTCAAAAAAACGAACGACCTGGGCGTAACCCCAAGACTGGTGAAGAGATTCCTATCTCCGCCCGTCGCGTGGTCACCTTCAGGCCTGGCCGGAAACTTAAAACCCGAGTAGAAGCCTATGCTGGATCCCTCGAGCGGTAGCGAACTGCCGGTTATACCCGGTAAACGATATTTCACCATTGGTGAGGTCAGCGATCTATGTGCGGTCAAGCCGCACGTGTTGCGCTACTGGGAACAGGAATTCCCGCAACTTAAACCTCTAAAACGACGCGGTAATCGGCGTTATTACCAACGTCAGGATGTCATCCTCATTCGCCAAATCCGTAGCCTGCTCTATGAACATGGCTTTACCATCGGCGGAGCTCGTCAGCGCTTGTCCGGGGAAGAGGCCAAGGTGGATGTGAACCAAAGTCAGCAAATCATTCACCAGCTTCGAGTCGAATTAGAAGATGTGCTTTCCATCCTGAAACACTAGCGGGCTGCTGAAAACGCCTCATACGGCACAATACGGCGTTAAAAAATTGACTTAAAATGCTCGCTTAGTATTTGTAGGCCCGCTTTTTCACCAATTGTTGCATTGTCTTGCACTCGCCTGAGTCATTTTCAACAACCCGCTAACCCTTTAACATGCGCGGCAAAATATGATTTACACGCCGCCGCGTATCCAATAGAATCCGTTTCCTTTCGGGGCGTAGCGCAGCCTGGTAGCGCACCGCAATGGGGTTGCGGTGGTCGGAGGTTCAAATCCTCTCGCCCCGACCAATTATTGAACTCCCCTATTTCTACCTATGAGACCACCGGTGGTCTTCCCGAGAATGGCAAGTTCAGCGTCAGGGGAAATATTGAGGAATGGGTGCGGCGGGACTTGGAATATACCGGCATGTCCACCGAAGAGATTGCCCGGCTGGGCTATTTTGATGCCTATCTGCGCTACTGGGAGCAATATCACTATTATGTTGCGACTACAGGGCTCAGCACCAACAAATTGACCCGCATCGTGCCCTACAGCAATGAGGCGATGATGGACACTGCGCTGGATTATCGCTACCGCTTTGGCAACCGTAATCCCAAGCCAGAGGAGTTCTAGGTTTTCGATAAACGTGACCGCCATCTAGCTTGGTTCAAGCAGGCGGAACCAGTGGTGCGCCGGGTACACGAGATCTGGACGCAAGTGGGGTTAGAATTCCCGCTGGAGCAGGTTGTAGAGGCTTGGTAAGGGCATCTTCGATTGCTAAAAAGAAAAGACCAACGCCTGGCTGAATTAAAGGCGCTCATTCCCGAGATTAGCCCTGCTGATGGCTTGGCCTTGCAGCAGGATGGTGTGGTACTGCTTGATGTGCGGGAGGTGGGTGAGATTGCCCAGGGGAGTCCGGTGGGGGCGACATGGCTGGGGCGCAGTTTTCTTGAACTGGAGGTAGAGGAAAAGCTTCCCGATTCAGAGCGTCCCGTGATGGTGATGTGTGGCTCTGGCCAACGTGCTCTGTTTGCCGCTGAGGCGCTGCAAAAGCTAGGCTATACGGACGTTCGTTCGGTGGCTGGTGGTTTTGAACGCTGGAAGAATGAGGGTCTCGCCTTCGAGATACCTAAGGGGCTGGACGCTACGGCCCGTGAGCGTTATTCCCGCCATCTGCGTATGCCAGAGGTGGGGGAGGCCGGTCAGTTGCATTTGCTGGAGAGCAAGGTGCTGCTTATTGGTGCTGGAGGGCTTGGTTCGCCAGCCGCGTTGTATTTGGCTGCAGCGGGTGTGGGCACGCTAGGCATTGTTGATCATGATGTGGTGGACCGCAGTAATCTGCAACGCCAAATTCTGCATACTGAGGCACGCATTGGCCTGTCCAAAGTGAGTTCTGCGCATGCAGCTATCAATGCCCTCAATCCTGCGATCAGGGTTGTGGAGCACGAGTTGCATCTGGATAGCGATAACGTAGATAAGCTCTTTTCCGGATATGACTTGGTTATCGACGGTTCAGACAACTTTCCCACCCGCTATCTGGTGAACGATGCCTGTGTGCGTCACGGTATTCCCAATGTATATGGGGCGGTCTACCGCTTTGAGGGTCAGGTGAGCGTATTCTGGCCGGCCTCTGAGCAACGGGGGCCCTGCTATCGTTGCCTTTATCCCGATCCACCCTCCGCAGAAATGGCACCGTCTTGCGCCGAGGCCGGGGTGCTTGGTGTGTTACCGGGCGTGATCGGTTTGTTGCAGGCCGTGGAGGCGATTAAGTTGCTGCTTAAGGTGGGGCAGCCTCTGGTTGGCAAGCTGCTCTATTACGATGCCTTGAGTACAGATTTCTCCATCCTTAAACTGGCATCCAATCCGGATTGCCCTTCCTGCGGTAAAATCTAGCCACCTTTTTTTAAGCCATCCCAAGGCCGGTTGGCTCCTGCTGTCCATTCAAGATTTACGTCCGTCTGCCGACTGTATGGTGACGAAGGGATATCTCATCTCGTCAGGGAAATTAGACGATCAGATCCAATGGGGAGAGTTTGTTGCCGGTCGAAAATACCACGCCACTCGTAGAAGTAACGTCGCTGTTGCGCGAGGGGATTGTTTCCACGAATGCCCCCACCGTCCTAGTGGTGGATGACAGTAAATCCAATCAGATGATTTTAACGGCCTATCTTGAGGCAGATGGATTTAAGGTAGAACTGGCGGCAAATGGTTTGGAGGCGGTGGAACAGGTTAGACAGAAGCGCCCGGATGTCATCCTCATGGACATCAACATGCCGGTGATGGATGGTTACGAGGCGACACGTCATATCAAGAACGATATTGGCGATTCGTTCCTGCCTATCCTGTTTCTCACTGG
Source organism: Gammaproteobacteria bacterium (assembly GCA_021773645.1). Classification (GTDB taxonomy): domain Bacteria; phylum Pseudomonadota; class Gammaproteobacteria; order HK1; family HK1; genus JAJFJV01. Next base: position 32,203 of record JAJFJU010000016.1, read on the forward strand.
GCAAACTGATGAGAAGGCACTCGCCCGCTGTGTACGCTCCGGTGGGGATGATTTTCTTAACAAGCCAGTTCAGCAGGTCATCCTTAAGGCCAAGCTCGATGCCTTGCTGAGAATTTCAGATCTTTACGGCATGGTGAGGCAGCAGTACCACTCTCTCTCCAGTCATAAAGAGGAGCAGGAGCGAGAATTTGAGGTGGCGGAGCGGCTGTTTTCCAATGTCGTTCACTCGGCCTGCCTGGATGAGTTGCCGAATATTAATTATCTCCATTCCGCCATGTCGGTATTCAATGGTGATTTGTTATTGGCTACGGAATTACCTGGTGGCGCTTTACGTGTGCTGGTAGGAGACTTCACCGGCCATGGTCTGGCGGCCTCCATTGGTGCCTTACCAGTGGCTGAAATCTTTAATGGCATGTCGGCCAAGGGTTTCGCTATTGGCGATCTGGTGCAGGAAATCAATCGAAAACTCCGCAGATTGCTACCGGTGGGGCGATTTTTCTGCGCCTCGGTGATGGATTGGATCTGGGAGGAATCTCGGCTTTCCGTATGGAATGGTGGCCTGCCAGAGGTCCTGGTTGCCAGCGAAAATGGAGAGATTATTCATCGTTTGCCGTCCCGAAATTTACCCTTGGGTACGGTGTCAACCGAGCGGGTGAATACGGGTGTGGAGGAGTACGAGATCCTTCCAGGCCAGCGTGTTTATGCCTATTCCGATGGCATTATTGAAGCGGAAAACCCGTCTGGAGAGTTGTATGGGCAGGCACGTCTGGAGGCCTGTTTTGATGGCGCGATGCCGGCCGACAGTATTTATGCACGAATCGTAAACGGTGCGGAGGCGTTCTGTGAGGACGAATCCCAGTCCGATGACCTCACCTTGATGGAATTGCATTGCGATCCAGCGGTGATGGTGGCGCGGGCCAAGGATAAGCAGGAGGAGGAGAACACTCGCCCACCCATGCATTGGCGTTTCCAGCTAGAGTTTGAGGCGGATATGCTGCGCAGTGCGGAGCCGATTCCGCTGCTGACCCAGATGTTGTTGGACTATCAGGGCTTAAGGGGTCATTGGAGCCGGATTTTCACGGTGCTGACTGAGTTGTACACCAATGCCTTGGATCACGGCATTCTTGGGCTGGATTCTGGCATGAAGGACTCTGCTGAGGGCTTTAGCCAGTATTACACCCAGCGTGAGCAGCGCCTAGCCAACCTTGAGGATGGGCGATTGATGATTAAGCTGCAGCATGTGGCCCATGGTGAGGGTGGTCGACTTACCATCAGCTTTAAGGATAGCGGCCTTGGTTTTGACTTTAACGCAGCACCGATAGAAGTAACGAGTAATCTAGGTCTTTCCGGGCGGGGTATACCGCTGATGCGCTCGCTGTGCCAATCTCTTAATTATCACGGCAAGGGTAATTCTGTTACCGCTGTCATCGACTGGGATTAGGAGCCTGTCGGACTTAGGACTGCTCTACTGTGGAAAAGCTATTTTGGTCATATTTCCCGATCCTTTTCGTTACCTACAGGGATGTAGGGTAAAAGGCGTAAGCAGGACGCGTAATCCTCAAATAGCTTCTCCTCGCGACGAGCGCCTAAAACCGACAGGCTCCTTTTTCTAGCGCTGCTGCGCATCCTTTCTACCCTGCTACAATCACCCCTTATTCCCAGAATCAGGAGGTGTTCAAGTGGAGCAACAAGATCGTGTCGAACTGGAGGCTGCGTCTTTCCGTAGCCTAGTAGCCTATCTGCAGGAACACCCAGAAGTGCAGAATATTGACTTGATGAACCTGGCAGGCTTTTGTCGTAACTGCATGTCCAAGTGGTATCTGGCCGCCGCCAAAGAACAGCATCTCGATCTGAATGAAGATGAAGCCAAGGAGGCGATCTATGGCATGCCTTACGGCGAATGGAAGAAGCGCTATCAACAGAAGGCAAGTGCAGAGCAACTGGCGGCCTTTGAGGCCCGTCAGGCGGCACAAGACAATTAGGTTTTTGACGGCGTGACTTTCGATTTCTCATCGACTTCTGGTTTGGAGCCCTGGGTGCTTCAGACCTTTCTGGTGGTCTTCGCGACCCTCCTTTGCCACTACGTGGTACGCCGTATGCTCGGCCGTATCCATGCCCGCCTAGAGCGCACACGTACACCTTGGGATAATGCGCTGGTAGGGGCACTGATTAAGCCGCTTGGCGTACTTATCTGGATTGTTGGTCTCGCCTTTGCGGTAGATATTATCCGCCAGCAAACGGCCGCCCCCATCTTTGATGCGGTGGTTCCGCTGAGAAATCTCGGGGTTATTATGGTTATGGCGTGGTTTCTGATACGCCTGATACACCGTGCCGAGGAGAATATCCGGCTGGCCGAAGTGGCTGAGGATGCATCATTCGACCGTAGCACCTTGGATGCCGTCGCCAAATTGCTGCGCGTTTCGGTGCTGATTACCGCTGTGTTGGTCGGGCTGCAGACTTTGGGTTTCAGCATTTCTGGGGTGCTTGCTTTTGGTGGTGTTGGTGGTATTGCAGTGGGTTTTGCTGCCAAGGATTTGCTGGCTAATTTCTTTGGTGGTTTGATGATCTACTTGGACCGCCCATTCTCGGTGGGGGATTGGGTGCGTTCTCCGGATCGCAACATCGAAGGTACGGTGGAGCAGATTGGTTGGCGCCTGACCCGCATTCGTACCTTTGATAAGCGCCCCCTCTATGTACCCAATTCTACTTTTGCCACCATTGCGGTGGAGAATCCCTCGCGGATGAGTAACCGGCGGATCTACGAGACCATCGGCATTCGTTACGAAGATGGGGACAAAATGGGCGATATCGTCCAGGCAGTACGGAAGATGCTGGAAACCCACCCCGATATTGATAACAACCAGACGCTAATTGTTAACTTCAATAGCTTTGCCGCCTCATCGTTGGATTTCTTTGTATACACCTTTACCCGCACTACGGACTGGGTGAGTTATCACGGGGTTAAGCAGGATGTGCTGCTGCGAATTCTCTCCATTATTGCCGAGCGTGACGCTGAGATTGCCTTCCCCACCTCTACTTTGCACATGCCTAACGCATTGGGCTTTCAACAAACACCACTGCCGGTAGAGAGCGGTTGAAGTGAGTACCAAGCGGCCAGATCTACGCCTGATTGGCAAAGATTCAGACCACGATGCCGTAGAGCAACTGGCATTATTGGCCGAGTTGATTCAAGAATTCGCCAGTTCTTTGAATCTTGATGAGACGCTGCAGACGGCTATTGAACGCTTCATGGCCTATATGGATGCCGAGGCGGCATCCATATTCTTGCTGGAAAACAAAGATCGGGAGTTGGTCTGCTACAAGTGCGTGGGCCCGGTTGATATCGCCGGTCTGCGCCTGAATGTGGCGGAAGGCATAGTCGGAAAATGTGTGCGCGAGCAGGCCTGTCAGATGGTTCGGGATGTGCGCCGCAGCCGGGATTTTAGCGGCACTATTGATCATAGCTCCGGCTTTTCCACCCGTTCGCTGCTGTGTGCTCCCCTGAGTGTACGTGGTGAGTGTATCGGGGTGCTGGAACTGGTTAACAAGCGCAGTGGTGACGGCTTGTTTGACCCCCAGGACCAGACGCTGGTTCGTGTATTGGCATCGGCGGCGGCGCTAGCTATTCACAACGCGCGTATGGCGGATTCCTTGGTAGAACATGAACGCCTGCGGCGGGAATTTGAGCTTGCCCGGGAGATTCAGCGCAAGTTATTGCCCGTACCCCACGAAACGCGGTTCCCCGTGGCTGGGGTCAATTTCCCGGCTTATGAGGTGTCCGGGGACTTCTACGATTTTTTCCGTCTTCCCGATGGGCGTATCTATTTCAATCTTGCCGATGTTTCCGGAAAGGGTATGAATGCAGCGTTGCTGATGGCTCAGACCAGCAGCCTGTTGCGTTGTCTGGCGCGGGATTATACGGACCCGGGAAAGCTACTGGCGCGGGTTAATCAGGCCCTTTGTGAAACTGCTTCCCGCGGGATGTTTGTCACCATTGTTTCCGGCTACATCGAGCCGCAGGGCAGGCTGATCTGTTTTTCCAATGCCGGGCACCAGCCACCCTTGCAGCGTCACTGTGATGGTGGGTTTGCCGAGATTCCTGCGGGTGCCCCGCCACTAGGCGTGGATCCCGAGACGGAATTTCCCATGAGTGAGCTATCGCTGATGGATGGTAGCTTGTATCTCTTTACCGATGGGGTAACCGAGAGCCTGACCGCGGAGCACAAGCCGCTGGATGTATCAGGCCTAATTGAGCTTATTGAGAGCGGTACAGCATTGGAATCTAGTGAGCAGCTGGAAAATATTGTCGCTGAGATTCGGCGTCCTGGGACACGCCAGCGGGATGACATCACCATGATGTTAATCAGCAGCAGATGCCATCAGCTAAGTAAAAAACTGTTTCAACAGAGATTTTCGGCACAGCCGGAATGTCTGCAGGATGTTCGAGCCAAGGTGAATGCGGCGGCTATACAGGCTGGATGCAGTGCCAAGGTGGCGGCACAGATAGTATTGGCCGTGGACGAGGCCTGTACAAACATCATGCAGCACGCTGATCAGGGGGATTACGCCGGTGAAATCCTGTTGGAGATGCACAATAATGACGAGGAATTGATTTGCGTGTTGAAGGACTGGGCGGCACCGCTAGATCCCTCTCAGATTCAACCACGGGCGCTGGATGAATTGCGTCCCGGGGGACTCGGCACTCACTTTATCAATGAGCTTATGGACAACTGGATTTTTGATGAAGCCCCGCAGGGTTGCGGAAATTGTTTGACCTTAAGAAAGCATATCGCATAAATCAGGGAGTATGAGGTGAGCTTTGGGCATAGAGTAGAAAGAGGTTATGCGGTGGTGGCGCTGCGTGGAGATGTGGACCTCGCACGGTCCCCTGATGCGCGGGCGCTGATCCTTCAGTGCCTGGAGCAAAAGAGCGATCTGCTGGTGGATCTTTCAGAGGTTGATTATATCGATAGCTCGGGCGTCGCCAGCTTGGTGGAGGGATACCAGATGGCAAAAAAAGAAGGGTTGAAATTTGGCCTTATCGGGGTGAGTGAGGCGGCTCTTAGTGTCCTGAAGCTGGCTCGTCTCGATCAGGTCTTTCCTATACATGCCGATCTGGATGCACGGCTCTTGGATGATGGCTGAAACCCGACTTGGACGGGTAGAACAGCTGGGGAAGCGCACTCTTGGCTTGATCGCTGAGGTGGGGTATCTGGCGGCTTTATTAACGGAAAGCCTCTACTGGATTTTTGCCGGCGTGTTCCAGCGCCAACCGGTGCGCGTGAGCTCAGTATTTGCCGAAATGATGCGTACCGGGGTTAGTGCCATTCCCATCGTATTTCTGCTGTCCTTCTCCATCGGCGTCATGCTGGCTATTCAGGGGATTCATACCCTGCGCACTTTTGGTGCTGAATCCCAGGTCGTTATCGGCATTGCGCTTTCTATAAGCCGGGAATTTGGGCCGCTCATTACCGGCATCGTAGTGGCTGGACGCACAGGTTCTGCTCTCGCTGCTCGTATTGGCACGATGGTTGTTTCTGAGGAAATCGATGCCCTGCGGGTGATGGGAATCCAGCCAGTGCGCTACCTCGTCTCACCGGTATTGCTGGCCATGTTGGTGATGTTGCCGGCATTAACCATCATGGCGGATTTTGCTGGTTTACTCGGAGGTGCGGTCTACAGCGCCATGGATCTAGGTATTAGCTATGCCGCCTACGCCGATCGAGTTATCAGCGTGCTGAAGACCGGGGACATCTGGCAGGGGCTTATCAAGAGTGCTGTGTTTGCCACGGTGATTACCCTCATTGGGGTTGCTAATGGCTTTAGCGTTACCGGTGGGGCAGAGGGCGTGGGGCGAGCCACTACACGCTCTGTGGTACTAGCCATTTCAGGCATTGTCATTGCCGATATGGTGTTTACCTGGTTTCTTAACCGATGAGTTCCGTTTCAGACCGCATGCTGACCTCAGATCCGGTGGTTGAGGTAGAAAATCTGGTGGCCCATTACGGCAGTCACAAGGTGCTTGATGGGGTCAATCTTACGGTTAATGCCGGTGAAATCCACATCATTATGGGCGGCAGTGGTTCGGGTAAGAGCACCTTGCTGCGCCATCTGCTGGGTCTGCGGCGTGTGACCTCGGGACGAATTCGTCTGCTTGGGCATGAACTGGATGGGGTGCATCGGAGTGAGTTACAGGAACTGCGAAAGCAGATCGGTGTGTCCTTTCAGGGCGGGGCACTTCTGAGCTCTATGACTGTGGGCGAGAATGTTACCCTGCCGTTGCGAGAGCATACCCGGCTGGACGAAAGTACCATGGCCATCATGGCGCGGATGAAGCTAGAGGTGGTCAATCTCGGAGGATTTGAACACTTTATGCCGGCTCAGTTATCGGGGGGCATGATCAAGCGTGCGGCCCTCGCTCGCGCCATCGTTATGGATCCGAAATTATTGTTTTTCGATGAGCCCTCGGCTGGGCTCGATCCGGTAGTATCGGCAGAGCTCGATGAGCTTATCCTGCGCCTGCGAGAGGCCATGCACATGAGTATCGTGGTGGTTACCCACGAATTAGAGAGTGCATTTCGCATTGCTGACCGCATGACGGTGCTCGATTGCGGGAAAATACTAATCAGCGACACGGCGGATAAGGTGCGTAATTCAGCTAATTCCCGGGTTCAGGATTTACTCAATCGGCGGCCCAGGGTCGAGGAATTAGACGCCGATGCTTATCTTGCACGCCTCACTGGAGAATAGCCGTCTGTGAAACGCGATAACGTACATTATCTGGCCGTAGGCAGCTTTGTGCTCATCGCGCTGGCTGCATTGCTATTTAGCATCGCGGTGCTTAGTGGGCGTACTGGGGCAACAGATGCCTACTACCTTTATTATCAAAATATCGCTGGTGTGAAGTTCGGGACACCGGTTTTTTATGAAGGCTTCCAAGTAGGGCAGGTTGAGGAGATTGAACCGCGACGCGAGGCGGGGAGTTTGCGTTATCGGCTACGTCTGCATATCCGCCGTGACTGGCCAATTCCAGAGGATAGCGTTGCCAGGATGACGGCCTCCGGTTTGCTGGCGGTCATCTCCATTGATATTAAGGGTGGGCAGAGCGCACGTATCCTCTCTCCCGGAGATGAAATCAAGGGCGCGCCGAGTATCAATCTACTCGCCACGCTCAATGATACCGCCGAGGATTTTCGCGCCTTGTCGCGGGATACTATTCGACCGCTAGTTAAGGATTTACAGACCCAGTTGGCCAGCTTGTTGGCGGAGTTTCGTGGGCTCAGCAGGGACAGTGTGCGCCCCCTGATGGATAAATTACGCGGCGATTTGGAGCGGGCGGATCTGGTGACCGAGGCAAGCAGTGTGCTGGTGCGCCTGAATGATGCGGCCGGTTCGTTGCAGCAATGGCTCAGTGTAGAGAATCGCAACAATGCCGAGACTGCGCTTTCAAACCTGGCTCAGGCCTCGGGAAAGCTCCATACCGTGCTGGGAGAAGTTGAGCAGCTGCGTGAGCATGCAGAGCGAGTGCTGAGCGGTGTGGAGGGCATGGTCGATGAGAATCGAGGTGATTTGCATGGCGCGGTAAAGGAACTGCGCCAGATTTTGACGACGCTCTCGCTGCGTGTTGATACGGTGGGCTATCACCTTGAGGGTAGCAGTCGCAACATCCATGAATTTACCCGTCAGATTCGGGAGAATCCCGCGCTACTCATCAGTGCACCGGCACCACAAAAATTTCAAGGAAAAGCGCCACGATGAAAAAGGGACTGATCTTTGGATTGTGTTTATTCCTCGGTGCTTGCAGTCGCCAACCACCGGTTCCTGAGGACCTCTTTTATCGGCTTCCAGCGCCACAAGCGGTGACACGGCTGCATAGCCCCATTGTAGAGAAATTGGTATGGGTCAATATTCTTGAGAGTGATGGTCTGCATCGGGAACGAGCCATCGTTTTTACCAACGATTCTCAGGGTATCCGTCTACAGCAGCACCACTATCACTTCTGGATGGAGCCGCCACCGCGCCTGCTGCAGCGCCAACTGGTCCGTTATCTGCGGGCCGTTGATTTTTCCCCCATGGTGCTTAGCGAGAATAGGGTGGCACCGGATGGTGTGGTTATAGCCGGACGCATTCTCCGCTTTGAACGCGAACTCGTGGGTGACTCTACGCAGGCGGTGGTGGGGTTGGAGTTGCGATTTAGTCGAGGGCGGGATGCCCCATTATTAATTAGGGAATATGAGGCGCTGGTCCCGTCAGAAAAGTCGCTATCGAACAGCGTTCTGGCTTTTGAGGTGGCGCTTTCCAGAATCTTTGCAGACTTTGTTGGGGATGTCCGCAAGACTTTGTCCGCGGGTGGTCAGGCGAGTGGGTAACGGGTGGTGACTAGCATCCAGACGATATAAAAATGGGTTAGGTGGTGGACCATCTGATCGAAACCAAGACAGTTCCAGAAGGCCTTTTTAGACAAGTTGTTATAGCGACCGAGATAACGTGGACCGGACTTGATGCGGTCCATCATAAAGTGAATCGCAAAATCAAGCGTCGCCAGCCACCATAGGCTTGGCACCAAGGCCCATACTACGGAAAGAGTCAGAAAAGCATGGAATGCGCAGTGCAGCGCAAGGGGCGGTACGAAGTCCCAGCCTGGGCGTACCTTCTTCAGCATATATTGGGATTGGAAAGGAAAGTCCGCAGCAAAGTGCTTGAACTGAAACAGTACGAGCAGCAGAAAAGTCAGGCCTAGAGCTGAGGCATATTCCGTAGATGAAGTCATCACTTGATCTCAGGAGCAGTTACTTCAAAGCGTTTTCGCAGATAGGAAAAAATCCCTCTCAAGGCCATGGCCTCACCGCCTATAGGACGACCTGCCTGATTTTCAAGATTCCAGGCCATGAGATCAAAGTGCACCCAGGGTATGCCTTTGGGAACAAATTCCTGCAGGAACAAGGCGGCGGTAATCGCGCCTGCATAGGGGGTTTTTCCAGCACTTGAGATATCGGCTATCTGACTATTCAATAAGCGGCGATATGGCGTATGCAAAGGTAGGCGCCAAATTGGGTCCAGTTCAGTTTGGGCGGCTTCCATGAGCTCGCATGCAAGCGGGTCATCGTTGCAGAAAAATGCCGGCACTTCAGTGCCCAAGGCAACCCGTGCGGCCCCGGTCAAAGTGGCGAAGTCCAGCAGTAACTCTGGATTTTCTGCTGCTGCATCGGTGAGTGCATCGGCGAGCACAAGACGGCCCTCGGCATCGGTGTTTTCTACTTCTATGTTAACGCCAGCGCGTGAAGCCAGAACATCGCCTGGGCGGAAGGCATTTCCGGCCACGGCATTTTCCACCGCAGCGATGAGCACTCGCAGACGGACGGGCAGCCCTGCCGCCATAATCATATGAGCTAGTCCCAAGGCATGGGCGGCACCCCCCATGTCCTTTTTCATCAGGCGCATATTAGCTGATGATTTGAGGTCCAGCCCACCGCTATCAAAACACACGCCTTTCCCCACCAGACTGATATGAGGATTGTTCTTATTTCCCCAGTACAGTTCCACCAGGCGGGGGGCGTGACAACTCGCCCGACCCACAGCGTGAATGGCAGGGTAGTTGGCCGTTAGCAAGGCGTCACCGGTAATGTCTGCTATTTCAGCATCAAAGGTGTTGGCGAGTGAGTGCGCGGATGCTGCCAAATCTGCCGGCATCATATCGGCGGCCGGGGTGTTGATTAGATCGCGAACCAGTCGCAGGCCTGCAACTTGATTGGCTATGAGATTGGCATCGCAGCGGGAATCGAGTACCAGATGTGCTTGATGTGGTTTGGGCGAGCGGTAACGGGTGTAACTGTAGGCTCCCAAGCTCCAGCCGACGGTGATGCGTTCAAGTATTTCGGGTTGCCAGTCACTTTCGATGACATAGTTCCCCGAGGGAAGTGCTTGCGGTAGGGCCGCTAGTGACCACGGATCTTCCGTTGCACCGACGCCTACCAGAACTCGCTGTAGCTTGCCGCGGCTATTGGGCAAGAGGCAGAATTGCCCGGGTTGGGCATGAAAGTCATTGGCCTTTAACCAGCGCTTGGTTTTGTCCTTTTGGCCTTTTAACCAGTCATCAAATTCCGTGGTGAGGATAGGTTCCAGAGGGATTGCTCCGGACGTACCCGCATCGAGCAAGTTGTTTTCCATGGCCTAGAGAAGGAATACAAATCCGATAACCAGTGCCACTCCGACAATCATAATCCACCAGTGTCCATGACTCACTGCGGGTTTCTGCCGTGGGCGTGGCGCAGGCTTTCGTGGTGCTGCTGTGGCGCCTGCGCGAGGGGCTGGAGATGCCGCTGGTTTTGATACAGGGGTTGGGGTAGCCCGTTTTTGAACGGGTGCAGGCGTAGGCTTGGTTGGTTGCGGTTTTGGCTGTCCTGCTCCCGCTGTTACTTGTTGTTTAACCGTGGGGCGCATGATCACGGTTTTTTCAAAAGGATCTTCGACGGCTTCTTCTGTACTTGCAGGCGGCGGCGATTCTTGTTCCAGCGTGAGGTATTTGTAGGTGACGGTGCCAATGAGCAGGGTATCCCCGGGCTTAAGCCAACCTTTTTTGACCCTATTTCCATTTATCAAGATGCCGTTGGTGCTATCAAGATCTTCCACACCCCAACCACCATCGCCCGCGTAGAGGCGGGCGTGGGCACGGGAAACGCCGTCGGCTTTGAGGCTAATGTTATTGCTGTCACCTCGCCCAATCGTGAGTTCGTTGCCCACCAGTTGGATTTTTCCCATTACCGGATGAGCCGCTAGGCCTTCATTTTGACATTCCAGACGAGCCTCGGGGCCTGCCTGCTTTGCTCCGTTGTTGTCGAGACCTTTTTCCATTTGCAGATTCCCTGTTAAGAACAAATCATAAGCACATGATTAAACGCGAGATTATCATGTAATAAGCCGCTGCGCGAGATGCTAATAACCCAGTATTGGAGCCAGCCATCGCTCTGCTTGAAGGGTCTCTGCTTTGCGGCGTTGGGCGTAGTCTGCCACTTGGTCGCGACCGATCTTGCCGGTACCGAAATAGCGTGCTTCGGGGTGGGAAAAATAGAAGCCGCTGACTGAGGCCGCCGGCAACATGGCAAAACCCTCGGTGAGTTCCATATCTGCATTTTTCTGGGTTGAGAGCAGACGCCAGAGAATCTCCTTTTCGCTGTGATCCGGGCAGGCCGGGTAACCGGGGGCCGGACGGATGCCTCGGTAGGCTTCCTTGATGAGCGCGGCGTTATCAAGTTGTTCATCCTCCGCATAGCCCCAGAATTCCTTGCGCAATTTGGCGTGCAGGTGTTCGGCAAAGGCCTCGGCCAGCCGGTCAGCCAGGGACTTCAGCAAGATGGAGCGGTAGTCGTCATGATCGGCCTCAAAGGCGGCAAGGTGCCGTTCAATGCCGATCCCTGTGGTGACCGCGAAGGTGCCAAGATAATCGGCCACTCCACTCTCTACTGGGGCCACGAAGTCTGCCAGGCAGAGGTTGGGTACGCCGGTACGTCGCTGCATCTGCTGACGGATGAAGTGGAAGGTTTCCACTGTGTTGGTGCGGCTATCATCGCTATAGATCTCAATATCATCATCCGTCGTGGCATTGGCGGGAAAGATCCCCAGCACAGCACGTGCCGTTAGCCATTTCTCGCTAATGATCTTATCGAGCATTTCGCGGGCGTCGGCGTACAGGCCGCGTGCGCTTTCTCCGACTACCGCATCTTCGAGGATCTCGGGAAAGCGGCCAGAGAGCTCCCAGGTCTGGAAGAAGGGGCTCCAGTCTATGTAATCCACCAACTCCGCTAGTGGAAAGTCGCGGAAAACAGTCAGTCCGGTTTTTGCCGGATGTGGCGGCAGATAGCTCGTCCAGTCCGTGGCTAGATGATTGGCGCGGGCGGCAGCCAAGGTGAGGCTATTACGGCTTTTCTGCTGTCGGCTACGTTCTTCTCGCAGCTTTTGATAGTCGCTGCGTACCTCGGCTGCGTAACTATCACGCTGCTCGTCATTCATGAGTTTGCTCACCACGCCAGCGGCGCGTGAGGCATCGAGGACGTGCATCACCGGGCCGCTATAGGCGGGCTCCAGCTTCACCGCAGTGTGGATTCGTGAGGTGGTCGCGCCACCAACCAACAGTGGTAGGCTAAAGTTCTGGCGCTCCATCTCCTTGGCGAGATAGACCATCTCTTCCAGCGAGGGGGTAATCAGGCCGGAGACACCAATAATGTCGCAATTTTCCTTGCGTGCCGCTTCCAGGATGCGCTCCCCCGGCACCATGACGCCGAGATCCACAACCTCATAACCATTGCATTGCAGTACCACGGCGACGATGTTCTTGCCGATGTCGTGGACATCACCCTTGGCGGTGGCGATGAGAATACGGCCCTTGCTGCTTTTCTCGCCGTCTTTTTCGTCATCCATGTAGGGCAGCAGATGGGCCACCGCTTTTTTCATCACACGAGCGGATTTCACCACCTGTGGCAGGAACATTTTGCCGGCACCAAAAAGATCGCCCACGATGTTCATGCCGTCCATCAACGGCCCTTCAATGACGTCCAGTGGTCGGGTGGCGGCTAGTCGAGCCTCCTCGGTATCTTCCTCGATGTACTGCACGATGCCCTTGACCAGGGCATGGCTCAGACGCTCGTTGACCGGAGCGTCCCGCCAGGCGGTATCTTCGCCCGCGCCACTGCGGGCCTTGCCACCTACGTATTCCTGGGCGGTTTCCAGCAGCCGATCGGTGGCGTCCTCGCGGCGATTAAGAATCACGTCTTCCACTCGCTCGCGTAGCTCTGCCGGAATCTCTTCATAGATGGCGAGTTGACCAGCGTTGACGATCCCCATGTCCATGCCGGCGCGAATGGCGTGGTAGAGAAACACCGCGTGCATCGCTTCACGTACCGGGTTGTTGCCACGGAAGGAGAAGGAGACGTTGGAAACACCGCCGGAGATCAGACAACCCGGCAATTTTTTCTTGATGATGGCAGTGGCTTCAATGAAGTCGAGGGCGTATCGATTATGGGCCTCGATACCGGTAGCGACGGCAAAGATATTAGGGTCGAAAATAATATCCGAGGGGTCAAAACCGACTTCTTCCGTCAGCAGTTGGTAGGCGCGGCTGCAGATATCTACCCGTCGCTGGGTGGTTTCTGCTTGTCCTGCTTCATCAAAGGCCATGACGATAACCGCGGCGCCGTAGCTATGTACTAGGCGGGCGCGGCGAAGGAATTCTTTCTCGCCTTCCTTGAGGCTGATGGAATTGACTACTCCCTTTCCCTGGATATGTTTGAGGCCGATCTCTAGCACGTCCCAGCGGGAGGAGTCGATCATGATGGGGACGCGGGAGATCTCCGGTTCTGCCGCCACTAAATCCAGGAAGCAGGACATCACCTCGGGCGAGTCGAGCATGCCTTCGTCCATGTTGATGTCGATGATCTGGGCACCGTTTTCCACCTGTTCGCGGGCCACTTCCAGCGCGGTTTCGTAGTCCTCGGCCTGAATCAGGCGGCGAAAGCGTGCGGAGCCGGTGACATTGGTGCGCTCGCCGACGTTTACAAACAGCGAATCCGGGGCAATGGTCAAGGGCTCCAGGCCAGACAGGGCGCAATGTCCGGGGTTTGCCGGCACCTTGCGTGGGGTAATTCCATCCATTGCCTGGCTGATGGCGCGGATATGTTTCGGTCTGGTGCCGCAGCAACCACCGACGATATTGAGCAACCCTGCCTCGGCCCATTCACGAATTTCTCCCGCCATAGCCTCTGGCGTTTCCTCGTACTCACCAAATTCGTTGGGTAGGCCGGCATTGGGATGAGCCGAGACCCGCGTATCAGTGATACGTGAAAGGGTATCCACATAGGGCCGCAGCTGCTTAGCACCCAGCGCACAGTTGAGCCCAAAGGACACTGGGCGGGCGTGACGCAGGGAATACCAGAATGCCTCGGTGAGCTGGCCCGAAAGCGTGCGTCCCGAGGCATCGGTGATGGTGCCGGAGATCATTACTGGCAGGCGCAGATCATGGGTCTCGAAATAGCGCTCTACCGCGTACACCGCGGCCTTGGCATTGAGGGTATCGAAGATGGTCTCAATGAGGATAATGTCGGCACCGCCATCTATTAGGCCATTGAGGCATTCATCATAGGCGGTGGCCAGTTGCTCGAAACTGATGTTACGAAAGCCAGGGTTGTTTACATCGGGCGAGATGCTGGCGGTGCGGTTGGTGGGGCCCAGTACGCCGGCGACGAAGCGCGGCTTGTCTGGAGTTTGTGCGCTCATTTCATCGGCGCAGGCACGGGCCAGGCATGCCCCTTCACGATTTAGCTCATAGGCAAGTGACTCCATGCCGTAGTCAGCCAGTGAGATGGTTTGGGAATTAAAGGTGTTGGTTTCGAGTATATCGGCACCGGCCTCCAGGAAGGCACGGTGGATTTCACCGATAATTTTTGGCTGGGTCAGGGTGAGCAGGTCGTTATTGCCCTTAACATCCTGTTTCCAATCGGAAAAGCGATCGCCCCGATAGCCGATTTCATCCAGGCCATAGCCCTGAATCATCGTTCCCATAGCCCCATCAAGGACCAGGATGCGTTGTTCAAGGGCGTGTAGAAATTGGGCGGTGCGTTGAGTATTAGCTAGTGGCATAGGAGTTACTTATAAGGATTGAAAGTGGCGTATTTTCCCACATCCAGCGCCTTTATACCGAATCTACCACGGCTATAAGTAGGGGGGCGCTAGGCCAAGAGCATGCAGCCTAGGCGCACCATTTTCTACTGAATGTTCTAAATTCCGCGTAAGCGGTTCCTTGCCGCAAAACGCTTTTTTAAAAAATCCATTTGATCAGCAAGAATTCGCCGGTTGCTGAGGGCCAGATATTCCGCCCGGTTCGGTACATAGGGGACTGCGAGCAGTCGCATACCGACTTCTTCCGGTGTGTGGGCGCCCTTACGATGATTGCATGACTTGCAGGCGGCTACGACATTGCTCCAATAATCCTTGCCGCCGCGGGAGAGCGGAATGATGTGGTCGCGGGTGAGTTGATAGCCGGGAAGTTCGTCACCACAGTACATGCACAGGTGCTGATCGCGGGAGAAAAGTTGGCGATTAGAAAGGGGCGGGACTGCTTTGTAGAAGGCTGGATGATGGGCCGTGCCGGAGACGGCAATGATAGAACTAACGCTGATTTCAGAGCGTGTGCCGGTGTGCCGATTAGTCCCACCGCGAAAGGTGAACACCGTATCTCCGGCATCCCAGGCAATCATATTCCGTGCACGCAAAGTGACGGCCTCTTGCCACGGAATCCAGCGGATGGGGTGGCCAGTGATTTCCAGTCTGAGGATGAGTGGTCTCATGGTTTTGCCTGGATACGATGCCTCTTTTTTTGTTACGAACTAATGTTGCACGAACAATGCGCTATTTCAATGTCGACGCTATGGGCAAGGCCACTTGTGGTTGCAATGCCATGGGGGCAAAGGTAGTTTTGGAAAATCGCTAACACTAAGAGTCTGTTCCAGCCTAATGCGTGAAAAAAAACTTCTCGGTGCCCTACGTTTTGTTAGCCGTACTTTTGAGGGTGGATTTAAGGAAAACCCCTATGTGCTTGATATGGATGCAAATCTCTATATTGGGCCAGCGGATCATCTCGCCCGGGATGAGCATGGGGCAATAGAAGTTATCTATCACTTTTTAAATGAAACTGGCAAGCAAACCTTGCCGATACGGGAATTGTTGCGCAATCGTTTGTTGTTATTAGAGGCCTTCGCCATATTTGATGAAGCGCGTAGCGAGGATGGCGGTGAAGAGTTCCGGATTCTCATCTTCGGAACCTATGATGGCGAACCGCTGATGGCTCCCGTTGATGACGGCTTGCCTGCGGGACCCTGTGGAAAAACGGTCAATGAAATCAAGCAGCGTATGTACGCGATATGCGCGCGCGAGGACAAGGCTTTTCAAAGCCGAACCCTGAATTCACAGTTGCAGCGGGTGGAAGCAGATTTTCAATGAGTTGCCAGGCCGACAGCCGGACAACTCATTGAGGAGTGATTTGCTATTTTACGTCGGCGTCGTCGTAGGAGAAATTAAAGCCGGCATCCGCATAGGTGATTTCGCCGGTAATTGCTGAGGCGAGATCCGAGCACAGAAAGGCCGCTACATTGCCCACTTCTTCGATATTGACATTGCGCTTGAGCGGGGCGTTATAGGCGACGATATCCAGTAGCTTGCGGAAGTTGCTGATACCGGCAGCGGCTAGGGTGCGTATCGGTCCAGCCGACAGGCCGTTGACGCGGATGCCCTCGGGCCCCATGGCACGGGCCATATAGCGCACATTGGCCTCCAGACTCGCTTTTGCCAGTCCCATAACATTGTAGTTGGGGATGGCGCGCACAGCACCCAGATAGGTCATGGTCAGCAGTGCGGCATTGCGGCCTTGCATCAAGGGGCGGGCGGCCTTCGCGAGCGCGGCAAAGCTGTAGGAACTCACTTCATGGGCTGTCCTGAAGCCCTCGCGAGTCACTTTCTCGAGATAGTCCCCGTCGAGCTCCTCACGTGGCGCAAAGGCAACGGAATGGACGAGGATATCCAGATGTCCCCACTCGTCTTTCAGAGTGGCCATGGCGGCATCAATCTCTTCGTCACTGCTGACATCACAGGGAATGGTGACTTTTACATCTAGGAGCTTGGCAAATTTTTCGACACGGGCTTTCAACTTGTCGTTTTGATAGCTGAAGGCCAGCTCAGCACCTTCACGCTGCATTGCTTTGGCAATTCCCCAGGCAATGGAACGATCGCTTGCCAGACCTACGATTAAAGCTTTTTTACCCTGCAAAAACCCCATGAATTTATTCCTTCTTTAAGCTTTACGCCCAGTTCGGACCAGTGGTTGGAAACTGCAATTTTTAGGATGTGTTTCGTTGCGCCAATTAACGCAGCCGCGCATTTTCTCGTGTTCGAGCCTAAAAGTATAGGGAGGGAGTCAAAGGCGCCCCCAAGGAGATGGAGTCCAGCATAAATCAGGGATGTCTTAATGCGCCTTTTGGGCTAGCTGCTCGCTGGTTCGTGCCAGGCGTTCAATCAGAGTTTGCAGAAAGACGTGGCTGAAATGGAGTTGGCAATCGGCGGATGTTTTCTCCATCAGGGTGGAATCTATCTTGATCAGACAAACCTCAGTGTGGGAAACGATAGTGGCAGTGCGTCGGGCCTTGGCCAAATAGCCCATTTCGCCGAAGCAATCGCCCTTGCCCAGCGTGCTGATGAGCTTGCTCTCCTTGAGCACCGATACCTCTCCCGAAAGGATGATGAAAAAGGCTTGATCAAGGTTCCCCTCGGTAATTATTTGCTCCTCTGGGGCATATTTCTCCCAGATGCAGGCATCAACGATTTCACTAATTTCCTGCTCGTAAAATTGCTCAAAAAAGCTCAGCTGCCGGACCTGGCGGCCTATTTCCTTCCGGGATGGTCGTTCTTCACCGAGATTAAGATCCCGGTATACCAATGCCAGATCTGCCGCCATGGCTTTGCCGGAGGGATAGCGATCCTGCGGCGACTTTTGTAGAGCTCGTTGCATGATGCAGTCTAGGCTCGGGGGTAGTTCCGGGCGGATCTGGTGCAAACAAGGTGGCGTTTCGTGCATGAGTTTTTTCAGTAATTGCGAAAAGCCTGCTGCAATAAAGGGTGCCTGACCGGTCAATAATTCAAACATCACCACCCCAAGGGAATAGAGATCGGTCTGTGGGCCTATGGGGGCGTCTAGTGCTTGCTCGGGTGCCATATAGCGGGGGGAGCCAAAAACACCGAGTATCTGGGTGGTATCCGATTGGGTACGCCGTGCGACTCCAAAATCACAGATTTTGGGGGTGAGCTCTTGGGTTAACAGGATGTTGGCGGGCTTGATGTCACGGTGAATTACGCCATGACGATGGGCGTAATCCAGCGCCTTGGCCAAGCGAAAAAGTATGGCAACGACCTGTGGCAGGGGAAGTAAGCCATCGGCTCGGCAGTGCCCGGTAAGGGGCTTGGCGTTGGCTATGTATTCAAGAACGAGATAGGGGCCTTCACTGTCATCTCCAGCATCCAGAACGCCCAATATGCCTGGATGGTGCAGGCTGCCAGCGCTGCGAGCCTCATTGAAAAATAGCTTGTGGCCAATGCGATCAGAGTTATCGAGCTTGCAAACTTTGATGGCAACTTTGTGGTTGCGATAGGGATCGTGGGCGAGATAGACCGTTCCCATACTGCCTTGGCCGAGTAGGCCGAGGATCTCAAACTTGCCTACCTTGGCGGGAAACTCATTCATGGGAGATGAATCGAATCGGCCGGGGCTTGGCTTAGCCGTTATCTCCGCTACGGGTGACATCCACAAACAGCTTGATGCGCTGGCCGGGCTGGAGCCGATGCTTTCCACTCAGTCGGTTCCAACTCTTGAGCGAGGCGATGCTGACCTTGAAGCGGTTAGAAATTCGCCACAGGGAATCGCCACGGCGTACTGTGTAGTGCAGTTTTTGACGTGTCAGGCCAGTTCGTTCAGCCCCTGCTGTGGGTGCACTCACACCATTGAGGGCGGGGGTGGCCGTTTGCCACAGGGTAAGACGTAGCCCCGGACGGATGGGATCGCCACGGTTTAGGCCGTTCCAGGCGCTAATCTGGGAAATTCGGAGGTTTTTGCGGCGTGCAATGCTCCACAGGCTGTCCCCTTTACGCACCTGATAAATCTCCCGCTTACCCGAGCGCGGGCTTTTAATGGAACGCTGGCGGCGGCGTTCCGCACTTTGCTTATAGCTTTGCAATGATTTTCTGGCTACCGGAATGAGTAGATTACGGCCAGCACGAATGAAATTTCCGCGTAGCCGGTTGGCCTGCCGTAGTACCGTAGCGGTAGTGCGGTATTTGTGAGCGATACCCCCCAGGGTTTCCCCACTGCGGATGCGATGCCGACGCCAGTTGACCCGTTGGTCCCGGGGATAGGCGGCCAGGGCGGTCTGAAATTCGGCCACCTTTTCCACCGGCAGCAGTAGCCGATGGGGGCCGTCGGGATCCGTAGCCCAGCGATTAAAGCCGGGATTAAGACGGTAGATCTCGTCCAGCGAAATCTTTGCCAGGTTGGCCGCCAGCGCCAGATCAATCTGGCCATCGAGCTCCACCCGTTGGAAATAGCCTTCATCGGCAATGGGGCCTAATTTCAGCCCGTAATGTGCTGGCTCGGAGACCACCGCGGCGATGGCTAGTAAACGGGGGACATAGCCTCGCGTTTCCCGAGGTAATAGCTTGCGAATCTGCCAGAAATCAGGACTTTGAGCATTGCCCTTATAGCGTCTTAGGGCGCGGTGGACATTGCCTTCACCGCAATTGTAGGCGGCAACAGCTAGCAGCCAATCGCCATTAAATTCCTTGTGTAATTTGGAGAGGTAGTCCAATGCGGCACGGGTTGACTCCTCAATATCCCGACGTCCGTCATACCACCAGTTCTGGCGTAGCCCATAATGTTTGCCGGTGGCGGGAATAAATTGCCAGATGCCTGAAGCGCGTCCCGATGAATAGGCAAAGGGCTGGAAAGCGCTTTCCACCACCGGTAGTAAGGCCAGTTCCGCTGGCATCCCGCGTTTTTCTATCTCGGCCATCAGATGATGTAGATAGGGTTGCGCACGCTTGCTGGCCCGAGAGAGAAAGCTCTGGCGCTGGCGATACCAGTCGAGTTCTCTACGATAGTGCGTAGCATCCACCGCGGGAATGCCGTAGCCGGCGCGGATTCGGCTCCAGACGCCATCGTCGATGGTGTTTTCCACCGGTTGTTGAGCGATTGTGGTGAGGGCAGCCAGGCTTGAAGCCTTAATTTCCACCGTTGGCAGGGGCTGCACGTTGAGGACCTTCGTATCCGATGTCGATGCGCTTTGAGCGGCATCTGGCAGGATCGTGGTGCTGGTCTGAGGTTGTGGTGTGGTTACGCAGCCCGAGATGGCAAGTGCTGCGAGCAGGTATAGCTGATTCAAGGAACAGTGTATGTGCATGGGCGGCCATGCTAGGCAAGGGCTTTGCCAGGGTCAAGCGGATGCTTCACAACGATGGGGATGAGATACAATTCTCTAAGGCACCGGAAATTAGTAGGGGACACCCGGATGACACGCCATGCCCATAACCAATACGAAATCGCTCCACACCCATTGAGGCGCTGGTTTGAAGGTGATGCCGGACGTTTGATGCGGTCTGCGGAGCGGGATGTTTTGCGTGCGCGTTTACCCAATATTTTCGGTTACCATGCGCTGGAAATTGGCTGTGAGGGGGGCGGGGGTTGTTCGCTTGAGGCCAGCCGTATTCGTAATCGAGTGCGTCTATGCACCAGCGCAGATGGCCGGAGAGATGAATATGCCTCAGTCTGTGGAAGCATGCAGTCATTGCCCATCGCCAGTGATAGCGTGGATGTGGTGGTGCTGCCTCACCTACTTGAGTATGAGCGTGAGCCCCATGCCGTGCTGCGTGAGGCCGAGCGTGTACTGATGCCCGAGGGACATTTGCTGGTGAGCGCATTTAATCCCTGGAGTTTGTTGGGGGTCCGCCGTTTGTTCAGTGCTTGTCGTCCCGCACGACATTGGCAGGGGCATTTTTTTTCGGAGACGAGGATTCGCGATTGGCTGGCGCTGCTGGGTTTTGAAATCCTCAGCGTAGACCGCTTTTTCTATCGTCCGCCCTTTGGACATGAGCACATGTTGGGAAAATTAGAATTTCTTGAGCGCTCAGGGGCTCGTTTTTGGCCAATTTTTAGTGGTTGTTATTTGCTGCTGGCAAAAAAGCGAGTGGCTACCCTGACTCCCTTGCCCAATCGCTGGCGGCCGCGGCGGCAACTCAGCGGTGCCGGCATCATGGAGCCTTCAACAAGGATTGCTAAACAATGAGTGAGCGGGTGGAAATTTTTACTGATGGCTCGTGCCTGGGAAACCCTGGCCCTGGGGGCTGGGCTGCGCTGATGCGTTTTAACGGGGCGGAAAAAGCCATGAGCGGTAGCGAGTCGGGTACTACCAATAACCGTATGGAGCTGATGGCGGCGATCCGTGGGTTGGAGGCATTGAAGCGGCCGTGCAACGTTCATCTGATGACCGATTCACAGTATGTGCGCCAAGGGATCACTGAATGGCTGGCGGGCTGGAAGCGGCGCGGCTGGAAGAAGGCGGACAAAAAGCCAGTGAAGAACTCCGATCTCTGGAAGCGCCTCGACCAGGCTCGAAAAGGGCATGAAATTGAATGGATTTGGGTGCGCGGTCATTCCGGGCATCCTGAAAACGAACGAGTGGATGATCTGGCCCGTGAGGCGGCAGAATCGATCCGGGGGAAAGGCTGAATGCGCCAAGTTTTACTGGATACGGAAACCACTGGTCTGGACCCGGCGCAGGGGCATCGGATCATCGAGATCGGTTGTGTGGAACTGGTGGGTCGACGCCTTACCCAGCGGGTGTTTCACCAATATTTACAGCCTGATCGGGAGATCGATGCCGGTGCCGAAGAGGTTCACGGCATCAGCGCAGAGTTCCTGAAAGACAAGCCACACTTTGGCGATGTAGTGGATGAATTCCTGGATTTTATCCGCGATGCCGAGGTAGTGATCCACAACGCGCCTTTCGACGTGGGTTTTATTGATAAGGAACTCAGCCTACTAGGCGGCAAGCGGGGGTGCTTCGAGCAGTATTGTAGCGTGCTCGATACCCTGACACTGGCGCGCAAGATGCACCCGGGGCAGAAAAACAACCTGGATGCGCTGTGCAAGCGGTATATGGTGGACAACTCCCAGCGC
Organism: Gammaproteobacteria bacterium; assembly: GCA_021773645.1. Taxonomy (GTDB): domain Bacteria; phylum Pseudomonadota; class Gammaproteobacteria; order HK1; family HK1; genus JAJFJV01. The sequence continues at coordinate 53,963 of JAJFJU010000016.1, forward strand.
GAGCGTCATGGTGCCCTGCTGGATGCCGAAATCCTGGCTGACGTCTATGTGGCGATGACCGGAGGACAGGTGGCTTTTAAGCTTGGCTTGCAGTCACCGGTATCAGGCGAACAAAGCTTAAGCATGGAATCTGCACGTGCCGCACGGGGGCCACTCAAGGTACTGCGGGCTGATGCCACGGAGCTTTCGGCACACGCCGATCGCCTGCAGGCGATCGACGAGGCCAGTGATGGGGAATGTCTGTGGAAAAGGCTGGAATCCTGAGTTTCTAGTCTGTAGCTTCCTGAGCCTTGGCAACGGCTGCGGATGCCATGGTCTGTAATTCACCCTTTTGATACATCTCCACGGTGATATCACAGCCGCCAATCAGCTCGCCGTCGATGTAGATCTGCGGGAAGGTAGGCCAGTCGGCAAATTTCGGCAGGGCGTTGAAAATCTCCGGATCTGCAAGAATATTGACGTGGGCGAACTCCACCTCACAGGCCTGCAGGGCTTGGACGGCGCGGAAGGAAAAACCGCACTGGGGGAATTCCGGGGTGCCCTTCATGTAGATAATGACGGGGTTCTCTGCGACCTGCTGGCCGATTTTTTCTAAAGCTTCCATCAAACTTCCTCTCTCTTAAAATTAGGCTCAGGGATGTCTCCTGAGCCGACGAATTGTAATACGAAATCTTCCAATCAAACACTTAAGCTGGGCATGGGCATTCAGATGGCCTCTCTTAATGGCCGTCTACATTGAGTTGCAACCACCATTCCAGCAAGGCTGCATGCCATAGTTTATTGCCACGTAATGGGCTGAGATGGCTTTCCGGTGCAGCCAGCAGCGCCGCAATATGCTCCGATTGAAACAGCCCCCGCTCGCGGCAGGCCCGAGAGTTGAGGATATCGCCCATCAACTCAAGGAAGTCTCCACGCACGTATTTCAATGCCGGCATGGGGAAATAGCCCTTGGGACGGTCGATAACGCTATCGGGAAGCAAACCACGGGAAATGGCTTTGAGCGGGAACTTGCCACCACCTTTTAGCTTCAGCTCCGGCGGCATCTGCGCTGCCAACTCCACCAGTTGGTAGTCGAGGAAGGGCACCCGCGCCTCCAGGCCCCAGGCCATGGTCATGTTATCCACCCGCTTCACGGGATCATCCGTTATCAGCATGGTGACATCCATGTGCAGCACGCGATCCATGAAGCGGTCGGCTCGGGGTAGGGCGAGCCGCTGGCGCACTAACTCGGAAGTGTGGTCGGCACCGTGATAGCGGGGGTTGATGGCCGAGAGCAGCTCTTCATGGCTGCGGTCGAAATAGTGTTGGCGGAAGCGATCGAGATCGCTTCCGGCAGTGGCCTGCATCTGCGGGTACCAGAAGTAGCCAGCGAATACCTCATCTGCCCCTTGGCCACTGAGTACAACCTTAATATCCTGGGAAACTCGCTCCCCGAGAAGGTAAAAGGCCACTGCATCCTGCCCCACCATGGGTTCGCTCATGTGGGTCAGCGCCTCCGGCAGGCGCTCTAATACGGCAGAGTTGGGTATGCGCCAGCGGTGATGCCGGGTAGCGAAGTGTTCTACCACTTGATCTGAGTATTCAAACTCACTGCCGCTCTCTTCGAGAGAGTCTTCAAAGCCGACGGAAAAGGTGCGGATATCCGCATGTCCGGCCTCGGCAAGCAGGGCTACCAGCAGGCTGGAATCCAGCCCCCCGGAAAGCAATACGCCCACGGGAACGTCGGCGGCGTGGATGCGTTTGTCTACCGCCTGGGTGAGGCTGGCGTGAGTTGCTTCAATCCATTGTTTTTCATCCAGCGCTTTATCGGGTCGAGTGGCATCCAGTTGCCAATAACAGCGTTGCCGTTGCTGGCCGCGGATATCAATGCTCAGGGTGGTGGCTGGCGGCAGTTTTCGGATGCCCTTGAACAAGGTTCTGGGTGCGGGCACTACCGCATGCAGGCTTAGATGATGATGCAGGGCGACGGGATCAATTTCTGTATCCACGTCTCCAGCGGCCAGCAGGGCTTGAGTGTTGGAGGCAATGCGGATGCGCTGGTTGTCACAGCTGTAATAAAGCGGCTTGATGCCGAGGCGATCACGCACCAGAAAAAGGCGTTGCTCGCGGGCGTTCCAGAGGGCGAAGGCAAACATCCCATCCAGGCGCTCTGGGCAGTGCTCGCCCCATTCTGCATACGCTTTTAGGATGACCTCGGTATCGCTACTGGAATCGAAATGATGTCCTTTGGCTTGTAGCTGAGCGCGTAATTCGCGGTAGTTGTAAATAACGCCGTTGAAGGCCAACACATTGCCGGTGCGAGGATCCAGCATCGGTTGGTGGCCGCGGGCAGAGAGGTCAATGATGGCGAGGCGGCGGTGTCCCAGGGCAATGGGGCCAGCAATATGCAGGCCGTCATCGTCTGGTCCCCGGCGCGCCAGTTTATCCAGCATGCGTTGCATGGGCGCGGCGGCAGGGGTTTGGCCATCAAAGCGAAGTTCGGTACAGATTCCACACATAGGCGGTTTTGGGGAAGCGGGAGAAGTTTGGGCTGGGTGGGGTTTTGCCGAATGGCAGGGAAAACCGGAAGCTGTCAGTGACAGCTTCCGGTGCGGGTACTAGCCCAGGTTGGCTGAGGCAAATTCCCAGTTAACCAGATTCCAGAAGGCACCCATGTAGCTTGGGCGCGCGTTCCGATAGTCCACGTAATAGGCATGCTCCCACACGTCGCAGGTCAGAATCGGGGTTAGGCCGCTGGTCAGCGGATTGCCAGCATTGCCTTCCTGGCGGATCTCCAGCTTGTCGCCATTTTTCACCAGGAATACCCAGCCAGAGCCGAACAGGGTCAGGGCTGCAGTGGTGAAGGCTTCCTTGAAGTCGGCAAAGGAGCCGAAATCACGCTCGATGGCCGCGGCAATGGCGCCAGTGGGCTCGCCGCCACCATTGGGGGACAGGGAGTTCCAGTAGAAAGTGTGGTTCCAGATCTGAGCTGCGTTGTTGAAGACCCCGGCCGAGGCCTTGCTGATGATGTCTTCCAGCGAGGCATTCTCAAACTCACCGCCCTTGGTGAGGTTGTTCAGATTGGTGACGTAGGTGTTGTGATGCTTGCCGTGGTGATATTCCAGGGTTTCCTGCGAAATATGTGGCTGCAGGGCATCAATGGCGTAGGGTAATTCAGGTAATTGAAAACTCATTGTAGTTACTCCAGTTGTTTATTATTTGATAAGCCACGCGCCGAGGCCGTCAAAGCAGCCTTCTTTTTATACGCTGACAGGGCATGCTAACGGCCCTGAAGGAAGGGGGTCAAGAAGTCTTGCCGCGGTGTTCGAATTACCCGGTTTGCTGAATGGCTCCCATAAATATAAAATTTCCCGTTTCGCCAAAGATTTGCAGGGATTTGTATGAGTGATTCACTGATGTCCACCTATGCGCCGTTGCCGGTGAGTTTTAGCCGGGGTGAGGGGGCGTGGTTGTGGGATGCCGCTGGCAAGCGTTATCTTGATGCGCTGGCGGGGATTGCCGTCTGTGGTCTGGGTCATGCTCATCCGGGGGTTAGTCGGGCTATCTGTGAACAGAGCAGTCAGCTATTACACACCTCGAATCTCTACGGGATTGAAAAGCAGACGCTACTGGCCGAACGTTTGGCTGCTGTTGCTGGCATGGATCGGGTCTTTTTCGGTAATTCCGGAGCCGAGGCCAATGAGGCAGCGATTAAGCTCGCCCGCCTGCATGGCCATGCCCAGGACATAGATACCCCGGCCATTATCGTCGCCGAAGGCAGCTTTCATGGGCGTACGCTGGCCACCTTGAGTGCCACGGGAAATCGCAAGGTACACGCGGGTTTTGAGCCATTGGTAAAGGGTTTTGTGCGGGTGCCTTATGACGATTTGGAGGCCATTGCCCGGGTGGCCGAGTGTCGTAGCGATGTGGTTGCGGTGTTGCTGGAACCCATCCAGGGTGAGGGTGGTGTGGTCATTCCTGATGCCGCTTATCTTGAAGGCGTGCGCGCGTTGTGTGACCAGCACGGCTGGTTGATGATGCTCGACGAGGTTCAAACCGGCACGGGGCGTACTGGGCGCTGGTTTGCCTGGCAGCACACCACGGCCCAGCCCGATGTAATGACTCTCGCCAAGGGCCTTGGTAATGGCGTGCCCATTGGGGCCTGCCTGGCCCGTGGTGCGGCGGCAGAGCTATTTCATCCCGGTAATCATGGTTCCACCTTTGGCGGTAATCCATTGTGCTGTAGCGCGGCTCTCGCGGTGCTTGATGCCATTGAAAGCGATGATCTCGTTGCCCGTGCCAGCGCCTTGGGTGAAAGTCTTCTTTCCGAGCTGCACGCCGGGCTGGATGGCATGGCGGGAGTGCGGGATATTCGTGGCCAAGGGTTGATGCTGGGTATCGAGCTGGATCGACCCTGTGGCGAATTGGTTGCCCAGGCTTTGGATGCGGGGCTGTTGATTAATGTTACTGCTGAGTGCGTAGTGCGCTTGCTGCCGCCGCTGATTCTTAGCGATGAAGAGGCGCAGCAAGTGGCCGAGCGGGTAATCGCTTTGGTACAGGAATTTCTTGAGTCCGCTCAAGCGGCCTAAGATTCGTTCTATTCAGGGAAGTCTATCTATGAGTGTTTGTCATTTTCTCAGCCTGGCCGAGTGGAGCAGCGTAGAGCTGGAGCAACTGGTGGCACGTGCCATCGAGTTGAAGGCTATGCGCCAGCGTGGTGAGGATCACGCGCCGCTGAAAAATAAAGTGCTGGGTATGGTGTTTGAGAAATCATCCACTCGTACCCGGGTTTCTTTTGAGTCGGCGATGATCCAGATGGGAGGTGGTGCCATTTTTCTGTCCTCCCGGGATACCCAGTTGGGACGAGGGGAGCCGGTGGCAGATACCGCTCGCGTGCTCTCGCGGATGGTGGATGCGTTGATGGTACGGACCTTTGCTCACGAGAAGATCGAGCTGTTTGCCGCTAGCTCTTCAGTGCCGGTGATCAACGCGTTAACGGATCATTCCCATCCCTGCCAGCTACTTGCGGATATCCAGACCTACGTGGAGCATCGCGGCACCATTGCCGGGCGTACGGTGGCGTGGATTGGGGATGGCAATAATATGTGCCACAGCTATATGGAGGCGGCGTTACGCTTTGGCTTTAAATTGCGCATTGCCTGTCCTGAGGGTTTTGATCCCGATGCCCAGCTGTTGGCTGAGACTGCAGCGGTGGCAGAGATCGTGCGGGATCCGCTGTTGGCAGCTGAGCAGGCGGACCTGGTAGTAACGGATGTATGGGCCAGCATGGGGCAGGAAGAAGAACAGGCCGAGCGCGAGCGCGCCTTTGCTGCCTATCAGGTTAATAGCGAGGTCATGGCGCGTGCCAAGGCTGATGCTTTGTTTATGCACTGCCTGCCAGCACATCGCGGTGAAGAGGTAAGTGCCGCGGTGATCGACGGGCAGCAAAGCGTGGTTTGGGACGAGGCGGAAAATCGCTTGCATGCACAGAAGGCCTTACTGGAAAAACTCCTTGTCGGCTGAAGTCGTTCATTTCTTAAACTCGGGATCGCTTCCCCAACACAGCGTATAGACCGCCCATGAGCGCAGATATCCTGCTGGAAATCATAAAGATGCACGCGGGCTATCCGGGGCATCGGGTGATTCGTGGTCTTTCTATGCAAGTCCAGGCAGGAGACATTGTTTGTTTGCTCGGTCCCAGTGGCTGTGGCAAGACGACTGTGTTGCGTGCCATAGGTGGATTCACTCCGTTGGACGGGGGTGAGATCCGCCTGCGCCAACAGGTGGTTTCCCGTGCTGCTTTCACCTTGGCGCCAGAGCAACGACGCATTGGTATGGTGTTTCAGGATAATGCGCTGTTTCCCCATCTCAACATCGCGGCAAATATAGCCTTTGGCCTGCGCGGGCGTTCCCGCCGGGAACAGCGGGATATTGTTGGTGGCTTGCTTGAAGTGGTGGATCTGGCTGGTTTAGAGGCGCGTTATCCACACGAACTATCGGGTGGCCAACAGCAGCGGGTGGCACTGGCTCGGGCCTTGGCTCCGGACCCCGACCTGTTATTACTGGATGAACCTTTCTCCAATCTGGATGTGGAGCTTCGTTCTCGGCTGAGCGCCCAGGTGCGAGAGATCCTGCGTGAGCGTTCAACCACGGCAATCCTGGTGACCCACGATCAGAATGAGGCCTTTGCACTTTCTGAACATATCGGTGTGATGGACCAGGGTCGGATTCTGCAATGGGATAGCGCTTATAACCTTTACCACCGGCCGGCCGAACGCTTTGTGGCGGACTTTATCGGCCAGGGGATCTTCCTGCGTGGAAAATTACTAGACTCCCAGCGGGTAGAGACGGAAGCGGGCGTTATTCGCGGTAATCGGCATTTTGACTGGCCGGTAGGCAGCGCGGTGGATGTGTTATTACGCCCGGATGATGTGCAGCAAGATGCCGATGCCGCAACAAAGGCTACCGTCTCTAACAGGGCTTTCATCGGCCCCAAGATCCTTTATTCTCTGACCCTCGCTTCTGGTGAAACGCTGTTGTCCCTGTCGCCAAGCAGCCAGGAATTGGCGCTGGGTGACCAAGTGGGTATACGGATAAGTGCGGAGCACCTGGTGGCTTTCCCCGCAGATCAGGCGGCTCCCTTATAACTGTTATAACCAACAGAAAGTAGCGGATCTTGGGGGGCATCGCAGGGGAGCCCCATCTTTTGGAGAAGAACGCATCGATACTGGCCTGCTGAGTTTTTTCCTGTGAGTACCACCCGTTCCTATCGCGGGGTGGGGATGACCTCACAACGCACCCGTAACCGTCTGGTAGAAATCCTCCGTGCTGAGGGCATCGCTGATGCTACGGTGCTGGATATCATCTCCGAGGTGCCGCGACATATTTTCGTGGACGAGGCCCTGGCCAGCCGCGCCTACGAAAATAACGCGCTGCCTATCGGTCACGGCCAGACTATCTCCCAGCCCTATATCGTTGCCCGCATGACCGAGGCCATGATCGCCGGGCGGCACTTGGAAAAGGTGCTGGAGGTGGGCACCGGCTGTGGTTATCAGGCGGCTGTTTTATCTCAAGTTGCGGATACGGTTTACAGCATTGAACGCTTGCCGGCATTGGCCAGTCGTGCCCGTGAGCGTATGCACGTGTTAGGCATAGGCAACGTTCGTATTCGCGAGGGTGATGGTTTTGAGGGCTGGGCCACTCACACGCCCTATGACGGCATCATCGTGGCCGCAGCACCGGCGGAAATTCCTGAAATACTCAAACAACAGCTCGCCGACGGCGGTCGCATGCTGATTCCGGTGGGGGAACGGGATATGCAGCGCTTAATGCTGGTGCGCCGTGAGGGTAATGAGTATCACGAAGAAGTATTGGAAGAGGTGCGCTTTGTGCCTATGTTGCCTGGCAGTGGTCCCGCGGCAGGTGTTTGAACGCTATCAATGAATACCGGGCAAAGCGGTATTAAACATACGGCGCGAAGCATTATTTCAGTGCGGTATTGGCTCCCCTGTTTGCTCTTTATCAGCCTATTGCTCTCGGCATGTGCTTCCCCTGAATTTCAAGCGCCCCTTGGACGTGCGCCCCTGGCAGCAAAAAAATCCACATTTCGGCACGTGGTTCGTGGTGGACAGACGCTGTACTCAATCGCCTGGCGCTATCGTCTCGACTATCGCGATCTGGCACGCTGGAATGCAATTGCTGCGCCCTACACAATTTACCCAGGGCAAAAGCTACGGGTTAACAAGCAAGCCAAGTCATCCAAGCACCGCACTAAAAGTTCGCCCAGTAAAAAAAGCCGGACAAGGTGGAGCAAGGCCGCAAAAAAACCCACTCGAATTAGCCGAAATAAAGACCCGGGATCTCCGGTTCGGCGCTGGAAATGGCCTACGCGTGGTAAGTTGGTTGCGCGTTTTAAGCTGCCGGAAAAGCAGGGCATTAACATTGCCGGGAAATCAGGTCAGGCGGTGACGGCTGCTGCTGGCGGACGGGTGGTTTATGCTGGAAGTGGACTGCGTGGTTACGGCAAGCTTATTATTATCAAGCATAATAAACGCTACCTAAGTGCCTACGCACACAATAAAAAATTACTGGTAGCCGAGGGCCAAACGGTGGCCTCGGGGGAGCGGATTGCTCAGATGGGGCGTAGTGGGGCACGGCGTGTCATGTTGCACTTTGAGGTGCGGCGTGATGGCAAGCCGGTCGATCCCATGCGCTACCTGCCAGGTTAGGAACTTATCGGACGCATAACGTACAAAAATAAAAACCAGACGGGATGAGTGCATGACTGAAACGGATGAAAAACTGAAATCGGCGGATTCAGCAAAGCCGTTCTCGTTCAAGGCGAGTCTTGATGATATACAGCCTAGAGAGCTAGATGCCACCCGCCTATATTTGGGGGAGATTGGCTTTTCTCCGTTGCTGAGCGCCGAGGAAGAGGTGTATTTCTCCCGTCTGCTGCAAAAGGGCGATGAAGCGGCGCGAAAACGCATGATTGAGAGCAACCTTCGCTTGGTGGTCAAGATTGCGCGGCGTTATATGAATCGCGGCTTGCCGTTGCTCGATCTCATCGAGGAGGGGAATTTGGGCCTCATTCGTGCGGTAGAGAAATTTGACCCGGAGCGCGGATTTCGCTTTTCGACCTACGCCACTTGGTGGATTCGCCAGACCATTGAGCGTGGGCTAATGAACCAGACCCGCACTATCCGTCTTCCTATCCACGTGGTTAAGGAGATCAATGTCTATCTACGTGCTGCACGGCAATTGGCGCAGTCGCTGGATCGCGAGCCCAGCCCCGAGGATGTGGCGGAAATGCTGGATAAGCCCATCGAGGATGTGAAGAGAATGCTGGGGCTCAACGAACGCATAGCCTCGGTTGATTCACCCCGGGGCCCGGGCTCGAACAAGCCCTTGCTTGATTCTATTCCCGACCTCTCTAATCCTGATCCATCAGTACTGCTGCAGGACCGCGATGTTCAACAGCATGTGGATACCTGGTTGGCTAAGTTGAGCGATAAGCAGCGATCTGTGGTGGTGCGTCGGTTTGGTCTGCATGGGCGCGAGATCGCGACCTTAGAGCAGGTTGGCAATGAATTGGGGGTGACCCGGGAACGGGTGCGCCAGATTCAGATCGAGGCCCTGCGCCGGTTGCGGGATATCCTCGAGCGTGAGGGCTTTTCCGGCGAGTGGGCTTTCGAGTAGTTGGGGAAGCTATTGCTCGATCATTAGCAGGGCTCCGGCTACTCGGCGGCCCTCGGCGGCGAGGATATTAAAAGTTCGGCAAGCAGCCGCGGTATCCATCACCTCTACCCCCAAACCCCGTGTCAGCAGGGGCGCGAAGATGCCGGGAGCGGGAAAGCGCTGCTGCTTGCCGGTGCCGAGCAAGACTACTTCGGCGTCCATCTCCAGTAATACGGCCATATTTTCCGCATCAATTTCCTCAAACCGCTGTGGTTGCCAATCTTCAAGCAGGGTGCGGGGTGTAAGAATCAGGCTGCGTTCGAGCTTTTTTTCTCCTAGGGCGACATAACCGATTCCATAAGCAGTTATGCGGTGGCTTTGAATATTTTGTTCCAGGTTTAATTTCATCTGTGTGTTGTCGCTGGCGACCCCTCTTGGGAGCCCGTCGGATTTAGGCGCTCGTCGCGAGGGAAAGCTATTTTGAGACAGATTTTTCGGTCGTTTGAGGATAATAGTTATTCTATTAAACGAAAAGGACCGGGAAATATGGTCGAAATGGCTTTTCCGCAGTAGAGCAGTCCTAAGTTCGACCGGCTCCCTTAGCATTGGCATAATAGGCGGCTTTCGTATTTCCACCCTTCTGTCTGGAGCCACTAATGCGCTTAATCCTATTAGGTGGTCCGGGTGCCGGAAAAGGTACCCAGGCCAGTTTTCTCTGTAAACGACTTTCCATTCCCCAGATTTCCACCGGCGATATGCTGCGCGCGGCGGTCAAGGCGGGGACTCCGCTAGGCCTTGAGGCCAAGAAGGTCATGGATGCCGGTGGACTGGTATCTGACGATATTATCATTGGTCTGGTCAAAGAGCGTATCTGTGAGCCCGATTGTGCCGAGGGTTTTCTGTTCGACGGATTTCCCCGTACCTTGGCTCAGGCCGAAGCCCTCCGTAGCCAGGGCGTACAATTGGATTTCGTAGTAGAAATTTCAGTCGATGATGATGAGATCATCCGCCGCATGAGCGGGCGCCGTGCTCATCTGGCCTCGGGACGTACCTATCACGTGGTGTTCAATCCGCCCAAGGTGGAAGGCAAAGACGATGTGACCGGTGAGCCGTTGGTGCAGCGCGACGACGACAAGGAGGAAACAGTACGCAAGCGCCTGGAGGTCTATCACACTCAGACCAGCCCGCTGATTGAGTATTTCTCCTCTTGGGCAGATCAAGATGGCAACGATGCGCCGCGTTATGTCCGCATCGATGGTATTGGTGCTGTTGATGATATCCGTACGCAGATTGAGGCGGCGGTTAAGTAAGGGCCTTAGTCAAACGGCGGCCTTGGGGCGCCCTACAGTAAATGTAGGGTGCACCATGTGCACCGGATGCAACGGTGGTTTGGACGAGAATACGGCCCACCAAAACTAATATCTCCGTCATCCCGGCCAAGCGCAGCGCAGAGCCAGGGAAGGAAGGTGTGGCTAGGTGGGGATTAATTGGTCTTGCGGATACTACTTGTCTGTCCTACAGGGCGTAAGTTTGTTCCCGCACAAGCGCCGCGCCTTGGCATCTTTGGCCAAGGATGGCCTTATGTCGTGGAACACAAGGATGTGTGAGAGCGACCATGCCACCGCGGCATAAGTGCATCCGTGCACAAGCGCCGCTCTTTGGCATCCATGCCACCGCGGCATAAGTGCATCCGTGCACAAAGCTAGTCTCGCAGACTAATGATTTCCCAACCCCGGGCTGCGGCCGTCTCTCGTAGATGGTCGTCCGGATCCACAGCCACGGCTTTCGTCACCTTTTCTAGCAACGGCAGGTCATTGTGGGAGTCGCTATAAAAGCGACTGTCCTTCAGATCCAAGGCGTGCTCTTCCAGCCAGGCATTTAGCCGTGTGACCTTGCCCTCGGCGAAGCAAGGAATGCCAGCGGGTCGACCGGTGTAAACGCGGCCATCAAACTCCGGGTCCGTAGCAATCAAATCATCAATACCCAGTAGCTGGGCTATAGGCTCGGTAATGAAGCGGTTGGTAGCGGTAATAATAAGCAGACGGTGGCCACTAGCCTGATTGCGCGCGATGAGCTCTGCGGCACGGGGAAGTAGAATTGGCCTAATCTTTTGAGCAATGAAATCTTCCCGCCAGCTCAGCAGCTCGGCCAGCGGATGGGTCGCCAACGGATTTAACGCAAAGGCGAGAAATTTGTAGATATCCAGCTCACCCCGTTGGTAGTCCTCGTAGAAGCGCTCATTTTGCTGTTGGTAATCGTCACCCGAGAGCACCCCGATCTCCACCAGATATTCCCCCCACAGGTAGTCGCTATCGCCGCCAATCAGGGTGTTGTCGAGGTCAAATATGCAAAGGCTCAAGTCTTTCTCTCTTATTCAGATGATGGGGCGCGCGAGCAGGTCTGTCGTTGCCGGTTCTGGTGGAACATGGAAGAATACGGTGCATGAAGTTTACCTGCGGTCGTTGATAGTGCTGGTTTCAACACCCACCCCCCGACAGGCGGAGCTATTCTAAGTGATTGACTCGGATGGTTATAGAGCGAACATTGGCATTATCGTGTCGAATCACGATGCCAAGGTGCTGTGGGCTCGACGCCTCGGGCAGCGCGACGCCTGGCAGTTTCCTCAAGGCGGTATGAAATCCGGCGAGAGTGCGGAGGATACGCTCTTTCGCGAGCTTCAAGAGGAACTGGGTTTGGCCCCGGAACACGTAGAAATTCTCGGCTCTACCCACAAATGGTTGCGCTACAAATTACCCAAACGCTACATCCGTCATCAAAGCCACCCTATCTGCATCGGCCAAAAACAGCGCTGGTTCTTGCTGCGTCTCACGGCTGGCGAAGAGGCTCTGCAACTTGATGCCTACGAAAAGCCTGAATTTGACCACTGGAAGTGGGTGGATTATTGGCACCCGCCGACTGAAGTGATTGTTTTCAAGCGTGAGGTGTATCAGCGTGCGCTGGGTGAGCTGGAGGCCTTTCTAGATGCAAAAATGACCTCTCGTTCAAGTGTCTGAACTCGTATTTAATATCTGCCCTTTTTACATGAGCGTGGCGAAATAACGGGTCCACTTGATTCCGCGAGCCGCGTAGTTAAATAACATTTGTATTAGGTCTCCTGACCCGCATTCCCGTTTGATCTGAGCACCAGGTAGTCAACGTAGGGTGTGGGAAGATTTCCATATTCCAAGACCTACCCTCTATTTGATGCAGAGGTACCCATCACCGCACCAAGTACAACACCCGCGACTAAGGACGGCACTGGAGATAAGAATATGGTTCCCAATCAGAACCCGGAGCAGATAGCACGAGACAACATAGACGACTTGCTTAAGGCATCTGGGTGGAGTGTCCAGGACAAAAGGAAAATCGATCTGGCTCAAGGCCAGGGACAGGCCATACGGGAATACCCAACTGATACGGGACCAGCTGACTATGTGCTGTTCGTCAACAAGAAGGCTGTAGGCGTCATCGAGGCCAAGCGGGAAAGCAAGGCCGAGAACATTACTACCGTAGAAGACCAGACCGATGGCTACGCCAGTGCCAAGCTCAAATGGGTCAGAAACAGCGAGCCCTTGCCGTTTCTCTATGAGAGTACCGGCGTCATTACCCGCTTTACAGATGGCCGAGATCCCAAGCCCCGTTCCAGAGAAGTCTTCACCTTTCATCGCCCTGAAACCCTCCAGGAGCGGCTGGAACAGGGCGATAGCCTCAGAGCCCGACTGAAGCAGATACCAGCGCTTAATCCATCCAAGCTCCCTGCCAAGGAGCTTGGGTTGCGTGACTGCCAGGAAACAGCCATTACCAATCTGGAAGACTCGCTCAAGCTGGATAAACCCAGAGCACTGGTACAGATGGCCACAGGTGCTGGTAAGACCTATGCCGCCATCACCGCCATGTACCGGATTCTCAAGCACGCCAAGGGCAAGCGCATTCTGTTTCTGGTGGACACCAAGAACCTGGGTGAACAGGCCGAGCAGGAGATGTTTTCTTTCACGCCCAGTGATGATAATCGCAAGTTCACTGAACTGTATGCGGTGCAGCGGCTAAAGAGCTCCAGCGTTCCCAAGGACGCCCAGGTCTGTATCAGCACCATTCAGCGCATGTACTCGATCCTCAAGGGAGAGGAACTGGATGAAGTCCTGGAGGCGCTAAATCCAGCAGAGCAGCTCACCAGGCCAAAAGAGCCGGTGCCCGTCGCCTATAACCCCAAGGTGCCCCTGGAATGTTTTGACTTTATTTTCATCGATGAATGCCACCGCTCTATCTACAACCTGTGGCAGCAGGTATTGGATTACTTTGATGCCTACCTGATTGGCCTGACCGCCACACCGGATAACCGCACCTACGGTTTTTTTAAACAGAATGTAGTTAGCGACTACAGCCATGAAAAGGCTGTGGCTGATGGCGTCAATGTCGGTAACGAGATTTATTACATCGATACTGAGATATCTAAACAGGGTGCAGAGCTAAAAGCCAAGCAACAGGTAGAAAGAAGAGAAAAGCTCACCCGTAAGAAACGCTGGGAAGAACAGGACGAAGACGAAGCCTATTCAGCCAAGAAATTGGATAAGGATATCGTTAATCCCAGTCAGATCAGGACGGTGATCCAGACCTTCAAAAATAGCCTGGATGAAATTTTCCCAGGCCGTGAAGAAGTCCCCAAGACCCTGATCTTCGCCAAGACAGATAGCCATGCCGATGACATCATTCAGACCGTACGGGAAGAGTTTGGCGAAGGTAATGCCTTCTGTAAGAAGGTTACCTACAAGGCGGCACAGGACAAGAACGACAAGGAAGGTAACTTGCTACAGGAAGGAGAAGATCCCAAAACCATCCTCTCCCAGTTCCGTAATGACTATAACCCCAGAATCACGGTGACGGTGGACATGATCGCCACCGGCACCGATATAAAACCCCTGGAGTGTCTGCTCTTTATGCGAGACGTAAAGAGTAAGAATTACTTCGAACAGATGAAAGGCCGGGGGACTCGTACTCTGGAGCATGACGATCTGACAAAGGTCACGCCCTCGGCCAAAAGCGCCAAGACCCACTATGTCATTGTCGATGCTGTAGGTGTCACCAAATCTCTGAAAACCGCCAGCCAACCACTCATCACCAAACCCTCGGTACCTCTGAAAGATTTGGCTATGGGCGTGATGATGGGAGTCAGTGATGCCGATACCGTCAGCTCACTGGCAGGCCGTCTGGCGCGTTTGAACAAGCAACTGGATGCCGATGAGCAGAGCAGAATCAAAAAGGCGGCTAAGGGCGTAGAGCTGACTCACCTCGTCAACGGTCTGTTCGATGCAATTGATGCCGATATGGTTGAAGCCAAGGCCCTGGAACTAGCCCAACAACCAGTTGGGACAGATCCGGGTGATGACAAGCGCAAAGCAGCCCAGGCTGAACTGGTAAAAGCGGCAACCAACATCTTCAATGGCGAGTTGATAGAACTGATAGACACCATCAGAAGAGAAAAAGAGCAGAAGATCGATCATGACAACATCGATGAAGTCATCCGCGCCGAGTGGGGCAAGGATTCCATAGAGAATGCCCGGAAGTTGGTCGATGACTTTGCCGACTACATCCAGCAGCACAAAGATAAAATTGATGCCCTGGAGATCTTCTACGACCAGCCCCATCGTAGGAGAGAGATCACCTACGGCATGATCCGAGAGGTGATGGACAAGCTCAAGGCCGACAAACCCACACTGGCCCCTATCAGGGTGTGGAACGCATACAGCCAGATAGACGATTACAAGGGCAAACAGCCCATCAATGAACTGACTGCACTGGTGGCCCTGATTCGCCGCGTCTGCGGTATCGATGAGACCCTTTCCACCTTCGATGCCACAGCACGCCGAAACTTCCAGAACTGGATAATGAAACACCATGCCGGTGCAGGCAAAAAATTCAATGAGGAACAGATGCAGTGGCTACAGATGATCCGTGACCACATCATCAGCTCATTTCACTTTGAGCGCGATGATCTGGAAATGGCCCCGTTTGATAGCCAAGGTGGATTGGGGAAAATGTATCAGCTGTTTGGGGCTGATATGGATGATTTGATTTTGGAAATGAATGAAGAGTTGGCGGCGTAGTATGACAGCGTTCCCTAGAAGCTGGATATCTACAAGCGTTGATTCTGTAACGCTACCAGTATTCAAGATAAATCAATCAGGATCTCCAGATGATGTTATCCGATATATTGATATATCGAGTATCGATAATGTAAATTTTCGAATAAGTGACCATAAAAAATATGTTCTTCATGAAGCACCTTCTAGGGCTCGGCAGATAATCCAAACTGGTGATGTACTGTTTTCCACGGTAAGGCCATATCTGAAAAATATTGCCCAGGTGACGAAGAAATATGATGGAGAAATTGCATCAACAGGCTTTTCTGTATTAAGGCCTGCAACAGGTTTAGACCAAAAGTATCTATATTTCTGCGCTATCTACAGAGACTTTGTTAACTCTTTATCAGAAGACCAATACGGAGTTAGTTATCCTGCCGTCAAAGATAATCAGGTAAGAGAGAAACTGATTCCATTGCCTCCTGCCGATGAACAACACCGCATAGTAGCCAAAATCGAAGAACTCTTCTCCGAGCTGGATAACGGCATCGAAAGCCTGAAGAAAGCTCGTGAACAACTCAAAGTCTATCGTCAGGCACTGCTCAAACACGCCTTTGAAGGAAAACTCACCGAACAGTGGCGCGCCGAGAACGCAGATAATTTAGATTCGGAAGCAGAGTTACAGAAACGCATCAAGCAAGAACGTGAAGCCCGCTACCAGCAACAACTGGAAGCGTGGAAAGCAACGGTTAATCGATGGGAGGCTGATGGGAAGGAAGGGAAGAAGCCCTCAAGACCAAGAAAACCGAAGCAGATAGAAGCAATCACCGGGGAAGAAAGTCTACTTCTTTTTAACTTGGCTGAATCACATAGCTGGCAACGGTTTGGAAATATCTACTACGAGTCAGTCCTTGGAAAAATGCTCGATAAGAACAAGAACAAAGGTGAGCTGAAACCATATCTAAGAAATATCAACGTGAGATGGGGAAGTTTTGATCTTTCCGATATTCTTGAAATGCGTTTTGAAGAGAGTGAATTACCAAGATACACAGTCTCGAAAGGAGATCTGGTGATCTGTGAAGGTGGTGCACCTGGTAGATGTTCTGTTTGGAATCAAGAGGAACAAGGGTTTTTGATTCAAAAAGCATTACATCGTGTAAGACTCATCGAGGAAGAAATGAGTCCTGAGCATATCCAGTACTTTATTAAGTTCAGTGCAGAACAGGGGATGTTGAGTAACTATTTTACTGGCACCACTATTAAGCATCTAACTGGTGCAAGCTTAGCGAAGCTGCCAATACCTTTAATGCCTATAGAGGAGCAGCTTCTAATAGTCGCTCATCTTGATGAGCAGTCCTCTTATTGTGATCAGCTTGACTCCGATCTGGAAGATAACATTGGTAAGTCAGAAGCCCTCCGTCAATCTATTCTGAAAAAAGCCTTCTCCGGTCAGTTGGTGCCTCAAGATCCCAATGACGAACCAGCCTCCCTCCTATTAGATCGCATCGCCAAAGAAAAACAAGAAGCCGCAGCCAAGGCCAAAAAGGCCAAGGCAGCGAAGAAGAAACCCAAAATAAATAGAACAAGCACGAGGAAAGCCAGTTAATGAATACTGGCCGCTACGATACTTCTGGTAATCCCGATGCTCAGTTCGAGCCGGGATCAAACGACTCAGTACTGCAAAATGTGCTGGGTATCCGGGATGCAGAAGAAATGGATGATGTGGAGCTGGATCTGCTGGTCCAGCTTTATGACGTGATTCCCGAGCAGGTGGAAGTGGATCAGCGGATTACCACGGCAGATCTCAAAGAGTGGCATCGTCGTTGGCTGGGTAATGTCTATAGCTGGGCGGGGCAGCCACGTACGGTCAACATGGGAAAGGGCGACTTTCAGTTTGCTGCCGTGGGGCAGATCGAGCGATTGTTGGCGGTCCTGGACAGGGATTACCTATCTCGCTACACACCCTGCGCCGGAATGAGCGACGAACAGCTTGTGGAGGCATTTGCCATTGTTCACGTGGAGTTGATTCTTATCCATCCCTTCCGGGAGGGTAACGGTAGGTTGTCGCGTCTGCTGGCGAATGTGATGGCCATACAGGCAGGTAAGCCGGAACTGGATTTTTCGCTGTGGGATGAGCAGAAGGACCGCTACTTTTCAGCCATTCAGGCCGGGCTGGATGACTATGAGCCGATGAAGGCGCTGGTCAGGCAAGTGTTACCGGATGTTTCGAGGCGCGCAGATGAGTAATCTTCTTTTCAAGCCCTTTAATCGATTCGCCGGTTTCGATGGCGGTGGAGCTGGCAAGGCTGCGCACACGGCACGTATCGGCGTTGGGTTCCTTAAGAAAAGGGTTGGTTCTGCTGAGGGTCTTCTCTTTCATGCTGTTGATTTTAAACCATTTGTGAGTGTCTAGCCATGAACGCCGATACCATTGTCTCAAAAGTCTGGAGTTTCTGTACCATCCTCAAAGATGATGGTATTGGCTATGGCGACTACCTGGAACAGCTGACCTATCTCATCTTCCTGAAGATGGCAGATGAATACAGTAAGCCACCCTATAACCGGGATGTCGGTATTCCTGAAGGATTCAACTGGAATAGCCTGCGCACCAAAAAGGGAGCCGAGCTGGAAGGCCACTACATTACGCTGCTAAGAGAACTGGCCATCAAAAAAGGAATGCTCGGCCAGATCTTCACCAAGTCCCAGAACAAGATCCAGGACCCGGCCAAGCTCTCCCGTCTGGTAGAGATGGTCAATGACACCGATTGGGTCATGCTCGATGCCGATACCAAAGGCACCATCTACGAAGGGTTGCTGGAAAAGAATGCCGAAGACACCAAATCCGGTGCCGGCCAGTACTTTACCCCTCGTTCACTGATCAAGGCGATGGTCGCTTGTATGCGCCCGGAGCCGATGCAGAGTATTGCTGACCCTGCCTGTGGTACCGGCGGCTTCTTCCTCGCTGCTTATGATTACCTGATCGATAATCACAGGCTGGACAAGAAACAGAAAGCCTTTCTTAAGTTTGATGCTTTTAGCGGCAACGAGATTGTCGCTAGTACCCGCCGTATGTGTCTGATGAATATGTTTCTTCATAACATTGGAGAAATTGATGGTGTTGGAGCCATCAGCTCCAACGACTCCCTGATAGCCCCACCCGCGCATACCGTGGATATGATTCTTGCCAATCCACCCTTCGGTAAAAAGAGCAGCATGACTTTTACCAATGAAGCCGGTGAGCAAGAGAAAGATGGCCTTACCTACAATCGCCAGGATTTCTGGGCCACCACCTCAAATAAACAGGTCAACTTCATTCAGCACATACGCTCTATGCTGAAATCTACAGGCCGCGCCGCCGTAGTAGCTCCTGATAATGTGCTCTTCGAAGGCGGTGCAGGTGAAACTGTCAGAAAGAAGCTGATGGAGACCACAGAACTCCACACCATCCTGAGACTACCTACCGGCATCTTCTACGCCAATGGCGTAAAGGCCAACGTCCTCTTTTTCGATAACCGCCCAGCACAAAAAGAACCCTGGACTAAAGAGGTATGGATATACGATTACAGAACCAATATTCACCACACTCTCAAGAAGAAGCCGATGCGCTTCGAGCACCTGGAAGACTTCGTAGATTGCTACAACACTCATAATCGCCACGACAGAAAGGGGACCTGGGATGCTGAAATAAACCCGGATGGCAGATGGCGTAAATACGACTACAAAGACATCCTAAGCAGGGACAAGACCAGTCTCGACATCTTCTGGTTAAAGGATAAATCCCTGGCCGATCTGGATAACCTACCCGATCCAGAGGAGCTGGCAGAAGAGATCATCGAAAACATTGAAGCGGGGCTGAATAGTTTTAGGGAGGTAGTGGCAAATCTAGGAGCCAACCATAAGCTTCCCGCTAGCAGCGACAGCTGATAGGTAGAGCTTTCTGGCATATCCCTTGTCTACGGCAATAAAAAACCCCTGACCGGTGACCGGTCAGGGGTTTGGTTTTGGTGGAGGCGGCGGGAATCGAACCCGCGTCCGAGAGCACTCCGCCCTTGGATCTACATGCTTAGCCGCGTCTTTTTAGTTTAACCGGAGCCTTCCCGACGGGCAGGAAATGGAGCCGGCGATCCCTTTAGGTTTTAGCAAATTGGTTCAGGGCAGACCTTTCCGCGATCTTGTGTGAGTCGACCCCCGGAGTCCGAGCGCACAAGCACACGTCGGTCGGAGGCTAGCAAGCCTAAGCTGCTAGAGCGTAGTTGTCGTCGTTGGCAACTATCTAGGTTTGCA
>JAJFJU010000017.1 GCA_021773645.1 Gammaproteobacteria bacterium
CGATGAGGAGGTTTTACATCTGACAAAACACCAAGAGTTTCCCCTACTGGCTCCTTCACGTCAACCAAAACACCCTTTTCGGCTATCCCAAGACTATCTTTTAGATTTTCCCCTGCTTTCTTCACAAAATTTCCGATATGCTCTGTAGGCACACCCATGTTCAGGGTAGTTGAGCCTTTAGGCCCGCGCTTCTCTGCTTTGTGTCTAAGGTCGGCCTCCGCCTTTAAAGCCTCTGCAATGCCATCCGGTTTGGCTGTATCGGCCATTTCATCGCCTTTCTTGACCTCCCTGGGGACATCAAGGAGAACGCCTTGCTGTTCATTGGTCTGCTTATCGGTCTCGAATTTGACTGACGGGGTTTCTTTTGCCTTTGGTTTGTCGAATATGAATACCTGCGGATCACCGAACTGCTTTCTTAGCTGTTTAGTTGTATTGCCGAGCCTGTCAGAGTCTCGAAGCGGGTCAAAATCTATGATTACGGAATCATGCCCTTTTTCTTTCAACTTTTTAGTTATTTTTTCTACAAAATCTCGCTTAAAATCTGCGGGGAAATCGGGATTTTGTTCTAACCTGTCCGCATTTTTTCTATACCTAAATTGACTTATATCAGAAGTAGTCCCCGACTCGTTGGCTAGCCTCTTAAAATCCGCTGTATTCTTTATGATGAGTGGGTTTTTAATGCTTTCGGAAAGGTTCACGGTCTCAATCTCAGGGCCAAATTCCTTAGCCGTCTCTTTATCGAAGGAATAATACTTCCCCTCTCTCCCCAAGATAGGCCCTGCCTCGCCACCCGCAATCACATCATTGATATTTTTCCTGCCATGACCGCGAAAAACTTTTGTCTCACCGTCTACCTTTATGTCCAGTTTTTTGGAAAATTCAGGGGCCGCCTTCCGCTTAACAATGTCGCTTGGTGGTTCTTTTTCTGATTTAGAAACCGACATTCTCTCCGTTTTATTTGGCAACACATCACGCTTTACTATCAAATCCGCGCCTTTCTTGACCTCCCTGGGGACATCAAGGAGAACGCCTTGCTGTTCATTGGTCTGCTTGTCGGTTTCGAATTTTATTTTCTTTTCAGGTGTTTCGGCTTTAGACTTTTCCTTTTCCAAAAAATCAATAGTCTCTTGAGCGTCTTCTATCTTCACCTCTAAATCAGGGGCAGGTTTTCTGTTACGCTGTTTTTCTAGTCGCCTTTTTTCAGCGCCTACCTTTTTTATTTCTCTTGTGTAGTCATTCGCGGCCTCGGCTTTGTTTTCATTGGCTATAGATTCATCTTGGGTCTTGGTTTCAAACTCGAATTTGTTTGTTTTTACAACGTCAGAAGGCTCCGTCTTCTCCGGCAATACATCACGCTTTACTATCAAATCCGCTGGCTTGTCCGGGACAACAATCGTTTCCTCGGCCTGTCTCTCTAACTGCTCAATGCGGGACTCGTCCTTAAATTCGGGCCTTTTCTCCACAATAATATCTTCAGGGTCGATCTTAGGGTTATCGAGCTGTTTCTTTAATTCCGCAAACTCTGGTATTTCGGCGGGGAAAGTATCCGCTGGCTTCTTTGCTGGAATTTTATCCTTCACGGCCTTTACCGTAGCCTTAGCCGCTTTCGGAGCGGCACCAAGAAGAAGGAGCAAAGCAGGGCCTTTTAACACTGCGGACATCAATGCGTTAGCGGCGGGCTCTTCTTCGGGGGAGAATCCACCCACCAAGTCTCCAGACTCAACAAGGGTGTCTACAAACTCGTTATATTTTTCGAAAGGAACGTCCGCCAGCTCTTTCACATGGCGCCCGGTCTTGGTCTGAACCTCGAGAGTCAGAGCTTCTTGAATTTGGGCTACTATCCGCGCCGCGTGTTCCTTGTCTCCCGTGCGGATAGCCTCCTCGAGACCAACCAATCCAGCGGGAATTGAAGCAAGGAAACCGGTCATAAACTCAGCCGCAGTCTCAGCGGCGCCAACGCCAACCTTGAACCCCAAAGCCTCCTTCGGGAGACTGTCTACTGCCTTGGAAATAGACCCTCTAAAAGAGTTAACACCTTTCTTTAAATCCGCAGGATTACCCGCTGGGATTGGGGCACCTGTGATATGAGGCGAAGCTCCCTCCGCAACCTCTTCAAATGTTGGGCCTCCAAATCCGGTAGGAGCTGTCATCTGGAAACTAAGATTGGCATCTGGGGCACCCACATCTGGAATAGCCAAGGGTTGTTCTGGAGCCACCGCAGGGGCAGACGGGGCGATATCTGGGATTGTTTGGGGGTTTACCGTATTCTCAGCAGGCTCATTTACCAGCGACAATATGTGATCTACAATGCTCCCCTCTGCCGCAGGAGCGACTTGCTGTGGTTGGCTATTTACCAGTTCTAATATCTGTTCAACTATTGGCATTAGCCACCTCCATTAATTAATCCTCGCAATAAGAGACCCACGGCAGGGGGTAATTTAGTCAAAAGCCTTTCTATTTCAGTCTTATTTCCGCTCTGCAATAGTTTCGCTATAAGCTCAGAGGCTTCATTGGGAATCCCTGCGTCATTCAGCCCAGAAAACAGTTTTTGCTGGAAAGCGTCACTTGCAAAATCAGGGGCTAACTTAGCATCTTGAGTTTGTACCGCGACTGGATTAATAGCCGGGTTTTCTTGCTCAACTATCGTAGGCTCTGCTGGAGGTGCGACCGCTTGCGGATTTGTGGCATCTATAGGAGCCGGTTGCTGGGCGGTCAATTCGTTAATTATGCCCTCCTCTGGCCCCGGTACTGACTGTGAAGATACGTCTTGTGAAGCGCCAATGCCAAGCGTTTCCTCTATGCCGGACTCTCCTTGCTCAATAGCTACGCCTTCCTTGTCCCCGCCCGCAAGTTTTTGCATAAGACCTAAGATACGCTCATCCACAAGGTTTTCCAGGTCAGCGTCCGGGTTTTTTTCTATTCTTTTCCCCGCTTCGTCCACATTTCCGCTCTGAACCAGCCCATCAACAAACAGTACGGCCTGATCTTTTATGTCGGCAGGAGTTACCTTTATCACATCCCCAGCGTCATTCCTCTCCTTATCCGCAAGCAGATTGGCCGTTGTCAGTTGTTCCATAGTCTCATTAATGAGTTTGATCCTTTGGGATGGTGTCAAGGTAGATTCTTTAGTTATGGCTTCTGCGATCTTAAGTATTTCCGCCTCTAACTTGATACTCTCCAGCTGCGTTTTATCGCTGTCAACTTTGAGCTTTTTCACAATTCCATTAGATTTCGCCCTAGCTATTTCGGCATCAGCCCGCTTGATTTTCAGCTCTTCCCTTAACTTTTCCAGAGCAACCTCGCTCTTTTTCTCATCATTCACCTTGATAGCGATATCAAGCTCCTCGGAAGCCGCCTGGACTCTTGCCTCTGAGCCCTTTTTCAGGGAGTCTGCCTTAGCACCCGGCAATTTGGCAATATTCAAGTCCTCCCGAGAGCCAATTTCCCCTTGAGAGGCAACTTGGGTTCCTATCCGCTCTTCGGTAAGCTCGTTCAGCATATTATTTCTTGAGCTGTCAATGCCCAACTTCTGTAATTTTTCTGCCAAATGAGGGTTGATTTTGGCTAAATTGAATGCGTCTGCACCCGTACCCGTTCCAAGTAAATCAGCAATGAAAAGGTCTTCACCGCCAACACTTATCTTGGCATTAGAATCACGCAACCCCTTACGGGCAATGGCTGTCTCTTTATTGTCTGCGGCATTACCAAGGCCAAGCTGTCTGTTATTGAATCGAGGGTCTATAACACCTTGATG
>JAJFJU010000018.1 GCA_021773645.1 Gammaproteobacteria bacterium
TTTGCCTACCAGCGTGAGCACCTAATCCGTTGGCGAGTGGTGGGCTTACTGGCACTCGGTAGCTTGCCGGCCACGGCGATGACCATCGGCGTGCTGGCACGGTTAGAGCATCTCGGCCTCGATTACCAACTGCTAATCACCCGTACCCTCAGCTTTAGCTTAGTACTTACCGGGGTGGTGTTGTTGGCCAGTGGGCATCTGCACGGGCTGGGGAAGAAATCCAACTTTATCGCCGCAGCCATTGCCTGGCGCGAACGCTGGACCAGGCCGTTGACGCTGTTGGCCGGGCTGTTATTGGGTGCCCTGGTAACGCTCTCTTCTGTAGGTGCCGGCGCCCTGGGAGCTGCGATATTGGTAACCCTCTACCCGCGTCTGCCCATGCGTCAGGTGGTAGCCATCGACTTGGCCCATGCGGTCCCCCTAACAGCATTGGCTGGCCTAGGGCATTGGCAGTTAGGCAGTGTCGACTTTCAGCTACTAGGTTTACTGCTATTGGGTTCCCTGCCGGGCATCATGCTGGGCAGCCGTGTGGGCCGCTATCTGCCGGAACAGGTCATGCGCACGCTGTTGGGCGTAATTCTATTGCTCGTAGGTTTTAGCTTGGCTTGGTAGCACGCTCAGCCACCCGCAATCGTCATACGATCGATAAGCACCGAGCCACTGCGTATATTGCCGCGTAGCTCGGTATCCGTACCCACCTCGCGTATCCCCATGAACATGTCCTGCAGTTTGCCGGCAATGGTGATCTCCTGTACTGGGTAGCAGAGCTCGCCGTTCTCCACCCAGTAGCCGGCGGCACCGCGGGAGTAATCACCAGTGACGGTATTCACCCCCATCCCCATCAGTTCTGTTACCAATAGCCCAGTACCCATTTCACCCAGCAGTCCCGAGAGATCGTGAGTGCCTGCCTCTACCGTAAGGTTGTGTACCCCGCCAGCATTGCCGGTGGTGTCCATGTTGAGCTTACGGGCGGCGTAGCTGTCCAGCACATAGCCACGCAGAATGCCGTCGTTGACGATATCCCGTACGGGTGTTGCGACCCCCTCGCTATCAAAGGGCGCACTGCCCAAGCCGCGTGGCAGATGGGGTTGTTCGTGGATGCGAAAGCCCTTGGGGAAAACGGCTTGGTCGAGTTGATCGAGCAAGAAGCTGGCCTTGCGATACTGGCTGGCACCACTGATCGCCTGGATGAAGTGGCGAAATAATCCGGTGGCTACATCCGCGGCGTAGAGCACCGGCACCGAGCAGGTCTCCAGCTTGCGTGAGCCCAGGCGCGCCAAGGCCTGCTGTGCCGCCTTGGCACCAATGTCCGCGGGGCTATCCAAAGCATCCGCGACCCGCGCGGTGCTGTACCAGCCATCGCGCTGCATGCCGCTATCATCTTCAGCGATGACCGCTACCGAGATACTGTGGCGGCTACCATGCCAGCCGCCGCGAAAGCCGTGGCTGTTGCCATAGAAATTACAGCCGGCGTGACGGGCTACGGAGGCCCCTTCGGAGTTGCTGATGCGCTTGTCGGCCTTGCGTGCGGCATCCTCGGTTTCCAGTGCCAGTAGTGTGGCCGCCTCCGCCTCCAGATCCCACGGGTGATAGAGGTCGAGATCGGAGATTTCGCTGGCCATCAGCTCGGCATCGGCTAGCCCCGCACAGGGGTCCTCGGTGGTGTAACGGGCCATGGAGCAGGCCGCCGCTACGGTCTCGCGTAGTGCCTTCTCACTAAAGTCCGTGGTGCTGGCGGAGCCTTTGCAGTGGTTGAAATAGACCGTTAGACCGAGGCTCTTGTCACGGGTGTGCTCGATGGTTTCCAGTGCGCCCATGCGTGCGCTCACAGATAGGCCCGCGCTCTCGTGTACCGCCGCTTCGGCGGCATCGGCACCGTGACCAGCAGCATCCTTTAACACCTCGTCGAGGAGATGATTCAATCGAGTCTGGGTCGCTTGCTCGGGACTTTCCATGGGGATTCCGTAGACGGTAGAAAGCGGAGGATTTTAACCCGAAGGCGGCCTTGCTGGGAGCACTGACGCGAATGAATCCGGTATGATCCGCAGATGAATAATAATCCCATACTCTATTCTCTCAACGAAGAACAATGCCAAGCGGTGAGCGCCCCCGCCGAGCATGCCTTAGTGCTTGCCGGTGCCGGTAGTGGCAAGACGCGGGTGCTGGTGCACCGCATAGCTTGGTTGCTCGATACTGGCGCGGCTAGCCCCATGGGGATCTTCTCCGTGACCTTCACCAACAAGGCGGCGGCGGAGATGCGTGGGCGCATTGAGGCAATGCTGAATCGCCCCATCGGTGGCATGTGGGTCGGCACCTTTCATGGCCTCTCGCACCGTCTGTTGCGTAGCCACTGGCGCGAGGCGGGATTGCCCGAGGGTTTTCAGATCCTCGACAGCGATGATCAGCTGCGTATGTTGCGTCGCATTATGCGCAGCTTCGCCCTGGACGAGGCCAAATGGCCGCCTCGGCAGGTGCAGGGCTTCATCAATGGCCGCAAGGATGAAGGTCTGCGGGCGCGTCACTTGGAGGGTGGAGATGATCGCTGGTTAACCACCATGCTAAAAATCTACAGCGCCTATGAGGCCGCCTGTGAACGCGGTGGACTGGTAGATTTCGCTGAGTTATTGCTGCGGGTGCACGAGATGTTTCGTGATCAGGAGGCCCTGCGTAACCACTATCAGGAGCGCTTCCAGCACATCCTGGTGGATGAGTTTCAGGATACCAATGCCATCCAGTACGCCTGGATGCGCCTACTGGCCGGTAGCAATGGCAAGCTCTTTTGCGTAGGTGATGATGATCAATCCATCTACGGCTGGCGCGGCGCGAAAATCGAAAACATCCAACAGTTCCCGCGGGATTACGCGCCGGTGCACACCTATCGGCTGGAGCGTAACTACCGCTCCACGGGCAATATCCTGGCCTCCGCCAACGCGCTGATCGCCAACAATCAGGGGCGGCTCGGGAAAAAATTGTGGACCAGCGATGAGGCCGGTGAGCCGGTCTATATCTACACCGCCTTCAACGACCTGGAAGAGGCCCGCTTCGTCGTCGACCGCATCCGTCAATGGCGTGCCGAGGGCAATTCCCTGGAAGATAGCGCGCTGCTCTATCGAGTCAGTGCTCAGTCGCGAGTATTTGAAGAGGCGCTGATCGCCGCATCCATTCCCTACCAGGTTCATGGCGGCATGCGTTTTTATGAGCGTGCCGAGATCCGCGATGCGCTGGGTTATCTCCGCCTACTGGCCAACCGTGATGATGATGCTGCTTTTGAGCGAGTGGTTAATATGCCGCCCCGGGGCATCGGCCTGCGTACCGTGGAATCGCTGCGAGAGGTAGCGCGGGCACGTAATTTGCCGCTATGGCAGGCGACTCGCGCCTTGCTTTCTGAGCAGGGACTGGCGGCCCGCGCTGCCAGTGCCGTTGTCGCTTTTTTGCAATTGATCGATGAGCTAGCGGCAAGCACTGGAAGTTTGCCACTGTATGAACAAGTAGATGCAGCCATTGATGTCAGTGGCTTGGCCCGCCACTACGGCAAGGAGCGCGGCGAAAAAGCCGAGATGCGGGTAGAGAATTTAGCGGAGCTGGTTACTGCGGCTCGTCAGTTTGTGCCTTCGGAAGATGAAGCGGGCAGCCTGTTGAGTAATTTCTTGGCACACGCTGCCCTGGAGGCGGGGGAAGCCCGTTCCGATGGCAACGAAGAATGTACTCATCTCATGACGCTGCATGCCGCCAAGGGCCTGGAGTTTCCACTGGTTTTCCTGTGTGGTCTGGAGGATGGCTTATTTCCCCATCAGCGCAGTGTAGAGAAGCCGGAGCAGCTCGAGGAAGAACGCCGGCTTTGCTACGTGGGTATTACCCGCGCTCGCAAGCGTTTGATCATTACCCATGCCGAGAGTCGGCGTTTGCACGGCAAGGAATATATGGCCTCACCCTCGCGATTTCTTGGCGAGCTACCAGCCGAGGTGGTAGAGGAAGTGCGTATGAAGGGACGGGTATCACGCCCGGTTTCAAGCTATACGCCGAGTGCAGCGCCGCGCGCACGGCCACGGCGACAACGCATCGTTGATGAGGCGGCCCCCTTTGCCCTAGGGGCGCAGGTCAGCCATCCCAAGTTTGGTGAGGGTGTGGTAATGCGCTGTGAGGGCAGTGGTGCACAGGCCCGGGTTCAGGTGAACTTCTCCCGGGCCGGCAGCAAATGGCTGATCGCCGCACTGGCAGGTTTGCAGGCGGTCTAAAGCGATAGTGTGCTTGGTGTTAAAAGCGGTGTAACGGAGAGGATTAGTTGGCGGTCAGCCCGGTCTCTCTGAGCATATGATTGACGGCGGCGCGGATGGCGTCTTCGCTCAGGCTCATGTTGCCGCCCTTGGGGGGCATGGCATTCTTGCCATTTACGGCACTGGCAACCAGGGTGTCGAGCCCCAGTTTCACCCGTTCTGTCCAAGCGGACTTATCGCCCAGTTTGGGGGCTCCGGCAGCGCCCGTGCCATGACAAGCAAAGCAGGCTGTCTGGTAGACCGTGGCACCATCGGTAGCGGCAAGTGCCGCAGCGCTGGTTGATGCCGCAGAGCTAGCAGTTGCAGCGGCCTTGGCCGGGCTTGCTGCACCCTTCAGATTCACCTTGCCCACCGCACTGATGCGCTGGGTAACGACCGCGCTGGCCTGGGCCGGTTCGACCTTCGAGTGGAGAAATTGGGCTAGTACGATGGCGAACAGCATGAAGATCACGAGTGCTGCTATGACCAGTACTAGATTGCGAATTACGGTGTCGTCCCCTTGGCTCACGATACGTCCTCTTGTGGTTTGAATTTGGCAGGCGCAAGTATACTGACAATGACTCAGGGTGGACACAGGCACATAGATTTCCCCACGGTGAATCGGTATCCTTGGCCACCCATTTTTTAAGCGCCCGTAGCTCAGCTGGATAGAGTATTGGCCTCCGAAGCCAAGGGTCACAGGTTCGAATCCTGTCGGGCGCGCCAAACCAAAAGACCCGCTTTTTTTGCGGGTCTTTTGGTTTGGCTTGTATGATCCAGGATTAGAACCTATAGGTTCGACCAAATTGCCAGGACCATTTTGCTGGGAGCAAAATGGGACGCATCAGGCGCCGCTTGCGGTGGGCCACAGGGAGGTGGCGAATCTGCAATTTGGAACGCTGCGAAGCAGCAGCCCGCCTGTATAAAATGTATCGAGTAACCCTGCCCCATCCCCCTTTAATAGTTATGCTCTGCCACATCTTAAGCCCGAGAATTTTTTAACATCCCCTCTTTCGGTTATTCTCAGTACCTGCTTTGGCCGCTAACTTAAGTTTCACTTGAGCCGTTAGCGCTGCAGATAACTTTCTCGACCTCAAGATATGGGCGGGATGCCCAAGGTTAAAAATATGTCGAACAAGGGATTCACACAACCTGTTTCCATAGGCTTGGTAATTATTCTAATCGTCGGCGTTAGCACGGCGTGGTTTATTGCCGCTTGGCTGTATGGCGCCGAAAGGACCAAGGAGGCCACGCGTTTTGACCAAACTGCCCAGGAACGTATTGCACTGGTACAAAAGTCGGTGGATGCGCGGCTGCAGGCAGTGCATTCACTGACCGCCCTGTTCTATGCCTCGCAACATGTTGATGCAGCAGAGTTTCGTACCTTTATACAACGCAACCACTGGCTTGACCGCAGTATTCACGAGCTGTTGTGGATCCCCAAGCGCGGTGGGAATTTCCCAGTGGAATATGCCGTTTCCCTGTCTTCCTTACCTTTTCGCCCCCTCTACGACTACAACCTGTGGGCCGATCCACGCTTTCGTGGTGTTTTACAGCAAGCGGTTGGTAATGACATTCAAGCGGCAAGCTTTCCCTTCATGTCTAACGAAGGAAATACCGTTTTCTTCCTGGTGGCGCAACCAGTATATGGCAAAGATGTGGCCGCTCAGAATGTGCGGGGCGTCGTCGTTGCTATCTTTGATATGGGTGCCTTGGTTTCCCTGGCCATGGAGGGTGTACAGGCAACGGATATAACACTTCATTTGGAGAATGGCGGTGCAGCGGGCGAAGGATATTTTATTCATCACCAAGGAGGTGCGGAGTACCAAAGCGCTGCGGTAAGGGAACATGAGAGCCATCGAGATGCGTTGCTGCAGGGGGCGCATAAGGCAGAGAGTCATATCATTGCAGCCGATCATCAGTGGTTGATTCAAGCCTATAGCAGAGATCAGGCCTATCAACCATCGAACTGGCACTTTGCACTACCGTTTCTTATCGGCCTATGTCTTAGCTTGATGATTGCTGCCTATTTCCGTTCTATGCGCGACCATACGACGAGGTTACAGGCGGCCAAGGAGCGGATGAGGAAAAATCGTGACCGCCTGGAAAACGCACAGCGTATCGCTCATGTCGGCAGTTGGGACTGGAGCATTCCAGATAATAGGCTGGAATGGTCTGATGAGATCTACCGTATTTTTGGCCTAGGACCACGGCAGCTCGGGATGACCTACGAGGCCTTTCTGGAACGCGTACATCCCGAGGATCGGGACAAGGTCATGCGGGCAGTGGACAGTGCGCTGGAGTCGGGTAGCCGCTACTCACTCGATCACCGGGTGATACGCCCCGATGGCGAAGAACGCATCGTGCATGAGCATGCCGAGGTGAGTCTCGATACGAGTGGTCGGGCGGTATGGATGCAGGGAACGGTACAGGATGTCACGGCACGCCGGCACGATGAGGAGCGCTTGCGGCTAGCGGCGGCGGTATTCGAGCATGCACTGGAGGGCGTGATGGTCACCGATGCGGCTATACGGATAGTCGCCATCAATAAAGCCTTTACCCAGATTACCGGTTTTAGCGAGGCGGATGTATTGGGAAATAATCCACGCCTACTTAAATCTGGCCAGCAGAACAAAGACTTTTATCAAGCCATGTGGACGTCTCTTGAAGAGACCGGTCAGTGGCAGGGAGAGCTTTTAAATCGCCGCAAAAATGGGGAGGTCTTTCCCGCCTGGCAAACCATAAAAGGGGTGCGTAACGAACAAGGTGAATTAACCCACTATGTGGCTCTCCTGTCCGATATCACTGGGATAAAACAATCCCAGCAGAAACTCAATTTTTTGGCTCACCACGATGCGCTGACCCGGCTGCCAAATCGTCTGCTATTCAATGCCAGCCTGGATCAGGCTCGAGCCCACGCCTATCGGGTGGATGGTCAGGTCGCCGTGTTATTCCTCGATCTGGATGGTTTCAAGAATGTTAATGACAGCCTGGGCCATGGCGTTGGCGATCAGTTGCTGTGTCAGGTGGCTGGTCGCCTGAAAGAGCAGCTTCGCAATGAAGACATGATTGCCCGCCTTGGAGGTGACGAGTTTGCGGTGTTGGTGGAAGGCGTGACGCATGCCAACGATGCCGGAGCGGTGGCGGAGAAATTGCATGCTGCCTTTAAGGAAAATTTTCATGTGGACGGTCATGCGCTTTATCTCAGCGCCAGCATCGGTATCAGCCTGTATCCGAGCGATGGGACAGATGCCGCCACACTGATGCGTAATGCAGATGCGGCTATGTACCGAGCCAAGGATCAAGGGCGTGATAATTATCAGTTTTACACCCAGGAGCTGACCCATAACGCCAATGAGCGCCTGGCCCTGGCCGGGGATCTGCGTTTGGCCATCGAGCGGGGGCAGTTGGCGCTTTATTACCAACCGAAGATGGATATGGCCAGTGGCATACTGGTGGGCCTAGAGGCTTTGCTGCGCTGGCAACATCCAGAGCACGGTGCGGTTTCACCGGCCCGATTCATTCCATTAGCGGAAGATACCGGCCTGATATTGCCCATTGGTGAATGGGTATTGCGTACCGCGGCAGCCCAGGCCCACGCCTGGCACCAGGCGGGTTACGATTTTGGTCGTATCGCGGTCAACATCTCCGGCCAGCAACTGCAGCGAGGGGATCTGCTGGGGACGTTGAAAACCGTGTTGACGGAAACCGATTGCGCGGCAAGTCTGTTGGAGTTAGAGGTCACCGAGGGCTTCATCATGGGTAAGGCCGAGTGGGCGGTGACCACCCTGGAACGTTTGCGCCAGACCGGGGTCACCCTAGCCATTGATGATTTCGGTACCGGCTACTCATCCCTTAGCTATCTGAAAAAATTACCCATCAACATACTAAAAGTGGATCAGTCCTTCGTGCGGGATATCCCCGAGGATCGAGATGATGAGGCGATTACACGTGCGGTCATTGCACTGGGCCACAGCCTGGGGCTGAGCGTGGTCGCCGAGGGTGTGGAGACCGAGGCGCAGCGCGCCTTTTTGCTACAAGAGGGCTGTGAAATTGCCCAAGGCTATCTCTACAGCCGACCTGTTCCTGCCGATGAGTTTACGTCCTTGTTTCTCCAAAACGTTCAGGATGGCGAGGCAAGCCCGGAGATTTTGTGAGGGCTTTCTAAAAAAAGGCGCTTACCCCGGGGCAAGCACCCTTTGATGTTACGCGTGGGATGCAAAACTTATTTTAACGCTTCGATACCCGCTCCAAAGTTGATATGAAAGGCGGCGCCATCCATGACCAGCGCTGGCACGGATTTCACCCCGGCGGCTTCTGCTTCAGCCAGACGCGAGTTGTCGGTGCCAAGGTGAACAATTTCAACGTCGTACCTTGAGGGATCCAAGGCTTCGGCAACATTTTGCTCTGCAGCAATGCAGACGGGGCATCCGGCGTGGTAAAAAATGGCTTTAGTGGTCATGGTTTTTGCTCCTGGTTTGTTGTTAAACACGGCGCTAGATTAGGAGTCAGGATGACCGCCGTATAGAAGGCACTTTCTGGTTCCCCACGCACTTTTTGGTGTAACTTGCCGGAACTTAAGGAAAATAAAAAAATGTCCTCAGAAAGCAATCCGGCCTATCGGCAGCTTGAAGACGTGGTTGGATGCAAATGGTCGGTATCGGTGTTGCAGGCTGTAGCCGATGGTGTTTCGCGTCCCGGGGCGCTGGAGCGTCACGTAGCAGGTATTTCTACCAAGGTGCTTTCCCAGCGCTTACGCAAACTCACTGGCTATGGCTTGTTATCCAAGCAAATTTACGCGGAAGTCCCACCCAGAACGGAATATGCCCTAACCAAAAATGGTCAAAAGCTGATTGGTATCATCGGGCAAATTAGAAGTTTGGATGAGGAGATAAAAGGAGCCAATCAACCGGGTTGATTGCTTGTGAATTTTATACCACTAGCCCCGCAGCCTGGGCCGAGGCCCAGGCCCACTGGAAATTGAAGCCGCCAAGATGTCCGGTGACATCGACGACTTCGCCGATGCAATAGAGGCCCGGTTGGTCTTTGCATTCCATGGTTTTTGAGGATAGTTCGTTGGTGTCGATACCGCCCAACGTCACCTCTGCCGTACGGTAACCCTCGGTGCCAGCCGGTCTTAATACCCAGCCGTTTAATTGTTTTGCCACTTGCTTCAAGACGGTATCGGAAATTTCAGCCAGTGGTGTTTCTGCCGAGGCTGGCCAGAAAAGTGGCTCTAGCTCTAACACCAAGGCTCGGGGCAGGGTTTCAGATAATACCGTTCGCAAGACCACTTTGGATTGCTTGGCCTTGGCCCTTAATAACAGTGCTTGAGCATCCTGTGCAGGCAATAGGTTGAGCTGAATATCCTTGCCCGGCTGCCAATAACTGGATAGCTGCAACGCGGCGGGGCCACTGAGTCCGCGATGGGTGAATAGGATACCTTCCGTGAAGGATATGTTGCCGATCTCAAGGATGGCGGGCAGGCTAACCCCGGAGAGCCGTGCCATCAAAGCACCCATGGCACCGGAAAAGGTAAAAGGCACCAGCCCCGCGCAGGTAGTGCGTACCTTTAGCCCGAATTGTCGCGCCAGCCGATAGCCAAAATCGGTCGCCCCCATTTTTGGAATAGACAGCCCTCCGGTTGCCAGTACCAGCGATTCAGCCGTGTAGTCACCATGTTTGCAGCTCACGCTGTAGCCCTGTTTATACGCTACCGAGCGGATGTCACTATCGGTCAGCATCTGCACATGGGCCTGCTCACATTCGGCCGTTAGCGCAGCGAGAATATCTTTGGACGAATGATCACAAAACAGTTGGCCAAGGGTTTTCTCGTGGTAGGCAATGCCATGTTTCTCCACTAGCGCGATGAAGTCCCACTGGCTATAGCGGCTCAGTGCAGAGATGCAAAAATGCGGGTTGGCAGAAATATAGTTGGAAGGCTCGCAATATAAATTGGTGAAGTTACAGCGCCCGCCGCCGGACATGAGGATTTTCTTGCCAACCTTGTTGGAACCTTCGAGCACCAGAACCTGCCGGCCACGCTGTCCCGCAGCAATGGCGCACATCAGACCGGCGGCACCCCCGCCTAAAATAATGACATCGAAATGTTTCACCGGGTTTACTGTTCCAGTTTATCCAGCGCTGCTTCCAGCTCGGGCAAAATTTTGAACAGGTCGCCGACAATGCCGTAGTCGGCAACCTCGAAGATCGGCGCTTCCTCATCCTTGTTGATGGCGACGATGACCTTGCTGTCGATCATGCCGGCAAGATGTTGGATGGCACCGGAGATACCGATGGCGATGTAGAGATCCGGGGCAACAATTTTCCCCGTCTGCCCCACCTGATAATCGTTGGGGACAAAACCCGCATCCACCGCTGCGCGCGAGGCGCCGATGGCGGCATTGAGACAATCTGCCAAACCATCGAGTTGGGCAAATTCCTCTTTACTGCGTAACCCCCGACCGCCGGAGACGACGATGCGGGCGGCAGTAAGTTCAGGGCGTTCGGAACGGGTAAATTCCTCGCTAACGAAACGGCTACCGGGAAATTCTGGCATAGCCTCGATGCTCAGGATCTCGGCACTGCCACCCTCACCGGCTGCCGCCTCAAAGGCAGTGGCGCGTACCGTTAACAGCTTGGTGGTATCACTACTTTGCACCGTGGCTAGAGCGTTACCGGCGTAGATGGGCCGCACAAAGGTATCCGCTGAGGCTATGTCGCAGATGTCAGCAATCAATGCGACATCAAGTAGCGCGGCTGCCCGGGGCAAGATATTTTTACCGTAGGTATCCGCCGGGGCGAGGATGTAATCGTAGTCTGTTGCCAACTCCACCACCAAGGCGGCAAGATTTTCAGCCAGGGCATGGGCGTAATGGGGAGCTTCGGCCACCAATACCTTATGAACGCCAGTGACCTGGCTGGCAGCTTGTGCTGCGGCTTTACCATCGGCACTGGCTACTACCACGTGGACTTCATCGGCCAAGGCAGCTGCGGCAGTGACGGTGTTGAGCACCGCGGGGGCAATGCCGCCGTTGCGGGTTTCGGCCAGTATCAGGGCGCGCATCAGATCACCTTCGCTTCATTGTGGAGCCGATCCACCAACTCGGCGGCCGTTTCCAGCTTGATGCCGGCTTTTCGTTTCGGCGGCGCGGTGACTTTAATCACCTTAAGACGAGGCGCGATATCGATGCTGAGATCCTCGGGACTGAGCGCCTCCAGCGATTTTTTCTTCGCCCTCATGATGTTGGGCAGGGTGGGATAACGCGGCTCGTTGAGACGCAGATCGACACTAACCACCGCCGGCAGATCAAGCTCAAGGGTTTCCGAGCCACCATCCACCTCGCGGATAATGGTGAGCTTACCTTCACCGAATTCCAGCTTGGATGCGAAAGTGCCCTGGGGCCAATGGAGCAGACCGGCGAGCATCTGGGCACTCTGGTTATTGTCGTCATCAATGGCCTGTTTGCCGAGCAGTACCAGATTGACATCCTCTCGCTTGGCCAGAGCAGCGAAGCCCTTGGCCACCGCCAAGGGCTGCAGTTCGGCATCCGTAGTCACGTGGATGGCCCGATCCGCACCCATGGCTAACGCAGTACGCAGGGTCTCCTGGCACTTGGCCTCACCCATGGAGACCACGATTATCTCATCGGCACCTCCGGCCTCTTTCAGGCGTATGGCCTCCTCCACCGCAATCTCGTCAAAGGGATTCATCGACATCTTGACGTTGCTGGTCTCGACGCCGGTTTCATCCGTTTTGACGCGGATTTTCACCTCATAGTCGATGACCCGCTTGACCCCAACCAGTATTTTCATCCGTTACTCCAACGCTTTTTCTATAGGACCCAAGCTTAGTGATGAGGGTTCAAGCCCGCAACGCCTGGCGATGGTCGCAGTCTATACTTGCCATCAATGTAGTGCGGAGGAGGACGGAAACGATGGCGCGGGAGAGTATGGAGTTTGATGTGGTCATCGTGGGTGCGGGTCCCGCCGGCTTGGCCGCGGCCATCCGCCTGCGCCAGCTAGCCGATCAGACTGGGCAGGATATTAGCGTGTGTGTGCTGGAAAAAGGCTCTGAAGTGGGCGCTCACATTCTGTCTGGCGCAGTGCTCGATCCAAAAGCGCTGGATGAGTTACTGCCCGACTGGCAATCATCCGGTGCTCCGGTTAGCACCGCGGTACAACAGGAGCGCTTTTTATTTCTCCGTAAGCAGGGGTTCTTTTCCTTGCCGGTGCCTCCGCAGATGCATAGTGCTGGCACTTATGTCATCAGCCTGGGCAATCTGTGCCGATGGTTGGCCGAGCAGGCCGAGGCGTTGGGGGTGGAGATCTTTCCCGGTTTTGCCGCCAGCGAGGTGCTCTATGGTGACCAGGGCGAAGTGGTTGGTGTGGCCACCGGTGATATGGGAATCGCTCAGGATTCCTCTCCCAAGCCCAATTACCAGCAGGGGATCGAGCTGCGTGCCCGCCACACGCTGTTTGCCGAGGGCTGTCGCGGCTCCCTGACTCGCGAGTTGCTAGAGCGCCACAAGCTGCAGGATGAATGCGATCCACAGATCTATGGTCTCGGCATCAAGGAACTGTGGGATATTGATCCCGCCCTGAACCAACCCGGACAGGTAATACATAGCGTGGGTTGGCCGCTAGATCGTAAGACCTATGGCGGCGGCTTTCTCTACCACCTAGAGGGCCATCAGGTGGCGGTGGGTTTCGTTGTGGGTCTCGATTACCAGAATCCCTATATGAGCCCCTTCGAGGAATTCCAGCGCTTCAAGACCCATCCGGCCATTCGCGGTGTATTTACTGGAGCGCGTCCGGTGGCCTACGGCGCCCGTGCGCTTAGCGAAGGAGGTTATCAGGCTATTCCAAGACTCAGCTTTCCCGGCGGATTGCTCATTGGTGACACCGCTGGCTTTCTCAACGTGCCGCGCATCAAGGGAATTCACTGCGCGATGAAATCCGGCATGCTCGCGGCCGAGGCCATTGCGACTGATGGGGCTGAGCACTATGCAACAAAACTGCATGCGAGCTGGCTTGGAGAAGAACTCTACCGGGCGCGCAACATTCGCCCCGCCTTTCGCTGGGGACTATATGGCGGTCTGGCCTACGCCGCCATCGACACCTATTTTCTACGTGGTCGTGCACCCTGGACCCTGCATCACCAAGCCGATCATACGCACATCAAGAAGGCGGAGCAGTGTCAGCCCATCACCTACCCCAAGCCTGACGGAGTGCTGACCTTTGATCGCAGCACTTCCCTGTCATTAGCCAACATTGGTCACGATGAGGATCAGCCGGTGCATCTGCAGCTGGATGATCCAGAGCGGGCCCTAAAGGTAAATCTCTCTGATTACGCCGGACCGGAAGCACGTTATTGCCCCGCGGGGGTCTATGAATTCGTGGAAGATGGCGAGACCGGTGCCCAGCGTTTACAGATAAACGCCCAGAACTGCCTGCACTGCAAAAGCTGCGACATCAAGGACCCGGGGCAAAATATCCGCTGGATACCGCCGGAGGGCGGCAGCGGGCCAAGTTATCCCAATATGTAAGCGCTGCTCCGGGATGCCATTCACCCATTCCACGAGCTATAATTCCGCACGTTTATTTGGCGCTTGGCGCCCTCCTTTTTTCAGCTATACGGTATTTCACATTGTCAGCAAATAGTGAGTCCGCTTCGGCCTTTGATCTGTCCACTTTTCAGGGACTGATTCTGGCGCTGCAAGATTTTTGGGCAAAGCAAGGTTGCGCCCTGCAGCAGCCCCTCGATATGGAGGTGGGTGCAGGCACCTTCCATCCGGCTACTTTTCTGCGTGCCATTGGGCCAGAGCCTTGGTCCGCGGCCTATGTGCAACCCTCGCGCCGACCCACTGATGGGCGCTATGGTGAGAACCCCAATCGTCTGCAGCACTATTACCAGTATCAGGTAGTGATTAAACCCTCGCCGCTGAATATTCAAGAGCTCTATCTGGAATCACTGCAAGTCCTCGGCATCGATCCGCTGGAGCACGATATTCGCTTTGTGGAAGATAACTGGGAGTCACCGACGCTTGGGGCCTGGGGCCTGGGTTGGGAGATTTGGTTGAACGGCATGGAGATTACCCAGTTCACTTATTTTCAGCAGGTGGGCGGGCTCGAATGTCGACCGGTCACCGCCGAGATCACCTATGGGCTGGAGCGTATCGCCATGTATCTCCAGGAGGTGGACAGCCTGTTTGACCTCACCTGGACCGATGGGCCACTTGGGCGGGTTACTTATGGTGATATTTTTCTGCAAAACGAGGCGGAGATGTCAGCCTACAATTTTGAGCACGCCGATGTGGAGGCCTTGTTCGGCTGGTTCGATAGCTGTGAGGCCGAGAGTACACGGCTGATCGAGTTGGATCTTCCGCTCCCAGCCTATGAGATGGTGCTCAAGGCCTCCCATACTTTTAATTTGCTGGATGCCCGTCAGGCCATTTCGGTGACCGAGCGCCAGCGCTATATCCTGCGTGTGCGCACTCTCTCACGTGCGGTGGCCAAGGCTTATTACGCCCGTCGGGAGGCGCTAAACTTCCCCATGCTGGCGGATGCTGTAGCCATGCTTGAAGAGGGGGCAGCATGAGCGATATAGCAGATCTGCTGATAGAGATTGGCACCGAGGAATTGCCGCCCAAGGCCTTGCGCGGTCTTTCCCAGGCCTTTACCCGTGGTGTACAGGAGGGTTTGAAGCAGGCCGGGTTGAAGCATGCCGATGTGGTGCCTTACGCTACACCACGCCGCTTGGCGGTGTTGGTTTCGGACCTGGTTGCCGGTCAGCCCGAGCGCCAGTCAGAGCGGCGTGGTCCCGCTGTGAAGGTGGCCTTTGATGAACAGGGCGAGCCCACTCGCGCTGCCAGTGGTTTTGCCGCCTCTTGTGGAGTGGAGGTGGATCAACTGGAGCGCCAGGAGACCGAGCAGGGGTGCTGGCTGATTTTTCGCAGCACTGAGGTGGGACAGACCACCACCTCACTGGTTCCAGGCATCGTAGAAAAAGCACTGGCCAATTTGCCGATTCCCAAGCGCATGCGTTGGGGATCTAGCGATATAGAGTTTGTACGCCCAGTGCATTGGGTGGTTTTGCTCTATGGAGAAACCGTCATTGATACCGAAATTTTGGGCGTCAGTGCAGGTCGACAGACTTACGGTCATCGCTTCCACGCACCTAGTGCCATCTCCCTGGAGCAACCTTCAGCCTATGCCCTGCAGCTCTATGGCAGCGCCTATGTAGTGGTGGACTTTGATACCCGCCGTTCCATGGTGCGCAAGCAGGCCGAGGCAGCCGCAGTAGAGCTCGGAGGCACAGCCATCATCAATGATGCCTTGCTCGATGAGGTCACCGCCCTGGTGGAATGGCCGGTGGCGGTCAGTGGCAGTTTTGATGAGGAATATCTGGAGCTGCCGGATCCGGCGCTTATTGCCACCATGCAGGGCAATCAGAAGTATTTTCCGGTGGCCGATGAGAGCGGCAAGCTACAGGCTCATTTCATTACCATCAGCAACATTGAGAGCAGCAACCCTGAAGCGGTCCGCTCCGGTAATGAACGGGTTATCCGCCCGCGTTTGAGCGATGCCCAATTTTTTTACCATAATGACCTCAAACACTCCCTGGAAGAGCGCCTGGAGGGGCTTAAGAATGTGGTGTTCCAGAAGGATTTGGGATCCTTGTTCGAGAAATCTCGGCGCGTCTCACGCCTTGCCGCTCACATTGCCATCGCCATGGGCGAAACCCCGGAGGCAGTGGAGCTGGCGAAGCGCGCCGGCCGCTTGTGTAAATGTGATCTGCTAACTGAGATGGTGGGTGAATTCCCTGAATTGCAGGGCACCATGGGGCGTTATTACGCCATCGCGGGCGGTGAGCCGAAGGCAGTTGTATTGGCGCTTGAGGAGTCCTATGCACCGCGTTTTGCCGGTGCCCCGGTACCGGTTAGCACCACCAGCCAGGCGGTGGCCATGGCCGACAAGCTCGATACCCTGGTAGGCATCTTTGGTATCGGTCAGGTACCCAGCGGTGCCAAGGACCCCTTTGCCCTGCGCCGGGCGGCGCTGGGGGTGCTGCGCATCATGATTGAGGCAAAACTCAATCTTGATCTGCCAAAGCTGCTGGATGCGGCGGTCGCGGAATATCCAGAGGACATTGATCGTACGGTGGTCGAGCCCATCTTCGCCTTTATGAACGATCGGCTGCGGGCCTATTTTCTGGATCGCGGCATTCTGCCCGATGTCTTTGAGGCGGTGCAGGCCCGCCACCCCGAGCGGCCCTATGATTTTGCTCGCCGGGTACAGGCCGTGGAGGCCTTCCGTAAGTTACCGGAGGGCGAGGCCCTGTCGGCGGCGAACAAGCGCATTGGCAATATACTCAAGAAAGCCGAGGGAGAGCGGGCAGAACAGGTGGATGATGCCCTGTTTGGCGAGGATGCAGAGTGGAATCTTGCAGCCAAATTGGCGGGGCTTACGCCACAGGTGAAAAAGCTGCTGCAATCCGGTGATTACAGCGGTGCGCTGACGCGTCTCGCTGGCCTGCGGGAGGCGGTAGATGACTTTTTTGATCACGTCCAGGTGATGGCGGAGAATCCTGCGGTCCAGCAAAATCGATTGACCATGCTGAATAATATCCACGGGCTTTTCCTGCAGACGGCAGATATATCTCGCCTGCAATTCTAGCAGGCTGCTAGCAAGTACGAGGGCTACGCGCATGCATTTGGTGATACTGGGACGGGATGGTGTGATTAGCCGCCGGGGCATACGCCCACGTACGCCAGAGCAATGGGAGGCCTTGCCCGGTTCCCTGGATGCCATTGCGCGAATGAATCACGCGGGCTTTCGGGTGGTGGTAGCCACCAACCAGCCACGACTAGCGCGGCCAGGGTTCGACATCGAGGATCTGAATCGCATCCACGCCAAACTATATCGACAGTTGGCGGAGAAGGGTGGTCATATCGACGCCTTTTTCTTTTGCCCCCACGATGAAAAAGAGCGCTGCGATTGCCGCAAGCCACGTCCTGGCTTGCTCCATCAGATCAGTAGCCGGCTGCGGACGAGTGTCGAAGGGGTACCCATGGTGGGCTGTTATCTCGGGGATATCCAGGCGGCACGGGCTGCGGGAGCACAACCGGTCTATCTGCATTCCAACGGCGGGCGTGAATTGAGTCAGGAGCACCTGGAAGGGGTCAAGGTGTTCGATGGTTTGCCGAGCTTTGTCGATTCTCTTATTGCCAAGCTGAGTACAGCGGAGGCAGCACCATAGTGCACAAACGCGGCGTGGTGATGCTGCGTTCGACGCTGTTTGCCTTGGGTCAGGTCGTATCTACGATGCTGGTTGCGATCCTCGGATTGTTGACCCTTCCCTTTCCCTACCGTACCCGCTATCGCTGCATCACTCTGTGGACCCATTTTAATCTCTGGTGGTTGGAAAAGAGCTGTGGTCTGCGCTGCGAAATAGAAGGCCTGGAGCATGTGCCGTCGCAGCCGACCATCGTTTTCTCCCGCCATGAGTCCGCCTGGGAGACGCTGGCCCTGCAGAAGGTGTTCAACCCGCAAGTGTGGGTGCTCAAACGCGAAATACTCTGGCTGCCCTTCTTCGGTTGGGCCATCGCCATGCTAAAACCCATTGCTATTAATCGTTCCAATGCCCGGCGTGCCCTGCTCCAGCTCAAGGAGCAGGGTCGGCAGCGCCTTGAGGCCGGTTGCTGGGTAGTCATTTTCCCCGAGGGCACGCGGGTGGCTCCGGGGGAATATCGGCGTTATAGGCGTGGTGGTGCAGCACTGGCTGAGGAGACCAGCTACCCGGTGGTGCCAGTGGCCCATAATGCAGGCGACTACTGGCCACGCCGGAGCTTTCTCAAGTGGCCCGGAACCATTCGCTTGGTGGTAGGCCCGGTAATTGAGAGCAAGGGTCGGAGTGCGGCCCAAATCAATGCCCTTGCCGAGAGTTGGATCGAGACTACAGTCGCCCGCCTGCGCGAGAAAACTTAGGAGCCTGTCGGATTTAGGCGTCCGTAGCGAGGGAAAGCTATTTTGAGACAGATTTTTCGCAGTAGGGTAGTCCTAAACTCGACAGACTCCTAGAAGGCTGTCAACCGCTGAATACTTACTGCGTTTCCTATTATAGAGTCTGAACATATAGATTTATGCGGGAAGGCGCGGATGAAAGAGGAGAGCGGCAATAGCGGATTCCACCCTGGCCCTCGATCGGTTTCTCGCAGGCGTCGAACGGCGTGCGCTGCGGATGGCGGATATTGCCACTGGCAACCGCGAAGAGGCGCTCGACATTGTTCAGGACAGCATGCTGAAGCTCTGTACTCGCTACGGCGACCGGCCGGAATTGGAGTGGGGGGCGTTGTTTCACGTCATTCTGCAAAGCCGAATCCGCGATTGGTACCGGCGATCCCGGGTGCGTAATCGCTGGCAGGTATGGTTCAAGGGCGATGGGCTGGATGAGGCAGAAGACCCTATTGCCAGGCAGCCGGACCCAGGGCCGGGGATTGAGCGCCAGCTGGAGCATGTGGCCATGGTGGATGAGTTGGAGGTGGCCTTGCGTGCATTACCGTTACGCCAGCAACAGTGCTTTTTACTGCGGGTGTGGGAAGGCCTGAGCGTGGCCGAGGCGGCGCGAGCGATGGCCTGCTCCG
The DNA here is from genome assembly GCA_021773645.1 of Gammaproteobacteria bacterium. Lineage (GTDB taxonomy): Bacteria > Pseudomonadota > Gammaproteobacteria > HK1 > HK1 > JAJFJV01. The sequence continues at coordinate 18,899 of JAJFJU010000018.1, forward strand.
AGGGCAGTGTAAAAACCCATTATCACCGTGCCATCCACAAGCTGAGAACCTCATTGGAGGGCTATGCGCCATGAGTCATGACGAGCAGCAGTTCCTCAGCCGGGCACGCGCCACTCTCAATGAGCGTGTGGATAGCTTAGACCCGCTGAGCTTGCAGCGTTTACGCGGAATGCGGCGGGAGGCGCTACGGGCGACAGCAGTGGGGTCGCCGCTGTCGGGGACTTGGTTTTTACCGGCTGGTGCCATGGGTTCTATATTGTTGCTGTCATTGGTATTTGCACTTTGGCAGCCGGTTGTCGATATGCCCTTATCGCTGGCAGATATGGAATTGTTGGCGGCAACAGACAAACTGGACCTCTATGAGAATATTGATTTCTATCAATGGCTTCCCGCGGTGGAGTCTGATGCTGATGTGCCTGCTGGTGCCTAATGCGGAGGCGGCGGAAACCGCGGCTGGAGACAAGCCAGATATGGCCCTGCTGGAATTTCTTGGTGGTTTTGAAGCTGCGGACGGGGCCTGGGTGGATCCGTCATTGCTTGTGGAAACAGAGAGTCCAAATTCCGACACACCCACCAGGAAGTCAGATGAAGCGCGCTAGCCAAATAGTGTTAGTGGCACTGCTTGCCTTCCTGTTAGTACCCATGGCGAGTGCTGCTGCGAAAGGACTGGAGTGGCAACAATTAAGCGCCGAAGAGCAGCATGTACTGGAGCCCTTCCAGTCGCGTTGGTCAACATTATCAGCAGAGCGTCGGCTCAATCTACAAAAGGGTTCGCGGCGCTGGGCCGGTATGAGCGCCGGAGAGCAACGTCGGGTGAGGCAACGTTTCAAACATTGGCAGGGTTTGCCGCCAGCAGAGCGTCAACGCTTGCGGGCGCGTTACCAACGCTTTCGAAAGTTACCGGCGGAGGAGCAAAAACAGATTCGCCGAGCCCATCGCCGTTTTCAGCAGATGCCGCCCGCGCGTCGCCAGCAGCTACGGAAAAAATGGCAGAACATGAGTCTGAATGAGCGCCGCCGTTTTATCCGCAAGCGCCAGGGAACGGGGCGTGCCCATGTGCCCGGGCGGCATCAGGGTGGGACCCGGCAACCTGGCGGTCGTACTGAAGTTTCCCCCAGACACAAACGCCCTTCCCGCCCTAATCGCTAGCTAGGAGCCTGCCGCCAGTCCGCCGGGAACGGCTGGAGACGAGCCAGCGTATGGTCTAGCCGAAATTAATCTTGGCTTCCAGATTGGTGCGGGAATCGGCATTGGACAGGGCCTCTTCCAAGTTAATTCGTCCCTCCTTGTAGAGCTCATGGAGTGCGGCATCGAAGGTCTGCATGCCCGGGGTTCCGCTGGCCTCCATGGCCTCCTTGATGGCATCAATTTCCCCTTTGAGGATGAGCTCCGAAATGTGCGGGGTATTGATGAGCACCTCGATGGCAGCGCAGCGCTTGCCGTGCACATCCTTCACTAGGCGTTGGGAGATCACCGCGCAGAGATTGAGCGAGAGGTCCATGAATAGCTGACGGTGCAGGGTCTGTGGAAACATGTTAATGACCCGTTCCATGGTCTGATTGGCATTATTCGCGTGCAGGGTCGAGAGCGCTAGGTGGCCGGTATTGCAAAGCTCCAGTGCCGCTTCCATGGTCTCCCGGCCTCGGATTTCACCAATGAGAATGACATCAGGGGCCTCACGCAGGGAAGATTTCAAGGCCTTCTCGTAGCTCACCGTATCGACCCCCACTTCACGTTGATTGAGGATGGATTTCTGGTTGGGGTGATAGAACTCAATAGGGTCTTCAATAGTGAGAATGTGCCCTGCCATAGTGCTATTGCGATGATTGATCATGGCCGCCAGGGTGGTGGATTTACCCGAGCCAGTGGCACCCACCATGAGAATTAGCCCTCGCTTTCGGGCAATCAAATCCTTAAGGATAAGCGGCAGACCCAGCTCCTCAATGCTGGGGATTTTGGAGGGAATCAGACGCAGCACCATGGCTACATCGCCACGCTGGCGAAACACATTGACCCGAAAGCGGGCACTGCCATCTTCAAGAGCAATGGCAAAATCACTCTCCAAATCTTGCTCAAAGGCGGCAATCTGGGCCTCGTTCATGATCCCATAGGCCGCAGCTTTTACCAGTTCTCCGGTGAGTTGGCTCTTGCCCACCGAAGTGAGAGTGCCTTCAAGCTTGATCTTCACCGCAGCGCCCGCGGTGAAAAATAGATCCGAGGCTTTCTTATCCTGCATCAATTTGAGATAGGGCGTGATATCCATCGCGTGTTCCAGTCAGTGTTTGATAGCGGGAAGCAAAATCAGGTTAATTCGTTTCAGCCCATCATGCCGCCAGATTGATCGTCGTCACTCTCTTCCATAGAAAGATGTTCAAGGCCATCCAGCGCACCTTTGTTCTTGGCTGCCTTGCCTTCGAGCTTGATCCGTAGTCGTAGCTCATTCATTGAGTCGGCATTGCGCATGGCGTCATCAAAGCTGATCTTGTCTTCCTCGTAGAGATCGAAGAGGGCTTGGTCAAAGGTCTTCATTCCTAGCTCATTAGATTTCTGCATGATGGGCTTGATCTCATGCAGATCGCCTTTGAGGATGAGATCCTTGATCAGCGGTGAGTTGAGTAGAATCTCAATGGCTGCGACGCGGCCCTTGCCATCTTTGGTTTTAAGCAGGCGCTGGGAAATGATACAACGCAGATTGGCCGACAGATCCATCAGCAGCTGTTGTTTGCGCTCCTCCGGGAAAAAGTTGATAACCCGATCCAGCGCCTGATTGGCATTGTTGGCGTGCAGGGTGGCGAGTGCCAGATGGCCGGTTTCGGCAAACTGGATGCCAAAGCCCATGGTTTCTCGATCCCGGATCTCACCCAGCAGGATCACGTCCGGGGCTTGGCGCAGGGTGTTCTTGAGGGCAATTCCCCAATCCTCGGTATCCACCCCGACCTCGCGTTGCATGATGATGCAGCCCTTATGGGGATGGACGTACTCGATGGGATCCTCAATGGTGATGATGTGGCCTTTGGAATGCTCATTGCGGTAATCGACCATGGCCGCAAGGCTGGTGGATTTACCGGAACCGGTACCACCGACCATGATCACCAGGCCGTTCTTGGCCATGACCACATCTTTTAGTACCTCGGGTAGTCCCAACTGGTCGATATTAGGAATGTCAGTGGTAATGGTGCGCATCACTAGCCCCGCGCAGCCCTGTTGAATAAAGGCGTTACAGCGAAAGCGCCCGACTCCGGGCGGTGCCACCGCAAAATTACACTCCTTGGTGGCATCAAACTCCTTGAGCTGGCGGTCGTTCATGATCGCGTAAGTCAGGGCTTGGGCGTTTTCGGCACTCAGCGCCTGTTTGGAGACCGCGGTGACTTGCCCATCCACCTTAATGGCCGGTGGAAAACCAGCGGTAATAAAAAGATCCGAGCCATCCTTCTTAATCATCAACTTAAGAAGATCCAGCATGAATTTGATTGCTTGTTCTCGTTCCATGGTTCCCCTCCGGGAAATATCGCTGGCTACTGAATGGAATCCTTATTGGCAGCCTTCGAGGCGGCCTCTTTACGCGATACCTGATTTTCATTCACCAGCCGCTGCAAATCCTGATCCAAGGTCTTCATGCCGTGGGCCTGTCCAGTCTGGATAGCCGAATACATCTGCGCAATCTTGGACTCACGGATAAGATTCCGAATAGCCGGTGTGCCGATCATAATCTCGTGGGCCGCTACCCGGCCACCGCCGTTTTTCTTCAGCAAAGTCTGGGAGATAACCGCGCGTAGCGATTCTGATAGCATGGCGCGGATCATGTCCTTTTCCGCTGCGGGAAAGACATCAACGATACGATCGATGGTCTTGGCCGCAGAGCTGGTATGCAGGGTACCAAACACCAGATGGCCGGTTTCCGCAGCAGAGAGCGCCAGGCGGATGGTCTCCAAATCCCGCAACTCACCTACCAAGATGACATCGGGGTCCTCGCGCAGTGCTGAACGCAGGGCCTCGTTAAAGCCCAGGGTATCGCGATGCACCTCGCGCTGGTTTATCAGGCATTTGTTGCTGGTGTGGACGAACTCGATGGGATCTTCAACGGTGAGAATATGGCCGTATTCTGTTTTATTCTTGTGATCAACCATGGCCGCCAGGGTGGTGGATTTGCCCGAGCCCGTGGGTCCGGTGACCAGTACCACGCCGCGAGGATAGTCAGAGATTTCCTTAAAAATTGCCGGGCATTTGAGATCGTCAAGGCTGAGGATGTCAGAAGGGATGGTACGGAATACCGCACCGGAACCGCGCTGATGATTGAAGGCGTTAACCCGAAAGCGCGCCAGGCCCGGGATCTCGAAACTGAAATCGGTTTCGAGAAATTCCTCGTAATCCTTGCGCTGTTTATCGTTCATGATGTCATAGACGAGATCGTGCACGGTCTTATGATCCAGCGCCGGCAGGTTGATCCGGCGGACATCGCCATCGACCCGGATCATCGGCGGCAGCCCTGCCGAGAGATGGAGATCCGAGCAACCGTTTTTCACCCCAAATGCGAGCAGTTCACCAATATCCATTCCGCTAACCCCCTTCTATAATTCAATACCCAAGCCAACCTGGGCGGGCGCCATTTATTCCATTTTGGCCGCCCGGACAGTGATACGGCTTTAGTGTAGTCGCTGGATAACAACAGATGAATAGTATTGCAGATTCATGGCAAGCGGTCAGGGTGCGTTTGGCTAGGGCGGAGCAGCGTTTTGGCCGTAAGCCGGGTAGCGTTAACTTGCTCGCGGTAAGCAAGACTCAACCAGTCGAGGCAATCCGCGACCTTGCGTTACTTGGGCAACAGTCCTTTGGCGAGAGTCGGGTGCAGGAGGCGCTACCAAAACTGAAGGCACTAGCCGAATTTGGGCTGGAATGGCATTTCATTGGCCCGCTGCAATCCAACAAAACCCGTGCCGTCGCTGAGCATTTTAGTTGGGTGCATAGCGTTGAGCGGAAGAAGATTGCCCAGCGTCTGAGTGCCCAGCGTATCGATGCTGGCTTGGCACCCTTGAATATCTGCATAGAGCTAAACATCAGTGGTGAGGCGAGTAAATCTGGGGTGGCCCTCAAGGAATTGGAGAGGCTGGTGGGACAGATCATCGACTTACCGGGGTTAAAACTGCGAGGTTTGATGGGGATTCCAAAAATGAGTGCCGATCCGGAGATTCAACGCGCTCAATTTCGGTTATTACGGAAGGCCCTGGAAGATTTAAATACCCAAGGGCTGCCACTCGACACCCTGTCCATGGGCATGAGCGGTGATCTGGAGGCCGCAGTGGCGGAGGGGGCGACTGTGGTGCGGGTGGGGCAGGCCATTTTTGGCAAACGGCCGCCTGTAGGCTAAAGGGCAATGCTTCCCGCCATGGATTGAATGGCCGATAATGACCGCCGTTTTGATGCACATATCACCTGGGGAACGATGAGCCAATTACAGATTAGCTTTATAGGCGGCGGCAATATGGCGGCGGCGCTGCTGGGTGGTCTGGTGGCCCATGGTTGGCCGGCAGCGGCCATTCGGGTGGTGGACCGGAATGCAGAGAAACGGGCTGATCTGCATGCTCGCTATGAGGTGCAGGCACTTGCCGAAGCGGCGCCAGCGGTCGCGGCAGCAGATATTCTAGTGCTCGCAGTCAAACCCCAGGGGTTAGCACAGACGCTGTCCGATTTGGCCGATGTCATCCGTGAGTCTCAACCTTTGGTCATTTCCGTTGCCGCAGGGGTGCGCGAACCCGATATTCGGCGCTGGCTAGGCTACGACGCCGCCATTGTGCGCAGCATGCCCAATACCCCAGCGATGCTGGGTAAGGGAGCCAGTGCGCTGTACGCCAATTCCTACGTGAATGCCGAGCAGCGCACAGCCGCACTGGAGATTCTCCAGGCCGTTGGGCTGGCCCTGTGGGTGGAAAACGAGGCCGAGTTAGATGCGGTGACCGCGCTGTCTGGCAGCGGTCCCGCCTATTTTTTCCTGTTTATGGAAGCGATGGCCGAGGCCGGCACGGAGTTGGGGCTTAGCCCCCAGACAGCCCTGCAACTTACCCTGCAGACGGCAATGGGTGCGGCGGCCATGGCCCAGAGTGGTGAGGCAACCCCGACCCAGTTGCGCGAGCGCGTGACCTCTCCAAAGGGCACCACTGAACGAGCTTTGAAATCGCTGGCACAAGATGACTTCGGGGCTATCGTGGCGCGTGCATTGAAGGCTGCCCGTGACCGTTCGGTGGAGTTGGGCGACGTGTTGGGAGCAGCGTGATGGGCGGCGCATCCTATGTGGGCAACGCCGCCACCTTTCTTATCAGCACCCTGTTTGGCATTTATATCCTGCTGCTGATGCTGCGCTTTGTGCTGCAGTGGCTGCGGGCAGATTTTTATAATCCGGTGTCCCAGTTTATCTATCGCGCGACCGAGCCGGTGTTGCGCCCACTGCAGCGCGTTGTTCCCCGGGTCGCTGCTCTCGATCTGGCGCCGCTGTTATTGATGCTGGGGCTCAAGATCGCTGAATTATGGCTTAGCTTTATGATCCTTGGGCATGGCCCCCGTTTACCGGGTCTACTGGTGCTAGCCATCGCGCATTTGATGTCGTTACTACTGCACGTTTTTCTGGTGGCGATCCTGGTGCAAGTGGTGCTCAGCTGGGTCAATCCGGGGGCCTATAATCCCGTGACTCAGCTTATCCATCGTCTTACCGAACCGTTGCTTGGGCGTGCCCGCCGCCTGCTTCCACCCATGTCGGGGCTGGATCTTTCCCCCATCGCGGTGCTTATCGGTTTACAGCTTGCCAATATGCTATTGATTGCCCCACTCATGGATCTGGGGCGTAGCTTGCTGTGAGTGCATCCTGGTATCGCTGGGAGGGCAAGACCTTGCTGCTGGCCATACGCGTACAGCCACGGGCCAGTCGCAGCGAGGTGGTGGGTCCATTGGGGGAATTGTTGAAGATTCGGTTGGCCGCCCCGCCCGTTGAGGGTGAGGCCAACCGTCAGTTGCTGCGTTTTTTGGCGCGGGAGTTTCGTTTGCCCAAAACACGCGTGCGCTTATTACGCGGGGAGCGTGGGCGGACCAAAGCAATCGCTGTGGATCAGCCCCGAGTGATTCCCTCTTGGCTGGAAGCCTCATGCCCATAACTATTCCCACTGATTCTGTCGGTCTGGTCATTCCGTTGAGCCAGCATTTTGATCAGCCTTTACCGCTGGATTGCGGCCGTAGTCTGTCTAACTATGAACTGGTCTATGAGACCTATGGCGAACTCAATGCCGCGCACTCGAATGCGATACTTATTTGCCATGCCCTGAGCGGTGATCACCATGTTGCCGGCTACCACAGCACCGATGATCGCAAGCCGGGTTGGTGGGAGACGTGTATTGGTCCGGGCAAGGCCATCGATACCAACCGTTTTTTTGTGGTGGCGTTGAATAATCTCGGTGGTTGTAACGGCTCTACGGGCCCCGCTAGCATCAACCCCGACAGCGGCGAACCTTATGGGCCTGACTTCCCTATTGTGACCGTGCGCGACTGGGTACGCAGTCAGGAGCGCCTGGGGCAGGCTTTAGGGATTGAATGTTGGGCGGCAGTGGCTGGCGGTAGTCTCGGCGGCATGCAGGCAATGCAGTGGGCCATCGATTTTCCGAATCAAATTCGCCACGCCATCGTCATTGCCGCAGCACCTCGGCTGTCGGCACAGAATATCGCCTTCAATGAGGTCGCTCGCCAGGCTATCCGCACCGATCCGGAATTTCACGACGGTCATTATTATGCCCACGGGGTAGTACCTCGCCGTGGGCTGACTCTAGCGCGCATGCTCGGTCATATCACCTATCTTTCCGATGATGCCATGCACCAAAAGTTTGGTCGTGAGCGTCGTGAGGAATCCTTTCAGTACGGTTTTGATGTGGATTTCCAGGTGGAAAGCTATCTGCGCCACCAGGGCGCGGCCTTCGTGGATCGCTTCGATGCCAACACCTATCTATTGATGACCAAGGCACTGGATTATTTCGATCCGGCCGCTGATTATGATCACGACCTCAGCAGCGCATTGGAAAAGGCAAAGGCGGATTTCTTTGTGCTTTCCTTTACCAGCGACTGGCGCTTCTCTCCAGAACGTTCACGGGAAATCGTCAAGGCGTTGGTAGCGGCTCGCCGTCAGGTCAGCTATGCCGAGGTAGAGGCGGACCAGGGTCACGATGCCTTTCTCATGCCCATTCCCTATTACCTGGATGTGTTTAAGAGCTATATGGATGCGATTTCGTTGGATGGGGATGACGCATGAGTACATTGCGTACCGATCTGGCGCTAATTCAAGAGTGGATCACCCCGGGTAGTCGGGTGCTGGATCTCGGTTGTGGTGATGGCACTTTTCTTGCCTATTTGCGCGACCATCGTCAGGTATCGGGTTATGGCTTGGAAATTGACGATGCCAATGTGAGTCGCTGTGTGCGCGCTGGCATTAACGTCATCCAGGCGGATCTGGATGCTGGGCTGGCGGACTTTGGCACCGATTCCTTTGATTTTGTCATCATGACCCAGACCCTGCAGTCGGTGCATCGACCGGAGCGGTTGCTGGAGGAAATGTTGCGGGTGGGCCGCGAGGGCATCGTTACCTTTCCCAACTTTGGCCACTGGAGCCTGCGCCTGCAGTTGGCCTTGTGGGGGCAAATGCCTATCACCCCGGTGCTTCCAGGCAAGTGGTACAACACCGCCAATATCCGCCTTTGTACGCTCAAGGATTTCGAGCGTTTACGCGAGGCGCACGGGATCGAGCTATTAAAACGGGCGGTGGTCGATCTTAAACATCGGGAAAGCCTGGGAATGCGTTTGCTACCAAATTTGCTCGGCGGTATGGCTATCTACCACCTGCGCCGCGGGCAGTCTGTAGGCTAGATTTACTCTCCCGTCATCCTCGCACAAGCGGGGACCCAGCGGGTGATTTTATTGATTAGTAGGGCGGACCGTGTCCGCCGTTCAACAGGAGTCATGGTATGCGGCGGGCACGGCCCGCCCTACGAAGCCGTTGTAACGGGTAACTACGGCAGTGGATAGTCGTAGTCGATGGTGAGCGGCGCGTGATCGGAAAAGCGTTCCTCCCGGTAGATGGCGGAGCCAGATACCCGTGCTCCCAGCTCAGCGGTAGTCACCTGATAATCGATACGCCAGCCGGTGTTGTTGGCCCAAGCCTGGCCGCGGTTTGACCACCAGGTATATTCATCGGCCTGCTGATTCACCACCCGGAAGGCATCGACGAAACCCGCTTCATCGAATAGTTTATCCATCCACGCCCGTTCCTCGGGCAGGAAGCCAGAGTTTTTCTGATTGCCACGCCAGTTCTTGATGTCTATTTTCTTGTGCGCGATGTTCCAGTCACCACAGACGACGAGTTGGCGCCCCTCATCACGCAGTGCCTGCAGAAAAGGCAAGAAGCGGTCGAGGAAACGGTACTTGATAGTCTGGCGCTCCTCTTTGGAGGAGCCTGAGGGCAGATAGACTGAGATCACGCTTAGTTGGCCAAAACGGGCCTCAATATAGCGTCCCTCAATATCTATATCAGGCCAGCCCAGGCCGCGAATGACCTCATCTGGCTGTAGACGGGTATAGAGCGCTACACCGGAATAACCTTTCTTTTCAGCCGCATAGTAATGACACTGATATCCCGTGGGATAAAATTGCGGATCCGTCAGCTGCTCTTCCAGGGCGCGCACCTCCTGCAGGCAAATGACATCAGCATCCTGCTTTTCTAGCCAGGGAAAGAAGCCCTTGCGGGCGGCGGCGCGGATACCATTGACGTTAACGCTGATGATGCGCATTAGCTTGTACCAAGTATGAAAAAGAGCGCGTAGCATACCTGAGAGCGGCTGCTCCTTTGTTCTATCGTGGCCCTGCGGTAGGGTAGCGTTTCAAATTACCAGATGGGTCTTTAACCGTGCAGGATTATCAACAAGAATTTATCGCTTTTGCCCGCGCCAAAGGGGTGCTGCGCTTCGGCGAGTTTCAGCTTAAATCGGGTCGCTTAAGCCCTTATTTTTTCAATAGCGGCGCTTTCAATAGCGGTGACAGTCTGGCCCGTCTCGGCCGCTATTATGCCGCTGCCCTGCATCACTCTGGGCTGGAATTCGACATGCTCTATGGGCCAGCCTACAAGGGCATCCCGCTGGTGTGCGCCGTGGCCATTGCCTATGCACAGGAATATGGTCGCGACCTCCCTTATGCCTTTAATCGCAAGGAGACCAAGGACCACGGTGAGGGTGGTTCCTTGGTGGGAGCGCCGCTGGCAGGCAGGGTGGTGATCGTGGATGACGTGGTATCCGCCGGTACTTCGGTGCGTGAGTCGGTCGAGTTGATCAGTGGCGCTGGGGCAAAGTCAGCAGGGGTAGCCATTGCGCTAGATCGTCAGGAACGTGGCAAGGCTAAGAGCTCGGCTATTATGGAATTGCAGCAGGCCTTTGGTCTCGAAGTGGTGCCAATCATCACTCTGGCGCAGATTATTGAAAGTGTTGCCGGGGAGTCACAGGACGCCTCACTGCTAAAGCATATTAAGGACTACCAACAGCGTTATGGTGTGGAGTAACTCAGAGTTTCCTTAGATTGAAAATATCAGGAGTTGGATATGGCGCAGACTATCAAGGGCACACAAACAGAGAAGAACCTGCTGATCGCATTTGCCGGCGAATCCCAGGCGCGTAATCGTTACACCTATTTTTCTGCAGCCGCGAGAAAAGAAGGTCTGGTACAAATTGCCCATATCTTTGAGGAGACGGCAAATCAGGAGAAGGAGCACGCCAAGCGTTTTTTTAAATTTCTCGAAGGTGGTGAGGTAGAGATTACCGAGACCTTTCCGGCGGGGAAGACCGGCTCGACCCTGGAAAACCTGCGAGCGGCAGCTGCAGGTGAGGAATACGAATGGACCGAGATGTATCCGGGTTTTGCACAGACTGCCCGAGAGGAAGGTTTTGAGCAGGTAGCGCGTGCCTTTGAGGCTATCTCTATCGCCGAGAAACAGCATGGCAAACGCTATAAGGAGCTCGCTGGCAATCTTGAGGCCGGCAAGGTTTTCAAGAGAAACGGTCGCGTCACTTGGCGCTGCCGGAACTGTGGCTATTTACATGAAGGGGAAGATGCTCCCAACGTGTGCCCAGCCTGTTTGCACCCCCAGGCCCATTTTGAATTACTAGGTGAGAATTGGTGATTCGAAAAAATGTTATTCAATACATTGACGTATAAGGAACACTAAACTATGGAACTTATCAAGATTCTGTTGGCAATTTTCTTGCCGCCAGTCGCTGTTTTTCTTCAGGTAGGCATTGGCAAACATTTCTGGATAAACATCATCCTTACCTTGCTGGGATACATTCCCGGTATCGTGCATGCCGTTTGGGTGATCGCCAAGAAGAAATAGTGCTCGTTTAACCCCGGAATTTGGAATAAAAATGCCAACTATAAATTTTCGATTACTGGGTGCCTTGTTGTGTCTTATGGTGCTAGCTGCTTGTGTACAGAAGCTGGACCGTAGAGATGCGGGTAAATCTCTTGCTCCCATGGGCACGGCCGTTGATGTGGCTTATGCGGCCCGGCTTTGGCAGGTGATGGAATCAGAAAGACTGGTGGGGGCCAATGCGACGCTACAAAAGCCCTTCTTTGGAGGTGCCAAGCCCCATGGAATGATTCTGGAAATTGGCTATCAAGATATTCGTGTCGATGGGCACACCGGCTTTGTGGTGGTTAAGAAGAATTACAATGGTGAAGGGGTATCAGAGGCTACTGTGGCTAAAGATCGGGCCAGGTATCTGTCGTCTATTACGGTGATGTTTCAGCGTGAGGCGAATTACGACGAAGATAATCAAAACTGGTTTTGGGTTAAGTATCGGCCCAATGGTGAGCTGTTTAAGAAGACCATAATGGGCCGACAGCTGCCGCTGGCCGGGCGGATTTTTAAGGGGAAAACGCGGGATGAAAATGGTGGTTGTATCTATTGCCATAGCTCCGCGGGCGGTGGTAATTACATCTTTTATCGCGAGATCCCCTTTCCCGGTGCTCGCCGGGCGCGCTAATATTCTGTATGAACTGTAAATTTTCCGGAGTCGGTATGAACAGCCCCATATTGCGTCGTTTGTTGGTAATTTCTTTACTTGCCTTAATAGTAGCGCCCGTTGGCGTGTCCGCGCGAATCAAGTGCTGGACTAACAAGGAAGGGGTACGGGAATGCGGCAACAGGATACCCCCGGAATATGCTCAGAAGGGACATCGGGAAGTCAGCAAACACGGAATTACGACGAAGCGGCAGCAGCGTGCAAGAACAGCCGCGGAGCTGGAGGCGGAGAAGCAAAAAGAGATAGAGCTGGCGGAGGAGAAGCGCAAGGTGCGTGAGCAGGCGGCACATGATCGCGTGTTACTGGATACCTTCACTACCGCCAAGGAATTGGAGATGGCCCGGGATAGTAAAATCGAGGTCATCGATGCTCGCATCGCCCACACCCAAAATCGCATTGCCCGTCTGCAGGAAAACCGCGGGATTATGCAAAAAGAAGCGGCTCGTCAGGAAAGAAGCGGTAAGCCAGTAGCCAAAAAACTCGGTCAGGATATCCAGCACACGCAACGCCAGATAGCAGAAAACCGTGGCTTTGTGATCGAGCGAGAGAAGGAAAAAATGGAGGTAGATGCCCAGTTCGAACGGGATCTCAAACGCTATCGACAGTTAAAGCAACGGCGACGTTAATAGCTTTCTAAGGGATTCTTGTATTGAGGGCGGTTGCCAGCAGGGCTTGTTGTTCTTCCCAGGATGCGATGGGCGAATCGCGGAAATCGCTGCGTACAAAGCGCATCATGCGGCCTTCGGCAAAGGCCAGTAGTAGATTGGCGCGGACGCTGATCTGCGATGGCATCAGGGGGCCATCAGGCATTTCTCCTTCTCGCAGGATCTGTTTGAATTGAGTTTCCAGGCGGTCGAAAAATTGCCGTACCCGTTTACGCAGGCGTTCGTGCTCCCCCACCAAGGCATCACCCAGCAGCACTCGACTAATCCCGGGGTTACGATTGGCAAAACTTAGCACCGCCTGCAGGATTCTGAGGCATTGGCTATGGGCGTCACCCGGTTGTTCCAGGATGCGTGCCACCAAACCAAATACCGCCTCTTCGGCAAAGGCGATAAGGGCCTCAAACATCTGCGCCTTGCTACGAAAATGCCGGTAGAGCGCGGCCTCAGAAAGCCCCAATAATTCTGCCAGACGCGCGGTGGTCACTCGTGCACCGGGATGCTCTTCCAACTCCAACACAAGTACTTCCAGGATCTGTTGGCGACGTTCACCGCCCCTGGCAGACTGTTGAACAGTCATTTATAGGGAAGACTCCTGTGCCCGGCGTCGAATCAGGGTACCCACACCCTCGCTGGTGAAGATCTCCAGCAATACCGCATGTTGCACCCGGCCATCGATAATATGGGCGCTATTCACCCCCTCATCCACCGCCGACAGGGCGCATTCGATCTTGGGTAGCATACCGCCGTGGATGGTGCCATTGGCAATTAGTTTGCGTACTTCTCGGGTGCTAAGGCCAGTGAGAGTCTGTTCCGACTTATCTAATACCCCGGGCGTGTTGGTCAGCAAGATAAGTTTCTCCGCTTGCAGAGTTTCTGCCAGTTTTCCGGCCACCAGATCGGCATTGATATTATAGGAATGGCCGTCCTTCCCGACCCCGATGGGGGCGATTACCGGAATGAAATCACCATCGGTGAGCATGTCGATGACCGCGGTATTGATAGCGTCTACCTCCCCCACATGACCGAGATCGATGATCTCCGAGGGTTGGGCTTCGGGGTCGCTCGCCTTTACGCGTAGCTTGCGCGCGTGAATCAGGTTGCCGTCTTTACCGGTGAGGCCCACCGCATTGCCACCGTGGCGATTAATGAGGCTGACGATTTCCTTATTGACCAAGCCACCGAGCACCATCTGCACGATGTCCATGGTTTCGCTGTCGGTAACCCGCATGCCATTGATGAAACGGCTCTCCTTGCCGACACGAGTGAGTAGCTCACTGATCTGCGGCCCACCGCCGTGCACTACCACTGGATTCATACCTACCAGTTTCATCAGCACGACATCCCGGGCAAAGCTGTGTTGCAGTTCCTGGTCCACCATGGCGTTACCGCCGTATTTTATGACGATGGTGGTGCCGACAAAACGCTGGATATAGGGCAGCGCCTCGGTCAGTACCTGGGCGACATTGAGAGCGGATTTTGAATCGAGTGACATGATCGGGTTTAGCTCGCTTAGAAGGGCAATTTCAAAGAGTCATCCAAGCCCAGCAGCAGGGAGCGGAATTTCTCCTGCACTTGTTCCAGGGCCTGTTGGTTATCACCCTCGAAGCGCAGTACCAGGCAGGGGGTGGTGTTGGAAGCGCGCACCAGACCCCAGCCATCCGGGAAATCTGCCCGCATGCCGTCGATATGGATGATCTTTGCATCGGGCATATCCACCGCCGCCAGCAGGCGCTCCATGAAGCCCTGCTGTTCTCCTTCCTTAAGGTCGATGTGCAACTCCGGCGTGCTCACGCCGGCAGGTAACAGCGAAAAAATCTCCGCTGGGCTTTTCTTCAGCCCGATGAGAATCTCAAGCATGCGTGCCCCGGCATAAAGCGCATCGTCGAAGCCGTACCAGCGTTCCTTGAAGAAGATATGTCCGCTCATCTCACCGGCCAACAGGGCGCCGCTTTCCTTCATTTTATTCTTGATAAAGGAGTGGCCGGTTTTCCACATGACTGGCTTACCAGCGAGTTTTTTGATCACTGACTCCAGCCGATTGGAACACTTCACGTCATAGACGATCTCGGCGCCCGGGTTGCGCGAGAGCACATCGCGAGCAAACAGCATCATCTGCCGATCGGGCCAGATGATAGTGCCATTGCCGTCGACAATGCCGAGGCGATCGCCGTCGCCATCAAAGGCAAGGCCGAGATCCGCGTTATTGTCAGCAACCGCCTGGATGAGATCTTTCAGGTTCTCCGGTTGGCCGGGATCTGGGTGATGATTGGGAAAGTCACCGTCTATCTCGCAATAGAGTTCCACCACATCGTGGCCCAGGGCGCGGAATAGTCTGGGCCCAATCTCACCGGCGACACCGTTACCAGCATCGATCACGATTTTAAGCGACTCGCCCAGCACCACCGGAATGTCGTCGGTGATGCGGCGTATATAGTCATCCGCCACCTCCATGTGTTGCAGCGTGCCCTCACCGTCCACCAGATTTTTGCCCAACAGGCGCTGGCGCAGTGCGGCGATATCATCCCCAAACAGGGTGTTACCACCGAGCATGATCTTGAGGCCGTTATAGTTGGATGGATTATGGCTGCCGGTGACCATGACACCACTGCCGGTATTGAGAAAATAGGTGGCAAAGTAGAGCGTTGGGGTGGGTACACGGCCGACATCGATGACATCCCGTCCACTGGCGCGCAGTCCTTCGACCAGGGCCTCACTTAATTCTGGGCCCGAGAGACGACCGTCGCGGGCCACCACTATGGTCTGCTGCCCGCGATCATAGGCCTCGCTGCCAATGGCGTGGCCGATCTGGCGCACAACATCTGGGGTCAGATCTGAGCCCACCACACCACGAATGTCGTAGGCGCGGAAAATGGCATCAGGTAACTTCGGCATTTCTTTGTCCTCATCTTGGTTATCAATTTCTACACCGCCTCCCGGCTCCAGAGCCAGATCCGCTGGCCCAGCAGGTTTTTCCACTATAGGTTCGAGTTTTTCGGCCTCGGTGATGGCCGCTTTAGCATTCTTGAATTGGGCGGCACCTCCACCGACAACGGGTAGCCCCTGCGCCTTCTTCTTACGGCGTATCACCACCAAAGCTACCAAGATAAGGATGACCAGCACCGCGGCGACTAACATCGGCATTAAATCGGAGGAGGTCTCCTCAGGGGCCGTGGTGGTGTCTACACCCGTCCAGTAAAACAGAGTCCAGGGTGTTCCGGGGATGGGGTAGCGAAAATCAGCTGTGGGAGTTCGAGCTGCAGTATTACCTTTTTTACCAAGCACCAGCGCCTTGCCTTTAGTCACCCGCTGACGTAGTTCTGTATAGCCGGTGCTCAGCGGAGCGGCATCCAAAGTTTGCTGCAACAAGGCGGCGTTGAGGGCATATAACAGGTGGCCAGCGAGGCTACCATCGGCCTTTTTCAGGCGGTAAAGCACGGCAATGTGCCGACCCTCACTACCAAACAGGTGCATCTCTGGCAAGGGCGCGGCTTCTTCTGCCCCGGAACGACGCAGCATTTCCAGCCCCGCGTAGCCCATGGGGGGCTGCCCTTCGTAATCTACAGCGTGGGGGCCGGAGCCTAGTAGGCGAACACGTAATATGTTGGGATGACCCTTGGCCAGATCGGCCTCCAGAGAGGCAATTGCTGCACGCTCTGCTTGTAATGCGGCGATTAGGGTTTTGCTCTTGGCAACGGGTGCCAGCGTTTTCAGGATATCGCTGAAGGTGTTGCCAAGGGTGCTCGCAAGATTTTGTGCCACGGCACTGGTATCGGCGATACGCTGCTCTTCGCTACCCTGCCGATACTGCTCAAAGGCTTGGCGGCCAGCAAAGATTAGGCCCAACAGTACGACGGCCCCGAGCAGTGGCCATTTCAGCTTGAGCCAGAGTTTAATCACGGCCCGGCGCTGTCTGGAGAAGTCACTTCCAAATTTCATAGCTGGTGATTTCCTGGAGGCTGGCAGATGGTCGCGTCAGGCGCGGCCGGAATGTCCGAATCCGCCGGCACCGCGAGTGCTGTCTTCGAAGTCGTTAACCACCTCAAAGCCCACCTGTACCACGGGTACGAAGACCATTTGGGCGATACGATCACCCGGGTGGATGGTAAAGGACTCATTAGAGCGATTCCAGCAAGATACAAAGACCTGGCCCTGATAGTCAGAATCGATAAGACCCACCAGATTGCCCAGCACGATGCCGTGTTTGTGGCCTAACCCCGAGCGCGGCAGCAGTACAGCCGCCAACCCCGGGTTACCAATGTGGATCGCCATGCCCGAGGGGATGAGGTGGGTGCTGCCGGGGGTGATGTCCAGGGCCTCGTCGACACAGGCGCGCAGATCGACGCCGGCCGAACCGCTGGTAGCATGTTCCGGCAAGGGAAATTCTCCACCAATGCGTGGGTCGAGAATTTTAAGCTGTATTTTTGTTTCGAAATTGTTCGTCGATGACATCGATTAATTGCTCCGCCAGAATTGTTTTTGTACCTGTCCCAAGCGCTTTGCTACCACCGCGCCAGTAGAGGCACAGGTTATTGTTATCACTATCGAAGCCAAGCCCCGAGACATTTACCGCATTGGCGGCAATGAGATCCAGGGATTTAGCCGTAAGTTTGGCGCGTGCATGCTGCTCCAGTTTCTCAGTTTCTGCCGCAAAGCCAACAGTGAACGGAGGTGTGGGCAGGGCCGCGACTTCGGCCAGAATATCAGGCGTCCGGGTTAGTTTCAGGGTGAGGGTCTTTGTGCCCTTCTTGAGCTTTTGAGCCCCCACTTTGGTGGGGGCATAGTCGGCTACCGCGGCACAGGCAATAAAGATATCCGCCTCAGCGACTCGTGCCATAACCGCTGCGTGCATCTCTTGCGCCGTGGTGATCTCGGTACGGTGGATACCCGCGGGGGGCGGCAGTGCGGTGGGGCCGCTGATCAGATCAACTTGGGCACCACGTGCCGCAGCCGCTGTTGCGATGGCATAACCCATCTTGCCGGAGCTGCGATTGCTAAGAAAACGCACCGGGTCCAGGGCCTCGCGGGTGGGGCCGGCGGTAATGAGTACACGCTGTCCACGCCACGGTCCGTCGAATAGTTGTCTGACAATATCGTCCGGCTCCAGCATCCGCCCCAGACCGGTCTCGCCGCAGGCTTGGGAGCCTGATGCCGGTCCCAGCAGGCGCACGCCCCGCTCGGCGAGCAATACTGCATTGCCCTGGGTGGCGTGTGCTGACCACATGGCCTGGTTCATGGCTGGGCAGACAATGAGGGGCACGATGCTGGCGAGACAGAGTGCACAGAGCAAATCGTCGGCACGACCGTGGACTAGTCGTGCCATAAAATCTGCTGTTGCCGGAGCCACCACGACGCGGTCTGCCCAACGTGCCAGTTCGATATGCCCCATAGCCGCCTCGGCGTCCGGGTCCAGCAGCTCACAATGTACCGGTTGTCCACTCACTGCCTGCAAAGTCAGGGGGGTAATGAATTCACAGGCTGCAGCGGTCATCACCACTCGCACCTCACAGCCTCGATCACGCAACCGGCGCACCAACTCCGGGGCTTTATAGGCGGCAATACCGCCGGTTATACCGAGCAGGATGCGTTGTTTCGTGGGCTCGCTCATATGCGCTACAGTGTAACCTACAGTTTGACCGCGACATGGAGGTTGCATGGGAATCAAGGACTGGCCCGCGGCGGAGCGTCCACGGGAGAAATTATTGGCGCGTGGCGAGCAGGCGCTGTCGGATGCCGAATTACTGGCCATCTTTCTGCGCACCGGGGTGAAGGGAAAAACTGCGCTGGATCTGGCCCGCGAACTGCTCCAACACTTTGGTAGTTTGCGCCCCTTGCTGGAGGCAGAGCTACAGCCATTTTGCGCGGGCCACGGTCTTGGGCCCGCCAAATACGTACAACTCAAGGCCTGCCTGGAAATGGGTCGGCGCTATCTGGCCACCCGCTTGAACCACGGTGATGCGCTGACCTCACCCACAGATACCCGTAACTATCTCTCAGCCCAACTGTGTCATTACCGCCACGAGGTTTTTGCCTGCCTGTTTCTCGACAATCGCAATCGGATGCTCAGTTTTGATGAGATGTTCTCCGGCACCATTGATGGTGCCAGCGTGCATCCGCGAGAGGTGGTGAAACGTGCGCTCAAGCATAATGCGGCGGCGGTGATTCTGGCCCACAATCACCCTTCCGGAGTCGCTGAACCAAGTAATGCGGATCGTAATATCACCCGCCGTTTGGCCGATGCCCTAGCATTGGTAGATATTCGTCTGTTGGACCATTTCGTGATTGGCGACGGCGAGACGGTGTCCTTTGCAGAACGGGGTTTGTTGTAGCTTTCCTAACCGGAGCAGATGGTATAACGGTGGCCGCCGGAGTTTTTGGACTGGTACATGGCTGTATCGGCACGGTTTAGCAGGCTTTCAATGTCCTCTCCATCCTGGGGAAAGACGGCAATGCCAATAGATGCAGAAAGTTGAGTGCTGTTTCCGTCCAATAGAATGGGGGCAGAAAGGGCGCGGAGAATATTCTTTGCCACCGTTTCTGATTCATCGGCACTCTGAACGCCAGGTAAAAGCACCATGAACTCATCCCCCGCATAACGGCAAACCGTATCGGTCTTTCTTATGCTGGCCCGCAGACATTTGCCCATTTCCTCCAGCGCTTTATCCCCACAAAGATGACCAAGGGTATCGTTGATTGTTTTTAGGCGGTCCATATCAATAAACAACAGGGCGCATGAGTTGCTATCACGTTTGGCCTTGTGCAGGGCCTGCTCGGCACGATCCATAAATAGCGAGCGATTGGGTAATCCCGTCAGGGCATCGTAGTTAGCTTGATGCCAGACCTTTTCCTCATCCTGCTTACGTTCAGTAATGTCGTTGAATATGGCGACATATTGAGTGATCTCACCTGCATCATCCCGGATGACGCTTAGGCTTAACCACTCTGGGTAGATCTCCCCATTTTTTCGGCGATTCCAGATATCACCCTGCCAAAAATCATTTTTTAGCAAATCTGCCCACATGGCCTCATAGAAATGTGCGTCGTGGCGACCGGACTGAAGTACGCTCGGGTTTTTCCCCACCACCTCATCAAAGCTATAGCCGGTAATTCGAGTGAAGGCGGGATTGATCGCCTCAATATTATTGAGTTCATCCGTGATGGTAATGGCCTCTCGAGCAGCCTCGAAGACCACGTTGGCCTGCTGTTGGCGGAGCCGTGCCAGCCGCTGCCCTCGTAACAACTCCTGATGATTCCATATACGCTGGATAATCGTTGGCAGTAGCTCCAGATAACTACCGGCGGCATCCTTGACCAAATAGTCCACGGCCCCGAGTTTCATCGCCGCCACGGCAACCTCCTCGTTGCCGGCGCCCGTGAGCATGATAACGGGGGTCTCATTCTTGCTATGGCGCAGCGCATGCAGAAATTCCAGACCATTCATCCCCGGAAGCTGATAGTCCACCAGCACCAGCATATAGGTTTCGTTCTGCAGCCTAGTCAAGCCTTGCTCGGCATCGGCTGCCAAATCTACACGGACAGCACTTTGCCGGGGCAGGCGCTTTTGTAGCAGGCGTGCCAGCCCCGCGTCATCCTCTACATACAGGATGGGCGCAAGATTTTGATCGGATTTCCCCATACACCACTCCACTTTCGGCTCAATATTTCTCACTGGCTGCCGATGCCATCTTTGATAGGCTAGCGGCATCTTTAGAGAAATATTTAGTGCCAAGATGTCAGTTATTGATGTAGGGGTATAGCGGTGACGGCGAATATTGCCAAGAATTTGAGAGTTCTCTGGATAACCATGCTCGTTGGGCTGGTGCTTGTCGCTGTGTGGTTCTGGCATAACCGGAGCGCCCCCCTCCCCCCTATTAAAGTAGGCATCCTGCATTCTCTCACTGGCACTATGGCTATCAGCGAAAAACCGGTGGTTGAGGCCACTTTATTTGCCATTGAGGAGATCAATCAACGCGGTGGTGTGTTGGGTCGTCGCATTGAGCCGGTGGTAGTGGATGGACGTTCCAACTGGGCGCATTTTGCCCGTGAGGCCAGACGACTGATCGTTGAGGAAGAGGTTAGCGCGGTCTTTGGCTGCTGGACTTCGGCCTGTCGCAAATCCGTTAAGCCCGTGTTTGAAGAACTTAATAATCTACTGTTCTATCCAGTGCAGTATGAGGGCCTAGAGAGTTCTCCTAATATCGTCTATCTCGGCACCGTCCCCAGTCAGCAGATCATCCCGGCCATCAATTGGGTAAGCACGCACATTGGGCGGCGCTTCTATCTCATCGGTTCCGATTATATCTTTCCGCGCATCGCCAATTGGATCATTAAAAAACAGGCGGGGATTATTGGCGCCGAGATCGTGGGTGAGGGCTATATCCCGCTTGCCAGCCAGCAGCTTGATGAACTGGTGGCCGAGATCGCCCGCACGAAACCGGATGTGGTAATCAATACCTTGAATGGCGACAGCAATCTGGCCTTTTTTCAGGCTCTGAAGCAGGCCGGCATTTCACAGCAGGACATCCCTTCTTTGTCCTTCAGTATTGGAGAAAATGAATTTCAGACCATGCAGGCACAGGGCGTTGACGGGGCGTTGACGGCGTGGAGTTATTTTCAGAGCCTTGATACGGAAAGTAACCGGGGTTTTCTTAAGCGTTATGCCCTTAAACACGGTACCAATCCCGTGGTGAGCGATCCCATGGAGACGGCCTATAGTGGCGTGCACTTGTGGGCGAAAGCGGTGGAAAGGGCGGGCAGTCTTGCCATCAATGGCGTAATCCGTCACTTGCGGACCGGAAGTGTGGTGGCCCCCGAAGGCATCATTTCTCTGCATGTGGAAAATCAGCATACATGGCGAGAGATGCGTATAGGGAAGTTACGCGGTGATGGCCAATTTGAAATCCTGTGGAAATCAGAGGCGCCCATACGCCCAGTTCCCTATCCACTGAACATTAGCAAAGTGGATGCAGCGCTCGAATTAAAAAAACTCTATAGAGCATGGGATCTGAATTGGGCTGCTCCCAAAGCATCATGGGAAGACCCATGAATATGGGCGTAATACGACTAGACAGAAGATATCGGGATCTGCCCATTCGCTTTCAAATTGGCGCTATCTTTACTTTTCTCATAGTGTTTTCCCTCGGCCTGCTTTCGATGGTTTCCTTTCAGCAGTACACGGCAAAGATCAAGGCTGATTCCCTTACTCAGTTGCTGGAATTGAAGGAAAGCAAGCGCTATCAGATTATGCAATATCTACATGAGCGACTGCACGATATTGAGTTGTTATCACAGAACCCATCGGTCGCCCAAGCATTGGATGTGATGGATTATGTACACGCGATATCAGGTGCCGCATCGGCTGGCTACATTGAGAACATGCGGCGTTTCGAGCCCTTTTTTCGCTCCTATCGGGATAAGGCAGATTATGAGGATCTGCTGCTGATTTCGAGTGCCGCTAATGTCGTCTTTAGTATGGCCGCAGAAGCAGATTTAGGCACCAATCTAATTACTGGAAAGTTTCGGGATACGGGGCTTGCTCACGCCTACCGACGGGCGATGATTGGGTTGCATGCAGAGTATTCACGCATTGAGTATTACCCGCCATCCAAAGGGCCGGCTAGTTTTATCGTCAGCCCTATCATTATTGACGGGGGGATCAGGGGGGCAATTGCACTGCAACTGGCGCAGCACGCTTTAAATGAGGTCATCATGGATCGCTCTGGATTGAGAGATACAGGAGAGACCGTGGTGGCACATCGGGTCAAGGGCGCTGCCATGGTGGTTGCGCCACTCCGTCACTTGCCCCAAGCGGCGCTTAATATGAGCATTCCACTGGACAGTGCAGCGGGCAGGCCCATTCAATTGGCGGTGCAGGGAAACTCGGGGCATGGGACGGATGTGGATTATCGCGGTATGCCCGTACTTGCGGCCTGGGGTTATTTGCCGGAGTTACAAATGGGGATGGTGGTAAAAATAGATCAGGCAGAACTCTATGCTCCTATTACCTATATGAAACAAACCGCGCTGCTGATCAGTAGCCTCATAATCCTGTTCGCAGTGAGTTGTGTATTTTTACTTTCCGGAACCATCTCTGGGCCAATTAAACAACTCGCAACGATCATTGAACGCTACGGGGCCGGGGATCATGAGGTGAGAAGTGAATTAAATCGAAAGGATGAGATCGGAGTTTGGTCCGCGGGTTTTAATGCGATGGCGGAGAGCATCGGTCGTTCTCATGAAGAAATAAGGCAGCAGAATCGCTTGCTTGAGGATGCCAAACAGCACCTGGAGCGGCGCGTTGAAAAGCGCACGGCAACCCTAGCCGCCGCCAATGAAGAACTGAAAAGCCTAGCCTACATCGTTTCCCATGATCTGCGTGCACCCTTGGTCAACATCAAGGGATTTGCTAGCGAGCTGGGTTATTCCATTGCAGAGATCAACGATCTGCTTGAGGGTGCTAACCAGCTGGGAAAGCAGGAGCAGAAAATTCTGTCTGAGCTAACGGAAAAAGACATTCCGGAGTCGATGGACTTTATAAGGATCTCAGCAGAGAAGATGGACGGTTTGCTCAATGCTATTTTAAAGCTCTCTCGTTTTGGCAGCCGGAAATTGCAGCTAGAGGAAATCGATATGGTTGCGCTAAGCAATTCGATATTGGAGACCCTTTCATACCAATTAGAAAATCATAATACCGAGGTGTTGATTCGGGCTTTGCCAAATATCGTTAATGATCGTTTCGTGATGGATCGCATCATAGGAAACTTGCTCGATAATGCAGTGAAATATCTTGCGGATGATCGCAATGGTCATATCGAAATCAGCGCCAAGAAAAGGCAGCGCGGGGTGGAGTTCTCGGTTAGCGATAATGGTCGGGGGATTGCCAAGGAAAATCGGGATAAGGTTTTTACAATCTTCCGCAGGGGGGCACACGAGGATATTGCCGGCGAGGGAATGGGGCTTGCCTATGTGCAAACCATGGTACGGAGTCAGGGTGGACACATTAGTTTTGAATCGACCCCGGGGGAGGGCAGTTGTTTTTCCTTTTATCTGCCAGATGGGAAGCTAGATGTGCCGGCAGAGGAAGTAGTATGAATCTGTGGTTTTATTTATTGGATTATCGATGCGGGGAAAGTGATGCAGAAAACTGACAAGCTAATCGTCTTGGCCGAGGATGATGACGGTCATGCAAGACTGATGGAGAAAAATCTCCGCCGCGCCGGCCTGACCACTAAAATAGTCCGCTGCAAGAACGGACGCGACGCCCTGGAGCTTATTCAGAACAGAGCTGCAGAAGCCTCGCTAGATATTAAAAACACTATATTATTGCTGGATCTGAATATGCCGATAATGGACGGCAAACAGGTGTTGAAGGAATTGAAAGCAAGAGAAAAGACCCGAAATATCCCCGTTGTAGTGCTGACGACCACCGATGATTCCCGGGAGGTTAACCGTTGCTATGAACTCGGTTGTAACGTCTACATCTCAAAACCCGTTGATTACGAAGAATTCAGCAAGGCCATCGTTAATTTGGGTATGTTTCTTTCCGTGCTCACCCTACCCAATGGCAGCAACGAAATTAGTGTCTGTAATTCCCCTACGTGAGCCCCGGGGAGGGTTTAGCAAAACTTCTCCTTTGCCTCCCGCCGACGGGCGCGTAGCAAAACTTCAGTGTAGCCGTTCGGCTGTTCCCTGCCCTTAAAGATGAGATCACAGGCGGCCTGAAAGGCGATGCTGTGGTCAAAGTCCGGAGCCATGTTGTGGTAATTCGGATCCTCCGCGTTTTGTGCGTCCACCGTGCCAGCCATACGTTCTAACGTGTCCATAACCTGTGGTTTGCTGCAGATGCCGTGACGTAGCCAATTGGCAATGTGCTGGCTGGAGATGCGCAGGGTGGCACGGTCCTCCATCAGGCCGGTGTCGTGAATGTCTGGCACTGTAGAGCAACCCACCCCCTGTTCCACCCAGCGCACCACGTAGCCAAGAATTCCCTGGGCGTTGTTATCCAGTTCCTGCTGGATCTCCCCCATGGAAAGCGGGGTGTCACCAAGTAGCGGTAAGCGCAGTAATTCGTCGACGCTGGCGGGAGCGCGATGGGAAAGTTCTTGCTGGCGGGCATCTACATCGATCTGGTGATAGTGCATGGCATGCAGGGTGGCGGCGGTGGGTGAAGGTACCCAAGCGGTGTTGGCGCCAGCCAGCGGGTGGCCGACTTTTTCCTCCAACATCTGCTGCATTTTCGCTGGCATAGGCCACATGCCCTTGCCGATTTGCGCCCGGCCCCGGAGCCCGCAGGCGAGGCCAACATCCACGTTGGCATCTTCGTAGGCAGCAATCCATGCTTCGTTTTTCATCGCCGCTTTACGCACCACCGCACCCGCCTCCATACTAGTGTGGATTTCGTCGCCGGTGCGATCCAGAAAGCCGGTGTTGATGAAGATCAGGCGCTCTTTTGCAGCGCGGATACAAGCCTTTAGATTCAGCGTAGTACGTCGCTCTTCGTCCATGATACCGAGCTTGAGGGTGTAGCCCGGTAGATCCAGGGCATCCTCAATGCGTGCGAACAGTTCGTTAGTGAAGGCCACCTCTTCCGGCCCGTGCATCTTCGGCTTAACGATATAGACGCTGCCGGTACGGGAATTTTTTCGGCTGTTCGCGCCCTTGAGATCGTGCAGGGCGATGAGTGCCGTCATCATGCCGTCCAGTATGCCCTCGGGGATTTCCTTACCATTACGGTCGAGCACTGCATCGGTCATCATATGGTGACCCACGTTACGCAGTAACATCAGGCTGCGTCCTGGCAGCTGAAAGGCCGTGCCATCGGGCGTCATGTAGCTACGATCTGGATTCAGGGTGCGGTGTAGGGTTTTGCCGCCTTTCTCAAAGGAGGCGGAGAGATCGCCCTTCATCAAGCCGAGCCAGTTGCGGTAGACCTGCACCTTATCCGTGGCATCCACGGCGGAAACCGAGTCTTCACAATCCTGGATGGTGGTAATAGCAGACTCCAGGATCACATCCTTCACACCGGCGGGGTGGCGTTTTCCAATCATATGCTGGCGGTCGAGCTGTAGCTCAATATGCAGGCCATGGTTTTTGAGCAGAATGCTGGTGGGTGCTGCAGCAGCGCCGCCGTAACCGGCCAGTTGCTCCATGTTTACCAGCATGGTTTCATCGCCCCCGATCAACGTTGCATGGAGTTGACCCCTGGCTATCCGGTATGCACTCACTGCGGCGTGGCCGCTACCGATCAGTGGAATCGTTTGATCCAGAAAGGCGGTAACGTATTCCACTACGTGGGCACCGCGCAGCGGGTTGTACATCTGCCCTGACTCCTCCTCATGGCTTGCCGGAATGACGTCGCTGCCATAGAGCGCATCATAGAGACTCCCCCAGCGAGCATTGGCGGCATTTAGCGCATAACGGGCAATGGTTACCGGCACCACTAGCTGCGGCCCGGCGATAGTATTGATTTCCGGATCGACGTCGGTGGTGCTAATGTGGAAGTCGTCGCCCTCGGGTAGCAGATAGCCGATCTCGCACAGGAAATTCTTGTAGACGGCAGCGTCAAAAGCCTGTTCACGATGCGCACGGTGCCAGTCATCAATACTGGCCTGCAACGCATCGCGTTTTTCCAGCAACGCGCGGTTGCGCGGGGTGAGCTCGCCCAGGATGTGCGCCAGTGCTAACCAGAATTCTGCCGCCGTAATACCCGTGCCCAGCGTGATCTCATCGGCGACCAATTGGTTGAGATTAGCCGCAACCTTTAGCCCGCCTGCCTGAATGTAATCGGTCATCCGTAGACCATCCGCGGCAGCCAGAGCACCACTTCGGGAAAGATAATGCAGATGGCGAGCCCCACCGCCTGCAAAAACAGGAAGGGCAGTGACGAACGATAGATCTGTCCCATGGTGACCTCGGGCGGTGCCACGCTTTTCAGATAAAACAGTGCATAACCAAAGGGTGGGCTGATGAAGGACATCTGCATATTCACCATGTACACCACACCAAACCATAGCGCCATGTCTTCCGGGGCCACGCCGGGCATGCCGAATACCCCGTCAAAGCTCATGCTCTGCATCAGCGGGATGAAGATCGGTACCGCCAGCAACAGGATGCCGACCCAGTCGAGAAACATACCGAGTATCACCAGGATGACCATCATCAACACCAGAATCCCGTAGGAACCGAGACCGGTACCGATGATGGTGTCGTTGATAAATTCCTGGCCGCCGTTAACGACGTAGAAACCCACGAACAAGGTCGCGCCAAAGATAATCCACAGCACCATGCCGGTGACCCGTAGAGTGGTCATGGCGGCGGAGCGTACGTTTTCCAGCGACAGGCGGCGATGCATCGCCGCCACTACCAGTGCGCCAAAGGTGCCGACTCCAGCAGCCTCAACCGGGGTGGCAATGCCGGCGAAGATAATTCCCAACACCAGGGTGACCAGTGCCAACGGGGCAAACATATTGCTCAGTAGTCGAAATTTTTCACGGGTATTGACCCGCTCCTCCGGCGGCAGCGGTGGTCCGGCGGAGGGCACGATATAACAGAACCCGGTGACGTAGAGGATGTACATCCCCGAGAGCATAAGGCCGGGCATCACGGCACCGATAAACAGCTCACCCACTGATTGCTGCGCGATGACTGCGAACAGGATGGCGAGAATAGAAGGCGGGATGAGGATTCCCAGGGTGCCGCCGGCAAGGATGGATCCGCAGGCGATGGTGGGGTGATACTTACGGCGAAGCATCGCCGGCAGCGCGATCATCCCCATGGTCACCTCGGTGGCACCGATGACGCCGCACATGGCCGCCAGTAGCGTGGAGGCAATGATAGTGGAGGTGGCGAGACCGCCACGCAGGCTGCCAAGCAGCTTGTACACCATGTCATATAGTTCTTCGATGATGCCGGCTCGCTCCAGCATGGAGGCCATAAAAATAAACAACGGAATGGCGGAGAGCTGATAGTTGGTCATCAGCGGAAAGATCCGCGATGGCAGGATGTTGAGCATCCGTGCATCGCCGAATATGAACAGAAACACGCAGGCCAGTCCGCCGGTGACAAAGGCTAGCGGCAAGCCGGCCATCAGCAGCACCAGCAGCGATCCGAACATCAGTACGGTCAGCCATAGAATGTCGATTTCAATTCCCACGATCTAAGCTCCCGTTTAGTTGAGCGGACGTGGGTTCCATCAGTACGGCAATGTCTTTGAGCACCAAGGCGATGCCCTGCAACAGCAGCAGCAAAGCACCCAGCGGAAGGGAAAACTTGATCGGCCAGTAGGAAATGGCCCATTCGCTGAAGGAGACCTCACGGACCTCAAAAGAGTCATAAAAAAATGTCCAGCCCACGCACATCAGGGTGATGGTGAAGATGAAAAAGAACACCGAGGTGAGCAGATCGACGATGGCCTTGCAGCGTGGTGGCATGTGCACATACAGCACATCGACGCGCACATGGTTGCCTTCGCGTAGTACAAATCCACCGGCGAGCAGATATTGCATGCCGAACATCAGAAACATGCCCTCATGGGCCCAGTTGGTAGGGGAGTTAAAAACGTAACGGGCAACCACCTCGTAGTAATAAACCCCTACGGCAATGATCGACCAGTAGGCAACGAACTCCCCGACGACGCCGTTGATACTGGAGATGGCGCGACCGAAGGCAGTGGGATCGGGGATTGGTTCGGCGTCGCTTTCAAGCGGGCAATGAAAGCAGGCATCGTCGTCAGACGGGGCCTCTATGGCATTGCGCGCGCGTACCAGTTTGGGCAATCGCAGGGCATCT
Organism: Gammaproteobacteria bacterium; assembly: GCA_021773645.1. Taxonomy (GTDB): domain Bacteria; phylum Pseudomonadota; class Gammaproteobacteria; order HK1; family HK1; genus JAJFJV01. The sequence continues at coordinate 47,439 of JAJFJU010000018.1, forward strand.
ATGAGCATCAGCAGCACGAGCATGCCACCGATAATTCGGGCAATGGTGATGCTCTGCCGATGGGATTCCTGGGCGCTTAGCTGCTCGGCTTTGACGACGATGAGGCGCTGGCGGGCCTTTTCCAGTTTAGTAGGGGCGTTACGGCGGCCCTTTTTTACTGACTTTTGAGCGCGAGTGATGCGGGATTCCACCATATGGACAGCATTGTTAGCACCGGAAACTGCATCCCGGGTACTGCGCACATCGGTGTTGACCACGAGAATGCCGACGAACAGGGCGACAAAAAGTAGCGCGCCGATACTGCGGAGATAGAGCCGATGAATCCCCAGGAAACCGCCGAGGATGAGAAAGATATAAGCCAGCGATAATGACACCGGCAACTTTGAGCCGATATTGTCGGGATCCGATGCGTTGTTATGGTGAAAGATCAGTAATGCAATGAGTGGAAACAGTACGAGTCCGCCCCAATACAACCAATGGGGGAGCACGAAAGTGAGTTCTGGCATGGTGTGAATCCTGCAGGTCAGCCGATGCACATGCGAACGCCGTGGACGCGTCCGGGTCGTTATGAAGGGGGGCATCGCGGTATGTAGTGAGCGATGCCCCCGCAAGGCAGTTGAGGGTTGCCTACATCTTCAGGCTCTGGCCCTTGACCATATCGGCATCCACGTAGCCAAGTGATCCGGAGCGCATATAGTCCAGCTGAATCTTGAAGGCACGGGCAGCGTATTTGTCCTTGTTGGCCCACTTGAACCATAGCGGTACCGCCAGTTCGGTGAAGGCCTCCACGTCATCCTGGGACAGCCGGGTGACCTCGGTACCCGCATCATCAAACTTCTTCCAAGCTCTTTGGTCCGCGGCCTGAATGCCCGCATGGTGCATATCGGAATAGACGTGTACCTCGGACTCTACAAAGCGTTTCATTGCTGGCGACAGCTTATCCCAGGAGCGCTGGCCCACGGTGAGATCCATGAGATCCACCGGTTGGTAGATAGACATGAAGCCCGCCGGACCCATGGAGATGTATTTGGTGACCTGGTGGAAACCCAAGGCGTGATTGATGGCCGGACCTACATAGTCCGCCACGTCGATGGTGCCCTTCTCCAGCGCGGCAAAGATCTCCGAGCCAGGGAGCAATGTGGTTTTGGCACCCGCCGCCTGGAACAATTCGGCAACCATGCCGCCGGGCAGGCGCATCTTGCGGCCGCGGAAATCGTCGATGGAGCGAATTGGTACCTTGGAATGGATGATATTGGGGCCGTGATGCACCGGGCCGACGTAGTAGAGGCCCATTTTGCCAAAGGCCTCCCGGGCTAGCTCCAGACCACCGAGGGCGTAGTAGAACACGTCCCATTCGTGGGGATTTCTGAGACCGAGTGGATAGGAACTGAGAAACACCGCCACCGGCATGCGGCCGGCCCAATAAAGGGTGAAGGGGTTCATGGCATCGAGTACGCCGTTTTTTACCGCATCAAAGAGCTGGAACTCGCCAACGACATCCTTGGCGCCGAAGGGCTTGAAGGCCAGTTCACCCCCGGTTTTTTCCACGATGCCATTACACCAGTCCTTGAAGATGTCGAGGCCGATACCGCCAGGCCACGAAGTCTGAATTTTCCAGGTGGTGGTACGGGCGGCCTCTGCATTGCCGATAAACGGTGCCCCGGCAACGGCGACTGCACCCGCTGCTGCGGCACCTGTCAGGAAAGTACGGCGACCGGTTTTTGCCGGCGGACTATTATCAGACAGGTTCCCTTTTTTCTGTTTGCTGGACATGGTGTCTCCTCCAAAGTTTCTGAGTCATATCATTTAAATAGCATTGTTTATCCTTGTTAATTGCACGAGTGGGCACCGGAATATCGGCATCCATGTTTAAACGTAGCAGCGCATGCTACATTTCACAATGTGAATATTGATTTCATTATACGAAAGCTATGAGCGAAAAAAGTTCATCCATACAGGTGATTGATCGGGTGGCTAGCCTGCTGGAGGCCATTGCTGGCTATGAGGAAGCGATCAGCCTGAAAGTACTTGCTGCAGACTCCGGGCTACATGCGTCCACAGCCTTTCGCATCCTTAGCTCGCTGACGGAACACGGTTTTGTGGAAAAATCAGAGGCGGGCGGCTATCGGCTCGGCAATAAGCTGGTAGACCTTGGTAGTCGAGCACACGCCCACGTAGATATTCTCAAGCAGGCACGGGAAATCATGGAAAAGCTGTGCCAGCAGGTAGAAGAAACGGTCAATCTCACGCTTCGACAAGGGGATGAGGTGCTCTATGTAGAGCGCGTGGTTGCCAAGCGAATGATGCGGGTAGAGCAGGTGATCGGTAGCCGGGCGCCACTACATCTCACCGCAGTGGGCAAGGCAATGCTGGGGGAAATGAGTGGGCGGGAAGTTAGCGAATACGCCAAACGAACCGGGATGCCCCACTACACCGTACACAGCATACGTTCCCTTTCCGGGTTACAGAAAAGCGTCCGTGCGGCACGAGAGCAGGGTTATGCCCTGGATAATGAGGAGGCGGAGATCGGTGTAGGCTGCATCGGGGTGATCATTCGTGATGGACATGGATCCGTGGTTGCTGGGCTTTCGGTGTCCTGCCCCATGGAACGACGACAAGATGCATGGATTGAACTGGTTAAGGCTGCCGGCGAGCATATTTCAAGGCGGCTCGGATATCGCCCTGTGACGCTGCCTGCGGTAAAAAAATAGCCGTGCCCGCATTACTGGGTTGTATCGCAGACGATTTCACCGGCGCCACTGATCTGGCCGGTACCTTGGTGCGGGCGGGCATGCGTACCGTGCAGATGATTGGTATTCCCGAGGCCGATACTGTGTCGGCGGATGTGGACGCCATTGTTATTGCCCTGAAGTCTCGCACTGCGCCCACGGCCCAAGCGGTGGCGGAATCTCTGCAGAGCCTGAAATGGCTACAAGCCGCAGGCTGTTGCCAATTTGTATTCAAGATCTGTTCTACCTTTGATTCCACCGATAAAGGCAATATCGGCCCGGTTTCCGAGGCATTGCTGACCGCTCTTGATTCCGACTTTGCCATGGTCTGCCCTGCCTTTCCGCGTAATGCCCGCCGGGTATACCAGGGCTATCTATTTGTTGGTGATGGGTTGCTCAGCGAGAGCGGCATGGAACAGCATCCGCTCACTCCCATGACTGATCCCAATCTGGTGCGAGTGCTGGATCGGCAGACCCAAGGCTCCGTAGGCCTGCTTCCCTATGACACGATTAAACGCGGTGCGGCGGCGGTGACGGCGGCCTGTGAGCACCTGCGTGTAGAGGGTACTAGCCTTGTCATTGCGGACACGCTTGCTGAAGATGACCTTGAGGTGTTGGCCACTGCAGCATCGGATCATGCCCTGGTGGTGGGCGCCTCCGGTATCGCCACGGGTCTTGCCGGAAATTTCCACTGCCGGGGTTTACTAGGCCATGCCGCCGTCGCGGGTCAGCTAACAATACCCGTGGGCCAAGGAGCGGTGCTTGCCGGCAGTTGTTCACAGACTACCCGCGAGCAGGTGGCGCAGGCTGCGGCACATTATCCTGCTATCAAGCTTGATCCGGTGCAGCTTGCAAAGGACGAAGACGCGGTAGCTGATGTGTTGGTACAAGCGCAGGAGTATCTCGCAGCGGGACCAGTGCTTATCTATTCAAGCAGTGAACCAAAGATCCTGCAGGCCACACAGAATAAACTCGGCGCGGCACGGGCAGCCGCCGTGGTGGAAGCTGCTATGGCGCACCTGGCACAAGGATTGGTGGCGGCTGGTGTGACCCGCCTGGTGGTAGCCGGAGGTGAAACCTCCGGCGCAGTGGTGAAGGCGCTGGATATACACGGGCTGCGTATTGGTACCGAGATCGACCCCGGAGTGCCGTGGACTTTGAGCCTTAACAATCCTGCCATTGGACTGGTGCTCAAATCAGGTAATTTTGGTAGTAAGGATTTCTTTCTGAGAGTTTTTGAGGATCCGCCATGAACGAAAATGAAGCGCGGGAAAAAATGGTGGCACTAGCACGCTCCTTATATGAGCGTGGGCTGAGTGGCGGTAGCTCTGGGAATATGAGCATGCGCCTGGAAAACGGTTGGCTGCTAACGCCTACCAATTCCAGCATGGGTAGTCTGGAGCCAAAGGCGCTCTCAAGGATGGATGATCATTGGCGGCATGTGGAGGGTGATAACCCTACCAAGGAGGTCTTTCTGCACCGTGCGATGTACCAAGCGCGTCCCTCGGCCAGAGCAGTCGTGCACCTGCATTCTACCCACGCGGTAGCGGTCTCCTGCCTTGCCAATACCAACCCTGCCGATGTGTTGCCTGCCCTCACGCCCTACTTCGTCATGCGTATTGGGCGTTTGCCGCTGATTCCCTATCATCGCCCCGGTGATGAATCACTGGCTGACCCGGTACGGGAGCAGGCGCGTACACATACCGCTGTGCTACTCGCTAATCATGGTCCGGTGGTGGCAGCAAAATCCCTGGAAGCGGCGGTCAATGCCTCCGAGGAGCTGGAAGAAAGTGCCCGCTTATTCTTATTGCTGCAACACTGTGAAACGCGTGGTCTGAGTGCCGAGCAGATTGAGGAATTGCGTGAGCATTTCCCTATCTCCTGAGCTTTTCTCCGCTGGCTGCGGGAAAAATGCAGTTTTCTTGCCTCGATCCCGCGTTAATCCTTGCATCAGGACGTGGGGATTGGTATAAAACCCGGCTCAAATTTAATACACGTTTCAGGGGCGTTCCCCCGAGAAGGCTAACCCATGTCCAGAGTCTGTCAGGTAACCGGCAAGCGCCCCGTAGCGGGAAACAATGTTTCCCATGCCAAAAACAGGAACCGTCGGCGTTTCCTGCCAAATCTTCATCACCACCGTTTTTGGGTGGAGAGCGAGAATCGCTGGGTGAGGCTGCGGGTCACCAGTAATGGCATGCGAATTATTGATAAAAAGGGCATTGATGTGGTGCTCGCCGACCTGCGTGAGCGTGGGGAGAAATTCTGATGCGCGAGAAAATAAAGTTGGTTTCCTCCGCTGGTACCGGCCACTACTACACCACTACCAAGAACAAACGCACCATGCCGGAAAAGATCGAAATGAAGAAATACGATCCAGTGGTACGCAAGCATGTAGCCTATAAAGAAGCCAAGATTAAGTAAGGCTTAATTCATGCTTGAAGAAAACCGCCTATCTGGCGGTTTTTTTTCGCCTATCGGATGCTTGGAAAGCCGGCCCGTGCAAGGAATAATAGCGCCCCTATGAATAACGAAACATTGATCAGCGTCACCCGTCTCAGCCGTTATTACGGCAAATTGGCGGCAGTAGATGATCTCAGTTTCGAACTCAGACGTGGTGAGGTGCTGGGGTTTTTAGGCCCCAATGGAGCGGGCAAGACCACCACCATGCAAATGCTCTGTGGCACCCTGGCACCAAGCGCCGGGAGTATCCGCATCGTCGGCGTGGATCTGCTGGAACAGCCCCGCGAAGCGAAGCATCAACTTGGCTATCTCCCGGAACAACCCCCTCTCTACCGCGAGCTAACGGTGGATGAATATCTTCATTACTGTAGTCGTTTGCGCGGCCTGTCGCGGCCATCAAGCGCTGCGGCCGTAGCACGAGCAAAGGGGCGTTGTGGCCTGGACAGCAGCGGCTCACGCCTTATTGCCAATCTCTCCAAGGGCTATCAACAGCGTGTCGGCATTGCCCAGGCCATTTTGCACCGGCCAGCGGTGGTGGTACTCGATGAGCCCACGGTCGGGCTCGATCCCATCCAGATCCGCGAGATTCGGAGCCTGATTCGAGAGCTTGGCGAAGATCACGGGGTAATTCTTTCCACTCATATACTCCCTGAGGTGCAGGCGGTATGTGATCGCGTGCAGATCATTCATCAGGGTCGGCTGGTGCTCAACGAAAACAGGGAACAGCTGGCTCACCGTACCGGACAGCGGGTACTACGACTGGGTTTACGGCGTCCGCCCTCGCAAGACCTGCTGGCGGCCATAGCCGGGGTACAGCGAGTGGAAGCTCTGGCCGATGAGCGTTGGCGTCTGACTTTCAGTGACGATACGGGTAGTGCCGAGGAACTCGCGGCACGGGCTACAACGGCAGACTGGGGGATGTTTGAGCTGGTCTCCGAGCAGCGCTCGCTGGAGGAGATTTTTGTAGAACTTACTTGTGGCGAGTCATTTGTGGAAGACCAAGCTTCGTCGGAGGCCTCCTGAGCATGTTGAGTATCGCCGCCCGCGAATTGCGTAGTCTATTCCTCTCACCCTTGGCCTGGGTCATTCTAGCGGTGATACAGGCGATCCTGGCCTATGTATTTCTCATCCAGGTAGAGGTGTTTTTGCAGTGGCAGCCAAGGCTGGCGGGATTTCCCGGTGCGCCGGGTCTCACCGCCATCGTCGCCGCACCGGTATTTCACACCGCCGCCATCGTCTTCATGCTAGTGACGCCTTTTCTCACCATGCGCTTGCTAAGCGAGGAGCGCCGTAGCGGCACCCTGGCCTTGCTACTGTCGGCACCGGTTTCGGTTACTGACATCGTACTGGGTAAATTTCTCGGAGTGATGGCTTTCCTTGGCTGTGCCCTTGGCCTGGTGGCGTTGTTGCCGCTGTGGCTATTATTTGGGGGTAGCCTGGATCTTGGTCTACTCGCCGCCGGTTTGCTGGGCCTAGCGCTATTGGTAGCCGCCTTCAGCGCCGCCGGTTTGTTTATGTCCAGCCTCACCGCTCAACCCACCATCGCGGCGGTTAGTACCTTTGGCCTGCTGTTGCTGCTGTGGTTGCTGGATTGGGGCAGTACCACTGGCAGCCAGGGCGCGGGCGAATTATTTTCCTATCTATCTCTGTTGACTCACTTTGAGGCCCTGTTGCAGGGGATCTTTGATACCCGCGACGTGCTTTATTACCTCATCTTTACCGTACTTTTTCTGCTGTTGGGAATCTGGCGGCTAGATAGTGAGCGTTTGGCACCGTGATGCGGATGGACCCGATCTTATGGAACTGAACTCCCGCTTACGTCTGCAGTTACGCCTTCAGAACGGCTTGCGGGTGATATTGCTGTTAGTGATCTGCGGCCTGCTCGCATGGCTCAGCGATCGCTATACCTATTCCTTCGACTGGACCGCAAACGCTCGCCACACCCTTTCGGAAACTAGCCGCCAACTGCTGAAACAACTCCCGGAGCCAGTGCAAATTACCGCCTATGCCCGCGAAGATGAAATGCTGCGGCGGCGCATTGCTGATCTGGTAGCCCGTTACCAACGTCACAAGCCCGATCTCAAACTAGAATTCGTCAATCCGGACACCGTGCCGAATCAGGTGCGCAAGCTAGGCATTACCCTGTCCGGGGAACTGCGCATCGAATACCAGGGCCGCAGCGAACAGCTACAGGAGCACACCGAGCAGGCGCTTAGCAATGCCCTGCAGCGGGTGTCACGGGCCGGTGAGCGCTGGGCGGCGTATCTGGTGGGCCATGGTGAGCGTGAACTCGAAGGCGAGGCTAATCACGATCTGGGGGCCTGGGGCAATTATCTAGGTCAGCGGGGCTATCGGCTGCGCGCCCTGTCGCTGGCAGAGGCGGGTGGGGTGCCACGCAATACCTCGGTGCTGATTATTGCCTCTCCCACGGTTGCCCTGCTGCCGGGTGAGGTGAAATTGGTGGTGGCTTATCTTCAGGCGGGCGGCAATCTGCTGTGGCTACATGAACCGGGGGAGATGCAGGGCCTACAGCCTGTGGCTGATTTATTGGGGCTGAGATTTGAATCCGGGGTTGTGGTGGACGCCAACGCCCAACTTTATGGTATCAGCGAGGTGGATTTTGCCCTTGTCAGCGCCTATCCGCCCCACGCCCTCACCCGCAATTTCAATCTACTGACCCTGTTTCCCAAGGCCGCGGCACTGAGCATTAAAACTGCCGATGACTGGACCGATACCGGAGTGCTGATAACCGGCGATCGCAGCTGGGCCGAGACCGGTGAAATTGCGGGAGAGGTGCGCTTTGATGATGGTCAGGATGTACGTGGTCCGCTCACCATTGGCAGCGTGCTGGAACGCAGCTTGCCGGCCAGCGAAGGCGTAGAAGCACGCCAACAGCGGGTAATGGTGGTGGGGGATGGTGATTTTCTCTCCAATACCTACCTAGGTAATGGCGGCAATCTCGATCTTGGTATGGCGATCATCCATTGGCTCAGTAGTGACGACGGCCTTATCAGCATCCCGGCACGTACCGCTACCGACCTAAGCCTAGATCTCCCCACACGCCTAGCTGCCGTCATTGGGCTCGGCGCACTCTTCGGTATGCCTTTGTTATTGCTCGCTTGCGGTTTCACCATCTGGCTACGTCGCCGCAGACGCTAGCAGATTGTTGTAAAACGCTCATGCAGCCCCGTTCCACTCCTTGGCATCCATGCCACCGCGGTCTAAGTGCATGCATGCACGAAACTGCGTTAACAACCTACTCAAAATACGGGGCCGTGAAGTGGCAAGCCATGTGTAAACTCCACTTTTTCGCCAATTTTTGCCTTGTCTTGCACTCACCTGAATCTGTTTCAACAACCTGCTAGTGCGCGGCCGTCTACTACAAAATCTCGTCCTGCTTGGCCTCGCTATCGGGCTGGGGTTGGTGGTATTTTTTGAGCCAGGAAAAGCGCTGGCACCGGTACCGGTCTTGTTGACTGAACTTAAGGCCGAGAGCCTAACGCAGATCCGCATTGAACGTCCGCACCAACCGGCTATCGCCTTGGTTAAAGAAGACGGAGGCTGGAACCTGCGTGCACCCGTTGCTGCCCCCGCCAATACCCGCCCCATTGAATCACTGCTAAAGATAGTGGCGGCGCATAGTCATACCCGCTTCCCGGTGGAGGCAAAAACACTAGAAGATTTTGCCCTAGCACCCCCGAAGGCAAAACTGTTGCTCAATGACATGACCTTATTGTTTGGCGATACCGAGGCGCTGGATGGTCACCGCTATATTAGGGTGGGCAACACCATTCATCTAATCACCGATGCTTATTACCATCACCTCATCGCCACTTGGCCGTCTTTTATATCACTACAGCTGCTGCCGCCTGGAGCGGAGTTGGTGGGGTTGGAATTACCCGAGTTTGAATTGCATCGTGAGGCAGGTCGTTGGCGACTGATGCCAGAGCAAGAGGCAATTGCCGCCGATGCCATTGAGGCGCTGATACAGGCTTGGCAGAATACTCAGGCTATGCGGTTGACCGCCTTGATTCCAGGAAAGAAGGTGAATGGATTTATCCGCTTGAGCTTCTCTGGCGGACAGCCAGACCTTGAGCTGGATCTGGTGCAAGGCGCCGATGACCTTATTCTTCAGCGGCGAGACCTGGGTATTCAATACCACCTTCCAATGGCTGCCGGCCGCCGTCTGCTGACGTTGTCAAAGGTAGAGAAACCTTAAGGCATTGGGGGCAACGAAGGGACTTCATAGGATGGAGCATGCCCATCAATTCTCGAGAAATCGTCATTCCTGCGGAGACATGAATCAAGTACGCAACGGCCATGCAAAGAACTCTGCGTTGGCAAGCGACATCCACCGCTTTATCAAGTTGGTAGAACGGCCTTTTTGTCTACGCTTTTCCCCCTAGAGCCTGGATCTACGTTGCACTGCGCCCGGGATGACAAAATATGTAGATATCACCATCCACGGGCTACACGCCTCGCGCCCATAAAAAAAGGCCAGCATTATGCTGGCCTTTTTTATTCGCTAGTGGCCGTTAAGCCACTAGCCACAGCTGCCTTAGATAATCGGCACAATCAAGAGAGCAACAATGTTGATGATCTTGATGAGCGGATTAATAGCCGGGCCAGCGGTGTCCTTGTAGGGGTCGCCTACGGTGTCACCGGTTACCGCTGCGCTATGCGCATCGGAACCCTTACCACCCAAAGCACCGTCCTCGATGTACTTTTTGGTGTTATCCCAGGCACCACCACCAGCGGTCATGGAGATAGCTACAAACAACCCTGTGACAATGGTACCTACCAGCATGCCACCGAGAGCCGCCGGACCGAGCAGTAACCCGACCACTACCGGTGCAAACACCGGCAACAGCGAGGGCACGACCATTTCCTTAATGGCGGATTTGGTCAGCAAATCCACCGTCAGGGAGTAATCAGGCTTCTCAGTGCCGTCCATGATGCCCTTGATTTCCCGGAACTGACGCCGCACCTCATTCACCACGGAACCCGCAGCACGCCCCACCGCCTCCATCGCCATGGCCCCGAAGAGATAGGGGATCATGCCGCCGATGAACAGACCGATGATGATATCGGGATTGGAGAGGTCAAAGTTAACGTGCATACCGTTGGCTTCAAGGGTATGGCGATAATCGGCGAACAGCACCAATGCCGCGAGGCCTGCAGAGCCAATGGCATAGCCCTTGGTCACCGCCTTGGTGGTGTTACCTACCGCATCCATGGGATCGGTAATGCCGTCACGAATTTCCTTCGGCAAATTGGCCATTTCAGCGATGCCGCCGGCGTTATCGGTAATCGGACCGTAGGCGTCCAGGGCCACGATGATACCGGTCATGGACAACATGGAGGTGGCTGCAACAGCGATACCATAAAGACCCGCCCAGTCGTAGGTCAACCAGATGCTGATACAAACCGCAATCACCGGCAGAGCCGTCGCCTTCATGGAGATGCCGAGACCCGCGATGATGCCGGTGGCATGCCCCGTGGTACAAGCTTCGGCGATAGTACGCACCGGGCTGTACTCGGTGGAGGTGTAGTACTCGGTGATGAAAACCATGGCACCAGTAAGTGCCAGGCCAACAAGACCACAAGCAAACAACGCCATCACAGAATACTGACCGTTGTCACCCATAACATAGGAAGTCACCGGATAATAGGCAGCACCCGCCAGCACACCGGCCACGGCCAAACCGCGGTAGAGCGCCTTCATGATGTTGTCGTCATCACCGGTCCTAACGAAAAACACACCGACGATAGAGGCGATGATAGAGACCCCACCCAGCACCAACGGATAGAGCGCTGCGGTAGCGGCCATATCCTTAAACACCAGGGTACCCAGCAGCATGGTGGCGATGATGGTCACCGCATAGGTTTCAAACAAATCCGCGGCCATACCGGCACAGTCACCAACATTGTCACCGACGTTATCAGCGATAACAGCAGGGTTGCGGGGGTCATCCTCAGGGATACCCGCTTCCTGCTTGCCCACCAGGTCAGCACCGACATCTGCACCCTTGGTGAAGATACCGCCACCAAGACGAGCAAAGATGGAAATCAGGGAGCCGCCAAAGCCGAAGCCAAGCATTGGGCCCATGACGTCACCGCCCGGATTCATTTTCAGCAGCAGCGCGTAATAACCAGCGACGCCCAACAAACCGAGACCCACCACCAGGAAACCAGTGATAGCACCACCACGGAAGGCAATCTGCACCGCCGGGGCCAGACCATCGAAGGCTGCCTGGGCGGTACGGATGTTGGCGCGTACGGAGATAAACATGCCGATAAAACCAGCCGCCGCGGAAAGCACCGCACCGAGCGCAAAGCCGATGGCGGTTTGCCATTCCAGCATAAAGCCAAGGACGAGGAACAGCGCAACACCCACGTAGGCAACCGTGGTGTACTGCCGATTCATATACGCCGCGGCACCCTCTTGAATAGCAGAGGCAATTTCGCGCATCCGGTCACTGCCCGTAGGCTTGGCCAAGATCCAAGAAATCGAGACCGCCCCATAGATGAGTGCGGCAACCGCACACAGCAAGGCAAAAGCAAGCATGTAAATTCTCCCAAGTTAACGAATTTGGGGCTCCGGTGAGCCCCCTGTATGACTTGGCCGCTTCGACCAAGCTGCTGACATCAAACTAAACATCTACTTATTCGGACCATACGCAGCCCGAACTATAACGCTCTCATCCCCCAATACAAACGGCCCCACCACAGCCCCAAAACAAAACCAGGAACGTCGAATGGATACAAGCTTGTGGTATTTTTCCCTAAGAGACCCAAGTAGGCGCTAGGCCAATAAACGGCGGCATTGTAGCGGTTTTGCCGCCATCAGGAAAGGCGGATCCGCGACTAAGGCACTGATAAAATGAGCCTGTTCGGCTCTCTTTCAGGTACTTTATGAGCTTTCCCACGGGGTCAAAATAGTGCTCGGAATTGTCCTCACTTCTTGGCTATAACTCACCCATACTTAGCACCACAAAATTATGAACGCACCGTCCAGCAGCATTATCGCTCTCACCATTGCCGGTTCAGATGGAAGTGGTGGCGCCGGAATTCAGGCCGATCTCAAAACCTTTGCCGCCCTCGGGGTCTACGGTGCCTCGGCCATCACCGTACTCACCGCCCAAAACACCCAGCGTATTCGTGCCAGTGAAGCCGTCGCCCCAAGCTTTATTGAACAACAGATCGATGCGATCTGCGAGGATCTACCGGTAAAAGCCACGAAAATAGGCATGCTTGGGACAGCGAACATTATCCATGCAGTGGCATCGGCCATTAGCCGGCACCAACTCTTTTCCTTGGTACTAGACCCTATTCTGGCAGCCACAACCGGCCGAAGAATGTTGGATTCGGATGGCTTGCACGCCCTGCGCGCAGAGCTGCTGCCCCACACCAGACTGCTCACCCCAAATCTGCATGAGGCGGGGATATTGACTGCCTCACCTCCACCGCAGAACGAACAAGCCATGCGTACCACCGCCCGGGTCTTGGCGGACCTCGGTCCGGCCGCGGTACTCGTCAAGGGTGGTCATCTGGATAGTGGAGAATGTATTGATATCCTCTGGGATGGCGAGAGCTTTCATCGTTTCGCCGCCAAACGTCACCCCACCCGCAATACTCACGGTACCGGCTGCACCCTGTCAGCGGCTATTACCGCACAGCTCGCCCGTGGGCTGGATCTGGTAACCGCGGTATCCCAGGCCAAAGCCTATCTTAATGGTGCTATCGCAGCAGCGGATACTCTGGAGATAGGCCAGGGCAGTGGCCCACTCCAACATTTCTGGTCACACAGTATGCCTTAGACCGGCCCATCCATAGCCTTGCGCTGGCCGTAGAGCGGTACTTCGCGTATCGGCAGATGGCAAAGTGCCGACAATAGACCCAGCACCACCGCCGTACCCCATACCAGCTGATAAGAACCAAGCACATCAAAGACCAGGCCTCCCACCCAAGCACCTAAAAAAGCACCCACCTGATGGCTAAGGAAAACAATTCCAAACAGGGTCGCCATATAGCGCGTACCGAAAATATGAGCGACCAAGCCGCTGGTTAGCGGCACCGTTGCCAACCAAAGCAGCCCCATAGTGGCGGCAAAAATCAGCACTGCACCCTCGCTAACGGGTGCCAGCATAAACAAAGCGATCACGACGGCACGCAAGAAATAGAGTCCAGCGAGTAGCTTCGTGCGGCTGAATCGATCGGCCAGGAAACCAAACAGCGTCGTGCCAATAATGTTGAACAAGCCTATCAATGCTAGGGCACGAGCAGCTGTGGCAGGGCTTAACCCCAGATCACCCAGATAGGCCGGCAGATGTACCGCAATGAAACTTACGTGAAATCCACAGACAAAAAACCCTATCCCCAATAACTGGAATGCCGGTTGCACCACCGCCTCTCGCACCGCACTTGATAGGGCAGTGGGTGCGTCTTCGGGGGCCACTTCCGCGCTTCTCGCTGCCTTGGCAAAGGCAAAAGCCAAGGGCACGACCAAAAGGACCAAAGCCCCAAGTACCAGCAAGGCATCGGACCAGCCAAAGCTGGAAATCCACATTTGGGTCAATGGCGGCAACACGAATTGTCCGATGGAGCCACCGGCTGTCGTAATTCCCAGCGCTATGCCACGACGATGTGCCGGCACCAAACGCCCTACCGCCCCGAGTACCACCGCAAAACCCGCTGCCGAGGCACCAAAGCCGACCATCAGACCAGCACCCAAATTAAGATGCTGGGGACCCGAGGCCTGAGCCATCAATAATAGGCCACTCGCATAGGCCAGGCTGCCGGTGATAAGCACCCTTGCGGCACCAAATTTGTCAGCCAGCGCTCCAGTCAACGGCTCGCAAAGGCCGATCACCATGCTCTGTAGCGCGATAGCAAAGCCAAAACTGCCACGACCTAAAGCGAGATCGGTGGATATCGGCGTGAGAAAAAGCCCAAATACCTGACGTATGCCACGACTCAGGGTGATGATAGCGGCCGCACAGCAAGCGACGAGTAAAAGCCGACGGGATAGCCAGCTCATCAGCAGCCTAGGAAGCCGCCATCAGAGCAGCAGCAGGTAATGGTCAACCAGCAAAAGAGCAAACAGACCCATGAGATAGATAATGGAATAGCTGAAGGTCTTCATGGGGATCTTCTTATCCTGCCCTCCGTATAGGGCGATGGCGTAATAAAGGAAGATCCCATCCAGTATCAAGGCTCCCACCAGGTAGAGCAGACCGCTCATGCGGGTGATAAAGGGCAACAAAGTCACCAGCGTCAGCACCACCGTATAGAGCAATACCTGCAGACGGGTAAAGGCCAAACCGTGGGTAACCGGCAGCATGGGGATATCGGCCTTGGCATATTCCTTTTGACGGTGAATAGCGAGCGCCCAGAAGTGTGGCGGCGTCCAGGCAAAAATGATCAGAAATAGTAGCCAGGCATTGGGATCGATGCTACCGGTGACCGCAGTCCAGCCCAGTACCGGCGGCATGGCACCGGCGGCGCCCCCAATAACGATATTCTGCGGCGTGGCACGCTTGAGAAACATGGTGTAGACCACCGAATAACCCACCATGGAAGCGACCGCCAGTGCCGCGGTAAGCCCGTTCACAAAAAGCCCGAGGCTGACAACCGAGAGCATACAAAGGGAAATAGCAAATAACAGGGCGGGGAGGTTATCAATAGCCCCGGTAGGCAAAGGGCGACGTCGGGTGCGTGCCATCAAGCCATCAATACGCTGGTCCACCACGTGATTGACCGCTGCGCCGGAAGCCGCGGCGAGCCCTATACCGATGCTACCCCAGAAAAGCGCACTCGCCGGCACCATGCCCGGGGTCGCCAGAAACATCCCTACGATGGCGGTAAAAACGATCAGCAACACCACCCGTGGTTTACATAATTCCAGATAATTACGCCAACCAGAAATAGGCGCAATGGCAGCGGTGGTTTGTTCTGGGGTGGACATCAACAGGGCCTCGGCAACACATGGCAGGGGGACGCATTATAGCCTGAGAATATTTCCCGGCTCAGGGCGCCTGTAACTGACTCCTAAGCCACCTTCACCAATCGCTGCAAATCCTTCAAAATTCCCTTTGCTGGCAGGCCTGCAGGGAAATACATCATCAGCAGGCCGTGTGAATCCACAAGGTAAATACGGCCTGATTCGAAGACGTTTTCGAGCTGAGGGTTAGTCCGAGCATGCCAACCGGGGTTGGCCTGCGCCAGTGACAACTCTGGATGCTGTTCCTTCAGGAACTTTCGCAACGTCGGCGTTACCCGCTCCGTTGAGATATACAGCCTCTCGACCCGCCACGTATCCTTACCCATAGCCAAGCGAATCTGACGCGTGTCATAAAGCGCTTGGCGGCAGGCTTCGGCACACTGAGCGCTCTGGTTAATGACCAACAGGGTCCACTTATCCCCAAGCTCAATGGCGCTACCATCCTCTGCTTGCAGACCAACGCTATTAAAAGGTTGAGGGGGATTAATCAGCGTCCCATGATTTGCCATGCCCGCAGGACGCCAGCTCTCAGGCCCCCAAACCAGAAGCATGGCCAACAACAACGGCCCGATGAATAAGCCCAGAACGGCGACCATATAGAGGCGTGTTTTAACAAGTTTTGTCAGCATGAGATGTCTCTACTCTGGCCCGCAGAGACTGTTAGCCCGGAATACTTGGCTTGGTCAATGCTCTGCGAGGGTTTGACGATAAAAATAACCAGTTTCAAAAATGTTTTCCATTCAGCTGCTCCGTCGCGCTGCTAGGAAACAGAGGAGCAGGAAGATAGCAGCCAAACTGAACCATTGTATGGCATAAGCCCGATGTCGCGCTGCCCCCATGCTACTACCCACTGGCTGCCAGTGGCGGATGAAACCACTAGTGCTATCGGGGTGGAGCAATACCACCAGCGGCAACAGATTCAAACCGGTTGCCTGCTCCATACGATTAATGTCCACGTACTGGATAACACGTGGCCAATTCCCGGCTTGATACCCACCGGGGCCCAGAAGCATCACCTCAGCTGGCGGCGAGCTAATCATTCCTCGCAGCGTTATCTCATCCGCCGTGGTTGTAATGGTGGGCACATCTTCACGACTCGCCCCCACGCCAACCCAGCCGCGGTTTACCAATACCGCATCCTTGCCATTAGCAAGCAGCAAGGGGGTCAACACATGATAGCCGGCGGTGCCGCGATGAATGCGATTATCTAGCAAGAAATTCGTGTTTGTGGCAAACCGCCCGGTGAGGCGTGATTGGCGATAGCGCAAGGCCGCATAGTCACTAACGGAACCTTCAAGCACCATGGGAGCCAACTTGGCTCGGGCCTCAAAACGATCATCCAGCACCTGTTTCTCAGCCGCCCGCGACAATTGCCACATACCCAAGGCCACCAGTAAACCAGTTACCGCAATAACGCCGAACAACATAGCTATCCGAAATGGGCTTCTAGCGCTTGATGTTGGCATCACGCTCTAGTTACAGACCGGTCTATAATCGTGAACGGCATCAACGGAGGCACACAAATGCTGGGGAAATACCTCGTAGTCACATTATTTATCGCCATACTGCTGAGCCTAGGGTCGGCACTATACGCTATGCTCAATAATCAAAAAGGCAGCCCCGAAAAAACCGCACGAGCCCTCACGCTACGCATCGGCCTGTCCCTCGGGTTATTTCTACTGCTGCTTGGGCTGTTCGCCTCGGGGCTGATACAACCCCACAGCGCCATTCCCTGATGGGCTAATTCATCACAAAAAAAAGGCGCTGCCAGTGGCAGCGCCTTTTTTGCAATGCGTTCTGCTAAAGCCAGTACACAAAGATGAACAGGCCGAGCCACACCACATCCACAAAATGCCAGTACCACGCCACTGCCTCAAAGGCGAAATGATTATCCGGCGTGAAGTGCCCCTTCAACGCGCGGAAGAAGATCACCGCCAACATGATGGCACCAATGCTAACGTGCAGACCATGGAAGCCCGTCAACATGTAGAAGGTTGAACCGTAAACCCCCGACTCCAGGGTTAAATTCAGTTCGCTAAAGCCATGGGCATATTCAGTCGCCTGAAAACCGATGAACACGACCCCCAAAATAACTGTCAGCGCCAGACCCAAAGTAAACTGAGTGCGATTATTCTTGAGCAAGCCCCAGTGCGCCCAAGTCACGGTGGCGCCACTGGATAGCAGGATTGCAGTATTCAACGCTGGCAAGCCCCAGGCCCCCATGGCTTCAAAATCACCACCGAGCTTAGCCGGACCGTTGGTAGGCCATATCGCTTCAAAGGTCGGATGCAACATCTGTCCGGTCAGCGCCTCACTACCCAAGCCACCGAGCCACGGCACAGAAAAGGTACGGACGTAGTAAAGGGCACCAAAAAAGGCCGCAAAGAATGCCACTTCGGAGAAGATGAACCAGGCCATGCTCCAACGATAAGTGCGGTCGACCTGCGCATTGTATAGCCCGGCCTCGCTTTCTCGGATAACCGCGCCAAACCAGCCGAAGATCATCACTGCAAGAATGGCGAAGCCTAGTAACATCGCCATGGACCCGGCACTGGCACCATTTAGAAAGGCCCCAAATCCGGCAAACAATACGAACAATCCTACGGTTCCAACAAAGGGTAAGGCACTACCTTCGGGTACGTAATAAGCGCTCTGTGCATCAGACATTGCCGCGCATCCTCTTGTTAACTCGAGTTATGGGCCCAGGCCAAAATCAGCCCTCACCCTCGGATTTAAAAAACGTATAAGCCAGCGTAATGGTGCTAATTTCTGCAGGAAGCGATTTATCCACGATAAAACGTAGTGGCATCTCTTCTTCTTGCCCCGCCTCCAGACGCTGCTGGTTAAAACAAAAACACTCGGTCTTGCTGAAATAACGTGCTGAACGGCTGGGCGTTACACTCGGTACCGCCTGTCCCGTTACCGCCACTTCAGCCAGATTTTCAGCATAATAACTAGCTGCATACACCTTTCCTGGATGAACCCGCAAACGCTTCTGCTTTGGGTAGAATTTCCACGGCAAACGACTATTCACATGTGCAGTAAATTCCACCGTCACCCAACGCTCTGTATCGACCACGCCATCCAGGGCCGCTGCATTGGCCACTCCGGTCTTGCCATTAAGCCCGGTGAGGTCACAAAGCACGTCATACAGCGGCACCATGGCAAAGCCAAAACCAAACATCGCCAGCACCACCAGGAAAAGCCGCGCGGTTACCCGCTTGTTAGCGGCATCGCCCACGCGCTATGTACCCCGTGCAACCTGTAGCAGGATAAAGCCCAGATAGAAGCTAAAGGTTACGGTCATAAGAACCGCCGCTGTGCGTAAATTGGCACGTCGCAGCTTCTTGTCCATAGCCATTACTCCCGCCTCAACCTGCAACTAACTAACCTTCGGCGCTACGCTGAAGCTGTGATACGGAGGTGGCGAACTCAGCGTCCACTCAAGACCCTCCGCATCTTCCCATACCTCGTCACTGGCCGGCTCACCACCACGAATGGCTTTGATAACCACCACGAGGAAGATCAACTGCGACAGGCCAAAGGCGAAGCCACCGATGCTCGAGACCATATTCCAGTCAGCGAACTGCAACGCATAATCAGGAATACGACGCGGCATACCAGCGAGACCAAGAAAGTGCTGTGGGAAGAAAAGCACATTAAAGGAAATAGCACTCATCCAGAAATGCAGCTTGCCCAGCGTCTCGTTATACATATGGCCAGTCCACTTGGGCAGCCAGTAGTAAACGCCACAAATGACCCCGAAGGTGGCACCTGAAACCAGCGTGTAGTGGAAATGGGCAACGATAAAGTAGGTGTCGTGATACTGCACATCAGTCGGTGCGGTACCCATCATCACCCCGGTAAAACCACCGAAGGTAAACATCACCACCACCCCAAGGGCAAACAGCATCGGTGTCTCAAAGGTCATAGCGCCGCGCCACATGGTGGCCAGCCAGTTAAACACCTTGACCCCGGTGGGCACAGCAATCAGCACCGTCGCATACATGAAGTAGAGCTGGCCTGAAATCGGCATGCCCACTGTAAACATGTGATGCGCCCAGACGATAAAGGACAGGAAGGCAATGGCTGCAGTGGCATAGACCATGGAGGCATAACCAAACAACGGCTTACGGGCAAAGGTCGGAATAACCTGCGAAATGACCCCGAAGGCCGGCAGGATCATGATGTAAACCTCAGGATGCCCAAAGAACCAGAACAGATGCTGGAACAGCACCGGATCACCACCGCCCGCGGTATTAAAGAAGGAGGTGCCGAAGTACTGGTCAGTCAGCAGCATGGTTACTGCCCCGGCAAATACTGGCATCACCGCGATGAGCAGGAAGGCGGTAATCAGCCAGGTCCATACAAACATCGGCATCTTCAATAAGGTCATGCCCGGAGCACGCATATTGACGATGGTAACAATGATGTTGATAGCACCCAGAATAGAAGACATGCCCAACAGATGAACGGTGAAAATCAGGAAGGGCAAGGCATCACCCGTCTGCTGCACCAACGGCGGATACATGGTCCAACCGGCGGCGGGAGCACCGCCTTCCATGAACAAGGTGGAAACCAGCATCACCGCCGCGAAAGGCAGCAGCCAGAAGCTCCAGTTATTCAATCTCGGCAAGGCCATATCCGAGGCACCAATC
>JAJFJU010000019.1 GCA_021773645.1 Gammaproteobacteria bacterium
CGCTTTTCCCGGGTTTAGGCTTGCGCTACATCCTGGCTAGGGTATTTCAGAAAAAAAATCTGTTACTTCGGGGGGACTGGGCCCGCCCTACCTTGTTTTTGCGCGCTGATGTTGGGGGGACATTGTCCGCCGAACACCGCCCCCTAGAAGGGCATCAACGCCCCGATGAAGAACTTGGCGAGCCAGCCAACTGAATTGCTGTCTGCCAGCGCACCCTCTCCCGCATAGATGATGCGAGCGTTAGCTACTCGGGGAGAAGAGACTGTATTGTTAGCGTCGATATCCGCCGCCCGCACGATGCCAGAAAACCGAATATGTTCGTGGCCCTGATTCAGGGTCAGGATTTTCTCTCCCTGCACCACCAGATTACCGTTGGGCAATACTTCAGCAACGGTAACGGTAATTTCTCCAGTCAGGGTATTGCTCTGCACGCTCTCAGCCTCACCATCAAAGGCAGAACTCGAGCTCAGATTGGTATCCAGTGTGTTATTCCGAGTGCTGGTAAGCGGCACCTGCCCCGGCAAGTTGAACTGCGGGGTAGAGCCCAGGACAGTAGGATTGGTGATGGTGGTGGTATTCGTTTTAGTGAAGTCGGTCTCCGCTGTCTTGGAGGCATCGGTGCTCTCATTAAGGAGAATAGTCAGCATATCCCCTACCAGGCGTGCCCGTTGATCTTCAAATAATGGTGCCGAGTAGCCGGCCTGATAAATGGCCCCGTTACGCGATTCCAGCAGTGGCATGGCGCTGGGACGAATGACGGAAAAAGCCGGGTCCCGCGTGGGTGCAGACTGACAACCCACCAGAGCCACAAGCCCCAGCAGCAGTAAACATCTCATTTTTTTGAGCGAATAAGACATTTTATTAACCCCTTAATTCAATCGCTTACAGGTTGTTGCTCACAAACTGCAACATCTGATCAGTGGTCGATATGGCCTTAGAGTTCATTTCATAGGCGCGCTGGGTCTCAATCATATTGACCAACTCCTCCACCACATTGACGTTAGAGCTCTCCAAGGCCCCCTGCACCAAGGTGCCGATACCCGTTTGTCCCGGGGTACCGGTTTGGGGCGAGCCGCTGGCAGCGGTTTCCACGAATAAGTTGTTGCCACGTGGCTCCAGCCCAGTGGGATTGATGAATTCAGCCAGTTGCAGCGTGCCTATCTGCGATGGGGTAGAACTGCCAGCAACCAGCGCTGACACCACGCCGTCAGAGCCAATCGTCAGGCTCAGGGTATTGGCCGGCACGGTAATGCTGGGAGCAAGCGCAAGCCCCTCAGAGTTGACGATGCCGCCTGAACTATCTAGCTGAAAACTACCATCCCGAGTGTAGCCAAAAGTGCCGTCATCCTGAAGAATCTGGAAAAACCCGCGCCCTTGAATAGCGAGATCCAGATTGTTTTCCGTATGGGTGAGATTGCCCTGAGTAAATAGTTTCTCGGTGGCCACGGTGCGTACCCCCGTGCCTAGCATCAGGCCCGAAGGTAGCTGCGAGTTTTGGGTGGATTGGGCACCAGGCTGGCGCAGGTTTTGATATAGCAAATCCACAAAAACACCTCGGTCTCGCTTGAAACCCACGGTGTTTACATTGGCCAGATTATTGGACACCAGCGCCATGCGTGTTTGCTGGGCATCCAGTCCGGTTTTTGCTATTGCAAGTGCTCGGTCCATTTTCTTATCCTCTCTAAAGCGTTCGCTCAGGAAATCCGCATGATCTGCGTAGTTACTTCCGCGTTTTCCTCGGCAATACGCATCATCTTGACCTGTAACTCGAATTTTCGTGCCAAATCGATCATCTTAACCATGGCCTCAACGCCGTTGACGTTGCTAGCCTCCAGCGCACCAGAAACCAGCCGCACCTCGGCATCCGGCTCCAATGGTTTGGCATCCCGCATATGCAGCAAGCCATCAGCACCCTTGAAGAGCTGGTCCAGCGATGGATTCACCAATTTAATTCGGTCGACTTCCGCTAGCGCCTTTGCCGCCTGCCCCGAGGGGCGCACGCTGATGGTGCCATCGCTACCGACCTCAATCTTTTCCGCTGGTGGAATGGCGATAGGGCCACCATTGCCAAGCACCAATTGCCCCGCGGCGGTCTCCAGCAATCCACTGGGGGTAAGACGAAAATTTCCGGCCCGGGTATAGGCCTCACCACCATCCACAGTCTGCACTGCAATAAATCCATCACCATGGATCGCCATATCCAAATCCCGGCCGGTAGTCTGAATGGCTCCAGCATTGAGATTCACCCCAGGCCGCTCACTCATGGAGTAAACCCGGGATGGCAGACCCGGACCAAATACAGGCTGGCTGCGGAACTGATTCAGATCAGCGCGAAAGCCCGTGGTCGTCACATTGGCCAGGTTATGGCTGTTGGCCGCCTGCGCCACCATCACCTGTTGGGCTCCGGACATTGCGACATAAAGCATGTGGTCCATGATTAGCGTCCTATTACCTTCAAATCATCCGGCTTAACGGATATTGATGATGGTCTGAGTCACTTCATCCTCGGCACGAATCATCTGTGCATTGGCCTGGAAGTTACGCTGGGCAACGATCATGTTGACCAGTTGCTCCGCCAGATCCACATTGGATTCCTCCACCGCCCCGGCTTGCAATGCGCCCAGACTCGCGGTCCCCGGCGCACCCACCAGAGCCGCACCAGAGCCACTGGTTTCTGCCCAAGCAGAATTACCCAAAGCTTGTAAACCCTGGGGGTTACTGAAGTTTGCCAGCGCCACCTGTCCCTGAGCCGTGGCCTGCCCATTAGTAAAACGAGCCAACACGATGCCATTCTCGTCGATATCCAAGCCGCTCAATCGACCAGTGGTAAAGCCATCCTGCACCAGGGCATTCACGCCAAATTCCGCACCAAACTGGGTGCTGCCGGTATAGTCAACGGACAAGGTGAAAGCGGCCGCACCTGTGGTGGGAGTAAAGGCACCATGTCCGGCGGGCGAGCCGCCCGTCAGCGCCCCCGCATTGCTGAATGTCAGATTCTGGACGGCATTCGTCTGGGCATTGTCTCCATCGACGCGTAGATGAGACGCCCACGCATTGGCTCCTGTCTTGCGATAAAACAGGGTGGCGAGATGCTCCTGCCCCAAGGAATCAAAAACGGTTGTGGAAACAGAATTGTTGAAGCTATTAGGATTGGCCGGATCAAAGGCAACCGTCGGAGCAATAGCTCCAGCATCCAGATTGATACCCACCTGCACTGAGGTGCTCGCCTGTGGCGGAATGTTTGCCGAGCTGACTTGCAAGGTCCCGATCGCTCCTGTAATCACCCCTGCGTTGGCACCAAATGCCAGCAGACGCTGCCCCGTGGCATTCACCACAAAACCGGTCTTGTCTACACCAAAGGCGCCCGCCCGGGAATAGAGCCGACTGCCAGAAGTATCCTCCAGAGCAAAAAACCCCTGCCCGTTGATAGCCAGATCCAGACTGTTATCGGTAAAGGCCACGTTGCCCTGATTAAACTGCTGGGAAATCGCGGAAATCTGCACACCTTGGCCCGTGGCATTTTGATTGCTACCGAGGCTTGAAGCGGCAAAGAGATCAGAAAACTGCGCTCGAGAGCTCTTGAATCCGGTGGTGTTTGCATTGGCAATATTATTACCGGTTGCATCCAAGTCCGCGGTCGCGGCGCGAATTCCACTCACTGCTATTCTAAATGCCATGATTAATTCTCCTCGTTTTACAGTAGTTCCCGCACCTGATTCATGGAAACGGCACCTAAACCCTTGATATTAAGGCTGATGCCCTCAGCTCCACTACCCAGGGTGACACTCTCTACCCGGGACACCATCAATGTCGGTTGTGCCTGTACTTCATCGTTAATGACAGCTTGGGCCTGCACACGATAACTACCCGCAGGTACCCGTGCGCCCTGTTCATTCAGTCCATCCCAGCTGAAATGGTTTAACCCTGCCGGCTGTGGACCCAGTTCGAGACGTCGCACCAATTGCCCCGCTGCATCGAAGATGCCAACACTGAGTTGGCCGGTGGAGTTAACCAACTCCGTCGCCCCACGCAGACTCGCACCGTCTTCAAGGACGCTCTGATTGCCGGCAACGAGGATCTCCCGTCCCACCAGTGTAGAGGCCTGCAAAGCCTGGCTGGACTGCCACGAGCCAGCGAGCGTGCTGAGTGATTTTTCCATCCGCTGGATACCGTCCACGGTTGAAAATTGTGCTATCTGACTCATGAATTCCTGGCTTTCCAAGGGTTTCAGCGGATCCTGATTTTGCAATTGAGCCACCATAAGCGCGAAGAATTCATTTTGGCCAAGTTCGGAATTTCCGGCCTTGGATGTTTCCGGCTGTTGTATGCCGAGGCCTTCAAAGCCTGCAGGTAATACTTTGGGTAATTCGTTCATTTCAAGCTCCTAACCCCACGCCTAACGTCCCATGGAAAGAGTACGTAGCAACATCTGCTTCGATGCATTGATCACTTCCACATTGCTCTGGTAGCTGCGCGAAGCGGAAATCATATTGGCCATTTCTTCCACCACATTAACGTTGGAACGGAAGATATAGCCCTCAGCATCCGCCGATGGATGGGCTGGCTGGTATTCCTTAGGCAAGGGGGCTTGGCTCTCTACGATGCCTTTGATCTGTACGCCCACCGTAGCGGATGATGCATTACGGGCCCCAGCCAGAGCAGCAGAAAAAATGGGATGCCGAGCCCGATAAGTGCTCTCAACACTGCTACTGACACTGTCTGCATTGGCCAGATTGCTAGCGGTGACATTAAGACGCAGGGCCTGGGCACTGAGCCCGGAGCCCGCAATATCAAATACGTTGAAAAGAGACATCTCTATTCACCCCTGATTGCGGTTAATAACGTTCTGGCCTTACCTTCGGCAAAGCGCAGGCTGGCCTGATAGCGCAGGGCATTATCAGTAAAAGCGGCCTGCTCCACCTGAGTCTCTACGGTATTGCCATCCAGAGAGGGTTGCATGGGATTGCGATAACGAAGGGGGAAATTTTCTGCACCACCCCTATCAGAGCTGATATGACTGGAAGAACTACGCTTGAGTTGCAGTGAGGCCAAGCTCTGTCGCCCTTTCTGCGTTGCAAAAACCTGCGAGAAATCGACGTCCCTGGCCTTGTATCCGGGGGTATCCGCATTGGCCAGATTGGCAGCAAGCACCTCGGCGCGTTGGCTCCTCAGCATCATCGCCTGGGCGTGTATTCCGAATATTTTGTCTGCTGTGAGTGGCACCGGTGTGATCTCCGTTAGTCTTCCTGGGAGATGTAATAGCAGAAACCGTGCCAATCCATAAAAGCCCGCTATGACGCTGGCATGGCGTGAAAATGGAAGGGGTTTTGGACGCTATAGGGGCAAGCCGCTGCCCTAGCCGGCAAGCAACTGCCGCTTGCAGGTGAATCAGATAGGACGGTAGACCTGAGCACGGCCGAGACGCTCTGGAGTGTAGTTATTGACCCCCTCCGGCATGACCTCGGTGGAGCCTAAAAACAGGTAGCCACCCGGATTAAGAACTCGATACATACGCTCGAGAATGTCGCATTTCAGTTCGCGGGAGAAATAAATAAGGATGTTACGACAGAAGATCACATCGACTTTCCCCACCACACCATAGGGGTGCAGCAGGTTCAGATCCCGAAAGCGAATGCGATTACGAACGCTAGAAGACAGTTTCGCTCCCTTGCCGTGCGGAACAAAGTAGCGCTGCCGCAGTTCTCTGGATAAACCCCGACGTAACTGGGTTTCAGAATATTCAGCCTTTCTCGCCTCCGTTAGCATGGTTGCTGAGATATCCGTAGCGATGAGTTCTGCATCCAGATTCGCCCCACCCACTTGAGTACGGCGGAACTCCTCTACCAACATGCTGATGGAATAAGGCTCCTGCCCGGATGAACAGGCTGCTGACCAGATCCGGGCTTTTTTACGGCGCTTAGAAAATTCTTTGAATATAACGTCATTGAGGGTCCGAAAAGGATGTTCATCCCGAAACCAGCTGGTTTCGTTGGTGGTCATGGCATCCACCACACGCACCCGCAACCCAGCCTGTCTGCCGCTTTTCAGCTGTTCTACCAGTTGCCGCAAGGAAACAGCACCACATTCCTGCATGATCCCCCGTAGCCGGCTTTTAATCAGATAAGCCTTATCGTCCCCTAAACGGATACCGCACAAGGGTTCCAAATACTTTTGAAAGCACTGGTAGTCATTATTGATGGCCGGCCCTGACATGATTGCTTCCTTCATACGGCGCTACAGGCAAGGCCATTGCAAGCAGCGAAACTGGGATTACTCAGGAGTTAACTCCAGAATCAGCTGTAATAGCATCGAAGCAGTCACGCACCGCGCTGGCTAGCTCATCGGGGCTAAATTTTGGCAGAAATTTGTCAGCCCCCACTTTCTTAACCATAGACTCATTAAAGGCACCACTCAGGGAGGAGTGCAAAAGCACGTGGAGTTTCGCCAGGTTCGGATCTGCCTTAATCTGGTCGCACAGGGTATAACCGTCCATCTCTGGCATTTCGATATCCGAAATCACCAGTGAAACCCGTTCATCCAGGACGCCCTCTTCGTCCCAGGATCGCAGCAAATTCAGTGCCTCACGACCATCCCGAGCCAATTCGTGGGCGACGCCCATTTGCTCCAGGGTGCGTGCAATCTGATTGCGCGCCACCAGGGAGTCATCAACTACTAAAGCGCGCTGATAATCGGTCTCTGCATCCTGCATATCCCCAAGCAGGGAGGCTGACACTTCGTCATCCACCCCGATAATCTCCGCAAACACCTTTTCAACGTCGATAATTTCCACCAGATCCTCATCCACCTCCGTAATCGCAGTGAGATAATTAGCCTCACCTAATCCCGGTGGTGGCGGTCGAATGGCCTCCCAGTTCACATTAATGATCCGGTCCACGGTACTGACCAACAAACCCTGTACCGAGCGATTAAACTCGGCAATCATCAAAAACCCCTCTTCCGGGTTCTCCAATGGCGTGCCACCGATGGCCGAACTCAGGTCGATAACGGGGAAATTACTTTCCCGCACCCGGGCAACACCACACACCGCCGGACTCGCACCAGGCAATTGCATCAAGGAAGGACAAGTCACTACCTCCCTTATTTTAAATACATTAATGCCAAAACGCTGGGAGGTACCGAGACGAAAGAGCAATAGCTCCAGCCGGTTTTTACCTGCCATTTGAGTACGCTGATCGATGTCGTGTAATAGGTCAGCCATAATTTCTTCCTCTCCCACTTGGATACACCGCCTGTATCGGCCATCACTGCCACAACTTTAAAAACAGTTTTTTGGCACGTCTCGTGCATGATTTCCCCCAATAGCAATCCACGAGAAACCAGCTAATGCGTATATTTCTTTCTTTAATACTGGCCTTGTTAATGCCGATGAGCGAGGCCATGGCCAATCAATCACTTGAGCAGATAAGCCGTGCTGTGAGTAATTTCCTGAATCAGGATATACAAAGCTCTAGCGGAGAAATCCAGGTGGAGGTCACTCCCCCCGATCGACGGCTCCAGCTTAGTGCCTGTAACCACCCCCTTAAGCTATTCCTGCCGCCGGGTAGCCGGGAGTTTGGCAATATGATTGTGGGTGTACGTTGCCTGCAGCCAAAACCCTGGAAACTCTATGTGGCTGCCAACGTCCGCCAGTACCGCAACATCGTTATCCTGGATAAGGCTTTGGCACGCGGCGAAAAAATCGGCAAACACCACCTGCGTATGGAAAAGCGCGATATTAGCGCTTTAGGTGCAGCCTATACAGAAACAGGAGACGTTCTGCTCGGTATGTATACAAAGCGAAATTTGCCAGCAGGTTTTATGCTCCACCGCGGGGTCTTGAAAGCGCCTCGATTGATAAGCCGTGGTGAACAGGTGGATTTGCTCGCCACCCTCGGCGGGATTAGTGTACGTATGAAAGGCACTGCGCTTGCCAACGGCATCTTGGGGCAACGTATCACGGCAAAAAATAAGAGTTCGGGGCGCGTGGTCGAGGGTATCGTCAGTGACAGAGGGATCTTACGCATAAGCATGTAGTATTCACGCGCTGTAGGCTTAAAGTTTCCTTCACTAACGGCCGCTAAAGCTTATAGGCTGGTACTTTAATGTTCGGACCGGATCTAGAGCCGGATAAGAGGTTGATATGTCAAACGGAATCAAAGGGATAGGCGGGAGACGCATTCCTGCATCCAGCACTCGCGGAGCCGCCGTATCGGCCGGCAACAGCGCCGGTGGGAGCAAAAGCACAGCTACGGGGGGAGCCACTTCTGCAGATACCCTCAGCCTCACCTCCACGGCGGCAAAGCTTCAGCAATTGGAGGAAAGTCTGCGCAGCGTTCCGATAGTTAACGCTGCACATGTAGCCGAGACCCGACAAGCCATTGTGGAGGGGCGCTACGAAGTCGATCCCCAACAGCTAGCCGATCATCTTATCCAGTTCGAGAGTCGACTCCATGGCGCTTAATCAAAACATTCGACATCCCGCCTTTGCCCAGCTAGGAGATATCCTGACACGGGAAATTTCGGCTGCGACCACCCTGCTCCACTTGCTTCATAAAGAATGCAAGCTATTGCAGCACAACAACTTTTCCGAGCTAGCGGCTACGGCTAATGAGAAGGAGATTGAAATCAGCACGCTCAATGCCCTTGCCCGTGAACAAGGCAGCTTGCTGCAGAAATTGGGCATTAGTGATGACGAGGATTGCACCATCCACCGACTTTTTGCCCCCCCGGGGATGCGGGAGCTGCGCATGCAGTGGGAAGCACTGATAGAGTTGCTTCACGACTGCCAGCGGCAAAATCAAATCAACGGTCAGGCGCTTGAATTAGGCCGCCAACACAATAGTCGAGCACTCGCTTTGCTGTTTGGAGACCGCAACACCGATAGCACCTACTCCCGCAATGGTTCCCGTTCTAGCATTGCCCCAAGCCGTTACACTGCCTTGGCTTGATGCGGCTGTAGATGACTCACACAATATTCCGGCCAGCTCTCGGGTAAAGCAGCCAGATCCTCCGGACGATCAATATCCTGTTTTAGCGCTAACTCGACCCAACGCAAACTGGAAGCACGTAGCTTTTCCCGGGTTGAGTCCAGCACTGTCCCCCCTCCCCAAGCAATATCTTCAAAGATCTGCGGGGCAGATTGACGCAGACCAATCAGACAATAGCCGCCATCCTTGGTTGGTCCCAACACACTATCCGCACCATCTCGCAACGCTTGAGCCATATTTTTCAGATCCGTAGCACTGATGCCCGGACAATCACTGCCAATCAGTATCGCCCCCGCGTAGGAAGACAAGGTGCTGTTAAACGCAGCAGACATCCGCTCACCCAGATCAACACCTTGCTGAAGATATAATTCAAGTGGGTAGCACTTAGCCAGGCTGGCAAAGCATTCGTGCTCAACCGTCGGGGTGGCATATAGAAACACCGGCCCTACACCGGCCTGATGAGCTACTTCGACCACAGACTTAAGCATCCGCCGATGCAGGCATGCCGCCCCATCCGGCCCCAGTGCTGGAATCAAACGCCGTTTCGATTTGCCGGGAATGGGGGCGCGGGCAAAGATAAGTATGGGAATATCTTCGGTATTAACCATAGCGACGTGCTAATCCGGCGGGATCCCCACCAAAGGCATAAGATAGACGCAGCCACCACATCAGCAGCACGGTACGTATCACACCGTGCTCCTCCCAGCGGCGACTAGAAGTGGTTACCTTTTCTCGCAAACAAAGCGGTGCAGCGAGGCGCTTCAACGCACAACTCATACTGATATCTTCCATCAGCGGAATATCCGGAAAGCCGTTGACCTCCATAAAGGCCTTTTGGCTTAGAAAGATGGCCTGGTCACCGGTGGCAATCCCGCTTAAGCGCGAACGCAGATTGATAAAAAACTCCACCACTCGCAACAACGGCTGAGCACCCGAGAGCTTCACATCAAAACGTCCCCAGCAGTGATTGGGATGCGCTAACCCCTGCTGCACCCGAGCCAATGCCTCGGGGGGTAAACGAGTATCAGCGTGTAGAAAGATCAGTATTTCACCGCGAGCCACTGCCGCCCCGGCATTCATTTGCCGACTACGCCCACGTTTCGAGACCACCACTTGGTCAGCTCCGGCTTTGGCCAGCGCCAGAGTGCCATCCTCACTGCCGCCATCACAAACGATAATCTCGGCTCCCTGCAACCGTAGCGGCTGCAGGTTTTCCAGGGCATCTACAATGTTTGTGGCCTCGTTAAGGACCGGGATGATGATGGAATAGCAGGGATTTTGGGATTCCCCTTTGCTCAAGTCAGTGCCCCGCCACAGCTACTGCCCTGCCCCGCGGTGCATCCATAACAATGGTTATAGACTTGAATGGGCAAACCCGGGAGTGCGGCATCCAGAAGTTCCGAGAGATGGGGATGAACACTACCGTTGTAGCGCAACGGTACCCCCAACATCTGATTAAAATCGCAATCATAGACGCGGCCTTGCCAGTCCACGCTCAATTGGCTACGACACATCACATTCTTTAGGTTTTCCGGCTGATGGGCACCCCGCAACAAATCGATATACCCCTGAAGCTTTCCCTTTGAAATCAATGTGCTGCCAAAACGACCAATGGGCAAATTGGTTAACGCATAGAGGGCATTGAAGGAAATTCCGTAGCGCTCATGCAGAACTTGTTTGTAGTCTGCTTCCAAGGTCTCCTGGGCGGGCGGCAAGGTCGCACCCTCGGGGTTATAAATAAGGTCGAGTTCCAGTTCAGTACCCGCTTTCCCGTAACCCAGCTCATTGAGTCGCTGCAACATGCGGATGCTAGAGCCGAACACCCCGTCACCCCGCTGGGCATCGACATTGTCTTCCATATAACAGGGCAAGGAGGCCACAACATTCACCCGTTGCTCAGCGAAAAACTCCGCCAACTCCTCGTATCCCGATTCCTCAAGGATGGTCAGATTGCAACGATCAATGACCCGTACCCCCATCTCTCTAGCCGTCTGTACCAAATAACGAAAATGGGCATTCATCTCCGGTGCCCCACCGGTGAGATCAATGGTGCTTGCCCCTGAACGCTTTAGGAAACGGATAACCATATCAACGGTCTCCCGATCCATCTCCTCTTTGCGTCGCGGGCTGGCCGCCACATGGCAATGCAGACAAGAGAGGTTGCAGCGATAACCCAGATTGACCTGAAGGGTATCCAGTTCGCCGCGGCGGATGGCGGGAAAATCACTCTCAGTAATATGTGGCAAGACGTCGTGCATCAATATTCCTCTTTGGGGAAGCTCTGATTTATTCGGAGCAAAACAAATTATGATTCAAAATATTCATATTCAAGACGTTAATCGCACGTAATAGCAGACTATTGCGAAGAGCAACAACGATAAAGATGGGCATTTTGGGTGCGAGATGCGAGTTCATGAATAGATCAGAGCTTCCTTAGCTAAGGCGCGAATAATAACGGGGGTTTGAGGTCGCCGCCATGCCGAAAGTTCCCTGTTACAGGAGGCGATGATCCTATGGCAGCGCCGTCAACAGCACGGTAGAATAGCGCGCCTGTGTGGGGCCGTAGCTCAGCTGGGAGAGCGCCGCGTTCGCAATGCGGAGGTCGGGAGTTCGATCCTCCTCGGCTCCACCAATTTTCCTTCTTTCCTACCCTTGAAAAAACACTCCACTAGCCTAGTTTTCGTGGGCTTACAAAGTACTCCAACTTCCATTCCACAATAGCCGTTTGCCGCCATGATGATAAGTTGGATTGCAGTATCGCCAAGCCCGCGGTGGGATATTTGCCTTTCAAGTCAGCGCCTAACACCTGTTCTCCAGCACATACCAACTGTTCAGACAGCTCCTGTATGCCCGGATTATGGGCAATGACCATCAATGACTCCAGGGAGTTTTCTGTCTGGCTAATACAGCTCAAAATGGTGGCGGGACTGGCGAGATAAAGACTGTCATCCAAGGTTGTCGGCGGTCGCAGTGGTAATTCTGACAACATCCCAAGCAAGGTTTCACGCGCACGACACGCGCCAGAGCAGAGGATATGCGCTGGAATCAGTCGTTGCTGATGGAGAAAACGTCCAATGCGCTGGGCCCCTTCACGGCCCCGATCATTGAGAGGACGGTCAAAATCCGTACAAGCAAGACTTCCCCAATCAGATTTGGCGTGGCGCAACAAATAGAGGCGGGCCTTCATTGGCACACCGGTTCAGCAAAGCTATCTAATTGGTTAGTGTCGTGCCCCACCACGACGACGTGCGATTCCCTTGGGTTTTCTTTTGCGTAGGCGGGTAGCGGAAAAATAGTGTCGCTGAGCGGCCTCAATAAATATTTGCTGTGCCGAGCGTATTTCGTTTCCCCGTCCCGGCCGACGCTGCCGATAACTGCCATCTGACTGCATGTCCCAAGCGGTTCGGTTGTCGTTTAGCTGAGTTGTGAGGATGAAACCCAGGTCCTCTTGTAATGCTGCTTCCTCTACCGGGATGACCAACTCTACCCGGCTCTCCAGATTCCTTTTCATCAGGTCCGCTGAGCCAATAAAATATTCATCGGCCCCGCCATTACGGAAATGAAAGATCCGGGCATGCTCAAGAAATTGCCCCACCAGACTCACTACACGAATATTTTCCGATATCCCAGCCAGACCCGGCCGTAAGCGACAGGTATCACGAACTACCAACTCTACTCGCACCCCAGCTTGCGAAGCCTGATAGAGGGCTCGAGTAATATCCGGGTCCTCCAGGGCGTTGGTTTTTAAGCGAATAAGCCCGGGCAGCTCCTTGGAATGAAGCTCAATTTCACGCTTTATCTTATCCAGCAACGACTGTTTGAGCACCTTGGGCGCCGGCAGCAGCTTCCCGTAGTTTCGCTTTGGCTTGTATCCCGTGGTCAGGTAGTTAAACAGCTCGGTCAGCCCTTCACCGATCTCCGGGTCACAGGTTAGAACCCCCAGATCGGCGTATAAACGCGCGGTACCGGCGTGATAATTCCCCGTACCCACATGAGCATAGCGCCGTAAACCTTCATAGTCCCGACGTATTACCAGACAAACCTTGGAATGGGTTTTAAGTCCCACCACGCCATACGTCACGTTAATGCCAACGGTCTCCAGCCGATTTGCCCAGCGAATATTGGCGGCCTCATCAAAGCGCGCCTTTAGCTCCACCACCACCGAGACATGTTTGCCATTACGCGCCGCATCCACCAGATAATCAATAATTTTTGTGCCCGCCGAAGTTCGGTAGAGGGTGAGCTTTATCGCCAGCACCTTCGGGTCTTTACTGGCCTCCCTGACAAAACGTTCCACTGAGGTGGCAAAGGATTCATAAGGGTGCTGCAAAAGAATCGGCCCCGTGTCACGAATGATATGAAAAATATTCCGCGTATCGTGCAGCTTGGCATTTTCCACCGGGTGATGCTCGATATCGTGAAGCTCCGGCCCACCAAGGCCTGCAAGCGCCATCAGATCCCCCATGCCCAGCAGGGTATCCTCGAAATAGATATCGGCGTCCTCATCCAGACCCAGTTCGGAAGCCAGCATTCCCCGGTGTAGCGCACTCATATTGCCGGTGACCTCAAGGCGCACCATGGGGGAAAACTTGCGATCTCTTAGCTCGGTTTCGATCATATCGAGCAGATCATCTGCAAGCTCTTCATCCTGTTCGGTATTTGCATTCCGTGTGACCCGAAACAATTCACAGGAGACCACTTCCATACCCGGAAATAGGAAATCCAGGTTATGACCCATGACCTCCTCTACTGGAATGAAACACTCTCGCTCACCGACACGTAGAAAACGGGGAATACCATTCCCCTGCGGCACCTTCAATCGTGCGAGTAGCAGTTCTTCTTCGCCCGGATGCCTCAAGGTCACGAGCAAATTAAGGGAGAGATTGGAAAGAAATGGAAAGGGATGGGCTGGATCCATCGCCTGCGGGGTAATCAGTGGAAATATATCGGTGCGAAAATGCTCCCGTAATGCGGCCTGTTCCTCCAGATTCAATTCACTGTAGCAGGCGGGCAACAGGATACCTTCCTTCTCCAGCATGCGACGCAATTGAACGAAGGTCTGGTGTTTAATCTTTTGCATCTCGCGCACCACCGCACAGCATTCGTCAATCTGCTGCTGTGGGGTGCGCCCGTCTATAGTCGGCTCGTGGGCACCGGCAGCAACCAGATGCTTGAGGCCACCAATACGCTTCATGAAGAACTCGTCGAGATTCGAATCCACGATAGAAAGGAATTTGACCCGCTCCCCCAGTGGCGTGCGTCGGTCACGGGCCTCGTGCAGTACCCGCTTGTTAAAGTTCAGCCAGGTCAGCTCACGATTTAGATAAAGCTCGGGACTATCCAGGTCGATATCGGAAGCGACCTTTCCTGTCGTCTCGGCAACGCCTTTGTCTTCAGCGGGTAAAGCTTCAGCCTTTCCCACCGCGGATTTTTTCGCTAGTGCAGACATTTCCTCTTCTTTGGCAGAGGAAATAATAGTGTCCAGGATTTCCGTTACGCTCGTTACGGTTTTTTCTTTGGCAGCCATTTTAACTTCTCTCTTTTCCTGTATTGGGACGCACCGGGCCGATCATGCGCAATCAGTAGGCGTCAGGAACAAAACTCTGGTCGCTCATAGGCGGGCGCACGTAACCAGTATCCCCTTGCCGTGGTGGCAGTTTTATCTGCTTGGGCGTCAGGTCCTCGTAGGGAATCATGCTCAACAGGTGCCGGATACAATTGAGTCGAGCCCGCTTTTTCACGTCGGCATCCACCACATACCAGGGCGCCTGCTTAATATCCGTATGGGCAAAAAGATCATCCTTTGCCCGGGAGTACTCCGCCCATCTGGAACGGGATTCCAGGTCCATGGGGCTTAGTTTCCAGTGCTTGGTGGGATCCCCAATGCGTGACTGGAAGCGTCGTTCCTGCTCCTCGTCACTGACCGAAAACCAGTATTTAATCAGGATGGTTCCAGAACGCACCAGCATGCGTTCAAATTCCGGGCAGGAGCGCAGGAACTCCCAGTATTCCTCGTCGGAACAAAATCCCATCACCCGTTCTACGCCACCCCGGTTGTACCAACTGCGATCAAATAGCACCATTTCTCCAGCCGCCGGAAGATTTGGAACATAGCGCTGAAAATACCACTGACTCTTTTCCCGCTCCGTTGGAGTGCCCAAGGCCACCACCCGACAAACACGCGGATTGAGGCTTTGGGTAATGCGTTTGATCACCCCACCCTTCCCTGCCGCGTCCCGACCCTCGAAGATAACCACCACTTTCAGACCCGCGTGTTTGATCCATTCCTGCAATTTGACCAACTCTATCTGCAGGTTAAGCAATTCCTTCTCATACAGCTTATTGTTTATTTTGTTCTTCTTTCCCGGTGGTTTAACTTCAATCTTGGTTTCACTATTGGGTGCCACACGCATATGGTTTTGCGCCTTGCCTTTGGTACTTCCCTTGCTCTTGGCCATAGTTTTGCTAATCCCGTAAAAAATGGCTGCCAACGCGGCAGATGGTGAAAGAAGAGTTAGAGTGGTATCACAAATAAACCTTATATGGAATAGCCATCTCCGGATAATTAGCGGAAAGCCATGAAAAACTAAAGGTTGGATAGCTTGCCATTCACCAAAAAGACTTGCAGTCACAGAATTTCCCAAAGGCAAGGTCGGAGCGGAGAAGCAGTTGAGATTTTTGCTGCATATGCCACCCAACCACCATACCCGCCGCAAACCGAATATCCGCCTCCTCGGTCCCTAAATCAGATAATAAGCTACTGGCATTGGCTGCATCATTAAGGTGCCCCAGGGCATCTTGAAAACGACCTATAGCAACAAGGAAAGGGTGTGCTTTTTTGTTTGGATACCGCGATTGGAAGGCGTGGGCCGCATAGCGTAGTTTCTTCAATTCAATGCGTAGCTGGTGACGTTGTTCGTCCGTTTTCGACGACAAGTTCTCTGCATCCTTCATCACACGTCGCAGACGTTTGGACAGGACTTTTTCTATAAAAGCTTTTGCCGGCTTGCGCAGGGCTTTGCCCTGTTTCCCGTTAGAAGTACAGCCTTGCTCCAATTGATAAATCCACAATCCGAAAGTGAGCAGAAATTGTGTGTAGCGAGGTGATTTAATAACCGCTGTCACCCCTTGGGCATCCGCCTCACGCAAATGCGCCAAATATGCACGCAAGGATTGGCTTTGCCCTGGCTCAAACTTCACCGTCTCAAGAAAATCCGATATCAATACATCCCAGTCTCTGAGCGGAGCTAAGGCCCGGTGCGCCCATTTGAGCTCAACACGCAACCAGCGGACCTTGTCCCCAGGCAGCTGCTTACAAAACAGCGCCACAAAAGTGCGCAGACGACGCAATGCAACCCGCGCCTGATGAACGGCCTCCATGCCGGCATTTAATAGCCCAGCCTCATTTGCCATTAGATGTTCAAGCCCGTTGCGCAATATCAGCACGAATAGGTTGCCGATGCTCGCATCAGCAGGAAGCGACAAAGATTTTGCCTTAACACCCACTAACTCCTGAGGGCTTAGGTGGGAAAAACCACGCTCCGCCTTGCTTAATATCGATAGCTGGAGAGGCACCTGCTGGTGAACCTGAAGTGCCAGTTGAAAGAGTTCCCCGGGGTCACCGTGCTGTAACCCCAACTCCAGCTCACACAGCGCCTCCCCCTTTTCATTAACCCGAATTTCACCTTGATCGAGATCGATACGAAGCTGAGTGCCTTGAGCTGTACGCAGAGGCCAACTAGTCCGTTGGAAGCGGGTTTCAAAGAGAGGAATAAATCCAGTCGCCCCTATTTCTTCGACTCTCTCTCGCACTTGGGCGTCTGGAATCATCCGAATATCAGGAACAGGGACAGCTAACCTCGATTCGTATTCACCACGAAACTCCAGCCCACCTACACGAGCACGCCTGAATTTAACGCACTGGATGATCTCTTCATCTTCATAGCGTAGCCGTAGACTCAGTCCAGCTTTGCGCAAATCATGATCGATGGTGTCAAAGTAACGGGTGCGAAGCTGGTGAACGGTGGCTCTCCCCGTTGCCATTTGCTTGAATAGGGGCAATTCCAATAAGCGCTGATACGCGATCCGCGTACACCGAAGCTTTAGCTCGATCTCTAAGCTATCGGCATTGGTATCCATAGCCAGAGCATAACCCATAGCCCACGCCATCTACGGCCCACCATAAACAGATATTTGGGCATACTAGCATCGCTTTGTCAGCACTCAATACAGCGTGTAATATGCGCTCGACTTCACCGCCACACACCTTGCGCCCCGGTAGCTCAGTTGGATAGAGCGTCCCCCTCCTAAGGGGAAGGCCGGGGGTTCGAATCCTCCCCGGGGCGCCATTTATAATCACTCTGAGCATCCATAAAATCGCCCATAGATAGCTCGTATCGATGGCTATGTGGGGGGAATGAAGGCAATGAATAAATCATCAGAATTCCCACATTCCAATGCCGCGGGGGCCAGCGCCTTAGATCTGGCTTGTGGCTGGATGCAATATCTCTGTCCACAACATGGATTATCACGCTTGGTTTTGCGTGCCACCCGGATTCGTGCACCTTGGCTTAAAACCCGCCAGATCGAGTGCTTTGCCCGAAACTTTCGGGTTGATCTTGCTACTGCCGCCAATCCCGAGCTATCCACATACGTCGATTTCAACAGCTTTTTTACCCGTGCCCTGCGCCCGGACCTGCTTCCACAACCCACAGAAGATGGCAGCCTGATCTCACCGGTGGAGGGCGCCGTCAGTCAGCTGGGCCAGATTCAAGCAGGACGGATATTCCAGGCCAAGGGGCGCAGCTACAGTGCTTGCGAGTTACTTGGAGACGATCGACAGCGGGCCGAGCCTTTTCAAAATGGCAGTTTCAGCACCATTTATCTGTCCCCACGCAACTACCATCGCATACATATGCCGATTGCCGGCCAGCTGCGAGAAATGATTCATATCCCCGGAGGTTTGTTTAGCGTCAACGGGCGCACCGCACGGGCCATCCCCCGCCTGTTTGCGCGCAATGAACGGGTAGTGGCCATCTTTGATACGCAATATGGGCCCATGGCAATGGTGTTGGTGGGAGCGCTTTGCGTAGGCGGTATTGAGATGGTGTGGGCGGGGTCGGTAACACCACCTAAAGGAAAGGCTATTCGGGTTTCAAACTATCCAGCCACCGGAGCCGATAGTGTCCATCTATCTCAAGGAGCAGAGATGGGGCGCTTTAATATGGGCTCAACGGTAATTTTGCTATTTCCTAAAAATGCCGTTGAATGGAAACTCGGTTTGGCCTCCGAACAAGCGCTGGGGCTTGGGGAAAAGCTGGGAACGATGTGGATTTAGAAAAAGCCCGCATTAATGCTTTATCCAACGACGGCTGTTCCGAGAGAACGGCCGTCGATAATAGAATCGAAGCTAAATAGCGAAGGCGCTAATGCAAAGTGCCATTAGGGCCCCGGGATAGAGGCCGAGGGCTAGGATAGCCAGCGCATTGGTGCTGATCATCACGCGCATATCCGCAGGCGCCGCCACCGCAGAATGGTCCGTTGGCTTTTCAAAATACATCAAGCGCACGATACGGATGTAATAGAACAGCCCAATTAGCGAGAACACCACGGAGACCACCGCCAACCACACCATATCCACGGCAACCAACTCACGCAGTACCGACCATTTTGCCCAAAAACCCAGGAATGGCGGCAAACCACCCATGGATAACATCAGGATAAGCATCAAAAAGGCATACCAGGGGCTGCGTTCATTAAGGCCGCGGAAATCATCCAGACGATCCGACTCAAATCCGGCCCGGCTTAGCAAAATGATCATGCCAAAACCGCCCATAGCCATCAACGCGTAGACGATGATGTAGAACATGGAAGCGGCATATCCAGCTGCGGTGCCGGCAATCAAGCCAAGGAACATGTATCCCATGTGCGCGATGGTGGAATAACCCAACATGCGTTTTAGATTGGTTTGGGCAATAGCAACCACGTTGCCAACGGCCAATGAAAGGATCGCAAGCAATATCAGCATATCGCTCCAATCACCTCTTAGACCCACCATGCCATCTACGAGAAAGCGCATGAGCATCGCAAAGCCAGCCAGTTTCGGCGCAGTACCGACAAACAAGGTGACGGGAGTGGGTGCACCCTGATAGAGATCCGGGACCCACATATGGAATGGCACCGCACCCAGTTTGAAAGCGATACCTACTACCACAAATACCAGGCCAAGCATCAGAACAATATTACGTCCCTCGCCTTCAGCACCAATAGCGCTTCTTAGTTCACCAATATCGAGGGTGCCGGTCGCTCCGTAGAGCAGCGAAATACCGTAAAGCAAGATCCCGGAGGCCAAGGCGGCCAGAATGAAGTACTTCATCGCCGCTTCCGAGGCGACAATGGAATCCCGATGTAGCGCCACCAGAGCGTAAAGCGCTAGTGATAGCAATTCGAGTCCGAGATAGAGGGTCAGAAAGCTGTGGCCGGAAATCAGCACCATCATGCCCAGCACCGCAAACAGGCCAAGCAGATAGAATTCGCCCTTGAATAGATTGCGCGCCCGCAGATACTCCTTGGAATAGAAGAAGGCGAAATAGGTCATCAACAACACGAAAACCTTGAGCACACTACCCATACGGTCGAGTACAAAGCTATCGCTAAAGGTAAGCACCGACTCCGCCGGATAAAGCAGCATTACCAAAATTGCTGTTACCACCAAAGAGGCTTGAGACAGCTGATAGGTGACCAATCGATACCGTTCCGGCACGTAGACGTCGACAAGCAGAATCAGGCACGTCATAGAGAGGAGAAAAATCTCCGGTGCCGCGGGTAGGAAGTCGTTTAGCATAAGGCTCATATTTAGTCTGACTCGGTGCTAGCGATTAGCCGGCGTTACAATTTGGATACGGCGATTTGCTGTAACAGATTTTCCACGCTGGGCTGCAAAATTTCTAATAGTGGTGCCGGCCATAAACCTATCCATAGCACCGGGATTGCGAGCAAAACGAGGAAAAGAATTTCACGTCCATTAACATCGCTTAGGCCCGCGACACCATCATTTCCCACGGGGCCGAAGATCACCCGTTTATACATCCATAGGGTATAGGCAGCTCCCAGAATCAGGGTCAATCCCGCCAGGAAGGCAATCCAGAAGTTGGCTTTGAAGCTACCCATAATGACCATGAATTCGCCGACGAACCCGGAGGTGCCCGGCAAACCACTGTTGGCCAAGGCAAACAGCATCATAAAGGCGGCGAAGATCGGCATGGTATTCACTACACCGCCGTAATCTTTAATGTCGCGACTGTGAAGGCGGTCATACATTACGCCAACGCACAGGAACATAGCGGCCGAGATGAAACCGTGAGAGATCATCTGTACCAAACTGCCCTGCACTCCCATTCCCGCGCCAGCCATGCTTCCGGTATCAGCAAAGATACGGAAGGCGATAAACAAGCCCAGGGTGGCAAAACCCATGTGAGAAATGGAGGAATAGGCAATGAGCTTCTTCATGTCTGGCTGCACGATGGCGACAAAGCCAATGTAGACAATGGCAACCAGCGATAGGCCAATCATCATTCCGGACAGCTCAAGACTCGCATCTGGAGCTATAGGGAGACTAAAGCGAATGAGGCCATAACCACCCAGTTTCAGCATCACCGCGGCCAGAATAACGGAGCCGCCGGTGGGTGCCTCAACATGGGCATCCGGCAGCCAAGTATGCACCGGCCACATGGGTACCTTCACCGCGAAGGCCGCCAGGAAGGCGAGGAATATCAGCGTCTGCTCCGTGAGGCTTAGAGGTAATTGATGCAAATCGGCGATGGCAAAACTACCGCCCTGAGCATAGAGATAAAGCAATGCCACCAACATCAGCACCGAGCCAAAGAAGGTGAACAGGAAGAACTTTATGGTGGCGTATACCCGCCGTGGCCCGCCCCAGATTCCGATAATGAGGAACATGGGAATCAGCAAGGCCTCCCAGAACACATAGAACAGGATGGAATCGAGGGCCGCAAAAGCACCGACCATAAGTCCTTCAAGTACCAGGAACGCCGCCAAGTATTGAGCCGCACGCTGCTTTATCACCGACCAACTGGAGATGATAACGATCACCGTAATGAATGTGGTCAGAATAACCAGTGGCATAGAGATGCCGTCGACGCCCAAGTGATAATTAATATCGAAGGCAGCGATCCACGGCATGCGTTCGACAAACTGCATGTCCGCGGTGGAGAGGTCAAAGCGCGTATACAACGGCAACGACAGCAAAAAGGTGAGGATTGAAGTTGCCAACGCAATAACGCGCGCGGTGGGCACATTACGCTCACCACCGGCAATCAGAACCCAGATGCCCCCGAGAATTGGGGCCCAAATGATGAGACTTAGAAGTGGTATATCCGCCAGCATATGCTCAGCCCTAAGGCTCCGTTAGAGAATGACAAACCAGGAGATCATTACCAGCAAGCCCAAAATCATGGCTAGCGCGTAATGGAAGAGAAAGCCGCTCTGAATATGACGCATCACAGAGGCAAGCCAAGCTACTGTGCGGGCTGATCCGTTAATCACCAAGCCATCGATGATTGCCGCATCGCCACCGCGCCAAAGCACTGTACCGATTCCGCGCGCACCGCCCGCAAAAAAGACTTCGTTGAAACGGTCGAAACCGTATTTTTGCTCCAATACGTTATAGAGCAGAGCAAAACTCTGTTTGATACGTTCCGGCAATTCCGGCCGTACCAGATAGAGGTACCAGGCAACCCCTACACCTGCCATGGCCAGCACAAATGGCGCGCCGGTGATGCCATGAAGCACAAAGCCACCAGCACTGTGGAAATTGGCAGCTATGGGGCCAAGCA
Source organism: Gammaproteobacteria bacterium (assembly GCA_021773645.1). Classification (GTDB taxonomy): domain Bacteria; phylum Pseudomonadota; class Gammaproteobacteria; order HK1; family HK1; genus JAJFJV01. The sequence continues at coordinate 21,842 of JAJFJU010000019.1, forward strand.
CATTATGTTCTGGCAGGACCATGATGGAATGACCGAAAAGCTCGCCATTCAAAACTGATTCAATACCCATCCAACCAATGACCACCGAGGGAATAGCCAGCATAATCAGGGGCGCGGTCACCACTCCAGGCGTTTCTCGCAGGCTGGAGCGTACACTGGCACTCATGCGTTCCTTGCCATGAAACACCAGGAAATACATCCGGAAGCTATACAGTGCGGTAATAAACACCCCGGCAAGCACACTGAAATAGGCAAAACCGGCACCCGGCAACTCGGAGTGATGCACCGCCTCGATAATAAGATCCTTGGAGAAGAATCCGGAGAATCCCGGGAAGCCTATGAGGGCAACGGAACCGATAAGTGCCGTTATCCAGGTTATCGGCATGTATTTACGCAACCCACCCATGTTGCGAATATCCTGGTCATGATGCATGGCGATAATGACCGAGCCCGCCCCTAAAAATAGCAGTGCCTTGAAGAAGGCATGGGTTCCTAAGTGGAAGATGGCACCCGCGTAGGCCGAGGCCCCGAGAGCAACGGTCATATAACCCAGTTGAGACAGCGTCGAATAGGCGATGACGCGTTTGATATCGTTTTGCACGATACCCACCAGGCCCATAGCCAGGGCGGTAATCGCACCTATGACCATGACGAAACTCAACGCAGTTTCGGATAGCTCAAACAGCGGCGACATGCGCGCCACCATAAAGATACCTGCGGTGACCATGGTCGCCGCATGGATCAGCGCTGAGATTGGGGTAGGGCCTTCCATGGAATCAGGCAGCCAAACATGAAGTGGCATCTGGGCTGATTTACCCATGGCGCCAATAAATAGCAGGATGCAAATAACGCTCATGAGGGACCAGTTGACTCCAGGAAACACCTGAATCGTCAGTTCCCGCAGCAACGGAGCCGTCTCAAAGACTGTGGCGTAATGAAGGCTACCGAAATACATTAGCACGGCAGCGATACCCAGCAGGAAACCAAAGTCCCCTACCCGGTTAACCAAAAATGCCTTGAGATTTGCGTAAATCGCAGATTCACGCTGATACCAAAAACCGATGAGCAGGTAAGACATTACGCCGACCGCTTCCCAACCGAAAAACAACTGCAGAAAGTTGTTTGACATCACCAGGGTAAGCATGGCGAAGGTAAACAAGGAAATATAACTAAAGAAACGCTGGTAACCCGGGTCATCGTGCATATAACCGATGGTGTAGATATGCACCATTAGCGACACGAAGGTCACCACCGTCATCATCAGGCTGCTCAGCTCATCAATGCGGAAGCCCACTTCGAGATGAACGCCCTCAATCACGCCCCAGGTATAAAGCGTGGCGTCATAGATCGGGCCACCATCAAAGACGATGCCCTTGAAAGTCATTGCCGAAAGGCCAAAGGCAATAGCCACGCCAATGATAGTCACCGTATGCGCGCCAACACGCCCGATAATTTTGCCGCCAAAGCCCGCTAACAGCGCCCCAAATAGCGGTGCTAGAACGATAGCCAGATACATGGTTTGTGAGTTTTGCGCCACGTCTTAACCCTTTAGGGAATCGAGTTCGCCAACGTTAATAGTCTGGCGGTTACGGAATAGCACCACCAGAATCGCCAGCCCGATGGCTGCTTCCGCCGCTGCCACCGTGAGGATGAAGAAGACAAATATCTGTCCTGCCACATCGCCTAAATAATGAGAAAAAGCCACAAAATTCATGTTTACCGCTAGCAACATCAGTTCCAGCGACATCATCAAGATGATTAAATTCTTGCGGTTGATGTAAATACCCGCCACGCCGAGGCAAAACATTATGGCCCCGAGGATGAGAAAGTCAGATAAGGCGATCATGGTCTGCAGTCCCTTAAGGTGTTTCCAAGTCCGACCGTTCGGCCGCCATCTGTACCAGGCGCACCCGGTCCTTACGATTCACTGCTACCTGTTGATTCGGCTGCTGTCCTTTGCGCGTCCTGCGGCGTGCACCTAAGGTCAACGCTATCGCGGCAACGATCGCAACCAGTAGCAGTACCGAGGCTATCTCAAAGGGATAGACGTAAACCGTGTACAGCACGCTACCCAATTCCTCGATATTGCTATAGCCCGCACCGTGATGCGCAGGTGCCGGTACGATATCGAGTCCAAACTGACTGGCTCCCACAACGGTAGCGATTTCCAAACCGACCAACACTGCAATGAGAATACCTACCGGCATATATCGGCTAAAGCCCTCCCGCATCACCAGCGAATTGACATCCAGCATCATGATGACAAACAGGAACAACACCATCACCGCGCCCACATAGACCAGCACCAGGGTCATGGCGAGGAATTCCGCATCCAACAGCAACCAGATTCCGGCGGTAGTAAAAAAGGCGAGCACCAGAAAAAGCGCCGCGTGAATCGGGTTGCGGACCGTAACCACCATGCTTCCGGCAAACACCAGAATGCCGGAAAGCGCATAGAAGACGAGTTGTTCCACCATAAAAAACGACCGACAGTTGTGTGAGTAATGTTGAAAAAGCCCGCAGCGCTCTTTCAACTCGAGGTCAGCAATAACCGACCAGATTCCGTTACATTAAAACCTCAGCTTTAACGATACTTGGCGTCTACCGCACGATCTTCGGCAATGCGACCTTCTTCGTCAGCACCTACCGCCAATAACTTAACTTTGTTCATCAGCAAATCGCTACGCTTCTCGCCGTGATATTCAAATATCCGAGTCTCTACGATGGAATCCACCGGACAGGCCTCTTCACAAAAACCACAGAAAATACATTTACTTAAATCAATATCGTAGCGAGTGGTGCGGCGCGAGCCATCGTCACGCGGTTCCACATCAATGGTAATAGCAAGTGCAGGACAAACAGCCTCACAGAGTTTGCAGGCAATGCAACGCTCCTCGCCATTTTCATAACGGCGTAGCGCATGCAAGCCACGAAAACGTGGGGACTGAGGTGCCTTTTCCTCGGGATAACGCACAGTCACTTTTTTGGCAAACAGGTAGCGCCCGGTCAGGAACAATCCCTTCCAGAGTTCCCATAACAGGAAAGTCTTAATAAGTCGTTGAGCAGAATTCATGGCGTCTATTTCCTAATCAAACCAGGGGCCAATGCCGGCGGCAATCGCCACGCCAATCACCAGAATCCAAACTAGGGTAACGGGTATAAATACCTTCCACCCCAACCGCATAATCTGGTCGTAACGGTAACGCGGGAAGGTCGCCCGAAACCAAAGATAGAGAAATAGGAACAAGGCAACCTTAAACACGAACCAGTGGAATCCTGAATCGAGCAGAGAACCCAACGGACTCGCCAGCGTCTCAGCGGATACCACCCCCTCGAACGGTGACAACCAGCCGCCGAGAAACATGACAGAGGAAAGCACGCTGATCAAGATCATATTGGCGTATTCAGCCATGAAGAATACCGAGAAACTCATGCCCGAATATTCCACGTGGAAGCCAGCGACGATCTCAGATTCGCCCTCCGATACATCGAAGGGGGCACGGTTGGTCTCAGCCACACCGGAGATAAAATAGACCACGAAAAGCGGTAACAAAGGCCACACAAACCAGTGTCCAAAGCCGCCAGCCTGAGCGTTTACGATCTCGCCCAAATTCAGACTACCAGCTGCCATCAGTACCCCGACGAGGGCAAAGCCCATGGCAATTTCGTAGGAAACCATCTGCGCCGCCGAACGCATGGCGCCAAGTAGTGCATATTTAGAATTAGACGCCCAACCAGCAATAATCACCCCGTAAATGCCCATGGAGGTCATAGCGAGGATATATAGCAAACCGGCGTTAATATCCGCCAACACCCGGTCTGGACCAAAAGGCACTACAGCCCAAGCAGAAAGTGCAGCTGAGAGCGAGATAATCGGTGCCAAAATAAACAGAAAACGATTGGCACCCGCCGGAATGATCAATTCCTTAAAGGCCAGTTTAACCGCATCCGCGATGGGCTGAAGCAGACCAATGGGCCCTACCCGGTTGGGTCCCATGCGCACCTGCATAAAACCAATGACCCGGCGCTCGGCATAGGTCAAATAGGCCACGCAAAGCAGTAACGGGGTTACGATGGCAATGATCTTTAGCAAGATCAGCGTCAAGGTTTGTAGCCCGCTGGGTAACAGGTCAAGCAATGGAATCTCAGGCATCTGCTTGGCCCTCCGTGCTATGGCTCAAGGTGATGGCGCCAAAATCTGAGGCTAAATTAGCCGCTGTGGCCGTTCCCGCGGGTACTCGCACGCAAGCATCCGGGATTGCGGCATCGACCCTTAAGGAGCAATGGGCCTCTGCACCATTTTGGCTAACCGTAACCTCTGCGGCGTCCAACAAACCAAGCCGTTCGGCCAGCGCAGGATTAATGGCCGCGTAGTCGGCGTCACCATCGCCAGTTTGCTGCAAGGCACTAGCCCGGCGAACCAAGGCATCGGTCGCATAGGGGGCCACGTCACCGATGCGCTGCAATTCATTCTCAGCGACACCCGCAAGACACTCTGGAATAGCAGCACTAGTACTAAACGGGATTCTGGGCTGATCTACCAAGCCACGAAGTTCTGCCAGAACCTCAGTAGAATTCTCATACTCGAAACCGTCGGCATCCACCAGATTTCCCAACACCCGCAATACCTTCCAGGCCGGACGACCCTCTCCCGGTGACGGTGCCGCACCCGCAAAGCTTTGCCATTCGCCCGCGAGATTCACAACGGTGCCAGAAGTCTCGGGATAGAGTCCGATGGGAAGCAATACATCCGCATAGGCCTCCATCTCAGCGCTACGATAAGCCCCTGCCATAACAACGAATTCGGCATCATTCAGCGCCTTGCGGGCTAAGCCGGCATCGGCACAGTCGCGCTCTGGCTCGAAGCCAAGCAGTAGATAGGCGCCGAGTTTCGCTGCAAACATTTCTGATGTAGCAAGCCCGCCATTCACCGATTTTCCAGCAGGGCCACGATGTGGTACGCAGCCGGCAAGCCAGGCACCTGCGGCATTTGCTCCTTCAGGCAAAGTGCCAAGCTTAGAGCTAGTCGCATTGGCAATGCGTTCGCTAATAGCGCGCAATGCTGCTGCATCGGGATGGTTTAAGGCGCTCGCCCCAAGCAACACAATACTTTGTTCACCCGACTTTAAGCGCTTAGCGATCGCGGCCTGTTCTTCGCTGACCTTAGCCGTAATGCCCGCCACTTCTAGCGCTGCAGCGATACCAGCAAGGTTGTCGAATAATTCGTTGGGTGCCACTACAAGCTGCTCTTCCACCGCGCAGTTAAAGGCATAATCAACCGGGTTAACAGCCATTAATGCGCCACCCGCCTGCACCGCCTTACGTACCCGATGCTGGAGCATGGGCTGCTCCTTACGCAAATTGGAGCCTATAAGTAATATCGCGTCCTGCTGTCCGAGCTCACTAATGCTGCAACCCAGGCCCGGGAATAGCGGAGCCGTTTGCTGATCGCGGACATCTTGGACCCGCAGACGATGGTCAATATTTTCACTACCCAGGGCGCGGGTAAGCTTTTGCAACAAATAAAGTTCTTCAACGGTTTGCGAGGCGGAGGCGAGAGCGCCGAGGCCGTTACCGGCATACTTTTTCAAGCCTTCTGCCGCGGCCTGCAAGGCAGTATCCCAATCTACTTCCTGCCAGTTGCCATCGCGCTTTAACATCGGTTGCTGCAGGCGGTCGTCGCTATAAAGGCCCTGATAGCTGAAGCGATCACGGTCCGAAATCCACACTTCATTGATATCGGCGTTGGTCCGAGGGACGTTGCGTAAAACCTGGTTACGCAATGTGTGTACCGAGATATTCGAACCCACACCATCATGCGCAGCAATGCTCGCATGCTGACGCAATTCCCAAGCACGACCCTGGAAGCGATTAACCTTGGAGGTCAAAGCACCCACGGGGCAAATATCAATAATATTACCAGACAATTCCGAGTCCAGACTCTGTTCTATAAAGGTGCCGATCTCCACCCATTCACCACGACCGGTGGCGCCCATCTGTGGCATGCCAGCGATCTCTTTGCCGAAACGAACACAACGGGTGCAATGGATACAGCGGGTCATCTCGGTGGCGATGAGCGGACCAATGTCCTTCTCACGCACCGCACGCTTGCCTTCCTGATAGCGGGAAACGTCCTTGCCATAACCTAGGGCCAGATCCTGCAATTCACATTCGCCACCCTGATCACAAATCGGGCAATCCAGCGGATGGTTGATGAGCAAAAACTCCATCACCGCCTTCTGTGCCCCGCGGGCAAGCGGTGAACCGGTAAAGACCTTCATACCCTCAGCGATGGTGGTCGCACAAGCCGGTAACGGCTTCGGAATTTTGTCTACCTGAACCAGGCACATGCGGCAGTTAGCCGCGATGGACAGATTAGGGTGATAACAGAAACGCGGAATCTTAATTCCGGCATCGTCCGCGGCCTTGATGACCCGCGAGCCAGGCTTTGCCTGTACGGGAATACCGTCGATTTCTAAGTTGATCAGGTCGTCGCTCATGGTTTCATCTGCATCAGGCGGCATTGTCGCGGCGGACACTACCTGGACCCACCAGGCAGCGTTTATGTTCTATGTGGTACTCGAATTCATCTCGGAAGCGCTTCAAAAATCCTTTAACTGGCCAAGCTGCGGCATCACCCAAGGCACAAATCGTCTTGCCTTCAATATTACTGGCGACATCAAACAGCAGGTCGAGATCTTCCGGTTTTCCAAGGCCATGCTCTATGCGGCTCACGACCCGATGCATCCAGCCGGTGCCCTCACGACATGGCGTACATTGACCGCAAGATTCCATCTGGTAGAAGCGACTCAGGCGCTCCAGCACCCGCACCATGCAAGTATTCTCATCCATGACGATCACCGCTCCGGAACCCAGCATGGAACCGGATTTCATCACCGAATCGTAGTCCATGTTGGTATCCATCATGATCTCGCCGGGCACTACCGGCATGGAAGAGCCACCAGGAATAACGGCCTTAATCTTGGCCCCATTGAGCATCCCGCCAGCCAATTCCAGCAATTCTGAAAACGGCGTGCCCATAGGCATTTCATAGTTGCCCGGCTTGTTTACATGGCCGGAAACAGAGAAAAGTTTGGTGCCTGCTGCCGACGGAATACCGAGATTGGTAAACCATTCAGAACCGTGACGCATGATCGCCGCAGCCGAGGCAAAGGTCTCAACGTTATTGATGGTTGTGGGCCGCCCGTAAACACCGAAGTTGGCTGGGAAAGGCGGCTTGAAGCGCGGCTTTCCCATCTTGCCCTCAAGAGACTCAATCAGTGCGGTTTCTTCGCCACAAATATAGGCACCGGCACCGAGATGGATGTGTAACTCAAAATCCCAACCGGAGCCCTGGATGTTCTTGCCCAGCATGCCCAGTTCATAGGCCTCTTTGAGGGCCGCCTCTACACGTCTGAAGGGCTCATCCATAAACTCGCCGCGCATGTAGATATAACCAACACTGGCGGCCATCGTATAGCCACCGACGGCCAAACCCTCAATCAACTGATGGGGATTGAATCGCAGTATGTCGCGATCCTTGCAGGTGCCAGGCTCACTTTCATCGGCATTACAGACCACATAATTCTGGTCACTTCCGCCACGAGGCATGAAGCTCCACTTCAGCCCCGAGGGAAAACCGGCACCACCACGCCCACGCAAGCCAGACGCTTTAAGTTCGCCAATTATGTCGTCCGATGCCTGCTTTTCCCGCAGGATTTTCTTCCAGCCCTCGTAGCCGCCGATCTCAAGATAATTTTCCAGCGTCCAGGGCTGGTCAAATTTCATGGTCGCAAAGCAAACGTCATTCGCCATAGCGGGTCACTCCAGGGTATCCAATATGGCATCCACCTTTTCGGGCGTCAGGTTAACGTGATAGACGTGGTCTACCATCATCATCGGAGCGCCGACGCAAGCGGCCAGACACTCTTCCTCAGCCTTCAGGTGGATACGACCATCGGGGGTGCTTTCGCCACGTTTAATGTTCAGCTTGTTTTCCAGATGAGCAACGATGTCATCGGCACCGCGCAGCATGCAGGAAATGTTGTTACAGACAGAGACACTGTGACGTCCACAGGGCTCCGTTTCCAGCATGGAATAAAAGCTCGCTACTTCATAAACTTCAATGGGCGTCAGGTCCAGATAGTCAGCAATGCTATCCATCAGTTCTTTGGTCAGGTAACCGTTGTTTTCATGCTGGGCACCCCGCAAGGCAGCGAGAATAGAAGAACGGCGCTGCTCGGGCGGATATTTTTCGCACCAATGGTCAATCTCGGCACGAAGGCTGTCAGAAAGCGGCTGTACACTCATCAGCGGTCAATCTCCCCGAATACGATGTCCTGAGTACCAATAACGGCTACCACATCTGCCAGCATATGGCCTTTTACCATCTCTTCCATGGAGGCCAAATGTGCAAATCCTGGCGCCCTTACCTTTAATCGATAGGGCTTATTAGCGCCGTCGGAGACGAGATAGACACCAAACTCACCCTTGGGGGCCTCGACCGCGGCATAGGCCTCACCCGCGGGTATGCAGTAACCCTCGGAAAACAATTTAAAGTGATGAATCAAGGCTTCCATATCCTCTTTCATCTCTTCCCGGCGCGGTGGTGAAAACTTGTGGTCATCGAGCTTTACCGGGCCAGGGTTGGCACGCAGCCAATCCACACACTGGCGGATGATCCGATTTGATTGACGCATCTCCTCGACACGCACCAAATAACGGTCATAGCAATCGCCATTAACGCCAACGGGAATATCAAAATCCAGTTGATCGTAAACCTCATAGGTCTGCTTCTTGCGCAGGTCCCACTCCACACCAGAACCACGCAACATCGGGCCAGTAAAGCCAAGCTGCAGTGCACGCTCCGGAGAAACCACCGCGATTCCCACGGTACGCTGCTTCCAGATGCGATTGTCCGTCAGCAGAGTTTCATATTCGTCCACACAACCAGGAAAGCGGTCGGTAAAATCTTCAATAAAATCGAGTACTGAGCCTTCCCGCGGGTTATTCAGCGCACGCAGGGTCTGTGCGTCGCGCCACTGAGAAGAACTGTACTGGGGCATCTGCTCAGGCAGGTCCCGTGCCACCCCACCCGGACGATAATAGGTCGCATGCATGCGTGCGCCAGAAACCGCCTCATACACATCCAGCAAATCTTCCCGCTCACGGAAGGCATACAGAAAAATCGTCATGGCGCCGATATCAAGACCGTGCGTCCCTATCCACATAAGGTGATTAAGGACACGGGTGATCTCGTCAAACATCACGCGGATGTACTGGGCTCGCTCCGGCGGCTGCACCTCAAGCAACTTCTCTATAGCAAGTACATAACCATGCTCGTTGCACATCATAGAGACGTAATCGAGACGATCCATATAACCGATGCTCTGGTTATAGGGCTTGGTTTCCGCCAACTTCTCGGTACCACGATGGAGCAACCCGATATGTGGGTCGGCGCCTTCAATAACCTCGCCATCCATTTCCAGGATTAGGCGTAACACCCCATGGGCCGCCGGATGCTGGGGCCCAAAGTTGAGGGTAAAATTGCGGACTTCAGGCATCTTAGCCTTCCTCCTCAACAACCGGCTCAACCTGGAGTGGTTCTTCGCGAATGATTCGCGGAACCAGAGTCCTGGGCACTATATTGACCGGTTCATAAACCACGCGCTGTTGCTCCGGGTCATAACGCATTTCCACATGTCCGCTGAGCGGGAAATCCTTACGGAAGGGATGCCCGACGAAACCGTAGTCGGTCAGGATCCTGCGCAAATCCGGATGCCCGTCAAAATGAATACCAAAGAGATCGAAGGCCTCGCGCTCGTACCAGTTGGCGGAACTCCAAATATCCACCACTGAAGGCACCTGTGGGGAATCCCCAAGGGCTGGCACCCGAACACGTAAACGGCGATTATGGCGAACGGAAAGCAGGTGGTAAATCACCGCAAACCTTTCTTTGCCCGGCCAGATACAGCTACCAAACTCACCCTGCCCTACAGCACGGGAAAAGCCACTGGCCGTAGCGGTTTCACTGGTTTGCCAGTCGCCAAGTCCATAACCAGAATAATCAATACCGCAAAGATCAATCAGCTGTTCAAAGGAAAACTCATCACGATCACAGAGTGCTCGTGCCACCGCCAGGATATGCTCAGCCCCGACCTCAATAGTCAGTTCGCCAGCGGCCAAGGTGCACGAGCTCAGCTGTTTCTCGAACTGTGCCTGCAGCTGGTCCCGTAGAATTTCGTTGCTTGTGGCCATGAGTTTGCCTAGCGCGCGGCTATGGTGTTGGTTCGCCGGATCTTGTTATGTAATTGGAGTATGCCGTAGAGCAGTGCCTCCGCCGTGGGCGGACAGCCTGGCACGTAGACATCTACCGGCACGATACGGTCACAACCACGTACCACCGAGTAGGAATAATGGTAGTAGCCGCCGCCATTGGCGCAGGAGCCCATGGAGATGACCCAACGCGGCTCGGCCATCTGGTCATAAACCTTACGCAATGCCGGGGCCATTTTGTTAACCAGCGTACCCGCCACGATCATCACATCAGACTGCCGTGGGCTGGGGCGGAACACCATGCCGAAACGATCGAGATCGTAACGTGCCGCGCCGGCATGCATCATCTCCACCGCGCAGCAGGCAAGACCAAAGGTCATGGGCCACATGGAACCGGTACGGGCCCAATTGATTAGCTTATCGGCCGTAGTAGTAACCACGCCCTCCGGAAGCACGCCCTCTATTCCCATTCCATCGCCCCTTTGCGCCACTCATAGATAAAGCCGATGGTCAGCACGCCTAGAAAAACCAGCATCGCCAGCAAACCAAAGATGCCAATTTGGTCAAGCACTACGGCCCAGGGAAACATGAAGGCGATTTCAAGATCGAAGATGATGAACAAAATGGCCACCAAGTAATAGCGCACATCAAACTTCATACGCGCATCCTCGAAGGGCTCAAAGCCGCACTCGTAGGGAGACAACTTCTCGTCATCGGGCCGGCGGGGGCCAAGAATCGAACCGGCCATAATCATCATCGAGCCCATTAGCACGCTCACTACGATGAATACCAGCACGGGTAGATAATTCTCAAGCATGTTCAGCCATCCTATCGATCTCGTACGCTCTCAAAATAGTTATCCAGTAATTCTAAATCTTAAATCTGGTGCCGATGGCCGGACTCGAACCGGCACAGCTTTCGCCACTGCCCCCTCAAGACAGCGTGTCTACCAATTCCACCACATCGGCGATAGGGTTTTTAAATCGAGCGGAGCACCCCTATCCGCCTTCTTTCGCACCGGGAACTGAGGGGAGATCCGACACTGGTGCAGCTTGTTCTTTACCAGTCTGAAATTCGCCATTTACGGTCGTGGTCTGTCCTGTGGGGGTCGATACGTGATCAACGATACTACGACGCTCCACACTATGACCGCTGAGGTAGCCCAAACCAAGGCTGGTACTAAAAAATATCACCGCAAGAATAGCTGTGGCACGGGTCAGAAAGGTTGCCGGACCGCGTGCACCAAATACCGAGCCCGCGCTACCGCTACCAAAGGCTGCACCGGCATCCGCACCCTTACCATGCTGCAATAGCACCAGACCTATTAGGCCTAGCGCAACCAGCACATGTACGGAAAGTAGAAAAGTCTGCATGACTAGGCTGCCGCCTCACAGATAGTGACAAAATCTTCTGCCTTGAGTGCAGCTCCGCCTATAAGTCCGCCGTCGATGTCCGGCTGGGCAAACAAAGTCGCCGCATTATCTGCGTTGGCACTACCACCGTAGAGAATACGTACCTTGGCTGCAGCAGCCGCGTCGACAGCAGCGATGCGGCTACGAATGAAAGCATGTACTTCCTGAGCCTGCTCAGGCGTCGCCGTCATGCCAGTACCGATGGCCCAGACGGGCTCGTAGGCAATCACGCTATCGCACAGAGCCTCAACGCCAGCCGCGGCTAACACCGCGTCAATCTGGCTGGCTATCACCGCTTCCATGGCACCACTTTCCCGTTCTTCAAGGCTTTCCCCGACGCACAAAATGGGGGTTAAACCGTGTACCCGGGCATGGAGAAATTTCTTGCAGACCAACGCATCATCTTCGCCATAGAGTGAGCGGCGCTCGGAATGACCAATAATAACGTATTCACAACCTACGTCCTTGAGCATTGCCCCGGATACTTCCCCGGTATAAGCGCCTGCCTCTTGGTCCGAGAGATTCTGTGCGCCGAGAGAGATGCCACTGTCTTTGACCAGCCCAGCGACGCTATGGAGATGAATGAATGGAGGACAGATAACGACATCAGCCGCGGGACTGCTCCCAACGCTGGCCACCAACGCCTTCACGAGCGCATTCGCGCTCTCCAGCGAGCCATTCATCTTCCAATTTCCGGCAACAAACTTACGACGCATTCAAGGGTCCTAGGGATTCGGAAAAACGGCGCAAAGCTTAGCGGCTAGGGTCCGGGAAATCAATTTGCCTGAGCACTTTTTTTTGCGACGGATAGATGCGAAAAAAGGTGCTGGACACAGGCCGATTTCCATGATCTAAAAAGCCCTGAAAGACCTCTGACCCTAGGCAACTTCCGCAACCGCATCCTGGACCGTATCTGCGATCTTTTGCGCCAGACTTTCAACCTGCCCCCGCTCCCGGCCCTCTACCATGACCCGCACCAGCGGCTCGGTGCCGGAAAGCCGTAATAACACCCGGCCATTCTCTGCCAGAGTATCCTCCACCTCACGCACAGCAGCCTGTACCGCCGGCAAAGCCAGTACATCCATCTGCTTGGCAAGCCTAACGTTAACCAATACCTGGGGATATTTACTCATGCCCTGCTTTAACGCGTGCAGAGTTTTGCCACTGCTACGAATAGCCGCCAATACCTGGAGTGCGGCGACGATACCATCACCGGTGGAAATTCGATCCAGACAGAGGATATGTCCCGAGGTCTCTCCGCCGAGATTACAGCGCCCTTGACGCATCAATTCCAACACATAGCGATCACCTACCTGAGCCCGGAGCAGTTCCGTGCCCTTGGCACGCAATGCCTCTTCCAGGCCAAGGTTGGTCATCAGGGTACCCACTACGGCATTGCTAAGGGCATTTTCTGCCCTGCGTGACTCGGCGATGACGTACAACACCTCATCGCCATCGACGATCTCACCTGCATGATCCACCATAATTAGGCGGTCACCGTCACCGTCCAACGCAATACCTAAATCAGCTCCGCTATCCAGCACCGCTTTTTGCAGTGCCTGTGGCTGGGTCGCACCACACGCCTCATTGATATTGAGTCCGTCTGGATCCACCCCGATGCTACTGACCTCCGCACCCAACTCCGAAAACACATTGGGTGCCACGTGGTAGGTAGCACCGTGAGCGCAATCCACCACCAATTTCATGCCCCGAAGATCCATCCCGTGGGGAATGGTGCTCTTACAAAACTCGATGTAACGCCCTGGGGCATCATCCACCCGCTGCGCCTTACCCAGCGCCTCAGAACGAACACTCTGCATGGGCTTATCCATTTCAGCTTCAATGGCCAATTCCACTTCATCAGCCAGCTTCATACCCTCGGCAGAAAAGAATTTCACCCCGTTGTCGGCAAAGGGATTGTGGGAGGCGCTAATTACGACCCCGGCACGTGCATGCAGTGTCTGGGTCAGATAGGCAATCGCTGGCGTGGGCATCGGTCCCAACAGGTAAATATCCAGCCCAGCGGCCGATAGCCCAGCCTCCAGCGCCGATTCAAACATATAACCTGAAATACGCGTGTCCTTGCCAATGAGAACTTTTCCGCGTCCGCCCTCGGCCAGCACCCGCCCGGCAGCCCAGCCCAACTTGAGCATAAAGTCCGGCGTAATCGGGTAGCTACCAACCTCACCACGTATGCCATCAGTGCCAAAATATTTGCGTTCCTGCGCCATCGTCGCTACGTCCTCCTTACTGCTGTCTGTATTTTTAATGCATCCGCCGTAGGCGCCACATCGTGGGTACGAATAATGCGCACGCCCTGCTCTGCCGCAAGTATTGCCGCGGCGATACCCGCTGCCGCTCGCTCTTCTGCGGCTCGCCCGGTCAAGCTGCCGAGCATCGACTTGCGGGAGATCCCCACCAGTACCGGCAGGCCCGTGGCAACAAATCGATTGAGATTGGCGAGTAACGCGAGATTATGGTCAAGGCTTTTGCCAAAGCCAAACCCGGGGTCAATCAGAATATTTTGGCGGGGGATTCCAGCCTGCAGGCAAACTGCTACCCGCTGCTCCAGGAAGGCACTCACCTCAGTCACCACATCCTCATAATGCGGTGCCTGTTGCATGCTCTCAGGCGCACCCTGCATATGCATCAGGCAAACGACAACACCCAGCTCAGATACAGTTTCTACCGCACCCTCTGCTGCCAACGCCTGTATATCATTGACTATGGTCGCACCGGCAGCCACCGCCGCACGCATTACCGTTGGCTTGGAAGTATCTATAGAAATGCTGACAGGAAGCTCAGCGGCAATGGCCTGAATAACCGGGACTACGCGTTCCAGTTCATCCTCGACCGGCACCGGCTTTGCGCCGGGACGTGAGGACTCGCCCCCCACATCGATAATCGCCGCCCCCTCTGCCACCATTTCCCGGGCCCGTGCCAACGCCAAGGTGGGGGCAAGAAAGTGCCCACCATCGGAAAAAGAATCGGGCGTAACATTAAGGACGCCCATAATTTGGGGCGCGGAAAAACCATCGTCGAAATCGCCTGAGCTAAAGTCACAGGCCATCATTCCCGGCTACCGAGAGTACGTGTATCTGCTGAGAGACAGGGGCTAGTGTGAGCTGGCCGGATCGCCAATATTGGAGGAGGGTTTATCTTTTTTCTCCCCCGGAGCGGAATTACCGCCATCGGACTTCGGCCCCGAATCACCCCAATCCGCAGGAGGCGGCGGTTCATTGCCTTCCATAATGGCGTCAATCTGACCAACATCAATGGTCTCATAGCGGATCAGAGCCTTGGCCATGAGGTGAAGCTTTTCCAGATTTTCCTGCAGCAATCGCTCGGCACGCTGGTAATTATCATCGATCACACTACGGATTTCTTCGTCGATAACGTGCGAAGTCTCGTCAGAAATCACCTTATGCTGGGTCACACTACGGCCAAGAAATACCTCGCCCTCTTCCTCGCTATAGACCTGCGGTCCAAGCTTGTCCGACAAACCCCATTTGGTAACCATGTTGCGGGCGATCTCGGTGGCACGCTGAATGTCATTACTGGCCCCGGTGGTCACGTTACTGGCTCCAAAAATAAGCACCTCGGCAATACGTCCACCAAATAGACTGGAAATCTGACTTTGCAGCCGTTCCTTGCTGAAGCTGTAGCGGTCCTCCTCGGGCAGGAACATGGTCACACCCAAGGCACGACCCCGGGGAATGATGCTGACCTTGTAAACCGGGTCGTGGGAGGGCACCAGGCGCCCCACGATGGCATGTCCCGCCTCGTGATAGGCGGTAAGGCTTTTCTCCTCGTCACTCATCACCATGGACTTCCTGTCCGCGCCCATCATGATTTTGTCTTTGGCGCGCTCAAAGTCCTCCATCTCCACCACCCGCTTGTTGCCACGGGCCGCGAATAACGCCGCCTCATTTACCAGATTGGCAAGATCGGCACCGGAAAAGCCGGGGGTGCCACGCGCAATGATGCTGGCATCCACTCTTTCGGCTAAGGGTGCCTTACGCATATGTACCTTGAGGATCTGCTCACGTCCGCGAATATCCGGTAGCGGCACCACCACCTGACGATCAAAGCGCCCGGGGCGTAATAGCGCGGGATCAAGCACGTCTGGACGATTGGTGGCGGCAATGACGATCACGCCCTCGTTGCCCTCAAAACCATCCATTTCTACCAACAACTGATTCAGGGTCTGTTCGCGCTCATCGTGTCCACCGCCGAGGCCAGCACCACGATGGCGCCCTACCGCATCGATCTCGTCGATAAAGATAATGCAAGGCGCGTGTTTCTTCGCCTGCTCAAACATATCCCGTACCCGGGATGCACCCACGCCGACAAACATTTCCACAAAATCAGAACCGGAAATAGTGAAAAACGGCACCTTGGCCTCACCCGCGATGGCCTTGGCCAATAACGTCTTGCCGGTACCTGGGCTACCCACCATCAGCACGCCACTGGGAATCTTGCCACCGAGCTTCTGGAATTTTCCCGGATCGCGGAGAAAATCCACCAACTCCCCAACTTCTTCCTTGGCCTCTTCAACTCCGGCCACATCGGCAAAGGTAATCTTGATCTGGTCCTCACCTAAGAGGCGGGCCTTGCTCTTGCCAAAGGACATGGCACCACGCCCGCCGGCCCCGCCCTGCATCTGGCGCATGAAAAAGATCCATACCCCAATGAGCAGCAACATGGGGAACCAGGAGATAAATATCTGCATCAACAGCGACTGCTGTTCCGGCGGCCGCGCATCAATGACCACCCCGTTTTCCAGCAGATCGCCTATAAGGGCACGGTTATCGGTCTCCGGCACATAGGTACGGACCTGTTCACCGCCCTGCAAGAAGGCCGTTACGTTGCGTCCCTCAAGCACCACCTTCTGCACTACGCCCTGTTTTACGTCAGCAATAAAGCGGGAATACTCCACCTGCTGGGTATTTGTACGTTGTGGACCAAAGCTCTGAAATACCGACATCAGCACCAGTGCGATCACCACCCATAGAATCAGGTTTTTTGCCATTTCATTCAAAATAATCAACCTCTGTTGCCAGCCCTAAGGCCGCGTATATCGCCGCGCTACGGACCGAATTCACTATACATCATAGCCCCGCGCCAGCAGATAAAGTTCCCGGGACTGGGAGCGTGACGCCTTTGGCTTACGCACCTGCACACGCTGAAAGTTATCCCGCAACTCACGAGTAAGAGCCTCTATACCCTCGCCCTGAAACACCTTGACCAATAAAGCCCCACCGGGAGCCAATACCCGCCTCGCGAAGTCCAGGGCCAGTTCTGAAAGGCCCATGGAGCGGGGCTGGTCCACCGCTCGGATACCACTCATATTGGGGGCCATATCCGATATTACAAGCCCCACCTTGCGCTCACCCAGCATGTCCAATAGCTCTGTCAGCACCGTTTCCTGCTGGAAATCCCCCTGCAGAAACTCGACCCCAGGGAGTGGATCCATAGCTAGTATATCGAGCGCGAAGACATTTCCTTGAGGACCGAGCTGTTTTGCAGCGTACTGCGACCAGCCACCCGGTGCGGCACCGAGATCAACCACCGTGATGCCGGGCTTTAGCAGGTGATCGCGCTGGTCTATTTCCTGGAGTTTATAAACGGCACGGGAGCGAAAGCCTTCATCTCGCGCCTGTTGAACGTAGCTATCTTTTTCGTGGGCCTGGATCCAGCGGTGGCTACTTTTAGATTTCGCCATAGCGGCATGCCCACCCTCACTAAGAGGGCTTGCAAAAGACTAAAGGTATTTGACCTCGAGGATCTCGTAGGTTTTCTCACCCGACGGCGCATTGACAGTGGCGGTATCGCCCTCACTCTTGCCAATAAGTGCACGCGCAATCGGGGAGCTAATAGAGATACGGTTTGCTTGGATATCCGCCTCCATATCGCCAACAACCTGGTAGACGACTTCCTCGTCAGTATCCACATTAACGAGCTCTACCGTGGCCCCAAAAACCACGCGACCGCCGGCATTCAAGGCCGTCACATCGATAATCTGGGCGCGGGAAAGGATATCCTCTATGGCGGCGATACGCCCTTCAATAAAGCTTTGTTGCTCTTTGGCGGCGTGGTACTCGGCATTTTCTTTTAGATCGCCATGCGCCCGCGCCTCGGCAATGGCCTGAATGACCGCCGGACGCTTAACCGTCTTGGCGGTATGCAATTCATCGCGCAAATCATCGGCACCAGCAATGGTTAATGGGGGACGACTCATGACACTAACTCCTGATGCAGATCCTGGAGGCGATTGACCCGGTCACGTACCGGCTCGCCGAGCGCCAGCATCATCGCCCGAGCGCCAGCCATGGTGGTGGTATAGGTCACGCCACGCTGCAGCGCAGTACGACGAATGGTGAAGGAATCCATGATCGCCTGCTTGCCCTCGGTGGTGTTGACGATAAGGGTAATATCATCGTTCTTCAGCATGTCCACGATATGGGGTCGTCCCTCTTTGACCTTGTTCACCACCTGACACCCGATTCCGGCCTGTACTATCGCTCTGGCGGTACCACGGGTGGCCACCAGTTCGAAGCCCAGCCGCACCAGCTCGCGTCCCACTTCGACACACAATGCCCGGTCCCGCCGACGCACACTGAGAAAGGCCCTACCCTTACGTGGCAGCGCATCCCCGGCCGCCCACTGCGCCTTGGCAAAGGCCTCACCAAAGGTGCGCCCTACGCCCATTACCTCACCAGTGGATTTCATCTCTGGCCCGAGGATCAGATCCACACTGGGGAATTTGATAAAGGGCAACACCGCCTCTTTTACCGAAAAATATTCGGGCACACGCTCATGGATAACCCCCTGTTCCTCAAGGGATGTTCCCGCCATACAACGCGCCGCCACCCGAGCCAGGGAAACGCCACTGGCCTTGGATACAAAGGGCACCGTACGTGAGGCACGCGGATTGACCTCCAGCACATAAATATCCTGTTCCTGCACCGCAAACTGAATATTCATCAATCCCACCACCTTCAACCCACGGGCCAGCTGGCGGGTTTGCTCGCGGATACGCTCTTGTATCTTGGAATCCAGGCTGCAAGGGGGTAACGAACAGGCGGAATCACCGGAATGCACCCCGGCCTGCTCGATGTGTTCCATGATGCCGCCGATCACCACCGCCTCGCCGTCACATACCGCGTCGACATCCACCTCGATGGCATCATCCAGAAAATGGTCCAGCAGCACCGGAGAGTCATTGGAGACGGAAACGGCATCTTTAATATAACGACGCAATCCCTCCTCATCATGGACGATCTCCATCGCCCGCCCGCCGAGCACATAGGAGGGTCGAACCACTAGGGGATAGCCCACTTCCTCGGCCAGTTGCACGGCCGATTCCGGGTTACGCGCGGTGCGATTTTCCGGCTGGCGTAGGCCCAGATCCATTACCAATTGCTGGAAACGTTCGCGATCCTCGGCCAGATCGATGGAATCCGGTGAGGTGCCAATAATAGGCACGCCTTCTGCCTCCAGCGCCCGTGCCAAACCTAACGGAGTCTGACCTCCATAATGGACGATGACCCCAACAGGCTTTTCACAGGCCACGATCTGGAGCACATTTTCCAGGGTCAAAGGTTCAAAATAGAGCCGATCCGAGGTGTCATAATCGGTCGAAACGGTCTCAGGATTGCAATTGACCATAATGGTCTCATAGCCGTCCTCGCGCAGTGCCAGCACCGCCTGCACGCAGCAGTAATCGAATTCAATGCCCTGACCAATACGATTCGGGCCACCGCCCAGCACCATGATCTTCTTACGCTCATCGGGTGCCGCCTCGCACTCCTCCTCATAGGTGGAATACAGATAAGCAGTGGTTGCCGGAAATTCCGCGGCACAAGAATCCACCCGCTTAAAGACT
Organism: Gammaproteobacteria bacterium; assembly: GCA_021773645.1. Classification (GTDB taxonomy): domain Bacteria; phylum Pseudomonadota; class Gammaproteobacteria; order HK1; family HK1; genus JAJFJV01. The sequence goes on from JAJFJU010000019.1 coordinate 41,417, forward strand.
GGCTGAATACTATGCTGCAAGCGCCATTCCCGCACCGCGGCTTCACTGTTTCCCAGCAAAAAGGCTAGCCGTTCATCGCCAAAACCCTTGCGCTTTAAACGCCGCATGGCGGCAGGCTCCATGCTGTCCAGGCTCGCCTCGGCCAGTGCCTGTTCCTCATTGATGAGATCGCCTACCTGATGCAGGAACCACGGATCGATACTGGAGAGCGTAAACAGCTCCTCCATATCCATGCCCGCGCGAAAGCCATCGGCCAGATAGCGGATTCGCTCCGGCCCTGGCTGCTGCAACTGCTGGCGCACCTCCGCAGAATCAATTTCACCGTCCTCAAACATCGTGCTCAAACCGTTAATGCCGGTTTCGATACCGCGCAATGCCTTTTGCAGGGATTCCTGGAAGGTGCGGCCCATGGCCATCACCTCACCCACAGATTTCATCTGCGTACCGAGATGTGCGGTGGCCTGGGGAAATTTCTCGAAGTTAAAACGCGGGATCTTGGTCACCACGTAATCGATGCTGGGCTCGAAGGAGGCCGGGGTTACGCCACCGGTAATGCTGTTGCCCAATTCATCCAGGGTATAACCCACCGCCAGCTTGGCCGCCACCCAGGCGATGGGAAAGCCCGTGGCCTTGGAGGCTAGCGCTGAAGAACGCGAGACCCGTGGATTCATTTCGATGATCACCATGCGTCCATCATCGGGATTAATACCAAATTGAACATTGGAACCGCCCGTCTCCACCCCAATCTCGCGCAATACGGCGAGGGAAGCGTTACGCATGATCTGGTATTCGCGATCGGTCAGGGTTTGAGCCGGCGCTACGGTAATGGAATCGCCAGTATGCACTCCCATGGGATCGAAGTTCTCAATCGAGCAGATGATGATGCAGTTGTCCTTGCGATCCCGTACCACCTCCATCTCGAACTCTTTCCAGCCCAACACCGACTCCTCCAGCAATACCTCGCTGGTGGGCGATGCGGCCAGCCCCTGCTCACAGATATCGGCGAACTCTTCACGGTTGTAAGCAATACCACCGCCAGTGCCGCCCATGGTGAAGGAGGGACGAATAATGGTTGGAAAACCAATGCTGCCCTGCAGTTGATTGGCCTCTTCCATGCTGTGGGCAACCACAGAGCGTGGAGTCTCCAGGCCGATATGCTTCATCGCCTCGCGAAAACGCTCCCGATCCTCGGCCTTGTCGATGGCATCACGGCTGGCACCGATGAGTTCGACTCCGAACTCCTCCAGCACTCCCTCACGATGCAGATCGAGGGCACAGTTAAGCGCTGTTTGCCCACCCATGGTGGGCAGCAAGGCATCGGGACGCTCGCGTTCAATGATCTTCGCCAGGGTGCGCCAATGCAGCGGCTCGATATAGGTAGCATCCGCTGTATCCGGATCGGTCATGATGGTGGCCGGATTGGAGTTGGCGAGGATGATGCGATAGCCCTCCTCACGCAGCGCCTTACAGGCCTGCACTCCAGAGTAATCAAACTCACAGGCCTGACCAATGATGATCGGTCCGGCACCAATAATCAGAATGCTCTTGATATCGTTACGCTTGGGCATGTTCTAGTCTGCTAACTCCGGGTGGCGGCCATTAGTTCGATAAAATGATCGAATAGCGGGCTGGCATCATGGGGTCCGGGACTTGCTTCCGGGTGACCCTGAAAACCAAAGGCCAGCCGATCGCTGCGTTCAAGCCCCTGCAGGGAACCGTCAAACAGAGAACGATGAGTCGCCTGCAAATTAGCCGGCAATGAATCTTCATCGATGGCGAAACCGTGGTTTTGGCTGGTGATCATCACCTCCCCACTAGCAATATCCTGTACCGGATGATTGGCACCATGGTGGCCAAACTTCATTTTCAGGCTCGTAGCCCCACTCGCTAGCGCCAATAGCTGATGACCCAGGCAGATACCAAATAGCGGTATTTGCTGCTGCAGAAATTCCTTGATCGCCTCCAGGGCGTAGCCACAAGGCTCAGGGTCACCAGGGCCATTGGAAAGGAAAATGCCATCGGGCTCGTAGGCCAATGCTTCACTGGCCGGGGTGTTAGCGGGTACTACGGTAATTTCACAATGGCGGTCGGCCAGCATGCGCAGGATATTGCGCTTGACGCCAAAATCATAAGCCACCACCCGCCAGGGCCGTTCCGGCGTGTCGTCTGGCTCGGAAAAACCGGATTCCAGTGACCAAGCGCCCTGGCTCCATGGATAAGGCCGAGAGGCACTCACCTCGCGTGCTAAGTCCATGCCTTGTAACCCGGGAAATGCCTGGGCCGCGGCCACTGCCGCCGCTTCATCTATGGACTCACCCGCGAGGATACAACCGCTCTGGGCCCCATTCTCTCGTAGAATCCGGGTCAGCTTGCGGGTATCGATACCCGCAATAGCAACCACCTGCTTGCGCTGCAAATACTCCCCCAGCCCCTCGGTGGCGCGCCAATTGCTATAAACCACCGGCAGGTCACGAATCACCAGCCCGGTGGCAAAAACCTGTGCACTTTCATCGTCTTCCGGGGTGGTGCCGGTATTGCCGATATGGGGATAGGTCAGGCTAACGATCTGCTGGCAATACGATGGATCTGAGAGGATTTCCTGGTAACCGGTAATCGCGGTATTAAATACCACCTCTCCCACTGACTGACCCGACATGCCTACAGACTCACCCTTAAACAGGGTGCCATCCGCCAGCGCGAGTATGGCGGGGATGCTCATCGGCTCACCGTAGCGGAAACGATAGCAACTACGGGCATAGTCCCTGCCCTCACGGATGTCGCCCACCCGCAATACGTCCTGGCACGTCCTTTGGAAGGCGTCGCCATGCTCATTGATTAACTCCGCTGTATGGTGGAAACAGGGCCCGAGTCTGAAAGGAAAACGGACGCTTTTTCAGCCCACGACTAAAGGCTTGGTGGGCGGGGATTCTAATCTACATGGGGAGTGGTTTAAACCGCCATCCAGCCCCTTTTCTACAAATCAGCGCAGCCCCAGCACATCCTGCATATCGAACAGACCGCGGGGTTGAGCCGCTACCCAGTTGGACGCCCGCAGTGCGCCGCGGGCAAAGTTCAGCCGACTGGTGGCCTTATGGCTAATTTCCACTCGCTCGCCGGTGCCCGCAAACATCACCGTGTGCTCACCGACGATATCACCGGCACGGATGGTCTCGAAGCCAATGGTGGCGCGATCACGCTCGCCGGTATGTCCCTCACGCCCATAGACCGCGCACTCGGACAGCTTGCGACCCAGGGTCTCGGCTACAATCTCGCCCATACGCACTGCGGTACCGGAGGGTGCATCCACCTTATGGCGATGGTGGGCCTCGATGATTTCCACATCCACTTCATCGCCGAGCACCCCTGCCGCTACTTCCAACAACTTGAAGCAGAGATTCACACCGACACTCATATTAGGTGCCAATATAATGGCAATCTCTTTGGATGCCGCGGCAATCTTTTCGCGTTCAGTGGCGGAAAAACCCGTGGTACCGATAACCATACGTCGTCCCGTCTCACGACAGATCTCCATATGATCCAGGGTGGGGCCGGGACGGGTGAAATCGATAAGGATATCGAAGTTATCAGCAACCTCATTGAGCACCTCAACAATCGGCACCCCCAGCTCGCCAATACCGGCCTGGATGCCTGCATCAACACCAATCCAGTCGCTTCCCGGACGCTCCAGAGCCGCGGTACAGACAACCCCAGCCTCGTCCTGACAAGCCGCCAGCAAAGTCCGCCCCATGCGCCCGGCGGCACCCGCAATAGCAACCCTTAATGTTCCGTCATTCACGATTTCATCCCCTCAAAAAATGTTTTTACCCCATCCAACCAGGAACTCGCCTTGGGGCTGTGTTTATTACCATTTTTTTCCATCGAATCGCCGAAGTTACGCAGCATCTCTTTCTGTTTCTCATTAAGCCGTACCGGGGTCTCCACCACCACCCGACACACCAGATCCCCAACATCTCCACCGCGCACCGGGCGCACGCCCTTGCCACGCAAACGAAACAGCTTGCCAGTCTGCGTTCCCGAGGGAATTTTCAGTTTGACCCGACCATTAAGCGTCGGTACTTCCAGCTGACCACCGAGGGTCGCTTTGACAAAGGCTATAGGCACCTCGCAGTAAAGATGATTGTCCTCACGACTGAAGATCGGATGCGGACGAACCTGGATATCTACATAGAGATCACCGGCAGCCACGCCGCGCTCTCCCGCCTCACCCTCGCCCGCCAAGCGGATACGATCGCCGTTATCTACGCCCGCCGGCACCTTGACCGAAAGCGACTTTTCCTTCTGTACATGGCCCTGACCGCGGCACGTGCCGCAGGGGTCGCTAATGGTGGAACCACGACCGTGGCAATGTGGGCAGGCTTGCTGAATGGAAAAGAAGCCCTGCTGCATGCGCACCTGTCCGACCCCGTTACAGGTCTTGCAGGTCACCGGCTTACTGCCCTTGCGGGCCCCGGAACCACCGCAATCAGAGCAACTCACGCGGGTGGGAATACGGATCTTCACGGTGGTACCACCCACCGCCTCTTCAAGGTCCAGTTCCAGGGTGTAACGGAGATCAGCGCCACGCTGAGTTCTTTGGCCTCCGGCACGACCACCGAAGATATCTCCAAAGACATCGTTGAAAACATCTCCGAACCCGGCACCGCCGCCGCCACCCATGCCAGCTCCGCCTTCCAGACCAGCATGGCCATATTGATCGTAGGTTGCCCGCTTGGAACTATCAGAAAGGACCTCGTAGGCCTCCTTGATTTCCTTGAAGCGCCCCTCAGCCTCACTATCTCCAGGGTTGCGATCCGGGTGATATTTCATCGCCAGACGACGATAGGCCTTTTTCAGGCTAGGCCCGTCAATATCCCGGGCCACGTCCAATGCTTCGTAATAGTCTTTCTTCATGCCTCAGTCCGCAGCTATCTATAACCCATCACAAAATCAATGTTTTAAAACGGCAAGACGGGACGTACGTTGTTAACGCCGTCCCGCCTGCCACTGACTTTCCAACAAGAAGGTTTTACTTCTTGCCTTCGTCTACCTCTTCAAACTCGGCGTCGACCACATCATCGCCACCTTCCGAAGCCTCAGCATCAGCATCGGTGGCGCCTTCAGCCCCACCCTCAGCCTCAGCGGCCTGTTTGTAGACCCGCTCTGCCAATTTCCCGGAGACCTCTGCTAGCGCCGCGGTCTTGGCCTCAATATCGGCCTTGTCGTCGGTTTTTACAGCTTCTTCCAGCCCCGTAATAGCGGCCTCGATGTCGGTGCGCTCCTGCTCTTCTACCTTCTCGCCCAATTCCTTGAGCGATTTATTGGTGCCATGAATCAGGTTATCCGCCTGATTGCGTACATCTACCAACTCGTGGAATTTCTTGTCCTCGTCAGCATGGGCCTCGGCATCAGAGACCATACGATTCACCTCGTCATCATCGAGCCCGCTGGAGGCGGTGATAACGATGGATTGACGCTTGCCCGTGGCCTTGTCCTGAGCCGAGACATTGAGAATGCCATTGGCATCGATGTCCAGCGCCACTTCAATCTGAGGCACGCCCCGCGGTGCCGGCGGAATATCGGCAAGGTCAAAACGACCCAGAGACTTATTTCCCGAGGCCACATCGCGCTCACCCTGGAGCACATGCACCGTCACCGCATGCTGATTGTCCTCAGCCGTGGAAAAGGTCTGTGTCGCCTTGGTGGGAATGGTGGTGTTCTTGTCGATGAGCTTGGTCATCACCCCACCCAAGGTTTCAATACCAAGCGACAGTGGAGTCACGTCCAGCAACAATACATCGGTGACGTCACCCGCCAACACGCCCGCCTGAATCGAGGCACCCACGGCCACGGCTTCATCAGGGTTCACATCCTTGCGCGGCTCTTTGCCGAAGATAGAGGCAACGATCTCCTGCACCTTGGGCATGCGGGTCTGACCACCCACCAGAATCACGTCGGAAATCTCGCTCGCCGACAAACCGGCATCTTTCAGTGCAGTAAGACATGGACCCTCGGTACGCGCCACCAGGTCTTCAACCAATGACTCCAGCTTGGCGCGGGTCAGCTTGATGTTGAGATGCTTCGGGCCACTGGCATCAGCGGTGATGTAAGGCAGATTGACCTCGGTCTGCTGGGAGGTGGAAAGCTCGATCTTGGCCTTCTCGCCCGCCTCTTTCAGCCGCTGTAACGCCAGCGGATCATTGTGCAGATCGATACCGGAGTCCTTTTTGAATTCCGCGGAGAGATAATCGATGATGCGAAGATCGAAATCCTCACCACCAAGGAAGGTATCACCATTGGTGGAAAGCACCTCGAACTGATGCTCGCCATCTACCTCGGCAATTTCGATGATGGATATATCAAAAGTACCGCCACCGAGATCGAATACCGCCACAGTGCTATCGCCCCGTTGCTTGTCCATGCCATAGGCAAGGGCAGCCGCGGTAGGCTCGTTAATAATGCGTTTAACTTCCAGGCCGGCAATACGCCCGGCATCTTTGGTGGCCTGACGCTGGGAATCGTTAAAGTACGCGGGTACCGTGATCACCGCCTCGGTGACCTCCTCGCCTAGATAATCCTCGGCGGTCTTCTTCATCTTCATCAGGGTGCGAGCGGAAATCTCCGGGGCAGCCATTTTCTTGCCATCCACCGCGACCCAGGCGTCACCATTATCAGCGGCAACGATTTTGTAGGGCACCATGTGGATGTCTTTTTGTACCACCTCATCCTCAAAGCGGCGACCGATAAGGCGCTTGATGGCGAACAGGGTATGTTCCGGATTGGTTACCGCCTGACGCTTGGCCGACTGACCCACCAGCACTTCACCATCGTTGGTGTAGGCGACGACCGACGGTGTAGTCCGATCTCCCTCGCTATTTTCGATCACCCGGGCCTCTTTGCCGTCCATAACTGCGACGCAGGAATTGGTGGTTCCGAGGTCGATTCCGATGATTTTACCCATGACTGCTTTCTCCACTTAAAACGTTGTACTGGCACCCCAATATCGGCGTGCCGTTAGATTTGTTCGCCGATATGTATATAAGGGCACTCTTGCAGACTTCAAGGCCGCATCTATTTCGCCACGATCACCATAGCCGGGCGCACCAGACGACCATTGAGGGAATAACCTCGCTGTACCACCGTGAGTACCGTGCCCGATTCCGATTCGTCCGATTCCTGCAGCGTCATTGCCTGATGAAACTCAGGGTTGAAAGGCTCTCCCGCCGGGTCAATTTCCTCTACCCCGAACTTGCTCATGGCCCCTTGCAGCATTTTCAGCGTCATCTCCATGCCCTCGTGGACATGGCCAAGCTCCGCCTCGGCGTTTGTCGCCGCGCTAATCCCCAGCTCCATGCTGTCCTTCACCGGCAATAATTCTTTAATTAGACGCTCAAGCCCATGTTTGTGAGCTTTTTCCAGCTCTCGCGCCGCACGCTTACGAAAATTCTCCAGCTCCGCCTGTGACCGCAACAAGGCATCCTGATGCTGATTGGCTTCGCCGCTCTTTTCGTCGAGCAAACGCCCAAACTCCTCAGGCGACAGGGTTTCTGTATCCATGGATTCCGGCCCCACGGATTCAGCCTCTGCATCAATTGTCTGCGTCTCTGTTTCTATTTCATTTTCCGTTGCTGGTTGCTGCTTTGCGTTCATCGTATTCCTGTATTGAGCAATGCTCTGGATTCGGGTCCAGGCACAATAATTGAATTAGGGAACCTCCATGGAGGCCGGAGCTGACTGCAGTACCGATGGGTATATGGGGCCTAATGAGGCTGCTTCAAGGCCGCGCCGTATAATTTTGCGGTGAGATCGACAATGGGAATAACCCGCTCATAATCCATCCGAGTCGGACCAATGACCCCGAGCACCCCCAACACCTCACCATCCACCTCATAGGGAGAGGTCACCACGCTACAGCCATCGAGCACCGAGTGACCTGATTCCTCGCCGATAAACAGCTGCACCCCGCGGGCCATCATGGAGTGGTCCAGTAGATAAAGAATATCCCGCTTGCCGTTAAAGGCTTCAAAAATCTCCCGCAACTGTCCCATATCCAGCAGATCGCCATATTCCATCAAATTGGTCTGCCCCGAAACCACCAGGTCATCATCTTCCGGACCGCTGAAAAAAGCCCGCTCGGCCATGCGAATGGCAGCCACCATGACGCTATTAAGGTGCTTGCGGGTGTCCTGCATATCTTTCAGCAACGCCTCCCGCATCTGGCGCAGATCGCGACCGGCACAAATATCATTCAGGTAGTTTGCCGCCTGCTCCAGTTCGGCCGCGCTGTACTGGCGGCCGGTGGTGATGATGCGATTCTCTACCTCACCATCATCACTGATCAAAATCGCCAGCACCTGATTATCGGATAACTTCAAAAATTCCAGCTGACGCACCGCAACTGGGCGACGCTTGGGCACCATCACCAAGCCGGCCAAATGCGTGAGGTCCGAAAGCAGGGAGGAGACTTCAGCAGTCAGGCCCGAGGGGCTTTGACGGGCATCAAGGCCCGTGTGGATACGCTTGACCTGTTGGGAATCGGGCCCCTGGATGGTCAGCAAAGAATCCACAAACACCCGGTAACCCAGGGAAGTGGGAATACGCCCAGCCGAGGTATGGGGCGAGGCCAGCAAGCCCAACTCTTCCAGGTCGGCCATCACGTTACGGATGGTCGCCGGACTCAGATCAAGCCCGGAACCACGAGCCAGCGTGCGTGAACCCACCGGGCTCCCATCGCGTATATATTGCTCCACCAATACCTTAAGCAGATGCCGCGCCCGGGGATTTAGTGCCTGTTCTGCAATGGGGGAATTCATATGAAAAGCTCTCGGCATTGCCCTGCAGCAGTGAAATGCAGGGCAAAAAATACGGCGTATGAGATTAAATCCAATGCTGACAACAGCGTGGATCGGCGCCGAATTTAGCACTCTGCCTAGCCGAGTGCAAAGGACAATTTAGGGGTTCAATTGGCGCACTCCGGTGCGCGTGTTAAGTTTCGCCTCCTGTACTTGTTGGCCGGGAATAATGGATGTTTAAACGCATAGGGCTAGTGGGAAAACGACAGGTTTCAGAGGTCGTTGAAACCCTCAAAAAACTGATCGCCTATTTGCAGGCACATCGGGTCAACGTCATGGTTGATACCGATAACGCACCTCATCTGACTGACTCAGGGGCGAAAACCGCTGACCTGCCCACCATGGGGCGGAAATGTGACCTGGTGATTATCGTCGGGGGTGATGGCACCTTTCTGCGCGCCGCCAGCACCCTGGTCGACTACGAAATTCGGTTGCTGGGCATTCATATGGGCCGAGTCGGCTTTCTCACTGACCTGACGCCACCACGTATGTGTGAGCAACTCGATCAGGTGCTGGCGGGGGAATTTACCGAAGAGCGCCGTTTTCTCCTGCGCACCACCATCCTGCGCGACGGCGAGGCCCTGAGCGAAGTAGATGCCCTCAATGACATCGTTGCCCATAATGCCAACATCGCCCGTTTGATTGAGTTCGAAACCTACATCAATGGCCAACTGGTGAGCTGTCAGCGCTCCGACGGTTTGATTGTCTCCACCCCCACTGGCTCCACCGCCTACGCCCTCGCCGGCGGTGGTCCCATCCTCCACCCCAGCCTTGATGCCATCGTATTGGTCCCCATCTGCCCCAACACGCTGAGTAGTCGCCCCATCGTAGTAGATGGCGATAGTGAGATAGAAATTGTCATTGGCCCACGCAGCCCGACCCGGGCGCAACTGGCCAGCGATGGCCAGATCACGTTTGATCTAGAGCCTGGGGATCGCATCCTGATTCATAAAAAACGCCAGCATCTGCATCTGATACATCCCCCTGGGCACGATTATTTCGCCACCCTGCGGGACAAGCTAGACTGGAATCTGGAACACTAGGAGCCTATCCGATTTAGGCGCTCGTAGTGAGGGGAAGACATTTTGAGACAGATTTTTTGGTCGTTTGAGGCCAATAGTCATCGCTATTAAACGAAAAGGAGCAGGAAATATGGCCAAAATGCCTTTTCCGCACGACTACATGGATGTAGGAGGCAGGGCGGCGCAGGATGCCAAAGCCGAGCAGAGCAGTCCTAAGTCCGACAGGCTCCCTTAATGCTGACTCATCTGGCGGTACGTGATTTCGCCATCGTCTCAGAACTTGAGCTGGAATTAGAGCCCGGCATGACCGTCCTCACCGGCGAAACGGGGGCAGGCAAGTCCATCCTGGTAGATGCGGTAAGCCTTGCGCTGGGCGAGCGTGGCAATGCCCATATGGTGCGCCAGGATTGCGCCCGGGCCGAAGTTAGCGTCACCTTTGATCTATCGGCCCAATCCCACCTGCAAGCCTATCTCGAAGAACAGGAACTGGAAGACGGGGATGCCGAATGCATACTGCGGCGCACCCTCAGCAAAGAAGGCCGCACCCGTGCCTACGTCAACGGCCGCACCGTCCCGCTCGCTCTGCTGCGAGAATTGGGTGACCAACTAATAGATATCCATGGCCAACATGCTCATCAATCGCTACTACACGCGGCCACCCAACGACAAATTCTCGATGACTGGGGTAACCATGGCTCACTGCTAGCGAGCTACCGCGCCACCTGGAAGGCGCTAAAAGCGCTGCGCGAAAAACTGTCTGGAATTATTCCCGAAGGTCCCGATGGCGACCTGGAGTTTCTCCGTTATCAAGCCAGTGAACTGGAATCACTGGCACTCAGCGCCGGAGAAACGGCTGAGCTCGAAGTAGAATTCAAGCGCCTTAATCATGCGGGGGAACTCCAGCTTGAATGCAACCGCGTACTGGAACAGCTAACGGGTGATGAGGCCTGCGCATCTAATTGGCTACAACACAGCGTTTCCACCCTCAGTCGTCTGGAAAGCATCGACCCCGATCTCAGCCCTGTCAGAAAGTTGCTGGAAGACGCCGGCGTGCTAGTGGAAGAAGCGGTCAGCGAATTGCAGCACCACATCAGCCACGTAGAAGTGGATGGCGCACGTCTGCAATCCATAGGCAATCGGCTGGAGCATATTCATGACCTGGCACGCAAACATAAGCTCTCCAGCGATGAATTACACACGGTCTTGCCCATGCTACAGGCGCAAATCAGCGAGCGGGAAAATGCCAGCGCACATATTGCTGAGCTAGAAACGAAGATTGCCGAGACCGAGGAAAAACTACTTAAAAGTGCGGCCACCCTGCGCCAGCAGCGCCAGAAGACAGCCAAACGACTGGCACAAAGGCTTAGCCAAAATATCGCCCAACTCGGTATGGCGGGTGGTCGCTTTGAAATTCAGGTAAAGGCACTCGAAGTGGCTGGGCCAAGTGGCGCCGATGAGATCGAATTTCTGGTCAGCGCCAATACAGGGCAAGCCCCTCAAGCCCTGGCCCGGGTCGCCTCTGGTGGCGAGTTATCACGCATCAGTCTCGCCATTCAGGTCATCGTCGCCTCAGACAATGGTGTGCCATCGCTGATTTTTGATGAGGTGGACGTAGGAATCGGCGGCAAGGTAGCGGAAATCGTCGGTGCCCGTCTGCGCACCCTGGGGAAGAAACGTCAGGTACTGTGCATCACCCACCTGCCCCAGGTAGCCGCACAGGCGCACGCTCATCTACAAGTCAGCAAGCGCCAGCGTAAAAATGAAACCCAAACCCAACTCACGGTATTACAGAAAAAAGAGCGTGTTCAGGAAATAGCACGCATGTTGGGGGGGGTAGAAATCAGCCCGGAAGCCGTGGCCCATGCACGGGAAATGCTGGGTGCGAATGAATAAAGCAGAAATTCCTTAAGCCTGCTCCTTACAACAGCTAGCGCAAAGACCGTAGAGATAATGGCTGTGCCCGGACACCTTAAAACCCGCACGCTTGGCAATTTCTCGCTGTCGACGCTCGATAGTCTCATCTGTAAATTCGGTAATCCCACCACACTCAACGCAAAGCAGATGGTCATGGTGAGAGCCCGTATCCAGCTCAAATACCGACTGAGCGCCCTCAAAATGATGTCGTACCACCAGACCGGCCGTCTCAAATTGAGTCAGCACCCGGTAAACCGTCGCCAGCGCCACCTCCTCGCCTGCCTCGCGCAATAGCGCATGAAGATCCTCGGCACTTAAGTGTTGGCGACCATTTTTCTCCAGCGCATCCAGCACCCGCAGCCGCGGCACTGTGGCCTTGAGCCCCACCAGCTTCAATGCCTTTCGGCTCATCTCATCATCCCCTGTATCCGATCCTCAAGACTGTATAATGCGCGCCAATAACAGCTTTCCACAAGCCCATAAGGAAAGCCTCTACACCTTCTTTATAACAATATGTTTTGTTTGTAAATCAAACATATATCAAATCATTCTAATAATATGACTGAAGATTTTTTTACGCGCCATTCCAAATATCAAGGCAGCCATCTACGGATAGGCATGCTTTTCATTTCTTTGTTTGTTGCCGCAACTACGCTGCTGCAAGGCTGCTCCGTGGAAAAACTGCCTGGCATCTATAGGATTGATATCCAGCAAGGTAACGTTGTCACCCAGGAGATGCTCGCGCGCCTGGAACACGGTATGAGCAAGGAAAAAGTTCGACGCATCCTCGGCACACCCGCAATTCAGGACACCTTTCACCAAGAACGCTGGGACTACATCTATACCTTCCAGGAAGGCGGTGGTGAACAGGTCGCGCGTCGTATTTCCCTACTCTTTAAGAACCAACGCCTGCACAAAATTGAGGGCGACGTAAAACCGGGCACTGGCGGTGCAGCAGAGGCTCAGCCCGTTCGCGAGAAGGTAGTGACCGTTCCTGAGCAAGAAGAAAAAGGCTTCTTTCGTCGCCTATTGCCTGAAAACAAAAGCAGCATCAAAAAGAAGACAAAGCCTGGTGTTGATTCCACTGATAGCGAGGCAGGCTTCTTTCAACGCCTGAAGCGAAAAATTGGCCTTGGGGATGACGACAGTACAGATAAATCAGCCAAGGAGGCAACGACCGAGCACAAGGCAGACGATTCAGCCCCGGCCAAATAAGGCCCTGCTAGCCGCCACGCCGCGCGCGCCGTTTTCGGCTCACTCGCGGATCCACCTTTAGCCCACGATAGATTTCGATTCGATCACCCGCCTGCAGGACGTGATCAATCTCTACTAAGCGACCATGGATCCCCAGCCGGTTTTTGCCAAGCTCAATCTCCGGAAAGCGCGCCAGAATACCGGAAGAATCGATAGCGTCAGCGACCGTATCCCCTGAGCAAAGCTTCAGAGGGATAAGAGTCTGATCCCGCTCTCCAGCCCAAACCAGCTCTACTTCAATCGGTATTCTTTTCGGCATACAGTTCCCGGGCCCGTTGGCAAAAAGCATTCAGCATGGAGTGTGCAATTTCATTAAATAGCGGGCCGATACTGGCCTTTAACAGGGCATTGGCATATTCAAAGTCAAGCCGCAACGAGACCTTGCAGCCATCGGGTCCCAAGGGCTGAAAAGACCAAGCACCCTCCAATTGATGGAATGGACCACTGTGTAGCCGCATCTCAATGCGCCGATCCTTTATCATATGGTTGTGGGTGGAGAAGGCCTTACGCAGAGGCCCACGACGAAAATGGATGGTAGCCAGCACCTCGTTAGCATGCACCGGCTCCACCTCAGTGGATTCACACCAAGGCAGAAAGGCCGGATAAGATGCCACATCCTGCACTAACTCGAACATAGCCGTAGCGCTAAAGGGCACGAGCGCACTTTTATTAACGTGAGCGGCCATTAACCACTAACCCGCTGAACATGAAGCATCCGGGAATTCCTACAAAAAAATGGCAAGAAAAAAATCCAAATCCGCGCCCAAAAGCAGCGTCATCGCACGCAACAAAAAGGCGGGGCACGACTATTTTATCGAAGAACGCCTGGAAGCGGGACTTGTTCTGGAGGGTTGGGAGGTAAAAAGCCTGCGCGCCGGCCAAGTTCATCTAAAAGAAAGCTACGTACTCCTCAAAGATGGCGAGGCCTGGCTCTTTGGTGCCCATATCACCCCGCTAACCACCGCATCCACCCACATCGACCCCGACCCCCTGCGCAGCCGCAAACTGCTGCTCCACACCAAAGAACTCAGCCACCTGTTTGGTGCCGCAGAACGGCAGGGCTATACCTTGGTGGCCACCAAGCTCTACTGGAAAAGAGGCCGCGCCAAACTACAAGTGGGCGTCGCCAAGGGTAAAAAGCAGCACGACAAGCGGGCGGTAGAGCGTGAACGCGACTGGCATCGCGAGAAACAACGCCTCCTCAAAGATCGCTAATGCGGCTGGTGCCTGCCCCAAAGCAGGTATAAAATGGCCTCGTTGCAACCGGGGGCGATCGGTTTCGACGCGGGTAGCAAAACCCAAGGTGCATGTCGAGGTGCAGCATACCTCGTAAATCTAGCTGCAAACCTAGATAGTTGCCAACGACGACAACTACGCTCTAGCAGCTTAGGCTTGCTAGCCTCCGACCGACGTGTGCTTGTGCGCTCGGACTCCGGGGGTCGACTCACACAAGATCGCGGAAAGGTCTGCCCTGAACC
>JAJFJU010000020.1 GCA_021773645.1 Gammaproteobacteria bacterium
TCATGGGCCAGCACGCCGGCCAGCTCCGCTTCGGAGTCCATGGTCAGCAGCAGTCCGCGGGTAATAAAAACATAGCCCCCGGGAGCGGCGAAGGCATTGATGCTGTCAACATCGAGCACACCAAAATGCCATTCCAAATCCGCTCGTTCTGTTTGTGATGCGAGCCATCGACCCACCCGGTTCACATACAGCTGAACCTTCCGATTCTCCACCAGAGCGGCGGCACCCAGAAGTTTGGCGGATAGCCTTCCGCCAATTTTTAGCTCCCGTTCCTCATCCACTTCGCCGGTCGCGTCCTTAATATTACCGAGGGCGGCCCCGAGTTTATTCAGATTTAGCTCAAAAGCTGTGGCCTGCGCCAGTGGCAGTGCGGTGGCTAGCAGAAGGGCTGCGGTACGGAGAGCATGTTTCATTGGAATTCCTCCTCCGTGTCTGAGTCAGCAGCGGAATTGCTTTGGGTCTTAGTAGCTTTCGATGGTTCGAGATAATCCATGTCTGCCGCTGCCAGACTGGCTTCATCGGCAAAGTTAGCGGCTTCTTCCTCTTCTACGGTAAAGCGCATGAGACGGCGTAATTCCGCCGGGTTGGGTCCGGCCGTTTCCAGATCCTCGGCCCCGAGGCCGCGTATGCCAATGGTACTGGTGCCCTGGGCCTCATTGGATGAGCGTGAGGAACTCCCGAATAAACTGGTTGCGCCACGAGCCAAACTGGCGAAAAATCCGCCGGAGGCTGCAGGTTTGGAATCGGTGATAGTCGTCGAGGTTGGAGGCGAGGATTCCTCATAGCGCACATTAAACAATTTAATCCAGCCGCTGGGTTTAGTTTCGTCGGTGAATTTGACCTTGAGCCAATAGCCTTGGCGGCGCAACACATCGACCGCCGTGTCTTTTGCCAATTCAGTGAGAATGGGGGCGCTGCGGTACGGCCGTTTACGAAGTTCGGTGTCAGCGGAAATGACGCCTGGACGGGCAAGGCAGGGTGCTGCCAGTACGGAAATGATGACGAGGCTGGTGAGCTTGAGTGCAGCCATAGGGGCTCCTGGATACGCGGTCCGGTGAGGTATTCGGCAAGACTATGCGCTTGCCGCCTGAACCGCAATGGCGGCTAAAACAGCAGGGGTGTTATGCCCCGAATAGTTAGGGTTGAACTGCTGGCCTTAGTGGGCTCAGAAGGTGGTTTAGCCGAGGCTGTGATGTCGTTTTTCAATCGCCTGCAGGATGCCTGTGCTATCTAGCCCTGCTTCGGCCAGTATCTGTTCTGGTGAGGCGTGCTCTTGGTAGCGATCAGGCAGGCCCAGATTGAGTAGCGGCAGGGTGATGCCATGAGCGGCGAGACACTCATTAATGCCGCCGCCAGCGCCTCCAGCCACGGCATTTTCCTCCACCGTAACCAGTAATTCGTGAGTGCTTGCGATCTCAAAGATGGACGCTTCATCCAGGGGCTTGATAAAGCGCATATTGAGCACCGTCGCATTCAGTTTTTCGGCGGCTTCCAGGGCGGGGTAGAGCATGGAACCAAAGGCGAGAATGGCGATCCCAGTACCTTCCCGCACCTGTTCGGCCTTGCCGATGGGCAGGGCGGTCATTTCTGCCTCTGGCGCTTCTCCCGTGCCACCACCACGCGGATAGCGCACCGCAGCCGGTTGATCCAGGCTGAAACCGGTGTAGAGCATCTGGCGGCACTCGTTTTCGTTGGTGGGTGCCATGATGACCATATTGGGGATGCAGCGCAGGAAGCTCAGATCGAAGCTGCCGGCATGGGTGGGGCCGTCTTCACCCACGAGCCCGGCACGATCGATGGCAAACAGCACCGGCAAATTCTGTAGCGCGACATCGTGAATAAGTTGGTCGTAACCGCGCTGCAGAAAGCTTGAGTAGATAGCGACTACTGGCTTGACGCCTTCGCAGGCGAGTCCGGCGGCAAAGGTGATAGCGTGTTGCTCAGCGATGGCAACATCGTGGTAGCGGTCAGGAAATTCCTCGGAATAACGGACCAGCCCGGAGCCCTCTCGCATCGCCGGGGTAATGACCTGCAGACGTGAATCCAGCGCCGCCATATCACAGGCCCAATCGCCGAAAATATCGGAATAGGTCGGTGCTTTTCTGGTGCCGGAGGGCTTGATGCCAATCTCCGGATCAAAGGGGCTACCAATGCCGTGGTATTTGATTGGATCCGCTTCGGCTGGCTCGTAGCCTTTGCCCTTGCGGGTGACGACATGCAGCAGGCGGGGTCCCTGCAATTCGTGCAGATTGTGCAGGGTGGTAATCAGGGTAGACATATCGTGACCGTCTACGGGGCCCAGATAGTTGAAGCCAAATTCCTCGAACAGGGTGCCGGGAACAATCAGATGGCGGGCCTCGGTTTCCACCCGCCGTGCCAGTTCCCACACCGGTGGTATACGGGTCAGTACCTTTTTGCTTTCCTCGCGAATGGTGGAATAGACCCGACCCGAGAGTACCTTGGCGAGATAGTTGGAGATAGCGCCCACATTGGGAGAGATGGACATGTCGTTGTCGTTGAGTATCACCAGTAGATCGGCTTTCAGATCTCCCGCGTGATTGAGCGCCTCGAGGGCCATGCCAGAGGTCAGCGCACCATCGCCAATGACCGCCACCACCTTGTTGGGGCTGCCCGCGTGGGCAAGGCCGGCAGCCATGCCCAGAGCCGCGCTGATGGAGGTGCCGGAATGACCTACACCAAAGGGGTCGTAGGCACTTTCACTGCGCTTTGGAAAGGGGGCGAGACCATCTTTGCGGCGGATGCTGGACATCTGTTCGCGCCGTCCGGTGAGGATTTTGTGCGGGTAGCTCTGGTGGCCCACATCCCAGACTAGGCGATCATCGGGTGTATTAAAGACATAGTGGAGCGCGACGGTAAGCTCCACGGTGCCTAGCCCCGCGGCAAAATGTCCCCCGGATTGTGATACCGAGTGAACCAGAAAGTCGCGTAGTTCTTCAGCTAATTGTGGTAGCTGGTTTTTGGGGAGTTTACGCAGTTCCGTCGGCGTGGAGATCCGATCGAGAAGTGGGTAGGATTTTGCACTCATGAGGTGGGCCGTTGGACAGTAAAAGAGAAGTCTAAGGACTTCCCTGTCGGGATGCTAGCCCGGAACCATTTGGGCCTGAAGCGCATCATAGGAAGGCAGTGGCGACCGTTAGGTCGATGAGAGCAAAGGACGAAGCATGGGTGTACCCCTAAGGCAGCAATTGAAGATCGGTGCCTATCTGTTCAGTAAAAAGCTGAAGGGAGTAAAGCGCTATCCATTGGTGTTAATGTTGGAGCCCTTGTTTCGCTGCAACCTTGCCTGTGCCGGTTGTGGGAAGATCGATTATCCCGAGGCCACTTTGGACCGGCGTATGTCTGTGGCGGATGCCATGGGGGCCATCGACGAATGTGGTGCACCGATAGTGTCTATTGCCGGTGGTGAGCCGCTGATTCACAAGGAACTCCCGGCCATGGTGGCGGGCTTCATCCAGCGCCGGAAGTACGTCTATTTGTGTACTAATGCGCTGCTGCTAAAAAAGCGTATGAGTGACTACACCCCCTCCCATTACCTCACTTTTTCCGTGCATTTGGATGGGGATCGGGGGCATCACGATAATTCGGTGTGCCAGGCAGGGGTTTTCGATCGTGCCCTGGAGGCAATTCGTGAGGCTCGTCGGCGTGGTTTTCGGGTGACGGTCAATTGCACCCTGTTCCAGGGAGAAACAGCTCCTGAGGTGGCGGATTTCTTTGACGCGGTGACTAAGCTCGGTATTGAAGGCATCACGGTGGCTCCGGGTTTTCAATACGAACGTGCTCCCGAGCAGGAGGCCTTCCTCAAGCGCACCACTAGCAAGCAATTGTTTCGCGACATCTTTCGTTTGGGTCAGGGGCATCAGTGGCAGTTCAACCATTCCAGCCTGTATCTGGATTTTCTCGCTGGTAACCAGACCTATCAATGCACCCCTTGGGGTAACCCCACGCGCAACATCTTCGGTTGGCAGCGTCCTTGCTACCTGCTTTCAGAGGGTTATGCCAGTAGCTATCAGGAGCTGATGGAGGAAACGGACTGGGATGCTTATGGGCTGGGTCGCAATGATAAATGTGCCAACTGCATGATGCATTGTGGTTTTGAGGCCAGTGCTGTGGATGATGCCTTGCAGCATCCGTTGAAGGCCTTAGATGTTGCCCTGCGGGGGCCTCAAACGGAAGGGGTGATGTCTCCTGAGTTGCCTGGATCCTATGGCAGTAGCGTAGGAGAGGCCTTATCGATCAGCCCCAAGATGGCCGAAGATAAATGTAGCTCCTTATAGAAAGGGGAGCTGGATAGATGGGAGAGGGAACAACCGTGTATTGGAGAGGTCGGATGCATAGGCCTTTTGCCGTGGCATTGGGTGCTTATGCTATAGTCCCCGCCCATTGCTACTGGGAGCAGATTTGATGCTTAAGGGGAAGCAGTTCGCAGCACGCGTAATGGTCGCTCTGTTGGTGTGGCTATTACCACTGCAATGGGCCGAGGCTGGGTCGCCGGCACGCAGTGTGGTGGAGCGCCTCGATAGTCGTTTGCTGGAGGTGATGCGTAAGGCTGATGCCTTAGGGTTTCGGGGGCGGCATGCTCGTCTGGAGCCGGTGTTGCGCCAGACCTTTGATCTCCCATATATCACTCGCTTGGTGTCGGGTCGGCACTGGAAGGGTTGGAGCGACGGTCAGCGAGCCAAAATGGTGGAGGCCTTTAGTCGACTGACCTTTGCTACTTACGCAGATCGTTTTGATGGCTACGACGGAGAGCGATTCAAGATCACCGCCGAGCGGCCGTTAAAAAAGCAGCGTGTATTTGTCCGCTGTCAGTTGACCAAGCCCAATGGCGAGGCAATACAGCTGGACTACGTGCTTCATAAGGCGGCTGACCGGTGGCGTATTATCAATGTGGTGGCGGACGGCATTAGTGACCTGTCGCTACGGCGAGCAGAGTATACGGCGGTCATCAAGCGTGATGGCTTTGACGCACTCATCACTCAACTTAATAACAAGATTGTGGTCTATGCACGTGAAGAATAGTGGGTTTTTATTTAACGTTAGGAACTTGAAATTGATACATTGGGGTGTCCGTGTTTGGCCAAGGAGTACTACAGCATGAATAAAGGAACCAGGACCGGCACGGGCCTCGTGCTCCTTTTCTGTTTTCTACTTGCTGGCTGCGCCACGGTGGCGGACAACGGCGACGGCGATCCGATGGAGTCACCCAACCGTGCCTTCCATAGCCTGAACAAAACACTGGATAAGGCCATCGTAGGGCCTGTTTCGGAGGCTTATGTCTGGATTACCCCCGAGATCCTGCGCACCAGTATCGGTAATTTCTTTAGCAATTTGGGCACCCTTAGCGTTGTTCTTAATGATTTGCTGCAGGGTAAATTTGAGCAGGGCGTGGAGGATGCCGGGCGGTTTATCGTCAACAGCACCTTTGGTATCGGTGGTCTATTTGATGTGGCGACGGGCGTGGGCCTGGAGCGCCATAACGAAGATTTGGGACAGACCTTCGGGGTTTGGGGCGCGGGCGAGGGTGCCTATCTGGAGTTGCCTGTGCTTGGGCCTAATTCCGTGCGTGATGCGCCGGATCTCGTATCGAGCACTTATACCAATCCGCTCTACTACATCTTCCAGTCCTCGGTTAGCCTGCCGCTGACCGTGCTAAAACTCATTGATGATCGGGCGCGTTTGGCCGGCGCCATTCGCTTGCGCGATAAGTCTGCTCTGGATACTTATATCTTCACCCGTGAGGCCTATCGTCAACGCCGAACTCATTTGATTTACGACGGCAATCCGCCAGACGATGCCTTTGATGACCTTGCCCAAGCGTCTGCCAAGGGTATTGAATAGTTCTAAGGAAGCTCTGATTCTTTAGAACTACTTAGCGGGTTTTTATTCCATGGATGGAATTGCGTAACGATCAACGCGTGGGGAACACACGCTTGCTTTCCCAACTTTGAAGGCGCGTTTGCCATCAGGAAGCTGTAGCTTCACCTCCGTCCCTTCCTTTAGTCGTCTATGGGTAACCAATAAATAAGCCTGTTTGCCCTTTTCTTGTATGTAAAGGCAGGGAATGGATTCCGATGGTTGGTTTAAAATCATGCAGGTCGCTGTTTGCACCTTTCCCACCAGTTTTTCCAGCCCCAGGCTAATGGCCCCCATAGGATTTCGCCGCTGCCAGCGGGTCAATCCCAGTTGATAGTCCTGATCAATACCGCTTTCTAGCAAGGCAACCAGTTCGCCTACGGGCAGCCGGATTTCCGCCTCATCTTTGCCACTTAGCCGGTAGCCGCAGGTGGACTCCTCAACGATACGCCACAGATTTTCCCTTGCCGGGGTGTGTTCTGATTGCAATCTGTTTCGCACCATCTCCAAGCCGATGATTAGGCTGGTTTGACGTTTACTTTGGCGACGTTTTTCACGCTGGAACGGTTGTGCCTGGAGGTGAGGCTCAAACTGCTTTAGCAACCATTTTGCCTGTTCGGCTACGATGCGGTGTTTGAGGGAAGCATTCTTATTGATGATATCCCGGGTTGCCGCACGCACCATGGGATTGATATCGAAGGCCCGTACCGTTGGTGGCATCGGGGACTCCATACGGTCGGCGGGCAGCGGTGGCGTATTAGCAGCAAGATCGATGAAGAAAATACCGCTTTGTGGCGTGGTGGAATATTCTCGCTGCATGCGACACCCACCCGCATAGCGGCCCAGGAAGGTAAAGGCCTGCATGGCTTCACCCTCGGGCAGATGAAAGGGATCGGCCAAGGTGAGTAGCATGAGCTGCTTATATAGAGCCGAAATGTTTTCGTGGCGTTCTGAACGGGTACCAATCTTTACTGGCGTATAGAGCAGTCCCCGCTGCTCGGCCTGCAGATAGTAAGTATTAATATGCCGATGTACGCCCGCAGGAATGGGGCCATAGGTGCGAAATGTATGGCGTAATCGGTGCGTGCTTTGCTCCAGGGCTGCGTACAGGGCGGCAAGATACTCCGACGATTCGAGTTCTGCTGCATTCAGTATTGTTGCGTAAGCCTGTTCCAGGAGCTTGCTTAGCTCCCCCAATTGGTGCCTGACCAAATCCCTGTTTTGCGCTTGAATACCGTGTTGAAATGAGGGGGTGTCATAGGCATAGAAGAGGCTGTTTATCCGGCCGCGGTAGAGGTGTAGTAAAGGCAGACGCGTTTTGCCTAGCAAGGTACATTGCTTAAAATTCGCCAATGCCTCAAATACAGCACCCACCGATAGCTCTGGATTGAGCAGTGGCAGGTCTTCCAGCCATTGGCGTAGTTGTGCCGGCTGTGCGTCCGGGGTTGGTGCTTGGTTATTCATGGAAAGCTGAGTGAGGCAGATCCCGAAAGCTTGCCAGCACCGTGTGTGCCAGCCGTGGCGGCAGATTAACAGTTATAATCCACCGATGAGTCAGAGTGATGATATGGCGCGGCTGCTTGCCGGGCTCGAAGCCTTGGTAAAGCGCGTCGGATCATTTTACCCGCATCAACCCAGCGCGCCTGACTGGGCTACCGTGCATGCTTGTCGCTGGCGTCAACACCAGGGACGCGCCTATTTTCAGGAAATCCCCCACCCACATGCCATCTCGCTTGCCGATCTCATGGGGATTGAGCGGCAGAAGGACTTACTGGTGAAAAACACCTTGCAGTTTGTCCGTGGTGTGCCGGCCAACAATGCGCTGTTATGGGGGCCTAGGGGCACCGGAAAGTCTTCATTAATAAAAGCTTTGCTCAATGAATATGCCGCCGAGGGTTTGCGGATTATTGAGGTGGAAGGGCACGCGCTGATGGAGCTCGGCGATATCGTCGATGATTTATACGGACGGCCCGAGCGCTTTGTGCTGTTTAGCGATGATCTTTCCTTTGAGGCAGACGATCCGGGCTACAAAGCGCTGAAGGCGGTGCTGGATGGTGCACTCACCGCACAACCGGAAAATGTGCTGGTCTATGCCACCTCCAACCGCCGTCACCTGTTGCCTGAATACATGGATGAAAATCAGGCGTCACATCTGCGCGATGGTGAGATCCACCATGGTGAGGCGGTGGAGGAGAAGATATCCCTGTCCGAGCGCTTTGGCCTGTGGCTCGCCTTTCATCCCTTTTCACAAGGGCAATATCTGGATATCGTTTCCCATTGGCTGGGCGTACTGGAGGTAGAGCCAGCGGATGCTGAGGGAATGCGTAGGCAGGCGCTGCAATGGGCCCTGTTGCGTGGCTCACGCAGTGGGCGAGCGGCTTGGCAGTTTGCTCGGGATTATGCCGGGCGTATGGCGCTGGATGGGGCTGCTAATGAAGGTCAACCATGAGCGATAGCACGCTGTCGGCTATCCCGCCGGGGGAGATGCAACAAATCTATACGGCAGGCGAAGTGGATGCCGCCTTTGATCGCATTGCCGCCGCCATCCATACCCGCTTACATGATCGCCAGCCACTGGTGCTGCCGGTGATGATGGGTGGACTGATTCCTGCGGGAGAGCTGCTACGGCGGATGGATTTCCCCCTTGATCTTGATTACATCCACGCCACCCGTTATCGCGGTGGCACCGAGGGCAAGGAACTGAAGTGGCGGGCCTATCCACAAATTTCCCTGGCAGGCCGGGGGGTGCTGATCATCGACGATATCCTTGATGAGGGGGCAACCCTGGCAGCCATTGTGGATTACTGCCACGAACAAGGCGTTGATGAGGTATTGACCGCGGTGCTGGTGGACAAACAACATCCACGCCAGCGTCATTTTGAACGCGCGGATTTTTGTGGTCTGGAGGTGGATGATCGTTATGTTTTTGGTAGTGGCATGGATTATCACGGACGTTACCGAAATTTGCGCGGCATTTATGCGATACACACAGAAGAGGATTGAATGGAGTGAAAACCACGCTGGCAATTATTGGCGGGACCGGACTGACCTCCCTCAAGGGATTGGAAATCATCCGTCGAGAGGTAGTCAATACGCCGTACGGTGAGCCGTCGGGGCCATTGATCTATGGCCAGCTGAGCGGTCGTGAGGTAGTGTTTCTCGCCCGCCATGGTCATAGCCACACCATTCCGCCACATAGGGTCAATTACCGCGCGAATATCTGGGCACTGCATCATATTGGGGTAGAGAAGGTGATGGCAGTGGCGGCGGTGGGGGGAATCCACCCGGAACTACTGTCGCGGCGAATCGCCATTCCGGACCAGATCATCGACTATACCGGTGCTCGCTCAAATACTTTTTTTGAAGACGATTTGAGCCATGTGGTGCATGTGGATTTCACCAATCCCTATTGCGAGGAATTGCGCGCTATTTTGATAAAGGCTGCACCAAAGGCGAATGTGTCGGCTATGACTTACGGGGTCTATGGGGCAACCCAGGGACCGCGCTTAGAGACCGCCGCCGAGATTAACCGCTTGGCTCGGGATGGCTGCGATATGGTGGGTATGACGGGTATGCCGGAGGCCGTTCTGGCGCGGGAGTTGGGGCTTTGCTACGCCGCTTGTGCGGTGGTTGCCAATGCCGCCGCTGGGCGTGGTGAGGGGGAAATTACCATGGCGGAAATCGAGCGTAATCTACAGGATGGTATGGCTGAGGTACGGGCCTTGCTGGAGCAGGCTATCCGCCTGTTATGAGGAGTTGAAGCGGTGACGCCAGAGAAAAAACCCGTTCACAGGCAGGGACGCAGTCTTTGGGCGACCTTCCGGCAGCTGCTGCGGCGCATTATTGTGCTGCTGGTCATTCTCATCCCACCTATCGCCTTCGGGCTTGGAGGGATCTACTACTATTTCACATCGGCACGTTACGTGAGTACCGAAAATGCCTACGTGAAGTCGGAAAAGATTGCCGTGAGCGCCGATATCTCTGGCCGGATGGTGACCGTAGCGGTGGGGGAGAATCAGCGCGTCCAGATGGGTCAATTACTGTTTCAGCTTGATCCCGAACCCTTCCGCATTGTCCGTGAACGGGCGCGCGCGCAGCTCGCCAAGGTGCGCCAGGATGTCGATGAATTACGGGCACTGTATCGCCAAAAGCGTGCTGAGCGCCGCCTTATGGAAAAAGATGCCTCCTATTATCAGCGCGAGTTTGATCGTCAGCAGGGGCTCAAGCGCAAGGGATTAATTTCAGCAGCAAAATTTGATGAAACCCGCCGCAACTTGCAGGTGGCCAGAGAACGCAGCGTGGGCATTCAGCATGATCTTGCCGGCATCCTTGCCCGTCTGGGCGGCTCTGATGAGGTCAATGTCGCCCTCCACCCGCAGGTGCGCGAGGCTCAGGCGGCGCTGGAGCAGGCGGCGCTGGAGCTGCGTTATACCACGGTTCGGGCCCCTACTGCCGGAGTGGTCACTAATTTTGATCTGCAGGTGGGGGAGTTCTTTAAGGCTGGGGCCCCGGCCTTCAGTCTGGTGGGTACCGGGCAGCGTTGGTTTCAGGCCAATTTCAAGGAAACTGAGCTTACCCATCTGCGCAAAGGGCAGTCGGCCAGCATTTCCATAGATGCCTACCCCGATGTGGATTTTAAGGCACGAGTCATGAGCATCGGCCCGGCGACCGGTGCTGAGTTTGCCCTGTTGCCACCGCAAAATGCCTCGGGTAATTGGGTCAAGGTAGTGCAGCGTCTGCCGGTGCGGCTAGAGCTTGATGAGGGGCAGCAAACGCCCCCGCTACGAGCCGGCATGAGTGTGCAGGTGCGGGTGGATACCGGTAATGAGGCGGCTGCGCCCGAGTGGCTGCGGCGGGTCTTTAACTGGATGATGGAGTGATCCCAGGGCAGGGGTTGGCCGGTACTCCGGGTGGCCACCGGATCATGATTACCATCGCCTGCATCCTTGGGCCGTTGATGCAGGAGATCGATGCTTCAGTGGTGGGCATTGCCCTGCCGCATGTACAGGCGGCACTTTCTGCGGGTCCCGATCAGGTGACCTGGGTGCTTACCTCTTTTCTAATTTCTGTCGCCGTGGCGATGCCCGCAACCGGGGTGCTGGCCACGGTGCTCGGGCGCAAACGCTTGCTGCTGCTTGCCTACACCGGCTTCGCGCTGTTTTCCATCCTCTCTGGCCTTTCAGGTTCCCTCACGGAGATGATTTCCTTTCGCTTCATCCAGGGCATTTTTGGGGCCGCATTAATGCCGCTTTCCCTGGCCACATTGCTGGATAGCCATCCGCGTGAGGATCACGGTATGGCGCTGGGGTTGTGGGGGGTGGGCATTATGACCGCGCCGATTATAGGGCCGACGCTGGGCTCATATATTACCGAGAGCTTTAGCTGGCGTGGGGTGTTCTTTTTTAATTTGCCGCTGGGGATAATGGCCTTTGCCATGACCTCGTTATTTGTGCCAGAGGTGAAGGGCGCACGCAGCCGACCCTTTGGTTTTGCCGGTTTTTTCTTTGTCGCCCTGTGTGCCGGATCGCTACAGTTTTTGCTCGATCGCGGCGAGGGCTTGGACTGGTTCAATTCCACCCAGATCGTGATCGCCGCGAGTCTAGCCGGAATTGGTTTCTATGGCTTCGTGCTCAACTCCATGCTCGCTAGCAACCCCTTCATCGACCGCCATGTGTTGGGCGATCGCAACTTCATGTTGGGTAGCTGCCTCAAGGCCCTATTCAGCGTGGTACTGATTAGCATCATTGCCTTATTGCCGCCTTTTTTGCAGAACATCTGGGGTTATCCCATCGTTACCACCGGGCTGGTAATGGCACCACGCGGGGCTGCCATCATGTTGTCCGTGGTGCTGGTGGGATGGCTACATAAGCGGGTTGATGCACGCTTCCTCATGGCTTTTGGTCTATTGGTGATTGCATTGTCGACCTGGATGTTGTCGCGCTTTGCAGTCAACATCACTGCTGCCCACGTGATTACGGCCAATTTGGTGCAGGGGGTTGGGCTTGGCTTTTTCTTTGTGCCACTCACTGCTGCCGCCTTTTCCACCCTGGCAATCCAGTACCGTGATGTCGGCACCGCCTTTTATGGGCTGATCGGTAATCTGGGTAAGAGCGCGGGGGTTGCGGTGTTGGTGGGGGTGCTTACCCACCAGACCCAGGCCCAGCATGCCTATCTGGTGCCCCATGTCAGCCCATTTAACGAAAGCCTGCGGCATACGCCTGGGCTGTGGGATATTGCCACGCCCCAAGGATTGGCCCTGGTTGATGTGGAGCTTGGGCGTCAGGCGGCATTGCTGGCCTACAGCAATGATTTTCTGCTGCTTACCTTCATTGTTCTTGCATGCGTTCCGATGGTTTTCCTCATGCGTAGGCCCGATTTATCGCCGGCATAACAGGCTGCATTGGCACCGGCAGGGGCCCGCCGCAATGCCGTTTCTATCTTGACTTTTAGCCTGTTTTTTGAAAGAATTCGCCGCTTTTGGGCGCTTGCCGCCCGGCGCGAAAATGGCCATTTAGAGGGGCTGCTTTCGCTGCCTTAGCCAGTGTAATTTTTCAAAAGGGCATGAACCATGAGCGAAGCAGAGCAGGCATCTCCGGTACTGGTGGCGGTGGATTTTTCCGACGATTCCCGCGCCGCATTTCTTTGGGCTTATAACTACGCCTCTGCTTGTAATTTGCCGCTGGTGGTACTGCACGTGGTACACGATCCAGGCGAGGCTCCCGGCTATTACAAACACGATACCAGCAATGCTATGCAGACCATGAAAGAACTGGCCACCTCTATGCTGGATGAATTTTTGGAAGAGATGTCGGAAGCCGTTCCGAACCGTAAGGCTTGGGACAATATCAGCACCCAGTTGGTTAGTGGCTTGCCCGTGGCCCAGGTGCTGAAGGCGGCGAAGAAAAGTGGTGCCAGCTCCATCGTCACCGGTAGCCAGGGGCGCACCGGACTTAAGCATTTGCTCATTGGTTCTAAGGCGGAACAGATCGTGCGCTTGGCCGAGATCCCGGTCACGGTGGTTAAGAGCTAGAGCAGGCACAACGCAGAGTTTCCAACTTTTTTAGAATCGCAAAACAGATAACAACAGGGTGGGTGTTTCAATGAATATGGATTACAGCAGGGTAAAGCGTAGCGAATGGGTGGTTTTATTCCTCATGTTTGCAGGGGTTTTCAGCCTCATCATCAGCCCGGTGTATGCCGCGGTACCTACCGCCGCCAGTAAGGAAATAGCCTGGGGCTTCATGATTATGAAGCTGCTGGGTGGTTTGTCGCTGTTCCTGTTTGGTATGGAGCAGATGTCCGATGCCCTGAAGGTCGTGGCGGGCAACCGCATGAAGGATATCCTCGGCAAGTTGACCTCGAACCGGTTGGCGGGGCTGGCCACGGGTGCTGGCGTAACCGCTGTGATTCAGTCTTCCTCGGTAACCACGGTGATGCTGGTGGGCTTCGTGACTGCCGGCCTGATGTCGCTGTCCCAGGCCATTGGCGTCATCCTTGGCGCGGATATCGGCACCACGATTACCGCCCAGATTGTCGCCTTCCCGGTGACCAAGTATGCGTTGTTACTGGTAACCATTGGTTTTGGCATGCTGTTTGTTGGTCGTAGTGAAAATATCAAGCAGTACGGCATCCTGATCATGGGTCTGGGTCTGATCTTTTTCGGTATGAGCGTGATGAGCGGTGCCATGAAACCGCTGCGCTCCTATCAGCCTTTTATCGACCTGATGCAGAATGTCTCCAATCCCGTCATTGGCATCCTGCTGGCCACCGCCTTTACCTCGGTGGTGCAGTCCTCCTCGGCGACTATGGGGGTGGTCATCGTGCTGGCCTCACAGGGTTTGGTTAGCCTGGAGGGTGGGATTGCGCTAGCACTCGGTGCCAATATCGGCACCTGTGCCACCGCGGGTCTGGCCTCCATTGGCAAGCCGCGTGAAGCGGTGCGGGTGGCGGTGGCTCACGTCACCTTTAAGATCGTTGGCGTGGCCCTGATCTTCTTCTTTATCCCCTATCTGGCGGAGCTGGCGGTATGGATGTCGCCGCAATATCCAGAGCTTGAGGGGGTGGAAAGGCTGGCAAAGGAAACCCCGCGCCAGGTGGCCAATGCCCATACCATGTTTAATGTGGGTATCGCCTTTTTGTTCCTGCCCTTTTCCAATTTGTTTGCTCGCTTTTGTGAGTGGGCCGTAAAGGATAAACCGGAGACCGAAGAGGAGCTGCCAGAGGAATACCAGCCGCAGTTCCTCAACGACGTGCTGATTGAGACCCCGGTGTTGGCATTAGGAATGGCACGCCATGAGATTGGGCGTGTTGGCACCCAGGTTGCGGCGATGTTTGACCGCGTGGTGCCTGCCTTCATGGATGGCAATCAACAGGACCTGGCAGAGATTGTTGCCATGGACGACGAGGTGGATGCGGTACATGGACAGGTCGTGGTCTATCTCGGCAAGCTCAGCATGACCAGTATCTCCGAGGAACAGGCGGCCGAGCTGGTGTATCTGATGCAGACGGTGAATCGCTTTGAGAACATGGGCGATATCATTGAGGATAATATGGCTTCGTTGGCTAGAAAGCGTATGGACGAGGGCATCGTGGTGAGTGAGGAGACTCAAACCGTTCTGGCCAATTATCATCAACGCGTGTCTTCGGCACTCAGACATACCTCTGAGTTGATTGTCAGCGGTGATCTGGATGCAGGGGAAAAAATCAATGCCATGCGTAAGGAAATGCGTGAGATCCGTATGGAAGCGGCCGAGCATGAAATTGAGCGCCTTACTGCGGATGCACCCAATCGTTTACGGACCTACACGCTGGAGCGTGAAACCGTCGATCACATGAACGATATCTTCCGTATCTGCCGGCGCATCGCACGTGCTATGCCGCATACCCTGAATGATTCAGCGGCACCGGCTGAGCCTTCTGCCTCACAGCCCGGCAGTGAGTTTGACGTCAAAATATCGGATGATGCGCGGATTTCTTCTCCCACCGATAGCTAGGATTAATAGCCCCCCTAGGCCGTTTTGAGCGGCTTAGGGGGGCTGTGTCGTTTGTTTCGAGCGATATGACCAAACCCTACGCGGAAGCATGCGATCAAAACCGGGATCCTATCCTGGCGGCGATTGCACCGCTGTTTCATGATTGTCAACGGGTGTTGGAAATTGGTAGTGGTACCGGCCAGCACGCGGTCTATTTCGCTCACCACATGCCCCATCTGCGCTGGTACACCAGTGACCGGTATGAGTATCACGCGGGCATTCATGCCTGGCTGGATGAGGCCGATCTTTCCAACGTAGAACCACCCCTGTTGCTTGATGTCAGTCAGCCATCCTGGCCAACCGTTCAAGTGAATGCAGTTTTCTCCGCAAATACCACCCACATCATGCATTTGGATGAGGTTGATGCTTTGTTCGCAGGAGTCGGCCGTTTGTTGTCTACGGCGGGTCTGTTGGCTCTGTATGGACCTTTCAACTACGGTGGAAACTACTCCAGTGACAGTAATGCGCGTTTCGATGAGTGGTTGAAGGGGCGTGATCCCGAGAGTGGCATACGCGACTTTGAATATCTGAATGAGCGGGCGGGTGACGCGGGATTGGAGGCGGTGGAAGACATGCCCATGCCGATGAATAATCGTCTATTGTGCTGGCGCAAGCGCTAATCAGGGTTGTTTGGTTTGAGCCTCTTGCGGGGATACTGACAAATCTGATGTGGGGACATTATTCAGCTCCTCCGGTATGGGCTCAGGCTCTGGTGGTAGCTCAAAGGGGGTGACTTTGACCATGAGCCCGAACAGTGGATGGTCGAGGTAATGGAGCTCCCCGCTGCGCAGGCGCCGTTGTTGCTGTAGGCGGAAACGGAAAACCGGGGCTTGCTGTGCCACAAAGGGACTGGATTCAAGTTTCGCTCCCGTAGACTGAGGCACGTCCGTTTCGGCTATTAACGCCTTATTTTCATACAGCAGATCGGCTTCCAAATGCAGGTAGCGGCGTAGATAGAGGCGGATGCTGCCCTCTATGCCAGGGCCTTGTTCAACTTCTGGTGTGGGCTCGGATGCCCGCAAAAAAGGGATGGCTGAAAATAGTGTCGGGGTCGGTTTTTGCGCCTCCGTCATGTTGGGAGCCACTGCTGAGAACGGCCGGGTGTTGAGATGCACGGCAGGTGCTTGTTCCCTGGGAAGGCCTGGTTGACGCCAGCCCAGATGAAGTAGCGTTTGATAGCCCGCATGGCGATTCAATTTTTTCACCGCCTCGCCAAGCTCCAGTTCATCGGCAGTTAGGCGACCAAAGGCTATTGGCGGTGTTGGTGGTCTGAGTGTTTCTGGTTTGGATATTTCTGGAAGTTCAGCTACCGCGACCGGATCATCGTGGCTCTCAAAGAGCTCTACTGCACCGTGGATGTCGGGCATGCCGGGATCATTGGGCCATTGTTCTGACTCCATAGCGGCCGCATTTCCCTGGGAGAAAAGCACCAGCTCAACGGTGTACCAATTGGGCGGTTCGATTTCTTCCTCGGCATGGCTGGCAAGGGCGGGCAGAAGCGTGAGTAAACCCACGATAAATGTGTGTAAAGTCAAGCTCATGCCGCCTCCCTCAGGGCCAGGCTATCAAGTAGCATTTCCAGCATTTCGGCGCGTGCTTCCCATTCCGGCTGTTCGATTTCCAGCCGTAAACGATTATTACCGGAAAAGCGATATTTCTCAGGTTCCCGGGCTATCAGCTCAACAATTTTCCCCGGATCGATTGCGGCATTATCCGCGAACTGGATATATCCCCCCTGATTGTCCAGATCCATTTTCTGAATTCCCAGGGGTAGGGATTTTAGCTTGAGCCCAGTGACCCGAAATAATACCCGGGCCGCATCTGGCAGCAGGCCGAAGCGGTCGATCATCTCAATCTGTAAATCCCGTAGTGTTTCTGCACTGTTTGCCCCGGCAATACGTTTGTAGAGCACCAGGCGGGCGTGCACATCCGGGAGGTAGTCCTCCGGAATCAGCGCAGGCGTGCCCAACTCCACCTCGGGACCGTGGTCCAGGGGCTGGGTAAGTTCTGGGTGGCGTCCATCCTTCAGGGCCGCTACGGCACGCTCCATTAACTCCGTATACAAGCTGTAGCCGATCTCCTGAATCTGCCCGCTTTGCTCTCCACCTAACAACTCGCCTGCGCCGCGTATTTCCAGATCGTGGCTAGCCAGGGTGAAACCCATGCCCAGATCCTCCATGGATTCGATGGCATCCAGGCGTTTGACTGCATCGGCCTTGAGGGCCCGTCGATCCGGGGCTAGCAGAAAGGCATAGGCGCGGTGATGGGAGCGTCCTACCCGGCCACGCAACTGATGCAGCTGGGCCAAGCCAAAGCGATCTGCGCGATTGATGATGATGGTATTGGCGGTGGGGATGTCGATGCCACTCTCGACGATGGTGGTACACAACAACAGATTGAAGCGCTGATGGTAGAAATCCATCATCACCCCTTCAAGCTCCTTTTCGCGCATCTGGCCATGGCCAATGCGTAGGCTGGCCTCGGGCACCAGTGCGGCCAGTTGCTCGCCGATGCGCTCGATATCTTCCACCCGATTGTGGACGAAGTAGATTTGCCCACCGCGGTGGATCTCGCGCAGACAGGCCTCACGAATAAGGGCATCGTCCCAAGGGCGTACGAAGGTCTTAATGGATAACCGATGTTGTGGGGCAGTGGTAATGAGCGATAGATCCCGCAACCCCGAGAGGGCGAGATTAAGGGTACGGGGAATGGGGGTGGCGGTCAGCGTCAGCACGTCAACCTCGGCACGCAATGCCTTCAGACGTTCCTTCTGGCGTACCCCGAAGCGATGTTCCTCGTCTATGACCACGAGTCCCAGACGCTTAAAGTTGATGCCCTTTTGCAACAGCTTGTGGGTGCCGATAACGATGTCTACGGTGCCATCTGCGAGCCCTTCGAGGGCTGCATCCTGCTGTTTTTTGGAACGAAAGCGGGACAGTAGTTCCACTCGGACCGGCCAATCGGCGAAGCGATCACAAAAGTTTTGGTAATGCTGTTGGGCGAGCAGGGTGGTGGGTACCAGGATGGCTACCTGACGGCTGTCTTGCACAGCGACGAAGGTGGCGCGTAGCGCGACCTCGGTTTTACCAAAGCCCACATCTCCGCAGGCGACTCGATCCATGGGGCGTTCGCCTTCCATATCCGTAATAACGGCGTCGATGGCGGCTTGTTGGTCCGGGGTTTCCTCGAAGGGAAACTCGTTGGAAAAGGCCTCATAGAGCGGCGTTTCTATCTGGTATCGGTGACCCTTGCGGGCCATGCGTTGGGCGTAAATATCCAGCAACTCGGCAGCCACATCGCAGACCCGCTCCGCGGCCTTCTTGCGTGCCCGTGCCCACTGCGGGCTGCCGAGCTTGTGCAAGGGTGCGTGTTCGGGATCGCAGCCGGTATAGCGGCTAATCAGGTGCAGGGACTGCACGGGTACATAAAGGCGATCACCACCAGCGTATTCCAGGCTGAGAAATTCACCCTTGGAGCCACCTGCTTCAACGGTACATAGCCCGTGGTAGCGCCCGACCCCGTGGCTTTCGTGTACCACCGGGTCATTGATATGTAGCTCGCCGAGGTTGCGTACCATGCCCTCGGCATCCCGCTCACGTCGGCGCCGCCGCCGGCGTTGCACCGCGCGATCACCGAAGAGTTGGGTCTCGGTGACGATGGCGAGCGGGGGATCTTCCAGTACCGTGCCGTCTTCCAGTGGTGCAACAGTAATACCCAGTGTGTTGTCTGCTGCCGCAAATTGTTGCCAGTTTTCTGTGGGCTGTACCGGCAGGCGGGCACGCAGGAAACTCTCCAGCAGCATTTCCCGACGTCCCGGTGATTCGGCCACGAATAGGATACGGCCTTGGAAGTCATCGATAAATTTATGCACCAGCGCCAGCGGCTCCTCGGCACGACCATCTACCGGCATGCGCACCGGGGCACGGCTGGCGAAATGCTGTACTTCAATCTCCGCATTCGCCTCGGTTGTGCGGATATCAAGCCGTCGAAAGCCGCTCAGCACAGCCTCAAATTCATCCACCGTAAGGGCCAGTCCGGTCGGTGCCAACAGCGGGCGTTCCTTATCATGTCCGCGTTGCTCATAGCGTTCTTCCAACTCCTGCCAACACACCGCAGTGGCATCGGCGCTGTGCTCCAACCCGACCACAATGCTGTTGGCAGGCAAATACTCGAACAGGCTTTCGCTGTGCTCGAAAAATAGCGGGAGAAAATACTCGATCCCCGCGGATGCCACCCCCGTACTAATCTCGCGATAAACCGTGTGGCCCATGGGATCGCCTGAGAAGGCGGCACGCCAACGACGGCGAAAATCGGAAATTCCTTCCTCATTGAGTGGAAATTCGCGTGCTGGTAATAGCTGTAAATTGTCGAGCTTATCGCCAGAGCGTTGATTTTCCGGGTCAAAGCCACGAATGCTGTCCACCTCATCGTCAAACAGATCGATGCGGAAGGGGAACTCGCTACCCATGGGGTAGAGGTCGATGAGTGAGCCGCGCACCGCAAACTCGCCGTGCTCCATTACCTGGCTGACGCAGCGATAACCCACCGCCTCCAGGCGCTGGCGAAAGGCGCTGATATCGAGATGCTCACCGACGCCGAGCAGAAAGGCGTTGGCATCGAGATAACTGCGCGGGCACAGGCGCAGCATGGCAGTAGCCACGGTGACCAACAGGATGCCCCGTTTGAGCTGGGGCAGGCGGCAAAGGCTCGCTAGGCGCTCCGAGATGATGTCCTGATGGGGGGAAAACAGATCGTAGGGCAGAGTTTCCCAATCCGGAAAGTGCAATACAGGCAGCTTATCGGAGGTAAGAAAAAAACGGATCTCATCTTCTAGCAGCGTGGCGCTGCGGGAATCAGGGACCAGCAATATCAATGGCCCATCGGCATTTTCCGCCGCACGGGCCAGCGCCAATCCCCGGCTACTACCACGCAGGCCGGTCCAGGAGAGATGCCCTTTGGGGGAGGCGGGCAGAGTAGGGGAGAAAGCGCTGTGTACGGTCATTTCGTTGTGGATAGATTCCGGGGTATTAATCTTCATCGCTGGCAATCAGCACCTCAATGTTGGCTTCATCCAGGGCTCGTCGTACTTTCTGTGGCAGCCGTTCATCGCTAATGACCCGGTTTACTCGATCAAGGCTGGCAATGCGGTAGAGAGAGTGGTTGCTAAATTTGCTGGCATCCACGAGTACGGTAACTTCATCGGCAGTCGCCAAAAAAGCGGCATTGATGGTGGCCTCGGCCTGGTTATGCATGGCGATGCCATCTGCCACAGAAATTCCACTGACCCCAAGAAAGGCATGGCTGACATGGAGTTCTTTTACGGCTGTCTCGGCCACGGGACCTACTGTCCCCAGTTTTTTCGGGTCCACGGTGCCACCGAGCAGCAGCACATCAATGCCAGGATTACGGCTTAATTCCGCGGCCACGGTGAGTCCATTAGTGACCACCTGCAGATCCTTAAAACCCCTTAATTCCCGGGCCACCGCATACAGGCTGGTGCCGGCATTCATGAGGATGCAGTCACCCTCATGAATAAACTGTACGGCACAGGCGGCGATGGCTGATTTTTCCCGCGGATGTTCCCGCTCCCGGACCTCATAGGGTGAGAGGTCAAAGTTAGGCGTATCCGTAGGAACGGCACCGCCATGGGTACGTTGCAGCAGGCCGAGCTTTTCCATGGCGCTCAGGTCACGACGGATGGTAATCGGCGTTTTGTTGAAGCGTGCGGCGAGCGCGCTTACCGTAACTCCATGTGTTTTCTGGAGTAATTTCAGTATTTCTTGTTGACGGAGGTTCTGCATCAGTTCTTCCGGAAAGCACAGGGATGTTCGTTAATGTTCGGTAATGATTGATCATGTGTGATTGTTTTGCTAGGGTACACCACATAACCCGTGTCATATCTCGTCGAAGCCGAGGATCCTAAGCCATGCCTGCCCGGAAAAGAACTTCTTTAGCGCTGTCCAGCGAACAATTACTCCAGCTTTATGAGGATATGTCCATGCTGCGGGCCTTTGATGAAAAGGTCAGCGAGCGTTGCATCCGTGGGGAGATCCCCGGGCTGATCCATCTCGGCGTGGGTGAGGAGGCGGTGGCGGTAGGGGTGAATGCCGCGTTGCAGCCTCAGGACAAAATGGTGAGCACCCATCGGGCCCATAGCCATTTTCTCGCTCGTGGTGCCGATCCCAAGGCCTTTATGGCGGAACTCTACGGCAAGGCCACGGGTTGTTGTGGGGGCAAAGCGGGCTCCATGCATTTGGCAGATTTGGATATCGGTTTCCTTGCCGCCAACGGCGTGGTGGGCGGCGGTTTGCCATTGGCGGTTGGGGCTGCGCTGGGGCTGCGCATATTAAACGATGACGGGGTGACCCTGTGTTTCTTCGGTGATGGCGCCAATAACAATGGTGCCTTTCATGAGTCCCTCAATCTCGCCGCAGTATTGGAACTGCCGGTGGTGTTTTTGTGTGAGAACAACGGTTATGGCATCTCCCAGAGTATTCACAAGCAGCAGCGGGTAGCTAATGTCGCGGATCGGGCGCCTGGCTATGGTATCCCGGCGGAGATCATCGACGGTAATGATGTGTTGGAAGTCTACGAAACCGTGCGGCGGGCGGTGGACAAGGCTCGTGCCGGCGGCGGTCCAACGCTGATCGAGGCGAAAACCTACCGTACGATCGGCCACTATGTGGGCGATTCCGAGAACTATCGTTCCGCGGAGGAAGTGGCTGAGTGGCAGGCGAAGGATCCCATCGTGCGCTTTGAACAGGTCATGCGCCGCAAAAAATTATTGAATAAGGCCCTGAAAGAGGAGATTGCAGCACGCATCGCTGTTCTGGTGGAGGAGGCCACGGACTTTGCCTTGCATAGCCCGTTTCCTGATCCCGCGTCGGCCCTTAGCCATGTTTATGCCGAAGGAGTCGCGTGATGGCCAGGATGAGCTATGCCCAGGCCTTGAATGAGGCCCATCGCATTGCCATGCACGATGATCCACGGGTCTTCGTCCTCGGTGAGGATATCGGTGTCTACGGGGGGATCTATCGAGTCACCAAGGGCCTACAGGCGGAATTTGGTGAGCAGCGGGTGCTGGATACGCCCATCTCCGAGATCGCCATTACCGGCGCAGCGGTGGGTGCAGCGCTGGTGGGGAGCCGCCCTATCCTCGAGATTGGCTTCGTGGATTTTGTTGGCACCTGCTGGGATCAGGTTTTCAATCAGGCGGCAAAATTCAGCTATATGACCGACGGGCGTGCCTCGGTGCCACTGGTGATTCGCATGGCCTGTGGCGCAGGCCTAGGTTACGGCGTGCACCACTCCCAGAGTCTAGAGGCGTGGTTTACCCACGTGCCGGGCCTGAAGGTGGTGATGCCGGCGACACCGGCAGATGCCAAGGGCCTGTTACTCGCCGCTATTGATGACCCCAATCCGGTGATCTTCCTGGAACACAAATTTCTCTATGAGGTGAAGGACGAGGTGCCCGATGGCCGTTATACCGTGCCGCTAGGCAAGGCTTGGATGGCTAGGGAGGGTGCTGATGTCACTATCGTCAGCTGGTCTGGCGCCGTCCCCTGGGCGCTGAAGGCGGCGGAGCAGGCGGCGGCAGAGGGTATCGAATGTGAGGTATTGGATCTACGCAGCCTGGTGCCGCTGGATGAGGATGCCATCGTGGCCTCGGTGGAGAAAACCGGCCGTCTGATCGTTTGCCATGAGGCCTGCACTACGGGTGGATTCGGGGCCGAGGTAATAGCCCGGGTGGTGACCCGCGCCTTTGATTTCCTCGATGCCGAGCCACTGCGGGTGGCCGCACCAGATATTCCGGTGCCCAACAGCCTGCCCTTGGAGGCGGTCTATCTGGGGACTCGTGAGCGTTTGCTGGAGGCCGTGCGCGGGATCGTGTCTTGATGTGAGAACACCTGTCGATCAGTAATTTTCTGTAGTTTGTGAATTAAAGGGGAAGAAATATGAGTTTGAGCCCACAGGATTTAAAACAGTTGTTCCGGCGGTTACTTCTCATTCGCCGTTTTGAGGAAGAGGCCTTTCGCCTCGCCGTGGCTGGGAAATTTTCCAATTACCATGGCGGCATGGGGCAAGAGGCGATACCGGTCGGGGTGTGTTACGGCCTGAAGCCTACGGATAACACCATGATTACCCACCGTGGGCTCGGGGTGCTGCTGACTCGTGGGGTGCCTGTGGGGGAGATCTTCGCCGGCCTTTATGCCAAGGAATCATGCCCCACCCGCGGCCGTCATCCGATCTTTCACATGGCGGCACCGGAATTGGGAATTCTTGCGGGTACCACCATGGTGGGTTCGGTGATTCCGTTGGCAACGGGTGCCGCGCTGGCTGCGCGCATTCAGGGCAAGCCGGATGTCACCATCTCCTTCTTTGGGGATGGATCGGTGAACCGCGGAGATTTCCACGAGGGTGTCAACTTAGGAGCGGTGCGCAAGCTCCCCATCGTGTATTTTTGCGAGAACAATTTTTACGCTAAATCCATGCCGCTGGAGGCATCTACTGCCGGTGGCAGCATCATTGCTCGCGCCCAGGGTTACGGACTACCTAGTGAGCTGGTGGACGGTAATGATGTGGTGGCGGTATATGAGGCCACCCAGCGTGCCGTAGCCCGTGCCCGCGCGGGAGAGGGGCCAACATTCATTGAGTGTCTGACCTATCGCTGGACCCCGCATTCCACCGCCGGCGATCGGGAATTTTCCCGTACTGCAGAGGAGCTTGCGAGTTGGAAGGCCAAATGCCCGATCCTGCGTTTGCGCAAGCAACTCATAGAGGCAGGCCATGCCAGCGCAGAAGAACTGGATGCGGTGGATATAGATATTCAGCGTGAAGTGGCGGAGGGCGTGGAATTTGCCGAAGCCGCCCCCTACGCAGCGCCTGAAGTGGCCCTGGAAAACGTTTACGTTTGAGGTAATGAGAATGCACAAGATTAGTTATCAGCAGGCCATTATCGAGGCCATGGTGGAGGAGATGCGCGGCGACGAAGCAGTTGTACTCATGGGCGAGGATGTGGGCACTTTCGGAGGTTTGACCGGAACTACAGTGGGCATCATCGAGGAATTTGGTGATAGCCGAGTGCTGGAGATGCCTATCTCCGAGTGCGGTTTTGTCGGGGCCTCGGTGGGAGCGGCATTGAAGGGTGTGCGGCCCATCGTGGAGATGGGGCTGGCTGACGTGTCGCTGGTGGCCATGGACCAATTAGTCAACAGCGCGGCGAAGATGAATTATTACCACGATGGGGTGGCTTCGGTTTCCGCAGTGTACCGGCTGTGGTCGGGTTTTCGCCCCGGCGGCGGTGCGCAGATGTCCCAGAGCAATGAGGCGATGTTTGCCCATGTGCCAGGCCTCAAGGTGGTGATGCCTGGTACCCCCCGCGATGTGAAGGGCCTGCTAAAGGCCGCTATCCGCGACGATAATCCGGTAATCGTTTTCGAGCCCAAGGGCTGCTATACGCTGCTTGGCGAGGTGCCGGATGATGAGGAGGTGATTCCTCTGGGGCAGGCGGAGGTGAAGCGTGCCGGTGCCGATGTGAGTGTGATCGCCACGGGTGTCATGGTGGGCAAGGCGCTGGCCGTGGCCGAAAAACTGGCCGCAGAGGGCATTGATGTGGAGGTGGTGGATCCTCGTACCTTGCGTCCGTTGGATACCAAGACCCTAGTGGCCTCGGCGTGCAAGACGGGGCGGGTGGTCGTAGCACAGGAGGCCAGCCAATTCTGTGGCTACACTGCGGAGATTGCCGCGCTGCTGGCAGATGAGGCCTTTGATGCCCTCAAGGCACCGATCAAGCGGGTCGGCGGGGCCGAGACGCCAATGCCCCTAAGCCCGCGTATGGAGCCGCTGGTGGTGCCAGGCGAGGTGGCCATTGAAGCAGCCATTCGTAACGTTGTTGGCTGAAACAGCAGTGGCTAATCCACAGCACATGCTGATCGGAGTTACTGACCACTTTGAGGCGCCCTTCGAAATCGAGGCCAGGGCCCTGCCTGGTGCGGAATTTGTCACCCTCAGTGGGGGTGATGAAGATAGCTATGACGAGGAACTGCTGGCGCGTATAGATGCCCTGCTGGTCTTCCATGCCCATCTTGGCGCCAAGACCCTTGCCAGCTTGCCGCGTTGCCGCATTGTCGTTCGCTATGGCGTCGGGGTGGACAACCTGGACCTCTTAGCCTTTGCTCGCTTTGGCGTACCGGTGTGCAACACCCCGGATTACGGCGTGGAGGAAATTGCGCTGACCACGGTGGCGCATATCCTCAATTTATGGCGGCGTATCTCGCAGTACGATATCGCCTGCCGTGAACATCGTGTGGGTTGGGTTGAACACATCCTGCGGCCTATCCCACGACTCTCGGAGGCAACGCTTGGGATTGTCGGCGTGGGGCGCATGGGTGCGGCGGTGGTTCGCTACATGAGTGCCTTTGGATGCCGCGTTCTCGGCTATGACAAGCACCAACCCAGGGGACACGAGCAGACTGTGGGTTACACGCGGGTAGATAGTCTTGGTGCACTACTGGAGCAGGCCGATATTGTGAGCCTGCATTGCGTGCTCACGGAAGATACCCGGGGCATGGTGGATGAGGCTTTTCTGGAGACCATGAAGCCTGGCGCGTTGCTGGTGAATACCGCCCGTGGTGGCTTATTCAAGAATCTCGATGTACTTGAAGCCGCCTTACGCAGTGGTCGGCTTGGCGGTCTGGGGACCGATGTATTGCCGGAGGAGCCTCCTGGGGATCATCCGCTGATCCATGCTTGGCGGGAGCATGCGCCGTGGTTGGGTGGTCGCCTCATGATCAGTCCGCATACGGCCTATTATTCGGAGTCGGCGCTGCACGATATGCGCTATCAGGCGGCAGAGACCATCCACTTATATCTGCAGCAAGGCATCTTGCGTAACCACATCGTTTAGGAGAGTAAGCGTGGAAAAAATCGCTATCGTCGGTGCCGGCTTCATTGGTCGCAGCTGGTCCATCCTGTTCGCCCGGGCGGGCTACGACGTGAGCCTCTATGATCGGGATGCCGAGGTACTCGGCCGTGCTTTGGCCATTATCGATACGAGTATCGATGAACTGGTTTCGCTGGGATTGCTGGATGATGCCGCGGCGGTGCGGGAGCGCATCTCCATCAGTGCTGATTTGGTCGAGGCCCTGTCCGGTGCGGTGCATATACAAGAGGCCGTGAGCGAGCGTCTGGAGATCAAGCAGGCGGTCTTTGCCGAGCTCGATCAGTTCGCGGATGCGGATGCGGTGATCGCCAGCTCTTCTTCCACCATTCCGACCTCAGAGTTGAGCGAGTCCCTCGCGGGGCGGGCACGTTGTCTGCTCGCCCATCCGCTGAATCCGCCGCATCTGGTGCCGGTGGTGGAGGTGGTGCCCACCCCCTGGACGGCCCCCGAGGTAGTGGAACGTACCCGCGTGCTGCTCAGTGCCATCGGTCAGATGCCGGTGGTGATGAAAAAAGAGGTGCCGGGTTTCATCGTCAATCGACTGCAGATTGCGGTGCTTAACGAGGCCTTTCGCCTGATTGACGATGACTGTATCGACCCGGTGGAGCTGGACAAGGCCATGACCCATGGCCTGGGCCTGCGCTGGTCCGTGGTGGGACCTTTCGACACCATCGACCTGAATGCTGCACGGGGGGTTAGTCACTACGTGGATATCTTCGGTGAGATGTTTTACCAAGCCATGAAGGACCGTGGCGAACCCCGGCGTTGGAGTGAGTCGTCCATCATGGCCGTGGAAGAGTCCATGCGTGCCCGCCTGCCAGTGGCGGAGATTCCCTATCGACAGGCCTGGCGTGACCGGAAATTGTCGGAACTCGCGGTGCTACGTGCCCGTAGTGAACAAGCGGAGACCCGTGATGGCGACTGAGATCAAATTGCCCGCGCTGTCACCGTCCATGACCGACGGTACGGTGGCCCACTGGCACAAGCAGGCCGGCGATAGCGTGGTGATCGGAGAACCGCTGGTGGATATTGAAACCGCCAAGACGGTGCTGGAAATGGAGTCTCCCGTTAGCGGCACTATTGAGGCCTTGCTGGTCACCGTGGGTGATGAGGTGAATGTCGGCACGGGCATTGTGCGATTGGCGGGTGCTGGCGATGAGGCCAGGCCGGCAATCGATACAGAAGGTGCGGCTCCTGCGAAAATGGCGGAAAAGACGGTGGCTACTGAGAGTCGGCCGCGGTCTGCTGATATCAAGGCCCAGAATGAACAACGGCTACGTATCAGCCCGCGAGCCCGCAAGCTGTTGCGTGCTGAGGGTATGGCTGTTGACGGCATTGTGGGGAGCGGTCCGGGCGGGCGCATCGTGGAACGCGATGTACAGCAGCAGCTTGCCAAGTCCGCCAGCAAGTCCGTGGTCCCGGTGGAGGTTGAACTGCCCGGCTCAACCCTTGTGCCGCATACCCGTACGCGGCGTTATATTGCCGACCGCCTGCAGCAAGCCAAACAGCACATCCCCCATTTCTATCTCTATATTGACTGTGAGGTGGATGATCTGGTGGCATTTCGTGCTCGCCTCAATAGCGAACCTGGAAGGTTGCCAGAACAGCGTTTGTCCCTTAATGATTTTGTTATCCGTGCCCTGGCTCTAGCGTTGCGGGATATGCCGGAGCTTAACGGGCTGTGGGAGGAGGCGGGGATTCGGCATTTTGAGTGCGTCGACCTTGCGGTTGCCGTAGCGACTCCGGATGGTTTGTTAACGCCGATACTGAAAAACGTGGCTCGCAAAGGCTTGATGGAGATCAGTCGGGAGATGCGTGAGCTGGCCGCACGAGCACGGGCGGGAGAGCTCCAGCCCGAAGAATACGCCGGTGGTGGATTCACCCTGTCCAATCTGGGTATGTACGGTGTTCGCAGCTTCTCACCGATTATCAATCCACCCCAGATTGGTATTCTCGCGGTGGGAGCGATGGCGCGTCAGCCGGTGGTTCGGGGAGATGCGCTGGAAATCGCTTCGGTGATGAGCGTCACGCTCTCCGTGGATCACCGCGCAGTGGACGGGGCTGAAGCGGCGCGTTTTCTTGCCACCATCCGCCGCTACCTTGAAGAGCCTCGTGCGATGTTGCTGTAGTCCTGGCTAACGCGAAGTATCCAGATTCCATTTCCGCAGGCGTAAACCTTCACCCGTGATGGCCAGGGAGGCTTGATAATCGGTATCTGGCCACAGGTCGTGAAGCGACCAGCGCTCTGATGCTCCGGGCTCCAGCGTGCTAGCAATGAGATGCGGTGGCACATCTGGCTCCACCGATACCTGGAAATTTCCAAGCCCTAGAGCAATACCTCCCCCCATGGCCTTGAGATAAGCCTCCTTGCGACACCAACAGGTGTAAAAGGCCTGTTCCTGCTTGGGTGTGGGCAGCGCCCGGATGGCGGCATATTCGGCAGGGTGGAAAAAGCGCCGGGCGATACCTTGCCAGGGGCGGTTTGGGCGGAGCTGCTCCACATCGATACCCAACGGAAGATCGAGGGCCACGGCGATGAGCAGCAAGCCGCCCGAATGGGACAGGTTGAACTCCACTTGATGACCGTGCCAGAGCTGGGTGAGGGTGGGTTTGCCTTTTTCCCCGGTGAGCAGTTCGAGCGTTTGCGGCGGGGTATCCAATAAGGAGCCCAGCAGTCGGCGCAGCATGCCCCGGCTATAAATAGTCTCGTGTCGTTTGTGGATGGAGCCGATCCTGGCCAATCGCTGTAGTTCATCGGCGGACAAGAGGGCGCTTAAGGCATCCAGTTGTGCTGGATCTGTCGATATCGTCGCGCAGCCGATCTCTATGCAGCTGGGCTTGAGGTGGAGCTGTTCCCATGGGAAGGCTGACCACGGTCCAGGCTGGGCGTCGTGCTGTGAACTGAATGCTT
Organism: Gammaproteobacteria bacterium; assembly: GCA_021773645.1. Lineage (GTDB taxonomy): Bacteria > Pseudomonadota > Gammaproteobacteria > HK1 > HK1 > JAJFJV01. Next base: position 28,760 of record JAJFJU010000020.1, read on the forward strand.
GCTTGGAAGGCGTCACGGAGATGCTAGTCTAGCGCTCACACTATAGAAGGGAAGAGCTGGTGATGATGGTTAAAGAGTTTTCTGAAGCCCCACAGCATCTCTTTGCGGCTGCCTTGACACTGTTACTACTCGTTTCCAGTGTCGGGGTGTTGGCGGAACCTGCGGGGAGGGAAGCGCCACCACGGGTGGTAGCGCGCCACGGCATGGTGGTGAGTGGTGAGGCCCTGGCAACCCGTGTGGGGGTGGATATTCTCCGGCGCGGTGGTAATGCCATTGATGCGGCCGTAGCCGTGGGCTTCGCGCTGGCGGTGACCTTGCCGGATGCAGGCAATCTCGGGGGCGGAGGATTTATGCTGCTGCATCTCGCTGACAGCGGCGAGAGCATTGCCCTGGATTATCGGGAAGCGGCTCCGAAGGCGGCCAGTGAGCATATGTTTGTGGATAAAAGTGGTGCGGTGGATGCCAAGCGAGCACGCTTTAGCCATTTATCGGCGGGGGTGCCGGGTACCGTGGCCGGATTGAGTTATGCCCTCGAGCACTATGGCAGCCTGTCGCTTCAAGAGGTGATAGCTCCAGCCATCCGTTTGGCCGAGGCCGGTTATCCGGTGAGTGGCGCGCTGGCGGAGCTGCTCCAGAAGGATGCCGCACATCTGGGACGCTCAGCGGCGAGCCGTGAGATCTTCTTGCGTGATGTTGGTTCACCTTATAAGGCGGGGGAGCGGCTGGTGCAGACGGATCTGGCCTGGTCGCTACGGCAAATCGCGACGCAGGGCATGCAGGCCTTCTATGGTGGGGCAGTGGGGCGCCGCCTCGTTGCGGATATGGCACGTCACGGTGGCCTGATGACTCTTAATGACTTAAAGCAATATCGGCCGTTGCCACGTACGCCGGTACAGGGGCATTACCGTGGCCACGAGATCATCGCTATGCCGCCGCCGAGCTCTGGCGGTGTTCATCTGATCCAGATGCTCAATATCCTAGAGGGCTATCCCATAGCCCGTCTGGGGCATAACACCGCGGACACCATCCACCTTATGGCCGAGGCGATGAAACGTGCGTATGCCGATCGCAGCCTTTACTTGGGGGACCCGGACTATTTTGCCGTGCCCGTGAAGGGGCTGATATCCAGACCGTATGCCGATAAATTGCGCCAGAGCATAGACCCTGAGCGCGTGACCCCGGTGGAGGGGCCGGGAAACCCGATTCCCTATGAGAGCGCTGAGACCACCCATTTCACCGTGGTGGACCGGGCGGGAAATATTGTGAGCAATACCTATACCCTCAACTTTCGTTTTGGCAGCGGCATTGTGGCGGCGGGTACGGGAATATTGCTCAATAACGAGATGGATGATTTCTCTGCCCGGGCGGGGGTCGCCAATGCCTATGGATTGTTGGGCGGTCGCGCCAATGCCATTGCCCCGGGAAAACGCCCCCTGAGCTCCATGACTCCGGTGATCGTTATGCGAGCGGGCAAGCCGGTGCTCGCCACGGGTAGCCCGGGAGGCAGTCGTATCATTAGCACGGTGCTGCAGATACTGATGAATGTCATCGACCACGGCATGAATATCGTCGCTGCCACGGCGGCACCTCGGGTGCATCATCAATGGCGTCCCGACGAGTTGCGGGTGGAAACGGGTCTTAATCCCGCTGCGACGGCGAATTTAAAAAAAATGGGACATCATTTAATGCAGACCATACCCATGGGGGTCGCGAATTCGGTGATGTGGATTGAAGAGGGATTGCAGGGCAGTGCGGACTCACGCCGCCCCGATGGTTTAGCTGAGGGTTATTAAGGCGGTAATATATGAGAACTATGTCTCATTATTCCGGGGCTTAGTGAAACATTGCAGAAGCCATAATAACTTAGTATCCGTAGGGTTTTAGACTTAAAGAAGGACGGTTTCCGGCTTTTTGTGGCGCACGAAAGGAAACGCCCTGCACGGCAATAAGTGGGGTGTATCCATAGCCTTATTGGGGGCCGATAAGGGGCTTTTGAGAGCTGTCAAGCCTTGACAAGAGCCACCCCTAAGGTAAGAATCCGCCCCGCTACACGTGTACAAATTGGGCTGTATAAACGATTTCACGTATAGAAAAACGGAGGGCACGGGTTCCCTGTGCTCTTGGGGTTGGTGCTTAGCAGATGGTCCGCGGCACTTATTTTTAATTGAGGAGTTAGCTTGTATGAAAACAGTAAAAGCGAAACTGATCCTCGCTCTGGCAGTGCCGATGCTGATGTTTGGCAGCATGGCAGCCAAAGCGGAGAAACTGGAAGTTCTGCGTATCGGTCTGCTTCCGACCGAGCAGGGTTTGGAGATGGTCAAGCAGTTCGATGATATTGCAAAGCATCTAGCTAAGGCGCTTGGCGTGCCCTACAAAATCCAGGTAACCCAGAGCTATAACGCTCTGATCGAAGCCATGGACGCTGGTCGTATTGACCTTTCCTACACCGGTGGTGGTGCCTACGTGTCTGCACGTGCCAAGGGCCTCAAGATTGTCCCGCTGGTAACCGCAGTGCTGCAGGGCCGGACCTACTACAAGTCTTGCCTGATCACCCAGCCGAACAGCAAGATCAAGACCATTCAGGACATGAAGGGCCACACCTTTGCCTTTGTATCCACACACTCCACCTCCGGTGGTGTGGGTCCGCGTTACTTCCTCGGAAAGAATGGCGTCTCTCCTGAAAAGGATTTCAAAAAGTTCCTGTATGCAGGTACTCATGACGCCGTGATGCTGGCCGTTATCAACAACAAGGTTGATTCTGGTGCCGTTGGTGACATCTTCTTCCAGCGTTGGAAGGATCGTGGCATGGTAAAGTTCGACAGCTATGACGAGCCCAACAACGTCCTGGTGAATGGTCAGTTCCGTATCATTGACTGCATCAAGGTGCCGGGTACCCCGATGATCGCCCGTGAGGCGCTGGGTAAAGATGTCCTGAAGAAGCTGCAGGATGCCTTCGTCAATATGCCTAAGTCGGCCACCGAGAAGCTGAAATATTACGGTGCCACTCAGGGCTTTAACCGTGCTTCCCATGCGGACTATGTTGATTTGGCCGCCATGAAGAAGATGGCCAAAGCAATGAAGAAAAAGAAGTAAGTAATTGGTAAGATATCTATCCTCTGCTAAGCAGAGATAGTTGCAGTATTGGTTGCCGGCAGCCTGCCGAAAGTAGGTTGCCGGCACCTTTTTAGAAGGTCTTGTTTGTCATCTGGTCGATTTTAGGGCCAGCCAACTATTAAGTCGGGTGTTGGGCGCGGTATTGGTCTGGCACCTTTTTCTGTCCGATGAGAGAGCTTCATGGCCCGCCGGGTCGGGAGTTCTACCTTTGAAGTAGCTGGGGGATGTGCAGTGTCCGAGCAAAACGCGGGTTCGCGTAAGCCTAAAATCGTAGTCGACCACCTGACCAAGTCTTATGACGGCAATATCATTGCTGTGGACGACATTAATCTGAGTATAGACAAGGGGGAATACTGCATTCTCTTTGGCCCAAGTGGCGTCGGTAAGTCGACCCTGATGCGCCATATTAATTACCTCATTAAGCCCACTAAGGGCGACATCGTCATCGATGGTAAGCGCCTCGGTGATATGAAAACTAAGGAACTGCTCAAGCAGCGTTCAAAAATCGGCATGATTTTCCAGGAGTTCAACCTGGTAAACCGCATGTCGGTAATCATGAATGTTATGTGCGGCCGCCTGCATTATCTCAGCACCTGGCGCTCTCTGACCTTCAGCTTTACTCGTGATGACCATGAGCGTGCAGTGGATTGCTTGCGTCGCGCCGGTCTACACGAAGAAGAGCTTTACTTCCGTCGTGCCGATACCTTAAGTGGCGGCCAGAAACAGCGTGTGGCTATTGCCCGTATGTTGATTCAGGAGCCAGAAATCATCCTGGCGGATGAGCCTATCGCGGCGCTCGATGTGAAAAATCAGCACATGATTCTCGAGCTAATTGGTGATATTGCCCGTCGTGACAACATCACTATCGTCATGACCCTACATCACCTGGATCTTGCCAAGAAGTACGCCAGCCGTATCATCGGTCTGTCTGAGGGCAAAGTGGCCTTCGATGGCCCGGGAGAGAGCCTGGACGAAGCCGCTATCAACCGTGTGTTCAAAATGGAAGATGGCAAAGTCGTAGGTACGACCTAATGGCTAAAATTATCGACATTAGGGATATTGACCTTGAGGGGGTGGAACTCGCCATCCATGTGCGCAAAAAAGTTCGCATGGGATATGCCAGGCTTGTGGCCGTTGTCCTTGGGGTCGTTTTGTACGCCGCCTACTACACTAACTTTAACCTTGCTGAGCTGGAGCGCGGTTCTCCTCACATCTGGAAACTGCTGGGACGCATGTTCCCACCGGATCTGGAGCCATTGGGAGAAATTGGTGGGCCACTGGTAGAAACCCTGCAGATGGCCTTGGTGGGTACCACCCTGCCCATTCCCATCGCTATGTTTCTGGCCTTTTATGCCGCTACCAGTACACGGCGTATACATTGGCTAGGTAATCTGGTTCGTGTTGCGTTGAATACCCTGCGTACGGTTCCGGAGCTATTGTGGGCAATGATTCTGGTGTCTGCAGTGGGCCTGGGTACCTTTCCGGGTACGTTGGCGCTGACTCTGCATAGCACGGGTAGCATGGGTAAGTTCTTCTACGAGACCATTGAGGCCGTGGATGAGGGGATTCTTGAGGCGATGAAGTCCACCGGGGCCAATCGCTTGCAGATTTTCTTCTTTGGAATCATTCCCACCATCTTGCCTAATATCATGTCAGTGGTTTTGTTGTATTGGGATTACAACAATCGCTCGGCAACGGTACTGGGGCTCGTGGGCGCCGGTGGTATCGGTTTTATCCTCACCTCCGCTATCGCCGAATTTGAATACCAGCAGGCTATTAC
>JAJFJU010000003.1 GCA_021773645.1 Gammaproteobacteria bacterium
CAGTTGGCAAAGCCCACAAAGGCCGGCATCACCGCACCAAAAACCATGATGAGCGCGTGCAGCGTGGTCATCTGATTAAAGAAATGCGGATTGACCAACTGTAAACCAGGCTGGAATAACTCGGCCCGAATGATCATCGCCATGGCACCGCCCACAAAAAACATAGCCAAGGCAACAATAAGATACATGGTGCCAAGGTCTTTATGGTTGGTGGTCTTTATCCAACGCATGATGCCGCTCTCGGGGCCATGTGCATCGTGATTACTTGCGGTATTCATCTATCTAATCCTCCGACTCCGGCTTAGCGCCGTTTCGCCTTAACATCAGACGGCTGGACAGAATCGCCCACGGAATTTCCCAGTGCATTTCGTTGGTAGCTCACCACTGCGGCAATATCGGTATCGCCAAGCTGGGCCGCAAAGGCCTGCATAGCGGTTCCCTTCTTACCGTTCATGACGATATCAAGATGCGCATCCAAAGGTCCGGTAGCAATGGCACTGCCAGTGATTGCCGGAAATACACCCGGGATGCCTGCGCCACCGGCCTGATGACAGGCTGCACAGCTGGTGTTGTAAACCTGTTCGCCACGAGCCAGCAGCTCTGCCTTGCCCCAGGTCTTGCCAGCGGCAGCCTGTTCGGCCTTGGCAGCACCCTGCTTTTGGGCAACCCACTGGCGATATTCTGCCTCGGATTTAGCCACTACAACGATGGGCATATAGCCATGGTCCTTGCCACACAGCTCGGTACACTGGCCTCGATAGGTTCCAGGGGTGTCAATGCTGGCCCACATCTCGTTCATAAAGCCGGGAATAGCATCACGCTTCATGCCAAATTTTGGGACCCACCAGGAGTGGATAACGTCATCGGCAGTAATCAGGAAACGAATACGCTTGTTCACCGGAACCACCAGCTCATTATCTACCGCTAGCAGATAATTCTTTACGTTGGTGGGGTCGCCGCCCATACCGCTGACTTCGCGGCTGTCAGCCGCCAGATTACTGAAAAAGGAAATATCCTCGTCCAGGTATTCGTATTTCCATTTCCACTGATAGCCGGTGATCTTGATGGTCATATCGGCCTCACCAGTCTCTTCCATCAGGATGATGGCCTTAGTGGCGGGAATGGCCGTGCCAATCAGAATGAGGAAGGGAATGGTAGTCCACACCACCTCGACGATAGTGCTGTGGGAAAACTTGGCGGGCACCACACCCTTAGACTTCCGGTGGTGCAGTATGGACCAGAACATAACCCCGAATACGCCAACGCCAATGGCAACACTGACCCACATCAACAGGGTATGGAGGTTGAAAACAGCGTGGCTTATGGGTGTTACCCCTGGATCCATATTAACGCTCCACGCCGCAAAGGCATCGACCGCCCCCAGTGTGAGTCCAGCACCCAACAGACTGTTGAGTATCGTGCTTATCTTGCTCCGGAACATCCCTTGGTCACTCCCAAGTTGGTGAACTTGTCATGTATAAAAACACAGGTGGATTTCTAGCAGAGGTTGAGCGACGGATAGTACAAAACATGCATTATCCGTAGCGGATCAGCCCCTCCCGCGCCTGCCGATACTCATGGCAATGAAACTTATTGCCAATTTCTGCCTCGTATCATGCTTACAGCCTGCGCTTTAAAGTGCGCCAAATTATTTTTCCGGTCGCTAAGACCATTTTATCGGCGCACCCCCCCGATAAATTCGCGCCAGCACAATACACCAGCCCTTTTAGGCGTGCAAGACCCTATGCTTTTAGGGGCTTTTTCCTTGTCGGGCTAAATTTATCGGTATCCCTTGCAGCTCAGAAACCGGCGCAGGCTCCCGCCTCGACTCAACTCGCCAGGCATGCCCATAAACCACTTCGTAACGCGCCGGTAATTTGCCGCCACTACGAAACTGCTCGTAGTGGTCCGACAATGCCCGCAAACGCGCACGACCAGTTAGTCCGCGATTCCTGCCGCGGGTCACATTGTGAGCACCAATTGCCTTCAACTCATGCAGCAGAAATCGCAGCTCCGAGTACTCCACCCTTATTTGCTCTCTATCCATCACCACATCGGCAAAACCGGAACTCGTCATAGCATCGCCAAGGTCGTGCATATCAACAAAGCGGTTGACGTGTGAGTGACCGTCCACGGCCTCCCAGCTGGTGCGTAGCTCTGTGAGCGTATCTGGCCCGAAGGTAGAAAACAGGATTAGGCCACCGGGACGCAACACACGGGCACATTCACTAAATAAACGCCCCAGGTCGTTGCACCACTGAAAGGTCAGGCTGGAAAAAATTAGGTCCACACTGGCCGTGGCCAAGGGCAAGGCCTCGGCATCGGCACATACATAGGCCGGCCGGCGCCACGGCCAGCGTTGCTTGCTACGCGCCTGCTGCAGCATCGTTGAAGCAAGGTCCATAGCAAGTATTGAAGCTCTCGGAAACCGTCGCTTGAGTTCGCCCAAGCTGGCACCGGTTCCAGTCCCAAGATCCAGCACCCGCGCAGGCTGTAATAAAATGGGATCTAGATGCTCAAATAGACGACCACCGATTTCTCGCTGTAGATAGGCCGTCTGATCATAGGAGGAAGCCGCACGTTCAAAGGAGCGGCGCACCAGAACCTTATCCAGTAACCAGGGAAATTCTTCCTTCGCGCTTATCTTGCTCACCGTCTACAACCTGTTAAATACACGTTAAATACCGTTTTATATAGCCTGTGGTGAGAGTGAGTGTTTACTAACAGTCCTTTTCCTATTTTCGTTGGGACTGGCTATAGATACATCGCACGACCTAAACTCGGTTTAGTTCTAGCAGCCACTTCAACCCTGAACACACGTCAAGGAAGACGTCATGCATCTTTCATCAGCTCTAAACCTGGACACTCTAGGCCCCTGTGAATGTCTACTCTGTGGCGATACCGCTGCCGCTGGACTATCGATCTGCAACCCGTGCCAGCATGAACTACCCCGCATTATCTACGCTTGTCCCACCTGCGCCCAGCCGCTACCAGCATCGTACCCTTGCCCCAAGTGCCAGCAACAGCCACCCCCTATCCACCGCTGCATCGCGGCTTTTCACTATCAAGGAGCCATCCGACGCATCATTCATCAGCTGAAATATCATCAGGATCTTGCCGCCGCTGAGCTGCTGGGAAAATTAATGGCAAAGTCCCTCGAAAGCCATCCACAGGAGGCCTTACCGCAGTGTTTGGTCCCGGTGCCACTGCATCCTAAACGCCTGCGCCAACGCGGATATAACCAGGTGGTTGAGATGGGTCGGCCCATCGCCCGTGAGTTTGGACTACCGCTGGAACTCGGGTTAGTACACAGAACTCGCCCCACGGAAAGTCAGCAAACCCTTTCCGCCGTGGCGCGACGACGCAATGTTCACGGTGCCTTTGAGGCGGTATACAAACCTCGCTACGAACATATCGCCTTGTTGGATGACGTCATGACTACCGGTGCGACGGCGAACGAATTGGCCCACTGTCTGCGTAAGGCGGGGGTACCACATATCGAATTATGGGTTTGCGCTCGCGCAGCGAACGCCCAATAAATAGCTTAAAAAAGACGGGACAACGTGCCCTTATTAAGCATCCAGATTGGCAACCGACAGCGCATTGGTTTCGATAAACTCACGCCGCGGCTCCACCTGGTCCCCCATGAGCGTGGTGAAAAGCTCATCCGCTACAATGGCATCATCCACCCGCACCTGAAGCAAAATACGACCTTCCGGATCCATCGTCGTTTCCCACAACTGATCCGGATTCATCTCCCCCAGCCCCTTGTAACGCTGGACATGCAGCCCCCTGCGAGCCTCAGCAACCAGCCAATCCAAGCCCTCTGCCACGGTACCAATAGGCTTAATCTTATCCTTACGTGACACACTAGCACCGGTCGAAAGCTGGCTCTTGACCACGGCGGCACGTTTCATCAAGGCATCAAATTCTGCCGAGCGGAAAAATTCGCTACCGACACGACGCTCCGACTCCACCCCATGGACCAAGGCACGAAAACAAACGACAAAACCATCCGGCTCCCGCGGTTCCACCCGGATTTTGTAATCACCCAGGGAGTCTGAAGCCTGATTGAGCGTATCTTCAAGCTGTGCAAACCAACCCGTCACGTCTGTGACAGATATGGCATCGCCAAGCTGGAGCGGGGGCAGAGTCCACATACGCTCCAGAATTTCCGGCAATATTCTCTGAGAAAGGCGCTGTGTTGCGGCCCGCAGGGCAAGATAATCACGGGCAATCGTTGCCAGGCTATCGCCACTAATGACCTTGCCTTCCGGCTCAAGCTGGAGCGCTGAGCCCTCCAACGCCAACTCCATGAGATAAGCATCCAACTCACGCTCATCTTTTACGTAACGCTCCCGCGCACCCTTTTTCAACTTAAATAGCGGCGGCTGGGCAATATATACGTGCCCGCGCTCGATCAGCTCCGGCATCTGACGAAAGATAAAGGTCAGCAACAGGGTACGAATGTGCGAGCCATCCACATCGGCGTCGGTCATGATGATAATACGGTGATAACGGAGCTTATCCGGGTCATATTCCTCGTGACCAATACCACAGCCAAGAGCAGTAATAAGCGTGCCCACCTCCACCGAGGACAGCATTTTATCGAAACGCGCCTTTTCAACGTTCAGAATCTTGCCCTTGAGCGGCAAGATAGCCTGATTGCTACGATCACGCCCCTGTTTCGCTGAACCTCCGGCTGAATCGCCCTCCACCAGGAACAGCTCCGAAAGGGCCGGGTCCTTTTGCTGGCAATCCGCTAGTTTTCCGGGCAGACCGGCAATATCTAGAGCGGTCTTGCGGCGAGTCATCTCCCGCGCCTTACGCGCCGCATCGCGAGCCCGGGTCGCATCAATAATCTTGGCGGTTATAGCCTTGGCCTCAGCCGGTCGCTCCTGCAAAAACTCGGACAGGCGTCCCGACAAGATAGATTCCACCACCCCCTTCACTTCGGAAGAAACCAGCTTGTCCTTGGTTTGGGAGGAAAATTTCGGATCCGGCACCTTGACCGAAAGCACTGCGGTAAGTCCCTCACGCACATCATCGCCACTCGGCGTAACCTTGGCCTTTTGCGTCAGCCCATTGCTTTCCATGTACTGGTTCAGGGTACGGGTCAGCGCACCACGGAAACCGGAAAGATGGGTGCCACCATCACGCTGCGGAATGGTGTTGGTAAAACAGAAGATATTTTCCTGATAGGAGTCGTTCCACTGCAACGCAACCTCCACCTCAATATCGTCCCGAGTTGCGCAGAAATGTAAGACGGTCGGGTGTAGCGGCGTCTTATTGCGATTCAGGTGATGGACAAAGGCACTAATTCCACCTTTATATTCAAACACATCCTCCTTCCCCACCCGTTCATCGAACAACTTTATGCGCACCCCGGAGTTGAGAAAGGAGAGCTCTCGCAAACGCTTGGCGAGAATGTCGTAATGAAATTCGATGTTATTGAAGGTGGCAGGACTCGGCTGAAAACGAATCTCGGTGCCCGTACGCTCCGTCGTTCCGATCACCGTCAACGGGGCTTGGGGCTCCCCCTCGATATATTCTTGTCGATGAATTTCGCCGCCACGGTAGATCACCAAGTGGAGATAGCCAGACAGGGCATTGACCACCGATACGCCCACCCCGTGCAGCCCACCGGAAACCTTGTAGGAATTATCGTCAAACTTACCGCCAGCGTGGAGCACGGTCATGATGACTTCAGCGGCAGAACGACCCTCCTCCTTATGAACATCTACCGGGATGCCTCGGCCGTTATCCCGCACGGTTACTGACTCATCGGCGTGAATAATCACCTCGATTTCGCTACAGAATCCGGCTAAGGCCTCATCGATGGCGTTGTCTACGCTCTCAAAAACCATATGGTGCAGGCCAGTACCGTCGTCGGTATCACCGATATACATCCCTGGTCGTTTGCGTACCGCATCAAGCCCTTTAAGAACCTTGATACTCGTCGAGTCGTATGACTCCTCAACCATCTTTTTCCCCTTAACCCTTGCGACAGATACCGCCTTAAGAGGCACCCGCTCAAAATAACCAAAATACAAACGCCGATTATACCACCCTACACGTAGCTCCTCGTTCCACGTGAAACATGGCCGTTCCAGCAGAATGGGCCGCCTCTAACAAACGCGACTCCGATGCAGTGATAAACACCTGAATTCCCATGCCGCTTAGTACATCAAGGAAACGTCGCCGATTATTCTCGTCTAGCTCCGCAGCCAAATCATCGATGAGCAACACAGGTTTGCGCCCTATACGCTCAGCTACATATTGTGCATAGGCTAGAAAAATCGCTACTGCCAGTAATTTAGCCTCGCCACGGGATAATCTACCCCGTACAGACAGACCACCAGACGATAATTCAAGATCGGCTCTATGCGGCCCTACCGTCGTGCTCCCCCGCCTCCGATCCGCATCCAGACTCCGTTCTAGAGCAAGTTTTAAGCTGATGTCTGCGCTCCAGCCCGGCCGATACCGTATATCCACCGGTATACCTAATAACCGATCACTAAATCCGCGCACAACGCCCTCCGCGTCATCCAGATATTCTGCACGCCAGCTATGCAATACCTGACCGAATTCCCCGACGCGCTCATCCCAGCTTTCCAGGGCAACGCCTCCTCCCCCTTGACGCAACAACGCATTTCTTTGCCGTAACGCCTGCTTATAGGACTGTAATACCGACAAATATCCAGGTTTCACGTGAAACAGCGCCCAATCCATGAGACTACGCCGTAATTCTGCACTGCCGGTAACGACCCCTAAACTATCGGGAAGAATGGCCATAACCGGCAAGCTCTGCGCCAAGCTTGAGGCATTCCACATATTCTTGCCGCCGATACGAATGCGTGTGGCACGGGATGTCTTCTCAATACCCAGGACCTGCCGTTCTCCCGTATCTGCCACAACCGTGGCACTAACACAGAGCTTCTCCTCACCCCGTTGAATTAACTCACTATTACGACGGGTACGAAAAGAACGCCCCATTCCTAACAGATAAATAGCCTCCAACAGGCTGCTTTTCCCGCTGCCGTTAGCACCGGTAATGAGATTAAGGTGAGGAGAGGGCTCGAGGTTTTCACTATCGACGATACGCAGGCTCTGCACCTGGATACGAGAGAGATACATCAAAGGCAACCGAAAATGCTGCGAATACCTTCCCTAGTATTCATATAAGGCAGAGGGCTACGAAAAGTAATCAGAGTCTAATCGGCATAACGACGTATTCGCAGTCATCCACATCAAGTCCTTTGATTAGGCAACTTCTATCCGCTTCCCCAAAATAAAAGCGTACCTTTTCAGAGGGAATTGCGGCCAATACGTCCAAAAGATAAGTGACATTAAAGCCAATCTCCATGGATTCCGAGCTGTAATCCACATCGATGACTTCCTCAGCCTCCTCCTGCTCCGGATTATTGGCCACCACCGTGAGTTTCCCATCCGCTAAAGCGATACGAATGGTCCGATACTTCTCATTGGAAAGTATCGCCGCCCGGGCTAAACCCTGTCGCAGTTCCGATCGGTCCGCCTCAAGGATTCGTTGATTATCCTCAAGATCTGGGATAACCCCCCGGTAATCCGGATATTGTCCATCCACAAGCTTGGTACTAAAACGTACCCCACCCAAGGCCAGTTGCAGAGATTGCGCACCCACTGCCAACTCCACGGTTTCGCAGCCCTCCGCTAGCAATCGCCCCAGCTCAACCACCGCTTTACGCGGAACAATAGCCTGCCTAAATTCGCCTTCCACGGGTTGCTCTAAACGCAACTCACCTTTTGCCAAGCGGTGTCCATCGGTTGCTACCAAACGTAGGGTGCCGCCATCCACCTCTAGCAACAAACCATTGAGGTAATAACGCACATCATCATGGGCCATGGCGAACTGAGTTGTATCTAATAACTGTTTAAGTGGGCCTGGTTTTACCACCAACTTAACAACTTCACTCACAGCCTCTGTATTAGGGAAATCCAGCGCATCCAAGGTACTAAGGCTAAAGCGACTACGACCAGCACGAATACTGGCCCGTCGATCCTTAGAAGAGAAATTTATCTCCGTATCCGCTGGCAATGCCTTACAAATGGAAAGTAGCTTACGCGCTGGCACCGTCGTTTCGCCGGTTTCCTTAACCGCGCTGACTGCTATTTTAGAAACCAGTTCTACTTCCATATCGGTGGCGGTAATACTGAGTTGTTCCTCATCTAAACTCAGTAATACGTTCGATAAAATAGGCAAAGACTGACGTTTTTCTACTACGCCATAAACATTCTGCAGTGCCGATAGGAGCGTTTCCCTAGTTATTATAAATTTCATCTCTTTTAAAAACCTATTGTTATTACTAGTATCGTTAAATCTGTTTGTAAGTAATATTTATCAATATTATATAAGCGCTTATGATACATTTAACTCTGTTAATACAACCCCTGTTTACCCCGTATTATCTGTAGATAACTTGTATATAACACGGTGTTGAATAACTTTGACTATTTTATCCACAGGTTCTCACCATTAAGTACTCAAAGTTCTCAACAAAATGGTGTAATCCTCATCGATAGCGGAGTCGATGGCTCTGAGTTCAGCAATCTTCCGGCATCCATACAGTATTGTGGTGTGGTCCCGACCACCAAAGGCATCGCCGATTTCTGGCAGGCTGTGGTTAGTTAATTCCTTGGACAGAGCCATAGCCACCTGCCGAGGACGAGCGATGGAGCGGCTACGTCGTTTCGAGAGTAGATCCACAACCCTCAACTTATAATATTCCGCCACTGTTTTCTGAATATTCTCAATGGTAATAAGCTTGTCCTGCAGGGCGATAAGATCCTTGAGTGCCTCTTTGCATAAATCCAGGGTAATCGGACTACCGGTAAAATGAGAGCTTGCGATGACTCGGCGTAAGGCGCCCTCGAGCTCACGAACATTGGAACGTATCCGTTTAGCAATAAAAAAGGCGACCTCGTTAGGCAATACGGCCTCCGCTTGAGCCGCCTTTTGCATCAAGATAGCCACCCGTGTTTCTAGCTCCGGGGGTTCTATGGATACCGTAAGCCCCCAACCAAAGCGTGATTTTAGACGTTCTTCCAGCCCATCCACTTCCTTGGGATAGCGATCACTCGTCATCACAATCTGTTGCTGATCTTCTAACAAAGCATTGAAGGTATGAAAGAATTCCTCTTGAGAGCGTTCTTTTCCGGCAAAAAACTGGATATCGTCTATGAGCAAGGCATCTACCGATCGATAGAAGCGTTTAAATTCGTTGATTGAATTATGTTGCAAGGCCTTAACCATGTCGGCTACAAACCGTTCAGAGTGTAGATAAACAACGGTCGCGTCGGGTTTTGCCTCAAGTATGCTGTTGCCTATAGCATGCATGAGATGGGTTTTTCCCAGTCCAACCCCACCATAGAGAAACAGCGGGTTATAGGCATCTCCTGGATTTAACGCCGTCTGGATGGAGGCAGCACGCGCCAGTTGATTGGACTTGCCCTCCACAAAGGTTTTGAAATTAAAGTCTGGACGAACCCGGGCCGTATTAGCACGTCGAATGTTAGGGGCAGTCTGTATATTATTTTCTCGAGCAATGGCCGGGCTTGCTTCTGGTGTGGTATCGACACCGCCAACCTGTACCACTACTTTGGCTGAATCTGTCGTTTTCTGTTGCAGGTAGAGTTCAGTTATACGGCTCGAAAAGTGGTTAATCACCCAATTCTGGACGAACTGATTGGGGGCGAGCAAATGCAATGTGTCGCCTTTTTCCATAGCCTGTAGTGGCCGGATCCAGGTATTAAATTGCTGAGAAGGGAGTTCTCCTTCCAGTCGACTAAGGCATTGCTGCCAGAATTTGGATTCCACCATCTTCCTCGCAACCCATTGTTAGCTGGGTTATTTTTGGTGATTTAGTTTGCTAGGATGATGTTTCCCCAGCGCGGGAGCGCCAGTTTAAACTGCCCCAAGATACTTATCCACAGGAGCGACAGCCACATTGACAGCTACCGTCCTCAGTGGTTAGAATCCCGCTCCTTTTGTCCCTAACATATTAAATCCGCAAGGATTTTTCGCAGGTTTCGCTATGAAAAGAACTTTTCAACCCAGCACCCTAAAGAGGGCTCGTCGACATGGTTTCCGTGCCCGCATGCAGACCAAGGGTGGCCGTTTGATTATTAAAGCGCGTCGCGCCAAGGGTCGTGCTCGCCTGAGCGCTTGATATAACCGGCGATTAGCGCCGTCATGTCTCGCCAGAATTTCGGTCAGCGAAAGCGGCTGATTAGCGCGCATCAGTACCAAGCGGTTTTTCGTGCACCTAGCCGTTCGTCTGATCAAGTACTAACGGTACTCGCACGTAGAAATGATCTGGAGCATCCCCGTTTGGGCTTGGCTATTCAGAAAAAGATTCTCAAGCGCGCGGTAGCTAGAAACCGAGTAAAGCGAATCGTGCGCGAGAGCTTTCGCCACCACCAAAGTCTGCTCGATGGCTTGGATGTGGTGGTCATTGGTCGCCAGGGTCTCAAGCGCACCGATAATCGACAGTTGTTTAATGCGCTGGAAAGACACTGGAGTCGGTTGGCGAAACAATGCGCACGCTGCTGATTTCTGCCATTCGTTTATACCGTTATCTATGCAGCCCTTGGTTGGGCGTGCATTGCCGATTTACCCCCACCTGTTCTAGCTATGCCGTGGAAGCTATTGAGCGGCACGGTGCACTGCGGGGATTATGGATATCCGTGGTTAGATTATTACGCTGTCAGCCTTGGTCTGCCGGTGGCTATGACCCGGTGCCAGATAATGCGGTGGTTTGTGGGATACACAAGCATCACAAGTGCCTTTAACTGATTTTTCACCTTCTGGATTCTCTTCGTGTCTCTCGAACAAATACGTCCTTTTCTGCTAGCTGGCCTAGGCCTCGTTCTAATCCTGCTTTGGCAGGCCTGGCAGCGTGATTATCCCGCTCGCACCCCTGTCGTTGACGCGGTTAGCCACACCAATGATGCGAGATCGGTTGCACAGCCGGATCTTCCTGATAGCCCACGCTCGACCACGGCTGAGGCGAGTGCACCGGTGCCTGCCCTACCGACGATGCAAGCGCAGGCGAGCCTAGCGCCGTCGGTGCAGGTAGAAACGGATCTAATCCATGCCCGCATCAGTCTGGACGGTGGTGATCTCCGTAATCTTGAATTGCGTCGTTATCCGGTTTCACTAGAACAGCCGGATAATGCCTTCATTTTGTTGCAGGAGCGTCCCGATAATTTCTTCATTGCCCAGTCCGGTTTGCTGGCAGCCAATGACGCGCCAAATCATCACAGCCGTTTTGTGGCAGCACATGAGGAATACCAGCTTGCTGATGGCAGCGATGAGCTGCGGGTACGGCTGGATTGGCAGAATGATAAGGGGATACGTGCCAGTAAAACCTATATTTTCCACCGAGATAGCTATCTCGTTGAGGTGCTTTTCCGGGTAGAGAACGCGGGTGATGCCCCCTGGACCGGGCGCATGTATGGGCAGTTCCAGCGCGGGGTACCGGAAGACACGGGTGGTCGCTTCATCTATACCTACACGGGCGGCGTATTCTCCAGCGAGGAAAAGCCCTACGAAAAGGTTGATTTTGACGACATGGAGTCCCAGGACATCGGGCGCAGCATTAGCGGTGGTTGGGCAGCGATGATTCAGCATTACTTTGCCGCGGCATGGATTCCGGACGCTAAAGTCAGTAACCATTATTACACCAAGGCCCTGCCCGATAGCCGCTATGTCCTGGGAGTGATTTCCCCTGAGCAGGTGGTGAGCCCAGGGGCTAGCCAGGAATTCCGGATTAAGACCTATATCGGTCCGAAATTGCAAGATCGCCTAGAGCAAGCGGCTCCCGGACTCGAACGTACCGTGGACTATGGCTGGTTGTTTTTTATTGCCCAGCCCATCTACTGGCTACTTTCCTTGATTCATGGGGTTGTCGGCAATTGGGGCTGGGCCATCATCTTGGTTACCGTGGTGATCAAGGGCCTGTTCTTCAAGCTTTCTGCAGCCAGTTACCGTTCCATGGCAAAGATGCGCAAATTTCAGCCGCGCATGGTGGAGCTGAAGGAGCGTTTTGGCGATGACCGGACCAAGCTCAATCAGGCCATGATGGAGCTTTACCGTAAGGAAAAGATCAATCCCCTGGGCGGTTGCCTGCCCATCCTGGTACAGATTCCGGTATTTATCTCCCTTTATTGGGTGTTGTTGGAGAGTGTCGAGCTGCGTCAGGCGGGTTTCATGTTTTGGGTACAAGATCTCTCTGCCCATGACCCCTATTACGTGCTGCCGGTCCTTATGGGTATTTCTATGCTGATTCAGCAGAGACTCAACCCAGCACCACCAGATCCGGTGCAAGCCAAGGTGATGATGGCCCTGCCCTTCATTTTTACTTTTATGTTCCTCAATTTCCCCTCGGGACTGGTGCTCTACTGGTTCGTCAACAATGTGCTGTCCATATCCCAGCAGTGGGTGATTACCCGGCGCATTGAGGCCCAGCCCGGCTAGCCACAGCTAACTTATGGAGGCCGGGGACGATACCATTGCGGCGATTGCCACCCCCCCCGGCCGCGGTGGCATCGGCATAGTTCGGGTCTCTGGTCCTGCTACAGCGCTCATTGCCAAAAATCTATTGGCATCGGTGCCCGCCCCCCGTGTCGCCGTTTATCGCGATTTTTGCGATGCTGATGGCAAGCCCATAGATTCTGGCATCGCGCTATATTTTCCCGCGCCAAATACCTTTACCGGCGAAAACGTTCTGGAACTGCAGGGCCATGGTGGCCCCGTGGTGATGGATTTATTGTTGGCTAGAACCCTGGAGCTTGGGGCACGGCAGGCTCGCCCCGGTGAATTCAGTCAGCGCGCCTTTCTCAACGGCAAGATGGATCTTGCTCAGGCGGAGGCAGTGGCCGATCTCATCGACAGCGCCACCGCGACCGCCGCACGGGGCGCCCAACGTTCCCTGTCTGGTGATTTTTCCCAAGAGGTGCGGTCGCTAAGCCGGCAGGTGGCAGAACTACGGGCCTTTGTTGAGGCGGCCATCGATTTCCCCGAGGAAGAGATCGATTTTCTCGCCGACAAAACGCTACTGGAGCGCCTTCAAGCGTTATCGGAGAAACTCACCAAAACCCTCTCTGCCACCCGTCAGGGGGTGTTGTTACAAGAGGGCCTCCGCGTGGTGATAGCCGGGCAGCCTAATGTCGGAAAATCCAGTTTGCTCAACGCCCTCTCCGGTAGCGACACCGCTATCGTTACCCATCTTCCCGGGACTACCCGTGATTTGCTGCGCGAACAGATCCATTTGGATGGATTGCCGTTACATATCATCGATACCGCAGGACTGCGTGATACCGATGATTTGGTGGAACAACACGGCATTTATCGTGCTCGCGGTGCTATTGCAGAGGCCGACATTGTGTTGTTGGTGGTTGATGCTAGCCTGGGCGTCACCGAGATCGATCGCGTACTACTCGCTGAATTAGATTCGGCTCGTAAGTGTGTCGTGGTTCGTAACAAGATAGATTTAGCCGGTGAATCCGCGACGATTCTGCAGGGTAAGTTTGGCTCAGAGGTCGCACTTTCAGCCAAGTTGGGGCTAGGTATCGAGTTGCTGCGTGACTGTCTTAAACAGCAGGTGGGCTATGAGCAGGGTGATGAAGGGAGCTTTACCGCACGCCGGCGTCATCTGGATGCGTTGCGTCGGGCAGAGCAACATATTGCGGTGGCCTACCAATGCATACAGGGAGCAAGGGCGGGCGAGTTGATGGCAGAAGATCTGCGAGCAGCGCAACAATCCCTGGGTGAGATCACCGGTGAATTCAGCAACGAAGATCTGCTTGACCTGGTTTTTAGCGAATTTTGTATCGGAAAATAAGTTTTTTGGGAGAGTTGATCATGGACATCACAAGCATCGTATTTTTGATTATTGTTGTCGGCCTGATTTTTTATATCGTTGGTATTTATAACCAGTTAGTGACGCTGAAGAATCGCTATATAAATGCCTTTAGCCAAATCGAAATCCAATTAAAACGCCGCTACGATTTGATCCCCAACCTGGTGGAAACCGCCAAGGGTTATATGAAGCATGAGCGTGAGACCCTGGAGGCGGTGATCAATGCACGTAATGCGGCATCATCCATACTAAAAAATGCCGCGGCCAATCCCGCCAGCGCACAGGCCATCGGAGAACTGGCCGGTGCCGAGGGGGTTTTGCAGCAAGCTATGGGTAAGTTGAATGTGGTGATGGAGGCTTACCCGGAGTTGAAGGCCAATGAAAATATGATGCAGTTATCGGAAGAGCTCACCACTACCGAAAATCGGGTGGCCTTTTCCCGGCAGGCTTTTAACGATTCGGTTACTGCTTACAACACTTATCGTCAGACCTTTCCCCCGGTATTTTTTGCTGCCAAGTTTGGCCATCCCACCGATGCGGTATTGCTAGAATTTGAAGACAGCCCAGAGATACAGGCTGCTCCCAAGGTATCGTTCTAGTCGCTCTTTCTCATGGATTTCTTTACCCAGCAGGACAAGGCTCGACGAAATACCTCAACTCTGGTTTTATTGTTCGTTTTGGCCGTCATCGCGCTCATCGTCATTACCAATGTATTGGTCATGGCGATTTTTGTGGGGGCGGGCGGACAGGCGAACATGGGCCTTCAGTTGCAAGACTATTTTTCCTGGCGGATGTTTGGATTAGTCGGTCTTGTGGTTACTGGCGTTGTCGCGTGCGCCATTGTCTATAAATGGTTTCAACTTTCTGATGGTGGTAAACGTGTGGCGGAGTCGCTGGGCGGACATCGCATTTATCCCAATACCCGGGACACCGATGAAAACCGTGTGCTGAATGTGGTGGAGGAAATGGCCATTGCCTCAGGGATGCCGGTACCTGCGGTTTATTTGCTGGCGGAGGAGGCTGGTATTAATGCCTTTGCCGCTGGCAACACCCCTGCCGACGCGGTGATTGGCGTCACCAAGGGGTGTATCGAACAATTTGATCGTGAACAACTGCAAGGCGTGATTGCCCATGAGTTCAGCCATATATTAAACGGTGATATGCGTCTGAATATTCGTCTAATCGCTCTGCTTAATGGAATTTTGTTTATCGGTGGGGTGGGCGAGATATTGCTGCGTAGCGGTTCTCATCGCCGCCGAGGCTTTAGCTCCAATCGCCGTTCCGGGGATAGTCGTTTGGCCTTGTTGGGGCTGGGCCTGCTCATCATCGGCTGGCTTGGCAGCTTCTTTGGCAAGCTGATTAAATCCATGGTTAGCCGCCAGCGTGAATTTCTTGCCGACGCATCGGCGGTGCAATTTACCCGTAATCCTCAAGGTATCGCCGATGCGCTAAAAATTATCGGAGGCTTTAGTCTCCACGGCGCAGTGACGAGCCCGAATACCCAAGAGGTGAGCCATCTCTTTTTTGGACAGGCTATAAGTAAGTTGGGCGGGATGTTTGCGACACACCCTCCATTGGAAGATCGTATTTCCCGTATCGAGCCACGTTGGGATGGGAAATTTATCCATCGCAAGCTGGCTGCTACTACTGCCGAGAGTGGTGAAACCTCCGAGCCTGATAAGAAAAGCAAAGCCGCGGTAATGGCGGCGATATTGGCCGGTCAGTTACCCAGCGCCCTGGCAGATGGAGATCTATCCGCGGAGTCTGAAACAGCGAGCGAGCTGAGCAAGGCCCGGAATAGCATTAACAACATTCCGGCAGCACTGCTGCAGCATGCCCACGATCCCTTCGGTGCCAGTGCCCTGATTTATGCGTTATTGCTTAATCAGGATGCGGTGGTCCAGACCCGGCAGCTGGATTGTATAAAGCAACATAATGTGGCGGGCATGGCAGTACAGACGTCTCAACTAGCCCCGGTAGTGACGAAGATGAATCGGAGGTTTCGATTGCCGTTACTAGAGCTCTCCTTGCCAGCGCTAAAATGTCTTTCTGCCAAACAATATAAAATATTAAAACGGACGCTGGGCCTTCTCATCCGTGCTGATCAAAAGCTCGAATTATTTGAGTGGTGCCTGTATCAGCTGGTTAGCCATTATCTTGATCCTGAGCATATGCCGGTTAAATCGTCCCGGCCTTTGTATAAAAAATCCGTACAAGTTGCCACGGAGTACCAATTGGTGCTTTCCACGCTTGCGCATAATGGACATCAGTCTGACGAAGATCGGGAGAGAGCCTTCGGTCGTGGTGCAAATACTGCGAGTTTGTACAACATTAACTTGTTAGCTAAACCGCAGTGCGCGTTAGATGATTTCATCAAGGCGGTAAACAAATTAGCTCTTTGCTATCCCTTAACCAAACATTTGTTGCTAAAAGGACTCGCAAATTGCGCTCGCCACGATAGCCGAATAAGCACTGAAGAACGGGAAATTATTTCGAGCGTAGCGGCAGTGATGGATTGCCCTGTGCCAGCATTGAATTCACTCTGATTCTTCCAAGAAATATGGTGGATATTAGTGCGGGTTTCACCCAACTTATATTCCCAGGATAATGGCTTGGGTTTTCTACCCTATTGGACACTGCTAAGTGGGAGCTAATACATTGCCGTTAGATACGCTGCCCCTATCTGTTTTCATCATTGCACGTGACGAGGCAGATCGGGTCACCTGTACAATTGAAAGTGTGCGGGCCTGGGCGGATGAAATTATCGTGGTGGACAGTGGCAGCACTGATAACACGGTGGCGCTTTGCCGTGAGCTGGGTGCACGGACCGAGTTTCGTGAGTGGAGTGGTTACGGGGAGCAAAAGTGCTATGCCGAATCCTTGTGTTGTAACGATTGGGTGTTGAACCTGGATGCCGATGAGGAGCTAAGTGCAGAGCTTCAGTCCGAGATCCGCGCGTTGTGGAGTAAAGATGAACCGGCGTGTGTTGCTTATCGCCTACCGTTCCTCGATGTGCATCCCTGGCAGAATAAAGGACATCTCTGGACGGTACACAATCATCCTATACGCCTTTATCGCCGTTCATTTGGGCATTACAACCCCAGTCCAGTACACGATTTTGTTCATATTGAAAATGGCAGCGTTGGGGAATTAAAAGGCATTGTGTTACATCGCACTTTTCGTTCGCTTGAGCATCATGTACAAAAGCTCAATAAATATTCTAGCGCCCAGGCAGACGATTTATTTAAAAAGGGATGTGAGCCAGGGTTATGGAAGGTGTTGTTAACACCGCCTTTTGCATTTTTTGTGTCGTATATCGTGCGCCGTGAGTTCGTGAATGGCTTGGACGGCGTTATTAGTAGTTATCTACATGCGTTTAAACGATTTATTCGCCTTGCAAAGGCAAGAGAGAAATTCAGGAAAGAGAAGAAGTCAGGGGAAAGATAAGTCCTTATTCGCTGGGCTAGATGTTTGGTAACTCTGTAGGGGAGAAATATAGCATGCATGTGCTTAACGCAATGCTTGGAAAAAAACTAGGGGGTATAGAGCAGGCGTTTATCGACTATTGCCGTGCGCTGGATGGGCAGGGAAATAAGGTCACTGCGTTATTACACCCTCAGGCAATGATTAAACGGTTTTTAGTTCCGTATATTGATGGCAGTCGTATAGAGATAAAGGAAATTGGAAACTGGGGCCAATGGGACAAGCTGTCCGTTATAAAAATAAGGGCCTTAATAAAACAATCTAATCCCGACGTTATTATTGCACACGGACTGCGTGCCGCAGGGTTGTTGAGACAAGCAGCCAAAGGACTTTGTCCTATTGTAGGTGTCACCCATAATTATAAAAACAAAAAGTTGATGAATCTGAATGCGCTATTTTCCATCACCAAAGAATTATTGGATCTGGTCATTGCATCCGGACAGAAAAAGGGAACGGTTTATCACATTCCCAACATGATCGATGTACATGCCTCGGCACGAATCACGCCAAGAACATATCGCAAACCGCTCGTTATCGGTGCGATGGGACGTTTCGTAGAAAAGAAGGGTTTTCCTGATTTTATTTTGGCCGTTGAGTTACTAAATAAACGTGGTCTCGATTCTCAAGTGATGCTTGCCGGTAGCGGCGAAGATGAAGTTAAGCTAAAGGAACTGGTAGCCGAAAAAGGCCTTTCTAAAATCGTTAACTTTCTGGGATGGATTGAGAATAAAGATGATTTTTATAACGCCATCGACATATTTTGTTTGCCCTCGTGGAGCGAGCCATTTGGAATTGTTCTCATAGAGGCTTTTGCCCGCGGAATTCCTACCGTTACAACGAATATAGAGGGGCCAGCGGAGATTGCGACGAATAGGCATGACGCATTAATGGTGCCCAAAAAGAATCCTGCACAGATGGCCGCCGCTCTGGAGGAACTTATGGCTGACCATGGATTAGCAGATCGCCTTGCTGATAATGCAGTTAATACGGTGCGAGAGCGGTATCAGATATCTACGGTGGGAAAAAAGATGCATTCAGCACTACAGGAAATCATTGAACATTACCGGCAGGCGGGATAGATAGTATGCGTATTTTATTTTGTAGCGAGGGCTTCATCATCGATGGGGTTGCCTCCTATAACCTTTATCTTTCTGCGGCACTGGTTCGGGCGGGGCATGAGGTTGCCGTTGTGGGTCGTTGGGCCGGGCTCAAGGGTTATCAGCAATTGCATCGCCGGCACGGTGTACAGGTGTTGCAACGCCCGGCATTGAGCCGTAAGGCCGGAAGTCTGGTTGCGCTGGCGGCCGAGTTCAAGCCCGAGCTCATCATCACCGATGCGCGGCGTTCCTTCCCCTTCGCTTTACGGGTTCGTCGCCGTACCGGCGCGCCGGTGATTACGGTGTTTCACGATCCACCGCTGCTGGATCGCACCGGCGAACGCAGCATTGCCTCACTGGCTGCGGAGAGCATTGCCTGGGTGACCTCTGAACGTCCTATTTATGAGGCCTTGCAAGCGATAGGTGCGGAGATACCGCTACGCCATGTTCCGCGTCCGGTGGATGCCATGATGCAGGTCTTTCCCATGCCGCAACGTGATCCCTTCCGGCTGCTGTGTATGGGGCGCTTGAGCGGCTGGAAGTCCTGGGGTTCGCGAGCCATCGTGGCCCATGCGGCGGAATTGCGTCGTGAGATTCCCTCGTTGGAGATTACTGTGCTCGGGGGTGGGGGGCGTTATCTGAGTTTTTGGCGAGATGCGCGGGCGGCAAACCGTGCGGTGGGTACTCGCTTCGTTCGCTTGGCGGGTATGCAGATCGATCCTCAGCCTTTTTTGCGTGAGGCCTCGGTGGTTTGTGCGGGAGCGACCTCGGCGGTGGAGGCGATTCTCTGTGGACGCCCGGTGTTGGCGGTGAGCGGTTGGTGGATTGGTCCAATTACCGAAGAGAATTTACAGATCGGTGTCGATTGCCACTTTGGAGATCGGGTGAGTGTCTACAAGGTTCGTAATGATGCGGATGCCGTTTGCCAGGGGGTTATCGATTTCTACCGTGGTTGGCAGGATGCGGAATTGTCAAAACGGGTGGAGGATCTGCGTGTCCAGCTAGCCAAGGCTTACAGTGCTGAAGAAACCATCGCTGACTACCATGCCCTGTTTCAGGAAACCCTTTTAAAGGCGGTTTAAACGGCTGTTTCGGGGCTCTCTTTCACCCCCAGGGCGGCGCAATAGAGCGCAATGAGCCACCACACCAGCTGAGACCAGAAAGCCGAGTAGATGGCGAAGTGCGAGTTAAGGGGAAAAAAGGCGGCTAGCAAGGCGATTCCGTAGGGCAGCATCCATCGCTGTGTGGTTGAAGCGGCGCGCCAACCACTTCTTAACAGTAACCCCAGGGCCATAAGCAGTCCAGCCAGACCCAGTAGGCCGGTTTCTGCGGCTAACTCGGTCAGCAAGTTATGGGTATTGGTGGGAAGGATGGGTGGCTTGAGCTGCAGATAGGGGTCATCGGCCTCGGCATATTTGCTGTAGGCATAACGAAAACCCCGCGGGCCAACACCGGTGAGTGGATTAGCGGCAAACATATTTTTGGCGGTATTCCAGATAAGCATGCGATGGGCAATGGAATCCCTGGCGGGGTCGCGTTCCCCTGATAGAAAGGAGACGGTTCGGTCTACCCGGGTGCTGAAGGTGGGGGCGTAGCGGTAGGCGACACCCACGCATAGCGAGAGCCCGACTAGGGCGGCTACCAGCGGGCGGATCGCCTTACGGCCATGGTGTCGCAGATAGAGGGTGCCATAGGCGATGAGTACGACGCCGAGCATGACCCATGCAGAGCGATTGCCGGCTATCAGTACGGCACTGATAGTGCTGAGAAAGACGAGCGCTTGCGCGAGTATTGGCCAATGCCGCCGAGCGTGCTCCCACAGCAGTGGTGATAACAGAGCCAGGCAGAAGCTGAATTTGAGATTGCTCTCCCCAAATAAGGCATTGGGGCGTCCATGGGCCGGACCGAAACCAAAGAGATCGTTGCCGAACACCATCTGTACCATCGCATCCAGCAGCCAAAAAGCGATTAGCCAGGCGGAAAGCCGCAGTAATTGCCGGTGGCTGCCAACGCTATGGATAGCGAGAATGAGGAAGATGCCGCCGAGGAAAAAGCGTAGATGAGTTACTACCACCCGGCTGCTGTGCGCCGCTTCTACTGCGCCAGGTAACGCCAGCAGCTGTGGTAGCCACATGGCGAGAAAGACCAATCCAAAGAGGCGTATGGCCGGTAGCTCATGCAGTCGCCAGCCACCACCCGCCATTAACCAAAGGCCAAGTGCTGCCATCAGCAACACTGGTATTTCGACCATTCGTCCCACGGGCAACAAGAGCAAACAGGCCCAGGCGAGGCCAAAGCCTAGCCACGATGGCAGGGATTTCGGTTGACTATTTGGTGGTGCTGTTTCCATTGTCAATTCATCAGCTCCTGGTAGAGGCTGAGGGTACTGGTAAGCATGTCTTCGAGCCGATAACGACGTTGTTCTGCTACCTGCGGCAGCGTTTGATAGTAAGTACTTACACGCGCGGTGAGCGTGGCTATATCGCCTAATGGCACCAGTCCCTGAGGAAATAGATTAGCCAGAATCTCACCGACACCGCCGTGATCGTAACCAATCACCGGGGTGCCGACGCTAAGCGCCTCCAAGGTGGTACGGCCGAAGGATTCCGGTTTGCTCGATAGTGAGAAGACGATATCGGAGGCGGCATAGATTTCCCGCATATCGCTGCGCTGTCCAGTGAAGCAAAGATGTGGGCCCAGCCCCAGTTCCCGTACCCGTTCACGCAATTCCTGCGCATAGCGCTGGCGACGTGGATGCTCACCGCCAACTATGAGGCCATAGACAGGCAATCCGGCGGCTACTAAACGGTGAATCATTTCGAGAAAATCGTGGTGGCCCTTGAGGCGGGTGATGCGTCCCGGCAGGGTGAGTACAAAGCGATCAAGCAGTGCCGGATATTGAGTCTGCCAAGCTAGGCGCCACGCCTCGTTGGGCTGATAGCCGTGGGGAAACTCCGTTGCCCGAATGCCACGGGGGATGACCCGAATGCGTTCCGGATCGAGGGCTGGATAGTGCTTGTGCAGATAGTTTTCCACGGTATGTGAAACCGCAATGATGCGTTCACCGCGACACATGACGGCACTATAAGGTCCGACAGAATAAAGGCCATGAACCGTAGATACATGATGGGGGCGATGCCCCGCTGCGATCCCACGCAATGCGAGATCAACGATCCAGGCCGGCAGTCGGGAACGCACGTGAATGACGTCCACCGGATGGCTGCGTAGCCAGCGGCGCAGTCGTGGTACCAGGCGAAGAGTCCAGAGGGATTTTCGGCCGATAGGCCAGGCCAGATGTTCACTACCACCCCGCTCCAATTCGGGCACCATGCTGCCGCCCTCGGACATGACCATGGAATGGTGACCGGCGGCTACCAGTGCCGCGGCGACTTCCAGGGTGCCCCGTTCCACTCCGCCACCATTTAGCGCGGGTAGTATCTGAAGTATCTTCAAGCGCCGAGTTGCCATTGTTCGATCATCCAGTCGGCGACACGCTCCGCCTCATTAAAGGCGTGGTCTGGTGGGCACAGGGCCGCACCCTCTATCCAGCTCGTATAGGGGGAAAGCAATCCAGCTTTGGCCAAGCCACTGACGCCGCGGCTGATGCGGCTATCACTCAGTCTTGGTACTGGCAACAATCCGGTGGCAGCGCCCGCTGTAAGTGCTTCGTAAACCATCGAGGCACTGTCTTCAGTGACCCATACCAATTGGCAGCGAGAAAGCTGTTCCAGCAGCCAGTTTGTACCGACCGTATCCCACGGTACTACGGTGAGTTGAGGATGTTCTAGTTGTTGTAGCTGTTCCAGAGTCTTTGCCGGGGTGCGCCGGGAGTTGGCTACAGTCCACTGAATAACCGGAGATCGACGGCAAATTTCTCGCACCATAGTGATGAGCTCATCATTAGCCCAGCCGTGATGACGGGAGGGCCCACCCACCAGTATTAGGCCCCGGTTTGCGTCTTTATTCTGACTCCCCTGTATTCGATTGAGCATGCCGCGGGTAATCAATCGTCCGGGCGCTGGTGCCACGTTATCGTGTTCTGGAATGATGCACAGTTCAAAACAACGCATGGGTAAGGAGGGTTTCATCAGCACCACACTGCGCCCACCACGGCTGCGTGTCGCAGTGAGCAGCGGCAAATGGGTAGCGTGGCCAGTACCAATGAGGAGGGCTGGCGTGGGCAAATCATCCCCACCATCAACCGCTCCACGAAGCCAGGCCATAGTGCGGCTAAGGCGGGACGAAGAAACACGCAATTCGTGACACTGGACCCGAAGCCTGCGAGCCAGGGCCTCCACTAGACCGCGGGACTGATTATCATGGCCGGGTTTGCCGTCACTAAAGCGCCAGACCGAGAGCGTGTTTTCCTGTCGACTCAAGCTATTTCGCCGTGCCGGCCTCGGCATATTGCAGGCGGTAGAGTTCGCTATAGAGCTCGCCTTGGGCGAGTAGTTCGGTGTGAGTGCCCGATTCCACGATGGCCCCATCGCGCATCACCAGGATGCAATCGGCATTCTCGATAGTGGATAGCCGATGGGCGATGACCAAAGTGGTGCGGCCTTGGCGCAGATCCTCGAGGGCGGCCTGAATATGCTGCTCAGTAGCACTGTCCAGCGCCGACGTGGCCTCATCAAGGATCAACACCGGTGCATTCTTCAGAAAAGCGCGGGCAATGGCTATGCGTTGGCGCTGACCGTGAGAGAGCTTGAGGCCATCGGCACCGATCTCGGTATCAAGCCCCTCGGGCATACGCTCGATAAATTCCATGGCGTGCGCTGAGCGGGCTGCGGCGATGATTTCTGTCTCGCTGGTTTCCCGTAGCGCGCCGTAGGCGATATTGGCGCGCAGGGTATCGTTAAATAGCACCACATCCTGGCTAACCAGGGCCACATGCCGCCGCAATTCATCCAGTTGCAGCTCCGAGATATCTACTCCATCGAGCAAAATGCGCCCTGCTTCTAGCGGATAAAATCGCGGAATCAGATTGACCAAGGTGGTTTTACCGCTGCCCGAGGGGCCTACTAAAGCAATGGTTTGGCCGGGTGGAATGTGAGTGGAAAGCGCGTCTATGGTGGCTTGTTGTGCCTCTGCATAGCGTTGGCTTACCGCTTCAAAGCGCAGCTCGCCCTTCGCCGCTGGCAATTTCAGGGTGCCGTGGTCGGCCTCGGCCGGTTCATCCAGCAGGCGAAAGATGCTCTCGGCCGCCGCCAGGCCCTTTTGCAGCGGCCCGTTAAGGTGGGCGACTCGCTTCAGCGGTGAAAACAGCAGTGCCATGGCGGTAAAGAAACTGATGAATTCGCCTACCGTCAGGGTGCCTGCGGTGGTTTGATGAACCGCGATATAAATCACCGCGGCAAGTGCTAGTGAGATAATGAATTGGGCTAGCGGAGAATTAACCGCCCCTGAAGCGATAAATTTGAACTGAAAGCGCCGCGCATGATTGATGGCCTGGCCAAAGCGCTGTTGCTCATAGTTCTGGCCGGAAAATATCCGCACTACCTTGCGCCCATCAATACTCTCTTCGATGGTATGGGTCACCTTGCCCATGGATTCCTGCAGCGACAGCCCCATGCGGCGCAGCCGCCCACCCACCTGGCGGATGATGAAGACGATGAGTGGGGCCACCAGCAGCACCACACAGGTAAGCCGCCATTCCAGATACAGCATCCACGCCAGTAAGCCGACGATGGTGAGGGTGTCTCGGACCATGACCGTGATCACATGTACCCCGGCATCTGTGACCTGGGTGGTATCAAAGGTGAGTTTGGAGATGAGAATGCCCGAGGGCAGTTGATCAAAGCGGCTTAAGGGCAAGGTCGTGAGTTTGGCAAACATCTCGCCACGCAGGTCCATCACCAGTTTTCCCGCCACCCAGGCTAGCGCCAGGGTATGCATATAGGCGGCCACCCCGAGGATAAAAAATACCAGGATGAAGAGCAGTGCTACGGTGGCGGCATTTTCCGGGTTTTTCTCGACGAAGCTGCCATCGAGCAGAGGTTTGAGGAGTGCAGGTATGGCGGGCTGAGTGGCCGCAAGTACCACCATGGCGACGATGCCGAGGGCAAAGGTGCGCCAGTAAGGCAGCACATAACCTAGCAAACGTCGAAACAGCGCATAGCCACTGGCAGTGCTGTTATCGGACCGGGAATCCGGGATCTTGGCTTGCCGTGGGCTCATGGGGAAAAGCCTGATTCAGAAAACAAAAGCCGCTATTGACTGGGCTTCTGGTAAACAATACCGAGGGGCGAAAGATTCCGCCTCAGGAATCCTTGAGCAGATATTCGGCGCCGCAATAGGGGCATTTGGCCTCGCCGGTATTTTCAATGGGCAGATAGACCCGTGGATGAGAATTCCACAGATTAGTGTCCGGCATCGGGCAACTTAAGGGCAAATCGGCTCGGCTGACGCGATAGGTGCTCGCTGTATTGGCCGGTTTCAATTTTGTGATTGGCATGGGTAGATCCTCTGCGCGGGGCGCAATAGCTTAGGGAAGCTCTAATTTATTCTGAGCGACGTAGATTGTGATTCAAAATGCTCAGCTTTGAGGCGCTGTTCGCACGTAATAGTCGTTCTATTGCGAAGGGTAGCAACGAAAAAGATGGGCATTTTGGACGCAAGATACGAGTTCATGAATAGGTTAGAGCTTCCTTATCCTTAGTCCACCAGGGTCAGCCACTCGGGATGGCTGTCCCGGCGTCCGTGTACCTGGTCGAAAAACATGGTCTGAAGTTTTTTCGTGATCGGCCCGCGAGTGCCACTGCCGATGGTGCGGTTATCCACCTCCCGGATCGGCGTTACCTCTGCCGCGGTGCCGGTGAAGAAGGCCTCATCCGCCACATAGACCTGGTCACGGGTGATGCGCCTTTCCCTAATCTCTATGCCTAGTTCTGCGGCAAAGCTGAATAAGGTCTCGCGGGTGATGCCCTCCAGCGCGGAGGTCAGATCCGGGGTGTAGATGATGCCTTTGCGGACGATGAAGATATTCTCTCCACTACCCTCGGCCACATAGCCTTCATTATCCAGCAGCATGGCTTCATCGTAGCCATTGCTGATGGCTTCTTGTAGCGCCAGAATGGAGTTGATGTAGTGACCGGTGGCCTTGGCCTTGCACATGCTGATGTTGACGTGGTGGCGGGTATAAGAAGAGGTGTGGATGCGGATACCGCGTTCGAGATTCTCCGCACCCAGATAGGCGCCCCACTCCCAAGCGGCAATGGCGACGTGTACCTGCAAATTATCGGCGCGCAGCCCCATGCCCTCGGAACCATAAAAGCACAGCGGCCGGAGATAGGCGGAATCGAGCCCGTTTTCCCGCACCACCGTGCGCTGGGCCTCGCTGATGGTGGCCCGATCAAAGGGAATGTTCATGTTGAGGATATGGGCCGACTGGAATAATCGATCGGTATGTTCCTGGAGGCGAAATATGGCCGCACCTTGGTCGGTTTTATAGGCGCGCACTCCCTCGAAAACTCCCATGCCATAGTGCAGGGTATGGGTGAGGACATGAATTTTGGCCTCGCGCCAGGGCACCAGTTCGCCATCGAACCAGATAACCCCGTCTCTATCGTCCATTGTCTTTATGTTTGTGTTCAAAACCAGTGTGTCTCGTTACTTGGATGTGTCAGGACCCAGTAGCTGATCCCAGATGCGTTTGATGCCCTCACGCAGTGGTTCAAAGTTGTGTGCTGGAACCACCGCCTCCTGTTCTTGCAAGGCTAATGCGTGTGCCTGGGCACGAAAACTACGATAGGCATGGGTCAATAGTGCCGTATCCGCCAGCGTTAGTAGTCCGAGATTGGAAAAGCCTTCCAACAGGCGAATATTGTCCGTATAGCGCAGTTTATCGCCCAAGCTCTCGGCCCACTGTAGCGCGCCGTATTGCACCATAAATTCGATATCAGCGATACCTCCCGGGTCCTGTTTAAGGTCGAAAAATCCGGCTTTTGCACGGCTGAGGTTGTCGCGCATACGTTCCCGCATCTCACACACCTCGGCCCTCAGTTTGGTGGCTTCCCGCGGGTACCGCAGGACCTCTAACCGAAGTTGCCGAAAACGCTTGGCTAATGCCTCATCGCCAGTGATGGGGCGAGCGCGTACCAGGGCCTGATGTTCCCAGGTCCAGGCAGCCTCACGCTGATAATCCTCAAAGGCGCGAATGCCGCTAACGAGAAAACCGGAGGCACCGCTGGGGCGCAACCGGGTATCTACCTCGTACAGCCGCCCGGTGAGGGTTTGGGCATTGAGCAAATGGATAATGCGCTGCCCCAAGCGTCCAAAAAATAGGGCGTTGTCGATGGATTTCTCGCCATCAGTCACCTGATCCTCGCCTTCACTGCTATGCAGGAACACTAGATCCAAGTCCGAGCTATAGCCGAGCTCGATACCGCCGAATTTGCCGTAGCCGATAATGGCGAAGCCTGCCGTTTTTAACCCATCCGCAGTACGGCAACGGGGGCGGCCATAGCGTCGCTCCAGATCATTCCAGGCGAGGCGGAGTATTTCTTCGAGCAATACCTCGGCGATGGCAGTGAGGTGATCACTGACGATCATCAATGGTGTGGTGTGAAACACATCCGCTGCTGCCACCCGCAGTACATTGACCTGCTTGAACTGGCGCAGACAATCGAGTCGCTGCTCCATGTCATCGGCGGGTATGCGGCCAAGCTGAGTCTGTAATTCCTGTTCAAGGGCGGCACGTTGCAGCGGTGCGTATAGCGAGCGGGAGTCCAGCAGCTCATCCAACAGCAACGGATGATGGCCAATCTGGTGGGCCAGGCGCGGGCTCGCCTCGCACAGGCGGATCAACTGGGACAGCGCCAGCGGGCGCTCGATGAGTAGCGCCAGATACGAGCTGCGGCGGGAGATGGCCTCGAACACCGACAGCATGCGTTCCAGCGTGCGTACCGGATTGTTGTGGCCACACACCGCGCTCAGGGTGAGCGGCAATAGTTGCTCCAGGCGGCGGCGTGCGCGCTTGGGCAGTGCACGGACATTGAAGCTGGTAAGTAGTTTATCCAGCGCCTGCCAGGCGGGTTCCGCCTCATCAAAGCCATATTCCCGCAGGATCTCGATGGCCCGTTGACCATCTATATCACCGCGGAACAGGGGCTCTAGCTGACTGACATTGGCCTCCTCTGCCTGTACCGGTTCGCCAAATATCTGTTCGAAGTGGGTACTCACATTCACGCGATGGCCGTTGAGCGCGTGTTCAAAGTCAGGCCAGCTGCCAAAGCCCATGGCGGCCGCCAAGCGCAGGCGCTGCTCCGATCCATCGGGCAAGCGGTGCGTCTGGCGATCACAGGCCTCCTGAATGCGATGTTCGCTCATGCGCAGAAAGCGATAGGCCTGCTCCAGTTCTGATACCGCGTGGGATGGGAGATATTCGAGCTCAGCCAGTAGTGGCAATAATTCGAGGATGGATTTCCGCCGTAACTCGGGGATGCGCCCGCCCCGCACCACTTGGAAGGCCTGCACCACAAATTCCAGTTCGCGGATACCGCCGGGACCGAGTTTAACGTCGTCCTGCATGTCCTTGCGCGCCACCTCCTGGCTGATGATCTTCTTGATTTTGCGCAGTGCGGCGAGGGCGGCAAAGTCGAGATAGCGGCGGTAGACAAAGGGGCGGAGTTGCTCCAGTAACGCCCAGCCACCATCCACATCACCGGCCATAGGGCGGGCGCGTAACAGCATATAGCGCTCCCAGTCACGGCCGTGAGTCTGGTAGTAATCAATCAGCGCATCAAAGCTGATAGCCAGCGGCCCGCTTTCCCCGAAGGGGCGCAGGCGCATGTCCACGCGGAACACCAGGCCGTCCTCCGTGGTGGTATTTAGCACGGTAATCAAACGCCTGGAGAGGCGGATGAAAAACTCACTATTACTGAGCTCGCGCCGGCCACCATGGGTTTCGCCATTTTCCGGATAGACAAAGATCAGATCGATGTCAGAGGAGAAGTTGAGTTCACGGGTGCCCAGCTTTCCCAGTGCCAGCACCAGTAGCGATATGGGCTGGCCTTCCGAGTTGCGTGGTTCCCCGAGCTTTTTCTGTTGCCAGGCGTGCAGCCGCTCCAGGGTGTGACGAACCACGGCATCGGCAAAGGCCGAGACCTCGTTAAAGACACTGTCGAGATCCGCAAGCCCAGCCAGGTCGCGCCAAGCGATACGCACCATTTCCTGGCGACGTACCTGCCGCAGCACCGTCATTAGAGCCGTCTCGTCATCTATGTCGGCAAGCGCGGTATGGAGAATTTCATCATAGTGAAGCCGGCTACGCGGTTCGTTCAGATTCTCTCGTACATAGAGTTGCTGGAAGATTTCTGGGTGAAGGCACAGGTTGTCGGCAACAAAGTCGCTCAGCGCAAGGGCGCGTTGTACGGCTACGGGAAGAATGATATCGGTTTCAGCTGCCTGTAGGACCTGGCTGTCACGTTGTCCTGCGAGCTGCTGAAGATCCTTTGGAAATGGGATTGATATGAGGCTTTCAGCTTGCATTTACATAGTGTATCTCAGGCCGGAGGCGATGTTGCAGGCAAAAAAAACCCCGCCACGGAGGACGGGGTTTTTTCAGGGGGAAAGGCTGGCTTACATCATGCCGCCCATGCCACCCATACCGCCCATGCCACCCATGCCGTCCATACCGCCCGGCATTGCTGGCATATCCGCGTCATCCTTCGGCGCATCTGCCACCATGGCTTCGGTGGTGATCATCAGGCTGGCTACGGAAGCAGCGTTCTGCAGTGCAGTACGCACTACCTTGGTGGGGTCAAGAATGCCCATCTTCACCATGTCGCCATATTCTTCAGTGGCGGCATTGAAGCCGTAGGCGCCCTTGCCTTCAAGCACGTTGTTGAGCACTACGGAAGGTTCACCGCCACCGTTATAGACGATCTGGCGCAGTGGCTCTTCCATGGCACGACGGGCGATGCTGATGCCGACGTCCTGGTCGTGGTTATCACCCTTGAGACCCTTGAGGGCCTTGAGGGAGCGAATCAGGGCAACGCCGCCGCCAGGAACAATACCTTCTTCCACGGCTGCACGGGTGGCGTGCAATGCGTCTTCTACGCGCGCCTTCTTTTCCTTCATCTCCACTTCCGTTGCGGCACCGACTTTGATGACGGCAACACCGCCGGCCAGCTTGGCGACGCGTTCCTGCAGCTTTTCACGGTCGTAATCGGAGCTGGTCTCTTCGATCTGGGCGCGGATCTGGTTAACCCGGGCCTCGATGTCATTGGCAGCGCCAGCACCGTCGATGATGGTGGTGTCTTCTTTGGTGATGAGTACGCGCTTGGCGGTACCGAGCTCTTCCAGGGTGGCTTTCTCAAGGCTCATGCCGACTTCCTCGGAGATCACCTGGCCACCGGTGAGGATGGCCATGTCCTGCAGCATCGCCTTGCGACGGTCACCAAAGCCCGGGGCCTTGATGGCGGCAACCTTGACGATGCCACGAATGGTGTTGACCACCAGAGTTGCCAGTGCCTCGCCTTCCACATCCTCGCAGATGATCAGCAGCGGACGGCTGGCCTTGGCAACGCCTTCCAGCAGCGGCAGCAGGTCGCGGATGTTGGAGAGCTTCTTGTCGTGCAGCAGGATCATCGGATCCTCCAGCTCGCAGCTCATGTTGTCCTGATTGTTGATGAAGTAGGGGGACAGATAGCCGCGGTCAAACTGCATGCCTTCTACCACGTCCAGCTCGTTCTCCAGAGTGGAGCCCTCTTCCACGGTGATCACGCCTTCTTTGCCGACCTTGCCCATGGCGTTGGCAATGATGTCACCGATGTTGGTGTCGGAGTTGGCGGAAATGGTGCCTACCTGGGCGATGGCTTTATCGTCGGCAGTGGGCTTGGAGATGTTCTGTAGCTCACCAACGGCGGCGGCTACGGCTTTGTCCAGGCCACGCTTGAGGTCCATCGGGTTCATGCCCGCGGTGACTGACTTCAGTCCCTCGCGCAACATTGCCTGAGCCAGCACGGTGGCGCTGGTGGTACCGTCACCGGCGGTGTCGGAGGTTTTGGAGGCAACCTCTTTGACCATCTGTGCGCCCATGTTCTCGAACTTGTCTTCCAGCTCGATTTCCTTGGCGACGGAGACGCCGTCCTTGGTCACTGTGGGGGCACCGAAGCTCTTGTCCAGTACCACGTTGCGGCCTTTGGGGCCGAGGGTCAGTTTGACTGCGTTGGCCAAGATGTTGACACCCTGGACCATGCGCTGCCGTGCGTCATCGCCGAAGCGTACGTCTTTTGCACTCATTGCTTAAACTCCTAATATTATTCGTGTTGTTGAGGTTGCGCGGCCGTGTTTTAGCCTTCGATGACACCCATGATGTCTTCTTCGCGCATCACCAGCAGCTCGTCACCGCCTACCTTCACTTCGGTGCCGGAGTACTTACCAAATAGCACTTGGTCGCCAACTTTGAGCTCCAGCGCACGGACTTCGCCGTTATCCAGGATCTTGCCGTTGCCTACCGCGGTTACTTCACCGCGTACGGGTTTCTCGGTGGCGCTATCCGGAATGACGATGCCGCCAGGGGAGGTGGTTTCTTCTTCTTTGCGTTTGACGATAACGCGGTCGTGTAAGGGCCGAATGTTCATTAAAAAGTCTCCTAAATCACGTCAAGTATTCGATGCGGGACAATTCCGCTGTGTAGCAGGTGGGGGTTCTAAGTAGAAATATCAAGTGCTGTTAGCACTCACCCCAAGCGGGTGCTAATAATAGGGGCAAAAAGGATCCTGTCAAGGGTGGGGCTGGGCGTTATTCCAGTTATATGGAGGCTTGCGGGAAGGGCATGCAAACTGCGTTAGTGCCTGGTCCGTCAGGCCGACGGGGATAATCTGGGATTCAGGGTGGATCCTCGCGCCGATATTCACCCTCAATGATATTGCCATCCCCCTGGCTTCCCGGTGGCTGTGGGTTATTGGCATGCACCTGGAAATTTTTAAAGCCCAGGCCCACAAGAAATCTTCGCGTGGGTGGGAAAAGGCAGAGAAAACCAAAACTGTCAGTAATAAATCCAGGGG
Organism: Gammaproteobacteria bacterium; assembly: GCA_021773645.1. Lineage (GTDB taxonomy): Bacteria > Pseudomonadota > Gammaproteobacteria > HK1 > HK1 > JAJFJV01. The sequence continues at coordinate 31,492 of JAJFJU010000003.1, forward strand.
TTAGCAGCAACACTGCGGCCACCAGGATCAAGGCCCCCTCCATCAGCTGTAGCGCTGGCACTTCCCCCCGAGCTAGGCAGCCCTGGATTTTTGCCATGGTGGCGAAACCCTGAATACGTACCAGCCAGGCCCCGAGTACAGCCGTGCCAACCACCAATAATATTGTGGGCCCGGCCCCCACCACCTCTCCCACCTGGATCAGAAAATAGATCTCCGCCAGCGGAATCAGCAGGAAAGCGAGCAATAACCAATGGAAGGGGTGCATGGGAGTACCATAACAAGGCTTCGAGGCGATGGGCAGTGGTGGTGAACTGTCTCCCTTTCGTGTGGGTCAACTGCGGTGGCACTATTATTGACTCGGGGGTGTTAGCGTCGCTTGCCTTACCAGATGGAGACAGATTATGACGGCTGGAAATTCCGACGGAATCGAGAGGATGCAAAGCACACATGTGGTGCTGCTCTCCAGTTGCCCGAAAGAGGCCGCTGCGCGGAGTATTGCGCAGACCCTGATCGAGCAGCACCTAGCAGCCTGTGTCAGTATTTTGCCTGGCGTGGAGTCAGTGTATCGCTGGCAGGGTCAGGTTGAGACGAGCCGTGAGTGGTTGTTGATTGCCAAGACTCGGGTAGAGCGCTATACCGAGCTGGAGTTCGTTATCCGGGAGCTGCATCCCGATGAGTTGCCAGAGATTATTTGTTTGCCGGTGGCCGCCGGGCTTGCCGGTTATCTCAACTGGATTTCTGAGGAAGTGGGGCTGGGTACATGAGGGTTTTGGTGGTAGGGCTGGCGCTGTTAATTACCTTGGTGGGTTCTGTAGAGGCCGAAACCGGGGCCTCTGCTGCGGTGTCGCCGACAGCCGGTAAAGATGGCGTCGCACAGATCCTGGGTTTAGCCGGCACTGGCCCGGATTTTCTGCATCCCGATGTTGCCTTTGTGCTGAGCGTAGATCTGCTGCCGGGTAAGGTGATGGCGAGTTGGCGCGTTGCGGAACATTACTATCTATATCGGGAACGCATAGCGATTGAATTAGTCGGCAACGGTGCACAGGCGGCCGGAGGCTTGAGTCTGCCCAAGGGCAAACCCAAGGAAGATGCCTACTTAGGGCGTACCGAGGTCTATTATGATCAGGCTTGGGCGGAGCTCCCCATTCGGCGTGCTGTCGATGGCCCCGGCCAGCTCGTGGTGCGGGTCCGCTATCAGGGTTGTGCCGATGCCGGGCTGTGCTATCCGCCCATTACAAAAACCTTTGAACTGTCGTTCCCCACGACCTCGCCATAGCACTTTACATCTGGCAGCTTGCGGGTATCATGGGGCATCCTGCGCTTAACTGTCGCGATCATCTGCAAACTGGATGGCTATGTTATGGCTCAAATCCTCCTTCTGAACGGCCCTAATCTCAACCTGCTTGGGCATCGTGAGCCAGAGATCTATGGCGCGGAAGGCCTCGCTGCTATAGAGGCGCGTCTGGCGGGTTTGGCAGACGTCGCCGGGCATGGTCTGGACTGCTTCCAGAGCAATGCCGAGGCGGATCTTATAGACCGTGTGCAGCAGGCCGCTGCTGAGGGGGTGAATTTCATCCTCATCAACCCGGCCGCCTTTACCCACACCAGTATTGCCTTAAGAGATGCCCTGCTGGCGGTAGAAATACCCTTCGTAGAGATTCATCTCTCCAATGTTTACCAACGCGAATCCTTTCGCCAAAAATCCTATTTTTCGGATATTGCGGTGGGGGTCATCGTCGGCCTTGGGCCGCAGGGCTATGAGCTCGCTTTACAAGCGGCACTTCGGCATTTGGAAAAGCCTATATAAAGGTATTAAAGAGATTTACGCACCGCCCGCTTTGCCGTTTTGGGAGCCGGTACGCCTACCAACAAGAATATTTTGGGAATCATCGGTTATGGATATACGCAAGCTGAAAAAGCTTATTGAGCTGGTCGAAAATTCGAGTGTTGCCGAGTTGGAAATTTGCGAAGGCGAGGAATCGGTACGTATCTCCCGGGTGAGCTCCGCGCCGGTTCCCGTGGCGGCACCCATTGCCGCACCAGCAGCTCCAGTGGCTGCAGCTCCAGTGGCCGAGGAGTCCTCGCCGGCCCAGGAGGAAATCCAGGGCCAGACGATAAATTCTCCCATGGTGGGTACCTACTACAGCGCTTCTTCGCCGGGATCGGAGCCATTCGTCACCGTGGGCCAGCACATCGCGGTAGGGGATACCGTTTGTATCATTGAGGCGATGAAGATCCTGAATCAGATCGAGGCAGATACCGCCGGAGTGGTGAAAAGCATTCTGGTGGAGAATGGCGAGGCGGTGGAGTACGGCGAACCGCTGCTGGTGATTGAATAATGGTGTCCTTGTTCATTCTGGAGCACTGCTCGCATGTTTGAAAAAGTAGTCATTGCCAATCGGGGTGAGATAGCCCTGCGAATTCTTCGCGCCTGCCGAGAGCTGGGTTTGAAAACGGTGGCGATTCACTCCACTGCAGATCGCGATCTCAAGCACGTCCGTCTCGCCGATGAGTCGGTGTGTATCGGCCCGCCGGACCCGGCTTCGAGCTATCTAAGTATTCCAGCGGTACTCAGTGCGGCGGAGGTGACCGATGCCGGCGCCATTCATCCGGGCTACGGGTTTTTGTCCGAGAACGCCGATTTTGCTGAGCGCGTGGAGCAAAGTGGCTTTGTCTTTATTGGCCCACGTCCCGAGACCATTCGTCAGATCGGTGACAAGGTGTCGGCGATTCGGTTGATGCAGGCGGCCGGTGTGCCCTGTGTGCCAGGTTCCGATGGGCCGCTGGGGGACGACGGCGATGAGAGCCTGCGGATTGCGGAAAAGATCGGTTATCCGGTAATCATTAAGGCCTCGGGCGGCGGCGGTGGCCGCGGCATGCGGGTGGTTCATAGCGCTGCCACGCTGCTGGACTCGATCTCTCTGACCCGGGCCGAGGCGGGAGCCAGCTTTGGTAACGACATGGTTTACCTGGAGAAATTTCTTCAGAACCCCCGCCATGTGGAGATCCAGGTATGTGCCGATGAACACGGCAACGCGGTGCATCTGGGAGAGCGTGACTGCTCCATGCAGCGTCGCCACCAGAAGGTCATTGAGGAATCTCCGGCCCCCGGAATTCCCCCCCAGATGCGTAAGGACCTGGGGGAGCGGTGTGTGAATGCCTGCCATCAGATTAATTATCGCGGTGCGGGCACCTTTGAGTTTCTGTATGAGGATGGGGGCTTCTATTTCATTGAAATGAACACCCGTCTGCAGGTGGAACACACGGTCACCGAGATGGTCACGGGCACCGATCTGGTCAAGGCGCAGTTACTGGTGGCTGCAGGGGAGCCGTTGCCCTTCACCCAGGAAGATATAGAGCTGCGGGGCCACGCCATCGAATGCCGGATTAACGCCGAGGACGCACGTACCTTTATGCCCTCCCCTGGACGTATCCAACGTTACCATCCGCCGGGCGGTCCCGGGGTGCGGCTCGACAGCCATATTTACCAGGACTACACCGTCTCGCCCTATTACGATTCCATGATCGGCAAACTAATCACTTGGGGTGAGGATCGTGCCGCTGCCATTGCACGCATGCGCACCGCGTTGGGGGAAATGGTGGTGGATGGGATTAACACAAATATTCCCCTGCACCAGGAGTTGATGGCCGATGCCGCCTTTGTCGAGGGTGGCCAGAGCATTCACTACCTGGAGAAAAAGCTCGCCGAGTCCCAGTGATGTCTGGCGTTGTTTGGTGTTGGGCTGGTGCCTTCGGGGCGGGTGATTTTCGGAGTTTTCCATGAGTTGGTTGCAAATAACCCTGGTGAGCAATTCTCAGGACGTTTCCCGCGTATCGCGGCTCCTTTCCCAGAATGGTGCACTGGCCGTTACCCTGCGCGATGGCACCCGCAAGCTGCCGATGGAGCCATTACTTGACGTGAACTCTCTGTGGCGTCAAACCGAGGTCACCGGGATGTTTGTCGGCGATGCCGATGAAGGCACCCTGATGACGCGTTTGCGCGCTGCTATGGCACCGGATCCGTTGCCGCCGAGTCGCGTGGAGTATGTGGAAAATCGTAATTGGGAGCGGGAGTGGATGAGCCGTTTCGCCCCCATGCGCTTTGGTGAGCGGCTGTGGATCTGTCCCAGTTGGAGCCCCGTCCTTACCACCGGTGCCGTATGTGTATTGCTGGACCCGGGGCTTGCCTTTGGTACCGGCAGTCATCCCAGCACTGGTCTGTGCTTGGAATACCTCGAAGCGGCCAAGCTAGAAGGTAAAAAGATCCTCGATTACGGTTGTGGCTCTGGAATTCTGGCTATTGCTGGGCTCAAGCTCGGCGCGGCCTCCGCCTGGGGCGTGGATACCGATGCCCAGGCGCTGGTTACCAGCCGTGAAAATGCCGAGAAGAATGAGGTGGCGGATATTTTCAGCGCCCTGGCGCCAGAGGACTTGCCGGCGGTGCAGGCAGATATCCTGGTGGCCAATATTCTGGCTAATCCCTTGGTGGAGCTCTCCCCGCATTTGGCCACTCTGGTTCGCCCCAGTGGCGAGTTGGTGCTTGCGGGAGTGTTGTCTTCCCAGACCGAGATGGTGTCTGGGGCCTATAGCGAGTGGTTCGATATGGACCCGCCGTTTAACCGCGGAGAGTGGTCGCGGCTGACCGGGCGGCGCAAATAGGCGCATGTATACGCGCTGTCAGCACTGTCATACCTGGTTCCGTATTGGTGCCGATGCCTTGCGTGAGGGTGGCGGCAAGGTGCGTTGCGGGCATTGTTTGGAGGTCTTTAATGCCTTGTATGCATTGCGCGAGGATTTGCCTGCGGGAGAGGTAGAGCATTTATCGGCCGATCTGAAAACACAGACGGAGCACAGCGACGATGGCATCGTGCGCTGGGCGGCGATGGAAGCCTCACTTCAACTGCCATCGCTAGAGGTCGCGGTGCCCCTGCCTGATTCTGGCGTAGTAATTGAGCCGCCGTTGGGCGACCTGAACTCGGTAGATACGGCTGGGCTAGATTCGTCTCCGGAGCCTGAAGCCTCCCCTATGCCTGACGTGCTCAAGGCCGATCTGCATCGCCTGGAGCATGCGGCTCGGGCCCGGCGGAAACGGGTTTGGGCGCTGGTTTCCGCTGTCCTGTTATTGCTCGTGTTGGTGGGCCAGTACGCTTGGTTTGCACCCGAAGACATGGCCCGGCGTTATCCCGCTGCCCGTCCCTGGCTGGAGCGCTTTTGTGCCCAAGCGGCTTGTGTGCTGAGCACACGGCGTGATTTAGAGAAGATTATCGTGCTCGGGCGCGATGTTCGCGTTCATCCCCGTTTTGAGGGGGCCCTGCTGGTCACCGCGGCACTGTCTAATACGGCAAACTTCGAGCAGGCTTGGCCTCGACTGGAGTTTCTGCTGTTTAACGTCAACGGCCAAACTATCGCCAGTCGGGTGTTTGAGCCGGGGGAATATCTGGATACCGACATCTCGGGCGACATGCCATCCGCTATCCCGGTGCAGGTGGGCCTGGAGCTCCTTGCTACCGAAGAGGCCGCGGTAAGCTTTGAATTTCGTTTTCTTTAGCCATCATTAATTGCGATCCAGTTCACAAATATATCTCATCAAGCGGCTCATTCATCTTCTGCCGCTCCGCTGAAAGGCGTAACATGGCTCCCCCGCGAGCGGTTGGATGGGCTCCCATCCTGCGGACAGACTTGTCATCCACATGCCTCTTCACTGGTGCTTATCGTACCGGGAAGACGCCTCCTAGGGTTGGGCTCTGAAGCGTGAAAGAAAGCCATACAGGGAAGGACGCTTACGCTGAAGCCGAGTTGTTGAGCACTCCAAGCGAGTATCGTCGGGAGCCGCTGCGCGAGTGCGTACGTCTGGCAGTTGAATGCTACTTTGAACATCTTGGTAGTCATGAGACCTGTGGGCTGTATGACATGGTGCTTGGCGAGGTAGAGGCACCATTGCTGGAAGCGGTGATGCGCCATACCAATGGCAATCAGAGTCTGGCCTCATCGGTACTGGGCATTAATCGCGGCACCCTGAGAAAAAAGCTCAAACGCTACGGCCTCAACGGCGCTAGTGGGCGCTAACTTACACCCCCTTCCGAATCCTCCCTGTTAGTCGTGTAATCCTATGCCGCGAGCACTTTTACGTGCCCGCCTTTTGCCTCGCTTACTGCTAGAATGACCGGCTTCTTTCAAGCAAGCAGGGGACAGCCATGGCGAGGGTTGAGCGCGCGCTCATCAGCGTTTCGGACAAGCAGGGGATTGAGGCATTTGCCAAGGCCCTGACGGAATTGGGCATCGATATCTTGTCCACTGGCGGTACCGCCAAATTACTTCAAGCCGCCGGTATCGCGGTGACTGAGGTTTCGGAGCACACCGGCTTTCCTGAGATCATGGACGGGCGAGTAAAAACCCTGCACCCCCGTATCCACGGTGGCCTGCTTGGGCGACGGGATGTAGATGCCGAGGTGATGGTAGAACACGATATTGCCCCCATCGACCTGCTGGTGGTGAACCTCTATCCCTTTGAGCAGACCGTGGCCGACCCTAACTGCACCCTGCCCAATGCTATTGAAAATATCGATATTGGTGGCCCGGCCATGCTGCGTGCCGCGGCAAAAAATCATGCCGCAGTAACCGTGTTGGTAGATGCCGCTGATTATGAGCGTGTGTTGGAGGAGTTGCGTAGTGGCGACGGAGCGGTCAGAGCGGACACGCGTTTTGAGTTAGCGCGCAAGACCTATGCGCATACCGCTCATTATGATGGTGCCATCGCCAACTATCTCGGCAGTGTGAAGGCAGAAACCGAGACTCCCTTCCCCCCCACTCTGTCGCTGCAGTTCGAAAAGCTCCAGGACATGCGTTACGGCGAAAACCCTCATCAGGCCGCGGCGTTTTTCCGTAATACCGCCGGTGCGCCACCTGCCACCTTGGCCAGCGCAGAGTTGATTCAGGGCAAGCCACTTTCCTTTAATAATGTTGCCGATGCTGATGCGGCACTGGAATGTGTGAAGGAGTTTGGGGCGGAGTCGGCCTGCGTTATCGTCAAGCACGCCAATCCCTGTGGCGTTGCCGTCGCGAGTGATTTGGGTCAGGCCTATGACCTTGCCTTCGGCACCGACCCCACCTCCGCCTTTGGCGGCATCATTGCTATAAACCAGTCTCTCGACGCGACTCTGGCCCAGGCTATTATTGACCGCCAGTTCGTTGAGGTTATTCTTGCTCCCAGTGTCAGCGAGGAGGCGCGCAAGGTGTTGGCAGCAAAGCCCGGGGTGCGGGTGCTCAGCACCGGTAGCTGGCAGGGACAGGCAGCCAGTGAATGGAATCTGAAGCGGGTCGGTGGTGGTTTGTTGGTGCAGGAAGGCGATGCTGGGCGTATTGGTGCTGACGATCTCAAAGTAGTTAGTCGACGTGCACCGAGTGCCCAGGAACAGGCCGATCTATTATTTGCTTGGAAGGTGGCGAAGTTCGTTAAATCTAATGCCATCGTCTATTGCCGCGATCAACGCACCATCGGCGTGGGTGCCGGACAGATGAGCCGGATCTATAGTGCACGCATCGCGGCCATCAAGGCGGCGGACGAAGATCTCGAGGTGCGCGGCTCGGTGATGGCCTCGGATGCATTCTTTCCCTTCCGTGACGGCATTGATGCTGCAGCCGAGGTGGGCATCACCGCGGTAATTCAGCCCGGCGGCTCGATTCGTGACGAAGAGGTGATTGCTGCCGCGGATGAACACGATATTGCTATGGTCTTCACCGGTATGCGCCATTTTCGCCATTAAGGACGAGGGTAAGCAGATGAAAGTATTGATCATTGGCGGCGGCGGGCGGGAGCATGCGCTGGCCTGGAAGGCGGCCCAGTCGACACGGGTCAGTGAGGTGTTTGTGGCCCCAGGCAATGCCGGTACCGTGGGCGAGGACAAGATTCGGAATATTCCCATTGCGGCGGAAAACATCACCGCACTGTTGCGTTTTGCCCGTGAAAACGAAGTGGGCCTGACCATCGTGGGGCCCGAGGTGCCGTTGGCAGAGGGCGTGGTCGATAGCTTCCGCGAGCACGGCCTACGTATCTTCGGGCCGACCCGGGCGGCGGCACAATTGGAGGCCTCCAAATCTTACTCCAAAGATTTTCTAGCTCGTTACAACATAGCTACCGGGGCCTATCAGAGTTTTGAAAAGCTCGATGAGGCACTGGCTTACATCCGTGCCCAGGGTGCTCCCATCGTTATCAAGGCCGATGGTCTGGCCGCGGGCAAAGGCGTGGTGCTGGCCGATACCGTCGAGGCGGCGGAACAGGCCGCCACCGAGATGCTTGGCGAGGACAGCTTTGGCGTTGCTGGGCGTAGTATCGTGGTGGAGGAGTTTTTGTACGGCGAGGAGGCCAGCTTCATCTGCATGGTGGACGGCAGCCATGTTTTGCCACTGGCTACCTCGCAGGATCACAAGGCCCGGGACGAGGGCGATCGCGGTCCCAACACCGGCGGCATGGGCGCTTATTCCCCCGCCCCGGTGGTGACCGAGGCACTGCACCAGCGCGTCATGAGCGAAATCATCGAACCCACCGTGCGCGGCATGGCCGAGGATGGTAATCCTTATACCGGCTTTCTCTATGCCGGATTAATGATCGATGCCGACGGTAATCCCCAGGTGCTGGAATACAACTGTCGCTTCGGTGATCCCGAAACCCAACCCATCCTCATGCGCCTGAAGAGTGACTTGGTGGCACTGTGCGAAGATGCGGTAGAAGGCACCCTCGATACCGCCACCGCCGAATGGGACCCGCGCGCATCCCTCGGTGTGGTGTTAAGCGCGGGTGGTTATCCGCGTAGCTATCGTAAGGGTGATCCCATCAAAGGTTTGGAACAGGCAACCACCCCGGGCACAAAAGTTTTCCACGCAGGCACGGCCCTCAAGGACGAACAGGTGGTCACCGACGGTGGTCGTGTGCTGTGCGTCTGCGCCCTTGGTGAAACCGTGGAGGATGCTCAGACCAATGCCTATCGAGAAGTCGATAAAATCTGGTGGGACGGGGTCTATTTCCGCCGTGATATCGGCCACCGTGCGGTGGGGCGAAAATAGTCGATCGGTACTGCTAAAGTCTGGGCAATCCACGGGAGGAAAACTGCTATGCAGGTCACCATCGTGCACGTCCATGTAAAACCCGAACACCTCGATGATTTTATTGAGGCCTCACGCATCAATCACCAGGCCTCGGTGCAGGAGGTGGGCAATCTTCGCTTCGATGTCCTGCAGCTTGAGGAAGATCCAACGCGCTTCGTACTCTACGAGGCCTATCGCTCGGCGGAAGACGCCGCCGCTCACAAACAAACTTCACATTACGCAACATGGCGAGACACGGTGGCTGACTGGATGGCCTCGCCGCGTGAGGGCGTTCCTTACCAGGGTTTGCTCCCGTGACACCATTTTCTATAGCACGATTACCGCGTATTGAGTTCGGTTGCGGCACTATTGAGCGGGTGCCAGAGCTCGTCGCTGGCTTCGGTAGCCGGGTGTTACTGGTCACCGGCGCACATTCGTTTCAGGCCGCGCCCCAGTGGGATCAGTTACGTTCACAGTTTCGGCAGAGAAGCATTGCCTGGGAACAGGTCAACGTGGCCGGTGAGCCCTCGCCGCAACTGGTTGATGAGGCGGTTGCTGCCCACGCAGATGGCAACTTCGATGTGGTGCTCGGCATAGGTGGTGGAAGTGCCCTGGATGCCGCCAAGGCTATCGCCGGGTTGCTGCGAGTCGGACGCTCGGTGATGGATTATCTGGAGGGTGTTGGCCCGGAGTTATCCTATAGCGGGCCGGCGGTGCCGCTGGTAGCGGTACCCACCACTGCCGGCACCGGCAGCGAGGCCACCAAGAATGCGGTGCTAAGCATCCATGGCCCGGACGGTTTCAAGAAATCTTTTCGTCACGATATACTGGTAGCGGAATATGCCGTAGTGGACCCGGATCTACTGGCCTCCTGTCCACCCGCCGTCATCGCCGCCAACGGTATGGACGCCTTGACCCAGGTGCTGGAATCCTATGTTTCCACGGGTGCCAATTCTTTTACTGATGCCCTCGGGCTGGACGCCTTGCGTGCTGTGCGCGAGGGCTTGCTGCCACTTTTCCAGTCGGCCGGCGTGGATGCAGTGGCCCGTGAACGTATGGCGTGGGCTTCGCTCGTCTCCGGCATAAACCTCGCCCAGACCGGCCTCGGTTCAGTGCACGGTTTGGCCTCACCACTCGGTGCCTACTACCCCATTCCACATGGTGTGGTTTGCGGTACTTTAGTAGCGGCGGCCACCCGCATGAATCTGGATGCCTTGCGTGCACGCGATCCGGACGGCCCGGCACTCGCCCGTTATGCCCGGGCTGGTAGCGTATTGAGTGGACACCACCACCCGCGCGACGAAGCTTGCGAGGTATTGGTGTCCATACTGGAAGACTGGACCAGGCAGATGGACCTTGCGCCACTGTCCCGTTATGGCCTGGATGAGAGCAGCCTGGATCAGGTCGTCGCCAACGCCCGCGGCGGCAGCATGAAGTCCAACCCCATCGTGCTCACCGATGCGGAGCTTCGCACAGTGTTGGAACAACGCTTGTAGCCAAGAACAAAAAGAGCGCCATGATCCAGGTTGAAGCCATCAATGAGCGCACCTTCAAAGTCACGGTAACGGCAGCCAGCACCACAACCCACACTGTAACGGTGAACCCCGCCTACCATCAGAAGCTAACCGGTGGCCGTGTGGAAGCCGCAATATTGGTAGAAAACTCCTCCGAGTTTCTGCTGAAACGTGAGTCCAATACCAGCATCCTGCGGAGCTTCGACCTGCCCGTCATCGGGCGTTATTTTCCAGAATATGAAAGTACGATACGCGGGATGCTCGAATAGCCAGAATATTGAAAAGCTCCTGATGAACTCCAAGTAACGATCAAGCCTTCGGTAATTTGCTAATAGCTTGTGCGTTTCCGACTTGTGGATTACGGTAGGACAGGCTGCTGGTAATCACGGAGCAACATCAGGCCATGGACATACACGGATGTATGGCAGAAATACCCCTCCCATTTGCATGCGTTGGCATGCCCATGCCTATGTCAGGTACTGCGTCCGCTGCCGTGGGATCCTGCTGCATCGTTGAATATCCATATCCTACCCTGCGGTTCACCGACCCCAACCGTATCGGCTATTACGAATTCAAGGAGAGCTCCACATGATCGGTTTGCTTATGCTGGGGGCATTGCTGATTTACCTGATTGTTGCAATCGGGATTACGCGATCGCTTGCAGGGCTCCCTGAGCGGCGACAAAACCGGTGGCTGGTTGCACTCATAAGCCTTGCCGTGTTTGCGCTCATTCCAACCTGGGATGCAATCCTCGGGCGTATGTATTTCAACCACCTTTGTGAAACCCAAGCCGGAGTGAAGGTATATCAGACCATCGAACTGCCGGCGGAGTATTGGGATGAGCGGGGGAATCCGAGGTTTTATAATCAGAAAAATGGAAACCTAGATATCCCTTTAGGCGAATATGTGACGGCGAAGTCTACAACGAAAAAATATCCCTTTCACATTGAAAAGAAAATTTCCGTTTTAAGAGATAAAGAAACGGGGAAAGAGGTCAGTGAGACAGTGTGGATTTTGTTCTGGGGTGGATGGGTGGTACGCAATTTGGGTATACATAATACGGCTGATTCTTGTGGTGGAGGTACTGATAGTTATACGGAGTTTGTAGAGAAACTATTTAAGCCGGCGGAAGTTGGACAGTAAAGGAGGACGTATCATGGCGACGATAACGGAATATTTTGAGCAAGCCCAACTTTCTTTGGCTGCATATGCATTAAATTTGGAGCAAGGGGCATCTGGTGGTGGCATTCCAGGTGCGCCGAGCGGGTATGCTCGAGCTTTGATCGCATCAGGCATGCCAGAAACCCAAGCCATAGCATTCGCCAACACCTATACGGTTATCGACCAGTACACCGACCCGATTAGCGGTTTTTCTGCCACGGTATTCGACAAAGATGGCGTGAAATACTTTGCCATTCGGGGCACCGAACCCAGCGATTTTATCAACGACATATTGTTTGCAGACATTATTGGGATCGTGAGCCTGGGCTGGGCACAGGAACAGATCAATGCCATGAACGCCTACTTTGGGCGGCTCATTACGCCGGTAGAGTTTGGTGGGAGCGGGCTTTTGAATCAGGACGTCATAGTCGATGTCGCGGGCCATTCGTTGGGTGGGCATCTGGCAACAGTGTTCGCCTTGTATTGGGATGCACACGTAGGCCATACGTATACCTATAACGGTGCGGGGACCGGTGCCGATGGGCTAGGTGCTGCGATGGTGCAATTGCAAGAGATACTGGACCTCACGTCTGGCGCCCCCATACCGAACGACAAGATCACCAACCTCTATGCCGAAGTGGGTCTGGAAGTGACCGCTGGAGTTGGCGTTCTATTTGGAAGCGTTGCGCCGCTCTTCATTGAAGATCAAGGGCCAACCCAGTTTGGAAATCATTCTATCGTGCCACTGACCGATTCACTTGCCGTCTATGACCTGCTCGCCAGAATCGATAATAATCTGAACAACGAAGGCGGCCTGGCCACAATCACCGGCCTCCTTGAAGCCGCCTCCAATATCGCCGGGAACAGCCTGGAAAACATCGTCAATTCCCTTGGTGATCTGCTCGGTTACGGGGAAGCGGTTGGGTTAGATGATCGGGACAACCTCTACACACGAATAAACGAAATCCTGTATATCGCCCCGGATACTCCGCGTGACTATGCGGGCCTCAATATCCGGGTTTTTGGCACCACTGCTACCGATGGCACCTTCACGCCCTTCACTGCGTCTGAGATTAAAACTGCGGTAGAAAATGGCGGTATCGCGCACCGCTATGCCCTGGAGCAGCTCCTCCCTTTTATGATCACTGGCGACGATTTCCTCTACGACAAACACAACACTAAGCAGCAACTCGACGCCGACAACTTCTCCAACGAATACCTCACCGACCGCTCCGGGTTTCTTGCCCTCAAACTCATGATGGCCACCACCGACACCCTTGGCTACGCGGGCAACAAGATTTTCGAAGATAAGGCCAGCGGACTCATCATCCAGGGAGCCATGGCAATCACGGGCGGTCGCTACGTTTTCGGTAGTGAAGCGGGCGAAGAGCTGAAGGGGCTTAGCATTGACGACCACCTCTACGGCCGTGGCGGCTCCGATGCTCTACATGGTAAAGGTGGCGACGACTACCTGGAGGGCAACAAGGGCTATGACGTTCTTGATGGGGGTGAAGGTGACGACATCCTCAAGGGGGGTGAAGGTTGGGATACCTATCTTTACCAGGCCGGAGGCGGCCATGACACCATCGACGACAGCGACGGTATTGGCCGTATTTTCTTTAAAGATAACTCGCTTGGCTGGCAGGCCTTAAACGGCGGTCACAAAAAGTCTGGTGACAGCGCCTACACCAGCACCGATAGCCTGATGACCTATAATTGGAGCGGTGTGAATGGAAGCGCGCTTACCCTTACCATTGCCGGCGAGGCTGGCAGCATCACTGTGGAGAACTTCTCCGCCGGAAACCTCGGCATTACCTTCCTCGACGAAACCGTTCCGGGAGAAACCACCCTCACCCTCCAGGGCGACCGTGTGCCTCTCGATCAGGAGCCCGGCACGGACGGTATCCAGCTTGGCTTTGATAGTCTGGGAAACGTCATTACCGACCCCAATATCGTCGAGGCCAGGGCGGACATCCTGTATGGCGGTGCCGATAACGACGAAATCTTTGGTGGCGAACTGAGTGATACCTTGCGCGGTAATGCCGGGGACGATCTTCTGGACGGTGGTGCCGACGATGATCAGTTGTTTGGCGGTGGGGACAATGATCGTCTGCGTGGTGGCGATGGACAGGACCGCGTCCAAGGCGATGCTGGTAACGATATCATCGAAGGCGGCGCCGATACCGACATCCTGGTAGGAGGCATTGGCAATGACCATCTGTATGCCGATGTAGAGATCGATCTGGCTACGGCAATCGATTCCGATAACACCCCTGCAGACACCACCCGCGACTGGCTTAATGGTGGTTCTGGAGATGATGTGGTGGTGGGTGATGCCGGCGTCAACGGTCTTGCCGGAGGTGGCGGCAATGACCTGATCATCGGTGGCGCAGGTACGGACTATATCTTTGGCGACGCTGATTACACCGCGCAAAGTTTCGACTGGACGGTTAGTTCATCCTTTACCTTCGATCCCGTCATCGGGCTTGTCGGGCCTGCTGATAGTGGTACGGATACCATCTATGCCGGGGGCAGTAATGACTATGTATGGGCTGGTGCCGGAGATGATGTTGTTTATGGTCAGGGAGATGTCGATAACTTAATAGGAGAGGCGGGTAACGACAGCCTGCTGGGCGGGACAGGCGATGATTTTCTTTGGGGTGATGCTTCCTCCACCCCGATTAGTGCACACGGGGATGATTACCTGGATGGCGGCGCCGGCGATGACACATTGCGTGGTCAAGGCGGCAATGATGTCCTGTTCGGAGGCGCGGATAACGATACCTTATACGGCGATGCCTCAAATATTCCCTTTACCCAGCACGGCGATGACACGCTGGATGGCGGCATTGGCAATGATGTGTTGTACGGTCAAGGTGGCAACGACACCCTGTTTGGTGGCGCTGGCGGTGACACCCTCTATGGCGCACAGGGTAACGATGCTTTGTATGGCGATGCAGATGACGACACGCTTTATGGAGATGTCGGCGACGACACTTTGGCTGGTGGTATCGGCAACGACATCCTCGAAGGTGGTGCCGGTCGCGATAGCTATCTGTACAACCTGGGTGATGGTACGGATAGCGTGCTGGACAGCGGGGCTAACACACTTCGCTTCAGCGCTGGTATCAGCATTGCAGATCTTGCCATTACTCCATCACAGGGCACCTTCAACATTAATCTCCCCGATGGCGGGACCGTACAATTGCAAGGCTTCTTTCCAATCAATGCCACCAGCACGCTCAGTATCGATCGAGTCGAATTTGCCGATGGGACGACTTTGGGCCAGGAGCAACTGCTGGTGCTTGGCGCCAACCAGGATGGTACGCCTCAGGCCGATGTCATCTACGGCAGTGATGGTGACGATATACAGCAAGGTAATGGTGGGAATGATTTTCTATACGGCCTTGATGGAGCCGATAGGCTTTTCGGCGGGGGCGGGAACGACACACTGTTCGGACTCGATGGTGACGATACGCTTGATGGCGGTAATGGTGATGATGTACTTGATGGCTGGCTAGGCAATGACACCCTCAACGGTGGTGCAGGCAATGATCTGTTATCGGGCGTACATGGTGACGACATGCTGGATGGTGGCCAGGGCAATGACACCTTGCAGGGTGATCTCGGCAATGATGAGCTGTACGGAGGCGCGGGGGATGATCTCCTGATCGGAGGTGTTGGAAATGACCTGCTGGCTGGCGGAGAAGGACACGATACCTACGTCTATGGCCTCCTCGATGGGTCGGATAGCCTGGTGGACAGTGGTAGTAATACCCTGCGTTTCGGTGTGGGACTGTTTGGTGGCGGCATAACGGTCTCGGACATCAGCGTTACGCTTGCCGCCGATACCTTCAATATAAATTTACCTTTCGATGGCGCCGTTCAAATTCAGAATTTCGACCCGAGCGATCCCGCCAACACACTCGGCATTGATCGGGTCGAATTCTCCGATGGCAGCACCATGGACCAGGTTCAGTTACTGGCGCTCGCCTCTGCTACCAGTGGTACTTCCCAGAACGATACTCTTTACGGAAGTGATGGTAATGATGTGCTTCAGGGGGGCGCTGGTGACGACATTTTATTTGGTGGGAGGGGCAGTGACAGCTTGTCTGGTGGCGCCGGTAGCGACACGTTGAATGGATGGCGTGGCCACGACACCCTTGAGGGCGGTGCCGACCACGATACCTATGTCTACAATCTTGGCGATGGCATAGATACCCTGATTGATAGCGGTAGCAACACGCTGAGCTTTGGGGCGGGTATAGACCCTATGGGCCCTATCCTGTCGGCGGGCTCCCTCAAATTGAATTTTTCCGATGGCGGGGCGATCCACATTGAGGGTTTTGACCCCGATGATCCGGTCAACAGCTTGTCTATCGACCAGTTCAAGTTTGCTGATGGCACCATCCTGAATCCGACGCAATTGCTCTCCAGAGGCTTGGACCTTGATGGCACCGATCTGGATGACACCATCAACGGCACTGCAGTTATAGATCGGATGAAGGGCTTTGCCGGGAATGACACCTTAGTGGGCAATGCCGGTGACGACTGGCTTGATGGTGGAGTTGGCAGCGATACACTTGACGGCGGTGTGGGTGTGGACACCTATGTCTTCGGTCGGGGTTACGGCCAGGACGTGATCACCCCACAAAGTGTGCTTGATGCCGGGGACATCATTGAAATGGATGTGGCTCCCGAGCAGATCCTTACCAGCCGGGAAGGAATGGACCTCGTATTTGCCATCGACGGTACCCAGGATCGCCTGACCGTACAGGAGTTTTTTTCTGATGGTGGAGATTACCCCTTAACTGAAGTGCGCTTTGCGGACAGTAGCGTGTGGGACTTGCCGGCAATCCTCGAGCAGATGGAACAGCCACTGGCATTGCTCATACCGCCCGAAGATCGCACGCTACTCAAGTATCTCCCCTTCTCCTTTAACCTGCCGGCCGACACCTTCAGCAGTGGCGCACCACTTACGTATAGTTCGACCCTCGCGGAGGGCTCCTCTCTGCCCCCATGGCTTATCTTTGATCCGCTCACGCTGGGCTATTCTGGAAACCCAGTTCGCGATGGTGGGACCTACAACATCCAGCTCCTTGCCCAAGATCAAAATGGCACCCTCGGGGAGGCGACGTACACGCTATCCGTAGACGCTAATCCCGTTGCCGTTCTTGGTACAAATAGCAGAGACCGGTTGGTGGGTATGGGCGGTAATGACATCTTCGATGGTCAGGGTGGGCGTGACCTTCTCAAGGGTAGAAACGGAGATGATCTGATTTATGGTGGCACCGGGGATGACAAGCTCAAGGGCCAAAAAGGCAACGATCTACTCCATGGTGATGAGGGGGATGACAAACTCACGGGAGGACGCGGTGATGATGTGCTCGTAGGCGGTTGGGGGAATGATCGTTTGGTTGGTGGCCGAGGTGATGATAGCTATTTGTTCGGATTGGGCGACGGGCATGATTCTATTCGGGACAGACAGGGTGATGATCAGTTGCTTTTCGGTGAGGGAATAGCTGCCGATGATCTATGGTTCTGGCGGGAACATCAGGATCTGAATATTGGTGTATTGGGAGGCAATGAGCGCATTACCATGGACCATTGGTATGGTAATCGGCGCCCAACATCCATAGATTCCTTTGTTAGCAGTGATGGCCAGATATTACTGGAAGCACAGGTGGCAAAATTGGTCAGTGCCATGGCGAGCTTTGTACCAACGCCCTCTGGGGCACTTAGTCCACCGCCGGAACTTCGTGATGAGGTTCAGAGTGTAATTGCCGCGAGTTGGCAGCCAATCTAGAAAATTCCAAAAAAATAGCGAACCGCATGGAAGCAGTTCAAAAAAAAATGGATAACACTGTGTCGAATGCTATCGATACGGGCCTCGTTTGTCTGACCATACTCGCGCGTTTGCATCAGGTGGCAGTTGACCCCGGGCAACTCCAACACCAGTTTGGTGTGAGTGGAAAGTCTTTCGAGATTGCGGATATTCTGCTGGCAGCCCGTTGGCTCAAGCTGAAGGCGCGTCGGGTTCGCAGTGACTGGAAACGTTTGCAAAATACCCCGCTGCCGGTGATGGCCCGTCATACAGATGGACATTTTTTTATTATTGCCCGCTTGGCGGAAGATAAGCTGCTAATTCAGGATCCACAGGGGCGGCGTCCGCTAAGCATTGATCGGGAGCAGTTTGAAAAAAACTGGTGTGGTGAGCTGATCCTCGTTACCCGTCGTGCCGAGCTGCTGGATAACTTTAGGCGCTTTGATTTCTCCTGGTTTATTCCCGCCATCCTGAAATATAAAAAGCTGTTTGCAGAAGTTTTGCTGGCTTCTTTTTTTGTGCAGTTGTTTGCCCTGGTAACACCGCTGTTTTTTCAGGTGATTATCGACAAAGTATTGGTACATCGTGGTTTGACCACCCTGGATGTATTGGCCGTTGGCTTGCTGGTGATCGCCTTCTTTGAGGTGCTCCTAACCGGCCTGCGCAGTTATGTATTCGCTCACACCTCCAATCGCATTGACGTGATGCTCGGAGCGCGATTGTTTGGTCACTTGATGGCCTTGCCCATCAGCTATTTCGAATCGCGGCGGGTGGGAGATACCGTGGCCCGCGTTCGTGAGTTGGAAAGTATCCGAAATTTCCTCACTGGCTCGGCCATGATGTCGGTGATCGATCTGTTTTTCATCTTCGTGTTTCTCACCGTGATGTATTTCTACAGTCCGTTGCTCACCTGGGTGGTGATTGGTGCCATTCCGCTTTATGTACTGTTGTCAGCCCTTATTACTCCGGTGCTGCGCGCACGCCTACATGAGAAATTTAATCGCGGTGCAGAGAATCAGGCTTTTCTGGTGGAGTCCATCCATGGCATCGAGACCATCAAGGCGGCTGCCATCGAGCCACAGAATCAGCGCCGTTGGGAGGAACAGCTGGCGGCCTATGTCAGTGCCGGCTTCAAGGCGACAAACCTAGGAAACATCGCCGGACAGATCGCCTCATTCATCAACAAGGTGACGATTGCCCTGATCCTGTGGGTTGGCGCCAGGCAAGTGATGGAGGGAGATTTGAGTGTCGGGCAGCTGGTCGCTTTTAATATGCTGGCCGCCCGCGTCAGCGGTCCGATCTTGAAGATTGTGCAGCTATGGCAGGAGTTTCAACAGGCCGGCATCTCGGTGCAACGGCTCGGCGATATACTTAATGCCCAACGGGAACCTGCTCATAGCCCCACGCGAAGTTCTTTGCCCAAGCTCCGGGGTCGCATCACCTTCAAGCATGTGAGCTTCCGCTATCGTCCCGATGGTCCTCAGATTCTGCACGATATCAGCATCGATATTTCTCCTGGGCAAGTCATCGGTATCGTCGGCCGATCCGGTTCTGGAAAAAGCACGCTTACCAAGCTAATCCAGCGGCTGCACGTGCCGGAGTCCGGGCGGGTGCTGGTGGATGGCGTCGATCTGTCCATGGTCGACCCGGTGTGGCTGCGGCGTAGCCTCGGCGTGGTGTTGCAGGAGAACTTTCTATTCAATCGCTCGATCCGTGAAAACATTGCCATTAGCGATCCGGCCATGCCCATGGAGGCGGTTACACACGCGGCCACCTTGTCTGGCGCGCATGAATTTATCCTTGAATTAGCCGATGGCTACGACATGCTGGTGGGGGAACATGGCTGCAATCTCTCTGGTGGACAGCGTCAACGCCTTGCCATCGCACGTGCCCTGGTGGGCGATCCCAGAATTTTAATCTTCGATGAGGCAACCTCGGCGCTGGACTACGAATCGGAATGCATCATCCAGAAAAATATGCGCCATATCTGCAAGGGCCGAACCGTATTCATCATTGCTCATCGCCTGAGTGCGGTGCGCCAGGCCGATCATCTCATCGTGCTGGAGCAGGGACGGATTGTAGAGCAGGGCCATCCCGATGAGTTGAGAAAACAGCAGGGTCGTTATGCCGAGTTGTATGCGCATCAGGTTGGCTAATGGCACGATTCTTTTTCAGCCGGAAGAGTAACAGCGAGGCCCTGCAGTTTCTGCCGGCCGCACTGGAAATTCAGCAGACGCCCCCCTCGCCCGTAGGCCGCATTATTTTGTGGTCGGTTATGATCTTTTTTGTCGTGGCCTTCGCATGGGCAGTCATCGGTGAAGTGGATATCGTCGCGGTCGCGCAAGGCAAGATCCTGCCCACTACTAGAATCAAGCTGATACAGCCGCTGGAGACCAGTGTCATTACGGCTATTCATGTCAGCGAAGATGTGCGGGTTAAGCAGGGTGATGTGTTGATCGAACTGGATGCCACGGCAACCCGTGCGGACCGGGATCGGCTGATCGCGGAACAACAGGCTACGCTCCGGGATCAACTTCGGCTACGCGCTTTGCTTCAGGCGCTGGAGAATGGGGTAGTAGCGGAAAAAACGGGTGCTTCGTTACTACATCAAAGAATTGCATCCGAGTGGCTTGATTATCAATCTCGCCTCGATGAAATTCGTCATCAGATCAAACAAAAGCAGGCAGAGAGGGCCGCCACCCGAGCCCGTATTTCACAACTCAATGCGACCATTCCCCTGATCTCAGAGCGTGCGGTATCTCTTAAAAAGCTGCTGAAAAAAAATATGGTGTCCCGCACCCAATGGTTGGAGCTGGAGCAACTGCGTGTGCAACAGACACGGGAACGTGAGATACAACGCAAATTGTTGATCGCTAACAGCGCGGGCATCGCATCGCTGAATGAGCGCAAGACTACGCTCAAGGCCAACAGCCGTTCCCGCTGGTTGCAGGCATTGGCCGAGGTGGAGGTGCGCCTCATGGTGAATCGGGAGGAATTGCAAAAGGCCGAACAAAGAAACATCCGCCAGCAGCTGCGGGCACCGGTGGCTGGTGTGGTCAAGCAATTGAGCGTCTATACCATTGGTGGAGTGGTGACCCCTGCACAGCAATTGATGCAAATCGTGCCGGAGGGCCGCAGCCTCCAGGTTGAGGCCTGGGTGCAAAACAAGGACATTGGTTTTGTAAAGGAGGGGCAGACTGCGGAGATCAAGATTGAGGCCTTTCCATTTACCAAATACGGCACCATCGATGGCCGCATCGTGTCACTTTCTGATGATGCTATCAGCAGCGAAGAGGATGGCTTGATTTACAGCGCCCAAGTGGCGATGGACCGGACTACCATTCGTGTAGAGGGCAAAGAGGTCAATCTGTCACCGGGCATGCGCGTGAGTGTCGAGGCAAAAATCGGCAAGCGCCGGATTATCGAATATCTGCTGGCGCCATTACTACGCTACAAAAGCGAGAGCATTCGGGAACGCTAACTAAGTTAGTACTGAATAACTGCCAGGCGCTTTATTTGCCGGAAGTGCTTTTTACCCAAGCCCAGGCGATCCACAGAGATATTGGCGAGGCCCTTGTTATTTGTGCAGGCCGTCACCGTTTCACTACCCCAGGCCTTGAAGCGTTTTGAAGTGAGCAGATGGCGCCGGCAGTTGTTGTCGTAGACGGTCAGCATCTTGCGAAAGCTGGAGCCGTTTTTGATGATCACCTTGATTCGTACGGGGATATAGGCAGTTTTTGCCGCGTCGCTATCGGGGACGGATTCTGTCGGCGCTTGCTGCGCGGTGGCGATGGCTGGGCAGCCAAGGAGCGCGAAAAGTAACAGGATTATTCTGGTGCCATGCAGCTTCAGGGCGGCCCGGTGAGCCGGGTTCATGTCACCTGCCAGCGCAGGAAATTTCCCAGCAGGGCAAGTCCGGCGTGTTGGCTTTTTTCCGGGTGAAATTGCATGGCGAACAGATTGTCCCGTGCTACGGCCGAGGCAAATTCCAGTCCATAGTGGGTGCTGCCCAGAATGACCGCAGGGTCTTCCGGTGCCACGTAGTAGCTGTGCACGAAGTAAAAGCGCTCACCATCGGCGATATCCTTCCACAGCGGATGGGTGCCATCATGGCGGACCTCGTTCCAGCCCATATGCGGAATCTTCAGGCGTTCGCCGTTGATCGGATCTTTCATGCCGTCGGGAAAACGTTTCACCGTGCCGTGAAAAACCCCTAAACCGTGGGTATCTGCATCTTCTTCGCTGTTTTCCAGCAGGGCCTGCTGGCCGATGCAGATACCGAGGAAAGGTTTGTTGGCGAGTGCTTCCATCAGTGCGTCATGAAGCCCAAGGCGATGGATTTCCGCCATGCAGTGGCGGATTGCACCCTGCCCCGGAAAGACCACGCGATCGGCATTGCCCAGTACCTCAGCAGAGGCCGTGACCACCACCTGCTGATCAGGGGTGGCCACGTGCTCCAGCGCCTTGGACACCGAGCGCAGGTTGCCCATGCCGTAGTCTACGACTGCAATACATTCCACCAGCGTGTACCTGCTCTCAGAGCTTTTCTTTGGTGGAAGGTAGACGGTCTGCCATCCGTGAATCCGGCGCAGAGGCCATCCGCAGTGCCCGGCCCCAGGCCTTGAACACCGTTTCCGCGATGTGGTGGGCGTTATCGCCGTAGAGATTTTCCACGTGCAGGGTGACGCCCGCGGCGTTCACGAAGCCCTGAAAGAACTCGTGAATAAGATCCACGTCAAAGTCGCCGATGCGGGCACGTGGGTATTGCACGTGGTAAATCAGCCCGGCCCGTCCCGACCAGTCCATCACTACCCGTGACAGGGCCTCATCCAGTGGCACATAGGCGTGTCCGTAGCGGGTGATGCCACGTTTGTCGCCCAGCGCCTCGGCCATCGCTTGTCCCAGCACAATACCGATATCCTCCACTGTGTGGTGGGCATCGATTTCCAGATCACCGTCGGCCTTGATATCCAGATCCACCAGGCCATGACGCGCCACTTGGTCGAGCATGTGTTCGAGAAAGGGGACCCCCGTCTGTATACGGGCATCGCCCTGCCCATCAAGATCGACACTGATCTGGATGCGGGTTTCCTTGGTATCGCGTTTTACCGTTGCCTTGCGCTGGGCCATCAGCTGGCTCCCAAATAGATGAAGTCGCCAAGGATACCGGCATCGCGGCTTCGGTGGAATGTTTGTCGGAACAGTCTGAGAAAATAGACGGTCACTCCACGACATATATTGTTACAGGCAGTTAATTACGACTTAGAATGTTGGTTAATTAATTTGGTAAGGGGCTTCGTATGCCGAAGGTTGGGTTGTTTGTCACTTGTCTGGCGGATCTGTTCCGTCCCAATGTGGCCTTTTCTGCTATCGAGTTGCTGGAGCAGGCGGGTTGCGAGGTGGTGGTACCAGAGGCCCAGACTTGTTGTGGGCAACCGGCCTATAACAATGGCCATAGCCGTGATGCACGGGCTATTGCCCGCCAGGTAATGACGGCCTTTGCTGATTGTAATTATGTGGTTGCGCCCTCGGGCTCTTGCGCGGCCATGATGCGCCTGCACTATCCCCGCCTTTTCACCATGGATGCCCACGAGCAGGCCAAGGCGAATGCTTTTGCGGAACGTTGCTGGGAGCTTTCGAGTTTTCTGGTGGAGATTTGTGGTGTTGAGGCTGGCAGTGGCGACTACGCAGGCAAGGTGGCCTATCACGATGGTTGTTCGGGTTTGCGTGAGCTTCAGGTTCGGGACCAGCCGCGTCAGCTGCTAGCCGGTCTCTCCGGGCTGAAGTTGTGTGAGGTTGTGGATGGAGAGAGCTGTTGTGGTTTTGGCGGCACCTTTTGTGTGAAATATCCAGATATTTCCGTGCGATTGGCGGATGACAAGGCAAAAAATCTCATTGCCAGTGGCGCCGACACGGTGGTGGCTGGGGAACTGGGTTGTTTGCTCAATATCGCGGGTCGGCTGAAGCGCCTTGGCAGTAAAATTCAGGTCTATCATCTGGCAGAGGTACTTGCCGGTATGACTGATGTACCTTCTATCAGCGATTCGGAGTCCACCTCGTGAAGCCGTCGGCCCACGATTTCCCACAGCGTGCCGCGGCGGCGCTTGCGAATGAGCAGCTGCAGGCGGCTATGCGCAAGGCTCGGGGTGGTTTTGTGGGCAAGCGGCGCAAGGCACTGGAAGCCTTGCCTGAATATCCTGCTATTCGCGCTGCCGCCAGCGATATCCGCGCCCATTCTCTAGCTCATCTGGACTTCTATTTGGAGCGTTTTACTGAGCGATCCGAGGCCTGTGGCACCCAGGTGCATTGGGCACGGGATGCGGCCGAGGCGCGGCAGATCATCACTAATATCTGCCGCGAGGTGGATGCCAAAAAGGTGATCAAGGGCAAGACTATGGTGGGCGAGGAAATCGCCATTAATGATGCCCTGGAGGCGGCAGATCTGAAGGTGATGGAAACCGACCTCGGCGAGTACATCATCCAGCTCGCGAAGGAGACCCCGAGCCACATTATCGCCCCGGCGGTGCACAAGACCCGGGCCGAGATCTCCAGCCTGTTTGCCCGTGCCCACGAAAAGCTTGGTTATAAGGAAGTGGTTACCGGTATCCCGGAGATCGTGGCGCGTGCGCGGAAAGTATTGCGGCGGGCCTTTCTGCAAGCCGACGTAGGCATTACCGGGGCAAATTTTCTGGTGGCCGAGACTGGTTCTATGGTGTTGGTAACCAATGAGGGCAATGGTGACCTTAGCAGCAGCCTGCCCGATACCCATATCGTGCTCACCACTATTGAGAAGGTGGTGCCAACGCTTGACGATGCCACGACCTTGTTGAGGGTGTTGGCGCGCAGTGCTACCGGGCAGCCGATCACGAGCTATACCAGCTTCTACACGGGCCCGAAGCGCAGCGACGATTCCGATGGTCCAATAGCGATGCACGTGGTGCTTCTGGACAACGGGCGCTCGCGGATGTTGGGTGGTGACTATGCCGAAATGCTGCGCTGCATCCGCTGTGGTGCCTGCCTCAACCACTGTCCGGTATACAGCTCGCTCGGTGGGCATGCCTATGGTTGGGTTTATCCCGGGCCCATGGGGGCGGTGCTGAGTAGCCTATTGTTGGGCTTGACCGAGACCGTGCATCTGCCCAATGCCTGCACTCTGAACGGACATTGTGCCGAGGTCTGCCCGGTCGGCATTCCGCTGCCAGAGTTGTTGCGCAAACTCCGCGAGGAGGGGCAGATGGAAGGTCTGGGTTCACGTCGGGATCGTTGGTTACTAAAGCTCTGGAGCTACACCGCTCGTCATCCACGCCTCTATCATTGGCTCAGCAGATGGGCGGCGCCGATACTGCGTTGGGTGTGTCGTAGCGGCATGATTCGCTTCCTGCCGGGTCTGGGTGCGTTATTGGAGGCGCGGGCCTGTCCGGTGCCGGAGGGAGGCAGTTTTCAGCATCTTTGGCGGAAAAGATCTTCGGAGCACAAATCATGAGCGCATCCCGCAAGGCGATCCTCGCCAGTATTCGCAGCTCGCTAAAACGCTCTGCCCCGCTTCAGGGCAGCGTGGCCGGTGGGCTTGAGGCGCGCTTGCAGCATTGCCCGGGACATCCTCGGCCTGCACTGGGTGCGGCACTTGAGGAGCACTTCATTACACGCTGGCGGGCGGCGGGTGGCAGCTGTTCCCGGTTGACTGATAGCAAGGGCGTGCCTGCGGCGGTGGCGCGTTATCTCAAGCGTCATGAATTGGGCTTTGAAGTGGTTCGTGGCGGTGGTGAGATCCTGAATCAGCTGCATTGGCCGTCGCGCCTTACGGTCCGAAACGGCGTTCCCCAGGATGAAGATAGCGTTGCGGTCACCGAGGCGTGGGTAGCGGTGGCTGAAACCGGCAGCCTGGTAATGCGCACTTCGTCATTTATGCCGGCTACTCTCAATTTTCTGCCGGCCTGCAATCTGGTGCTGGTATCTGCGACACGCATGCTGCGTTATCAAGAGGATGTGTGGGCGCTGCTACGGCGTGAGGGGACTGAACCCCCTCGCGGTATTCATCTGATCACCGGGCCATCGCGCACCGCTGACGTGGAGCAGACGCTACAGATCGGCGCCCATGGGCCTGGCCGGATACATGTATTTATAGTGCCGTGACCGTGGCGTCCGTATTGGCATGGTTGCTAATGCTGTTGCCATTGAGCTTTAGCCCGGGCCCGGCAAATACTCTGTTTGCATCCTCCGGCGCTGCGGTTGGTTTCAGGCGGACCGTGCCATTGCTGCTCGGCACCAATCTGGTGTGCATCCTACAAAGCTTGACGATCGGTGCCGGCATGGGGGCATTACTGTTGCGCTATCCGGCCCTGCAGAATGGATTCAAATATGCGGGTTGCGCATACATGCTCTACCTTGCCTACAAATTTTTTTGTGCGAGTGCCTCTGTTGCGGAAGCGCTTGAAGCACCCGATTTTCTGGATGGCTGCATCCTTGAATTTTTCAATTTCAAATTCCTGATGATTCCGATGTTGATGTTTTCGCAGTTTGCCGGCCAGCAGGAAGGGCGCTGGCAGACTATTCTTGTACTTGCCTTTGCGCTGGGTGTTCTCACCTTGGCCAGCAACAATATCTGGATTCTGGGGGGCGCTGCAATACGCCAGCTGTTGGGATCGGAGACTGCGGTCAAAACCCAGGGTCGGGTATATGGCAGCATGCTGTTCGGCGTTGCTGTCTGGATGGGCCTCCGATAACCTGCCGCGTTTATTCCTAAGGAAATCCAGCATGAGAGCAGTTGAAGTTTCGAAGGAGCCGGTTGAGCTCTATAAAATCCTCAAGTTTGAGGGGATGGCCTCCAGTGGCGGCGAGGCAAAGGCGCTCATTGCCGATGGTCAGGTTTTGGTTAATGGCGAGGTGGAAACGAGAAAACGAAAGAAGATTGTTTCCGGAGACATCATCGAGTTTTCGGGAGAGAAGTGTCGTATTCAACTGGCTGGAAACAAGAAATGAACAATAACGATATCTTGCGCCGTGTCCGCTATACCTTCGATTTTGATGACGCAAAAATGATGGCAATATTTGCGCTGGCTGACCATGAGGTGAGCCGTGGGCAAGTCAGTGATTGGCTGAAAAAGGATGATGACCCCGCCTATAAGGCCTGTAGCGATACTCAGCTGGCGATTTTCCTCAATGGTTTAATTAATGATAAGCGTGGCAAGAAAGACGGGCCGCAACCAGAGCCCGAGCAGCGCTTGAATAACAATATTGTTTTCATGAAGCTGAAGATTGCCTTAAACCTGAAGGCGGAAGAGGTGCTAGCGCTGTTGGCGTTGGGGGGCTTGAGCATCAGCAAGCATGAACTCAGCGCTTTTTTCCGTAGGCCTAATCACAAGCACTATCGTGAGTGTAAAGATCAAGTGTTACGTTATTTCATGAAAGGTATGCAGCTTAAGCATCGCGACTAGCAGGCTGATGAAAGGCGCTCATGCGGAACCAAAAGTCATGAACATCGATGAGCTAGAGAAAGATTGGGCTGCTCGAGGTTTTTCATTTGGGATTGGAACTATTAAGGCTGGTGATGGAGTTAGCGAAGCCGTCCACGATGATAAAGACGAGCTGGTTCTAATGGAGAAAGGGACATATGAATTTAAAATTGGTGACAAGACGTTTATGCAAGCCGGTGAAGTTGAAGCTTTTATTCCAGCCGGGGCCGTACACAGCATAAATAATCTCGGCCCAAATGATTCAAAAATATATTACGGCTATAAACCAAAAAGCTTATAACAAGCCCAGGTAGATATCGTCAGATTTGGTCGGACAGGCTTCTAAGCAACGAGAAACATTGCGCCGAGGCCGAGAAAGGCCATGAAGCCGATGACATCGGTAATCGTGGTGAGCACCACGCCACCGGCCAGTGCCGGGTCGATGGACAGGCGGTGCAGGGCCAGCGGGATGATGGCTCCGGCCACGGCGGCGACGATTTGATTGATGATCAGTGCGGCACCCACCACGATTCCAAGCTTCATACTTCCGAACCATAGCGTTGCGATCACGGCGATGACAATGGCCCAGAACAGGCTGTTAATCAGGCCTACCATGAGTTCCCGGTAGAGCAGCCAGCCGGCATTGCTCTGACCTACATTACCCAGCGCCATACCGCGAATAACGATGGTCAGGGTCTGGGTACCGGCGATTCCACCCATGCTGGCGACGATGGGCATCAGGATGGCCAGCGCCACCACCTCTTGAATGGTGGCCTCGAACAGGCCAATGACCCACGAGGCCAGCAACGCGGTGGCAAGATTGACCCCGAGCCACAGCATCCGCCGTTTGGAGGTCACCAATACCGGGGCGAAGATGTCGTCCTGGTCATCCAGACCCGCCATGCTCATGACCGAGTGTTCGCCCTCCTCGCGGATGACGTCCATGACATCATCTACGGTGATCCGTCCGAGCAGTAATCCGTTTTCATCCACTACCGGAGCGGAGATGAGATCCCGCTGTTCAAATAGCAACGCCACCTCGCGTTCTGGCAGGGTGGCAGCAATGCCTTTGCGATCTGTTTCCATCGCCTCTGCTACTGAGCAATCCGGCTCCAGTGTGATCAAATTAGCGAGGCGCAGAGTGCCTTCATAGTGATTATTGCGATCCACTACAAACAGGCGATCGGTGCGTGGGGGTATTTCGCCCTGGGCGCGCAGATAGCGGATGACGGTTTCCAGGTCGACGTCCTTGCGCACGGTGAGGACATCGAGATTCATCAGGCCGCCGGCAGTATCCTCCGGATAGACCAATACCGCCTCAATGCGCGCCCGTTGCTGCTGGTCCATGGCACGCAGGACCTCGTCCACCATGGGCTCGGGCAGATCCTGGAGTAAATCTACCGCATCGTCTGGCTCCAGATCCTCCGCCGCGGCCACCAGCTCTTCTGGCTCCATTTGCGCCAGGCGCACCGAGCGCACCTCATCCTCGGCATAGCTGAGTACCTCGGTATGCTGTTCTTCATTGAGCTGCTCCCAGGCTACCTCACGCTCTTTGGGAGGGAGCGACTCCAGCAGTTGGGCGATCTCCGCTGGGTGCAGCAGCGCCAGCAGTTCCTTTACCTTGGGGTAGGCGCGCTGCTCCAGCGCATCATCCAATTGTTCCAGGAGTTCCTGGCTGCTGACGGTGTCGTGGCAGTGATACATGCGTGATGCTAGCCGCTCAGGGCGGCGCTGGTGTTTGCGTTGATGGCTTGCAGCAGCGCTATGCGGTTGTTGGTGTTGATGGTGCGCATCATCCGCGCGGCAAATTGTTTGAGCGTGCCGATATGGCTTTCGCTGATCACCTGCTTAATTTCCAGCAGGGCGTTGGGGTGGACACTAAATTCCTTTAGTCCGAGACCGAGCAGTAGTCTGGTGTAACGGGCGTCACCCGCCATTTCACCACACATGGCTACAGGTATGCCGGCGTGCTGACCCGCGCGGATAGTGGTTTGTATTAGCCTGAGCACCGCGGGATGCAGGGGGTCATAAAGGTAGTTCACCTCATCGTCGACACGGTCTATGGCGATGGTGTACTGAATGAGATCGTTGGTGCCGATGGAAAGAAAATCGAGTTCACGGGCAAACAGATCGGCGCATACCGCCGCTGCGGGTACCTCGATCATGCCACCGATAGGAATGTCCTCGGCAAAAGCAATTCCCTCACGCTCTAGTTCCTGACGACAGCCGTTGAGAATATCCCGTGCCTGGTGAAACTCCTGCACCGCGGAGAGCATGGGCAACATGATACGCATGGGCCCATGGACGGCAGCACGCAGGATGGCGCGTAGTTGTGGGCGAAAGATTTCCGCCTCTTGCAGGCACAGACGGATGGCGCGCAAGCCCAGGGCCGGATTGGCGCTCATGGGTGCACCGGGGCGTCCGCCATCCACCTGTTTGTCGGCACCAAGATCCAGAGTGCGGATGGTGACTGGGGCGCCTTGCATGGCTGCCAGTACATGGCGGTAGGTCTCATACTGCTCCTCTTCATCGGGCGGCGTATCACGGTTCATGAAGAGAAATTCGGTGCGGTAGAGGCCGACGCCGTCGGCATGTACCTCGGTGGCTGCGGTAGCGTCAGCGGGTAATTCGATATTGCCTTGCAGGATAATGCGTTCACCGTCGGCCGAGGTGGTCGGTAGCGTGCGCAAGCGCTGCCGTGCACTGTGATGGTGAGCGATGAAGCGCTGGAGTTCACGATAGTGCTCAAGAATCTCCTTGGTGGGATCCAGCAACAGAGCGCCCTGGCGACCATCAATAATCACTTCTTCGCCGTCGCGTAGATAGGAACGTGCGTTATGCAGGCCTGCAACGACCGGAATACGCAGGCTGCGGGCCAGGATGGCGGTGTGGGAGTTGGGCCCACCATGGGCGGTTAGGAAGCCAATCACCCCCTGATGGCGCATCAGTACCGCATCTGCCGGACTGAGATCATCGGCAAAAACAATTTTTCCCTCAAGATGATGCTCGGCAGCGGCCTGATCCGATCGTTCCACGTGCCGGAGTATCCATTGCACCCGGTTGACCACATTATCGACATCATCCTTACGAGTGCGCAGATAGGGGTCATCCATGGCCTCAAAAATGCTGACCACGGCATCGCGCTGGAGCTTGAGTGCCCATTCGGCATTGCAAAGACGTTCACGGATCAAATCCTTGGGCACTTCGGTAAGCACCGTATCTTCAAGCATCAGCAGGTGAACGTTGATGAAGTTGGTGACATCGGCGCCGAAGTTGCTCGGAGTCTTGGCGCGGATGGCGCGTAGCTGGGCACGCGCCAGGGACAGGGCCTCGTCCAGGCGTTGAATTTCATCGTCTATCTGAGCGTCGGGAATGGTGTATTCATCAATATCGATCTGGCCGGCATCGATAATATGCACCATGCCGATGGAGATTCCCTTGGAGGCGCCTATGCCTTGAATGGTTATGCTCATTCGGGTTCTCCAAAGCGATTACCAAACAGTGTCCTGATTTGGGAAACAGCCTCTTCGGCATCCTTTCCCTGGGCCTCGATCTGAATCACCATGCCCTTGGACGCGGCGAGCATCATGATGCTCATAATGCTTTTTGCATCGGCCTTGCGATTGTCTTTGCTAATGACAATATTGCTATCAAAACTGCTGGCCAAGGTGACCAGTTTGGCGGCTGCACGCGCGTGCAGGCCCAGTTTGTTGACGATATTGATATCCCGCTGGACCCGGGTGTTGGCCACGGGTAGCGGTGTTTCAGCGCTCATGGCTCACCATGGAGTGAATCACTGCCCGTAGCCGCCAGATAACGGAAACGTTGATTCAATTGAGGATGCTCACGCAGTTCGGCCGGCAACAAGGCTATGGCCGATGCGATCATTTCCGCCGCTTGGGCGCTAAGCGGTTGTTCTGTGGCCAGCTCCAGGCCACGCTGCGCCATTTCCATGGCGCGTTCGGGTTGCTGTTGTTCGAGCAACAGCTGAGTCAGCAAGTGGCAGGTTTCCGGCAGCGGTCCAAGGGCTAGGCTGGATTCGAGGTTGGCCTCTGCCTTGCCCCAGAGCTGGGCGCGTAGGCACAAGCGGCCAGCGGACAGCAGCAGGATGGCATTTTCAGGCTGTTTTTCCTGCCATTGCTCAATGCGGCCCAATCGGCGGGGATTGTCGCCAGCTTCGAGCAGTCCGTAGAGATAGACTAGCTGCTCGCTCCAGTGCCGCTCGATCGCATCGTACAAAAGCTTCTCAAGGTCGCTGTTGCTATCTGCAGCAAGGCAAAGCGCCGCGTAGCTGTGTAGCACCCGTGGCCATCGCTGCTGGTCTTTTGGAATGGCCTGCCAGCTGCTTGTCAACTCAGCGGGATTGTCATTTAGCGCAGTCACCAGCAACAAGCCGCAGCGTATTTGTTCTTCCAGTGAGCGAGCGGCTTTTCGGTCCAGAATTTGGCGGCGCTTCAGGGTGGGTAATAGCGCTGCCAGGCCGGCCCAGTCGCACGTTGCCAGCAGGGCATCCATCATCAGCTCAAGCGTCTTTGGGCGCACCGCTTTCTGGGCTAATAGCGGAGCCAACAGGGCCTTGGCCTGATCGTCTTCCCCCGATTTCAGATGTAGCTCTGCGGCCGTGAGATCGGCCATGATTTGGCCGCTGTGCTGATTGTTCCGTGCCAGCTCCAGGTAGCGGTCCCGGCGCTTGAAGGCAGTGATGCGTTGGGCCGCGCGTGCTGCATTAACATAATTTAGGGCAGGTAAATCGCCTTCTTCAGCGCTCCGATCCAGCAGGCCTTCGGCATCCGAATAACGGCCCTCAGTGAGCGCAAACAGACCCCGCGCCAGACCCAGGCGGGCGTCATCGGTGCGTCGCTTGCGGTGCCAGCCGCGCAGGCGTGACGGGGAGCGCCCGATGCCGCCGAGCAGGCGAAATAGTAGATATAGCAGGAAAAATCCAAAACACAGCAACAGGGTGAAGACCACCAGGCTACTTTGTGCCACCCATTGGCCATAACCGAGGGTGACGTAGCCGGGATCATCCAGTACCTGTGGGGTGAGTGCGACGGCGGCTATCAACAGCGCCAGGACGAGTAATAGAGTCCTCACGGCTTAACTTCCCGATTAAGGTTGCGAACCAGCTGTAGTGAGCCGGAGATATTCGGTAAGACGGGAGCCAGGATGGTCTTCTCCATATCCAGCAGATTTTCCAGCATGGTCGCTACTGTCGGGCTGGTGGTATTGAAGTATTGCTCTAACCAACTACTTGCCGAGCGCAGGCTGCTGGCAAAGCTTTGGCTATCTCGATCAAGTACCGCGAGGCGAGCACTTTGTAGTTGCAGGCGAATATTCTGGCGCAGGAACCAGGCTTCTTCGGGGGCTAACAGAGGGGTGCCCGCATGGTCTAGCCGATGGATGCTGACCAGTGAGCGCAGATCCCGCCCGATGGCCTGGAGTACGTTGCGCCAGCCAGCGGTCTCGGATCCGTTGGCTGTTACAGCAACGGGAGAAATCGTATCGGCACGAGTTGGGGTCGGGGCATCGGCTAGTGGCAACCTATCAATCTGGCTGGCCAATTCTGCCAAGCGGTGTGCTAGCCCTGTACGATCACTGCGTGGCAGGGTCTGCAGGCTAGCCAATTCCGCGGCAATGGCTTCGCGTAACGGGGTGTAGTCTGAGCTGCCGGCGCTGGAAAGCTTGTTATCCGCGGCCGTCAGCAGGCCCACCGTCTGCTCGATATCCGCGTTGACGCGCAGCCAATGATTGGCCGCTAGCAATAGTGATTCCACTTCTATCAGGGGTGAACTGATGGCATTGGCGCGGGCGGGGTTGCCGCGCAATTCCTGGATCAGCATCTCGGCTCGTTGCAGACGTTTATCAACCCCGCCGGCGCCAGACTGGGCTCGGGCCTCCGCTTCAGTCAGGCTGCTTTCAAGGCTTTTAAGCTGAGCGGCCACCCGGCTTTGGTTGTCCACCAGCGCCTGTTTTTCCTGCTCCAGCCACTGCCAGCCTAAATAGCCCGCACCACCTAGGCCGAGGCCTACAAGTAGCAGCAGGATAAATATGATAATTAACCAGGGAAATCGACGGGCGTGTTTTTCGTGGGACTCCTGCTCGGCTTCCTCTACCTCTGCATCTGCGGCCACCCCCATGAGCGCCTCTTCAAGCTCCTGGTCTGCCTCTGTTGCCGGGTTTTCCGTCGCCATCATGATTCCTCTTTCCTAGGTGCCATTTAATCAGGGCATCCACTACCGCATGGTTATCGGCTCGGGCAGCTAGCACGGGCTCGATGCTGGCCCCCAAAGTTTTCGCCAGTGCCGCAATGCGCTCGCTGACCACCACCAGCGGCGTACTCTGGAGTTGTGCCCGCCCCTTTTCACCGGCCAGATGGTAGAGGTTACGCAGGGCCTCACCGCTGTTAAGCACGGCCACATCTATTTTATCGGCGTTCCATGCCCGTAGCAGTACGCCGCTATCTGCCGATGGCCGAATTCGCCGGTATACCTCAGCGACTTCGACCTGAGCACCCCGGCTTTTCAGGGTTTCCATCAGCAGTGGCCGGCCGCCCTCTCCCCTGACGATAAGCATACGTTTTCCGACGAGCGCGTCTACCTGCAGTTGCGGTAATTCCAGTAGTGCCTCGCTGGTATAGGCCTGCTCTGGTTGCAGTGCTGTTGGTAATCCGTGGCGGGCCAAGGCCCGGGCAGTTGCCGCTCCGATGGCCATGAGTGGGGCGGAGAAATGTTCGGCTGGAACCCGTTTCATGGCCCAGTCCACGGCATTGGCGCTGAGAAAGATAGTTGCGTCGGCGCGGGCGGCTTCCTGTAGTTGTTGGTGTGCCACGGCAGTATCCGCGGGCGCACTGATTTCAATGACTGGGAAGCGCAACACTTTGCCACCAGTCTGTTCCACACACTGAGCCAGCCCCTCGATCTGCCCACTTGGGCGGGTCAGGAGGACCCCAAGGCCAGCTAGGGGGAGCGATCTAGGTGCTGGCATCCTGATGAAATTCTTTCAAGATCTCCCCGGCACCCTGAGCCAGCAGATTCTCGGCGAGTTGCGTGCCTAGGGTATTGGCGGTGGTTACGCTGTCTCGCATTTTTGCCCGTAGCATTTGGCGGCCGTCGGGAGACCCCACCAAGCCGCGCAGGTATAGCCCGGCTGAAGTGAGCTCCGCGTAGCCCGCCACGGGTACGTGGCAGCCACCGCCAAGAGCGGCATTGAAATCACGTTCTACGCGGGTGCGCAGTGCACTATCCGGATCATTCAAGGGGGCAATCAGGGGTTCGATAAGTGCGTCCTGCTGGCGGCATTCGATGCCCAGTGCCCCCTGGGCAATGGCCGGGAGTACAACATCAGGATCAATGCGCTCACGGATGCGCTCTGCCATACCGAGGCGTACCAGACCCGCAGTGGCAAGGATCGCAGCCTCACATTCGCCAGCATCGAGTTTTGCCAGCCGGGTATTGACGTTGCCGCGTAGGGGAACGAGGCGCAGATCCGGGCGGGTGGCTAATAGCTGACAACCACGCCGCAGGCTGGAGGTACCTACCCGCGCGCCCTTGGGCAGCTCTGCGAGATTAGAAAATTCAGGTGACACAAAGGCATCCCGCGGATCCTCCCGCGGCAGGATGACTGCGATGTGAAGGCCGTCTGGCAGCGCTGTGGTGACGTCCTTCATTGAGTGCACGGCGATGTCGGCGCGGCCATCGAGTAGCGCCTGTTCCAGTTCCTTTACGAACAGGCCTTTACCGCCGATGTCGGCCAGCGGCTGATCCAGAAAGCGGTCGCCACTGGTGCTCATGGGTACCAGCTCGCACTGGAGATCGGGGTGTGCGGCGCTCAGATCACGGGCGACTTTTTCCGCCTGCCAGAGGGCGAGCGGGCTTTTGCGGGTGGCAATGCGAAGGGTTTTCATGGTGCGTCAGAGTAACTGCCACTGCGGCTAGCTGCCAGCCCGGAACGCTAAAAAAAATCGCCGGAATATAGGGGGATCAGCTGGTAGCCTGGATGAAGGGTGAGCGGAACCCGGGAAGCGGAGCCCGCTGATACGGTGTATGAGCTCTCCCCGGATAATTTATGCAATGTTGCGGCATGACATCCCTGAGGAAAACCGCGAGAATTACGCGATGACAATACGCTTGGGAATTGTAATGGACCCCATTGGTTCCATTAACGTTAAAAAGG
This sequence comes from Gammaproteobacteria bacterium, assembly GCA_021773645.1. Lineage (GTDB taxonomy): Bacteria > Pseudomonadota > Gammaproteobacteria > HK1 > HK1 > JAJFJV01. Next base: position 66,696 of record JAJFJU010000003.1, read on the forward strand.
ACAGCAGCCTGGCGATGCTGCTGGCGGCTCAGAAGCTGGGCTGGGAGCTCTCGTATATGGAGATGGGCGATCTCTATCTGCAGGATGAGCAGGCGATGGCGCGTCAGCGGGCACTGGAAGTGCGTGATGATGCACAGGACTGGTATAGCTTGGGCCCGGAGAAAATGGGGGCGTTGGCGGATCTGGATGTGATCCTGATGCGCAAGGATCCGCCCTTCGACATGGAATACATCTATATCACCTACCTGCTTGAGCGGGCCGAGGCGGCGGGTTGTCTGGTGGTCAATCGTCCGCGCGCGCTGCGCGACACCAATGAGAAACTGGCCACCACCGCCTTTCCCCAGTGTTGTACGCCGATGGTGGTGAGCCGCAAAAAATCCGACCATCTGGATTTTCTGGCCCACACGGGCGATGTGATTGTTAAACCCCTGGACGGCATGGGTGGGGCCTCGATCTTCCGTATTACTAAGGGCGATCCTAATACTCAGGTGATTCTGGAAACCCTGACCGATAACGAACAGCGTTTTATCATGTCGCAGCAGTTCATCCCGGAGATTCGTGATGGCGATAAACGCATTCTGCTCATTGACGGAGAGCCCGTTGATTATGCTTTGGCGCGCGTTCCGGCCAAGGGTGAAACCCGAGGTAATCTGGCGGCTGGTGGGCGTGGCGTGGGGGTAGCGCTGAGCGAGCGAGACCGCTGGATTTGCGCCGAGGTGGGGCCGAGCCTACGGGATCAGGGGCTGATGTTCGTCGGTCTTGATGTCATTGGTGATTACCTTACTGAGATCAATGTCACCAGTCCTACTTGTATCCGTGAGCTTGATGCGCTTTACGGGCTGGATATTGGCCTCCAGTTGATGCAATCCATTGAGGCACGCCTGGCAAAGCGTGGTTAGTTTAGGAGCCCCTGATCTATTCATGAACTCGTATCTTGCGCCCAAAATGCTCATCTTCATCGTTGCCGCTCTTCGCAATAGCCAGCTGTTACGTGTGAGCAGCGTCTTAAAGCTGAGCATTTTGAATCACAATCTACCTCATCCAGAATAAATCAGAGGTTCCTTAGTGTCGCAGCTGACCGCCATTACCACCGCGGATCGCCTAAGCCTTACCTTGTTTCTCGCCGTGGTGGCGCATGCCATCATCGTGCTGGGGGTGGGTTTTGTGCCCGAGGACAAACCGCGGGCTCTGAATCAGAGCCTGGATATCGTGCTGGTTTCACGCAAGAGTGAGAAGGCCCCGGAGAGGGCGGACTTTCTGGCTCAGGCGAGTCAGGAAGGTGGTGGCGAACACACTGAGAAGAAGCACCCCGCGACGCCTTTGCCGAGCCCTGTGGTGGGCACCCGGGCGGTGGTGGTAGCTTCTGCACCGGTACCCACGGCGCTGGTTAAGCCCGGGCCGAAGCGCAGTAAACCGAGGCCAGCGAAGCGTAATGCTTCGCAGCCCAGGGCGGTACTGAGCGCCAGCAAAGCTAACCACAAGATTCAGCGTACCGAGCAGGCAAAAAAGCCCACCAAGAAACCGGCACCCAAACCCGTAGAAACAGCTTCCGAACAGACGGCACCCGTGGTGCAACGACGAGTGAGTGCGGACGCCTTGGTATCTCGCAGCATGGCGCTTGCGAGCCTCAGTGCAGAGCTCGATAAACGCTTGGCGGCCTACGCCAATCGGCCGCGACGGAAATGGATTACCTCGAAGACGCGAGAATATAAATACGCCGCCTATATGGACGCCTGGCGCTCGAAGGTGGAGCGGGTTGGGAATCTTAATTACCCGGACGAGGCGCGGCGGCGCCAGCTCTCGGGGCATTTGCTGCTGGACGTTGCCCTCAAGCCCGATGGAGGGATCCATTCTATTAAGGTGCGCCGCTCTTCCGGTCAGCGCGTGCTGGACGACGCAGCGCTGCGTATCGTTCGTCTGGCTGCCCCCTTTGCCCCCTTCCCTGCCAATATCCGCAAGGAGACGGATATCCTCCACATCCAGCGCACCTGGCAATTTCTCAACAGCAACCGTTTATCAGCACGCTGATCAAGGCACCCGGTTCCGCGGTAAACTAATCGCTTATGGAACTCCTCAATCACTTCCTTATCGCCATGCCTACGCTGGCGGACCCCAATTTTTCTCGCACCGTGACCTATGTATGCGCACACAGCGAGGAAGGTGCCATGGGGATTGTCATCAATCGGCCGCTGGAGTTGCGGCTGGGGGAGATGCTGGGGCATCTGGATATCGAAGTCTGCGACCAGCGGGTGGCACAGATGCAGGTACTTCAGGGCGGTCCAGTGCAACAGGAGCGTGGTTTTGTACTGCATAGCCCGCCGGGAAAATGGGAGGCGGTGCTGGAAGTGGCGGATGGCATTGCCGTAGCCACCTCGCGGGATATTCTTGCGGCGCTGGCAGAAGGCGAAGGGCCAGAGCATTCAGCGGTCGCGCTGGGTTATGCCGGTTGGGGCGCAGGGCAGCTGGAACAGGAACTGGCAGACAACGCTTGGCTGAGTGGTCCAGCAGATTCTGCGATTATCTTTGGGATGTCTTTTGAGGAGCGCTGGGATGCCGCGGCCCGTTTGCTGGGGGTCAATCTAGAGCTGCTTTCCAGCGAGGTGGGTCACGCGTGAGTGTGGCAGTGGTACTCGGTTTTGACTACAGCACCAGCCGCATCGGCATTGCCGTGGGGCAGGCGCTTACCGCCACCGCCAGTCCGTTAGAAAGTGTGGCGGGCGATCATACGGGTGGCCCCGACTGGGACACTATCGCGGCTCTGATTAGCACCTGGAAGCCTGAAACCCTGGTGGTAGGGCTGCCGCTAAAAGAAGATGGCGGCGAGCAGGAGAACAGTCGCCGCGCCAGGCGCTTTCGCAATCAGTTGGAAGGCCGCTTTGGATTGCCGACACACATGATGGACGAACGATTTTCTACCCTTGAGGCACGTTCCCGCTTGGCCAGCGCGGGCAAGCAGGGTGCGGATGATAATCCCTTGGCGGCTACTATTATTCTTGAAAGCTGGTTTGCGGAAGCATGAATATAAACACTACAGAAACGACGGCATTGTTGAAATCCCTAGCAACGGAATTGGGGGGGCAGTTGAGTGCCTTGGCGCGTACGGATCCGCTGATGATAGGCATCCACACTGGCGGTGTCTGGGTCGCTGAGCATTTGCACCGTGCACTGGAACTTGCCGAGCCGCTGGGTGTGCTCAACATCAATTTTTACCGCGATGATTTCAGCCAGTCCGGCTTGCATCCCCAGGTCACGCCCTCGGATCTGCCCTTTTCCATCGATGGTCGTCATGTGGTGCTGGTGGATGACGTGTTGCATACCGGTCGCACCGTGCGCGCTGCGCTCAACGAGATTTTTGATTATGGTCGGCCGGCCAGTGTGTTGCTGGTAGCGCTGGTGGACCGAGGCGATCGTGAGTTGCCGGTGCGGGCCGATGTGGTCGGGCGCAAGCTGAGTCTGACACCAGGGCAGCAAATTAAACTGTTGGGGCCTGGGTCCCTTCGCCTTGAATTTCAGGAGTGCTGATGGCCCGATCGCAATTTTGCCAGTTGGATGAATCCGGGCGCTTGCGTCATTTTCTCACCACTGAAGGGCTTTCCCGGGAGACCCTTACCGATATTCTGGATACGGCGGAATCCTTCGCCGCGGTGGGCAAGCGGGCGATCAAGAAGGTACCGCTATTACGTGGCAAAACCATCGTTAACCTTTTTTTTGAGCCCAGTACGCGCACCCTGACCACCTTCGAACTGGCGGCGAAAAGGCTTTCTGCGGATGTCATGAACATCAACCTGCGGCGCTCTGCTACGGTCAAGGGCGAGAGCCTGCTGGACACCCTGCACACACTGGAGGCGATGCACTGCGACATGTTTGTGATTCGCCACGCTAGCAGTGGGGCGGCGCACTTTATTGCCCGTAACGTGGCCCCGCATATCAGTGTCATGAATGGCGGCGATGGCCGCCACGCCCATCCCAGCCAGGCGCTTATCGACGTCTTTACCATCCGCCGTCACAAGCCGGATTTCACCAAATTGCGAGTTGCCATCGTCGGTGATATCGCCCATTCGCGGGTGGCGCGTTCGCAAATCAGCACCCTGCGGACGCTGGGGGTCAAGGAGGTTCGAGTGGTGGCTCCGCGGACTCTGCTGCCGCCAGTACCCGAGGCCTTGGGTGCGAAGGTGTATTTCTCTCTGGAGGAGGGGCTGCGCGATGTGGATGTAGTGATGATGCTGCGTCTGCAACAGGAGCGCATCCAGGGGCCACTGCTGCCCAGCCTGCACGAATATCAAGCCTGTTACGGTCTTACCCAAAAGAGACTGGCGCTGGCCAAGGCGGATGCCATCGTGATGCACCCCGGGCCCCTTAACCGTGGCGTAGAGATTGATTCTGAGGTTGCCGATGGTCCGCAATCGGTCATTTTACAGCAGGTCAGCCACGGCATTGCCATACGTATGGCGGTGATGTCGATGATTCTTGGGCGTCGGGATAGCGCGGAGGTGTCGAACTGATGCGGACTTTGATTCGTGGCGGCCGGCTGGTGGACCCCGCCAACAGGGTTGATGAAATCACCGATCTATACATTGATGATGGCCGGGTTGTAGCCCTTGGCATGGCCCCCGATGGCGCTCGGGTGGAGCGGGAGATAGATGCCTCTGGGCTGGTCGTCTGCCCAGGACTGATTGATCTAAATGCCCGCCTGCGGGAGCCTGGGGCGGAACACAAGGCGACCATCGCCAGCGAGAGCCGAGCTGCCGCCAGCGCGGGTATTACCACCCTGTGTGTACCGCCGGATACTGAGCCGGTTGTGGATACCCAGGCGGTAGTGGAACTGATTCATCGGCGTGCCGAGGATGCCGGGATGGCGCGGGTGGAGGTGCTGGGTGCGCTCACCGTGGATCTAAAAGGCAAGCGTCTGGCCGAGATGGCGGCGCTGCAACGCGCCGGTTGTGTCGGGGTCAGTAATGGCCTACGTCCGGTGGCTAATACCGAGGTGATGCGTCGGGCCATGGAGTACGCGAGTACCTTTGATCTCGTGGTCTTCTTGCATTGTGAGGATCCGTGGCTGGCGGTGGACCGTCAGATGCATGCCGGCTCCATCAGCGGCCGCTTGGGGATAGGCGGTATCCCGGAGACTGCGGAGACCGTGGCCGTGGCCCGGGACCTGCTATTGCTGGAGCAGACGGGGGTGCAGGGGCATTTTTGCCATCTTTCCAGCACTCGGGCTGTGACCATGGTGGCTAAGGCGCGCACCCGGGGCCTAGCGGTTACCGCCGGGGTGAGTGCCCATCAGCTGCATCTCACCGAGGATGACGTTTCTGGTTTCGACAGCCAATGCCACGTGCGACCGCCGTTGCGTACCGCCGGTGATCTCAAGGGGCTACGTGCTGGGGTGCAAAGTGGTGTTATTCAGGCCATCTGTTCGGCCCATCAGCCCCACGAAAAGGATGCCAAGCTGGAACCCTTTACCCTGACCGAGTCGGGCATTTCTGCGCTTGAGACCTTATTGCCCTTGGCGCTGGATCTGTACCATCAGGGCGGCATGGGGCTCTCTGAATTGCTTGCCACACTAACCAGCAATCCGGCGAAAATCATTGCTGTTGAGCGCGGCGCCCTAGGCATTGGCGCGGTAGCTGATGTCTGCATCTTCGACCCCGATGTGCGTTGGGTGCTGGAAGAAGACGCCATGCTTAGCCAAGGCAGCAATACGCCATTCCTCGGAAAAACCTTGCGTGGCCGAGTGATGCACACCCTGCTTGGCGGTCAGGTCGTTCACACATGGGAGCCTTAGCCGACCAGCGGCGTGGAAGCATCCTGCTGGAGGAGGCTACGGTGCTTCAGCAGCAGACCCTGTCAGGTGGACAGCATTTGCTGCGCCTGCAGGCCCCGGGAATTGCACAGAAGGCCCGCTCTGGGCAGTTTGTACATCTGCGCTGTGGTCCTGAGTTAGCGTTGCGTCGACCCTTTTCCCTGCTGCAAGCCAACCCCGCTGCGGGCTGGATTGAAATTCTCTATAAGGACGTGGGCGCAGGAACCCGTTTGCTTGCCGAGCAGCAAGCCGGCACCTGCCTCAGCTTGCTGGGTCCCATTGGTAATTCCTTTCGCCCTAGCGCGGAACGTAGCCGCCCGCTATTGATCGGCGGTGGCGTAGGTTTGCCACCCATGGTGTTTCTAGCCGGTGAAATGAGCTCCGATTGGCCTGAGCATCAGGTGCTCGTATTGCTTGGTTCCGAGGTGGCCTTCCCCTTTACGCCACAACCCTCGCGTTTGTTATTGTCCGACATGCCTGCCGACGTTATTGCCGCCATGCCATTACTGGAAGACCGCGGCGTCCCCAGCCGCTTGGCCAGCAATCAGGACTTTCCCGGCTGCTTCCAGGGCCATGTCACCGAACTCGCCGAGCACTGGCTGACGGCATTGAATGAAATCGAACTCGCCAAAGTTGAAATCTACGCTTGCGGTCCAGGTCCTATGCTGAAAGCCGCCGCCGCCCTCGCCCATCGCTTTGGTGTGCCCTCGCAATTAGCGCTGGAGGAATATATGGCCTGCGGCGTTGGTGGCTGTGCCGGCTGTGTGGTGGAACTGGCAGGACCCGATGGCCCAGAGATGAAGCGAGTCTGCGTGGATGGACCGGTGTTTGAGGGGAGTCGGGTATTTCCGGCCTAACGCGCTGCAAAATATGTACATGTGGCACTATGAGGCGAAGTAATCAGTACGCCCCATAACTATCATCTTCTTCAAATGGTGGTATCCGCCCCACTAAAGATTCCAGCAAGCTTAGTTCTGCATCGGTGTGATTTATCACCGGTGCCTCAACAATGCGTGAGCCGCCGCCGGGAAGATTTTCGATGTAGCGCGGGGATTCGTGGTGGCGGGTGCGTACGGTTTCACTAACGCTGCCGTCTGCCAAGCCCGTCAATATGGCCTCACCGTAACAGGTGCAGATGTAGCTGCGGTTTGGCTCGCTCTCAATATAGGTGGCGGTGCCACGGATACCGATGGTGGCAGTGGAAGTATGGATTAGTTTCTTCGGGCCACGGGCATAGACGGCTAGCACTGCACCAGTCAGCACGCGCAGTAATTCTACCGTTTTGCTGGTTTTTCCCTTGAGCTTAAGCTGGCTGTTCTCGCGCACAGTAAAGGCGTCACCATCGACGGCGAAGACGATTTCTGATGACGGGCCGGTTCGTATGGTGGACATTGCGGTGATCGGGGTGTGGATAGTGGCCATCACACCATCGACGTAAACCTTTCCACGCAGGCTGTAGATGGATTGTCCGGGTGGCAGTTTGGACATGGCCAGCAGTTTATCCATCAGCCCAAGGCTCAAACCGCTTGCAACCAGACCCCCGATAAAATCTCGACGCCCTAATGGATGTTTCATGGTCGTGCCTCCCTAACAACTAGCTACAAAGTTGCGAGTATCGCCTCGGCCTTGCTGACCTCAAAGGCACCCGCTTGCTCTACATGAAGGCTGCTGACGATGCCGTCATCGACTACCATGGCATAGCGCTGGGAGCGTACCCCCATGCCACGGGCACTGAGATCCTGATCCAGCCCTAGGGCGCAGGTAAGCGCGGCGCTGCCATCGGCCAGCATCAGCACTCGATCTTCCACATTCTGGCCCTCGCCCCAGGCATTCATTACGAAGGCGTCGTTGACCGACAGGCAGATGATGAGATCCACACCTTTGCCCCATAGCTCATCGGCGTGTACCACAAAACCGGGCAGGTGGCTCTTCGAGCAGGTGGGGGTGAAAGCGCCGGGTAGTGCGAATAACACCACTCGTTTGTCCGCGAATAGCTCGGTGGTAGATATACCCTCAGGGCCTTCAGGGCCCATTTTATATAGGGTTTCTGCGGGAATTCTGTCACCAGCCTGAATGCTCATCTTAGCTGTCCTGTAGCTGTGAGGTGGGTATGCCGCGGTCTTCAAGCATGATGGGAATATCGTCGTCCACGCGGTAAATCGTGGTTTCGTTTTCCGTAATCAGCCCTTCGTCCAGCGGTTCATCCACTGTGCTGCCATCAGCGTATCTCAGCTTGCCCTGACCGATGGTGGCGTTTAGGGCTTGAAGTTTAGCCTTGGGCAGTAATTTCACCCCGATCTTGGTGACTGGGCAACAGAGTATTTCCAGTAGTTTCTTATCCACTGACATGAGTACTACGCCTCCTGATGATTTCGGGCGGTTAGAAAAGCCCTTCGATTTCGCCTTGGCCATTCACCCCGATCATTTCGGCTGAGGGCGTTCGTGGCAGGCCGGGCATGTTGAGGATATCTCCGCAAAGTACCACGATAAATTCTGCACCGGCCGATAGCTGAACATCTCTTACCGGGATTACGTGGCTAAAGGCAGCACCGATCTTGGTTGGATCGGTGGAGAAACTGAACTGAGTTTTGGCCATGCACACGGGGAATTCACCGAAACCCTCCGCCTCAAAGCGGGCAAATTTTGCAAATATCTTTTCGTCGGCCACTACGTCATCGGCACCATAAAGGCTGCGGGCGATGAGTCGGGTTTTCTCCCACAGCCCCGCCTGATCCTCGTATAACGGGCGGAACTGAGCCGAGGCTCCTTCAGTCAGGTTGACCACGGCCTCGGCCAGCTCCAGGGCACCTTTGCCACCATCGGCCCAGTGGGTGCATTCCGCCGCCTTGATGCCGAAGCGTGTGCAGTAGTTTCGGATGGCGGCACACTCGGCGTCGCTGTCGGTACTGAAGCGATTGATGGCGACCACCACGGGCACGCCAAAATGGCCGATATTACGGATGTGGCGGCCGAGATTGCCGAGGCCACGCTCTACCGCTGCCACGTCTTCTGCCTGCTGTTCGTTCAGCGGCAGACCGCCGTGCACTTTAAGGGCGCGGACAGTGGCCACCAGCACGGCTACATCCGGGTGCAGGCCGGCCTTTCGGCACTTTATGTCAAAGAATTTTTCCGCTCCGAGATCGGCGCCGAAGCCGGCCTCAGTGACCACGTAATCTGTCAATTTCAGGGCGGTGCGGGTGGCAATGACGGAATTACAACCGTGGGCAATATTGGCGAAAGGCCCACCGTGTATAAAGGCCGGGTTGTGCTCCAAGGTCTGGACCAGATTCGGCATTAGGGCATCGCGTAGCAATGCGGTCATGGCCCCTTGGGCATTGAGATCGCTGGCATGTATTGGCATGCCTTTATAGCTGCTGCCGACGATGATATTGCCAAGGCGACGCTCTAAATCCGTGAGATCACGAGCCAGACAGAAGATCGCCATGGTTTCCGAGGCGGCGGTGAGAACGAAGCCGGTTTCATGTGGCAGGCCATTATTGACCCCGCCTAGAGCGACCACGATATCCCGTAGTGCGCGGTCATTGAGGTCGATGGCGCGTCGCCAAGTGACCTGGCGAGGGTCGATATTGAGTGCGTTGCCCCAGTGGATATGGTTGTCGATGAGGGTGGCGAGCAGATTATGAGCGGTACTGATGGCGTGGGTATCGCCGGTGAAATGTAGATTGATGTCCTCCATGGGCAAGACCTGCGCATAACCGCCCCCAGCAGCCCCGCCTTTCATACCAAAGCAGGGGCCAAGACTTGGCTCTCGCAGGCAGATTGCTGTTTTGTGCCCCAGTTGATTGAGGGCGTCTCCAAGGCCGACAGTGGTCGTGGTTTTGCCCTCACCCGCCCGTGTCGGCGTTATGGCGGTCATGAGTATCAGTTTGCCGTCAGTGTGTTTTTCCAGGCTTTGAGTGAAGGGCAGGCCGAGTTTGGCCTTGTAATGGCCGTAGGGAATTAGCGCTTCGGTTGGAATGCCTAGCTTTGTACCGATCTCCGCTATCGGATGTGGGCTGGCAGCACGGGCGATGGCGAGATCCGGATTATTTGTGTTCACCATGTAGTGTTTTCCCCGGAGATGGCGAGGGGATTCCATCGGTTGTAAGCGGCTATGACTAGGGTATTCACCTGAATGATCGTAAGTTGTTTAAGGTGTTGTCGCCAGCAGCAGATATTTTCGCCGCTCAATATATTACGATGCCGGTCGATATGATTGCCGAGAGGCTGAAAGTCGCGGCCCAAGCGCTGATTGCGTTGTAGTGAGGATTGAGGTTATGGACGAAAATCGTCGGGACTATCCCAGAATCGACACCCAGTTTTCTGCTGATGTGCGCGATCCAGCGGGTAATGTGCTGACCGTGAGCATTATTAACCTATCTCGTGCTGGACTGCAGATCGTTTGCGATCGTGAGAGTGCGCGCTGCATTGTGGGTGAACCGGCCTGGCCGGTGGGGGAGACTTTTTTGCTGCAACTCCGATTGCCTTTCCTGTGGCGGAAGCCGGCTGAGATCGTCATCGACTGTCGGCTGATCCATGCTACCGTGAAGCATGGTGCGGGGTTCCAGTTGGGGTTTTTATTCAACGAGTTTGTCGAGGACGGTTACGAGTGTCTGGAGGCTTTTATCGAGGAATGCATGTGTTTTCCCTCGAATGAGGCTTAGCGTGCACCACACTTGCATGCCGATATTCATAATGGTTGGGCTTGCGTGGCTCTGAGGGTGCTTTAAAGAGGGAATCGGCTTCGGCTCAGATGGAAATACAGGGATTTAAGGTTATCCGCACCATTGGTCGCGGGGGCATGGGCACCGTTTATCTGGCAACCCAGCAGTCCCTAGCCCGTGCAGTGGTGCTTAAAACCATGACTGCGGGAGAGGAAGGTACCGCCCGCGAAGAGTTTATCGAGCGTTTTCTTAACGAGGCACGCATCGTTGCGTCCCTGCGCCATCCGCACATCGTCACCATATTTGATATCGGCAATGATGATGGTGTCCTTTATATCTCCATGGAATATCTTGAGGGCGGTGATCTCAGAGACAAAATTCGTGATGGCATGCCTCCAGAGGAGGCGCTGGAGGTGCTGGAGAAGGTCGGTGAGGCATTGGCGCTGGCCCACAGTGAAGGCATCATCCACCGGGATGTCAAGCCAGCAAATATCCTCTATCGGGAAGATGGCACTCCGCTGCTCAGTGATTTTGGTATTGCCAAGCGCCTTAAATTTGATGCCGAATTAACCTCCACAGGAACGATACTTGGCAGTCCCGTGTACATGAGTCCAGAGCAGGCGGAAGGGATGCAGGTGGATGGCCGTACGGACATCTACTCCTTGGGTGTCATCTTTTATGAGATGTTGATGGGCTCTCGGCCCTATGAAGGCGATTCCGCCGTCAAGATCATCATGCAACATCTGCAGGCCCCGCTACCCAAATTTCCCAAGCGTTTTGCAAGTTACCAGGATTTGCTTGACCGCATGATGGCTAAAGATCGGCAGCAGCGCTTTGCCGATGCCGCCGAACTCGTTAGCTACGTGCAACAGCTGCGGGCAGAGTTGGGCATGGGGTCGGATAGTGAGCATGGCTCGGCTTCAGCAAGCCACAAGACGGGCGTGGCAGGCCTGCAGCGCAAGCACGTGCTATGGGGGGCCTTGGCCGGCATTTTTCTAATGGCATCTGGGGCGCTCAGTCTTTACGTCTATCTGGAGATTACCCGCGTGCCGAGCTTTAGCTATGTATCCCGGTCAAGCGTTCCAGTCCATCGGCCCGTGGCGGTCGCCAGACCAGCGGCATCGCCCAATACGGCTGGGGGAATGAATGGAAGTGGTGCTGATGTACGCCCTGAGGAGGCCATCAAGGCGCTTGAATGGCTGGCAAAGACCAGCTTTGAGAAGGACAACCTGACCACGCCTCCGGCCGATAATGCGCATTATTATTACAGTCGTTTGCTGGCACTCGACCCGGGTAACATACTGGCAAAACAGGGGTTTTCTACCATCGCTGAGCGCTACGTTATTTTGGCGGAGAAGGCCTTTTCAGCTCGCAACTATATAAAGGCACGTTCCTACATCACCCTTGGTTTGCAGGTAGAGCCGAGTAATAAGGGTTTAGTGGCGCTGCGTTCTTTTATCGAGAATCGGGAAAAAACGCTGTTGGAACGCTTTATTGGTTTTTTCCTGGCGGGTTAGAGTCCGTTTGGTTTCAGTGCTCGCGGCGCGGGCGTTATTTTTTGTCCGCTGAGCGCGTACCGGTATTTTGTTTATCAAAGCTGGAGATAAGTGCTTTCAGACGATCGATGGTTGCCTGATCCATATTTTCGGGTGTTTCTTCTGCCTGGTCCTCGGTTTTAGCCTCTTCTGCGCCCTTCTCAGCCTGTGCCCGCCGGCGCAGTGATTCCTCGCGCCGGGCCAGTTGTTCCAGACGCTTGAGCTCGCCAAGCTGCTTGCGCTCGTCATATTCCCGATAAGCCGCTTCACGCAGCGCCTTGCGACGCTCAGGTGTGACCTTGAGTGCGGTGTCGTCCAGCAGCCGTCCATCCTCAAATACCACCACCCGAGGGCCGGGATGGGTACTGCGGTACCAGACCGGCGGCCCACCAGAGAGCTGTGGGGTACCGCTATGGGCATCAATCCATTGGTACATGCGGGCATTGGCCATGCCCGACAACGAGATGAATACGGCGAGTAGTACCCACTTCATGATGCGTCCCTTCCCCAATGATGTTTTACAGCTGGCGAAAGTATAGCACTCACCCCATAGGCAGGAATCTGTCGGACTTAGGAGTGCTCTACTTGGCTTTGGCATCCCGCGTCGCCCTACCTCCTACATCCATGTAGTCGTGCGGGAAAGTTATTTTGGCCATATTTCCCGGTCCTTTTCGTCTAATAGAGTGACTATTATCCTCAAACGACCAAAAAATCCGTCTGAAAATGACTCCCCCTCGCTATGAGCGCCTAAAACCGACAGATTCCTAGGGTTTGGGCTCCGGCATCAGGCGGGTGATGAGTTCGTCTAGAAAACGCCAGCCCAGATCGCTGGGGCGGATTTGCACACTGTCTTTTTCCAGCAGATCTTGTTCCCGTGCCGCTTGCAGGGCGGGTGCAATGATGGCGATATCTTGGCCGGTGGCGGCTTCAAAGGTTTCGGCATCAAAGCCGTCCCGAAGGCGCAGGGCATTGAGCAGAAATTCCGAAATGATTTCCTCCGCTGTGAGTTGCCAGCGGCGGGCGTCAAAACCCCCCTTCTCCAGGCCATCCATATAACGCTGCGGGCTGCGGTGGCGAATGCTGCGGATAACTTTCCAGGGGTTTTCGTGGGTCAATTTGCTGTGGGCACCGGCACCGATTCCCAGATAATCCCCGTAATGCCAGTAGTTCAGATTATGGGCGCAAGGCTTACCGTTACGTTGATAGGCGGAAATCTCATAGCGCTTGAAGCCTGCGGTGGCGAGTTTTTCCCGGCAGGGGGCCTCTATGGCATACAGTCGTTCGCCATCGGCCAGATCTGCCGGCGGTGCGCGAAAAAACGGGGTGCCTGGCTCCAAGGTGAGCTGATAGTGGGAGAAGTGAGTGCTTTGCAGGGCAAGGCCCGCTTCCACGTCGGCTATGGCCTGCTCGGTGCTCTGCCCAGGGAGACCGTACATGAAATCGACGTTGAGATTATCAAAGCCTGCATCCCTGGCGGTGGCTACGGTGTTGCGGGCCTCTGCCGCGGTGTGGACCCGCCCTAGCTTTTTTAAGGCCTCATCGTTGAGGCTTTGAATACCAATGGACAGACGGTTGATGCCGGTGGTGCGGATCTCTCGCAGATGCCCTGCATCAACACTGGCGGGATTGGCCTCCAGGGTGATTTCCGTATCGGCGTTAAGGATGCAGCGGGCATGAATCCCGGTTAACAGGCGCTCCAGAGCTTCTGGGGAAAACAAACTCGGGGTGCCACCGCCGAAAAAAATGCTGCTGATATGTCGCCCTGATAGTGCGTCCCGCTCGCTATCAAGATCCGCTAGCAGGGCATCGACGTAACGTGCCTCGGGAATGCCTTCGCTAATAGCGTGGGAATTGAAATCACAGTAGGGACATTTGCTCAGGCACCACGGGATGTGGATATAGAGTCCCAGCAGTGCGCTACTTTTCATTCAGCTTGTCAGCCAGGCCCGCAGTCCACGCATGGCCTGCCCCCGATGGCTGATGGCGTTTTTGGCTTCCGGAGAGAGCTCTGCGGAAGCAACGCCCTGGTCCGGGATGAAAAAGACCGGGTCATAGCCGAAACCATTTGCACCCCGGCTTGCAGTGAGAATACGGCCCTCCCAAACACCTTGGTAGATGCGTGGCAATGGGTCGGTGGCACTTTCCAGATAAACGATGACGGCCACAAAGCGTGCACCGCGCTGCGCCTCGGGAACGCCCTCAAGGTCGCGCAATAACTTGTCCAGATTTTCCTCATCACTGGCGCCGACGCCGGCGTAGCGTGCTGAGTAGATACCCGGAGCTCCCCCGAGGGCGTCCACTGTCAGACCAGAGTCATCAGCGATGGCAGGCAGGCCGGTCAGCTTCGCCACATGGCGTGCCTTTTGAATGGAATTTTCCACGAAGCTGAGCCCGGTTTCCTCGGCCCCTTCAACCTCAAAATGGGCCTGAGGCAGCGCTTCTATACCCGCACCCTCAAGCATTTTCCCGAGCTCACAAATTTTCCCGGGGTTTCCGGTGGCGAGCACGATCCGTTGCGGTTTCACGGTGTGTCGCTACCAGCGGGTGTATCCAGGGCCTGCTGCTGTAGCTCCAGCAGTTCGCCGACACCCTTACGGGCCAGTCCCAGCATTTGTTCTAACTCGTCGCTACGGAAGGCATGTCCTTCGGCGGTGCCCTGGAGTTCGATGAAACCACCAGCCCCGTTCATTACCACGTTCATATCGGTCTCGGCGGTACTATCCTCGGCGTAATCGAGATCCAGCACTGGCTGCCCATCGTGAATGCCGACGGAAATAGCAGCGAGTTGGCCATGGAGCGGGCTTTGGGTCAGGGCTTTATCGGCAATTAGCGAATTAATGGTATCCACCAGGGCCACATAGGCACCGGAGATCGCTGCTGTTCGGGTACCGCCGTCGGCTTGCAGCACATCGCAGTCGATGATGATGGTGCGATCCCCCAGTGCCCGTCGATCTACGATGGCGCGCAGCGAGCGGCCAATCAGGCGCTGGATCTCAAGCGTGCGTCCACCCTGTTTTCCCCTGGCGGCCTCGCGTTGACAACGCGAATGGGTGGCACCGGGTAGCATGCCATATTCGGCGGTCACCCAGCCCTCACCCTTGCCCCGCAAGAAACGCGGCACGCCTGATTCCACGCTGGCGGTACAAAGTACGCGGGTATTGCCAAATATGGCCAATACGGAGCCCTTGGGATGATCGGTAAAACCACGTTGAAAGCGGACGGAACGTAGTTCGTCGGGGGCTCGATTACTGGGGCGCATCTGGGTTTGTCTCCATTGGGAAAATTGCTAGTGGGCCGTCATCTTGCTACTGATTGGGCGCAGATATTAAACCGCTAAGTATACCCTGTGACGGGTTGCCTATAGAGATCTTTGCCGTGGTGTCGGTCCGCACAGGAATGATTGAAAATGTTATCTTTCGGCCTTCGTTTTTTAGCCGAACTAATGGATAGCTAGCATGATTCAGAGCATGACCGCCTTCGCGCGGGAGGAAGCGCAGGGAGACTGGGGCAGCGTGGTGTGGGAACTGCGTGCACTCAATGCCCGCTATCTCGATCTATCGGTGCGCATACCGGAAGAATTTCGCAGTCTGGAGGCCGAGGTGCGTGCGATGGTGGGCAACTGCCTGCAGCGTGGCAAGGTGGAGTGTAATTTACGCTTTCGCTCCGCACCGGGTCAGGAGGGCGGGCTGGATGCCGATTTAGGGCTAGCTCGGGAGCTGGCGCGCATCAGCCGCGAAATTGATGGATTGCTTTACGACTCGGCGCGTATTAACTCCATGGATATCATGCGTTGGCCCGGGGTGGTGAGTAGCCGTCCACCGGATGTCAAGGTGGTTCACAGGGCGGTGCTGGATGCCTTGGCTGCGGGCCTAGTTGATTTGCGTGCGGCGCGGGCGCGTGAAGGTGAGAAAATTGAACAGATGATCCGCAGTCGTTGCGGTGAAATCCTGACTATTGTTAGCGAGATCCGCGAGAACTATCCTACCCTGATTGCCGAGCTGCGGGCCCGATTGAAGAAAAAGCTGACCGGACTCATCGCGGAGCTGGATGCGGGGCGGGTAGAGCAGGAGGTGGTATTACTCACCCAAAAGGCCGATGTGGCAGAGGAATTGGACCGCCTGGAGGCGCATGTGGTTGAGGTGGAAAAGATGCTGGGCCTATCCAAGCCTGTGGGTCGGCGTCTCGATTTCTTCATGCAGGAACTTAACCGTGAGGCTAATACTCTGGGGTCCAAATCCTGTGATCTCAAAATGACCCAGGCTGCGGTGGATCTCAAGGTGCTCATCGAGCAGATGCGGGAACAGATTCAGAATGTCGAATAAGGCGTAGAGGCGACAATGAATAATCCGAAAGCAAGCGAGCAGGGGCCGCGCGGTAGTTTGTATGTGATTAGCGCTCCTTCGGGGGCAGGCAAGACCAGCCTGGTACGTGCCCTTGAGCGTGAAACAGAAAATCTGGTGGTCTCGGTCTCGCATACCACCCGTGCCTCGCGCGCCGGAGAGCGTGAGGGGGCGGATTACCATTTCACCAGCGAGGCCGATTTTCAGCTCATGCTTGATGATGGCGCCTTCCTGGAACATGCGGAGGTCTTTGATCATCATTACGGCACCTCGCGACAATGGGTGCTGGACCGACTGGACGAAGCGCTGGATGTAATCCTGGAAATTGATTGGCAGGGGGCGCGGCAGATACACGCACAGTTAGCAGAAAGCGTGCGCATCATGATCCTCCCGCCCAGCCAGGCAGTGTTGGAAACCCGCTTACGCACCCGGGGTCAGGACTCAGAGCAGGTGGTGAGCCGCCGGATGGCGGGTGCAGTGGCGGAAATGTCCCATTATCGGGATTTTGATTATTTGGTGATCAACGATGATTTTGAGTATGCGCTGAAGGATTTACAGGCCATCATTCGGGCACGGCGAGTACGGCGGGAATTTCAATTGCCCGCTTGCGCAAACTTATTGAAGGGGCTTCTGGCAACAACGTAAGCAGTCGCGTAGAATAACTCGGTTCAGAAACAGGCTTTTGTGCGGGGGCCTCGAGACAGGTTGCCCGTAGCCGTATGCGAATATCAGGAGGAGCCCCATGGCTCGGGTCACTATAGAAGATTGTCTGGATAACATCGGTAACCGTTTCGACCTGGTTTTGGTCGCCGCCAAGCGCGCGCGCCAAATTGCCAATGGTGCCGAGGTGTTGGTAGACGAGGAAAACGACAAGCCCACGGTTATCGCACTACGCGAAATTGCCGAAGGTCTGGTGGATGCCGAATCCGTAGAACAGATCTTCATCGAGGTTGAAGACGAGGCCACTGGGGACGAAGCCGAAGAAAACGAGGCTGCTAAAGTTCCCGCCTCGGATGCTGTCAGCTAGACCCAGTGTTATCGCGGCTGAGGCGCGCCTGCTCTTTGAGCTAAGCGATCTCTGCAAGGCCGCTCGCAAATACCTGGGCCGGGACGCGGTCCGGGAGATCCGGCGCGCCTATCACTATGGCGCCAAGGCCCATGCCGGACAGTACCGTGTCTCCGGTGCCCCCTACATATCCCACCCCTTGGCAGTGGCCCGCATCCTGATAGAGATGCGCCTGGATGTGGAAAGCATTGTGGCGGCGTTGCTGCACGATGTCATCGAAGATACCGCGGTAGAAAAAGACGAACTGGCGGCAGAATTTAGCGAGGAAGTCGCGGAATTGGTCGACGGGGTCAGCAAACTGGCCCATATCCGCTTTGATAGTCGTGCTGAGGCGCAGGCGGAAAACATCCGCAAAATGTTTCTCGCCATGGCTCGTGATATCCGCGTCATTCTGGTCAAACTGGCCGATCGTACTCACAACATGCGTACCCTCGGGGCATTACGGCTAGAAAAACGCCGCAAGATCGCCTACGAAACCCTTGAGATCTATGCTCCCATCGCCAATCGACTGGGGCTTCATGGCATCTGTCTGGAGCTGGAGGATCTCGGCTTTTCAACCCTCTATCCACAGCGCGCTCGTGCCCTTACCGCGGCACTGAAGAAGGGCCGTGGTCATCGCAAGCAGGTGGTTAAGAAGATCGAGACCAGCCTGAAGCGTCGCCTGCGCCAGGAGGAACTGGCGGCCGAGACCAGTGGTCGCGAGAAGCATCTTTTTAGCCTGTACAAAAAGATGCGTGACAAGCGTCTACCCTTTGCCGAGGTCATGGACGTTCACGCCTTCCGCATTATCGTAGAGACCCCGGATGAGTGTTATCGGGTGCTGGGGGTGGTTCACAATCTTTACAAGCCAATCCCCGGTAAGTTCAAGGATTATATCGCTAGTCCCAAAGCCAACGGCTACCAGTCCTTGCATACCGCGCTTTTTAGTCCCTTTGGAGGGCCCTTGGAGGTGCAGATTCGTACCCGGGATATGCACGATGTCGCGGAGGCTGGTATTGCAGCGCACTGGCTCTATAAAGATGAGCATACCGCCAGCTCAGCGGCCCAGAAGCGTGCTCGCGATTGGTTGCGCAGGCTATTGGAAACGCAAGAGGGGGCTGGTAACTCCATTGAGTTCATTGAGAACGTCAAGGTGGACCTATTTCCAGACGAGGTTTATGTGTTTACCCCGGCGGGCAAGATCATGGAGCTCCCCCGCGGGGCAACCGTGGTGGATTTTGCCTACGCGGTGCATACCGACGTGGGCAATACCTGTGTTGCGGCCAAGGTGGATCGGCACCACGCTCCCCTGCGCGCGGTGCTGGAAACCGGTCAGGCCGTGGAAATCGTGACTGCGGATTGGGGTAGTCCTCATCCCAATTGGCTGAACTATGTGGTTACCGCCAAGGCCAGAACCCACATACGTTCGGCGCTGAAAAATATGCGCGAGGGTGAAGCGGGTGAATTGGGTAAGCGCTTGCTCAATCAGGCGTTGGCTACCCAGTCACGCTCGTTGGCACAGGTTCCGCAAGCGCACCTGGACCAGCTGCTGAAGGAAACCGGCTCTGCCAGCCTGGAGGCGCTGTTTGATGATATCGGCATGGGTGAACGCATGGCCCCTCTGGTTGCGCGCCGGCTCACCGACCTCTCCGGCTATGCCGCGGTGGATAGTAATCGCGATGGTGAGCGACCACTGGTTATCAAGGGTACCGAGGGCATGGTGGTGCGTTTTGCCAAATGCTGCCGGCCGATTCCAGGAGATGACATACTTGGCTTCGCTAGTGCCGGTCGCGGTATCGTGATTCACCGTCAAGGCTGCAATAATCTGAGCGAGCTGATGAACCGCCGGGAACGCTGGATCGAGGTCGAGTGGGCCCCGGATTTGGATAGTGTCTTTCGAGTTGACATCCGTGTGGTGGTAGAAAATCGCCGCGGTGTATTGGCCTCGGTGGCCTCGTCTATTTCGGCGACTGATGCCAACATCGACAATGTCGATATCCAGGAACGCGAGGGTCAGCATTCCTCGCTACTCTTCGGGATTGAGGTCAGGGATCGGGTACACCTGGCGCGCACCATGCGAGCAGTGCATAGAATGCCTAGCGTGGTACGGCTAGCCCGGATCGACGCATAATCCAACCATATTTCGGACTACAGCATGAAAAAAATCATTGAAACCTCTCACGCACCCCAGGCTATTGGCACCTATTCCCAGGCGGTGCAGGTAGGCGATACGGTTTATCTTTCCGGGCAGATTCCGTTGCAGGCGGAGACTATGGAGATCGCCCCCGGTGATATCCGTGAACATATCCATCAGGTGTTTCGTAATCTTTTGGCCGTCGCTGAGGCTGCGGGTGGGAGCTTGGCCGATATCGTTAAACTCAACGTCTACCTCACCAGTCTGGAGGATTTTCCGGTGGTCAACGAGGTGATGGCTGAATATTTTCAATCGCCCTACCCGGCCCGTGCTGCCGTCGGCGTTGCCGCTCTGCCCAAGGGTGTGGGGGTGGAAATGGATGCGGTAATGGTGCTTGGCGACTAGCCCGCCTCACTCTGGCTTGGCTCATGGCGGCACTCGTGGAGCCTTGGGTAATTGCCTTGTCACCGAACTAAAGGGCGTGGGCGCGCGTCTTGCCGAGCGCCTTGAACGGCTCGGCATTAGCAGCATTCAGGAGCTGCTCTTTCACCTGCCCCAACGTTATCAGGATCGCACTCAACTGACCGCTATCGGTAGCCTGCAGCCGGGCACCCAGGCTGTCATTGCTGCGGAGATCGGGCTAGCGCAGATTCGTTATGGACGCCGACGCTCGCTGCTCTGCCTAGTGAGTGATGGTACCGGTAAGCTCACCTTGCGTTTTTTCCATTTCGGCGGCGCGCAACAACGCGCATTCGCTGCCGGTTGCCGGATACTCTGCTTTGGTGAGGTGCGCGCGGGTCCTGCTGGCATGGAGATGGTCCATCCCGAGTATCAGTTGTTGGATACGGATGAAGAGCCCGCACTGGAACAAAGCCTGACACCCATCTATCCCACCACCGAGGGCCTGGGGCAAGCGCGCCTACGAAAATTGAGTTTGGCGGCTTTGGAGCGGCTCGAAGGTGGATGTAGATTGAATGATTATCTCCCTGCACCGGTACGGGAAAAACTCGATTTCCCGCCGCTGGATGTGGCCCTGCGTAGCCTCCATCGACCCTCTCCGGGTTTACCCTTGAATGCCCTCGAGCAGTCAGATTATCCGCCGCGGCTGCGCTTGGTTTTTGAGGAGTTGCTTGCCCATCATCTAAGTCTACGATTACTGAGGCGGCGTTTTACTGACAGCCTGGCACCGGCATTGGTGGCCACTGGAAAGCTCATCCCATCATTTCTGGGGCGCTTGGAATTTTCTCTCACCAATGCTCAGCAGCGGGTGGTGGCGGAACTATCCACGGATCTCGCCGCCGAGCATCCCATGCACCGATTGGTGCAGGGTGATGTGGGTTCAGGCAAGACCGTGGTGGCAGCCTTGGCCGCGCTCCAGGCCATTGAAGCGGGCTTCCAGGTGGCTATCATGGCACCTACGGAGTTGCTGGCAGAGCAGCATTTCAACTGTTTCCAGGCTTGGTTCCAACCACTCGCCATTGAATGCAGCTGGTTAACCGGCAAGCTCAAGGCCAAGGCGCGACGAGAAACCCTGAAGGCGATTTCCAGCGGTACGGCGCAGTTGCTGGTGGGCACCCACGCGGTGTTCCAGGAGGAGGTGAAATTTTCCCGTCTTGGCTTGGTGGTAATAGACGAGCAGCATCGTTTCGGTGTCCATCAGCGCCTTGCCCTACGCAATAAAGGCGTCAGCGAGGGCGTCCGGCCGCACCAGATGGTAATGACCGCCACCCCCATTCCCCGCACTCTGGCCATGGCCGCCTACGCGGATCTGGATACCTCAACAATTGACGAGTTACCACCTGGGCGCCAGCCGATCGAGACCGCCATTGTTTCCGACCGTCGGCGTGATGAGGTTGTCGAGCGCATTGCCCGTGCCTGTGCCGCTGGGCAGCAGGCTTATTGGGTGTGTCCGTTGATTGACGAGTCCGAGCTGCTGCAGTGTCGCGCCGCAGCGGAGACCGCTGAGACCCTCACCGGTGCCCTGCCCGAGGTGCGTGTCGGCCTGGTCCACGGGCGCATGAAAAAACCCGATCGGGACCGCACAATGGCGGCCTTCAAGGCGGGAGAAATTGATCTGTTGGTGGCCACCACGGTCATTGAGGTGGGGGTAGACGTGCCCAACGCCAGCCTGATGATAGTCGACAATGCCGAGCGTCTGGGGCTGGCTCAGTTGCATCAACTGCGCGGGCGAGTGGGGCGTGGTGAGCGCCAGAGTGTCTGTGTATTGCTTTATCGCAGCCCGTTGTCGGCCAATGCGCGCTCACGTTTACAGGTGTTGCGTGCCAGCAATGATGGCTTTGAAATTGCCCAACGCGATCTCGAATTACGTGGTCCCGGCGAGGTGTTAGGGACACGCCAAACTGGTGCTATGCAATTTCGCATTGCCGATATCATGCGTGATCAGGCTTTGTTACCGCAGGTGGAAAAAGTGGCGGAGGAAATGTTGCAGCAATGGCCGGATCAGGTGCCGCCATTGGTCCGTCGCTGGGTGGGTGGCGGGGTACACTATGCCGATGTTTAGCCCACTAAAAACACCATGAAGATGGACCCTAGATGGCTGCCACATAAGGATTTTATACGTCCAGCGGTGCCGCTACCGCTACGTCCCTGGTTATTTGAAGAGGGCTCTCTGACCCAGTGTTTGGAGCGTCTGTGTCAGGACCAGGTACACGTCCAACTGCTGGGGCAGCACTGGGAGTATCCGCTGGCGGACGAGGCCATGGCATTGACCATGAGGCCCGGCGCGCGCGCGCTGGTGCGGCGGGTGCTGCTGTGTAGCGGTAAACAAGCGCTGATCTTTGCCCGCAGCGTAATCCCGGAGGATAGTTTGCGAGGTGGCGGTAAGCGGCTGGGCCATCTCGGCACCCGTTCTCTCGGTAGTTTGCTGTTTAGCGATCATTCTTATCACCGAGGCGGGATCCAATATGCCCGTTTGCGCCATAGCCATCGGCTCTTTGGGCAGGCTACCCGCCATCTGGATGGTGCCCCGGGGCTGTTATGGGGACGCCGCTCGATATTCCATCGCCGTAGCCAGGCATTGCTGGTGCACGAGGTATTTCTGCCACAGCTGGGCTTGGTGGCAAGCGGCAAGGGGGCATGATGGATTGGGCGATGCTGCGGCAGCGGGGCCGGCAATATGCCTTGTTGATGCGTCTCGATCGGCCTATCGGTATCTTGCTATTACTGTGGCCGACCCTGTGGGCATTGTGGATTGCTGGCGAAGGGCGGCCCGATGGCGGTGTCTGCGCAGTGTTCGTGTTGGGCGTTATTCTCATGCGTTCCGCCGGCTGTGTGATCAACGATTGGGCGGATCGGGATATCGATCCTCATGTGGAGCGCACTCGCGATCGGCCACTAGCCTCAGGGCAGGTATCGAGCCGAGAGGCACTCATCTTGTTTGCAACGCTATGCCTGCTGGCCTTTGGTCTGGTGTTGTTTATGAATGGCCTGACCGTGCTGCTTTCATTGGTGGCGGTGGTGCTGGCGGCCAGTTATCCCTTCGCCAAGCGTTATACCTATCTGCCCCAGGCTCATTTGGGCATGGCCTTTGGTTGGGCGGTACCTATGGCCT
Organism: Gammaproteobacteria bacterium; assembly: GCA_021773645.1. Classification (GTDB taxonomy): domain Bacteria; phylum Pseudomonadota; class Gammaproteobacteria; order HK1; family HK1; genus JAJFJV01. The sequence continues at coordinate 89,785 of JAJFJU010000003.1, forward strand.
TCGCCGCCCAGACCGGCAGCGTACCAGTAGTCGCCTGGTTGCTATGGATTACCGTGGTGGTTTGGGCGGTGGCCTATGACACGCTGTACGCAATGATGGACCGCGAGGACGATATCCGTATCGGGGTCAAATCCACCGCCATACTTTTCGGTGATGCCGATCGGATAATCATTGGTTTGCTGCAGTTAACGGTACTGCTCGCCTTGTTGCTGGTAGGACAGCGTGCGGCGCTTGGGAGCTGGTATATCACCAGCCTAGTGCTCGGTGCCGGCCTGTTTGCTTACCAGCAATACCTGATTCGTGAACGTGCGGGAGCTGCCTGCTTTCGCGCTTTTTTCAACAACAATTACTTTGGGGCGGTGGTATTTTTCGGCCTATTGCTCCATTACAGGCTATGAGCATAATCACCCTTCCACGGGCGTTTATGCTGGTCTTGCTGGTGCTATGCGGGCCGGCGGATGCGGCACCCTCACCTGATCTGGTTCGTGAGACTTGTGGCCGTATTGCGCGCAAGCTGGCGAGCGTGGGTTTGCGGGAATGCCTGGCTCGTGGGCTGCAAGCCAGCGGTGCCCTTTCGGTCCAGGGAACGCCGATCTTGGTGCGTGAATTTTCTCCTATAGCGGGGCGTCGCCCGTTGGCTCGGGTGCTGGTGGTGGGTGGGATCCACGGCGACGAATATGCCTCGGTCAGCATCGTCTTCAAATGGTTACGAATTCTTCAGCGCCATCACAGCGGGCGCTTCCACTGGCGGGTGGCACCGTTGATGAACCCCGATGGTTTGTTGCGGCGAAAATCGCAGCGGGTTAACGCCAAGGGGGTGGATTTGAATCGAAACTTTCCGACTCCCGATTGGCATGCGGAAAGTGCGCGTTATTGGCAGCGTACCGGTCGCAATCCCCGCCGTTATCCGGGACCTACCTCCCTGAGCGAGCCGGAGAGTCGCTGGCTCGCGAGTGAGATCCGAGGCTTCCGACCCGATGCCATACTGGCCATTCATGCCCCTTACGGGATCGTGGATTTTGATGGACCACCGTTGGCACCCAAGCGACTGGGTGGTCTGTATCTAAAGTTATTGGGGATCTATCCAGGCTCGTTGGGGAATTATGCCGGGGTGCAGGGGCAGATTCCGGTGGTGACGGTGGAATTGCCCCATGCGGGGATCATGCCGAAGCCACGGGAGGTGCGGCGTATCTGGAGTGATGCGGTGAATTGGCTGTTTAAACGCTTTCCTGATCGGGCGCTTCAGCGCACCGCGCGAGTGCCTTAATCCAGGACGTATGCTTACCCTTTGCCTTCGTAAATAATGCGCCAGATTCCATCTGCTTCCAGTCGCCAATACTGACGCTTACGCATCTGGCCGTGATAGTTATTGCTGCGGTAATCCTGTTCAAAATTAACCACTAGCAGATTGGATTCACCAGGATAGGCAAAGATGCTGAGCTTGCGAACACCGACCTCAATAAAGTGCTTGTTACGGTTAACCTGGGCCTTTTGCTCTACCCAGCTTTGATAATCGAGCCTGCCGCTACGGAAATTGCGTGAGTAATGGCCCGTATAAGCAGTCAGATCCCGGCTTTGCCAGTCTTTCCTCCAGCGTTCCAAATTGGCCACAAAGTCGGCTGTTTTTTCCTCAATAACCGTCGGTTTTTGCCATTGGATGGCAGGGCTGATGAGCACGGGCGTATTGCTCATATCGGTTCGGCCCCAAAGGGATTTGAGGTCTTCATTGGCGATGGCGACACAGCCATCACTGGCGCGTGGGGCACGGCTAAAGGTATCGGAGGGGACGCCGTGCAGCCAGATGCCAGAGCCAGTACGGGCCTGTAAACGGTCCCATTCATTCGGGTAGTTCACCGGAAAAGCACCGGCACCGTAGCGATCCGGTAATTGCTTGCCATCGATGCGGCCGTTGACGAAGTACACCCCGATGGGCGTTTTGCGGTCGCCTTCACGCAGTTTTCGCATGCCATTTTTGCCGATGGTGGCGTAATAATCCTCGGTTAACTGGAGTCTTCCCTCACGCCGCTCAAAAAGAAACAGACGGGCGCTTTCCACGTCTACCATCAATACCCGTGGCAGATCCTCAGAAAGTTGCCACAGGGCCTCGGGCAGGGTTCCCGGTGGCGGTTGGAAGCGGTGATGTTTCAGGCGTACCCGGGCCTCGGCACGGAGATTGGAAATCTGTTCGCTGGATGCCCGGGAGATATTTCCTAGATCATGGATAGGCCCTGCTTTGGCCAACAGCAGATCGGCGTATACCAGTTGTGCCAGACGAAATTTCGGATTGCGCTGTACCAGGGTTTCGATTTGGCCGAGGGCGTGGTCGATACGATGATCTCCCACCTCGTTGAAGGTGGAGATGAGTAGATCTTCATCGGCGTGACTGCTGGTCGTGATGCTCGGTGCTTCAGCTAAGACCGTGAGTGACAGCAGGCATAGCAGCAGTATGGAGAGCTGGGCAGCCCGGGTTTTGGTGTTCACCGGGAGGTGGCGTACTCGCTGGAAATGAGCCAGCGATCGCCTTCTTGGACGAGGCTCAGGCGCTTTCCGATGCGGTCCTTATAACTGTCGGAGCGGTATTCCTGGATAAAATGGACCTGCACTTCGCCGCTGCCACTGAGCGTCACCTGTGGCTTATGGAGTTTTATTTCAATGAAAGCGGGTGCCCGTAAGCGCCGTGTTCGTTGCTTCTGCCAGGCACTGCGAGGGCGACCATTGGCGGGCTTGAAATGAGTGCTATAAAAACTGAGGTAGGCATCTACGTCGCGCTGTGACCAAGCATTGGCCCAAGCCTGAACGGCCGCCATAATTTTATCGGTATCAATGGTCGTCGTTGCGGGGGGCGTTACCGCAGCCGTTTTAGGTGCAGCCACAGTTGCGGTGCTGGCTGGCATAGCTAGGGGATTGGAGAACAGATTACGCACCAGTCCAAGCTTGGCTTTAGCGGTTTCGTTCTTGCGATCCAGATGCAGCGCCTTGTCATAGGCCATGCCAGCCATACGGGCATAGATATCACCCAGATTCTCATGGGCGGTGGCGTAGCTGGGATGGGTGTTGATAGAGACCAGCAGCGCATCCCGGGCGCGCACGTAATCCCCCTGAGTAGCAAACAGCACGGCGAGATTGTTATGTGGCTCGGGTAATTCTGGATATTCCTGAGTTAGGGCGGTAAAGATTTCAATCGCCTGTGTGGTCTTACCCTGCTCGGTCAAAATCACGCCGTACAGAAAACGTCCTTGGGGATCGCTTGGCTGCTGTTTTAGATAGCTTTTCACCCCGGCTGCTGCTGCCTCGAACTGATTCCCGTCCACCAAGGCGCGTACGGTGGCCAGAGGATCTTCAGCGGCACTCGTAGTAAGGGCAAAAAACAGGCTGAGTATGGGGAGCAGATAACGCATGGGAATTTCCATTATCCCTGCCATGGTTCGGGAGGGGGGCTGATGCTAGCGATTAGAGAGAAGAGGTCCAGGCAGGTTCCGTGAAATTGCCTTAATCATCTTCTTTTTTAGAGTCGTTGGCCTTTTCCAAGGTTTGTTCTGTTTGTATACGAATGGTGTCGAGCAGCTGGATAACCTTGGCAAAGCCCAAGAGCAGGATTGATCCGATAATGCCGGAGAAAAACGCGCCGAGCGCAAAGGCCCTACCAATTTCATTTTCGATATAAAACGAGATGCCCAAAAAGACCACGGCGGCGAAAATGGCTATACCACCAAAGGCATCCAGTGCAATGGTAATTTTTGGTCGCTTAAACATGCAATCCCCTTTATCGATTTGTTTGTTCTAGTGCCATACCCCGGTTTTTTTACAATTCCATGAGCAACTGCCACAACCTAGCGTGGCGATGCTGTCGGGAAGTATAACAGCGTTTTCAGTAGGGTTTATGAGGGAACTTCCCGATGGGGTAGGGGCCTACGAATTAGCCGTTTGTCGGCGTTGAGGATAGTGAGGGCACAAGATGAAGTGTTCGAGAGGGTGGTGGATACTTTGGCTAGGCCTGGTGGCCATGCCATTAATAGCTGCGGAGCAGATTCCGGCTCTCGATACGCGTCACCACAGCGTGCCTTTGCAGCACATCTTGTTTGATACTTTTGATGGTGGTGCCATCGCTCTGCCCGATGCCTCGGCAAGGCAGATCGCCGCCCTGCGCGACGCTATCAAACCCATCTATCGTCCCCATTACGAGGAAGCCAAAGCGGCATCCTGGCTGGCTGATGCGGAACTGGTGCTTGGCTATGTCAGTGTCGGGGGCAAGGCATACGCTTTTCCGCTCAAGATGCTCAACTACCATGAGTTGGTCAACGACCGTATTGAAGGACTGCCGCTACTGATTTCCTATTGTCCTTTGTGCGCCAGTGCGGTGATTTATCGACGCCAGGTAAATGGTCGCGAATTGCTGTTTGGTAATACCAGCGCCTTATATGAGAGTGATTTAGTGATGTTTGACCACCAGACCGGCTCTTACTGGTTTCAGGTTGCCGGGGAGGCCATTGTGGGACCACTTACCGGCGCGCGGCTATCTCCCCTGCCATCGAGTACCCTGTCCTGGGGGGCATGGCGGGCCTTGTATCCTCATACCCAGGTGCTGGCACAGCATCAGCCTGGGCTGAGCGGCTATGATTACCGGCGTGACTCTTTCCGCCATTACGCCCAGCGGGTGGCAGAACTGGATTTTCGTTTTCCCGTATCGGTGACGAAAATTAGTCCCGTGCTGGGCCCAGCCGAGGTGGTCGTTAGCGTTCATGCCGGCATGCGCGATAAGGCTTATCCCTTGGCCCGTATTGGGCCGGCGGTGGTTAATGATCAGGTGGGTGATGTGCCCATTGTGCTTTTTTCAGATGGCCTGGTCGGCCACGTCTATTCACCCCGAATTGCAGGGCGGGTACTGCATTTTCGGTTGGGGGATGGCGTGATTCAGGATGATGCTACGGCTAGCCACTGGAACCCAGCCGGTGTGGCCGTTGCCGGTCCGATGACGGGTGCACGCCTTGCCGGACTGCCTACCCGCCGGGCCTTTTGGTTTGCCTTATCATTGGCACTGCCTGAGATCGAGGTGTATCGACCGCAACAATAAGGCAGCATGTCGCGATGCCAGAATTACCCGAAGTTGAAACCACATGCCGTGGTCTTGAGCCTTTGCTGACGGGAAAGAAGGTGCTTGAGGTTCTCGTTCACAATGGACGCTTGCGTTGGCCGGTATCGCTTGAGTTGGCGCTTGAGTTGCCGGGGAGCCATATTCGCCAGGTGCGTCGGCGGGCCAAGTATCTGTTGCTCGATACTAAGCGTGGCACGGTGCTGATTCATCTGGGTATGTCAGGCAGTTTGCGAGTGATAGCGATGGATACGCCGCTGGAAAAGCACGATCACGTGGAATTTATCCTCGCTGGCGGACAGTCCTTGCGATTACGGGATCCACGCCGCTTTGGTGCGGTGCTCTGGACCCGGGAGGCACCGGAAGCGCATCGTCTGTTATGTACGCTGGGGCCTGAGCCACTGGGTGAGACTTTCGATGGAGATTATCTCCATCACATTGGTCGTCAGCAGCAACGACCGATTAAATCCCTGATTATGGATGGCAAAGTGGTGGTTGGGGTGGGGAACATCTATGCCTGTGAGGCGCTGTTTGCAGCGGGCATACATCCGTTGCGGGCGGCCCAACGCATTTCATTAGCCCGTTATCGGGCTCTTGTAGCGGCTATCCGTGAGGTGCTGGCTGAGGCCATTAAGGCCGGCGGTACCACACTGCGGGATTTTAGCGATAGTCAGGGACGTCCCGGTTATTTCAGCCAGCAATTACAGGTGTACGGGCGTGCTGGTGAAGACTGTAGGCGTTGTGGTGTCCCCCTGCGTCGCCGCGTGATTGCACAGCGCGGGACTTTTTATTGCCCGGTTTGTCAGCGCTGACGACCGGTAATTCGCAGGTATTTTTGCTTTAACTCAATGGCGGATTCTACGTGTCGAGGATCCAGCGGAATGCAATCCACCGGACACACCTCCACGCACTGCGAGGTCTTGAAGTGGCCGACGCACTCGGTGCAGAGATTCGGGTCGATCTGGTAGATCTCCTCACCCTCGGAAATAGCATCATTAGGGCATTCCGGCTCGCAAACATCACAGTTGATGCACTCGTCGGTAATCATCAGGGCCACGGTTTAAGCGTCCTTTTCGTGTGGATTGAGGCGCGCTGCCAAGGCCTTGAGCACTAGCGGATTAACAAAGGAGCTGACATCCCCTCCGTGCAGTGCAATCTCACGCACTAGGCTCGATGAGATATAGGCATAGCCTTCATCCGGGGTGAGAAACAGGGTCTCTACCTCGGGGGCGAGTTTGCGGTTCATGCTGCATAGCTGAAACTCGAACTCGAAATCCGAGACTGCGCGCAACCCACGCAGGATAACGCCCGCACCGCGCTCCCGGGCAAAGCCCACCAGTAGGCCGTCAAAGGGCGAAACGTGGATGCCCGCTTGCTTTCCAAATATTTCGCCAGCCAGTTCTACCCGCTCCTCCAGGGTAAAGAAGGGGGCCTTGGTGGTGCTGTCCGCCACCGCCACGATGACGCGATCAAATAGCTTTGCCGCGCGTTGCACCAGGTCCACGTGGCCATTGGTGATAGGGTCAAAGGTGCCTGGGTAGATGGCAATTCGGCTTGAGAGGGGTTTAGTCACCGCTCGCTTCCTCCAGTGGGGAGTCAATCTGTTGAGCTAAATAATAACGCAGATTGCCGGCCCGTTTTTGCCGTTGCAGCTGCCAGTCAGACGGGAGCGGTGGCAGCGTTTCCTGGCTGGGCGTTTCCATATAGATCCAGGCCCTGGGCTTGAGCCAACCACCCTCGGCCAGCCGTGCACAGGCGATGCCGAGGATATGGGCATCGTAGGGTGGATCTACAAAGACGATGTCATAGGCTAGTGGCGGCTGTTCAAGCCAGGCAAGGGCATCGGCACATACTGTCTCTATATTATCCGCGCTCAACTTCTGTGTCTGGGTCTCCAGATAATCACGAATCTCTCGTTGCCGATCCAGCAGTGTGACATGGGCCGCTCCCCGGGACGCGGCCTCTAGGCCAAGGGCACCGCTACCGGCAAACAGATCCAGACAACGGGCACCCGGGAGTACCGGTTGTAACCAGTTAAATAGAGTTTCACGTACCCGGTCCGGGGTGGGGCGTAACTCCAGCAGGGCCGGAAAGCTGAGTCGCCGCCGCCGCCACTTGCCGCCGATGATGCGCACTACGCCGTGCATTTTCAGGGCCGCTTTGGTTGTTCGCTGCTCGTGGGCCCTACCACCACCTGCAATAGGTGTTCGGGATGGATCCGCCGCTGGAAGGCTTCACGTATCTTTTCCACTGTTAACTCGCGGATGTTTTGGCTAAAGCGCGCGAGGTAATCCAGTGGAAGATTATAAAAACCGATCATGCGCAGGTAGCCGAGGATCTTCTTATTGCTATCGAGACGCAGTGCAAAGCCACCGATGAGATTCTGCTTGGCCGCTGCCAAGGCACTCTCATCGGGACCGTTGTGGACAAAGTTTTCCAACGTCTCTTTGAGTACCGCAATGGCCTCGTCTTTCTGACTGTTGCGGGTTTGCAGGCCCAGCAGGAAGGGGCCCTCCACCCGCATGGGCAGGAAATAGCTGTAGGCACTGTATGCGAGGCCACGCTTTTCCCGCACTTCTTGGGAGATCCGTGAATTGAGGCCATTGCCACCAAGGATGTGGTTGCCTACATAAAGCGGGAAATAGTCCGGGTCGCCGCGGCGCATACCGTGTTGCCCCAACAATATATGGGCCTGGCTGGAGGGGTGTGAAATATGTAGCTCTTGTGCCTGGGTTGTTTCCGGTGCCTGGGTCAAAGTGGCTGCTGCCTCCCCAGTGGGCAGGGCGCTGGCCAGCTTCTCTGCCAAGGCCTCAGCCTCGCTACGTGAGAGGTCGCCGACGATGCTGATCAGGGCGTTAGCTGCGCTGTAATAGCGGGCATGGAATATCTCCAGGTCACCGCGTTGTAGTTGTTGGAGTGCCGTGGGAGTCCCGCCAGAGGATGAACCGTAGGGATGTGTGCCATATAGTTTCTGGTAGAAGGCCTTGCTACCACGACTGCCTGGTGACTGCTCATCGTTCTCCAGCGCTGTAAGCATCTGTTTGCGTACCCGAGCCACTGCCTGTGGTGGGAAATCGGGACGTTGCAGAATCAGTGAGACCAGCGAGACGGTGGTATCCAGCTGTTGGGGATCGCTGAGCATACGGGCATCCAGCCCCGCCATGTCGCGCTCAGACCAGGTGGAAACCCGCGCTCCAAGTTCCGAGAAGCGCTCGGCAATGCGATCACTGTCGAGGCCACCGGCACCCTCCATCAGCAGTGCATTGGTAAAGCGTGCGGTACCTGGGCGATCGCCATCGCGGGCACTGCCGGCATCGAAGACCACACTGAAATCCACCATAGGCAGTTCGCGGGCGGCGACAAATAGCACGCGTGCGCCGCTGGCGGTTTGCCAGTGCTCGATGGTGGGCAGGGCGTATGCGGTGCCGGAGAGGCATAACAGGCCGACGATGAGGAGTTTGGGCCAGCCGGCCAGGATGCCGCAGCGTTTACTTGCCATGCTCGTCCCCATCCATCTGTTGCGGTTTTAGCACGGCAACGGTGGCGTGTTCCGGGCGCAGGTATTTCCGCGCCACCGCTTGTACCTGCGCTGCGGTGATAGCGCTAACCCCGGCGACAAACTCGTCACGGCGCTGCCAACCGAGCCCTATGGTTTCCAGCATGCCCAGCTGCATCGCTTGGTAAAAGATAGAGTCACGTTCATACACATTGCCTGCAATCACCTGGGTTTTTATCCGCGCTAGTTCGCGCTCGCTGACGGCTTCATCACGCAGTTTGGTCACTTGGTTCCGCAGCGCTTGTTCCAGTGCCGGCATTTCGGTGTTGGCTGCGGGCGTGGCACCTAATACCAGCAGGCTATCGAGACGTTGATAAAGCGAGTAGGAGGCGCTGGCACCAGCGGCGATCTCGCTGCCACGTACCAACTCGCGGGCCAAGCGGCTGCTATCGTCGCCATCAAGAATGCCAGCCAGCATGGTGAGGGCATAGGCCTCCCAGGGCTCGGCAGCAGTTTTCAATGAGGGGCTTTTATAACCCAGCAGCAGATATGGCAGGCGGGCGGGTGCCGCTACTTGCAGACGTTTGGCGCCGCGCTGGGGTACCTCTTCACGAACCACCACGGGCACGGTAGTGGTAGCTGGAATGGCACCGAAATGATGCTCTACCAACTCACGGATGGCCTGGGTTTTGACGTCACCGGCAATCACCAGCACGGCATTATCTGGTGCATACCAGCGCCGGTACCAGGCACGCAGGTCATCGATACTGATGGCCTGGATATCCTGCTGCCAACCGATGATCGGGTGGCGATAGGGGCTGGTTTGGAAGGCCGTGGCATAAAAGGCCTCGTTGGTTAGTGCGCGAGGGTTGTCCTCGGTGCGCAGCCGTCGTTCCTCTAGCACTACCTGACGTTCTTTCTCCAACTCAGCGCCGTCCAAACGCAGGTGCCGCATGCGGTCGGCCTCCAGTTCCAAGGCTACCCCGAGGCGGCTTTTTTCCAGACGCTGAAAATAGGCGGTGTAATCACGACCGGTAAAGGCATTTTCGCGACCGCCTTCACGGGCGATGAGGCGTGAGAATTCTCCCGGGCCGTGGTTTGCGGTGCCTTTGAACATCATATGTTCCAGCAAATGGGAGATGCCGGTGATGCCCGCGTGCTCGTAGCTGGCACCGGTTTTATACCAAAGCTGCGAGACCACTACCGGGGCACGATGATCTTCCTGGACGATCAGCGTAAGCCCGTTGTCGAGCTTAAAGGCCTGGGGCGCAATGGGTGCCGCGGTGGCGACAAAAGCGAGGGAGATAAGGATGCCGAAGGCAGCGAGTTGGGTCATGGTCATGGGGCGTGAAAAGGAGCAAAGATGGTAGCATAGCTGATTTGTGCTCGGCCTATGTGTCGAGCCTGACTAAAGGGGGAACGGTGAGCGCCGAGCAGACGAAAAAACAGCCGTTATTCGGGCGCATGCGCCAGGCTTTGCAGCGCACTGGCGGCGCCCTAGTGCGTGGCATCAGCGAGCTCTTTCCCGGTCAGCGTGGTCTCGATGCACTAACCTTGGAGGAGGTGGAGACCTTGCTGCTGTCGGCTGATGTGGGGGTGGAGGCCACCGAACGCCTGATCGCTGATCTGAAGCAGAGCGATGCTGGTTTGCGTGAGGCCGAGGATGTGTTTGCGGCACTGCGCGCCGGGATGCTGAAGATTCTCGAACCGGTCAGTGAACCCTTGCTTATTCCCTCTAGTGAAAAGCCCTTCGTGATCCTCATGGTGGGGGTGAACGGTGCTGGCAAGACCACCACCATCGCCAAGTTGGCCCGGCGTTTCCAGGATCAAGATCTGCGCCCTATGCTGGCTGCTGGCGATACCTTCAGAGCTGCCGCAGTGGAGCAACTGCAGGTGTGGGGCGAGCGCCACCAGGTCCCGGTGGTGGCTCAAGGCACCGGTGCCGACTCCGCCTCGGTGGTCTATGACGCGCTGCAATCGGCTACGGCACGGAATTACGATGTGCTGCTAGCGGATACCGCCGGCCGTCTCCATACCCAGTCCAATCTCATGGAAGAGTTGAAAAAGATCCGCCGGGTCATGGGCAAGCTGGACCTGGATGCCCCCCATGAAACCATGCTGGTGCTGGACGCGGGTACTGGCCAGAATGCCTTGGCGCAGGCACGTGAATTTCACGCTGCGGTGGGGGTAAGCGGCATCACCCTGACCAAGCTAGATGGCACTGCCAAGGGTGGCATCGTGTTGTCCATTGCCGACAAACTGGGCGTGCCCATTCGTTTTATTGGCGTCGGTGAGCAGCCACAGGATTTACGGCCTTTTGATGCCGAGGAGTTTGTCGATGCCTTGCTGGCGCACTGATTCCCGAAGAAAAGTTGGCCAGTGATTCACTTCGATCAGGTTAGTAAGCGTTACCAGAGTGGTCACGAGGCCCTGCGCAACGTCAGTTTTCGACTGGCCGCCGGCGAGATGGCCTTTCTCACCGGCCATTCCGGTGCCGGCAAGACCACCTTGCTGCGCCTGGTGGCGTTGGTGGAGCGAGCCAGTCGCGGTCAGGTACTCATTGGTGGCCAGAACCTGAATCGTCTGGTACGGCGCAAGATCCCATATTTTCGACGCAATATTGGTCTGGTTTTTCAGGATCACCGTTTGCTCCCAGAGCGCACCGTCTTCGATAACGTGGCACTGCCGTTGGTGATTGCCGGCGCGCGCCATCAAGAGATTGCCCGGCGGGTACGGGCGGCCCTGGATAAAGTGGGGTTGCTGGGAAAAGAGCGTCTCCATCCGATCACCCTCTCAGGCGGTGAGCAGCAGCGTGTGGGTATTGCCCGAGCGGTGGTTAACAAGCCGCCTATCCTGCTCGCCGATGAGCCCACCGGTAATCTCGATCCAGAGCTGTCGCGGGAGATCATGGGTTTATTCAGTAGCTTCAGTGACTTTGGGGTGACGGTGCTCATCGCGACCCATGATATTGAACTGATTCAGCGTATGAACACCCGCACCCTGGTGCTTAATAAGGGTTCCTTGGTCGATGAGTAAGGCCACCACTCCTCACTTCGAGCGGGGGCCGCGTTTTCAGTTACGCGCTTGGTTACTGCGCCACCTGCAGACGTTGTTCTCAGCACTAGGAGAATTGACTCGTAATCCTTTGGGCTCCGCCATGACCGCCGGGGTCCTGGGTATCGCCCTGGCTCTGCCTGCTGGCCTCTATGTGTTTCTGGATAACGTACAGGCTGTGGGGCAGAACTGGGATGGCAAGGTACAGATTTCGCTGTTTCTCAAGGATCGGATTGACGATAGCGCTGCGGATGATTTTGCCCGCAGCCTGCGCTTACGCCCAGAATTGCGCCATATTCAGCTGATCACCCGGGCTGAGGCGCTGGAGGAATATCGCCAACTCTCCGGTTTTGCCGAGGCCCTCAATGCTTTTGAGCAGGAAAACCCCCTGCCCGCACTGGTACTGGTGGAGCCGACCTTGCGCTATTCAGAGCCCGGAGCAATTAAAGGGCTGGTGGCGGAATTGGGGGCATTGCCTGCGGTGGAGTTGGCACAGTTTGATTTGGAGTGGTTACAACGTTTGCACGCCATCATTCACACCCTGAAACGCGGTGTGGTGGTGCTGGCGGCGTTGCTGGCGCTGGGGGTGTTGCTCATCGTCGGCAATACCATTCGGCTCGGTATCGAGAATCGTCGTGCCGAAATCGAGATTATCCAGCTGGTGGGGGCTACCGATGCCTTCATCCGCCGTCCCTTTCTCTATAGCGGTTTCTGTTATGGCCTGCTTGGGGCGGTGATGGCCTGGCTGCTGGTGGAGAGTGGCCTATGGCTGGTGCGTGCACCGCTAGCAGAGCTGGCTTCCTTATATCAGGCCGATTTTCTGTTGGCCTCCCTCAGCTTTCGAGCCAGTCTGGTGCTCTGCCTAGCGGGTGCCTTGTTGGGGCTGGCCGGTTCCTGGCTGGCCCTGCGTCGGCATTTGCGAGGCGTTGAAGCGGAATAGCTTATTTAACGGAACCAGAATGGAACTGGTGGCGAGTTTGGCACTCAAATGTGACGAGTGCTAAACTCGCCCGTATAGCTATTTGTTGAGGTCAATGTATGTCTAATGCGCTGGAACTATCGCTCAGCCTTCCCGTTGGGAACCTGGATGCCTACCAGCAGGCCGTGAGCCGCTTTCCACTCCTAAGTGAGTCGGAAGAGAGCGCCCTGGCTAAACGTTTGCGCCGAGATAACGATCTGGAAGCGGCGCGCCAGCTGGTTACCTCGCACCTGCGTTTCGTGGTGCGGGTGGCGCGTGGTTATCGAGGCTACGGCCTGGCCGATGCCGATCTCATCCAGGAAGGCAGCGTTGGCTTGATGAAGGCGGTTAAGCGCTTTGACCCCGATGTGGGGGTGCGCCTGGTGTCCTTTGCAGTGCACTGGATTCGCGCCGAGATCCATGAATTTGTATTGCGTAACTGGCGCATTGTCAAAGTGGCTACCACCAAGGCCCAGCGTAAGCTGTTTTTCAATCTACGCCGCCGCAAGAAGCGTCTGGGTTGGCTTAACCGTGAGGAAGTGGAAGGAGTGGCCAGTGACCTTGGGGTTAAGCCCGAGACCGTGCTGGAGATGGAACAACGCCTATACGCCCACGATGCCGCCTTTGATGGCTATGCCTCGTCGGGTGACGACGAGGGTGCGCCTGCGGCACCGGCGGCCTACTTGGGCGATCTGAGTTTTGACCCCGCGAGCCATCACGAAGACGCCGATTGGACCCTTCGTTCTCAGCAGCGTTTAAGTGCCGCATTGGAAACCCTGGATGCGCGTAGCCGAGACATCCTCGCACGCCGTTGGTTGGGCGAGAAGAAGTCTACCTTGGGCGAGCTTGCTGCGGAGTACGGGATTTCGGCGGAACGCATTCGCCAGATCGAGAAAAAGGCCATGGGTAGCCTGAGAGGATTGCTGGAGAACTAAATTTATGTAGGGCGGACCATGTCCGCCACCGCTGCAAGGCGGACATGGTCCGCCCTACGTATCGCTGGCCAAAAAAAACCCCGCTTTGAAAGCGGGGTTTTTTCGTTCGTGGCTGTGTACCTCTTAGGTCACGATGAACTCTTTGTTGAGTTTCTTCGGTACTGCGACCTTCTTCAGTTCCACATACTGCGGCAGGCCATCCTTGAATGGCGGATAGTCTTCGCCCTGGATGAGCGGGCTCAGATAAGCCCTGCAGGCGTCGGTGATGCCGTAGCCATCTTCGCTGATAAACTCGGGCGGCATCATCTTTTCTACGTTGGCGACGTCGGCCAGGTTGGCGCAGCCAGTTTCCCAAGTGTAGGGATTTTCACCGGTACGAACGATGGTGGGCATGACCGCATTTTTGCCAGAAATGGCTAGTTCCACAGCCGCTTTACCGAGCGCATAGGCCTGCTCGACGTCGGTGGCGGAGGCGATGTGGCGGGCTGCGCGCTGCAGATAATCTGCAACTGCCCAATGGTATTTGTAGCCCAGGGCATCCTGAACCATCTTTGCTACCACCGGTGCAACGCCACCAAGTTGGGCATGACCAAAGGAATCGCGGGTACCGGCCTCGGCAAGGAAGGTGCCGTCGGCGTACTGGGCGCCCTCGGAAACCACGATGGCGCAATAGCCGAACTTCTTGACTGTTGCATCTACCCGGGCGAGGAACTTCTCTTGGTCAAAAACCACTTCCGGGAACAGGATGATGTGCGGGGCATCGCCTTCTTTCTCAGCGGCTAGGCCACCAGCAGCGGCAATCCAGCCCGCATGACGTCCCATCACTTCCATGACAAAGATCTTAGTGGAGGTTTTGGCCATGGAGGCGACGTCAAAGGCGGCCTCGCGGATGGACACGGCAACGTACTTGGCCACTGAGCCAAAGCCCGGGCAGCAGTCGGTAATGGGCAGATCATTATCGACAGTTTTCGGCACGCCCACGCAGGTGATGGGATAACCGAGTTTCTCGCCGATCTGGGAGACCTTGTGAGAGGTGTCCTGGGAGTCACCGCCACCGTTGTAGAACAGGTAGCCGATATCATGGGCCTTGAAGACCTCGATCAGGCGCTCGTACTCGGCGCGGCTGTCTTCCAGCCCTTTGAGTTTGTAGCGACAGGAACCAAAGGCACCAGCCGGTGTGTGGCGCAGGGCAGCGATATCGGCATCGGATTCCTTGCTGGTATCGATCAGATCTTCCGTCAGCGCGCCGATGATGCCATTGCGTCCGGCATAGACGTTTTTAATGATGTCGGGATGCTTGCGTGCGGTCTCAATTACCCCGCAGGCCGATGCATTGATTACCGCCGTGACGCCACCGGACTGTGCATAAAATGCGTTTCTCGCCATGATTTTTTAGCTCCGTATCTGCTGTAAAGTCGCTATATATAAAGGCGCAATTGTATGATCAAAGCGCGCCGCGGTGAAGTAAGGTGTGGCAATCACTGGCATTTAAGATAACGAGAACTTCCCGCTTTTAACCGCGTCCTAAGGGATACTCTCCAGCTTAAGACTATGACTATCTTCAAATTCCCCTTTTTGCATGTGGGCCGCCGCATTGTCGCCAGTGCTTTACTGGTCTCACTGCTGACATTTGCCGTGAACGGTTGGGCCGAAGTGCGCTTGCCTAATATGGGCGACTCCACTGCAGGGGTTTTTAGCAGCGTGGAGGAGGCGGTATTGCGCCGTGCCTTTCTGCGCGCTATCCGCGCCGAACTGCCTATCGTCGAGGATCCGGAGGTAGAGGCATACATCACCGGTTTGGGACAGCGTTTGGTCGAGGCCAGTGATGGTGCCGGCACTCACTTCAACTTCTTTATGGTGGCCGACACCGCAATCAACGCCTTTGCCGGCCCTGGCGGGGTGATCGCGGCAAATACCGGCCTGATGCTCAACACCGAAACGGAAAGTGAGTTTGCCGCGGTGGTCGCTCACGAAATTGCCCATGTTACCCAGCGCCATTTAGCCCGCAGCATAGAGGCCGCAGATCGCTCTAATTTACCCGCCCTGGCGGGCATGTTGGCGGCTATCATTATTGGCAGCCAAAATGCGGAAATGGGCGCGGCGACTGCCTCTGCCGTTGGCGCCTTCGGTACTCAGATGCAGCTCGATTTCACCCGTGCCAATGAAAAGGAGGCCGATCGCGTTGGCATCCAGATCCTTGCCAAGGCAAAGCTGGACCCGCGCGCCGTGCCCAATTTTTTCGAGCGTCTGCAACAGGCCTATCGTTATTACAGTGAGCCGCCGGAATTTCTTTCTACCCATCCAGTCACCACCAACCGCATTGCCGACAGTCGCGGTCGAGCCGAGCAATACCCTTATCGCCAGTTTCGTGACAGCCATGCCTTTCTCATGGTTCGAGCCAAGTTGCGGGTGTTAACGGCGGCGGAGCCGCGCGAGGTGCTCAGCTATTTTGCCGATCGGCTGGCTTCCGGGCGCTATCGTGACAAGGCAGCGACCCGCTATGGTCATGCCCTCGCGCTAATGGCCGTGGAGCATTGGTCAGCCGCGCATCGCGAGCTCCAGGCATTGATGGCCACGGGAGAAGAGCAGGCCGGGATATTGATTGCCATGGCCGAAACTGAAACCGCATTGGGGCGCAAGGACAAGGCCGAGCAGCGCTATCGCCATGGCCTGGATTTGTTTCCGGGCAATCGCGGTATGGAGCGGGGGCTAATCAAATTGCTGATCAAGGCCGGGCGCACGAAAGAAGCAACGGCCGCGCTCAGAGATTACCGGGAACTTGGCGTGGCGGACGGGATCTATCATCGGCTGATGGCGGAGAACTACCAATTACAGGGCGAGCGTGCTTCATCCTATCTGGCGCTGGCCGAGCATCACTATTACTACGGACGCTTGGATGTGGCGATCCAGCAACTACATTTGGCACGCAAGGCGGCGGGTGATGCCTATTACCAAGCCTCGCGCATTGATGCCCGTATGGTCGAGTGGCAGCATGAGCGCATGCAGCGCGCAGAAATTCTAAAATAGGTTAAGGAACCTCTGATCTATTCGTGGACTCGCATCTTGTGCCCAAAATGCCCATCTTTATCGTTGCTGCTCTTCGCAATAGAACAACTATTACGTGCGAACAGCACCTCAAAGCTGAACATTTTGAATCACAATCTACTTCGCCCAGAATAAATCAGAGGCCCCTAATGACATCGAAGGAAAAAGAGCCCTTCTGGCAGCGCAAAACCCTGGCCGAGATGAGCCGAGAGGAGTGGGAGTCTCTGTGTGACGGTTGTGGGCGTTGCTGCCTGATCAAGTTTGAGGATGAGGACAGCCAAACGCTGCATTTCACCAACGTGCATTGCCGCTTGCTGGATGGTGATTCTTGCCAGTGCCGGGATTATCGCCATCGGCGTCAGCATGTGCCGGACTGTGTGGTGCTGCGTCCGGAGCAGCGCCAGCCTTTTGCCTGGTTGCCTGCTACCTGCGCCTACCGCCGGCTGGACGAGGGCAAAGATCTGGAGGCGTGGCATCCGTTGGTGTCCGGTGACCCCGAGAGCGTTCATCGCGCGGGAATTTCCGTGCGCGGCAAGACTCTGAGTGAGGAGTACGTCCATCCACGCCAGCTGGATGCTCATATTGTCGATTGGTTTGATGAGGAGTCGGAAGACGACGAATCGTAAGACTACAGATTTGGTGGTCATCCTAGAGAGAGTTGTCCCATGATGCCCCGCTGCCTGTATTACCCGCTCTGGATACTATTACTTACCTTAACGGTGCCGCTGCTGGCCTTTGATGCGGCAGATGTCGCCAAACTCAAGGCCGAAAAATCCTGTAACGGCTGTGATCTCCGGGGGGTCAATCTACGTGGATGGGCGCTGGCCCGGGCGCAATTACGCTGGAGCTGGTTGCAGCAGGCTGATTTGCGGGACGTTGATCTTAGCGGTGCGGATCTCACCGGCGCTTCTTTGGAACAGGCGCGATTGGAGGGGGCGAGCCTGCGTGGTGCGCGGCTGGAAGGCGCCAATCTGGTCGGCACGGCACTCTCCGCCGTAGAGCTGTTGGGCGCGGATCTGCGCTGGGCCAATCTAAGCCACCTAGATGTAGATACCGATCTCGAATTTATCGAGCTGGTAGGGGTACAACTGCAGGGGGCGCATTTCAAACACGGGATGCGCTGTGCCGCTTTTCCGGCCAAAGGCGGTTGGGGTTGTACCGCGGTATTGCCTACCCACTAAACCAGTAGCCTGGATGAAGCGCGAGCGAAATCCAGGGAGCGAAGCAGAGGAAACCAGCCTGAGTCGCTCAGGCTGAGTGTTCGCGGGTAGCCTTGAATTCAACCTCCGGCCAGCGTTCCTGGGCCAGCGTCAGATTGACCCGGGTGGGGGCCAGATAGACCAGCTGACCCTTGTGATCCAGCGCCAGATGTTCTTCGTTACGGGTGCGAAAGCGCTTTAGCATGGCTTCGTCCTCGCAGTACACCCAGCGCGCGGTGTAGACCGCGACCGACTCAAAGCTACATTCTACCCGGTATTCATTTTGCAGCCGGTAGGCCACCACCTCGAATTGCAGCGGGCCAATGGCTCCCAACACCACATCATTACGGTTGATGGGGCGAAACACTTGGGTGGCACCCTCCTCACAGAGTTGATCGAGGCCTTTGTTCAGTGCCTTAGAGCGCAACGGATCGCGTAATTGTGCGCGGCGGAATAGCTCCGGGGCGAAGTCGGGGATGCCGCTAAAATGCAGCTCTTCACCGTGGGTAAAGGTATCGCCGATGTGGATGTCGCCGTGGTTGTGCAGGCCAATGATGTCGCCGGCACGGGCGACCTCAACTTTGCCGCGCTCGCCGGCAAAGAACTGAATGGCGTCGTTGATGCGCTTGACCCGGCCAAGGCGCACATGGCGCAGTTTGGTGCCCTGCTCGAAACTCCCGGAGCAGACCCGCAAAAAGGCCACGCGGTCATGGTGGGCCGGGTCCATATTGGCCTGCACCTTGAATACAAAGCCAGTGAAGTTGGATTCATCAGGCAGCACCAGTCGCTCCCGGGTGGCGCGTGGCTGCGGTGCAGGGGAGTGGTCCACAAAAGAATCCAGCATTTGGCGAGTACCGAAGTTGGCCAATGCCGTGCCGAAGAATACCGGGGTGAGTTCACCGCGAGTGTAAGCGGCGTGATCAAATTGATGGCTCGCCCCCTGCACCAGCTCGATCTCTTCGTGCAGCGCTTCGGCACCGCCATCGGTCAGCTTATCCAGCGCCGCGGTATCCGTTGCCGGGAAGGGCTCAGGTACGGGGGTGCCTTCCTCGAAGCGGACGGGATTGGGATAAATGATCTGCTCGTCCAGGTGATAGATCCCCTGGAAGGTGCGTCCCATGCCGATGGGCCAAGTTACTGGCGCACACTGGATCTGTAACACCTGCTCGATTTCGTCGAGCAGATCGATGGGTTCCAGGCCATCGCGGTCGAGCTTGTTGATGAATGTGTAGATGGGGGTGTCGCGCAGCCGGCACACCTCCAGCAGCTTGATGGTGCGGTCCTCTACACCCTTGCCCGAATCCATCACCATCAGTGCGGAATCCACCGCGGTGAGGGTGCGATAGGTATCCTCGGAAAAATCCCCGTGCCCCGGGGTATCGAGCAGATTGATGATGTGGTCGCGATAGGGAAATTGCATCACCGACGAGGTCACCGAGATGCCGCGCTGTTTCTCCAGGTCCATCCAGTCCGAGGTGGCGTGGCGTGCTGCCTTGCGCGCCTTCACTGTACCGGCCTCCTGAATGGCGCCCCCATAGAGCAGCAATTGCTCGGTCAGCGTGGTCTTGCCGGCGTCGGGATGGGAAATGATGGCGAAGGTGCGACGGGGAAGCATGGGCGATTATTGTCAGTGATGTCGGGGTGCGCGATTGGAACGGAAATAGTGGATGGATGCAAATCTGTGGTGGTACAACTGTAAGCCTGAACGATCATTCGGGCGCCCGGTCTGAGCGCTAACAAAGCGTTTAACATCCTTGCCAGCCTGCGGATTCTCGTGGGCCAAGATTGCTGCATGATTTCCAGGTAATCAGTCTATGTTCTATGCCCGAGTCATTGTTCTTACATCGTTAGCTATGGTCGCGTTTGCAGGCAATTCACTGCTATGTCGGATCGCCCTCAAACACAGCAGCATGGATGCGGCCAGCTTCACCACTATTCGTTTGGTCTCCGGGGCGGTCATGCTTTGGTTGGTGGTATCTCTACGTCGTGGCACACGTAGCGGCGAGGGTAATTGGCTGTCGGCAGTTGCCTTATTCGTTTATGCCGCCGGCTTTTCCTTCGCCTATGTGAGCTTGCCAGCGGCAACGGGCGCGTTACTGCTGTTTGGCTCGGTTCAGGCCACGATGATTGCTTATGGCATTTGGAAGGGCGAGCGTCTGCTTGGGCTGCGACTCGTTGGTCTGGTGCTCGCTTTCGGTGGCCTTGTGGGCCTGTTTCTGCCCGGTCTCTCGGCACCCCCGTTGCAGGGGTCCTTGTTGATGTTGGGCACCGGCATTGCGTGGGGGACCTATTCTCTGCGTGGCCAAGGGAGGGGCGATCCTACGCGGGTAACGGCGGGGAATTTCCTGCGAACGATTCCTATCGCCTTGGCTTTGAGTCTTCTGCTTTATAACGGTACCTCGCTGGATAATGCGGGGCTCGGGTACGCCATTGCATCGGGGGCACTGGCCTCCGGGGTGGGCTACGCTATCTGGTATACGGCCCTGCCGGCGTTGAAAGCCACCAATGCCGCTACCGTGCAATTGAGTGTGCCGGTCATTGCCGCTCTGGGTGGCATTGTCTTCCTCGACGAACCCATCACACTGCGTTGGGCGTTGGCATCTATCGCAATTCTTGGAGGTATCGCCTTGGTCATTGTGGAGAAACAGCAAGTGAATAGCGTGACTTCGATTTGAGTGCGCGCTTTATTGCAGGAGGTGGGTAAGCCCTGAGGATATGAAGCAGGATCTGGCGGTACTCAATGAGCACTATGCCGTTAACGGCCAAATCAGTTTTCGTGAGTTGGGTGATGGCTTCATCGTGGCGGATATCCAAAATAGTTACTGCACTGCGTCTATTGCACTGCAGGGCGCGCACTTGCTGTCGTGGATACCAGCCAATGAACAGCCGGTTATCTGGTTGTCGACGGACGCCTGCTTTAGTGAGGGCAAAGCGATCCGTGGCGGTATTCCGGTGTGCTGGCCATGGTTCGGTACACCTGAAAGTGAGCCTTCGTTTCCCGCTCATGGCCTTGCCCGCATCACCCGTTGGGAGCTTACCGGCACGGCACAGCTGGATGACGGGCGTAGCCGTATCAGCTTCCGTTTAACGACTACCGCGGATACCTCCATGTGGCAGCATCCAGCGATCTGCGAATTGTGCATAACCCTCGGTAATACGCTGGAAATGGCTCTCACCACCAGCAATCTTGGCACAGAATCTTTTGTAATCGGGCAGGCACTGCACAGCTATTTTGTGGTTGGCGACATACGCCGAGCGACCGTCCATGGACTGGATGGCCGCCCCTATCTCGACAAGCTCGAAGGCTTTAAACGCCACATACAAAACGGGCCGCTATCTTTCGATGTGGAGACGGACCGGGTCTATCTGCAAACGGCAGATGAATGCCGGATTGAAGATCGGGCTTTGAGGCGTACCATCCACATCGACAAAACAGGTAGTGCCTCTACCGTGGTGTGGAACCCGTGGCGCGAACACGCCGCTAAGATGGGTAACCTGGGTGAGGATGGTTATCTCACTATGCTCTGTGTGGAGAGCGCCAATGCCGCGGATGACGTGGTGCATATCGCTCCGGGTTGCTCACACACCTTGTTCGTGTGCTATCGGATTACGCACGATATTACTCATGTTAGTTAACGTGACGGCAGCGATTTGAGAAACTAACTTATACACTCTCCGACATGAATTGGCTTGATCTAACGACGGCATCGGGTGCTAGTTTTTTGCTTATCTTTGCCGCCGAAATTGGCGACAAAAGTCAGTTGGTGTGTATGGCGCTTGCCGCCAGGTATAGGGCGTTGCCCGTTATGCTCGGCTCTGCTTTGGCATTTGTCATGCTCAATACCCTGGCGGTGGTCTTTGGGACCACTATCGCCAATTGGCTGCCTGAGATTTATGTTTTCGCTGCGGTGGCCATTTTGTTCGCAGCATTCGGGGTGCATGCATTACGCATAGAAGACAATGACTCTGATGTGAAGGTGGCCATACGCAGCCAGGGCAGTATTTTGGCGGGAACCTTTGCGCTCATAACCGTTGCCGAGTTTGGCGATAAAACGCAATTGGCGGTGGTTGCTTTAAGCAGCACCAGCCCGCCAATCGCGGTTTGGCTCGGCTCTACTTTGGCCTTGATTACGACCTCAGCGCTTGGGGTGTGGGCGGGCCGAACAATCTTGCAACGGATGCCAATTGCCATGCTGCATCGCATCAGTGGCGTAATTTTCATCTCTCTAGCGGTATTTGCGGCCTACAAAACCTATTTGGCGTTTTAGTCTTCCTTTCGCTGCCACACGGAGTGTTTTATTTCCGCTAGACAATTGGTGGGCAGCAGCGCCTCCTCCAGTCGGTATAGCCGGGCTTTCCCCGAGATCGGGCATATGAATGACAAGGAGACGGCGGCCAGTGCTAGGTCTTCGCTTTGTTCCTGGTGGCCATACAGGCGATCCCCGATGACGCTGAAACCGGCATCGGCGAGATGCTTTCTGATCTGGTGTTTGCGGCCGGTTTCTATGTGGATGTCCAGCCAGGATCGATTCTCGGCAGCCGAGTGCTTCAGTAAGCGAGCGTGGGTGATGGCGGGTTTGTCTTGCAGGGGTTGGTTAATGGTGGTGATGGCAGGGTCTTGGGGAAACTCACCGACTACGCAGGCCCGGTAATGCTTTTCGATCTCACGCTGGCGGAACATGCGGGACAGGGTGGCGGCCATGGTTTTGCTGTGTGCAATGAGGATGAGGCCGGCGGTGGCCCGGTCCAGACGGTGTACGGAAAAGGCGGGTCGTTGCGGTTGCAGATGTTGTTCTGCCCAACGCTGAATGGTGCAGTGATCGCCCCATTTTGAGCCTTGGGAGAGCATCCCCCGGGGTTTGAACCAGATGCTGTATTGGCCTTCATCAGAGATCAATTTGGCTTCTGCGGGAATGGCCTCAAGTACCTGGGGGTTGTAGTAAAAATCTAGTATGTCGCCGTTGGCCGGTACTTTGCTGGCACGACGCAGGCGCTGGCAGTATTTTTTGCGAGTCAGCCATACGGCCCCTTTTTGCATCGCCGCTTTAATGCCTTGCCGGGACAAGCCGCTGGCTTTGGCCAATAGCTCTACGGCCTTGCCGCCATCCTCGCTAATTTCGATATGGAAGTGTTGGGCTTTTTCGTTCATGGGGTAATTCGAATCAGCCACGGTGCTTGATTCAGGAAGAGGGGCGTATTTCCTCGATCAATTCCCGCATCAACTGGTTGTTGTGGTCCAGAACGATGGCTTGGGCACGAAACAGGGCGTAGAACTCAACGGCGGTGATGACGCCGATAATAGCCAGGCCGGGCATGGTGAGCCCCACCACCATCAGGGCCACACCGCCACCAAAGACTGCGAGATTTAGCAGGCCGCGAAACCATTTTCCGAGATAGAAGTGATGCAGGCCGGCAATGAACAGGTAGTTGAGCACCGCGTAGGTATCCGGATCGCGGGCGGACTTGCCAAAATGATGATGAAAGCGTTTGCGCTGCTCATCAGGGAGTTCCCGCACCTCACGGCGCAAGGCTTCGGTTTCAGCGGCTATTTCTTCGCGATCGAGCATCGGTTGGCTTAGGGTTATTCGCGACCGAGGGTGATGATCACCGTTTCGCGGTTCCAGAACAGCCAGAAGCGCCGACTTTCTATGACCTGGAACACCAGCTGCCAGCCTCCCGCGGCCTCCTCGTTAAGGGTGGCCTCAAGCTTTTGGATGGGCATGCCTGATGCGCCGAGAAACAGGGTGCCTAGTGCGCCCTCGGAAACGATCATTACCTTATATTCCTTGAATGCCATGATGCTCTCCTCTGGTGGTCAAGGCGCATGTTAACCGGCAGGCAATTTGTCCGCCATGCGGCGTAGCGTCAGCGGGCCGAGAATGACGACCAAACCAAGTGTGAGGAAGGCCATTCCCCAAGATGTGGTGCTGGTGCCGCCACCGGTGGCATCCAGCACCCATCCTACGGCTAGTGGTGCTAATGCGGCACTGGCAAAGCCGAATAGTGATTGAGTGGCCATGGCGGTGCCTTGCAATGAGGGAGGGGCACTGAGGATGACCCCGGTATGGAGGGCGGCGGATTCTCCCTGGGCGAGAAACAGATAGCACACGGCTAGCATCGCCACCCAGTGATAGGGCAATTCGGCACTGAAGCCGAAGCCTATAGCCATCAGTGTCGAGGCGAGCATGATAAGGCTGATGATCCGTCTGCGTCCGAAGCGTAACGCCAATTCCGCACCCCCGACGCTGGCCCACATGGCGACCAGCCCGCCCACTGCTGCCACCGTGGCCGGCGGCCAAAAGTTTGTGCCCTCTGGTTGCAGGGTGATGCTGAAGGCGAGAAAGGCCACCAGCCAGGAACGCAGGCCAAATAATTCCCACATATGGGCGGTGTAGGCGAGTGTGTAGGCCAGGGTGGTGGGGTTACGCAACACCGGCCGAAAATCGAGCAAGTGGGTGGTCGTGGTCTTCCGTCTTATGTTTGGTAGCGGGCGGAGTACGCACATGGCTAGCAATAACGCCAGGAAGGAGCCGGCGGCGGCGATAATGAAGGCGCTCTGCCAGCCGTAGCGCTGGCCCATCCAGCCGCTGATGAAGAAGGAAAGACTCATGCCTAGGCTAAAGGTGGCGGTATAAAATGAGATGGCGCGTGCCTTGGCGCGTGCCTTGGCGGTGCCGTCCAGGCGATCGACGAGTGCCTTGAGGCCGGGAATGAAGGTTCCGGCCAAGGCGAGCCCACCAAGGGCGCGAAAGGCCAGTGCGCTCCAGAAGCCGTTGGCATAAAGTGCAAATCCGAGTGCCGCCAAGGCGCTCAGGGCCGCCGAGATGAGATAGATACGGCGCCCATCCACCCGGTCGGTCAGGCTGGCAAGCACCGGTACCGCGAGGCTGTAACCCCCGAAGAAGATGCCGTTGATCCAACCCGCGTCGGTATTGCTGAGTCGCCATTCGCCGATGAATTGCGGCAACAGCGCTGGGAAGGTGAAGACACTCACCATGCCGATCACTTCGGCCAGGCACATTAGTGCAATCAGGGTGTAGGGAGACATGTCAGAAGAATAGCGTTTTTAGGAGTTAGGATTGTTCTGCCTTCGCTGGTATGACGAACTGGAGTTTGTACAAGGCAACTTCTTGATGCTCATATCTGCTGTATTTCCACACAACATGTTTTCTCCTCATGTCCAGCGAAAAATGCAGATCGATCTCACCGGTAGGCTCTATAAAGATGTACAATGGCCGGTTCAGTTGCTATGTGTGGCGCGCTCTAATTGGGGCACGATACACTTTTTTGAGGAAAGCTAAGTTGCGGGAAACATTGCGGAATATCGCCATCATCGCTCACGTGGATCATGGCAAAACTACCTTAGTGGATTGTCTGTTGCAGCAGTCGGGGATACTCGGCGAGCGAGCACGACCGGTAGAGCGGGTGATGGATTCGGATGATCTGGAGCGCGAGCGCGGCATCACCATCTTCTCCAAGAACACCGCCATCACCTGGGGTGAGTATCGGATCAACATCGTCGATACCCCCGGACACGCGGACTTCGGTGGTGAGGTGGAGCGCGTGTTGTCCATGGTGGATGCGGTGCTGCTGGTGGTGGATGCGGTGGATGGGCCCATGCCTCAGACCCGTTTTGTCACCTCCAAGGCCTTTGCCCAAGGGCTGGTGCCCATCGTGGTAATCAACAAGGTGGATCGTGAAGGTTCGCGCCCGGATTGGGTGCATGACCAGGTTTTTGACCTCTTCGATCGCCTCGGTGCTACAGAGGATCAGTTAGATTTTCCGGTGATCTACGCCTCTGCGACTGGTGGTTATGCCAGTGCTGATAGCGAGGTGAAGGGTGAAAATATGCAGCCCTTGTTCGAGGCCATCGTGAAATACGCGCCGGTGCCAGATGTGGACCCAGAGGGCCCGCTGCAACTGCAAATCAGTACTCTCGATTATTCCAGTTATGTGGGAGCCATCGGTATTGGCCGCATTCGACGTGGCAAGCTCGCACGCAATGCCTCGGTGATGTTAGTGGATGCCGAGGGCAGCGAACGCCGCGGTCGGGTGCTGCAGGTGATGCGCTCGGAAGGTTTGGAGCGAGTTGAGGTGGATGAGGCCGAGGCCGGGGATATCGTGGCCCTGTCCGGTATTGAAGGTCTGCGCATTTCCGACACGCTGTGTCACCCGGATAAGGTTGAGGCGCTGCCACCATTGGTGGTGGATGAGCCCACGGTGCAGATGGGTTTCCAGGTGAATAATTCGCCCTTTGCCGGGTTGGATGGAAAATTCGTCACCAGTCGCCAGATTCGTGACCGCCTGCAGCGTGAGCTGATTCACAATGTGGCCTTACGGGTAGACGATACCGAAGACCCGGATCGTTTTCTGGTTTCTGGTCGTGGCGAGTTACATCTTTCTATCCTCATTGAGAATATGCGCCGTGAGGGCTATGAGCTGGCAGTTTCCCGCCCCCAGGTGGTGACCCGGGAAATCGACGGCAAACGTTGTGAGCCCTATGAACAGCTCACAGTGGATGTCGATGCCACCAGTCAGGGTGCTGTCATGGAGCTTTTGGGCGCGCGTGGCGGAGAGCTCCGTGGTATGGAGCCCGATGGTCGTGGTCGGGTGCGTCTGGATTACCGTATTCCTGCTCGCGGTTTGCTTGGGTTGCGCAGCGAGTTTCTCAGCGCCAGCTCCGGTAGTGGTCTGATGTATC
Source organism: Gammaproteobacteria bacterium (assembly GCA_021773645.1). Classification (GTDB taxonomy): domain Bacteria; phylum Pseudomonadota; class Gammaproteobacteria; order HK1; family HK1; genus JAJFJV01. The sequence continues at coordinate 116,262 of JAJFJU010000003.1, forward strand.
ACATCTTTGCCGATTACGCGCCGATAGCTAGTGGCGACCTGGGTGGACGGCGTAATGGTGTGCTGATCTCCAATGGCAAGGGCAAGGCGGTGGGTTTTGCACTGTTCAATCTTCAGGCACGTGGAAAAATGATGGTGAGCCCGGGTATCGAGATCTATGAGGGTATGCTGGTGGGCATCCATTCGCGTGGCAATGATCTGGTAGTGAACGCGCTAAAGGGCAAGCAGCTAACCAATGTTCGTGCCTCTGGTACCGATGAAGCCATCACACTCACACCGGCAGTGCGTATGAGTTTGGAGCAGGCGATGGAATTCATTGCCGATGATGAGTTGGTGGAAGTTACCCCGCAGCACATCCGTTTGCGTAAAAAGTATTTGTCGGAAATCGATCGTAAGCGGCAGGCACGCGCCGCGAGTTAAGCGGGGCATGATCGGCTTATTGCAGCGCGTTAGTCGAGCGCGGGTGACGGTAGATAACGAGACCGTCGGCGCCATCGATGCCGGATTGCTAGTGTTGCTGGGAGTTGAAAAGGGCGATGGCGAGGCTGAGGCTACGCGTTTGCTGGAACGCCTACTGGGCTACCGCATATTCGCTGACGCTGACGGCAAGATGAATCTCAGCTTGCGGGATACGAATGGTGGATTGTTGTTGGTGCCGCAGTTCACCTTGCCAGCGGACACTCGTAAGGGGATGCGCCCGAGCTTTACCCCGGCAGCGCCACCGCAAGAAGGGCGGCGGTTGTTCGACTTTGTGCTGGATGCAGCGCGGGAATGCCATCCACAGGTAGCGGCGGGTTGTTTTGGCGCCGATATGCAGGTGGAACTAATTAATGATGGCCCGGTCACTTTCTGGCTACAGACGGCGGTCGTTGCGGGCTGAATAGAACAGGGCGGATAGCAGGCCCTGAAGTTATGGAAGCTCTGATTTATTCTGAGCGAAGTAGATTGTTGTGCAAAATGTTCAGCTTTGAGGCGTTGTTCGCACGTAATAGTTGTTCTATTACGAAGAGCAGCAATGATAAAGATGGGCATTTTGGCCGCAAGATGCGAGTTCACGAATAGATCAGAGCTTCCTTGCGTTATAATCAACCGTTTATCTTCGGTTTTAGCAGTAGGACTATAGTTTTGAAAGCACACAATCTCACACACCTGAAACAGCTCGAAGCAGAGAGCATCCACATCATGCGCGAGGTGGTTGCCGAGTGCGAGAAGCCGGTAATGATGTACTCCGTGGGCAAGGACTCGGCGGTGATGGCTCATCTCGCCCAAAAGGCCTTTGCCCCCGGCAAGCTGCCCTTTCCGCTGCTGCATGTGGATACTACTTTTAAATTCGGTGAGATGATTGAGTTTCGTGACTGGTTTGCGAAACATATTGGTGCCGAGCTCATCGTCCACACCAACAAGAAGGCGCTGGAGCAAATTGGCCCCTACGACGAATGGAGCTGCTCTTTGTGTGCAGATCTGCTTAAGACTCAGGCGCTGGTGGAAATTCTCCAGGAGCACGGCTTTGATGCGGCCTTTGGCGGCGCGCGTCGTGATGAAGAGAAGTCCCGCGCCAAGGAACGCATCTTTTCCTTCCGTGATCGCTTCATGCAGTGGGATCCGAAAAACCAGCGCCCGGAGCTGTGGAACGTGTACAACACCCGTCACGCCGAGGGCGAATCCTTCCGGGTCTTTCCCATCAGCAATTGGACTGAGTTGGATATCTGGAATTATATCCATGAGGAAAAGGTGCCGTTGCCGTCCCTCTACTTTGCCAAGAAGCGTCCGGTTATTCGCCGCGATGGCATGCTGATATTTGCCGGTGAACTGAACAAACCGCGCGAGGGCGAGAAGGTAGAGATGGTGACTTGCCGCTTCCGTACTCTGGGCTGTCAGCGCTGCACCGGCGCGGTGGAATCTGAGGCCGACGATATCCTCAAGATCGTGGAAGAGACGATGGTGGCGCGTAACAGTGAGCGCGAGCATCGAGCGGTGGATAAGGACCGCGAGGGGTCCATGGAAGAGAAGAAGAGAGAAGGTTATTTTTAGTGAAAAGCCCTCATGCGACACATCCTTGGCAAGCGCCGCTCCTTGGCATCCATGCCATCGCGGCATAAGTACATCCTTGTACAAAATTTTTGCCTTGTCTCGCACTCACCTGACGATTTTTTAAAACTGAATTATTTCTAATAGTTACTAAATACCATGACCCATACCACCCCCGAAAGTATCACCAGCCTACATGACCAGGATGAGCACAAGGATCTGCTGCGCTTAGTGACCGCTGGTAGCGTAGATGATGGCAAGAGCACCCTCATCGGTCGTCTGCTGTTTGAATCCAAAGGCATCTACGAGGATCAACTGGAGGCCGTGCGTAGCGCCTCGGGTCAGAAGGGCTCCACTCAGGGGGGGCTGGATCTCGCGCTGGTGACCGATGGCCTCAAGGCCGAGCGTGAGCAGGGCATCACCATTGATGTGGCCTATCGCTACTTCTCCACCCCCCGGCGTAAATTCATCATCGCTGATTCACCGGGACACGAGCAGTACACCCGCAATATGGTGACCGGCGCCTCTACCGCCAACCTGGCTATCATCCTCATCGATGCCAGTCAGGGCGTGTTGACCCAATCCAGACGCCATGCCTTCCTGGCCTCGTTGCTGGGTATTCCCCATGCGGTAATCACTATCAACAAGATGGATCTGGTGGACTACTCGGAGAAGGTTTACGACGAGATCGTGGCGGACTTCCGGGAATTTTCCGCCAAGCTGGATATCCAGGATCTCACCTTCATACCCATTTCGGCACTTACTGGCGATAACGTGGTGGAGCGGGGCGAGAATATGTCTTGGTACGAGGGCACTACGCTGCTCAACCATTTGGAGACGGTGCATATCGCCTCGGATCGCAATCTCATCGATTTGCGCTTGCCGGTTCAGTACGTCTCACGTCCCCATTCGGATTTCCGTGGTTATATGGGCACCCTGGCATCGGGCATCATCCGGAGCGGTGATGAGGTGATGACCCTGCCTTCGGGCAAGCGGTCCACCGTGACCCAGGTGATTGGCTCTAACGGGCCCTGTGAAGAGGGTTTTCCGCCCCAGCCAGTGACTGTGACTCTGGCTGACGAGATTGATATCAGCCGTGGCGACATGCTGGTGCATGTGCACAACACGCCGCAAGTGGATCGTACCTTTGAGGCGATGGTGGTGTGGATGGCGGAGGAGCCCATGGACACCCGTCGCCAGTACACCATCAAACATACCAGTCGTCTAAGCCCAGGGCAGATCTCGAAGATTCGCTATCGCATTGACGTCAATACCCTGCACCGTCTGGACGCGACGGCGTTGGAGTTGAACGAAATTGGCCGTTGTACGGTAGAGGTGGCTCGTCCGCTGGCCTTCGATCCCTACCGCGAAAATCGCACCACCGGTGCCTTCATCATCATCGACCGGGTAAGCCACAATACCGTGGGCGCCGGCATGATCCTGGATCGTAAACCGGGTGAGCGGGAACTGGACGCACACCATCGGGTGACCGAGACGCGTGCCCGTCATCTGCAGCTTGATCGCAGTCTGGTGTCACTGGAAGAACGCAATACACGCAGCGGCCAGCGTCCGGTTACGGTGTGGCTCACCGGCCTCATGGGTTCGGGCAAGAGCACCATCGGTTGTGCGCTGGAGCGTCGGCTATTTGATGACGGTCGGTTGGTCACCCTGTACGACGGTGAGAACACGCGGCTAGGGCTCAACAAGGATCTGGACTTCAGCGCTGACGATCGTGCCGAGAACGCGCGGCGTGCGGCCGAGGTAGCCAAGCTATTTAATGAAGCCGGCATGATCAGCATCTCCACCCTGCTGTCGCCCAGCGATGAGGACCGCGGAATCGCTTGTTCTATTGTGGGCGAGGATCGCTTCCTGCTGATCTATTTGTCGGCACCGGTAGAGGTCTGCAAGGAGCGGGCGCCGCATCGCATCTATGAGAAGGCAGAGGAGGGCGAGATCAAGGTCTTCCCGGGCGTGAATGCCCCTTATGATGTGCCGGAATCACCAGATCTGGTATTACCCACCCACGAGATCTCGGTAGAGGAAAGCGTTGATCGTATCGTGGCGCTGCTGGAAGAGCGTGGGGTTTTCGATGCCTAGATAAAGACTCAAACGGCGGACATGGTCCGCACTACGTGATTTTTGATGAAACGGCGTAGGGTGGGCCGTGCCCGCCGTTGCTCTACCAGCGAAATAAAACCCATTTGTTGATGAGGAAATCCGGGCTGATTTCAGCCTGTCGAGTTTCCAGTTCACCATCTCCGTCCGCATCCACCAGGTAATAGACCGGGGCATTCTTCGGTACGACCTTGATGGCTCGCAGGCGGCCGTTGACCCGATATTCGTGGACGGTTTCTTCCTTGCGCTGGATGATGATGACATCGGGTTCGAACACCTCTCCGCTCTGTACGCGTTGTGGGAGGGGGGGTGGCTCCGGTGCTGCTTCCAGGGCGGTGCCATCGGCGGCACCTACTTGTAGAGTAAACAGCATGCCGGCGGTGAGGCTTAGAAGTTTCTTGTTTTTAAACATGATCCAGTCTTTGGTTTTGAGCGTTTGGTGATTATTAGAGTTGCTGCAGGATTTCGCGTTCCGCGGCCGAAGGTTCGAAGCCACGGCCTTCATAGTGTGAACAGATAGCATCCACGACTTCCTGAGGTTTGTCTACCAACTGAAACAGATCCAAATCCTCGGGGGCAACGGTGCCCTCGGCGACCAGGGTGTGCTTGAACCAGTGCAGTAAGCCTTCCCAGAATTCCGAGCCCACCAGGATAATAGGGATGCGGCGGGTCTTGCCGGTCTGCACCAGGGTCAGAATCTCGGCCATCTCATCCAGGGTGCCAAAGCCCCCGGGAAGCACCACATAGGCCGAGGCATATTTTACGAACATCACCTTGCGCGAAAAGAAATGACGGAAGCTCAGAGCGATATCCTGATAGGGATTCCCTTGCTGCTCCTGGGGCAGCAGAATATTCAGCCCGATGCTCAGCGACTTGCCGGCGTGGGCGCCGCGATTGGCAGCCTCCATAATGCCTGGACCACCGCCGCTGACCACTGAGAAGCCGGCATCGGAAAGTAGTCGGGTTATCTTTTCGGTAAGCTGGTAATAGGGGTGATCGGGGGCGATGCGTGCGGATCCGAAGACACTCACCGAGGGGCGTATGCAGGCGAGCCGCTCGAAACCTTCGACAAACTCCGCCATGATCTGGAACACTTTCCATGATTCCAGTGTGAGACTCTTGTCGTCCATGGCCTTCAAGCGAGGGCGTGGCGGTGTAGGATGTTCCGTTGGCTTCATAATCACCTCGGTCCGGGGGAGACAGAAACGCCTCCTGAGGAGTCTGTTGGACTTAGGACTGCTCTGCTGCGGAAAAGTCCTATTGGCCATATTTTCCGATCCTTTTCGTCTAATAGAATGACTATTATCCTCAAATGATCAAAAAATCTGTCTCAATAGGACTTTCCCTCGCTACGAGCGCCTAAATCCAACAGACTCCGGCTCCTCTTTTTAGCACACTTCAAGCGCATTGCCATGGCCAAATGTTTCATACTCGTCGACGGTTCTTCCTTTCTCTACCGGGCTTTCCACGCTCTGCCGGAATTGGCCAACTCCAAGGGTCAGCCCACCGGGGCAATCTATGGCGTGATTAATATGCTGCGTCGTCTGTTGGCAGACTACGAGCCCGATTATGTGGCGGTTATTTTCGATGCTAAGGGCAAGACCTTCCGCAGTGATCTGTATCCCGAGTACAAGGCCCAGCGGCCACCCATGCCCGAGGAGCTGGTTTCGCAGATAGAACCGCTGCATGCCATCGTCAGTGCCATGGGCTTGCCGTTATTACAGGTGAGCGGAGTGGAGGCGGACGATGTTATTGGCACGCTCAGCCGCCAGGCGGAGGCCGCAGGTCTCGACACGCTGATGGCTACAAATGACAAGGATATGGCGCAGTTAGTCAGTCCCCACACCAGCATGATCAACGCCTTGAATGGTGATCTGATGGACCCTGCGGGGGTGGAGTCCAAATTTGGCGTGCCGCCGGAGCGGATCATCGATTATCTCAGTCTCATGGGGGATACCGTGGACAATGTGCCCGGGGTGCCCAAGGTAGGCCCCAAGACCGCGGCCAAGTGGCTGAAGAGCTGGGGATCTCTGGATGCGGTGATCGCCAATGCTACTGAGATTGGCGGCAAGGTGGGTGAATCCTTGCGGGAGCACCTGGAACAGTTGCCATTGTCGCGGGAGCTAGTGACCATTAAATGCGATGTACCGCTGGATCTTGCGCCGCTGCAATGTGTGCGTCAGGCGACGGATACCGCGGTATTGCGGCAACGCTATGCCGAGCTGGAGTTCAATACTTGGCTGTCGGATTTGCCGGTGGATGACGGCGCATCCCCGGAACCAACCCCAGAGCTGCCTCCGAAGATTGATTATGAAACGGTGCTTGATGAGCTGGTCATGGAGCGCTGGCTGCGGCGCCTGCAGGATGCCGAGTATTTCGCCTTTGATACCGAGACCACGGGCCTTGATTACATGTCAGCCGAGATCGTCGGCATCTCCTTCTCGGTGGTGGATGGTGAGGCGGCCTATGTACCGCTGGCCCACAATTATCCGGGCGCGCCGACGCAATTAAACCGGGATAGCGTGTTAGAGCGCATGCGGCCTTTGCTGGAGGATCCCGCAGTAGCCAAGGTGGGCCAAAATCTGAAATACGATATGAGCGTGCTGGCGCGTTATGGCATTGAATTGCATGGTATACGCCACGATTCTATGCTGGAATCCTATGTGCTCGACAGCATCGCCACCCGTCACAATATGGACGCGCTGGCCCTCAAGTATCTTGATCACAGCACCATCCATTTCGAGGACATTGCTGGCAAGGGCAAGAAGCAGCTTGGCTTCAATGAGATCGATCTGGAGATTGCCGGGCCCTATGCCGCGGAGGACGCGGACATCACCGGCCGTTTACACCGCACGCTGTGGCCACGGCTGCAGCAGACGGCCTCTCTGCAAAATCTCTATGAGGAACTGGAGATACCCTTGGTCCCGGTGCTTTCGCGCATGGAGCGTACCGGGGTGATGGTGGATGCTGAGGCTCTGCGGGAGCAAAGCGCTGCCCTTTCACGCCGTATCCTGGCCTTCGAGGAACAGGCCTTCGAGCTGGCGGGCCAGCGCTTTAATCTAGGTTCTCCCAAGCAGATCCAAGGGGTGCTTTACGAGGGTATGGGTCTGCCGGTGCTATCACGCACCCCCAAGGGCCAGCCCTCCACCGCTGAATCGGTGTTGCAGCAGCTGGCTGAGGATTTTCCGCTACCCAAACTGATCCTCGAACACCGCAGTTTGAGCAAACTGAAATCCACTTATACCGATGCCTTGCCCGCCCGCATCCATCCGCTCACTGGGCGGGTCCATACCTCTTACCATCAGGCAGTGACTGCCACTGGACGGCTGTCCTCTTCGGAACCCAATCTGCAGAATATCCCTATCCGTACTGCAGAGGGGCGGCAGATTCGCCAAGCTTTTATTGCACCGCCGGGGTATCGGTTGTTAGCGGCAGATTATTCGCAGATCGAGCTGCGTATCATGGCTCATCTGTCTCAAGATCCGGGTTTATGCACTGCCTTTGCCGAGGGGGCGGATATTCATCGCGCCACCGCCGCCGAGGTCTTTGATACTCCACCAGATGAAATCTCCACCGAGCAGCGCCGCCGCGCCAAGGCCATTAACTTTGGGCTTATTTACGGTATGTCTGCATTTGGTCTGGCGCGTCAGCTGGATATAGAGCGGCGGGAGGCCCAGGCCTATATCGACCTCTATTTCGCCCGCTATCCCGGGGTGCAGGAATTTATGGAACGCACTCGCGAGGCCGCACGCGAGCAGGGCTACGTGGAAACCCTTTATGGGCGGCGGCTGTATCTGCCGGAGATCCGCGCACGCAACGCCCAGCGTCGCCAGTACGCCGAACGCACCGCCATCAATGCGCCGATGCAAGGCACCGCTGCCGATATCATTAAGCGGGCGATGATTGGGCTGGATCATTGGCTGGCTGAGGGCGCTATCGATGCGCGGATGATCATGCAGGTCCACGATGAACTGGTGTTTGAGGTGGCGGAGAGTGATCTGGAAGGTGCTCGAAAAAGCATTGCCGAGCATATGGAATCCGCGGGTAAATTGTCGGTGCCGCTGCTGGTGGATGTGGGCACCGGGGTGAACTGGGACGAGGCCCATTGAGAGTGGTAGCATTAGTCGCCATTCCCGCTGTCCAATGAAGGAACCGCTGATCTATTCGTGAACTCGTATCTTGCGTCCAAAATTCCCATCTTTATCGTTGCTGCTCTTCGCAATAGCATTGACTATTACGTGCGAGCAGCGTCTCAAAGCTGGAGATTTTGACTCGCAATCTACTTCGCCCAGAATAAATCAGAGTCTCCTAACAACTAGGATCCTAATATGTTGTTAATACCGGCTATCGACCTTAAAGGTGGAAAGTGTGTGCGCCTGCGCCAGGGGCGCATGGAGGACGAGACAATTTTCTCGGATGATCCGCTGGAGGTTGCCCAGCGTTGGGTGGATGCCGGGGCCAAACGGCTGCACATCGTGGATCTTGATGGTGCCTTCAAGGGCGAGCCGAGAAATGCCGGGGTGGTGCATGAGATCGTTGAGCAATTTCCCGATATCCCGGTGCAGATAGGGGGCGGGGTTCGCGATGAGGAAACCATTGAGTCTTATCTCAACACCGGTGTGCGCTATGTGATCATTGGCACCAAGGCGGTGAACGCGCCGCATTTTGTGGCCGATGTGTGTGCCGAATTTCCTAGCCATATCATCGTTGGTCTGGATGCCCGCGATGGCAAAGTAGCCACCGATGGTTGGTCCAAACTCTCCCACCATGACGTGATAGATATCGCCCAACACTTCGAGCATGACGGCGTCGAGTCCATTATTTATACCGATATTCATCGCGACGGCATGATGCAGGGGGTCAACGTTGAGGCCACGGTGGAACTGGCGCGCGCCATCCACATTCCCGTTATCGCCGCCGGTGGAGTGACCAACTTGGATGATGTGCGGGCGCTGCTGGATGTGGCGGATAGCGGGATCGAGGGGGTGATTACCGGTCGCGCGATTTATGAGGGCACGCTGGATTACGCCGAGGGCCAGAAGTTGGTGCTCGCGGCGGAGGGCTAAATGGGTCTGGCGAAACGAATTATCCCCTGTCTGGATGTGGATGCCGGACGGGTGGTTAAAGGGGTGCAGTTCGTCAACATCCGGGATGCGGGTGACCCGGTGGAAATTGCACGCCGCTACGATGCCCAGGGCGCCGACGAAATTACCTTTCTCGACATCACCGCCTCCTCCGATGACCGTGAAACCATGATTCACATGGTGGAAGAAGTAGCCAGTGAGGTCTTCATTCCGCTGACCGTGGGCGGCGGCATCCGTTGTGTAGAGGATATTCGTCGGATGCTCAATGCCGGTGCAGACAAGGTGGGGATAAATACTGCTGCGGTACATCACCCGGAACTGGTGCGTGAGGCCGCGGATCGAGTGGGCGCCCAATGCATCGTGGTGGCCATCGACGCCAAGCAGGTGGATAGCGGGCCAGTGCCACGTTGGGAGGTGTTCACCCACGGCGGGCGCAAGCGCACGGGTATTGACGCGGTGGAGTGGGCGGCACGTATGGCCGAGCTGGGGGCGGGAGAAATCCTGTTAACCAGCATGGATCGGGACGGCACTCGGGATGGTTTTGATCTTGCCCTGACCCGGGCGGTGGTCGACGCGGTGCCAGTGCCGGTGATCGCCTCAGGTGGTGTGGGCAATCTCGGGCATCTGGTGGATGGGGTCAAAGAGGCGGGTGCCGACGCGGTGCTGGCCGCCAGCATCTTTCACTTTGGTGAGTACACTGTCGGGCAGGCCAAGGAAGAGATGGCCAAAGCGGGCATTGAAGTAAGGGCCTAGCCCGCCTCTATACGGTGTTTTTCATCAAAGCCTTCTATATTGCGGAACACTTCTTTACCATTGGTCGCGGTTCGTGGGCAAAAGCCTAGCCACCGAACCCTAGTCCCGTCGCTGCAAGGATAAGCTTTGGAACTCTACCTTGAAATCGCTGGCAACCAGATTGATGGTGCCCGGGATTATCAGGAAGACGCCTTTTTAACCACCTTCCTGGATGAGGAGGAGGGTGGTGCCAATTCAGCCGCCATGATTATCATGGCCGACGGCATGGGTGGGCATGCGGCGGGCAACATCGCCAGCAATCTGGTCGTCTCCACTTTCAATAAATCCTTTACCGGAAATTTCGGCACCGATTCGGTGGTGGATAATCTGCGTGCGTCGCTTGATAAGGCAAATGATGCGCTGGCGGCATCGGTACGCGAAACGCCCGCTCTGGATGGCATGGGCTGTACGCTGGTATGCGCCTCCATCCGCCGAGGAAAACTGCGTTGGGTCAGCGTGGGGGATAGCCACCTTTATCTATTGCGCGACAAAGAACTGAGCAAGAAAAACGATGACCATAGCTATGGTGGTTATCTGGATCGAATGAAAGCTCAGGGCATGGAGATTGCCGCCGAAGCGGGTCTTTCGCGCAATATGCTGATGAGCGCCTTGACGGGTCAAGAGATCGCAGAGACCGATTGCCCCAATAAGCCGACCCAACTACTGGCGGGTGATCGCCTGATCATCGCCAGCGATGGTCTGGATACACTGACTACCGACACCATCGCCGAGACATCTGCCTGGTCCTCTTCCGCAAAAGAATGTGTGGATGCGCTGCTAAAGGGGGTGGAGGACACGGCTAGGCCACGCCAGGACAATGCTACGGTCATCGTGGTTGATGTGTTGGAACGAGCGGCGACAACGGCGGAGCCGGCCTATGAGGCCACTCAACCCCTCCAGCTGGATGAATTAGCGGCTGAGGCCGGGCTTGAGGAAGTAGATTTTAATGCCGCCTCTGAGTCCGTAGAGCCGGGCATGAACAAGGCGGTTATCGGTGCAATCGCAGCAGCCCTCGTACTTGCCTTGGGTGCAGGTGCATTTTTTATGCTTCGAGGGGGGGAAGAGTCAGTCACGGTTGCCCCAGTTGAGATGGCAAGCCCCCCCGCACCAGCCATCGTCGCTCCAGTGGCGCCTAAACAGGAACCCCCGCCGCCCCTGGTAGTAACGCCAAAACCCGCCCTAAAGATAATGAAGGTCGCTCCGGTTACCCCGCCAGTACCACAGAAAAAGGCGGCGCCAGTGACGGCAGCAAAGGGCGCGCGTGCATTTAGCGATGTGCTAGCGAGCGGTGGTCGTGGTCCGCAGATGGTGAGTATTCCTGCAGGCCGCTTCAAGATGGGTAGCGGTGGGCTTTCTACCAATACCGATGAGCGCCCACGTCACACGGTGAGCGTACCTGCCTTTGCCATCAGCAAATACGAAATCACTGCGGCGGAGTACGCGCGCTTTGCCAAGGCAAGCAAGCGCCCCGTTCCCGATAATCTTTATCTCGATAGGAACACCCATCCAGTCATCTTCACCAGCTGGGATGACGCCCATTACTACAGCCAGTGGCTGTCCCGCGAGACCGGTAAGAAATATCGCCTACCCACCGAGGCGGAGTGGGAGTATGCAGCTTCTGGGGGGCGTGAAACACCTTACTGGTGGGGCTTTGAATTCAAACAGAAAATGGCTCATTGCTTTGGTTGTGGCACTGAGTTTGATCCGCGCAAGCCAACGCGTGTGGGTCGCTTTACCGCCAATCCCTTTGGTCTTTATGATACCGCTGGCAACGTGGCGGAATGGGTGCAGGACTGTTATCACACGACGTATAAGGATGCCCCCGTTGATGGCAGCAAGTGGGAAGGGGGGGAGTGTTCCTATAGAATCGCTCGCGGTGGTTCCTACGATAGCCCATCAAAGTCTATCCGGCATGCGAAGCGAAGCAAGCTGAAGGCAACGAATACCTACAGTAGCGTGGGCATTCGTTTAGTTCGTGAGCGGTGATGGTGGGGCTGCTTGAGATTAGTTTTTTTGTGTGTGCCGGGCATGAGTCCGGTCGTTTGTAATATGGAGCATGAACAATGAGTGAGCGGGAAACTGGAACCGTAAAGTGGTTCAATAATTCTAAGGGTTTTGGCTTTATCGAGCGTAGCGAGGGAGACGATGTTTTCGTTCATTTCCGTGCTATTCGGGATGATGGTAGCGATGGCTACCGCAGCCTGACCGATGGTCAGTCGGTAGAATTCACCGTGACCCAGGGGGAGAAGGGGCTGCAAGCTGAGGATGTAGTCGGCATCTAGGGCTTAAATGTGTACGGGGTGGTTCTGACCATCTCGTGCACACCCCTGTCGTTTGCCATTCTCGCGTGTGCGGTATGCGCAGCGGGGACTAGTGTTTTGTTTTGCCACTTGTCTTCCACTCTAGCCGCAGTAGCAGGTGAGAGGCGTAGCTAAAAGGTGCCGTCGAGAGCGCCCCGGTTCCCTTGTCCATGGCTTGTAGCGCCTGGGTTCGCAGTATCGGCATGGGGATCAATCGAGCGAGTTTCAGCGTGCTGTCTATCAGTATGGCGGAGGGGGAAGGGCTGGCCCCATCTGCAAGCACGGCTTCTCCTGGACCCAGGTTAATCAGCAGGTCCTCTCCGCGTTGCCAGTGCCCGTCTACATAAAAGTGTTGCCACGCTTTTTCCAGTATCGCCTTCACCACGAGCGCATCCCGAATAGAGTTCTGTACCTTGGCCCAAGCCAGCAGTCCGTGGGTGACGTAGGCATAGTCTGCCAAGCTGGCAACCCCGTAGGGCTTTCCTGCTTTGTTCCGCGCTCTAAATAGCTCGCCTTCCTGGGTTATATGCTTGAGGAGTTGCCTTCGTAGTGCCTCGCCAGCTTGCTGATAGATAGCGCCATTCGGAGCCTTGAGTGCCGTTGCCAAGGCCGCTAATGCCAGACCATTCCAGCCACTGATGACTTTGTTATCCCGGGGTAAGCTGCGTAGTCTGCGGGCCGTAAGCAAGCGTGTTTTTGCTGATTTTAGCTGGGAGATAGCTTGCTCTGGCGAGAGACCGAGCGCCGCTGTTGCCGCGCTAAGGGCGTGGTTTTGTAAAGGGAGGTAGCCTTCAGCAAAGGGTGCGGGGCCACGGCTATCCCACAGCCATTCCAACAGCAGCTGTTCTTCCGGAGACAGCATCTGTTGAAGCTGCTGTTTATCCCATAAATAGTAGGCGCCCTCCCGGTTTTGACTGTCTACGGCCGAGAGGCTGGCGATAAAATTGCCTTCTGAAGTACTCATATCGGCTAGTAGGAAATCCAGTGTGTCCTCGCCGACCTTGGCAAACTCAGGGTCTTTGAGAATTTCGGCGGCATCCAGGTAGAGGCGTGCCAGCAGGGCATTGGTATAGAGCATTTTTTCAAAATGCGGGGTGCGCCAATAGCGGTCGGTGGTGTAGCGGAAAAATCCGCCCCCAAGCTGATCTCGTAAACCAAGGTGCGCCATTTGCCTCAAGGTCGTGCGCAGAAAAAGTTCCAGTTTCGGATCGGGGCGTTTGGCCTGGCTATAGAGCATTAGCCGTAGTTGCGGGATCGGGGGAAATTTTGCACCGGCCCCGAATCCGCCGTATTCCGTGTCTGCCGCGGCAAGTAGTCTTGAACGAACGAGACGGTGCAGCTCATCCGTGCTATCTGGAAGGGGCGCTCCATTCGCCGATGGCGGCGTTTGCTGCATGAGCCGACTATGTTCGACGGCTGCAGATTTAAGGGCGGCGCGGTCTTTTGACCAGCCTTGTGCCACCTGATCCAGTAGCTTGGAAAAGCGTGCTTTCGGCAGGTAGGTCATGCCAAAGAGGGGATCGCCAGAGGGGGTGAGAAAGACATGCAGTGGCCAACCCGCTTGCCCCCGAGTTTGACGCACAAATTTGAGTAGATAATTATCCAGAGCCGGCTGTAATTCACGGTCAATCTTGACCGGCACGAAGTGGCGATTGAGTTTGTTGGCGATACTGGCGTCTTGATAGCTTTCTCGCTGAATCACGTGGCACCAGTGGCAGGAAAAATAGCCAATGGAAAGAAACAGCAGCTTGTCTTGGCGCTGAGCTATCGCCATCGCCTCTCGATCCCACGGCTGCCAGTGCACAGGATCCTGGGCGTGTAGCAACAGGTAGGGAGATGTCTGTCCGGCAAGTCGATTGGTGGCGGGCGCCACGCTGCTAAGGCCAAACAGTATCAGGCCAATGAGTGGTGCCCATGGAAAGCGGCGTTTAGTGCTGGCCGGAAAGATTAGATCAGACATCATCAATCCCTGGCAATTAATGTTGTAGGGAAGTTCTGATCTATTCGTGAACTCGTATCTTGTGCCCAAAACATCCATCTTTATCATTGCTGCTCTTCGCAATAGAACGACTATTACGTGCGAGCAGCGCCTCAAAGCTGAACCTTTTGAATCAAAAATCTACTTCGCCCAGAACAAATCAGAGATTCCTTAGGAGGCTTGGTCTGAGGCCACGGACAGGCGCTCTATCAGATTATTGAGGAACACTTTGTGAAAGCGCAATTGGCAGGCCAGTGAGGTACGTTCCATGAGTGAGGTGCGTACCTTCATAACCGTGACTTCTGTTTTGGCCACGATACTCACGGGCCGGACCTTGCCGGCGATAAAACCACTTTCACCAAAGCAATCGCCGCGTTCTAAAGAGTCCACCACGCGCTCACCCTTCCGAACAACTACCGTGCCGGAAACGATGATATAGAAGGAATTGTCCAGCTCCCCTGCCTGAAAGATATCTGCACCTACCGCATATTCTTCCCAGCTAGTGGCGGTGATGACCTCCCAAATCTCCGCGACATCAAATTCCCGGAAAAATTTCAGTTCCTTGATCAGGTTGAATTTCTCACGGTTGGAAATTTCTTCTTCTGGCAGGTTCATTTCGTCGAACACCAAACTCAAATCACCAACCATATCCATACAACTCTGATAGCGTTTAGCCGGGTCTTTTCTCAGGGCTCGATCGAGTATGGACTGAAGCACCCGGGGGACATCTGGGCGTACTTCACGCAACGGTGTATGGGGAATATGGGTGATTTGGTGGATGATGGCCGGCAGACTACGGGCGACAAAGGGGTGGCGTCCGGTGAGCATCTCATACATCACTACGCCGATAGAGAATATGTCGCTACGATTAGTAATGGCTCCTTCCAGCATCTGCTCAGGAGACATATAGAGTGGCGAACCGACATAGCCATGGACCTGGGTTTCAGTGACATCCAGATGGGTGAGTAGAGCGATACCAAAGTCACCGATCTTGACTTCGCGTTCCTGGCTGAGAAGGATGTTCTTCGGCTTTATGTCTCGGTGTACGACGCCCTTGCGATGGGCATGTTCCAGGGCTTTCGCACATTTGAAAATGATGCGAACGACGTCATGGATGGGTAGTAATACGTCAGGCTGGCAGAAGCTGTGGAGGGTTTTTTTCCCTGCTACGTACTCCATCACGATGTACCAGACATCACCCTCGACGTTGGCGTCGTAGACTTCAATGATGTTGGGATGCCGGAGCATGCCGGCAACCTTCGCCTCATTAAAGAATAACTTACGGCTACGAGCACCCTGTTGGCTATCTCTTAGCTTGTCCTCGTGTGCGACCTTGATGGCAACTTTTCGCTCGCCAAAAGGATCGTAGCCAAGGTAAACATCGCTCATGGCGCCCTTGCCTATATTGCGCAGGACCTCATATTTTCCGAGCGTTGTATCTTTCAAGTTTTCCATGAATGCTGCCGTTGTTGTAATACGATGAGGCGCTGGCAATATAGGTGATATTCCCGAGTCAGGCCACCATGCAATCTTAAATAACCGGGGTTTTTACAGTTCAGTGTGTCAGCCCCAAGAACCCGGAGCCCGTAGTTCCATGCAACCAAAAGTTAACCTCCAGGTATCCGGCCCGGGTACGTCCGCACCAGCGCCTGATTTTCGGCCCTTCGCCCTTGGCTTTCGGCCTTTTTTTCTATTAGCGGGGCTTAGCGCGGTTATTCTTCTGGCTTACTGGCTCGGGGTGTTGGGCATAGGGCTGCAACTGCCGGCCTATTACGGCGCTGTTGGCTGGCACGCTCACGAGATGGTGTTTGGTTTTGCGGCGGCTGCCATTGCTGGTTTTCTGTTGACCGCAGTGCGCAACTGGACTGGACGAGATACGGTTAGTGGTTGGCCACTAGCGGCTCTAGCGGTGGTTTGGTTGGCCGCTCGGCTGATGCCCTTCTGTCCATGGTCTCCGGCCTGGTTGCTTGCGGGTGTGGATCTCGCATTCTTGCCGCTAGTGGGAATTTGTATTGCCCCGGCGCTGTTCAGCGGCAAGGCAAATAATCTCGTTTTTCTGCTGCTACTAGCGGTTTTTGCCAGCGCTAATGCCATGGTGCATGCGGATGCATTGGGTTTTGCCGTGGGCACAGCCGCTGTGGGCAATCGGCTAGCGGCTAACCTAGTGGTGTTTTTTGTGGTGGTTATCGGCGGACGAGTAATTCCCTTTTTTACCGAAAAAGCGGTGGCCGGCTTTCAGGCTCCAGTACGCCCACGCCTTGAGGCTCTGGTGATTATTTCTCTAATCACGCTGATCGCTGCTGAGGTGTGGTATCCCCTGCCTATGGTGATCGCCACTTTGGCCGCTATCGTCGTCTGCACACAGGCGGCGCGTCTTGCCGGCTGGCAGCATCGCGGGCTGTGGTCACTGCCGATACTTTGGGTGCTGCATCTGGCCTACGGCTGGCTGATCCTGGGCTTTGCGCTCAAGGTGGCCGCGGCGATGGGTGGCGTGTCCGAGTTCGCCGCTATTCATGCACTGACCGTCGGTGGCGTGGGTACCATGGTGGTGGGAATGATGTCGCGGGTTGCGTTGGGCCATACCGGGCGCGAGATAGAAGTGCTTCCGGGCATGGGAATCGCCTTCGTGCTAATTAATCTGGCGGCCTTATTACGAGTATTTGGGCCACTGATTGTTCCCGCTGCCTACACGCACTGGTTACTGATCTCCGGTGCTTTATGGATAGCGGCCTTTGGCTTGTTTGCCATTATTTACACCCCCATCCTGCTGCGCGCACGGGTGGATGGGCGGCCGGGTTAGGGGAGCTTTGTGGCACTAGAACGTTTGTTACGTCGGTATTCCGCCTATTACCGGGGCTGGTGTCAGGCCTTTGGGGACCACGAGATTTCCTCGGAATCTTTGGAATCTGATGAGGACATCAATTGGCTGTTTGGTGAGGAGAATGTTGGCCTCATTTTGAGCCCAAACATCCGCAAGCGTTTCTTCCGTGAATTACTGCGCGGGGTGCATGGTGTTCCCACCCTGGAGCTGGCGGAGGATTACGCACAGATCAATGAATTCAGGCATCCGGTGGATGCCGAGGGCAGTCGTTTGGGGCTGACTCGCTTGATTGCGTTGTTGGAACAGGACCAGGATATCTTCCTGTTTCAGACCTATCATTTCTGTTACCCGGAAGGCACTCGCATCCTGACTTTTTCTACCCGTAAGCCATTGATGATCATGTACAAGGAAGTGGGGCCGATGCAGGTTCGTATGCTTTAGCGGTGCATCGTCTGTGGGGCCGCTCGCGGCCGCTATACGAGTTGCTAACGGATCCTAGTAGTCAGCCGCAAAACAGGCGAGTAATTCACCCACTTCTTTACGATTTCTTCCATCACAGCTGATTTGGCGCCGTACCGAAAAATACGTTAGTTCCGCTTCGCGGTAGATTTTCCGGGTAAAAGGGGTGTCGTGATTTGAAATAAGTGTGGTGATACCGCGCTTGGCCATGCGCTCCGCACAGCAGGCAAGATCCGCCTGATCTTCGTTGGAAAAGTTCTTACCGTTGTAGCCGGTAAAATAGGCGGTTTCGCTGAGTGGCACATAGGGCGGATCGGCATACACCACCACACCACGCCGTGCTCGGCTCAGGGTTTTACGGAAGTCTTCGCAGATGAATTTTGTCTGTCGCGCATGATGATGGAAGGCATGCATTCCGTCTGCGGGACAAAGCGGGCGTTTATAGCGACCGAAAGGGACGTTGAATCCACCCTTGGCACTGTAGCGCATGAGGCCGTTATAGCCATGACGATTCAGGTACACGAATAACGCTGACCGTTGAAAGGGATCCTGCTCGGCATTAAAAGCTTCTCGCAGGCGATAGTAGGCCTCACGCTCATTGTTTTCCGGGGTGAAGAGTGTTTTCACATGCTCGATGAAGCGCTCGCCCTGCTGCTGTAATACTTGGTAAAGAGCGATGAGATCGGGATTGGCGTCGGCGATCAGGTTGTCTTTGAAGCCGGCATTCAGAAACACCACGCCGGAGCCCGCGAAAGGCTCTATCAGGCGTTTTCCCGGTGGCAAGCCGTTGATGATGCGCGGCAATAATCGGTATTTTCCCCCAGCCCATTTTAGGAAAGGACGGATGAAAGTTTTGGAGGCGATGGGCGGGCTCATGGAGGCAGACAGGGTGTCTGCTGAAGCGCTGTATGTCTACGGGTTATCTTGATGCTATTAAGGTATGTTGGGCGGGGCAGTTCTGAGGCGAACAGGCAAAGTACCTTCAAGGGAGAAAATGATGAAAAAACTGTTGAGCATTGGCGCTATCGTCGTCGTGGTGATCGTGGCGGCGGCATTCGTGTTGCTGGGGAATATCAACACACTAGTAAAAGAGGGTGTCGAGCAGACCGCCCCGCTGGTGTTGAAAGCACCGGTTGAATTACAAAGTGTCGATATCTCGGTATTTTTCGGCTCTGGTGAGTTGAATGGCTTTCGTGTCGGAAATCCCAAGGGCTATAAGACTGATTATGCATTCAACATGAAAAGCTTGCAGGTGGAACTGGATACCGCCTCTGTCACCTCGGATAAAATCCATATTAAAAGCATCACCATAGACGCCCCGGATATCGTCTTTGAAGGTGGCTTTAAAAAGAGCAACCTGAGCCAGCTACAGGCCAATGCCGAGGCCTTTGCCGGTGGTGGCGGTGATAAAGGGAAAAGCGCAGACAACGGCGCGGGCAAGAAGCTGCAGATTGACCGCCTGATCATCCGTAACGGTACCATCAGTGTCAGCATGGGATTGCTGCAAGGCAAAAAGCTCAGCGTTCCCCTGCCCACATTGGAGCTAACCGACATTGGCAAGGATAAGGATGCCAGTGCCGCGGACGTACTCAAAGAGGTGCTCGCCGCAGTCAATGGTGCTGCCATTCCCGCCGTGCAGCAGGGCGTTAGCAAGTTAGGTGGTGTTGCTAAGGTGCGCGAAGCCGTCGAAGGCGGTGTGCAGAAAGGTTTGGGAAAGATTAAGGGATTGTTTGGAAAATAGTAGCGCCCATAGTGCCTACACCGAACAGGCCGGCATCAGACGAACGCTCGTAAATACTTGATGATATTGGTGGGCCGTGCTGGGTTCGAACCAGCGACCACCTGATTAAAAGTCAGATGCTCTACCGACTGAGCTAACGGCCCATAAGGGTTTAACGATGGGGAGGCGATGATACCTCACTTTGGCCTCTGGGGAAGCCCCCCGTGAGGCTTCGTGTTATTTTCTCCGGGAGGCCTTTGTCACGACGAGTTAGCATGCCAGAGGTCGCCAAGGACTTGAAATATGGTGCGATCGCCCTTATCTTCGATGGGTTCAGACGACCAGATGGTGTTATCGAGTTATGCCGATTTACGAATACGAGTGCGACAGTTGTGGTAAGCGTAAGGAAGTTATCCAGAAGTTCAGCGATCCGTTGCTGGTGGATTGTCCCTCATGCGGTGAGGCTGCCTTGCGAAAGTTGGTGTCAGCCGCGGGCTTTCGTCTGAAGGGAAGTGGCTGGTACGAGACGGATTTTAAGAACAAACCCAAGCCGCCTGCCGATTGTCCAGCGGGTGGTGATGCGAAGACCTCGCCTTGTTCGTCCGGGGCTTGTAAGGCCGGTGGTTCGTAGTTGCCCATCTTTTTGGGCTTTTATCATTAGCTTGGACGTGATGGCTTTTAGTTGGCCTTAGGTCCGGAACCTGCATGCGTAAATATCTGATTGCCGGATTATTGATCTGGATTCCCCTCGGCGTGACCGTGTTAGTGGTCAAGCTGTTGGTGGATATCATGGACCGCTCGCTGTTGTTATTACCTGCGAAGTGGCAGCCGGATGCCTTGCTGGGTATTCATATCCCGGGCCTCGGAGTAGTGTTGTCCGTGGCGGTGGTTTTGATTACAGGCATTGTGGTGGCCAATTTTCTTGGCCGCCGACTGGTTGCGCTGTGGGAGTACCTGCTGTCGCATATCCCCTTTGTGCGTGGCGTTTATCGCGCCGCAAAGCAGGTAATGGAGGCGGTTTTAACCACCGGTGGTCAGTCTTTTCGCAAAGTGATGCTGATTGAGTATCCGCGCAAGGGGATCTGGTGTTTGAGTTTCCTTACCGGTAGCGACTTTGCCGAGATTGATGCGCGTACCGGCAAGCAGATGGTCAGTGTCTTCGTGCCCACCACCCCTAACCCGACTTCAGGCTTTGTCATACTGATGCCGAGAGAGGACGTCATTGAGCTCGACATGAGCGTGGATGATGGCCTGAAGATGATTATTTCCCTGGGTGTTGCGGTGCCGGCTTGGGAGCAACAAGACGTTCCGGACGTGGCGAAGATTGCGGCTACGCAACGCGACACGTAATATCCCCGCCTTTCCTTTTCTGCTCGGATTTCAAATGCGTACACACTATTGCGGACAGCTCAGCGAAGCGCTCGTGGGCGACACGGTCGCGCTCTGCGGTTGGGTCAATCGCCGTCGCGACCATGGCGGCGTTATCTTTATCGATTTACGTGACCGAGAAGGTCTGGCCCAGGTGGTGTTTGACCCTGATGAGCCGGGGTCCTTTGCCATCGCCGAGCAGGTCCGGAGTGAGTACGTACTTCGGGTAGAGGGTGTGGTGCGGCTGCGCCCCGAGGGCACTCGCAATGATGAGCTGCCTACCGGTCAGGTCGAGGTGGCGATCACCTCAATTACTGTGCTCAATACTGCCGAAACACCGCCTTTTCAGCTTGATGACACCGATGTCCATGAGGACAACCGGCTGCGTCATCGCTATGTCGACCTGCGCCGGCCGGTGATGCAACAGCGGCTCAGGTTGCGGGCTGATATCACCCGCTCCATACGCTCTTATATGGATAGCGAGGGTTTCATCGACATTGAGACTCCCATGCTGACCCGGGCGACCCCCGAGGGTGCGCGCGATTATATGGTGCCGAGTCGGACTCATCCCGGCAGCTTTTTTGCCCTGCCCCAGTCACCGCAGATCTTCAAGCAGTTGCTGATGGTTTCGGGTTTTGATCGTTATTACCAGATTGTGCGCTGCTTCCGTGATGAGGATCTGCGAGCCGATCGGCAGCCGGAATTTACTCAGATCGACGTGGAAACCTCCTTTCTCGATGAGGACGGGATCATGGGGCTCATGGAGGCCATGATTCGCCAAGTTTTTCATGAGGTGCTGGACGTTACACTGCCCGATCCTTTTCCTCGTATCAGTTATCACGAGGCCATGGATCGCTTTGGCAGTGACCGCCCGGATATGCGTATCTCGCTGGAACTAACCGAGGTGAGTGATCTGGTCGCGGACACGGACTTTAAGGTGTTCTCGGCGCCGGCGAAGGATCCCAAGGGACGGGTCGTAGCGTTGCGCCTGCCGGGCGGTGCCAGCCTGCCGCGCCGGGTCATTGATGAGTACACCAAGTTTGTGGGGATCTACGGTGCCCGCGGACTGGCCTATATCAAGGTCAATGATGTGGCCGCCGGGCGTGAGGGTCTGCAGTCCCCCATCGTCAAATTCCTCTCCGATGAGGCGCTGGAAAAGATCATGGCGCGCACCGGTGCCAAAGACGGTGATTTGGTATTCTTCGGTGCCGACAAGGCTCGCATCGTGAATGATGCCTTGGGTGCCTTGCGGGTGCGCCTGGGCGAAGATCTCGATCTCATGGAAGGCGAATGGCAGCCCATTTGGGTGGTGGATTTCCCCATGTTCGAATGGGATGAGAAGGAGAATCGCTGGAGTGCCTTGCATCATCCCTTTACCGCCCCCGATGCCGATGGGGCGGAGATGCTTGAGGCGGACCCGGGTGCCTGCCTTTCCCGAGCCTACGATATGGTGTTGAATGGTTCTGAAATTGGTGGTGGTTCCATTCGTATCCATCAGCAAGAGCTGCAAAAAGCGGTGTTCCGCGTGCTGGGGATTGGCGATGAAGAGGCCCGCCATAAGTTTGGCTTCCTGCTGGATGCCCTCCAGTACGGCTGTCCGCCTCATGGCGGTCTCGCCTTTGGACTGGATCGTTTGGCCATGCTGATGTCTGGCTCCAATTCCATCCGCGAGGTTATTGCCTTTCCCAAGACCCAGACCGCCAGTTGCCCGCTTACCGAGGCCCCGGCGCCGGCAGAGGCCGAGCAGTTGGTGCAGCTGGGTTTGCGGCTGCGTCCGCAGTTAGATAAGAAGTCCGACTGATCCCGCTGGTAGACGCTTGCTAAAGGCCCCTTGCGGGGCCGGATCTACCCTTTGCTCGTTGCTTGATGCAACATACGAGCATGCTGGACAAGCACCACAAACTTGAGGCGGTTGGTGCGCCTCTGCTGGCTCCTGACGAGCCGCCTGCTTTTGAGGTTATCAATCCCGAAGGCAACGCGCCCTATCTGCTGGTTTGTGATCACGCTAGTTCCCGTATTCCTGCCTCGCTTAATCAACTTGGGTTGAATGAAGCGGCCTTGCGTGAGCACATTGCCTGGGATATCGGTATTGCCGATGTCGCGCGGCGTCTGGTGGCGCGTTATGACGTCACCTTGGTGCAGTCGGCCTACAGTCGTCTGGTCATCGATCTCAATCGCTATCCCAATCATTCCTCGGCAACCCCCGATCTCAGCGGTGGTATTCCCATTCCTGGGAATCTCGATCTTTCCTCGGCAGATGTTTTACACCGGGCGGATGCAATATTTTGGCCCTACCACAATGCAGTTGCCGCCGCGCTGCAGCGCTTTCTTGCCCGTGGGCGGGTGCCGGCAATCATTTCGTTGCACAGCTTCACCCCGGAATATCGTGGTTTCCGCCGGCCCTGGCATGTGGGGGTGTTGTGGCATGGGGATGGTCGTATGGCCGCACCGTTACTGGCGGGTCTGGAGGCAATCCCTGGGCTGTGCGTTGGGGAAAATGAACCCTATTCGGCGAAGAGTCCGCTCGGGTACTGCATGGACGTGCATGGTATGGGTGCGGGCTTTCCGCATGTATTGGTGGAAATTCGGCAGGATCAGATTGCCGATAATGAAGGTGCCATCCAATGGGCTGATCGGCTCGGAGCATTGTTTACCAAGATCCTTGCTCAGCCCGGCCTGCTCAAGGTAGACCATCATGCCGCTGGTTAAAAAACCAAGCTTCAGCATTGGGATGGAGGAGGAATACCTGCTGGTGGACCGCGAAACCCGCGATCTTATCAGTGAGGCACCGCCACAGATGTTCGCCGAGTGTGAGGCGCTGCTAGAAGGGCAGGTGGCGCCGGAATTTCTGCAGTGTCAGATCGAAGTGGGTACACGCCCTTTTTCCACCATTCAGGAAGTGCGTGCCGATTTGGCCCATTTGCGTTCCACCGTAGCCGGGGTGGCAGAGAAATACGGTCTGGGACTGATCGCCGCTTCTACTCATCCTTTTGCCCAATCCGGTGCCCAGAAACACACTCGCAGAGCACGCTACAATTCCCTGGCGCGGGATTTGCAGGAGGTGGCACGGCGCCTGATGATCAGCGGTATGCACGTGCATGTGGGCATTGAGGATGACGATTTGCGCGTCGATCTCATGAGCCAGACCGCCTACGTGCTGCCGCATCTGTTGGCGCTCAGCACCTCCTCACCCTTTTGGCAGGGGCGGGAAACCGGATTGATGTCCTACCGGGTAGCGGTATGGGATGAGATGCCGCGTACTGGTTTGCCGGAACGTTTTTCCAGCTATTCTGAATACCAGCGGCATATTGCGGTGCTGGTGAATGCCGGTGTTATCGAAGACGCCACCATGCTGTGGTGGGATGTGCGTGTGAGTGCGCGTTATCCCACCTTGGAGATGCGTATCAGTGATGTGTGTACACGCTTGGATGACGCCATTTGCATTGCTTCGCTCTATCGCTGCTGGTTACGTATGCTTTATCGTCTGCGCGTGTCGAACCAGCGTTGGCGGGAGTACGCCGCGTTGTTGATCAATGAAAATCGCTGGCGCGCCCACCGTTATGGCCTGGACAAGGGACTAATCGATTTCGGTCGTGGCGATATCGTGCCTTACGACAGATTGCTCGATGAAATGCTGTCGCTGATTCGTGAGGATGCCGAGGTATTAGATTGCGTTGCCGAGGTGGGGCATGCCCGTGATATCGTGCGCCGAGGTACCAGCGCCCATAGCCAATTGCGCCACTATCACACCGTACTGGGTGACGGTGGAACACCGGAAGATGCTATGAAGGCGGTGGTCGATGCGCTCATTGAGGAAACCGTGCATGGGCTGTAGGAGCCCTATTTAACCCCAGGAGTCTGTCGGGTTTAGGGCTGCCCTGCTGCGGAAAAGCCATTTTGGCCCTATTTACCGGTCCTTTTCGTCTAATAGAACGGCTATTATCCTCAAACGACTGAAAAATCTGTCCCAAAATGGCTTCCCCTCGCTACGGATGCCTAAACCCGACAGACTCCTAGCGAAGGACACTGCTATGCCTGACTTTTCTGCCCATGCCACTGCCGGCACCTCCTTCAACTGGCAAGATCCTTTGTTGCTGGAGGAACAGCTAGAGGAAGACGAGCGTCTGGTACGAGATAGCGTGCGCAGCTACTGCCAGGACAAACTCATGCCGCGCATCATCGAGGCCAATCGGGAAGAGCGCTTCGACCCGGAAATCATGACCGAGATGGGGGCCATGGGCATGCTAGGTGCCACCCTTGAAGGGTACGGTTGTCCCGGGGTGAGTTATGTCGCCTATGGCCTTATTGCCCGCGAGGTGGAGATGGTCGACAGCAGCTACCGTTCGGCGCTCAGTGTGCAGTCTAGCCTGGTGATGTATCCCATCTATGCCTATGGCAGTGAGGCCCAGAAAGAGCGCTTTTTGCCGGCCCTGGCCAGCGGTGAATCCATTGGTTGCTTTGGCCTTACCGAGCCTGATGCGGGTTCGGACCCAGCCAGCATGCGTACCCGTGCGCGCAAGGTGGAAGGGGGTTTTCGCATCTCCGGGGCCAAGACCTGGATCACCAATGCCCCGTATGCCGATGTGTTGCTGGTATGGGCCAAGGGGGATGACGGGCGGGTGCGTGGCTTTGTGCTGGAAAAGGGCATGGAGGGGCTGAGCACACCACCTATCAAGGGCAAGTTTTCTCTGCGTGCCTCTAGTACCGGGCAGATCCTGATGGACGAAGTCTTCGTGCCGGATGAGAATTTATTAGCTGGCATCACCGGCCTTGGCGGGCCCTTTGGTGCGCTCACCCGTGCTCGCTACGGTATCTCCTGGGGAGCGCTGGGCGCCGCCGAGTTCTGCTGGTTCGCGGCACGCAATTACGCCCTTGAGCGTCACCAGTTTGGCCGCCCGCTGGCCGCCAACCAACTGGTGCAGAAAAAATTAGCGGACATGCAGACCGAGATTGCTCTGGGCCTTCAGGCCTGCCTGCGTCTCGGGCGTTTATTCGATCAGGGCCAAGTGTTTCCGGAGATGGTTTCCATGCTCAAACGCAACAATGTGGGCAAAGCACTAACCATTGCCCGCGAGGCGCGGGATGTTCACGGGGGCAATGGCGTATCAGAGGAATTTCACGTGATTCGCCATGTCATGAATCTGGAAGCGGTGAATACCTACGAGGGTACCCACGACATCCATGCCCTGATTCTTGGTCGCGCTCAGACCGGTATCGCCGCCTTTGGGGATTAGTGCGGCATTTGGGCTAATCCACGGCCTCCGGGCGGGGTGGCACGTAGAGCAGGGCCTCCCCCTCTAGCACTATCGTATCGCCTACGCAGCAGGTCGTTTCCAGGGTGACATGCTGCCGGCGTGGTTTAAGTGCGGCGACCGTGGCGCGGGTGACCACGGTGTCGCCTATATGTACGGGGGCGCGGAAGGAGAGGTTCTGGCTGAGATAGATGCAGCCTGGTCCGGGCAAACGTGTGCCAAATACCGCCGAGATAAAACTGGCGGTGAGCATGCCGTGAGCAATGCGTTCTCCAAAGCGGGTCCGAGCGGCAAACTCGGCATCCAGATGAACCGGGTTGGTATCTCCTGAGATGCCGGAGAAAAGCACAATATCCGCCTCGGTGACGGTTTTTGCATACACCGCAGTCATGCCCACCTCAAGGTCTTCAAAGTAGTAGCCGTGCTGCTCGGCATGAATGTTCATCACAATTTCTCCTTCAGTTTTCTATTCATCCAGTTTCGTGCGCAGGTGTGTGGCGAGGCCAGCAATGGCGTCCATATCTCCCGGGGAAATAGGCCAGCCGAGGCCAAGCCCATCGCCCTCGGACCTAGGGATGACGTGGAGATGGAAGTGAAAGACAGTCTGACCGGCGGCGGATTCGTTGCACTGGAGCAAGTTGATGCCATCCGGGGCCAGGGTATCGCGTACCGCATTGGCCACCTTCTGAGCGCTCAGAGCGGTAGCGGCCATGGCTTCGGGGGACACATCGTGAATGCTGCGGGCATGTTCTTTGGGGATGATCAGCGCATGGCCCGCGCTGGCGGGGTTGATGTCCATGAAGGCGAAGGTGTGTTCGTCCTCGTAGATCCGCTGGGAGGGAATCTCGCCGGCGATGATGCGACAGAACAGACAGTCCTTATCGGTGTACATGGGATTTGACCTCGTGTTGTATCAAGCGCTTAGGCTGGTACTTCTACATCGTCCGGATAGTAATCCTGCCATGGCTCTCCAGTGTCGCCGAAGACCAGAAAATGGGGGTTGAGCAGGGAGTCCTTGGTGTTATAACGCAGCGGCCGCAAAGCGGTATCCGTAAGTTTTCCTCCGGCACCTTCTACCACTGCTTGGGCAGCGGCCGTATCCCATTCCGAGGTGAGGCCAAAGCGTGGATAGACGTCCATCTGGCCCTCCGCCACCAGGCAGGATT
The DNA here is from genome assembly GCA_021773645.1 of Gammaproteobacteria bacterium. GTDB lineage: Bacteria > Pseudomonadota > Gammaproteobacteria > HK1 > HK1 > JAJFJV01. Next base: position 143,344 of record JAJFJU010000003.1, read on the forward strand.
TGAGTGAGCTGCCCACCGCAATGACCTCGGTCTTTCCTAGATTTTCGATAAAGGATTTGGTCAGGGCATTGCCGTAGGAACGGCTGCCGGCGACTCGTACTGGCGAGGGTTTGCTTGCCTGAGCATGGATGCGTTCGGGTGTACCCCCAAGCGCCTGCTTCCAGGCACCCAGACCACGGGCGGCGTAATAGCAGTCACCAGTCACCGGGGCCAGCACCACTCCGAGTACCGATTGGTGGTTATCTATGAGGGCGATATTGACGGTGAACTCGCCGTTGCGTTTGACGAATTCTCGGGTGCCGTCCAGCGGGTCTACCAACCAGTAGCAGCTCCAGCTGGAACGCTCTGCAAAGGGAATGCTGGTGGATTCTTCCGACAGTACCGGTATCTCCGGCGTGAGCGCCGCCAATCCCTGCAAAATGGTGTCATGGGCGGCCAGATCCGCGGCGGTGAGTGGCGACTTGTCGCCTTTATGCTGTACCGCAAAATCGGTTTCGTAGATCTCCATGATGCGCTCGCTGGCTTCAGTGGCAATGGCGATGATGGCATCTATTAGTTGCTGGTTAAGCTGGGGTGTGCTCATACGTATTCCATTTGTGTGTCGCTGCGATTAACTTCAGGGTGCCTCTAAAAACTCAAGTTTCCAAGCAAGACAAGGCAAGTTAAAAAAGTTGAGTGCAGCATATGGTTTATATGTAAGCGAAACTTTTTGCGAGAAACGCCGTATTGCGACGAAAATGTTGTTTTTAGAGGTACCCTTTATCCCATGCTCCCCTGGGAAGACATTGATACGGTGCTGCTCGATATGGACGGCACACTGCTGGATCTGTATTTCGACAATCATTTCTGGCGCGAGCATATCCCGCGCCGCTATGCGGAGATCCATGGCGTGGACCTGGATGATGTCCGTGAGGATCTCTACGCGCGCATGACCCGCATCGAGGGCACCATGGATTGGTATTGCCTCGACTACTGGAGTCGGGAGCTGGGCCTTGATGTCGCCCTGTTGAAGGAGGAGGTGGATCACCTTATTGCGGTGCATCCTTTCGTGCCCGAATTTCTGGATGGGCTCAAGGCCGCGGGTAAGCGCCGTGTGCTGGTGACCAATGCCCATAACCGTAGTCTGGCCTTGAAGATGGAGCGTACCGATCTTGCGGGCTGCTTGGACGCGGTGATCTGCGCCCACGATCTCGGCCTGCCCAAGGAAGACGCCGGGTTCTGGAGCCGTCTGCAAACACGCGAGCCCTTCGAGCCAGCCCGGACTCTGCTGATGGATGACAATCTGGATATATTACGCTCAGCTCGTGGTTACGGGATTGCCCATCTATTGGGGATTTATCAGCCAGACAGCCAGGCCGCCCCGCGAGACGGCGCCGAGTTTGAGCTGGTGCGCAGTTTTCGTGACTTGCTGCCTTCACCATAGCGGCCAAATTGTTTATATGTCCCGGATTCAGCCATTGCTCCATCCGGAATACCGGCGGACATGGTCGGCCCTACCAAAAAAGGCCAGGACGGCGATACCTTCCCCGCCTTTTAGCCTGCTAGCGGTGCTCGAAGATTAGGTCCCACACCCCATCACCCGGGCTGCGTCCCCGGCCTTCAAATTTGGAGGGCAGGCGTTCGCCGCCGTCGGGGGCGAAGCCGCCTGTCGCGGTGCAATTGGTCAATCCCGTTTCACCTTCCAGGACTTCGAGCATGTGCAGGGCATAGGGCTCGTAATCGGTAGCTAAGTGCAAGGTGCCACCGCTGCGGAGCTTGGCTACCGCCCGGGCGGCAAACTTAGGTTGGATGATGCGCCGTTTATGGTGGCGCTTTTTAGGCCAGGGATCGGGAAAAAACACCATGATGCCGTCGAGGCTGCCATCGGTGATGCGATGGCCGAGGACGCTGCGGGCATCATGGCGGATGATGCGTACATTACTGAGCTGCTCACGTTGCAAGCGATTCAGTAGGCTGCCCACGCCGGGAATATAGACCTCAATGCCAAGATAGTCTCTTTCGGGATGAGCCTTGGCGAAATGGGCCAGATTGGCCCCCATGCCAAAGCCGATTTCCACGTAGCGGGGTGCGCGGCGGCCAAATACCCAGTCGAGATCCAGTGGGCCGTCGCCGTTGATGCCATAACGCCTCCACAGTTTGGCCAAGGCATGTTTCTGGCCGCTGGTGAGGTGGCCGCTGGTACGGCCGTAGGTTTTGATCGAGGTATCTGTGGAGAGATTCATGGACTAAATCATGCGCCATAAAAAAAGCCCGAAGGCCGGTTGGGCCTTCGGGCACTGATAGGCGTGTGCCTAATAGGAGGGTTAAATAATGAGGCCGTCTATGGGCGACGAGGCACTGGCGAAGCGCTTACGTGGCATGCGTCCGGCAAGAAAGGCCTCACGTCCCGCTTCGATGGCCTTTTTCATCGCCGAGGCCATCAGAATGGGATTTTTCGCCCCAGCGATGGCGGTGTTCATCAGCACGCCGTCGCAGCCAAGTTCCATGGCCACTGCAGCATCAGATGCAGTACCCACGCCGGCATCGACGATAATCGGCACGGTGGCATTTTCAACGATGGTGAGGATGTTATAGGGATTGCGGATGCCGAGCCCGGAGCCGATGGGGGCCGCCAGCGGCATCACCGCGACGCAGCCGATGTTTTCCAGCCGTTTGGCGATGAGCGGGTCGTCGCTGGTGTAGACCATCACCTTGAAACCATCGGCAACCAGAGTCTCCGCCGCCTCCAGGGTGGCGGGGATATCCGGGAACAGGGTTTGTTCGTCACCCAGCACTTCCAGCTTCACCAAATCATGGCCATCGAGCAGTTCTCGGGCCAAGCGGCAGGTGCGCACCGCGGTTTTGGCATCAAAGCAGCCGGCGGTATTGGGCAGGATGGTGTAGCGAGCCGGCGGGATGACATCCAGCAGATTCGGCTCGTCCGGGTTCTGGCCAATATTGGTGCGGCGTAGCGCCACGGTGACGATTTTGGCCCCGCTGGCCTCAATGGCAAGGCGGCTCTCTTCCATATCCTTGTATTTACCGGTACCCACCAGTAGGCGGGTGTCGTAATCGATGCCGGCAATATTAAGGGGGTCGGTGGTGTTTTTTGCGGCTGCTTCGCTCATGGCTCAATTGTTGGTCCGGATTGAAATGAAAAATAGAAAGGCCCAGGGCGATGCGCGAGGGCATAAAAACTGGATAAGGGCTCGGCGGACATGGTCCGCCCTACGGCATTTTATCGAGAATCACGTAGGGCAGACCATGTCCGCTGTTCGAGTTGCCGGCAATCTGGGTTCACGAATAGATAAAGGTTTCCCCAAGCGGGATTAACCGCCGCCGACGGCGTGGATGATTTCCACCTGGTCACCGTTTTGCAGGCAGTGTTTTTCGTACAGGCTGCGGGGAATGATTTCTTCATTGATTTCAACTGCCAAGCGTTTGTCTGCAACCCCAAGGTCAGTAATCAATTGCATGACGGAGGCCTTTTCAGGCAGTGCTTTTGATTCGCCATTTAGTTGGATATTCATTCCGCTAGACTAAGGGCGCAAAGGGTGAAAATCAACTGCCCCCTGCGGCCTAGGTAGCAGCATCTTTTGATTCCCCTGTAACCGACGCGGGATTGGACGCCACCTCTTAAGGTGCATTAGAATTGCCCGGCTCGCGGGTGTCGTATAATGGTATTACCTTAGCTTCCCATGCTAAAGACGACGGTTCGATTCCGTTCACCCGCTCCATACATCTATTGCGATAAATCTGGTTAGGCGTTGTCTGCCGGAGTCCATCGCTAACGAGGTTTGTGCATGGCGATTCGTTTGGGAATCATGGGTTTTGGACGGGTGGGAAAAAATATTTTCCGCCTGGCCTGTCAGTGCGACGATATTGAAGTTGTCGCTATCAGTGATCGTGGTTCATGTGAATCCATGGCCTATCTGCTGGAATACGACACCATCTACGGGCGTTTCCCCGGCGAGATCGAGCTCAAGGGCAAGTACCTTGAGGCTGGTGGCCAACGGTCGCGCCTGCTGCGCGGAGCGGTGCCTGAGGATATGCCCTGGGAGGCCTATGGCGCCGATATCATTATTGATTCCACGGGTGCCTTCCGTTTGCGCAAGGAACTGGAAGGCCACCTGCATGCCGGTGCCCAGCGGGTCATTCTCACTCGGCCGGCGCTGGACGAAATCGATCGAACCATCATTCATGGTCTCAATGAAGATACCCTCACTGCTGAAGACCTTTTGGTTTCCTGTGGTAGCAGCACCACCCACGTACTTGGCCTGTTGATTAAGGTTCTTGATGAGGCGGTGGGTGTGGAGCAGGCCATCATGACCACGGTGCATGCCTATTCCAGTGATCAGCGGCTCTCGGATTCGGTCACTCCCAATCTGCGCCAGAGCCGAAGTGCGGCGGAGAACCTGATTCCCAACTGGACGTGGTCGCCGGGCATGATCGAAAGCATCATGCCGCACCTCAAGGGCAAGATTAGCGGCATGGCCATCAACGTACCGGTTCCCAATGGCTCCAATGTTGATCTGAATACCCAGCTGAAAAGGGAAGTGAGCCGCGACGAGGTTAACGAGATCGTGCGTGCGGCGGCCGAGGGTCCATTGAAGCGCTATCTGGAATACGTTAGCGACCCCATAGTGTCCAGCGATATCGTTGGTAATGCGCATTCGGCAATCTTTGATTCCATGGCGACCATTGCCTTGCCGGGTGGACTGGTGAAGACCGTGAGTTGGTATGACAACGGTTGGGGTTATGCCGGTCGTATCTTGGAGACGGCACGCATTCTGGGCGGCTTCGTTGCCGGGGAGGAAGGGCAATGAGAATCGCCATCAATGGTTTTGGACGTATCGGACGCAGTGTCTTTCGTATCCTCAATACGACGGAGAATATTGAGGTGGTGGCGATCAACGATCTCGCTGATAACGAGACCTTGGCCTACCAGCTAAGGTACGACACCGTGATGGGGAAATTCCCGGATACCGTCGAGGTGAAGGATGGGCGCATGTGTACCAGCCATCAGCGGGTGCAGATGCTGGAAATTCCGAATCCCGCCGAGTTGCCCTGGGGGGAGCTCGGTATCGATTGTGTTATCGAGGCTACCGGTTTGTTCCGTACCCGCGAGCAATTGACCCAACATCTGGATGCCGGCGCCAAGCGAGTGCTGTTGACGGTGCCCGCCAAGGGAGATATCGATTGTACCGTGGTGCTTGGTGTCAACGAGGGCGAGTTACGGCCGGATCATCAGATCGTTTCCAACGCCAGCTGTACCACCAACTGTCTGGCCCCGGTGGCCAAATTGCTGCATGAAAACTTCGGTATCGTGCGTGGTGTGATGACCACGGTGCACGCCTACACCAATGACCAGCGCTTGGCCGATGTGCCGCACAGCGACTGGCGCCGCAGCCGGGCGGCAGCGGAGAATATTATTCCCACCAGTACCGGGGCGGCCAAGGCGGTGGGTAAGGTGTTGCCTGCACTGGAGGGCAAGCTCGATGGTATGGCCATGCGCGTGCCCATTCCCGATGGCTCCATCGTCGATCTCTCCGTTACCCTGGAAAAGGAAACCACTGCCGAGGAGATCAATGAGGTCATGCGTAAGGCGGCTGACAGCGATGCCATGAAATCAATTCTCTGGTATTCCGAGGCCCCCATCGTCTCCTCAGACATCGTCGGTGACCCCCATTCATCCATCTTCGATGCTCCCTTCACCTCCGTGGTTGATGGGCACTTCGCCAAGATCCTGTCTTGGTATGACAACGAGTGGGGTTATTCCAATCGGGTGGCCGATCTACTCAAGTTGCTCGACAAGCTGGATTAGAAAGTATGCAGCCAGTTCGATTTCGGACTGGCTGAGTTATCTGGAGGTTGTTAGCGGGTTAAATTCAACTCGACGATGACCTTCACATCCAGGCCAATCATTTCTCCTGTAGACCATTCGCCGTCACCGATACGAAAATCGGTACGTTTGAGCACGGTTTCTCCCGTCATCCTTGCGCTATCCCCGTCTTCACGCCAGGTGAAGGGGAGTGTGAGTGGATGGGTGATGCCCTTAAGGGTCAATTCGGCCTCGGCGACATAGTGCTCATTTCCCAAAAAGCGAATGCGCTGGGTCTCAAAAGTTGCCACTGGAAACCGAGTGTGGAAAAACCATTCAGGGCGCGCCATGGCCTCATCTCGGTCCGGGCTTTGAGTGTCGGCACTGGTGACATCCACCGTCACCTGGAAACGACTGTGCGGCACATCTTTTCCATCGAAAAAGATGTGCGCATCGAATTTCCTAAAAACCCCTGCAAATTCACTTTCCTGCCAAGTGGCGACAAAACCGAGGCGGCTCTGTGCTTGGTCGATAGTCCACAGGGGCGCGGCGCCAAGCGGTGCGGTGAGGATAACGAGGGCGAGGAAAGACAGTATTCGCTGCATCAGGTTTTGTCCTTGCGGGAAGCGGGCAACATGCTCAACAGGACGGAGTCCTTGAGCACGATGTGATGGCGCAGGGCGGCCCCGATATGCAGCGCAAGTAAGCCCAAAAATATCCAGAACAGGGTGAGATGAATGCTTTGTGCCAAGCTTTGCAAAGCCTTGTCAGGTGCCACGATAGCGGGCAGGGTGAAAAGCCCGAAGACCTTGAGGGGGAAATTAGCCGCGGCGTTGATCACCCAGCCGCTGAAGGGCATGGCGAGCAACAAGCCGTAGAGCAATAAATGACTGGCTTCGGCGGTATAGCGCTCCCAGAGGGGCATGCCCAGGGGCAAGGTGGGTCGGCCGTGGGTTAGGCGCCAGAGGATGCGTAGCAGTGCCAGCCCAAGCACGGTGATGCCGAGAGATTTGTGCCAGAAAAACAGCTTTAGCTTGGTAGGAGAAAGCGGCCAGCTGGTGGCCATCCATCCTAGTACAAAGAGCAACAGAACCAGCACGGCCATGAGCCAGTGCAGGTTCTTGGCCATGCTGTTCCAGGATTCGCTGTCGGTCTTGGAATGCACGTTGCGTTACTGGCGCGGGCCCTCTACTTCAATGCGCAGTTCCACCTCATCGCTCACCATGGGCACGGCATATTTCATCCCGAACTCTGAGCGTTTAAGGCTGGCGGTGGCAGAAAATCCCGCACGGGGTGTCTTGCGCATGGGATGTAGGCCGACCTTGTTAAGGGTGAGGTCCAACACCACCGGGTGGGTGATGCCCAAAAGGGTTAATTCGCCATAAATTTTTCCGATCTTTGCCCCGGTCTGCTCCACTCGGGTGCTGCGATAGCGCATCTCTGGGAATTTTTTAACGTCGAAGAACTCCTTGGCTTTGAGGTGCTTGTCCCAGGCGTAGTCATCCATGTCGATACTGGCGGTGCGTATGCTGACCTCTACCGAGGACTGGCTCCAATCCTTAGCATCAAATTCGAAATGGCCGTCGTAATCGTGAAACTCACCCTGAGAATTGGAAAACCCCAAGTGATTAACAAAAAACAGGATCTGCGAGTGGGTCTTGTCGAAGTCGTAGCGCTCCGCTGCCAAGGTGGCTTGGCTAAAGCTCAGCACACTTAACAGGGCTGGCAGGGTGAGAGAAAAATATTTGGGCATTGCGGTGCCTCCTTGTGTTTTTATTCCTTAACTTTCAGCACGATGCCGGCAATTTTGTGCTCTTTTAAGCGGCTGCGGGCAGCATCTACGGCAGTAAGGCCCTGATAGGGTCCGAGACGGACCCGGTGCCATTTTGCATGGCCATCAATGGCCACGGTCTGTATTTCTGCCTCTAGCCCCACTAATGCCAGCTTTGCCTTTAATCCATCCGCTTCAGCCTGCTTGCGGAAGGAACCAGCCTGAATCACGTAGCGTCCTTTATCAGCCCGCTTGTCGACTTTGACCCGGGGAGTGACGGCTTGTTCCTGCACCACCACCTCCATCTCCGGGAGCAGCGTATAAAATTCGAAGCGAGGGCGTTTGGGGGACGCAGGCTGTTTTATGATAGGTTTTTTGGTGGCGGATTTTTTCTGTGGGCTAGACACACTGTGGAAGGCGTGGTCCCAGAGCTCAATGCGATAGGACCAGGCTACGGCCAGCGTGATACCAGTGAAAAGGCCGACGGCAAACCAAAGATCGCGCCGTGGCGGTGGTTTTGGCGCGGCCGGCTTGGGGGAACGATGTTTGTAGTCTCGCGGCACGGCTACATGGTATCCGGTGCCGACACGCCGAGCAGGGTGAGGCCATTGCGTAGCACGATGCGGGTGGCATTGATCAGCCCCAAGCGTGCGTTCCGCAATGGCGCTGCGTCCACCAGGAAGATGTGGGCGTTGTAGTAGGTGTGAAAATCATTGGCCAGTTCGCGCAGGTAATAGGCGAGCTGATGGGGCTCATAACTGAGCGCGGCAGCCTCGACCACTTCAGGATAGCGGCTGAGGCGACGCAGCAGCACGAGTTCGTGGTCCTCAACCAACTCCCCGGTGACATCAAAGCTATCCGCTGATTGCCAGCGAAAGCCCTTTTCCTTGGTCTGGCGCATAACGCTGGCGATACGGGCGTGGGCATACTGGATGTAATAGACCGGATTTTCGTTGCTCTCGGCCTTGGCCAGATCGAGATCGAAGTCTAGATGTTGGTCACTTTTGCGCATCACGTAGAAGAAGCGCGCTGCATCCCGACCTACGTCTTCGCGCAATTGCCGCAGGGTCACGAATTCGCCACTACGGGTGGACATGGGCACCTTTTCACCCCCCCGGTAGAGGTTGGCAAATTGCACCAGCAGGACATCCAGACGGTCTGGATCCGCTTGCAGTGCCTGCAGAGCGGCCCGCACCCGTGGCACGTAACCGTGATGATCGGCACCCCAGACATCAATGACACGGGTGAAACCCCGTTCAAACTTGTCCAGGTGATAGGCGATATCTGAGGCAAAATAGGTGGTTTGGCCGTTCTCACGTACCACCACCCGATCCTTCTCGTCATCAAATTCGGTGGAGCGGAACCACAGAGCGCCCTCACGTTCATACAAATGGCCCGCGTCTCGCAGCCGTTCAATCACGGTGGTGACCGCGCCACTATCCATCAGTGAGCGTTCCGAGTACCACTGCTCAAAGCCGATGCCAAAATCCAGCAGATCGTCGCGAATTTCCTCGACTAGGGCGGCCAACACGTAGCCGTGAATCAATCGATAGGATCGCTCCCCCAGTAATTTTCTGGCACGTTCGATGACGCTATCTATGTAGGTCTCTTTATCGCCGCCGTCGGGCTCATCTGCGGGCAGATCTTTCAGTACCCTCTTGGCGGGCTGGCGAAAGGCCTCGCCGTGTTGGTTATGCAATTCATCGGCGATGGTCTGAATATAGGCACCACGATAGCCGTTGGCCGGGAAGGTTAGGGTCTCGCTACAGCGCTGCAGATAACGCAGCCAGACGCTGGCAGCAAGGATATCCATCTGCCGCCCGGCATCGTTGACGTAGTATTCGCTCTCTACTTCGTGGCCAGTGGCACGTAGCAGATTGGCTACTACGGCACCGTAGGCAGCCCCGCGACCATGCCCCACGTGCAGCGGACCGGTGGGGTTTGCGGAGACAAATTCCACTTGTATGCGCTGTTTTTCCCCTAGCGTGCTGGTGCCATAGCGGGTATCGGCCTGCAGAATTTCGCTCGCCAGGCTCTGATAGGCGCCATTTTGGATCGTAAAATTGATGAAGCCAGGGCCCGCGATTTCGGTTTTTCCAATCACCGATGAACTGGGCAGGCGTTCAACGATCTGCTCTGCCAACTGGCGCGGGTTACAGCGCGCGCTGCGTGCCAGCGCCAAGGCGATCGGTGAGGCGAAATCACCATGACTGTCGTCACGTCCCCGTTCTACCGGGATATTCAGTTCAGCATTGGCTTCGAGGATGCCATCGTTGGCCAGGGCTTCGAGGGCTTGTTGTAGGAGGGCGTGGATTTCAGCTTTCAATGTGGACCGTCTTCTGAGGAGCTATAAACAGGCGCGCTATTGTATAGGGATTTTGGCCATGGATGGCCTTATGTCGCAAAGCACATGGATGTGCGAGAGCGACGCTTGGCCATGGACCGCCGTCACTTTACGTCGTTAGCGCGGCTAAATCCTCTGCCTTTCGTTCCCTGGATACCGGCTTTCCGCTTCACTACAGCCGGTATGACGAATGTGGAGGGCTGTAGGATATGCAGCCTAATCCACTTCTACCGGATCGATATCCAGTGACCAGCGTACTCGGCGGGCGCTTTTGTGGCTTTGTAAGGTCTTTAACCAGGGATCGAGACCTGCCTGCATGATTTCACGACTTTCTGCCTGCATTAACAGACGGGCCCGGTAGCGGCCACGACGGCGTTCCATGACGGCTGCTACCGGGCCGAGTAGCAACATCTGTGGGTCGAGCACTTCACTCGCTAATTGCCGAGCAGCTTCGAGGAAACTGAAGTTTGCTTCCTGAGTGGGCGCCTCGGCACGCAACAGGGCCAGCCAGCTATAGGGAGGCAATGCCGTTTCCATGCGCTCATGCAGCGCGGCCTCGGCAAAGTTTTGATAGTCCTTTTCCACCAGGGCCTGCAGTAAAGGATGATCTGGATGATGAGTCTGGATGTAGACCTTGCCCGGATGCTCACCGCGTCCGGCACGACCAGAAACCTGGATGATGAGCTGGGCCAGACGCTCGCTGGCGCGAAAATCGGTGCTAAACAGGCCGCCATCGGCATCTAAAATCCCCACCAGGGTGACCTTGGGGAAATGATGTCCCTTGGCCAGCATCTGGGTGCCGACGAGGATGTCGACCTCTCCCGCGTGGATCTGCTCCAGCGCTTTTTCCATGCTTCCCTTGCGGCGGGTGCTGTCACGATCAATGCGCAGAATACGGGCCTTGGGGAGGCGCTGTTGCAGGGTGGTGCTGATGCGCTGTGTGCCGGCACCTACGGGGATGAAAGAAGTGGCCCCACAGGCTGGACATTTGTTGGGAGGTGCCTGGTCCGTGCCGCAGTGATGGCAGCGCAAGCGTCCACTCTTTTGATGCAGCACCATATGGGCGTCACAGCGCGGGCAGTCGCTGATGGCACCACAGGCATGGCACAGATAGACCGGGGCATAGCCGCGACGGTTAACGAAGAGCAGTGCTTGTTCGCCCTTTGCAAGGCAGTGTTCCACGGCCTTGAGTAGCGGCGGGGCTAATGGAGCGTGTGGGGGTTGTTTACGCAGATCAATGATGGCGATGTCGGGTGGCCGGCTATCGCCGACCCGGGCGGGTAGGTGCAATCGCTGATAGCGCCCGGCTTCAACATTGCGCAGGCTTTCCAGTGATGGGGTGGCAGAGCCGAGTAGGATGGGGGCTGCCGCATCGCGGGCACGGATCATCGCCAGATCCCGTGCCGAATAGCGCAGCCCGTCCTGTTGTTTGTATGAGGGATCGTGTTCTTCATCGACAATAAATAGCCCGGGGCGTGCCAGTGGAACGAATATTGCGGAGCGGGTGCCGATGATGACCGCTGCCTTGCCGTCTCGGGCCGCCAGCCAGCCATCGAGCCGTTGGCGTTCATTGAGCCCCGAATGCAGCACCGCAAGGGGGGCCTGCAGACGGTCTTGGTAACGGGCGATCATCTGTGGGCTGAGGCCTATTTCGGGCACCAGAATCAGTGCCTGTAGCCCGGCCGCTACGGTATGTTCTGCCAGCGCCAGGTAAACCTCGGTTTTACCACTGCCGGTTACGCCATCCAATAAATAGGGCTGAAAGCTTCCACGCTGGGTATCGACTGTTTCAATGGCTTGTTGTTGGGCGGCGTTGAGCTGCCAGCTGCGAGGCGGCCTTTCCATGGCCTCTGGGGGCACGTCAGAGCTTTTGACCCAAGCCTTTTGCAGCAGACTTTTCAACACGCTGCCCCAGTCCTTATGGATGCTACGAAGTGCTGCCTCATCGAGCCCATTGGGCTGCGCCTGCAGTGCCTGCATGATGGCGTGCTGGCGGGGGGCGTGTTGCAGTGTGGCAATATTCACCGTTTTACCCGCCGCGCTCAGATGCCAGTGTAGTGCTGGCTTGCTCGGGACTGCCGGCTCTCCACGGCGCAGCGCGACTGGCAGAGCGGTATGCAAGGTCTCGCCTATGGGATGGTGATAATAGCGGCTGGTCCAGCGTAGGAAGTCGAGGCTTGCCGTGGGTAGCACCGGCTCGGAGTCAAGGATTTCGAGGACGGCCTTGATACGATTAGGGGGCAGATCAGTGTGGCTTGCCTTGCCCAGCAAGATGCCAACGCGGGTGCTGCGCCCAAAGGGTACGCGTAGGCGCATCCCGGGTAGCAGGCGATCAATGGAAATACCTGCCGGAGGTCGATAATCAAAGCTTGTTCGCAGCGGTGAGGGGACAGCGACGCGCAGTATGCTTGGGCGATCATTCACCTGGGGATGCCCCCGAGCCTAGGCTATTAAAGGTCACAGGATGGCCAGTTAAAATAATCGTTCCGTGACCCGGGGTGGTGCTGTTTTTCGGTTGCCGGTTGCGGGGGTGCTGTGGCCAAGCAGCTTGCGTGGCAGGTATTGAGGTCGGAATGTCTCGAATACAGCGCCAGCATGCCCTCCGGAGACGCGCAGGCCGGTATCTGGATCTATGCGCACGGTAACCAGATCTTCTGGTTGTTCCAACACCTCCTCTGGTACATCCCGCAGTGCCTCCCTCATAAAATCGATCCAGATGGGGAGCGCAGCCCGCCCGCCGGTTTCGCGGCGACCTAAAGGCTGAAGTTGATCGAAGCCCACCCAGGCGGTGGCTGCCAGGCGATGGTTAAAACCGGAGAACCAGGCATCGTGCTGGTCATTGGTGGTGCCGGTTTTACCCGCGAGATCTTTGCGTCGCAGCACTCGGGCCCGGCGTCCGGTTCCCCGCTGAATGACGTCTGCCAGCATGGATTGCATGAGCCAGGCATTGGCTGGGCTGATTGCGCGTTCAGCTACCGTAAACGGCACCTCGTATTGATCTATCTTGGGAGCCCCGCTGGGGCCAGGTTCTTGGGAGGCGGCGTATTCATCGGCACAGATGGCGCAGACCCGTATCGGATTGGCACGATATATCAGTTGCTGATTCTGACCGACGATGCGTTCTATGAACCAGGGCTTAATCCGGTAGCCGCCATTTGCGAGTACACCGTAACCGGTAGCCAGTTCCAGTGGTGTAATGGCTCCGCTGCCCAACGCCAGGGAGAGGTCGCGGGGTAGCGAGGTAGTGTCGAAACCGAAGCGCTTGGCGTGACGCAGTGCAAAGGGAATGCCGATGGCACGCAGCAGGCGGATAGATACCAGGTTGCGGGATTTGGTCAGTGCCCAGCGCAGTCGAGTAGGGCCAAAGAATTTTCCACTGTAATTTTCTGGCCTCCAGGCGGCTTCCAGACCCGGGTCATCAAACACTACCGGGGCATCATTGATCAGGCTGGCGGCGGTATAGCCTTTTTCTAAGGCCGCGGAGTAGATGAAAGGTTTGAAATTTGACCCTGGTTGTCGCTTGGCCTGAGTGGCGCGATTGAATTTGCTGCGATGAAAATTGTAGCCGCCAGCAATGGCGGCGATGGCCCCATCCTGTGGGTTGATAGCCACCAGTGCGCCCTCGATCTTTGGTAGTTGGGCGAGTTCCCAGCCAAGGTTGCCAAGACGTACGCGGATGCGATCCCCTAGCTGCAGAATCTCCGCTGCGGTTTTTGGAATTGGGCCACGGCGATTTTCATCTACATAGGGTCGCGCCCAGGCCATTCCCTTCCACCCTAGCGTAACTTCGCCATGATCTTTCACCACCACGAGCGCTTCTTGCTCTCCTAACTGTCGAACCACCGCTGGATAAAGTGTGCCCACTGTTGTGATGCTGGTCAGCGTGCTGCTTTCCGTAGGTTGATTTTTCGCCTCTGGCCCACGATAGCCGTGGCGCCGGTCATAGGCACGAAGGCCTGCACGCAGAGCCAGTCGGGCACTTTGTTGTAGACCGCTCTCTACGGTGGTGTAGACCTGATAGCCGCCGGTATAGGCCTCGGCTCCCAGCTGTACTTCCATCTGGGCTCGTACCATCTCGGCCAGATAGGCGGCCTCGGTTTCGACGGTAGGGCCATGGTAACGAGCGCTGACAATGGCGCTGTTTGCCTGCTCGAAGGCCGATGCAGTAATGATATCCAGTGCACGCATACGACCCAATACATAGCTGCGTCGCTCCACAGCGCGTATCGGGTTGGCTAGGGGGTTAAAGCGTGATGGGGCCTTGGGTAGGCCAGCGATCATCGCCATTTGTGCCAAATTTAGCTGGGCAACTGGTTTGCCGTAATAGACCTGAGCGGCGGCACCAATGCCGTAGGCACGATTGCCGAGAAAGATCTTGTTGAGATAGAGCTCAAGGATCTGACCCTTACTGAGTTCCTGTTCTATTTTCAGGGCCAGCAGGATTTCGTTCAGCTTGCGCAGATAGGTTTTTTCCGTACTGAGAAAGAAGTTTCGCGCCACCTGCATGGTGATGGTGCTGCCTCCCGGTCCCTTGCGGCCGGTGCGCACGATGTGCAGGAGGGCGCGTGCGATCCCCTCCCAGTCCACCCCGGGATGACGATAGAAGTTGGCATCCTCGGCGGCTAGAAAGGCCTTGGCCAGATTATCCGGTACCTCGACCAGTTGTAGCGGGGAGCGTCGTTTTTCACCAAATTCAGCCAGCAGCTTGCTGTCGCGGGTGTAGACTTTGAGTGGTACCTGAAGGCGTATATCTTTGAGTGTTTCCGCAGAAGGGAGTTGCGGGATCAGGTAATAATAGATCCCGGCAGCGCTTGCCCCGCCTAGTAATAGCGCAGCGAGAAATAGTCGGGAGAGAAAGCGGCGTAGCCGGATCATGGCGCTTTTGGGGTTGCCTGTCAGGGTGGTTGATAGATTGGGATGAGGCGGCTAACTGCAGGCGCGTCGGTGACTCTAAGTATAAGCGGATGGAAACTTCTATTGGATAGCTATTTGTACATGCGGTAGAGCTTGATCTATAGTTAGCTCTAGTATTTAATGTTCCAAAGCACAAAGTCATCCTAACTTAGGGGATTCAAAGGAAAAGTTAGTGGGGATCTTCAGCAAAAAATCTGCGCCGGTTATCGGCCTCGACATCAGTTCAAGTGCAGCCAAGCTGCTGGAACTGAGCCGTAGCGGTGATCGCTATCGCATTGAAAGCTACGCGGTGGAGCCTTTGCCTGCCAACTCAGTGGTGGAAAAGAATATCACTGATGTGGAATTGGTGGGTGATGCGGTGCGACGGGCAGTGAAGCGCGCTTCTGTTAAAAGCAGGAATGCAGCGGTGGCCGTGGCGGGTTCTGCGGTGATTACCAAGGTGATCACCATGCCTGCCTCGCTTTCCGATGAGGAAATGGCCAGCCAGATTGAGCTTGAGGCGGACCAATATATTCCCTACTCCCTGGAGGAAGTAAATCTCGATTTCGAGGTCATGGGCCCCTCTGAAAATGATCCAGACCGGGTAGATGTCATGTTGGCAGCCTCGCGTTCTGAGAATGTGGATGTGCGTATTGCGGCGGCGGAATTAGGTGGCCTCACTGCGAAGATTGTGGATGTCGAGGCCTTTGCCCTGGAAAATGCCTTCGGGCTCATTGCCCAGGACATGCCCGGTGGTGGCGTGGGTCAGACCATCGCTTTGGTGGATATCGGTGCCACCATGACGACCCTGAGTGTGTTGCACGATCTGAAGATTATTTATGCTCGGGAGCAGGTTTTTGGGGGCAAGCAACTGACCGAGGAGATTCAGCGCCGCTATGGTCTGAGTTTTGAGGAAGCGGGTATGGCCAAGCGCCAAGGTGGCCTGCCAGATAACTATAGCCCTGAAGTGCTGGAGCCCTTTAAGGAGTCCATGGCGCAGCAGGTGAATCGCGCCTTACAGTTTTTCTACTCATCCAGCCAGTATGGTAGCGTCGACCAAATCGTTCTCGCCGGTGGTTGTGCCTCTATTGAGGGTGTGGACGAAGTAATTGCTGCAAAAACCGGGGTGCCGGTTATCGTAGCCAACCCTTTTGCCAATATGGCCTTGTCTTCAGATGTTCGTCCGCAAGTGCTGAGTAATGATGCGCCTTCTCTGATGATTGCCTGTGGACTAGCCATGCGGAGCCTCTACTAATGCCGCATATCAATCTATTACCTTGGCGCGAGGAACTGCGCAAACGACGTCAGCAGGAATTTTCCATTCTGGCTGGTGTTGCGGTGGCGCTGATGCTGGGTGTCGTTGCCATCGTGCACGTGCAGTTCAACGGTATGCTGGATTACCAGCAACAGCGAAATGCATTTCTTGAACAGCACATTGCCAAATTGAACAAGAAAATCAAGGAGATAAAAAACCTGGATGGTGAGAAAAGCCGCCTGCTAGCACGGATGGAAATTATTCAGGAGTTGCAGGCTAGTCGTCCGGAGGTGGTTCATCTTTTCGATGAGATGGTCGCCACCCTGCCGGATGGAACTTACTATACCAAGCTGTCCCAGAAGGCCAACAAACTCAGTCTGGATGGGGTTGCACAGTCCAATGCACGGGTCTCTTCGCTGATGCGCACGCTTGAGGGTTCCGACTGGCTGAAAAATCCCGAGTTGGTAGAGATTACGGCGAATACTAAAAATAGCGGTGGTAGTGGCGGCTTGCGGATGAGCAATTTCAAATTGCGCATCCAGCAGAGTAAGCCGAACACCTCAAATGATGGGGGGGAATCGGGATGAATCTCTCGGAACTCCAGAGTCTGGATCCTAACAATGTTGGCAGCTGGCCCAAGCCAATCAAAATGTTGGTCATTTTATTGTTATCCGCAGCGGTATTGTTTGGGGGTTTTTGGTTTGATACCAAAGAGCAGATAGCGCTGCTGGAAGGTGCTGAAGCAAAGGAAGTTGAGCTAAAAAATATTTTTGAGGCCAAGCAGCGGCGGGCGGCGAGCCTGGGCCCTTTGAAGCGCCAATTAGCAGAAATGAAGCAATCGTTTGGCGCCATGTTGCGGCTGTTGCCTAATCGCACTGAGATTGAGGGCTTGTTGGTAGATATATCTCAATCGGGGTTGGCTAGCGGCCTGGAGTTTGAACTATTTAAGCCCAGTGCTGAGGTTCCGGCTGAATTCTATGCGATCCAGCCTATCCAGATTCGGGTCACCGGCACTTATCACGAGTTTGGCGAATTTATCAGCGCGGTTGCGGCCTTGCCAAGAATTGTTACCCAGCATGAGATCACTATCGTGCCGGTAGGCGCACAGAAGGCGGGGAGTGAGTTGCGCATGAATCTGATAGCTAAAACTTACCGCTATCTTGAAGATGATGAGTTGCAGGCGAAATAGTTAGGAGATATGCAAGCTATGGTTCACCTGAACAACTTTCCAAGGACACTGTGGTGTGGCGTCAAAGTAGTCGCTTTGGCTCTGTTGGGTTTGTCGCTGGTTGCCTGTGAGAACAAAGGCATGGGTGATCTCGAGAGCTATACGCAGCAGATTCTTGTACGTAAGAGCCGGAAAATTGCGCCCTTGCCGGAAATCAGGCCTTATGAGGTCTATGCCTATCAGTCTGGTGAGGCCAAGGATCCCTTTCAGCCCTTTTTTACGGAAGAGCCAGAACAGCTTCAACGGACTAGCAGTGGCGGACTCCAGCCTGACTTCAATCGTAACCGGGAGGAATTGGAGTCATTTCCATTGGATACGCTGCGCATGGTGGGCACCATTGAGCAGGGTGGGGAAAGTTGGGGCATTGTCCAATCCAGTGATAGCAGCGTGCACCGGGTGCAGCTAGACAACTATATGGGCCGGAATCACGGAAAAATCATTAATATCCAGGAAGACAGTATCGAGTTGATTGAAATTGCACCCGACGGCCTTGGTGGTTGGGTAGAACGCTCGGCATCGCTGGCTCTGGTCGAATAGCGAGATGGGGATAGCACCATGATAATGCAGCGCAAATTCTTCGAGTTCAGGGCATCTCTGGTGCCAGGGCTCCAGCGTATGGTTGGACTGCTATTAGTTCTGTTTGTGTTTAGTGCTGGGCTAATGTCCAGTCCGACAGTGCTGGCAGAAAGCAAAGGGCCAAGTCTCGATGAGATCAGCTTTTCCACACTCCCTGGTGATCGGGTTGAGGTTAAGTTAAGCCTATCCGAAAAAATGGATGAGCCACTGCATTTTGCGATTGATAATCCAGCACGTATTGCTGTGGATTTGCCCGGAATTGGGCTTAATCTGCCACGCAAAACCCAGACTATAGGCGTTGGTATGGCGCGCAGTATTGTTGCGGTGGAGGCGGGTGGCCGTACTCGCGTGGTGCTTAATCTGGTCAAGCTTGTGCCTTATGGCCTGCGAGTTGAGGGAAAGGCGGTCTATCTGACTTTGGAAAGTGCCGGTGCCGCGGGCAATATTGCTTTTTCCCCCGGGGCCGATACCAAGAAAGATCGGCGTATTGAGAATGTAGATTTCCGCCGTGGTGAGAATGGGGAGGCGCGAATTCTCCTCACTCTTTCTGATGCCGATACAGTGGTTGATACACGTCAGGAAGGAGGGAAGATCCTGGTAGATATTTTTGCTAGCAGTTTGCCTGAGGAGCTGCAGAGACGTCTTGATGTTGTAGATTTTGCAACTCCCGTCACCATTGTGGATACCTATGCTCGCGGTAACGATGTGCGCATGGTGCTGGAAACCAAAGGTGGCTTTGAGCATATCGCCTACCAGTCCGACAATCTCTTTACTCTGGATGTAAAACGCATACGTAAAGAGGATGTGGAAAGGGCCAATAAAAAGAAGTTTGGCTATACCGGTGAGCGTTTATCGTTAAATTTCCAGAGTATTGAAGTTCGTGCGGTACTCCAGCTGATTGCCGATTTTACCGGACTCAATTTAGTCGCCAGTGATACCGTCAGTGGTAGCCTTACCCTAAGGTTAAAAAACGTACCCTGGGATCAAGCTTTAGACATCATTCTCCGGAGCAAAGGCTTGGCTATGCGCCAGGCGGGTAATGTGGTGATGGTGGCGCCCAGCGAAGAAATCGCTGCACGTGAAAAATTAGAGTTGGAAGCGCAGCAGCAAATAACCGAGCTGGCCCCGTTACAGACTGAATTTATCCAGGTCAATTACGCCAAGGCCTCCGACCTTGCCGATTTGCTCAAGGCAAAAGAAAACTCACTGATGTCCGAGCGCGGTAACGTCAGTGTGGATGAACGCACCAATACCTTGCTGGTGCGTGATACGGCGGAAAACCTCAACAGTATTCGTGGTTTGGTGTTGGAGCTCGATGTGCCAGTGCGTCAGGTGCTTATCGAGTCGCGCATCGTCATCGCTGACGATAATTTCAGTAAGGACTTGGGCGTTAAGTTCGGATTTTCCCGTGGCACTTCATTTGATAATAAAACCCGCAATTTAATCATTGGAGGCAAATTGCCCGGCGATACTGCCTTTGGTGATCCGGCCGTGACCACCGCATTTTCGACCGACAGTAATGAAAACTTGATCGTTGACCTGCCCATCGGCTCTCCTGCAGGGGCGCTTGGCTTTGCCATTGGCAAGCTTGGCAGTAGCCTGCTGCAATTGGAGCTGCAGGCCATGCAGGCGGATGGACGAGGCGAAGTCCTTTCCAATCCACGGGTGATTACCTCTAATCAAAAAGAGGCAGTCATTGAGCAAGGTACAGAGATACCCTTCCAGGAGGCAACCTCCAGTGGTGCCACCTCCACCTCCTTTAAGAAGGCGGTGTTAAGCCTCAAGGTTACGCCGCAGATTACACCAGATGATCGGGTTATCATGGACTTGGCGGTCAACCAAGATACCGTTGGCCAGGTCTTTTCTGGTGTGCCCAGCATCAATACTCGGGAGCTTAAAACTCAGGTGTTGGTAGATAACGGGGATACCGTGGTGCTTGGAGGCGTCTACGAGCAGGTGACGCGCGATGATAGCCAGCGGGTTCCCTTTTTCGGTGACCTTCCCTATGTGGGCTTTCTCTTTCGTACCACGACGAAGCGGGATAACAAGAGTGAATTGTTGATTTTCGTCACCCCGAAAATTCTTAAAGAAACCCTTAGCGTTCGCTAAGATCCGCGTTGTTTGAGACGCGGTTGCAGCCCAATTTGGCTAACCGGGGGCTGTGCTTCCCGGATAGTCTCGTGTTGTTTTTCCCTTGCTACGTGCGCCTAAATCTCGCCAATTTCTAGGAAACATTGAGGTGCTGCGGTTCCACCTATGAATATCCCAGAAAACATCTACCTTGTAGGCTCCATGGGTGCTGGCAAGACCACGGTTGGGAAGCAACTTGCGCAGAGTCTGGGAAAGGATTTCCTCGACAGCGATAAGGAGATCGAGAAGCGTACGGGGGTCGATATCCCGTTGATCTTCGAGTTAGAGGGCGAGGCCGGTTTTCGCAAGCGAGAACGGCGCATGATCGCGGAATTGACGGAGCACAAGGACCTAGTGCTTGCTACGGGCGGTGGCGTCGTGCTGGATGAAGGCAACCGTTCTCACCTCATTGCCCGTGGCTTTGTTATCTATCTGTGCGCGCCCCTTGAACTGCTAGTGGAGCGCACAGCCCGATCCCGGAATCGCCCCCTGCTTGATAGCGTCGATCGGCGGGCTCAGCTCGAAGCAATACTTGAACTCCGGAACCCGCTATATCGTCAGGTTGCCGACCTGACGGTGGAAAGTAATCATCGCAGTGCGCGCTGGATGGTGCGTCATATACTGGATGCCTTGGAAGCGTTATGACTACCGTTCAGGTGGAACTTGGGAGTCGTCGCTATCCGATCCACATTGGTGAGGGGTTGCTGGGACGCTCTGAATTGCTGGCGCCGCATATCGTTGGCCGCCAAGTGTTGGTGGTCACCGACGAACAGGTTGCCCCACATTATCTGCAATCGGTTTTAGCCAGTTTTTCCCGCTACGAAACCGAACAGTTGATCCTACCAGCTGGTGAGTCGCACAAGACTCTGGCGACGCTGAATCAGATTTTCGATGTGCTGTTGGAGCGTCGTTTTTCCCGTGATGCAATGCTGGTTGCACTAGGTGGCGGGGTGATTGGCGATATGGTGGGTTTTGCCGCCGCTAGTTATCAGCGTGGCGTTGATTTCATCCAAATGCCCACGACCTTGTTGGCGCAGGTGGACTCTTCGGTGGGCGGAAAGACCGCGGTTAATCATCCCCTTGGGAAAAATATGATTGGGGCCTTTCATCAGCCGCGTTGCGTGATTGCTGATACCAGCACCCTGAAAAGCCTCGATCCACGGCAGTTGCGTGCTGGTTGTGCGGAGGTCATCAAATACGGGCTGATTAGCGATGCCAATTTTTTCGCCTGGTTGGAGAGCCATCTGGAAGAGGTACTCAGCCTCAAGCCGCAGGCGATAGCGGAGGCCGTACGTCGCTCCTGTGAGAATAAGGCCGCGGTGGTAAGTGCAGATGAGCATGAGCGTGGTCAGCGCGCGTTATTAAATCTGGGTCATACTTTTGGCCATGCCATCGAGACGGGGCTCGGATATGGGCGTTGGATTCATGGTGAGGCGGTGGCGGCGGGTATGGTGATGGCGGCTGAGATGTCTGTCCGTCTCTGTATGCTGCCTGAGCAAGAAGCGGTGCGCATACGAGAACTACTTGAGCGTGCAAAACTTCCTACCGAACTACCCTCGGAGCTTGGTGTTGAAAGCATGTTAAAACATATGTCCGTGGACAAGAAAGTACTTGCTGGGAAACTGCGGCTGGTCTTGCTAGAAGCCATTGGCCAGGCGCTGTTGGTAGATGATTTTGACCCCGTGGCCTTACGAGAAACCCTGCAGGTGGCGTGAGTGATGATGTTTTTGTATATCCCCTTATTCGGCCGTGGCCAGCGGTAAACCAAGGTGCCAACAACCGAGCTAGGGAGCCTGTCGGATTTAGGCGCTCGTAGCGAGGGGAAGTCATTTTGAGACAGATTTTCTGGTCGTTTGAGGATAATAGTCCCTCTTATTAGACGAAAAGGAGCGGGAACTATGGCCAAAATGGCTTTTCCGCAGCAGAGCAGTCCTAAGTTCGACAGGCTCCTAGCACCTTATGCTGCCAGTGACGCGACCTCGCGTGGCCGGGTCTATGAGGAGCCCGCTCCAGATTGGCGTGGTGAGTTCCAGCGGGATCGTGATCGGATTATTCACTGCGCTGCTTTTCGGCGCCTGGAATACAAAACTCAGGTCTTCGTGAATCACGAGGGTGATATGTTCCGCACCCGGCTCACTCACTCCATTGAAGTCGCGCAGATTGCGCGCACCATTGCCCGTGCACTTTCCTTAAATGAGGATCTCACCGAGGCCATCGCCTTGGCCCATGATCTGGGGCACGCTCCTTTCGGTCATGCGGGGCAGGAATCTTTAAACTGCTGCATGCGCGAATACGGCGGCTTTGAACACAATCTCCAATCCTTGCGTGTGGTGGAGGTGTTGGAGGAGCACTATGCGAGCTTCCCCGGCCTTAATCTCAGCTTTGAGACCCGTGAGGGCATTCTGAAGCATTGCGCCCGTGCCAGTTATGAACGGGTGGGTGAGGCTGGTGAGCGTTTTCGTGAAGGTGGGCAGCCGAGCCTGGAGGCACAGGTTGCGGATTTGGCTGATGAGATTGCCTACAACAATCACGATTTAGATGATGGTCTGCGGGCTGGTTTGATTGAGGTGGAGGAGTTGCAGGAAATCGCGCTGTTTCGCGAGCCTTATCTGGAGGTACGCCGTGTTTGGCCTGAATTGTCTCAGCGCGGGGTGATCCATGAGGTGATCCGGCACATGGTTAATCGTCAGGTCTGTGATCTGATTGAGACCAGTCGGGATCTTATCGCGTCGGTGAAACCAGCTGACATTGATGCGGTGAGACAGCATGACGGTGGTCCATTAATTTGCTTCGAGTCGACCATGCGTGCAGCACATCGGGAATTAAAACGTTATTTGGGCACCCACCTTTATCGTCACTACAGGGTCCACCGTATGACCACTAAGGCCAAGCGCACCTTGAAGGCATTATTCGAGGCCTTTATGGCGGATCTACAGGTGCTGCCTCCGACCACCCGCTCGCGAGTGCAAGCGCTACAGCAGGCAGATGGCGAGGCCGGTAAGGCACGGGGTATTGTCGACTATATTGCCGGCATGACTGATCGTTATGCCATTGCCGAATACGAGCGTCTGTTCACCCCCTCGCAACTCACCTGAAGGACTGGATGATGAAGCCCTATTTCAGTTCCCCCTCCCTAAGCAAGCAGCTCAAGCTGGCCCATCATCTCATCGGCTATAGCGACAGCCTGTTAGTCGTGACCGGGGTGGAGGGCAGTGGTAAGACGCGTTTTCTCCATGAGACCACTGAATTGGCGGGTGATTGGCGTATCTGTCTGCTAGAAGGTCGGGAGATTGCAGATATAGAAGCGCTTATGTCCAAGCTTACCCAGCATTTTGCCATTGCTGCCGCCAGTGAGTCTGATAGTGATAGATCGCAGGGGCTAAGAGAGTTGTTCAGGAGGGCCTCGCGCCCTGCCGGTGCCGTGGTGTTGTTGGTGGACGATGCCCAGTTGTTGGCCCCTGATGTGCTTGAATTACTGGTGGAGCTCGCCTGTAGTGAGGAAAAAGATGTGTTGCGCCTGGTATTAGCCGCTGCGCCTATAGCGATGGCCGGTATACAGCAGTTGGCCCAGCAGCGGGGGGCTGGTCAGCGCGTGCATGGTATCGAAATGCCTACCTTGGATGAGGAAGAGACGGCTGACTTTCTTCATTTGCTGGTGAGTGAGGCCGACTGGTCGGGAGACAGTCCATTTGACGATGCCTTGGTGCACGATATTTACCAGCGTAGCAACGGGCTGCCCGGGCGCATTTGCGCGGCCGCTAAGGAGAGATTACAACCATCGCTTGAAGTTGCCAGCGGTACGGCTGGGTTGGCTAGTCGACTCGGGGTCTGGGGCTTGATTGCGGTGGTTTTGTTACTCGGCAGTTGGAGCTTATTCCGGAATGGCACCGAGGCTCCAGAAAAATCGCTGTCTGAGCCTGTCTTGCCACCACAGGCGGCAACTCAACCAGAGCCCCTTATTGCTGTTATTGCGGAGGCGCCAGTTGCCGTGGTGGACAACGCAGAGCCACAGCTGGAAGTTGAAGTAAGCCCAGCACCTATTGTTCGGCCGTTGCCAGCGAAAGTACCAGTGGCGACTGAGGATGAAAATCCTACACCCCCTGAGCGCGTGGCTAATGTCCCCTTTATGGTGCGTACGGAGCTGGAGCTCGCGGTGACAGAGTCTGCGGAAGATGCGGACACGATAGTGGCGACACCGGCGAGTGAGCCAGCCGCGGCAGCGCTAGCGAAACATCCTGTGGTTTTGGAAAGCACCGTTAATACAGCGCCCGTAGTGCCGAAAGCACTGGCGGCCTTGCATGATCTATCCTGGTTGGCAAAGCAAAATTCAAAGCATCACACCGTCCAGATATTTGCGACTCACCATTTGAAGTCGCTACGTAAATTCGTCATTAGCCGGTCAATCGGACAAGACTTCGCCTGGTTTGAGACGGTTCACCGTGGCCAGCCCTGGTACGTGCTGGTCCGTGGGGTTTATCCAGAGCGCAACGCCGCCCGCGTTGCCATAGCCTCCCTCCCATCAGCACTCAAGAAGGCGAAGCCCTGGATTCGGAGCATTGCCAGCATCACCGCTACGGCCACATCGCCGGGCCAATGACATGGCCTTGCTAATCGTATAATATACCTCGCTTTTTTCTCTTAGCCGTGATCCATTTTTACGGGTCGCGTGCGCTGTCCTCCAGGATAACTACACGCCGTGTCTGCCCCCGTGGAAAAGCCGCAAAATGATCGCCTGCTGCGCGCGCTGGCGCGTGAGCCAGTGGACGCGACGCCGGTATGGATCATGCGTCAGGCCGGTCGTTATCTGCCCGAGTATCGCGAGACGCGGGCCCGCGCCGGCAGTTTTTTGAAGCTTTGCAGCACCCCGGAGCTGGCTTGCGAGGTGACCTTGCAGCCGCTCGCACGTTTCCCTCTGGATGCGGCGATCCTGTTCTCTGACATCCTTACCATTCCCCATGCCATGGGCTTAGGGCTGGAATTTGTCGAAGGTGAAGGCCCCAGCTTTCAGCACCCGGTACAAACGGCGCAGGAGATTATGAAGCTTGGCGTACCGGATCCGGAGACGGAGCTGCGTTATGTGATGGATGCCGTGCGCCTGATTCGCCAAGAATTGGATGGTCGGGTACCGCTCATCGGTTTTTCAGGTAGCCCCTGGACTCTGGCGAGTTATATGGTGGAAGGGCGGGCCCCTGGACATTTTCGCAAGGTGAAGGGTTTGATGTACGGGGAGCCGCAGGCTCTGCACCACCTGCTGGATATTCTGGCACGCTCCGTGGCGGTTTATCTGGAGGCACAGATGAAGGCTGGCGCCCAAGTATTGATGATTTTTGATACCTGGGGCGGAGTGCTGAGTTCAGCCGCCTATGAGGAATTTTCCCTGCATTATGTGCGCCAGATCCTGGCGCTATTGCCGGTCGAGAATCGCCCGCCAGTTATCCTTTTTAGCAAGGGTGGTGGCGGCTGGTTAGAGTCCATGGCTGATATCGGCTGTGACGCCTTAGGGCTTGATTGGAGTATGGATATCGGCGTGGCCCGAAGCCTGGTTGGCCGCCGAGTGGCTTTACAGGGCAACCTGGATCCCGCCCTGCTCGAAGCCCCCGACGAGGTTATCCGTACCGAGGTGGGGCGAGTGTTGGCATCTTATGGTGAGGGTGCAGGCCACATCTTTAATCTGGGGCACGGCATTCAGCCGTGGATGGCCCCGGAAAAAATGGCGGTGCTGGTAGATGCAGTACATGAGCTGAGCCGGCAGTACCATCCGTGAGTGGGTTGAGGGCGAGTGGGTTGATCCTGGCCAAGGGGTTTTGCATGGGCAGCGCCGATGTTATTCCAGGCGTTAGCGGGGGCACCATGGCCTTTATCCTCGGTATCTACGAGCGCTTGCTCAAGGCTATTCGCAGTTTCGATCTGCAATTGCTGGGTGCTATTCGAAGGCTAGAGTTGGGTTCGGCCTTGCGCCATGTTGATAGCAGTTTTCTACTGCCTCTGGTGCTGGGGATTTTTGCGGCCTTGATGTTCTTTACCCGGGTGGTCTCTCTACCCGCTTTGATTTTGAGTGATCCGGTACCGGTCTATAGCCTGTTTATGGGCCTAGTGTGCGCCTCTATCGTAGTGTTGTTGCGGGAGCTGCCTAGCCCGGGTGGGGCCAACTTAATCTGGTTGGGGATGGGCGCATTGGCCGGTTGGAGCATTTTTAATATGGTGCCCTTTGCCACGCCCGAGGCCCCCTGGTTTATCTTTTTGTGCGGTGCTTTGGCCATATCAGCGATGATTCTGCCGGGGATTTCCGGTTCGTTTATACTGCTCGTCCTGCACAAGTATGCCTACATCTTTGATGGCATCGGCAGGCTGGACTTGGGGATCCTCGTTCCCTTTGCTCTGGGGGCGGTGTTGGGCTTAGTGGTTTTTTCGCGTTTTTTGCTCTGGCTGTTGGGTAATTTTTACCAGCGGACCCTGGAGACCATCATTGGTTTGCTCGTTGGCTCGTTGTGGGTGCTGTGGCCATTTCAAGAGCGCAGCTACGAAATTATCCGTGGCAAGACCCGCCTGATTGGCTCCGCACCTATTTTGCCTGCTGAACTGGATGCATCAGTAGGTATTGCGGTGGGATTGGCACTGCTTGGCC
The DNA here is from genome assembly GCA_021773645.1 of Gammaproteobacteria bacterium. GTDB lineage: Bacteria > Pseudomonadota > Gammaproteobacteria > HK1 > HK1 > JAJFJV01. The sequence continues at coordinate 169,966 of JAJFJU010000003.1, forward strand.
TACTTGCCGTATTTACATTGAATTTTCTGGCCAAGCGTCGCCAGCAGGTGGCTTGAGGCCAAATAAGTTTCTGATTTATGAAAGGAAGATCTGGGTTGTTCAGAGTTTTCTAATAATTATGCCGCGGTCGTTCTCAACGGAATCCGGTCGCGGGAAACACAAGTGACAGAGGTTAGCGCTATGAGGGATTCTGCTTTTCCGAAGAAACAGGGGCTGTATGACCCCCGGAACGAGCACGACAACTGCGGCATTGGTTTTGTCGCTGACATTAAAAATCGTCCGAGCAATGACGTGGTTTGCCAGGGGCTGCAAATTCTGGAAAACCTGACCCATCGAGGGGCCGTAGGTGCCGATCCGTTGGCTGGAGATGGCGCAGGCATACTCATTCAGATTCCCGATGCGTTGTTGCGTGCCGAGTGCGAAGCGCTTGGTTTCCCGCTTCCGAAGGTCGGAGAATACGGCGTTGGCATGGTGTTTCTGCCGCAGGCAGAGGCGCTTAGGGCGACGGTGGAAGAGGCCATTGAGGAGTTGGTGATAGTCGAGGGGCAGCAGATCCTGGGCTGGCGTGATGTGCCTCGTGATAACAGCTGCCTAGGTGAGAGCGTTAAACCCGGCGAGCCGATGATTCGTCAGCTGTTTATTGGTCGTGGTGCCGGATGTGCCGATACCAATGCCTTTGAGAGCAAGTTATTCATCATCCGCAAGCAGATTCGTCTGCATGTGCTCGATGCTCTCAATGAGGAGGATGCGGATTTTCACGTGCCTTCCATGTCTGCTCGTACCATCGTCTACAAGGGCATGGTGCTCGCCTCTAATGTAAAGAATTATTATCTTGACCTGCAGGATGAGCGTACCGCATCGGCCTTGGCCTTGGTGCATCAGCGCTTTTCCACCAACACCTTCCCCTCCTGGTCGCGCGCGCAGCCGTTCCGTTTCCTCTGCCATAACGGCGAGATCAATACCATGCGCGGTAACGTCAACTGGATGGCGGCTCGTCGCAATACTATGCGTTCCAAGGTGTTGGGTGATGATCTGCAGAAGCTCTGGCCGCTGATTGGTGAAGGGCTTTCCGATTCAGCAAGCTTTGATAATGCTCTGGAACTGCTGGTGGCCGGTGGTTATTCGCTGGCACACGCCATGATGATGATGGTGCCGGAGGCCTGGGCCAATAATCCGCTCATGGACGATGAGCGTCGTGCCTTTTATGAGCATCATGCGGCCATCATGGAGCCTTGGGATGGCCCTGCAGCGCTAGCCTTTACCAATGGCCTGCAAATTGGAGCTACGCTCGATCGCAACGGACTGCGTCCGGCGCGTTATCTGGTGACTGACGATGATCGCGTGGTCATGGCCTCGGAAATGGGGGTGTTAGATATTCCGGAAGAGCGCATCGTCAAGAAATGGCGTTTGCAGCCCGGCAAGATGTTCCTGATCGACCTGGAAAAAGGCCGCATTATTGATGATGCTGAGATCAAGGCAGAGCTGGCTTCCGCTCATCCCTATCAGGATTGGCTGGACAAAAACCAGATCCGCTTGCGCAAGCTGCCCAGCGAGGAGCCAGCTATGCCGCCGGGGCGTGAGACCCTGCTCGATCGCCAGCAGGCCTTTGGCTATACCCAGGAGGACATTAAGTTTCTGCTGACTCCCATGGCACTGACCGGCCAGGAGGCTATCGGCTCCATGGGTGCGGACAATCCACAGGCGGTATTGTCTAATCGGGCCAAGCCGCTGTTTAACTATTTCAAGCAAAATTTTGCCCAGGTTACCAATCCACCCATCGATCCAATCCGTGAGGATCTGGTGATGTCACTGGTTTCCCTCATTGGGCCACGCCCCAATTTGCTGGGTTTCGACGACCAGGGTGAGCAGCTGCGCCTTGAGGTAAAGCAGCCGGTGCTAACCAATACCGATCTCGAGCGGATTCGACGGATTGAGGATCTTACACGGGGTGCTTTCCGTACTCTGACCCTGGATATTTGCTACGCGGCAGATACCGGCGTTGCGGGCATGGAGCCCGCGGTCGATGCCCTGTGCGCCAAGGCAGAGCAGGCGGTGCTGGACGGTAATAATATTCTGATTCTCTCGGATCGTGGCGTTGGTCCAGAGCACTTGCCGATCCCGATTTTGTTGGCGGCAGCGGCTGTGCACCAGCATTTGGTACGCACTGGGCTGCGGACCTCCACCGGTCTAGTGGTGGAGAGTGGTGCAGTGCGTGAGGTGCATCATTTTGCCACCCTCGCGGGCTATGGTGTTGAGGCGATCAATCCCTATCTGACATTTGAAACACTCGCCTCCATGCGCAGGCAGTTGGCAGAGGACCTTAGCGAGAAAGAGCTAAACCGGCGCTTCATCAAAGCCGTGGGCAAGGGCATGCTCAAGGTCATGTCGAAGATGGGCATTTCCACCTATCAGTCCTATTGCGGGGCTCAGATTTTTGATGCGATAGGACTATCCAGCGAATTTGTAGAGCGATATTTCACCGGTACGCCGACGGTGATCGAGGGTGCGGGCATCGAAGAAATTGCCCGCGAGGCCGTGAGTTGGCATCGCGATGCCTACGGTGACGCGGCTATTTATCGTGACGCACTCGATGTGGGCGGCGATTATGCCTACCGTATTCGTGGCGAAGAGCATGCCTGGACGCCGGATACTATCTCCAAGCTACAGCATGCCACCCGTGCCAATGATGCCCGCCTATTCGGTGAATACACCGATCTCATTAACCAGCAGGACAAGCGCCTGCTGACCCTGCGCGGTTTGTTTGAGCTACGTTTTGCCGACAAGCCGGTGCCTCTGGATGAGGTGGAGCCAGCAAGCGAAATCGTTAAGCGCTTTTCTACTGGCGCCATGTCCTTCGGTTCGATTTCCTACGAGGCTCATACCACCTTGGCTATTGCCATGAACCGTCTGGGTGGCAAATCCAATACCGGTGAGGGCGGTGAGTTGGTGGAGCGCTTTACGCCGCTGGAAAATGGCGATTCCATGCGCTCGGCCATCAAACAGGTGGCCTCGGGACGCTTTGGAGTAACCGGTGAATATCTGGCCAATGCGGACGAAATCCAGATCAAGATGGCCCAGGGCGCCAAGCCTGGTGAGGGTGGTCAGCTGCCGGGTCATAAAGTGGATGCAACCATTGCCCGGGTGCGTCATTCCACCCCGGGTGTGGGGCTGATTTCACCGCCACCACATCATGATATCTATTCCATCGAGGATCTGGCCCAGCTGATCCACGATCTAAAAAATGCCAATGACCAGGCACGTATCAGCGTCAAGCTGGTGTCGGAGCACGGTGTCGGTACCGTGGCCGCGGGTGTCGCCAAGGCACACGCCGACCACGTCACCATTTCTGGTGGTGAGGGTGGCACTGGGGCCAGCCCGCAGACCTCCATCAAACACGCCGGATCGCCTTGGGAACTAGGCCTTGCCGAAACCCATCAGACGCTGGTGCTGAACCACCTGCGCGGGCGTATCGCGGTGCAGGCAGATGGCGGTATGCGTACCGGTCGTGACGTGGTAGTCGGGGCCCTGCTGGGTGCCGATGAGTTTGGTTTTGCCACCGGTCCGCTCATCGTCGAGGGCTGCATCATGATGCGCAAGTGTCACCTCAACACCTGTCCGGTCGGAGTGGCTACCCAGGATGCGGAACTGCGTAAGCGCTTCACCGGCAAGCCTGAGCACATCGTTAATTTCTTCATGCTGATGGCGGAAGAGATTCGCGAAATGATGGCGAAACTTGGGTTCCGTCACTTTAATGACATGATCGGCCGCTCGGATCTCATTGATAAACGCGAGGCCATTTCCAATTGGAAGGCTAGGGGGCTGGATTTCACCCGCGTCCTGCATCAGCCGGAAGTGGGTTCCGAGGTGGCGCTATACAATTGCGAGCCTCAGGATCATGGGCTCGATAAGGCGCTGGATCAGGAGCTGATTCGTCAGGCGCAGCCCGCGCTTGATGAAGGCAAGCCGGTAAGCATCGATATTCCGATTAAGAATATCAATCGCACCGTGGGTACTTTGTTGTCCAGCCGAGTGGCACGGAATTATGGCCTTGCGGGGCTGCCTGAAGACACCATTTCCATCACCCTGCGCGGCACCGCCGGGCAGAGCTTCGGTGCCTTCTTGGCCCGCGGCGTGAGCTTTGAGCTCATCGGTGAGGGCAATGATTATGTCGGCAAAGGACTTTCCGGTGGGCGTATCGCCATTTATCCGCCGGCAGAGTCCAAAATTGTGGCGGAGGAGAACATTATCGTCGGCAACACCGTGCTTTACGGCGCTACCGAGGGTGAGTGTTATTTCCGCGGGGTGGCTGGCGAGCGCTTTGCTGTGCGTAACTCCGGTGCCACTGCGGTGGTGGAAGGGGTTGGTGACCACGGTTGTGAATATATGACCGGCGGCGTGGTGGTGGTGCTTGGCCAGTCCGGGCGCAACTTTGGTGCCGGCATGAGCGGTGGTATCGCTTATGTATTGGACGAGGCCGGTGATTTTCCCGCGCGCTGTAATCTCGCGATGATCGAGCTCGAACCCATCGCTGAGGAAGATGATGCGTTAGAGAGCCTGGATCATCAGGGGGGCGATCTGGAGACTCACGGGCGGGTAGATGTGAGTGCTGATATGTCTCGCTTTGATGCCCAGCGCCTGCGCGGATTGATAGAGAAACATCTGCACTACACCAACAGTGACCGTGCCCGCACGATTCTTGACCACTGGGAGGAGTACCTGCCCAAGTTCGTCAAGATTATGCCGGTGGAATATCGCCGTGTGTTGCAGGAAATGAAACAGACTAAGGCCAGCGCAGAGGCTGCGGCCAGCTCGAAGGGGAGAAATTAGGCATGGGCAAACCCACTGGATTTATGGAGATCAGCCGGCGTGAGCGGACTTTTGCCCCGGCGAGTGACCGGGTGCGTCATTACACCGAGTTTTTTATTCCGCTCGCCGAGCAAGAGGTGCAGGACCAGGGTGCCCGTTGCATGGATTGCGGCATTCCCTTCTGTCACAACGGTTGCCCGGTTAACAACATCATTCCCGACTGGAATGATCTGGTTTATCGCGGCTCCTGGAGGCAGGCGCTGGATGTGCTGCACTCCACCAACAATTTCCCGGAGTTCACCGGGCGCATTTGCCCCGCTCCATGCGAGGCGGCCTGCACCCTTAACATTGATGAGAATTCCGTAACCATCCGTACCATTGAATGTGCCATCGTTGACCGCGGCTGGGATGAAGGCTGGATCGTGCCACAGGTGGCGGCACGCAAGACTGGCAAGCGGGTTGCGGTGGTTGGTTCCGGCCCCTCCGGTCTTGCTTGTTCCCAGCAGTTGGCGCGGGCTGGCCACGAGGTGCATCTGTTTGAGAAGAACGATCGCATCGGTGGACTCATGCGCTACGGTATTCCTGACTTCAAGCTCGGCAAGCAAAATATCGATCGGCGCATGGCGCAGATGCGTGCCGAGGGCGTGGTCTTCCGTGCCGGGGTGCACATCGGTGTCGACGTTGCTGCCAAGCGTTTGGTCGATGAATTTGATGCGGTGGTGTTGACCGGTGGCTCTGAGAAGCCGCGTGACCTGCCAGTGCCCGGTCGGGAACTGGATGGCGTTCATTACGCACTCGAATTTCTGCCACAGCAAAACAAGCGCAATGCCGGCGACGAGATTCCTGAAGATATCAGCATCTATGCCAAGGACAAGCACGTGGTGGTCATCGGCGGTGGTGATACCGGTTCCGACTGTATCGGCACCTCCAATCGCCAGGGCGCGCGTTCGGTCACCCAGATTGAGATTATGCCGAAGGCCCCGGACATGGAAAACAAGGCTGTGACCTGGCCCAACTGGCCGATGAAGCTGCGTACCTCCTCTTCACACGAGGAAGGTGCGGGCCGTGACTGGTCCGTGATCACCAAGTCCTTCACGGGTGAAGATGGCCGTGTCACTACCCTCAATGCAGCGCGTGTCGATTGGGTTAGCAATGGCAAGGGTGGCTGGGATATGAAGGAGATCGAGGGCAGTGAATTCGAGCTCAAGGCTGATCTCGTGTTGCTTGCTATGGGCTTCCTGCACCCGGTGCATCAGGGCATGTTGGAAGAGCTCGGGGTGGATCTCGACCCACGCGGCAACGTGCTGGCGGATACCGAGGGCTACCAGACCTCTGTTCCCAAGGTATTTGCTGCTGGCGACATGCGTCGCGGCCAATCCTTAGTGGTGTGGGCTATCCGCGAGGGCCGTCAGGCCGCCCGCGAGGTGGATTCCTTCCTCATGGGGGAGTCAGACTTGCCCCGTTAGTGCAAAGAGTTCAACAGCCTGTTGGACAGAGACCATAGCTCTCTGGATAAAACCTCCACTTTCCTAAGCAGGTGAGTGGAGGTTTTTTTATGCCCGGGGAGCGTGCTATGCGAGGTTGAGCGCGCCAGAATCCGGATAGCCATGGGAATGAGTTCACGAAGACGCGGCCATGAACCTCGACGGTTGCGCCGAAGGGCTCGTGCGGGTTTGGGTAGCTGGTGGTCACGTGTGGGAGCTTGTACACGCCCCGGCAGGGAGAATTCATACTGTGTTGTACCTATAGTGAGTACCGTATTACCTTGATGCAGCACGTTAGCGGTGACGTCATGCACTTGCACTGACTGGAATGGATCCTCGAAGATGCGCGACGGATTCTTTGGGTTGTGCCCTTTGTAGATCGCTTCGATATTGGGTAACAGCCTGCCATCGAGTCCACTGGAGTCGATTCCCATGAGCTGTGCCCGGGCCGAGCGGGGGTCAAGTGATTGAACCCTGCCCTGCTTCAGCCATGGCAGCAGCGTTTCGGCATAGATATCCTTGATACGTCGCAACACGGGATGGGTTATAGCAATATTACTGTGCAGCGTGGTCAGGGTCTGGAATGCATCCATGAGCATTCCCAGGCGCATTTCCGCGTAGCAGCGGGAGAGATAAAGGCGGGCAAGGGCAGTACGCTCGTTGCTTTCCACTGGCACCCGGACACGACCCGGTGCCACGCGCTGAACGGAGTCGATAACACCCTGAAAATCACCCCGATCGAAGTTAAGCAGACTCATCAGTTCAGCGGTGTGGAGTTTCCAGCCATCCAGAGCGTGGTCTTGGGCCATTACCGCACGTTCCAGTGCCAGATTCTGATCCCCGGAATTGGCATAGACCAGTGCCAACCCAGATTGTGCCTTTGAGCGAGATGGCCATAGAGCCGTCGTCGCATACAAGATCCCAGCCGGGGCGACACTTTCGTGTGCGCCCTTGTTACCAATTAGCAGGGCCAGCGCGGCGGTTTCTAGATGGCTGCCACGCTGCGTAAGAGGGCACTTATTCAGGGTATAGAGCAGATACTCGCGGGTGGTTTCGACGCGTGTGCTGTTGCTGCGGTTGTCCAGCGAGTCCTCGAGTAGGTTTGACAGCATCGAGGTGTGTTGATCAATCTGGGAAGATGTACGGGCGCGGCGCAGGTGCCCTGCCTGGACGGCTACGTTGAGCAGGGCTGTACGCCGATGGCTATCACGACTAAAGCCCGGATCGATAAAGGCCGGGGCATCTGCGGTGCTCAATTGCGTCATTTTTTGCCTCAATGGCACGAAACAAGGCTTCGGTAGCTCGTACCGCATCCTTGTGTGTGTATCCAAGATTGAGCGGGCTGCCATGAAGTTGTGGTCGTGTTAATCAGACCGTCTTGTCGTTGACGACAGCCATCCCTCTAGAGGAAGTATAGGACGAATATACTCGCTAGTTTTATAAAGTTGACTGGTGTTGGGCCTAAGGACACTGCTGGTTGACTAGTGGTGTGAGCTGTCTCTGGATTTGGTGGCCATCAGGCTAGCGTAAGCGATGAGTAGGAGGAATGAGCCCAGCAGGGGCAATAAGACATAGTCGAGATAGCCGGTCCATGCCGCGATGCCTAGGGCGCTAAATAGCAGCACTAGCACAGGGGTAAAACAACAGATGGCGGTGAGGATGGCACCAATAATCCCAACCCGAAGGAGTTGTTTTTGAGTGTTGGATTTCACCCGCAACAACCTTTCTGCTCCTGGATGGGTGGGCAGGGCACATCACCGTAGGAACAGAAGACGCAGCAATCCCCGGAGAGCGGTTTAAGCAGGCTGCTGCATTGGGAGCATTCGTAAAAATACTGGCAGTAGTCGGAGGGCATGGTCAGGGTTTCTTCGTGTCCGCAGCAGGGACAGGTGAGGGTGGATTCTGCGATGACCTTCGGGGCTTGGTGGATTGGCTTAACCATGGGCTTTTATATTTGCCTGTGCATCCCATGAGACGATATGGCCTGGCTCCAGTAGCGTATTCAGATGGATGAGCACGGTCTGTACTCGTTTTGGTCGGTCAAAGAATTCGATCACCAGCGGCAGATCAAAGGCCATGTCCATGAGAGTAGAGGAATGCATCTTTCCAGACTTGCCGAAGCCGCTAATGCCTCGGAATACGGTGACGCCGTGTACTTTGCTTTCGTCATGCAGATAGGTGAGCAGGGATTTGAGGCGTTTTTCTCCCTCGGTGAGATAAATGCGCACCATGGTGACTTGGGTGTATTTCATAACTGCCTTCCCATTTGCAGGCCAGCCCAGCACGCTAGCAGACAGAGCGACACGCTGAGCAGGATATTGAGCCCGGCGCGGAGTTGTTCTCCCTGTTCCAGCAGGTTCAGGGTTTCGATGGAAAAGGTAGAGAAGGTGGTGAAGGCGCCCAGCAGGCCGATGAGCAGGGCGGCGCGCCATTCCGTGCTGCTCAGGGTGCGTTCTACCAGCAGCACATAGAAAAACCCCATCAACAGGGAGCCCAGCAGATTGACTGTCAGGGTGCCGAAGGGAAAGCCACGCCCGAGGAAAAGATGCACCAGATTGGAGAGGCCGTAACGCAACACGGCCCCCAAGGCGCCGCCTGCGGCGATGGCGATTACCTGGGGCATTCTATATCCCTAGTCTGCAAGATCCAGATGCCCGCGCTTGACCGCCTGACTAAGGGCATCAAAACCACTGAGTACTTCCTCGTAGGCCTGACGATAGTTACGCAGCCGGCGCAGGGTGTCGGCGTCCGGGATGCTGGAATCGCCCTTACCTGAAACCTTCATGACCTCCTTGATATAAAGGGCACGGATGTTGGCCACTGCGCCTGCGACGTCCATGAAGGATTGTTGGCTTACGGGGCCAATCTGGGTCTCGATACTTGCCCGGTTGATGCTGCCAATGCGATTTTCGAACTCCTTAAAGAAACGTTGGACGATCAAGTCCTGATCGGCATCCCGTCTGTTTGAGTCCACCATATGTGTATACCTTTGTTTTCGATGAGTCGTAGCGAGAGAGTAGCGAAAATATAATCCCTGCGCCAAGGTGCAGCTCGGTCCGGGTATACTGCCCGGTCGGTTTATTCCTCTGTAGTTAAAGAGGGCGTTGAAAAATTAGAGGCATCGTTGGTGGAACATCCGGAAAATTTCGAGGTTATCGTGGTTGGTGGCGGCCATGCGGGGAGTGAGGCGGCATTGGCTGCCGCGCGCATGGGCGCACGCACGCTGTTATTGACCCAGAGCATCGATAGCCTCGGCCAAATGAGCTGTAATCCCGCTATCGGGGGCATAGGCAAGGGTCATCTGGTACGCGAGATTGATGCCCTTGGTGGCATGATGGCGCGGGCGGCTGATCATTGTGGTATTCATTTTCGAACCCTCAATAGCCGCAAGGGACCGGCGGTACGTGCCACCCGTGCCCAGATTGATCGCAGCCTTTACCGGAGCAGGGTGCGCCGGGAGTTGGAGCAGCAGGAAAACCTGCAGTTGTTTCAACAGACGGTGGAGGATCTGCTGGTGGAGGGCGGGGAGATCTGTGGGGTGCAAACCCAAATGGGTTTACGTTTCCGCGCCCCCACCGTGGTACTGACCGTAGGCACCTTTCTGGGTGGTCGTATCCACGTGGGGCTGAGCAACTACCAAGGAGGGAGAGCGGGGGACCCGCCCGCCAATGCGCTGGCACAGCGTTTGCGTGAGCTGCCTTTCAGGGTGGCGCGTCTGAAAACAGGTACACCACCACGCATCGATGGGCGCAGTATCGATTTCTCCAAACTTGAGGTGCAGCCCGGGGATATACCGGTGCCGGTATTCTCGTATGTGGAAACCGCCGCGGCACATCCTCGTCAGGTGCCCTGTCATATCACCCGCACCAATTCCGAGACCCACGACATTATTCGCGCCGGGCTTGATCGGTCGCCCATGTATAGCGGTGAGATTGAGGGGGTCGGGCCACGGTACTGCCCCTCGGTAGAGGATAAGGTGGTGCGTTTTGCCGACAAGTCCTCGCACCAGATCTTTGTTGAGCCGGAGGGATTGGATAGTACTGAGATCTATCCCAATGGTATTTCCACCAGCCTGCCCTTTGATGTGCAATATGCCTTGGTGCGTTCCATTGCCGGTTTTGAGCAGGCGCGTATTACGCGCCCTGGCTATGCCATTGAGTACGACTTCTTCGACCCGCGTGATCTGCATCCCTCGCTTGAGACTAGGCACCTGCCCGGCTTGTTCTTTGCTGGCCAGATCAACGGCACCACGGGTTACGAGGAGGCCGCGGCCCAGGGTCTGCTCGCCGGTATCAATGCGGTGTTGAAAGGGCGCGGGGAAGCAGCATGGTGGCCGCGTCGGGACGAGGCCTATCTCGGTGTACTGGTGGATGATCTGATTACCCGCGGCACTACTGAGCCCTATCGCATGTTCACCAGCCGCGCCGAATATCGCCTGTTGCTGCGTGAGGACAACGCCGATCTGCGTCTCACCGAGCAGGGGCGGAGCCTGGGGCTGGTGGATGAGCAACGCTGGCGGAGCTTTATAGAAAAGCGCGATGCCATTGAGGCTGAAGCGGCACGCCTTGCGGCCACAGTGGCTCCTGCCGGGGCGGTGCTAACGCGCTTGCTGGGTACGTCACCAAAGCAGGATTATCGCTTGCTTGAATTGCTCCGACGGCCCGAGGTGAGCTATGCCGAACTAATGACTTTGCCTGGTATCGGTCCCGGAGCGGCCGATGCGAAGGTTGCCGAGCAGGTGGAGGTGCAGGCCAAATATCATGGCTATATAGAGCGTCAGCAGGCCGAAGTTCGCCGCAGCCTGCGTCATGAAAAAACCCTGCTGCCCGCAGAATTGGATTATGCGGTGGTACATGGCCTCTCCACGGAGATCAGCCAGAAACTCACCGCCCAGCGGCCGGCCACCCTGGGTCAGGCAGCTCGTATTCCCGGTGTTACGCCGGTGGCGATTTCCCTATTGTTGGTGCATTTGCGTCGTCGTGGTGGGGATAAGAGTAGTAAGGGAAAGCGCCAGCGTGCCTGAATCAGTTGAGGATTTAGAAATTCAGACTTTGTTAGGCCAGGGGGTAGTCGCCTTGGGGCTGGACGTCGGGATGGAGATACAGTCTCAGTTGCTTGATTTCCTGCGCTTGTTATCGCGCTGGAATCGCACCTACAATCTGACCGCGGTGCGGCAACCGCAGCAGATGGTCTCTTTGCATTTGCTGGATTCACTGACCGTTTTGCCCTACATCGAAGGTGATCGTTTACTCGATGTGGGTTGTGGCGCGGGTCTGCCGGGGATGGTGTTGGCGATGATGCGCCCGGATTTGCACTGCGTGTTGCTGGACAGCAATAGTAAAAAAACCCGTTTTTGCCTGCAGGCGATGGCGCAGCTGGGGCTTGATAACGTGGAGATAGTACATAGCCGAGTCGAGGCCTATGCGCCAGCACGGCTATTCTCCAGTATCATCTGCCGGGCCTATACCTCGTTACGCAACTTTGTTGATGATGCGGAGCGTTTGTTGGTGCCGGGTGGCGCCTTGCTGGCGATGAAGGGCGAGTTGCCTGAAGTGGAACTCAAGACCCTGGATTTCACCCACACACGGCAGCGGGTGGTTGAGCTACAGCTACCCGGGGTTACAGCAGCAAGACATCTCATCACGATGCATCCCACCGAGGTCGTTGGGGAGGAACAGAAAAGCCATGGCTAAGACCGTCGCCGTTACCAACCAGAAGGGTGGGGTGGGGAAAACCACCACCAGTATTAATTTAGCTGCTTCCCTCGCCGCCTCCCGTCGCAAGGTGTTGCTTATTGACATAGATCCCCAGGGCAATGCCACCATGGGCAGTGGGGTGAACAAGGCGACTCTGGAACGCTCCAGTTATGACGTGTTGCTGGGACAAGCCAGCATGGAAGAGAGTGTGATTGCGGTGGAGCACAGTGGCTATCATCTGCTGCCGAGTAATGGCGATCTTACCGCTGCTGAGGTGGCGCTGCTGGATGAAATTGGTCGGGAGTTGCGCCTACGTCAGGCCCTTAGCAGCATTGAGGAGCGCTATGAATTTATCATCATCGATTGTCCGCCAGCGTTGAGTATGCTGACGGTTAATGCCCTGGCTGCGGCGGATAGTGTGCTGATTCCCATGCAATGTGAGTACTACGCCCTTGAAGGCCTAGCCGCATTGCTGGATACAGTGGAAAAAATTCGCCGAATTCTTAATCCTGGGCTACGGGTTGAGGGGCTGCTGCGTACCATGTTCGATGCTCGCAACAATCTCTCCGGCCAGGTGTCGGCGCAGTTGGTGAAGCACTTTGGTTCCAAGGTGTTCAGTACCATCATTCCCCGCAATGTGCGGTTGGCAGAGGCTCCTAGCCATGGTTTGCCGGCACTGCTGTATGATCGCAATTCTAGTGGAGCGCTGGCCTATCTCGCGCTCGCCAGTGAAATGGTGCAGCGCAATCACCGTCACCTGCGGGCGGTGTAGTCAGTGTTTTTGAGCCGCCATTGGCGGCTATTTATCTTCAACCTCGGAAACTCTATACATGGTAAAGCGTAAGGGCTTGGGTCGTGGCCTGGATGCTTTGTTGGCGGGCTCTACCTCCAGCGAACTCCTGCACGGCGCTAACGATGGGGAATTGCGGGAGCTGCCGCTAGACCGTATCCAACGTGGAAAATATCAGCCCCGCAAGCATATGGATGGTCAGGCGCTGCAAGACTTGGCGCAGTCCATTCGTGCCCGCGGGGTGGTGCAGCCCATTGTAGTGCGGCTACGCGATGGCGGGCCGGATTACGAAATCATTGCCGGTGAAAGGCGCTGGCGTGCCGCGCAGTTAGCTGAGTGCGAACACATCCCGGCGGTGATTCGAGATGTCCCGGACGATGCCGCACTGGCCATTGCCCTGATTGAAAATATTCAGCGCGAGGATCTTAATGCCATGGAAGAGGCGCGCGCTCTGCGACGCCTCATCGATGAATTCGAGATGACCCATCAGCAAGCTGCTGAGGCGGTGGGCTGGTCGCGTGCGGCGGTAAGCAATCTGCTGCGCTTGCTTGATCTGGACGCCGGTGTGGCGCAAATGTTAGAAGACGGCCAATTGGATATGGGCCATGGGCGGGCATTATTGGGCCTGGAGCCTGGTGCGCAACTGGCGACTGCCAAAGATGTCGTCAGGCGTGGGCTGTCGGCACGTGCAACCGAGGCTTTGGTACGGCATTTGAAGTCGGCAGGGGTGGGCAAAGCCGATAAAGATAGGCCGTCGTCTACTGGGGATGCAGATATACGGCGCTTACAGGATGGTTTGTCGGGTCGTTTAGGAGCCAAGGTTAGTATTCAGCACCGCGCCAAGGGTAATGGCCGTTTGATCATCGACTATGGCAGCGTAGATGAGTTGGAGGGAATACTCGGCCATATCGACTAACTGCCGCGAGATTGTTTTAAATCCAGGAAAGTTGTTGCTGAAGTTATGTATTTCCCGTTGATCCCGGCTGGGCATGCCTCTATAATTCGCCCGCCTTCGCCACTTGGCGCATCCTTGTGGGGCGAGGTGCTGATCACAACATGATTGATCCCGGAAGAGTGCTTCACCTGTGGCCCTTGGGCTGCACGGATAGGTATTTGATGTGCTAAATCCTAGGGGTATGCGAGTAGTCGTCCGCATCGCGGCTGGGCAACTCGGAGTCGCGTTGTTGGTCGCGTTGGCGTTTTTGGCGTTTTCCGGGTTTTGGGAAATGTACTCCGCGCTGATCGGTGGTGGCATTGGAGCCATAGCCAGTCTGCTCATGGGGTGCTGGGTCTTCCGGGGTGACGCAGACGCCAAGGCCAGAGATATGATGCGCGCCTTTTATTTTGGGGAATTTTTTAAGTTGGCAGTTACGGTGGTGATGTTTGTTTTTGCCATCGTTTGGGTGCGGGTTTCGCCGCTACCCTTGATGAGCGCCTACGCGGCCTCAGTGCTGGCATACTGGCTTGCCTTGGCAAGTCCACGGTTTACAGGAAACGGAAACGAAAGATGAGCGCTGAAGGTCCTGCCAACGCTTCGGAATATATCGTCCACCATCTAACCAATCTTACGGTTGGCGAAGGGTTCTGGACGTTTAACCTGGATACCCTGTTCATTTCCATTACCCTGGGTTCCATAGCGCTTGCCCTATTTCGCATTGCTGCCAAAAATGCGACCGCTGGGGTGCCTGGAAAGCTACAGAACTTTGTCGAACTGATGGTCGTTTTTGTCGATACTCAGGTGAAAGATAGTTTTCACGGGCGTAGCGCGTTAATTGCACCGCTGGGTTTGACCATCTTTATCTGGGTCTTCCTGATGAACTTTATGGATCTCCTTCCGGTGGATCTGTTGCCGGTGGTGGCGGGTTGGATGGGGGTTCCTTATCTTCGAGTGGTGCCAACCACCGACCTTAATCTGACCTTTGCTATGTCGATCACGGTGTTTTTGCTGATGATCTTCTACAGCATCAAGATCAAGGGTGCGGTGGGTTTTGCCAAGGAATTGCTATTCCACCCCTTCGGGAAATGGCTGCTACCGGTTAATTTGATTCTCAAACTGGTGGAGGAGCTCGCTAAACCGATCTCGCTTGCACTGCGTTTGTTCGGCAATCTCTATGCCGGTGAACTGATCTTTATCCTTATCGCACTATTACCTTGGTGGCTGCAATTTTCTTTGGGCTTACCATGGGCGATTTTTCACATCCTGATTATTACGCTGCAGGCGTTTATTTTCATGATGCTTACCATCGTGTACCTGAGTATGGCGCACGAAGATCACTGATTTTTTGTCACGACTAATAACTAGTCCGCTTTAGGAGGAAACATGGAATTCGCATCCCTGGTCGCAAGTGTACAAGGTATGACAGCTATTGCTGTTGGCCTGTTGATTGGTATGGGCGCGATGGGTACTGCCATCGGCTTTGGTCTGCTCGGTGGCCGCTTCCTGGAAGGTGCCGCACGGCAGCCTGAGATGGTGCCCATGCTGCAGATTAAGATGTTCATCGTTGCTGGCCTGCTCGACGCCGTGACCATGATTGGCGTCGGTATCGCCCTCTTCTTCACCTTCGCAAATCCTTTTGTGGAGGCGGTGAAAGTCGCCGCTGGCGTCTAGTCTTTAACGCTCCGATCGAGGGTTCCTTACTGTGAACATCAATGCCACGCTGCTGGGCCAGATGATTACCTTCGGGTTATTCATCTGGTTCACCATGAAATTCGTTTGGCCGCTATTGATTGATGCAATGGCTGAGCGGGAGAGCAAGATTGCTGACGGTTTGGCTGCGGCCGAACGTGGGCACCACGAGAAGGAACTGGCTGAGGAACGTGCCAAGCAGCTTCTCCACGAAACCAAGGACAAGGCCCGGGACATCATTGCCCAGTCGCAGAAACGTGCCGACGAGATAGTCGACGCAGCGAAGGACGAGGCCCGTCACGAAGGTGACCGCCTGAAGACTGCCGCACGAGCGGAAATCGATCAGGAGATTACTCAAGCCAAAGAGGAGCTGCGGAAGGAAGTCGTCAGCATCGCCTTGGTGGGTGCCGAGCAGGTGTTGTTGCGAGAGGTGGATGCAGCGGCCCATGAAGAAGTTCTGTCTAAACTGGTTGAGCAGTTCTAGGAAGCATCATGGCAGAAGTCGTCTCACTGGCTCGACCCTACGCACTAGCGGCATTCCAACAGGCGCAGGAAGAAGATGCGCTCGCTTCATGGTCCGACGTTTTGGCCTTTGTTTCGGCCTTGGCTGCGGATTCTGAATTGGCTGCAGTTATTTCCAATCCCCGGGTTGCTCAAGAGCAGCTGACTCAGCTCATGCTGGATCTTTGCTTAGAGCGATTGAGTAAAACCCAAGAGAACTTTTTGCGTCTCTTGATTATTAATCGCCGTTTGGGAGTGGTTGGGAAAATCACCGAATTGTTCGAAGCCCGCCGTTCCGAACAGGAAGGGCGTAGCCGAGTGGAGGTGCGTAGCGCCTTTGCCCTGGACCCACGCTACGAACAGGTGATTAGTGGCGTTATGGCAAAGCGATTAGGCAATGTAGTTGATCTTTCAGTAACGGAAGACTCCAGCCTCATTGGCGGCGTGGTCATCCGCTCTGGCGATTTGGTTATCGATTTATCCCTGCGGGGACGCTTAAAGCAATTGTCGTTGCAGCTTAGGTAAAGCAAGCAAGGTATTCTTCCGACGGGTGGTGGAACCGCGCGTCGTGGCAAGCACAGAGGTTTAGTTATGCAACTCAGTCCGACGGAAATCAGCGATCTAATCAAGCAAAAGATCGAGAATCTGGATATCGGCACCGAGGCCCGTACTGAAGGCACGGTGGTCACCCTTACCGATGGTATCGCCCGTATCCACGGGTTGAGCAACGTTATGCAGGGGGAGATGATCGAGTTTCCCGGCAATACCTACGGCTTGGCGCTCAACTTGGAGCAGGATTCGGTGGGTGCGGTGGTGCTGGGTGAATACACTCACATCTCCGAGGGCGACGTGGTGCGTTGTACCGGTCGAATTCTTGAAGTGCCTTACGGTCGTGCCTTGCTGGGTCGCGTAGTTAATTCCCTCGGTAAGCCTATTGATGGTAAGGGTGATATCGACGCGGAAGGTGAGGCGCCGATTGAAAAGGTCGCCCCCGGTGTTATTAACCGCCAGTCCGTAGACCAGCCAGTGCAGACCGGGCTGAAGTCTATCGATGCCATGGTGCCCATCGGGCGCGGTCAGCGTGAGTTGATCATTGGCGATCGCCAGACCGGTAAGACTGCTATTGCCATCGACACCATCATCAATCAGAAAGATACCGGTGTACTCTGTATTTATGTCGCTATCGGCCAGAAGGCCTCTTCGGTTGCCGGCGTGGTACGTAAGCTCGAAGAGCACGGTGCCATGGACCACACCATTGTGGTTGCTGCCAATGCCTCTGAGTCTGCGGCGATGCAGTACATTGCTCCGTATTCCGGTTGTACCATGGGCGAGTACTTTCGTGACCGTGGCGAAGATGCGCTGATTATTTTTGACGACCTTACCAAGCAGGCATGGGCCTATCGTCAGGTTTCCTTGCTGCTGCGTCGTCCGCCAGGGCGTGAGGCTTATCCGGGTGATGTGTTTTATCTGCACTCTCGTTTGCTGGAGCGTGCTTCGCGGATCAATGCCGAGGAGGTGGAAAAGCTCACCAATGGTGAAGTTAAAGGCAAAACAGGTTCATTGACGGCGCTGCCCATCATTGAGACTCAGGCCGGTGACGTGTCAGCCTTCGTTCCCACTAATGTGATCTCCATCACTGATGGCCAGATCTTCCTTGAGACTGACTTATTCAACGCGGGTATCCGACCGGCCATTAATGCGGGACTTTCGGTTTCTCGTGTAGGTGGTGCGGCACAGACCACCATCATCAAGAAGCTGGGTGGTGGCATTCGTTTGGCCTTGGCCCAGTACCGTGAGTTGGCGGCATTTGCTCAGTTTGCCTCGGATCTTGATGAGGCGACTCGCAAGCAGTTAGAGCGTGGCCAGCGGGTCACCGAGCTGATGAAGCAGGTGCAGTATGCGCCGTTGAGCGTGGCCGCTATGGCCATCTCTCTGTACGCCGTGAACGAGGGCTATCTGGATGAGGTAGAGCTCACCAAGGTTGGCGACTTTGAGGCAGCCTTACAAGCTTATATGGCATCTGAGCAGGCTGATCTGCTATCCCAGGTTAATGAATCTGGCGATTATAATGACGAAATTGAGGCGCAGTTTAAAGCCGCGCTTGAAGACTTCGTCGCCAACCATAGCTGGTAATTACCCACCTTAAGGGATGTAAGCATGGCTGGTTCCAAAGAAATACGCGGCAAGATACGCAGTATTCAGAATACGCAAAAGATTACTCGTGCGATGGAAATGGTGGCGGCGAGTAAGATGCGTAAGGCGCAGGATCGGATGCGTTCCGCCCGACCCTACGCGGAACGGATGCGTAATGTAGTTGCTCATTTGGCACTTTCAAATAGTGAGTACCGCCATCCCTATCTGCTAGAGCGTGAACAAAAGCGGGTTGGTATATTGGTCATATCCAGTGACCGTGGCTTATGTGGTGGTCTTAACTCGAATCTGTTTCGTAAAGTGCTGCCCGAACTCACTAAATTCGATGCCCAGGGCATTGAAGTGGATGTGGCGACGGTGGGCACCAAGGCGGCGGGTTTTTTTAAGCGTATCGGCGCAAACATCGTAGCCCAAGAGGGACACTTGGGTGATGCACCCGGCATCGACGCTATCATCGGTGCGGTAAAGGTGATGCTCGACCGTTTCGACGAGGGCAAGATTGACCGCTTGTTCGTTGCCTATAATCATTTCGAGTCTTCTATCGCACAAAATCCCGTGGTGGAACAGTTGTTGCCACGGATTGCCGCGGAAGATGAGGAAATTCAGTATCACTGGGATTATATCTACGAGCCGGATGCCAAAGAAATTCTCGATCACGTCCTCACCCGCTACGTAGAGTCGCTGGTGTATCAGGGAGTGGTGGAAAATATTGCCTGTGAGCAGGCAGCGCGGATGGTGGCGATGAAGGCAGCATCTGATAATGCGGCCGATCTTATCGGCGAACTGCAACTGATCTACAACAAGGCGAGGCAGGCCGCTATTACCCAGGAAATTTCTGAAATCGTGGGTGGCGCCGCAGCGGTTTCGTAGCGGCAAACTGGCTGACATACAAGTTTAGATTGAACTGATCTAGAGATTGGGGAAGGCAATATGAGCGCGGGAAAAGTAGTACAGATTATTGGTGCGGTGGTAGACGTAGAGTTTCCGCGGGACAGTGTTCCGAAGGTTTACAGTGCACTCACGGTAGAAAACTCGGGTTTGACCCTTGAGGTGCAACAGCAGATCGGCGACGGCGTGGTTCGAGCCATTGCCATGGGCTCTTCGGATGGGCTTATCCGTGGTGCTGAGGTTCTCAACACCGGCAACCCCATTCAGGTTCCGGTGGGTGAAGAGACCCTGGGTCGCATCATGAACGTGCTGGGCGAGCCGGTAGATGAGAAGGGCGACATTGGCGAAAAGAAGCGCATGCCTATCCATCGTGCCGCACCCACCTATCTGGACCAGTCTTCGGGCGTAGAGCTGCTAGAGACCGGCATTAAGGTTATCGACCTTATTTGTCCTTTCGCCAAGGGCGGCAAGGTTGGTCTGTTCGGTGGTGCCGGCGTGGGTAAGACCGTCACCCTGATGGAGCTGATTCGTAACATCGCCATGGAACATAGTGGCTTGTCGGTGTTCGCTGGTGTTGGCGAGCGTACCCGTGAGGGCAACGACTTCTATCACGAAATGCGTGAGGGTGGCGTACTCGATAAGGTGTCTCTGGTTTACGGGCAAATGAATGAGCCTCCCGGGAATCGGTTACGTGTAGCACTTTCCGGTCTAACCATGGCCGAGCATTTCCGCGACGAAGGTCGTGACGTTCTGTTTTTCGTGGATAATATCTACCGCTACACCCTGGCGGGCACCGAGGTTTCGGCACTGCTGGGTCGTATGCCTTCAGCGGTGGGTTATCAGCCTACACTGGCTGAGGAAATGGGTGCCTTGCAGGAGCGTATCACCTCCACCAAGTCTGGTTCCATTACCTCTATTCAGGCGGTGTATGTACCTGCGGATGACTTGACTGACCCGTCTCCGGCAACCACCTTTGCGCATTTGGATGCCACCTTGGTGTTGTCACGACAGATTGCAGAGCTGGGTATCTATCCCGCGGTTGATCCTCTGGATTCCACCAGTCGGCAGATGGATCCGCTGGTGGTTGGACAAGAGCACTATGCGGTGACCCGAGATGTGCAGACCACCTTACAGCGTTATAAAGAGCTCAAGGATATTATCGCTATTCTCGGTATGGATGAGCTTTCCGATGAGGATAAGCAGGTCGTGACCCGGGCGCGTAAAATTCAGCGCTTCCTGTCTCAACCCTTCTTCGTTGCGGAGCCCTTTACCGGAACCCCAGGCAAATACGTTTCCCTCAAGGACACCATTAGCGGCTTCAAGGCTATCGTGGCTGGCGAGATGGACCACCTGCCGGAACAGGCTTTTTATATGGTGGGTTCCATTGAAGAGGCGGAAGAGAAGGCCAAAACGATTACTTAAGGATGAGCGATTGGGAAGGGCATTGGCCACATCCCTTTTCGAACATGCTTAATAATGAGTCTTAATTTCTGATGCAAAGGTCTTGGTAAAAATGGCGATGACCATTCATATAGACATCGTAAGTGCGGAAACCGAGATCTTTTCGGGGCGTGCTGAAATGGTGGTTGCCCCCGGTATCTTGGGCGATGTGGGCATTGCTCCCCAGCACAGCCAGATGATTACTCGGCTGCGTCCGGGCGAGGTAAACGTGCGGTTAGCTGGGGGCGAAGAAGAGAGCTTCTACGTCTCTGGTGGAATACTGGAGGTTCAACCTCATGTAATTACAGTACTTTCAGATACTGCGGCACGTGCTCATGATCTGGACGAGGCGGCAGCGCTAAAGGCGAAGGAAAAGGCTGAGCATGCCTTGCAGGATCGTAAAGCTGGATATGATTACGCCAAGGCGCAGTCTGAGCTGGCGCAAGCGGCGGCACAACTGCAGGCTATTAAGCGCCTGCGTAAGCGCGGTCAACGCTAACACACTACTCTCTGGTAATTATAAAAAACCGGCCCTGGGTTTCCTTGGCCGGTTTTTTTGTGCCTAGAATTTCTGAACGATTTCAGTTTTCCGTTATATTGGCGATATCTCTCCTTAATAACCGCGTCAGGCTTAAATTCTTTTCTGGAATACGCCACCAAGCGTTAGAAACGTCACAGCATATCTCAGGTCAGGAGGTTATATTCCTGAGCGAGTCATCTTTATTTAGTTAGGGAGAGTGCAGGGAATGAATAAACTGGAAATTGTTATTTTAGCGGCGGGCGAGGGTAAAAGGATGCGTTCCCGCCTGCCAAAGGTACTCCATAAATTAGCGGGCGAATCATTGCTTGAGCGCGTGGTGAAAACCGCCCAATCATTAGAGCCAGAACAGATCCATGTGGTCTACGGTCATGGTGGAGAGTGTGTCCCCGAGGCCTTGGCGCATTTGCCCGTCCAGTGGGTGTTGCAGGTGGAGCAAAAGGGCACGGGTCACGCGGTGATCCAGGCAATGCCAAAGATCGATGACGCGGCCACGGTGTTGGTTTTATATGGGGATGTTCCCCTGGCGGCAAAGAGCACACTTGATGCCGTGGTCGCGAAGGTAGATGGCACTAGCCTGGGTTTACTCACGGTGGAGCTGGCCAATGCAAAGGGTTATGGGCGTATCGTCAAGCAAGAAAATGGTAGCGTGCTAGCAATCGTTGAGGAACGCGATGCCAGTCCCGAGCAACGAAAAATCCGAGAAATTAATACCGGCATTCTAGCTGTACAGGCCAGCACGTTAAAGGGTTGCCTCAATGGCTTGGGCAATGCCAATGCGCAAGGCGAATATTATTTAACTGATTGCATCGCCGCGGCGGTTGCGGATGGCATAACGGTAGAAACCGTCCATCCACACAGTGAGGAGGAGGTGCTCGGCATCAATGATTGTCAGCAATTGGCCCGCCTCGAGCGCTACTACCAACGACAGCAGGCTAATGGGTTGATGGCTAACGGTGTAACCCTGTTTGACCCAGCGCGCATCGATGTGCGTGGTGAGTTACGGTGCGGGCAAGATGTCGTGATCGATGTAAACGTTATTTTTGAAGGCCGTGTGGTGTTGGGAGACGCCGTGTGTATCGGTGCGAATACTATAATTCGCAATGCTGAAATAGGGGCTGGAACCGTAATTCAAGCTAACTGTGTGATCGAAGACGCCATTGTTGGAAGGGAGACGCGTATCGGGCCATTCTCCCGTCTACGGCCAGAAACACGCCTAGCCGATGCCGTGCATATTGGTAATTTTGTAGAAATAAAAAAATCCGTGGTGGCCCAAGGGTCGAAGATTAATCATCTTAGCTATATTGGCGATAGTGAGGTCGGCAGTGGCGTGAATATTGGAGCCGGTACCATCACCTGCAATTATGATGGGGTCAACAAATTTAAGACAACTATCGGTAATGACAGCTTTATAGGTTCGGGAACCCAGCTGGTGGCACCGGTTACAGTAGGGGATGGCGCTACCATAGGTGCGGGCTCAACGATTACCAAGGATACGCCCAAAGGCCAACTGACCTTGGCACGTGCGCGACAGCAGTTGGTCAAGGGTTGGCAGCGGCCAAAGAAAAAGCTGTAACGGCGGTATTTGTCAGTTAAGGAGCAAAACGTATGTGTGGAATCGTTGGAGCCGTGGCCGAGCGAAACGTTGTGCCTATTCTCATGGAGGGATTACGACGCCTGGAATACCGGGGTTATGACTCTGCGGGTATCGCGGTTAGCGGCCCGCGCCAAGGACTAAGTCGGGAACGCACTCAAGGCAAGGTGGCGGATTTGGCTAAATTGCTTGCTGACTCCTCGCTGCAAGGATGTGTGGGAATTGCCCACACTCGATGGGCAACTCATGGAGTTCCCAGTGTTTCCAATGCCCATCCGCATGTGTGTCATGGCAGCATTGCCATTGTCCACAATGGCATCATTGAAAATCACGCGGTCCTGCGTGCCGAGCAGTCCAAACGCGGCTATAAATTTACCTCGGACACAGACACCGAAGTGGTGGTGCATCAGATCCATCGTTACACCACACAGGGGTTAGATTTGCTTGCTGCGGTGCAGGCGAGTTCGGGAGATTTAGAAGGTGCCTATGCCCTTGGCGTGATCAGTAAGGAAGAGCCGGGGCGTCTCATTGCCGCACGCCGCGGCAGTCCTCTGGTTATCGGTATTGGAGTGGGCGAGCATTTTATTGCCTCCGATATCTCCGCTCTGCTGCCCGTTACCCACCGCTTTATTATTTTGGAAGATGGCGATTTCGCAGACCTGAAGGGCATAGAACTACGAATTTATGATGCCAGCGGGGCGCTGGTAGAGCGGCCAGTAACAGAGAGCCAACTCAGTGCCGATGCCGCAGATCGCGGTAGTTATCGCCACTATATGTTGAAGGAGATTCACGAGCAGCCACACGCCATCGCCGATACTCTGGAAGGCCGTATTACTGAAGCATGTTTACTGGAAGGCATTTGTGGCCCGGATGCACCGGCAATATTCGAGCGCATCCGGGCAATCAAAATTATTGCCTGTGGAACCAGTTTTCACGCGGGGTTAATTGCTCAGCATTGGTTTGAGACCTTGGCAAAAATGCCCTGTAGCGTTGAGGTTGCCAGTGAGTTTCGTTATCGCGAACCGGTCGCATCGGCCGATACCCTCATAGTAATTATTTCCCAGTCCGGTGAAACAGCGGATTCGTTGGCGGCGTTATACGGTGCGCGCGAGCGCGGCTTTGGGCCCTCTCTGGGAATCGTTAATGTCCCTGAAAGCTCGTTGGTGCGAGAAGCAGATCTGGTGCTTATGACTCGCGCGGGAACAGAAATTGGTGTCGCCTCCACCAAGGCCTTTACTACTCAGCTGGTGGCTCTGCTGTTGTTGGTCCTTGCTATCGGTAAACACCATGGCCTGAAGCCAGAGCTTGAGGCGGCAGTGGTGGCCGAATTACGCGATCTTCCCGGGCGTTGTGGTAAAGCGTTGGCCCTAGATAGAAAAATACGCGAACTTGCTGAGGCATTCGCGGATAAGGAGCACGCGCTGTTTCTAGGGCGTGGCCTACATTATCCAGTGGCTATGGAGGGGGCCTTAAAGCTGAAAGAGATCTCCTATATTCATGCCGAGGCCTATCCTGCCGGGGAGTTGAAGCACGGGCCGCTGGCCCTGGTTGATGCGGAAATGCCAGTGGTTGCGGTAGCCCCCAATGATGCACTGCTTGAAAAACTTAAATCCAACCTCGAAGAAGTTCGTGCCCGTGGTGGCCAGCTGTATGTTTTTGCGGATGCTAAAGCCGAGTTCGTGGCAACTGACAACGTATCGGTAATGAATGTGCCATCTGTAGGTGAGACCGTCGCTCCAATTCTTTATACTATCCCCTTGCAATTATTGGCTTATCACGTGGCTGTCCTTAAGGGCACCGACGTGGATCAGCCAAGAAATCTGGCCAAATCGGTCACCGTGGAATAGCCCTAGCTTGGGTTAAAAGAATAGGCAGACCGGATTGCTGGGCTGCTAGACTGGTTACGAGTGTTTGAGGAGGATTGGTATGGAATACATCAGGCAATTACTTGATGTCAAAGGCCGCGGGCTGTGGAGTGTGGGGCCCGATGATACGGTTTTCGCTGCGATTGAATTGATGGCATGTAAGCGCGTTGGTGCGCTTGCCGTTCTTGAGAATGAAAAACTGGTAGGAATTATTTCCGAGCGTGATTATGCCCGTAAGGTAATCCTCAAGCACCGCGCGTCCAGGGAGACCAAGGTGCGTGAGATCATGTCCGACAAGGTGGTTTGCGTGCACGAATGCAGCACCATTAATGAATGTATGACGCTTATGTCTGGGCGTGGATTTCGCCACTTGCCAGTGACTGAGGGCGACGATAACCATCCCGTTGCCATGATCTCTACTACTGACCTGGTCAGAAGCATCATTTCTAATCAGAAGAGCGAGATAGAACAGCTCAAGCACTACATCCTGGGTTAGGGAAACTTTGGTTAAACAGAGTTTCCACAGCACAGGGATGCGCTGGCATTTTTAATAGTGGTTAAGCCATTGAAAATGAAGAACCAGGCAAAATTGCATTTTGCCTGGTTCTTGCTCTGATAATTCATGGATGTATTAATCAGAGCGTCCTTAGCTTTCAGCCTGATTATTTTAGCCCGGCAAAGACCCGTTCTGCCGCATTCCAGGTGAGTTCTAGTTCCTCGGCGCCATGCGCCGAGGAAACGAAGGCTGTTTCAAAGGGTGAGGGGGCAAAGTAAACGCCCTCTTGGCACATGCCGTGGAAGAATTCACGGAAGCGTTGTTGGTCACATCCCATCACATCCTCAAAACTTCCTACCGCCTCGGCCTCTGTGAAGAATAGGCCAAACATCCCGCCTACCTGATTGGCTCGCAGGGCAATGCCAGCGGCCTGCGCTCGTTCTAGCAAACCATCCATCAATTGGGTGGTGGTAGCGGTGAGGCGGTCATAAAACCCCGGCTCGGCTATTTGCTCAAGGGTGGCGAGTCCTGCCGCCATGGCGATAGGATTTCCCGATAGTGTTCCTGCCTGGTAGACCGGGCCTTCTGGTGCGAGCTGATCCATGATTTCACCGCGTCCGCCAAAGGCGCCTACCGGCAAGCCGCCACCAATGACTTTACCTAGGGCACTAAGATCGGGGGTGATATCAAAAAGCCCCTGGGCACAATGTGGGCCTACGCGGAAGCCGGTCATCACCTCATCAAAAATCAGCAGGCTATTGTATTGATCGCAGAGCGCTCTCAGGCCAGCGAGGAAGCCATCGGCTGGCGGGACGCAGTTCATGTTTCCCGCTACCGGCTCGACGATGACCGCCGCAATTTCATTACCACACTCCGCAAATACGGCCGCGGTCGCCTGTAAGTCATTGTACGAGGCGGTGATGGTATGTTGAGCGACTGCGGTGGGAACCCCCGGTGAATTGGGTACCCCCAGCGTTAGTGCGCCGGATCCTGCTTTGACCAGCAGCGCGTCGGCGTGGCCGTGATAGCAGCCCTCGAATTTAAGAATGCGATCTCGTCCCGTATAGCCGCGGGCAAGGCGGATGGCGCTCATGGTGGCCTCGGTGCCGGAATTCACCATGCGTATCTTTTCCATCGCTGGCAGGCGGGCACACAGGGTTTCTGCCATACGAGCTTCCAAGGCGGAGGGGGCACCAAATCCCATGCCTTTTCCCACGGTCTCACGAATCGCTGCGACTACCTTGGGATGGGCGTGGCCAAGGATGGCGGGGCCGTAGGAGGCGACGTAATCGACATAGCGTTGGCCATCTTCATCGTAGAGGTAGGCACCCTCTCCACGGCTGAAAAAGATGGGGGTACCACCGACTCCCTTGAAGGCCCGTACTGGGGAATTGACCCCGCCCGGGATGTGGGTGAGTGATGCGCGGAAGAGCTCTTCTGATTTTGTCATGGTGTATTAGCTGCTTTTTGTAGTGTCGAACAGGGGCATGAAGTGGCGTGCCGCGGTTTTCGGGTCGGTCTGTCCCAGCACGGCGTCGATGACGGCTAGCAAATCAGCTCCATTTTGCTTCAGTTGGATGCCGTTTTCGGGGGTAATACCGCCAATGGCAACGATTGGTAGCCGTATATGTGGCCGGGCAGATGGCAGTAATTCCACCGGAGCAGGGGGGGCCTGGGCCTTACTGCGTGAGGGGAAAAAGCGCCCGAAGGCAATATAGTCAGCTCCGCCTTGCTGTGCTTGTTGAGCGCGCTCCAGCGAGTCATAACACGAGACTCCGATAATTGCTTCGGCACCGAGTTGTAATCGTGCCTCTTTTAGCGAGGTATCGCCCCGTCCCAGATGCACGCCATCGGCAGCACATTTCTGAGCAAGCTCGACATCGTCATTGATGAGTAAGGGAATGTGGTGGCGATGACATAAGGCCACGAGCGCATCGGCAAGGCGCGCCCGCCCCCGGTGCGAACGCATTTTATCGCGGTATTGAATAACGCTAACACCACCCTCTATGGCTAGAGCCACGGCCTTGAGCAGCCGATCTGTGGGCAACTTGTCGGGGGTGATGGCATATAGCCCTGTTGTTGGAAATAAAATCATCCGTTGTCGTCTATATAGTATTTTATTGGGGGTCAGAAGGTGCGCTGTTTATTTTCGAGATCTTAAAACTAGCTTTAAAACTGGCTATTTTAGCATCGCGTTGAGGCGGCTCTAAGCTCTCTAGCCCGGTTTCTTCTAGGGTGAATTCCATGCGAGAATACGCCGCTCGTGAGTCTTGAGGGTGCCCTATGAAGTCTTATATGTGTGTCATTTGTGGGTTTGTCTATTCTGAAGCGGATGGTCGGCCAGATGAGGGTATCCCTAAGGGAACCTCATGGGATGATGTTCCTGCCGATTGGGCCTGCCCCGAATGCGGCGCAACTAAGGATGACTTTGAAATGGTGGAGCTCTGAGTACTTTCGGCCATGACTGAAAAAGCACCTACGATATTCCGGGAGACCATTACTCCCGATGAACTAAAAATATCCCCGGCCGCCAGCAAAGAATTTGCACGGGTGTGTCTAGAGTCCGGGGAAGGTAAGGGTATACGCATCTTTGTGACGGGCGGGAGTTGTGCGGGCATGTCCTGCGCTATGGGGTTTTCCGAGCGCAACGAACCCTATGACCGGGAGTTGGTGGGAGAGGGCTTCAAGATCTATGTGGATGCCGTTGCCATGAACTTTCTCACCGGTACCGAGATCGATTTTGTCTCTGATGATTCGGGCAGTGGTTTTTCTTTCCAGAATGCCTTTGCGGTTATTGATGGTGGCAATGCCTGCTCCAGTTGCAGCGCCTCTGGCGGTGGCTGCGCCTAACTTCGTTCTGCCTTCAGGGGGCTTCGAAAAAAAACGCCTCCATGTGTTGCTCAATCAGTTCCATATGAGCCGCGTCTGAGGTGTTCAGGCGGTGTTCATTCATCAGCATATGCAGCTGTTCCAGCCATTGTTGCCAGCCTTCCCGGGAAACATTGTCATAGACCCGCAGCCCTAACGGACCGGGATGTGGGGGTTCTTTCAATGCCTCAGCCTGTTGTTTCAGGCGGACGCAATAGACCGTTCGTGTCATGGGAATTCCTGGATTGTCAGAAAGGTTTGGCTACCGCGAGGATGACCACGGCGATAAGTATGAGTGATGGAAATTCGTTGAGCCAACGGTAGTAGCGCTGGGAGTGCTGGTTACGGTCGTGGCGAAAATCGATCACCAGTTTGCCAAGATATAGATGGTAGCCAAAGAGCACGACGACCAGCAGCATTTTTATGTGGAGCCATGCGAAGGCAGACCAAGCGGCCCAGGCGTAGGCAGCGAGCATCCAGAAACCAAATAGCGCGGTGCCGACGGCACCAATGCTCATAAGGATGTAGAGCCTTTTCTCCATTAGCTTGAAGCGAATGAGGCTTGGTTGGTCCAGCGCATCAGCGTGATAGACGAACAGGCGGGGCAGGTAAAACAGCCCGGCAAACCAGGTGACCATTAAGATGATGTGGAAGGCTTTGATCCAGAGCATGGTCGGTATGGGATATGATGAGTCGGGTTAACGAATAGAGCTGCGCTTTAGTTGAGCGTAACAAGGTAGATTATATCGTATCAGACCGGTGTTATGAGGCGGTCTGAACGGCAGCGAAGGATTGGAAAATTATGATTACTGCAGGCGTGGTAGGCGGCACCGGCTATGTCGGTGCGGAGCTGTTGAGATTGCTGGCGATTCATCCGTCGGTGGGCCTTGGGAGTGTAACTTCCCGAGGGCAAGCGGGCACGCCTATAGCCGAGGTTTTTCCTAATTTGAGAGGGTTTGTCTCGCAAAGCTTTGTACTTCCGGAGGCTGATAGCTTTGCCGATTGTGATGTGGTGTTCTTTGCCACCCCGAATGGCACGGCAATGAATCTGGCGCCGGAGTTGCTTGAGCGCGGATTGCGGGTGATTGACCTCTCGGCGGACTATCGGCTGCGGGACCCGGCGGTGTGGGAGCAGTGGTATGGCGTTGCCCATGCCAGTCCCGAGTTGTTGGATGAGGCGGTGTATGGTTTGCCAGAAGTGAATCGTGATGCCATTGCCGAAGCGCGCCTCATTGCCAATCCGGGTTGCTATGCGACCGCGGTGCAGCTGGGGTTTTTGCCGTTGATCGAAGCGGGCGTCGTGGACAGCGCGGGATTGATCGCCGATACAAAATCGGGGGTCAGTGGTGCTGGACGTACTCCCGGTGTGCCGATACTACTGTGTGAGGCAAGCGAGAATTTCAATGCCTATGCGGCTTCTGGACATCGCCATCTGCCGGAAATATCACAGGGATTGGAGGCGGCTACGGGGCAGTCTATAGGTCTTACTTTTGTTCCTCATTTGGTGCCGATGACTCGCGGTATCCACGCCACCTTGTATGCCACTTTGGAAGATATTGATACAGATGTAGAGCGGATCTACAAAAATCGCTATGAAGGCGAGCGTTTTGTCGACCTATTGCCGCCGGGAAGTCATCCACAGACTCGCAGTGTTCGTGGCACCAATCGTTGTCAGATTTCATGGCACCGTCCTCAAGGTGGGGATCGGCTGGTGGTGCTCTCGGTGATCGATAATCTGGGCAAGGGTGCCGCCGGTCAGGCGATACAGAATATGAATATCTTGTTTGCCCTGGATGAACAGACAGGGCTGGATCAGCCGGCGCTTCTGCCTTAAGTCAGATCGCCTCTTAGTCGGCCTTATTTATCGGGTTGGCCATTTCTGTATGGAAGGTTTATGCCCCCCGTTGCTGTCGTTATCAAAAATCACCGACCCGTCCGAAAACTGTTTGCGGCGGTTTTGGGAATCGGTTTTCTTGTGCTGGCGGCTTATGGCCTTTATGGGCAAGGGCAGCGAAGCGCGGGATTGGATTTTGCCAGTCTCTCAGCTGAGCGCGATGAGTTAAGTACAGCGGTAGCTACCTTGCGTGGTCAAAAACTGGAGCAGGATGAGCGTATTGCTATCCTAGAGCGGGCTCAGCAAATAGAGGGCAATGCCTCCCAAAAGGCACAGGAACTGTTTCAGGGCCTGCAGCAGCGGAATCTCAAGCTACGTGAGGAAGTCACTTTTTTCCGCTCCATAGTGTCCTCGGCTGCGAACAATAAAAATCTTTCAATTCAAGGTTTTGTCGCGACTCCCATGGGGTCCGCCGGCAGCGGTTATCAATATCGCATCGTGTTAACCCGCGGATTGAAAAGTGCTAGAGTGGTCGCCGGAGGCTTGAAAGTTGTGGTGGTGGGGGAATTGGATGGTAAGCCCACACGGCTCGCGGGTGAATCCCTATCGGGGCCTGGAAATAAGTCACTACCATTTCGCTTTCGGGATTTTCAGAAAATTAGTGGTGTTTTGAATTTTCCAGTGGGTTTCGTTCCACTGCGTATAGAATTCCGGGCACTGGATAAGGCAAAGCGCTGGCGTGCCGAGAAGGTTTTTGATTGGCCGCATAAAGCGGGGTAGGAGAGAGGTTTCATGCTGGGTAAGCGGAAAAAGATTAAGCCTGCACGGATCGATTCACTGATTGGGCAGCAAACGCTATTGTCGGGAAACCTGCATTTTTCCGGTGGTTTGCACATTGATGGCACCGTGAAGGGCAATGTAGTTGCCGAAGAAGGTTCTGCATCGGTACTGACGATTAGTGAGCACGGAACCATTGAGGGTGAGGTGCGGGTGCCCAATATTATTGTTAATGGCACGGTGAATGGTGATGTCTATGCGCTGGAGCATATTGAGCTGGCCGCCAACGCGCGTATTACTGGCAATGTTTATTACCGGTTGATTGAAATGGCTATGGGGGCCGAGGTTAACGGTAGCCTAGTGCATGGTGCCCAGGAGCAGGAGTCTCCCCTCAAGCTGAGTCATGCCACGGTGTTAGAACCCTCCATGGAAGTGGCGGAATAAGTAGAAATGTGAGGTGGGTTTTATGTTAACCGAAAGTGCGGGACTAAAAATCAGGCAACTCATCACCCAGGAAGGGGACGGTGAGTTAATGTTGCGAGTCTATATTCAGGGCGGAGGTTGTTCCGGATTTCAATACGGCTTCAATTTTGAGGAAACCCAGCAGGATGACGATACCCTCGTCGAGGAGCAGGGGGTGATTCTGCTAATCGATCCATTGAGCCTCCAGTACTTGGCCGAGGTGGAGATCGATTACCAGGAGAGCCTGGATGGCGAGCAATTCATCGTCAATAATCCCAATGCGGTGACCACCTGCGGCTGCGGCTCATCATTTTCTGCCTAGCAGAGTGTTGCAAAACGCTCATGCGGCACCATTCTGCTCTCTTGGCATCCATGCCATCGCGGTATAAGTGCATCGCTGCATAAAACGGCGTAAGAAACTGGCCAAAAATGCTCATTTACGATATGTAAACTCCGCTTTTTCGCCAATTTTGCCTTGTCTGGCGCTCACCTGAACCCTTTTCAACAGCCTGCTAGTTCTCTATCGAATCGGTACCTTTCTGTCGGATTGCGCCAGGATAAATCCCTCCTAGAATCACCTCCCGTGAGGCCCCGGTAACGGCGGGTGCATTGCCGGCTTGTCCGCGCAGTGTCCGTTGTGCCAGCCAGGCAAAGGCTACGGCTTCCACCCAGTCGGGAGCTATGCCTAATTCAGCGGTTGTGGCTAGCTGGCAGTCCGGCAGTTTTTCTGTGATTCCCGCCATCAATAAGCCGTTCTGGGCACCACCACCACAGACATAGACTTCGGTGGTGCTACCAGCGTGTTTGCCAATTGCCTGGGAGATGGTGCGGGTGCTTAACTCCACCAAGGTGCGTTGAATATCTTCTGCAGGTAGCGTTTTACCTAAGCATTGCAGTTGTCGTTGCAGCCAGTGGCTAGAGAAATACTCCCGCCCCGTGCTTTTGGGCGGGGGGCGGGAAAAAAAGAGGTCCGCCTCGAACTGCTGGAGTAAGGGCTGGTTGATGGTGCCGCTTGCCCCCCACGCCCCATCCTGATCAAATGCTCTGCCCAGACACTGGTTGATCCATGCATCCAGTAAGCCATTCCCCGGCCCTGTATCAAGGCCCTGAATGGGTTCCGTCTGTTCGCCGGACAATACCGTGATATTGGCAATACCACCGATATTCAGTATGCAGCGGTGAGTACCCACCCTTCTGAAGACGGCGTTATGAAACAGCGGCACCAGTGGCGCGCCCTGGCCACCTGCGGCCATATCCCTGCGGCGCATGTCGCTGATGGTGGTAATACCGGTTTTTTCGGCAATGAGATTGGGGTCTCCGATTTGCACGGTGAAGGGAGATGGCCCGTCCGGACAGTGGCAAAGGGTTTGGCCATGACTACCAATGGCCTGGATATCCGTTGTGCTGGCGCCACTTTTTGAGATGAGGGCTAAGGTTGCTTGTGCCAATAGCAAGCCCATTTTCCTATCAAGGGTTGCGATAAGTTGAAGTTTGGTTTGTTGTGGGTCGACGATGGAAAGTAGCGTTTTACGCAGTGACTTGGGGAAGGCATGGCTATGGGTAGCTAATAGTTTTGGGTGCTGGCCTTCAAGATGCACCAGCACCGCATCTATAGCGTCGAGACTGGTGCCCGACATAAGGCCTATATAAAGTTGCATAAGTTAAATAAGCCGGGACGGAATCAATGCCTAGCGCTGTTCGAGTTTTGCGCAACGGTGAGGCGAGCAATGAGGTTGAGCTGAGCATTCACCTTACGGCCGTGGCGCTGATAATCAGCGCGAAAACGCTTGGCGATGGAGCGGGCCTTGGGTAGAGCAACGGTCAACGGGTTGCGGTGCCTGCCCCGCACCCGGAACTCATAATGTAGATGTGGCCCAGTGGCTAGCCCACTGCTACCAACGTAGGCGACCAATTGTCCCTGGCGTACCGATTTCCCCCCACGAATGCCACGGGCGAAACGATGGAGATGGGCGTAGAGGGTTGAATAAGTCGAACCATGGCGAATAATAAGGGTTTTCCCATAGCCTCCCTTACGGCTGGCAAAAGCGATTTTGCCGTCCCCGGTGGCTCTGATGGGAGTGCCCCGCGGGGCGGCATAATCTACCCCTCGAT
This sequence comes from Gammaproteobacteria bacterium, assembly GCA_021773645.1. GTDB lineage: Bacteria > Pseudomonadota > Gammaproteobacteria > HK1 > HK1 > JAJFJV01. Next base: position 202,894 of record JAJFJU010000003.1, read on the forward strand.
GGGCCCGTACGCGGTGTAAGACCGGATGTTTGCGGCGCAGGTTGAAGCGCGAACTGATGCGTGAGAATTTCACCGGCGAGCGCAGAAAGGCCTTGCGTAGGCTATGGCCATTAGGGGTGTAATAATCGCTATGGCCACTGGCATCCGTATAGCGTATGGCCCGGATGGCCTTGCCGCGATTGACAAACTCCGCCGCGACTATGCTACCGTTCGCCACTTTCTCGCCGGCGCGATAGAGCTCCTCAAAGATCAGGGTGAAGCGATCGCCAGTGCGAATGTCCAGGGCAAAATCGATATCCCAACCAAATATATCGACCATTTGCATGATGAGATCGTCGGAGAGCCCGGATCTTTTCCCCGCGAGAAAGAGCGAATTGGTGATGCTGGCCTCTGCACTATTTAGACGGGTTTCTAGTTTCTCGGAAATTTTTGTGCTGCGAAAATTATTATGCTCGCGGATAAGGTGTAGCGAATGTTTCACATCCAGGGGTAGTACCAGGCGCTGGAGGTTTTTCTTGTCGTCTATATATAGTGTAAGGGTCTGGCCGGGACGGATACGGGCAAGTTGTTTGCCGTGTTTGGTCACCTGCAGCTTGGCTAGCGTGGCGGCGCTGAGACCGTAACGGCTAAATAGACTGGCCAAGGTATCGCCAGCCAACACCTTAATAGAGATTGTTTGTATTGTGGCCTGTTTTGCACTTGGTGGCCTATTAGGGGTGGCGGCATAGTCGGGAAGTGGTAGTGCCTGCTGAACGCGGAGGCTTGGCTCGAGTTGGAGCGAGGGAGAAGGCGGTTCAGAGGGGGGATTTCCTTGGCTATCGAGCGCCATCCCGGTGAGAAATGCCGGGATCAGGATAGCGCCGAAGGCAATTAGGCGGCCTCGCATGGCGTGTAATTTTTCAAATACTCGCTGCGGGCCAGCTTGCCTGATGGCCTGGTTTTTGCGGTCCTTAGAAAAAAGATAGTCGTAACTCATTGAATTATAGGTTCTTGCGTAAGTTTGACCATAGCGTGAGCGTACCCTACGGTCAATGTCGAAAATGTGATCTTAACCCGGTGCCATGGGTAGTTCATGGCGGAATTTGGGGATATTGAGGATGGATGAACAATTAGCGATTTTGCTGCGGGGTAGCGAGGAAGTGCTACTGGAGCGGGATTTGGTGGAAAAACTTAAGGGTGGGAAGCCCCTGCGGATTAAGGCTGGCTTTGATCCGACGGCCCCCGATCTGCACCTTGGGCATACCGTACTCATTAATAAGCTGCGGCAATTTCAGGATCTTGGGCACCAGATACTGTTCTTGATCGGTGATTTCACCGGCATGATTGGCGACCCGACGGGGAAAAATGTCACTCGTAAGGTGCTGACTCGGGATGAGGTGCAGGCTAATGCCAAAACCTATCAGGAGCAGTTTTTCAAGATTCTGGACCCCGAGAAGACCAAGGTATGTTTTAACTCCACTTGGATGGATGAAATGGGTGCCGCTGACTTAGTGCAGCTAGCGGCGAAACATACGGTAGCGCGGATGCTGGAACGCAACGACTTCGAAAAACGCTTTCGCTCCCAGCAACCCATCGCAATTCATGAGTTTCTTTATCCCTTAGTGCAAGGCTATGACTCGGTCGCTATGCAGGCGGATGTAGAACTTGGTGGAACTGATCAGAAATTTAACATGTTGGTCGGCCGCCAATTACAGGCAGCGTATGGCCAGAAGCCCCAAGTGGTGCTGACCATGCCAATTCTGGAGGGGTTGGACGGAATTGAAAAAATGTCCAAGTCCTTAAACAACTACGTGGCTATCAATGATTCGCCGCGGGATATGTTTGGCAAGTTGATGTCTATTTCCGATGAGTTAATGTGGCGCTATCTACTGTTGCTTAGCTTCAGGCCCATGGACGAAATCGAACAGTGGCGTAAGGAAGTAGATGGGGGCGCTAATCCGCGAGATATTAAAGTGAGGTTAGCTCTGGAAGTCGTTGAGCGTTTTCACTCGCGCTCAGCAGCTACCCAGGCTGAGGCCGATTTTGTAACCCAGTTCAAAAAGGGGGCTATCCCAGCGGATATTCCCCATCGGACTCTGGCGGTGACGGGGGATGGCTTGCTGATTGCGAATGTGCTTAAACAGGCACAGCTCACCTCCAGCACCTCGGAAGCCTACCGGATGATTAAGCAGGGTGCGGTCCGTATAGATGGGGAGCGACTGACTGATCGAACGCTATTACTGCCGGTAGGAACCGAGTGTGTGATCCAGGTAGGAAAGCGTCGTTTTGCCGAGCTGAGTGTCGTTAGCACTGACTGACATCAGGGCCGCCGGGGGGCGTTAAACCTCGAACCCCTGAAACCTCCCAATTATTACGGGGGCATAGTCTCTTTCAAACTATTTTTATTTAATAACCCCGATAGATTTCAGTCGTTTACATTGCCACTAGGACTGATTGTGAAAAAAACCTGAAATAAGTGTTGACCCGGCGAAAGTGCTACGTATAATGCGCCTCCTGCTTCGGGGTAACTGGCCACGAAGTTAGCTCTTTAAAAATTCAGATCGAGTAATTTGTGTGGGTGCTTACGCTGGTGAATCGTTCCCAAAACGACCATCGACGTAAAGCACTCAGTTTTTGAGTGATTTCCGTCGAGCCAAGATAAGCCGCTGTTCGCAGCGGTGTTTTTTGAACTGAAGAGTTTGATCCTGGCTCAGATTGAACGCTGGCGGCATGCCTAACACATGCAAGTCGAACGGTAACGCGGAGAGCTTGCTCTCTGGCGACGAGTGGCGGACGGGTGAGTAACGCGTAGGAATCTGCCCAGTAGTGGGGGACAACCCGGGGAAACCCGGGCTAATACCGCATACGCCCCAAGGGGGAAAGCGGGGGCCTTTGGGCCTCGTGCTATTGGATGAGCCTGCGTCGGATTAGCTAGTTGGTAGGGTAATGGCCTACCAAGGCGACGATCCGTAGCTGGTCTGAGAGGATGATCAGCCACACTGGGACTGAGACACGGCCCAGACTCCTACGGGAGGCAGCAGTGGGGAATATTGGACAATGGGCGCAAGCCTGATCCAGCAATGCCGCGTGTGTGAAGAAGGCTTTCGGGTTGTAAAGCACTTTCAGTAGGGAAGAAAAGCAAGGTGTTAATACCACCTCGCCTTGACGTTACCTACAGAAGAAGCACCGGCTAACTCTGTGCCAGCAGCCGCGGTAATACAGAGGGTGCAAGCGTTAATCGGAATTACTGGGCGTAAAGGGCGCGTAGGCGGCCAGGTCAGTCAGATGTGAAAGCCCCGGGCTTAACCTGGGAACTGCATTTGAAACTGCCAGGCTAGAGTATGGTAGAGGGAAGCGGAATTCCGGGTGTAGCGGTGAAATGCGTAGATATCCGGAGGAACACCAGTGGCGAAGGCGGCTTCCTGGCCCAATACTGACGCTGAGGCGCGAAAGCGTGGGGAGCAAACAGGATTAGATACCCTGGTAGTCCACGCCCTAAACGATGACAACTAGCCGTTGGGAGTATAGAAATTCTCAGTGGCGCAGCTAACGCGTGAAGTTGTCCGCCTGGGGAGTACGGCCGCAAGGCTAAAACTCAAAGGA
>JAJFJU010000021.1 GCA_021773645.1 Gammaproteobacteria bacterium
TTCGAGACTCTGACAGGCTCGGCAATACAACTAAACAGCTAAGAAAGCAGTTCGGTGATCCGCAGGTATTCATATTCGACAAACCAAAGGCAAAAGAAACCCCGTCAGTCAAATTCGAGACCGACAAGCAGACCAATGAACAGCAAGGCGTTCTCCTTGATGTCCCCAGGGAAGTCAAGAAAGGCGAGGAGGTCGGAGACCTCTTTGATGTTGAGCTGGAGGCCACTAAAGAGCCTGCCCCTAAGCGCTCTGAAATCGTAGAGCTGGCCAAGGATGCTCCTATTGTCACAAAGAAGAGATTGTCCAAGGCGCAGGAAGCGGCAAGGGTCAAGGTTTTGCGTCTTGACGTAGAAAAGGACTCCATGATTACTGCCGTGGAGAAAATGGGAGGTTTTGACAAGCAAGAAATTATAGACCAATTCGGGTACGACCCCAAAGATATCGGCGGTATCAACCGGAAAGGTCTATTCGGAAGGCCAGCGTTCCGACCTAAAGATGGTAGGAAGCTCGATGATATCGGGGAGGCTCTAGCAGAAGAGGGCTTTTTGACCCGTGATGAAAATGGAAAGTTTGACATTCGGGAGCTGGAAGAGAAATTAGGCGAAGAATTGGGCGGTAATAAGCAGTTTTCTTCCAAAAAATCGGTAGATAACGATGCTTTAGGAAATGAATCTGAGGCCTTTCAGCGTGAGAGGGATGCGCTTAGGGATGAAATGGCCGATACAGCCAAACCGGATGGCATCGCAGAGGCTTTAAAGGCGGAGTCCGACCTTAGACACAAAGCAGAGAAGCGCAGGCCTAAAGGCTCAACTACCCTGAATATGGGTGTGCCTACAGAGCATATCGGAAATTTTGTGAAGAAAGCAGGGGAACGGCTTAGGGATAGTCTTGGGATAGCCGAGAAGGGTGTTTTGGTTGACGTAAAGGAGCCTGCTGGGGAAACTCTAGGTGTTTTGTCAGATGTAAAACCTCCTCATCGCCTAGCCGAGCGAGTTCCGTCACTCTTGCCCATTATCGAGGCGGGAGAGGCCACGGTTGCCGCCAAGAACAGGCTTGGCGATCTTTTTACGAAGAGGTTGAATGTTGTAGACCGCCACTTGCGAGAGATTCCCATGAGGGCGGGACTGCTAGAAAAAGCAATCACCAAACTTTCCGCAGAAAAGCAAAAGCAATATTTTGATAATCAGAATGTGTTTAACGAATTAATTGTTACGGGCGATCTTCAACGCAAGGTGCATACTTCCGCAGAGCTTAAAGAGGCGGGGGTGAGGCCGCGTGTTGCAATCGCCTACAAACTGCACCGGTCACTTCTCAATACCCAGCTTAGGATCCTTAACAAGGCGAGGGCAGAGGTCGGGCTTGATCCTCTGGAGGGGCTGAAAGGTTATACCCCCCATGTTTTTGATAAGTACCTGGTTATTGTGGATAAGCAGATTGTCACTACAGGAAAAACCCCAGCCGATGCTATAGCCGCTGGCAATAAAATCAAGCGGGATACCGGGAAGCCTGTAAAGGTTACTTTCCATGCCGTTGAATTTCCCGGCCAGAGTCAGAGGGCTGTGAGCCTGAGTGATGCGGCATATTTTAAAATGAGAGACCAACTGGAGAAGGATTTCACGTTCTCTCTTGAAGAGGCCCAAGAGGTGATGAATGGCATTGCCAAGAGAACTAATAAGAAGAGGTTTTTTGGTCATTCTATGGAGCGAAGAAATGTTCCCGGCTGGGAGAAAAATGTTGTCAAGGCGGCGCAGTCCTACGCCAACGGGCTTGCCGATTATGCCGCATCAACCTTTTTCAAGAAAAAAGCTATCTCTTTGTACGAGCGACAGCATGGCGGTAAATTCTCCGATGATCCCGCTTCGGTCAGCAAAGGAAACAAGAATGTAGCCAGGTACAAAAAAGATTACATCAATGACGTTCTCGGGGTTCCAAGAACAGGGTCATTTTCTGAGACATATTTTAATGAGCTTTTTGCCGCAGTGGATAAAACCCATATTTTTAACGGCGCTATACACAAGCACCTTGGAGATAGACCTGCCGCCAAACTTGCCCAGATGGAGGGGAAATGGTCTGCTGTTACCAAGCTCGGCCTTTATAATACGGGTTCTGCTCTGGTAAATCTAACACAGTCGATGAATACCAATGCTATTATTGGCCCTAAATATACATCGCTAGGGGCAAAGAAAGCATTGTCAGGACAAGACAGGGGAGTTTTGAGGGCTTTGGGAGTCAGTGAGCAGTTGGGCCTAGAGGCAGGGGCGGGGATTGATGGGATAAGTGCAATGGGCGGTGCTTTTAAGGCTTCCATGACGCTGTTTTCTAAGGCTGAATATTTTAACAGGTCTACTGCGGGGCTTGGGGCTTACCATAAGTTTATGGACGGGAAAACTAAGGAGTCGAAAGGGAAGTTTAAGAATGAGAAAGAAAGGCACCACGCGGCTTTGAAGTTCGCCGAGGAGGTTATAGACAAGTCGCAGTTTAACTATTCCGTTGCTGGCGCTCCAAACCTCTTCAGGGCAACAGAGGGGACGCCTCTTGCTATAGCTCTTCGGTTCCAAAAGTTCCCCGTAAATCAAGTTACGTTTATTACAGGATTGAAGGGGGCGGAACACGCTAGATTTTGGTTCCCGGCGATTGCGGTGTCCGGGTATTATGCTTTCCCCGGTCTGGACGCTCTGGATTCTATGGTTAATGGGATGTTTGGTTATAGCCCCCTTAAAAAATTCGACAGGTTTATGATTGAATGGGCAGGCACAGACCCGCTCAAGGTTGCCGTAAAAGATCAGATTAGATATGGCTTGCCGGGGCATGGGGGGGTTGATCTTTCTGGCCGTATTGGTACTGGCAAGATTGATTTCCCCAGGAACTTTAAGTCCTTTACTGGCCCTTTTGGAGGGGATGTTGAGGCTGTAAGCAGGCAATTAACGGGCAAGCAACACTGGCATGACACGCTCAATCAGATGATCCCCGCGAGTAAGACGGTCACAACTCCACTCTTAGCGCTTGAAAATGATGGGTGGATAACAAGCCCGTATGACCGAGGCAGGGGTAAAATTAAGGCTACCACGAAGGATCTGATTATAAAGTCTGCTGGCGGAATAACAACAAAAGAATCAGACGCCTCAACATTTTCAAATATCATGGCAGACGACAAGAAAAAGGAAAGAGAAGGCAAGGCCCAAGGCATTGACCTATTCATAGAGTCACTCGATACTGGCGACGAGGAAACCCGCGAAAATGCTTTAGAGCAAATAAGAGAGCATGGAGGCGTGACAAAAGAAATGATTATGGAGGAGATTCTGAAAAAGAAAATGCCGAAACTTAAACGCAAATTTCTATTTTCCCTGTCTAAAAAAGGACGAGCCAAGAATGCGGATTTGTTCCGCGCCTTGAATGCCAGGCAATAATAAAGTAAACTCAAAAAGAATTAATCATTCAAGGAGGAATGATGTCACAACCGCCCGCATACAGCCCAACTACAGATTTCTCTCAAGAAGCAGACTCGGGCACTGTCCCAGCAAATAATATTGATGCGTCCAAGCTGGATGCAGAGTTCAACAATCTCAATACCACTATAGACGCCATATTGGTCAATCTGGCTTCTTCACAGGCAGATGATGGTAGCCCTAAAGATGACTGGGTAGACCTCCCGGCTCTAGCCGATGACGTAATAAATTTCATCACAACCAATGGGAATGGCTGGTATGGCGTTGACACGGGTTCCGTGAATGCAATTTCCGTGACACTTTCCCCGGCTCCTACTGCTTTCGTTGATGGAACCTTTGTTTTCGCTAAGATGGTGGCCACAAACACATCGGCCGATGTTACGCTCGCAAATACCGCTTTAGGAGCCAAGGCAGTCGTCACCGATGGGGCTGGAGCAAAGCCCGGGATTGGGGACCTGCTCATAGACACTATTTACGGATTCCAGTACAATTCCACATTAGATAAATACCAGATAGTTGCCTCAACCGCTTCTATTTCAACCTCTCTTGCCGCAGCTCTTGCGGCCCAAACTGCCGCTGAGACCGCTCAAACTGCCGCCGAGCTGGCTGAGACTAACGCCGCCGCCGATGCAGTGTCTACAGCCGCCGATGTCGTTTCTACAGCCGCTAGTGCCGCCGCCGCTCTGGTTTCTGAAAACGCCGCCGCCGCTTCTGCGGCATCCATAGTAATAGATTTTAGTGACGCATCCGATCCTCTTGTCACTTCTGATTCCGCCAATGGCGATGGTAATGGCCTTTTCTCCATTAATTCAAAATGGACGAACACTTCCAGCAAAGACGTTTTTGTGTGCAAAGACGCAAGTAGCGGGGCCGCAGTCTGGAAAAAGATCCACACAGAAGGGCAAGCAATAAATACCGAAAGAGCAACAGTACCTTCTCACGCAACAACGTCAGCTATTTGGGCGGCTTTAGGCAACGAGATTAATTTTACCGGTAATGAAACGCTTACCAACCTCCCAGCGGCCCCACATGCCGGGGCTTCAAGAATTTTGCACATCGCAGGGGCTTGCACATTTGCAAATAACGCAAATTTAATTGTTCAAGGAGCGGCAGATTATACGTGTGTGGCGGGAGATGTGGTAGCAGTCCACGCCAAAACCACTGCGGTTTTTTTAATATTCATCACTAAAGGCGATGGTACATCCGTTGTTGGTTCATCGGGGGGATCACGAAACGACATTATCAATGGCGCATTGACTGTTAATCAAGAAAACAATACAACGCCTGCTGATGATGACTATACTGCTGGCGATTTGTTTAATCATGTTGGGGAAGGCACTCCCACTATTTCGGTAGAAACAAGTGGCGGCCCACAAGGGGATAGGAATTGGCATAAAATAATTTGTGATGTAAATGCTCAAGCTGGGTTGGTTTACTTTTTATCCAATGATGAAGTTCAAGATTTTATCGCTAATGGAAAATTGTCTTTTGGTGTTCAGCTTAAAACCACCACGGCAAAACTAATTACCAACGCAAGAATTGGCATTTTAAAGTGGAATTCTACTGCCGATGTTATAACTAGTGATGTTGTAGGCACTTGGGCTAGTGATGGCACAGACCCAACCCTTGCAACAAACTGGAGCTATGAAAACACGCCAGCCGATCTTGCGTTAACCACATCATGGCAAAGGTTTACGGTTGAGGATATTACTGTTGATTCGGATACGAATAACATAGGCATTTTTATTTGGACTGATGATGGAACCATTACCGCCAATGATGAACTTTGTATTTCTGAGTGGCAGTTAAACCCAGG
>JAJFJU010000022.1 GCA_021773645.1 Gammaproteobacteria bacterium
CAGACAGTGGTGCGCTGACCTGGAGGGGGACTCTCTCATCGTGGTCAAATCCAGTCCAATTCATTTATTGCATGTGATTTATTTCATAAAAGCATAATCACCCTAATATTATAGGGATATTAGGCACTAAGCTGAGATTAAACCCGACAAAATAGAGAGTTTTCTGACCAAAAGGGGAAACGAAAGTCGCAAACTATGGCGAAGCGAGCCCGGTCAGAGCTCGGAAATACACGCTAGATACGCCTGTTCCAGGCTGCCACCGTACTGCTGCCGACATGCCTCGGGGGTGCCAACGAAGCGCAACCGTCCGCCATGGAGTATCCCCATACGATCACATAGAGACTCGACATCGGTGAGCAGATGGGTGCTGAAAAACACCGTGCGTTTGCGGGTACGCAGTTCGGTTAAATAACGTTTAACCAGAATCCGTGCCTTGGGATCGAGCCCCGACATAGGCTCATCGAGTATGTAAAGCGCCTTGTCGCTCAGAAAACAGGCAATGAGACCCAGCTTCTGGGCCATGCCTTTGGAATACTGGCGCACTGGCCGCCTGAGGGCCGCCAACTCCAAGTCCAAACTAGCGCACAAAGCTTCCAGCTTCGCTGAATCCGCTTCCACTCCATGCAAACGCGCCGAATACTCGAGAAAGTCCCGACCGGTTAGATAGTAGGGGGGTAAAAATCGCTCGGGCAGATAGGCGAGACTCTCCCTCGCCGTAATCAATCGGTGCGAAACACCGAAAATCTCGATCTCTCCCGCATCGACTTCGGAGAAATCCAGCAAGCCCTTCAGGCTGGTTGTCTTGCCTGCCCCGTTAACCCCCACCAGACCAAAGAACTCTCCTTCCTTCACGCTGAAAGATAGATCAGTTAGCACCGTGGTGCGAGCAAAGGATTTGGCCACTCCGGAAAAAGAAATGGCAGGGGCTGAGGTAGATGACAGGGCCTCGATCATCAACGCCCCCCCAGAAATTGAAGGAAAATATTTTTGAATACGGGCTTGGAGGCTAACAAGACAAAGCGGTTAATAGAGCAGGATACCGTTGCAATCCTGATCGTCAGCAGCAACGTTCCAGATGAAAGGAGCGGCTGCAGTAACGCAGGTCCCCAACATACCGCCCCAGTTATTAGCATTGGCAAAGATAGTGGGTGCCGCTAATGCCGCTCGGATTATACCGGTTAAGGGAACTCCATCATCCAGCTTGGTATCCAATTCCAGCATGATATTCACCGGTATGCCTCGCCCTATCACTAGATTGAGCCGCACAGGGTTAGTTCCCAAATAATCTGTAGTACGGCCAATGGTCACGACATTGTTAAAGGCATTAAGAGGCGCAAGGTTATTCGTGGTGCTGGGTTCCGTAGCGGCACTACCAAGATAAGCGCCCTGCACAAACCCGGCCTTGGAGAGCTGCTCCCACAGCGCGTTAGCCTCATCATAGACATTGGCACCCGCAACATTATCCAGACGCCCATTATTATTGCCACCACCCGTAATGGCTACACCAATGGCTGCCCCTGCCGGCAAGCCACCCCAGTCCCCCGGAACATTCCGGTAGCGGTCAATAAAACCAAAATAGGCTGCCTGTACATGGCTGCTCATATCCGCCAGATTGCGCACTTTGGCGCTATTGATCATCTCCTGGCCCTTCAAAATCGCACCCAGCAGCAGGCCGATAATCACCAGCACAATGGCGATTTCCACCAGTGAGAATCCAGCTTCACGCCGACCCCGCTCCATGATCACTCTCATCAGACTCCATCCGCCGCCAAAAACCAATCTGGTTAGGACTAAGTATATAGCATGAGCATTTTGACAAAGGGAGCCGCCAAAAAAAAGCCCGGCTTAGGCCGGGCTTTATAGCGATTTCGCGGAGAACGCTTTTACTTTAGTAAAGAAAGACCGAGTTACAGTCCTGATCATCGGCAGCAACGTTCCAGATAAACGGAGCCGCGGCCGTCACACAAGTCGCCGTGGTAGCCCCCCAGTTATTGGCACCGGCAAAGATCGTGGCTGCAGCCAATGAACTGCGCAGCACGCCGGTAATCGGAATACCGTCATCAAGTTTGGTATCCAGTTCCAGCTGGATATTTACCGGAACGCCACGCCCCAGAATTAGTTGCAAGCGCACTGGAGCCGTTCCCATATAGTCCGGTGTGCGACCAATGGCTACCACATTGTTAAAGGCATTAAGTGGTGCCAGGTTATTGGTGGTGCTCGGCTCAGTTGCTGCCGTTCCAGCATAGGCACCCTGAATGAAGCCCGCCTTGGAGAGCTGCTCCCACATTGCATTGGCCTCATCGTAGACATTGGCACCCGCCACATTGTCCAGCCGACCATTGCTATTGCCGCCACCCGTAATGGCTACACCAATAGCTGCGGTTGCAGGAGCAGATGCCCAATCACCGGGGACCCGACGATAGCGATCGATAAAACCGAAATAGGCCGCCTGGATACCCGCATTCATATCGGCGAGGTTGCGCACCCGGGCGCTGTTGATCAGTTCCTGCCCCTTGAGGATGCCGCCGAGTAGCAGGCCGATGATGACCAGCACGATGGCAATTTCCACTAGGGTAAATCCGCTTTGTTTCTTGTACATGATTCAATCCTCCGGGAAACGGGTTGGTTTTATGTTTCCCTTGCGGGGTTATAGCTAGCAATATCAATGCCAACTGAAAAACAGGCGAAGGAGTCCAGCCCCCCTGGCAAAGTTTCGGATCAAGTTCTGGCTGATACTTGCCGCCATCCCATCGACTGACTAGACTCGGCGAGGTGTTGAGCAGGGAGCCGGACATCCGGCATCCAAGGCACTAGTGAAAGCCCTACTCGATTCCCGTTTCCACGGGAATGACGGTGTTTTTTCACCGTAATAATAGCCACCCCATATCAGAGGCACCTGAAACCAATAACAACGGAATGCCTATGCTGAATACCCTCAAACTCTATCGCCTCCAGATAACCGTTGTACTGAGTGTTTTTGTGCTGTTCATGGCCAATGCAATTGGCTCTTTCCAGCTCTTCCTGGATCTGAGTCCGGGAGCCGCCACCTTGCGAGCTACCATGGGTAGTCAGGAGTTCCTTGTACTGCTGGTTTTGGGTATCACGCTGTCCTTTTTACTGCCAGTACTGAGCCCCATCAAAGCCTCCATTTGCACTCTAGTTGCCACCATACCCGTGCTCTACTTTGGCATCGCGCCCGCTGGCGCAAAATCACTCATCCCCATGGAGTATTCCCTGCTTACCATCCTGATGCTTTTCGGGGTTAATGTGCTTGCAAGCTGGTTCAGGGAAAACCATAGAAAACAAGAGCTTCTAGATATATTTGGGCAGTATGTCCCCCCTGAGCTGGTCAACATTATCAGCCAGGGTACGGAACGCCCCAACCTGGAAGGTGAAGCGCGGGAAATGACTGTGATGTTCTGTGATGTGCACAACTTCACCAGCATCTCCGAGGGGTTGGGGCCCCGCCAGCTCACCGCGCTGCTCAATGCCCTGCTCACTCCCATGACACGTATCGTCTACAAACATGGTGGCACCGTCGATAAATACATCGGCGACGCGTTGATGGCCTTTTGGGGGGCACCGCTTAAGGATCCTCAACACGCCAGAAATGCACTGCTAGCGGCGCTGGAGATACAGCAAACCGTGCGTGAGCTCGCCTCCACCTTCCAGACTCGGGGGTGGCCTAAAATCACCCTCGGTGTCGGGCTAAATTCCGGCGTTATGAACGTCGGAAATATGGGCTCTGAATACCGCATGGCCTATACGGTGATAGGCGACGCGGTCAACCTCGCCTCACGTCTGCAAGATCTAACCCGGGTTTACCACGCCGGCATTATCGTCGGCCAAACGACCCAGTTGGCGGTACCAGAAATGCTCTATCGCGAGCTCGATTTGGTGCAAGTAAAGGGTAAAAAAGTCCTCACACGCATATACGAGCCCTGCGGTCCGGTAGATGACTTAAGCGAATCGGTGCAAAAGGCGGTAAAGCAACATAACCAGGCCCTAAGTCACTATTTTCAACGTGACTGGGACACAGCTGAATCGCTTTTTCAGGCACTTGAGAAAATGCCTGCTACCGACAAACAAAGGCCCATCTATCTGCAGAGAATCACGGAATATCGGAACAATCCACCACCACCAGAGTGGGAAGGTGAAACGCGATATTTGGAAAAATAGCGGGAGAAACTGTTGGAAAGTCAACGTATTGACGATTTCTCGTCACTTTTCGCTTGCAGTTCCTGCAGCTTTTTTTCCAGAAAACGCAATTCATGGGAGTCTTGAACAGTCCCTTCTGCAATCAAACCACCGATCAATATCCGGGCACTCTCCAGTTCCCCCATATCCTCTAGCACGGCAATGCTCATATCCCGCGCCCAGTAGGGCACTGAAGGGCCTGAGGCACGCTCGGTAATGGCCCGCGCATAACGCCGTGCTAGTGGTAAATCCTTCAATTGATGCTTGGCAACGATGACCGCATGGGCCAGCCAACGCCAGCGATGGTTAGGATCTTCGAGAAATTGGCGGTACACAAACTCCAGCATTCGCCGCTTTTTGGCCTCCACCGTCACCGTTCCATAGAGGCGACTGGCGGCCAACAACGGATATTGGCCATGCGGATCGAGCGCCAGTATGCGACCCAGCCAGGCCTCTACCCGTACATAATCCAAACGGGAGAATGGCACGCTAATCCCCGGCTGATTATCAAAGGCCTGCAACCACAGCATTAAAAACTTAGCCAGTACGATGTGATCGCCCAGGCTAGCCATACGCAAGATACGTACAGACGGTGGCGCGGGTAGATCCTCGGCACGGGCCACCGGCTCAGGTGCAATGGTGTGCCAGGATAATTGTGCCGCCAAGGAGGCTAGCAACAGCAGCAACACGGGCCAGGGCACAAAACTTAAGCGGCGCTCTCGAGTGGCCCCGGATATAAAGGCCACACCCATAGGCTCCAACCATGCCCATAGCACAGACCAAAACCATCGAGTATTACCCCGCACGCTCATACTGAAATCGCCCTATAGATTCTTGCGATACAAGTCGAACAGCCCCGCGGCCACAATCAGACTGAGATAGATCGCCGTCTGACCAAGGATTGGCAGCAGCTCTGACCACTGTCCCGCCCCATAAATCAGCCATTCCGAGGCGGTGAAACGATCCAGCTCCGGTAGTACATAGGCAATCCCCTGCAACACCCCGTTGATCACCGCCTGCCCCAAGGATTGATCCTGCAGCAATGGCTCCTGCCCGATAAGCCGGAACGCCGCCATAGAACGTGACAGCAGATAGAAGGCCATCACCGCACTCAAACCCAAGGTGACCTGGTTAAAGGTCAACAGGCAGAGAATGCTAAATGCCGTTATTAGTAGTAATTCACAGGCCAACGAAATACCCCACAGCAGCGCATCGCCAAAGGGTACATAGAGGCTAAGACACAGGGCACAGAGCATCGCTACGGCCAATGCCAGAGCTGAAAACCCCGTTAATTTGGCAAAGAACCAAGTAGCTCGGGTGATGGGCAGGGAGAGCACTAACTCCAGCCCCTTATCATTGAACTCTCTCACCAAACTGGTGAGCACAAAGAGACTCATCATAAAGACCGTAGCGGCACGCAGCAGGGCCCCGAAAAAACCGCTCTGAAACTGCCGGCTCTCGGTAATCGCATAGGCACCGATGAACTCCGCCAATCCCAGTCCAGCCAGTAACATCACCAGCACCAGCCATAGCAGGCGGTTACGTATCGCTTCTAGCAGGGTGTAATAGGCGATGCAGATGAGCGGGTGACGCATGTAAATTCCCGGAAGGGCACGTAGACGTTTACTATACCCCAATGCCTTCCATGCCAAATACCTCACGCCGGCTGATTGCCTCCACCATCCGCAACGAATATCGGCTGCTCGCGCTGATGCTCATGCTGCTGCACTCAGCGGTATGGTGGGATTTCGGCAGCTACCTGTCGCGCTCCCTGCTCCTTGCTCATTTGGGCCTGTTTCTCATCTGGCAACCCGTCTGGCGGCGTGACCAACGGCTGGAATGGCGCGGCAGCCTGAACCTCATTCTGCCTACACTTGGCTTCATTTACTGGCTCAATTGGTCACTGGTGAGCTTCTGGGTATTGCTGCTTATCGGTATCGTCGGTGGCCGTGTAACCGTGGTACGAGCAGAGCGCAACGCCTACATGATTGCGCTGATATTCCTTGTCTCTGAGCTGTTGATCGGCTGCCTGCCAGCGATGTTTTCTATCTACTCCTTAGCAACCGAAGTACAAGTTCTGTTTGGCTATGGGCTATTTATACTGCCGCTTGGCTTATTGTTCTTTCCCACCCTGGAACACAGCCACGAACGCACGCGCGCAGTGGATTTTTTGTATGGACTCACCGTTTCACTACTGGCCGCCATACTTGGGCTTGGCAGCCTGCTGAGCACCTATTCCACCGGTGCCCCCTATGCCACCGCCCTGCTACAAGCCATCGTCGCTATCAGCCTTTTTCTACTGGCTATCAGCTGGCTATGGGCACCTCAAGGGGGATTCAGTGGTCTCGGTCAGTTATGGGAACGCTACCTGCTCAATATCGGCACCCCCTTCGAGCAGTGGGCCGGCAGGGTCGCCCGCCTGGCCGATCGGCAACAAAACCCACGGGATTTTTTACAATCCGCCATGCAGCAATTCATCGAATTACCCTGGGTTGCCGGCGTAAGCTGGAATGCTGCTAGTTCCAAGGGCAGCGTGGGCATTGCCACCAAAAACACCCTACGAATCACAGATGGGGCGGTACAAGGCGTGGTTTATGCCCATCGTCCGCTGGGAACCGCATTACTGCTCCACGGGAAATTACTACTCAATCTGCTCGGGCATTTTTTTACTGCCAAAGAAAGAGAGCGAGAACTTGCCCAGCAGGCCCACCTGCAAGCCATCTACGAAACTGGAGCACGGGTCACCCACGACATCAAAAATCTACTCCAATCCCTCAGCACTCTCACCTTGGCCCTGCAACGGAACACCGGTGAACGCCGCACCGAGGCATTGCAACTGCTGGAAAATCAACTCCCCTACCTCACCCAACGCCTTCAGCTAGCCTTGGACAAACTGCAAGCCCCAGTAATCGAACCGACCGATGAAATGCCACTTAAGGAATGGTGGGAAAACCTAAAAACCCACAATCTCGGCAGAAACGTCCATTTTAAGGAAACACTAGATGCCAACCCATCTATCCCGCTGGACTGCTTCGACAGTGTGGTGGAAAACCTGCTGGAAAACGCACGATTCAAGCGCCAGTCAGAACCGGAGATTTCGATCTTCGCAGAGATAACAGCCGATGAGAATCATCTAGAACTTGGCATTCGAGACACCGGCAGCGGCATTCCCGTGGAAACCGCCGAAAACCTCTTCAAGGGCGCACTACCCTCAACGAGTGGCCTTGGTATCGGCCTCTACCAAGCTGCGCGGCAGGCCGAGCAAGCGGGTTTCAAATTGGGATTGCGGAGCCGAACAGCCGGCGATGTATGCTTTGTTCTGGAGCGTGTAGCTTGAAGCTTATTGGAATCGGGAAATAGCTATCAGGGCAATTTACCCGCGGCGACCATACGGCTCATCAGCACATTGCCTGAAAGCCATACCACCAGATCATCGAACTCACTACCCACCTGCTGACTAAAACCCTTGAGAACCAGGCTGTTATCGCCGTCAGTATTTTCCTGTTCGTCGGCGGAAGTAGCCGGAGCAGCGCCATTTTTTCCCCGGGAGAGCACCAATGCGGGAACTAAGGTCGCAACGTTGTTGCCACCAGCGCTATCGAGCACGGTGAGCGTTCCGGTGGAACAAAGCTCAAAGGAAACACCCACAGTGACCGTTCCGCAACCGGTACCCCATGTATCATCAGCAAAGCTTGCGGTCACCCGATAGGTGTAGTTATTGGCCCAGGCATCACTTTGGCCCATACCCAACTCCACCCACGGTAAATTGCCTTCACTGGTTACACAGGCAAGCGGAGCTCCGGCCCGGTCCTCCTGTCCATCACCGATATTGGCCACAGGAATCGTATTGCAAGGCGCTGCGGCACTCGCGCAATCGGGACAAGCGATACGATTATTGGCCATGGAAAAGCCATACAAGGCTTCCTTGATCTCCTCCAGCTGGCTGCGGGTCTCGCTGACATTACGCAGATCCATTTGGGTGGCCAGCGGCACCAGCAAAGCCCCTAGCATAAGCGCGACAATGGCTATCACTACCGCCAGTTCAATGAGGGTAAAACCGGTGCGGGTTTGTAATCGTAGTTCAGGGTGCAATGATCTGTACCTGGTCGTTAAAAGCATTGGTGCGGCGCAAGCGCACGAACTCGTCATCCCCCGCCGTGTCGTTGCCCACCAACGGCTGCAAAGCATGGTTCGGATCGAACTCATAATAACTGCCCTGGACACCGGTCACACGGTTTTGCCCGGTAAGCTGTGCCCCCGCACTCACCAATATCGCCTGCACCGCATTGCTGACAGTCGTACCAACCACCGTGAGGCAATCAGTACCGGACACACATGGCACGGGTCCATCTCCCACATGCACAGAGGAAGCCGCCACGTAGAGCAACTGGTGCCAATTGTTACTCACCAGCCACAGGGGTAATTCATCGGGAACGCTCAGATCGAATTGGATCTTTTGCCCCTCTATTTTGCCGTAGGTGTCGCTATCGTCTGTCAAGGTCCCCTGCCCACACTGGTTGCCAGCCTGAGGGCCTGACACCGCAATATCGGTAATCCGCACCATCACGTTAGAGCCAACGGGGAAAAAGGGTGGAGGGCTAGCAGGACCCGTATCGATTTTGAGGTCGCGCTCGCGTGGCTTGTCCCACTTTGGGCGCTTGATTTTTACCCCATCGGTTCTTCCAGATGTACTGCCATCATCAGCGGTAAAGACAAATTCGAATTTGCGATTGATCTGGGTGTTGGGCTCACCCAGACAGGTGAGCGGGCCAGGATTACCGGGCTGCCCGGTAACCGCCGTTACATTGCAATTGACCTGCTCAATGGTCGTCCAGGCGCACTGGGTGCTGGTGCCATTAAAGGTGATGTCATCCTCTTCCAGATCCCCAAGGCTGACGGTCGTGCCGGTCAGCGTGGTATTCGCATTGTTGATATCCCACTTGGCCTTGAAGGTAGTAAAAAACTGCTCTCCCGGCCAGCTAAAAGGCAACAGCCCCTCCCGAGTACCCACGGCGCCGTTGTACACAGAAGTAACAGGTCCCGCCCCAAAGGGGCTTAACCAAGGAAAAACGGTATCATCATTCCACTCTCCATTGGGATAATCCGGATGAGCCGGATTATTCTTGTTCCAGAGAGGAAGCGGCGTTGCATCCCATGGGTCCCACTCCCCATCCCGATAGGTCCGCAAAACTTGTGCTACTGCTCTCAGTACGCGCCGCTCAACCAGCGGCATGATATCGCTCTGGGTAATGGGCATCACCCGATCATTGAAGGTGTTACTGCGTAGCGCATTGACGAAAACCATATCGTCATCAGCATTTTCACCCTCCAGATAATCATCGTCCGTGTTGCTGGTGCGATTTTGCTGAGCCGCAACCGGTGCGCCCGGCGCAATAATGGCCGCAATCACTCCAACCGCGCCATTTACGGAGATGAATCCCAGGGTCTCGCTGTTGATGGGCTCTGCACTGGAATTATCCCGAAAACTGCTGGAGAGGGCATACCAAAGGGTCTCACCGCTACCGTCGAGAATATTGGCCATCCTCAGAGTCTTCCACGGTAACCGTCCGATGTAGCTGGGACATTGGTTGCCGGCAAATAACTGCGCGACACCATCATTATCGGTGTCGGGACACGGCAGGCTACCGGGACGATTGGCATCATTCACAGCACGCCCGACAAGGGCTGCCTTGGCCTCGGCAAGTGCACGGATAGTATTCGCTTCCGCCTCAATCTGACTGTCAGCGGCACGGTTCAAGCCCTTAAGCAAAAAACCGGAGCCCATCAATACCATGATGGTTAGCAGAACAAGCAGGGCGGCACCACGCTGGCGCCCTGAGGAAAGCTGCTGCCTGGTGTTTTCAGACCACACAAGAAAGCTCGCTCGCTTTTCGCTTAGCGAGTCGCCGTGGCCCCTGAAGAATCGCTATTTTTTTGCACTTGTGCACCAGCGTCTGATAAATCTGCAGCCTTTTTCTCAAACACGCGCTCAGCGCCCTCGGCGGATTTTCGTTCGTAGGTATCGAGCAAGGAGCCACTCACTAGGTCAATTTTTTGGCCTGCTTTCAGACGCACGGTGTCGCTGCCGTTGGGCAGCATGATGCGCACAGTGCCGCCAGCGGTGCGTTGGGTTTGAACGCGGATTCCTTCACCTCGGGATTCGCCACCGGGGACAAAGCTACCGTTGATCCAAGTGCTGTGGCGTTGTTTGCCGCGCAGGACGATGCCATTAACGGTGACAGGCGGGGGAGCGGCGGGTGCCTCAGCGGTCTTTTCTTTAACCGGATCACCTAGGCGGTAGGCGTCACGTAGCTCGTTAAGGGAATCGCGCTGCTCGACAGTGGAAAAAAGTCTTCCAGTGATCTGGGCAGAGGCATTGCTAGTGAGTGCCAGGAAAATGCTCGTGTAGAGAACCGCGGATAGTCTCATCACGCCCCCTCCTGCGGCTGCTGGATAGTGAGCCATTCAAGCGCACAGACGGCATTCAGATTTTCATGGGTTGGGGCCTGCACCATGCCTTCCTGCTTACGCCTCATCTCACAACGGTTAACGCTAAAGTGCCCCTTGGCCTGAGCACTTATTTGCTCAAAGAGATTTAGTAAATCATTCTCGTGGAGCAGGCCAATTTGCAGATTCATTTCACTGACAAACACTTGGAAACGCCCCGAAGGAATGGGGAATTCTGGCTCATGGGTTGCCTGTGCATTGATGTCATAACGCAACGAAGGCAGTTTGATGTTGCGCGCCACGGCACCCAGGGTCTCCACCCAATCCAATCGATGTTCACCCCCGATCACACCTTCCAACTCCAGCTCCTGGTAGCGGGGATAGTAGCGCTCGATGAGCTTGCGTTCTTCATCCAGAGCAAGGAAACGCGTCCGGGAGGCGGCCAGCTTGCCTCCCTCCTGTTTATGCAGGATCTGTGACTGCTGGCTAAAATAGTATGTCCCACCCGCGAGAGAGCCACTGATCAATAGCGCAATACCAAGAAAAATGGTTGCGCCGCGGATTACCCCCCAGTCTATGTCAGCTAATCTCATGGCCCGTCCGCACTGCGATTCTTATAGAGAATTTTGCGCCTTTAGCCGCTTCAGCGCGACCCGTCTGCCCGGTCATGTGCCCGCGTGAGCTGGTATCCAACGGCACCTCCATGAGCTTGGCGGACTCCACCATAGGATTCTTTTCCAGCACCGCGATGAAACGATTAAGAATTTTCAAAGCCTCTCGGAAATTGCCATCAAAGGGATCGAGATGCCCGGTCACCCAAGCCAACTGGAACAACGCCCCCTCTTTGGCACTGCTGCCCCCCGCATAGGGATTAGGAGCTCGGGAGGGCCCTTTCTCGGCACCGACTGGCGTCTTTGGATCGGTGGCCGTCTTCCAGCTGAGATCCTTCAGATAAAGACCGGGAAAACCATCTAGCGCTCGGCTCAGCACCACCATCATCTCATCCGGCGTACTGCGATAGCGCTTCAGCACTTCGGCCATCTCTACCGCTTTTTGTAGTTGATAAGCATCGGCCGGGGTATTGGGAAGGGTTTTTTGGCCCAAGGCGTAGCGCTCCTGATAAAAATGCGCCTGGCGCGTGAAGGCTGCGGCCTCATCCCGGGTAACAATGCTATTGAAAAACTGATAACCACTCCAGGCAATGCTGCCCACAAGCAACAGTACGCTCGCCACTTTCATACCAATCCGTGCACGATGGAGACGAATATAGCGGGTCTCTTTGTCCGTGCCGTAGTAATTAGCCGGTGACTCGGAGGCGAGCAAGCGTGTGAAAAGTGCATCCGAAAAGGGGGTTGCCAATTCGCCCTTCAGCCCCACCTTAGGCGCCATGTCCGCCACATCCACCAAGTGATAGCGTGTGGCCACGGTATCGGCAGCCTGGTGCCGAAGATCGCCCAAAATGCGTCCATGACCCAAGAGAAAAACATCCAAAGGGGTGTCGCGGGACAACAAGCGTAGGCTATTGAGATAACGGCGAAGCTTCTCGACCTCACCCAGGATGTAGGAGGACACTTGGCTTGCATCCAGTTTGGGCATATAGGCCAAGCGGCTGATCTTCAGATCCTTGCCTTCAAAAAAGGTCTGTCGCAAACCACCAGAGCCTTGCAGGGTAACCAGCAGGGTATGGGTGGAGTTGGCAGGAATGCGCTTAAGCAGTGAACCACTGATCACGGGCAACGAATAGATCCCTGCCAGTGGCACCTTGTGACGCTCGATCTGTCCGACCCAAGGGTCCAATAATTCTTGACGTATCAGAGCGGTGAACAACACCCGATCATCACGCCGTCCATCCTCTTCACGCCCCTGGAAAATCGCGTGTACATAGCGACACTCACGAAACAGGCGATTCTGGCGGGTTTTAACCAAGGCCCGCCGATCACCGCCCAGCACATGGGGGACGGTCTCGTGGCGAAACTCCTCTTCGACCACATCCACCAGAATGTAAATGGGTAAAGGGGGTGAATTCTCCAGGTAGGTAGAAAAACGCTTCAGCCCCGCTTCATCGGGACGGAAACTCAAGGTCTCCTGAGCATGCCCTTTTTGCCACTGATGGACCGAGAGACGCCCGGCCGTGAGCACACAGACATGCCGATTAGGGGTGCTAAATCTTGAGCTTAGCAACGAGATCATAGATAGGTCCTAAGACTGAAACCATTACCCAGATGAGCAGGCCACCCAAAAGGAAGGTCATAGCGGGGCCAATCATGGCCTGTAATCTTTCGATTGAATCACGTACATCACGTTCATAGAAATAACTGATATTCAGCAAGGCCTTGTCCAGGGCACCGGTATTTTCCCCGACCCGCAACATACGCAACACCAGCGGTGGAAAGAGCCCCGCATATTCAAAGCTGGCGCTGATACTCGCGCCGTCTGAGATTTGCCGGCTAGCTCGACGTGTAGCCGCAGCAATGGCCTTGTTATCCACCAACCCCTCAGTAATGCGCAGACATTCCAACACGGTAATGCCTGATTCATAGAGCAGCGCAAAATAGTTGGCAAAGCGAGCCAAAATAATTTTTTTCTGCACCGGGCCAATCACCCAGAGTTTGAGTTTGAGCTCGTCCACTGCAAAGTCCACTGTGGGGCTCATTCGCCGTAGGGCAAAAAATCCGAAGATGGCAATAATCGGAGTCAGGATCACCACATACCAGTAAGCAACAAAGAAATTCGATACGCTAATCAACACCACGGTATGTAGCGGCAATGTCTCCCCCATGGATTTAACGAACTGGACCAGCTGTGGCACCAGATAGGTCATGAGGAAAAATATCACCAGCAATACCACTGTTCCTACCAGCGCCGGATACATCAGCAGTTTTTTTACATGTTCCGCCTGCTCATCCTGCCATTTGAGGTTTTCTGTAATCTTGGCCAACACCTCCGCCACTCGACCACTAAACTCACCCGCGCGCATCAGGTTCACGAAGACGGAGTCGAAAACCCGGGGATATTCAGCCATGGCACCAGATAATGACGAGCCGCCTTCGATGGACTCGATCATCCCTGCGACAATCTCTTTCAAGCGGGGATCGTCCACAGAATCCCGCAGATCCGCCAACCCATCCACCACCGGCACGCCAGCGGAAAGTAATTGCTCCAAATGAAAGCAAAAGGTAATGAGATCGGTGCGCTGAATTCCGGCTCCGGTACCACCACTGGCACGCGGCTGTACCTCTTTGAAGGTAACTAAATCCAACCCCATGCGAGACAAACGCGATTCTAAATCAGCCGCATTCGCCGCTTCCATGCTACCCGCCGAGGTCTTACCGCGATCATCCATGGCCTTGTACTTCATCATAGGCATTGTCGGCTACCTATAGGCCCGTTAAGACAATCTCGCGGTGAGATCTACTACCCGCGAAACCTCGTCCAAACTGGTTACTCCCTCAAGCACTCGCCGAACGCCATCCTCAGCAAGGGGTACAAAATCCTTGGCCAGTGCCGCCTTTATAAGTTCCCTCCCAGTTGCTCGATGGGCCACCAACTCATCCAATTCGCTATCAAACTTCAATACTTCAATAAGCGCCAGTCGCCCACTGTAGCCATGGTGGTCACACTGAACACAGCCGTTGGCGCGGTAGATGGGCACCATCTCCTCACCGATACCCATGCCGAGAATCTGGCGCATCATCTTCGGTGGCTCATAGGCCTCTTTGCAGTGCGGACAGAGCTTGCGAACCAGCCGTTGGCCAACGATGCCAATAATATTTCCCGCGATTACCTCGGGCGGAACACCCGTATCCAGCAGGCGTGGAATAGCGCCTAGTGCCGAATTGGTATGCAAGGTGGAGAAGACCTGATGCCCGGTCATGGCCGCTCTAAAAGCCATCTCGGCGGTCTCACTATCACGGATTTCACCCACCAGAATGATGTCCGGATCCTGGCGCATAAGGGTGCGTACGCCATTGGCAAAATCAAGCTTTGCCGCCTCATTGACTGAGGTCTGGCGAATCATCTCCATGGGATATTCCACCGGATCCTCAAGGGTCATGATGTTGACCGCTTCGGTATTGAGCTCGGTCAACATCGAATAAAGCGTGGTGGTCTTACCGCTGCCGGTGGGGCCGGTTACCAGGATAATCCCCTCCGGACGCGCCATCATGAGATTCAGGATCTCAAAGGTATCCGGATGCAGGCCCAGCTTATCCAACGGCACAATGCCTTTCTGCCGATCCAGTACCCGCAACACAATGTTCTCGCCGTAATTCGTCGGCAGGGTAGAAACACGAAAATCAATGGGATGGCCCGAGACCGAAAGTGAAATACGCCCGTCCTGTGGCGCCCGCATCTCCGCAATATTTAGTGCTGCCATCACCTTCACACGTACCGCGATAGCCGACCAATAGTTACGGTGCAGACTGCGAATCTGCCGTAGCACACCGTCTATGCGATAGCGGATGCGGAGAAAATCATGCTCCGGCTCAAAATGGATATCCGAGGCACCCCGCTTTACCGCATCGGAAAGCAGGGCATTGACCAGACGTACCACGGGCTGGCTATATTCGTCGCTCTCAGCCTCCAGGCTGGCGTAGTCAATCTCACCAGTCTCAATCTCCTGGAGGATGCCATCGATAGACATCTCATAGCCGTAAAACTGATCGATGTATTTATCGATCTCAGTTTCACCAGCGAGCAAGGGCAAGACATCCACATCCCCACCCAACAAGGCCCTCGCCTGGTCCAGGGCGATGACGTTAAAGGGGTCAGCCATGGCCAAGGTAAGGAGATGTTTTTCCTGGTCGAAGGTAATCGCCAGCATATGATGACGACGGGCAACCTCCTTGGGAATGGACTGCACCACATCACTGTCCACCACCACCCGAGAGAGATCGACACTGTCGTAGCCAATGGCCCCACCCAGCACATCGCGAATAACCGCCTCGGTGGCAAAACCAAGATGCACCAGAATCTTGCCCAAGTGCTCCCGGCTTTTCTTCTGCTCAGTGAGCGCAATGCGTACTTGGTCCTCGCTGACAACCCCCTTGCCAACAAGCAACTCACCGATACGACGATGCCGCACCGGTGCATCCATATTCACGGAATGCGAGTGAGTGTTCGTACTCATCCGCTGCTTTTCAATCCGCCCAGGGCACGTATCCGTTCCAGCACCCCTTCATGAGGCACGCTAGAGGCGTGGCTATCGGCAAGCCCCAAGGCACGGCGATAGTATTTCAATGCCGCTGCCCGCTGCCCCAAGTGGTCTAAACTGACCGCCAGATTAAAGGCGAAATCCGGATTCTCGTTAGCCCGCCGATAGGCCTCAAAATAAGCACCCTGCGCCTCAGCCCAACGCGACTGAGCAGCAAAAACATTACCCAGCGAGAAGTGCAGATGAGTGGAATCGGGCTCACGATCCAACAGCTGTTTGATACGACTCTCCCCCGCCACAGGATCGAGCTTCTGATTCATACTCATCAGCGCCGTTTGGGCCAGGCTATCACGGGGGTTTTTACTCAGTAGATCGAGATAAATACGCCCAGCCTTTTCATTTTCACCAGCGCCCAGCGCAATGGCCGCCATACCAAGCAAGGCATCACGATTAGCTGGCTGGCGTTTCAGGACTTTTTGATAGCCACTGCGTGCTGCAGCGTGATCTCCTGCGCCATAGGCCGTATAGGCGGCGTTAAGCAAGGGATGGATACGATCCGGAGCCCGCCGTCGGGTAATACGGATTCCCTGAGAAGGGGTCAAAGCAGTGGGCGTGGCGGCGGCCACCAAGGCCGCTTCAAACTGTTCATCGCTAAGCGTGGGGGCAACTGCTGTAGCTACGGTTGCAGTTGCCTTCGCCTGCTTGGCAGCCACTACGGCCTCACGGCCTGGAGAGAGATCACCCTCAGCTGGCGGCTCGACTCCAGCAACCGTAGCCACTGGCTTAGTAGCCGGTGCTATCGTTATGGCTGATGGCTGAGATGCTGGTGTGGGTACTGAAACCGCTGCCTGGGGCGGAAGTGGCCTGGGCGTAAAAGAGGCGGCTGGTTTCAAATTGGACCAGAGATAAAAACCACCACCACCCAGCCCGAATAGCACCAGCAAGCCAAGGCCGTACCAAAGACCAGCCTTGTTGCCGGCCGATGCCGGGGCCTTGGCAGCAAACACCGCCTGTGCGGTGTCCTGAGAATCGGCCCACACTCGCTTGCGCGGGCTGGTTTCAGTATCTTCGCCCGCCTGTACTTCTGACTCGGGTTCTGCATCCCGCGAGCCATCTAAAATGGTCGTTGGGGCGGTCATTTGCCCAGTACCATCAAAATAATCGTTAACCGAACGACGGGCCGCGCGTGCTGAAGGCAAGGTCGCCGAAGTATCCTCTAGCGGAACATTGTGCTCACCGGAGAAAGACAGTGTCCCGTCCTGCTCCTCATCCATGCCGGGCAAACCCCGGTCCCCGCGCGCCTCGGCAATCTCTTCCTCTATCTCCAGGCTAAGAGAATCTGATAACTCTCGTTCGGCAGCGTCTGGATCTTTCTCAACGTCAGCGTCGAGAGCAGCCTCTTTATCAGTTGCCACCTCCTCACTGGCCAATCTGGTATTAGTGGCCTCGAGTGGATCGAGGCTCAGCTCTGGGCTGGTATCGTTAGCATCCCCCTCACCACTGGCCCCCGCCTCCCGAGCCTTTTCCGCCTTTTTCAAGGCGTCCATCAGCAAGCTCATTTCGATTGCTCCTTAGGGAGCCCCGTCTGTGGCTTTGCTGATTTCAGATTTTCAGGCAGGAAACGCTGGAAATTGGTGAGATCTCCCGAAACGCTGGGGCTGCGGATCACTGTGGGGCGAAGGAAAATCACCAGCTCGGTTTTAGTGAAATCATTGTCACGGGATTTGAACAGTTCCCCAACGGGCCCATCCTGCTCGGACAGCACCGGCAAGCCACCCGTGTCCTTACGCACAGAGTCCTGCATTAACCCCCCCAACACCGCGATCTGGCTACTCTGGAGCCTCAGCATAGATTCCATTTCACGCACTTGGATCACAGGGATGAGGTTAGCAACAGCTCCCAAATCCGGATTGGGGTCAGCGACAGTAGTATCAGAACGGGTAATCGTCGGCCGAACATTAAGAACGATCTCATCGCTCGCACTGATCTGTGGAGTAATTGCCATAACTAAACCCACGGGCACAGTATGAGCAGTTGTCGTAGTATTTATAATCGGTGGTGCACCGTCTACGGGAACTGTTTCAGTTTCTACGCTAAAGAAAACCAGATTTTCCACGACCTTGAAGATCGCAGTCTGATTATTGAGTACCATGATCTTCGGGCTGGAAAGCACCCGAACATCACCAAACTCCTTGAGCAGACGAACGGTCAGAGAGAAATCCTGTTTCTCCCCAGCCTTGTCCGTATTGTCAAATATTGCTGTCGCAAAGGCCGTGCCAGGAATACCACCGGGGCCTAGAACAAGACTGCTAGCAGCGCCCGCAAGGACTTCAAAATCAATACCCGATTGGTAAGCATCGTTTAGCTCCACCTCGACAATAGTAGCCTCCATCATGACTTGCCGACGCACGCTACCCAACACCTTGTCTAAATAATCCTGTACCTTGGCATGTTGCCGTTCGGTAGCCGAGATGGCGATAACGCCGGATTCCGGGTTGGGAATAACCATACCCTCATCTATTTCAACATCGTCGTTACCAGACAGAGGATTTACGGTCGCAGCAAGGATCTGCCGCAAGCTGGTCGCCAATGTCTCCCAGAAGTGATGCTTGGAGGAACTGCTCACCTCCGTAGCAGAGTTATTATTTCCCCCTCCGCCACCACCGCCTTCACTATCACTACCGGTGGTTGCGATCTGGGTCGCCACACTCACACTCCCCTCGGTATCCCGTGACATATTGACGTAATCCACGGTGTAGGTTTTGAGATAGGGCCGGTCCGGGGTGATGAGCAGAGCCTTGTTCTGAATCTGGTAGCGCAGATCGATGAGCCGCGAGAGCCGATCGAGGATCTGTGGCAGGGTCTGGTCGATGGCATTAAGGGTGACGTTGCCAGTAATACCGGGGTGAATATCTACATCTCGCTTGGCATCGCGCGCCAGCGCAAACAGCAGCTCACGGACTGGCACGTTATCCACTACCACGGTGTAGGTTTCTGCGCGGGGCGTAGCTTTCGGTGCCGGCAATATGGGGGCTTGCATTACCGGTTGTGGAATTACCGGAGGGGCCGCATGGGTGGTCGCTATGTGGCCGGCAGAGGGCTCCCGGGGTTTCGGCGGGGGGGTTGTGCAGGCGGACACCAGGCTTGCACCCAGCAACAAGACCAAGACTCGCCACCATCCAGACTGATTGCGCACCGCATTTCTCCCTAAAACTCTAAAAGGCCAATTGCCCCTAATCGTTATCGCTATATTAGTCCGCTAAAAGAATGACTTATAACAGACTCTTCCCTAAATGGGCTAGCTCATCATACGCCAGCGCCTAAGCATTTCAACCAAGGGTCTCGATATCCCGGATATTACGGATGAAGGGCTTGTGCCGCTGCAGGCCATGAGGCAATGCCGCCAAGGCCCGACGGGCAAGGAACATTGAGGGAAATTCATTATACAAAACGCCGAAACCGGGCAACCCACGGATTACGGTCGGGTAGACATAGATCTGTTGCAGATTGTTACGCCGCCGCCAGCGCCCAAGAAATTCTTCCAGATGGGCTCGCTGTGCTTGTTTAGTGACCAATAGCTGAATACTGTAATGGTTGCCATTGGCAACCTGTAACCAAGCCTTACTGGCCTGCAGGCGCTGGTTAACCAGATCCTCCTTCACCACGACATTCTTGGCCCGCGGCGCTAAGGCCACGGTGCTTACGTCCGCGATGATCGGCGGCTTAGCAGCAACGGGTGGCTGCTTCACCACAGGCGGCACTTTCTCCAATGCAATAGCTGGTGGCGCTATCGGCAAGGCAATTTTCTCAGGGATAACGGCTGGCTCAGAAGCTGAAGCTGGAAGCGGTGCCAATGCCGGTGCTGGTGCTGAAAGCTTTTCCACCACTATTGGTGCCACAGGCGTTGGCGCGGGTGTTACCGGAACGGCGACCTCTACGTTACGTGCAACAACGACCGCTTCGGCGGGTGGCTGCTGCTGAGGCAATATCTTGCTTGGCACGGCCGCTTCAACCGTGGGGGGCGCGCCCAATGCCTGGGATGCCAGCGCATTATCCTGCAAGCCAAACCCTACTGGCCACAGCGTGATCCCGAGGCTAAGGACGATGAGAATCAGACCACTTGCAAACACCAACTCCGGCATACGACTACGCCGTGTCGACTTGCCAAATTCGGTATCGCGTATCGCCACCTGCACGTACTTTACCGAGATGTCGTGGACCCCAGCAGCAAAAGCAGCCAGCAGGCATTTATCCCCCAAGATGTTAATCCGCCGTATCAAACCCTCAGACGCCCGTGCAATTTTCCGGCAAGCCCGTTTTCCAAAAAGCTCGGGGCCACGATAGCCCGCGGCGCGTAAACGAAAATTGAGATAGGCGCGGATCTCTGGCTCAGTCAACGGCGCCAAGTTAAAGCTGTGTACTATGCGCTCACGTAACTGACGGATATTCTCTGCATCCAGATTTTGCTCTAACTCCGGCTGACCAAAGAGCACGATCTGCAGCAATTTATTGTGTTGGGTTTCGAGGTTGCTAAGCAGACGAATTTCTTCCAGGGTATCAAGGCGCATGCCCTGCGCCTCTTCCACAAAAACCACCACATGGCGCTTGGCCGCATGCCTTTCCAGTAGCCCTTGTTGCAGTTGCTGCATCACTTCCAGACGATTGGCGTCGGCCGCTACATCCAGCTTCAGCTCCAGGGCAATAGCGCGCGGGATGTCTTCTGGCAGAATGCTGGGATTGGCGAGATAAACGATCTCTACATGCTCGGGGAGGCGCTCCTCCAGCATCCGCGAGAGCATGGTCTTACCACTGCCCACCTCACCCACCACCTTGACGATGCCATCGCCATTGGTGACCGCATAAATCAGCGCCTCCAATACCTCACCGCGCGCGCCGCCTGGGTAGAACAGACGCGTGTCCGGGGTGATCTTGAAGGGAGCTTGGTCGAGTCCGAAGTGTTCGTAATACATCAATTTTCCACGCTATTGGACAGGCGTTGCATGCGACTATAGAGCGTAGTGCGATTTATGCCCAACAGTCGCGCCGCCTTACTCAGATTGCCGCTACACATTTTCATTGCCGCATTAATATAACGCTGTTCCCAGACCCCCAACACCTCATCAAGGCGAAAACAGCCCGCACGCATCTGCTGACGGGTCAGATCGTCCACAGATTCCTGGATGTCGGCGAACAGATCGAGTTCCGCCTCGAGCTCCGTAAGCCCTACCTCTAGCCCTGGATACTTGGCACCCAGACGAATAACGATATTACGTAACTCGCGCACATTGCCTGGAAAGGTGTAGCTCTCCAGACGCTGCTCGGCGGCCTCATCCAGGCGAAAGGGTATAACCTTTTCCGCATACAGTTGGCGAAAGTATGCCAGCAACATCAGCGCATCGTGTTCACGCTCGCGCAGCGAAGGCACGACCAGCGTCAAAACCCCAAGACGATGATAGAGATCCTGGCGGAAATTACCCGCGCGAATCTCTTCCAGTAATTCACGATTAGTCGCCGCCACCACCCGAGCCTTAGTGGTACGCGGATGCGTTTCCCCTAAACGATAATATTCGCCATTTTCTAACACCCGCAGGAGTTTGGGCTGAAGTTCGATGGGAAATTCACCAATCTCATCAAGAAATAACGTGCCCGCCCCGGCGTCCTCAAAAAAACCCGCGCGCGCGGTGGTGGCACCGGTGAAGGCGCCACGAGCATGACCAAATATCTGCGCTTCCAGTAATTCTGGGCTGAAGGCCGCGCAATTGAGGGTAATAAGGGGTTCGCTGGACCGTCCACTGCGTCGGTGCAATTCCTCTGCCACCAGCTCCTTACCGGTGCCCGATTCGCCCTCAATGAGCACGGGAAAAGGGGTGTCGGCATATTGCAGGATCTGCGCCCGCAAACCGGCCATTGCCGCACTCTCGCCCATTAGGCGATCAGCAGGCTCAGCACGCTCCACATCCTGCTGTTCAGCGTCCAGCATCATTAGCTGATGCTGGAGACGGGCCCGCAGTAAATCCGGCTCACAAGGTTTGGGAATAAAATCCACCGCACCCAGGGTAAGGGCATGATGAATATTGGCGCGATCACTCTGCCCTGAGAGCACCAAAATCTTCATCTGAGCACTGACCGCAAGCAGTTCACTGATAAGGGCAAAACCCTCATCCGGAGTATGAGGCTCAGGCGGCAACCCAAGATCGACTAACGCCAACAAGGGATTCGGATCGGGCTTTTCCAACAGACCCATGGCCTCTCGCCGGCTAGCCGCCTGATAAACGCAGAAGTCTTCTTTGAGGACCCACGCCAGGGATTTGCAGATCAGCGGGTCGTCATCAACGAGCAACAGTCCCGGAAGGATCGGAGGCTCTGCCCTTTGTCCACTGGAACCTGCCTGCATCACTTAGCTCCTCGGGTAAAAGGCTCGCACGCCCTACGCCACCCTTTTAGTAACGATAGTACTCGGGCTTGAACGGCCCCTCGGGAGAGAGCCGCAGATAATCGGCCTGTTCTTTGGTCAGCGTGGTGAGCTGTGCACCGAGTTTGCCCAAGTGCAGCCTGGCTACCTTCTCATCCAGCTGCTTGGGCAATACATAGACTTCAAGCCCATATTTTTCCGTGTTTTGCCACAACTCGATCTGTGCCAACACCTGATTGGTGAAGGAATTGGACATTACGAAGCTGGGATGGCCCGTGGCACAACCCAGATTGATTAGACGCCCCTGAGCCAGCACGATGATTTTCTTGCCATCGGGGAAAACCACGTGGTCCACCTGGGGTTTGATGTTATCCCAGGTGTAATTCTCCAGGGAGGCTACGTCGATTTCGGAATCAAAGTGGCCAATGTTGCAAACGATGGCATCGTTTTTCATTGCGGCCATATGTTCATGAGTGATCACCCGCAGGTTACCGGTGGCGGTAACGAAGATATCACCGTTGGCAGCAGCCTCTTCCATGGTGACCACGCGATAGCCTTCCATCGCCGCCTGTAGTGCGCAGATGGGATCGATTTCCGTCACCCAGACCATGGCACCGAGGCCACGCAGGGACTGCGCGCAGCCCTTTCCCACATCACCGTAACCCGCGACCACCGCAATCTTGCCGGCAATCATCACGTCGGTAGCGCGCTTGAGGCCATCAACCAGGGATTCGCGGCAACCATAAAGGTTGTCGAACTTGGATTTGGTCACTGAAT
This sequence comes from Gammaproteobacteria bacterium, assembly GCA_021773645.1. Taxonomy (GTDB): domain Bacteria; phylum Pseudomonadota; class Gammaproteobacteria; order HK1; family HK1; genus JAJFJV01. The sequence continues at coordinate 22,986 of JAJFJU010000022.1, forward strand.
CATTGACGTTAAACGCGGGCACCTTAAGGCTGCCCTCGCGCATCATTTCATACAGCCGGTGCACACCAGTGGTGGTCTCCTCCGACAGGCCGCGCACATCTTCCAATAGCTCCGGATATTTCTCATGCATGATCTGGGTCAGGTCACCACCATCGTCCAGAATCATATTCGGATGCCAGCCATCGGGACCGTGGATGGTCTGCTCAATACACCACCAGAATTCCTCCTCACTCTCTCCCTTCCAGGCAAACACAGGAATGCCTACCTCGGCCATCGCCGCCGCGGCCTGATCCTGAGTAGAAAAGATATTGCAGGAAGACCAACGCACCTCGGCCCCCAGATCCACCAGGGTCTCCATCAGTACCGCAGTCTGGATAGTCATGTGCAGACAACCCGCGATACGCGCACCGGCCAAGGGGGTTTTCCCCTTGTATTCCTCGCGCAGGGCCATCAGCCCAGGCATTTCGCCCTCGGCAATGCTGGTTTCTTTACGACCCCATGCCGCCAGACTGATGTCGGCAATCTTGTAATCAGACTCTGTCTTCAATTCTGCTTGGCTGCTCATTTTTACCATTCCCTCTACAAGCCGGCGGCGTCGCGCAGTGCCTCGGCCTTATCAGTACGTTCCCAAGTGAAATCCGCTTCCTCACGACCAAAATGTCCGTAAGCGGCCGTCGCGGCATAGATCGGTCGCAGCAGATCCAGCATCTGTACGATGCCCCGGGGCTTGAGGTCAAAGTGCTCGGCCACCAAATTGCCAATTTTTTCATCGGAGATTTTCCCGGTGCCGAAGGTCTCGATGCAGACCGAAGTCGGCTCGGCCACGCCAATGGCATAGGAAACCTGTACTTCACAGCGCTCTGCCAGACCCGCAGCAACAATATTTTTTGCCACGTAACGGCAAGCATAAGCGGCAGAACGATCTACCTTGGACGGGTCCTTACCGGAGAAGGCACCACCGCCATGGCGAGCCAGCCCACCGTAAGTATCAACGATGATCTTGCGTCCGGTCAGGCCGCAATCCCCTACCGGACCACCAGTGACGAAGCGCCCCGTAGGATTGATGTGAATGCGAGTCTCTTTATCAAGCCACTCTTTGGGAAGCACAGGATTGATGATCTCATCCCGCACCGCCTCATGCAGCTGTTCATTACTGATATCCGGATTGTGCTGGGTAGAAAGCACCACGGCGGTAATGGCCTCGGGCTTGCCATCCACATAACGCATGGTCACCTGGCTTTTGGCATCGGGGCGCAGCCACGGCAAGGTGCCGTTCTTGCGCAGCTCGGCCTGGCGCTGCACCAAACGATGGGCAAAGGTAATGGGGGCCGGCATCAACACCTCGGTCTCGTTGCTGGCATAACCGAACATCATGCCCTGATCCCCGGCACCCTGCTCATGGTCCTCGGAGGCATCCACACCCTGGGCAATATCGGCCGACTGTTTGCCGATGGCGGTAATGACCGCGCAGCTCTCCCAGTCAAAACCGATGGAGGGATCGTCATAGCCGATGGTCTTGAGACGCTGACGCACCACCTCTTCAAGATCCACCCAAGCGCTGGTGGTTACCTCGCCGGCGAGCAACACCATGCCGGTCTTAACCAGGGTTTCGCAGGCCACCCGGCCATTCTTATCTAATTCCAGAATCGCATCGAGAACCGCATCTGAAATCTGATCTGCCACCTTATCCGGGTGGCCTTCCGATACCGATTCGGAAGTGAGCAATTGTTCCTGGGCCATAATTACCTCTATATATAACAGTATTGAAAATGACGGGCACCGGCCCGTCCGTGCCGTAGTGTATTCGGCATATAAACAGAAAAGTTTAACACGAGCCTCATGGCACACTGATACGACAACTTCACTAAACACCCTTATCCAGCCCCGTATGCACATACGACGCAAACGCCGCTTTTTTCCCCGAGTTTGCGTATTCGCTGAGGCTGAGAGAAAATGGGCGTTTCGAGTAACCAGGATGGCAAGTTGCGCTATTTGCGCCATACAGCCAATCCGAATATGGATAGAGCGACTTGCCCAGTATTTGGGGCCCGCTCGCTCCCATGCAACAGGCAAAGCACGCTACCACGCCGCGGCCTGTCACTTTAGAGATTACGAACAGCCTTCGCCCACCGGACGATGGCCCCGGCTTTGCGCTCTACTTTAAAGGTAGGCGACACCCGGAAGGCCACCAATCAGTGAGCGCTGACTACAAATGAAGACCACCGCAATCGCCAGGAGAAATAACATGACTTCCCGCAGAGAACTTGCCAATGCCATCCGCGCCCTCAGCATGGATGCCGTCCAGAAAGCGAATTCCGGTCACCCCGGAGCGCCCATGGGTATGGCGGATATGGCTGAGGTCCTCTGGAATGACTTCCTCTCTCACAACCCAGCTAATCCGAATTGGTATGACCGCGACCGCTTCGTGCTATCCAATGGTCACGGCTCCATGCTTATCTATTCGCTGCTGCACCTGAGTGGCTACGATCTCAGCATTGAGGAACTCAAGCAGTTCCGCCAGATGGGTTCCAAGACCCCGGGTCATCCCGAATACGGTTATGCGCCTGGCGTGGAAACCACCACTGGCCCACTGGGTCAGGGCATCACCAATGCCGTCGGCATGGCCATTGCTGAAAAGGCACTGGCCGGACAGTTCAACCGCGATGGTCACAACATTGTTGACCACAACACCTACGTATTCCTGGGCGACGGCTGCCTGATGGAGGGCGTCTCCAGCGAGGCCTCTTCCTTGGCCGGCACCCTGGGTCTGGGCAAGCTGATTGCCCTCTATGACGCCAACAACATCACCATTGATGGCAGTATTGACGGCTGGTTCGACGAAGACGTCGGCAAGCGCTATGAGGCCTATGGCTGGCACGTAGTCTATGGCGTAGATGGTCACGACGCAGATTCCATCAGCGCCGCGATTGCTAAAGCCAAGGCGGTCACCGACAAGCCAAGCATGGTCATCTGCAAAACCACCATCGGCTTCGGCTCCCCCAACAAGGGCGGCAAGTCCGCCTGTCACGGCTCCCCGCTGGGCGCCGATGAAATTGAATTAGTGCGCAAGGAACTGGGTTGGTCGCATGCTCCGTTCGTGGTGCCGGACGATGTCTATGCCGGCTGGGACGGCAAGGCCAAGGGTGCTGCCGCCGAGAAGGAATGGGACGGACGTTATGCCGCTTATAAGGCAGCCCATCCAGAACTAGCCGCAGAATTTGAGCGCCGCATGGAAGGCGATCTGCCGGCCGATTGGGCGAAGACCTCCGGCGACTACATCAATGCCACCAACGAGGCGGCCGAGAGTCTGGCCACTCGTCAGGCCTCGCAGAAATCTATCGCTGCTTTCGGGGAGATGCTGCCGGAACTGATGGGCGGCTGTGCCGATCTGGCCTGCTCCAACCTGGCCATGTACGACGGCTCCAAGCCCCTGTCCCGCGAAGTCAGCGATGGCAATTACATCCACTTCGGCGTGCGTGAATTTGCCATGTCTGCGGCCATGAACGGCATTGCCCTGCACGGTGGCTTCACCCCTTACGGTGCTACCTTCCTGATGTTCTCGGAATATGCCCGTAATGCCCTGCGCATGGCGGCACTGATGAAGATTCGCTGCCTGTTTGTGTATACCCATGACTCCATCGGTCTGGGCGAGGACGGCCCTACCCATCAGGCGGTAGAGCAGACGGCTACCCTACGCATGATTCCCAATATGTCGGTATGGCGTCCCTGTGACACCGTAGAGTCGGCAGTTGCGTGGACTGCTGCCCTGGAACGTAAGGACGGCCCCAGCTGCATGATGTTCTCCCGTCAGGGTCTGCCGCATCAGGATCGCAGCGCCGAGCAGATTGCTGCAATTCGCAAGGGTGGTTATGTGCTGACCGATTGTAACGGCACGCCGGATGCCATCATCATCGCCACCGGATCTGAAATCGGTATTGCCCAGGATGCGGCCAAGGCGCTAACCGCCAAGGGCCGTAAGGTCCGCGTGGTTTCCATGCCGAATGCCAACATCTTCGACCAGCAGGACGCCGCTTATCGCGAGTCCGTATTGCCCGCCGCAGTACGCGCTCGGGTCGCAGTGGAAGCGGGTGTGACCATTGGCTGGCGCAAGTATGTCGGCCTGGACGGCGACGTGGTGGGTATCGATACCTTTGGTGAGTCTGCACCACCGGAAGAGCTCTTCAAGCACTTCGGCTTCACTGCAGAAAACGTCATCAGCAAGGTTGAAGCAGTCCTTAGCTAGACCTGCAGACTATCGTAGTAAAGGTGAAATAACGGGGCGTGGAAACACGCCCCGTTGCGTGACCGGGCAATCAGGCCCATGTGTAAGGCTTAAAAATATATGACCATCAAAGTAGCAATTAACGGATACGGGCGCATTGGACGCAAGATTTTACGCGCCCTCTACGAGTCAGAGCGTCGCGATGAAATCAAGATCGTCGCGATCAACGACCTCGGTAGCCCCGAGACCAATGCTCATCTGACTCAGTACGACACCATCCATGGGCGCTTCCCGGGGGATGTCCATGCGGAAGAAGACTCCATCGTGGTCAATGGCGACCGCATCCGCGTATTTTCTGAGCGTGACCCGGAAAATCTGCCCTGGGGAGAACTCGGGGTAGACGTAGTACATGAGAGCACCGGCTTTTTCACCAATAAAGAAAGGGCCAGCGCCCATCTGCGGGCTGGAGCCAAGAAGGTCATTATTTCCGCGCCTGGCGATGCGGCCATGGATGCCACCATCGTCTACGGGGTTAATCATGAAACCCTGCGGGCCGAGGATACGGTGATTTCCAACGCCTCCTGCACCACTAACTGCTTGGCACCCATCGCCAAGGTGTTGCACGACAATATAGGCATTGGACATGGTCTGATGACCACAGTGCACTCAGTTACCAATGACCAGGTTTTAACCGACGTCTATCACGAAGATCCCCGCCGGGCACGCTCTGCGGTGCATTCCATGATTCCTACAACTACTGGCGCAGCCGCTGCCGTTGGTCTGGTACTACCGGAGCTCAATGGCAAGCTCGACGGCTTTGCCATCCGGGTACCGGTAATCAACGTTTCTGTGGTGGATCTCACCCTCACCATGGAACGCGATACCAGCAAGGAAGAGATCGACGCGCTGATGAAAGAAGCCTCGGAGTGTGCGCCGCTTAAAGGGATCCTCGCCTATACCGAGATGCCCTTGGTCTCCATCGATTACAATCACACGCCACTTTCGGCCACCTATGACGCCTCCTTTACCAAGGTGCTCAATAAGCGTCTGGTAAAGCTCATCGCCTGGTACGACAACGAATGGGGCTTTTCCAATCGTATGCTCGACACCACTGTTGCACTGATGAATGCCAAATAAGGCTTGCACTGGACGGGCCTGAACGCCTGACCATATAAAGGGCGCCTTCCGTGAGGAATGCGCCCTTTTTTTATAATTTTAGTTTCCTGCGGAGAGAATGATGCTGCCCCTGAACATGACCGAAATCGAGCTGTCTGGAAAGCGCGTATTAATCCGTGAAGATCTAAATGTTCCCTTGGCGAATGGCGTCATTACCAGTGACACCCGTATCCGCGCCGCTATCCCCACCCTTCGTCTGGCACTGGATGCCGGAGCAAAGATCTTGATCATGGCGCATCTAGGGCGGCCTAAAGAGGGTCTGGAGGAAGACTGTTTTTCTCTCGCCCCCGTGGCAAAGCGTTTATCCGAACTTCTAGCACGACCCGTGCCCTTGCTAAAGAACTGGATTGACGGCGATGTTACAGATGGTGGTGACATCGCTCTGTGTGAAAACGTTCGTTTTCTCAAAGGCGAAAAGGCCAATGACGAGGCGCTGGCCCAACGCATGGCGGCACTCTGTGACGTCTACATCATGGATGCCTTCGGCTGCAGTCACCGCGCCCATGCCTCCACCCACGGAGTCGCACGCCTTGCTCCCCAGGCCTGTGCTGGCTTATTGCTAAGCACTGAACTGGAGGCTTTGCACCGTGCCCTGGATGAACCCGCACGGCCGTTGATCGCCGTGGTAGGCGGCGCCAAAGTATCCAGCAAGCTGGAAGGGCTGAGCGCACTTTCCGCAGTGGTGGATGGGCTGGTGGTAGGTGGCGGTATCGCCAATACCTTCCTAGCGGCCAAGGGCTATGCGGTGGGTAACTCACTCATGGAGGCAGACTTGCTCGGGGCCGCCGGCACGCTGATGACAAAACTGGAGCAGGAAGGACGTCGCTTCCCCTTGCCAGAAGATGTGGTGGTGGCAAAAGAATTTAGTGCCGAGGCCGACGCACAGATCAAGCCTGTTGGTGAGGTCGCTGAAAATGAAATGATCCTGGATATCGGACCGGAAAGCGCCGAGCAGCTGGCCGACCTACTTGCGAAGGCAGGCACTATTGTCTGGAATGGGCCGGTGGGCGCCTTTGAATTGGAGCCCTTCGCCAGTGGTTCCAAGACCATCGCCCAAGCCATAGCAGCGAGCCCTGCCTTTTCGGTAGCGGGGGGCGGTGACACCTTGGCCGCAATTGAGAAGTTCGGCGTCACCGACGATATTTCTTACATCTCCACCGGCGGCGGCGCCTTTCTTGAATTCCTGGAAGGCAAAGAACTACCGGCAGTAACAATGCTTGAGAAACGGGCTCAAGAATCGATGTAAATCAACCGGTGAGAATCCTGCGCGCCTCTTGGTAGCGCGCCGCGGTCTGGGCAATAACCTCTGCTGGCAACTGGGGACCCGGTGCCTGTTTGTTCCAGTCCAAGGTCTCCAGATAATCCCTGACATACTGCTTGTCGAAACTTTTTGGGGACGAGCCGAGCTGATATTCATCCTGCGGCCAGAAGCGCGAGGAGTCTGGGGTTAACACCTCGTCTATCAATACCAGCTCATCGTTTTCATCGAGACCAAACTCAAACTTGGTATCAGCAATGATGATGCCTCGCTCCAGGGCATAGGCGGAGGCAAATTCATAAATCTGAATACTCGCATCCCGCACCTGCTGAGCCATCTCCTTGCCCAGCAATCGTTCAGCCTCGGAAAAATCGATGTTCTCATCGTGGCTGCCGCTAGCGGCCTTGGTTGACGGCGTAAACAAGATTTCCGGAAGGCGCTCAGCCTCCTGCATGCCCGCGGGTAATACGACGCCACAGATTTTTCCGGTAGCCTGATAATCCTTCCAGCCAGAGCCCGCAAGATAGCCACGCACAATGGCCTCCACCGGCAAAGGTCGCAATTTCCGCACCACCACCCCCCGCGTGTTCAATACGCTCCGCTCCGATGCATCGGGCACCACCTCCGCCAGCGTACGAGATGAAAGATGATTGGGAAGAATATGGCCAATTTTTGAGAACCAAAAATTCGATACCGCCGTAAGCACCTCCCCCTTGCCTGGAATGGGATCGGACATCACCACGTCGAAGGCCGAGAGACGGTCGCTGGCAACGATAAGCAGATGCTCCTCATCCACTTGGTAGATATCCCGAACCTTGCCTCTGGCCAACAATGGCAGACTTTTCAGTTCACTCTCAAAAACGGCGGTGGATGTCTGGGTCATGGGAAGATTGTTCTATAGATGGGCGCAAGGCCCTTAAATGAAAACGGCCCGGAGCCGTGAGGCAGCCGGGCCGTAAACTAGATGAGCAAATGCTTACCGCACCTGCGGGTCCAACTCTCCGGACTCGTAGCGTGCCACCATCGTCTCCAGATCAATGGCCTTAATCTTGGAGGCCTGACCGGCACAACCAAAGGCCTCATAGCGATCCAGGCAGATCTGCTTCATCGCCTCGGTGGAGGCAATGAGGAATTTACGTGGGTCAAAGTTTGAGGCGTTGTCGATTAGATGCTTGCGCACCGCACCGGTGGAGGCCATACGCAGGTCGGTATCGATATTGACCTTACGTACGCCATTCTTGATGCCCTCGGCAATTTCCTCTACCGGGACGCCATAGGCCTGTCCCATCTCACCACCATGCTCGTTGATAATCTTCAGCCATTCTTGCGGCACTGAGGAGGAACCATGCATCACCAAGTGGGTATTGGGAAGACGAGCATGAATCTCCTTGACGCGCTCCATGGAGAGAATGTCGCCGGTAGGTGGGCGGGTGAATTTGTAGGCGCCATGTGAGGTGCCGATAGCAATGGCAAGGGCATCAACCCCGGTCTGCTTGACGAAATCTGCCGCTTCATCAGGAGAGGTCAGCAACTGCTCCATGGAGAGTTTGCCCTCAGCACCGGAACCATCTTCTTCGCCGGCCTCACCGGTTTCCAGGGAACCGAGACAACCCAGCTCACCCTCTACGGAAACGCCACAAGCATGCGACATGGCAACCGTGGTCTTGGTGACATCAACGTTGTACTCATAGCTGGCGGGGGTTTTCATATCCGCCTCCAGGGAGCCGTCCATCATCACCGAGGAGAAACCAAGCTGGATGGAACGCTGACATACTGCCGGCGAGCCACCGTGGTCCTGATGAATCACGATGGGGAGATCGGGGTATTCCTGCAGGGCCCCATCAAACAGATGGCGCAGGAAATGGGTGCCGGCATAACTACGGGCACCCGCGGAGGCCTGCAAAATAACCGGTGCATCGGCCTGAGCGGCTGCCTGCATGATCGCCTGAACCTGTTCCAGGTTGTTGACGTTGAAGGCTGGAACGCCGTAGCTGTTTTCCGCGGCATGGTCCAGAAGCTGCCTCAGTGAAATTAACGCCATCTTTGTATCTCCTAAATTTACCCAAAATACCCGCTGGAACAGCCACCCTCAGGGCACGCTTCGCGAGCTGAAAATTATACTCACGCGACCAATTGGTCCGCGCAAGTCAAAAGGCGAATTATCGCTTAGAAACGGCCCGTTTTGCAAGAGCCTAAAACGAAGAAAGAGCCGGCCAAAGCTTGTTATTGCGCTGGGCCAAAATTGGGAAATCGCCCTGTAAACCCGCCGCAAAACGCATGATCTCTCGCTTTATCAAGGGCATCCGATCAGTCGCATTTAAACCCACCCCCCGGGCCACACACCGACCTTTACCCTCATTGGCAAACAGCCAGTGAAAGCCATCCATACCGCGCTGCACCAGGTGATTATGGCCTTTGCGCCAGCGCTCATAACGCCGCAGCACCGCATGACTCCCTGGGTCACGTCCAGCAATCAGTGCATCGCGTAACACCTCCGCCAGCGCAATCGCATCGAGAAATCCAAGATTAGCCCCCTGCCCCGCCAACGGATGCACCGTGTGCGCGGCATCTCCAATAAGTGCAATCCTAGGCTCGGTGTAACGCTGCGCATGCTGCCGACGTAGCGGGAAAACGCCTCGGGGGCCCACCAAAGAAAAACCACCAAAACGCTGCTCGAGCGCCTCATCCAAGCGCTGGCAAAACCGTACCTCGTCTAATTCTTTTAACTCCACCGCCAACTCCGGGCTAGTAGACCAAACGATGGCGGAGAAATTATCCGGCAGCGGCAATATCGCTAACGGGCCAGTGGGATGGAATTTTTGCCAGGCAGTCTCGGCATGCGGCTGCTCACTTTGCACCACGGCAACCACGGCATGCTGCTGATAATCCTTGCCGTGAACGGGAATACCCATGGCCTCCCGCACTCGTGAGCGAGCACCATCCGCGGCCACCACCAAACGTGCCCGCAAACGGGTGGAATCAAGACGCAATTCCGCATGAGATCGCCCCACCGTAATCTCTTCGACGGCCGCGGGGCGATACCATTGCACATTGGATAGCTCGGCAATACGCCGCTCCAAGGCCACTTGTAGCATGCAATTTTCGGCGATATACCCAAGATGGGCTTGGCCTAGCTCAGCGCCATCAAAGTAGACCAAGCCCGAGCTATCGGCATCCCACACCCGCATCTCGCGAAACACCCCCAACCGTTTTTTCGCTACATGCTCCCAGGCCCCGATATTTTTCAGCATGGCCTCGCTGGCAAGGGTCAGGGCGCTGACCCGCAGATCGAAACCGTGGGTCGGAGGCTCCTTGGTTTGTGGACTGGCCTCCACCAACCCCACCTGCAGGGGCGAGTCTCCCAGGGCGCAGGCAAGGCTCAACCCCACCATGCCACCACCGACGATCACCACATCCAGGGTCATAACGCCAACCCCCGGGCTAGGCGCGGCAATTTACCCGTCAGCCCCATGGCTTGTCGGGCCAACCGAGCCTTTAGTGGCCCAGCCAAATCCATGCCTAACAGGGCAAGCCCACGCAGTGGCGATAGCAGCGGTAAATCATTGCAAAACACCCGTATCAAACCGTCGGTAAAAAAGCTGGTCTGACGCTGGTCAGAGTGACGCCATGCGGCATATTGCTCCAATAGCTCCGTACTTCCAGGATCCTCACCATTGGCCAGGCCATCCACCAACACTTGGGCCAACGCCGCCACATCGCGAAGCCCCAGATTAAAGCCCTGTCCTGCCACCGGGTGCAGGGTGTGTGCGGCATTACCCAGGATCGCCGCCCGCTCACAAACCTGCCGCTCGGCACGTAGCAGTGCCAAGGGATAAGCCACCCGTTTTCCTACTTGGCGGAATTTTCCTAAACGAGAGCCGAACTGCTGTGCCAGACAGTGCAAAAATTCGGCTTCCGGTAATTGGGCGTAGGCTTGTGCCTGTTCCTCCCCCATGGTCCAAACCAGACCACAGTGGTTCTTAGCCATGGGCAATAATGCCAGCGGCCCACTGGGACTAAAACGCTCGTAGGCGACATTGTCATGGGGGCGGGACGGGGTGACGTTGGCGGCGAGGGCCATCTGTCCATAGGGCCGCTTGCGCACCCCGATGCCAAGCAATTCACGCACACTCGATTGGCCACCATCTGCCGCTACCAACAATTTGGTACGGCAACTCTGCTGCCGGCCATCAAGGACATATTCCACCGTCAGAGCATTGTCTTCACGATGTATATGCGTTGCCCGCGCAGGACAAATCCGGGGAATTGAAGGTAATGCTTCCAGCCGTTTCCGCAGCACCGCACCCAGCGCCCGGGCACTCAGCACATAACCCAGTGCATCGACATCCTGTTCTTCCGCGCCAATACGTGTAACCCCGAAACGGCCCCGCTCGGAGACATGGATATGCTGAATCGGTGTTGCTTGTGCGGCTATCCCGGACCACAACTCCAAACTATCTAGGATCTGCCGGGTGCCCAGCGACAATGCGAGAGGGCGATCATCATAGCTAGGCGGGCTGGTGCCATCCCACGACGTCGCCTCTAGGATACCCACCCGCAGCCCCGTATCGCCCAAGGCACAGCCAAGGCTGGCACCTACCGGCCCTGCACCCACAATCAAGACATCAAATTCATCCGCCATCAGCCCTGCCCCATCATCGCCTCGATCTCATCCACCGTACGCGGTAAATCCTGCGTCAGCATACGCACACCATCCGCGGTAACCACGAAATCATCTTCAATGCGCACCCCGATATTCCACCATTTACGGGCAATACTGGGGTCACCCCCCTCAATATATAAACCCGGCTCCACCGTGAGACACATGCCCGGCTCGAAAATGCGCCATTCATCGCCCAGTTTATAGTCCCCCACATCATGGACATCCATGCCAATCCAATGACCGGTGCGATGCATATAGAACTTTTTATACTTCTCTTTCTTGAGAATCGTCGCCAGGCTGCCCTTCAATAGCCCGAGACTTTTCAAGCCGCTAGCCAACACCTCCACCGCCGCCTCGTGGGGCTCATTCCAATGGTTCCCCGGGCGAATCTTTTCGATAGCAGCCTCCTGCGCTGCCAGCACCAGCTCATAAATAGCCCGTTGCGCCGGGCTAAAGTGACCATTTATGGGAAAAGTCCGGGTGATATCGGCGGCATAACAATCATATTCCGCTCCGGCATCGATCAACACCAATTGCCCATTCTGTAGGCTTTGATCATTGGCGGTGTAATGCAGCGTGCAGGCGTTGCCACCGCCGGCAACGATGGGAGTGTAAGCACAGGAGCGGCACCCCTCACGCATAAATTGATGGACCAGCTCCGCCTCTAGCTCATACTCGTTCATCCCCGGGCGACACACCGCCATGGCTTGCCGGTGGCCATGTTCGCTGGCCGCTACCGCTCGCTCCATGGCCTTAATCTCGGCCTTGCTTTTATATAGGCGTAGGTCATGTAGCAGATGGTCCAGGGTGACAAATTCCGCTGGCGCGTGAACACCGCTGCGGGCCCGCGAACGCACTTGATTGACCCAACCAAGTACACGCTGGTCAAAGCTCGAATAGTTGCCCATGGAGTAAAAAATACGGTCCCGGTTTTCCAACAGGCCCGGCAGGATGTCGTCGATATCACTGATGGGGAAGGCATCGTCCGCACCAAAGGTATCGCAAGCCCCCTCCAAGCCCACTCGGCTACCATGCCAACGCTCCGCCTCCACATCCCGCTCGCGACAAAACAGCAGATACTCACCCTGTTCACGCCCGGGCACAAAGGCCGCTACCGCATCGGGCTCGGGAAATCCTGTGAGATAGTAGAAATCGCTGTCGGGCCGGTAAACAAACTCGGCATCCCGGTTACGTAGTTTTACCGGTGGTGCCGAAATAATGACGATAGCCCCTTCATCCATGGTCTCCGTTAGCCGTTTGCGCCGGCGGGCAAATTCTCGCTTATCCATCCCCATCCACCACTGGCGACGGCCCTTTCGCCCGTGAGTGACGCAATTCTTCGTAAATTAGCATCACCCCCACGCGCACATATTCCACCAACTCGATGTAGGCACGCTCATTATCCTCACCCTCGACCTGGCTCGCATCTACCCGAGAAATCTGTCCAAAGTCCGTTAGCAGTTCCCTAGCATCTGCAGACAAATCAGATAATTTGACCGCGCCAAGTCCCAGGCCAGCTAAAAATCCGGCACACCAGAGCCCGAGCGCAATACTGCGCTGCCCCACACCCACCTGGTCGGCAGGTAGGAAAAGCACAAAATTACAGTCTGTGGAATTAAGCTGCCCCTCACTGTATTCCGCCACATAGCGCATCACCGCTATACATTCCTTGCGCAATACGTCGCCGGGCGAGGGTTCGGGAAACAATTCCGCCAGCAAACAATCCCCGCTCTGCTCGAGACCCGAGCTCAGCAAACCACAACACAAGCCATGCGCCTCGGCTGCGCCAGACTCGGCACTGCTACGCTCTAATAAACGCTCCAACTCCGCATAGACCTGATCGGTCGCCGCACCTTTATTCTCCGCCATCTATTTGTCCGTTCATCTCATCAGGGGAGCTATGCTATCACCCCACGGCAGCCCTCTAAATGCCTTGCAGCAACCACGCGGCCACATGGGCTTTGATTGACCCTCACCCTCAGCCCATCTATATTTATGAACACGTTGGAAGCACTTCCCATACTTTTCTTCAACTTAATATGGTGGCCTAAGCCACTTTCCCCATCATGGAAATAGCGGATATGCGTACTCTGGAAGCGAGAATCGACGAACTCATCGAGGGTTGCGAACGTTTGCGCGAAGAAAACCACGCCTTGCGCCAACAGCAAACCAACCTCATGGGCGAGCGCGCCAGCCTAATCGAAAAATCAGAATTGGCCCGCGGTCGGGTTGAATCCATGATCTCCCGCTTGAAGGGCATGGAGCCCAACTCATGAGCGATCAGCCCCGCCCCGTTAATATCCGTCTGCTAGATAAGGAATACACCGTTGCCTGCCCCGAAGATGAACGTGAGGGCTTGCTGGAATCAGCCCAGTACCTGACCGGAAAAATGCAGGAGATCCGCGAAGGGGGCAAGAATCTGCTGGGTGCCGAGCGCATTGCCGTCATGGCAGCACTCAACATCGCCCACGAATTCCTCCAACAAAAACAGGGGTCGGATGAATATCGCCACTCCATGTCCGAGGGCATCCGTCAGCTGGAAGAAAAAATTGAGCGCTCACTTGGTCGACGATCTGAAATAGAAGGCGTAGACTAAGAGCCGGTACTCCCTACGGAGCTTGCCAGTGGGCTAGAGACACTTGAACCTATCTCAATGCCTCTGGGAACATGTAGCTGAGATTGTTGCGTAGGCCCGCCTCGTAGCGGGAAACCTGATATTTCAAATACCGTTCCCTCTTGAATCCCTGTGGTTCAGGCGACATGGCACACAGCGGCTCAGGTGGGGAGTACCACTTGAAAACCCCACAAGCATTCCAATATCCCCGGCCCCCCCTCGAAGTGCGTCGCAGCATGCGAGCACGTCGACGCGCTCTGCCTCCCCGAAAACGCGAGCAACTTTCACGCAAGCTCATCCACAGCCTCGTTAGAAGCCCGCTGCTACATCGCGCCCAGCGCATTGCCGCCTATTTCCCAAATGATGGCGAGGTCGATCTTTCCGCCCTATTTCCCATCCTTCGTGCCCGTGGCCGGCGTATTTATTTGCCCACCCTGATGCGCTCCCGGCTGTGCTTTCTTCCCTGCACCGCAGAAACACCTTTGCTACTCAATCGCTACGGCATCCCAGAACCTAGCGTATCAGCCCGCCACAAAATAGCCCCCCAAGCCCTAGATCTGGTCCTACTACCACTGGTTGCCTTTGATTCTGAGGGCAATCGTCTGGGTATGGGTGGTGGTTATTACGATCGCAGCTTCGCCTTTCTCCGCCAGCGCGAATACTGGCTCAAGCCCACTCTCATTGGAGTGGCCTATGACTTTCAGCAAGTGAAAAAGCTGGCGGCACAGCCGTGGGATATTCCGCTGGATGGCGTGATTACGGAATCGGGATTGCAGTGGTTTAGCCGGTAGCTGGTAGGGCGGTCCGCGGCCGCCGCCCCCAAAGCAAGGCGGACGCCGGCCGCCCAACCCGCAAAACCGTAC
>JAJFJU010000023.1 GCA_021773645.1 Gammaproteobacteria bacterium
ATGCTCCCATCAGGCCCGATAGCCGGTGAAGAACTTATAGAACTGTATATCTTGTTCTTGAAATCCCATTTCAGTTTTCCCTCTACATCAGTTGCGTAAAGAGTACCGTCTGCAGAACCGAAATAAATATTATTGTTTTTGCCCTGGATGCTGATGGCAAGTTTAAGTGGAGCGTGAGGATTGGCAGCAATATTTATCAATCGTTTTCTTCACCTGCTGTAGGAGAAGATGGGGTTGTTTATGCTGGCTCAGAAAATGGAATTGTTTATGCGATTAATCCTGATGGTACGATAAAGTGGAGGATTAATACAGGAAAGAGCGTTCAATCCTCACCGGCATTAGGCAGTGATGGAACAATATATTTCGGATCTTACAACAAGGTAATATACGCGATCAATCCTAACTGCACCCTTAAATGGCAATTCAAGACTAACGGCTGGATTGAGTCATCACCCGCAGTAGACTCAGAAGGAACTACCTACATCGGTTCTACTGATGGCAATCTTTATGCCATAGACACAAATGGAGAGCTGAAATGGAGTTATCAAGCAGGTGGTTGGATAGAATCATCGCCGTTAATTGGTTCAGACGGTACAATATATTTCGGTTCAAATGATAATCATTTATATGCAATCGGTAACTAAAATTTACTAAAAATAATCAAGGCAGGTATAATTATGATAATTGTAATGAAGCCAACTGCGGATCAGAGCGAAGTAGATCATGTAGTTGAAAAGGTCGAGGAAGTTGGATGTAAAACGACATTATTGGAAGGTACCAATAGAAAAGTAATTGCCGTAATAGGTGACAAACGAGACATTCCTCCTGAATACTGGGACACTATACCAGGTGTAGAAAAAGCTGTTCCGATCTTGACCCCATACAAATTGGCCAGTCGTGAAGTTAAAAAAGCCGATACCGAAATCAAGATTAATAATCAGGTTTTAGGAGGCAAAAAGATCGGTGTAATCGACGGGCCTTGTGCGGTAGAGAGCCAGGACCAGATTAATTATATAGCAGAAGTAGTGAAGAAAGCAGGCGCTATTTCGCTCAGGGGAGGGGCTTTTAAACCAAGGACCAGTCCCTATTCTTTCCAGGGACTTAAAGAAGAGGGGCTTGAGTATCTGGCCAAGGCAAGAGAGGCAACAGGGCTGGCTATAGTTACAGAAATACTCAGCCCGGAACATATAGACCTGGTAAGCAGCTACGTTGATGTATTGCAGATAGGAACGAGAAATATGGCCAACTTCTTGTTACTGGAAGCAGTTGGTAAATGTAAGAAGCCGGTAATTTTAAAGCGCGGAATGTCAGCCACTTTAGATGAGTTTTTACTTGCTGGCGAATATATACTTTCACAAGGCAATCCGAATGTTATTTTGTGTGAAAGAGGGATAAGGACATTCGAAACGCATACGAGATTTACTTTGTCATTAAGTATTGTCCCGCAACTGAAACTATTGACACATCTACCTGTTATCGTCGACCCCAGTCACGGTACCGGCGTGCGGGAGCTAGTAGCTCCTATGTCCAAGGGGTCAATTGCTGTTGGTGCTGACGGATTGATATTGGAAGTTCACAAAGACCCTGAAAAGTCTTTTGTCGACGGCCCACAGGCACTGACAATCGAAAGTTTTGGAAGCTTGATGAAAGAATCAGCTGCAGTTGCAGAAGCAGTGGGAAGAGAAATTTAATAACTGAAAGAAAAGAAACAGTAGGCACTGGTGGTATGGACAACCTGTTTGTTCGTATGAATGAAACTGTCTACTGTTAATTTATAATATTGGAAGAAGTGATTTGAGGAGAAGAGATAAGGAGATCGCAAACTATCAAGAGGTAGAAGAATTACTATCAAATGCATTAGTAGGAAGATTGGGAACATGCTTCGATAATGTTCCGTATATAACACCCGTCAATTATGTCTATGATAATGATAAAATATATTTTCATAGCGCGCATGAAGGCCGGAAAATTGAAAATATAAAACACAATCAACAAGTCTGCTTTGAGATAGACAAGATGATATCAATTATTCCCGGCAGGCGCATGCCATGCGGATCCACAACTGAGTATAAAAGTGTGATAGTATTTGGTGATATAAGGGTAGTTGATGACATCGATGAAAAAACCGTTGCCTTAAACAAACTTATTGAAAAATATGCACCTGAGGCACCGAGACTTCCCCAATATTCAGAAGCAGCAGAAAGAACAAACGTACTCGTAATTGATGTCAAAGAGATTACCGCAAAACAGAGCCCGATTGGTAAGAAAGTTGTGATTAAACCAACCGGGATTTAAAATAGTTTTATTGATTTTGAAAAAGTTAGATTTAATGGTAAAAATTAAAACCATATTAACAAAACGCGTGATCAACGTGAGGGAATAGGAGAAAATATAATGGTAAAAAGAAATGAGAATATTTCAAAATTGCAGGCGGGATATCTGTTTCCTGAAATCGGAAGACGTAAAAAAGCACTTTTAGAAAAAGAGCCGGATGCTAAATTGATAAGTCTTGGGATCGGAAACACTACCGAACCTCTAAGTGCACATATTGTTGAAGGACTTCATAAAGAAGTAACCAAACTTGGTACCGCTGAAGGATACACCGGATATGACGATGATGCACAAGCTCAAGCGTTTTTAGACAAATTAAAAACCAGAATCTCAAAGAATTGGTATAACGGTATTATAGATACTGATGAGATCATTGTTTCAGATGGATCAAAACCTGATTGCGGAAGACTGTTTTTTCTATTCGGCAATAATGTATCAATTGCAGTCCAGGATCCTGCATATCCGGTATATGTAGATGGATCAGTAATGATTGGAGCAACCGGTAATTATAATTCTGACTCGGGAGAATTTGATGGTATAGAATATATGAGATGTACCGCAGAGAATGATTTCTTTCCTGATTTATCAAAAGTAAAAAGAACTGATTTAATCTATATATGCTCACCTAACAATCCGACAGGTGCTGTTGCAACAAAAGAAGAACTTAAAGAGCTGGTCGATTTTGCAAGAAAGAATAAATCAATAATTATTTTTGATGCTGCTTATTCTGAATTTATTAAAGAAAAAGGGTTGCCAAGATCAATCATCGAAATTGAAGGTGCCAGGGAGTGTGCTATTGAAGTCAGTTCCTTGTCAAAACCTGCCGGATTTACCGGTGTCAGACTTGGTTGGACTATTGTCCCAAAAGAACTGAAATTTGATGACGGAGAAAGCGTAGGTAAAGACTGGCAAAGAGTAGTGGGCACACTGTTTAATGGTTCATCAAATGTTGCTCAATGGGGAGCAATTGCAGCCCTGTCAGAAACTGGTCTGTCTGAGATAAAGGAAACAGTGAACTATTATATGGAGAACGCTAAAATAATAAAAGATGGGCTGGATGGGTTGGGTATAAAAACTTACGGAGGAGTTAACTCTCCTTACATCTGGGCAGCATTTCCTGGCAAGAAGTCTTGGGATGTTTTTGAAGAGATCCTGACTAAAGCACATGTTGTCACAACACCCGGTGCAGGGTTTGGTAAAGCCGGCGAAGGATTTGTCAGATTTTCAGCATTTGGGAATACCAGTGACATCAAAGAAGCCGTTAAAAGATTACAAGAAAATTTATGATATTATAGCACCTGAATCTAATTCAATGCTGATAGCCTATCAACGGAGTTTACACTGAGCGTGAGAATGTGCTCAGGGTGACGTCATCCTGAGCGGAGTCGAAGGATAGTTTTTTGTCACATAGATGCCTAACTTGTTAGTCAACTAGACTTACTACTCTAAAGGGATTAGTGAAATTCATGTTAATAAAGATTTAAAATGAAAAAACGATTATTCAGTGGTATTCAACCTAGCGGTGAAGTCCACATCGGAAATTATCTGGGCGCAATAAAGAATTGGATAAGCCTGCTTGACGGCTATGATTGTATCTTCTCAATTGTCGACTATCATGCAATAACAATTGAGTATAATCCCGGCGTAATGCAGGAGAGGATCATCAATGCCGCCGCGACAAATATTGCCGCTGGTCTGGATCCTGACAGATGTATTATATTTGTACAATCTCAAGTCCCGGAACATACAGAACTAACATGGATCCTTAATACACTGACACCAATGGGAATTCTTGAAAGAATGACCCAGTTCAAGGACAAGGCACAGCAGAACGAAAAGAATATCAATGTGGGACTGTTTGACTATCCCGTACTTCAGACTGCTGACATCTTATTGTATAAAGGCCAGGCGGTACCTGTTGGTGAAGATCAGGTCCAGCACATTGAGTTGTCACGTGAAATAGCAAGAAAGTTTAACACGAGGTATGGAGAGCTATTCCCTGAACCCCAACATCTTCTATCAAACGCACCCAGGATCATGGGATTGGACGGTAAGAGTAAAATGAGTAAAAGCATGAATAATTACATTTCTCTTATTGAAGAACCTGACGCTATCTGGAAAAAGTTGTCCAGAGCCGTGACTGATGAAAATAGGAAAAGAAGAGATGATCCGGGAAACCCTGATATCTGCAATGTCTATACCCTGCACAAATACTTTTCAAAAGATACAGAACAGGAAAGAATTAACAAAGAGTGCAGGTCTGCAGAGATAGGATGTGTTGATTGTAAAAAAATACTGTCAGACAACATGATCAAAGAACTTGCACCAATCAGAGAGAAAAGCCTGGAATTAATCAACAACCCTGACCGGGTAATTGACACCCTTAATACGGGTGCAGAGAAATGTAGAAAGATAGCTGAGAAAACGATGAAAGAAGTACGGTCACTAATGGGTTTGAGATAGGATGTTGTGTTAGTTTTTTTATACACTTATACTTGGTACTCGATGATAAACTTGTCCCCCTCTAGTTTTCCATAATAAAATCTAAATATAATCAAAACATGGAAAATTAACTATTAGATTTTCCATGTTTTGTTGTTTAATATCATAATACATAGAATTTTTTCCGTTGTATATAGGCAATATCTGGAAAATTTTCCATGTATTCACACTGTTCTGTTTTCTTAGCAACTTTACACAAAGTTGTCCTATAGGTTTTATAAAATAAAATAGGGGTAAGGAATATTTCTAATTTTTTATAAGGAGTAGACTATGTGTTACAAAGGTTATGAATTAATGCCAGTATCTTATCAACCAGAAGGCTCAAATGAATGGCGCGCTAAAATCAATATTCTTCGGATAGATGCAGGTATTGACCAAGATACAAATTATCCTTTCACAATAGAAACGAAAACTTTTAAAACCGAAGAAGAAGCTAACAACGTTATAACCTCTCTTGGAAAACAAAAAATTGACAATGACGACCTCAGCCCCTTGTCTTGAAAAAAGCTTGTTTTAAATAGCAATCAATCACCCTAGTTATATTTAAAAGAGTATTAACATAACGGTTACTATTATAAATTTCAGAAATGGTTTCACTAAGACTATCTTTGAAGATATCGTCATAATATTCAATTGTAATCTTCTTGCTTTGTAAATCATGGTGCATTTTGTATGGACTTGAAACTTCCAACTGTGCTAACAAATCAGTAATCTCTAGATTTTTAGATTCTCTGTTTTTTTTATTCATTAAAGCAATTACCCCCATTTTATTTTATAAAAATTTAAATATATAATTGTAAATCAACCCAAGAATACAGAACAAACGAATGAAGCAAGACTAGCAAGACATAGTTATTTCTGTATAAACAATTAATAGTAATGTTTCTATTCCCCCACAGCTTATTAAAAATCCTTGCTACTCTGCTTATTCAAGAACCGTTAGATGAAAAAATGATTGGATTATTAAGAGCCATTAAAGCAAAGGACAATGGAGATATCACTTGTGAAAGTAATTGCATTTAACGGAAGTCCAAGAAAAAAATGGAATACGGCAACGTTTGTGGAGCACAGATTTGTATAATAGACAGGAGATCGGTAATTTGTCTGGTCTTTGGGTCGACTCCTTTAAACGTCAGTGTGTTATCTTTTTTAAAAAAATAAATTTAGCTTCTATCAAAAAAGTGCTTATTTTACAGTAATGAGCTGTCAATAAGATCAGTATACTATCATACGAAGGATATTTTATGGCAAGAAAACGAGCAAAAAAGATGAAGTCAATTTCGGGAGCTCAGGCGATTATCAAATGTTTAGAACGCCAGGAAGTTGAGTACGTTTTTGGCTATATCGGTGGTGCTGCCATCCCTATATTTGATGCCTTAATTGAGTCGAAACTTAAGTTAATTATGCCCAGGCATGAGCAAGGTGCAACTCATATGGCAGATGGGTATGCCAGGGCACCGGGTAAACCAGGCATTGTTTTAGTAACCAGTGGTCCGGGAGCTTTGAATACCGTTACCGGCATTATGACCGCTCATATGGACTCTGTCCCTCTTGTGGTCTTAACCGGCCAGACTATTACAGCGGCTTTAGGAAAAGATGCTTTTCAGGAGGCCGATATTTTTGGAACGACCATGTCTTTTGTCAAACACAGTTATTTAGTGAAAAATACCAATGATATTCCCAGGGTTATGAAAGAGGCTTTTCATATTGCTCAGACTGGCCGTCCTGGCCCTGTTTTAATCGATCTTCCTAAAGATATCTCTTCTGGTCCGTGTACAGCCAGTTTAGATGCCAAAATGGATATACCAGGCTATAAAATACCAACATCCGGTAAAAAAGCTGATATTAAAAAAATGGCTAAATTATTAATGGCTTCAAAAAAACCTTTGCTTTTAATTGGTCATGGCGCTGTTATTTCTGGTGCTGAAAATGCGGTTCGCACCTTAGCCAATAAAATGCAAGCCCCTGTTGTCA
>JAJFJU010000024.1 GCA_021773645.1 Gammaproteobacteria bacterium
GTGGGCGGTGGCAATGGTGATGCCGCGCTCGCGTTCTTCCGGGGCATTATCAATCTCGTCAAAGGCCTTGGCATCACCACCATGGGTCAGCGATAACACTTTGGTCATGGCCGCCGTTAGCGTGGTCTTGCCATGGTCAACGTGACCGATGGTTCCGACGTTTACGTGCGGTTTAGTCCGCTCAAATTTTTCCTTCGACACCGTGCTATACCTCGTGTGGAAATCGAACCTACTGATTCTTTTTAATGATGGTTTCCGCGATACCCGCCGGAAGCTCGTTATATTTCAGAAATTCCATGGTGTAATTGGCGCGCCCTTGACTCAGCGAACGGAGGTCCGTGGCGTAACCAAACATCTCTGCCAACGGCACCTCAGCGCGAATCACCTTGCCCGCAGGGGCATCTTCCATACCCTGCACCAAGCCACGCCGACGATTCAGATCGCCCATGACATCGCCCATATATTCTTCTGGCGTTACTGACTCCACCTTCATGATGGGCTCAAGCAAAACCGGGTCAGCCTTGGCAGCACCAGCCTTAAAGGCCATGGAGCCAGCGATCTTGAAGGCCATTTCGTTGGAATCCACGTCATGATACGACCCATCAAACAGGGTGACCTTAACGTCGACCACCGGATAACCACCGATGACACCATTTTCCATCTGCTCGACGATGCCTTTGTTCACCGAGTTGATGTATTCACGCGGGACAGCACCACCAACGATGGCATCCACAAATTCGTAATCAGTACCGGCTACCTGGGGTTCAATGCGCAACCAGACATGTCCATACTGACCACGACCACCGGTCTGGCGCACGAACTTGCCTTCTTGCTCGACCTTGGTCCGAATGGTCTCGCGATAGGCTACCTGGGGCTTGCCAACATTAGCCTCAACGTTAAATTCGCGACGCATGCGATCAACAATAATATCCAGATGCAGCTCGCCCATACCGGAGATGATGGTCTGAGCAGACTCCTCATCAGTGCGCACCTGGAAAGAGGGATCTTCATGGGCTAGTTTGCCCAAAGCGATACCCATTTTCTCTTGATCAGCCTTGGTTTTTGGCTCAACGGCGACCGAAATAACGGGCTCCGGAAACTCCATCCGCTCCAAGGTAATGATTTCAGCAGGAGAACATAATGTTTCACCGGTGGTAACGCCCTTAAGGCCCACGGCGGCGGCAATATCACCCGCTCGAACTTCCCGGATTTCATCACGGCTATTGGCATGCATCTGCAGGATACGGCCGATACGTTCTTTCTTTCCCTTGACCGGGTTATAAACCGTGTCACCAGACTTAAGCACCCCGGAATAGACCCGGAAGAACGTAAGGTGACCAACAAAGGGGTCATTGGCGATCTTAAATGCCAAGGCCGCAAAGGGGGCCTCGTCATCGGGGGATCGCACCCCTTCGCTTTCGGCCGCATCATCAAGGATACCGCGGATAGCAGGCACCTCGGTGGGTGAAGGCAGATACTGGATGACCGCGTCCAGCATGGCTTGCACGCCCTTGTTCTTAAAGGCAGTACCGCACAGGGCAGGAACAATTTCGTTGGCGATAGTGCGCTTACGCACACCAGCGCGAATCTCGTCGATGGAAAGCTCTTCCTCATTGAGGTAGCGCTCCATCAAATCTTCATTGGCCTCGGCCGCAGCCTCCACAAGTTTTTCACGCCATTCAAC
Source organism: Gammaproteobacteria bacterium (assembly GCA_021773645.1). Lineage (GTDB taxonomy): Bacteria > Pseudomonadota > Gammaproteobacteria > HK1 > HK1 > JAJFJV01. The sequence continues at coordinate 1,685 of JAJFJU010000024.1, forward strand.
CGCATCATCTTTCAGGTGATCGGGAATATCGCGCTCTTCAAAGCTCATACCCGCCGATTCTTCATCCCAATAGATGGCCTTCATGGTGATGAGATCAACGATCCCTTCAAACTGATCTTCGGCGCCTATGGCGAGTTGCAAAGGAACCGGATGGGCACCTAGGCGCTCCTCGATCTGCCCCACTACGCGCAGAAAATCAGCACCCGCACGATCCATCTTGTTAATGAAGGCTAAACGCGGCACGCCGTATTTAGTGGCCTGACGCCATACCGTCTCTGACTGTGGCTCGACCCCACCCACGGCACAGAACACCGCGCAAGCGCCATCCAGGACCCGCAATGAACGCTCCACCTCAATGGTGAAATCCACGTGTCCGGGGGTGTCAATAATGTTAATCCGGTGCTCATCGAACTGCCCCGTCATACCACTCCAGAAACAGGTGGTCGCTGCGGAGGTGATGGTGATGCCCCGCTCCTGCTCCTGCTCCATCCAGTCCATGGTGGCCGCACCATCATGCACCTCACCAATCTTATGGGAGACACCGGTGTAGTACAGCACACGCTCGGTGGTGGTGGTTTTGCCCGCATCAATATGGGCCATGATGCCAATATTGCGGTAGCGGTCTATGGGGGTCTGTCTCGGCACGACTGGTAACCTTAAATCAAACTATTAAAAATAAAGTGGACGTTGTTTTGGACTACCAACGGTAATGCGCAAAGGCCTTGTTGGCCTCCGCCATACGGTGGGTGTCTTCACGTTTTTTTACTGCATTGCCACGACTCTCCGCGGCGTCCATCAATTCGTGGGCTAGGCGCAAACCCATGGTCTTCTCGCCACGCTTGCGGGCGGAATCAACAATCCAGCGCATGGCCAATGCGTTACGGCGTACTGCGCGCACTTCTACCGGCACCTGGTAGGTCGCACCACCGACTCGGCGGGACTTCACTTCGACTACTGGACGCACATTATCCAAAGCCTTACCAAACACCTCTAGCGGATCGCCCTCGACCTTTCCGGAGACATGCTCCAAGGCGCCGTAGACGATTTTTTCAGCAACTGATTTCTTACCGCTAAGCATCAACATATTGATGAATCGCGCCAGGGTGCCGTCCTTAAACTTGGGATCAGGCAACACGGTACGTTTGGGAATTAGCCTTCTTCTAGACATTGTTTACTAACCGTTAAGTTGGTTTAAATACTCAGCTCTTGGGCCGTTTGGCACCGTACTTGGAGCGACCCTGACGCCGTTCGCTAACACCGGAGGTATCCAGCGTGCCGCGCACGGTGTGGTAGCGCACACCAGGAAGATCCTTCACACGGCCACCGCGGATAAGAATCACCGAGTGCTCCTGAAGGTTATGACCCTCACCACCAATGTAGGTGGTCACTTCCATACCGTTAGTTAGCCGCACACGCGCAACTTTTCGTAGCGCAGAGTTCGGCTTCTTCGGCGTGGTGGTGTATACACGGGTACATACGCCACGCTTTTGCGGACATCCCTGAAGCGCCGGAACGTTGCTTTTTACTTGCTGGCGCTTGCGGCCGTTTCGCACAAGCTGGTTTGTAGTGGCCATAGTTCAGGTCTTTTAAAAAGTATGTGAACCGGAAAACCTCAAGTATTGAGCCATTTCCGGGACCGGCTCACTCGGGACAGAGGAGCCGTAAAAAAGGAAAGGCAGGACCGAAATCCTGCCGTTCAGAGCCGCGAAATTGTACGAGCGGCCTTGCTAGCTGTCAAGGACAATTCCACCCTATCTGCACACCCGTGCAACAATAATGCTGGGGCATGCAGACAGGCTTTGAAAATGCTATTAGGCAGAAGGCTGTTCCGCCTCGGAGACATCCCCTTCAGTGCTCGTCGCTTCCGCCACCGCGACGATTTCAACAGGTGCGGCCGGCTCCGCCAAAGGCAGTTCCGAGTCCGCATCACCGCGATGGCGATCAACGTGATAGGAAAACCCCGTGCCGGCCGGCACCAGGCGCCCCACAATCACGTTCTCCTTAAGGCCTCGTAGATTATCCGTACGACCACTAACCGATGCCTCAGTCAGCACCCTGGTCGTCTCCTGGAAGGAGGCTGCGGAAATAAAGGATTCTGTAGCCAGAGAGGCCTTGGTTATTCCCAGTAGGACCGAATTCCACAACGCTGGCTCCTTACCCTCAGCCAACAACACTTCATTGCTGTGCAGAATACGAGTGCGATCAATTTGTTCACCCGGCAGAAAACTACTATCTCCCGCGCCAACGATATCCACCTTACGAAGCATCTGACGCACGATAACTTCGATATGCTTATCGTTAATCTTCACACCCTGTAGGCGATAAACCTCCTGCACCTCATTAACGATGTAATTAGCTAGGGCACTGACGCCCAACAAACGCAGAATGTCATGAGAGTTGGGTGCACCATCAACGACCACTTCACCCCTTTCTACATGCTCGCCCTCGAACACCAGGATATGACGCCATTTGGGAATTAGTGTTTCTTTGGTCTCGCCATCTTCATCGGTGATAACCAGACGCCGCTTGCCCTTGGTTTCCTTGCCAAAACTGACGATGCCCGTCTGCTCGGCCAACAGGAAAGGTTCTTTCGGCTTACGTGCTTCAAACAGATCCGCCACACGCGGCAGACCACCGGTGATATCACGGGTCTTTGAGCTCTCCTGAGGAACCTTGGCAATCATGTCGCCAATTGCCACCTCGGCATTATCGGCAACATTGAGCAATGCGCCCGGTGCCAACACGTAGTGCGCTGCCTGGCCGCCGGGAAGTATGACCTCATCGCCATTGCTATCCAGCAACACCACCATGGGCCGCAAATCTTTAGCCGCCGCGGTACGCTTGGTGGTATCCATAACCTCGATAGCAGTCAAGCCGGTAAGCTCGTCCATGGTGTGTTCCACGGTCACGCCCTCGACCACGTCGCGGAACTGGATACGACCAGCCACCTCGGTAATCACCGGGTGGGTATGCGGATCCCAGTTTGCAATGATCTGCCCACCCTCAACCGCATCACCATCTTGCGCGGAGATGACAGCACCATAGGGAATTTTATAACGCTCGCGCTCACGCCCACCCTCATACAGGATGGCGATCTCGCCCGAACGGCCGACACTCACCTGGTCGCCACTTTGACGCTGCACCGAACGCACATTGTGCAACTTCACAGTACCCGAGCTCTTAACCTGCACATTATCCACCGCAGCGGCACGCGAAGCGGCGCCACCAATGTGGAAGGTACGCATAGTGAGCTGAGTTCCTGGCTCACCAATGGACTGCGCTGCAACCACACCCACCGCTTCACCAATAACCACACGCTTGCCGCGAGCCAAATCACGACCGTAACAAGCCGCACAGATACCAAAACGGGTTTCACAGGTAATGGGGGAACGCACTTTAACCTCATCAATCCCATGCTCTTCTAGCTCATCGACTTTTTGCTCATCCAGCAGTGTGCCGGCAGGAATGATCACCTCATCCCCCTTCACCGCGGTAACATCGATAGCCGTTATCCGACCTAATACCCGCTCGCGTAGCGGTTCAACCACATCGCCGCCTTCGATGAGCGGTGTTAGCAGCATGCCATCAGTGGTTCCACAATCCTCGTTAGTTACCACCAAGTCCTGGGCAACATCTACCAGACGACGGGTGAGATAACCGGAGTTAGCGGTCTTCAATGCCGTATCTGCCAGTCCCTTACGGGCACCATGGGTAGAGATGAAGTACTGCAGCACGTCCAATCCCTCACGGAAATTGGCCTTAATGGGAGTTTCGATGATGGAGCCATCGGGCTTAGCCATGAGGCCACGCATACCCGCTAACTGGCGAATCTGGGCGGCGGAGCCACGGGCTCCGGAATCGGCCATCATGTAAATAGAGTTCATCGAAGGCTGACGAACCTCGTCACCCTTCTCGTCAACAAACACATCGGTGCCAAGCTTGTCCATCATCGCCTTGGCTACCTGCTCGTTGGTGTAGGACCAGATATCCACCACCTTGTTATAGCGTTCACCGTAGGTGACGAGACCAGAGGCGTACTGCTCCTCGATCTCTTTAACTGCACTCTCAGCTTGCCCGAGAATATCCTTCTTTTCCTCCGGAACCACCATGTCCTCGATACCAACAGAGAGACCCGCGCGAGTCGCAAAGGTAAAGCCGATGTACATCAGCTGATCGGCAAAGATCACGGTCTCTTTGAGCCCCACACGGCGATAGCAGGCATTGATAAGACCAGAAATGGCCTTCTTATCCAGCGTGCAGTTGACGATATCGTAAGACAAACCGTCGGGAATCAATTCCGAAACCAGCGCACGCCCCACGGTGGTATCCACCATCCGAGTCACGTCCTGCAGCTCGTCCTGTTCATCATATATGCGTTCGCTAATACGCACCTTGATGGAGGCATGTAGTTCCACAGCACCATTATCATAGGCGCGGGAAACCTCATCGACATCGGCAAAGATCATCCCGGCACCACGTGCGCCGATGAGTTCACGGGTCATGTAATAGAGCCCGATGACCACGTCCTGGGTAGGCACGATGATGGGCTCGCCATTGGCCGGCGATAAAATATTATTGGTGGACATCATCAATGTCCGCGCTTCCAACTGAGCTTCAATGGAAAGCGGCACGTGCACCGCCATCTGGTCACCGTCAAAATCCGCATTAAAGGCGGTACAAACCAAGGGGTGCATCTGAATCGCCTTGCCCTCGATGAGCATGGGCTCAAAGGCCTGGATTCCGAGGCGATGCAAGGTGGGCGCGCGGTTGAGTAATACTGGATGTTCGCGGATAACTTCCTCAAGGATATCCCAGACCTCAGGCCCTTCCCGCTCAACCAGCTTCTTGGCCGCCTTAATGGTGGTGGCCAGGCCCCGACGTTCGAGTTTGCCAAATACAAAAGGCTTGAATAGCTCAAGGGCCATTTTCTTGGGTAGACCGCACTGATGGAGCTTCAAAGTCGGCCCCACGACGATCACGGAACGACCAGAATAATCCACCCGTTTACCCAACAGGTTCTGCCGGAAGCGACCTTGCTTGCCCTTGATCATATCTGCGAGGGATTTCAGCGGCCGCTTATTGGTGCCGGTAATTGCACGTCCACGACGGCCATTGTCCAGCAGGGCATCCACAGATTCCTGCAACATGCGCTTTTCGTTGCGCACGATAATATCTGGCGCATTCAGATCGAGCAGACGTTTCAGGCGGTTGTTTCGGTTGATCACACGACGATAGAGATCGTTCAGATCAGAGGTGGCGAAGCGACCACCGTCGAGAGGCACCAGCGGGCGCAATTCAGGCGGCAGAATCGGCAACACCTTGAGCACCATCCACTCGGGACGGTTACCAGACTCCTGGAAGGATTCCAGCAACTTCAGGCGTTTGGCCAACTTTTTGATCTTGGCCTCGGAACGAGTTTTGCCCAGTCCCTCGTGGACCTTGGCAATTTCTACCGGTATATCAATGGTACGCAGCAACTCGTAGACGGCCTCGGCACCCATACGGGCATCAAATTCATCGCCATATTCGCTCATGGCTTCGAGACACATATCGTCGGTCAATAACTGCTCGCGTTCGAGCTCAGTCATGCCCGGCTCGATCACCACGAAGGCCTCGAAGTAGAGAATGCGCTCGATGTCCCGCAGGGTCATATCAAGCAGCAAACCCATGCGCGACGGCAGTGATTTTAGATACCAAATATGAGCGACTGGACTAGCCAGCTCGATATGGCCCATGCGTTCGCGCCGAACCTTGGCCAGGGTGACTTCTACGCCACACTTCTCACACACCACACCGCGGTGCTTGAGGCGCTTATACTTACCACAAAGGCACTCGTAATCCTTGACCGGACCAAAGATTTTGGCGCAAAAAAGTCCGTCTCGCTCCGGTTTGAATGTCCGGTAATTGATCGTTTCCGGCTTCTTAACCTCACCGTAAGACCACGACCGGATCTTGTCGGGGGAAGCCAGCCCGATGCGAATGGCATCGAAAGTCTCGACCTGTCCCTGCTGTTTCAACAGATTGAGTAGATCTTTCAATTTGGTCTCTCCTGCGCTAGCCCGGCCTATAAACCAGGCGGCGATTTAATGAACCGGTAAGTCTAGGCTTGTCCGATCCAGTTGTTGTTTGCCCAATATCGCGGCGGCGTTTAACTTCGGCCCCGTTGCAGGGGCCATCGGCTTCCGCCTAGTCGTTTTCCAGCTCGACGTCGATACCAAGGGAACGGATTTCCTTGGTCAACACGTTGAAGGACTCGGGCATGCCCGCCTCCATATGCGGATTACCGTCCACGATATTCTTGTACATGGTGGTACGACCATTGACGTCATCCGACTTCACCGTCAGCATTTCCTGCAAGGTATAGGCGGCGCCATAGGCCTCCAGCGCCCACCCTTCCATCTCACCGAAGCGCTGACCACCAAACGGAGCCTTGCCGCCCAACGGCTGCTGGGTAACCAAGCTGTACGGCCCGGTGGAACGTGCGTGCATCTTGTCATCCACCAAGTGATTGAGCTTGAGGATATACATATAGCCGACGGTAACCGGGCGATCAAAACGCTCGCCGGTACGGCCATCATGCAGCCAAGTCTGCCCACTCTCTGGTAGATCTGCCATTTTCAAATAGGCCCGGATCTGATCCTCGGAGGCCCCTTCAAATACCGGCGTCCCCATGGGAACACCACCACGGAGATTACCGGCGAGCTCAACGATTTCCTTATCCTTCAGGCTCTTCACCGCATCTTTCATACCGCCTACGGCATACATCTTATCCAGATAATCGCGAAGCTCGTCCGCCTGGGCTTTCTCTTCAAGCATATTGGCAATTTTCTTACCCATGCCCTTGGCTGCCCAGCCGAGATGAGTTTCAAGCACCTGCCCCACATTCATACGCGATGGGACACCCAGTGGGTTGAGGACGATATCTACCGGCGTACCGTCTTCCATATACGGCATGTCTTCTTCCGGAACGATGGTGGAGATGACGCCCTTATTACCGTGCCGTCCAGCCATCTTGTCGCCCGGCTGGATACGCCGTTTAACCGCCAGATAGACCTTCACCATCTTCAGTACGCCAGGGGCTAAATCATCCCCGGAGGTAAGCTTTCCTTCTTTTTCCTTGTACAGCTCATCCAGTGACTCGCGATGCTTTTGTAACTGCTCCGCGGCATTTTCAAGGCGTTGGTTGGTAGCCTCATCACGTACCCGTATCTCAAACCAGCGCTCACGCGGGAGCTTGTTGAGGTAGGCAGCATTCACCTTATCACCCGCGCTCAGGCCCTCGGGACCGCCCTCGGCTTCTTTACCTCGCAGCGCCTTTTCAAGCCGCTGATAGATATCGTCACGCAGAATACGCAGCTGATCCTTAAGGTCTTTGCGGACCTTATCTAATTCCATTTCCTCAATCTGTAATGCCCGCGCGTCCTTCTCAACGCCATCACGAGTGAATACCTGGACGTCGATGATGGTGCCTACCCGGCCGGTGGAAACACGCAGCGAGGTGTCCTTTACGTCGGAGGCCTTCTCACCAAAAATGGCACGCAGCAACTTCTCCTCAGGGGTCAACTGGGTCTCGCCCTTGGGCGTGACCTTACCCACCAGGATATCGCCGGGGCCCACTTCAGCGCCAACAAAAACGATACCGGATTCATCCAGCTTGGAGAGCGCGCTCTCACTAACGTTGGGGATGTCCGCCGTTACCTCTTCAGAACCCAGTTTGGTATCGCGAGCCACACACACCAGCTCCTCGATATGAATGGTGGTGTAACGATCTTCCTCCACCACGCGCTCGGAGATGAGGATCGAATCCTCAAAGTTGTAGCCATTCCAAGGCATAAAGGCGATTAACAAATTCTGCCCCAACGCCAATTCCCCGAGATCCGTAGACGGTCCATCGGCCAACACGTCGCCACGAGCAATCCTGTCACCAGGACGCACCAGCGGACGCTGATTAATACAGGTGTTTTGATTGGACCGGGTGTACTTGGTTAGGGTGTAGATATCGACACCCGCGCCACCGGCGGCGGCCTCGTTATCGTTGACCCGTACCACGATGCGCCCGGCATCCACCAAATCCACCAGTCCACCACGCTTAGCAATCACGGTGACGCCAGAGTCCACCGCTACCGCACGCTCCATGCCAGTGCCTACCAGCGGCTTTTCAGCACGCAAGGTCGGTACCGCCTGACGCTGCATATTCGAGCCCATGAGTGCGCGGTTGGCATCATCATGTTCCAGGAAGGGGATGAGTGCCGCAGCCACCGAAACAATCTGGCGAGGCGACACGTCCATGTAATCCACCTTCAAAGGCTTGGACAGGGTGAATTCATTCTCGTGGCGCGTGGTAACCAACTCATCGGTCAAAAAGCCCTTTTCGTCCGTAGCGGTATTGGCCTGGGCGATGACATAGCGGCTTTCTTCGATGGCGGAGATGTAATCCACCTTGTCCGAAACTCGGCCCTTGATAACCTTGCGATAAGGGGTTTCTAGAAAACCATAGGGGTTGGTACGCGCATACACTGCCAGCGAGTTAATAAGACCAATATTCGGGCCTTCAGGGGTCTCGATGGGGCATACCCGACCGTAGTGAGTCGGATGCACGTCACGCACCTCAAAACCGGCACGTTCACGGGTCAAACCACCCGGGCCGAGCGCCGAGATACGACGCTTATGAGTGACCTCGGACAGCGGGTTGTTTTGGTCCATGAACTGCGACAGTTGGCTGGAACCAAAGAACTCCTTCACCACCGCCGAAACCGGCTTGGCATTGATCAGTTCCTGCGGCATTAACTCGTCGGTTTCCGCCAGCGTCAGACGCTCGCGCACGGCTCGCTCAACACGCACCAGTCCAATGCGGAACTGATTCTCCGCCATCTCACCTACACAACGGATGCGACGGTTACCAAGGTGATCGATATCATCCACGGTACCGTTGCCATTTTTAATATCGATGAGCACTGACAACACGCTCATGATGTCGTCGGCAGACAAAACGCCGTCGCCAACGATCTCACTGCGACCGACTCGCAGGTTGAATTTCATCCGTCCAACGGCGGAAAGGTCATAACGCTCTGGACTAAAGAACAGATTCTGGAACAGCGTTTGAGCGGCATCCTTAGTAGGCGGCTCGCCCGGACGCATCATGCGGTAGATCTCCACCTGTGCTTCGAGCAAATCGGAGGAGCTATCGGAACGCAACGTATCGGATATGAAAGATCCCCGATCCACATCATTGGTATAAAGAATCCGCAATGACTTGACGCCAGCCTCACGCAGCGCCGCGACTGTCTCCTCACCAATCTCATCATTAGCCTGAGCAATAATTTCGCCAGTCTCGCCATCGATGATATCGGTAGCAATAGTCTTGCCGATCAGATATTCGTCTGGCAGCGACAGGGTTTTCATCCCTGCCTTTTCCAACTGTTTGATATGGCGGGCAGTAATACGCCGGCCCACCTCAACAATCGTCTCACCCTTACGATCACGAATCTCGAAGGCCGTCTGCTCACCGCGCAAACGTTCGGCCGAAATTCTGAAGCTCACACCCTTGGTGGTTAGCTTACATTCGTAGTTTTCAAAAAAGCGCTCGAGAATTTCCTCGGTAGTCATACCCAAGGCGCGCAAAAGCACCGTACACGGCAACTTGCGGCGGCGATCGATACGCACAAACAACAGATCGTTGGGATCAAACTCGAAATCGAGCCAGGAACCACGATAGGGAATCACTCGAGCCGAGAATAATAATTTCCCAGAAGAATGGGTCTTGCCCTTATCGTGCTCAAAAAACACACCGGGAGAGCGGTGAAGCTGGGATACGATAACCCGCTCGGTGCCATTAATGACAAAGGTACCGGTATCCGTCATGAGCGGAATCTCGCCCATGTAGACGTCCTGCTCCTTGATGTCCTTTACCTTCTTTTCAGCGCGCGTGCTTTCCTTGTCATACAGCACCAGACGCAGTTTTACCCGCAACGAGGCGTTGTAGGTCATGCCACGGAGTTGGCATTCCTTGACATCAAAAATCGGTGCGCCGAGTTTGTAGCTACAATACTCAAGCGCGGCATCTCCCGAATAACTCTCGATAGGAAACACAGAATTGAAAGCGGCCTGAAGCCCCTTCTCCACACGCTCCGCGTGCGGAATATCCTTTTGCAGAAAACCCCGGTAAGAGTCCACCTGAATGGCGAGCAAATACGGCATATCCATAACGCCCTGTTGCCTGCCAAAATCTACCCGAATCCGCTTTTTTTCAGTAAAAGAATAAGCCATTCTTCACCCTTGCCTATCACGCATTGCCGCTGCCAAAGTAGTCATCGAGAATAGCCCCGATGCACCGTATTTACAGTCGCGCTAATAATCATTCAAACAAACGCGAACGGGCCGGTGACTTTGGGTCACCAGCCCTTCGCTTACCACCTAAAGAAAACAGTCAACGGTGGCTATTTAAGCTCCACCGAAGCACCAGCTTCTTCCAGTACCTTCTTGGCCTCTGCCGCCTCGTCCTTGCTCACGCCTTCCTTGACGTTTGCCGGGGCACCTTCGACCAGATCCTTGGCTTCTTTCAGGCCTAGGCTGGTGATGCCGCGCACGGCCTTGATGACGCCGACCTTGCTGGCACCAAAGCTGGTAATAACGACGTCAAACTCAGTCTGTTCAGCTTCCTCAGCTCCGGCTCCGTCACCGGCGCCAGGAGCTGCTGCCACCGCGGCAACCGCGGCTGAGACACCAAACTTTTCTTCCATCGCTTCTACTAACTCAACCACCTCGAGCACGGTCATGTTGCCGATAGTCTCCAGGATGTCGTCTTTAGATACTGCCATTGTTCTACTCCTCAAATAATTCTTTCTGAAACTAAAATACTAAATGATCAAGCTGCCTGTTTTTGATCGCGAACCGCAGCAACGGTACGGACCAATTTGGCATGCGGTGCAGCCAGAGTCTGGGCCAGTTTGCTAATCGGCGCCTTCATGACAAACAACAACTGCGCCAGAGCCTCATCACGGGTCGGCATAGTCGCCAAGGCCTTCAACTCGCTAGCCGGTAGTAACTGGCCGCCAAAGGCAATCAGCTTCACCACTAACTTGTCATTATCCTTAACAAAATCCCGCACTACCCGCGCCGAAGCACCCGGCTCGTCCTGCGCAAACGCCAAAACCAGAGGCCCCTTCAGGCCTTCCTGTAGGCATTCAAACTCAGTCCCTTCCACGGCCCGACGTGCCAACCGATTAGGAACCACTCGCAGATAGACGCCTGCTTGCCTTGCCTGCACTCGAAGCTCGGTCATTTCACCAACCGTCAAACCGCGATATTCCGCAGCAACCACCGAATGGGCTGTGCGGGCAATCTCAGCGACTTCGGCTACAACCTCTTTCTTTTCCGATAATGTAAGAGCCACGCGCTCATACCTCCTGACTGGGCATACCACTCAACCCAGCTTTTGCTATACACCGGACTACGACTAAGTCGTTTCCCGGCCCCTTTGCGGCATTCCCAACCTGGATACCCTCGGATTGAAATACATCGCCATCTACGCAGGCCCAGACCTACTCATCCGTTCTTAGGCGCCATCCTGGCACACCTGCGGTCTTTGACAGCCGCCGATAGGAACCGACAGCCCAAAGCCTGTAGCCAACGCCAGCCCATAATGGGAGCCGCTGACCATGGAAACCCTACTTGGTTTCCATCAAAAAATATTTCTGCAGTCGCTAAACGACTACCCTGCCATCTTTAGATGGGAAGACTTGCCCGATCCAATATCAGCCCCGGCCCCATGGTGCTGGAAACCGTTACTTTTTTGATATAGATACCCTTTGCACTGCTAGGCTTAGCCTTAATAAGGGCCGCCAACAAGGCATCAAGATTGCCGCTAAGATTTTCTGGTTCAAAGGAAATCTTACCCAGCAGGCAGTGCACGATGCCCGCCCGATCGGCGCGATAGCGTACCTGCCCAGCCTTGGCATTTTTCACCGCGTTAGCTACGTCGGGCGTTACCGTTCCCACCTTCGGGTTCGGCATCAAACCGCGGGGACCAAGAATGCGCCCCAGGGTGCCTACAACGCGCATGGTATCCGGTGCCGCAATCACCACGTCGACGTCGAGATTACCTGCCTTAAAGTGATCCGCCAGTTCATCCAGCCCGACCATCTCGGCCCCTGCTGCCTTGGCTGCTTCAGCGGCGTCACCCTCGGCAAATACCGCTACACGGACCTGCTGCCCAGTGCCATTAGGCAGCACTGTTGCACCGCGAACCGCCTGATCGGATTTCCTCGGGTCGATGCCCAAATTGATGCTGACATCTACTGTTTGGTCAAATTTAACGGCCGGTAATTCTTTCAGCAGACTAAAGGCATCTGTCGCGGCAAATTCGCGGGGCTCTCCCACCTTTTCGCTAATCGCCTGTGCACGCTTGGATTGCTTGCTCATTACTCGGCCCCCTCGGTTTCCAGGCCCATACTACGGGCGGTGCCGGCAATGATGCGTACCGCTGCATCCATATCCGCCGCATTCAGATCGACCATCTTCTGGGTCGCAATCTCTTCCAACTGAGCGCGCGAAACTTTGCCCACCTTATCTTTATTGGGAACCGAGCTACCCTTGTCGATACCCGCGGCTTTACGCAACAGCACCGAGGCCGGTACCGTTTTGCTAATAAATGAAAAACTACGGTCCGCATATACCGTGATAACCACGGGGATGGGCAAACCCGCCTCCACCTGCTGGGTCTGGGCGTTAAACGCCTTACAGAACTCCATGATGTTGACGCCGTGCTGACCCAGTGCCGGACCGACAGGCGGGGCGGGATTGGCCTTACCTGCAGGCACTTGCAGCTTGATATAAGCCGAAATTTTCTTTGCCATGATGACTCCTCGGGTACCAGCGCCTTATCGGCTCCCCGTTAGTAAAAGATATCCAGATAAACCGGATGAAAAACTCTAAATTAGTCCTTTTCCACCTGACCAAATTCGAGGTCGACTGGAGTGGAACGCCCGAAGATGGTCACAGCCACCCGCAAACGGCTTTTCTCGTAATTAACCTCTTCCACCACGCCGTTGAAATCATTGAAGGGTCCATCAGTAACGCGCACCACTTCCCCGGGTTCGAACAGAATCTTCGGCCTCGGTTTCTCAGTGCCTTCCTGAACGCGATCGAGAATGTTGTTTGCTTCCTGCTCCGTAATGGGTGCCGGGTTATCACTGCTGCCACCGATGAAACCCATCACCTTTGGCACACCTTTGATCAAATGCCAGGTGGCATCGTTCATTTCCATTTGAACCAGCACATAACCTGGGAAAAACTTGCGCTCACTGCGACGTTTTTGGCCGCCACGCATCTCCACGACCTCTTCCGTCGGTACCAGCACTTCACCGAACTGATCCTCAAGCTCGTTACGCTCAATACTTTCGTGAATCAGGCGTTTTACCTTAGCCTCGAAACCCGAGTAGGCATGCACCACATACCACTGCATCGCCATAACCCTAACCTCCCTGTCCAAGCAAGAGACGCACGCCATAACCCAACAAACCGTCAAGAATCCACAACATGATAGATACCACTACCACCATTCCGATCACGATCATCGTTGTCTGCACGGTTTCCTTGCGAGTCGGCCATACCACCTTCCGAACCTCGGCACGCGCCTCCTGTATAAAGGACCAGGTATTCCGTCCCTTCCCAGTTTGCAGCGCAACCGTAATGACGATACCAGCAACCACCAACAGGCCGATGACCCGCAGCAATAAGGAATGCTCGGCAAGCAGGTAAAAAGCGGCAATCGCCCCCCCCGACAGGGCAGCAACAAAGCCCCACTTCACTCCGTCCGGAATTCCGCTTACCGCTTCAGATGGCGCTGCCATTATTACCCTCATACATTAAAAACAATCTGAAGCGGCTAGGTATAGACGACTCAGGATGTGTCCTATCGGTGCTAGCCCAGCTGCCATACGACCTCAGTCGGATGGCAGGCCAGGAGGGAATCGAACCCCCAACCTGCGGTTTTGGAGACCGCTGCTCTGCCTGATTGAGCTACTGGCCTAAAGGACCGCTAAAACCGAATACCTCGACACATCAACACTTAAACCAAAAATTCAGAGCACGCTACGCAATAATTTTGGCAACCACACCGGCGCCTACAGTACGGCCACCCTCACGGACCGCGAAGCGAAGACCTTCTTCCATCGCGATGGGGTTAATGAGGTTTACCTTGACCTTGATGTTGTCGCCCGGCATGACCATCTCTACGCCTTCG
>JAJFJU010000025.1 GCA_021773645.1 Gammaproteobacteria bacterium
CTTCGATACCGGGTGTAATTGACGTAAGAGCAGGCAGTGTAATTCACAGTGAAAGAGAAATTGTGGATAGCAGTTTTGACGTTGCTATCTACTTATCCTTTGCGAATGAACAGAAACTACAGGATTACCTCCTCAACCCAATTCATAAAAATGCCGTTAAAGAAATTCTGAAACCACTCGTTCGTAAGATTGTTGTATACGACTTTATCGAATAAACTGAATTCTTAATAAATAGCTTAATTATCCCATATTTATTTGATTACTCATTTCAATTGGTATAAAATGATTCAATAATTATTGGAATTGTGGGATTAAACACAAACAGTATTAGATATTTATTTTATCCTCCCCCCTGTTACCCCTTTAAAAAAGGACTAAGGGGTATTTGTTAAAATGAAAATTACTAAACTATAAATATATGCAAAACAGTTCTTTTACAAATCCGAAAATGGTAAAATTGGCCAGAATCCTGATTATTATAGTAATCGTATGGATAGTTGCCGATTTTCTTGGTATAAAACCTGCAAGATTTCTGCGGTCCAAAGTATCAATGCGCCCGGTAACACAACCTGTAGGCGATTTAGGTGCGGATGAAAGAGTCAATATGGATGTCTTTGTACAGGCTTCTCCGTCTGTCACGTATATAACCAACAAGAGATTCCAGAGAGATTATTTTTCATTTAATGTTATGGAGATACCCCAAGGAACCGGTTCAGGTTTCCTGTGGGATAATAAGGGCCATATAGTAACAAATTTCCATGTTATCTATGAGGCCGACGAAATCGAGGTCAAACTGATGGACGGAAAGAGTTACGATGCCACAGTTGTTGGAGCTGCTCCCGACCATGACCTGGCGGTACTGCAAATTAATCCCACAAACCTTAATATTTCACCTTTGATGATCGGGAGTTCCAGCGATTTACGGGTTGGACAAAAGGTACTGGCCATTGGTAACCCTTTTGGACTGGATTCCACCTTAACTACCGGCATTATCAGTGCTCTAGGCAGGACAATCCAGTCTATGACTCAAAGGTATATTCACGATGTAGTCCAGACAGACGCTGCCATTAATCCTGGAAATTCCGGAGGTCCGCTTCTGGATTCATTCGGCAGGTTGATTGGTGTAAACACTGCCATTATGAGTCCCAGCGGGACTTATTCTGGAGTTGGCTTTGCGGTACCTGTGGATACGGTAAACCGGATTGTCACGAAACTGATCAATTATGGAAAGGTAGGGCGTCCGGGATTTGGCCTCTCGCTTATACCGGAACATATCATGGCTAGAATAGGAATTGAAGGTGTAGGAATACTTGATGTATTTAAAGGAAGCTCCGCGGAAGAAGCGGGGCTGAGGGAAGTAAAACGCCTACCGAATGGACGCATAGAAATGGGTGATATAATAATCGAAGTTGACGGGACAAAGGTAAGAAAAAGTTCCGACCTTGTCAGAATTCTGGACAGACATGAAGTTGGCGACGAAGTAGATATTGTCATTATCAGAGCAAGCGTAAAAAAAACTTTGCGGATAGCCATTCAGTCAGTTAATTGAATTTTTTATTGGAGATACTATGTCTGATGTAAAAGCTAAAACTCGGAATTATTTAGATTCTGTTAAAACGGTTTCCCTTGCTACCTGTATGGATAATAAACCTTCATGCCGAATTATGGAAATCCAAAAGGTTGAAGACGATCTGAAAATATTGTTTGTCGCCCATAAGAGTTCTCCAAAGGTAGCACAAATTAGTAAAGACAGTAACGCCTGCATTGTCTCCTTAAACGATGAAACAGTTAGAGATATCAGGCTTTTTGGCAGAGTTGAAGTCCTTATCGATATGGAAGCAAAGAAATATGTATGGAAAGAGGAACTTGAACCATATTTCCAAGGTGGTATAAATGATCCTGAACTCACGGTCTTAAAATTCATACCTGAAAGGCTTGAATACAGAGATATGAAAGCAGGTGGCCTATTCCCCGAAGTAGAAAATCTGTAATACTGTTACCCCATAATTCATTTAAATAAAAACGTTACTATCTAAAAACAGAATACTCAGCAGGAGTTAGAAAAACCGCAAATATAACAGGCATTGCCATTTATGTTTATTTCAGAGATATTCCAGTAAATAATACAACTTTCATTTTCCACTCTTTGTTCTTGACAAACTCCTTTAATAATTGTAGATTAAGCGCGTCCTTATCAGACAAAATATCACATCTGTTGTAGTTTACAAACCCACTACTTGGCTATTAAAAGTTGTAAATTAGCTGAAGTAATATTCAAGGCAAAGAGTATCTATCATGCTTTCTCTTAACCAGACACCATGTTAATGATTTTACTGCAATTGAAGATTTTAAACCGTCCTATTTTCTCATATTAATGGGTTCAGTAACAGCGATGCACGATTAAGGAATACATGCTGAATCATTTAGAAAAAAATAGGCGTATTATATAGAAATTCATTTTAGATAAGAACATCAATAAATATGGAAGAAAAGAGTAACGTTACTCAAAAAAAAGAAATCGTTAATGAAAAAGACGGTTCAGTAATGGTTTATATTCCTGCAGGAATTTTTTTGATGGGAAATGAAAAAAATTCTGTAAATGTTGATGCATTTTACATAGATAAGTATCCAATAACGAATAATCAATACAAGAAGTTTATGGCAGAAACGAATTATGTCGAACCGGCTTTCTGGAAAGATAAAAAATTTAACAACCCGGAGCAACCTGTGGTGGGTGTAAATTGGAATGATGCCGTTGCTTACGTGAATTGGGCAGGGAAAAGACTACCAGAAGAAAAAGAATGGGAAAAAGCCTCCAGAGGTACAGATGGAAGAGAATATCCATGGGGAAATGTAAAACCAGATCAACGCCTCGCTGTTTTTGATTTAGATATTTCGAAGGGTGCTCCTACGAATGTAGGAACTCATCTTTCAGGAGTTAGCCATTTTGGTTGCTATGACATGGCAGGAAACATCTGGGAATGGTGTCAAGAATGGTATACTGAGGGAAAATATCGCGTGGTTCGCGGAGGCTCATGGATAAATCACCTGAATATTTTAAGCTGTGCTTATAGAAGCTGCAGTGTCCCGATTGGCAAGGATAACAACGTTGGTTTTCGCTGTGTTAAAGACATAGCGTAACTGCAAATTTAATATAATACCTTATCCATTATTCTTAAAAAGATTCCAGGAAAATGAAAAATCAAAATCTCCTTCAAATTTGAATTTTTCATCGAATTCTATATAAAAATCATAAAGTCCCTTAAAGTCATCTAAAGAGTCGGTGTCTGTCTTACCCATTAATCCACTATCAACCAGATTAAAAACTATTTCCCCAAAATCACCACTTTTAGTTATACCCCACTGTTCTAAAACAGTCCTTGTCATATAGCCAAACCTCTCCATCGCAAATTGTTTGATCCCTTCGGAAAGTTCCTGTCCGGTAACATGACGTTCTTCCTCTATTGAACTATTGTATTTTTTACCAAGTTGAGAAGCGGTATAATCAAGAGCTTCAAAAATAAATTGATATGATTGCATTGAATAACGACAATCCTTGTTAACTACCCTCTGAAGTTTTTTCCATGTATCATGCACGTTCTTTTTACTCATATTTCTTCTTTATATTAAATCTATTAATGGAAATTGCTTCCAATTATTACCTGCTAATTCACTGTCGAATATTCAAACTTGGGAAATACCGGAGACCCTTTACACACCTTAGTACCAGAACGTGTTCCTCCCCATGTAAAATTATTCCCAGCAGATTCTTTATCTGAAGACAACCCCAACTGCTAGTGCATCTCAGCAGCTACATTTGGCAAAAATGGCAAAATAAACAGTGAAATTATTCTAATAGATTCAACAAGGTTGTATAGAACTTCACTAAGCTTATTTCTCGTACTTGATTCTTTCGCCAATATCCATGGTTTTGAAATTTCCACATATTTATTAACCAGCCCGATGTAGTCCCATATTGACTCTAGCGCCTTACTAAATTGCAAGTTGCCCATTGCATAATCAACCTCGTTGTTTAGCTTCTTAGATCTCTCAATTAACTCATTCCCTTCCGCTGATAACGATCCCTCATGTTCCGGCACTATACCTTCACAATATTTTTCAATCATAGTTAACGTTCTATGGAGAAGATTTCCAAGATCATTTCCTAAGTCACAATTTATTCTGTTAACCATAGCTTCGTAAGAGAAATTGCCATCCAGACCAAACGGAACCTCTCTCAGTAAGAAATATCTATATGTATCTACACCATAAGCTTCCGTTATCTCAACAGGATCAATTGCGTTACCTAATGATTTTGATATTTTTTTGCCTTCAAGTGTCCACCAACCATGAGCAAATATTTGATAAGGAGTTTCTATTCCTAACGACATCAACATTGCCGGCCATATAACACCATGAAACCATAAAATTTCTTTGCCTATTATGTGTATATTGGCAGGCCAATATTTCTTTCGCTTTTCAGAGTCTTCAAGTCCTAAAGCAGTTATGTAATTAAAAAGAGCATCAACCCACACATAAATTGTATGCTTATTGTCCATTGGAACATGCACACCCCATTCAACCGCCGCTCTGCTCACACTAATATCATCTATACCGTCTACTATTCTTCTGTGCAATTCATTTCTTCTCGACTCCGGTTTAACAAAATCAGGGTATTTTTCAAAATATTCTATAAGCAAATCCTGATATTTTGATAATCTAAAGAAATAATTTTTTTCTTTTATTTTTTCAACAGAACGTCCACATTCCGGGCAGTTATCTAAAGACAACTGTGCTGAAGTCCAAAAACTTTCACATGGAGTACAATACCAACCTTCATACTCTCCTAAATAGATATCCCCTTTTTCGTACATTTTCACAAATGCATCTTGTACTTGTTTTACATGACGACTCTCTGTGGTTCTAATAAAGTCATCATTAGAGATATCAAGTACTTGCCATAAATTTTTAAACCGTTCTACCATCCGGTCTGCCAATTCAATAGGGTTCTCATTATTAAGCTGGGCTGCTTTCTCTATCTTCTGACCGTGTTCATCAGTTCCCGTTAAGAAGAATACATCGTAATCTCTCATCCTTTTATATCTTGCTAAAGCATCAGCAGCTATTGTCGTATATGAATGACCTATATGAGGAATATCATTCACATAATAAATTGGCGTAGTTATATAAAATGTTTTTTTATCCACTATGTTTCCCACAACCAGACCCGGCTTTAGATCCACACCCTTTTCCAGCACCGGTCCGTACCCCTCTCACTTGCTCCAAAATTTCATTTTTATTTATAATAATCAATTTTTTATCTTTTGATTCCATAGTTATTTTTTGTTGTAAGATATCATAATCTATTACTTCACCAACACCTTTGGTAGTCGCTATCAATGCCCCTTTTCTTGGAAGATTATGTTTCATTTCTTCGTATGCATCATCTTCATATCTCAGGCAGCACATTAATCTGCCACATCTACCAGATATTTTTGACGGATCAAGAGTCGCTTTCTGGTTTTTCGCCATCTTCATGGTAACCGGTTCCAGGTTCTTCAAAAATGTCCTGCAACAAAGCTCCCTGCCACAGTGTTCATATTCAGCTAATAACTTGGCTTCATCTCGAACACCGATTTGCTTCATCTCAATTCTGGATTTGTATTTCTTGGCCAAATCCTTAACCAATTCTCTAAAATCAACCCTTCCTTTAGCCAGAAAGTAAAAAACTATTTTCTTACTTCCAAAAAGATGCTCTACACTGGCAAGTTTCATTGGAAGATTATGCTCTTTTATTTTTTCCTGACAAAAACTATATTCTGAAGGGATTATTTCTTTTTCAATTTCTTCTTGTTTCTTCTCCTCCTCTTCAGTGACCTTGTGCAGCACCTCACCCATTTGAGAAATATCAGTTTCGACATTCAACTCCTGCGGCTGAGAAATAGCTACACCAAACTCCACGCCACGAGCAGATCGAACAACAATCTTATCACCCTTTCTCAAATCGACATCATGAGTAAAAGCATTTTCTACATTTCTTAAAATACCATATCTCACGGTCACTTGATATTTCATAGGCATTTACTAACACTTTACACAAAATAGAAAGATTAAACTTCCATCAAAACTAACATAAAGAAATTAGATTGTCAAGTTCATCCATATGTACACAGTATGCATTCATCGGTTGTGGAAGAGTGATTTGTACTACTACATTAAAAACAAGAACCATAGATTGAAATGATATAACCAGAATCCAAAACATCCTATAGAATATTTTTTACAGCAACGGTACAGGAGAGATATCACAAAACTCCTTACATTATTTCAAACCGTATTTTTCGAGTTTTCTATAAAGCGTCCTTTCACCAATCCCCAGTATCTTTGCTGTCTCTCCTCTATTTCCACCTACATATGCCAGGGTGTTCTTCATCAACTCCTTTTCCATTTCATCCAAAGTCACCCCCACTGGGAAAACGGGTCCTGTTAAGGCCGTCCTCTTACTCTTATAAATATGCTCGGGTATATCATTTATATCAAGTACTCCACTTTGATTAAAAACAATCATACTTTCAATACAGTTCCTAAGCTCTCTGACGTTTCCCGGCCAGTCATACCGAAAAAGAATTTTCCTTGCTTCCGGACTTATATCTTTAATGTTCTTACTATTTTTCTTGGAAAACTCCTTAATAAAAGAATCCATCATCAAGAAAATATCCTCCTGCCTCTCTCTTAAGGGTGGCAGTCTCAGGCATATAACATTAAACCTGAAATACAAATCCTCTCTAAATTTACCCTCTTTTACCAACTCTCCCAAATCTTTGTTGGTAGCAGCTATAATCCTTACGTCTATCTTGACCGATTCATTGCTACCAATACGTACAATCCTTCCGTCTTCTATTAGCCTTAAAAGTTTTGCTTGTGTTGTCAGAGGCATGTCACCAACTTCATCTAGAAACAGAGAACCATTGTTGGCATATTCAAACTTCCCTTTCCTCTGATGTAATGCCCCTGTAAATGCTCCTTTTTCGTGCCCAAATAACTCGCTTTCAAGAAGAGATTCTGAAATTGCAGCAGAGTTTAACACTACATAAGGATTATTCTTACGCGGCCCATTGTAGTGGATTGCCCTGGCTATTAATTCTTTACCCGTACCGCTTTCACCCACGACTAAAACTGTCGCAGTAGTTGAAGCAATCTGTTTTAATATATTAAATATTCTGTGCATTTGCTGGCTATTACCTATAATACCTGCAAAACCAAATTTTTCTTCAAGCTGTTTATGCAATTCTATATTACTTCTTACTATATTTTGCTTTTCAACAACTTTATCTACCACAGCCCTTAAATGGTTTATATTTATCGGTTTTAACAGATACGTCGCTGCCCCTTTTTGCATTGCTGTAACTGCGGTTTCAACACTACCATGGCCGGTTATTAAAATAACTTCTGTATCCGGTGAATTCTCTTTTGTTTCCTTCAAGATTTTCATCCCATCTATCTCATGCATAACCAAATCTGTAATAACTACATCTATCCCATCTCTTTTGATTATATCAAGCACATTATTACCACTCACAGCCGTTGAACATGTATATCCAACATTTCTCAAGCTTTCTGCGATAGCTTCAGCCTGATCTTTTTCATCGTCAATTATTAAAATATTTGCATCCATCACAATATTACTTTTCTTTAGACTTGCTATTAACAGGTAACTTTATTAAAAAACTACTCCCTTTACCATCTTCACTACGTATGTTGATAGTACCTTTGTTTTCCTCGATGATTCTTTTAACAGTAGGTAACCCAAGACCAGTTCCCGTTTTTTTTGTTGAATAGTACACTTGAAATATTTTATCAATTTTGTTTTTTTGAATGCCAACACCGGTATCGGTAATATCTATAAAAACATTCTCACCGTTTTGATAAGTCCTTACTATAAGTTCTCCTCCATTTGACATCGCTTGTTGCGCATTAAGAATTACGTTTAGTAAGGCTTGCTTTATTGCGTTACTATCCAAATTACATTTTGGCAATTTTGTATCAAAACTTTTCAGTATCCTGATAGAATTCTGCATGGCTTCAGGACCAACAAAGTCCAGCACACTTTCTATAATTCCATTAATATCACATTCCTCGAAATGAAGTACAGGTCTTTTGGCAAATCGCAGGAAATCACTAAGAATACTATCCAATCTACAAACTTCCTTCTGTAACAGTTGAACCCTACTTGACATTTTCATGTCTCTCTCTGAGTTTAAATCTTGTAAATCTTCATTCAGCAATTGTAAATTTATACTTATCGCGTTTAAAGGATTCTTTATTTCATGTACCAAACCAGCAGCTAATATATTAAGATAATTTAATTCACCAGAATCAAAATTATTCTCTGACATACCTTCCAATCCCTTAGAATATACTCAAAAAAAATAAGCTAGGAAAGCATATATTTATTTACTTTCCTAGCTTTGATTTATAAAAAAACAGAGGTTTATACCTTTGCTTCTTCAACTTTCATAACATTTTGGGCTTGTAACCCCTTATTACCCTCTACAACTTCAAATTCTACACTCTCCCCATCTTCTAATACTTTGAAGCCACTCCCGGAGATATTCGAGTAGTGAACAAATACATCGCTTCCATCTTCTTGTTGAATAAACCCAAAGCCTTTTTTCACATCAAACCACTTTACCGTACCCTTCTTTGTCATTTCTACTCCTTATTTACATAGTACATTTCACAAACATATAAAATAATGACTTGCTAAGAAAAGACTCATTTATTTTCTTTCTTATATTTCCTCCTATAAAAAAATCCCCATGATTTAATATAGAAACAAGTCGTAATATTATTCAACTATTTATGTACTAGTTTGAGCAGCACTTTCGTCCTTAAGAGCAGCTTTTCTGCTAAGCTTCAGTCTTTTTTGATCATCTATACCTATCAGTTTTACCTTAACTTCGTCACCCATTTTTACCACATCTTCTACTTTCTCAATATAATCATTAGAAAGCTCAGAAATATGCACCAGACCTTCTTTACCCGGCATGATTTCAACAAATACACCATACTCTTTGACTGAGACGATTTTACCATTGTAAATTTTCCCTACTTCAGCATCATCTGTAAGCCCCCTAATATAGGTCTTCGCAAGTTCTACTGATTCAAGAGTAGCCGCTGAAATTACTATGGTTCCATCTTCTTCTATTTCTACTCGTGACGATGATTCCTCTTGTATCTTCTTGATGTTTTTGCCAC
>JAJFJU010000026.1 GCA_021773645.1 Gammaproteobacteria bacterium
GTGGGCGGTGGCAATGGTGATGCCGCGCTCGCGTTCTTCCGGGGCATTATCAATCTCGTCAAAGGCCTTGGCATCACCACCATGGGTCAGCGATAACACTTTGGTCATGGCCGCCGTTAGCGTGGTCTTGCCATGGTCAACATGACCGATGGTTCCGACGTTTACGTGCGGTTTAGTCCGCTCAAATTTTTCCTTCGACATTTAATGGCCTCCCCGCAGTATTAAAATTAGGCTGTCATACAACCCATGAGTACCAGGATTTGCAGAAACCTACCTACAACCCTGTTTTACAACACACAAAAAATATGGAGCCCATAATCGGATTTGAACCGATGACCTCTTCCTTACCAAGGAAGTGCTCTACCGACTGAGCTATATGGGCAGAAAAAACCATGCTTTAGCTAGGCCGAAACCTGGAGCGGGTGATGGGAATCGAACCCACGTATTCAGCTTGGAAGGCTGAAGTTCTACCATTGAACTACACCCGCCTGAATCTGGATCCACCACCTAACTCAGGTTCAATGGTGGAGGGGGGAGGATTCGAACCTCCGAAGGCTGAGCCGTCAGATTTACAGTCTGATCCCTTTGGCCACTCGGGAACCCCTCCAAAAAGCAAGCAGCGTATTTTGTTTGAGAGAGGACCGCCTGTCAAGACGAATGCAGTAGTAAAACGAGGTTATTCCAACGAAGTTTCCGGGGGCACTTTTGCTGTCGCCAGCCAATCCCGACGCTGTAGAAATTCCGAGCCCAGTTGGGCCTCAGGGGTACCTGGCTCCGGTTGCCAGTCATAGCCCCACTTCACCAGCGGAGGAAGAGACATCAAGATAGATGCCACCCGACCGCCTGACTGTAGCCCAAACAGGGTACCGCGGTCGTAAATGAGATTAAATTCCACGTAGCGCCCACGACGATAGAGCTGAAAATCCCGTTCCCGCTCACCATAGGGCATGGTCTTGCGGCCCTGCACTATGGCTTGGTAGGCGGGTAGAAAGCCGTTGCCTATAGCGCGCACGAACTCAAAACTTCGCTCAAATCCCCATTCATTGAGATCATCAAAAAACAGCCCTCCGACCCCGCGCTGCTCCTGACGATGTGGCAGATAGAAATACTCATCACACCACTGTTTGTAGCGTGGATACACGTCCTCACCGTAGGGTACACAGATATCCCGTGCCGCCTGATGCCAGCTGATCACATCCTCCGGGACAGCATAGTAGGGGGTGAGATCAAAGCCACCGCCGAACCACCATACCGGCTCGGCGCCGGGTTTCTCGGCCAAGAAAAAACGGATATTGCAGTGAGTGGTAGGCACGTAGGGATTACGGGGATGTACCACCAACGACACCCCAATAGCCTGAAAGGAGCGCCCCGCCAACTCTGGCCGATGGGCGGTCGCCGAGGCGGGTAGATGGGTACCGGAAACCCGGGAATAATTAACCCCGGCCTGCTCGAAAACCCCACCCTCGGTTAGCACACGAGAACGACCACCCCCACCCTCGGGGCGAGACCATCGGTCTTCATCAAAAGTGCCGGAACCATCTTCCTGCTCAAGCCCGGTGCAAATGGCCTGCTGGATCTCCAGAAAGGCACGGCGCACCCTTTTCAAACGATCGTGCATACTCGCTTTCAGCTCCTACTCAGCTAGAGGATTCCTCTCCAGCCTCCTTATCCTCCAACGATAAGCTGTAGGAACATTCCTTCTGCGGACACACTTTCTCCCGTCCTCGCCGTTTGGTGGTCTTTATAGTCAGTAGTGGCCAGCTACAATCGGGACAGGGCTCCGCCACCGGCTCATTCCAAACCGCATATTTGCATTCGGGGTAGCGGGCGCAGGAATAAAAAATCTTGCCACGCCGGGATTTGCGCTCCAGCAGATTTGCCTTGCTGCACTCCGGGCACAGCACACCGGTATCCCGCGGTTTCTCCAGCGGCTCCATGTGTTTGCATTTCGGGTAGGCGGTACAGCCGATAAACTTGCCGTAACGTCCACGCTTGATGGCCAACGGAGATTCGCACTTCGGACACTGCCGGCCTTCCACGATCTCGGGCTCATCGTTATTGTTATCCCCATCCGCATCATCCCCCAGATTGCGGGTATAGGTGCATTCGGGATAAGCAGTACAACCGATAAAACGCCCGCGCCGACCGAGACGAATGGACAAAGGACTCTCACAACGCGGGCATTTCTCGTCCATCTTTTCCTGCGTTACATCGCTGCGCTTTACGCTCTCGGTCTTGTCGTCTACACGTTTTTTAAAATCGCCCCAGAAGCTTTTTAGCACTGGCACCCATTCCTTTTCCCCACGGGAGATGGCATCCAGCTCATCCTCCAACCCGGCGGTGAATTTGTAATCCACATAGGGGGTAAAATGCTCGGTGAGAAAGCGACTCACTACTCGCCCCACATCGGTAGGCTGGAAGCGGCGCTTCTCCAAAGTGACGTATTCGCGCTGCTGCAGCGTAGAGATGATGCTGGCATAAGTGGAAGGCCGACCGATTTCGTACTCTTCCAGGGTCTTTACCAGACTGGCCTCCGAAAAACGCGGTGGTGGCTCGGTAAAGTGCTGGATAGGCCGTATTTCCAATAGATCGACCTCATCACCCTTTTCCAGCGGCGGCAACCGATTCTCCTTGCCAGAGGTCGACGGAGCGTTATCGCTGCCCTCTTCATAAACCTTCAGAAAGCCAGCGGAAACGATGGTAGAACCGACGGCGCGAAACTGGTTGCCCTCGCCACAATCCAAGGTGACGGTAACGGTATCCATCACCGCCACTTCCATCTGACAGGCCACCGCCCGCTTCCAGATCAAGGTATAGAGCTTGAGTTGCTCGGCAGTCAGGGCAGCACTGAGATCCTTGGGTCGACGCAATACCGAAGTGGGCCTGACCCCTTCATGGGCCTCTTGTGCGTTCTTCGCCTTGGTTTTGAAAGACCGCGGACTCTTGGGCACATCCTCCGCGCCATACTCACTGCCAATGAAGCTGCGAATCTCCTCCACCGCTTCCTGGGCGAGATTGACCGAGTCGGTACGCATATAGGTGATTAGACCCGTCGGGCCGTCATCAGTCTGGATGCCTTCGTACAGTTGCTGCGCCACCCGCATGGTGCGCTGGGCGGTGAAACTTAGTTTGCGCGCCGCCTCCTGCTGCATGGTTGAGGTGGTAAAAGGAGGTGCCGGGTTACGCCGGCGTTTGCGTTTCTTTACCTCGCTGACCAACAACTTGCCGTCGGCCAACTCACGCAACGTTTTCTCTACTGCCAGCGTCTGGGTCTCATTTTCCAGGCTGAACTGGCTGAGCTTGTCGCCCTGATAGGTATGTAGCTTGGACAGAAAGCCCTGCTCTGAACGAGAAAGATCCGCCTCAACGGTCCAATACTCACGCGCCACAAAACGCTCTATCTCTTCCTCACGCTCAACGATCATCCGCAACGCGGGACTTTGTACCCGCCCGGCAGACAGACCGCGCCGAATTTTTTTCCACAGCAGCGGCGAGAGATTGAAACCCACCAGATAATCCAGCGCCCGGCGCGCCTGCTGGGCATTGACCAAATCGGCTGCCAGCTCACGCGCAGCCTCCATGGCCTCCAGGATCGCGCGCTTGGTGATCTCGTGAAACACCACCCGCCGCACCAGTTTGTCCTCTAGCGCCTTGCGCTCCTTAAGGATCTCCACCAGATGCCATGAAATCGCCTCGCCCTCGCGATCCGGGTCAGTTGCGAGATAAATTTCCTCGGCTTTTTTAGCCGCTCGAACTATAGCGGAGACATGTTTCTCGCTCTTATCGATGACCTCGTAATGCATGGCAAAGCCATCATCCGGGTCAACGGCTCCTTCTTTAGGGCGCAGATCCCGCACATGCCCATAAGAGGCCATCACCTCGAAGCCCTTGCCGAGATATTTTTTGATGGTCCGCGCCTTTGCCGGCGACTCTACGATAAGTAATTGCTTGGCCATTCTTTAACGTGTGCTCTTCATAAGTGTGGGTATCGTCCCTACATAGCGCTATAAATGGCGCGAGGTGCTTCAGGTCCGAGTGCCGATACGAAAAAATGAGGCAGCTCTGATTGATGAGCTGCTTTGGTCTTGCCGAGGAAACAGCGGAGTGCTGTCGCGGCTAATGCATGCTGCCGCTGCCGGAGAAAACCAAATCCTCCATCCAGTGCGCGGTCTCACGACTACCGGGGCGATTAAACAGCACCATCAGCACCACCCATTTGAGTTGCTCAAGATCAAAATCCTCTACCTCAAGCGCCATAGCCTTAGCGATCACACACTCCCTAGCGACCGGGTCCAGCACCCCGACCTGCTCCAGGAAAAGCAGAAAACCACGGCCCTCAACATCCAGCCTATCTGCCTCCTCCGAGGTATAGATCCGCATCGCCTGGCTCTGTTTTTGAGAACCATGAGGGAAGGCCTCCGGTTGCTCGTGCAGATCCTCCAGCCAAGCAAAGGCCTTGCTGATCTGCCCTTCCGGAAAACCCGCATGGCTCAGTTCCTGGCGCAGCACTTCCTCGTCGGAATCCACATTCACCTCTTCATCCATATAGTGCTCAAAGAGGTACATGAGGACATCCAAAACATTTTCTTTCATCAATTATTTCCCTTGTGTACAGCGGCTGTAGACGCCACCGGCCGCACACGCGACGGTACCCTGTAATTCGAGGCGCAACAGCATGGAGGAAAGCATATCGGCCGTCAATCCAGTGCGCTCCACCAATATATCAATGGGCGTAGGTTCATATCCCAAGGCCTCCAACAACTGCAGATAGTCAGGATCCAAGGGTTCATCCGGCCGATTGTCTGCTGGCATTTCAGGGGTGCTGGACGCCTCTAATAGTCCACGAGCTTGATCCGCAATCTCCTCGAGCACATCGTTTTCGGTCTGCACCAGCTTGGCACCATCCCGAATCAAGCGATTGCAGCCACGGGCCAGCGGGCTATGTATGGAACCAGGGATGGCAAAGACCTCCCGCCCCTGCTCACCGGCCAGACGAGCGGTAATCAACGCACCACTGCGTTCCGCCGCCTCCACCACCAGGACGCCAAGGGAGAGACCACTGACGATACGATTGCGGCGAGGAAAATTTGATGCCGATGGTGGCGTGCCCACGCAAAATTCAGAGACCACCGCACCGCTTTCGGCGATCTCCTCGGCCAACTCTCTATGGGCAGCTGGATAAATACGATCCGGCCCACAACCAGTTACCGCCACCGTTTCACCCGCTACCGCCAACACTCCGCGATGTGCCGCGGCATCAATGCCGCGCGCCAATCCGCTGGTTATGGTTAGGCCACTCTGGGCCAGTTTTCGGGCAAAGGAATGGGCGGTTTCGCGCCCCACCACGGTGGGATTTCTGGCCCCCACGATGCCGATTTGTACCGAGTGCAGGGCTTCGGGATGACCATTGATAAATAACAGGGGAGGTGGATCGGCAATCTCACGCAACAAAGGGGGATAAGTTAAGTCCTTCAGGGTAAGCAGATGGTGCCGGGGAAGTGCCAGCCATTGGAGATCTTGCTCCACCGCCTGCCAATCTGGATGTTGGATAGCAGCAATACTTTCAGCCCCGATACGCAATTTCTGCAGCTCGGCCGAACGCGCCTGAAAAACCGCTTGGGGGGATTCAAAATGTGCCAGCAAAGTGGCAAAGCGACGGCTTCCAATGCCAGGAATACGATGCAGCGCCAACCAGTATTTCAAAGCACCACCATCATCACGCGGTCAGATTTAAGATATCGTTTTGGCATCCTGCGTCCTTGCAGCAAGCGGGAAAGACCATTCTGGCCGAGCTAATTAGAAGCGATAGCGTTGCCTGATAATTATTCGGCAGTCGGCTAGGGATTACGCACCTTATCGGCAATATGCATGGGCCGAATCGCATCCATCACCAAGGCGTAACTGACTCGTTCAAAAGGCCGAAAAACCATCAATATGCCCGCACGTTCCTCGGGGAGATGCACCTGATTCTCCTTACTCTCCGGAGTCAGGGCCTGATGAATACTCTGTACCACACGATCAACGGAAGCGAATAAACCCGCGGCCCCACCTTGCTGATCTGGGTCCGTTGCCTTAACGGTATTGAGGTCCTCTCTGACCTCCGCAACCGCATAGGGATCTTTAACCTTGATGCCGCGCTGGTAAACCGCCATGACATGTCCTACTTCAATGCCTTCACGCTCCCCTAGATTAAGCACTACCACCTGATATTGCCCCACCTGAGTTACCCCATCAAGCACCGCAATAATTTCACCGTTGAGGGATGAATCCGGTACCCGCGGCATGAAGTTTTGATCGGCCCTCTCGTCCTGTACAGGAAGCAAGCGGTCACCAATGCGGACTTCCCGGGAGGAGGAGGTCAAGCGCATGGTGGCTGGATCGCCGGCTCGCTCTACCAGTGCATCAGCCACGTGTACAGCTTCGTACCCAAGGATCTCTTCCTTGCCCGCCACCGTCTGGGTATACGCCGGTCCACTGCGTAGCACTGCGTAACGCACCGCCTCAGCATCCTCGACGCCACGCACATAAACCGAATGATCCTTACCGGCTACCAAATGCTCCTTCCCCACGGAAACGATGTACGGTGCCGCATCAAGCTCCCCTTCCGCCACTACCCTCGGACGACTGAGAAATTGCTTAATAGCATCGATGGGAATGGTGGGGATAGCGCCGCTTTCCCGTGGCAGGGTCCGCGCGCCCGGAGAAAGCTTAACCGTGGGACGGCCACGCCGATGAACCCGCAGGACCGGTTTGCCATCTTTATAGCTCAGGGAAATTTCATCACCCGGATAAATGAGATGGGGATTCCGAATCTGGGGATTAACCTCCCAGATCTCCGGCCAGCGCCACGGCTCGGTTAAAAAGCGCTCGGAAATATCCCAAAGCGTGTCACCCTTTACGACAATATAGCGCTCTGGATGCGTCGGATTCAGGGCAAGAGTGTCGGCCAGGACTGCTCCCGAGGCCAGGAAAAGGCACCACCACAGGACAAGGATCTTCTTTAAAGACATGGTCTCCCCCCAAAAACGACAATCAGCAACTGTGTATAAAACCTATCCACACTTACCATAATGGTCTAAATATAGGCCATATTACACTGAAATTTCAAGAAAAGAACGGGGATTGGATCTCACTAACACGGCACACGCAGTAATCGTTTTCATGCTCATCAACGCGCCATACTCCAGTATAGTGAGCGGTTAGACATCGAATATCCGAAATTTACCCATGGCTATACTCCCAATCCTGCACTTTCCCGACCCACGATTACGCGATAAGGCGCGCGCCGTTACTACCATCGATGATGAGCACCGCCGCCTTGTGGACGATATGCTTGAGACCATGTACGCAGCGCCGGGTGTTGGCCTGGCCGCTACTCAAGTTGGAATAGCTAAGCAACTTATCGTATTCGATATCTCCGAGACTAGAGACACACCACAATGCCTGTTCAATCCGCAGGTCCTGTCTACAGACGGAATTTCTGAACGTGAGGAAGGCTGCCTATCAGTGCCAGGGGTTTATGAAGCAGTCACGCGAGCCGAAAGTGTGCGCGTGCGGGGGCGGGATCGTGAGGGGAAAACGGTAGAATTCGAGGCCAAGGGTTTTCTTAGTCACTGCATACAACATGAAATTGACCATCTTGATGGAAAACTCTTTGTCGACTATCTCTCTGGCCTCAAGCGCTCAAGGATCCGTAAACAGGCGCTAAAGCGCCGCCGGGAAAAATCCTGAAAGCTCATTCACTATGAACCAAGCTCGCTCCCTGATATTTGCCGGCACGCCAGATTTTGCTGCCACCATTCTCGCTGGCCTGCTCAACACGGATCATCGCATCGTGGCGGTGCTAACCCAACCCGATCGACCGGCAGGACGCGGCCGCAAGCCACGACCCAGCCCGGTGAAACAACTTGCGACGCTACACGGCATCCCGGTTCTGCAGCCGCAAACTTTGAAAGATGAAGCAATCCAGCGCCAACTTGCGGCTCTCAAGCCCGATGCACTGATAGTTGCCGCCTACGGTCTGTTGCTGCCACCCGCCGTACTGGAACTGCCTCGCTACGGGTGCATCAATGTACACGCCTCATTATTGCCACGCTGGCGTGGCGCGGCACCGATTCAGCGCGCGCTACTAGCCGGTGATGAAGAAAGCGGGATCTCCATCATGCAAATGGATAAGGGACTCGATACCGGCGACATCCTCGCCCTCGCCCCCTGCCCCATTGCCCCCACCGACACCGCCAGCAGTCTGCATGATCGACTGGCCCAGCTAGGCATCGAGACCCTGAATACCACCCTGGAGCAATTGGGCGGTGCGCAACTGCAACCCAGCCCGCAGGATAATGCCGAGGCCAACTACGCCGAGCGTCTTAGCAAGCAAGAGGGTGAATTGGACTGGACCCTGCCCGCAACCACCCTGGAACGCCGGGTTCGCGCCTTCAATCCCTGGCCTGTGACCTATACCACCCGGGAACAGACACGCCTTAGAATATGGCAGGCAAAGCACATCTCAGACGACACAAACAATACGCCCGGAACGGTCATCGCGACCTCCGCTGAGGGCATTGATGTGGCTACTGGCGATGGTCTGCTACGGCTACAGACGGTGCAACGCCCCGGCGGACGCGCACTAAAAGCCAGCGACTATCTCAATGCCTGTCCCATAACCATTGGTGAACAGCTTGGATAGTTCCAAGCCCTCACACCCACCGTATATCGAGACCTGAGTCCGAAAATGGCCCGAAAAAAAACCGTACTCCGCGCCCGTGGCTTCGCCCTGCGTGCCCTGCTAGAGGTCCTCCACGAGGGGCATTCCCTGTCCCGGACATTAGCCCAACGGACCACTACACTGACCGATCCACGGGAACAAGCACTCGCCGGGGAACTCTGCCACGGGGTATTGCGCTGGCTGCCACAACTGGAGGCGATCATCGGGCAGTGCGTCCATCGCCCCATCAAGGCACGCGATCGTGATCTGCGCATCGTCCTGCTGCTCGGAATCTACCAACTGCTGCATACCCGCATTCCCCCTCATGCGGTGGTTGCGGAAACGGTTGCTCTGGCCGAAACCCTGGGTAAAGGCTGGGCCAAGGGCTTCGTCAACGGCATTCTGCGTGGTCTGCAGCGCGATCAAGAAAGCATAGTCGCCGGCATCAAAAGCAAGCCGGTAGCGGCGCTGGCCCATCCGGCCTGGCTGATCGACGCCACCAAAAAGGCCTGGCCAGAGCATTGGCAGGCGGTATTACAGGCCAATCTGGCCCGCGCCCCCATGACCTTGCGGGTCAACCTCCAGCGCCAGAGCCGTGAATACTATCTGGAGCAATTGGCCGCCGCTGGCCACAGTGGCCACGCCGCAGAATACGCCGAGACCGCCATTCATCTGGATGAAGCCTGTGCCGTCCAGGCCCTGCCCAGCTTTGCCGAAGGCGATGTTTCGGTGCAAGATGCCGCCGCCCAGCTAGCGGCACCATTGCTCGATCCACAAGCCGGGCAGCGGGTACTCGATGCCTGTGCCGCACCGGGAGGAAAAACCGCCCATCTCTTGGAATATGCCCCCGCCATCAAAACTCTCACCGCCCTGGAATGCGATCCGGAGCGCATCCCACGGCTGCAAGAAAACCTGCAACGCTTGCAGCTTGCAGCAGACATACGCTGTGCCGATGCCACTCAGACAGCCGATTGGTGGGACGGCGAGCCCTACGATCGGATCCTGATAGATGCGCCCTGCTCGGGAACTGGCGTAATCCGCCGACACCCCGACATCAAGGTGCTGCGCCGCGCCGGTGATATCCCACGCTTGGCCCATAAACAGCATCAACTGCTGGAAGCTCTATGGCCCCTGCTGGCCCATGACGGGGTGCTGCTATACGCTACCTGCTCCATACTGCCAGCGGAAAATCAGCAACTTGCACACGACTTCGCAACGCTACATAGCGACGCCAAGGTACAAATCATCGATGCCAGCTGGGGACATGCCAAGGCACCTGGGCGACAAATTCTTCCCGCAGAGGACGGCATGGACGGATTCTTTTATGCACGCTTCCAAAAACACTAAAAACGGCCAGCCAAGCCCCTGATATGCGCCATGGAAATACCCTGGTCTGGAGCTGTTTCTGTGCCCTATGCCTGCTAAGCCAAGCAGCGACAGCCCAAGCCTTCAGCATCCACCAAGCCGACACCCGATTGGCGAATGATGTCTATTTACTCAATGCCCAGGCCAAGCTCAATCTCAGCAAAGAAAGCCTGGAGGCACTGGAGAATGGAGTGCCGCTAACCATCAGCCTGGAGACTGAGGTATTACGCCAACGCAAATTGCTGTGGCCGAAGCGCATCGCCCGGATAAACACACGCTACCAACTGAAATTTCATGCTCTGAGCCAGCAATATCTATTGAAGAATCTGAGCACCGGGGTCACCACAGGATTTCGGCTACTGGTGGATGCCTTGGAGACCCTCGGCAACTTGCAGGATTTTCCACTCATTGATCGGACCCTGCTCAAAGCTAGCCAGCACTATTTTGGCCGCCTACGCTTACGCCTCGACATTGCAGCACTGCCCGCACCGCTGCGCCTGGTGGCCTACCTCAGCCCGACATGGCGCATGAAGAGCGCCTGGTATCAATGGCCATTACAACTGCCATGACAACGGCTATAAGGCGTTGGCTAGGGGGATCCAGTCCGGCTATTTTCCTGGTGCTGCTGATCCTCAGCTCGCTGTTCCTCATGAGCGAGGCCACTCAAAATTCTGCGCGCTTTGGTGAGCTCTACTTACTGCTATTTCTGGCCAACGCCCTGGCGATACTATTTCTCGCCTTCCTCATCAGCTGGAAGCTGTTCAGCCTGCTACGTCAAGTGCGTCAACGGGTCGGCGGTGCCCAACTCACCATGCGCCTGGTGGCGATGTTCATGCTGCTATCCCTGACACCGGTTATCGTGCTCTATGCCTTCTCCCTGCAATTCCTCCAGCGTGGCATCGATAGCTGGTTCGATGTGCGCATTGAAAATGCTCTGGAAAGCTCACTCGAACTGAGCCGTAGCGCCCTCGATAATCGCATGCGAGAACGCCTTAAGCAGACCAAACTCATGGCCGAAGAGCTCAGTCTCGCACCACGGGAATTCATCGCTGGACAACTCAATGAGGTGCGCCGCCGCCGCGATGCCTCAGAGCTGGTGCTGATGGCCACCGCGCAGCAGGTTATCGCCATGAGTAGCGCCGACCCCACCGCTATCCTGCCGCACCTGCCTGAGGAGGCGATCTTGCTGCAATTGCGCCAAACCGGACGTTATATGGGGCTCGACCCCATTGCCGATGTCGGGCTGCATATCCGCGTCATTTTGCCCCTGCCCAACGCCTCAACCACCGAGAATGCACTGCTGCTCCAGGCCCTGTTCCCGGTTACCCCACGGCTTAATGAGTTGGCCAATGAAGTGCAGTCGGCCTTTGCGCAATATCGTGAGCTCGCCTACCTGCGCAAACCGCTAAAGCTTAGTTTCATTCTCACCCTGTCGCTGGTGTTACTACTCAGCGTGCTGGGGGCCATTTGGGCAGCCTTTTATTCCGCCCACCGCTTAGTGGCCCCACTACGGGATCTTGCCCGCGGTACCCGTGCAGTGGCCGGTGGTGATTACGGCACCCGACTACCCGGCTCCGGTAGCGATGAAATTGGCTTTCTGGTGGATTCCTTCAATGATATGACCGCAAAGCTTGGCCGCGCCCGCGACGAAACCCGCCTTAGCCAGCAGCAGGTAGAAGAACAACGAAGCTATCTTGAGGCCATATTGAGTCATATGTCTGCCGGCGTGCTGACCCTAGATCAACAAGGCCAGCTGCACACCGCAAACCAGCGGGCAGGGCAAATCTTAGACCTCGAATTACGTGGCCAGGAAGGCCTTAGTCTGACGGCGCTTGCACAACGCTATCCCCACATAGTTGGGCTGGTAGAAAGCGTACAGGAGAAGCTGGAGGCACGAAGCGCAGACTGGAGCGAGGAAATCATCTTGCAGGGTGAAAGTGCCCGCCAGGTACTCATGTGCCGAGGCACTCCGCTAACCAGCGTGGACGGTCCCTCACCCGGACATGTCATCGTCTTCGAGGATATTACCGCGCTGGTCCAGGCCCAACGGAATGCCGCCTGGAGTGAGGTGGCACGCCGTCTGGCTCACGAGATTAAAAACCCCCTCACCCCGATTCAGCTCTCCGCCGAGCGCCTGCGACAGAAATACCTGCCCATTCTTGAGGAAGAACAAGGTGCCACTCTGGACCGTCTCACCCACACCATCGTGCAGCAGGTGGAGGCATTAAAAGGTATGGTTAACGCCTTCTCCAGCTATGCTCGCAGCCCGCAAAGCCACCCCTGCACCCTCGATCTCGGTAGCCTGGTAAATGACGTCACCGAGCTCTACCGCAGCAATCGCGCCGGCACCACCGTCCACTGTCATATTGAAAAAGACTTACCCTTGATAGAGGCTGACCCGGACCGCCTCCGGCAAGTGCTGCACAACCTCGTACGCAATGCCCTGGAGGCGGATACGAATAACGATGCAACGGAGATAAGCATCGAGGTCGAGCGCTACGCCCACAACAATCAAGTTGGTGTCGAATTGCGCGTCCGCGATCAGGGCAGTGGTTTTTCCGAGGATCTGCTGGCCCAAGCGTTTGAACCTTATGTCACCACCAAAACCAAAGGCAACGGCCTCGGCCTTGCCATCGTCAAGAAGATCGTCGAGGAGAACGGTGGCATGGTGTGGGCAGAAAATAATTCTGAGGGGGGCGCAAGCATCGTCCTGCGTTTTCCCTTAAGCCACCTAACAACAAAGTTAAAGGCTGAAGCATGAGTGCTCATATACTGGTGGTGGACGACGAGCCGGACATCCGGCTACTGGTACAAGAAATTCTTCAGGATGAAGGCTATGAAGTCGTGGTAGCGGAAAATGCCGCTGCGGCCCGCGAGGCCCGTCAGGCTCGCCGCCCGGATCTCATCCTGCTGGATATCTGGATGCCCGATACCGACGGCATCAGCCTATTGCGGGAATGGACCGAAAGCGGCCAATCCAATCCCCCGGTGATCATGATGTCGGGCCACGGCACGGTAGAAACTGCGGTAGAGGCGACCCGTCACGGGGCCTACGATTTCCTCGAAAAGCCCCTCTCCCTAGCCAAATTGCTACTCACCGTCCGCCACGCCCTGGAAAACACTCTTCTTGTCCAGGAGAACCTTGGCCTTAAGGGGGCTGGTGATAGCCTCGCTGAACCCATTGGCCACAGCGAGGCCATGGCGCAGCTACGCAGCCAAGTACAGCGTATGGGAAACCATGACACCCCGGTGCTATTAAGTGGTGAAGCAGGCTGCGGCAAGGAGATCTGCGCCCACTATCTACACCAACAAAGCGCCCGCCGTAACGGCCCTTATGTGCGCGTGGCGGTGGCTGGCAAGGGCAACGCCAACGTACTCACAGAGCTATTCGGCAGTGAAACAGATGGCGAAATTCATTTTGGCTCCCTGGAGCAAGCCAACGGCGGTACCGTACTGCTCTCGGATATTGCCGACATGGATGAGGAAACCCAGGTCAAGCTGCTCGGGGCCCTGCAACACGGCAGTTTTTTGCGCAGTGGTGGCAGTGAGGAAGTGAAGGTGGATATCCGACTCATCAGTGCCACCCGCCGGGATCTTGCCCAAGAGGTCAAGAACGGGCGCTTTCGTGAGGATCTCTACTACCATCTGAATGTGTTGCCACTAACCGTACCTCCGCTGCGAGAGCACGCCGAAGATATCCCGGAACTGCTGGAGTACTACGTCAACCAACTCGCCGTCCGTGAACAGCTCCCTTATCGCCACTTTAGTGTGGCCGCACAAAATCGCCTGCGCCACTATCCCTGGCCCGGCAACATCCGTGAGTTAGGCAATATCGTACAACGCCTGTTGATCCTCGGCAGCGGTCCGGAAATAGATGCTCCTGAGGTAGACCAGGCCTTGGGAGAGGGACGTGATGCCGCCGTCAATGCCGTCAGCCCCGATCTGGGAATTCCCCTGAAAGAGGCGAGGGAAAACTTTGAGCGCAGCTATCTGGAACAACAACTACTAGAGGCCGGAGGCAGCATCAGCGAGGCGGCGAGGCGCAGTGGTCTGGAACGCACTCACCTTTATCGCAAATTGCGCAGCCTCGGCATCCAGCGCCGTAGCTGAATCTCCCAGTACTTGGACTTTCCCATGCTATTTTCGCAGAATGCCCGCTGGGCGTTATCAGGGGTGCTTTTCCAACCATGAAAATCATCATTCTCGGTGCGGGACAGGTAGGCAGCTCGCTGGCCGCCAGCCTCGCCAATGAAGCCAACGACATTACTGTAGTAGACGAAGACGGGGAGCAACTGCGTCTGCTCCAGGATCACCTCGATCTGCGCACCGTACGTGGACACGCCGCCTATCCGCATATCCTCGAGCAAGCGGGTGCAGAAGATGCCGATATGTTGGTGGCCGTTACGGATAGTGACGAGACCAATATGATCGCCTGTCAGGTGGCCTTCACGCGCTTTCATACCCCGACAAAAATTGCCCGCATTCGGGCACCGGAATTTGCCAGCGAAAAGGCCTTATTCTGCCAGGAAGCACTGCCAATCGACGTAATCATCAGCCCCGAAAAACTGGTGACCCACGCCGTCCAGCGCCTGATTGAAACACCCGGCGCCCTGCAGGTAATGGATTTTGCCGGCGGCAAGGTGCGGCTGGTGGCTGTTAAGGTTTATCACGAAGGTGCCCTGGTCGGGCATAAACTGAAATCCATCTCGGCACTGGTCCCCGAAATTGAGATGCGTATCGCCGCTATCTTCCGCCAAGGGGAATCCATTATCCCCAAACGCGATACCGAACTGGAAGCCGACGATGAAGTCTTCTTTCTGGCCGCTCGGGAACATATCGCTGTACTCATTCACAAGTTGGTGAAAATGGATGAGCCGGTACGTAACATCATCCTCGCCGGCGGCGGCAACATTGGCAAACGGCTGGCGCTGGAGCTGGAAAACAACTATCAAGTCAAACTCATCTGTCACCGCCGTCCGCGGGCCAAAGAGCTTTCCCATGAGCTAGCAAACACCATCGTGCTACAGGGTGATGCGGCGGATGAAGAGCTACTGCGAGACGAGAACATCGAGCGCACAGACGTATTTTGCGCAGTCACCAACGATGATCAGGTCAACATTCTCTCGGCCATGCTGGCCAAGCGCATGGGTGCCCACAAGGTCATGGCCCTGATTAATCGGCCAGCCTACGTCGATCTGGTTCAAAGCGACATGCTGGATATCGCCATCTCGCCGCAGCAGGCCACCATCAGCGGCCTACTGACCCATGTGCGACGCGGTGACGTGGTGGCGGTCCATTCCCTACGCCGTGGTGCAGCAGAGGCCATCGAGGCCATTGCCCATGGCGATACCAAAACCTCACGCGTGGTGGGCAAACGTATCGAACAGCTAAAACTTCCTAAAGGCTGCACCATTGGTGCCATCGTGCGCGGTGATGAAGTGGTCATGCCGCATCACGAAACCATCATCGAGGCGGATGATCACGTCATTCTGTTTCTGGTAGACAAGCGCCGAGTATCAGAAGTTGAAAAGCTGTTTCAGGTTGGGATCGGCTTCTTTTAATCCCCATGCGCAGACCAGCTATACAACGCATTCTGGGGCTATTGCTGATGGTTTTCAGCCTTACTATGCTGGCACCCTATGGGGTTTCTCGCTGGTATGCCGACGGTGCCGGTGAGGCTTTCCTCACCGCCTTCGGACTCATTCTCGGCAGTGGAATACTCCTCTGGCTGCCAGTCTGCCGGGTGCGCCGTGAGCTGAAACTGCGTGACGGCTTCATCGTGGTGCTGCTGTTCTGGGTGGGACTGAGCCTCTCGGGGGCGGTGCCCCTGATGCTGGCGGAGCATCCCCATATGCGTCTTGCCGACGCCGTCTTCGAATCTATATCCGGACTCACCACCACCGGTGCCACGGTACTTACCGGCATCGATGAACTGCCGCGCTCAATTCTGTTTTATCGCCAGTTCCTGCAATGGCTGGGCGGCATGGGCATCATCGTGTTAGCCGTCGCCATTCTGCCGCTGCTCGGCATCGGTGGCATGCAGCTCTATCGCGCCGAAACCCCGGGGCCCATGAAGGATCACAAACTCACCCCGCGCATCGCCGAAACCGCCAAAGCCCTCTGGTATATCTACCTCGCCCTCACCATCCTCTGCGCCGGGGCCTACTGGCTGGCCGGGATGACACCCTTTGACGCCATAGGACATAGCTTCTCCACCGTGGGTATCGGCGGATTTTCCACCCATGATGCCAGCCTCGGTTACTTTGATAGCCCATTGATTGAAGCCATTGCGGTGGTTTTTATGACCATAGCGGGCATAAATTTTGCTCTCCATTACGCCGCCTGGCATACACTCACTATTCGCGCCTACCGTGGTGAAGAGGAACTAAAGGTTTATCTAATTTTACTCTGTGGACTAGCGATTATTTCCACTCTCTATTTGTATTTCAGCGGTACCTTCAGCGGCTTTCTCAACGCCGCCCGCTTCGGCATCTTCCAGGCCGTTTCCATAAGCACTACCACCGGTTTTACCACAGCCGGTTACCATGTGTGGCCCAGCTTTCTGCCGGTGCTATTGCTATTTGCCAGCTTCATCGGCGGCTGTGCTGGCTCCACTGGCGGCGGCCTCAAGGTGATTCGCATACTGCTACTGTTCAAACAGGGTATGCGCGAAATTCTCCGCCTCATCCATCCCAATGCAGAGATACCCATCCGCGTTGGCGGTGCGGCCTTGCCGGATCGAGTGGTGGATGCGGTGTGGGGTTTTTTTGCCACCTACGTGGCAATCTTTTCATTCTTGCTGCTGGCCCTGATGGCCACCGGCCTAGATCAGGTCACCGCCTTCTCGGCAGTGGCCGCCAGCATGAATAATCTGGGCCCTGGCTTGGGGGATGTCGGTGCCAACTACGGCATGATTAGTGATACCGCCAAGTGGTTACTGTCCCTGGGCATGCTGCTTGGCCGACTGGAGATCTTTACCCTGCTGGTGATCCTATCCCCCAGCTTCTGGCGGGCCTGAGGCCTTTTCACCCACAAAGTGAAAAGAGGGCGCTACCATTTGCCCTACCTAAGGAGTTCCGTTAAGCACCAATTTCCCGGTGAGTTCCGTAACGCTTTTAAGATCGTGACGGACAAGATATTCCAGTAGGCCTGCATTGATCTTCGGACATACCAGTGGGTCGTAAAACAGTGCCGTCCCCACCCCCACCGCACTTGCTCCGGCGAGCATAAACTCTATCGCATCTCCCGCTGTCTGCACCCCGCCCTGACCGATGATCGGTACACCATGAGGACGGGCCACCTGATACACCTGATGTACCTTCAATAGCGCCACCGGCTTGATCGCAGGGCCGGAAAGGCCACCCTGATTGTTACCCAACTGTGGCTGCCGAGTCTCAATATTGATGGCCATACCCGCCAGCGTATTCATCACCGAGAAGGCGCTGGTGCCAGCATCAATACAACGGCGCGCACACTTGGCGATATCGGTCTGATTGGGGGAGAGTTTGGTGATAAGCGGCTTGTCAGTTACTGCCCGGCAGACAGCGACCACTCGTGCCGACATTTCCGGGT
Source organism: Gammaproteobacteria bacterium (assembly GCA_021773645.1). Classification (GTDB taxonomy): domain Bacteria; phylum Pseudomonadota; class Gammaproteobacteria; order HK1; family HK1; genus JAJFJV01. The sequence goes on from JAJFJU010000026.1 coordinate 17,642, forward strand.
CATTGCCAAACTGCTGACCACCGGCACGAACATTGGGGCAGGAAATGTTGATCTCGATGGCGTCGATGGGAGAATCATCGAACACACGGGCAACCTCTGCATATTGCTCCAACGTGGCACCGGCAATATTGGCAATGTAACGGGTTTCGGAAAAATCCAGACTCGGGAGAATACCGTCCACCACGTGCCGGGCACCGGGGTTTTGCAGCCCAATGGCATTTAGCATACCGCTGCTGGCCTCGTAGACCCGGTGGGTCGGATTTCCCAGACGCGCCTCCAAGGTAGTACCTTTGAGACACACTGCACCGGCATCGGCGTTGGAAAAGCCCTGAACCCGCGTGTACTCTTCGCCGAATCCCACGCAACCCGAGAGCAAGACCAGCGGCGTGGCCAATTTCAACCCACAGAATTCTACCGCCAACGCGGCCTTATCCGATTCAACTACCGCCATGTTCCACGTCGCCCTCTACCAACCCGAAATCCCGCCCAACACCGGCAACATTATACGCCTGTGCGCCAATGCCGGGGCCACGCTCCATCTCATTCATCCACTGGGCTTCGCCATGGACGACCGCAAGCTCAAACGCGCCGGGCTCGACTACCATGAGTGGGTGACAATTTCCGAACATGCTGATTTTGAGCACTTTCAAAATACCGTCAAACCCCGCCGTCTACTAGCCTTTTCCACTCGTGGAAGCTGCCGCTACAGTGACTTTAGTTTTCAGGCCGATGATGCCCTGCTGTTTGGCCCGGAGACTCGTGGACTGCCAACAGAACTGCTCACCGAGCTTCCGGAAAATCACTGCCTACGGATCCCCATGCGCCCTGATAATCGCAGCCTGAATCTCTCCAATGCGGTAGCCATCGTGCTCTATGAGGCATGGCGGCAAATGGATTTCTCAGGCGCTTAGAAATTGCGACTAAGCCCGGAACAAACCGCTATTTTCAGTGGCTTACTGCTGTTCAGCGCCCTCACTGTTAGTCTGGCTTATAACGGCATCCATCTCCAATATTTCGCCGTTGCCATTGCCTTACTGTTGGCCGCCATGACCAAAGGCCTGCTGGAGAGCCATCGTGACGGTATTACATTTCCCGTCACGGCACTCACCCTTTGCCTGCTGTTGTTCTGGGGCTGGCAGGGGCTGAGTATATTTTGGAGCGTCACCCCGTACATCAGCGTCATCATGTTCTGGTGGCTAGGCGCCCTGCCACTGGCCTTCCTGAGTTGGATGCTATTTCCCTCAACGCAACGCTGGCAGGCGCTGTTTTTTTTCATCCAGTGCCTCGGCCTTGGCCTGGCGGTATATGCGCTATATCAGAACCTTTATCTGCATACGGATCCGCGCTCGGTATTCTTAAATCGAAATTCCCATGCTGCTTTTTTGAACCTCATCGCCCTCGCCGGCATGGGCACATTACTGCACGCCCTCGCCGCCAGACGCACCAACGCGCTATGGCACGGAACGGTACTTTTCATCCTCGCGCTAGCGGTCTTTCTCACGGGCAGCCGTGGTGCCACCCTAGTGCTTATTATCGGTAGCCTCATTGTGCTCCGCCCCCATCGACAAATCTTGCCAACCCACGCCCCGCTAATGGTTGTGCTTTTAATGGTCGGTGCTTATGCCACCAGCCATTTCGGTTTTGTGGCGGGAGCATCCAACATCGATCGACTGCTAAGTCTCTACAGTCCTGGCAGTGCCGGCCTCAGCCGCTTTGTCATCTGGGAGGCCGGCTGGCGTATGTTTCTCGATGCCCCGTGGCTGGGATGGGGGGCTGGCACCTTCTGGTTGGCTTTTCCCCCTTACCGCCATGCTCGCGATACCAGCGCTGGCTTTTATGTCCATAACGACTACCTGCAACTGGCCATTGAGACCGGCCTGATCGGCCTGCTGCTATTTCTCATTTTTCTCATTGCAGTACTGCTGCTCTATGTCCGTAAGCGGCACATTAAACACGAAACGTCCGCCCTGTTTGCCGCCTTGGCGGCCACCGCGATGCACAGCTTTTTCACCTTTAATCTCTATGTATTTCCCATCGCCCTACTTGCCGGGCTAATCCTTGGTCGGCTACACCAATTGGTATATACCGAAGCACCTACTGCCAGTTGGCGGCTCCATCCCAGTCAATATTTCCGATTACAGCCCTATCGACTCATCGTTACCCTTGGAAGCGCAGTACCACTGCTCTACTTACTAAGCGTTGGCCTAGCCTTTCATTTCTCCGTGCAAGCCCGCCAGCTGTTAAATCAAGGTCAGTATCGACAGGCACTCACCACCCTGAAACAGGCTCAACGCTATGGACCAGACATCCATGTTTCACTCATGGAGGAGGCTCGAATTTATACCGCCTTGTTAGAGCACGATCGAGAAATGACTACTAACCAGCGCACCACCCTTTATCGGGAGGCACTGCACCTGCTGGATAAAGCGCAGAGCAATAACCCCCTCTCACCCCGCTCCTACTTTTTACGGGCACGTCTGCACCTAACCATACCGGCACCAGCTCAGGATGAATGGAAAACTAAAGCGGGCTATTTCTACACCGAGTCACTGCGAGTCGATCCGTTGTTTTACCCGGCTAGAGTGGCCTACGCCCGTTTATTGCTAACGGATTCAAAGGCCGCTGAGGCACTAGCAATGCTCGAAGCTGGCAGCCATTACCCCTATCCACCCAGCGTCGCAGTGCTGCGCTACTACCACCTGCTGGCCGAGCAAAACCGGGCCGCGGGAAATGTGAAGAGAACGGCCCAGATCGAGGCCCGTTATCAGGCGCTTGCGGCACAACTCATCGCCATAGGAATCTTGGTAGAAAAGGAAAATATGCCGCTGACAAATGCTGGGGAAGGAACCCATAAAAACTTGCCTAGGAGCAAATAGCGCCATAACGAATCGCCCAGCAGCTGATGGTCAACGGCAGGGCCGTGCCGGACGATCTGCTACGGGAAAACTACGGTCGCGAGCACCTGTCGCGAGACAAAGCCGTGATCACCGAGACTGCCACGGCTAGCGGTAGCAGTGAGATTATAAATCGTGTAGTTGGCCGCACCCTCGGTGACTGGCTGACTGGTGCAATCCACACTTAATGCATGGCCATCCAAGGCAAAGGCCACTGTGCCCGGGCAGGTCAGTGAAGACGCCGTGTTGTTGACGATATCGCTGGTGGCCCATTCAATGCCACTACGGGCAGTAAAATGGGCCCGTGTGCCCAATGCCGAGAGCATACCGCTAGTGTGCTGGGTACCACTCAGGCTCGCCATATAACCCCCCAGCGCCGCCAGCACGACCAACAGGAAGATAGCGCTTACCAGCGCAAAGCCCTGCTGTCTCATGGCACGTTACTCACATGGACCTGTTGCATCAGGGCTACTTTCTCCCCCTGATTCGACACCGTAATACGCAGGGTGAGCAGTCCTCCGCGAGTAGCGGTACCCGCCTGATAACTAAAGCTGCAGGCGCTAATCCCATCCGCCAATAACCGTCCCGTAGCACCCGCGCCCGTCAGCTCAGCCGCACTGTCCACGTTAGACTGGAGCGCAGTGACTGTATGACCCGCATAGCGCACTACGGAACCTGCCCCCAGATCGCAGAGATAGGCCACTGGCCCATCGACAATGTAAAAACGCTGTCCGGGTGAGGTCAGCGGAAACGGTGTGGCACGAGCGAAGCCTACGGACGCAGCAGTCACAATTTGTAATGCAGCGGCATTATCCAGAGCATAAAAATTGGCCCCCACCTGACCGGTGTTGTAGATAACCAGGCAGTCCGTTGTTCCAGCGGCACAATCGCCCGGGACTGCACCCAGATTACTAGCAATCAGCCCGGGAGGAGCCATGTTGGGAAGCACACCAAGGACGTCGAAAGTATCCGTGTTCGCGCTAAAGTCCAACACATCACCAGGACCAGCCGTACGATAACGCGCACCACTCACGGTACGGGCAAACTCAACGACCCGACCCGTGCCATCCACCCGGATACTATTGGGCAAAGCCAGGCGGATCTCACGGCTCATGCGTTCCAACGTTATTGCCGCCACATCCACCAGCTGCGCGCGACGGCTCAAGTCCATAAACCCCTGGATCGGCTGGGCAATAAAGCGCCCAACCACCACCGCAATGATGCCGGTGATCATGATCACCATAACCATCTCAATAAGGGTAAACCCCCGTCCGAACGCACGCCTTGAAAGGCTAGAAATTCGCACGGTAACCCGTCAGAGAAAGGCCCACATCCGGCACCCGCGTGTGGCTCACGGTCACCTCCACGCGCTGTACTGGAGCACCATTCAGAGTCGAAGCCACCACACTGACCCCGACGGTATAATTGGGCAAATCATCAATGGGGACACCAAACTGATCGCAAGCACAGTTGCCTAATACCGGGCAAGCAGCACTGGTACTCAGACAACCATTGCTGGCAAGGGCATGGTAATCATCCACATCATCGTAAATCTCCCGGTTAGCGCCCTCAGCATCGACATCGGGATCGGCAAAGTCACGAAGCAGGATCTCTTCCAGGTAGGACTGGGCGATGGCAAGGGCCTGCATACGCAACACCGGATCGGCACTTTTGGCAGTGGTGAGATTCATCACCCCGAGTATCCCAGCCAGACCGACCGAGATGATCACGATACTGATCACCAATTCAATTAGGCTTGCACCACGGTGGCTATTAAAGCGCATGGGAGTAACCAGTCTCGGCCTCGATACGCATACCAAGGGCACCGATAGACAGATTAGTAGCAGCGCCGAGAATGCTCCCGGAGCCAGGATCCCGTGGCCGACCGGCACGGTCAAAATAGAGGCTGGCTGTACCCCCCACACTGGTCCCCGCCGGCGGACTGGCGGCAAAGCCGCCGGCCCGGCTCGGATGGGGTATAGCCACACTAAAGGTGCCGGTGCTACAACCAGTATTACGGCGACTGAGACTATAGCCACCGGCATTGATACTCACCTGCACATCGCAACCCGAGGCCAACGCCACCTTCTGTGCATAACGCACCGCCGCCAGGGTTTCCTCGAAGTAGCCACTCTCGTCGAACACCCCCCGATCGAAAAAGCGCGGCAGGGCCACCACGGCAAGAATACCGGTGATGCTAATAACCATCACCAATTCCATTAGGCTAAAACCTGCGGAATCCCTGGCGCTGCCATATCTGCGCAGACCTTGCCTCAACATAGGCGGGTACTCAGACACCACATGAAATGCTCATAATGAGCGCCCCGCACCCACCCGGCCAGGAATGGGCGACAAAATAATCAGGGCTTCCTATGGGATAGCGTGTCCGACAAAGCTTGCAGCTGCCCCAGAAGTATGGACCACATTACATCCGGGAATGCCGCCACTAATCGAATAGTTAGCCGGCAAACCACCATCCAGGGTACTTGCAATATCACCACAACTTGCCACAGCGTCACCATTGGCAACATTCAAGCTACGCACCGCAAGATTGATGGCTGAGCCCGAACCTAGGGCACCCGCGATTCCGTCGGTCGCTGCCTGTTGGGCTTCCGTCGACAGATCAGTGAACTTCGGGATTGCCGTCGCTGCCAAAATACCCAGAATAACGATGACCATTACCAGCTCGATCAGGGTGAAACCTGCTTGTTGCTTACTCATTTCCATCTCCTTTAATCGGGGCCAAGCCCCATCTTTTTCGATGGCATCAGTCTATGCCACCGGACTTAAAAAAACCCTTAATCACCACACATTCTTACTTAGCCATCCGTGCCCACTGTAGCAGTCCAACGGTAGGACTCGCGTGGGCGCAGGTGAATCGCTGAAAAACGATCCTGTTCCGGATCATAGCGACCGTTATCGTTAACATCGGTATAACTCAGCCGCACCTGGAAGCGGGCCCTTTCAGCCCCCGGCAGTGCACTGCGGAAATACCCGCCATGATTGACCCGGTAAACCAGGCTGGCCTCCGGGACATCGAAATACCAGCTCCCTCCAGCGATATCTGCCGCCTCCGAGTCATTGATCTCGCCTAAGTAATTAGCCATGCGCTGGAGTGGCGAAACCACCGCATCATCCTGTCCTGATCGGCGCAGCTTGATGGCAAAGGGATTGCTGTATTCCAACTGACCAATTCCCACTTTATCCTGGTGTATCAGGCGGCTCAGAGCCGTCATGCTGAGTGCCTGCCGAAGGTTATACAGTGTCGCTTCCATGCTGCTCTGTTCTGCTAGCGCCATCAGTCCACGCATCTTGTGGATACCCACCACGATGAGCAACAACACAATGGCCGTGACCATGCCCAATTCCATCAGGCTTAGCTGACGCTGAATATGTTGGCTGTACAGAGCCATCACTAACGCTGGGTCGCCGCCGAACCAAGGTCCCACATAGGCAGAAAGACACCCAGTGCGAGAATCAATACCATGCCCCCCACCGCCACCAACAAGATGGGCTCAATAGCAGCACTCAGGTTCTTGATGTCATAACTCACCTCACGCTCATAGAAGCCTGCCACCTCCTCCAGCATGTCATCCACCGCACCAGTCTCTTCGCCCACAGCAATCATCTGCAATACCAGCGGGGTGAACATGCCAGTAGCGGCAGCGGTGCGAGAAAGCGAGTCACCGCGCTCAATGCCATTACGCATTTCCAGTATGCGATCCCCCACAAATTCGTTATCTACCGCTCGCGCCACCACCGCTAAAGCCTGAATCAGCGGCACACCGGAGCGCGCGGTGATAGAAAAAGCCCGAGCAAAACGCCCCAATGTCGCGCGTTCAAGGATCCCCCCCACCACCGGTATGCGTAGCTTCCATTTGTCCCATCGATATCGCCCCTCTTCTGTGCGTACCCAAGCACGGATGCCAATAAAAGCGAGCACTAGCAGACCCAGCATATGGGGCCAATAACTGACAAAAAATGCTGACACGGACATCAACAGCTGAGTTGCCCAAGGTAATTCGGCATGAAACTGCTCAAACACCTTGGCGAAGGCGGGAATCACAAAAACATTGATAATGCCCATGGCGATACTGATGGCGATGATGACGAAGATGGGATAACGCAGCGCCGCCTTGATCGCATCCCGGGTCTCCCGTTCCAATTCCAGATATTCGGTAATACGCAGGAAGGCCTCATCCAGGCGCCCGGTGTTCTCACCGACACGAACCAGGCTGATAAACAAACTGCCAAAAACATCATCGTAGCGGGCCAGTGAATTACCCAGCTCCTGCCCCGACTCCAGGTTTTCCCTTATATCATCAAGGATCTCCACCATGCGCGGATTGCGTGAGGATTCCGATAGCCGCCGCAGGCCTCGAATCAACGGCACCCCCGCCTTCATCAAGGTGTACATCTGACGGCTGAAGAGAATGAGATCCCCAAGATCCGGATCACGCGCAGTGAGGCGCGTATTCAGGGCTGCGAACACATCCGTGTGCACCGTCTGCTCACGGATATCCACCGGCGTAACACCAGTATTTAGCAGTTGTGCAGCCGCCGCATCGGCTGAGGCGGCATCAAGTTGCCCTTCCAGCAGATCGCCGCGGAGCCCCCGTGCCTTGTAGTGAAAAAGCGCCATGCCCTAGGTCCCAGACTCCGCCATGGACAGTGCTGGAGAATCAGTGGCAGCCCCTTGCTTTGGCGGCTCATCCTCGGACTCGTCCAGGGTGCCCATGAGACCCATGGCCTCCTCCAGCGTGGTTTCACCCACCAGCGCCAGCGCCGCGGCATTATGTGCCAGTGACCGACCCGCCATCTGCTCTGCAGCCAACTCGGCAAAAGATTCGGTATCATCATTGCGCAGGGCTTTTTGCAGCGCCGGGTCGATATCCAGAATCTCGAACACGCCACGTCGACCGGAATAACCCGTGTGATTGCAATGGGTACAACCGGTCCCATGTCGGAGCTGCTGCCCGCCAAGTTGCCCGTCGAGCATCTGCTCCAGCCAGGCCATCTCGTGCTCCGTAGCTTGGTATTCCTGCACACAACTCTCACAGATGCGACGCACCAGACGCTGTGCCACCACGGCATTTAGCGAAGATGCCGTGAGATACCCCTGGGCCCCCATGTCGAGCAGACGGCTCACAGTACCTACCGCATCGTTGGTATGCAGGGTGGACAACACCATGTGGCCGGTCATGGCGGCACGCAGGCCGATCTCCACAGTCTCTTCATCACGCATTTCGCCCACCAGCACCACATCCGGATCCTGGCGCAGCACCGCACGCAACACCCGCGCAAAAGTCAGATCAATCTCGGTGTTTATCTGCACCTGATTGACTCGGGGCAAACGATATTCCACCGGGTTTTCCACTGTGATGAGCTTGGTCTCCGGGCGATTAAGATGGGAAAGGGCCGCATACAGGGTGGTGGTCTTACCACTACCGGTAGGACCGGTTACCAGCACCATGCCGTGGGGCCGTTCAATAGCAGCCTCGTAACGGCGGCGCTCATCCGCATTCATACCAATCCGATCCATGCTGATAAGACCAGCAGATTGATCAAGCAGACGCATCACCACGGATTCGCCGTGCAGCACCGGCATGGTGGAAAGCCGCACATCCACCGCTCGATCCCTAATTTTGAGGCTAAAACGACCATCTTGCGGCAGGCGTTTTTCCGAGATATCGAGCCCCGCCATGAGCTTGAGGCGTACCACCAGCGCCGAAGCGATACGCTTCTCGTCCATCACCTGCTCCTGCAGCACACCATCCACACGCTGGCGAATACGCAATACTGTTTCGTCAGGCTCTATGTGAATATCAGACGCATGCACCTGCAAGGCATCCTCAAACAGCGTGCGTATAAGCTTGACCACCGGTGCCCCGGCAATATCATCACTTTCAGTCAAATCCTCCAGATCGATGTCACGATCCGACAGTTCTTCCTGTAATTCTTCGGCTAGCGAGCTAATTTCCTCGGTGCGCCGATAGATGGTGTCGAAGTTTTGTAGCAGCTCGATCTCGCTAACCACCGCGACCTGCACAGGGCAACGCAACTGACGGACAATTTCATCGTAGGCAAAGATGTCAGTCGGGTCGGCCATGCCCACTAGCACCCCATCATCCACCTCCTCCAAGACCAATGCCCGGTGACGACGTGCCTGAATCTCCGGTAGACGATGGATAACTTTCGGGTTGAAGGAAAAATGCTTTAAATCGACGTAGGGTATATCCAGCTGACGGGCAAGAAATTCCAGCAGGGCCTGCTCGGCAATATAACCGTTGTCGATAAGCACCCGACCGAGCTTGCGACCACTCTTCTTCTGGTCCTTAAGGGCCACGGTAAGCTGTGCTTCCGAAATCACCTTATGCTGAACCAGCAGGTCACCAATGCGAATTTTTAGTCGTTTTAGAGCCATGTTTTAAAGAGGGTGTATTTGTCCTAGTGAGTTTCTATTCGACACGCGTAACCATTCCGCTACCGGGTGGCTGCCAGCTTCTGCTCCACAAATTGCAGCACCTTTCCCCTCAAACTGCCGCTACCCTGCGCCTTCGTATAGGCATGACGCGCCTCAGCACGCTCACCCAATGCCTCCAGGGAAAGCCCAAGACCCATCCACCATGTGCCGGAAGATGGTTGTGACAGGAGTAAGGCGCGGTACAGACCCACCACCTCCTGATGATGGCCGGCTCGCTGCAAAACAGCGGCATGCAAAGCATGGTATGTCTCATTTCCCGCCACTGGCGGAGAGGCTAATTTTAGAATATTCAATGCCCGGGCCAAATTTCCCTGCTCCACCAACATGCGCGCCCACATGCCGGCAAAACGAGGCTCACCAGGCACCTCTTGCAGACCTGCAGCTAGCAGTTTTTCTGCCCCAGAAAAATCGCCACGATGGGCTAAACGAGCTACCAAAAGCTCACGTGCATCTATGTGACGGGAATCCAGAGTCAAGGCCGTCCTGAGCCCAACCTCCCCGCGCTCCGTCGCGCCCACTCGCAGCAATTCCTTGGCCTTAAAAAATTCTTGCTCAGCCCGTTCTTGTGGGCTAAACGGCACCGGCGTCTTTGTCAGCGTTATTGCCTTGACTGTGGGACGCTGCTCCGATGGCGGAGGTCCTGCATTCTGTTTAACGGCAGACAACTTTGTACGATTTTCCAGCGGCGCTTTGTTCTGGCTGGTTTCCACGGCAATCCGCACTGGCTTAAGCACTCCTTTTGCTACAACTACGGGTAACGCCTTGACCGCCGCTATTGGCGTTGCAGGCTTTGGTGTCCGCGTCAGACTATGGGCAAGTCTTAAACGATGCTGCCGCGGAGGGGCTGGTGATACAGACATCGGGAACGGGTCAATATCAGCTGCCACTGGCACCACCGGTTGCGTCACCGCGGGCCTCGGCACAGGCGCTGCTGCCGGCAACTTTTCCGCTACGGGGCTCACTGAAACTAGAGCCTGCTGCCATGGCCACGCTATTTCCAACGGGGGGCCACGCCAAACCAAAGCCGCTAATACGACGATAAGCAACACCAACATCAAACCCGATACACCACGGAAACCATCCACTCTTTCCGGCGGCACTCCACTGGCACTCAATTCCGACAGCACTTCGCCATTAGCAGCCACCACGCCACCAGCTTGGCGCCGCTCGAGATCCTGTAGCATCTGGTTTACGAGACTCATGAAGGCCCCCTTAGAGCTGCCAGGCCGCAGTGATCGCCAAGCCCAGCAGCAAGCCGACTGAAGCCACTCCGCCACGCCATCCGTTCCATGGCCAGCGCAAACCTTGGCCGCTTCGATGCTCACGTACACTGGCGGTATCTACCACAGCCATGCGCAGCAGAGTTCGGTTCACCTGCTTCACACCTTTGCCATAAGCCGCCATTAGTGCCTTGTGACAAAGCACGTTAATCAGTCGTGGCGTACCGGCACTATGGCGATAAAGTAGCTTGAGGGCGCCGCGGTCAAAGCAGGGAGCCCCCTGATAACCTGCCAATACCATGCGCCGGGTCACGTAGGCATCCGTTGCCGGCCGATTCATTGGTAACAGGCGATAGGAAAAGGTAATGCGCTGGGTCAGTTGACGCACATTCTTGCTACGCAGTAGTTCATCCAACTCCGGCTGACCAAAAAGCACCACCTGCAGCAACTTGCGCTTCTCGGTTTCCAGATTGGTAAGCAGACGCAGCACCTCCAGGGTCTCCACAGGCATTGCCTGTACCTCATCGAGGCACAGCACCACCCGTCGGCCCTCATCATGAACCGCCACCAGACGTTCCCCGAGCTGCTTGAGCAACTGATGCTGCCCAGCCCCAGGATCTACCGACACCGACAATTCATCTGCTACGGCTTGCAGCAATGACGGTGGGTCCAGATAGGGGTTATGAATGTAGGCAGTGACGAAATCATCACCCAGAGTATTTAACAGCTTGCGACACAGCAGCGTCTTTCCGGTACCTACCTCACCCACCACCTTGACGAAGCCCTCGCCATTGCGGAGCGCCACCAGCAAGACGTTTAGGGCATCCTGATAGCCCGCATGATTGATAAAAAACGAGGTATCCGGGGTCAGGCTAAAGGGGCTTTCCCTAAGACCAAAGTGCTTGAGATACATAGGCTATCCCAGGGCTCAGAGTGAGCCGCCATACCCCGGTCGTGTCTGCGTAAAAGCGCTCATTTTTGCTGCCTAGGCATTCTAATTTCATCCAGACGCTTTTTCGTCCGACGCATATCATTGGCCCACTGGCGTCCACTATCGACCACCGTTGGTCGCAGCAAAATGACCAATTCACTCTTGCGCACGCTCTTGCGCTTGTGTCGGAACAAGCCACCAATACCCGGCAGATCACCCACGCCCGGCACACTGGCATCGTCATCGTTCGTCCGGTTTTGCATTAGCCCGCCGATCACCACCACTTGGCCACTTTTTGCGCGAATAATGCTGTCGGATTCACGCACGGTGGTCAGCGCCAGCGGCAGCGTCTGGGTGTTGCCGCCCACGGTAATAAGCTTTTGCTGATCAACCACTTCACTGATGGCGGGGTGTACATGCAGGGTAACCGCACCGTCTGCGCTGATCTGCGGGGTCACATCCAGGGCAATACCAGAGAAAAAAGGAGTCAGCTCGATGGACGGTGTCGTCGTACTGGCAGTACCCGTCACCGTGGTACTGGAAACATCGGTGACGAAGAATTCGTCGGCCCCCACCTTAATCACCGCCTTCTGATTATTCATCGTGGCAATGCGTGGACTGGAAAGCACATGCACCGAGCCTTGGGTTTCCAGCAATTCGATGAAGGCGTTGAAATCACCCAGGGCTAGGGCGGCGGTAAACATGCCACCGAAGGCCGAGGCCGCGGTTCCCAGAATGGGGACCAATGCGGCCGGGTTCAGAACGCCAGAGTTACCAACAATGCCACTGGTTCTGGTGGGACTAGCAAAGATTGATCCGCCACCGGTCTGCCCCAGGGTCACCGTTTTGCCATTTACCCCAACTACCCCAGCCCAGTTAATGCCCTGTTGGGCACCATCACGCAATTCCACCTCAATGATTTTTGCCTCAATGATCACCTGACGCGCGACGATTCCTTGGGTTACACGCAGATATTCCTCCACCTCGCGCAATTCCTCGGGCATAGCACGCACCACCACCACACCAGACTGCGGATTAACCACCACGCTGCGCCCCGGTGCGCCTCCGAGTATGGCGTTAATGGAATTCGCCAGCTCTTCCCAGAAACTGGTCTCCGGCTGCGAGGTATTAATCTCGCTGCCCGAAATAGCCAAACCCTGCTGGGAACTACTATCTGTGGTGTCTTCGTCGCTACTAGTGGTGTGGGAATCAGCATCACCCGAACCGGAAATTCGCCCAGAACTCACCCGGGTACGGGAGGTACCGGTACGACGCATATTGAGAAAATCCACCTGAAAAACCCGTGAGCGTATGCGTGCGGGCAGCACCTCATAACCAAAGCGGGTACGGCGGAAGTCATAGCCATAGACATCCCGCAGGATCTCCATGACATCATTCACGCCAACGTTTTTGAGTTCCAGGGTAATGGACCCACTGACCTCCGGATGCACCACCATATTGAGTGCAGTGCCTTCCACCAAGCTCATAAAAAACTGCTTGGCCGGAGAGTTATGTACGGTAATCTCAAAACGCTCCGTGACCTCCGATCGCTCAGGACCAGCACCAACGGTAATCTTCGGCATCAGCGCCGCGGCAACCTCGGGGGGGGGCAAGGGCGTCGCTGGTTGCGAAGCAATCCCCTGCTCCAGGCTACGATCCATCTCCTTGACCACCTCATCGGTGCGCACCGAGGCGCTCTCACAAGCACTCAGTAAGCCGAAACCCAGACAGCTCCCCAGAACCAATAGTTTCTGTCTCCAGGTCCTCATTGATGAATCCTCGTCTTTTTCATAAAGCTTGTATTTCTACCAGAAGATAGCCCGCCACCCAATTGAACTTGGACTCGCTCGCCTGCCCATTCCAGCAACACACCAGAGGAATGGATCTCCAAAACTTTTGCCTCTTCCACCACATCACCCTCGTGAACTCGCCGGCCATTGAGTAATGCGCTGCGCACCACCGGGGTAATACGCACCAGCCGCAAGTCCCAAACCGGGGAAATAAGCGGCTCTTCCCCTGCAACATCCACCACCAGCGGCACAAAATCAGCGGGTGGGCGGGTCGGATCGCCAAGCGACTCAGCATGCCCCAAAGGCAGTACCCCGAACATAAAGACCATCAGCCAGAGCCTGCCTAGCTTTCCCAAAGCGCCCATCACAAGCCAATCCAGCCTTCATCAAGACTAACGGAATACACCGCCAACGCGGTCTCGGTTTGAGGATGATTCTGCACATCAAGACTCACCCGCTCCCAGAGGAAATGCCAGGGCAGGGCCTCCAGTGCCCGGAAGTAGCCCAGAATTTCCAGATAGCCGCCGGCGAACACTGCCTCCAGGCCATGCTTGTAGAGGCTAAGCTCCGGCGCTGTCACCACCGGTTTCTCTACCTTTGCCTTCTTAGCTATCGGGGCCAACAAGGGTTGAGCCCCCAACCCACGCAGCCGCATCAGGTGCAAGCCACCACCACGATTAACCACCGCCTGCAGTACCTCGGCCATCTCGCCCGGTGGTACCAGCCGGCTAGCAAATTTTTGCAACGCCGTTGACAGCTTAGCGGCTTCCTTACGCAGCACAGCTAACTGAGCCCGATTTTCTATATCAGGGTCACGACTACGAGTCGCCACCTGAAACTTCACCTGGGCATTTGCACCCGCGATCTCCTTTTTCAGGGAGGAAATTCTATTTTCCAGCCCCTGCTGGCGAGCCCCCAACGGCTGCATAAACCAGGCATCCCACGCGCCCCAAAGCAGCCCCAAAATCACTGCCAACATGATCCCCCGCTCCCGCAGGGAGAGCGCATCCACCCGCTCCATGTACTTTTGTAGCATCAGCACCTTGCTAACCTTCTGCCTTAACGGTGGAGAGTCTGAAATCGAAAACAGCCGAATCACCGGGAGCACGCTCAAGCTCCAAGGTATGGAACTGTAAACCGGCAAATACCGCCTCTCGGGAAAGGCGCTCCACCAACACGGGAACCAGCTCTGGCCGCAGTGCACTGCCACGTAGGCTAAGGGCCTTGCCACCCTGACTAATCTCGATGTTGCGCAGCCATAAACCTTCAACCCGTTGCCGTGCAAGACCTTCAAAATAAGCTGAAAAGCCCCGTCGTTGCCCGACAGCACCTTCGGAAATTGCCGCTACCACCCGACGCTTCTCCCCGAGCTCTTTACCCAGACGACCAAGCTCGGTCAGCAATAATTTACTTTTCCCACGCTTGGGCAAACGCTTATCCAAGCCCGCCAGGGTTTGTCGCGCGGCATCGGCTTGGGTATTGAGGCCGGCAACCTCATCTGCCAGCAATCCCACCTGCCAACGGCCATAGCCGTAGAGCAGGCTAAGCCCAAGGATCATGATCCCAGCACACGCCAACATCGCCTTGGCGGAAAACACCCGCCGCTCATGGCGAAACATCGGTTGATAGAGATTGATTTGCTGAATCACAGGCTGCGCTCCTCAGCCCTTAAAGCGGCCCCTAAGACAGGAAAACAACGCGCCTGCGCAATGGCATCCACCGTCTCCCCACAATCGATAAGACTTTCCAAATCCAGCATGCGGCCCTGCAAACCCAGCTGTTGGGCAAGATAATCTGCCATGCCCGGCACCGCCATCTCTAGCGGCGCAATGGCCAAATGACCAATTGGGGGCTGGGAAAAATGACTTTCGTAATAATCCAGTGAGCGCTGCACCTCTACCACCAGGCCGTCCATCCACCCTCGCACCGCCTCGGATGCACTTCCCGATTCAGCATCCGAGACCATGGGAAAGCTGCGTAGGCCAAAATCCAGACGACGGGCCAAAAAGAGCTGGGACTGACGAGTGAGCGTGATCCCTCCAGAATTCATTCCCAAGTGGATCAACACCACGCCCGATACGTCCTCAGGCAACTGTGAGGCAATATTGCGCATCGCCAACTCAGGGATATCCACCACGGTAAGTTCCAAACCCACCTGCTCGGCCAGCTTGGTCAGCGCACCTACCTGTGGAATGCGGGCCGCTACCACGTACATCATCCGTGCCCCGGCCTTCTGATCGGGGATATCAAAAACGTCTATAACCGCATCATCTACATGAAAATCAATAAGTTCTTTGACTTTCCAACGTATTGCAGCGCGGATTTCATCCGCAGGCACCGAAGGAGCCTCCACCATCAACAAGGAGTACGACTCCGGTTCGACCAACAACGTACACGGCCCATTATCAAGCTTTTTCGAGCGACGCAGGGCGGTCAGTGCCTGTAGCCGGGTCGTGCTGCTATCCACCGCATGATAGCCACAACTTTCCAGTACCGGAGGTGCACCAGAGAGACGTTGCACCCGAGCCACGGAAATTCCCTCTGTGCTGAACGCCACCGCGTTCAGCACACCTTCGGAACGACGTTTCCTGAGCCAAGGCAATATCATGAGTTATATAGCGTCCCTACTCCCCGTTTCTTGAAAAAAGAACTCAGCTCTGGAAATGGCACTTCCGAAACAGAAAATATATTCGCCAAATGGTCGCTTAGAGCCGCTTCTTAACAAAACGGTTTAACTTTAATACAAGCGGACGCTTATTGCCAAGGTTCACGGATGTGGATGAAATACTGGGAGCCTTGGAAGATACCGAAGGTAACCCTTCCCTGGGGATTGTCATCACCGACAATGCCATCCCAATCGAACTGTAACCACGGCAAATTGGCACCGGTGCCCGAGAGATTGACCTCTATATTGGCAAAACCGGTATTGCCCGCTCCAGGGGCAAAGAAAGAGAGCCCGCTGTCACCGGCGGCCAGCGGCGTATTAGCCAGCGTAGCCGTGGTGGTAGCCGCACCAATAATAATGTCGCCGTCTGTCTGTCCAGCTTCGTCATCATTGGAGAGTGTCAGATCAGTGGTTAGCAGAGACGTACAGCTGTCTCCTGTATTGGTCACAAATCCTGTGGCAGTGAAATACTGAGCGACCAAGGGAACAGCCAAAGCTAACAACTCCGAGCCATGCGCATTGCTGATGGCGATACGACCGTAACGCTGCTCCTTACCGCTGGAAAAGGGAATACCATTGCCTGCCGTGGCATCACCGAACTTCACCGGATTGGTGGCGTAACTCACACCATCGACATCAACCACATCAATCTGCAGCCCAATCTCCGCATCAAAGGAGACCATCGGCCCGGCTCGACTAAATGCAATGCCACCGCCATCACTGAAGGCCAAGGCCCCGGTACCATTACCATTATCAGTGATGCCCGGATCGGGAGTCGGAACTAGGACCAGATCAAGTGTACCGGCCAAAGTGTTATAGGCCTTGTTGCCGTTAGCCACTAACTCCGCATCAGTAATCTTCCACCACACACCGGCATAATTTTGAGTCGTTCCGGCGGCGGCATTGCGCGCGGTGACGGTAATCAACGGTGCCGTGGCATAAGTAAAGCCTTGTCCCAAATAGCTAAAGCTGCCGCCTGGACAGGCGGTATTAAACCCTGGGCTGTTCAGCGCCACCCCGAAATCAAAGGGAATAAAGCGACCCACGCTGCCACTAGCCGTTCCCGTGACATCTCCGGCACCTAGATAGTCTCCATCACCCACGCTGCCGGTGAGCTGGATAATCCCCACCTCACCCCAGCTAAAGTCTGTACCTGTTGTCACGCCTGCGGCAAAGGGAGAAAAGCCAGCAACAAACTGGATGGGCGGATTATTCACGCCGCCCGCCGCCACCAGCGTCGGAGTCAATAGCACGCCCTCCGGCACACTTTCCTGGCCATAATTAGGGGTGGTGCTACCTTCCGAGTCCCTTGCCGTCACTGTAAGTGTGAAAGGATTACCGGCGGCGATGAAGACTGTTCCGTTCTCATCCGCAGCACCCGGGTTGGCAAAAGCATCACTGGTACGCTGGATACCACTCAACACCAAATCTGCGGGCTTCACTACGAAGGGATTGGTGCTTCCACGTATGCCATTAGGCAAATTTGGATCGGCGACGCTGTCATCCTTCATGGCGACCTGGATACTACCCACATCCTTATATTTCGCCGCCACTTGAGCGCGCCCGGAGACAAAGCTCACATTCTGATTCGCCGCACCACCTTCTGCCGTGGCAATAGCCGTACCATCTATAGACGCCGCGATGGTTCCGGAAACTGGATTGTTGTAGCTGGACCAAAATTTCAAATTCTTTGGGCCGTCGTAGCTCTCAATGACGCCACAGGTAGGATTCGCCGGGGTTTGGCCAAAAGCCGTGAGATGCAAGGCAAACACGCTGCCGGCAGTCTGTGTAGCAATAGCGTTGATGGTTCCCGGTGGCCCGGCATCCGGGGTAACGGTAAAACCACTGGGAGAGAAGCTGATAGTACCTTCTAAATCATCATCGCTAGCAGAACCATCACTGACGGCAATATTTACCGGCGTGGCACCTTCCTGATAATCCAGGGTGAAGCTGGCCACGCCATTATCTGCGGCCACATAGGTATAGGTGGCCAAGCCATCGTTAGCGATGGCATCAGTGAAGCTGCCATTGCCAGAGGCCAGACTCCAGGAGCCTTTGCCGGTCTGGGTGTTCAGGGTCATGGTGCCGGTATGGCCAGGAATCGTTGCGTTAGTGCCATCCTCAGCAGTCACGGTGATGGTTTCGCCCAGGCAATGGATACCAAAGCCATCATGATCGATATCGAAGTGATCGGCTCCCGTCACCTGCACCTGAAGACTATCCGTGATCAAGGCACCGCTATCAGCAATCCCGGTATAGGTGACGGTGTAGTTACCAGGGGTGGTATAGGTATGAGCGCGTGGCGTCAACGCAGAACCACAGGCACTGACGGTCGAGGTCTCCAGCGGGCTGCCATCACCATAATCCCACTGCTGAGTGACATTCCCCACCCGCACTACCATGGTGCTAATGAAGGAGCCAACATCTGCAACGCCATCCCCATCACAATCCACCTGCGCAGTCAGGGTAACGGTATAAATCCCGGCATTATTATAAGTATGGGAACCGATGTTCGGTTTGGTTCCCGCGGTCCAAGGAGCACCAGGAACGACCTCACTGGTACCGTCGCCATAATCGACGGTATAAAAGGCCTGCACGCCATTGCCCCAAAGCAGCAATAAGGTCGCAAGCAGCTGAACGAGGCGGAGCATGGTGGCTACGGCCAGGTAACCGTAAAGACCTGGACGTACTGAATCCCGTCTATATCCTCCCAGGTGACCGTAAACCTCACCTGGGTATTTGAATCCAGGACAAATTTCTTATCTGCATCGTTCACGAATTCCATCTCATCAATATCGATGACCTGGCCGGGTGTCACATCAAAGGTAAATCCGGGGTTCTTGTCGAACAGGGTCACGGGGAAGGGCTTGACCCCCGGGTAGGGACCATTGTCCTTATAGTGTTTTCCACCACCTTGGGGAACACCATTCCCTACCTTGAGATAGAGGAACTCCCAGTTAGCGCAGCTTTCTCCCTGATCGCCAGGCCCAGCTCCAGGGTCATTGAGGCACTCCCAGTCCACCCCAAAGCTCCTCAAGGTAATGGTGCTTGGGCTGTCATTACGTATCTGCCAGGCGATTTCAGAGTTATCGCCCTTCTTTGGGTGCTCGGAACCGGGCACCTCAATTAGCAGGTCATCACATATCACCACCGCATCAAAGCTAACGGGCGAGCCTACCGGCACCACGATGGGGCCATTGCTACCCCCCGAGGTGATATCCACACTGGCCGCCTGCACTGCCCCGATACCGAGCCAGGCGAGTAATAAAATCAATGACAGCCTGTACATGTCTTCCTCCATCCGGCCTTGCCGGTGCCTTGCTTATTCCTGATATCTGAAAAGTGTACGCCAACACACATGCTGGCGCTGAGATCGAACGCAATGTTTAGAGCGCTGTTCTGCATCATCCAGGCAGCGGCAAAACAGCCATTTTCTTTAAATCTAATCAGAAAAAAGAATGCGTACTATTAAAGAAAGGGAATTTCCAGCCGTTAGTTTGAGTCTACCGGTGTAGCAATATCTCTCAGGAGCCCCTGTTGCCTGTATCACAACTGCAATCTCTTGCCAGCTCGGCTATACCCACCGTTCGCGCTTCGCGGCTGCGGAACCTGCTGCTAGGCGCTTTTATTGCCACTGCGATTTTGCTGGGCAGCCTCGGCATTTTCTACTACCAGGCAGAGCGGCAAATCACCTACCACGCCCCTCACCAACACGCGATATTGGATATCGTTCAATACACCACCCTGGCCAATCTCTGGCTTGAGGGCGTCGTCCACGGTGATCAACGTGCTGACATCAACACCATCCGTGAGCTCTTTGACGAGGCCGAAGAATACGCAACGGCGCTGCTTAAGGGAGGTCACAAGAGTGATGAAGGCGATAAAATTCTTGCCCTGGAGCCGGCCTCTCCCCTACGCCAACAGGCCACCGAGCTCCTTAAATTGCTATACAGCCTGCGCCACCAAAGCGAACAACGCTTTGCCGCTTACACACTGCCGGGTAGCCTGCGGGTAGATCAGGGCGCCGACATCCTCTTCTCCCACTTTATCGCCAGCGCCGAGAAGTTGAAAAATGCCATTGAAGCAAAGGCCCTGCTAGCTCACCTGCACTTTAAACATATCGCCTGGCTCATCATGGGTGGCTTATTTATCTGCGCCCTGTTAGTCAGCTTCCTTATTGTTCGTTTTGAAAGACAGCGTAGCCAGGATTTATCGGCACTCCAACGCGCTGCCCGGGAAAGTGAGGCGCAACGAGACGCCCTGCATAACCGCAGCCAGCGCCTGAACCTCGCCATCGAGGCGGCCGAGGGAGGAATATACGAATATAAGGTCGCCACCGGGGAGCTCGAATACGCGGGTGAGGGTTTTGCCAAACATCTCGATCTGGATGACACCCAGCTGGCCGGAATCCAGCACTTTACCCGTTGGCTAAAAGAACGCGCCCATCCTGATGACAAAGCCAACCTGCAACAGGCTCTGGAGCAATTTCATCAGGGCATAGAGGAAAAATTCAACTATCTCTGCCGCGTCTATCGCCAGGGCGAGTGGGCCTATCTGCAGTTTCGCGCCCATGCGCTGGAAAGAAATACCCAGGGTCAAGTACTGCAGGCCAATGGCGTGGTCACTGATCGCACCGAGCGCAAGCAATTTGAAGTCGCCTTATTCGAGGAGAAGGAACGTCTCCAGGTTACCCTGCATTCCATCGGCGATGGCGTTATCTCCACCGATCCCGAGGGTCACATCGAATATCTGAACCCTGCAGCCGAGCGCCTCACCGGTTGGGATGCCGGCAAAGCGGTAGGGGAAAAACTCAGCACGGTCTTTAACATCGTTGACGAAAGCAGTGGAAAACCGGTGGCCGATCCGGTCAAACACTGTCTGGAGCAAGAAAATGTCGTGCAACTGCCAGCCCCGAGCCTATTGCTAAACAGTAATGATGACGATTACGCCATCCAGTACACCGCCGCCCCCATTCACGCTCCCACCGGTGAGATCCACGGCGTCGTGCTGGTATTCAAGGATGTTACCGAAGCACGACGCATGGAGCAGGAACTCAGCTATCAAGCCACCCACGATCCACTCACCGGGCTGGTTAATCGCAAGGAGTTTGGCCACCGCCTGCATACCGCGCTCACCATCACCCGTGAAAACGGTGCAGCCCACACCCTGCTATTTCTGGATCTTGATCAATTTAAGTTGGTCAATGATACCGCCGGGCATCTCGCCGGAGATGCCTTGCTGCAAGAGATCGCGCAGCTGCTGCAAAGCAAAATCCGCACCCACGACACCCTGGCCCGCCTAGGTGGCGATGAATTTGCCGTATTACTGGAGGGCTGCCCCAAGGAAAAGGGTCTGGGCATTGCCCAATCCATGGTCACAGCATTGCGCAATCACCGATTCAAGTGGGAAGGAAAAACTTTCGGTATCGGCGTCAGCATCGGGCTGGTAGCGATCAATGGCGATATCCTGGATGCGGTAGAGCTTATGAGCCAGGCGGATGTGGCCTGCTATGCGGCTAAGGACGCGGGGCGTAATCGGGTTCAGGTCTATGAGGCGGAGGGCGCCGATCTCAGCCCCCGGCATAACGAAATCCTGCGGGCTACCGAACTCACAGAACATTTGGAAAATGAGCGTTTTTGCCTATATGCCCAGGCCATCATGCCCTTGAATGACAGCCACGCCACACTCCACCTGGAGATACTCGTGCGCATGCTCGGTAATGAAGGTGAAATACTGCCACCGTCATCCTTCATTCCCGCCGCCGAACGTTTCGGCATCATGGCTGCCATTGACCGCTGGGTCATCAAGACCACGTTGGCGCAATATCACGCGGTAACGGCATCTGCCGGAGAGGTTGTACTCGCCATCAACCTCTCCGGCAACTCCCTTACCGATGACGATTTGCTGGATTTTGTACTGGAGCAACTCGAGCTCAACAAGGTGCCGGCAGAGAGCATCTGCTTCGAGATTACCGAAACCGCCGCCATTGCCAATTTGAATCAGGCCTCCCACTTTATCCGCCATCTACGACGCCACGGTTGCCGTTTTGCCCTGGACGATTTTGGCAGCGGCCTTTCGTCCTTTTCCTATCTTAAAAAACTCCCCATCGACTATCTAAAAATCGACGGCAGTTTTGTCCGTGACCTGGTGGATGATCCTATCGACCATGCCATGGTGGCTGCCATCAATCAGGTGGGGAAAATCATGGGCATCCAGACCATTGCCGAATGGGTGGAAAATACCGAGACCATGCACGCACTACAGAAACTGGGGGTGGATTACGCCCAAGGCTACGGCATCGACAAACCGCTACCCCTGGATGAAATACGCCGGCCTACTATCCGACTAGCGGGATAGCTCCGGGCGACTGTCTCGGCTTAACAGATTATCCACCGCGCACTCCGGCGATAACTCACCGCTAAGCACGCGCGCCACCTGTGCTGAAATTGGCACTTCCAGATCCAGCGCCTCGGCCCGACGCACCACCTCATAGACGGTATCCGCACCTTCTGTCGCCCGCCCCACGTGGCGGCGGGCATCCGCAAGGTTCATACCCTTAGCAAGGGCAAGCCCCAATTGCCGATTGCGTGACTGGTCATCGGTGCAGGTGAGCACCAGATCTCCCAGCCCGGATAGCCCCATCAGGGTCTCACGGCGACCACCCAGAGCATCGCCTAAACGCACCAGTTCCGCCAAACCCCGGGTAATCAGTGCGGCACGGGCATTGGCCCCATAACCTAGTCCATCCGAAATTCCGGCAGCAATGGCCAATACATTTTTTACCGCCCCTCCCACCTGCACGCCCACCACATCATCACTGCTATAGACGCGAAAACGGGGGGAATGAAAACGTGCGGCGAGTTGCTCCCGAAAATGTTCATCCCGGGAGGCAATAGTCACGGCTCCAGGCAGATCAGCTGCCACCTCTGCCGCAAAGCTGGGGCCAGAAAGCACAGCCAGTGGGCGCTCTTTACCGGTCACCTCTGCTGCCACTTGGTGCAACAGCTCGCCGCTACCCGGCTCAAAGCCCTTGGTGGCCCAGGCGATGCGGGTATCTGTGGATAAAAATGGCAAAACGGCCTGCAACAAGCCACGAAAGGCATGACTTGGCACAACTAACAGCAAGTCCTGAACCCCGGCCACGGCAGCCTCCAAATCCGACTGCAAGCTGATTTCTACTGACAAGGAGTAATCGGGAAGAAACGTCTCATTGCAGCGCTGGGCCGCCATCGCTTCCATGCGCGAGGCATCCCTGCCCCAAAGCACCGGGTGCTGGCCATTTCGAGCCAGCAATATAGCCAACGCGGTCCCCCAGGAACCCGCTCCCAGAACCGCTATACCAGTATGGGTTTTTGCCATAGCCGGAATAAGCAGATTGTTTAGTGCACTGCCTCGTCGGCTCCCTGTTCCGCCTGCGCCTTCTGCATATGCTGAGCATAAAGCGCATCGAAATTGACTGGGGTGACCAATAGTTGCGGAAAGCCGCCGCGAGTTACCACATCGGAGATGGTTTCACGGGCATAGGGAAACAGGATGTTGGGACAAAAGCTGCCCAGCATGGGCCCCATCTGCTCATTGGGGAAACCCTTGAGGCCAAAAATACCGGCTGTTTTTGTTTCCACCAAATAGGCCGTCTTATCTTCAATTTTGGCGGTGAGCGTTAAGGTCAGGACCACCTCGAACAGGTCATCTTCTATGCGGTGCGCCTCGTTATTGATCTCCAGCTTAATATCCGGTTTCCATTCGGAACGAAAAACCGCCGGTGAGGCCGGATTCTCGAAGGAGAGGTCCTTCAGGTAGATCTTCTGGATCGCAAACTCGCCCTGGGCAGTCTCTTGTTCGGCCTTTGCTTCGGTATCAGTCTCGTTAGTCATGGGTCAACTCCGGGTGTATGTTTAATAGCCAGTGGTGTGAAGATTAGAGCGCAAAGTCGCTGCTTTACAGTGTCTCCAGCTCCACTGACCGTTTATTTTCTGGATAGGGGTAGATTGGCGTTTTGCCACGCAAGCGTGCCGCCACCCAGCACATGAATATGGCTAAAGCCCTGCTTGCTCAGGGTCATGCCGGCACTCGCTGAGCTCTGCCCGCTGCGACAACTCATGAGAATTGGCTGCTCACGATATTGCTCCAGCTTGGCTAACTCTTTATTCAGGCTGGCCATGGGGACATGCAAGGCGTTGAGAATATGGCCCTGCTCAAACTCGCCTTGGGGCCCCACATCGATCACAATTGCACCCTCACGGTTTATCAGCTCGGTGGCCGCCATGGGGCTTAATTTTCGTACCCCCCGGAAATGACTTTCCAGAAAGGAAGCGCCGACTAATAGCGCGAGCGCTACAAAGGCCAAGGATAATATCCAGTGTTCTGTCAGAAATTGGGTCAATTGCTCCATCATGTTTCCAAAGGAATCGCTAAAAGTCCGAAGCGGACTAACACGAGCCCGCCAGCAAACGCGCTAGTATAACCGAAGCATGCTCAACCACACCCCTCGATCCCGCACTCCTGTTTGGCACGGCCTTAGCCTACCGCTATGCCTGCTGCTGGCTTTCACTCCACCTGCCGCAGTCCGCGCAGGAGAACAGGAAACCAAGGCTCAGCTGCAAAATCTGGGGCACAAGATCGGTGGCCTACGTCAGCAACTAAAAACCCAGCGCGCCTCTCGCAAACAAACCGCCACACGCCTGCGCAAAGCCGAATTGCGCCTAGGCGCACTCCGCCGCCAGCTACGAGATATCGAGACCGGCCTGGCTCATAAATCTGGCTTACTCAAGGTGCTCCGACGCCGCCTCACCAAACAGCAGCACAAATTACGGCAACTGCGCCATACACTCGCCGACCAGTTACGGGCCGCCTATGCCACCGGACGCGAGGATTATCTCAAGGTCATACTCAATCAAGAGGATCCCCATGCGCTGGCGCGGGTGATGACTTACTACCAGTATTTTAGTCGCGCCCGTGCCGCCCAAATCGTGGAACTTCAACAGCAGCTCCAACAACTAACTGAGACCGAAATTACCATCAGGCTAGAAAAGGCGGCCCTCGCCCACCTGCAAACACGCAAGACCCTATCCCGCGCCGAGGTGCAGACGCAACGTCGCGAGCGACGCCTGATTCTTGGTCGTATGGATAAAGGGATTCGAGATGACAATGCCCAGCTGAGACAATTACTGCACAACAAGAAACAATTGGAAAAGCTGCTGCATGAACTCGGCCAGAAATTATCGGATATTCCAAAACAATTCGATAACAACGCACGCTTCTCTCTACTCAAAGGACGTTTGCCTTGGCCAACTCGAGGGCGCCTTGTACAGCGTTTTGGAACTCTTTCCTCCAGTGGAAACCTAAGTCGCCAAGGAGTGAAAATTGCCGCCCCACGTGGTGAAACAGTCAGTAGTATTTTTCGTGGCCGTGTGGCCTTTGCAGATTGGCTTCGAGGCTTTGGTCTGTTGCTTATCATTGACCATGGAAACGGCTTCATGAGCCTCTATGGCCACAATGAAAGTTTATTAAAGGAAGCAGGTGATTGGGTCGACCAAGGAGAGACTGTTGCTAGCGTCGGCGATAGTGGTGGACAGGCAAAGAATGGCCTGTACTTTGCCATTCGCCGTAACGGCAAACCGGTCAATCCGCAAAAATGGTGTCGTAAGGGCAGGCCACTAGCTTCCCTAACAAAAACTGCCCGCCAGCGATGATCCGAGGCAAACACAGCCGCTTGTACGCCTTCCGACCGCACCTGTATCCTTGCGGCCTATTGTTTTAAAGAGTTTTTATGGAGAACACGATGAGAACGCATTTTCGTCATTACGCCATCCTCATAACCGGACTGGTACTCGGCTTTCTGCTTTCCCTGGGACAAGGCGTGCTGGCAGATCGTAACGAGCAGAGCACTCTGCCGCTGGACGATTTGCGTATTTTTTCGGAAATATTCAGCAAAATAAAATCCGATTATGTCGAACCCATAGAAGACAAGGCGCTACTTCAAAATGCCATTCGCGGCATGCTTTCCGGGCTGGACCCCCACTCCGCTTACCTCATTCCAGATGAATACAAAGACCTTAGAATCGGCACCTCCGGCGAGTTTGGTGGTCTTGGCATTGAGGTCAGCATGGAAAACGGCTTTGTAAAGATCGTTGCCCCCATCGACGATACCCCAGCCCAACGTGCTGGCATGCAGACCGGTGATTTGATCATCCGCCTCGATGACACTCCGGTAAAAGGTATGAGCCTTGGTGATGCCGTCAAAATCATGCGCGGTAAGCCAGGTGAGAAAATCATCCTCACGGTATTACGCAACGGTGAGGACAAACCGCTAAAAGTCACCATTGTGCGTGCAGTCATCCGCGTAACCAGTGTTAAAAGCAGGATGCTGGAATCAGGCTATGGCTATCTCCGTATCAGCCAGTTTCAGACCCGCACCAGCGAGGCCCTGCAAAAAGCCATCTTGAAGATGAAAAAGGAAAACAAGGATGGCATCAAGGGACTCGTACTGGATCTGCGTAATAATCCTGGCGGTGTGCTTAGTGGTGCGGTAGCTGTCTCTGACGCCTTCCTGAAAAAGGGCCTTATCGTCTATACCGAAGGCCGCATGACCGACTCACAATTAAAATTTAACGCCAAGCCCACGGATGTACTCGGTGGCGCCCCTATGGTGGTGTTGGTAAATGGTGGCTCAGCCTCGGCATCAGAAATCGTAGCCGGTGCACTGCAAGACCATAAACGTGCCGTCATCATGGGCAGCAAAACCTTCGGCAAGGGTTCGGTGCAAACCATTCTGCCGATGGAAAATGGCTCGGCGCTGAAGTTGACCACTGCCCGTTATTTCACCCCGTCCGGCACCTCCATCCAAGCCGAGGGCATCACTCCCGATATCGTGTTAGAGGATGTGCGGGTTTCCAGCAAAAAGGATTCAGGCATTAGCCGTATCAAGGAAGCCGATCTTGCGCGCCATCTGGGTAATGGAAATGGGAAAAATGCTAAGAAGGACACGAAAAAAACCTCTAAGGACTCTAGCAGTACAAAAAAACCTGAGTCTCTCGCCCGCACTGATTTTTCACTCTACCAGGCCCTCAATCTGCTCAAGGGTCTGACCATCCTTAACGCGCAACGCTAAGGAAGCTCTGTTCCATATGCATGTACAGTGGCTACGTTATTTGCTGTCGGCCTTGTTGCTGTTAGGACTTGCACCGTCAGTCTATGCGACAGATTTGGGAGCACACCGCACACCCATTGCTATTATCATTGATGACATGGGCAACCAACGGGCTCTTGGACTGCAGGCATTGGAGCTGCCCGGGTCCATCACTTATGCATTTTTACCACACACTCCCTATGCGGTGCGCTTTGCCCGCCTTGCTCATTTACTTGATCGGGAAATCATGCTGCACCTGCCCATGGAGACAGAGGCCGGACACAGACTCGGCCCCGGCGGACTCACCAGCGCCCAGAGTCAGCGTGAACTGCTAGAAAATCTTCGGCAGGACTTACAGGCCATCCCCCACATCCGCGGTGTTAACAATCATATGGGCAGCTTGCTCACCCAGCGGATACAGCCGATGCGTTGGGTCATGGAGGCACTACAAAAGAATCCACGGCTATTTTTTGTCGATAGCCGCACCAGCCCGGATACGGTCGCTGGCAAGGCCGCAGTGCAAAACGGCATACCCACCCTGGCCCGGGATATTTTCCTGGATCATGTGCAGGACCCTACTACCATTACCCATCAATTTCAGCGCTTGATCGCCTTGGCAAAATTACAGGGTGGCGCACTCGCCATTGGTCATGCCCACCCGGAAACACTCGCCGTCTTAGAGACCGAGCTTCGGCGTCTCGATCAGTACGGGGTGCAACTGGTATCCGTCTCGCGCTTACTCGCTCTTGGCCGCACGCCAAATCCTTCCAGTCCCCCGCAACGCCTCGCCATTAACCCCTAATCCAAGTACTCCCTACCCATCATTCTGCTATCTTTTAGTTAGACACACCGGCTGTTTTATGTAGTGTCTGCCCAGCACAATAACAAGGGGGATTTGCCATGTCTGACCTGACCTTTAGCCCGCAAGAACAAGCCTTGCTGCAGGAGGTGGTGGCACGTTTCGTTGCAGATCTGCGCACCGAGATCGCCGATACCGACAACTTCGACTACCGCACAGGACTCAAGGAAAAACGTGATGCCCTGACTGCGTTAGGAGAACGGCTCGCTATCCACTGACGCCACCTGCTTCATCACGAAGGCGAAAAAGGGCAGCTATGCGCTGGTACTGCGCTCGACCGCAGAGGGTGAGGTTTGTGTAGGTCGAGGCGGGGTACTGGTACAAACACCAGGCTATTACATCTACTCGGGCAGCGCCTTCGGTCCGGGAGGGGTGGCAGCACGGCTGGGGCACCACCTGCGCGTTTCCAGCAAGCCCCATTGGCACATCGATTATCTACGCCAACACACCGTGCCGGTGGAACTCTGGTGGAGTTTTGACCCGCTGGCGCGTGAACATCACTGGGCCACGGTGCTCAGAACATTCCCCAGAACCCAGATGCCATTAACAGGCTTCGGTGCCTCCGATTGCAACTGCCCGACCCACCTCTACTTCAGCCCAACGCAACCGTCATTTAGAGCCTTTAGCCAACGCCTGCATCGGGCCTTTCCCGGACATACCCGGGTCTATCATCAGGCTGTCGTCTAGGAAGAACCGGAACCACCATTAGGGGGATAACCGGTAGCTGGAAAGGGCGTTACATTGGCACTGTCGCCACCATCACTGATAATTTTGTTGGCCCCGCCCTTTTCAACCTCGTCAATACGGATAACCGCGTGCAAGGGAATATGAGTGCGCTTTACCGCCTTGAATTCTGCCTTCAGGCGTTCCTCTGAGGGGTCCACCAATACCCCACTACGTTCGCCGAAGATAATCTCGCCTAACTCTACAAAACCGTATAGCTCGCCCTGACTTACGCTACGCGCATAGAGTTCATAGACCTTGCCCTGATTGTGGAATACCACTCGATAAACGTGTTTCTTGGCCATAGCTCTGTTTCAGTTTCCAATGTACGGTGGAGCGCGGATTATACGGCAACTCCGACTGCCCGCGGCGCGGCAGATCGGCCACAATGAGTAAAGGAAGCTTTAATCTATTCATGAACTTATATCTTGCGCCCAAAATGCCCATCTTTATCGTTGCTGCTCTTTGCAATAGAACAACTATTACGTGCGAACAGCGCCTCAAAGCTGAACATTTTGAATCAAAATCTACGTCGCCCAGAATAAATCAGAGCTTCCTAAATAATGAAATATAAGGATTACTACAAAATTCTCGGCCTGAAGCGGGGCGCAGACGAGAAAGAAATGAAGAAGGCCTATCGCCGCCTGGCCAGAAAATACCACCCGGATGTGAGCAAGGAGCCGCAGGCAGAAGAGTGTTTCAAGGCCGTGCAAGAGGCCTATGCCGTGCTCAAAGATCCGGAAAAACGACGTGCCTATAACGAGCTTGGCGCCAACTGGCAGGCTGGCCAGGAATTCCGCGCTCCTCCGGGCTGGCAGACTCCGCGGCGAGGCTTTGGCCAAGGCGCGGGCGGAGCCGATCCCTTCAGCGACTTTTTCTCTTCACTGTTCGGTAATGGTACGGCCAATGCCGGAAGGCGCCCACGCCAGCAACGCAGTGAACCGGTAGCAGTACGTATCAGCCTGGAGGAGGCCTTTACCGGTACCGAACGAAACTTAAGGCTGGGCAACCCCAATGGTGGCCCAGCGCGTACCCTGAAGGTACGCATTCCCGCCGGCGTCATCAGTGGCCAGCAGATCCGCCTACCCGGCCAGGGTGGCGGTGGACACAGTGACCTGTTTCTGAAAATTGAACTCTCCCACCACCCGCTGTTTCGAGTAGAAGAACGGGATATCCATCTGCAACTTCCAGTCGCCCCGTGGGAGGCCGCCCTCGGTGCAAAGATCCAGGTTCCTACCCTCAAGGGCGCAGTGCAATTGAGCATTCCACCCGCCTCCAATAACGGCAGCCGACTACGCCTCAAGGGGCGTGGATTGGGAGGAAAAAAGGCCGGTAGCCAATACGTAAACCTGGAGGTAAAAATCCCGCCAGCGGATACCGATGAGGCGCGTGCCGCTTATCAACAATTCGCTGAGGCGCTTCCATTTAACCCGAGAGACAACTTAAAATAGCCTTATATTTCAATATATTGAATTGCGTTTGGCACATCACACAAAGGGAGCATCCATGGCTCGTCTGGGCAATATACTCATCATTCTTGCATGCACATTGAGCCTCAATGCACAGGCCGGCTTGCCCACAGCTATTGGTGGCACACCACTGCCGAGCCTCGCGCCGATGCTCGAACTCGCCACCCCCGCAGTGGTGAATATTGCAGCCCACGGCTCCGTTACGGTGCGGGAAAACCCGTTACTCAGTGACCCCTTCTTTCGCCGCTTCTTCAATGTCCCGAATCGCCCGCGTAAGCGCCGCACCCAAAGCCTCGGCTCTGGCGTTATTGTCGATGCCGCCCAGGGCTACATCCTAACCAACAATCACGTTATTCAACACGCCCAGGAAATCAGCGTCACCCTGCGCGATGGGCGACGTTTTGCCGCAAAGCTGGTGGGCACCGACCCAGATACTGATGTGGCGGTGATCCGCATCGAGGCGAAAAATCTCAGTGCCCTGCCGCTGGCCAATTCTGATGGCCTGCGGGTGGGCGATTTTGTAGTCGCCATTGGTAATCCCTTTGGCCTTGGACAAACCGTCACCTCGGGCATTGTCAGCGCCCTGGGACGTAGCGGGCTAGGCATTGAAGGTTTCGAGGATTTCATCCAGACCGATGCCTCCATCAATGTCGGCAATTCCGGTGGCGCACTGGTAAATCTGCGTGGCGAACTGGTGGGCATCAATACTGCCATCTTTGCCCGCGGGGGCGGCAGTATCGGCATCGGTTTTGCCATTCCTATCAATATGGCGCGCGACATCATGACTCAGCTAGTGACCTTCGGCGAGGTACGGCGCGGACTGCTGGGTGCATCGGCGCAGGATCTAACTCCGGCCCTCGCCGAGGCCTTCGGGATCGCTCAGACCGAGGGCGCAGTGGTGATTGAAGTCGCTGAAGGTTCGCCGGCGGATAAAGCTGGCCTCAAGCCCGGCGATATCGTCACCCAGGTCAACCAACGACCGATCCGATCCGCCGCCGATGTACGCAATGCCATTGCGCTGCTACGGGTGGGTCAGACCGTGCGCCTGGAAATATTACGCAGCGCCAAAACGCTGAGCCTGCAAGCCATGATTACGGAAAATAAGCTGGAAGTGCTTGCCGGTGACGCCTTTCACCCACGCCTGTCCGGAGCTATCTTCGCCGATATCGTCGAGGGCAGCCCACTCTACGGCAAGCTAGAGGGTGTCGTGGTGCTGGACGTGGAAAGCAACGCCCCGGCGGCCCGTTCGGGCCTACGCAAGGGCGACATCATCACCGCAGTTAATCGCACTCGCATACGCAGCATGAAGGAGTTCCAACACCTTGCGCGTAAAGGTGGCAACGCACTGGTCCTCAATGTACGTCGTGGTCGCGGTTCGGTGTTTATTCTGATTCGCTAGGCGTTTCGTCAGCTGCTGCCGGGATGCGCGGGACAGCCCCCTCGAGTTCGACTTTCTCGATCTTGGTAAAGCGGCTGCTGATCTTGCGTGCGGAGGTATGTACCTGTTCCACATCCTTATGAGCGGCATTTATATGCTGGGATAGCTTATCCATACGCAACTGAAAACGGCCAAAATCCTTGGCCAGCATGCCTAAATGCTCCTGAATCACATGCACCTGCTCGCGGGTCGCCTCGTCCTTTAACACTGCGCGCGCGGTGTTGAGCACCGCCATCAGGGTGGTGGGCGAAACGATCCACACCCGACGCTTCTGCGCCTCCTCCACCAGATCCGGATGGTGAGCCTGAATCTCGGCAAATACCGCCTCGGCTGGCAGGAACATCATCGCACCATCGGAGGTTTCCCCGGGGAGGATATATTTCGATGAGATATCCTGGATGTGTTTACGGATGTCCACTTTGAACTGCCGTTCCGCGGCCTTCTGCTCAGACGAATCCAGGCTGCTATCGGTCATGCGCCGATAGGATTCCAGGGGAAATTTCGCATCGATGGCCACATTACCCGTGGGGGCCGGTAAGAACAGCACACAGTCCGCGATCTTGCTATTGCTCAGAGTGTGCTGAAAGGAAAAGCTGCTCTCTGGCAGGACATTCCGCACCAGCCCTGCCAGCTGCACCTCACCAAAGGCGCCCCGGGAGCGCTTGTCATCCAACACCTGCTGCAGGCTAACCACATGGGTGGATAACTCAGTAATCTTCTGCTGAGCCGCATCGATCAACGCCAGCCGCTTAACGATATCTGCAAAGGTAGCGGTGGTCTTCTCAAAACCCTCGCTGAGTCGTTTCTCCACTTGGCCGCTGATTTCCTTCAGGCGCTTATCCGCCGTCTCGGTCAGCCCCCCCACCTGCTTAACCAGCTTTTCAGTATTACGTTCCAGCGCATCACTCAACTTTCCATCAAGGGTTAACAAGCCCTTTTGTAGCGACTCTTGCAGACTGCTAAGCGCCTCCCCCTGACGCCGCTCGAAGCGCTGGCGGAAGTCCCCCAGCCGCTCCCCCATCTCCTCCCGCGCCAAAGCCCTATCCTCACGCAACGCACGGTCCAGATCCCGCACCAGCGCCTCCAGCGCGCTGCTCCGTTCTTCCATGCGCTGGGTATGCTCCTGCAAGCGTGTCTCAAAACGAACCGTAGCATCACGTTGCACCGCGGCATCAGCCCCCCTGCGCCCAAACAACCACAACCCAAGGAGCAGTACGGCGAAGGTTCCCAACTGCAGCCACAATATTGCATTGCCCATATTCACTCGATGCTCCCCCGATCAGTCATAGGTCAACCGCTCGCCACTGCCTATCAGAATTTCCATCCCCTTCACATCGCCCGTCGTGGAAAGTGGTAAACGCAGCTTGCCAAAGCAGTGCACCCGCCCGGCCTCACAACCGGAACCCTGCATCAATATCTCCTCAAAACGAACCGTGGCTATCGCCTCGGATTCATTCTGCTCAAGAATTTCTACTTCCAAGGTGTCGTTGTCCGGCCATCCGTTTTGGCTACATAAACGGCTAATCTCCCGGCAATTCAACAGATACTCGTGGATTTTCATCCCAGAAACTCCAAATAGATAAGTAGACAACAAAGAAGGTCCGTATGTGGGGCTAGTATACGTGGGAAAGAAACCAGGCTTGTCAGAGAGATCGCAAGCAAAAAAACGGCCCTCTCGGACCGTTTTTCTTAGCATGGCTGGGGGACAAGGATTACTCAGCACATCCCTGTGCTTCGCCCCTACGGGGCCCGCCTGCGGCGGTTCAAAATTGTTCCAAACAATTTTGTCGAACCAAGCTTCTCATCCTTATCCCCCAGCCAAAAAAAACGGCCCTCTCGGACCGTTTTTCTTAGCATGGCTGGGGGACAAGGATTCGAACCTTGGTTGGCGGAGTCAGAGTCCGCAGTCCTACCACTAGACGATCCCCCAAATTGCGGTTTAGCGCTTGGAGAACTGTGGCCGTTTGCGGGCTTTATGCAGGCCGACTTTCTTACGCTCCACCTCACGGGCATCGCGAGTCACGAAACCCGCCTGACGCAGGACCGGACGCAGGGTTTCGTCGTAACGCATCAGCGCACGGGTGATGCCATGACGGATAGCGCCCGCCTGACCGGTACCGCCGCCGCCTTTGACGTTGACTTGGATGTCAAAGGTATCGAGCATCTCTACGGTTTGCAGCGGCTGCTGCACCACCATGCGAGAGGTCTCACGGCCAAAGTATTCATCCAGCGAACGTTTGTTGATGACGATGTTGCCGGTGCCGCGGCGAAGAAGTACGCGTGCGGTGGAAGACTTGCGTCGGCCGGTGCTGTAATAGGTTTCGTCTGCCATTGAGATTCCTTAAAACTCCAGTTGAGTGGGCTGCTGCGCCTCGTGCTGATGTTCCGGACCCGCATAAACTTTCAGCTTGCGGAACATGGCGCGCCCTAGAGGGCCCCTGGGCAGCATGCCCTTTACCGCCTTTTCAATCGCCCGGGTGGGGGCCTTTTCCATCAGCTTGTCAAAGGTGATGGACTTGATGCCGCCGGGATAGCCACTGTGGCTATAGTAGGTCTTGTCAGTACGCTTTCTGCCGGTGACTGCCACCTTCTCGGCATTGATAACGATGATGTAATCACCAGTATCCTGATTTGGGGTGTAGATGGTCTTATGCTTTCCCCGCAACCGGCGAGCAATCTCCGTGGCAAGGCGGCCCAGCACTTTTTGCTCGGCATCGACTACGAACCAACCGCGCTCTACTTCGGCCGGTTTCGCGCTAAAGGTACCCATAACAATCCCCAATCTAAATAAATGGCAAGGATAACCACCGCGCCCAAAAGGCACAGTCGGTGCTCCCCAAAAAAGGGCCGAAATGCTACCCCCCACTCCCGCTGTTGTCAATCGACAGATGGACTATCGAAAGCAGCCGCACATGTTAACAGCAAAGCACCCTCAACCGCGCAACCGCCTACCGATCAATACGGTCGCCAGGGCATAGGCAAGCCCCCCATAAAAAGCCAGCACTAACAAATGGATAGCGACATCAGAAAGCGCTGTGCCGGTCATCAGCGGACGTACAATCGCTACTGTGTGGGTTAGAGGCAACCACTCCGCAACAGCGCGCACGGTGGGCGGTAGGCCATCCAAGGGGAAGAACACCCCGCCAAGGAGCAGGCTGGGGGTCACGAACAGGGTGTGGTAATAGAGGAAAAAATCGTAATTCTTCGCCAGCCCGGCGATCACCAGTGCCATGCCGGTAAAACACAGGCTGGCAGCAAAAATGGCGGGCAAGGCCCATAAGGCCCGCCAACCGTCCACCGCTCCCAATGCCGCTGCAACCAGCAGGATGGCCGCGGCGCTGATCAGGCTTTTGCTAGCTCCCCAGATCAGCTCTCCCAACACGATATCGCCCACCTCCAACGGTGTGGCAAGCATCGCCTCCCAAGTGTTTTGTACCGCCATGCGAGTATAGGCCGAATACATGCCTTCAAAAGAGGCAGTGAACAGGGCGCTGGAACAGATGATCCCCGAGGCTAAAAACACCAGATAAGGTAATTCTCCGACGACACCTACTAGAGAACCCAGGCCATAGCCAAGCGCCAATAGGTAGAGCAAGGGCTCGCCAAAATTTCCCACCAGGGCCGGACCGGCCAGCTTGAACCAGACCCGCAGGTTGCGCCGCCACACCGGCAGCCAGCGTAGTGCCGCTGGCATCAAGCCATTATCAGGCATCACGCAGCTCCCTACCGGTCAGGCGCAGAAAGACATCTTCCAGATTGGCCGGCCGATGCAAATAGCTAAGTTCGGGGTGTCCGCTTAAAGCCTCGAGTAGTGGGCACTCATCCTCCGCGTAGTAAAAGCAGGTATCGCCCGCCTGCTCAAAGCGCTCGGCCAGGGCCTCCCCATTGGCCCCATGCCAGCTATCCAGGCCCTTGCCATAGACCTCCACCACCTGCGCCTCGATGTGCCGTGCAATGAGTTGCTGAGGAGAGCCATTATCCAGAATCCGACCATGATCCATGATGGTTACCTGATCACACAGACGCGTGGCCTCCTCCATATAATGAGTGGTCAGCACCAGCCCCATGCCGCGAGTACGCAGGGCCCTGAGTTGCTGCCAAATCAACTGCCGCGCCTGCGGGTCAAGGCCAGTGGTAGGCTCGTCGAGGATTAACAGCTTCGGCTCATTCACCAAAGCCCGGGCCAGGGACAAACGCCGTTGCATACCCCCGGAAAGGGCCGTGATAGAAGAATCTGCACGGGATTCAAGCGCAGCAAATTTCAACAATCTGGAAACTCTGGGTTGTAACTCGGCACGGGAGATTCCGAAATAGGAGGCATAACTGCGCAGGTTCTCCACCACACTGAAGTCCACATCCAGATTATCCTGCTGGGGAACGACACCAATATGGCGACGCAATTTCAGCGCCTCACGCGGCACCTCATGACCCAGCACCCGCAGACTACCGACATCAGGCGAGGTATTACCGGTGAGCATACGCAGAAAGGTGGTTTTCCCCGCGCCATTGGGCCCCAACAGCCCCCAGCAAATCCCGGCTGG
Organism: Gammaproteobacteria bacterium; assembly: GCA_021773645.1. Lineage (GTDB taxonomy): Bacteria > Pseudomonadota > Gammaproteobacteria > HK1 > HK1 > JAJFJV01. The sequence continues at coordinate 53,784 of JAJFJU010000026.1, forward strand.
CACGCTAAGGCTCAGGGCATCAACGACGCGCTGATCTCCGTAGGATTTGCTTAGATCTTTGGCCTCAATCATCACTCAATCTATACCCCTCAAACCGTATTGCTTACTGGCGGCCATCTTTCACTGCGCTAAGATAGCTACCACTCCCCTTATTACTCTATTCACAAACGGTTATCCCCATGCAACAGCTTGATCTGCCCGATCGCGTCATCGTCCACTTCGACCAAGCGCTGCGCACTCTGTTAGGCAAGGCGCGGGGTAGTGGCCGAAAAAACCCGGGGGAGTATCAGCCACCGGTCGATCTCTCCGCAGAAGAAGCACGACACGCGGCGGGGCTGATGCGGGTTAATCATGCCGGCGAAGTCGCGGCCCAGGCCCTGTATGAAGGGGCCGGTGTGACCGCTCATCAACCCGCGGTAAAGCAACTCATGCAGCAGGCCGCCAGGGAGGAAGGGGATCACCTCATCTGGTGTCGCGAACGTCTGAAACAACTCGGTTCACACACCTCTTATCTTGACCCACTATGGTACGTGGGATCACTCGCTATCGGTGGTATTGCCGGTGCCGCCGGGGATCGCTGGAGCCTAGGCTTCGTGGTGGAAACCGAACATCAGGTGGTAGCTCACCTCGATGATCACCTTAAACGCTTGCCCAGCAAAGATAGCAACAGCCGCGCTATTTTAGAGCTGATGCGCGAGGATGAAGGCCGACACGCCACCGCCGCGCACCATGCCGGTGGGGCCCAATTGCCTTGGCCCGTACGCAAGGCCATGCACCTGGTTTCCCGCATCATGACGCGTACCGCTTACTGGCTGTAAGTACTTACTAACAACAAAAGCCCATGCCCATAAATAACTTATATGCTTCCTCATATTCCACCACCAGAGGCCGCCCGTGCTAAGCCGCTGGAATGATGCCGAGGCGGCAAAATATTCCGGCCCACTAGGCCCGCGGATCTATAGCTCACGCCTGTTGGGCCAGGAGCCCTCGCTAGTACTCCATGGCGGCGGCAACACCTCGGTAAAACTGCTGGAAAAGGATCTCTACGGTGACGAGGAATCAATCCTCTACGTTAAGGGCAGTGGCTGGGATCTGGAATATATAGAAGCCGCTGGCTTTGCCCCGGTGCGGCTCAATCCGCTGCTAAAGCTCGCCACCCTAGAGCAACTTTCCGATGAACGCATGGTCAATGAGTTGCGTGGCCACATGACCCGCGCCGACGCACCCACCCCGTCGGTAGAGGCCATCCTGCACGCCATTTTGCCTTATCGTTATGTGGATCATACCCACACCAGCGCGCTGCTCAGTATCACCAACACCCCAAACGGTGCGGCGCGCATCCGCGAGATCTATGGCGACTCGGTGGTGGTTATCCCCTACATCATGCCGGGCTTCGATCTCGCACGCCTGTGTGCCGAAGGTTTTCCCCGGGATGTGGGGCCAAACACCATCGGCATGGTGCTAATGAATCACGGCCTGTTTTCCTTTGCCGATGATCCGCGGGAATCCTATGAAAACATGATCAAACTGGTTAGCCAAGCGGAAGACTATCTACGGCAACAAGATGCTTGGGAAGTCGAGATCTCCGATAACCGCGAGCAACCGCACGACAGAGAATCCGCCACCGCGCTCGCTAAGTTACGCCTGGCTATATCGCAAGCCGCTAAAAGCCCGATGTTGCTACCGAGCTATTCCACCCCCCGTATACGACACTTTATCGCCCGCAAGGATAGTCAGCAGATCTCCCAACAGGGACCCGCTACCCCCGATCACATCATTCGCACCAAACAGCTGCCGCTCCTTGGCCATGACGTAGCTGGCTACGCAGAAAATTATCGACGCTATTTTGTCCAACACAGTGCTCCAGCTGATACCAAACTGGAGATGCTCGATCCGGCCCCGCGGGTCATCCTCGATCCCGAGTTCGGACTTTGTACCGCCGGTACCAGTATGGCCAATGCCCTCATCGTACGTGACCTTTACGAAGAGACCATGAACGTCATCGAGCGTGCGGAGCACCTGGATAAATACCAGGCGCTGGCCAGCCCAGAGCTATTTGCCGTGGAGTACTGGGAGTTGGAACAGGCCAAGCTGCGCAGTGGCGGAAGCCCACCCCAATTTTCCGGAGAGATCGCACTGGTCAGCGGTGCCGCCTCCGGTATCGGACGAGCCACGGTAAAGGCCCTGCTCACTCGTGGCGCCGCTGTCATCGGCATCGATATAGCCCCAGAAATTCACACGGTTTCAAAGCAGAGTGCCTTTCTAGGTATCCAGTGCGATCTGCGAGAGTCAGAACAATTGTCCAAGGCCCTGTACCAGGGTGTTCATCATTTTGGTGGCCTCGATATGCTCTTTCTCAATGCCGGTATCTTCCCGGAAAGCCACGCTATCCACGAATTACCAGACACCGTGTGGCAGCAGAGCATGGCCATCAATGTAGATGCCAACCTGAGCTTATTACGTACATCGCATCCCTTGCTCTGCCTTTCACCAAGTGGCGGACGAGTGTTAATCATCGGCTCAAAGAATGTACCAGCGCCCGGCCTCGGTGCCGCCGCCTACTCCGCTGCAAAGGCAGCACTCAATCAGCTTGGACGCATCGCTGCACTGGAATGGGCTCCAGACAATATCCGGGTGAATCTACTCCACCCGGACGCGGTTTTTGACACCGGAATCTGGACCACAGAAGTACTGGAAAAACGTGCCGACGCCCACCAAATGAGCGTAGCTGAATACAAACGGCGCAACCTGCTAGGAGTGGAAATATCGAGCCACGATGTGGCTGAGCTGGCGGTGGAAATGTGTGGCCCACTGTTTGCTAAAACCACCGGGGCCCAGCTTCCCATTGACGGTGGTAGCGACCGCATCATCTGAATGATGAGTTCATAGGCCATGCAGATTTTTCTTGTGGGCGGCGCGGTCCGGGACCAATTGCTCAAACTCCCCATTCGGGATCGTGACTGGGTGGTGGTTGGGAGCACCCCTGAGGAAATGGAGCGCCAGGGATTCACTCGTATTGATGCCAATTTCCCGGTCTTCTTCCACCCAAAAACCGGAGAGGAATACGCCCTCGCACGAACCGAAAATAAATCTGCCAGCGGCCATAAAGGCTTCACCATCCATGCGGGCCCAGAGATCACTCTGGCAGAGGATTTACGCCGACGGGATCTCACTATCAATGCCATTGCCAAAGATATTGATGGCAAGTTAATCGATCCGATGGATGGCCAGCGCGATCTTGCAGATCGATGCCTGCGCCACGTCTCACCCGCCTTTATAGAAGACCCTTTGCGCGTGCTGCGGGTGGCACGTTTTGCCGCACGCCTAGCACCACGCGGCTTCCGAGTCGCAGCTGAAACGCTCGCACTAATGCAGACCATGTCCAAAGATGGTGAGCTCGGCACCCTCTCACGGGAGCGCATCTGGCAAGAAACTCGGCGGGCCTTGGACGAACCATCCGCTACAACTTACTTTCAGCTATTACATCAATGCGACGCGTTGAAAACCGTGTTTCCCGAACGACTCAACACCCAAACTCCGGCAGACGATCTGGAGGGAGCGCTCGCCGCGCTAAAACATGCGCAAGCATTGTCCACCAAAGCATCCATCCGTTTTTCCGTACTGCTAGCCGCCATTGCCTTAAAAAACGAAGTTACAGAAGTAAAACTGATCTGCAACCAACTTCGAGCACCCGCGCGTTACCGGGAACTGGCAGAACTGGTAATCACAGTTTATCCGCTTATTACAAACCTCAGGCATGCAGACCAACTCCTGGCTTTGCTAGAAAAACTGGATGCCTTTCGCCGCAGCTCACGCTTCCGAGATTTTCTCATCGCAGCCACGGCCCTTGCAGCCACCCAACCTACGAGAGAACCACGGCGCGTCATCATGCTGGAACAGGCCTTTCTCAAGGCATCACGAGTTAGGCGTCCAGCCACTGGAAAAACACATGACAGCGGCATCCGCTTTTCTGAGAGATTTCGCCAACTTCGGATAGAGGCTATCGAGGCGCTATAGCTGCACTCATAAAAAAAGCCGAGCAATGCCCGGCTTTTTTTATGAGAACGATTAAGTACTGCTAGGCAGCTCGCTTCTTCCTAACGACCTTTTTTTTCTTTACCGCCCGCTTCTTCCGGACCACTGCTTTGGCACGCTTGGCCAACTTCTTGTCATAGTCCCTCAGGAAGCGCTTGCTAAAGCGTTCAAGTGCCGCCGCCAAATCAGTACCACGTTTTTGAACAGCCTTCTCTTGCTGCACCTGCCCCCGAACGTCCGCGCGTGCTGCATTACGCTTCTCGGTCAACTCAGTGACCCGATTCTTCGCCTTGAGCGCGCCTGCACGGGCCCGGTCCAAAGCCAGACGGGTGCGCCCGGTCTTGGTGCTGCGATCATTGGCAACAGCAACCCGAACCCTATCTCGCGCCGCCACCCTGGCCGCTTTCGCTTTAGCCAATCGCCCTTCGGCAGCCACTACCCGCACATTCAACTTCTCGATTGCTGGCGAGGTCACCACCACTCTGCGTTTTTTACGCACCGTGGCTTTCTTGCGAACCGCAACCTTTCTACGCGTCACCGGAGCTTTCTTGCGTACTGCTGAAACCTTTTTCCGTACTACGGTCTTCTTACGCACTGCGGTCACTTTTTTACGCACCGCTGCCTTTTTACGTACAACCTTCTTTTTCACGGCTTTAGCCGCGCTTGCGACTATCCTTTTCTTTGCTACGCGCTTCTTTGCGCCAACGGCGGAAACTCTCTTCTTTTTCCGAACCCCTACTTTTGCTGTTTTGACCAAGATCGTCTCCTCGTTTCGCATAGCACATAAATAACTAACTACGAATTATAGAAGTTGCCCCAAGATGTGCAAGACAACTGTCACAATCACCACTCCCTTGCCAGCCATCTCTATCTCTGTTGCAATTGCCCTCAATCTCCCGTTTTGAAACTATAAGGGAGCTCTGATTTATTCTGGACAAAGTAGATTGCGATTCAAAACGTTCAGCTTTGAGGCGCTGGTCGCACGTAATAGCTGGCTATTGCGAAGATCAGCAACGATAACGATGGGCGTTTTGAATCGCAATATACGAGTTCACGAATAGATCAGAGCTTCCCCAAATACGAGGTATGTCCCGGGTGCCTACATCCACAAAAACACAGCGAGCCTTTCCAGCCACCCGCTTACGGCGATTACGTACAGATGATTTTTCACGCCGACTGACACGGGAAAACACCCTACAGGTCAATGATCTGATTTATCCCATGTTCGTATGCAATGGGATCGCTGTGCGGGAGCTGGTTCCATCCATGCCGGGAGTGGAGCGCCTCAGTGTGGATGAATTAATAAAAGAGGCCGCTGATTGTGTGGCTTTATCTATTCCAGCCATTGCGCTATTCCCCGTGATCCCCGACACGGGAAAATCCCTTGATGCTCGGGAGGCCTGGAATCCAGACGGTTTGGTACAACAAACCGTCCGCACGCTAAAAAACAAATTTCCGAAACTCGGCATCATTACCGATGTGGCGCTGGATCCGTATACCAGCCACGGTCAGGACGGGCTGCTGGATGACAGCGATTACGTACTGAATGATGAGACCACAGAAGCCTTGGTGCGTCAGGCGCTTTCCCATGCGGAGGCAGGTGCTGATATCGTTGCACCCTCTGACATGATGGATGGCCGCATCGGAGAAATTCGCACGGCACTGGAAAAAAACGGCTACAAAAATACCCGGATTCTTGCCTATTCCGCCAAATATGCCTCTGCCTGCTACGGCCCCTTTCGCGAGGCCGTAGGCTCTGCCAAAAATCTTGGGGCAGGTGATAAATACAGCTATCAGATGGACCCGGCAAACAGCAACGAGGCATTGCACGAGGTTGCTCTGGATCTGGAAGAAGGTGCCGATATGGTGATGATCAAACCGGGGCTGCCTTATTTGGATATTGTGTGCCGGGTAAAACAACAATTCGGCGTGCCAACCTTTGTGTATCAGGTCAGTGGTGAGTACGCGATGTTAAAGGCCGCGGCACAAAATGGCTGGATCGATGAACGGGCGGTGGTGCTGGAAATGCTGCTAAGCATGAAACGTGCGGGCGCCGACGGCATCCTCAGCTATTACGCCAAACAGGCCGCTCGTTGGTTGGTGGAACAAGCCTAAGAAATCTCTGCTTTCAAAATAGAGACCAAGCGCTCAGAATCTTCCTCCACCACAACCCGCTCCTGATCACTCTGGCTTAGAAAACCTTCACCGCTCATATGGCTAATAAAAGCCATGAGCGGCGTGTAATACCCAGCGGTATTCAGCAGACCAAAGGGTTTGTCATGCAGCCCCATACGCCCCCAGGACCAGATCTCAAAAAATTCTTCCATGGTCCCCACACCACCCGGAAGGGCGATGAAACCATCCGCCAACTCCGCCATGCGCGCCTTTCTCTGCCGGGTCGAATCCACAATCTGTAGTTCCGTCAGGCCAGGCAATATATTTTCATCCTCTCCGGAATCCCTAGGCACGATTCCCACCACCTCGCCGCCGGCTGCCAACGCAGCGCTGGCTATCTCTCCCATCAGGCCAGAACGCCCGCCGCCAAAAATCAAACGGTTGCCACGCTGAGCCAATACCCGCCCCAACTCCCGAGCCCCCTCGACATAGACCTCTGAACCTCCGCTAGCCGACCCACAAAATACACAAAACCCAACCATCCATTTTCTCCACGCTATACGTTTTGCACGTCAGTGCCATTAAAAACCAATGATAACCGGCTCTACTAGGCGCTTATAATCACTAAATGAGAGGCGCACCAGCTCAGTGTGAGAACCTGCGTTGAAGGCAATGCTTTCATCCTCAGCCAGTTTTTCTGCTGCATAGACCTTCATATCGTAAAGATTACCGAAAGGCGGCATTGCACCGGTTTCACATCCGGGAAACAAACCCCAAAAATCTCTTTCGCTGGCAAGCTCCACAGCACGTGCACCAATGGCTACCCTTAATTTCTCTATGTGCACCATGGCCGTCGCCGGCAGTACAGCCATTGCCATAGCGCCGTCCACCTTCACCATCACCGTCTTGGCTATCTCGATCCCTGGCACATGCGCCGAGGCGGCCACCTCCTGCGCCGCATAGGCCCGTGAATGCTGGATGCTCACATATTTGATGTGATTCTCATCAAGAAATTGCTTCAGTTTTTTTACCGGCATAACCGCCTCCTTACGTAGAGGGGAGCCGGCATTTCCCCCGACCTCCTCCACGCTCTGTAGTACACCCATTTGCCTCACATGGCATGCCACCATTCACCCAGCCCGTGGCGTACCGGCAAAGCCATCATGCTTAAAGTATGGCAAGCACATCTAGGGGGTTCAACGCGGTTATTCAGAGCCTGCCGGAGGGATAGTCGCGGTCGCCAAAGACGACCAGATATACATCCGGTACTACAGCAGACAGCCCCTCATGAAAGCCCAAGTTGTGTCCCCGGTCACAAAGACGGAACTAGGGCTAAAGTACGGTAGTCATATACCGCTAACAGTTATGAAGTTGGCGCACCTGCAGTTTCGGTGCACACCCATCACTCCTGAGCCTTATATCTACAGACATAGCTGAACAGAAATGCTTACTCCACTTATCGATATCGTCAAAGCGTTGGTCATCGTCATGGCAGTCGTCTTTGCCCTGAATGCGGGGCTGCTCAGCAGCTCAGATTCCACCCATTCCGCGGGCGAAATTCATCAGGCTGGCGGAGATTAGTCGCTGACAATAACTGCCGGCGCATCTGGCCTCACACGGGCATCTGGCCCAGAGAGTGGTGCGCGCCCTCGCAAATGCCGTTCGGCAGACATGGCCTGAAGGCACCACATGCTGACAAAGCCATGAAAATGAGCAAACGATCCAGACTGATTTCCAATTTACGCCGTGTAACCAGTCGCCGGGCTTTTGAGTTCGCCGGTGGCAAACGAATATTGCCACCCCAATCTGCCGTCGCCCTGATGTTTACCGACATCGAAGCGTTTACCCCCATAACCCTAGCCTTGAAAGAAAAGGCCATCCATCTATTGGGGCTGTATTTCGGCGCCATGAGCGAATATATCTACCAGGCCGGCGGGGATATCGACAAATTCATTGGCGATAGTATCTTTGCCTATTTCTTTGATCCACAGGCTCCCGAGAACGCCGTTAATATTGCCTTTGATACAGCCATTACCATGTCAAATGCAGATATGGCCTTTGCAGACAATCCAGAGTGGCAACAATGCCAACGGTTCAAGACTAGGTTTGGGCTGCACTGGGGGGAGGTGGTAGCCGGGTCTTTTGGCTCCGAGCAACGCGCGGACAGCACGTTATTGGGCGACAACGTAAATCTGGCCGCACGGATGGAATCGCTGAATAAAAAGTATCAGTCCTACATCCTATTAACGGATGACTTTTATCGGAAACTTTCCACCAAGCGCAAAACCCAATGCCGACTCCTGGACCGCGTTGCCGTAGCTGGGCGCGAAGAACACCCACTAGATATCTATGTGGCCGACCTGAATCCTTTGCCGAAGTCTTTTCTGAAGCTTTTCGGAAAAGCCCTGCAATATTATTTCAGCGGTGATTGGCAATCAGCCCATCAGACCTTTGCAGAAGCACGAAAAGTTCTGGCTAACGATGGACTACCTGACGATGGGCCCACAAATGCCTTGTTAAACAGAATAGAAAAAACGAATTTGTTTTGGAAAAAAGCGTTGAGGCACTTTGGCGACAACGTTCCTGAAATAATGACTCCCGAAATTGTCTCGGCAATCACGGAAAAACTCACTGAAAAAAAATACCTGGCTCCGATGGATTGGCCCGGGCACTGGCGCTATCTCGAAAAGTAAGCACCTCCCTCTCCGGATGCCGCCCGGCGCAATTGTAGCCTGCTAGAGTTCCAGTTCCCGGATCTTGCGGGTGAGGGTATTTCGGCCCCAGCCAAGCAGCTTCGCGGCATCCTGTCGACGGCCATCGGTGAACTTAAGCGTCGTTTCGATCAGTACCCGCTCAAATTTTGATGCCGCGCTGTCTAGCAATGGATGTGCGCCCTGTGCGAGTTGATATTCGGCCCAGCGCCGCAATGCGGACTCCCAGTCCGCGGACGATTCCGCTTGCTCCGTGCCCTGAGTCAGTTCTGGTGGCAGGTCTTTGCGATGAATCTCCTCACCTGGCGCCATTACCGTCAACCAGCGACAAACATTGAGCAACTGCCGAACGTTGCCAGGCCATGGCAAAGTCATAAGATGTCCAAGGGTGCGGTCACGCAACATTTTGGCCGGAACGCTGAGTTCCCGTGCCGCCGTATCCAGAAAAAACTTCGCTAAAAGCGGAATATCCTCACGGCGCTCGCGCAGCGGCGGCACGTGCACACGAATAACGTTTAGCCGATGCCAGAGATCTTCCCGAAACTGTCCCTCGCTGACTCGCGCCTCCAGATCCTGATGAGTGGCGGCAATGATGCGTACGTCCACGGTGAGCGGCGCATGCCCTCCCACACGATAAAAAGCGCCTTCGGCGAGTACGCGCAATAATCGGCTCTGAAGTGCCGCTGGCATGTCTCCAATCTCGTCCAGAAACAAGGTGCCCCCATCGGCCTGTTCGAAACGTCCGCGACGTCGTTCTACCGCACCGGTGAAGGCACCACGTTCGTGCCCAAATAATTCAGACTCCATCAATTCCTGCGGGATTGCTGCCATATTGAGCGCAATGAAAGGCTTGTTCGCCCGGGGGCTATGGCGGTGTAGGGCCTCGGCCACCAGCTCTTTTCCAGAGCCTGATTCACCCGTGATTAGCACCGTAATATGTGAGCTGGAAAGCCGGCCGATAGAGCGAAACACTTCCTGCATGGCGGGCGCTGAACCAATAATCTGGCGACTGGAAGCAACCCCCTTCTCGATAGATGGAGCCTCAGTATCACCCACATGCTCCAAGGCTCGTGCCACCAGATCCAAAACCTGCTTCAGGTCGAAAGGCTTGGCAAGATAATCGAAGGCACCGCCCTTATAGGCAGATACCGTGCTCTCAAGGTCAGAGTAAGCGGTCATGATAATGATGGGCAAGCTTGGGTGCTGTGCCTTTATCTGCTGCATCAGCGCCAGACCGTCAATATCAGGCATGCGTACATCTGAAAGCACGACAGACGGCTGATTGCACTCCAATTGCTTCAACAGGCTGCGGGCATTGGAAAAACTTTTCACCTCATAGCCGCTTTTACGCAGAGCCTGCTCCAGCACCCAACGAATGGATGAATCATCATCCACCACCCAGATTTCAGCGGCTTTGCTCATGCGGTTTTCTCAATGGGTAACAAAATGGAAAATACCGTCTTGGTCTCATTACTTTGGTACTCCACCAAACCACCGTGCCTTTGCGCCACCGACTGGGCCAACGCCAACCCAAGGCCAGAACCGTCAACCCGCCCAGTCACCAGCGGGAAGAACAGGGTGTCACGATAGGCGTCGGGCACACCGGGGCCATCGTCTTCCACTTCAATACTGGCCACCAAGGGATAATAGCGTCGACCGAGGGTAAATTTACGCAGAATCCGGGTGCGAAAAATAATCTGTCCGCGCTCACCTACGGCCTGTACGGCATTGCGAGCAATATTTAGTAGTGCCTGAATAAGCAACTCGGAATCAGCGTACAGTTCTGGAATGCTCGGGTCGTAATCGCGCTCCACCCGTACCCCCTGAGGGCTTTCCGCGTCTATGAGTAAATACACCCGCTCAGTGACTTTGTGGAGATTGAGCGTACGTGGCTTAAATTGCCCCTGCGGACCGGCAACGCGATCAACTAAACCCTGCAGGCGGTCCACCTCCCGCGTAATCACTTGAGTGTATTCATGCCATTCTGGGGCCTCTAGTTCCTGCTCCAATAACTGGGCAGCGCCCTTGATACCACTGAGTGGGTTTTTAATCTCGTGCGCCATTTCCCGTAGCAAGGCACGCAACCGCTCTCCCTGACGGATGAATTGTTCCTCCCGGGCAATGCGCCGAGGACGATTCAATTCGATGATTTCCAACAGGATATTCTTGCCCAAGACACTCGTAGACAAAGGGGTCACCACCCAGTCCACAATTTTTCTACCGCCATCGGGCAACAGCAATTCTAATTCTCGCTCGGCATAACCTCGACCATCACGGCCAACACCTTGCAGATCCTTTGCCAATTTATCGCCCTCGGGCAACAGGCAGGAAAGGGTCTGGCCAACGGCATGTTTGCAGCTGTTTCCCAACAGAGATTCGGCGGCGGGGTTCATTGCCAACAGCTGTAGTTCGTGGTCAAAAACAAGTACTGCGGTATTGAGATATTGCAGGGTGTCGCACCACAAGCCTGAGGCCTGTGTAGCCATTAGGCCGTCACGCGTCAAAGGCATTGCACGACCAGAACCACTCAAGGAACGCTCACCGAAATTGGCGATGGAGAAAAAACTTTAACGAAGAGGTACGGATAATCTCCTTATCGTTTTTATCAACGACAAGGGCATATAAATCGTGCGCACCACGATCGATGTTATCAAGGGTTCGGGAAAGGCTGCGCTCGCCGCCAGCTACCAATTGGCCATCCAGAAATAGCTTAAGCGCATGCCCCTCATAAAGTTTGGGAAGCAATTTGAGAACCACAGGAACACGGCCCTGGGCATTTCGAAGGCTTTGATTTGGTAGTGGGGTTGTCACACTGAAGTGTTTGTACCCGGCAGCCGGCTTCACTTTTTTAGAAGCTTGACGCAGTGGTAACCGTGGGGCCGGATAGGTCTGTACCGGCTTGAGCTCAATTTCTTCACTGTTGGGCAGCGGCTTGTCAGAAAAAATGACACGACCATCCGGCCCGACGGATTTATAAATATCCCGGGCCTGGAGCCCAAAGCTTATAACAAGCAGGAAGATGATAGCTGCATAGCGCATATCAACAGCCTAGGAGACCATGGCGCAAATTCAAGTCACTTGACTCCCGATTGTAAAAATGCGGGCGGGAAGTATAGGAAACTCTGATCTATTCGTGAACTCGCATCTTATGCCCAAAAGGTCCATCTTTATCGTTGCTGTCCTTCGCAATAGAACAACTATTACGTGCAAACAGCGCCTCAAAGCTGAACCTTTTGAATCACAATCTACTTCGCTCAGAATAAATCAGAGTTTCCTATACTTCCCGCCCGCATGTTCTGTTTACAAGCTGTAATAGAGGTCAAACTCCACCGGATGGGTGCTCATACGCAGACGCGTAACCTCTTCCATCTTCAATGCGATGTAGGCGTCGATGGTGTCATTGGTAAACACATCGCCCGCGAGCAGGAACTCACGATCCGCATCCAGCGCATCCAGCGCCTGATCTAGGGAATGACACACCGTTGGGATATTTTTCTCTTCCTCTGGCGGCAGATCATAGAGGTCCTTATCCATTGGTGCCCCCGGATCGATCTTGTTGCGGATACCGTCCAGGCCCGCCATCAGCATTGCCGCAAACTGGAGATAGGGATTGCCAGTGGCATCGGGAAAACGAATTTCAACCCGCCGGCCCTTGGGGCTGGGATCGTGCGGGATGCGCACCGAGGCAGAGCGATTGCGCGCCGAGTAAGCGAGCATCACCGGGGCCTCAAAACCTGGCACCAGACGCTTGTAACTATTGGTACTGGCGTTGGTAAAGGCATTGAGGGCGCGGGCATGCTTAAAGATGCCACCAATGTAATAAAGCGCCATCTGGGATAAGCCGCCGTATTTATCCCCGGCAAACAGGTTCTTACCATCTTTGGCCAGCGACTGATGCACGTGCATACCACTGCCGTTATCCCCTACCAGCGGCTTGGGCATGAAGGTGGCGGTCTTACCATAGCCATGGGCTACATTCATCACCACATACTTGTTGATCTGCACCTCATCGGCCTTGCGCACCAGGGTATTAAAACGAGTGCCGATTTCGTTCTGACCAGCGGTGGCCACCTCGTGATGATGAACCTCTACCGGGACGCCCATTTCTTCCAGCGCCAAACACATGGTGGAACGCAGATCGTGCATGGAGTCTACGGGCGGCACCGGGAAATACCCCCCTTTCACGCCGGGGCGATGTCCCATGTTGCCGTCTTCATAGACGCGCTCGGAGTTCCAGCCGGCCTCGTCGGAATCAATCTTGTAACCAGCGCCCTGCATATCCGCATTCCAGCGCACATCATCAAACACAAAGAATTCTGGCTCTGGTCCGAAGAAGGCAGTGTCCGCAATGCCAGTGGCCTTGAGATAGGCCTCGGCGCGGTGGGCGGTGGAACGGGGATCGCGCTCATAGCCCTGCATGGTGGTGGGCTCGTAGATATCACAGCGCACGTTGAGGGTGACTTCCTCGGTAAAGGGATCGATCACCACACTGTCTGCGTCGGGCATCAGGATCATGTCTGACTCGTTGATCCCCTTCCAGCCGGCAATGGAGGAGCCATCAAACATCTTGCCGTCCTCAAAGGTATCGGCAGTGATCTGATGGACCGGCATGGTGACATGCTGCTCCTTGCCCCGGGTATCGGTGAATCGCAGGTCCACGAACTTCACTTCCTTTTCCTGCATGAGTTTTAAGACATCTTCAGCGGACATTTACACTCCTCCAGATTTAGAAATCCATCGGGCCTTCCGATGAACGAACACTAGGGTTATAGCAACCCTCGTGCCAAAAATAATTTATAGGCTATACGGGCCAAACAAGGGGGATTATTCCATGAAGCCCGGGGTTAACGCACTAAAATCGCTCGCGCCCAAGAGATTACGCACCCTTTTGGTGCTCCTCATCCCCGCAGAAAAACAGCCTCACCTCGGCGATATCATCCTCTTGACGAACAGCCGCCGCAAAGGCCTCAGTGAGCTGGGTGCTACTTTGCCCGTGTTGCAGACAACTCAGGGGCAACTGTAAATCCAGGTGAATCTTGCCATCCAGATAATGCAGGGTAATGTTCTGGATTTCACTGGCGACATCAATAGCTTTCCAGCACTTGTGCAAGCGCGTCAGCACCCGGGCGCGTGGCGAAAGTGCCCGGTTGGGCATCGCCTGCTCGTCATCTTCCGGGTCGATATGCACGGTCACATCTGAAACATCGTCGATGCTGCGTATCAGCCGACCACGTACCGCCTCGCTGATCTGATGCCCCTCGGAGACGCTGATCCGCGCCTGCTCCAACATAATGTGCACATCCACGAATACTTGGCCGGCCATTTTCCGGGTACGCAACATATGCAGCGCGCTAACCCCATCTACGGTGCTAATGGTCTCACGGATATTTTCCACCGCCTCAGCATCAAGCCCGGTATCGATGAGCTCCTGGGTACTACTCCAGACGAAACCGGCACCAATCTTCGCGATCATGGCTGCCACCACGATGGCGGCGATAGCATCAACATAGGGCAGCCCAGCCATGGAACCGGCAACACCGATGATTACGACGATGGAGGAGATGGCATCGCTGCGGCAATGCCAGGCATTGGCGCGCAATATATTGGAGCGCAAACGACGCGCCGAACGCATGGTGTAATGATAGAGCAGCTCCTTGCTCAGCACCGAGAAGGCAGCAATTAGTAGCGCCCAGATACCCGGGCGCAACAGTAACTCCGGGGTGAACAAACGATGCACCGCGTCATAGGCAATGCCGCAGCCCACTACCACCAGACTAAGACCCAGAACCACCGTAGCCACGGTCTCAACCCGGCCATGGCCATAGGGATGCAAGTCATCGGCGCCCTGATGGCTGTGTTTGGCGGCCACCAACACCACGATATTGGTGGCGAGGTCCGATAGGGAATGGATGCCATCAGCGATGAGCGCCTGGGAATGGGCAAACCAGCCACCCCAAAGCTTGATGATGACTAAAAAGACATCCAGCAACGAGCCCACCAGAGTCACACGGCGGGTCTCACGATAGCGCTCCTGGCTATCTATCTCCGGACGGGATGCCTTAGCTGTCGAAGGCATCGTCCTCTCCAACCTCGAGGGTGATGGTAAATTCGTAATTCCCCTCACTGATCTCAAGGATCTTGTGGCCATTGATGCGGCACCAGGCAGGGATGTCATAGCGCGCCCCCGGATCAGAGCAGCATACCGCCAAGATATCGCCCGCGCGCATCTCCACCACCCGATCCTGGGTGCGAATCACCGGTAGCGGGCACAACAAACGCCGCGCATCCAGTTGCTCAGGCACAATCTGCGTGGTCATACATACCACTCCCGCAATACCTCCGACGCGGGCATCGGCCGCACCATGGTAGTCCAGCTTTCGCCTTCGTGCTCATGGACCTCCACCTCCACCTGCTCCGCATCCCGCCCCTGGCAGAAACGAGCAGCCAGCCGGGCCGCGAGCAATAAATCATCATGATTAGCAGAACCATCTATGAGGCCTAGCGGTCCGTGATGACTAAGGATATGCAGATGGGTAAATTGCTTGCAGTAGCCGCGCAGGTAATTATTCTCGCCCTCTTCACGCCCAAGGATCAGCTTGAAATTGGATCTCGGACGCAGATGACGCCCCACCTTGAGCAACAATATATCGTCCAGCTCGTATTCACGATTGCCCTGCGCACGCCATAAATCCGTCAGCTTGCTGCTGTACTCGCGGTTGGTGAGGAAACAGCAACCACCGGCCGGCTGAGCATACTCGGTAAAACCATATTGCTCCGCCAAGGCCATCTGTGGCTTACGACTACGCCCGGAAAAACCATGCAGTTGTTCGCGGTCTACCCAGCCACGGGTTTCCGCCAGAGTCGGCGGCAGTAGCTTGGCGCATAAGGGACGCAACAAACGCTCTCCGGCCCCGGACTCACGTGCCACCACCGGCATGGTATCGCGGCGCTGCGACATGGGACGTTGCCCGATCACCTCCCCGCTCAAGAGAAAATCAAAGCCATGAGCCTGAGCCCATTCATCCGCCTTGCGCACCATGAATCCCTTGCAGTCCAGGCAGGGATTGAGGTTGGCCCCGTAGCCGTGTTTGGGATTGAGCAAGACGTCTTTATATTCTTCTACCACGTCGATGATGTGCAGCTTGATGCCCAATTGCTCCGCCACCCACAGGGCATTATTGCGCTTGGGTTTTTCCGAATCCCGCTTGCGAATGGCATGGGTGTGCCCCTCAACACAAAAACCGGTGAAGAAATTGATCCCCTCCACATGCACGCCCTGACCGAGCACCACTCGTGCCGCCAACAGAGAATCTAGGCCCCCGGAAATAAGGGCTACCGCCTTTACTTTAGCCATCATCAATCCGGCAGCAGGGACTCGCCTACATACAGCTGCGCTACCCCCTCGCGTTCACGCACCACATGGACCTCACTTCCATCCACCATCAACTCCACCGCCCGCGGGCGTGAGTTGTAATTAGAGCTCATGCTAAAACCATAGGCCCCCGCCGAGTGCACCGCCAACAAATCACCTGCCGCTATCCGTAATGTGCGCTCAGCACCCAGCACATCACCGCTCTCACACACCGGCCCAACTACGTTGTACGTCTCGCTCTCTATATCCGTACGCAAATACACCGGAGCTATGTCGTGCCACGCCTGATACAGCGCCGGGCGCATCAAATCATTCATCGCCGCATCTACCACCGCAAAATGTTTGGCCCCAGAATCTTTGAGGTATTCCACTTGAGTCAGTAGCAGGCCCGCATTGCCGACGATGGCCCGACCCGGCTCGATCAGCAGCTTGAATGAGCGCCCCTGTAGTAGCTCGCATAACAGCTGCGTATAAACCGCCGGGGTGGCCGGGTTTTCGTCCCTAAAACGAATGCCCAACCCGCCGCCCAGATTGAGATGGCTGAGTTCAAGACCCGCCGCCTGTAGCTCATCGGCCAGCACCAACACCCGACGTGTGGCCTCGGCGAAGGGTTCAAGGTCGGTTAGCTGAGAGCCAATGTGGCAATCAATGCCACGTACCGCGATATGGGGCATTTCATCGGCCCGTCGATATAAATCGACGGCGTCCTCCATGGCGATACCAAATTTGTGTTCTTTAAGACCCGTGGCGATATAGGGGTGGGTCTTGGGGTCGACGTCTGGATTGACCCGTAACGAAACCGGCGCACGGCGGGACATTTCGCCCGCCAGCCGATTCAAGCGCTCCAGCTCGGCCTCGGATTCGATATTGAAACAGAGGATGCCGACTTCCAATGCCCGGCGCAGTTCCTGCTCGTTCTTTCCTACGCCAGAAAATACGACCTTGCCCGGGTCACCACCGGCACGCAACACCCGCTCCAGCTCGCCACCAGAGACGATATCGAAGCCGGAACCCAAGCGGGCTAGCAGATTCAGTATTGCAAGATTGGAGTTGGCCTTGACCGCATAACAGACTAGATGCGGCGTGGTTCCTAGCCCTTTATCAAAGGCCCGCCATTGGGTCTCAATAGCGGCACGTGAATAAACATAGGCAGGCGTGCCGAAGCGAGCAGCGAGTTCGTCTAGCGCCAAGTCCTCAACAAACAGGCGCTCACCACGGTATTCAAAGGCTGCCATGAGATACTGGCTGCTCCATGGATAACATCGCCGTCTTTGGGGCTTTTTTCCCGGGCTCTTCATCGGGTAAATAGAGCGGGCCACTCTGGCCACAACCGGCGAGCGCCGTAAGCAATGCCAGCAACAAACCAGCACCTAAGAAAGTCGAATATTTCATAACTTTAAAATTCCAAAAAATACGCTTGGTTAAAACACCCCTGTTAGACTAATCGTATGTCACAACAAACTATAGAAGAAGATAACGCCATCATCGTCGAGCCTCCAGCCGAGGCAACATCCACCGTCATCTGGTTACACGGCCTCGGTGCCGATGGTGAGGATTTTCGCCCCATCGTCGGTACCCTTGGATTGCCCGCGGCACACTCGATCCGCTTCATCTTTCCCCATGCACCCTATCGGGCACTTACCATTAACGATGGTCAGATCATGCGTGCCTGGTACGACATACGCCAGCCCGACTTTGAGACCGAGTTGGATCTCGACGGCGTCCAGGCCTCGGTACAAACCCTATATAGGTTGATCGAACAGGAAATAGAGCAGGGTATCGCCAGCCACAATATCATTGTTGCCGGCTTTTCCCAGGGTGGTGCCATCGCCTTATATGGAGGCCTGCGTTATCCCGCAAAACTGGCAGGAATTCTCGCCCTATCCACCTACCTACCACATGCCGTAGCAATTGAAACCGAAGCCAGTTCCAGCGCTCAAGCACTACCGATCTTCATGGCCCACGGTGATGCCGACCGAGTGGTTCCCTACGAGCTTGCGAAAAGTTGCCGAGAACGGCTGTGGGGCTTGGGGGTTGCACTGGAATGGCACCGTTACCCCATGGGCCACAATGTTATCGACGAGGAAATTACCGAGATCGGTGACTGGATCTGTCAGCGTCTTGCGCGAGACTAGCGCCGGCGAGGCGGCCTACCACCACCTGGTCGACCACCGCATGGCCCACCACGGCCTCCCGCACGCGGACGAGGCGGACGCCGCTTCGGGTGTTTCGGCTTAACCAGCATGTCGTCGTCAACCATAGCGACCGGGATCTTTTCACCGATATAGTCCTGAATTTCACCCAGTGAATAGACATACTGATCACAGCCAAAACTAACTGCATCGCCTTCGGCACCGGCACGGGCGGTACGCCCAATACGGTGCACATAATCTTCTGCCTCTTGGGGCAGATCAAAATTGAAAACGTGACTCACTGCGGGAATGTGTAAACCGCGTGCGGCCACATCGGTGGCCACCAAAATCGGCAGATTGCCATCGCGAAACTTGGCAAACAGATGAGAGCGCTTGGATTGTGGAACATCACCCGAAAGCATGCCCGACTCAAAGCCGTTGGCACCCAGGTAATCCGTCACTCGCTCGGCACCGCGCTTAGTATTGACGAAGATAATGGTACGTTCCACCTTCATCGCCTGCAGCAACCCCAGTAACAGCGGGATCTTTTCTTCTTTGGAGACGTGATAAAGGATCTGGCGGACACCCTTGACCGTTACTTCGTCGCCTGCCGTATTGATCACTAACGGATCATTCATATGCTCATAGGCTAGCTCCGAGACCTTATGAGAAAGGGTCGCGGAAAACAGCATATTCTGCCGCTGCCCAGCAGCGGGAAGACGATGCAACAGGTAGCGAATGTCCTTGATGAAACCCAGATCAAACATCCGATCCGCCTCATCCAACACCATCACCTGCACCCCACCCAAGCCAAATACGCCCTGTTTGAAATAATCGATAAGCCGTCCCGGGGTACCAATGAGGATATCCAGTCCGTCGCGCAGCATGTCCCGCTGACTGTCGTAACCAGTACCGCCATACACGACGCCAAGGCGTAAACCACTATGTCGGCCCAGCACCTTGGCATCTGCGTGAATCTGAATCGCCAGTTCCCGCGTCGGCGCCAAAATAATGGCTCGCGGCCAACCGTCTTTACGCTTGGGCAGCGGTTCGACACGTAACAAGCGATTCATCGTAGCGAGCAAAAAGGCCGCACTCTTGCCAGTCCCCGTATGGGCCTGACCCGCCACATCCACCCCTTCCAAGGCCTTGGGCAGAGTCTGCGCCTGAATCGGCATACAGGTCTTGAAACCCGCATCCTCAACTCCGCGCAGGAGGGTCTCGTCCAAATCAAGATCGCTAAAGGCGACTTCTGTTAAGGCATTTTTTTCCATGAAATCCAAGCTTGCATTGATAAAACGATTCCGCCGACAATGGGTCTCCGAACGAGCTGGAGAACCCGACTGATGAGCGCTGAGATCGTCCACCTGAGTGACGACAGTTTTGAACTAGATGTATTGCAGGCCGACCGACCGGTACTGGTCGACTTTTGGGCCGAGTGGTGTGGTCCCTGCAAGATGATTGCCCCCGTACTGGAGGAACTCGCGGCAGAATACGCGGACAAGCTACGGATCGCAAAAATCAATATCGATGAGAACGCGGCCACGCCCCCTAAATACGGTATCCGTGGAATTCCCACCTTGATGCTGTTCAAGGATGGCAATGTTGAAGCCACCAAGGTTGGCGCAGTCTCTAAGTCCCAGCTAGCCGCCTTTATCGATAGCAACCTGTAGGCAGCCAGGCTGAAAACAGCCCCATCGTTTTCAGCGACTGCCGCCGATCTGAGTAATTTCCAAATTGAAGGATGATTAAGGGGTAGACGGTTAGCATGCGCGCATGCTAACTTTCGCCTCAATCAGCTTTTTGCTGCGCCTAACTTTGCATTACCCCCATCCCTAAATGTAAGCCCCCAAGCGGGGTCACCATGTCGGCTATTTGTCGGCCCATCCTCGTCTCTAACAAAAGCGTAGTCTCGCATCCATGAATCTAACGGAATTAAAGCAAATGGCCGCCCCGGCCCTTCTAACTATGGCCCAGGAAATGGGCATCGAAGGCATCGCACGGGCGCGCAAACAGGAAGTCATCTTCGCCATCCTCAAGTCCAAGGCGAAGAAAAAAGAACCCATCTACGGTGATGGCGTACTCGAAATTCTCCAGGATGGATTCGGCTTTTTACGCTCAGCTGACAGCTCCTACTTGGCAGGCCCCGATGATATTTACGTGTCCCCCAGCCAAATTCGACGCTTTAGCCTACGCACTGGTGACACCATCGCGGGAAAAATTCGCCCACCCAAATCCGGGGAACGATATTTCGCCCTGCTCAAGGTGGACAAAATCAATCTGGATGCGCCTGAGAACTCGCGCAACAAGATCCTGTTTGAAAATCTCACCCCATTATTCCCAGATGAACGCCTGACGCTGGAGCTAGGCAACGGTAGCACTGAGGACCTGACCCCACGGGTCATCGATATGGTGTCACCCATCGGCAAGGGCCAGCGTGGCCTTGTGGTGTCACCCCCGAAGGCGGGCAAGACCATGATGCTCCAGAGCATCGCCCACTCCATCGCCGCCAATCATCCCGAGTGCTATCTCATCGTGCTGCTTATTGACGAGCGCCCAGAGGAAGTAACGGAAATGAGTCGGTCCGTGCGCGGTGAGGTGGTATCGAGCACCTTCGATGAACCCGCTACACGCCATATTCAGGTGGCAGAAATGGTCATCGAGAAAGCCAAGCGCCTAGTGGAGCATCAGAAGGATGTAGTCATCCTTCTCGACTCCCTAACTCGCCTAGCACGCGCCTATAACACCGTAGTGCCCTCCTCCGGAAAGGTGCTGACCGGCGGTGTTGATGCCAATGCCTTGCAGCGCCCAAAGCGCTTCTTTGGCGCCGCCCGCAACATTTGAAGAAGGAGGCAGCCTAACCATTATCGCCACCGCGCTGGTGGATACTGGCTCACGCATGGACGACGTCATTTACGAAGAATTCAAGGGCACCGGCAACAACGAAATTCATCTCGAACGAAAGTTGCACGAAAAGCGGATTTACCCCGCTATCAATATCAATCGTTCAGGTACCCGTCGCGAGGAACTACTCACCGAGGCAGACACGCTCCAGAAACTGTGGATCCTGCGCAAATTGCTGCATCCCATGGACGAAATTGCCGCCATGGAATTCCTCCTCGA
This sequence comes from Gammaproteobacteria bacterium, assembly GCA_021773645.1. Taxonomy (GTDB): domain Bacteria; phylum Pseudomonadota; class Gammaproteobacteria; order HK1; family HK1; genus JAJFJV01. The sequence continues at coordinate 75,272 of JAJFJU010000026.1, forward strand.
TCGCCTCAAGGTCACTAAGGTTAATTCGGAGTTTTACGCCTCCATGAAGCGCTAGGAGCCTGTCGGATTTAGGCGCTCGTCACGAGGGGAAGCCATATTGAGACATATTTTTCGATCGTTTGAGGATAATAGTCATTCTATTAGACGAAAAGGAGCGGGAAATATGGCCAATAGGGCTTTTCCGCACGACTACATGGATGTAGGAGGTAGGGCGGCGCAGGAAGCCAAAGCCGAGTAGAGCAGTCCTAAGTCTGACAGACTCTCAGCCTACAAGCTTTCTGCCAGCCGCCTACAACAGTACTGCCCCTTTCTGAGGCCGCTAGTCCCTTGCCGCGTTATAGGCTCTGGGGGCGGGCTCAACGGATGCCCGCATTCGCTATCAAGAAAGGAAGCTTCCATGTCAAAACTCAAATCGTTGGGGCTCGCATTCGCCCTACTTTTACTCTGTAGTCACAGCACTTTTGCCGCTGATCCCATAGATATCAACAGTGCCGACGCCAAGACTCTGGCTGCTGCCATCTCCGGAGTGGGCATCAAACGGGCCGAGGCAATCATTGCCTACCGCAGCCAGCACGGCCCCTTTCAATCGGTGGATGAGCTCAGCAAAGTGAGAGGCGTTGGCAAAAAAACCGTGGATAAAAGCCGCGAAAATTTAGCCGCCAAATAAACACCGCTAAGATGGCCTGAGCCTATCCTTTTGCGACAGGCTCAGGCTTTTTTATGCCCATCAAATACTTATCCAGGGCATACAGACGCTCGGGTGTACCCACATCCCACCAGTTGCCCCCGTAAGACTCCCCGGCAAGTTGCCCCTTATTAGCCGCTTGGCGCAACAACGGACCCAAACGAAAAGCACCACCGCGACAAGCCTCAAATAGCTCTGGGCGATAAACGCCGATGCCGCTGTAGGTCAGCGCCCACGGTGACCAATTACTCACCCGCTCATGGTCCAAGGAAAAGTCACCATCGGCGCGATAAGACGGGTTTTCCACCAATACCAGATGGGCCAGCCCTACGGGTTCGCGCGGCAGTTTGGCAAAGGGGAAATCACTCCAAACATCGGTGTTGACCACTAGAAAAGGCTCAGCGCCCAACAGGGGCAAGGCCTGGTGTATGCCGCCACCCGTCTCCAGCGCCTCACGCTCATGGGAATAGCGAATACACGCTTGATAGCGACTACCATCCCCCAAAGCCGCCTCGATCTGCTCACCCCTATAGGCCAGATTAATCACCAATTCCTGATAGCCAGCAGCAACCAGCGCCTCCACCAGATAGACAATCAGGGCTTTGCCACCGACTTCTAGCAACGGCTTGGGCCGTTCATCGGTCAATGGCCGCATCCGCTCCCCTCGCCCCGCCGCCAACAACATGACCTTCATACCAGGGCCTCTCGCTGCGCCAATCGCTTACAGACCCCCAGTTGCTGCAACAGCCGCGCTAATCCATGTAGCTCCTCATAGGCCTCACAGACGAGCACCAGATAAGCCATCACTCGGGGAATATCCTGGAGATAACGCGCCTTTCCATCACGGTGATAAAGACGGGCAAAAATACCCACCACCTTCAAGTGCCGCTGCACCCCCATGAGGTCAAAGTCGCGGCGTAATTGGCCATGCTTTGTGGGCACTGGCAAACCTGCGGCACCCGCAGCGGCCTGATAATAGGCAAGACAACGGGCCAGGCGGGCCTCTGGAAGGGTGATATAGGCATCCCGCAATAGGCTCACCAAGTCATAACTAAGTGGCCCGGAAACCGCATCCTGAAAATCCAGAATACCCGGCATATCAGCTGCTCCCAGCATCAGATTGCGACAATGGTAATCACGATGCACGAAGACTCTGGCCTGGGCCAAGGCCGCATCTTCCAGAAAGTTAAAGGCCTCATCAAACACTCCTAAGACTTTGGCGTCCAGGGACAATTGCAGATGGGTGGTCAGCAGCCAATCTGGAAAAAGCGCCATCTCCGCACGCAAACGCCCACGATCATAGGGTGGCAATTGCGCGTCTGAAACCCGCGATTGCATTCGCACTAGGGCCGTTATCGCTGCCTCGTAATGAGCATCACCATCCGCTTCCTCCAATACCTCTGAATAGTGGTGAGCCCCCAAATCGCTTAGCAGCAACAAACCATTGGCCATATCAGCATGCAGAATCTCCGGAGCATTCAACCCAGCTGCCCGCAGCCGTCCGGCAATCTCCACAAAAGGTCCACAATCCTCGTGTTGCGGCGGGGCATCCATGACGATGAAACTCTGCCCGTTTCGGTGCAGCCGCAGATAATGCCGGAAACTGGCGTCGTCGCTCGCGGCCTCCAGCTGATAATCATCATCACCAAAATGGGTGTCCAGCCAACGCTGAATCAAGGTTAAACGTAACGCCATTATTTCCTTCCGCTATATTCGCCCGCAGGCATTTTCGCTACTATCCAAATCCTTTTCATTTTCTACATTTATCCATGCTTATTCATCTACTTGCCATCACTATCGGTATCGGCCTCCTAGTGTGGGGTTCCGAACGCTTTGTCAGCGGTGCTGCTGCCATCGCCCGCAATAGCGGCTTACCGCCGTTGGTCATTGGCCTCACCATCGTGGGCTTTGGCACCTCAGCGCCCGAGTTATTTGTATCCGGCATGGCCGCGTGGAAAGGCAACCCTCAGCTTGCCATCGGCAATGCCCTCGGCTCGAATATCGCTAATATTGCCCTAGTATTGGGCGTCAGTGCCTTAATCACCCCGCTATTGGTAAATTCCCGTAGCCTGAAACGGGAATACCCGCTGATGTTCGCCATCATGCTGCTTGCTTGGTGGCTACTGCACGACAACGAGTTGGGACGCCTGGATGGCGGCCTGCTGCTCGGTGCCGCCGTGTTGTTACTCGCTGCCGTGGTCATGATCGGCCTTAATAACCGCCATCAACAAGATCCTCTGGATAGCGAATTTAGTAGTGAAATTCCCGCCAACCTGTCCAGCGGCAAAGCGCTACTGTGGTTGATTGCTGGCCTGGTACTGTTACTCATTGGGGCCCAGAGCATTGTATGGGGCGGCGTGCAAATAGCCCAGGCGCTAGGCATCAGTGATCTGATTATCGGTCTCACGGTGATCGCCATCGGCACCAGCCTGCCAGAATTGGCTACCTCGGTGACAAGCGCCTACAAGAAAGAGCACGATATCGCCATTGGCAACATCATCGGCTCCAATATGTTTAACCTGCTGCCAGTGCTCGCACTACCGGGGCTGCTGGCACCGGGCCCACTGGCCGCTGAAATCACCCAGCGGGATTTCCCGGTGATGGTAGCCCTCAGCATTGCCCTTTTCATCATGGCTTACGGCTTTCGGGGTCCGGGTCGAATCGTGCGCTGGGAAGGCGGGCTATTGCTGCTGTCCTTTGTGCTGTATCAGAGTTGGCTTTATGTCGGCAGCCTATGAAGCAGGTACACTTGCGTACAATGAAGAACAGCCTCCAATCATGAATGATGCCGCTTACATAAAGCTCGGTGCCGCCGTGCTACAAACCGAGGCCAACGCCCTGACGGCACTGGTACAACGACTTGATGGCCAATTTGCCCAAGCCTGCCGAGAGATGCTGGCCTGCAAGGGACGGGTGGTAGTTACCGGGGTGGGAAAATCTGGCCATGTCTGCCGCAAAATTGCCGCCACTTTAGCCAGCGTCGGGACCCCTGCGTTTTTTGTTCACGCCGGTGAAGCCAGCCACGGCGATCTGGGCATGCTGCTACCCGGTGATACCGTGCTTGCCATATCCAACTCCGGTAGTACCCAAGAGTTACTGGCCATTTTGCCAGCGATAAAGCGCCTGGGGCTACCGCTCATCGCCCTCACCGGAAAGCGAGATTCCCAACTCGCCCGCATGGCCGATATCAGCCTTGATGTCAGTGTTGATGACGAGGCCTGCTCACTGGGATTGGCCCCCACTGCGAGCACCACGGTTGCCATGGCCATGGGAGATGCCCTGGCCATCGCCTTGCTGGAGGTCCGGGGTTTCAGTCCGGAAGACTTCGCCCGCGCCCATCCTGGTGGCCGCCTGGGGCGTCGATTACTGCTGCATATCAGCGACATTATGCATACCGGCTCGGACATTCCCCGAGTCAGCGCCGAGACGCTGTTAAGTGCGGCGCTGGTGGAGATCAGCCAAAAGCGGCTGGGTATCGCAGCGGTGGTGGATTCCGACGATCGGGTTATTGGGATATTTACCGATGGCGACTTACGCCGTTCCCTCGATCAGCAGGTGGATATACATCGGGCCAATATGGGCCAACTGATGACTCCTGATTGCATCACCATCCAGGCAGATTGCTTGGCCGCCGAGGCACTGAAGCTGATGGAAGACAAGAAAATCAATGCCTTGCTGGTAGTGGATAACGAAAAACGTTTGGCAGGTGCCCTCAATATGCACGATCTGCTGCGTGCGGGAGTCCTGTAAGCAGTATTAAGAATCATGGGACGCTGGCTACCCTATGTGTTACTTCTTGGCTTGGTCGCCGCAACCGGTTGGCTTCAGCAACAACTGGCGACGCCAGAAAAAATAGCGGCGCCTGGCGAACGACATGCCGCGGATTTTTTTATGCAGGACTTTGAAAGCATCACCATGAATGAGCTGGGTGTGCCCAAACGAACCCTCCAAGCCAAGCATCTGGCTCACTACCCCGACACCGATAGCAATGAACTGGAACAACCCTACATCGTGCTCCACCACCCGGAAAAACCACCGTGGCATGTCCGCTCGGAGCGCGGCTGGGTCAATAGCGACAGCAGCGTGCTTCTGTTGCTCGGTACGGTAAAAATCTGGCGTGAAGAAAGCGCAGAGCATCATCGTATTGACATCGAGACGAGTGATCTCCGCGTGCTGCCGGAGTCAGACTACGGCGAAACCGACAAGGCGGTCATCATCCGCACCCCCACCACCGAAACCCGTGGCATCGGCATGCGCGCCTACATGGAGCGTGGCCGGGTTGAAATCTTATCCAAGGTCCATACCCGCTATGAACAATAATGCTATCCATTTCGTGACTGCCGTCTTGCTCGGCCTGCTGTGGAGCGGAGCGACACAAGCACTATCCACCGACAGCCAACAGCCGATCAACATCGAGGCCGATCGGGTCGACGCGGATGATCGCAAACGCCTTACCATCTATCGCGGCAAGGCCATCATCACTCAGGGCAGCATCCGTATTAGCGGCGATACGGTGAAAATGTATTTCGATGACCAAAATGAACTCGTCAAGCTCATCTCCATCGGCAAACCCGCGCGCTTTCGCCAGCGCCCCGACGGTAAAAAGGAATTCCAGCGCGCCGAGGCGCGGCGCATCGAGTACTACGCAAACAAGGATCTGATGATCCTCATCAATCAAGCCAAGGCCTCCCAAGGAGCCGACACCATTCGCGCCGATCGTATTGAGTACGATACCTTCCATGGCAAGGTAAAGGCAGAATCACGCCCTGCCAGTAAGAACGGGAATGGACCCAAATCCAGGGTCCAGATCACCATTAACCCGAAAAATAAAAAACGCCCGTGAGCATACTTGCGGCCCAGCATCTGGGTAAGCGCTATAACTCGCGCACCGTAGTAAACGACGTCAGCCTCAGTGTGCAAAGTGGCGAGATCGTGGGTCTGTTGGGCCCCAACGGTGCAGGAAAAACCACCAGTTTTTATATGATTGTCGGGTTAGTCCCCTGTGATCAGGGCAGTGTTCGCCTCAACCAGCGTGATCTCACCCACACCCCCATGCATGTGCGTGCTCGCGCGGGGCTCGGTTATCTGCCCCAGGAACCCTCGGTCTTTCGTAAGCTAACGGTGGCCGATAATATCCTGGCGATACTGGAAACTCGTCCGGATCTGTCGCGTACACAGCGCATGCGCCGGTTGGAAAACCTGCTGCGCGAGCTACACATTCGCCATATCCGCGATAATCTCGGCAGCAACCTCTCCGGGGGCGAACGAAGGCGGGTGGAGATCGCTCGTGCACTGGCGTCAGAGCCTCGTTTTATCCTGCTGGATGAGCCCTTTGCCGGCGTCGACCCTATTTCAGTGCTGGATATCCAGCGCATCATCCGTTATCTCAGCGAACGGGGGATCGGCGTGCTGATCACCGACCATAATGTGCGCGAAACCCTGAGCATCTGTAACCGAGCCTATATCGTCAACGAGGGTCATATCCTGTGTCAGGGGGCCCCAGAGGTCATTTCCTGCGATGAACGGGTGCGTGAGGTCTATTTGGGACAGGATTTTAAGCTCTAAGGAAGCTGCCAAGATTTTATAAAGTGTGGTTTCTTCGCCCGCTCCACTGGACTAGAATTCAGATAGTGCTAAAGACAAAACGCTTATAGTGAAACCCACTCTTCAATTACGCCTCGGGCAACAGTTGGCGATGACGCCACAGTTGCAACAGGCCATCCGCCTACTGCAGCTATCCACCCTGGATCTGCGCATGGAGATTCAGCAGGCCCTCGACTCCAACCTGATGCTAGAGCTATCGGAAGACGAAGCCAGCACTACGGAAGAGTTGAACGGCTTGCACGCGGAAGAAGATGTGCAGCCGACGGATATCCCCAAGGAACTTCCCACAGATAGCAGCTGGGAAGATACCTACGACAGCACCCCGATGGCGACGCCTGCCAGCAACAGCCACACCGGAACCGAGTTCGAAAATCAGCGCCCCCATGAAGAGGGACTGCGCGAGCATCTGTACTGGCAAATGGAATTTTGCCATTTCAGTGATGACGACCGGGTCATCGCTGAAACCATCATTGATGCCATAGACGATGACGGCTACCTCGGCATCTCGCTAGAAGACATCCTGGAAATCGTCCAACCAGAACAAGCTAAGCTTGAACTGGACGATATTGAGGCCGTACTCCATCAGGTACAAAACTTTGATCCGGTAGGTGCCGGTGCGCGGGATCTGCGTGAATGTCTATTGCTGCAATTACAGCAAGCGCCCGTCGGTACTCCGTGGCGTGAACAGGCAATTAAGCTGGTCTCCGAACACCTTGATCTGCTCGCCTCCAAGGATTATGCCCAGCTGATGCGGCGCATGAAACTTGGCGAAAACGAACTGCTGGAGCTGGTGCAATACATTCAGACCCTGCAACCGCGTCCAGGCTCCGTCAACCATGCCACGCCCCCTGAATACATCGTGCCCGATGTACTGGTACGCAAAGTCAAAGGAACCTGGCAGGTAACGCTCAACACCGAGATCTTGCCGCGCATACGAGTCAATGCCCAATACGCCAGCATGGTCCGCCGCGCTGATAACAGTCGCGACAATACCTGTCTCAAGACCCATCTGCAGGAGGCACGCTGGTTTATCAAAAGCCTGCAAAGCCGCAGCGAGACCCTGCTCAAGGTGGCCCGCTGTATTGTCGAGCGTCAGCAGGCCTTTTTTGAATATGGACCCGAGTCCATGAAGGCCATGGTGCTGCACGATGTCGCCGATATCGTAGAGATGCACGAATCCACCATCTCGCGGGTGACCTCGCACAAATATATGCATACCCCGCGGGGGATTTTCGAGCTTAAATATTTCTTTTCCAGCCATGTCTCTACCCAGGCCGGCGGTGAGTGTTCATCCACGGCCATACGCGCACTGCTTAAAAAACTCATCGAGGCGGAAAATCCGCGTAAGCCCTTAAGCGATAATAAGCTGGCAGCGATACTGGTAGAGCAAGGCATTAATGTTGCGCGCAGAACGGTAGCCAAATACCGGGACGCGCTGATGATCCCCTCATCAAGTGAACGCAAACAACTGATTTGATAGAGTAGTTCGGCCCTATTGGTCGAATTTAAAACACCAAAGATAGGAGTTAACAAATGCATATTGATCTCACTGGACAGCACGTGGATGTTACCCCCGCCCTAAAGGAATGCGTGGACAATAAACTGTCCCGGCTGGAACGTCATTTTGACAAGGTCAACAAAATTCATGTCGTACTCTCAGTGGAAAAATTACGTCAGAAGGCCGAAGCTACCGTCCACCTTACTGGTGGCAAGCTATTTGCCGAGGCGACGGCAGAGGATATGTACGCCGCCATCGACGCCCTTGCCGACAAGCTCGATCGACAGGTAAGACGCCGCAAGGAAAAACTAAAGGATCACCACCGCACGGATGACAACCTTAAAGGGCATAACGCTGCCTGATTGCCCCTGAAAACGAGTCTGAACATGCACGTAGATAAACTTCTCACCCTGCAACGTACTCATACCGAGGTGCAGGCAAATAGTAAGAAAAAGGCTCTGGAAACTCTCAGCGGGATACTCGCTGAGGGCGACCCAGAGCTGGGCTCACAGCAAATATTTGATGCCCTGTTAGCACGGGAACGGTTGGGGAGTACCGGGCTGGGGGAGGGTATTGCCCTGCCCCACGCCCGTATGCCAGAACTCAAGCAAGCCATGGGGGCCTTTGTGCGATTATCCGGGTCTATAGACTTTGACGCCCTGGACCACGCCCCGGTCGATCTAATGTTTGGCCTGCTGGTTCCGGAGGGCTCCAACAACGAACATTTGGAGATCCTGGCCGAACTAGCTGGCCGCTTTAGCGATGACAAGCTGCGTACAAAGCTGCGGGAATCTTCATCCACAGAGGAAATTTATGCGCTGCTCAGTGCCTCCGAAGACTAATTTCTGATGCGACTTATCGTGGTCAGCGGCCTCTCTGGTGCGGGCAAAAGCGTTGCCATGCATGCGCTGGAAGATCTCGGCTATTACTGTATCGATAATCTACCCGTCAATTTGCTCCCGGCCTTTGCCGAGGAGCTCAGCAAGGGTAAGCAGCCAGGATACGAGCGAGCTGCCGTCAGTATTGATGCGCGTAATCCCGCGACCTCTCTGCACCATCTCCCGGAGATGATCCAGAAATTACGAACCGAAGGGATTATCAGCGATTTCCTGTTTATCGAAGCGGATGACGACATCCTCATCAAGCGCTTTAGTGAAACGCGCCGGAAACACCCCCTGACCACGGATCAGCGCTCCCTAGCCGAGGCTATCGAGCACGAACGTGAAGTTCTCACCCCATTGCGCCGCTGTGCTGATATCTGTATCGATACCAGCCGTACCAATCTTCATCAATTACGGGATTTGATGCGTCAACGGGTAGATCGCCGCCCGACCCAGCGGCTGTCACTGCTATTTGAGTCCTTCGGCTTCAAGCACGGCATACCCACCGATGCAGATATGATTTTCGACGTGCGTTGCCTACCTAACCCCTACTGGAATCCAGAGCTTCGCTCCCTCACTGGGCGTGCGCCGGAGGTCGCCAACTTCCTATCGGCCCAAACAGAAGTTGAGGAGATGTTTCAACATCTGACAACTTTTCTAGAGCGCTGGCTACCTGAGTTCGAGGCCGATAACCGCGCCTATATGACTATCGCCATCGGCTGCACCGGTGGCCAGCATCGCTCAGTCTACTTGGCGGAACGACTGGCCAAACACTTTGGCAATGCACCGGCAGAGGTACTGGTGCGGCATCGAGAACTATCCTAAGAAACCTTTCTGATAACGGGTCGGGTCGACACAACCCGCGGCTACAAATCCTGCCTTACGTAAACGACAGGCATCACAGCGTCCGCAGGCACGGCCCTCATCATCGGCCTGATAACAGGATACCGTTAGCGAAAAATCCACCCCGAGGCGATTACCCTCGGCGATGATTTCGGCTTTGCTCATGGCAATCAGCGGCGCCTGAATCACTACCCCGTCCCCCACGCTACCGGTACGCGTGCCGAGATCCGCTACTTTTTGAAAGGCCTCAATGAAGGTGGGCCGACAATCTGGATAACCGGAATAATCCACCGCATTAACCCCGATGTATATTTCACTCGCACCTTTGGCCTCGGCCAACGCCAAGGCTAGGGATAGAAAAATGGTATTGCGTGCCGGCACATAGGTCACCGGAATACCCTCAACCGGCGTTTCCGGCACTGCTACCTCCGCATCCGTGAGTGCCGAGCCACCAATCTGTTCCAAACCCAGACGCATGATGCGGTGCTCACTGGCTCCAAGCGCCGCCACCACCCGTCGCGCCGCCTGTAGCTCGGCCCCATGGCGCTGTCCATAATCAAAACTCAGCGCAATACACTCATGCCCCGCCCCCCGCGCACGCGCCAGGCAAGTGCTCGAATCGAGCCCACCAGAAACCAGCACCACCACCTTTTTTTTCATCGCCATGGAATTCAACGTCTTTAGGTCCCGGGAACATCGCCCCACAACAATTTATGCAGCTGCAACTGCATACGCACCGGCAAGCGATCCTCCAAAATCCAGGCAGCCAACTGCTCCGGCGCCAACTCACCCCAGACCGGAGAAAATAGCAGGCCACAGCGCTCCGCAAGCTGATGGTCCGTCAATTGCTCGCAGGCCCACTCATAATCCGTCCGATTGGAAAGCACAAATTTGATCTGATCGCCTAGCGACAACCAGTGGATATTGCTCATTCGATTGCCCGCCACCTCTCCCGAACCCGGCGCCTTCAGATCCATCACCACCTGCACCCGCCGATCCACTGCGGCAATATCCAGGGCTCCACTGGTCTCAAGGGAAACCTTGTAGCCCGCATCACAAAGCTGCGATAGCAATTCACCACAGTGCTTTTGCGCTAGGGGTTCGCCACCAGTAACGGTGACATGCGGAATCTTATAGGCCGCGACGGTGCTGAGGATTTCCGCCAACGCCATGCGCCGGCCACCGCTAAAGGCATAGGCGGTATCACACCAGACACAGCGTAGCGGACAACCGCTAAGGCGCACGAATACCGTGGGATAGCCCTGGGTAGTGGATTCCCCCTGGAGGGAGAGGAATATTTCGTAGACTCGACAGCTACTCACAACGGCGGACAAAACACACTCTATGGCTGCTTTGCAGGCTTCCCAGTCTTGCTCTCGGCACGCATCAGCTGCAAACGCTTACGCGCTTGGCGGGCATGAGTAGAGGAGGGATAACGGGCCACCAGATCCTTGAGCACGCGGCTGGCTTTGCTCTGCTGGCCAAGCTCATAGTGGCTAAAGCCAATCTTCAGTAAGGCACCGACATATTTTGGACTAGTGGGATGCTGCTCTACCAGTTTCGTGAAGGCAGTAACCGCCGCCTGGAAGTGGCGTGTCACATAATGCGACTCGCCCAACCAATAACGTGCGTTGTCGGCATAGTCTCCAGCAGGGTAACTCAGCAAAAAAGCCTCGAAGGCGGTGATCGCCTGCCCATATCGCCCCGCCTTTAGCTGGTCAAAGGCCCGCTGGTAGGCATTTTGCTCCGCCACGGGAGTAGCCGGAGCGGCGGTTGTTGACTCTGAAGCCGGCGTAGTAACAACAGGCGTCTGGTCTGCACCGCTAGCAGGGCTTATATCAGGCGTGGTGGGTGCCGCCGCAGCCAGACTTTCCTGACGCTGCAAACGCCGATCGACATCCAGATAGAGCTCACGCTGACGCTGCTTGAGCTGTTTGATGGTATGCAAGGCCATCTCCAACTCTCCTCGCTGCTGCTGGATCTCCCGCTGCAAGCGCTCCAGACCTTCAACAATCTCGAGCAGCGTACGGGAGTTGAGCAAACGCTCAAGCCGTACCGTACGCTCCTCCAGCGAGAGCTTGCCTGCACCAACTGCAGCAGCAGTACCCCGTTGCTCCACCGGCACCTGCGCCACCACCCAGGCAGGGCTCATGGCGCCGGCAAGGCCGAGCAGCACGAGGGCCAAACGACCCCCGCTCAAGATGCACCCAAAAGAGCGCCTATTACAGCCTGCATACATCGGAAATTACCGGCTTTGGTAGTTAATTTCTACCCGTCGGTTAAGCTGCCAGGCAGACTCGTCGTGCCCCTGTACCGCCGGACGCTCCTCGCCATAACTCACCACCTGCAACTGCCCCTCGGTGGCCCCAAGCAGCACCATCTGACGGCGCACTCCGCTAGCCCGACGCTCACTCAAAGCAATGTTGTACTCGCGCGACCCACGCTCGTCGGCATGACCTTCCAACACCACCGTCGCTGAGGCATTGTTAGCCAGATAGCGGGCATGAGCCTCAATAGTGGCGCGAAACTCTTTTTTGATATCGCTCTTGTCAAAATCAAAGTAGATAACCCGCGCGTTCAGTACGCCCTCAGGATCATCCAGGGGGTGACCCTGAAATACCGCACTACCAACCAATGGCTTGGTCTCGGCACCGGTACTGGTGGTCGCCCCGGCACCCTTATCCGCATTAGCGGCCGTGCCATCACTCTTGGTTCCCAGGGTGCCTTCACAGGCAACCAGCAACAGCAGTGAAGCCACTGCAATAGAATTTGTTAACCACTGATTCATGAGAAATACTCCTTGTTAATGAATCCACCCCACGGGGTGGCAAAATAAAAACTTATTGGAATGGCGACCATGCAGGCTCGCGAACCCCGCCCTTTGCTATCGCCAACTGCTGACGCACTCGGCCATCCACAGAAACTGCCGCGAGGATCGTCCCCGCCCCTTTCACCGTCGCATATAAAATCATACTGCCATTGGGTGCAAAACTTGGCGATTCATCCAGACGAGAGTCACTCAACACCCGTAAATCCTGACTCTCCAGCTCAAGTACCGCAATTCGGAAGTTCCCCTGGGTACCATGTAGCAGGGCCAAACGCTTGCCGTCCGGTGAAAAACTTGCGCGCGTATTATAGCGGCCCTCGAAGCTCAAGCGATGGGCACGACCCCCAGAAACTGGCATCTGGTAGATCTGCGGTGTACCACCACGATCAGAGGTAAATACCAGGGATTTTCCATCGGGTGCCCAGGCCGCTTCCGTATCGATACCGGCGTTATGGGTCAAACGCTGCCAGCGACCCGTCGCAAAGTGAAAAATATAGATTTCCGGATTACCGTCCTTGGACAGGGTCAGGGCCATACGCGTGCCATCAGGAGACCAGGCAGGTGCTCCATTAATCCCGGGAAAGGAGCTTAGCCGCTGCCGACTGCCGCGGGCGAGATCCTGCACGAAAATACTGGGCTTTTTGTGTTCGAAAGAAACATAGGCCAATTTCGAGCCATCGGGGGACCACGCGGGCGACATCAACGGCTCCGCCGACTCCAATACCGGAAAGGCATTATGGCCATCGCTGTCTGCCACGTTCAGCACATAACGCCGCTGGTTCCCGGCAGCGGCAAATTCGGTCACATAGGCAATGCGGGTATTAAAGGCGCCCGGTTCACCGGTCAGCTCACGATAGATGATATCGCTGATCTGGTGCGCGGTACGGCGCAAACCAGCCGCTGGTGTTACAAACTGGAAACCGCTGAGCTGCACCCCCTTGAACACGTCAAACAGACGAAAACGCGTGGCATAACGATTTCCACCTAGCGCCTCGATCTGACCAATCACCAGATACTCGCTGCCGAGCAAACGCCAGTCACGAAAGCGAATATCCTCTGCCCGTGCGGGACGGGCCGGCAGATCCGGAAAAGGGTAAGGCTTAAAACGACCGCTACGCGCCAGGTCGCTGGAGATCACCGCGGCCAGATCTACCGAAGGTATGGTGCTGCCAGCCACTCGCAAAAAGGGCACTACCGCTACCGGCAAGGCCCCTTCCAAGCCCTGGGTCACGGTAATATCCAGAACCGCCCACGCCGGCCGCAGCAAGCCGACAGCAAGTACTATGGCTAAAACAATTCGAATCAAACTATTGCTCCGGATCAAAGGTAATCATCAATACCCGATCGAATAAAGATGGGTCACGTGGCAAGGGTAATGGTGAGGCCTTTCTGACGGCCGCCTCCACGGAGCGATCGAAGGCCAGATTACCACTACCCTTCATGATACGAACCGCAACTACTTCACCGCCTGGAATCTGCTCCACTCGCAGGGTGTTTTTCATTCCCTGCGGCAGACCGGCGGGCCGGATCCAGTGACGCGCTACTTTGGCACGAATACGATCATTATATTCACTTCGTGCGCGATTAAGCAGTGTCCGGCGGCGCTGATCCAGACTACGCTGCTCATTAGCAAGCTGCTCCTGCAGCGCGCGCTGATCCGCCTTGTGCCTAGCAGCGTCTGCCTGTTTCTTTTGCTCAGCGGCTTTACGCGCCGCGGCCTCAACCTGCCGCTTCTTCTCTGCGGCTAACTTGCGCTTACGTTCCTTGGCCGCGAGTTGCTTCTTTTCCTCGGCCTTCTTCAAGGCCTTGCGTGCCACTTCAGCCTTGCGTTTTTTCTCCACCGCCAGCTTTTCCTTGGCCAGTCTTTTTTTCTTCTGAGCCTTTTTCAGCGTCGCTTGCTTACGTGCCGCTGCCGCCTGTTTTTTTTCCTTGGCCAGTTTCTTCTTCAACTGTGCGAGCTTTTTTTCTTCGGCCTTACGGCGTTTTTCTGCCGCCCGAGCCTTACGCTCAATTTTCTTTAGCCGCGTACTCTCCTGCTTTTTCTTCTTTAGCTCGGCTGCCCGCAGGCGTTTCAACTCGGCGGCTACCTGCGCCTCATCCATGGCCACCGCCTGAATAGGCTGTGATTGGCTGCCCACAGGCACCGGAGGCGGAACCTGCCAGTCCAGACTAAAAACCAGCAATCCCAGCAATGCCAGATGGATCAGGAGCGAATAAAAGCCGGCGCGCAGAGTCCCGAATTTCAACGCTTGACCTCGGGTGCCTCGGTAATCAAACCGACGCTGCCCGCACCTGCACGTTGCAACAACGCCATGGTTTCGACCACCGCACCGTAGGCTGCGTTCCGATCCCCTTTAACTAAAACCTGGATACCCGGCCGGTGGCGTAACAAGGCACTAACCCGTGGCAGTAGCACCTCTGGGGCCAACGGCCGATCCTGGCCATCACCGTAGTTTAGGAACACTTCCCCGGCCTCGTTAACACTCACCACCAAGGGTTCTTTAGCCGAGCTTTCCAGCACCTTCGAGGGCGCTTGGGGCAGCTCCACCTTGACGCCCTGGGTTAACAGCGGTGCGGTGATCATGAAAATCACCAGCAATACCAGCATCACGTCAATATAAGGAACGACGTTGATTTCCGCTATGGGGCGTTTACGGATGCGGTGTCTGGCCATGGGGCAAGCAGCCGGTTAAACGTGGGCCTGACGCTGAAGAATGGTAGAAAATTCCTCCACGAAGGTATCGTAGCGATTAGTCAAATGCTCCGCATCATTGGCGAAGCGGTTGTAGGCAATTACCGCAGGAATAGCCGCGAACAGACCCATGGCGGTGGCAATCAACGCCTCCGCAATGCCTGGAGCAACCATCGCTAGGGTCGCCTGGTTGGCAGAGCCCAATGCTCGGAAGGAATTCATAATCCCCCACACGGTGCCAAACAACCCCACATAAGGGCTAGTGGAACCCACCGTAGCAAGGAAAGAAAGGTGCAATTCCAGTTCATAGAGCTCGCGCGAAAGGGTCACACGCATGGCTCTGGCCGCCCCTTCCAGTACGGCCATGGGCTCCACATTGCTTTGCTGCTTGAGGCGGGCAAATTCACGGAAACCGGAATGGAAGATCTTCTCCATGCCATTGGATTCATGGGGGCGTTCATCGATCTGCTTATAAATAGTGGCCAGATCCTGGCCCGACCAGAACAGATCCTCGAAGCGGTCAGCGGCACGCTTGGCCTCACCGAGTACCGCGCGTTTGCGAAAAATCATCATCCAGGAAACAAAGGAAGCGGCGAGCAATACCAGCATCACCAGCTGCACCAACAGGCTGGCACTGCTGACAATTTCAATCAACGAAAGGTCGGCCTTCATGCTAGGGATACCCTCTTCATAGACTCAGACTCCTGAATTTTTCCTGCAGTGACGGCGGGATGGGATGGGGCCGCAGGGTTTCCGACTGCAGACAGGCAATCTGGACCTCAGCACGGCAAACCGCGGTGCCTGCCCGCCGTATTTCCTGAGCCAAACTCAAGCTCACCCGGCGGGCTCTCGTCAGGTGCACCCCAACCTCCAATTGATCGTTAAAGCACGCCGGGGTCAAAAACTCCACGGAAATACGCGCCACCGCAAACAATACAGATAATTCCTGACGCAACACATCTTGCTCAAAACCCAGGGTCCGCAACCATTCACTACGCGCGCGCTCCATGAAACAAAGATAATTGGCGTGATACACCACCCCACCGCAATCGGTATCCTCGTAATACACCCGCAACGGCCAACTAAACTCAGCCACCCTCAAACACCGTTCTGAAATAGCTCCGGGGCATTATCTGCCGCCGGGGGATTAAGGCCAAAGTGCCGCCATGCATGCTGAGTGGCCATGCGCCCACGGGGAGTGCGCATAAGAAATCCCTGCTGGATAAGATAGGGCTCGATCACATCCTCAATAGTTCCGCGCTCCTCGCTGAGGGCCGCGGCCAGATTGTCGACCCCCACCGGGCCACCATCGAATTTTTGCAGGATAGCCAGCAGCAACTTGCGGTCCATGAGGTCAAAGCCGGCATCATCCACCTCCAGCATCTCCAGCGCCTGCTGGGCGATCTCCTGGCTAATCTTTCCCTCGGCCTCCACCTCGGCATAATCACGCACCCGCCGCAGCAGGCGATTACAGATCCGCGGGGTACCCCGGGAGCGTCTCGCCAGTTCAGCCGCGCCACTATCGGAAATCTCGATATTCAACACCCCGGCAGAACGCAGCACGATGCGCTTGAGCTCCTTTTCATCATAAAACTCTAATCGCTGCACAATGCCGAAGCGATCTCGCAAGGGCGAGGTCAGCAGGCCAGCACGGGTGGTAGCGCCAATTAGCGTAAAGGGAGGCAGGTCCAGCTTGATAGAACGTGCGGCAGGGCCCTCTCCGATCATGATGTCGAGCTGAAAATCCTCCATTGCCGGATAGAGTATTTCCTCCACCACCGGGCTGAGACGATGGATCTCATCAATAAACAGCACATCGTGGGGCTCCAGGTTGGTCAGCAGCGCAGCCAAGTCTCCTGGCCGCTCTAGCACCGGTCCCGAGGTCTGACGCAGTGCCACCCCCAGTTCATTGGCCACAATATGGGCCAATGTGGTCTTGCCTAGGCCCGGCGGCCCAAAGATCAGCAGGTGATCCAGCGCCTCCTTGCGGCCCGAGGCGGCGGCCATAAATATGGCCATCTGCTTGCGCACCCGTTCCTGACCCACATAATCTGCCAGCAGGCGTGGACGCATGGAGATCTCGACCAAGCGTTCCTGCTCACTGGAATCGCTGTCAATCAAACGCTCTGAATCCATCAAGCCGTCACCGCCTGCAGGGCACGCCGCACCAGTTCTTCGCAGGCGAGGCCATCCTCATTGATGGCACGAATCCGCCGACTGGCCTCCGGGGGCTTGAAACCCAGTGCCACCAGCGCGCTTACCGCCTCCGCTGTTGGCTCAAGCGCTACCGCTACACCATCGCCGTCAGGCAAAGTGATGCCCGCACTAATACTGCTGGCTGGCAGACGATCACGTAATTCCATAATTAATCGCTCGGCGGTCTTCTTGCCGATACCCGGAATGGTGGTCAGGCGCGCTGTATCTTCTTCAGCGATACAGCGGGTCAGGGCGCCAGCATCCAGCCCGGACAATATCGCCAGCCCGACCTTCGCCCCCACGCCATTGACCCGTAACAGTGCGCGAAAAATATCGCGCTCTGCCTCGTGGGCAAAGCCATACAGTGCATGGGAATCTTCACGCACCACCAGATGAGTATACAGGCTGATTTCACTGCCGCTGGTGGGCAAATCATAGAAGGTGGTCATGGGGGCCTGGATCTCGTAACCCACCCCACCCACATCAAGCAACAACCACGGCGCTTGGCGGGCACGCAAAGTCCCCCGCAACCAACCGATCACTGCACCACCCCCGCCGCGGCGATACGCTGCCGAGTCTGACGCAGACTGCCATGACACCAGGCGACGGCCAGGGCATCCGCCTCATCCTCCTGAGGAGCCTCTTTAAGACGCAATAACACCCGCACCATGTGCTGTACCTGTTCCTTAGTGGCGTGACCCTTGCCAGTAATGGCCTTCTTGATCTGAGTCGGGCTGTATTCGGCCACCGGCTTATCCTCCATCACCCCAGCCAGCACCGCTGCACCTCGAGCGTGGCCAAGTGTCAGTGCGGAAGCCGCATTACGGTGCATAAAGACCTGCTCTACCGCCACCTCGTCTGGCTGGTGCTCGCGCACGATGCCGTTGAGGCCCTCGTAAATAATGCGTAGACGTTCCGGCAGATCGCCCTTGCCGGTTTTCAGAAAACCACTGGCCAGATAACTCACCTTGTTGCCGGAAAACTCCAGCAGACCATAACCGGTAATGCGAGAACCCGGATCGATGCCGAGGATGCGGACCATGCGGCGTGCTCCCCGACCTCAGTCGAGCTGGGCCAGGATCTCCTCGGAAATATCGGCATTGGAATAGACCTCCTGCACATCATCGAGATCCTCCAACATGCCTAGCAGCCGAATCATCCCGGCAGCATCCTTGGCTCCTAACTCCACGCTGGTGGATGGGCGCATGGTTATCTCCGCCTGCGCCGCTTCCAGCTTGGCCGCTTGCAAAGCCTCCTTCACATCATTGAAGGCCTCCGGTGGCGTCAACACATCCACCGAACCGTCGTCATTGCTCACCACATCATCGGCACCCGCCTCCAGCACCACATCGATGAGCGCATCCTCATCCACCCCGGCATCAAAGCTGAGCTGTCCCATCTTGGTAAACAGATAAGACACTGAACCATCGGTGCCAAGATTACCGTTACACTTGGCAAAGGCGTGGCGCACCTCGGAAACGGTACGATTGCGGTTGTCGGTCATGCAGTCTGCGATGACGGCAACGCCGCCAGGACCATAACCCTCGTAGCGGATTTCATCGATATTCTGGGCATCCTTATCACCCACACCGCGCTTGACCGCGCGCTCAATGGTGTCCTTGGCAAGATTACCGGACAACGCCTTGTCGATGGCGGTACGCAGGCGCGGGTTGGCGGCCGGATCCGCACCACCCAAGCGCGCGGCAATGGTCGCCTCGCGAATCAGCTTGGTGAAGAGCTTGCCGCGTTTGGCATCCTGGGCACCTTTACGATGCTGGATATTGGCCCATTTACTATGTCCCGCCATACTGTCTCTCGCTATTCTGAATAGCCGCAGAGTCTATCATCCGGGGGCAGGAACGTCCCCTTGGCGGACTACAGGGTGCCTCTAAAAACTCGAGTTTCCAGGCAAGACAAGGCATGAGTAAAAAAGTTGAGCGCAGCATATGTTTGATATGTGAGCGAAACTTTATTGCGAGAAACGCAGTATTGCGACGAAAATCGTGTTTTTAGAGGTGCCCTACAGGAGAAGGTACATGGCGGTCATTAAGATTCTACGCATGGGCCACCCCATACTGGCACAAGTTGCCGCCCCGGTGGACCTATTTCCGAGCCAGGAGCTCGAACAACTGGTGGGCGATCTGTGGGACACCATGCGCGCCCTGGATGGGGCCGGCTTGGCTGCACCCCAAATTGGAGTCGGCCTGCGGGTCATCGTCTTTGAGGTGGCGGATAATCCTCGCTATCCCGATGCCGAAACTGTGCCCCCCACCGTGCTCGTCAACCCCCATATAGAAGCCTTGGGAGAGCGCATGGAAAGCGACTGGGAAGGCTGTCTTAGCATTCCGGAGATGTGCGGCCGGGTCCCCCGTTTTCAGCATATTCGCTATTGTGGCTATGGTATCGATGGAGCGCCCATCGAGCGCGAGGTTAGCGGTTTCCACGCCCGCGTGGTGCAACACGAATGTGATCATCTCGACGGCCTGCTGTATCCCCAACGCATTCCGGAGCTGCGGGATTTTGGCTTTTGCGAGGAGATCGAGGCATGCAGCAGCGGAGAATAAAGACCGTATGAATCCCTTTCACCTGCTGGCTAAGGCTCGCCTTGGCCCGCTCTTTCTGACTCAATTTCTCGGTGCCTTTAACGACAACCTCTACAAAAACGCGTTGGTGATCCTCATCGCCTATCAGGCCAGCGCCCTGTCGGTACAAAGCAGCCATCTGCTCATCAATCTGAGTGCTGGGCTATTTATCCTGCCCTTCTTTTTGTTTTCCGCCACTGCCGGACAGCTAGCGGATCAGATGGACAAGGCCACGCTGATCCGACGCATCAAGGCACTGGAAATACTGATCATGCTCATCGGTGCCGCCGGGCTGGTAAGCGGCAAACTCTGGGTGTTGATGCCGGTGCTGTTTCTCATGGGCACACAATCGAGTTTCTTCGGCCCAGTGAAATACGCCATCCTGCCCCAGCATCTGCCAAGCACGGAACTGGTGGAGGGCAACGGTCTGGTGGCCATGGGCACCTTTCTCGCCATATTGCTGGGTACTCTGGCTGGAGGACTGCTGGTAGCCATGGGCGAAAGTGGGCGCTGGATAATCGCCATGGTCGTACTGTGCGTGGCACTGGGCGGCTGGTGTACAAGCCGAGCCATTCCGCCAGCAGAACCCGCCACCGCCCGGCAGCCGCTACGGCTAAATCTCTGGCGTGAAATCCATCAAACGCTGGGCCAATCCTCAGCCAATCAAGGCGTTTTTACCGCCATCCTGGGGATTTCCTGGTTCTGGTTTTTCGGTGCCTTGCTACTCACCCAGATTCCTAATTTCACCCGCCTGCATCTGGGGGGAAATGAAACCATCGTGGTATTACTGCTCACCACCTTTTCTCTGGGCATCGGTGGCGGCGCACTGCTCGCGGCACGGCTATCTATGGGACGAGTGGAACCGGGGCTGGTGCCGATGGGGGCCTTGGGGATGAGCCTCTTTGGACTGGATCTGGGTCTTGCCACACCGACCGCTATGGCCGAAGGAACGCTATTGGGGTTCAGTATCTTTCTCTCCCAACCAGCGTATTGGCGAGTGCTGCTGGACCTCGGCCTACTCTCCCTGAGCGGTGGGCTCTACATCGTCCCGCTTTATGCCATGGTGCAAAGTCGCACAGCCGCGCCCCATCGCGCACGGGTGATTGCCGGCAACAACATACTCAATGCCCTCTACATGGTCTTGAGTGCCTTGTTCGCCATCGTGTTACTGGGATTGGGTGTGGAGATACCCAGATTATTTATCACCCTAGCGCTGATGAATGTGCTCTATGCCGGCTTACTCTTTAGCCATACCCCAGAATTTTTGATCTCGCTGCGGCAGTGGTGGAAGGAAGGCCTTCCCTAAAGCTCCACCTCACCATCGCCCTTAGCTTCCGATGCCGTACCTACTTGAGCCTTTCCTAAGGCTTCCTTGGCCTGGTCATCCGCCTCTCCACTGAACATTGCCGCATATTCATCCAACATCCGGCCGATGGTCTCCTGACTAATGCGCAACTCGCCAGCCAAACGTTTATTTTCTTGCTGCAAATGCGTCGCCTCCCCCGAATCAGGAGCTGGGGTAGCCTCATCATCGTCTTCCCCGGCCTCCGCCTCCGGCTCGGGCGCAACCGGCTGTAGCGCCTGATAGCCACCCATCAGAATATCCAGCTCTCCAGCAAGATCGGCCAGTTTGCCAGCATCATGGGTGAGATAGAGATTGATGACATGCTGAAACAGGCCCATACGAGAGGCATCGAGCTCTTTCAATGCCAATCGGGCGGCGCTACCCTCCAACCCCATCTTCTGCTCCAGCCAACCCAGGGTCAGACGTTTGTTTTCTTCCTTATGCTCGTGCACCGCGGCTATCAATGCCTGCACCCCGGCGCGGTCACGCCGCTTGCGCAGAAAAGTAAGCACTCCCCAAGCAATGGGAACCAAGGCCAGAACTGCCAGCAATTCCAGCAACAGAACACTCGATACCGCCTGTGTAAGAGACACTGCTATCAACCCCGTGTGTGTGGTCCTTATCTACTAGCGGCCCCGGTACTCACATACTTTAACCACGGCTATGAGAATGTCTATCAGACCTTGTTTGAAGCTAGACAGTCCCACCTTGTAGACTTGTTACAAAGTCAGGCTCAACTATTCTATGAATGCCTCCATACGGCTAAGGAAAAAGTTTGGTTTAAGGGGAGCTTGAGCGGATTCTGGCACCAACCCAAGAAGCCTGGAGATTGAACTACTGGAAAATACCACCATGAAGAATATGGATAACTTCAACGAAGTCATAGAGGCCCATCCAGAGATGGGCATCAGGCTAGCGAAGATCGCCCCCGCCCACAGCATGTGGCTAACCGTGGTCGATGAGGGCATCAATGCCGGTGTTTAAGACATCCTGGGAGCAATTTGGTGTGGTCATTCCCGCGTTGGTGGCTGGAATGCTCCTTGCGACCGCATCCTGGATGGCTACCTCAAGAATCGGGCAAACCATTCAGATGGAGGTGGGCAACGCCCTGCAAACGGTCCTGGAAACGACGCGCATGGCCATACATGCATGGAGCAAGGAAGAGAAGGAGAAGGTATCGATCGCAGCACTAAACCCCCGTGTCACAGAACTCATCGGTGAACTGCTGGCGACACCCCGGACAGCGGACCGACTGCTGGCTTCCCCGGCACAAAAAGCACTGCGGGAACTGTTGTCTCCATTGATTAAGATCGGCAATGAAAAGGGATTTCTCATTATCGACATGGAAGACATCAATATTGCCTCGAGCCACGATTCCAGGGTCGGCATGCCAACTCACTTGGCGAAACAAAAGAATGTTCTGGAAGCGGTGAGGCAAGGGAGGCCCATGCTCAGCGCGCCCCGGCTGGAGGAGATCCACTTAAGCAATGCCGCGGAAAAATTAGTTGCAGGTTCGGCATCCCTATTCGTAGCTGCACCGGTAAGAGATAAAGCCGGTGCGGTGGTCGCAATTCTCGCTATCCTGTTGGACCCCGGCAACGCACTGGGCCCCTTTCTGCGAGGCGCAAGCATCGGCAAGACCGGTGAGACCTATTCCTTCGATCGTCACGGATACCGCATCGCCTCTGGCCGCTCCAGTTATTACCAACCGGCACTCCGCTCGATGGATTCCGCACAAACCCCCAAACTTATCGTCGAAAAGCGAAGCACCGACAATCATCTGGCGGCAGGAATGCCAGCGGATGCCTCCGGATACCAGCAAAGCTTCGCGAAAATGGTAAAACGCACCCGGTCCGAAGGGTTGCAGTTGGAATTGGCGGAATACCGAAACTATAGGGGTATCCCGGTAGTCGGCACCTGGCTCTGGGACCCGGTGCTGAATTTGGGTTTTGCTACGGAAATCAACGTCACGGAGGCATACCGAAACCTCGGCGTTATCCAGCGCATAGTCTGGGGCCTCACTGCCTTTGCGATCGCCTTGTTGGCGAGCCTCACGGCAAGCTTCTGTTTGAGCCGCAACCGTATTCGCCAGAGCGAGCAACGTTTCAAGGATATCTCGGAGGCCGGTTCCGACTGGGTCTGGGAGATGGGAGCCGATTTCTGTTACACCTACGCATCCGAGCAACTGTGCAATCTGCTGGGCGTCACCGCCGCCGATGTCATCGGGCTACGGCATGGCGACCTGCCTGGCCATCAAAAGCTCTCCAGTGCGGGCTGGAAGGCACATTACGAGGATATGGAAAAACACCAGCCCTTTCGTAGTTTTCAGTACACTTTTCAAAAGCCAAGCGGGCGCGTCCACACCCTCAACATCAGTGGCAAACCGGTTTTTGACCACAAAGGCAAATTCCACGGCTATCGCGGTGTGGGAAGCGACGTGACACGACACGTCAAAGCAAGAAGAAAGCTGCGAAAAGCCAAGGAAATGGCGCAGGCAGCAAACCGTACAAATCCGAAGACCTCACCAATACGGGACACCCGCCAAAAAGATAGCTAGCGCCTTCCCTCAACGGGAAACGAAAAATTCCTCAATCGCCTCAGGCTGATCAAAGATCGCATCGGGCTGCTCGGCCAGCAAGCGTGATCGGCTCTGCCAACCCCAGGTCGTTGCCACGGTGCCAACCCCAGCAAGCTTGCCCTGGCGAATGTCGCTGATGGAATCACCCACCATATAGACCTTATCGAGCTCAAAGCCGAGGCTGTTGGCGGCACCGACAATCTTCTCCGCCTTAGCGCCAGGGATATCGGAGCCGAGAATTACCGTGATGGCATCTTCCAGCCCCTCCCATTCCAGCACCGCGCGGATGGTGGCTCGCTCACTGGCGGAGATAATCGCTACCTTATGTTGCAACGCCAGCCCACGTAGCAGCTCTGGCATGCCGGCAAAGACCTTCGCCCCATCACCATGAGCTGCCAGAAAAGGCAGCAAGCTCGCCATAAAGTCATTGATGCGGTCCTCAGGAATACCGATGTGACGTCCCAAATCATCGAAGGTGACATTATCCAGCGTTTCCAGATCGTTAGCGGCAACTACGCGCTCCACACCCACCGCGCTAGCCGCCTGAGTGGCCGCCTGCAGAGCCAGTTCCAGGGAATCCACGATGACCCCGTCGTAATCGAAGATAATTAATTTAGTCATCAAGGTGATAGCCCACTTTGATGGTCACCTGCCAATGGGCTACGGCATCGGCCTCAATGTGACCACGGGTCTCCACTACTTCAAACCAGCGTAGTTTAGGAGTCGTCTTGGCGGCCCGGGCAATGGCATTCTGAATGGCATCTTCCATGCCCTTACGGGATGAACCGGTTAATTCCATGCTGCGGTATACGTGGTCAGGCATTGTTATGCTCCTTGTTCGATGAAAACATGCTGATTCTTCCCCCAGCATACCCACGAGCTGACAAAGGGCAATCAGGAGTCTATCTAACTTAGGACGGCTCTACTGCGGAAAAGCCATTTTGGCCATATTTTTTGATCCTTTTCGTCAAATAGACGAACTATTCTCCTCAAACGATCAAAAAATCTATCTCAAAATAGCCTTCCCTCGCTACGAGCGCCTAAATCCGACAGACTCCCAGTATGCAAGACATCAAAACATTGACGGACTTCGACCAGCAACACCTCTGGCATCCCTACAGCTCGATCATCGATCCGTCCCCAGTCTGGCCCGTCAGTTCCGCTCAGGGGGTACGCATTCGGCTGGCCGATGGCCGCGAACTCATTGATGGCATGGCCTCCTGGTGGTGCGCCATACACGGCTATAACCATCCCGTACTGAACCGCGCACTGGCCAAACAAACGGAGCAGATGGCCCATGTGATGTTTGGCGGCCTCACCCACGAACCTGCGGTGGAGCTGGGTCGACGGCTGGTGAATCTGACTCCGGAACCCCTCGACAAAGTATTTTTCAGTGACTCCGGCTCAGTGGCCGTAGAGGTGGCGATTAAGATGGCGCTGCAATACTGGCAGGCCCGGGAACAATCGGGAAAGCATCGATTGCTGAGCCTGCGCAAGGGTTATCACGGCGACACCTTTGGCGCGATGTCGGTGTGTGACCCGGTGACCGGCATGCACGAGCTGTTTTCCGGCCTGCTGCCCTCCCAGCTCTTTGCCCCCGCCCCAACCTGCGCCTTTGGTGCCGATTGGGATGCGACGGATATCAGCGCACTGGCAACACTGCTGGAGCAGCATCACCAGGAATTGGCGGCGGTGATACTTGAGCCCATTGTCCAGGGCGCCGGCGGCATGCGCTTTTATCATCCGGAATATCTGCGGCAAGTACGAAAACTGTGCGACCACTATGGAGTACTGTGGATCGCCGATGAAATTGCCACCGGCTTTGGCCGCAGTGGCCAACTATTTGCCTGTGAACACGCCGATGTGGTTCCGGACATCCTCTGCCTCGGCAAGGCCATGACCGGTGGTTATCTGAGCCTTGCCGCCACCCTCACCAGCACCCACGTGGCCGAAACCCTGTGCAGCGGCTCCGCGGGCTGCTTCATGCACGGCCCCACCTTTATGGCCAACCCACTCGCTTGTGCCGTGTCAGTGGCTAGCATCGATCTGCTGCTCAATAGCCCTTGGCAGCAGCGCATTGCCGCCATTGAGACCCAGTTACGTGCAGAGCTCGTTCCCCTCGCCAACCATGCCACCGTCACCGATGTACGCGTGCTCGGCGCTATCGGCGTGGTAGAGATGAAAGAAGCGGTGGATTTGTGCCAGATTCAGCCCCGTTTGGTGGAGCTAGGCGTCTGGCTGCGCCCCTTCGGCCGCCTGATCTACCTGATGCCCGCCTATGTCATTAAAACCGACGAACTAGGCGCGCTGACGCATGCTATCGGGCAGGTGATCGCCGAATCTTGAGTCCTTCACGTGCAGAAAGTGTTTACAGGCTAGGACCGGATCAGTAACCCTAGCCCCATGACCGTCACTACAAAAATAATAAATACCTACCTGAAGGCACTGCATTGAACGCCCCGCTAGCTCCGGAGCCACATGCCATCTTCGTACTGCTGCTCACGGTAGCAGCACTCATTCTCTTTACCCGCGAACGCATTCCACTGGAGTCCTCCAGCCTGCTAGTACTCTCAGTACTGGCTGCAATGTTCGAGTTGTTTCCGTTCATGATGGAAGATGGGCAGCAGCTACGGGCAGCCCAATTTTTCTCCGGTTTTGGCCACGAGGCGCTAGTGGCGGTCTGCGCGCTGATGATCATGGGCCAAGGCCTGGTGCGTACCGGCGCCCTGGAACCGGTGGGACGAAGCATGTCCTATCTGTGGGGAGTGAGCCCCAAGCTCTCCTTTCTGGCCGCCCTGCTGGTCGCCGCCGCGCTCAGTGCCTTCGTCAATAACACCCCCATCGTGGTATTACTGCTGCCCATCCTCACCGGGGTCTCGCTGCGCACCGGCACCCCGGCATCCGGGGTACTGATGCCCATGGGGCTAGCTACCATCGTTGGCGGCATGAGTACCACCATCGGCACCTCTACCAACCTGTTAGTGGTTTCGGTCGCTGCGGATATGGGTATGCGCCGCCTAGGCATGTTCGACTTCGCCCTACCGGTGTTGATGGCGGGGGGTATCGGCATCTTCTACCTGTGGTTCATTGCCCCGATGCTGCTGCCACGGCGTGAATCTCTGCTGGAGGATAATTCGCCGCGCCTGTTCGATGCCCAGTTAATTGTCTCTGAGGATGGCTTTGCTGATGGCGAGACCCTGCTATCGGTGAGCAATAAGGTACCTGGCCTGCGGGTACGGCATATCCAGCGCAGCAAACATAGCCGCCTGATGCCGCTGCCCGATGTCCGTCTGCGCGCCGGCGACCGTCTGATGCTGCGAGATACGCCACAAAACCTTAAAGAATACGAGCAAGTGCTGGAGGCCACCCTCTATACCGGCCAGGAGGGCAGTATTCCGGTGGATGAAGAGCACCCGCTCACCGCAGACGATCAGCAACTGGCGGAAATCGTTATCACCCGTGGCTCACTGTTGGACAACACCACGCTACGCACCACCCGCTTCGCCGATCGCTATCAACTAGCCACCCTCGCCCTACACCATGGCGGTGAAGCCCGCGACATGGGGCCATCAGGGGTCGGTGATGTGGTGCTGCAAACCGGTGATGTGATGCTGGTGCAAGGGCCCAGA
The DNA here is from genome assembly GCA_021773645.1 of Gammaproteobacteria bacterium. Taxonomy (GTDB): domain Bacteria; phylum Pseudomonadota; class Gammaproteobacteria; order HK1; family HK1; genus JAJFJV01. Next base: position 102,632 of record JAJFJU010000026.1, read on the forward strand.
GAGCAGATTGCGGCAATCAAGCGCAGCGGCGAATTGCTGGTACTCGATGCCACCATGGATCTTCCCTTTACCCGTAAGGCACCCATTGCGCTCGCCACCATGGCGGCCACCGTTGCCTTGGCAGGGTTGGGCATCCTGCCCATCGCAGTGAGTGCCTTGGGAGGCGCCCTCTTTATGATCCAAAACGGCTGCCTCGGCTGGAAAGATGCCACCCGAGCACTGAGTGCCCAGATCATCCTCATCGTAGTAGTCAGCCTGGCACTCGGTATCGCCCTGCTGAAAACTGGGGCAGCGGATTTCCTCGCCGGCTGGTTCATCTTCCTGGTGCATGGCAATTCGCACACGGTGATACTCAGCGCGCTGATGCTAGTAATGGCGATACTTACCAATGTGGTTTCCAACAATGCCGCGGCGGTCATCGGCACCCCCATCGCCATCGGCATCGCCGACCGCCTGGGGCTACAGGCAGAGCCCTTCGTGCTGGCGGTGTTGTTCGGCGCCAACATGAGCTTTGCTACTCCCATGGCCTATACCACCAACCTGCTGGTGATGAATGCCGGCGGTTATACCTTCGGAGATTTTGTCCGCGTCGGCCTGCCGCTCACAATTATTCTGTGGCTCTCCTTTAGCTGGCTGCTGCCCACCCTTTATCATTTGTAACAGGCAGTTGAAAAATACCCATGCGGTACCATTCCACTCATCGGCATCCATGCCGCCGTGGTATAAGTGCGTCCATGTATAAAATGGCGTTAAAAATCAGCTCAAAATGCGGGACACGGAGTGGTAGCCGATTTGTGGCGTCGCGCTCGCACATCCTTGTGCTTTGCGACGTAAGGCCATCCGTGGCCAAAGCTTTTTCGCCTGGTTTGCCTTGTCTTGCGCTCGCCTGAGCCTCTTTCAACAACCTGTTAAATCATGAGATATCGCGACCTACGAGAATTCATCGCCGCACTGGAAAGCGCGGGGGAACTAAAACGCATCACCGTACCGGTAGATCCACACCTGGAAATGACCGAGATTTGCGACCGTACCCTGCGTATGAAGGGGCCGGCGCTGCTATTTGAAAACCCCAAGGGCTCGGACATGCCTTTGCTCGCCAATCTCTTTGGCACCCCCCATCGCATCGCTATGGCGCTGGGGCTGGAATCTGCCAGCGAATTGCGTGAAGTGGGTGAATTGCTCGCTTTCTTGCGCAGCCCGGAACCCCCCGGTGGGCTACGCGATGCCTGGGCACAACTACCGGCCTACCGCAAAGTGCTGGACATGTCCCCCAAGGTGGTCAAACGCCCGCCCTGTCAGGAGGTGGTGCTGGAAGGCAATGCGGTGGATCTCGGGCTACTGCCCATTCAGACCTGCTGGCCTGACGATGCCGGCCCACTGGTCACCTGGCCCCTGGTGATTACCCGTGGACCGGAGAAGAAGCGCCTTAATCTCGGGATCTATCGGCAGCAGCTGATCGGGCCTAACAAACTGATCATGCGCTGGCTATCCCATCGTGGCGGTGCCCTCGACTATCAGGAGTGGTTACAACAGCATCCGGGAGAGCCCTTCCCCGTTGCCGTGGCGCTGGGCGCGGACCCTGCCACCACGCTGGCGGCGGTGACCCCCATTCCCGATAGCCTTTCCGAATATGCCTTTGCCGCCCTATTGCGCGGTAACCGCACCGAGTTAGCCCAATGTATCGGTAGCGATCTCATGGTGCCGGCACGGGCCGAGATCGTGCTTGAAGGCTACATCTACCCGAATAATGTGGCACCCGAAGGACCCTTTGGGGATCACACCGGATATTACAACGAGGTAGAGACCTTTCCGGTCTTTACCGTGGAACGCATCACTCACCGCCGCGATCCCATCTACCACAGCACCTATACCGGCAAGCCCCCGGATGAACCCGCGGTATTAGGCGTAGCGCTGAACGAGGTCTTCATCCCGCTGCTACAAAAGCAATTTCCCGAGATCGTCGATTTCTATCTGCCACCCGAGGCCTGCTCCTACCGCCTCGCCGTCGTCAGCATCCGCAAGCAGTACGCGGGGCACGCCAAGCGCGTGATGTTTGGCATCTGGTCGGTGCTGCGCCAATTCATGTATACCAAATTTGTCATCATCACCGATGACGATATCGATGTGCGCAACTGGAAAGAGGTGATCTGGGCCATGAGTACACGCATGGACCCGGCACGAGACCTCACCCTGGTAGAACGCACCCCCATCGACTATCTGGATTTTGCCTCGCCGGTAGCGGGACTTGGCTCCAAGGCGGGCTTTGATGCCACCAACAAGTGGCCGGGAGAGACTGACCGGGCCTGGGGCACGCCCATTCGCATGCAGGCCGATATCGTGGCGCGGGTAGACGAACTCTGGGATGAATTGGGTATTTCCAACACCCCGGATAAATAAGCCAATTAAACTTTGCAGGAAGGCCTTGGTTTAGATTATAGTTACGAGTTCACAGCAACTTATATATGTTCCAGCGAAGGGCCCTTTGATGAAAGCCGACATTCATCCCGAATATAACGAGATCGCAGTCGAGTGTTCCTGCGGCAACAAGTTTAAAACGCGCTCCACTCTGAAAGAAGATCTGCTTCTTGATGTCTGTTCCTCCTGCCATCCCTTCTACACTGGCAAGCAGCGCATCATGGATACCGCTGGTCGAGTCGACAAATTCCGCAAGAAGTACGGCATGGGCTAAATCGCCGTGCATACCTGCGAACAAAAGGCGCCTCTTGGGGCGCCTTTTTGTTTTTCGGGACGGCATCTTGGAACATGGTTATCTGGCCTGCGGGGTATGTGGCTAGCTGGGCTACTGGTCCTATGGGCTAGCTACAGCCCACTGAGTATTGCCGCAGCCTGCAACCCGGCCAAGGCAGATGACTATGGGATCGTAGCCCATATCTATGACGGCGATACCCTGCGCTTGGTTGATGGCCGCATCATTCGCCTGGTGGGCATAAACACCCCTGAGCTGGGACGCGATAAAAAACCACCACAGGCCCGGGCCCGCCAAGCACACAAACTGCTTGCCAAACTCGCCCCTGTGGGCACGCGTCTCGGATTACGCTTTGACCAAGAACGCAGGGATCGCTACCAGCGCATCCTCGCCCATCTGCAAAGCGCCGAGGGCCACAATATCCAGGCGCAAATCCTCTCCACCGGACTTGCCACCACCTTGGTGGTACCGCCCAATCATCTCAATATCGCCTGCTACCACCACGCTGAAGACCAAGCCCGCCGCCAAGGCCTTGGCATCTGGGCGCTGCCACGCTATCAGCCGAGAAATGCCAGCAAGCTAAGCTCCAGCGAACTTGGATATCGGCTCATCACTGGGGCAGTCACTCGTATCGGCCATAGCAAACGCTCGCTATGGCTTAATCTTGGTCCTGACTTTGCCCTACGCATTGCCCGCACTGATCTCAGTTACTTCTCGCACTACCACCCTAAAACGCTATTGGGAAAACATCTGACCGCACGCGGCTGGATATATCGCAGAAAGGGCCAGTTACGCATGCGGCTTCGCCATCCGGCGGCATTGGAGGTAGAGATGCAGGCAAAACATCTCCTACAATCAAAGCCATGAAAATCTATCTTCGCCTTGCCAATCTGCTGTTACTTAGCGCCCTGCTTAGTAGCTGTGCTCAGAACCCGGTCACCGGAAAATCTGACTTCGTACTGATGTCGGAGGAACAGGAAATTGCCCTTGGCCGGAAAAGCCACGCCCAGGTATTAAAGCAATATGCCCGCTATGAGGACGCTAGCCTGCAACGCTATGTGCAGGAGGTCGGGTCGAAAGTAGCGGCGAACAGCCACCGCAAGGGACTCTTTTATCGCTTCACCGTACTCGATGGGGAAGAGGTCAATGCCTTTGCCCTGCCCGGCGGCTACATCTACATCACCCGTGGATTGCTCGCCTATCTCAATTCCGAGGCAGAACTCGCGGCGGTACTCGGACACGAGATCGGACACGTGACCGCACGCCACTCGGTGCGCCAATACACCGCCCAACAGGCTGCCAATATAGGCCTTGCCATCGGCTCCATCCTATTTCCGCAGACGCGCAATCAAAGTGCACAGAATATCGCCCACCTGTTTGGCAATGTGCTGCTACGCGGCTATGGCCGAGACCACGAGTTGGAGGCCGATCGGCTGGGGGCGGAATATCTGGCCCGCAGCGCCTATCAGCCCAACGCCATGCTCGGTGTCATTCGTGTGCTGAAGAATCAGGAGCGCTTTGAACTTGAGCGCGCCAAGACCGAGAACCGTGAGGCGCAGGTGTACCACGGCGTATTTTCCACCCACCCCGATAACGATACCCGGCTGCAACAGGTTGTGGCCTTGGCCAAGCCCTTTGCCACTAAGCAGCAAAAAGTGGGGCGCGAAACCTTTTTGCACCACCTCGACGGCCTTCGGTTTGGCCCCAAGCCCAGTGAAGGCGTATTGCGCGGGCAGGATTTCTATCACCGCGATCTCGGCATAGCACTACAGTTTCCTCAAGGCTGGCGTGTCCTCAACCAACCCCAAAGCCTGGTGGCCATGGCCCCCAAGGGGGTGGCCTTTCTACAGGTCACAACGGCCGATCTAAACAAGCGGCTGAGTCCAAAGGACTTCCTTATTCATCGCATGAAGCTGGAAAATTTGCGCCAGGGCAAGAAAGTTCATGCGGACAAACTCACGGGCTACACCGCCGTGGCCTATGGAAAAACTCCTTTCGGACGCCGCCTGACTCGCTTTACCGTGGTCTATTTTCAGCAACAGGCCTATATCTTCGCCGGTGCAACGCGCAAACAGGGTGCCGAGGCGCGCTACCGCACCGACTTTCTCAATACCGCCCTTAGCCTGCACCCGCTGCGCCCTCGGGAATATGCCCTCACCATCCCGCTCAAGCTTGGCCTGCTACGCAGTGATGCCCATACCCGCTACCGAACTTTGGCCACAACCTCGCCCATACCCAACGATCCAGAACAGCAATTACGACTGCTAAACAGCCACTACCCGGCCGGAGAACCCAAGGCCGACGCCTGGGTAAAAATAGTCGAATAGCCACCGGGAACTTTGGACTATCCCCTTCCTCTAACACCACAAGTGCCAACCCCATGGCGCTTCCCGTCCCCCTCCCTGGACGGGAACCCCGCCCGACATCCCCAGTTGGGCAATCCCTTACCCCGGCCCCCCTTTCTTCCGATTGGCGGCCCGGGGCTTTTTTTCGCTCCGGCACTTGGTTGACCACCTAGTCAAACTGCGATTAAATACCTCGTTTTCCCGGCCTGCTACTTGCCTTCCTGGAACAGGAGATCCACCCAATGAACCGTTTCGTTATCACCACTGCCGCCCTATTGATACTTGCCCCTACCGCCTTTGCCGGCGGAGACGCAGCGGCTGGCAAAGCCAAGGCTGCAGTCTGTGCGGGCTGCCATGGCGCTGATGGCAACAGCGTTAATCCCATGTGGCCCAAGCTCGCTGGCCAACATGCAGTCTATCTGGTCAAGGCAATCAAGGACTTCAAATCGGGCAAACGTAAGGATCCCATGATGGGCCCGATGTCTGCCCCGTTGAGTGATGCAGATATCGATAATCTGGCTGCCTACTTCTCTTCCCAGAAACAGAAATAGTTCCTACAGGTCATAGGCTTATGAAAACGCTGTTTCCCTACATACTCACTGCCCTGTTGGGCCTGAGCATCATTCCACTGGCCCACGCTAAGGGTGATGCCATCGCTGGCAAGACCCGCGCTGCGGCCTGTGCTGCCTGTCATGGAGAAGATGGCAACAGCCCTAATCCGGTATGGCCGAAGCTTGCGGGGCAACATGCAAGCTACCTGGTCAAGCAACTCCAGGATCTGAAAGCAGGCAACCGTAAAGACCCGATGATGGGCCCCATGGCCATGGGGCTATCGAGCACCGATATGGCCAACCTCGGTGCCTGGTATAGCAGCCAAAAGGTTAAAGCAGGAAATGTCGATGAGGCCTTGGCGACCCTCGGTGAAAAACTCTATCGCGGTGGCAACAGCAGCACCGGCCTACCGGCCTGCATGTCCTGTCACGGCCCCGATGGCGCTGGCATTCCACCCGCCTTCCCGGCACTTTCCGGCCAGCATGCGGCATACACCGCAAAGCAGCTGACTGCCTTTCGTTCAGGCGAGCGCAGTAACGATACTGGCAAGATGATGCGTGATATCGCGGCAAAACTCAGTAATGCAGAAGTTAAAGCCTTGGCCGCCTATATCTCTGCGCTGCACTAAATTCTCCCGCCTATAACTTAAGCGGAAACCTTTACTCCCCTAACTTATTTAGTACCGTCGGTCCTTCGCGACCGACGGTACGTTTTCTGTCTGCTATTTCTCATTGCAGTACCCGCTTCTGCAGCTACAATGCGCATATTCACTCCAAGGAGAGTTTTCCATGCGCAAGACCCTGCTATCCGTCCTTTTACTCAGTCTTTCTGCTCTATTACCCAACTTCGCCTCTGCTGCCCCTCAGGCAGGCTACGAGCTCATAGAGCCGGCACAGCCCACCACCACGGGCGACAAAGTCGAAGTACTGGAAATATTCTGGTACGGCTGCCCCCATTGCTTTCGCTTTCACCCCCACGTGGAAGACTGGAAAGCGGCCAAACCTGAGCACGCCACCTTTCGGCTGATGCCCGCTATTTTCCGCGCCAACTGGGAGCCGCACGCGCGCGCCTATTTTGTTGCCGAGATTCTGGGCGTCGTGGAGCAGGTTCATGGCCCGTTGTTTGACGCTATCCACCTGGAAAATCGCAAACTCAATGATAAAAACGCCCTGGCTAAATTCTTCACTCGCTTCGGGGTGAATGAAGCAGAATTCATCAAAACTTGGGATTCCTATACGGTCTCTTCCATGCTGCGCCGCGCCCGGGTCATGACTCGTCGATATAAAATTCGCGGCGTCCCCACCATCATCGTCAACGGACGCTACCGGGTCTCTGGCAGCACTGCCGGCAGCTTTGAAAACATGATTAAGGTTGTTAATAAATTGGTCGCTAAAGAGCAGACAAGGATGAACAAGACGCCAGGATAAGATATGTTTTTCAACACCGATGAACGGATCGCACGCTGGAAGGAAAAATACCTCAGTAGCCTTGATGCCCTGGAGCAAAAAGAGCAAAGCTGGAAAGCCATAGAAGAAGCCCTGTATAAAAGTATGGGCCGACTTGCCTTGGTGCCCTACGGCAATGATTCCAGTGTAGATCAACGTCTCGACACACTGCGCCATGCCCTGCGCCGGCATAAAGAACATAAACGCCTGTCATCTCTCATTGAGGGCGTACATGAGGCGCTGGAAAAGGTGCCCAAACGCCCGGCCAGAAAAACCACGGCAGAAGAGCCTGCAACACCTGTCTCGCCCCCAGCTTCCACCACGCCCACTAAGGCAAAAGCTAAGCCGACCACACTCCCCGCACAACTACTTATTGATCTTCTGGATGCCTTGGAGCTGCCCGAAGATCAGTTATCTGAAATCGTTAAATGGAAGAAACGTCTCGATAGTGCTGAGGCACAAAAATGGTTTGAGCCCGCGCTGCCGGCTATTACCAAACTGGTGGCTAAGATGCGCCATCATTTTCACCAGGAACGGAAGGAGTTGGAAAATTTTCTCCGCGCCATCAACGAACGTCTTGCGGATATGGACCAATTCATCGCCCTGGGTGATGAATCGCGCGCCGACTCTGAACATGCCCGTGAGCGCTTGCAGAAATCCGTCCAAAATGAAGTAGGTGAGATCCAACGTGAAGCGCAAAAGGCCACCGATCTCGAACAACTCAGACACTCGCTGCAACAACGCGTAGGAGTCATCCAGGAACATTTGGAAACGTTCATTAGCGAAGAGCAGGAACAGCAACAACGCCTGGAGCGCGGGCAACAGAAGCTGAAAAATCGTCTTGATAAACTTGAGCGCGAGGGAGATAGCCTACGCGAGAAATTACGTAGCCAGCACAACCAATTACTACGAGACCCATTAACCAAGGTCTATAACCGAACCGCCTACGACGAACGTATCGTGCTGGAATACGCCCGCTGGCAACGCTATGGACAACCTCTATCGCTGATGTTCTGGGATATCGACCACTTCAAGTCGGTTAATGACACCTTCGGACATCCGGCTGGGGATAAGGTGCTGACGGCCTTTGCCAAGAAACTACAGCAAGCCTGCCGGAAAACTGACTTTGTAGCGCGCTATGGTGGCGAAGAATTCCTCATCTTGCTGCCAGGGACCGAACAGCAGGAAGCGCTGAAAGTGGCGGAAAAACTGCGCACTCAGGTTGAGAAGATACGCTTCACCTTTCAGGGGAAACCACTAAAACTGACCGCCTCCTGTGGGATCACAGAACTCTCCCAGGGAGATGATGCAGACAGTGCTTTGGAGCGCGCCGATAAGGCCCTGTACAAGGCCAAGGACGATGGCAGAAACCAGTGTCAAATTGCCGGAGAGATACCTTCCTAGGCGCCGGTTTCCACTGGTGTATCGGCTAAATTTCCCCATTCCGACCAGGCCCCGGGATAACCGCGCACCCGATTAAAGCCCAGTGCCCGCAACACCAGATAGCTGTGGGAAGAGCGGCGATGAGTCTGGCAATAGACGATCAACTGCTGACGCTCATCGACCCCCAAGTCCGCGAACAAGGCACGTAATTCCTGCTCCGGACGTAAACGCATGGCATGCTCGGGGTCGATGGCCCGGGTCCACTCCAAGTGCAAAGCACCCGGGATATGCCCACCCCGTGCGGCATGGCATTTTTCCCCGCTGTATTCTTCCTGACTACGAACATCCAGCAGCTTGGTATTTGGATCGTTCAAGTGGGCCAGAATATAGCCCTGATCTGCAACATACTCAGCACTAGGTCGAACGTGATAATGGCTCGGCATCACCCGCGGCAAACGCAGACTCAGTGGCAAACCTTCGGTGGTCCAGGCGTGCCAGCCTCCGTTCAAAAACGACACCCGCGCATGGCCCATGAGATGTAAGGTCCAGAGCAAACGTGCGGCCTGAGCCCCTCCCAGGTCATCGTAAACCACCACCCGGGTATTGGGCCTAAGGCCGATGCTGGAGAACACCCTCTCGAGATGCGCCGGATGTGGAAGAAGACCGGAAACCGGCGGACGGTCCCAGGTAATGGCCTCATATTCCAGGTGCACTGCGTTGGCAATATGGCCACGCACATAGCTGGCGCGTGTGCCGATATGTACCACCAGCAGCTCGCTTTGACCAAGCATGGCCTGCAGTGCTTCAGGCTCGAGTATTAAAGGAAGTTCATCAGACATGTGTGTCCCGCTTTAAATAAGGGAATCTCTGATTTATTCTGAACGAAGTAGATTGTGGTTCAAAATGTTCAGCTTTGAGGCGCTGGTCGCACGTAATAGCTGGCTATTGCGAAGAGCAGCAACGATAAAGATGAGCATTTTGGGCGCAAGATACGAGTTCACAAATAGATCAGAGGTTCCTAAGAAAGATTCAAGAGTTTAAGACTGTCCGGCCCGGCATTGGTTGCTAATGATTGCGCAGAAATTCCTCGCAGTCATCTGCCGCCAGCGGACGGCTGAAGAAATAACCCTGCACCTCATCACAACCCTGCTCGCGAAGATAGCTGAGTTGTTCTTTGGTCTCTACTCCCTCGGCCACCACCTTATGTCCCAGACCATGTCCTAAGGCAATCACTGCACGGACGATGGCCGCATCCTCTTGGTCACAATGAATATCGCGCACAAAGGAACGATCAATCTTAAGCTTGGATACCGGAAAACGTTTCAGATAGCCCAATGAAGAATAGCCAGTGCCAAAATCATCAATGGCCAGCTCAATCCCCATTTGATCCAACTCGTTGAGCATTTCCGTGGTTTTTTCTACGTGCTCCATCAACAATGATTCAGTGATCTCCAGCGACAGATAACGTACATCCAGCCCAATCTGTTTCAGCACCTTGTGCACATCGGATACCAGCTCTGGATTTCGAAATTGAACGGCAGAAAGATTGACGTTCATGCGTATTTTATCCAACCCGGCAGCCTGCCAGGCGCAATTCTGGCGACAGGCCTCCCCTAGTACCCACAGTCCTATCGGCACGATAAGGCCACTCTCCTCTGCCACCTCAATAAATTCAAAGGGTGAAAGCAAACCACGCTCGGGATGCTGCCAACGTACCAAAGCCTCCACCGCAGTCACCCGATTACTGGTCGCATCGATCAATGGTTGGTAGTGCAGTCTGAGTTCCTGACGCTGCAAGGCTAGGCGCAAATCTTTTTCCACCGCACGCCGATGTTGAGTTTCCGCATGCATCTTGGCGCTGAAAAATCGGTAGGTATTACGCCCCCCCGACTTGGCTTGATACATCGCCACATCCGCCTCTTTGAGCAATTCATGTGGCGTCTTATCGGCCTCTCCCTGGTAGAGGGTAATGCCGATGCTGGGACTGGTATGAATCTCACTACTTTCAAGCATAAATGGCCTAGACAGTGCTTTTCTGATTTTTTCCGCCAGCACCACCGCCCCATTTTCGGATTTCAAGGCACTCTGGATGATGGCAAATTCATCACCCCCAAGACGCGCCACCGTATCCACCTCTCGGGTACAGGCCCGCAAGCGCTTGCTCACCGCCTGTAATAATAAATCACCAATATGATGGCCGTGGACATCATTAATATTTTTGAAGCGATCCAGATCGAGAAACATCACCCCCATCAATCCACCCTCGCGCCTCACTCGCGCCAGCGCACGCTCCAAACGATCCCGGAATAAAACCCGATTAGGAAGATCTGTCAGGGCATCGTAATGCGCAAGACGACGGATTTTCACCTCCGATTGTTTGCGTGCTGAAATATCTTCCACGGTGCACAAAAACAACCGCTGGCCACCCAGCCTGAGCTCACTCAACACATAAGAAACGGCACAAGAGTCCCCTCCGCAATGCACCACACCCTCACCCATGCAACGCGCAGGAAGGGTTGAGGGATCTTGCTCCGATGCATCCTCAGCGGAGGCCGGGGGCAATACGATATCCGGCATCAGCTGCATCAACGTCATTCCCACAAGCTGATTCGCACTTTTCCTAAAGAGCTTTTCGGCCGCTGGATTAACACTATTCACCACGCCGTCAGCATTACTAACGATGACCCCGTCGTGAATATTTTCCAGAATCGTACGCAGACGTAATTCGTTCTCCCCCAACTCCACCATCAGATGGTTCACGCTCTCCGCCTGTGCTCGCAACGTCGCTTCACGGGCAACCGAAGCAGAAACATCCCTAATTTGTATCAAACAATGACGGGCACTGTCCGGAATACTGACGGGCTTGACCGTCACCATTTGGTGCAAACGCTGCGCTTTTTTACGATCTGTGGGGGTGCGAAAAAGGGGTAAAGGGTGATGATGCAAGCCCTGGGACAACATGCTCGCCATACCCCTATCCAGGGCCTGTTCGACATTTATAAACAGGCGAGTATCCAGCAATTCAGGGAAAATACTCCCCAGGGTTTGACCCAAGGCATCCTCGGTGGGCACCCCGGAAAAGCGCGCCATCCAGATGTTCCAGAGCACCACCCTGGCACTCGGATCGAGCACGATATTGCCGATCTCACTGGTTTCAATAACTGCCTCAGCAATACCAGAGGCTAGACCCACGTAAGGCTCTGGAGTGCTTTTTGGTAGCCGACTATGAGCCTTCATAGCCCCAGCATACGCTCCTCAACCTTGCCCACCAGGGACTCTACCGAACCCACATCGACCCTTAGAATGAAAAACCCCTGGATATCCTTATCCTTAAGCGAAAAATCAATGCGCAACTGCAAAACAGTGTCATCGGCAGCTGCCGCCTCCCCTCCCGAAAGCACGGCGTCACAATCGCCGTGTAGAAAATCGGGAACGGCCGTGTTGATCTCATCATCCAGCACATTGGCCAAGGTGCCCAGGCAGGCATTGATAATGACATTACCCACCTCCACCAACACCTCTTCTTCCAGGCTGGTAAATTCCGCCATAGGTGCATTTTGTTGCATCAGCGCACGCACCAAATCGAGGCTTTTATCCTCGGGGAAAATCAGCAGTGCGCTACCCCAAAAGGCTCCAGAAAAATCCTCCTGCACCCCGGAAATGCGCTCGCCACCCTGGGCGATAATTTGCTCTGCAGCTTCACGACGAGAAAGAAACAGCACCTCGGGGACGGATAGAGAAACTTCCTCACCAACCATCTGGCTCAGCGCATCAGCGGCACTGCCCATACCCATGTTGAATAATTCTGCAATAGCGTCGTGCTGCAGTTCCTCCAATTCAGACATCGCTACTCTACCTTTTGGCCGCCTACATAGGCCTGAATCTTGGCCGCAGTCACCGGCTTGGTAATAAAGTCGACTCCCGCAGCGGTGGCGCGCTCACGCACGCTCTCCTGGATGTTGGCGGTGAGTAATGCGATACGTGCATCGGGAAACTGGGGGCGTAGTTGGGAAATCAGTTCCAGCCCATCCATCCCCGGCATATTGAGATCAATGGTCATTACATCGATTGCCTGACCAGCGACCAACTGCAGTGCCTCAGCCCCATCGCCTGCCTCAATAAAGGTGCAGCCCGACAAGACCTCCTCTGCGAAGCGCCGAATCATTATCCGTGAAACTCGACTGTCATCGACAATCAGCATGGTATTTATTTCAACCATGAAAACTCCCTTTCAAAGAGCACTTACTGGATTTTCATTAGTTGCTGGAAATTGGCGATAGTGAGTACATTCTTCACCTCATCTCGACACCTAGTGATCGACAAATCCGCGGAATCGCCACCAGCGTAATCCCGCAAGATAAGCAACATGCCCAGTGCCGAGCTATCGAGATACTCCGTATCACCCAGATCAACAACGTATTTTCCGCCTTTCCCTGGCAGTTGTTCGTAGGCCTTTTTGAAATCCTGATGGGTACTAAAATCAAAGCGCCCACTCACACGAATGGTAATGGCACGACCGTTATCCGCTACTGTGGCATTAACTGTCACGATATTTCCTCCAATCTATAACTCATCGGGCTACTCTCGACCGATGCTAAAAAAGTTCCACTTCACCCTCCTCCATGGAGGCGTGCTCCACCGGCTTATCCGGTGCCCGCTCAAGCTGTGCGTGATAACTATGGATATCGGCCTGCATCGCCACTATCGCGCCCTCAGCATCACCTGAAAAATTATTCAGGCGACCAAACAAATCATTATTCAATCCTTCCAAATGCCCGATACGACCTTGGGCATGGCCGGAAAGCTGACACACCATATCCTCGAACTGCAGAGAACGCACCGCACCGGCCACCGCGCCATCGATTTCCTGATTAATATCCGAGACCTCATCCAACTTGGCCGCCACTTCGCCGTTCATCTCCTGCAGCTTTTCCAGCATGGCATCCACCCGGCCCTTGGCGGTGATGGCGTCACTCATGTCCTGCGAGGCCATATCACCGACGGTCTGTCGGGCGGTAGAAATAGAAGTCTTGGCAGTCTGTACCCGTGATCGGATCTGCTGATTGAATTCGGAAGAATGCACCGACAGCTTGCGTACCTCCGAAGCTACCACTGCAAATCCCCGCCCCGCCTCTCCCGCACGCGCGGCCTCAATAGCGGCATTCAGCGCCAACAGATTAGTCTGGTCTGCAATGGTCTCCACATCCTTCAACAGGACAAAAATTTCATCCATATGGCCAGCCATTTCATCGATGTAACTCACCGTCTGCATGCTCTGCTGACTAACCTGAACCACCATATCAATAAAGCCCTTCAGTACCGTCGAGGTCTCCTTAACCACCGCATCCACACCCACCTCAGATCCCCCACCACCCACCTGCGAGATAGTTGACTCGACCAAATCTGCCTGACGCTGGGATTGTTCATGCAGACCGTGGAAACTCTCACTGAGGATCTGAACGGCGTTGGCTATTAACGACTGCACCTGCTGCATTTCACCACCCAGGCGATCGAGTTCGGAACCCCAGACTTGGTGAAGCTCCTCGGCGACCCCTAGCACCGGGACATTAGCGGACACCACCTCCGACACTGTCTCATCAACCGCCTCCGTTGCTTTTCCTGCCAGCAAGCTGTTTATCAGCCAGGCGATTGCACTCAGCAGCAACAACACTAACCCCAGTCCCCAACCTTGCTGGCTATACAACCAAAGCAACCCAAGCACACTCACGCTCAGGGCCGGCCAGTAACTACGAATTATGGAAGCCGCCATCATCTTTGCCTCAAAATCCCGAAATAATTCTCTTTAATTCCACCCATTACATCGCCCATTTTTCAAAAAACTTGAGTTAAAAACAGGCAAATCAGCGCAGCGCCAGGGATAGTAAGCGCTCAGCGATGGCCTCCAACGGCAGCACCTCGTCCGTCGCCCCCAGCTTGACCGCGGCACCAGGCATGCCCCATACCACGCTGCTCGCTTCATCCTGCGCCATAGTGGCGGCACCTGCCTCTAACATCGCCTTCATACCACGGGCACCATCGTCACCCATACCAGTCAGAATCGCGGCTACCGCATTAGCACGGGCATATTTAGCCACCGAATTAAACAACACATCCACCGAAGGACGATGGCGATTTACCGGATCACCATCGTGTACCTCACAAACATAACGGGCACCATCCCGTGTTAGCGCCAAATGGCGGCCACCGGGGGCAATATAGGCATGTCCCGGCAGGATCTGCTGGCCGTGCTCAGCCTCGCAGACATTCATGGGACAAGTCTCGTGCATACGCTGGGCAAAGGTGGCGCTGAATTTAGGGGGAATATGCTGGGTAATCACGATACCCGGACCATCCGCTGGCAAGCGCAGCAACACCTCTTTGATAGCCTCGGTGCCGCCGGTGGAAGCACCGATGGCAATGATACGTTCGGTAGTGCGCATCCGCACCGCCGCCGAAACCCGCTGCACACTACCTGCAGCCGAAGGTTTGGTCGTCGGTGCGGCACGGGGACGCGCCATGGCCGCCGTCTTGACCTTGGAAACAATCTCCTCGGCAGAGGCATCCAGGCTATGGGCCAGGTCCATCTTTGGCTTGGCAACAAAATCAATGGCCCCCAACTCCAGTGCCTCCAGCGTCACTTGGGCACCCTTTTCCGTCAGCGTGGACACCATCACCACCGGCATCGGGCGTAACCGCATCAAATTGCGCAAAAAGGTGATGCCATCCATCTTCGGCATCTCCACATCCAGGGTCAGCACATCAGGGCGAAGCTTCTTAATCTTCTCCCGCGCCACAAAAGGGTCCGGCGCCGTACCCACTACCTCGATAGCCGGATCTGCCGATAACATCTTGCTCAACATCTGCCGCACTAGCGCGGCATCGTCCACGATGAGCACGCGTATAGGAGCATTCACTCCCGGGGAGTTGGTCGTATTCATGTCCATATGCCTTAAAAGAGGTCAATCTCTCCCTCTGGGGGTTGTTCTTCAATGGTATGTTCATAATGACGCTCGCGCTCCATCAGCGTGTCATTGTGCAGCGAGCGAAGTTTGCGCATCAGCACCCGCCCGCTCGCGGGAAAATACAGTACCCGACGCGGGCAAATATCACCCAGATCCTCACCTGCAATCTCCAGTCCCTCCATCTCCAGATAGTGGCGCACAAAAGCGACATTACCCAGGCCCACTCCGCCGCCCACACGCATCACATCGGCACCGCCAAAAACCTTCACTTCCAAATTCTCCCGCCTTCCACCGCGCTTCAAAATCGTGTTGATCAACTGCTCCATTGCCTGATTGCCATAGCGCGTGCTGGCACTCGCTGCGGTCCCGGCCCAGGCATCACTGCTTTTCTCCGTGGCCTTGGGCAGCATAAAATGATTCATCCCACCCACACCAAAAACCCGATCCCGGATACAGGCAGAGATACAAGAACCCAGCACCGTGGCAATCATTTCGCTGCCATCGTTCACGTAATATTCACCAGGCAGGATCTTGGCCGCAAAAGTGCCATGGCGACGATCCCAGTAGCGGTTGATATGTTCAAAGCCAGGCATCACCGGTGGTGGCTTCGGCCTCAGCTTCCTCACCCTACGCTGCTGCAAAATCGCCTCCATCAATCCACCCTCTGATAGATAGTCTGGTGCAATAAGCGATACTTATCGGTCACCCCGGCCAAGGTCTCGGAATGGCCTATGAACAGGTAGCTACCCGGTGGCTGCAGCTTGGCAAAGCGTGCGAACAACTTGCGCTGGGTGTCCTTGTCAAAGTAGATCACCACGTTGCGACAAAAGATGATGTCCAAGGGACCGTGCATGGGCCAGGCGGTCATCAGGTTGAGCTGGCGAAAACTCAGCAGTTGTTGCAACTCTGGGTTCACCCGCACTTGCCCGACGCTCTGCCCGCGTCCCTTACGAAACCAGCGCCGCAGGCAGGAACCCTCCAGCCCCTCGACCCGCTCGGAGCGGTACACCCCCTGTGCCCCGGTGGCGACCATATTGGAATCAAGATCCGTTGCCAGAATTTTAAGATCGCAATTGGGGCTACGCGCCAACACCTCGACGGCGGTAATGGCAATGGAATACGGCTCCTCACCACTGGAGCAACCCGCCGACCACAAACGCACCCGTCCGGAACCGCGGTTACGGGCAATCACCTCTGGCAGTGCGGTCTCGCGCAGGAAATCAAAATGATGGCTCTCACGGAAGAAGGAGGTGAGATTGGTGGTAATGGCGTTAACAAAATCCTCGAACTCTTCGCCGGGGTCACTCTCCAGCAGATCACAATATTGAGAGAAATTCTGTAGCCCCAGGGTTCTGAGACGGCGGGTCAAACGACCGTAGATCAGTTGCTGCTTGGCATCGGACAAGCTGATGCCGGTATGCTCGCCAACCAGATTACGCAAGCGATCAAAATCATCTTTGGTAAAGACAAATTCCTTGGCTTTCGCCTGCATGTTAATCACGGCCATCGGCTTAGCTCTATAGCAGATGAGCCCCTAGACCCAGCAAACGCACGGCATCACCAAACGATTCAGAAGGTGTGGACCAGCTCAGCTCCCGCTCCTGAATCTTCAGTGCAATGGCAAAGGCGCTCAAGGCCTGCAGGGTGGCCGTATCCACACTCTCCACGGAACTGGTATCGATCGCTACCGCGCCATCGCCTTGTAGTAGGGCCGTGAGTGTTTCTGCCAATTCCGCAACCCCGGCGATCCCCGCACGCGCTTCCAGTTGTAATGGATTTTCAGTGCTCATTTCATTCTCCGCCTCGGACGCTAGCTCTGGCTCTGGTACTGCCATATTCACTTCTGCGGGTACCGGCGCTGCCTCCTCCGCTATGGGTTCCGGTGCTGCTGGCGACTCCGCAAATAGCGCCGCCAGCGGGTCATCTCCCATGGAAGGCCGGGGCACACGTTTGACCACTACATCATCCGCCCATCAATAAGATCACGGGCCAGGGCGTGATAATCCAAAGCGCCGTTACTACGCCGCCGATATTCAAAAATTGTTTTGCCGTGGCTGGGGCATTCAGCCAACGCACTCACCTCCCGTATGGGGGTAGCAAAAACCTCTCCCGGGAAATAGTTTTGCAGCTTCTCCCGCACCTCGCGGGCCAGACGGCGACGCTGGTGATAACGGGTCAGCACGATGGAGCGAGCGATGCCGCGCTTGAGCAGTCCTTCCAGGCGTTTGCAGGTATTGACCAGATACACTAGGCCGCGCAAGCCGAGATAATCCCCGGGTACAGGCACCAGAATCTCGTCACTGGCCACCAGTGCATTGACTACCAGCAAACCAGAGGCTGGCGGACAGTCCAGCAGCACAAAGTCCTGGTCATCAAAATGGCCGTTGAGGGCCTCGCGCAGCTTAAAGCCCCGCGCCGCCCCGCCCTGAGCAAGTAATTCCACATCTCCTAGGCGCGGTCCAGATGGCACCAGATGGAGGCCGTCACGCACCTCCAAACGATAATCATTGATATCCGCATCCTCCAGCAGCACCTCATCCATACCAGGTAGCGGGGTGTCATTCACCCCCAGACTGGCGGCCAGATGGCCTTGGGGATCGATGTCGATCACGGTCACTTTTTTTCCCGCCAGCACCAAAGCATGGGCCAGATTTACGGTGGTGGTGGTCTTGCCCACCCCACCTTTCTGGTTAACCACGGCCATCATCTGCATGGCACTATCCCTTTCACTGACGATCTAGTCGAAACCGCAAATACCTGCCTCAGAATTCCTCCCATTCACCCTCATCCTCACCACCAGAAGCCTTGGGCATCGCTACCGGCTTCGATGCACTGGCCGGACGTTTTAGCCGGCTGACCTTGGCAGAGCGGGCCGTTACCGCCTGCACCGCGGCCATCACCGGCTCATCGTCCTCACCATTAGAGAAGAAGGAGGTGAGTTGCTGCATAGTCTGGGCCTGTTCGCCCATGGCCTCACTGGCCGCCGCCGCCTCTTCCACCAGCGCGGCGTTTTGCTGGGTCATCTCATCCATATGCATCACCGCCTTGTTCACCTGCTCGATGCCCATGGATTGCTCCTGACTGGCGGCGGCGATCTCGGCAATGATGTCGCTCACCTTCTTCACCGCGGTGACAATCTCGCCCAGGGATTCACCGGACTGGTTCACCAGTTCGGTACCATCCTCCACCTTGGTCACACTGTCCTGAATCAGCCCTTTAATCTCCTTGGCGGCAGTGGCACTGCGGCCAGCGAGATTACGCACCTCACTGGCTACCACGGCAAAGCCGCGGCCCTGCTCGCCGGCCCGCGCCGCCTCTACCGCGGCGTTAAGCGCTAGCAGATTGGTCTGGAAGGCGATCTCATCGATGACCCCAATGATGTCGGCGATCTTCTTGCTGGAGCTATTGATCTCCTGCATGGCGGTCACCGCATTGCCCACTACATCGCCACCTTGTTCCGCCTGGTCCCGCGCACTGGCAGCCAGTTGATTAGCCTGGCGGGCATTGTCGGCGTTTTGTTTGGTGGTGCTGGTCATCTCCTCCATGCTGGAAGCGGTCTGCTCCAAGCTGGAGGCCTGCTCCTCGGTGCGCTGGCTGAGATCGGTATTGCCTTGGGCAATCTCATTCGCACCGCTATACACCGAAGATGCCGCCTCCTTGATCTCGCCAATAACCTCCGTGAGCTTATCCACGGTAGCGTTGGTGTCGGCCTGCAATCGACCGAAGATGCCATCATATTCCCCATCGATATTGTGGCTGAGATCTCCCTGAGCCAGAGCGGAGAGCACCTGCTGGGTATCGTTTATCACCCGTTCGTTGACATCTACCAACTCATTGACGCCGGAAGACAAGGTAGCGAAGAAACCCTGCTTATTCTCGGTGGCAATGCGTTGACTCAAATCCCCGGCCAGTGCCGCAGTCACCATGGATTGAACCTCCGCCTCCACCGCTACTTCCTCACTGCGATCGGCCCACTCCACCACCGTACCCAGGCGCGTGCCATCGGCATCATTCACCGGATTGGCGATGAATTTAAAGGTATGGCCACCTACCTGGAACTCGGCCTTATGAGTACCTTTCAACTCAGCTACCACACGTTGCTGATGGCCCGGGTCCTTGTGGAAGGCATCAATATTGGTATTCACCAATTGCTCGGCCTTGAAGTCCGGCAGATCCTCGCGGATATCCTCCTCCGCCTCACTGAACATCTGCTGCAGCGCGGCGTTGACGTAAATGATGTTGTTGTCCGCGTCGGCCACCATCACCGAGGCAGAGACATTATCCAACGCCACCTTGATACGCCCGGACTCCGTAGCCTTTTCACGAGCATCCATCACATCAAAGCCCAACTTCACCTGCATGGACTTGAGGTTCTTGGTCATACGCCCCACTTCGTCATCATTGTCGGTCGTCACCCAATCAAAGTAATTACCCTCGGATACCCGCTTGAGGGCGGTTCTGACCTGCGCGATACGGCTGACAAAGGAGCGCAACACAAAGAAACTGAGCACCCCGGAGATCAACAGACCCGCCAACAGAAACTCCAGGGAAAGGTTGCGGGCAACGTGGAAGGCCGCGGTCGCAGCATCGGCCTCCTCAGTACTCACGCGACCCTGAATCTCCAGCATCTTCTGCTGGGTGGCCACTAGCACCTCATAGTCCTGCTTACCCACCACCTCGACCAGGTGCCCGACTTCCATCATATTGCCATTGGCAAGTGCACGTTCTACCGGCTCCACCACCTCATGCTCATAGGCCGAAACAGCGGCCATCAGGGCATCCAAGGCCGCTTTTTCTTCACCAGCCAGATCCGTGGTTGCAACAAACTTCAGTTGCTCATCAACCCGGCCACGCAAGGCCCTTAACTCCGCCTCCACACGCCGCTGATCTTGCTGACCCGCATCCAGACGAACCTCGGCAATCAGGGCACGACCCTCGGCAAGTTCCTTGTTGATACTGCCGATAGCACGGGCAACCGCTCCGTCGTTGATGGCCATCAACAGACCTTCATTAGCGTCTTTAAGGCCATTGGCCCCCACCAGCCAGGTGCCAAAGGCAAACAGCGCCAGAAAGCCCAAGGTCCCGGCCAGCTTCTGCCAAACCTTAAGGCCCGCAAAAATATTCAGGCGCTGGCTCCAGCTTTTGACCCCAAGCTTGGCCTCTCCCCGATTAATAGCCTGATAAAGATCTTCCGCCGCACGAATCTGCTCGCGGCTGGGTTTGCTACGGGTAGACATGTATTCCACCGTGCGGCCGTTTTCTGTTACCGCTGCCACATTGGCCTGGACCCAGTAATAATCACCGTTTTTACAGCGATTCTTCACGATCCCGGTCCAGGGGTCCCCCTTCGCCATGGTGTCCCAAAGGTCCTGAAAGGCCGCCGCCGGCATATCCGGGTGGCGCACAATGTTGTGGTTCTTGCCCAGCAACTCGGCCTCGGAAAAGCCACTAATGGCAATAAAATCGCGGTTGGCGTAGGTAATTCGCCCTTTGAGGTCGGTCTTGGAAACCAGCACCTGGCCGTCCTGCATGGTGTGCTCGGTATCGGTAATCGGCATATTGGTTCTCATGACGTTTCTTCCTCATTTTCTGATCCGGCATAAGCGGATACTTCGTTATCACCCAGAGAGCCCAGCAGGCCCCCGTTAATAAGGCGATCAATATCCAGGAGGATTAACATCTTGTCCCCCACGGTGACCAGACCGCTGATAAAATCGGTCCCAATGGTGGAGCCTAGATCCGGTGGTGGCTGGCGCTCCTTTTCAGTGACGGTATGCACATCGGAGACCGCATCCACGACGATGCCGACGGTGCGCTCACGATCCTCATCCATCACCTTGACCACGATCACCACGGTGGTGGGACCAAAGTCGAAATCAGGTAGTCCAAAGCGTTTGCGCAGATCTACGATGGGCACCACCGCACCACGCAGATTTATCACTCCCAGCACAAAGGGCGGGGTGTTGGGAATTTCAGTGGCTGGTTCCCAGCCTTGAATGCCGTGAACCCGCAGGATCTCCACCCCGTACTCCTCCTTCCCGAGCAGAAAGGTGAGGTACTGGCCATTGCCCATGGCCATCTCCGCTTCGCTCCCAAGGCTCTGTGCCTGTGCTTCACTCATGCTTATCTCCAACGCCCTCAGGCGACCTCATTTTCCAGTGCGCTTTTTTCCGACCAACTGTTGACGATGCCCGGCACGTCGAGAATCAGGGCGATGGTGCCATCGCCCAGCACCGTGGCCCCCGCCATGCCGGCGATTTGCTGGTAATTATCTTCCAGGCTCTTGATCACCACCTGTTGCTGGCCGAGCAATTCGTCCACAAACAAACCAATGCGGCGGCGTTCAGCCTCCACCACCACCAGTAATCCGTGTGCCAAATCGCGGTGTTCAGGCTCAATACCGAGGCTCTCGTGCAGGCGAATAATGGGGATATACTCGTCACGCAGCTTGTAAAGCTCCGCCTGCCCGCCGATTCCACTCACATCCTTCATCTCGATCTGCAAGGACTGCACCACGGACAGCAGGGAAATGATGTAGGTCTCACTACCAACCCGCACCAACTGACCATCCAGGATAGCCAAGGTCAGCGGTAAACGAATACTCAGTGTGCTGCCCTGCCCCGGAGTGGAGCGGATATCTACATGCCCGCCCAGTTCCTTAATATTGCGCCGCACCACGTCCATACCCACACCACGCCCAGAGACATCACTCACCACTGCAGCGGTGGAAAAGCCTGCTTGAAAGATCAGGTTGTAGATACGCTCGTCGGAGATCTCCTCATCGACCCCCACCAGTCCACGCTCGCGCGCCTTGCCCAAAATCCGGTCTCGATCCAGCCCCGCCCCATCGTCGCTCACCTCAATGACAATATTGCCGCCAGCGTGAAAGGCATTAAGGGTCAACACGCCAGTCTCGGACTTACCCGCAGCGAGGCGGATTTCCGGAGTTTCCAAGCCATGGTCGAGGGAATTACGCACCAGATGTACTAGCGGATCACCAATCTTTTCCAACACCGTCTTGTCCAGCTCGGTAGTCTCACCCAATAACTGCAGCTCCACCTTCTTACCCATCTTGTGGCTCATATCCCGCACCAGCCGCGGAAAACGCTGAAAGGAAAAACTAATGGGCAACATGCGGATCTGCATCACGCTCTCTTGCAGCTCACGGGTGTTGGCGGTTAGCTGTTGCAGGCCCTCGCGCAGCTTCTCCAACTCGCTCATCTTAAAATCTTCACCAAAGTGCGTGAGCATGGACTGGGTAATCACCAGCTCTCCCACCAGGTTGATCAGGGCATCCACCTTATCGGTGCCGACGCGAATGGAACCGCCCTCTTTTTTAGCTCCCCGGCGATCCGGCTTGGCCGCACGGCGATTTTGCTGGCGTCGCTCTGGCTCTTTGGGATTTTCAACCGCCGCGGTGGAGGCTTCTGGAATTTCTGCTGGAGCAGGCGCAGCCGGGGTTTTGGCCGCCGCAAGCGCCTCGACCACGGGCTCAGCCTCTGCCGGGGCGTCCAAGGGGCTGATTTCCAGCTCACAATCCCCATCCACCCAATCGAAAATCTCGTCCAGATCATTACAGGAAATATCCCCTTCCAGGCGAATATCCCAGGCCAGAAAACATTCCTCCGGGTCCAGTGATTCAAAGGCCGGCAATTTCGAGGTGTCGACTTCGACGCTGTAGCTGCCCAGGGATTCCAACTCACGCAGCATTCGCACCGGCTCGTTACCGGTTTGCAGCATGTGCGGGAAGGGGGCAAAACGGATGAGCCAGCCAGTGCTGAGAGGTATCGTGGCGGCTTCTGCGTCTACCGGTTCAACAGCTGTAGCGGTATCGGCCGCTGCGGATTCTCCCGCCAGCATAGCCTCCAGCTTGGCCTGGGTTTCCGCCACCTGAGCGGCATCTTCCGGCTCGCCGTCGCGGGCGGCTTCGAGCATATCGCGCAGCCGATCCACTGAGGCCAACAGCAGATCCACGGTCTCCCGCTCCACCCCGCGCCGGCCATCGCGCATCTCGTCCAACAGGGTCTCCATAACATGGGTGAAGCTGGCAATGCTGTCGAAACCAAAGGTGCCACTACCGCCCTTGATGGAGTGCGCAGCGCGGAAAATGGTGTTGACCACCTCGGCATCGGCATCGCCGATATCGAGATTGAGCAGCTCAGATTCCATCGTCTCCAGTCCCTCGAAGCTCTCTTCGAAAAAGACCTCATGGAATTGGGCCATATCAATGGACATATCCGAATTTCCTATAGCTAACCCAGCACTCGTTTTACCGTTGCGAGCAGGCTATCTGGGTTAAAAGGCTTGACCAACCAACCAGTGGCCCCCGCCGCCTTGCCCGCCTGCTTTTTGTCCATACCCGACTCGGTGGTGAGCAACAGCATGGGCACGAAGCGATAATTGGGCAGCTTGCGTAGCTCCTTGATCAGGGTGATGCCATCCATGTTCGGCATATTCACGTCGGTGATCACCACATCCACCTTCTTGCCCCGGGCCTTGCTCAGGGCATCAACCCCGTCTACCGCCTCGACAACCTCGTGGCCCGCACCCTTGAGGGTGAAGCTCACCATCTGACGCATCGAAGCCGAATCGTCTACCGCTAATACACTTGCCATGTCACCTTGCCTCCTGAGAGGAAATTAAAGTTTGAAACGCTGCACCAGCGCCTGCATACCCGTGGCATGCTCCTGCACCCCGTAGGCCGCCGCGGTGGTTTGCTCGGCAATGGACAAAGCCTCATCGGAGACTTCTCGCACATCCTGCAGATTGCCAGCAATATCACCACACACCACGGATTGCTCCTCGGCGGCACTAGCGATCATCGCATTCATGTCATTCATCTGCGCCACCTGAGTGGTAATGGCATCCAACTCATCGCCCACTCGCTCGGCCTTTTGCACGCTGTTCTCCACCCCTTCAGCACCCTTTTCCATCACCGTTACGGCGTTGCGCGCTGCGCCTTGCAGGGATTCAACCATCTCGCGAATCTTCTCCGTGGAGCCCTGGGTGCGGCTAGCGAGAGTGCGTACCTCATCCGCCACCACTGCAAAACCTCGTCCCTGCTCGCCAGCACGGGCGGCCTCGATAGCGGCATTAAGCGCCAGCAAATTAGTCTGCTCGGCAATATCGCGGATGACCCTGACCACCTCACCGATACCCTCGGCATCACTTTCCAGCGTCTGAATCACGTCGGTAGCCTGCCTTACTTCGCCGGCAACCCCCTGCACCGCGGTCAGTGAATCAGTCACTGCGGCCTTGCCACTCACCGTCAGGTTGTCGGCCTCCCGCGCCGCATCCGCGGCCCCGGCAGCACTTTGTGCCACCTCCCTCACTGCGGTAGTCATCTCCTCCATAGCGTGGGCTGCTTGATCCACAATCGCCTGCTGGCGGCCCGCTCCCTCACCCAGCTTTGCCACCGCAGTTGCAGTATTGGAAGCGCCATCCGCAAGCCCTCTGGAGGCCTCCGAGACGCGCCCCAATACCGTGCGCGACTGCGCCTTCAATACCTGAATGGCGTATTGCAGCTGCGCCACCTCATCGTTCCCGCCGGTATAAACCCAGCGCATCAGCGGATTGCCCACCACCGATTCAGATTCCTTCGCGGCCTGACGCAAGCGCGCGGTGGCCCATCCAGAGGCCAACCAAGCCAACGCTATGGCGACTACAAAGGCATAGCCAAAACCATTGGGGGGATTGGCCACAAACCAGCGCAACCAGGCATACACGGGAGCCAGCACGGCCAGCATGGCGACGAAACTATGTGCCCGTGAGCTACCCTTATAGGCCTGTATCCAGGCCTGCCAGAAAGGTGCTTTACCAGCATTCCATACCGCCTTGTAAAGCTGCTCCGCACGCTCAATCCATTCGCGCTTGGGCTTGACCCGCACGGATTCATAGGAAACCACCTGGTTACCGTCAAACACTGGCGTCACATAGGCATCCACCCAATAGTGATCGCCGTTCTTGCAACGATTTTTGACGATCCCCATCCAGGCCTTGCCATTCTTGAGGTCATTCCAGAGATCGGCAAAGGCCGCGGGCGGCACGTCTGGATGGCGCACGATATTGTGATTCTTGCCAAGCAGCTCATCCTCGGAGAAACGCGCTATCGCGCAAAAATCCTCGTTGGCATAGCTCACGGCACCTTTGAGATCAGTAGAGGAGACCAGTTCGGCATCATCTGGATAATTGTTCTCAACACCTGTTACGGGCAGATTGTTTTTCATAATTCGATCTCTCCAGCGCCATCCATGGGACATTAATTTAGTGTGCGGTAGCGCACAGTTTTTAACGGCCCGCTCTCTGGAAACTTTAACTTGTGGGAAGCGATCTACTATTAGCAGCTCAATCGGTTTGTATCCGGGGCTTCAGTACTTTAATTTTAGCTACTATGCCGTCTATCACAGACCTTCACAGCCACTCCACCGCCTCCGACGGCACCCTCTCCCCCGAGGCCCTGATCACCCATGCTGCAGCGCAAGGTTTACAGCGCTTTGCGCTCACAGATCACGACACCACCGCGGGTCTGGCTGCAGCGGGCCAACGGGCACAAGAGTTGGGAATAGAACTGGTGCCCGGGGTCGAGCTATCGGTGTCCTGGGAGGGGAAGGTCCTGCATGTGGTGGGGCTTTACATCGATGTCACTCACCCGCCGCTGCAGGCGGGCATGGCTATCCTGCGGGAGAAACGCGACACCCGTGCGAGGGAAATCGGCCAGCGCTTGGCTGAGCACGGTATTGACGATGCCTATGCGGCGGCCCAGGCATTTGCCGCGGGCGAGATGATCACTCGCGCCCACT
The DNA here is from genome assembly GCA_021773645.1 of Gammaproteobacteria bacterium. Lineage (GTDB taxonomy): Bacteria > Pseudomonadota > Gammaproteobacteria > HK1 > HK1 > JAJFJV01. The sequence continues at coordinate 128,825 of JAJFJU010000026.1, forward strand.
ATGCCCGTGCCCTAGTTGCAGATGGACACGCAAAAAGCCCACAAGATGCCTTTCGCCGCCTGCTCGGACGTGGCTGTCCGGGTTATGTGGCTGGCCCGGGCGCCGGTCTAGGGGAGGCTATCGGCTGGATTAGGGGTGCAGGTGGCGTGGCAGTACTGGCACACCCGCTCGCCTATGGGCTGACGCGACTGTGGTTGCCATTAACCCTGGAAGCATTTCGGGATGCAGAGGGCAGGGCCATCGAGGTGGTCTATGGCAACAATACTCCCGCGCAAAACCGCAAGAGCGCCCAACTGGCGCGAGAATACGGCCTACTGGCCTCGCTGGGCACCGACTATCACGGCCCAAAACAAGGCGGTGTCCGGCTAGGGGAATTACCAGCACTACCAGCGGATCTTGAGCCGGTGTGGCAACATTTAGAATCTAAATAAGCCAATGTAGGATGGGCCGCTCTCGCTCTTCCTGTGCTTTGCGACATAAGGCCATCCTTGGCCAAAACCATGTCAGCCAACACCATCGCTAGGCGGATACGGTCCGCCCTACAAATCAACTTTCATCCCGGCTCCGCAGGCCTTTCTGTAGCGACACATAGTCCGGATGCTCGGGCCCGAGGATGCCATGGCGGATGATGAAGTCGATGATTACCAGCGAGCAGTTAAATTTGAATTCCTCACTGTCACGCACCGTCTCGATCACCCGCTCAATGGGCCAGAGGAAAAACTCCTCTACTTCACCATCGGTATTGCAAGGCACAAAGTCGACGGGCAATTCCAGATCGTAGACGAAGATCAGGTCCGGCCGTAATCCCTGCGTATCCTCCACCATATAGCTAATGGCGCTGACAGATTGGGCCGGAGCCACCAGTGCCGGTGCTATCCCCGCCTCTTCGCCACATTCCTTAATCAGATTCTCCAGCAGGCCAATCCCCCAAGGCTGACCGCCAGCAACCAACTGATCGAGTTTCCCGGGCTCAGTCGGTTTATTCCACGAGCGCCGCGCCACCCACATATGTAGGCCATCGGGACGACGCACGAAGCCATTCATATGCACGCTGTAGGCACAGGTCCCGAACAACACCGAGGCCGCGCGTTCAATGAGCAGTAGCGGTGGATCGGCCCAGTATCGGTTGAGCGGATATAACTCGCCCCGCCAACCAGGAATCAAGCCCTCTTCACGCAACACCTCCAGTACCTCAGCCACCGCCTGGCTACGCTCCGCCTCCGGGGTGGTGGGCTGGTTCAATGCCGACGCCAGGGTGACGCGGGTCGCCTCCACTCGGAATACCTCCGGCCAACGCCGCAGGCTTTCGGCAAAGGCATGACGTAGCCAACCACCCGGTTGGCCAGCGATTTCAAAGGGCCGGAAACCGCTGGGGTCATAGCCATTGGCGGCTCGAATACGATCGAGAAAACTCATGTAAGGCGCTCCTGCAAGGCCACTTCATCCAGATGGTAATGGCAGATCTCTCGTCCCTGAAAATACAAACAGGGGATCTTTTGCCGAAAGCGTTTCTCCAGTTTCGAATCGCTCTCTATAGCCACGTACTCCAGGCTAAACCCGAGACGAGTCTGCCAAGGCTTAAGCGCTACCTGCATCTCATCACAGAGGTGACACTCGGGACTGCCGTAGAGGGTTAACAGGAGTGTGGGCATGGTTGTCGTATTCCTGGGTACAAGTGTTTCCATCAGTGATTTTCACGCATGGAGTGCTATATTTTTATCAACAGAGCTTATCTCAAAGGGGAACAATGATGACTGACATTCAAGCTTTATTGGGTCGAGAGGCAAGTGATCTGCTGGAACATAAGTGCACTGGCATTCCACATTCCCTGCTACACCTGCCCGGACCCGATTTTGTCGACCGGGTAGTGGCCCAAAGTGACCGCACACCCGCACTGCTGCGTAATCTACAAACCCTCTATAACCACGGTCGCACCGCGGGGAGTGGCTATCTTTCACTACTGCCCGTGGATCAGGGAGTCGAACATTCTGCCGGGGCCTCCTTTGCTCCAAACCCAATTTATTTTGACCCGGAAAACATCGTTCGCCTCGCCATGGAAGGGGGCTGTAACGCGGTGGTTTCTACCCTAGGTGTGCTGGGCTCAGTCAGCCGCGCCTATGCCCATCGCATCCCCTTCCTGGTCAAGCTCAACCACAACGAGCTACTGACCTATCCCAACAGCTTTGACCAAACCCTGTTCGCCAGCGTCGACCAGGCCTTTGATTTGGGTGCTATTGCCGTCGGGGCGACGATCTTTTACGGCTCAGAGGAATCACGCCGGCAAATCATGGAGATCAGTGAGGCCTTCGCCCACGCCCACGAATTAGGCATGGTAACGGTGCTGTGGGCCTACCTCCGTAATCCCGCCTTCAAACACGAAGGTACCGACTATCACGCCTCTGCTGATCTGACTGGCCAAGCCAATCATCTCGCATCCACCATCCAGGCAGATATCGTCAAACAGAAACAGGCGGAGAATAACGGTGGATACGGTGCCATCGGCTTTGGTAAAACCCATCCTCTGGTCTACGACACCCTCTGCAGCGACCATCCCATCGATCTGGTGCGCTATCAGGTGGCCAATTGCTACATGGGGCGGGCGGGGCTGATTAATTCCGGTGGTGCCTCCGGCGGCAAGGATGATCTCCACCAGGCGGTACGCACCGCGGTGATCAACAAACGAGCGGGGGGTATGGGCATGATCTCCGGCCGCAAGGCCTTCCAGAAACCCATGTCCGAGGGCATCCGGCTACTGCACTCGATACAGGACGTATATCTATCCCCCGAGGTAACTATCGCCTAGCTATCCCCAGGGATGGGGTGTATATCGTCAGACGCCGGGAGCGGATGGCGGCACGAGCCTAAACTTCTTTCAACAGCCTGCTAGAAGCCTTTCGGACTCAGGCAAAGGGGTGCCGCAGAACCATCGTCTCCGCCCGATCGGGGCCGGTGGAGATGATGTCGATGGGAGTTTCCAGCAACTCTTCCACCCGATCGAGATAGCGCCGCGCATTCTCCGGCAACGCCTCCAGACTAGTGATGCCAACGGTGGGCTGATCCCAGCCCGGCATGTCTTCATAAACCGGCTCACAACGGGCAATGGCCTCGGCCCCGGCCGGGGCATACACCAGGGTTTCATCGCCATCGCGGTAGGCGACACACAGGCGAATCGTCTCCAGACCATCGAGTACATCAAGCTTGGTGATACACAAACCACTCAGGCTATTGAGCGCCACCGCACGCCGCATGCCGACGATGTCCAACCAACCACAGCGCCGCGGCCGGCCGGTAGTAGCACCAAACTCATGGCCCTGTTTGGCCAGATATGCCCCCACTTCATCAAACAGCTCCGTGGGGAAGGGACCCTCGCCCACCCGCGTGGTATAGGCCTTGGTAATGCCCAACACATAATCCACTGCCCGCGGCCCCAGGCCGGTACCGGTAGCCGCACCACCTGCAGTGGTGTTGGAGGAAGTCACATAGGGAAAGGTGCCGTGGTCGATATCCAGATAGGTGCCCTGGGCACCCTCAAACAACATCGCCTCACCAGCGGAGCGCGCCTCGGCTAGATTAGCTGCCACATCGCCCACCAAGGGGGCCAGAATCTCGGCCTCGTCCAATAACTGTGCAGTAACGGTGGCGGGATCCAGTTCCTCGGCACCGTAGTAATGACTCAACAGGAAATTATGATATTCCGCCAGCTTTTCAACCTTAGCCGGCAAACCATCACGATCCAGCAGATCCCCGGCCCGCAGGGCACGACGCGCCACCTTGTCTTCATAGGCCGGCCCAATGCCGCGGCCCGTGGTACCAATCTTGCTAGCACCCATTTTCATTTCCCGGGCATTATCGATGGCCACGTGATAGGGCAAGATAAGCGGACAAGCACTGCTGATCTGTAAGCGCTCCAGCACCGGAATCCCGCGTGCTTCCAAGCCATGCATCTCTTTTAGCAAGGCAGTAGTGGAAAGCACCACGCCGTTACCGATAAGACACTGCACCCCGTCACGCAGAATACCGGAGGGGATCAGATGCAGGACGGTTTTCTCGCCATCCACTACTAGGGTATGGCCGGCATTGTGACCTCCCTGAAAGCGCACCACTCGCGATACCCCGTCGGTGAGCAAATCCACCACCTTACCCTTACCCTCATCACCCCACTGGGTGCACACTATGACCACTGTCTTACCCATAACCCCGATCTTCCCCGAAAACTGCCGGTGCCTTAGGCTCCGCTCAGTTAAATAATTTATTCAATGTAGGGTGGACCATGTCCACCATGACCTTGCCAAAACTATCATCGTGCGGGGCACATGGTGCGCCCTACATTAACTTTCGCTCAAATTCCGTTCAGGCAATAGGGCGCAGCACCCAAGTGCCGTCAATCTCTACTAACTCTCGGTCGCAATCCATCTCGTGCGGGCCTTCCAGCTGATTGGGAAGCCCCTGCACCACCTGCTCCCCAGCGGCGCGCAAGTCATGAATGGCCACCAACAACTCCGGCGCATCGGACCACGGTGCAAAGATGCGCCCGTCCGTCTGCTCTCGCCCACCACCACTAAGTAGCGCCAGGGTATTGAGATCGGTACTGAAACCGGTGGCTGGACGGCTGCGCCCAAAGGCTGCGCCAATACCATCATAACGCCCACCACGCGCCACCTCCTGACCATGTCCCGGCACAAAGGCAGCAAACACCAGCCCCGGGTGATAGCGATAGCCACGCAACTCGGCCAGATCAAAATGCAGCGCCACACCGGGAGCCCGCACCTTCATTACCCGCTCTAATTCTTCCAGCGCACCGAGGGCCGCCAGTACCGTGCTACCACCGCCCTTGAGCAAACGCCGCGCCCGCGGCAATACCTCGGAACCACCATTGAGATCTGCCAGCCCAGCAATCCGTTTTACATCGCCCTCTTTTACCTGGTGGCTTTCCAGCAAGCTCGCAATTTCTGCATGCACCTTGCGTTGCAGAGCATCAAAAAGATCGGCTTCCCCGGACTCGCCCAGTTCCAGCTTCTCCACCAGCGCATGGAAGATCCCCACGTGGCCAAGATCCAGATGAACACCTTTGGCACCAGCAGCCTCCAGGGTCGCAAGCATCAGACAAAGCACCTCAGCATCGCTCTCGATACCAGCATGTCCGTACAACTCCGCACCCACCTGAAAAGGGCTGCGGCTACGGGAAAAGCCATCGGGGCGGGAATGCAAAACGGTGCCGAGATAACACAGCCGCACCGGCCCCTCACGGCGCAAATGATGGGCATCGATACGCGCTACCTGTGGCGTCATATCAGCGCGTACCGCCATCAACCGACCGGTTAATTGGTCCGTTAGCTTAAAGGTCTGCAATTCCAGATCACTGCCGGCACTGATGTGCAGTGATTCCAGATATTCGATAAAGGGCGGGATGACGAGTTCGTATCCCCAGGTGCCGAAAAGATCCAGCAGCCGACGGCGCAGAAACTCAAAATGCGCGGCCTGTGGGGGCACGATCTCGTCGATACCTTCAGGTAATAACCAGCGGTCAGGGGAAGTCGACATATTGTATTAGTATCCCGGAAACTGGCGCGGGACAGGTGCGCCTGAACGCCGTGCTGGAATGAAAGCCATAGCCATTCTATGGCTTGAATGAAGAACAAGTTCAGGCGTGCATGGACCAGCCAGGATAGGCCTTGGGTCCCTAACCAAACGCAACCATCGAACTTGAATGTATATCGCCATGTTAAATAAGCGCTTCAACATCATTATTCCGGACCCAAGGCCGACTAATGCAATATGCCGACTTTTCATCGAATCAAGGCCAGTAAAATCACCCCGACCACCATGCAACTCAGGCCGGTAAAACGCAGCGCATTATCACTCATTTCATTCATCAACTTCATGGTCCGGCGCAAGCCCCGGGGATTGAGGAAGGGCATAATGCCCTCGATAACCAGTACCAGCGCCAACGCGGCCCACAAATCCTGCCACATCAACACTAGCTCTTATTTTCCACCCTTACGGCTATTAAAGTAACGGAAAAAGTCACTATCGGGGCTCAACACCAGCACGTCGGAAGGATTGGCAAAGGTATTTCGATAGGCATTGATGCTGCGATAAAAACTGTAGAACTCCGCATCCTGCCGATAAGCATTGGCATAGATCTCCGATGCCGCGGCATCACCCTCACCACGCAACTGTTCCGCCGCACCCTGAGCCTCGGCCAGCAGCACCTCTCGCTCACGGTCCGCCTTGGCACGAATCACCTTGGCCGCCTCAGAACCACGGGAGCGAAACATCTGGGCAACTTCCTTACGTTCCGCTGACATGCGCTGAAATACCGAGTTGCTGACATTCTCCGGCAGATCGATGCGCTTGACCCGCACATCGACGATCTGAATACCGAAAGGCACCGCCTCTTCGTCTAAGGCAATCGAGAGGGCCGCCATCATGGCGCTACGCTCGCCGGAAACCACCTCACGAATAGTGCGCTTGCCAAATTCATCCTTCAGCCGCTTCTGCGCTACCGTAGAGAGACGCGAAGCCGCCCGCCGCTCATTACCGCCGGTGGCAGTAAAGTAGCGCTCTACGTCTTTAATCCGCCACTTTACGAAAGAGTCGACCTTAACGTTCTTCTTTTCGCTAGTGAGATAGAGCTCCGGATCAGAATCGAGCGTCTGCACCCGACGGTCAAACTTCTTAACGCTCTGCAACAAGGGAAACTTGAAATAAAGCCCGGGGGGGTATTCGGAGCGAACGATCTTGCCGAGCTGAAATTTGATGGCAAGCTCACGCTCATCCACCACAAACAAACTACCCGAAGCGAGCACGCCCGCCAGCACCAGCAGCATGGCCACGGCTTTTAATTGATTGATCATCTGTCCCTCCCGCTACGCCGATCACCCGGCTGACGCAAACCGCGGAGTATCTCCGCGGTGGTATCACGACCACTGCCAGCGTTCGCAGCTCCTGCTTCGGCACGCTGGGAAATCAGCTTGTCTAACGGTAATAACATCAAATTATTTCCACCTTGGGTATCCACCACCACCTTGCTAGAACGGGAAAGCACTGATTCCATGGCATCCAGATAGAGACGCTGACGAGTCACCTCTGGTGCCTTCTGATACTCCGTCAACACCTTGATGAAGCGGCTGCTTTCACCGCGGGCCACGGTCTCAACCCGCTGTTTGTAGGCAACGGCCCGTTCCTTCATGGCACTGGCCTCGCCGCGGGCCTTGGGCAAAATGTCCGCTGCATAGGCACGCGCTTCATTTTTCTTGCGCTGCTCGTCCTCACGGGCACGCACCGCATCAGAAAAGGCCTCTTGCACCTCTCGTGGTGGCTGTGCGCTTTGCATATTGATAGCAGAGATCTGCAGACCCGCCTTGTAGCGATCAAGAATATCCTGGGTCAGCAACTTCACCTGGGAGGCCACCTGCTCGCGCCCCTCGGTGATAACAAAATCCATATTGCTCCGGCCTACGATCTCGCGTACCGCACTCTCGGTGGCTTGACGCAGGGTGATCTCCGGATCACGTACCTGAAAGAGAAAATCAGGGGCGTCCTTGACCTGGTACTGCACTGCAAACTGGATATCGATGATATTTTCATCTTTGGTCAGCATCAGTGATTCGTGAGGTACCCCGGCATTACTGCCGCTGGCACTGCGAAAGCCAATCTCGGCACTACGCACCTCTTCCACGTTTACTTTGCGCACGCGGTCGATGAAATAGGGTGCCCAGTGCGGACCCGAGGCCGTGCTGTGGCTGTACTTGCCAAAGCGCAACACCACGCCCACTTCCGCAGGCTCAACAATATAAACACCGGCAGCAAACCACCCCAGTGCCGCAATGACGACTATCAAGCCAAAGCTAGGCGCACCGGGACCACTGCCACCGGCTGTTGGCTTACCTGGCGACTTACGTCCGCCAAATAGCCCACCGAGCATAGCCTGCAACTTGCGCAGGGCCTCATCCAAGTCCGGAGGACCCGCCTGCCCACCGCGATTACCCCAAGGGTCCTTATCGCCACCATTCCCGCCACCGGGTTGATTCCACGCCATCGTTTAAGTCTCCAATTACGAATGGACAACCATTAGCAAAATCATCGTTTACTCTGTTTCCATCCCAAACCGCCCAACCATAAAACAGGGAGGAAAGGCTGCGTCAGGGTCGGGGTAACAGAACTCTATTTGTGGACCGCTTTCCAGAGGCTGGCCGCAGCCAGCGAAAAGCCCCCGAAGAAAAGGCGGCATTGTGCCAACTCCGGGCCGAAAAGGCCACGTTTTAGCCCCGTCGAGACCACCGCTTCAGGCCGCTATGGCAGCGCGATCCAGGCCCTCATCACGGCATAATTTTTCCAGTAAGGAAGGCTCAATCTCCACCTTCAAGGTCCAGCTACCCTGATCATCAATAGCCTCGTGAAGGATTTTTCCCAGCTCAAATAAACGCGCTCGCAAACGCCCCTCGGCGGTAGACAAATGGACCTCGCAACGCACCATGCGCCGGGCGTAGCGCTCTACCAGCAGGTCATGCAACAGTGATACCCCCTCACCGGTCTGGGCAGAAACCCAGGCCCGCTGGATGGCGCCCTCACTGTCCCGCTCCAGGCGCGGTGATTGCCCCTCCATCAGGTCGAGCTTGTTGTACACCTCGATCTGCGGCACCTCCCCGGCGCCGATCTCCGCCAATACTTCATTGACCTGGGCAATGCGCAACTCACGCTCGGGAGCAGCGGCATCGATAACATGGAATAGCAGGCTGGCATTACGAGTCTCTTCCAGCGTAGCGCGAAAGGCTGCCACCAAATCGTGCGGCAAATGGCGGATAAAACCCACCGTATCGGCCAACACGAAGGGACCAGCACCCTCTGCCGTAACCCGTCGCAGCGTGGGGTCGAGGGTAGCGAACAAGCGATCCTCAGCCAGCACATCAGCGCCGCTTAAACGATTGAACAGACTGGATTTCCCGGCGTTGGTATAACCCACCAGTGAAATCACCGGCACATCGGCCTTACGGCGGGCACGGCGGCTCAGCTCTCGGCGTTTCTCCACCCCGTCCAGCCGACGATTGATCTGCTTGATGCGGGCGCTCAGTAATCGGCGATCGGTCTCCAGCTGCTTTTCGCCGGGACCACGCAAACCGATGCCACCCTTCTGGCGCTCCAAGTGGGTCCAGCCGCGCACTAAACGGGTAGACAGATGCCGCAATTGCGCCAGTTCTACCTGCAGCTTGCCCTCAAAACTCTGAGCGCGTTGGGCAAAGATATCGAGGATCAGCCCAGTGCGGTCCAGCACCCGACACTGCAGTAATTGTTCGAGATTACGTTCCTGCCCTGGATTAAGTGCGTGGTCGAAGATCACGAGTTCGGCACCGGTCTCCTGTACCTGCTCGCCAATCTCCTCGGCCTTGCCACGCCCGACAAAGTAACGTGCATCCGGTGCCCGCCGGCTGCCACCAATCAGGGCCAGCGGCTCGGCACCCGCAGAAATCACCAGCTCGCGGAATTCCCCCACATCCTCATGGATCGCGGCATCTTTAAATTCCAGGTGAACGAGAACGGCGGCGGAACCGCCCTCGGGGCGCTCAAACAAATTTGTTTACCAAGCTTAAAACAGTGGCTTTATTCGTCGTCGTCTCCATCACACTCATCATGCCGAGGGAGCTTGATATTGCGGGCAGGAACGACGGTGGAAATTGCATGTTTATAGACCATCTGACTCACAGAGTTTTTTAGCAACACCACGAACTGATCGAAGGATTCGATCTGCCCCTGCAACTTAATGCCATTGACCAAAAAGATGGCCACCGGCACGCGCTCCTTGCGCAGGGTATTTAGAAAAGGGTCCTGCAATGATTGTCCTTTGCTCATGGTCTTTCCTCCTGAACATTTTTGTTATGGCTTCCACGGTAGGTATCTAACCCGTCGGCATCCATTCCGGTTCCCAGCTGGCTAACCCGCGCAGTGGAGCGTTGCTGCAGCTCAAGTATAAACCATTCTGGGCACTGCCTAGCCTAGTCGCGCCGCCAACCAAACCCGAGCCGCCTTATGCAGCTGCACATCCTGGCAATCAAACCAGCGCGCCCCCGCCTCACCCCGCAGCCAAGTGAGCTGACGTTTGGCCAACTGGCGGGTAGCCGCCAGCGCCTTTTCCACCATGGTTGGGTGGTCCCAGGTGCCATCGAGATAGCCCCAGACTTGGCGATAACCCACCGCCCTTACCGCTGGTAAAGCGGGCTGTAAGTTGGGGTTGGCACGCAGTGCCTCCACCTCCGCCACCAAACCGGCATCAAGCATCACCTGAAAGCGCTGAGCGATGGCCTGGTGGAGAATTTTTCGCTGTGCGGGTGCCAGAATAAGGGTCAATACCGGACCATCCAGACAATCATCCGAGCCCTTGGCCCACTGCTCACTCATGGGCTGACCGGTGAGTTCAATCACCTCCAGGGCGCGTTGCAGGCGCTGGGTATCCCTAGGATGCAGGCGTGCCGCAGCCGCCGGATCCAGGGTTTTCAGGCGCTGATACAAACCCTCCCAACCCGCACTTTCCGCCTCCTCCAACAGACGCTGGCGGATTGCTTCATCGGCCGCCGGCAACGGTGAGAGGCCATGCCGGAGGGCGCGAAAATACAACCCCGTTCCCCCCACCAACAATGGTATCCGTCCACGAGCGCGAATTTCGGCAATCTCCGACATCGCATCGGAGCTAAAGCGCGCGGCGGAGTAGATCTCGGTGGGTTCACAAATATCCACCAAGCGATGGGGAAAGGCCGCAAGGATTTCAGCCGATGGCTTGCCGCTACCGATATCCAAACCACGGTAGACCAGTGCGGAATCCACGCTGACGATATCGCACGGAAAGTGTGTGCAAAGTTCCAGCGCCAGTTCGGTCTTACCACTGGCGGTGGGGCCCATGAGAAAAATAACCGGCGGAAGGGAGGCGCTATTCGGCATGGTAAAAACTATGGAAACAACCGCGCCAGAGCCGCGCGGTCCAGCTGCACCCACAGGTCCTTACCACCGTCACCCGCTTCCAGGGCCCGCAACTCGGCCTCCATCTCAGTCATACCCACAGGCAATCGCCTGGCCTCGACCGCATGCCGAGCCAATAGCGGCAACATCGTGAGCACCTGCGCCTTGATGTCAACATCTGTCTTCCAAGCAGCAAACAGTTCCGCATATAAAGTCTCGGGAGAGACGCCACGCAATAGTGCCGGCAGTTGATGCACCATCACCGATTCCGGCCCACAGATTCGTGGTTCCAGGGCCAACATCCGCAAACGCTCTGGTTCAGCCTCCAGGCGGCTAACGATCTCGGCCCTGGGATGCAATTCCACTGGCAATAATAAGGGCTGGGGGCACAGCTTTTCCGTATCCAGGGCCGCCCGCAGCTCACGCTCACTACGCCGCCGCCACGCCGCACCCAAATCCACCAGCACCAAGCCAGCACGATTTTCGGCCAGCAGATAAGGCCCCTCAATAAGCCCGATGGCGCGTCCCAAGGGCAACTCCCGGGATGCCTCTGGGGCTGAAGGCAGGGGCGTGCCGTGTAAACGCCCGTAGGCAGTGAGTTGTTCCCGCACTCGGGGTACCGCCCCGGAAACACGCGCTCTTGAACCACCACCGAAGGCGCCCTGAGCTGAATGGGTAATAGCTGTCATTGGAGCTTCCGCGGCTGCAGGCTCGGCACTCATGCTTGGCGGTTCCGCGGCCTCGCTTTGCTCCAGAGTCCGCTGCAGGCTACGAAAGATAAAGTCGTGCACCAGCCGAGCCTCGTGAAAACGCACCTCCTGCTTGGCCGGATGCACGTTGGCATCCACCATCGACGGATCCAGCTCCAGATACAGCACATAGGTGGGGTGACGACCGGGATAGAGTAATTCCTGAAAGGCCTGGCGCACCGCGTGCTGCAATAATCGATCCTGCACCGCGCGCCGATTGACGAAAAAGTATTGCAGATCCGTCTGGCTGCGTGAAAAAGGCGGCAGCCCCAGCCAACCAGTCAGACGCAGGCCGGCGCTCTCGTATTCCAGCGCCACAGCACTGTCCACGAAGGCTTGGCCGCAGAGACGTGCTACGCGCTTGGTCCGCGCCACTGGCTCCGTGGCGGGTGGGAGCTGAAAAACCCGCTGGCCACCTCGCGTCAATTCAAAGCCAACTCCAAAATGGCTAAGCCCAGCACGCCGCACCACGGTCTCGATATGGCGGCTCTCGGTCTTCTCGGCACGCAGAAATTTGCGCCGCCCCGGCGTATTGTAGAAAAGCTCACGCACCTCGATGCTCGTACCCTGCGGCTGGGCCACGGGCTCCGGGCTGGAGATCTCATCTCCTCCCTCCACTCGCAGCGACCATCCCATGCCCTCATCACGAGCGCGGGAATTAAGACAAAAACGCGATACCGAGGCGATGCTCGACAATGCTTCACCGCGAAAGCCCAGACTATCCACACCCTCCAGATCCGCCAGGCTACGAATCTTGCTGGTGGCATGGCTGCCCACCGCCAGAGCGAGATCCTGAGAATGGATACCACAACCATCATCCCGCACCCGGATGAGTCCGGCGCCCCCGCCCTCTATCTCTATCTGCAAACGGCGGGCACCGGCATCCAGGCTGTTCTCCAACAACTCCTTAATCACCGAGGCGGGGCGCTCAATCACCTCTCCCGCAGCGATCTGGTTGGCCAGCGCTGCAGACAAGGGCCGGATCCTCGGCATCTCTTCGCTATGTTTAAGTTTTGTGTCTTCAGCCACGGATACTCCACCCCCCCTTGCCGCTATTGTCCCGCCGCCGTCTTCCCTTATCCAGCCCCTATATATCTCTATCCGCTATAATCGCGCCGATTACTCCCACTTGAGCACCGCACCCGAAAAACTATGAATTCACAAACCGAAGCCAGTATCAGCGACAATCCCGAAAACTCTTCCAATGACACCAAGCTGTTAATGCCACCAGGTTACGGCCACGTGGTCGGCGTAAAAGGCCACAGCTACTACCTGGAAGTTTTTTTCGACTTCCAGCAAAACGGCCAGTTATTCCATCCCGTATGGAATCTCCCCGCCTTTCTGTTTGCCGGTTTCTGGGCCTTCTACCGCAAGATGTATGTAAGTGCCGGACTATGGGCAGTCGGTATTTATGTCGCCCTGCAGCTGGGGCTGAAAACCGATCCACTCGCCATGGGCCTATTGCTGATCATGGCCCTCGCATTTGGCCTCTATGGCAACGCCCTTTATTACCACAAGGTGGAGCGAACCATCGCCCGTTTTGCCAAAACTGACACCGATGATCGAGGCAAGGCCATCGCCGACCTCACCTTTGCCGGCGGGGTCCATAGCTGGGTGCCGTGGTTGCTGATATCCGTATTGGTCCTTAGCTCTGCCACCTCCATCGTCGCCAATTTTATTTCCGGCGAGGGTCGTAGTGGCGTATCCATCATCCAGATGCTGATGTCCGCTGAATAGCACGCACGAAAAAACCCATGGAAAACCATCTACAGCGCATCAGGGAAAAATGTCAGACGCTGCTCTGGGGTAGCGAATGTACGCCTACTGACAGCAGCAAAGGCGGCGCGCTGTGCGCCTTGCGCATCGTCTACGCCGTCTTCCGCGACCTCGCTGCCGGTCAGCTCACGCTGCGGGCCATGAGCCTGGTCTACACTACCCTGCTCTCGCTAGTGCCCCTGCTGGCCGTCAGTTTCTCGGTGCTCAAGGGCTTCGGGGTGCACAACCAGATAGAACCGATGCTGCTGAATCTGCTTACCCCGCTGGGTGACAAGGGCATCGAGATCAGCCAGACGATCATCGGCTTTGTGGAAAACATGCGTGTTGGGGTGCTCGGCACGGTGGGGCTGGCGCTGCTGCTCTACGCCGTTATCTCGCTAATTCAGAAAATAGAACGGTCGTTTAATTTCATCTGGCGAGTGGATAAAGCCCGCCCCTTCGCACAGCGCTTCAGCGATTATCTCAGCGTCATTCTCATCGGCCCGGTGCTGGTTTTCTCTGCGCTAGGTGCTACCGCATCAGTGATGAATACCTCCCTCGTACAGTCGCTGGTAGCCATTCAGCCCTTCGGTTATCTGGTAAGTTTCGGCGTCAAGATGGTGCCCTATGTGCTGGTCATCGCCGCCTTTGCTTTCGTCTACAGCTTCATTCCCAATACCCGCGTACGGCTGTCTTCGGCGCTCATCGGCGCGGTGGTGGCAGGAGTGCTATGGCAGAGCGTCGGCTGGGGCTTCGCCTCCTTCGTGGTTTCCTCCGCCAGCTACACCGCCATCTATTCCGGCTTTGCCATCCTTATCCTATTCATGATCTGGCTTTACCTCGCCTGGCTTATCCTCCTTATCGGCGCCTCCATCGCCTTTTACCACCAGCACGGGGAATACCTCATCAGCCGCAAGCGCGAGCTGCATCTCAGCCCACGCCAGCGCGAACAACTAGCACTACTGGCCATGTATCACATCGGCGCCCAGCATCTCGCTGGCGACACACCCTGGGCCGCAGAGGCCCTAGCCACGAGGCTACGAGTTCCGCAGGGGGCCCTGCAACGGATTCTGGATACCCTGGAAAAAGCTGGCTTGCTCAGCCCCGATCATACCGAGCCCCCCGCCTACCTGCCCGCCCAAGCACTGGAGAACATCTCCCTTTACCGCATCCTGAAAACTGTACGCCGAGCCGAGGAAGAAGGCTTTCTTGGCCCTTGGAAAATACAGCGGGAAAATACCGTGGAGGGACTGTTAGCCGAGATAGAAAACGCTGTCAGCCAGATCTTGGAAGAGCGCTCATTACGCCACCTGCTCGCCGCTGGTGAAGTTGGCAAGCACACAGCTACTGAGGGTTTAAAGCCGCTCGAATAAGGCGATGGCCTCCAAGTGGGTGGTGTGGGGAAACATATCGACTGCCCCCAGGCGAGTGAGGCGATAGCCGTGCTGCTGCACCAATGAAACAGCATCACTCGCCAGCGTTTTGGGGTTGCAGGAGATGTAGAGGATGCGGCGTGGATAAGGGGCGGCCAGCCTATTGATGACCTTGGCGGCACCGGTACGCGGGGGGTCTAGCAAGATGCCGTCCCAGGGCTGAGCCAGATACGACGCGAAGGCCTCGGGGATGCGTAGATCTACGGTATGGAACTCGGCCTGTAGGTCGTTAGCCAAAGCATTGTCCCGGGCGCGCTGGATCAGTGCGGCATCGCCTTCCAGGCCTGTAACTCGCCCACCGCGAGCGGCGATGGCCAGGGTGAAGTTGCCCAGACCACAGTAGAGATCCAGAAAGTGCTCACCAACTTCCGGGGCAAGCCAGGATAAGGCGCGCGCTACTAGGGCACGGTTTACCTCACCATTAACCTGGACAAAATCCAAGGGTTGAAACTGGTATTCAAGGCCCTCGGCCGGCAAACGGTAAGCCAGCGCAGGAGTCTCGGGCCAGAGCGGTGCTACGGTCTCGGGGCCACCGGATTGGAGGTATAAATGCAGACCTTCAAGCTGGGCAAAACGGCGTAAATGCGAACGATCCTCGTCGCTCAACGACTCTAGATGGCGCAGGATTAATGCGCAGCCGGTATCGCCTACGGCTATTTCAATCTGCGGGATGCTTATCCGGGCATCCAATGATCCGAGCAATTCTCTGAGCGCCGTGATGCGTAGACCGATGGCAGGATCCAAGGTCGCACAGTGACCCAGCACCGCAAGCCGCCCCCCGAAGCGCTCACGAAAGCCCACCAGCGCGCCACCCTTGGCCGGCACATACTTGGCCCCCATACGCGCCTTACGGCGATAGCCCCAAGGATGGCACGCCAGAGGGAGTGTTGGCTCTGGCAGCTCCAACGCACCCTCGGCGGCAAAGGCGGCCATTAACCAGGACTGCTTGAGCTCTAGTTGTGCCCCGTATGCCAGATGTTGCAGGGTGCAGGCCCCGCATTCGGAGGAATGTGGACAGGCCGGGGACACCCGTAGAGGTGAGGACTCCAGCACCGCCTCGAGCTTCGCCTCGAGTATGCCTTTACGCCGCCGTTGAGGGCGAAAGCGCACACGTTCGCCTGCCAGCGCACCCTGCACCCGATAATGCTGGCTTTCCACCGTGCACAGCCCCCAGCCCTGCCCGTCCAGAGCCTCAATGTGGGCAGTAATGGCAGTATCGCGAAAACGTCTGCGCCGTCGGCTCATAGTGAGCACCCACCACGGAGCAAATACCGAATCCATAGATCCGGGCAAACTTCAATAAACGGATTCATGTCTTCCAGGCGTCCAGAAATTTAGCTAAATGTGGCTGCCCAGACTCAGCCAAGGTATCGCGTACGCGCTGGCATTCCTGCGTGTACGCTGTCGCCGTGAGATGGCCACGAGTCTGTTCAAAACGCAGATAAATGAGGTAGGTATTGAGCACATCGGTTTCGCAATAGTCGCGAATCCCTTTCACATTACCCGCCAGATATTGGTCCCAGACATGAGCGCCGCTTTGCCCCAGCTTGCCGGGAAAGCCCAGCAGGGTGGCGATCTGGTCTAGGGGTGCCTTGGCGCTGAATTGATAGGCCGAGAGCACGTCCATGAGATCGGTGTGGCGCTCATGGAAACGGCTGAGATAATTATTGAAACGGAAGTTGCGGTCCTCGTCACCATTCTCCCAATAGCGCGCGGCGTCGATACCGTGCAACAGGGCACGGTAGTGCAACACCGGCAGGTCAAAGCCGCCACCGTTCCAGGACACCAAAGTAGGTGAATACTTCGCCACCCCGTCGAAGAAACGCTGGATTAACTCCGCCTCGGAGGATTCCTCCGACCCCAGAGACCAGACCTTAAAGCCATCACCCGAGCGCAATACCGCAGAGATAGCGACGATACGATGCAGATAATGACGCAGGAACTCGTGCCCCGCCTCCTGCTGGCGCTGGTGGAACATGGCGCGCGCCACGTCGGCATCATCGAGATCCTCGAGATCATAGAGCCGGCGTCCAGCCTCGACGTCAGGGATGGTTTCCAGATCAAAGACAAAAACGTGCATTATTTTTGCCGCCAGCGGCCGCCGTTTTGATACCACCATCCACGCCGAGCCTTGGCCACCCAACGGCGGGCAAAGGTAGCGCGGATTTGCGCCTCCCACTCGGGATGGCCGTTGGCACGGGCGATCTCCCGATACAGAGCGCTACGATCACGACTTTGATCAGCCACCAGCCGTGCGACCTGGGAACGGGAACGCAGCGGGATGGACTTCAGATCGCGCACTGCCAACTCACCATTGCTAGTCAAACCAACACTACCCGCCGCATAGTGAGGTGCCAACTGCTGGTGGCGTTTGCGCATGGTGCCACGGATGCGGGCAATAGCCGGGGAGGAAATATCCAGATTGGGTGCCGCAGCCGCCGCGCTCGGGATAAAGAACTCCACCACCAGCTGCAATGCACTGCCCGTTTGCGGTTGATAGAACGCACCTTTATCCGCCGGTGCCTTCTTGCCTTCACCACCACCCCAAACATCCTCAATGATGCGATCTGCCGCCTTTTCTGCCGCCGCCGCGGGAAAATAGACATTGATGGTTACGCAAGCGCTGAGAAATATCAGCATCCAGCTATTACAGAGCAGTTTTTTCATTGCCATCTCCTAAGGAATTTAAATTGATCATTTGACCACCGGCCCTTGCGAAGCCGTCGCCTGCTTCAAGCGTTCCACCAGGGTGTTCCAATCCACCTTACGGTTAAAACCCTTCACATCGATACGCGGTATGCCTCCACCCTTGACCAGATAATAGCCTTGTGGACTATCCTCTACGCCACCCATCTCACACAGCCCCCGACGCAGTCGACAACTGAGACCAAGACGCTGGTAGGAAAAATCCTCGAAAAAACGCAGGAAGCTACGAGACAGGATATCCGCCGGACCACCGCCCAAACTGCTCAAGTTACCCACTGCACGCTGACTGATCCGATGCCGACTACGGTCATCCAGCGGAGTAGCGAATCTGGCATCGAAAGCACGCGGTTGCCAATCTTCCAGCAACAAATCATGAACCGCCCCATCCAATCTGCCGCGGATGGTACCAAAGGAGAAAACCCGGGTCAGCGCATCCAGTGAGAGATTACGAAAATCCACCTCGGCCCGCAGCCGTGGCACCACTCCGAAGGGCTCCTCCAGGCGTAGATCCCGTATCACCATATCGCCGTCAAAAACCTGCACCCCAAGCTCGCCCTCAACCTCCATCACCCCCTGGGCATAGCGAATAGCCGGGATCTCTCCCGCCAAGTTGCCTTCAAAAGGTGGCCAGTCCAGCACTTGGCTCACCCGCTCCATAGATAGAGGACCGAGACTACCGGCAAGTTCCCATGCGAGTGCCGGGGTACCGAGCCCTTGCGCCTTGAAGCCGGCGATACGTAGCGGGCCATCAAGGATTTGAACTTCCAGTGGCCCGCTAAGTTGGAAGCTCTTACCCTTGAACTCACCGCGCAGACTGGCGGGACCCAGCGGTGCCCGATACAAGTGTCCACCCGCCCAGTTCAGAGCACTCTTCGAAACCTTTCCAGCGCTGCTCCAGTGCAGGCTACCCGAGAGCTGTTCCAGACCAAAGCGCTGCTGGTCATCATGCAGATCCACCTGTCGCAGTTCGATTTGCGCACGCAGTTCGCCATCGCCATCTCGAAGCAGGCGAAGCTCCACGTCGCCCGCAGTCTCCAATTCCGCCAACGGGGTGCCATATAAAAACGGCTGTAGATAGCTCTGGTAAAGCGCCGGGAAGTGCCCCTGTTTAAGTTCGGCCTGATGCAGCGTCCAATGATCATTGACCCGACTGGCCCGCGCGCTTAGCACGCCTATCCCCGGGTGCTGAATATGCACTTGCTGCAGTTCCAGGGTTTTACTCCGAGCTCGCCACCCCACTTTGAACTGCATTGCCAGAGGCGCATCCCCCACCTCTACCCAAACGGGCTCCATCCCCAATACGCCCGCTTTCAGATCGGCATTTCCCGCTAGCTGCCAGCCATCTTTCACTTGTCTACCATGCAGCCGAAGTTCCACGTCGAGGTTTTCCCCGGCGGTTTCACCATCTTCACTGGAATAGGCAAGATTCTTGAGTGTGGCGCGCAGTTCGCCCTGGAGCGTCTCAACCTGCTGTTCTAGCTCGAGTTTTCCGCTCATCCGCCCAGTGGGGAATTCCGGAATCTCCGCCAAACCCCACGTTGCAAGCCATCGGCGCAGTTTGGACAGCACAATGCCATCCGCATGCAAGGCAACCTGCCAACCTTTGGGCCTGGCAAGAAGATCCAGATTCAGTTTGCCTCCAGCAAGTCCCATACCCCGTATGTGTAGTCCGGTATCCGCGTCGACGTGGACAGCCAATTGAGGCGGGCTCCATGTGCCCCCTGATCGATGCAATTTGAGCTTTGCCGCAGGACAGAAGTAACCATCACTCCAGTCCAGAGCGGGGCAGGAAAATGCTATGACTCGGATTTTTTCCAGCGGAGCCGGGAGTTTGAGACCAAAAATCCGGCCACTGGCGCGGGTGCTACCGGTGGCCATGAATTCAAGCGCGATACGAGCGCCAGCGGCGGACCAACCCGGGCCTTCCAGGGGGCCCGTATCCAGATGCAGACCCGGGCTTCCCCATACCGGGACAATCGCTAACCATAGCAGCAAGCCCAGACTGCAGGACGCGATCCGGGCTGACAACGAGGGCATCAAGGGAAAAAAAGGAGCTGTTTAGCTTTCGGGAAATACGCCGGTGGAGAGATAACGATCGCCGCGGTCACAAACGATGGTCACGATAATCCCCCGCTCCACCTCACGCGCCACCCGCAAGGCTGCCGCCACCGCACCACCGGAAGAGATGCCGGCAAAGATCCCTTCACGAGCGGCCAGGTCGCGGGCAATCTGTTCGGCCTCTTCCTGCCCCACATCGAGGGTGCGATCCACACGGCTGGCATCGTAAATATCGGGCAGATATTCCTTCGGCCAGCGCCGGATACCCGGCACCCGGGCACCCTCGGCCGGCTGTACGCCGACAATCTCGATAGCCGGATTGACCTCCTTGAGATAACGCGAAACCCCCATGATGGTGCCGGTCGTGCCCATGGCACTGACAAAGTGGGTAATCTTGCCTTGGGTGTCACGCCAGATTTCCGGGCCCGTGCCCTCATAATGGGCGCGAGGGTTATCTGTATTACCGAACTGGTCGAGGATCCGCCCCTCACCCGCCGCCTCCATGGCCCGGGCACGGTCTATCGCCGCCTCCATGCTGCCCTTGGCCGGGGTCAGCACAATCTCCGCCCCATAGGCACGCATCACCGCCCGCCGCTCGACACTCATATTGTCGGGCATCACCAGAATCATCCGATAACCACGGATCGCCGCGGCCATGGCCAGCGCGATGCCGGTATTGCCGCTAGTGGCCTCGATAAGCACATCCCCGGGCTTGAGTTCGCCACGCTCCTCGGCACGGCGGATCATGCTTAGCGCCGGCCGATCCTTCACCGAACCCGCAGGGTTATTACCTTCAAGCTTGAGCAGCACGGTACTGTTGCCAGCATCCAGACGTTGCAGACGTACCAGCGGCGTATTGCCGACAAATTCTTCAATCGTTGGGTAGTTCATGGCAGCAGTTTAGCGGAAGCGGAATATCGGTACATCCCGGGTCGTTTCCGATACCAACATGGGAAGTACAGGTGCTTTTTGATAGATTGCGCGCGGGGTTAGCATATTTATAAGAGCAGGGGACGCAGAACGGTGATAAAAATTCTCGTAATGGTGCTTTCACGACTGATCGCATCATCCCTCCTGCTAATGCCTATAGCCGGCCTAGCTAACTCTCCCGCCCTACCCAGCGAAGACAGCGTTTATTTTGAGCTTCCGGTGGTGCTATCGGCCACTCGTCTGGAACAGCCCATGCTCGATACCCCCGCCTCGATTACGGTCATCGACCGGGAAATGATTGTCGCCAGCGGTGCCCGCGAGATCTACGAGTTATTCCGCATGGTGCCTGGCTTTCAGGTGGGCTCGGATAATGGCGGCGTGCATACCGTGACCTACCACGGTCTCGGGGATCAGTTTTCCCGACGCATGCAGGTGCTCGTCGACGGCCGCTCGGTGTATACGCCCGCGGTTGGCCTGGTGGAATGGAGCAATTTTTCCGTCGATCTGGATGACATTGAACGTATTGAGGTAGTGCGCGGCCCCAACGCCGCCAGCTATGGTGCCAACGCCTTTCTCGGAGTAATCAGCATACACACCCGACATCCTACCGTTGAGCAGGGTACACAGCTCAAGGTCATCCGGGGCGGAAACGGCATAGAACACTACCGGGCCCGCTATGCTGGCAGCGCGGGGCCGCTCAGCTTTCGCGCCAGTATTGGCCATCGTGCCGACGATGGCTTTGATCGGCGTCATGACAGCAAACGCAGCACCTTGGGTAATCTGCGCGCCGAGTGGCTGATAGGAAGCACCGATCGACTGGAATTTCAGGCCGGATTTAACGATGGGCGCCGCCAGGATGGCTTCATAGGAGACCCGCTACAAAACCCGCGCGCCAAGGCTGACAGCACCCACTTTGGCATGCTGCGTTGGCAACACGTATTTCAGCCAGAACACGAATTAAGCCTGCAGGCCTACTACAATTATTTTGACCGTAAAGAGACCTATGGCAGCGGCTTCTTTATACCTACCCCCTCACCGGTCACACAGCGCCGTTACGATCTGGAATTGGAACATCGCTTTAGCCCACACAAGCACTGGCGAGTAGTCTGGGGTGGCAGCGCACGCCTTGACCAAGTAGATGCCCCGTTATTTCTCGGGGTGTCCCGTCCACGGCTACAAAACCATCTCTACCGGCTGTTTAGTAACGTCGAATGGCATCTGCTACCCGCGCTTAACTTCAATGCTGGGGTGATGATGGAAAACAACGACATCACCGGCACCGACTGGTCGCCCCGCCTGGCTCTTAATTATCGTATCCGGCCACGCGTCGCCATTCGTGCCAGCATTAGCAAAAGCGTACGCACCCCCTCATTTTTTGAAAATAACGTTGATTGGAAAATGCCGATTGCCGGCGGAGGTGGTGCCACAGCACTCATCTTCCTCGGCTCTGACACGCTACAGCCAGAAAAGATTATTGCCCGGGAATTAGGGCTGATTGCCAGCACCGCCAATGGCGTTTTCCGCCTCGAGCTAAAAGCATTTAGGAATTCCCTGAGCCAAGTCATCAGCACCAGTGGTGGCGCCCCCTTTACCTTCATCAACAAGAGTTCCGCCACCGTAGAAGGGCTAGAGGGCCAGCTTCAGTGGCGACCAACACCCCAGACCCGCTTCATCCTTAGTCAGTCCAATGGACGCACAACCAGCGACGCTGCCAATCTGGTAGCCAGTACGCCGTCAGCCACGACCCATTTACTCGGTATCTTCGATTTGGGGAACCGATATGACGCCAGCTTTTCCTTCACTCGGGTAAGCCAAATGGAATGGCTCGGAGAGGGTAATCTAGTGCCTTCATTCCGACGCGTCGATCTTCGCCTTGCCCGGCGATTTGGAGCACGTGGCAACGAAGGACAAATTGCCCTGATAGTTCAGAATCTGATGGAGAGACATATCGACTTCCGTGACCAGAACCGTTTAGGACGAACGGGATTTCTACAACTGGAGTTGCCTTTGTAGGCCAGCGCCCTAACGGGACGCCAGCGGAATATTACCTATGGAAGGGAATACACGCGCAAAGGGGTTTTATCGCCCCGCAAGCCTTATCTTGAGCCTCATGCTGCTGGCTTTCCCGGTGCATGCTCAGGACGTGATCTGGGTTATCGCAAATCCAGAACACGCGGCCCACGGGCAATTCATCCAGGGGCTGCGCGATAGCCTTTCGAAAGCCACTCAGTCCATACCAACACTGCGCCTGCTGCGTCCCGCGGAGCTGGCAGGTATCTCGATCCCGGAACGCCCCATCCTATCCATTACCGTCGGCAGCCGGGCGGCAGAATTTCTTAACAAGGCGAAGCTGGAACCTCAGCGGGAACTACATGCGCTGATTCCTCAAGCGGCATACCAAAAGCTCTATCCACAATGGAAAACAGATTCGTTAGCAAGCACACATTCCGCCATTTACGTGAATCAGCCGATATCGCGCCTGCTTCGTCTCGCCCGTCTGGTGCTGACGGACAGCCCCCGTATCGGGGTTCTGCTCGGCCCTTGGTCACGCATCCACGAAGATGAGCTAAAACGCACAGGCAAGGTAGTAAATATTCACACCATAGGGGCCAAACGACAGTTAATCCCTGCCCTTCAGGGGATCTTGCCCCGCAGTAACCTGTTACTTGCCCTGCCCGATCCCACGGTATACAACCGCTCAAGTGCCCATGCCGTGTTACTCAATAGTTATCGCCACCGCGTTCCTGTGCTGGCTTTTTCTCGCAGCTATACGCGCGCTGGGGCCCTGTTATCACTCTATTCCACACCAGGGCAGATTGGTCGCCAGACCGGAGAACTGGTCACACGCATGGCAACGACGGGCGCATGGAAACTACCACCCCCCACTCATCCACAATATTTCAGCATCAGCATTAATCGCCAAGTGGCCTACTCCATGGGGCTATCCCTAGCTACGGAATCTGAACTGAGCGTTCAGCTTAATGCCGGGAAGAGCTCACCATGAACAAGCTGGGGATCCGTACGCGCGTCATCCTGCTGGCCTTGGTGCCCTCGCTACTCATCGCATTGTCTCTGACCGTCATCTATACCCATCTACGGGTCCTCGATCTGGAACGTGGGTTGGAAGAACAGGGCCGGGCTCTGGCCACATATCTCGCTCCTGCCAGCGAGTACGGAGTATTTTCCGGAAATCTGCGTGTACTTCAGGGACTTGCCAACGCAGCCATTGGAGATAGCCAGGTGCGTTCCGTACGCATCGAGAATCAGCGCAACGAAATATTGACCCACAGCGGCCCCCCCCCCCATAGCCACGCCGCGTTTAAAGCTAACCCGGGCACGCGCCCCATATTATTGGATTCACAGGATGGCCGGACTCTATTTATTCGCACCCCGGTACTTTCGCACGAACTTGAGATCGTGGATTTCGCCCTTGATCCTGAGCCGATATCAAGCACATCTAGCCCTACTATCGGCTGGGTAACAGTAGAACTGACACGCTCAAAGATGCTTAACAACAAGCGCCAAATTATTATTTTAAGCCTGTTGATCATGTTGCTAGGGGCCGGTTTCATCATCATCCTTGCCCTGCGCTGGAGCAGGGGGATCGTGCAACCCATATCCCACCTTACCCAAGCAGTAGAACAACTGGAAAATGGCCAACTGGATACACGGGTAAGCCTGGAGGGTGAGGGTGAATTACAACGCCTACAAGGCAGCATCAACACTATGGCCCGCTCCCTGCAAACAGCACAGCATGACCTCCAAGAGAAAGTAGATGCCGCAACCCGCCATCTACGCGAAACCCTGCGCACGGCGGAGTCGCAAAATATTGAACTGGAGGCGGCCAAGGAACAGGCACTTGCTGCCAGCAGAGAAAAATCCAACTTTCTCACCCATATGAGCCACGAGCTGCGTACCCCACTCAACGGGGTGTTGGGCTACTGTAAGTTGCTGGATGCCAGCCCGCTCGATCCGGAACAGCGTGACTACGCCGAGATCATCCACAACTCCAGCCAAAATCTGCTGCGCCAGATCAATGAACTACTGGATTTATCCCGTATCGAGGCGGGACGAATCGATCTGGAATGCACTGAGTTTCACATGGGCGAATGCATTGAGGATGTACTCGACCTGCTGGCACCGAGTGCACATGCCAAGGGTCTGGAACTGGTTTACTTCATAGCCTCGGATATCCCGCACTGCTGCCAAGGGGACCCTTTGAGAATTCGCCAAGTGGTGCTCAACCTGGTGGCCAACGCCATCAAATTCACCACTGCCGGTAGCGTCATTGTCAGCCTCACTCATGCCGATGAGGAATCCGACACCATGGGCATCGAGATCAGCGTAAGTGATACCGGCACCGGTATCCCCGAGGCGCTACAGCAACGCATTTTTGATCCCTACCAACAGACCGAGCGGGAACACCAGGCCGAAGGCAGCGGCCTCGGGCTCGCTATTTCGGCAAAACTAGCGGCCTCCATGGACGGTGACATCCGAGTCGAAAGTGTCGCGGGAGAGGGCTCTACTTTCATCTTTTCACTGCGCTGCTGTCATCTGCCACCCCCCGTCTATGAGCAGAGTGAGCTCGAGGGCAGCCGCGTATTGCTCTATGTGCCGCATCCCTTTGCACGCATGTCGATACGCGAGCAAATGCGCAACTGGGGCATACAGGTTAGAGAGATTCGCACCCTGGATGCCTCTACAAAGGGGCACGCCCACGGACAGAATCGGCGGGCCCACCCCGACTGTGTGATCCTGGATCTGAGTCGTGAGGACGACAAACAACAAATCCTCGACCGCATGACACTGTCGTGCCCGGTATTGATACTCGATCATCGGGACTCGGCACTTAGACAGCACAACGGCGAGCCCTGCGCCTTCGTGAGAAAACCCGTACGCAACGCAGAGCTACGGCTACAACTACAGCAGCTAACAGGATCGGTAGAGAAATCGAAACCCGAGCCGATATCCCGAGACCAAAACACGCCGCAGCCACACTCGGGAGCCCACGTGCTGTTGGTGGAAGATAATCTAGTCAATCGAAAACTCGCCACCACTTTATTGGAAAATCTTGGCATCCGGGTCAGCCAGGCTGGCACCGGCCAAGAGGCCCTAGAGGCCTTCTTCCATCACCGCTTTGACCTGATATTGATGGATTTACAGCTGCCCGATCGGGATGGCCTGTGGCTGACCGAACGCCTGCATGTACTGGAGTCCGGCTCCCGCCATACCCCTATCATCGCACTCAGCGCCGATGCCATGCCCGAGACCCAAACCCAAGCGATCGCTGCTGGTATGGATGCCTTTCTTAGTAAACCGCTGGATCGCAAGACGCTCCATCAAACCCTGGCGCGATGGTTACCCGTTCGGGCATCAGCCCCGGGAGCAATCCCTGATACGCCCGTCCAAAACACTGACCAATCCTCGCTGGAGACGGATCTGGCGGCCTTATTGCGAAAAGACCTAAAGCCACGTCCTAGCAAAATCAACGCAGCCCTTAAAGCCAAGGATTGGCGCACTCTCCGTGAGGAAGTTCACACCATTGCCGGTGGAGCGGCATGCTGTGGTGCGATGCAACTGAAATCTGCTGCTAGTGCCTTAGAACAAACCATTGTTGATGAGGAGTTTGGGAGTATCGCAGACGACGTGGAGCAGTTATTACGGGAGATCGACGAGCAGCTAGAGAACTAAACTCTGGTTTAATCAGACTTCTCTTAAAGCGATAGCGAATAAACCAGTGCATCCTCGCGCACATCGGCACCCGGATAGTAGCCACGACGGCGGCCAATCTGGCTGAAACCGAAACGCTCATACAGGCGGCAAGCCACCGTGTTGGAAGGCCGTACCTCGAGAAACATCACCTTCGCACCATGCTCGCGGGCAATATCCAGCATTTTCTCCAGCATTTGTCTGCCGTAGCCCTGCCCTTGATAGGCAGGGTCCGCGCACAGGTTGAGCATATGGGACTCACCCGCCGCCACCGAAAGCACGCCGTAGGCAAAGATAGTGTCCCGATTGGCCAACACCCAATTTGAGTAGCCGGCCGCAAACAAGCAATCGGCAAAGGTGCTTTTAGACCATGGATAGGGATAGGCGGCACATTCAATACGCCAGATATTGGTCACATCGGCCATGGCCATAGGCCGCGGCAAAGCCAATGCCGAAGCCATGACTGCGCTCATTATTCGGTTAACACCGAACGCGCAAGCAGCAGATCTTGCCAGGCCTTCTTTTTCTGCAAAGGCGCACGTAATAAGTACGCCGGATGGTAGGTCACTACCAGTGGGGTATCGTTATCTCCGTAGGAATGCAGCTCCCCACGCAACCGTGCCAACGGCAACTTGGTGTCGAGCAATCTCTGTGCTGCCACCAGGCCCACCGCAAGAATAATCCCCGGATTAATGAGTTCCATCTGACGGCGCAGATAGGGCGCGCAATGGCTCGCCTCCTCGGGCGTGGGATTGCGGTTGTCCGGCGGCCGACATTTCAGGATATTGGCAATGTAGACATCCTGACGCGCCAGTCCCATGGCCAACAGCATGGCATCGAGCAATTTCCCGGAACGCCCGACAAAGGGCTCACCCCGAAGATCCTCTTGCTCCCCCGGCGCCTCCCCCACAATCATCCAGCGGGCCGCACGATCGCCCACGCCGAAGACCGTTTGGGTGCGGCTACGATGTAGATCGCAGCCCGTGCACGCCGCCACCCGCTGCTCTAATTCGCTCCAGCCCGGTGCTTCCATCACTGTTTCAGAGGCCTCATCCGGCAACGACTCCGCGACACCACGAGGCACCCAGCGGGCGATCCCCATAGCTGCTAAACACTGTCGCTTGCGCGCATCCATGGGGCATTCCCCTGCTAGACCTGCGGGTGAGTACGAACTACCGGACGCAGGATCTTATTGAGCGCATTAAGGTAGGCCTTGGCTGAGGCAATCACGATATCTGTATCCGCCCCCTGTCCGTTGGCTATATGCCCACCCTTCTCCACTCGCACCGTTACCTCACCCTGGGAGTCGGTACCACTGGTGATGTTATTCACCGAGTAGAGCAACAGATCGCAATCACTTTTCACCTCTGTCTCAATAGCCTTGAAAGCGGCATCCACAGGGCCGCTACCCTCGGCCTCAGCAGATTTTTCCTCGCCATCCACGCTCAAGGTAATACGCGCCAATGGCGTCTCACCGGTCTCGGAACACACTTTCAAGGTGAGCAGCTTAAAGCGCTCGTTTTCACCCTCAAGACGGGAGTCGGTAACCAAGGCCTGTAGGTCGTCATCGAAGATTTCATGCTTCTTGTCGGCGAGGTCCTTGAAACGGGCAAAGGCATCGTTCAACTCCTCTGCCGAGGCCAATTCGATACCCAATTGTTCCAGCCGCGAACGAAAGGCGTTTCTACCGGAATGCTTGCCCAACACCATACGGTTGGCACTCCAACCCACATCCTCGGCGCGCATGATCTCGTAGGTCTCGCGACTCTTCAGCACCCCGTCTTGATGGATCCCGGCCTCATGGGCGAAGGCATTGATGCCCACGATGGCTTTATTGGGCTGTACCGGAAAGCCGGTAATGGTCGATACCAGACGGGAACAAGGCACCAGCTGAGTGCTATCCACCCGAGCCTCACAAGAAAACTCGTCCTTGCGGGTGCGCATGGCCATGACGATCTCTTCCAGCGCGGCATTGCCCGCACGCTCACCCAGACCGTTGATGGTGCATTCCACCTGCCGCGCACCGTGATCTACCGCCGCCAGAGAGTTGGCCACCGCCAGGCCCAAGTCATTGTGGCAATGCACTGAAAATATCGCCTTATCGGAATTGGGAACGCGCTCCCGCAGGGTCTGGATCAAGGCTCCAAAACGGTGTGGCAAGGCATAGCCCACGGTATCCGGAATATTCACCGTACGGGCTCCCGCGGCGATCACCGCCTCGATCACCCGGCACAGAAAATCAGTCTCAGAGCGCCCGGCATCCTCCGGCGAAAACTCCACATCATCGGTATAGCGAAGCGCACGCTTCACCGCCCGCACGGCCGCCTCTACCACCTCATCAGGCGTCATCCGCAACTTGTCCCGCATGTGAATGGGCGAAGTGGCGAGAAAAGTATGAATACGCGGGGCAGCGGCGTCTTTCAATGCCTCACCAGCACGGTCAATATCCCCATCCAGGGTGCGCGCCAGCCCACACACGGCGCTGTCTTTCACCAGTCTGGCCACCGCCTCAACGGCAGCAAAATCGCCTGGGCTGGCAGCCGGAAATCCCGCCTCAATAATATCCACGTGCATACGCTCCAGCGCCGTGGCGATGCGCAATTTTTCATCCTGATTCATGGAGGCACCAGGGCTCTGCTCGCCATCGCGCAAGGTGGTATCGAAAATAATGAGTTTATCGGTCATTTCTAAAATCCTCTGGACAGCGGATTAAATCCGCCATCAAGATATTAGGGCAGACAATCCAGAGGCAGGATTGTGCCTCCGCTTGTTTTACTTTGGGTGGTCCGCCAAGGAACCTGATGTGGAGAGACTATGACTGCCCTAGGGCAGCAGTCGTAGCAGGGCAGGAACGAGGCACGCAGCAGCCACCACGGGGGCAACGGGAAATACACAAGGTGTTGTCGTGCGGCTCATGGGGTAGAAATATAACGGGATTTCTGCGGCTTTCCAAGTTGCGACTAATGACCAGTTTTTGTCCGTGGCGTAGCAACATCCCCAGAGTGCCCGGTTACTTTACGCTCGGCACGGCGGCGACGAATTTGGGAAAGGGTCAAAATCGGTCCCGACAGCGCATACACCAGGGCAGTACCAAACAGCACCTCGGGTGGGCCCAGCGAAACCAGCACAAACAGCAGCACCACGATCATCAGCGCTACAAAAGGCACCCGCTCGCGCAGATTGAATTCCTTGAAGCTGTGGTAGCGGATATTGCTCACCATCAACACCGCAGCCAGCACCGCGATGGCGAATACCAGTGCTGCCAGGCTCTCACCCTTGACCTGATAGACCTCACCCACCCAGATTAGTCCAGCAATAAGCGCTGCGGCCGCTGGACTGGCAAGCCCCTGGAAATAACGTTTGTCGGCAATCCCTACCTGAGTGTTAAAGCGCGCTAGACGCAATGCCACCGCCGCGGTATAGAAGAAGGCCCCGACCCAACCCAGAGTGCCAAGGGATGCCAGCGCCCACAGGTAGGCCACTAATGCTGGAGCAACGCCAAAGGCCACCATATCCGAGAGACTGTCGTATTCCGCCCCGAAAGCACTTTGAGTATTGGTCATACGGGCCACGCGCCCGTCGAGCCCATCAAGAATCATGGCAATAAAGATCGCGATAGCAGCTGTACTAAAGCGCCCTTCCATCGCCGAAATAATGGCGAAGAAGCCGGAAAACAGGGCTGCCGTGGTAAACAGATTGGGTAGCAGGTAAATCCCGCGACGACGTTTGGTCGATGTCGATGCAGTACTCATTAAACCTTAACCTCGGAACAGATGTGCCAAGAACATAGGACCATCATACCCCGCCGTGGAGCAAGCGACACTCAAGCTTCCTCCCGCACCAGGGTCGCAAGCACACCTGAGCCCGCCATGATCCGCTCACCAATAACCACATCGAAGCATGAAGTCGTAGGTACCAGCAATTCAAAATGCCGTGCCCAGTATACGAAGCCACAGCGCTGCCCCTGACCAATACGTTCTCCAGGCGAGAAGCTGAAACGGCAATGAAAGAACGGCGTGGTGCCCACTAAGCGGAACACCACATCGTCCCCCTCATCGGTCTGAATCCAGGCCGTATATTGCCGTTGTTTAGGATCATTGGGGAGCGCTTCCCCAAGCCAGACTTCCTGTACTGTGCCCTCGGTGGGACTACGCAGACTAGAAATACCTGGGAGAGAAAGCCGCATAACGAGACGCCGCAAGGTCTTGCCGAGATGCCCCTCCTCGGTTTGAGCCATCGCCTCAACGCGGCCATCGACCGCCGCCAACACTGCTAGCGGCAGGGCTGGAATCGTACGTTTGGGAAAGTGGAAAACACTAAGCAGCAGCGCTACCAAGAGCCAGAGGGGAAGTGAGCTATACAAGCCGTAGCCAAAACCCACCCCTAGCGCCAGACCACCAACAAGGGCTAGAGGGAAAATGCCTTCACGCGCCAACACTGGGAATAGGTCCAGTCGAATAAGCAAGCCACTGCAATCCGGTGGGCTGTTAACAGCCCACCGGAAGAGCAATTAATTCTTGTCTTTGTCGACCAGCTTGTTAGCCCCAATCCACGGCATCATTGAGCGCAACCGGGTACCCACTTCTTCGATGGGATGATCGGCGGCATTACGACGCATGGCCTTCATATGGGCGGCACCCGCCTGATTTTCCAGGATGAACTCGCGGGCGAAGGAGCCGCTCTGGATCTCGCCGAGGATCTTGCGCATTTCGGCCTTAGTCTCGTCGGTGACGACACGCGGGCCACGAGTGAGATCACCATATTCGGCAGTATTGGAGATGGAATAGCGCATGTTGGCAATGCCACCCTCGTAAATCAGGTCGACGATGAGTTTCACCTCATGCAGGCATTCGAAATAGGCCATTTCCGGTGCATAACCCGCCTCTACCAGGGTCTCGAATCCCGCCTGGATGAGAGAAGTCACACCACCACAAAGTACCGCCTGCTCACCGAAGAGATCGGTCTCGGTCTCTTCCTTAAAGCTAGTCTCTATAATACCCGCACGTCCGCCGCCATTAGCCGAGGCATAGGCCAGAGCGATATCCCGGGCATTGCCCGAGGCATCCTGGTGAATGGCGATAAGCGAAGGTGTGCCTCCGCCCTGCACATAGGTGGAACGCACCAAATGACCCGGGCCCTTGGGGGCAATCATGATGACATCGAGATCAGCGCGCGGCTCGATCTGCTGAAAATGGATGTTAAAGCCATGGGCAAAGGCCAGCGCAGCGCCCTTTTTAATGTTCGGTGCAATGGTCTCACGGTAGATGGCCGCCTGGTGCTCATCCGGGGCTAGTACCATCACCACATCGGCACTGGCCACTGCTTCATCTACTGGTTTGACCGTCAGGCCCGCCGCCTCAGCCTTGGCTGCTGAAGGGGAGCCGGGACGCAGCCCCACCACCACATTGCAACCAGAGTCCTTAAGGTTGTTGGCGTGGGCATGGCCCTGGGAGCCATAACCGACGATGGTCACTTGCTGCTTCTGAATGAGGGATAGATCGGCGTCTTTATCGTAATAAATCTTCATGCTTTATCTCGTCTAGGAAGGGCCCGAAACGGGCGTTGTCTGGGCTAAGTGTCAGGCCGTTAAATACGCAGGCTTTTGGTTCCGCGTCCAATACCAAGGGCACCTGAACGCACCACCTCAAGGATGGATTTGGGTTCCAAGGCATCGATAAAGGCATCGAGTTTAGCGCCTACACCGGTAACCTCAATGGTATAGGTCGAACTGGAAACATCGAGGATGCGGCCACGGAAAATATCGGTAAGGCGCTTTAATTCCTCACGCCGGGTCCCCGTGGCGCGCACCTTGACCAGCATCATGGCACGCTCAACGTGCTCTCCCTCGGTGAGATCCAGCACTTTGATCACATCAACCAGCTTATTGAGCTGCTTGGTGATCTGCTCGACGATCCCTTCGTCCTCCTCACGGGTGACCAAGGTCAAGCGTGAAACCGAAGGATCATCAGTAGGCGCCACACACAGGGAATGAATATTGTAGCCACGCGCCGAGAACAACCCCGCCACCCGGCTCAGGGAACCCGGCTCGTTTTCCATTAGCATCGCTATGATATGGCGCATCAGGCTAGCTCCCTCAACATCATCTCGTTATGCCCTCTACCCGCTTCCATCATGGGGTAGACGTTTTCAGAAGGGTCGGTAATAAAGTCCATAAACACCAGGCGGTCCTTTAGGGCCAAGGCCTCTTTCAATGCCCCCTCCACATCGGCAGGTTTATCGATACGCATGCCCACATGGCCAAAACTTTCCGCCAGCTTGACGAAATCGGGTAGCGTTTCCAGATAAGTCTGAGAATAATTCTTCTCGTAAAAGAACTCCTGCCACTGGCGCACCATGCCCAGATAACCATTGTTCAGACTAATGACCTTGACTGGCAGGCCATACTGCTTGGCAGTGGCCAGCTCCTGGATACACATCATGATGCTGCCATCGCCAGTAATGCAGGCCACGGTCTCATCCGGGTGGGCAAACTGCACCCCCATAGCCGCGGGCAAGCCAAAGCCCATGGTCCCGAGCCCGCCGGAATTGATCCAATGCCTTGGATCTTTGAAGGGATAATACTGGGCCGCAAACATCTGATGCTGACCCACATCCGAGGCCACATAGGCATCACCGTTGGTGAGTCTGTGGAACGTCTCCAACACCATTTGTGGTTTGATCAGCTCGCTGGAGGTGTCGTAGGAAAGACACCTCTTGGCGCGCCATCCCTCGATTTCCTCCCACCATGTCGCCAATGCCGCCTTATCCGCCTGCTGCTCACTGCTCTTGAGGGCAGTCAATAATTCGCCTAGCACTTCCTTGACCCCACCCACGATGGGGATGTGAACCTTGACCACCTTGGAGATGGAAGCCGGGTCAATGTCGATATGGATAATCTTCGCCTTGGGGCAGAACTTTTTAACGTCCCCCACCACGCGATCATCAAAACGGGCGCCGATGGCAATGAGCACATCGCAACCATGCATCGCCATATTCGCCTCATAGGTGCCATGCATCCCCAGCATGCCAACAAACTGCCGGTCCATGCCCGGATAGGCGCCCAGCCCCATGAGGGTACTGGTAATGGGATAACCCAATTGCTGCACTAACTGCCTTAATTCCGCCGAACTCTCGCCCAGCACCACGCCACCACCGGAATACACCATGGGGCGCTTGGCGCCAAGCATCAGCTTGAGTGCCTTCTTAATCTGCCCACCGTGGCCCCGGGTGACCGGATTATAAGAGCGCATCTCTACTTTTTCCGGATACACATAGTCGGCCTTGAGCGCGGTGACATCCTTGGGGATATCCACCACTACCGGGCCAGGGCGACCGGAAGTGGCCACATGAAAGGCCTTCTTCAAGGTCACGGCCAGATCCTTCACATCCTTGACCAGGAAATTATGCTTTACACAGGGGCGGGTGATGCCAACGCTATCCACCTCCTGAAAGGCATCGCTGCCAATGGCCTGAGTAGGCACCTGCCCGGTAATGATCACCATGGGGATGGAGTCCATATACGCGGTGGCGATACCCGTCACCGCATTGGTAGCACCAGGCCCTGAGGTAACCAATACCACGCCAGGCTTGCCAGTAGAGCGCGCATAGCCATCAGCCATGTGGGTGGCGCCTTGCTCGTGACGGGGCAGGATGTGTTTGACTGCATCCTGCTTGTACAGCTCATCGTAAATAAACAGTACCGCGCCACCGGGGTAACCAAAAAGATATTCCACTCCCTCGTCTTTAAGGAAGCGACAAAGGATTTGTGCGCCGGTGAGTTCCACTATTGACAACCTCATAAATGAAAAATGCCCGCAATAGCGGGCGCTGATACAGCATGCTGACCGGGTAAATTACTGGGTATTCGCAGATAGATCAAGGCACTGTAGGCTGTTGCTTAATCGGCATCCTAAGCAAGGGACGGAAAAACATCTGCATGATCTGACAGCGCCTATCATAAGGGTGACTTATACTCTCCTCTGAATCCCGGGCTAATATATGGATATTCCCATGCGAAAATTTCTGCTGATACTGCTTACTCTGGCCACCTTGCTGCCCACGCAAGACAGCTTCGCCCGCATGTTCAAATGGGTCGACGGCAACGGTGAGGTTCAGTACACCCAACACCCCCCGGTGGGGCGCAGCGCCACAGAGATCAAGGCGCACACTTCTCCCGTCCGTGATGAAGATGCCAAAAAGCAGCTGGATGCATTGCAGGAAAGGGCCGAAGAACGACGACTGGAACGCAAACTGGGCGCAGAAAAGGCCGCACGGCTCAAAAAGACCAAGGAAGACAAACAGAAAAATTGCCTGACTGCCCGCAAGAATCTTGAGGTATTAATGACCGCGCCGAGGATACGTGACAAGAACACCGGCGGAGAATTCGTCTATCTTGATGAAAAGACCCGCCAAAAACGCCTTGACGCCACCCGGCAACAGATTAAAGAGAACTGCAAGTAGCTTCTTCTCCCCTAGGAGCCTGTCTGATTTAGGCGCTCGTAGCGAGGGAAAGACATTTTGTGACAGATTTTCCGGTCATTTGAGGATAATAACCGAGCTATTAGACGAAAAGGACCGGGGAATATGGCCAAAATGGCTTTTCCGCAGTAGAGCAGTCCTAAGTCCGACAGGCTCCTAAACAAGGTTTCAACCCATGCGTACCACCCGACTTCTCCTGGCCACGGTCAAGGAGGTACCCGCTGATGCGGAAGTAATAAGCCACCAACTCATGTTGCGCGCGGGCATGATCCGAAAGCTCGCTGCCGGTCTCTATACTTGGCTGCCGCTGGGGCTACGCGTGCTGCGCAAGGTCGAGGCCATCGTACGCGAAGAGATGGATCGGGCGGGTGCCCAGGAGGTGCTCATGCCCGCCATTCAGCCCGCCGAGCTGTGGCAAGAATCTGGGCGCTGGGGGGAGTTTGGACCGGAATTGCTACGCCTCCATGACCGACATCAGCGAGAATTTTGCGTCGGCCCCACCCATGAAGAGGTGATTACCGACATGGTGCGACGGGAGATCCGCAGCTATAAGCAGTTGCCCAGCAATTTTTATCAGATCCAGGCCAAATTCCGGGATGAGACCCGCCCCCGCTTTGGCGTCATGCGGGCGCGTGAATTCTTGATGAAGGATGCCTATTCCTTCGATTTGGACAAGGAAGGTCTGGATCGCAGTTATCAAACTATGCGCGCCACCTACACCCGAATCTTCAGCCGTACCGGCCTCGACTTCCGCGTGGTGAAGGCAGACACCGGTGCCATTGGCGGCAGTGGCTCAGAGGAATTTCACGTGCTTGCCGACTCCGGTGAGGACGCCATCGCCTTCAGCAGCAAAGGCGATTATGCGGCCAATATCGAGATGGCCGCTACGGTTCCATCTCTGGAGCCCCGTGCCGCCGCCACTGACACACTCGCCGAACAGGCCACCCCTGGGGTGCAAAGCATTGAGGAGGTAAGCAAATTCCTCGATGTGCCGGCAACGCGTTGTCTCAAAACCTTGCTGGTGGAAGGAGTCGATGATCAACTGGTGGCCCTGGTACTGCGCGGCGATCACCAGCTCAATCTCATCAAAGCCGGCAAACATCCCTTGGTCACGACGCCCGTTACCCTGGCGACAGAGAAGCAAGTCCGGGCTGCCACTGGTGCCAGCCCCGGCTCCATCGGACCCATTGGACTCAGCATCCCGGTGATTGCCGATTACGCAGCCCTAGAGGCCACGGATTTCGTCTGTGGTGCCAATGTCGATGGCCAACATTTGAGCGGCACCAACTGGGAGCGCGACCTGCCGCTAGCCGAAGCTGCCGATCTGCGTAATGTTGTGGATGGGGATCCGAGCCCCGATGGCCATGGCACCCTCGCCATCGCCCGCGGCATCGAAGTGGGACACATCTTTCAATTGGGGACCAAATACAGCGAGGCCATGAACGCAGTCTGCCTTAACGAAGCAGGCAAGGCCGTGGCTCTCAGCATGGGTTGTTATGGCATCGGCGTCTCGCGGGTGGTGGCCGCTGCCATCGAACAGAACCACGATGCCCGTGGCATCACCTGGCCCACCGCCATCGCACCGTTTCAGGTGGCCCTGCTACCCATGAATATGCACAAATCCACACGCCTAAAGGCCGCCATGGAGATACTCTATAGTGAGCTGTGTGAGGCGGGAATTGAGGTGCTGTTTGATGATCGCCGGGTGCGCCCGGGGGTGATGTTTGCCGACGCAGAGTTGATCGGCATCCCCCACCGCATCGTCCTCGGTGACCGTGGCCTCGACTCGGGAATGGCGGAATACAAAGGCCGCCGCGATGAGGAAAATACTGAAATCCCGGTGGCCGAGGTGGCTGCCTGGGTCGGCAAACGCATCGTCACCGAGTTAACTGCGAGCTAAGAGCCTGCCAGTTTGTGGGCAATGGCTAGCAGACCATCCTTATCGCC
Source organism: Gammaproteobacteria bacterium (assembly GCA_021773645.1). Lineage (GTDB taxonomy): Bacteria > Pseudomonadota > Gammaproteobacteria > HK1 > HK1 > JAJFJV01. The sequence continues at coordinate 165,540 of JAJFJU010000026.1, forward strand.
CACATTGCCAGGAAAGACAATGTAGGGCAGCCCTGGAAAACGGCTCTCGGGTCCCAGATTCCACACCGGCACCCCCGGCAGAATCTGCCCCGGCACCAAGGCACGCTTTACCTCCAAACCGAGGGTGGCCAAATCGCTGGAGGTAATCCCACCCTTGGCCACCAGATATCGCGGCCGAGTGCTTATCCCTCGAAGCATCGCCACCAATCCAGAGGAAACGCGCTGGCTGATGTCGAGATTGGCCTCCTTGCCCGCCACCGTGTGTAGCAAGCGCCCAGTATAGATCACCACATCCTGCCCCGCTTTCAGGGCCTGCTCTGCAGCCCCGGCAACCCGCTGAATTTCTCGCCCTCGGCCCATCTCCTCCAACAGTTGCTCCACATCTACTTCCAACGCTAAACAGGGCCAGGCAGCCAGCAAAGCCTCTAATTGAGCGGTAGTTTTTGGAACATGGGAACCCACCATCATCAGACCACCACCGGACCCCAAATCCAGCTCCGTAGGCTCCAGCAAGGCTCGCGGTTCCAGTCCGATGCGCGCAGGCACAAAGGAAGCCGCGGTACGACACAAAAATCTCTTACCACCCGCCTCCACCGCCAGCAGCGCCAGACTAAAAACCTCAAGATCGCGCATATGCGCAGCATTGACCACGCACACGGCACCACGCGGTAACGCATTGAGCAAGGCACTAACCCGCTCAACTCCGCCACAACGCAGATCATCAATGGAGATAGAGACCACCTCGTTAGCCACTACTTGTCCCGCGGTCTTTTCCTCCACCCATGCGCGCAAATTAGAGGCCTTAAAGCCAAACGCCGTATCGCGGGCAAAGGCAGTTTCCCCGGCCGGAACAAAACAGCCGGCCTCGTCTACATAATGCACATCAGCAACGGTATAACGCCCCCCCTCCAGGAAAAAGGGAATCAGAATCCAGGCATGAAAGCGGTCATCCAAGCCCTCGGCCAGCGCCTCCACCTCGCCGGGGAAATGCCCACGCAGAGTAGAATCACTGCGACTTACCACGGTGAAATCTTGCCCAGTCTGGGCCGCTGCCTGAGCCAGATTCGCAGCAACTTCCAAGGTCAGCGCCCTTGCCTCTGCCAAGGGCAAACCACGGGAATTAGTAAGGATGTAAAAAGCTGGATAGTCACCCGCCAGTTCCGTCGCCAGGCTATCCACAGACCAGTCACACAGCACCGGCAAATCATGCACCGTCTGACAACCCGTAGGATCATCATCTAGCACCACCAACTTACGCTGGCTCGCGCATACCGCCTTACGAATCGCCGGCAATAAATCTTCTGAAACCGGGGACGGCAATGCCCCCAACACCTGTTCCCGCTGCATTCGAGTCTGTTCCTCAACCATCTATTTTTTCCTAAGCGGTGGAAAAATCTTGCGGGGCTATAGCACCTGCGACATCCTGGCAATCCAGTTGATCAACACGAGCTGCGGTAGGCCCCCGACGTAACCAGGCACATAGGGCTCGCACCGCAGAGGCCTCCCCACACGCCAGCACCTCCACTCGACCATCCGACAGATTATTGGCATGCCCAGTGAGCCCCAGCTCCAAGGCCTTCTGACGAGTCGAAGCGCGGAAATACACCCCCTGCACCCGTCCATCCACCAGGCATCTCCGACAGATAAGCTCGCTCATAAATCCACCGTGTCATCATTGATATCGAAAAAATAATTATAGCTCCTCGCCCTTGTGCCGATAACTTTCATCTACAGACTGAATTCTGCGAGAATCAGCACATCGCTTTTTCCTAGGACGCCCCATGGCATTAAACCTCCACCTTCCACAGGTGGCCGCACAAGCCGACCCCGAGGTTGAAATACGATCCGTCTATGTGGAGGAATGGGTCGATGCCCTGCCCTACGCCAATTCCGGGGTGCTCATGCGCGAGTTGCAGGACGCCCTCCAAAAACTCAACCGATCGCCTCTAAAGCCCAGCCTGCGCTTAGAACTACTGGAACACTACCGTCAGCCTTGCCTACGTCTGCTACAAAACAGAGAGGTACAAACTTCCGCTGTCCATGCCGGCACCTTTGAAAAAGTTCGTGCCGAAACTGGTGAGCTACGCCAACTGCTGGCAGAACTGGCCAACGGTTATAAACGGGTGCTCAGCGACAGCCTGACCGGCCGCAGCCGATGGGGGAAAAATAAAACAGTCGCGACCGCCACGCAACGAAGCATCCATTGCCTAGTCAACCAACAGCTACTTTGTTTTGAACAATACCACTCGATTCCCGCCGCCCTGTGGCGTGAACTGGGCGAGTTATGGGCCTTTGCCGAAAAGTCAGGGTTCCATCAACAATCAGGAAAAGCCAATGCGAGCTCTGCGGATGCACACCTGAGCCCCGAGAATCTATATAAGCAAATCCTGCTCTGCAGCCTGGTGGATCCCTGTCATCTCGCCTACGGCGCGATCTGGAAGATATCCCGCTTACTGACAAGCTATACGGATAAAGCCGTCTTTCAGGTGGGCAAACCCATCGACAAATTGACCGGCCTATTTCTTGTACCCACCAATGGAGAGGCTCCCAGCCCCTGCCGCGAGGCACCCACTGCAGTGGATTCTTGCCAGCTGCTTGATACCAGCCCACTGCTTACGGCACTGCGCACTCAGCTTGAGCTACCACCCAAAAGTCATAGCTCAGAGACCCATGCTCTGCTGCAACACATGGTGCGTGCCTTTAGCCTACCCCCACAGCGTCATCTGCCCCGCGCTGCCGGAAAAGGAGAGGTGCTAATCGCCAGTGGGCTCAGCACTCTGCATCATTACCTGGGAGAAGGCTCAACCGATACGACGACTGGCATCGCTGGCAACGAACCGCATGCGGAAACCGGGGATGCAGACGATATTGAAATTGGACTGCCGGACAATGAATTCACCTCTGGCCCAGCGATCCACAGCTACGCAACTGAGTCTTGGGAGATAACCAACGAGGGTCCAGGTGGAGTGGGAATGCTGCGTCAACTTTCTCCCGGCGTTACCCCTCGAGTTGGAGAACTGGTGGGCATACGCAGCCAACCGGAAACACGCTGGAGTATCGGGGTGGTGCGATGGCTCAACATAGGTGAGAACGGGGCCCACCAGGCTGGCGTCCAGCTGCTGGGAAAAAAGGCACGTGCAGTTATGCTACGCCCGACAGAGTCCAAGGCATCCGCCCTGAATCAACTACCCGCTTTAGTACTGGCGGCTGCAGATGATTCGGGAAAACCCACCCTCCTCATCCCTGCCGGTATCTACGCCGCCGAACGCCCCATGCGAGTCACCACCAGCAACGGCGCCACCCACCGAATCGTACTCGAACGCTGCTTGGATAATAGTGGGAACTATGAGCGTGTGGACTACCGCGCCGCAAACAACGGAGGCGGCTAAGGAAGCTCAACGAAATGCCCGCTCCACCCGCTTGTGCACTTCGGCTGCAAGCACACGAAGTTTTTCCATCTCACCCCGCCGTGCTGCCCGCTGTGCAGTAGATAAATAAAGCGCCGCAGCACTCACATCCAGCCCCTTTTTTCGGCCTTCAGTCACGGCTTGGGTTGCCAAGATGAGAATCTCACTGATAGTGCGCGCAGCTAGCGCCACCTTCCTCGCTGCCAAGGCCTTGCGTCGTGCATCACCGTAGTCCTGTTGGCGCAGATCCGAGCGCGCCCCCAGCAGTAGGGTCTCTGCCCGATCCAGCTTATTCGGGCTATGGCTACCAGCCCCAGCGACCCGTGCCGCCTGAATTGCCTGGCGGGCATCGCTCATCTCCTGAGTTGGGGCCACGGCACAGGCCATCAGCATAGCCACACCACCAAAGGCCACAAAAAGACGCATCCATCGGGTCCACAACAAAGACATAAAATGGTTCCAGCTAACGGGAAAGCCTATAATCCGCCGGCACGCTAGCACCGCCTCCAAAGAACTGTCAACACTATAAGGCAGACCTTCCCCAATACCCGTCCAGAGGACTCACAATGAGCGTTACCATCTTTCACAACCCGCGCTGCAGCAAGTCTCGCCAGACCCTGAAAATGCTGCAGGAGCGGGGCATTGATCCAGAAATTGTGGAGTACCTGAAGACTCCGCCCACCACCGAGCGACTGGAAGAAATTCTCGGTCTGCTGGGCATGGACCCGCGGCAACTGATGCGCACCGGCGAAAGCATTTACAAAGAACAAAACCTTGTAGATAGTTCGCTTTCTCGCGCCGCCCTGGTGCAGGCCATGAGTGATCATCCGATCCTCATAGAGCGCCCAATCGTGCTGGCCAACAACAAGGCGGCACTCGGTCGCCCGCCGGAAAACGTGTTGGAGATCGTCTAGATGGCAGAAGTTTTGGTGCTGTATTACAGCACAAACGAAAGTGTTGCCAAGATGGCCCGCCTGGTCGCGCGAGGTGTAGAGGAAGTGCCTGGCATGACGGCTCGAATACGCACCGTTCCCAAGGTCTCCGCAATCTGCGAGGCGATTGAAGAGTCTATTCCCGCAGAGGGCCCGCCTTATGCGGTGCCGCAGGATCTCGAAGAGTGCGCGGGGCTCGCGCTCGGCAGCCCCACCCATTTCGGCAATATGGCAGCACCGCTCAAATACTTTCTGGACGGCACCGGCTCCCAATGGTTTTCCGGCGCTCTCGTCGGCAAACCCGCAGGCGTTTTTACCTCCAGTTCCAGCGCCCACGGTGGCCAGGAGGCCACCCTGCTGTCCATGATGGTCCCGTTGTTCCACCACGGCATGTTGCTGGTGGGCCTGCCTTATACCGAGCCAGAACTGCTCACCACTCAAAGCGGCGGCACCCCCTACGGCCCCAGCCACGTGGCCGGCGGAAAACCCAGCCAGCCACTTACAGTCGAGGAAAAACACCTGTGCATCGCCCTCGGACGACGGCTTTCCTACATCGCCAGCCGTCTGGTAGATACGCCTTAATCCTCGAGCATCTCCCGCAGAAAGGGAATGGTGACCCGTCGTTGAGCGGCGAGGGAATTTCGGTCGACGCTATCGAGCAAGGCCAATAGCGCATGCAGATCGCGACTCTGACGGCGTAGCAGGTATTGCGCGACTTCGGGGGAGAGGGAAAACCCCCGTTCCCGAGCGTGGGCCTGGAGTAGCGTAGAACGCTCGGCATCATCCAAAACAGACAACCTAATCACCAACCCAGCCGCCAGACGCGAAGCGAGATCCGGCAATCCACAGTCCAGAGCGGTAGGCGCGAGGCGCGCCGCAGCGATGATGCGAGTGCCCGCCGCCTCGGCCTGATTGAGAAAGTGGAATAACGCCTCCTCCCAATCGGCCTGCCCTGCTACCCGTTCCAAGCCATCCAGACAAACTAGGCGTAGCGAGCTAAGACCGGACAGTATCCCTGGTCCCCAGGCATCGGCTTGGTGCAGGGGCAGGTAAGCGGCTGCTTCTTGTATCTCGGTGATCTGCCGACAGGCCGCCTCCAGCAGGTGACTCTTGCCAGTTCCAGAGCTGCCCCAAAGATAGAGCAGGCCCTGGGTCGTTCCACTGCACTGGGCCTCCACCGCCACAATGGCCTCGCGATTAGCGCCCACCACAAAATTTTCGAAGGAGGCGCGACTGGAGAGCCCCACCGCGAGTGGGAGTTGGGCCGGACGGGTATCACTCATGGCTGGTAGTAATCGCTTTCGCGGTAAGCGCTATGCAAGTGGACGAGCAACACCATGATCGCCGCGGCCACGGGCAGCGCCAGCAGGATGCCGATAAAGCCAAACAATTGGCCACCGGCGAGCACCGCGAAAAGCACCGCTACCGGGTGCAAGCCAATGCGCTCGCCCACCAAACGTGGTGTCAAAAACATTCCCTCGACCAACTGCCCCACCACAAAGACCAAACCCGCAAGCAATACCGGCTCCAAGGCATGAAACTGAAAAAAGGCGGCGATGCTAGCAAAGGTGAGGCCGACCATCAGGCCCAGATAAGGTACAAAGCTCACCAGACCAGCGGTGATGCCAATGAGCAACGCCAGCTCCAAGCCAAGCAGTGAAAGCCCTGCGCTATAAATCACCGCAAGCGCTACCATCACTAATAACTGGCCGCGCATAAACTCCGCCAGCACCTTGTCCACCTCGCCCGCCAGCACCACCATCCGTGGTTCGACATGGCGTGGCAGCAGCTCTCGCAGGTGTTGCATCAGCACATCCCAATCCCGCAGCAGATAAAAGGTCAACACCGGAATCAGCACCAGATTCCCGATCCACGCCAGTATCATCATCCCGGATTGGGATATCTCCGCCACCAGATTAAGCGCGAACCCACCCGCCTTTTGCCAGTTTTGCGTCAACGCCTGGCGTAGCGTGTCAATCTCGGGCAACTCGCCCTCGATCCCCAACATCTCGGATAGTCGTGGCAGTAGATAGGTCTGCGTCCACTCCAGGCACGCCGGCAACAAGCGCAGAAAAGAGAGGATTTGTTGCTGCAACAGGGGCACCAGGAATAACACCAGTAACAGGCCCAAGGTGCCGAAAATAACGAACACACACACCACTGCGAGGGAACGAGGGACTCGCGGTCCCTCCAGGCGGTCGACCAGCGGGTCACCCAAATAACCCAGTAGCCCAGCGACAGCGAAGGGGATGAGTACCGGGGCCAGTAAATACAGCAGCCCACCCACAGCAGCCGTGCCGGCTAATAGCAACCATCGCTGCGAGTCATTCATGCGGGGCATTCCACTCATGGGCGCAGGCGAAAAACGCCATCCTCGCCATCTGCCTTCATCAGAACCTCGCCCAGCACGAACAGGCGTTGCAGAGCCTCCAGACCACCACGTGCCTCAATATGAAAACCAACACGCTCTCCTTCCAAACGCGCCACCTCAACCCGATTCACCCGCTCCAGCGAACGCAGGTAGGCGTGTACTCGAGCATAGTCCTCTAGTCGGCTCAATCCCTTGACCGTCAGTATTTCCGACTCACCCATAGCACTGCCCATCTGGACAAAAATGGTGGCCAGCCGATCGACGCTCTCGTGGATACCCTCTTCCAACAAAGCCTCTACACCATCGGCACGGCTGGTCCAGCGTTGTATCCCATCTGCCAGCATCAGTGACCAATGCACCTCCCATAAGGTAGGTAATACTGGATAGGCCTTGCCCACTAGGATGGCTTCACTGCCATAGCGTAGTGATGCCGTATGGATGGGTTCAAGAAAGCCACCCCAAATGTCGCTAAGGCGCACCTGCGCCCGGTCCTCAAGATCAAGGAGCGGTAAATTAAATGGCAGGCCACGCGCCTCGGCACCGGCCTGTAGCAGCTGGGGAAGCGAGTCGGGATTATCACTGGCCAATATTTTCCGGCCCTCAGCCTGCTCCAGCGCCAACCACATCAAGAGTGCTGGCCGAGTCCGCCCCCACACTGGTAAACCGACCTGGCGTAACAAGCGATTGACGCTGTCACGATCAAAATTCACCTTGAGAAGTAGTGGCAAATTCTCATTGCTAGTGGGCTCATCAGATGCCGCAAGGTGATAGCGAAATTGCTGTACGAAGCGGGCGGGTTTTTGGAATGCGGATTTAAGCTTGGCAGTGGCCAATGGTGCACGAGAGCCACTCACCTTCACCAACACCTGCCCGAGGGCCAAACGAAAGGCCCGGCGCTGCTCACTGACGCCCTTGTCTTGCACCGGAATAGCAATGTTATAGAGCCCCTCCACCTCGGCACCCCGTGCGTCCCCAAAGGACAGTAGGAGCAACACGGCAAGGCCTATCCACTGTGCCGGCCGTAAGGGGAGTAAATCAGACATGGCCGGCACGCTATGCAAGCCTTGCAGGCAAGTCAAGTTAGTCGCCGCTCAGGCCAAAATCCCGATTGCACGCCAGCGGTCCCCTCTATACCATGCGCGCGTGACTTCCCCGGACGAAAAATCTCTCAATTACCGCGACGCCGGCGTCGATATCGACCTGGCTAACGAGCTGGTCAACCGCATCGGCCCCATCGCCAAATCAACCCGGCGACCTGGGGTGCTGAGTAGCATTGGCGGCTTTGGTGGGCTCTTCGAGCTACCACTAGATCGCTATCGGCAACCGGTACTGGTTTCCGGCACTGATGGTGTCGGCACCAAGTTACGTCTAGCCATTCAGACGGGCATTCACGATGGCATCGGCATCGATCTGGTAGCTATGTGCGTTAACGACGTATTGGTCACCGGCGCAGAGCCATTATTTTTTCTCGATTATTACGCCACCGGCAAGTTGGAAATCGATGTTGCCGAGGCGGTGATTGCCGGTATCGCCCGCGGTTGTCGTTATGCCGGTGCGGCGCTGATCGGTGGCGAAACCGCGGAGATGCCTGGCCTCTACGAGGGGGGGGATTACGATCTCGCCGGCTTTAGTGTCGGCATCGTAGAAAAATCCAAAATCATTGACGGCTCCAAAGTAGGCCCGGGTGACAGCATCATTGGTATCGGTGCCAGCGGTCCCCATTCCAACGGCTACTCCCTCATCCGCCGCATCCTGGAACACGCCAATGCGGATCTGAATCAGTCCATAGGCGACGAGACCCTGGCCGAGGCACTGATAAAACCCACCCGCATCTACGTCAAATCCATGCTGGAACTGATGGATAGCGTGCCGGTCCATGGCGTTGCTCATATTACTGGCGGTGGGCTGTTAGAGAATCTGCCACGGGTTATGCCGGAGGGGACGATCGCCCGCTTACGCGCCGATAGCTGGCAGGCACCTCCCGTTTTTGCTTGGCTCCAGAGCGCCGGCAACGTCAACACCGAAGAAATGCATCGTACCTTTAACTGTGGCATTGGCATGACGGTCTGTGTCCCCGCTGAGGCAGAGCAGCAAGCGCTGGAGATACTCCACGCCAACGGTGAAAAGGCCTGGGCCATCGGCAGCATTGAAAAAGGCGAAGACTCAGCAACCCCCCTCGTTATCGTCGAATGAGCGCGAAGCAACGGGGCAAGCTCCCCATCGTCGTCCTCATCTCCGGCGGCGGCACCAACCTCCAATCCATCATCAATAGTGCCACACAGGATCTGCCGGTATTCATTCGCGCAGTGATCAGTAATGTGGAAGAGGCCTTCGGTCTACAGCGCGCTGCAAAAGCTGGTATCAGCACCATCGTCCTGCAGCACCACGCGTACCCGGACCGCAACGCCTACGATGAAGCCCTATGCCAGGAAATCGACCGCCATGAGCCTGGGCTGGTGGTGCTCGCCGGCTTCATGCGCATCCTTACTCCTGCCTTTGTAGCCCGCTACGCCGGTCGGATGATCAATATCCATCCCTCCATTCTGCCCGCCTTGCCCGGCCTCCATACCCACCAACGCGCCATCGATGCCGGACTCCATGAACATGGTGCCAGTGTGCATTTCGTCTCCGAAGAAGTGGACGGTGGTCCAATCATCATCCAGGCCCGAGTGCCCGTATTAGCAACAGACAACGCGGATAGCTTGGCCGCCCGGGTATTGAAGCAAGAACACCAGATTTTTCCCCAAGCCATCCGCTGGTTTGCCGAAGGCCGCCTGGAGATTAGCAACGGCCAGGTCCTTCTGGATGGCCAGCCAGCCCTAAATACCTAACGAGAAGCCTTACGCAGGGTGTCCGTGAGTATCCCGCGCAGAATGCTGAGTTCACTCTCCAGCGGCCGGGCCCGACCATACAGACGCCGCATGCGCCGCATCAACCGTTTTGGTGCCTGCGGATTGAGATAACCAATCGCCAACAGCGCCTCCTCCAGATGGACATAAAAACGCTCCATATCCTCCACGCTGGCGACCGGATCCCGGGCGGGCGCTGCCGGTAATGTCTCCGTTCCGACTCGGGATAACTCATAGGTCATAATCTGCACCGCCGATGCCAGATTCAAGGAGCTGAAATCAAGGTTAGTGGGGATATGCACCACCGCCTGACACAGATCGAGCTCGGCATTACTAAGCCCGGCTCGTTCACGACCAAATACCAGCGCCACTTCACCTTCAGTGGTACCGGCAATAGCCTCCCGCGCACAGCTTTCCGGGTCCAGTGTCCGCCAGGCTATATGACGAGAACGTGCGCTGGTGCCCACCGCCCAGGCACAATCAGCTAGGGCCTCGGCCAGATTGTCGCAGCAGACCGCCGCCTGCAATAGATCGTCGGCCCCGGCAGCGCGAGCGGTGGCCTCGGCACAGGGAAAGCGCTCTGGCGAGACCAGATAGAGACGCTCTAACCCCATGGTTTTCATCGCCCGAGCCGCCGCACCGATATTGCCGGGATGGGTTGTTCCCACCAACACGATGCGTATTCGAGTACGCCACTTTATATCTGCTGTCACCACCTCAAATCTCCGTCGCCCATAGTCAGCGCGAGAGCGTAACCACAACTGGCAGCGCTGAAAAGGTCGCCCGACTGCGGGGAAGCGACTACAATCGCGCACCTTGTCATCACGCTTTCCCCAAAAGGCTATACATGGAACCCCTGCTTAATATCGCCATCCCCGCCGCCCGCGCCGCCGGCAAGCTCATTGTCTCCCATCTCGATCGCCTGGATGCCCTTAGCGTCACCCGCAAGAGCTTCAATGAGTTGGTAAGCGAGGTAGACCGGCAAGCGGAGCAGACTATCGTGCAGGCGATTCGGCGCATCTATCCGAACCACGGCATCCTTGGTGAGGAGGGTGGCCAGCAGGGTGAAGATGAATACACCTGGATCATCGACCCGCTGGATGGCACCACTAATTTTCTCCATGGCTTCCCGCAGTTCTCGGTTTCTATCGGCATCACCCACCGTGGTCGATTAGAACACGGGGTGGTCTACGATCCCCTACGCGCGGAGATTTTCAGTGCCAGCCGTGGACGCGGCGCCATGCTCAACGACAAACGCATCCGAGTCTCCCACTGCAATCGCCTCGAACACGCCTTGCTGGGAACGGGTTTTCCCTATCGACGCCTAGGCCGGGTCGAGCCCTATCTGGGCATCCTAGGCGAACTGTTCGGAAAGACCGAGGGCGTGCGGCGTGCCGGATCGGCCGCTCTGGATCTCGCCTACGTGGCCGCCGGACGACTGGACGGCTTCTGGGAATTCGACCTGCAAAGCTGGGATATGGCCGCTGGGGCACTGCTTATTCAGGAGGCCGGTGGCATCGTTACCGAACCCAACGGCGGTAGCGACTATCTGAAATCCGGTGATATCGTCGCTGGCAATCCAAGGGTGTTAAAGGCCCTGCTTCGTGTCATCCACCAGCATCTTGGCAGCACCGCTATCGCGAGCAAGAAGCCAGGTGATAATAAAACCCGCGAGAAAACAGCTACGGAAAAAAAGCCCGCCGCCACGAAGGCCCAAACACCACGCAAGAAATCAGCACCCGCCAAGCAGAGCAGCACCAAGGGCAGCAAGCTCTATACCAAAAGCAAGCCCACACCAGCTGCCTCGGAAGAGGCGGTCAAATCGGTGTGGAAAAAGTAGCCGCTTCCCGCTCTTAGTCTAGCGGCGACTTTAAGGCCCCAGCCGCCACGAACCTGGCAACCACCACTTGGTGGCGAGCCTCTATCTTCTCGGCACCCTTGATGTCTCCAGCAGCTCGCAGCCGCTCAGCCAATAACTGGTAATAACCCAACAACGGGACCCTTGGCTTATAGGGGTATTCTCCCCCCGCCTTAAGCACACCCAAGGCCCTGGCCTCTTCTTTTTGCTCCAGCAACAGGCGAGCATAGGCCATGCGCGCAAGATAAAAACGTGGGTCTACACGCAAAGCTTTCACATAAGCATCACGCGCCTGCTCCCACCAATCTTCCCCGGCCAGTTCCGGTGCAGTTTGCGCCAAGCGTCCCCGATAAAAATAGGTTTGCGGAGAAAGCGGATTATTGCTTTTTGCCTGCGCCAGCAACCGCAGCGATTCATAGTAATACCCGGCGCGCTTCTCCGCCGGCATATTCGGATCCAAATGCATCAAGGCAGTATAAATTCTCGCCTCTTCATTGCGAGCGACATGAGCTCCCGGCGCATAAAATGGGACGCCCCTAAGCGCCTTGAGCGCCGCTTGAATTTCACCCTTTTGCAGGCGTAGCTGGGACTGATCCCACTGATGCTGACTAAGCCCCGTGCCCAATAGATAGAAAACCGCTAGCAACATGCCGCAAACAATAGTGAGGCGATAACCCAAGGGGGTAAATCGGCGCGCTGGCTGCAGCAGGAAATGCCCGGAAGGCTGATTATTCGTGGCAAGTTGATGCAAACGCGCCAGCACCAGACCAACCAGCATCACAATAGGCAAAATATAAAGATTAAAGGTGAAAAAGCTGTGCATCGCCGTGGCTATCAATCCCGCAAACAGGCCGGACATCTCCAAGTGCAGGCCAGCGTCCGCATCTACACGCCGCATCGCCCGACGGTAAAGAACGAACACCGCCAGCAGAAAAAGGAGAAATAAGCCCAGACCAGGCACCCCGGTCTCCAAGGCCAGCTCTAAATAATCGTTATGGACATGGGAGCCTGCACTGGTATCAATCACATCACGATACGAAGGATAGACCAGCCAGAAAGTACCGGCACCAATACCCAGCCATGGCGCATCAAGCAACATATGCCATGCTGGCTCCCAAATAACATAACGACTCATGCCGGCGCTGCCCGGCTCCGACAGACTTGACAAGCGCTCTGAAACCACACCATTGAAGTCAGTTGCTGCATAGGCCAAAACGAGTAGCAGCAACACCGTCAGCGGAGCATGGGCCGGGACAGCTTTGCGGCTGGGCCAGAGGACGAATGCACTACCGATAAGCAAGGCCAACGTGGCGCCACGACTGCCTGTAGTAAACACCGCAAGGGCAAACATGAACAATACTGATCCATGCCAGATGCTAGCAGGCCATGCCAGACGCCCTTTAGCCAAGCTATGCACACATATCCCCATGCCTGCCAAGGCAATGAGGTTGAGAAAAGCCGCGTGCGAATTACGGGTGGAAAAGAATGATCGCGGGTCCTCCCCTAGACCCATCTTTTGATACAGGGCATACAGGGCAAGCGCAACCCCCAGGCACTGCACCAACAAAAAGATCTGCCGCCACAGCCCTTTGGAAGGTGCTAGCTTCCAGATCAGAAAGATCAGCGGCAAGCTGCCTATTTCCCAAAAATTAAGCAGGCTGGCGTAGGGGGCCACACTCCAGCTAATACTCAGCCCCTGCCATATCCAAAATAACAGCAAGGTAGTTACCACCCAGCTTTTGGGCAAAACAAAACCGCTCCCATAGCCGCGTAGCAGGGTGGCGCCTAACCAGAGCAATAGCAGGAAGAGAGAAACGGCAAAATATTCGGGATGCTGCCCCCGGTAGCCAAGCGCAAACCCCAAGGACAAAATCGGCAGTAAGGCCACAGCACAACGAGCTAGGGCGCCTTGACGTCTGTCATCGGTCTCGGACAGCGTATTAACGGATCTACTCCACATCATCTGTGAGCACCGTGACGCTGCCCCGATCACACCCAAGGGCAACGGCGAAGATAAAACCCTCACCCACAAGGAACCAAAGCCGGGAAAATACCGCAATGCTGGTGGCCTCAGCCGTTGCGAAACCCGATGCGAACAAAATAACTCCCAGCACACCCTCTCTAATCCCCATCCCACCGGGTGCCAACACCATAAGGATACCGAGGGTGGCCGCAAGGGGAAAAGCGAGGCCGACCAGCAGGGAAAATTCACCACCGCCAAGCGCGCTCACCAGCAGCGCAAAAGAAAGGCTCCAGCAACACCAAGTGAGAAAAAACCAGGGACCCGCACGCAATGCCAGCCTAAATCCAAGGGCAGAGAATTTCACAGACAATCCAAAAACACGCAATAACACAGCAACGGCGTGGTTAAGAGGACTGGAAAAAAGTAGTGCGCCAATTCCTGCCGCCACCATCACCAACATTCCGCCCCAATAGACGGGCAGCGCCAGGCCAAATAGTGGAATCACACCCAAGGCCAAGCCCGCCAGTAACGCTAGTAACTGAGCCTGTAGAGAAATCAGGGTCAATCGGCTCATAGCACCACCCAACTTATCCCTCAGGTAAATGCTGCGACCGATGATAATCCAGAATTTACCCGGGATATATTTGCCAAAGATAGCGAGCCCGGTGGAGGCAAGGCTCTGACGTCCGCTGACATCAAAACCCTGCAGACGCAACATCCGATGCCAACTCGCAGCCTCTGCAAGAAAGCCGAGAAACAGAAATATGAAGGAGGCAGCTAGCAGCCCCGGCGCGTACACCACCGGGATGATGAGATAATCCGCAGACTGGAGCGCATAGAGGAGAAAGGCGAGCGACAGGTAGACGAAATACTTATGCACTCATTCAATTCCGTACTTTAATCAAGGTTAAGGATGCCTCAGATGGAGGCTCCTGGGGAGCGTACACTATCCGCGAAGGATAGCAGGAGCCCGCCAGACTTGGGATTACCCAACCACCCATGAAATTTTTAGATGACCAATTACTGACTACACTCGCCCAGCGGCTTGCTCCCGAGGATCGGGACGAAATGGCCATCCCCAGCTATCTGCACCACAATCCACTGTTGCGATGGGTGGCACGGAGGCGTTTGCATTTGATTGCAGCCTGGTACGAACGCCTGGCAATGAGTACGGGCCAGGATTTACGGGTGATGGATTTTGGCTGTGGTACGGGAATCCTGTTCCCGACCTTGCTGGCTCATGCCGGCAAGGTGTTTGGCGTGGACCTCGTATTGGATGCCGCGGCTTATGTGGTCAAGCAGCTTGGACTATCGGACCGTGTCGAGTTGGTGTCCGCAGATGAGACAGAGCAACACATCGAGTCCGACAGCTTAGACATCATCGTCGCCGGCGAGGTGCTCGAGCATGTGGACAATGTCGTTGAGATATCAAAACTGTTTCACCGCCTGCTGCGCACGGACGGAATCTTGCTGGTGAGCCTGCCCACGGAAAGCGCCCTATATCGCCTTGGACGCCGACTAGCGGGCTTCCACGGGCATTACCATCACAGCAACGCGGCCACCATTCATCCACTGATTTTGGAAAATGGATTCATACTGGAACGTATTGCTCGAGTGCCATTGCCTACTCCATTCGCCATCTACTGGATCGCCAGCTATCGGAAATCCTGACGGCCGCCGCACCTGGCGCCGCTATCTGCGCTCGCTATAGAGCAGCATAGTGATCTGTTCGGACACCAGACCAATGAGAAAAATCAGTACGGAAACAATCAATAGCAGCGCACTCATATTGGTGAAACGCCCGTATGAAAAATAGGTGTAGGCGTAATGCCCAATGCCGACGAGAAAGTGCACTAGACTGACCGGAAAAAAAACCTTGAGCGGTGAATACAAGGTGCCGATCTTGAAGATAATAAGAAAAAAACGCGTGCCATCCCGGAGGAGATTGATATGGCTTTTACCATGACTCCCACGGGCATGCGCATGTATAGGGGCATATGCAACCGTGTAGCCCGAACGAAAGAACGCCATGGTTATCGTTGTCGGATAGGAAAACCCATTTGGCAACAAGTGTAAAAACTCTCGAAACTTATCGGCTCTTACCGCACGAAAACCCGAGGTAAGATCCTCGATTTTCCGCCCCACCATCCATCCAGCCACGCGATTATAGATGGCGTTGGCGCCCCATCTGCCAATGCTGGCGTGGGTATCCGCATGACGTGCTCCTACCACCATGTCGAAACCCTCGCTCAACTTCAAAAGCAGTTTGGAGATAACCGCCGGATCGTGCTGGCCGTCCGCATCCATAAACACCAGGGTGCGGCCCTGCGCAGCCCGCGCACCAGTCTTTACCGCAGCACCATTTCCCATGCTATAGGAATGCGAGATAACATTTATCTGATGCTGCTGGCAAATATCAATCGTTGCATCCGTAGAGCCATCGTCAACCACAATAATCTCTGCATCTGGCAAAACTTTTGTCAGCTTCGGGAGCAGGCACGCCAGGTTTTTCGCTTCATTCTTTGCAGGTATGACTACAGAAATATCGCACATAAGAGCTCAGTATTTGTCATTTATAAAAAACTAAAATCAACTGCTGGTCGACAGCGCCTTGGCGAGGCGTTGCTTTAAGGTATCCACTTCGCTCTGTCGTAAAGCCGAAAAACCACCATCCAGTTCTATATGCCGAAGCATTTTATCCGCCTCACGCAAACGATCCTCCTTGAGATACAGTGAGACCAACTCAAGCACGTACTGCATCTGGCTTGGGTCAACGTCCGCTGCCTCTCTGAATAGCGCAATGGCCTGCTCCGGCTGGTGTTCAACAAGATATAACTCTGCCAGACCACCCAGCAAAATTGCCTTCCCCCGTCGTCCGAGCCGCTGATTGGCAATCGCCAAATAAAACCAGTCTTTCGCCTGACCGGAAAGCGCCACACAATAAGGCCCGCCATTTTTGCTAATACACTGCTGAAGATTACGTAAGGCATGGAGGGTCGATGTCTGAATGCCGTGGCTCCGCAAGCGCGACTCAATCTCCTCATCCACGCCTAAGGAAAATAACCTAAGCTGCTCCGCGTCCCCACTTAATTCCGTAGAAAAGATAGATAACGGTGGCTTTTCGTTCGTGATATTCGGACTTGTGGAAGCCGATATCGGCAGGCTTTGCTGCAGCAGCGACAATAGTTTACGCATCTCTATCAGGGTAATGACTGACGCCGGATCCAAATAGGCTGCTTTTTGGTAGTGCATAAAGCTAACGCTTATCTCCCCCCCCCGATGATGATTGGTAATCGCATAAACACCATGTAGCCGGCTTGATTGCGGATGATTGCGTAGGCTTATTTCAATCATTGCCTGGCGATTCTGCCAAACATTCGCCCTGGAGGAAGTGACAAAAGCCAGGGTTCCCAGCATCAGTATCAGCACCGGGATAAGCAAACGGCCCGACTTACTAACCCGCTCCAACCAGGTGGCGAGATAATAAAGTGCTGCAAAGAGCAGGCCAAAGGTCGGCACGTAATTACGATGCTCATGCACGATCTCCAAACCCAATATGCCGGATTCGACCCCATGCCCGACCACAAACCACAATATTCCAAACGCCCACATCGCCTGCCGTCGTATCCCCGCAACAGATAGTCCCAGCAGCAGTGCCCAGGCACCCACGGACCAGAGGGTAGCCAGTGGCTCCAGTACCCCCCGGCTAATATTGATATCATCGTGAAACAGGCCAAAGGCACGAATATCAGGAATAAATATCAGACCCAGATAGAAAAATAATATGCGTGTTTCCGTCAACAGGCGCTCGTAAAGCGTGAAGTCCCGGATGAGATACATCTCTGAAAGAAAATCTGGTTTCAGGAGCAGCACACCCACAATCAACACCGTCGGCAAGGCAACCGTTAGGGCATAAAATGCCAGTAGCCAGCGCTGGCGAGTGCTGGACAGCACAGCTCGGGAGAAAAAGAAGCACTCCAGCAACAGGGCCAGATAGGGCAACAAAACGGCATTCTCCTTGCACAATGCCCCAAGGATTGTGCCCCCCGCCACCCCCAGCAGCATCAGGGGTAAGCCCCATCCATGTCCGGCCTCGAAACGCCCGCGTCCCCAGACAAAAACAGCCAAGCCGGCAAATACAAAAAACGCCGCCATGCTAGTCATCCGCTGCACCACGTACAGCACGCTGGTCAGTTGTATGGGATGCAGCAACCAAAGCCCCGCTACCAGTAAAGGAAAATAGATGGCTAGGCTCCCATTGGCGGGCATCGCTGCCGTCCCTGCAAGTGACCATCTCCTCACCAATAGCAGGCTCAACAGATAAATCAGAACACCATTGGCCAAGTGAATCAGGATGTTAGTGAGTTTAAAGACCTCGATTTCAAACGCCTCGCCCGCAAAATAGTAATTCAGTGCATAGCTTAGGCGCGCCAAGCCACGCCCCGGAAAACGTTCCCCCCCGGAAAATATAGCGTCATACAAGCTGCTCGTACCTAGGTCCTTGATAGCAATGAGCGGTTCTTGGAGCAGATTGGGGTAATCGTCAAACAGAAAGGAACCTGGCAAGCCTAGGGAATAGACAAAGCCCGTCAGCAGCAGCAATCCAGAAAACAGGAAAACCGCCCAAAGCGAGGGTGGTGTAGATACGGGGAAACGGACAAACTTCAAACGCATAAACCCATCATCGCAATCACAAGCGGGTTACAGGAGATATTGTAGGCAGTGAGAATCACCGCTGGAAGCATACCGATAATAATCGCGATACTCATCTATGCCCCAGGGGGAACGGGCGGGCTGATGAGATCGGAATAGTCGTAGAAGAATATTCCCGTTACGTGGGAGACGACATTACGGCTGGGAAAAAAACAGGGAGGCCCTGTGTGGGGCCTCCCTGTCTGATACTGCTAAATGAAGCGAGCTTACTGCTTCGGACGGTACTTGCTAGCAACCGTACCGGAAATGGCCCAACTCAAGCCACCGGCACCACAAGTACCCGTATAGATTACGGTTTGGTTATCGGTTACCGCGGCACCAATTGCGGTATAGACGATGGTGACAGTACCAGCCGTAGCACTGGTACCAGCGGCGGTCACAGATTTTACATAAGTACCAACATAGGAAGTGTTAGTGGCCAGATCCAGACTCGAGTTATTGGTGCCATTCGCCAGCGAAGCATCGCTACACGCAATACCCAGAGCAGTACGCGCCGGGGCAGAAATACCGGAGCCTTCAGAGACTTTGGCTTTAACGGTGTAGTCCTGATAAGCGGGAATGGCGACGGCCGCGAGGATGCCGATAATGGCAACCACGATCATCAATTCGATAAGGGTGAAACCCTGCTGAACCTTCTGCATGTTTTGTAGCTGTTTCATGAATATTCTCCTTGGGAGACGGTATGGTAAATGGTCTATATCAGTTGCTGCCGGGAAACATAGAAGCACGTGCCATGCCAATGCTCCAAATCAGGCTAAACTTGTGAATCAGTTCCCAATTCCCGCCCCTTTCAGGGATACAACCAGCTAACAAACGATATTTTCGAGTTTGAAAACTGCTGAGTTTCAGCACAATGTGCGCATTTTCCGCCGCACACTTAGGGAAGCTCTGATTTATTCTGGGTGAAGTAGATTGTGATTCAAAATGCTCAGCTTTGAGACGCTGTTCGCACGTAATAGTCGCTCTATTGCGAAGAACAGCAACGATAAAGATGGATATTTTGGGCGCAAAATACGAATCTACGAATAGACCAGGGCTTCCTTAGAGATAAGGCAAAGTGATATTCCCTTGGGACCCTATTCCAATCCCAATTTCTGCAGTCGATAGCGCAAGGCCCCAAAACTAATTCCCAGCTTCCGTGCTGCCGCAGTCTTGTTCCAGCGCGTTTCCTCCAGTGCCCGCAGAATCGTTTCTTTTTCGGTGCTGACCAACAGATTCTCCAGAGGCTTTGCCGATTGCACTTCCTCAACAATCTTTGGCAAATCAAGATCATCAGCTTCTATACGGCTGCTCTCGCATAAGGTCATGGCACGCTCAAGGATATTTTCTAACTCCCGTACATTGCCCGGAAAGGTATATTTACTGAGCTTTCCCATGGCCTGTGCACTGATATCTGGTGGCTCATTTCCTGATTGACGCCCCAGCCGAGAGAGAATGTAGTTTACCAATACCGGGATATCCTCGGCCCGCTCACGCAGGGCCGGAACCTGTAGTTCGATCACGTTAATCCGATAATAGAGGTCCTCGCGGAATTGCCCTGCCTGAACCAGCTTTGCCAGATCTTTATGGGTAGCGCTCAACAAACGCACATCGACGGCCACTTCCTGTTGGGCGCCCACTGGCCGGACCAGTTTCTCTTGGATAGCACGTAGTAATTTCACCTGCATATGCAAAGGCAAGTCCGCCACTTCATCGAGAAACAAGGTACCGCCATCGGCCGCCTGGAACAGCCCGGGCTTGTCCGCTACCGCACCGGTAAAGCTACCTTTGCGATGGCCAAAGAACTCACTCTCCATCAAAGCTTCGGGGATCGCACCGCAGTTCACCGGGATAAAAGGCGCCTCGGCCCGCGGGCCATGTTGATGAATCATGCGTGCAACTAACTCCTTGCCGGTGCCAGATTCGCCGCTTATATAAACGGGTGCCTGACTGCGGGCCAATTTTGAGACCTTCGCCCGCAAGGCAATCATTAGCGGTGACTCGCCCAACACCGTACCCGTGGTCTCACTACGCATGGGCCCCAGCTTCAAGGCGCTGTGCACCAGGCTACGTAATACCGCGAGATCGACGGGCTTGGAGACAAAATCAAAGGCCCCGGCCTTGAGTGCCTCCACTGCCAGCTCCATATTCCCGTGGGCGGTGATCATCGCTACCGGCAAGCTCGGACAATGCTCCTGAATGAAACGCACGAGATCGATGCCATTACCATCGGGCAGCCGCATATCGGTTAGACACAGGGCAAAGGCACGCTGTTCTAGTACCCGGCGAGCTTGTTCCAGATTCTCCACCGCAGTGGATGGAATATCCATCCGCCCCAGGGTGATCTCCAACAATTCACGAATATCGGGTTCGTCATCAACTATTAGTACCTGACACTCACTCATGCCAACGGAACCTCCTGGCGTCTCGGGTCTGAAAAGGTGATGCGAAAACGGCAGCCATGCGCTTCAGGAATATGCTCCAGGGAGGCTTGATTAGTCACACAGAGCTCCCGCGCAATAAATAGCCCCAAACCCGTCCCACTCCCCTGAGTGGTATAGAAGGGTTCGAAAATCCGCTCTCGATCCGCCGCCGAAATACCGGGCCCATTATCACCCACTTCCAGACAGGCGCGTCCCGTTTCCGCCAGGGGAAAAACCGAAATTTTGATTTTTGCCCCCGCACCACCGTGGTGAATTCCGTTCTCTACTAAATTCCATACCAC
The DNA here is from genome assembly GCA_021773645.1 of Gammaproteobacteria bacterium. Lineage (GTDB taxonomy): Bacteria > Pseudomonadota > Gammaproteobacteria > HK1 > HK1 > JAJFJV01. The sequence goes on from JAJFJU010000026.1 coordinate 186,337, forward strand.
CTGCCGTAATTGCGAAGGGTCAAATCTAAGCGCCGTGCTCACGCTTTGAATATCCACCGAAATGCACCCTTTTTTGATGCCATGATTCGCCACGACCTCATCACAAAATTCATCTAGCCAAGTATCCACCGCTAGGTTTTCAGCCACAGCTGGCCGTTGCCGACTCAAGCTCAACACATTCTCAATGATGCCATTCATACGCTGACAATTATCCCTAATGATTTCCACAAGACGTCGATCATTACTTGCCAGCTCTGGCGCCTCTTGTAATAGCTGACCCGCGTGCGAGATAGCGCCCAATGGATTGCGAATCTCATGAGCAATGCTGGCGGTAAGCCGACCTAGGGAGGCCAATTTCAACTGCTGTGCCCGCCGGGTAATCGCCGTTGCATCTTCCAGAAAAACCAACACGCCCGCTCCCGCAGGTTCCCCGAGGCTGGCAAAAGAGGCCATGACCTGAACGGCCATTCCCTCCGCATGAAAAAGATGGCTATTCCAACCATCTCCATTGCGCCATTTCTGCAATAAAGTTTGAAGATCGGGGCATAATTCTGGCAGAGCTCGTCCCTCCACCTCTCCAGACAACGCCAAAAAGCCTCGTGCAGACTCATTCAACAAGCGCACCCTTCCCCGCGGACCCAAGGCCAGAATACCGGCCTGCATGCGCTGGATAATATGTTCATTCAGTTGCGCCAGCTTGGCCAGATCCTGCTCCCGCCGCGCTGCCAACGCCTCGCTCGCCCTGACCCTAACGGCCAGGCGCTGAGCAACATGGGCCACAGCAAAACACAGGGCGCCAAGAATTCCTGCTTGGGCGTAATTCCCCACCGGGAGATGTACTGCTAGCCCGATATAGAGCTGCTCGCTGAGTAAAATCAGGGAGGCCATGGCGGCAAACAGCAAGGCGACGCGACTGGCAGCCAGGATACTGCCGCCGGCAACCGCCACTAGCAGCAACATGCCAAAACCACTTTTGATGCCGCCACTGGCGTGCATCAAAAGGCTAATGGCAATCACATCGACCATCACTTGTAATACGATTTGGAGGTCAAAATCCGGCCGCCGTCGGTGAATTGTAAGGCTGCTGAAAATACTGAATGCGAAGTAGAATAAGGCGGTATTACGAAATAGCGCAGTGTCGACCTGCCCCAGAGTACGCGGTGCGACACCCCAGAACACCAGCACCAAAAATAATCCGGCCAGCGTGGTGCGGTAGAGATTAAAGAAGTAAAGTGGCCGCCATTCTTGGTCGCTGGCGAGTGGCCACGCGTGATTTGGCGGTAGATTTGTTGCCTTCACGGCATCCCCTGACTGACTGGATATGACTAGCCTAACAGGCTGTTCATAAAGAACCACCACCCCGACAAGGACCCCAGATTGACCCAGCAACAAACAGATAGCGGTTCCGCATCTCTCACCATCGCACTGGCGCAGTTAAATCTGGTGGTGGGTGACATCCACGGCAATACCCAGCAAGTGCTAGATGCAGCCCGCGAGGCCCGCGACGAGCTGCATGCCGACCTGGTTATATTTCCAGAACTCACCCTCACCGGTTATCCGCCGGAGGATCTGTTGCTGCGTCCTGGGCTACACCGCCAAGTGAGCGAAGCTCTAGCCTGGCTGCAACGCGAGGTTCGAGGCATCGATCTCCTCATTGGTTATCCCCATCAGCACGACGGCCAACTCTATAACGCCTGCGCCTTGCTGCACGATGGCGAGAGCGTCGCTCGCTATGACAAACAGTCGCTGCCCAACTACGGCGTGTTTGACGAGAAACGCTACTTTGTCCCTGGTGATGGCCCCTGTGTCGTAGAGATCCGCGGCATCCCCGTAGCCCTAACAATTTGTGAGGATATCTGGTCTGCCGAACCCGCTCGCCAGGCCCGGGATGCCGGAGCCCAGCTGCTCATCAATATCAATGCCTCCCCCTTTCATAGCGGAAAAAGTGACGAACGGGAACAACTGTTGGCGCAACGGGCACGTGAAGCCAATATGCCCATTGCCTACGTAAATCTGGTCGGTGGCCAGGATGAATTGGTATTTGATGGCCATTCATTGGTAGTGGACGCCACAGGCAAGGTTGCCCTGCGTGCCCCGAGCTTTGAAAGCGGTCTCTATATAGCCCACTTCCAGACGACAGATAACAGCCTTCAGCCCTTGCCCACCACCCTGGCTGACATTGCCCCTCCCCTGGAAAACGCCTACCACGCATTGGTCACCGGGGTGCGAGACTACGTACACAAGAATCATTTCAAGGGCGCGGTTATCGGTCTTTCCGGTGGCATCGACTCTGCACTGACCCTGGCCATTGCTGTAGACGCCCTTGGCGCAGAGGCAGTGGAAGCGGTTTCCATGCCCTCACGCTATACCGCAGATATGAGCATTGAGGATGCACGTCTGGAGGCGGAGGCCCTAGGGATTGGCTTTCGCGTCATTCCCATCGAACCCGTCTTCAACGCCTTTTTGGACAGCCTGGAAGAAGCCTTTGCCAGCACCGAGGCCGACACCACCGAGGAAAATCTACAGGCACGCACTCGCGGCGTGCTGCTCATGGCTATCTCCAACAAACACGGCAAACTGGTGCTTACCACCGGTAACAAGAGCGAGATGGCGGTGGGATACGCCACCCTGTACGGCGACATGGCCGGCGGTTTCGCGCCCTTGAAGGACGTGGAAAAGATGGATGTCTATCATCTCAGCGACTGGCGTAACCAGCAGTCCCCCGTCATTCCCCAGCGAGTACTGGATCGACCGCCTTCGGCGGAGCTGCGTCCCGATCAGGTGGATCAGGACTCACTCCCGCCTTATCCTGATCTCGATGCCATCCTGAAGTTTTTTGTGGAACAGGATAAAAGTCCAGACGAGATCGTAGCCCAGGGCTATTCACGAGAAACCGTAGAACGCATTGCCGGCATGGTGCTACGTAACGAATACAAACGACGGCAGGCGGCCCCCGGCGTACGCATTACCCAACGGGCCTTTGGACGCGACCGACGCTATCCCATAACCTCCGGATACAAACAACACGAACGCATGGAACCCAGCGATGAAAAAGATTGAGGCAATCGTCAAACCCTTCAAGCTCGATGATGTCCGCGAGGCACTCTCGGATATTGGCATTACCGGCATGACAGCCACCGAAGTCAAAGGCTTTGGCCGCCAAAAAGGCCATACAGAGCTTTATCGTGGTGCCGAATACGTGGTGGATTTTCTGCCTAAGGTCAAACTGGAGATTGTGGTTGCTGCGGAACAGGTGGATGCCTGTATCGAGGCCATCACCGAAGCCGCCCGTACCGGCAAAATCGGCGACGGCAAGATATTCCTAACCACGGTGGAAAAAGTGGTGCGCATCCGCACCGGGGAACAGGATCACGACGCAATCTAGACTTATTTCACCACCAAACCAGTCACTTCAGAAATCCCTTCATGCTCCGGGTAGTTGAGCTTGAGTACCCGCAAGGCATCCGCGGATAGCTTGTCCAGCTTCAGTAGCTTGTATGCCTTGGCCATCAGTACCAACGCATCGGGCATTGCCGGCGTTTTCTGGTAGTTCTCCACCACATAGCGCGCCCGGTTTACCGCCGCCACATAGGCACCCCGCTTCATATAGTACTCAGCCACATTGACTTCATGGCGCGATAAATTATTGCGCAAATACAGCAGCCGTTTGCTGGCATCCTCCGCGTAACGACTGTTGGGAAAACGCTCCACCAGCCTGGCAAAGACCTTGAAAGAGGCCCGTGCTGCACCCGGATCGCGGGAAGAATCATCTCGGGGAATAAAACGATCGATGATCCCCTTGCCCTCGTTAAAACTGGTGAGTCCCTTGATGTAATACACATAATCGACGTTGGGGTGGGCCGGATGTAACTTGATGAAACGGTCCGCGGCAGCAATGGCGGAGGCTGGTTCGTCAAACCTATAATAGGCATAGACGATTTCCATCTGCGCCTGCTGGGCATACTGGCCAAAAGGGAAACGCGACTCTAGTTTTTGATAGAACTCAATGGCGGCTTCATACTCACCGCCATCGAGTGCCGTCTTGGCGCTGTTATAGAGCCGTCGCGGCGACCAATCACGGGTCACATCCGCCTCTTTCCCAAAGGATGAACAGCCGGCCAGCAAGGCCACCATAAGCAATACAGAAAGTTGTCTTAACATCCGCGTAGCGTAGCTGATAGCCAACAACAGGGTAAAGGAACCTCGGCTCTATTCATGAACACACCTGAAACTGCACCACTGGAGCGTACCGTACCTACGGAATCGGCGGGGCAACGCCTCGATCAGGCGCTGGCCAAGCTATTCCCGGAATTCTCCCGCAGCCGCCTGCAAGCCTGGATTCGCTCAGGATTAGCGCTGGTGGATGGGGTCGCTCATAAACGCCCCCGCGACCCGGTTCAGGGCGGCGAATGTATTCAGCTCAAACCCATCTACGAAATCTCGGGAGCACCCAAGGCGCAGGAAATCCCCCTTAGCATTGCCCATGAAGATGCGGATCTGCTGGTCATCAACAAACCCGCTGGACTGGTGGTACATCCAGGGGCAGGCAACCGTGATCGCACTCTGGTTAATGCCCTGCTCCATCGCTTCCCGGAGCTCTCTGGTATCCCACGTGCCGGACTGGTGCATCGTTTGGATAAGGACACCACCGGCTTGCTGCTGGTAGCCCGCAAGCTCAGCACCCATAAGGCGCTGGTTGCGCTACTGGCAGAACGTGAAATTCATCGCCAATACGCCGCCATTGTAGTGGGGCGCATCATTGCCGGTGGCTTCGTCGACGCCCCCATCGGCCGCCACCCCAAGAACCGTACCCATATGGCAGTGGTACAACGAGGACGTGCCTCGCTCACCCACTATCGCGTGCAGCAACATTTCCCCGCCCACACCCTGCTTTCACTGGCCCTGGAAAGTGGCCGCACCCATCAGATTCGGGTTCATATGAGTCATATCGGCCATCCGCTGCTCGGTGACCCCGCCTATGGCCGCCGATTGCATATTCCCCCTGGCGCCAGTAACGAACTGGAGCAGGCCTTACGCACCTTCCATCGCCAGGCCTTGCATGCCTGCGCGCTGGAATTCGAGCATCCGGGCACGGCTAAAAACCTGCGCATTGAGGCCCCTTTGCCTGCCGATATGCAGGCGCTGCTGAATGTGCTCGGCGAGGCAGACAAAAGGGCGTGAGCAAAGCAACGGCCACACCGTGGATCACCCCCTCGTGGCCAGCCCCCAAACATGTCCACGCATGCAGCACGACCCGTGCAGCGGGCGTCAGCACCGGCCCTTATGAAGGCCTCAACCTTGGCGCTGCGGTCGGGGATGATGAATCGGCAGTAACGGAAAACCGCGGTATTCTCAGCACCACTCTGGCACTCGAGCAACCACCGCTGTGGCTCTCCCAACAACATAGTAAACGGGTGATTTTGGCATCGGAACACCAAGCAGATATCCCCGCCGATGGCTGCATCAGCCAGCGTGTGGGCGAGGTCTGTGTGGTGTTAGGGGCCGACTGTCTACCGGTATTGTTATGCGATGTTGCAGGCACCCGAGTGGCAGCGGTGCACGCGGGCTGGCGCGGGATAGCCGCGGGGATCATTGAGGCCACCGTGGCACGTCTGGGCACCGACCCGGTTTCACTACTCGCCTGGCTCGGACCCGCCATCGGCCCCCGCGCCTACGTGGTGGGTAATGAGGTACGAGAAACTTTCCTGATAAAGGACGCGGCAACGGCAAACGCTTTTAACCCTGCCAGCGGCGCTGGCTGGCACGCAGATCTCTATCAACTCGCCCGCCTAAGCCTGCAAAGGGCAGGCGTTAACCACACCTATGGAGGCGATCACTGCACCTACAGTGAGGCTGAGCACTTCTACTCCTTTCGCCGCAACGGCATCTGCGGACGTATGGCCAGCCTCATCTGGATAAACCACCCGCACCACTGACGGCCCAGTCTACTTGCTGCCTTGAATCTGTCTGAAACGTCCGCATGTTTGTAAAGGATACAAATTCACAGGCCCAGCCCCATGCGTAACGACAAACTGACCAGCAAATTCCAGATGGCCCTCGCCGATGCCCAGAGCATTGCCGTAGGGCGTGACCAGCAATTCATCGAACCGCTGCACCTGATGGAGGCATTGCTCAATCAGCCCGGCGGCAGTGTGCGCACCTTGCTGCAGCAAGCCGGAGGTGATCTGAATACCTTAGGCACCCAACTCGGTGAAATGCTGGAGCGCCTGCCTCGGGTTGAGGGCAGCGATGGCGATGTGCAGCCCTCTAACCAACTGCTGCGCCTGCTTAATATCACCGACAAGCTGGCTCAGGATCGAAAGGATCAGTACATCTCCAGCGAGCTGTTTGCTCTCGCCGCCATTGCCGACAAGGGAACACTCGGACGCCTGTTGCGCGACAACGGCGTCAACAAAGACGCGTTAGACACGGCGGTGGAACGCCTACGCGGGGGCGAGCAAGTGAACGAGCCGGGGGCAGAGGAAAATCGTCAGGCGCTGGAGCGCTATACCATCGATCTTACTGAACGTGCGGAGCAGGGAAAACTCGACCCTGTAGTGGGCCGCGACAGCGAGATTCGTCGCACCATTCAGGTACTGCAACGACGCACCAAGAACAATCCGGTACTCATCGGTGAACCCGGTGTGGGCAAAACCGCCATTGCCGAAGGGCTGGCACAGCGCATCATCAACGGTGAAGTTCCCGAAGGGTTAGAAAGTAAACGCCTGCTATCGCTAGACCTCGGCGCTCTCATTGCCGGCGCCAAGTTCCGTGGTGAATTTGAAGAGCGCCTCAAAGCGGTCCTAAAGGAGCTTGAGAAAGAACAAGGCCAAGTCATCCTGTTTATCGATGAACTACATACCATGGTCGGTGCGGGCAAGGCCGAGGGGGCCATGGACGCAGGCAATATGCTCAAGCCCGCGCTGGCACGGGGCGATCTGCATTGCGTGGGCGCCACCACTCTGGATGAATATCGCCTGTATATCGAAAAGGATGCGGCGTTGGAAAGGCGCTTCCAGAAGGTCCTAGTCATCGAACCCACGGTGGAGGACACCATTGCCATCCTGCGTGGGCTAAAGGAACGCTACGAGATCCACCATGGGGTGGATATCACCGACCCGGCCATTATCGCCGCCGCCACTTTGTCACAACGCTATATCAGTGATCGCCAATTACCCGATAAAGCGATTGATCTTATCGATGAAGCAGCCAGCAGTATCCGCATGGAAATTGACTCCAAACCCGAGGCCATGGACCACCTGGAACGCCGCCTTATTCAACTGAAGATCGAACACGAGGCCCTGAAGAAGGAAACGGATCCTGCCTCACTGGAGCGGCGAGGACAGCTGGCCGACAGAATCTCAGCGCAGGAAAAGGAATACGCCGATCTGGAGGAAATCTGGAAGGCCGAGAAGGCCGCGCTGAACGGTAGCCAACACATCAAGGAAGGCCTTGAACAGGCCCGCCTGGAACTGGAAAGCGCACACCGGGCCGGCAATCTCACCCGCATGTCGGAATTGCAGTATGGACGCATCCCGGAGCTGGAAAAACAGTTACAAGCCTCGGCTGATGCAGAGCCTATGAAGATGCAGCTACTGCGCAATGCGGTCACCGAAGAAGAGATAGCAGAAGTCTTATCCAAGTGGACCGGCATACCCGTCACCGCGATGCTTGAAGGGGAGCGAGACAAATTACTGCGCATGGAAGAAGCCCTACACCAACGAGTGGTGGGCCAAGAGGAGGCGGTGAACGCCATTGCCGATGCTATCCGCCGTTCCCGTGCAGGACTCGCCGACCCGAAGCGCCCCAACGGCTCCTTCCTGTTTCTTGGCCCCACGGGCGTGGGCAAGACCGAGTTGACTAAGGCACTGGCCGATTTTCTCTTCGATAGTGAGGAGGCCATCATCCGCCTTGATATGTCGGAATTCATGGAGAAACACGCGGTCGCGCGCCTCATCGGTGCACCGCCGGGCTACGTCGGCTACGAGGAAGGGGGATATCTCACCGAGGCGGTGCGGCGCAAACCCTACTCGGTGATCCTGCTGGACGAACTGGAAAAGGCCCATCCAGAGGTCTTCAACATCCTGTTGCAGGTGCTGGAGGATGGCCGCCTCACGGATGGTCATGGCCGTACCGTGGATTTTCGAAATACCATCCTGGTAATGACCTCAAACCTTGGATCCGAGGCGATTCAGGAGCTGGCGGGAGAGGAAAATTACGCCACCATGAAAGCCGCAGTACTGGAAGTAGTGAAATCCCATTTTCGCCCGGAATTCATCAATCGCATCGATGATCTGGTGGTTTTCCATCCCCTGGGGCAGCAACAGATCGGCGCCATTGCAGCACTCCAGGTAGAGCATCTGCGAGCGCGCCTGCAAGCACAAAACATGGACCTCCGCGTATCCGCAAAGGCGCTGACACGGCTCGCTACTGAGGGGTATGACCCGGCCTTTGGTGCACGCCCTCTAAAACGTGTGATTCAGAACCGCCTGGAGAATCCGCTGGCCCAGGCACTGCTCAGGGGCGACTATGCCGCGAGGGATCTAATCATCGTGGACTGGGAAGGAGATAGCCCAGAGTTTCACAAACAAGCACCCAACGCCGCCTGAAGAGATGCAACACCCTGTGCATCGGCATGCATCCACAAAAATAGGCCGCTGCTTTCCTGTGGCCAAATAAGGACTTATCCACTACTATTGAGCCGATTGTGGAGCACCGACTAAGGGAGATGCGCAGTCCTCCATGGCGATCTCGAATAACAAAATTCACCTGGGTGGCCTCGGCCGCAAACTGGTGCAGGAAGGTCTGCTAGGCGAAGAAGAGGCCAGTCAGGCTTTTCAGGATGCGCTCAAAGAGCGGGTTCCCTTTGTTTCCTATGTGGTGAGCAAGGGACTGGCAAACGCCAAGGCGATCGCCCAAGCGGCGGCCGAGGAATTTGGCCAGCCGCTCATCGATATCGATGCCCTGACCCTCGATCAGGACGTCACCAAGCTGGTGGAAGAAAAGCTAATCCGCCAACACCACGCATTACCTCTGCATAAACGCGGCAATCGTCTCTTCATCGGAGTCTCTGATCCCACCAATCTTCAGGCTCTGGATGAAATCAAGTTCCACACTGGAACCAATATTGAAGCCATCCTGGTAGAGGAGGACAAACTCTCCAAGGCTATCGACACTGCGCTGGAGGCAGCCGACACCTCCATGGCGGATTTTGGTGGTGACGACGATTTAGAAGACTTCGATGATTTGGAAGTGGGCGAAGAGCAGGCCCCTGCCGAGGACGATGCATTGGAGGTGGACGATGCGCCCGTGGTGCGCTTCGTTAACAAGATCCTGCTCGACGCCATCAAGAAAGGCGCCTCGGATATCCATATCGAGCCCTATGAAAAATTCTCTCGCGTTCGTCTGCGCCTGGACGGCATGCTCACCGAGACGGCACGGCCACCGCTGGCCCTGTCCGGCAAGATTGCCTCACGCATTAAAGTCATGGCACGACTGGATGTATCCGAGCGACGAATCCCTCAGGATGGGCGCATCAAACTGAAGCTTTCCAAGAGCAAGTCAGTGGATTTCCGCGTTAGCACCTGCCCAACGCTGTTCGGTGAAAAAACCGTCATGCGTATCCTCGATTCCAGCATGAGCATCCCCCTCGATGCACTGGGCTATGAGGACTTCCAGAAAGAAATCTTTCTGGAAAACCTGAACAAACCCTATGGCATGTTTCTCGTTACCGGCCCCACCGGCAGCGGCAAGACCGTATCGCTGTATACCGGCATCAATATTCTCAATACCGAAGATGTAAACATCTCCACCGCCGAGGACCCGGTGGAAATCAATCTGGCGGGTGTCAATCAGGTACAGGTGGACGAAAAGACCGGGATGAGCTTTGAGAAAGCCCTCAAGGCCTTCTTGCGCCAAGACCCGGACATCATCCTGGTGGGCGAGATTCGTGATATGACCACTGGCGGCATCGCCATTAAGGCCGCTCAGACCGGACATATGGTGATGTCTACCCTGCATACCAATGATGCGCCCCAGACTCTGACCCGCATGATCGACATGGGCATTGCCCCCTTTGCCATTGCCACGGCGGTCAATATCATCACCGCCCAGCGTCTAGCACGACGTCTGTGCAGTAACTGCAAACGCCCCATCGATATCCCGAAGAAGGCCTTGTTGGCCGAGGGTTTTACCGAAGAGGAAGTGGAGAGCGGACTCACCATCCATGAGGCGGTGGGCTGTGATCAGTGTAATGGCGGCTACAAGGGGCGGGTGGGGATCTACCAGGTGATGCCTATCTCTGATGAGATGAAACGCCTGATTATGGAAGGCCGCAACGCCATTGATCTGGCGGACCAAGCCCAACGAGAGGGGATCCCCGACATCCGCCAATCGGCACTGAAAAAGGTCAAGGATGGCATGACGGATCTTAAAGAGATCAACCGGGTAACCCAGGAGTAGACCATGGCCCAGGCCGAAATAAAAAGTGTCATGTTCCTGTGGGAGGGCATGGATCGTGCGGGCAAGCGGGTCAAAGGCGAAATGTCCGGTACCAGCGATGCCTTAATCAAGGCCGTACTGAGACGTCAGGGTGTTAATCCCCTGAAGGTTAAGAAAAAGCCCAAGCCCCTATTTGGCGGCAATAGTGGAAAACCGATTACCCCTAGGGATATCGCCATTTTCAGCCGCCAGATGTCCACCATGATGTCTGCCGGTGTCCCCCTGGTGCAGTCCTTCGAGATCGTCGGACGGGGACATGAAAATCCTAAAATGCAGGAACTCATCCTGGCCATTAAAGCCGATGTGGAAGCGGGCAACCGCCTGGCAGAGGCATTGGCCAAGCACCCGCTCTATTTTGATGATCTCTATGTCAACCTGATTCAGGCCGGTGAAGCCGCCGGTATCCTCGAAGATCTGATGAATAAGATCGCCACCTACAAGGAAAAAACTGAGGCGATCAAAGCCAAGATCAAGAAGGCCCTGTTCTATCCCATCGCGGTGCTGGTAATGGCCTTCGTAGTTACCGCCGTGCTAATGATCTTCGTGATCCCCCAGTTTGCCGCTCTGTTCGCGGACTTTGGTGCCGACCTGCCCGCCATGACCGTAGTGGTAGTCAACATGTCCAACTTTTTTGTCGCCTACTGGTATCTCATCTTCGGCGGTGTCGGGGGTGCCATCTGGGCCTTTGGTGAGGGAAAACGACGCAGCAAGTCCTTCCGCCACCTGCTGCAACGCATCTCATTAAAAATGCCCATCTTTGGGGCCATCCTGGTCAAGGCAACCCTGGCCCGCTTCGCTCGCACCCTGGGCACCATGTTCGCCGCGGGCGTTCCTCTAGTAGAGGCCATGGACTCGGTGGCAGGTGCGGCGGGTAACATCGTGTACTCCGATGCCATCTACAAAATGCGTGACGGCATTGCCACTGGCACTCAGTTACAGGTCTGCATGCGGGAAACCAAGCTATTCCCAAATATGGTGGTACAGATGGTCGCCATCGGTGAGGAATCAGGCTCCATCGATCACATGCTTGGCAAGATTGCGGATTTTTACGAGGAAGAAGTAGATAACGCGGTGGATGCCATGAGCAGTCTGATGGAACCGCTGATCATGGCGGTATTGGGCGTGCTCATTGGTGGCCTGGTCATCGCCATGTATCTGCCAATCTTCAAAATGGGCCAAGTGGTCTAAGCCACATCTAATCCGCACCCTGCTACGACCTGCTTCCTGAATGAGCCTCACTGTCTACCTACAATCCCAGCCTGGGGCCTTTGTGCTATGTGCCAGCCTGCTGGGTTTACTGATTGGTAGCTTCCTCAATGTAGTCATCCACCGCCTTCCACTGATGCTCCAGAACGAATGGCGTGATCAATGCACTCAGCTGCTGGCCGGTGAAGAAGACACCACACCGGCTGAGGAAGCAGAGCTAAGCTTGATGCACCCACGCTCACGCTGCCCCAAGTGTGGCCACGGTATCACCGCGCTGGAAAATGTCCCGATACTCAGCTACCTGTGCTTGCGAGGCCGCTGCTCGGCCTGCAACAGCTCCATTCCCCTGCGTTACCCGCTGGTGGAAATCCTCGGGGGCCTGGTTGCAGCAGGGGCCGCATGGCATTTCGGTTTCGCCCCCGCCGCAGCAGCGGCAATGATTCTGGGATGGGCGCTCATTGCCGCCAGCTTTATCGACTTTGACCACCAACTGCTACCTGATTCCATCACCTTGCCCCTGCTCTGGCTAGGTCTAGCTCTTAATCTCTTTGAGATTTTTACTACCCTCGAATCCGCAGTCATTGGTGCCATCGCGGGCTACGGCAGCCTCTGGCTGGTATTTCACGCCTTTCGGCTGCTCACGGGTAAAGAAGGTATGGGTTATGGCGACTTTAAACTACTGGCCGTATTCGGTGCCTGGCTAGGCTGGCACGCGCTACCTGCCGTTATCCTGCTATCGTCCTTGGCAGGGGCGATTATCGGCATGGCCCTGATTGCTGTAGCGGGAAGAGAGCGTAGCCTACCCATCCCTTTTGGTCCCTACCTGGCACTAGCTGGCTGGATCACCTTGTACTGGGGTGATGATTTGAACCACGCCTATCTGCAATGGAGTGGGCTAGCATGAGCGTCCGTGCCAGCAACCGATCTGGGTGAAAAGGCCTCTCGTCATCGGCCTAACCGGCGGCATCGGCAGTGGCAAAAGTGTGGTCGCAGACTATTTTTTAGAGTTAGACGTGCCAATCATTGACGCGGATCAACTCGCGCTCGAATTGGTTCAGCCTGGAGAGCCCGCGCTAACGGAGATTGCCGCCACCTTTGGCCCTGAAATATTGACCACTGAGGGCCAGCTGGACCGTGCCAGGATGCGTCACCGGATCTTTTCCAATGCCACTGACAAGGCGCGTTTGGAAGCCATCCTGCACCCAAAAATTCGTATCCGAATAGAGGCATTTATCGCCTCGCTGCAGAGCAGTTATTGCATTCTGGTCATCCCCCTTTTGCTGGAAACCGGTTATAGGGAAATGCTCGACCGGATACTGGTGGTTGATGTTGAGACTGAGCTTCAGATAACTCGGGTGATGAACCGTGATGGCGTCTCGCATGAACATGTTGCCCACATCCTAGCTAGCCAAGTCAGCCGGGAGAAACGGCTGGCAGCCGCTGATGACGTGCTGGACAATAATCAGGATTGGCAGAGTCTGGAACGAGCCGTTCAGGCTCTGCATCAATGCTATTTACAGCTCGGTGGAATGAATACCGCATAGTGTGCATCGCACGCTAACCAGCGCTTAGTATTTCCCCTCTCGGTGTGTCAGTATCGGGAAGTTGAATTGAAATCACATGGGAAGACCCGCACGGCAATCATGTCCAGCGATACCGTCATCTACGAACAACCGCTCAATGAGCGCATGCGTTCGCTGCTGCGTATCGAGTATCTGCTTGATCGCATCCATGCCCGCATTGATGTGCCTGACCAATGGTCAAACCGTGCCACCCTGGAAAGTATTCTGGAAACTCAGGCCCTGCTCTCACGCAGTGATCTGAAGACCGAATTTATCAAGGAGTTGGAGCGCCATGCCAGCACCCTTGCCGCGTTATACCAAAATCCTGGCGTCGACCCCGCGCGCCTGAATACCATCCACAGTCAGGTTCAAGGCTTATTACAATCCTTGCGTGGCCGGGAAAATGGCCTTGCTCAGCCTTTGAAAAACAGCGAATTACTCAACACCGTCTGCCAACGCATCAGTATTCCCGCTGGCACCTGTGATTTTGATCTGCCGACTTATCACTACTGGTTACAAACACCGGCGGCACAGCGGCTCACGGACCTGCACGACTGGGCTACCGCCTTTAACGAGATAGGCCAGGTGGTAAAGCTCTGCCTTAAGCTCACGCGGGAAAGCGCGGTACCAAGCCAGGAGAGCGCCCGCAATGGCTTCTTCCAGCGTAGCTTGGATCACAATACACCCTGCCAGCTGATCCGTGTCCAACTACCCGCCGAAGCCCCTTGGTTTCCCGAAATCAGTGCTGGCCGGCATCGTCTGAGTATCCGTATGTTAGGTCAGGATAATGCCAATGAGCGACCAACCCAGATATCTGAGAACGTAGATTTTGGCCTGCATTGCTGCACCCTGTGAGAGCCACCTAATTCATGACGCAGATAAAATGCCCAAGCTGCGGTCACCCGCACGAATGGTCCACAAAAAATCCCTGGCGCCCCTTCTGCAGCGAACGCTGCCGCAGCATCGACCTTGGGGAATGGTTTAATGAAAACCGCAGTATGAGTGCTAATGAAGGGCCAGAGTATGGCGGCGAAACACCTCCCGGCACCATGCTCTCAGAGATTAATTAAATCTCTGAGAGCAATTGATCCAGCATTCCCTCTGCCTGCGATAAATAGCCCCCACCAAACAAATTATAGTGGTTGAGGATGTGATAGAGGTTGTAGAGAGTTTTGCGCCGACCGTATCCTTCATCTAACGGCCACGCTTCGCAGTAAGCCGCATAGAATTCAGAAGAGAAACCACCAAACAGCTCGGTCATCGCCAGATCGGCCTCGCGATCACCAAAGTACACCGCCGGATCAAACAACACCGGGGCACCCTTCGAGTCGAGGGCATAATTTCCCGACCACAGATCGCCATGCAGCAAGCTCGCCACTGGCCGATAGCCATCAAAAAATAGCCCCAAGGCCGTAGCCAGTCGATCCGCCTTGAGTTCCAGGGCACGGCTCGCACCACGCCTGACCGCCAATTCCACCTGAAAAAGTAGGCGCCGCTCGCGATAGAAATCGATCCAGTTTTCCAGCAGATCATTGGGCTGCGGCGTTGAGCCTATGGTGTTGTCCCTATGCCAACCAAATTGCTCCCGACTATAACGATGCATAGCCGCTAACTGCCTGCCCAGACGTTGGGCGCTGTCACTGTGAGCCGAGCCAAAATCGATATACTCCATCACCAGGTAGGCCATCCCGTCCACCGTGCCGCTACACACGGGATGAGGCACTCGAATAGCCCCGCTGCTCTCCATCTCTTCCAAGCCCTCGCTCTCCGCGCGGAACATCTCCAGCTCCTCTGCCCGGTTTAGCTTAAGAAAATAACGCACACCCTGGCCCTCCAACAGATAGGCCGAGTTAATGCAGCCGCCACCGATAGGGCGAATAGTATTGATGTTAAACGCTTGCCCGGTTGCGGTGCTGACAAGGGCCGCAATCTTTTGCTCCGAGATTTCCATCAGTGCCGAACCTCAGCCATCGGCGCAAGTATTGTCATGCCGGCACATCCTCCCCAAAGTCCAGTTCCAGCTCCTGATGCAAGCTGGAAAGCATTGTTACCGCCTGCTGATACGCTGTACTCGCTAGCACCGATTTCCGCTGCAGCGGATGACGACCGTGCAAACGAGCCAGACGAGATGAGGTCACGGCAAGATGCTCCGGCTTTAACTCATCGAGAATCTGCGTTGCACCAAGCCGATCATTGCAAACCAGCACCATATCGCAGCCAGCGCCTAGGGCCAGCTCCGCGCGCTCCGGTGGATTGCCCCCCACGGCCGCACCCGCCATGGTTAGATCGTCGCTAAATATGGCGCCCTGAAAATTGAGCTGGCTACGTAAAATATTCTGTAGCCAAATGCGAGAAAAACCGGCTGGATAGCTATCCACCTCCGGGTACAGCACATGGGCTGGCATGATCGCGGGCAAGCCATAATGAAACATGCGCTCAAAGGCCAGCATATCGTCGAGACGGATGGTTTCCAGATTACGTTTATCCACCGGCAAGCTGGTGTGGGAATCTTCTTTCACCGACCCGTGGCCAGGGAAATGTTTACCAACTGCCGCCATCCCGGCCTGCCCCATCCCGCGCATGAGCATGCGCCCAAGGCGAGCGATTATCTCCGGATTGCGGTGCAGGGCGCGGTTACCGATCACCCGGCTTTTCACCTTGCGTACATCCAGCACCGGCGCAAAGCTGATATCGATCCCTAGCACGCGCAACTCCACCGCCATCAGCCAGCCAAAGTGCCTGGCCATAGCCAGCGCTTGCTCCGGATCCTCGTCATACAATGAGCCCAGGCGCGCCGGCTCAGGCAAGGGCGTAAAGGCTTGGCGAAAACGCTGCACCCGACCACCCTCTTGATCCACGGCGACCAATAATTGCGGCGTACGCAAGCCGTGAATCTGCGATACCAGGGACTGTAATTGCTCTGGATCCCGATAATTTCTACTGAATAGAATCACCCCACCCACCAATGGATGGAGCAACAATTCCCGCTCCTCGGCATCAAGCTCCGCGGACTCGAGATCGAGCATAACTGGACCAAGGGTCATCGCTATATTTCCAATTCAAGATTCGGCATTTAGGGCCGCTAGCCAAGCTAGCGTAGGAATTCGTGCTGGCATCCACCATGCCTTATCAAGCGACTCAGGGAAAATAGAAAATGATTAGACCATTCATCGTGCGGCTAGTGGGAACCAGCTTCACTCTGCTGGTGCTCCTGCTCAGTACCGGCCTAAAGGCGGCGGAAGAGGATACGCCCGCCGAGGCCAAATATTACAAATTGCGCCCAGATCTGGTGGCCAATCTGCAAAGCCGAGGCCGCTCCCATTTCCTCATGCTCACAGCACAGGTCATGAGCCGAGGCCCCGAAGGCATCAAGCAGGCCCAATATCATTTACCGGCACTGCGACACCAGATATTGCTACTGATGGGAGACCAGAGCTACAGCACGCTAAAAACCCTGAAAGGCAAGAAGAAACTACAGGGCGATATCCTGGCAATCATTCAAGAGATATTGACGGAAGAAACTGGGGAGTCACAAATAGAGGCCGTGTATTTCACTGATTTCGTCATCGAATAGCCTGCACCGATCGCGTTACTTTCGAGTCTTTACATCAAGCTTGTCGCGCAGGCGATCTCCCAGCAGATTCACCGCCAATACCACCGCTAATATCGCCGCTCCCGGCGCCAACACCAAGTGCGGTGCCACCAGCAGGTAGCGGGTGCCATCGCGCAGCATGCTGCCCCAGGAAGCCGCTGGCGGTTGTACCCCCAAGCCGAGAAAAGAAAGCCCGGCCTCGGCAATCACCGCACCGGCCACCGCAAAGGTCGCCTCGACTATCAATGGCGCCGCTAATAACGGAATCAGGTGGCGCGCCAATATCCTCCAGGTGCCACTACCCAGGGCCAGCGCCGCGCGCACATGCTCGCGATGCTTAAGCGAGAGCGTCTGGGCACGGGCCAAACGGGCGAAACCCACCCAGCCCACCACCGACAGGGCGATGATGACGTTCTCCTCGCCGGGCCCCAGTACGCCGGAAAGGGCAATGGCAAGCAAGATGCCTGGGAAGGCCAGGAAAATATCGATAACACGGACTGTCAGGTGATCCCATAAACCACCGCTCCAGGCACTCAGGGTGCCTATCAAGGTGCCGAAGCTCAGGGCAATCATCACCACCAGCACCGACACCATAAAAGAGGTGCGCGCCCCCACCACCACGCGCTCCCACACCGGCCGCCCAAGTTCATCATGGCCGAGCCAACTATCCACTCCGGGCGCCGCAAGTATGCGTGGCAAATCCACCGCATTAGGGTCCAGTGGCAATAGCGGACCGCCCAGGGCGCACAAAGCCCAAACCAATAGAATGAAAACGGGGATGACTCTCACTGCCCATCTCCTAAGCGGATACGCGGGTCCAACAGTGCATAAATCAGATCGGTTGCGGTATTCACCAGCACGTAAGCCACGCTAATCACCAGAATACAGGCCTGCAAAACTGGATAATCACGGCGCTGAATCGCCTCAACCGTCAACTGACCGATGCCCGGCCAGGCAAATACCATCTCGGTGATCACCGCTCCCCCAAGCAGGGTGCCGAGCTGCAAACCAAGGATGGTCACCACCGGCAAAGCGGCATTTTGCAAGGCGTGGCGTAGCACCACGGCGGACTCCCCCAAACCCTTGGCCCGGGCGGTGCGGATGTAGTCCTCTCCTAGCACTTCAAGCAGAGTCGAGCGCACCATGCGTGACAAAATAGCCGCTAGCGCGGTACCCAGGGTCAGCGCTGGCAACACCAAGGCACCCGAGCCCCCTGTGCCACTGACCGGGAACCAGCCTAGCCACACTGAAAACACCATGATAAGTATTGGCCCGAGCACAAAATTGGGGATAGAGACGCCCAGCATGGAAAACCCCATGGCTCCCATATCCCAGCGACTACCCTGCTTGAGGGCCGCCAGGATGCCCAAAGGCAAGGCAATCAATAGCGCCACAGCCAGGGCCGCCAACCCGAGCTTTACGGTGGCGGGTATGCGCTCTTGCAGCACCTCACGCACCGGTCTGCGGGAATGTAAGGATTGCCCTAAATCAAGGTGCAGCAAGCCGCTTAAGTAATGCCCGAGTTGCACTTGCAGTGGACGATCCAACCCCATAGATTGGCGTAAAGCAGCCCGGTCTGCGGCGGGCGCACTCTCACCGAGCATCACTTCCACCGGATCCCCGGGGACAATATGAATAAGCAGGAAAACCAGGCAACTAACCCCCGCCACTGCAATTGCCGCACTCAGCAAACGAGACAAGAAAAAGTGGATCACGCCGCACCTTGAACAGGCAATATCTGACCACCGTCTAGCAACTCATAATCAAAATTTGCCGCCAGACTTTGCACCAGCGCCTCCCCCGCTTTCGCTACGCTCCAGTCCAAACCCAAATCGCATAACTGAGTCACCTCCAGATCGCAATAGCCACAGGGATGGATACGTTGATAGGGCTCAAGATCCATGGCGACATTAAGTGCCAGACCGTGGTAACTGCAGCCACGGCGGATACGCAGACCAAGGGCCGCTACCTTGCGCCCAGCCACATAGATTCCGGGAGCACCAGAACGACGCTTACCGTTAATTCCCACCGCCGCAAGCATATCGATCACCGCCTGCTCCAGGCCTTGGACCAACTGCCGCACCGACAGCCCCGCCGCATGCAGGTCAAACAATACATACACCACCAGTTGCCCCGGCCCGTGGTAGGTTACCTGCCCACCTCGCTCCACCCGCAGCACCGGAATATCTCCCGGTGCCAGCAGATGTTCTCTGGCCCCGGCACGCCCCAGGGTAAAGATGGGGGGATGTTCCAGCAGCCAGATCTCATCGCCGTCGGCGCGACCCCGGGCCTCCGTATAGTCCCGCATCGCCTGTCGAACCAACTCGTAGTTACATAGCCCCAGGCGACGCACGGTCAATGGGCGTAGCATGGTTAGAAACTCACGCTGTTTGTAGCACCTGAGCCTTGTGCTTCTGAAACTCCTTCCAGGCCCTTTTCCAGACCATACCGGGCTTGCCATGACCCACCGGCTGCCCTTCCAGTTGGATCACTGGTGCCACCTCCAAGGAGGAACCAGTCAACCAAATCTCATCGGCAGTACGTAAATCCTCAACCTTGATCCGCCCCTCGATACAGGGCAAACCGGCATCATCGAGAATCTCCAGCAACAGGTCACGGGTCACTCCAGGCAGTGACATCACACTTTTCGGCGGGGTCACGATAAAATCCTCACGCACCACAAAGACACTGCTCGCCGCCGCCTCGGTAATGGCGCCATCACGGAATAAAATAGTCTCGTCGGCCCCAGCCTCTACCGCCTCTTGGCGCAGCAGCACATTGGCCAGCAAGGCGATGGCCTTGATATCGCAACGGCCCCAGCGATAGTCCTCACGCAACACCGCGCTCACACCTTCAGGATGAGCCGGATGCCGCGAATTGCACATAACGAAGACAGTGGGCGTCGCTTGCGCGGGGAAGGCATGCTCGCGCTTGGCAACGCCACGGGTAACTTGCAGATAGAGGCTACACTCACCGCCAACATTGCGGGCGACCAATTCCGTTAGCAGTTCCAGCCAATGCTCGCGCGGCAGCGGATTGTCGATACGAATCGCCGCTAGGCTGTTTTCCAGCCGCTCCATATGTCGCTCGGCATGGAAGGGCTGCCCCGCATACACCGGCACCACCTCATAGACCCCGTCACCAAACATAAAACCACGGTCGAGCACCGGCACCCGGGCTTCATCCAGTGGCACAAAATCTCCGTTCAAATAGACTATCGACATAAACGCCTCACTCAAACATCAACAGAACACGGTCCGAGAGGCGCTGCCACCAACCGCCCTCCGCCACCGTTTGCAAGGCCACCAACTGCCGTTCCACCACTAGGGTATCGCCCAGGTTAACGCGCACCACGCCATGTGACTGGCCCTTGGCAACCGGTGCCACCAGGTGCGCATCGACCTCCATACTTGCTTTCAAGCTTTTATATTGTCCGCGCGGAATGGTGACATACAGGGGGACCTGCAAGCCCAGCTCAACATGTTCGACGTCCCCCTGCCAGACCCGCGGATTGGTCAGACCCTCGGCTGCGCCGTAGAGCTTATGAGTCTCAAAAAAACGAAAGCCGTAGTTAAGCAGGGTCTGGCTATGCCTGGCCCGCGCCTTCTCGCTACCAGTACCCAACACCACCGAGATTAGACGCATACCCTTGCGCTCGGCCGAGGCCACTAGGCAGTAGCCAGCGGCATCCGTATGCCCGGTCTTCACCCCGTCCACGGAGTCATCCCGCCATAGCAATTTGTTGCGGTTGTACTGAGTAATGCCGTTAAACACAAAGGAACGTTGGCGGTGCCAGGCGTAGTGATCCGGAAAGTCCCGAATCAATGCACGCGCCAGAGTGGCTAGATCCAGCGCTGAACTATAGTGCTCCGGATCGGGCAGGCCCGTGGCGTTGACGAAATGGGTATCGGTCATCCCCAACTTTTGCACATACTGATTCATCAACTGGGAAAAGGCATCCTCGGAACCGGCGACGAACTCAGCCAGAGCCACACTGGCGTCATTGCCGGACTGAATGATCACGCCCTTGAGCAACTGCTCCACCGGCACCCGTTTACCCACCTCGATAAACATCCGCGAGCCACCCATGCGCCACGCCTTTTCACTCACCGGCACCGCATCGCTAAGGCTGATATTGCCCTGGCCTAACTCGGAAAAAATAACATAGGCCGTCATCATCTTGGTCAGACTGGCAGGCGCCACCCGAGCCTTTTCCTTGGCCGATGCGAGCACCCGGCCGCTGTGGAAATCCATCAGATAATAGGCGCTCGCACCGATCTTGGGTGGCGCTGGCATGGGTAGTGCCGCCGCCGGCAGGAGGCTTGCGAAACTGCTGCAAAGAAGCAAAAGCAGGAGATTAAATAATTTTTTTTGCATGTAATTCACACGTTGAGGGCTAAGGACTTTCCGTTCTATTCAAGCAACAAGCGTATGCCAGAAATTCCGAGACCAGTTAGATTTGCGATCAGGCGATCCACCTGATCCACCCCTTCCACCGGGCCAAGGCGCACACGGTACAGGGCATTCTCCCCCTGCTCCACCTGATCAATCCACACCGTGTAGGCGGTCAGGGATCGTAAACGATCGCGTAGACGTTTTGCGTTAGCCGCCTCGACAAAGGCCCCCGCCTGAACAAACATTCCAATGCTCGCAGTGGGTGTCGGGGTTGTAGACACCGACACCACGGACGGACTTCCATCCGGTCCGATGGCCCGCACCTCCACCATCGCCGTGCCGCGCTTGAGCACTCCTAATTTGGCCGCTGCCACATAGGAGAGGTCGATAATCCGGTTTTCATGAAAGGGGCCGCGGTCATTCACCTTCAGCACCACGCGCCGCCCATTACTTAAGTTGGTTACCTGTACGTAAGTGGGCAGTGGCAGGGTCTTATGGGCCGCAGTCATGGCATACATATCGTAGGTTTCGCCGCTGGAGGTGCGCCGGCCATGAAACTTGCTGCCATACCAAGAGGCAATGCCGCGCTTCACGTAGCCATTACTACTATCCAAAGTGTAATAACGCTTGCCAAAAACAGTGTAGGAACGTGGATTTCCATAGCGGCTTTTAGGCGCGGCTCGCGGCACTGCATCGGCAACGTCCGTGGCCCCCTGGGGCAATGGCGGCGCCCCATCCCGCTGGCTCACGCCACCGCAGGCCGCGAGCAACGAGAAGCCAGCAATCAGCGCTATTCGAATACACAAGTTAAGACTCATCCCTTGCCCGCATACTTGGCCCGAATCTCCTCGGCCAACTGGTACACCGCCATGGCGTACAGGGCGCTGTGGTTGTAACGAGTGATGACATAAAAATTTTTCAGCCCCAGCCAGTATTCCATGCCTTGGCCATTTTTCAGTTCCACCAGCGCCCCCATTCTATCGATGGGAATCACGGCCTCAGTAGAGACACCGTAGCGGGCCATTTCCGCCATTGGCGTCTTTGGCTTCAGGCCACGCGCCAGCAATGGGGCGTATTTGTTGCCATCGACCCGCGCCGGCACCGCCACCAATTGCCCCCGCTGCCAGCCGTGGCGGGCCAGATAGTTAGCCACACTACCAATGGCATCATTGACCCCATGGATGAGATCACGCCGCCCATCCTGGTCAAAATCCACCGCGTAGCGTCGGTAGCTGCTGGCGATAAACTGCGGCACGCCCATAGCCCCGGCGTAGGAACCGAGGATCTTGAGTGGTGCCAGGGATTCCTCCCGTGCCAGCAACAGAAAGTGCTCTAGTTCAGATGTGAAGAATTTCCCCCGCCGGGGATGTTTAAAGCCAAGGGTCACCAGTGCATCGATCACCCGATGCCTGCCGGCGCGGCGGCCAAAAAAGGTTTCTACGCCGATGATGGCGACAATTATTTCAGCGTTTACGCCATAAAGTTCTTCCGCCCTGGCCAAGGTGTCGCGATGCTCAGACCAAAACTCCGCCCCCTCGTCGATGCGGGTCTGGGTGAGAAAGATCGGCCGATAGGCATGCCAGGGCCGCGCCTCCGCCCGGCGCGACATGGCGTCCAGAATAGATTGCTGATGCTGTGAATCACGCAGCAGGCGACTTACCTCGGCCTCGGCATAGCCATGCTCTGTCACCATGCGCTGAATAAAACGCTGTGCCTTGGGACCGAGCTCGAGAGCTTGGGCAGGGAGCATGAGCAATGCCGCCGTCAGCCCCACCAACCATCTTGTGGATCGAAGCCATGTCATCTTCGTCTACCCTCCGAAAGCAATCTGCGATGTGTATGTGCCGACATCAGTATGCCGAAAGCCGCCATCAAAGAAACCATGGAGGTACCCCCGTAGCTCACCAGCGGCAGCGGCACTCCCACCACCGGCAATACCCCCGTGACCATGCCAATATTGACCACCACATAGACGAAAAAGGTCAATACCAGCGCACCGCCAAGTAAGCGTCCGTATGGATCCTGGCTCTCCAGCGCAAGTTGCAGCCCGCGTACGGTTATAAACAAATAAACCGCAAACAATGCAAAAGCCCCAAAAAGCCCGAATTCCTCACTCAATACCGCAAAGATAAAGTCTGTGGAGCGTTCTGGCAGAAATTCCAGATGAGCCTGGGTGCCATTGAGCCAGCCCTTGCCATAGAGCCCGCCTGAGCCAATGGCTATTTTAGACTGGATGATATGGTAGCCCGCACCCAGAGGATCCTGCTCCGGATTAAGAAAACTGACGATGCGTTGGCGCTGATAATCGTGCAGCAAAAACCAGGACACCGGAGCCAGCACCGCCGCACAACATCCCAAGGCCGCGATGAGGCGCCAATTCATACCTGCGAGAAACAACACAAAGACCCCAGAGGTCGCCACCAGCAATGCAGTTCCAAGGTCAGGCTGCATGAAGATCAATACCGCCGGTAGCACAATAAAACCACCCGCGATAAACACTCGGCTGGTGAGTGGCGGCAAGCGACGCTCGGCGAGGTAGGCGCTCAGCATCATCGGCACCGTAAGCTTCAATATCTCCGAGGGTTGGAAACGAAGCACGCCCAGATCCAACCAGCGCTGTGCACCCTTTCCCATCACCCCGCCCGCGAGAACCGCGAGCAACAGCGCGATACTCAGACCGTAGAACCATGGTGTCCAACGACACCACTGACGTGGCGAGATCTGTGCCACCGCCAGCATCACCCCGAAGGCGATAAGCAGGCGTACCCCTTGACGAAAAAGTAATTGTGCATTCTGTCCGCTGGCACTATGGAGCACCATCAGACCAATAGCGGATAACAACAACAAGCCAAACAACAACGGCGGATCGATGTGCAAGCGCTGAGCCAAACTACGCTGTTGTACCGGCCCCTGCAGGCGCGTTGGGCCACCACGTATTAATAGCCCACCCTCATTTTCCAGGCTCATCCCGCTCCCGACTCTACGCTGGCAAGCTTCTCCGGCACCACCCTCTGTCCGAGATACTGATCCAGCAAACGACGGGCAATAGGCGCTGCGGAGTGACTACCACTACCGCCATTTTCCACCACCACCGCAATAGCAATGCGAGGGGTTTTCACCGGAGCAAAGACGATAAACAAACCGTGATCGCGCAAATGCTTGGCCACGTCTTTTTCCTTGTATTCCTCCTCTTGGCGGATGCCAAATACCTGCGCTGTTCCCGTTTTACCCGCCATACGATAGCGCGCACCTCGTCCAGAACCCCGCGCCGTACCCCGTGGACCATGAGCTACCTGCACCATCCCATGGACTACCCGCTGCCAGTTTTTCTTGCGCGCCATGGCGATGGATGATCGCTGAAGTACGGGGATAATCGTTTCCTCATCACCCTCCAAACGCTGCGACCGAGCCGCCACTCGGGGCACCACACGCTCCCCCATCTTAGCCAGAGACGCGGTTGCCAGAGCCAGTTGAAGCGGTGTGGCCAATACGAAACCCTGGCCAATGCCAGTAATCAAGGTTTCACCCGGATACCAGGGTTTGCCCCGGGCCTTGCGTTTCCAGCGAGGCGAAGGCATTAATCCGGCCGCCTCCCCGGGAAGATCAATACCGGTTTTTTGACCAAAACCAAAAGGTACGAGGAAATCGTGCATGCGCTGAATTCCCAAGGCCCGTGCAATCTCATAGAAATACACATCACAAGACTGAGCCAGCGCATCGGTCATACTGACGTGCCCATGTCCGCTCTTCTTCCAATCACGATATTTTCGACCCTCCTTGGAAAGCTGATACCAGCCTGGACAGAAGATCTTCTTGCCGGCTTGCTCAAGCCGCCCCTCCAACGCTGCCAGGGCTACAAAGGGTTTGAGGGTGGAACCTGGGGGATATTGACCATCCAATGCACGGTTAAATAGCGGGCGGGCCGGAGAATCACGCAGGGTGCGGTAGCGACTTGCCTCGATGCCATTAACAAACAAATTCGGATCGTAGGATGGGGCGCTGACCAGCGCGAGTATCCCACCGGTATTCGGGTCTATGGCAACGATGGCACCACGCAAGCCCTCCAGGGATTGCTCGGCCAAGGCCTGCAACGGGGCATCAAGATGCAAATATAAATCATTGCCAGGCCGTGGCGGGGTGCGCTCCAACACCCGCAGAGTACGCCCCGCGGCATTACTCTCTACCTGCTGGTAACCCGGACTACCATGTAATAAGGCCTCATAGCTGCGCTCAATACCAATCTTGCCTATATGGCTGGTACCCCGGTAGGCCACCGTATCCAGCTTGGCCACATCCGCCTCATTGATGCGCCCTACATAACCCACCAGATGGGCCGCCAAGGTGCCCAGCGGATAATCCCTACTCAGACGCGCCTGGATATCCACTCCGGGAAAGCGATGACGATTGACCGCGAAGCTGGCCACCTCGCTCTCGCTCAACAGAAAGCGTAAGGGCACGCCGTGAAAACTCTTTTTGCGTTTCAAGGCCTTACGAAAACGCTGTTCATCGATCTTGCGGATAGACACAATCTCGCCCAATTCCCGCAACAAGGTGTCCATATCGGCCACCGCCTCCGGTACCACCTCCAGGCTGTAGGTCGGTGCATTTTGTGCCAGCACCACCCCATTGCGGTCGAAGATCAGCCCTCGGGTCGGGGCCAATGGCAGAATATTTATCCGATTATTGTGCGATAGATTCTGGTAGTGCTCGTGGCTCACAAACTGCAGATAGACCAGACGCACGCATAGCGCCAAGGTTAATAAAGCGATGCCCAATCCCGCCACCAGCACCCGGTTGCGAAATAGTGTGGACTCTCCAGCTAGGTCCTTAAGTGGCAGGCTAAGTGACACCCGCTAGCGCGCCTGAATTGGGTTCAGCAAACCCTCAGCACACGCCATAACGACGCCTGACATCGCGCAAAACCACAAAGGTCCATGGCCATAGCAACATACTGACCAGTGCCACACTCCAACAGGCCCAGGCATTCACTGGCGTCCCCAAGGCACCGTTGATCCACAGCACCAGCAGCTGATAACCCACCACCAGGGCGAAGATTCCCCCGGCCTGTTGCCATAAAGGCAGCACCCGGATACGCAGATGCAATTTGCGCGTAATGTAGGCCACCAGCACTAACCCCAGGGCATGCTGCCCCAATAAGGTGCCGCCCAGAACATCAAGCAATAGCCCCACACCCCAAGCCAAACCCAGCCCAATCCGCTCCGGCAACGCCATACACCAATAAACCAACACCAGCCCCACCCACGCGGGACGCCATCCTTGCGCCCAATCCGGTAGTGGTAAAGCAGTGAGAAAAAAGGCGATGGCAAAACTGAGCGCTATCACCCACCAACCGGGGCGAACAAACCGTGTCACGAAGCGCTCTCCAGCACAGGTGGTGTTTTTAAGGCCGGCTCTGACTCCACCGGAATCAGCAACAACACTTCACGATTACGCCCCAGGCGAGCGCTTGGGGTCACGACTATCCTTGCAAAAGGACGGCTGCTATCACGCTCAATACCCCGCACCCGCCCCACCGGATATCCCGCAGGAAAACGCCGCCCCAAACCGGAGGTCGTCACCAGATCGCCCACCTGAATATCAGCATTGTTGGGAACATGGGAAAGCGTCAGTTGATTGGCCACGCCACTACCCACCGCCACGGTACGATAACCGCTACGGTTGATCTGCACCGGCATGGCGTGATTAGGGTCGGTTACCAACAAGGCGGTGCTGGAAATGGGGCCCGCGTGAATCACCTGCCCCATCACCCCGCGTGCATCGATTAGCGACTGCCCGGAAACCACCCCATGCTGACGCCCCTTGTTAAGCACTATGCGGCGACTATAGGGATCCATGTCCACCGCCATCAGCTCGGCCACCAACACCCGTTCGGCCACCTTGATAGAGGAGTGCAATAACGCCCGCAAGCGTTCATTTTCGGCCTTCAGCTGTTCAAATTTTTCTAACCGGGCTTCCACCAATAGCTGACGCTGGCGGGCAGCTTCCAGGCGGGCGCTGAGTTCGACCCGGCTCTGCAGATTATCACTGACCCAATGACCCACACGGGTCGGCAGATTGACAGCATATTGCAGCGGGTAAATGACGATTGACAGGGTGTCGCGCACGCCGCGCAAGTACTGGCCACGGTGATCGGCAAACATGAAAAACAGGGATAACAGCACGAAGGCAAGCAAGCGGAGGCCAGCCCCACGACCTTCGTTAAACATGGATTTCTTGCGGTAGATTTAGAAATCCTCGACGAGAGAGATAGGAATGCTGTCAGACATACTCGGAAACGTCGCCAAATCACCTGTAAACGACTGTTTCACCCCTGACCTATTCCAGCGAAAAAATATCAGTCCCTTTATCATCCATCATCTCCAACGCCCGGCCACCACCGCGGGCGACGCAGGTCAGGGGATCGTCGGCAATCAGCACCGGGATACCGGTTTCCTCTGACAGCAAACGATCGATATCACGCAGTAATGCACCACCACCAGTAAGTACCATGCCGCGTTCCGCCACATCGGCACCCAGTTCCGGCGGGGTTTGCTCCAGCGCCGTACGCACCGCACTGACGATGCCTGAAAGCGGTTCCTGTAGTGCCTCCAAAATCTCATTGCTATTGAGTACGAAGCTACGCGGGATGCCTTCCGCCAAATTACGGCCACGAACCTCAATTTCTGAGACCTCGCTGGCCGGATAGGCAGAGCCAATTTCGTGCTTGATGCGCTCGGCCGTGGCCTCACCGATTAGGGTGCCGTAATTGCGCCGCACGTAGTTGATGATCGACTCGTCAAAGCGGTCGCCCCCAATGCGTACGGATTCCGAATACACCACCCCATTAAGGGAAATCACCGCCACTTCAATGGTGCCGCCGCCAATATCCAGCACCATAGAGCCGTTGGGCTCACTCACCGGCATACCCGCGCCTATAGCCGCCGCCATGGGCTCCTCAATGAGATGAACCTCGCGAGCACCGGCACCGGCTGCCGATTCCTGAATCGCGCGCCGCTCCACCTGGGTAGAACCACAAGGCACGCACACCAGAACCCGCGGGCTGGGGCGCAAAAATCGATTTTCATGCACTTTGTGTATGAAGTACTGCAACATTTTCTCGGTGACCGTGAAGTCCGCGATCACCCCATCCTTCAACGGGCGTATCGCCTTAATGTGTCCCGGCGTACGGCCCAACATCTGCTTGGCCTCGTGCCCCACTGCAGCAATGCGCTTATTGCCGCCCGGCCCACCCTCATAGCGAATCGCCACCACCGATGGCTCGTTTAGCACGATGCCCTTGCCGCGGGCATAGATCAGTGTGTTGGCGGTACCGAGATCAATCGATATATCGTTAGAAAAGATTCCCCGAAAGCCTTTGAGAAACATGATGGTCCTGAACCGAATGTGAAGTGATTACCCATGGAAGATTTCGATGGGTATAATCTTGACCGAGATAAGGGCTTGTGCTGGCCACAGGCACCTTGAATCGACCACAAATATAGAACCCGCGCAATGTAGCAGCCCCTTAGATTGCGGGCAAGCTATCTCCGCCAAGTTATTGGATCAACAAACATCTCTGGAAGACTATCCCATGTCCTTGAGTGAGGAAGAAGTCCGCAAAATTGCCCATCTTGGGGGCCTGGCTATACGCGATGAGAACATCCCGCGCTATGCCCAATCATTATCCAGCATCCTCGATCTGGTGAACCAGATGGAGGCGGTGGATACCGCTGATATTCAACCCATGGCCCATCCCCTGGACGCCATCCAGCGCCTGCGCCCGGATGAGGTCAAGGAAATCGACCAGCGTGCCAAATTTCAGCCCTTGGCCCCACAGGTAGAAAACGACCTGTATCTAGTCCCCAAGGTTCTCGAATAGCTCCGCAGCATCTTGCGGCACCACTACTTACCCACTCCCAATTATTAGGTATCCGGTCAAACCGATCGGGCTTTCGCTATGCACAAGGCTTCCGTCGCAGAACTCTCCGCAGCACTCAAGGCGCGAAAATTTTCCAGTGAAGAACTGGTCCGCGCCCATCTGGCACGGATTCACGCCCAGGATTCAGAGCTCAACAGCTTTATTACGGTCACCGAAACCGAGGCATTAGCCGCCGCCAGCCATGCCGATCGGCTGATCGCTGCGGGAGAGGCAGGGCCGCTAACTGGCATCCCACTGGCCCATAAAGACATCTTCTGCACCCGCGGTGTACGCACTTCCTGCGGCTCAAAGATGCTGGATAATTTTGTTCCACCCTATAACGCAACGGTGGTGGAAAAGATTGCTGACGCCGGCATGGTGGTGCTCGGCAAGACCAATATGGACGAGTTCGCCATGGGCTCCTCCAACGAAAATAGCTACTACGGTCCGGTACGCAACCCGTGGGATACAGAGCGGGTACCCGGCGGCTCCTCGGGCGGTTCTGCAGCGGCAGTGGCCGCACGCATGACCCCGCTTGCCACCTGCACCGATACCGGCGGCTCCATTCGCCAGCCGGCGGCGCTGTGTGGCATTACTGGCCTAAAACCGACTTATGGCCGGGTCTCACGCTACGGCATGGTGGCCTTTGCTTCGAGTCTCGACCAAGGCGGTGTTATGGGCCACTCGGCGGAAGACACGGCTTATCTGCTCGGTGCCATGGCCGGCTTTGATCCCAAGGACTCCACCAGCGTGGACCGCCCCGTGGATGATTATGTGGGTGGCCTTAACCAGAGCATTGAAGGGCTTACCATCGGCCTGCCGCGGCAGCACTTCGGCGAAGGACTCGACCCGGAGGTCGGTGCCGTGGTGGAGGCCGCGATCCGGCAATATGAAAAACTGGGTGCCAAGGTAAAAGAAATCGACCTGCCCAATTCGCCGCTCTCGGTACCCGCCTATTATGTCGTGGCCCCAGCCGAGTGCTCATCCAATCTCTCGCGCTTTGACGGCGTACGTTATGGCTATCGCGCCAAACATCCCAAGGATCTTTCGGATCTCTACACCCGCTCCCGGGGTGAGGCCTTTGGAGAAGAAGTCCAGCGCCGCATCATGGTGGGCACCTATGCGCTGTCCACCGGCTACTACGATGCCTATTATCTAAAGGCGCAAAAAATTCGCCGCCTCATCAGCGATGATTTCCGCCAGGCCTTTGCCGAGGTGGACGTGATCATGGGCCCCACCTCACCTACGACCGCTTTTACCCTGGGCGAGCGCATTGCTGACCCCATCACCATGTATCTCTCTGACATTTACACCATCGGGGTGAACCTTGCGGGGCTTACCGGCATGTCGATACCCGCAGGCTTTGCCAAGGGCCTGCCAGTTGGATTACAGATTATTGGTAATTATTTTGAGGAGGCGCGGATACTCTCCGTCGCCCATCGCTATCAGCAGGTGACCGACTGGCATACCCAGGCGCCACCGGACGCGGGGAGCTAAGTACGATGGAATGGGAAACAGTTATTGGCCTGGAGATTCATGCCCAGCTCGCCACTCGCAGCAAGATTTTCTCCGCAGCCTCCACCGCCTATGGCGCCGAGGCCAATACCCAGGCCTGTGCCATCGATCTGGGCATGCCCGGGATGCTGCCCGTACTCAACGCCGAAGCGGTACGCATGGCGGTAAAATTCGGGCTCGCCACCAAAGCTGAAATCACTCGGCGTTCGGTGTTTGCACGTAAAAACTATTTTTATCCCGATCTCCCCAAGGGCTACCAGATCAGTCAATTTGAGTTGCCCATCGTCGGTCCGGGCACGCTGGAAATAGAGCTCAAAGATGGCACCCGAAAACAGGTCGGCGTCACCCGCGCACACCTGGAAGAAGACGCAGGGAAATCCCTGCATGAAGACTTTCACGGCATGAGCGGCATCGATCTCAATCGTGCCGGCACACCGCTCATTGAGATCGTCTCGGAACCCGACATGCGCTCGGCGGAAGAAGCCGTCGCCTACATGAAAAAGATCCACACCTTGGTGCGCTACTTGGAGATTTGTGATGGCAACATGCAGGAAGGTTCCTTTCGTTGTGACGCCAATGTCTCTATCCGCCCCATGGGAAGCAGCGAATTGGGCACCCGCACCGAGCTGAAAAACATCAACTCTTTCCGCTTCGTGGAACGCGCCATCAACTACGAGGTAGAGCGCCAGATCGACGTATTGGAATCTGGCGGCAGCGTGACCCAAGAAACCCGCCTCTACGATACCGACAAAAACGAAACCCGCCCCATGCGGAGCAAGGAAGAGGCCAACGATTACCGCTACTTCCCGGACCCGGATCTGTTGCCAGTGGAGCTGGAAGAAGACTACATCGCCGCCATTGCGAAGACCCTGCCAGAGCTGCCTGATGCCAAGCGCAAGCGCTTCCAGCAGGAATATGACTTGAGCGCCTATGATGCTGGCGTACTTACCGCTAGCCGGGAACTGGCCGACTTCTACGAAGCTACCGTTACCGCCGCCAAGGGCACGGCAAAACTCACCGCCAACTGGGTCATGGGCGAGCTTGCCGGCGTACTCAACAAGCAGGGCCTGGATATCGGCGCCAGCCGGGTTAGCCCGGAACAGCTTGGTGGGCTGGTACTGCGCATCGAAGACAACACCATCTCCGGCAAGATCGCCAAACAGGTATTCGAGGCCATGTGGGCAGAGCAGCAGGATGCCGACAGCATTATTGAAGCCCAGGGGCTGCGCCAGATCACCGATACCGGAGCCATTGAGAGCCTCATCGACGAGGTCATCGAGGCCCATCCCAAACAGACAGAACAATACCGCGGCGGGGCAGAAAAGCTGCTGGGATTTTTTGTTGGTCAGGTGATGAAGCGCTCCCAGGGTAAAGCGAACCCGGGCATGGTCAACAAGGTACTGCGCGAAAAATTGGGCAGCAGTTAGCCCGGAACCTTGCCTTCCTCCTTCGAAAAGCGACTTTCCCAGCTGGCCAACAGCCATGCTGGCAAGTTGCTGGCAAGCGGCAACATCGGCCTAGAAAAGGAGAGCCTGCGCCAGCAGCCGGACGGGCATATTGCCCAGACCTTGCATCCAAAGGCCCTCGGCTCGGCGCTGACCCACCCCTACATCACCACCGACTACTCCGAGGCGCTGCTGGAGTTCATCACCCCGCCGCTAGGCGGCGTGCGTGCGAGCCTGGATTTCCTGGACGATCTGCACCGCTTCACCTATTCCCGCCTCGAAGACGAACTCATCTGGGCCACCAGCATGCCCTGCATCGTCGAGGGCGAGCACAAGATCCCCATTGCCCATTACGGCAACTCCCCGGAAGGCATGATGAAACACATCTACCGGCGCGGGCTGGGTTATCGCTATGGCCATGCCATGCAGGTCATCGCAGGGGTTCACTTCAACTATTCCTTTGCCGATGACTTCTGGACGGAACTGCAGGACTTACGGCAAAACCGCTCCGCTCCACAGGACTTCATTGCAGACAACTACTTCCGCCTGCTGCGCAACCTGCATCGCTACGGCTGGCTGCTCTACTATCTGTTTGGCGCCTCACCGGCGGTATGCAAGTCCTTCTTTGGCAGCTATCGCCCCAAGCTCTCCGAATACAACGAAAACACTTGGTACGAACCCTTCGCCACCACCCTCAGGATGAGCGACGTGGGCTATACCAACCGCAATATCCCGGGCATGGAAGTCTCTTACGACAACCTCGAGGCTTACGTCTCCACTCTCACCCGCGCCACCCAAACCCCGCATCCGGAATACCAGCGCATTGGTATCTGCGTGGACGGTAAATACCGCCAGTTAAACGCCAACATTCTGCAGATAGAAAATGAGTACTACAGCGCCATGCGCGCCAAACAACTGCCGGAAGCCGGTGAAAAACCCAGCGATGCATTGCGGCGCCGGGGCGTCGCCTATGTAGAATTGCGCTCTCTGGATGTAAATCCCTTTGAACCAGTAGGCGTTGGCGAGGACCAGGCCCGCTTCCTGGTAGCCTTTATGGGCTTCTGCCTGCTGCAGGACAGTCCGCCTTTACGAAGCGAAGAACAAAGCGCCATCCGCTTCAACCTCTCCCAAACCGCTATCCGCGGCCGTGATCCGGCGCTGCGTCTGAATCATGGTGACAAGCAACACAGCGTGCAGCGCTGGGGCGAGGAAATCTGCGAGAGCATGGCCGGCATCTGCACTCTGCTGGATGAAGGCAAAGAGGCCTCTCTATACAGCCGCGCACTGGCCGTTCAGCGAGAAGCCCTGCACGACCCTGACCGCACACCATCGGCCAGAACCCTCGCCGCCATGGATGCAGGTGAAGGTTCATTTTTCCACTTTGCCCGTGGTAAGGCGGAGGAATACCGAAGCTACTTTCATGCCCGTCCGCTAAGCTCGGAGCGCGAAACCGGACTCGTGAAACTGGCTGAAGATTCAGTACATCAACAGCAAGAAATGGAGGCCCGCCCGGCACCGGATTTCAAAGAATACCTCGCCAATTATTTCGGTCAGTCCTGACACCGGACCGTCGTTGGCTTGCCACATACGACGGGAACACACGTGGTCGACAATAATATTAATTCCCGAGACGTTATAGGCTTATAGCGAAGCACTTCGAATCCACCCTTTCGACTAACAAAAAAGCCTCGTCAGGGAGTCCATCCCCTGCGAGGCCTTATTACATAAATACCGAAAAAGACGCTAAACCATCCGGCGCCTACGAAAGCCAAGCCCGGCTAATCCTAGTGCCAGGAGCCCGATAGTGGAGGGTTCGGGAACAACAAGGATTTGGGAAGTTACTCCAGCCGTAAGGGTTAAGGGACGCCCACCTCCGTTTCCACCTTTACCACCACCCTTACCACCGCCACCGCCACCTGCAGATGGATTGATGAAACTCATAATCCAATCAATAAATGAAGAGACCCGTGTATGCCCTGAAGCATCCCCATAGTTTGAGTCAGGGGTGCCGTCAAGAATACCCCAGCCAAAGGAGTGCACACCTGCCAGCATCGTCTCACCCTGCACATCGATAAACAGCCCACCACCACTGTCTCCCGGTGCTATCAGATATTCCAGGTCCAGCGGGGAAGTGGAACCCCACGAGCTATCTGATGGACCGTTTGGATTATCAAAGTCAGAAAGGAGTACCCGGTTACCCTTGCCCGGAGTTTGCAACAGCGTATCAATGACATTTTGTCCCGCGCGCTTTTGCCCATCAAAGGTCGTCCAGCCACTCAGCCCTGTTCCAGTCGTCCCAAAACCAACCGCAGAACCGACACGCGAAAGCTCATCTGTGCCCGCATAGAGCGAGGCCGGATCGATACCTGTTGCCGCGACAATATCTGTCTCAAACTGGACCAGACCAATGTCATAACCCTTACCCAGATTACCGTCCCATTTTGAATGGGCAACCCAGTTGCTCGCCGCAAAACTTGCACCCCCGAATGTCAGGGTGAGGTCCGTAGCGCTGTCTACCACATGGGCAGCTGTCAACGCCCAGTTAGGGGCAATCAGGGTTCCCGATGCATAAAATCCAGAACCAGTCGTCGCACCGACGACCTGACCAACGCTCGCATACTGGGGCAATGCCCCCAAACCCACATAATCCAAGTCACTTCGATCCGCCCGTATGACGCCGGCAAAGGCCGTGGAACAAGTCAGCCCAAATATTCCAATCAGACCAATCTCAAGGTACTTCGACCACATAATCTGCTCCAGTGATTTAAATATTGATAGCTAATGCAAATATCATTCCACCTCATTTAACACTTTATAAAACATGCTGTTACGTAAATAAGGATTGAAAGCGTCGGAATTACAGAATCAGAAGAGTAAAAATTTATGACAAATTTCCCGGGTACAACATGGGATTATTGGCGGCCACTCTAACAAAATGATCGGGGCCACATAACAACCACCTATTAATCATCGCCTTACATACTTTCAGCCCACACGCCGGCAGTGTAAGTAATCCTGACAATATGGCCAAAAATTCCAAGCACACAATGCTTAAGTAGGAATGTTGGTAAGGCCTGAACACTGAGACCGTGGACCGTAACTTGTCCAGTGGCCACCTAAGCGAGAAAAGGAGGCAGAGGAATTTTATTTTAACCACTCATCCCTACATGCCTACCTATCCTGTTGTGCCATCCGACCCTTCTTATTGGGTCGTATCGCTCTCCGAGAATTTTCCGGCAAATAGCGCTGAAGAAAGATAACGCTCCCCGGAGTCGGGCAGGATGACGACAACGGTCTTGTCCTTGAACTCATTGCTGCTGGCCAAGCGATCAGCTACGCACATGGCTGCACCACTGGAAATACCCGCAAGAACACCTTCTTTTTGCATCAGTTTATGGGCCCATTCGATAGCGTCTTCGTTGCTGACCTGTTCCACTCGATCAACCATATTCAGATCCAGATTTTCCGGTAGAAAGCCGGCGCCGATGCCCTGGATTTTGTGTGGCCCGTGGGTGGGCTCCTCCCCCTTCAGGCCCGCCGCAATCACGGTGGAGGAAGTGGGCTCGATGGCGACCGAGGTGATGGCCTTGCCGCGAGTGTTCTTGATGTAGCGTGAAATGCCAGTAATGGTGCCGCCGGTGCCGACGCCGCTGACCAGCACGTCGATCTCTCCATCCGTGTCGTCCCAGATCTCCGGCCCCGTAGTCTGTTCATGAATGCCGGGATTGGCGGGATTATCGAACTGCCCAGGCATAAAATATTTTTTCGGATCTTCTGTCACAATTTCCTTGGCTTTGGCGATGGCTCCGGGCATGCCCTTCGCACCCGTAGTTAAAACCACATTCGCCCCCAGCGCCTTCATCAGTTGGCGGCGCTCTATGCTCATGGTGTCCGGCATGGTGAGAGTGATGGCATAGCCGCGGGAGGCGGCCACGAAGCACAGCGCGATACCGGTGTTTCCGCTGGTGGGCTCGATAATCTCCATGCCAGATTTAAGCGAGCCGTCTTTCTCTGCCGCCCAGATCATGTTGGCACCGATACGGCATTTCACGGAGTTTGCCGGGTTGCGGCTTTCCAGCTTGGCGTACACCTTGCCTTGGGTAATGTTGTTTATTCTGACCAGCGGTGTGCCACCAATAGACTGGCTATTATCGTCGTATACGTGAGACATATTCGATTCCTTATGTGCTTTCCCAAATCCAATGCGCAAGCAGGGCTCCCAAGAATCACTGACCAGCAAGCCTGCCAAGAGTGTACCCAACCAAGCCCACAGACACAGCCGGCCCGTATTTAGCCCCGACGCCCTCCACTGATGCGCTCGTGCCCGGCCAGATCTCTCCAGGTACACAGCTCGAGGTAGCCGTGAGTGCCCAGCAGATCCCATACCGCCGCTCCCTGGCTGGTACCGTGCTCTAGTAACAGCCAGCCGCCGGAGCGCAATACGGTAAAGGCTTCAGGAATCACCCGGCGCAGATCGTCCAGTCCCTCGGGGCCAGAGGCGAGCGCTCCGTGAGGCTCGAAGCGCAGATCCCCATCAGCAAGACACGGGTCCGCATCGGCTATGTAGGGTGGATTGGATAGCACCATATCCAGACTCGCGGCGGGGAGCCCTGTCAGCCAGTTGGCGCGGATAAAATCCACGTTGTGGATCTGCAGACGACGGGCATTGTGCTGCGCCAGCACCAAGGCCTCAGCTGAAATATCAGTGGCCAACACCCGGCAGGCCGGACGTTCCTTCGCCACTGCCAGGGCCACTGCACCGGTGCCGGTGCCGAGATCGGCCAACTTCCAGCTTGCTTCGGCCGGTATCCGTTCCAGCGCACACTCTACTAGCAGCTCCGTCTCCGGACGTGGCACCAGAGTGTCCTCTGATACCTCCAGTTCCAGTGACCAGAATTCCCGACGACCGGTGAAATGAGCCACCGGCTCACCACAAGCACGACGGTCTATACACTCCTCATAAGCCCCCAGCTCTCCCTCGGTGAGTACCCGCTCAGGCCAGGCGTAGAGATAGCTCCGCGACTTGCTGAGGATATGGCAGAGCAGGAGTTCCGCATCCAAACGGGGGCTCGGAGAACTGGATTTGAGAAGGTTGATTGCGGCCTGCAACTGTAGGCTCAGCTTAACTTCGGTTTTCACTTTTTCCATCATTCCAGCCACCCGAGATGAAGACGGCAAAGTTTAAGAATCGCCCAGCGCAGCCAGCTGGTCCGCCTGATATTCGCTCACCATGGGGTTGATGATGTGGTCCAGTTCGCCGGTAAGGACAGCGTCGAGTTTGTAGAGGGTGAGGTTAATGCGGTGCTCGGTGACCCGACCCTGGGGAAAGTTATAGGTGCGGATGCGCCCGGAACGATCGCCACTGCCCACCAGTTCGCGACGGGTATCGGCACGTTCTGCCGCCTGCTTTTCCTGCTGGGCGGACAAGATACGTGCCCGCAATAGTGACATGGCGCGGGCGCGATTCTTGTGCTGGGAGCGCTCGTCCTGGCATTCCACCACCGTGTTGGTGGGCAAATGGGTGATACGAATGGCTGAATCGGTCTTGTTAACGTGTTGCCCGCCGGCGCCAGAGGCGCGAAAGGTGTCCACCCGCAAGTCCGCGGGGTTGATGTCCACATCGGCAATCTCTTCCAGCTCTGGCATTACTGCCACAGTGCAGGCGGAGGTATGAATTCGCCCTTGGGACTCGGTTTCTGGCACCCGCTGAACGCGGTGCCCACCAGACTCAAATTTCAGTCGCGAGTAGGCACCCTTGCCCGCTACCCGCATGATGATTTCTTTGTAGCCGCCATGCTCACCCTCATTCTGGCTCATCACCTCCACCTTCCAGCGTCGTGACTCTGCATAGCGCATGTACATACGCGCGAGATCGCCGGCAAATAACGCGGCTTCATCACCACCCGTACCGGCGCGCACCTCGAGAAAGACATTGCCCTCATCGGCAGGATCCTTGGGGATCAGGAGTTGCTGCAGGCGGAGCTCCAAAGACTCACGCTCTGACTTAGCCTCGGTCAATTCTTCCTGTGCCAGTTCGGCGATTTCTTTATCGCTATCGCGCGCTAATTCAGTGGTTGACTCAATGGTCTCCAACACCTCCTGATAGCTGCGATGGGCCTCCACCACCGGAGTGATCTCGGCATATTCCTTGGACAATTCACGAAACTGATTCTGATCACCAAGCACCTCGGGACTACCCAATAAGGCGCTGAGCTCCTCCAGACGCTCATCCAGATTGGCCAGTTTGGCGAGTACCGATGCCTTCATTCCTGTTCTTCTCCATTGTTATTCGAGGTTTCCAGATTCGCTGATCCAAGATCTGCCGCCCCGCCTTCGCGCAACCAGGTGGTCGGGGTATGAATCAGGCGATTGGTTAAGGTCTCGGCGAGATAATCCAGCACTGTTTCTGCCGCCTCACCCCGAGCCAAGCGGCGTTGGGCGCGGGCCAACACCTCGTCTCGAGCCTGCACCGCGGCATCGCGATAACAGCGAATGCTTTCACCCGCATCCAAATTTTCCAGCAAGGCCATGAGATGCCCGGTCTGAACTTCAACAATTTCCTCAGCCTTGCGCGCGGCAGCCTTGCGCGAACGCAAATTCTCGTCGATAACCTCCTTGAGGTCATCGACAGTGTAGAGGTACACATCCTCCAGGCTATCTATGCGTGGGTCGATGTTACGCGGCACCGCGATATCCACCATAAAAACCGGTCGGTGCTTGCGCGTGCCAACCGCGGCCTGGGCGTCCTCAAAATGCAGTAAGGGCACCTGACTGTGGGTCGAGGCAATGACGATATCCGCCTCCGCCAGATGCCCCGGAATCTCATCCAGGGCAATGGCATAGCCATCAAATTCTGCCGCCAACTCATGCGCGTGTTCAAGAGTACGATTGGCGATAATTAAACGTCCCAGCCCTACTTTGCGCAGGTGGCGCGCAGCCAGTTCGATGGTTTCCCCAGCGCCGATCAATAGTGCGCTATGGGCCTTTAAATCCCCAAAAATCTGCCGCGCCAAGGTCACCGCCGCAAAGGCCACGGATACCGGGCTATTACCGATGGCCGTATCCGTACGAATCTGCTTGGCAATAGAGAAACTGTGCTGAAACAGTTTTCCCAGCTCACGACCGACGGAGCCAGCAGCGTGGGCCTGCCGATAAGCGGCCTTTACCTGGCCAAGGATCTGGGGTTCACCGAGAATCATGGAATCCAGACCGCTGGCCACACGTATAAGGTGGGCCGCTGCCTCCCGCTCACTGTAGCGATACAAATAAGGATTCAGTTCAGTGGCATCGAGCCCATGATAATTGCGAAACCACTCCAGCGCTGATTCGCCATTGCCGGCGGAAAGGCTGCAAATAAGATCGGTGCGATTACAGGTGGAAACAACAACTGCCTCACTGATCTCATCGTGCGCCACCAACTGCTGCAGTGCCTCGGCCACTTTCTCCGGGACAAAACTCACCCGTTCGCGCACAGCCAAAGGTGCGGTATGGTGATTGATTCCAAAGGCGAAAAGCGACATATAAACTCAGGGGGTGCGGTGCGTCCTGGTAGCAGGAAATCCCTTCTATATTAGGGGTAAAATGCGGGATGTCTGCATATGGACATCCTGCTTAACATTGAGTGCCACAAAAAACTTGCGGCAACATTTGCCACACACGATGGTCCTAATTCCGGTGCCGTAGCGCCGCAGTATATTAAAACTGGTTAAAATTTTATCGAGAATATGCACTCTGCTTCATTAAAAAAATTCCTTATGCCCTCGATCCCACGGTCCTGCTTGCCGGCCTTGGCCCTTGCCTTGGCGCTGCTTAGTGGCTGTAGTGGCGTACAAACTCAGTCAGTTGCCGGCGCCACCCCTGGCGCTGCAGCACCCGCCAGCAGCAAAATTTCCGCCGCAGTGCTCTACAAACTGCTCACTGCGGAGATCGCACGCAAGCGCAATCGTCTTGATCTTGCGGTTAGCCTCTATCTGCAAGCGGCCGAGGAAAGTCGTGATGTGGCGGTTGCCGAGCGGGCGACTCGCATGGCGGTCTTTGCTCGCGATGAAGCACGCAGCCTGACAGCATCCATCTTGTGGATCCAACTCGCGCCGCGCAATCTGGCGGCCAGGCAAGTCCACGCGGCACTGCTGATTCGCGCACACCGCAATGACGAGGCCGCCCGCGCCCTTAGCGCCCTCATTGACGAGGCGAGCAATAATCAGCGCAACGGCTTTAAGCTGGTCACCACCATCCTCAGCCGACAGAAGGACAAAAAGCTCGCCTTCACGATTATGCAGGCCTTGGTAAAGGAGCGGCCCAGTGACTTACAGGCCATCTACACCCTTGCCCAACTCGCAGTACAAGTGGGAAATCTCGAACAGGCTAAAACACTCTTGCAGCGAGTGTTGGAACTTGAGCCCGAACATCCTCAGGCACCATTATTCCTCGCTCGCATTTTGCAAAGTGAAGGCAACACCAGTGCCGCCATCACCTTGCTCTCCGATGCGCTAAAAAATAACCCCAGCAAGAAGACCCGCTTCATCTACGCACGTCTGCTGGTGGACGCCAAGCAATATGAGATGGCGCGAAAAGAGTTTGAGCATCTGGTAAAGGAGATGCCAGAAAGCGCCGATGCGCACTTCGCCCTTGGGCTACTGCTGCTACAAACCGGGCGCCTGGAAGACGCGCGCGCACCCTTTGAGCAGTTGATCACCATGGGCAAGCGGCTGCATGTTGCCCATTATTATCTCGGCCAAATCGACGAGTCAGGAAAACGCCTGGAGGCCGCCATCAAGGCCTATGGCAAGGTCAATGGCGGTGAACATTTCCTCAATGCCCAGATACGCATTGCAATACTGCTGGCCAATCAGGGCAAGTTTGAGCAAGCCCGTCATCATCTCCATGGGCTGGAGCGTAAAACCCCGGCTCAGGCCGTGCGCATCCAGCGAGTCGAGGCGGAAATTCTGGCTAGGGCCGGAAAGCTGGAGGCGGCACTTAAGGTCTACGATGCGGCCCTGCTTGAGCGTCCAGATAACGATGAGCTGCTGTACGCTCGCGCCATGCTCGCGGTGCGCCTCGATCGCATCGATATCGTAGAACGCGACCTGCGAAATATTCTTTCCCGCAATCCCGACAACGCCGACGCCCTTAATGCCTTGGGGTTTTCCCTTGCCGACCAAACCCAACGTTATCCCGAGGCCATGGCGCTGATTCAGCAGGCCCTAGTGCTTAAACCCGATGATCACTATGTCATCGATAGCATGGGCTGGGTGCTCTATCGCCTGGGCCGCTACCCGGAAGCACTGCAATTCCTGCGTCGCGCCTTTGCGGTCAAAGGTGACCCGGAAATTGCCGTCCACCTTGGCGAAGTGCTCTGGAGCATGGGCAATAAGGATGACGCCAAAGCGATATGGAAAGGTGCTCTCGACAAGGTACCGACCGATCAGCGCTTACTTGAGCTGATTAAACGTCCCAATAAATGAGGATTTACCTCCGTGCTAGCAGGCTGTTGGTCAGCCTGAGCGGCCTAATCGTGGTGGGCCTGTTGTCTGCCTGTACGACCCTGCCGCAACAAAACACCCAAGCCTGGCAAACACGCCTGCAAGCAATTAAGAACTTGCCACACTGGACCGCCACGGGACGACTCGCACTGCTTGCTGAAGACGAGGCCTGGAATGCTCATCTGCTGTGGCAGCAGCAGGATGGGTATTACCGCATCCGCCTTAGCGCCCCCATGGGGCAAGGTTCGCTGGAGCTGCTGGGCAACCCCACCGGGGTGATGTTAAAGCGTGCTGGCCAGCCCCCGGTGCAGGCGCAAAATGCCGAGGCGCTGCTACACCAGCAGACTGGCTGGCACCTGCCGTTGACGGGCTTACGCTATTGGCTACTGGGGAGCGCCGCGCCAGAAGACGAGGTGAGTGAACTCAAGCTTAATGCCACAGGACAACCGAGCAGCCTCTCCCAGCATGGCTGGCAGATTGATTATCGCAGCTACACTCAAGTGGCAGAGCAACTCTATCTGCCACGCAAACTGTTTCTGCACAACGGCTCACTCTCCGCTCGTATCCTCATTCACCAATGGGAGCTAAACCCCGAGTGACGCGTATCAGCCGCCCGGCACCCGCCAAACTCAATTTGTTTCTGCGTATCACCGGCCAGCGCAGCGATGGCTATCATGAGCTCCAGACCGCATTTCAGTTCCTGGATTTCGGCGACACCCTGCACTTTAGCCTGCGCCAGGATGAGCGCATCCAACTCCAACCGGCAATCGATAACGTTGCCGCTGAGGACAATTTGGTGGTCCGAGCCGCCCACCTGTTGCAGCGAGAGGCGGGCGTTGCCTTGGGGGCGGATATCGACTTGGAAAAAAACATTCCTATGGGAGCCGGTCTGGGCGGAGGGAGTTCCGATGCCGCCACCACTCTAGTGGCCCTGAATCAACTATGGGAATGCAGCTTATCAAAAGCTGATCTGGCTCACATGGGGCTATCGCTGGGTGCCGACGTGCCCATCTTTGTACACGGTCGCGCGGCTTGGGCCGAGGGCGTAGGGGAATGTTTTAGCCCAGTAAATCCTGCAGAACCCTGGTATTTACTCATACACCCCGCTTGCAGCGTGTCCACACAAGAAGTATTTAGCCATTCGGGATTGACACGAAATTCCAAGCCCTTGAAAATACCCCGTTCTCTACGCGTCACAGACTCGGACCAGGCAACTGAAGAAGCGACCTTCTTTGGGCGTGCCGGCAATGATTGCGAAGCCGTCGTTCGGGCCGCTTATCCAGAGGTCGATCAAGCGCTACGTTGGCTCTCCGCATACGGGGCGCCGCGCCTGACCGGCACGGGGTCTGCGGTATTTTTGGCCCTGCCGAGTGAAGCAAGGGCCCGGGAGTTGATCGCACAGCTACCCAGCGATTGGGCGGGTTTTGTGACACGAGGACTTAATCGTTCGCCCTTATATGGGGGCGAACACTTTAATAAGTAACTTTTGGGGTGTAGCCAAGCGGTAAGGCACAGGGTTTTGATCCCTGCACGCCCAGGTTCGAA
This sequence comes from Gammaproteobacteria bacterium, assembly GCA_021773645.1. GTDB lineage: Bacteria > Pseudomonadota > Gammaproteobacteria > HK1 > HK1 > JAJFJV01. The sequence goes on from JAJFJU010000026.1 coordinate 229,497, forward strand.
TCCTGGCACCCCAGCCATATTTAGCAACAAATTGCGCCAACCATGATCAAGCATCGACACAAACACCAAAAGGGCTCTGCTCAGGACTATCCCCTGAATGACGCCCATGAAAGCAATATGATGGTGTTCAGTGGTGGCTCCAACCAGGCTCTGGCGGAGCAGATTTCCCGCTATCTGAAGCTACCATTGGGCCGAGCCCAGCTGGGTCGTTTCAGTGATGGTGAAGTGAGATTTGAGTTAGATGATTCGGTACGGGGCAAGGATGTTTTTGTTATCCAGTCCACCTGTCAGCCCGCAAATGAAAACCTGATGGAATTGCTGGTCATGCTCGATGCCATGTGCCGGGCATCAGCGAGCCGGGTTACTGCGGTGTTCCCATATTTTGGATACGCTCGACAAGATCGCAGACCACGTTCGGCCCGGGTATCCATTGCTGCCAAGGTCGTCGCAAACCTGATCTCCAGTGTCGGTGCCCATCGTGCCCTCACGGTGGATCTGCATGCCGATCAAATTCAGGGATTTTTTAATATCCCGGTGGATAATATTTATGCATCACCCGTGCTGCTAAGCGACATCTGGCGGCATCGGGACGAAAATTTAATGGTTGTCTCCCCCGATGTAGGCGGTGTGGTTCGAGCACGTGCCCTGGCCAAACAGCTGGATGATGCCGATCTGGCGATTATCGACAAACGACGGCCAGAGCCCAACCACTCGGAGGTGATGAATATCATCGGCGACGTAAAGGGCCGCAGTTGTGTCATCGTAGACGATATCGTCGATACCGCTGGCACCCTGTGTCAGGCGGCAATCGCACTTAAGGCAGAGGGTGCGGCACGGGTCACCGCCTACTGCACCCATCCGGTGCTGTCTGGCCCGGCGCTGGAGCGCCTGAGTAGTTCGGAGTTGGATGAGCTAGTGGTCACCAACACCATCCCATTGACGGCTAAGGCTGAGGCTAGTGACCGCATCCGCCAACTGAGCATCGCTGAACTGCTGGCCGAGAGCATCCGCCGCATCAGCACAGAGGAATCCATCGGCAGTCTATTTATGGACTGACGCAGGCCACTAACAACTATTTTCTTCCCGGCATCCATTGTGACCGGGCACACACTGGAGTATGGAAAGATGAACGAATTTGAAATTAATGCCGAGGCCCGGACTGATACCGGTAAAGCGGACATTCGGCGGCTGCGCCGCACCGGCAAGTGCCCCGCCGTGGTCTATGGTGCTGGCAAAGAGCCGCAAACGCTCACTATCGACCAGAATGAGCTCAACAAGCACCTGCAGAATGAGGCGTTTCACTCCCATCTGCTGACCCTGAAAATCGGTGCCAAAAAGCAGCAGGTAGTGCTCAAAGCGGTACAGCGCCACCCTGTGACATCCCAGGCAACTCATCTTGATCTGCTGCGTGCCAGTGCCAAGCAGAAGCTGCACATGAGCGTGCCGTTGCACTTTATCAACGAAGAAGACTGCCCCGGCAGGAAGGCTGGCGGCGTTATTAACCATCTCATCGTGGACGTAGAGATCATCTGTCTACCGAAGGATCTGCCAGAGTTCATTGAGATTGATATGGCGGCTATGGAGATGAACGATACCCTCCACCTGACCGATATTCCCCTGCCCAAGGGCATTGAATTGACGGTACTGAGCCATGGCGGCGATATCCATGATCAGGATCAGCCGGTGGTCAATATCGCCGAGCCGCGTGTAGAGGAAATCATTGAGGACGAGGAAGCAGAAGCCGGGGAAGGCGAGGAAGGTGAGGCAGGCGAGGAAGCGGCGGACGAGGAATAATTCCCGGCTGACGCAACGACCTTGGAAACACCGCTGGCACTGGTGGTGGGGCTGGGAAATCCCGGCTCCCGCTACAGCAAAACACGCCACAACGCGGGCTACTGGTTTGTTGATGCATTGGCACATCAGGAAGGTGCCAACTTCAAAGCACAAGGTCGCCTGCATGGCGCCTTGTGCGAGTTTGAGCAGGCAGGTCAACGCCTGCGCCTGCTCAAATCCGATAGCTTCATGAATAACAGTGGGCGAGCCGTTGCTGCGGTTGCGCGCTTTTATCGCTATACCCCGGAGCAAATCCTGGTGGTCCACGATGACATCGACTTGGAGCCAGGTGCGGTACGCCTGAAACAGGGCGGTGGGCACGGTGGCCACAATGGCCTACGCGACATCATTGCCTGTCTAGGCAGCCGAGACTTTCAACGCCTGCGCATCGGTGTCGGTCATCCGGGCCACCGTGATGAAGTGGTTTCCTATGTGCTGCGCTCCACCCCGGCAGACGAGCAAACACTCATCGACGAAGCGCTGACAGATGCCCTGAGCTGTGCGCCCCGCTTTCTTGCTGGTGAGTCCGCCGCCGCCATGAACATCCTGCACAGCAGATAGATACGGAGTAAACAGCCTTGGGTTTTACATGTGGAATCGTAGGACTTCCCAACGTCGGAAAGTCCACCATTTTCAACGCCCTCACCGGTGCCACCATCGCCGCCGAGAACTATCCGTTTTGCACCATCGACCCTAATGTCGGCGTGGTGCTGATACCAGATCCACGCCTCGATGCGCTGGCTAAAATCGTCCAGCCCAGCCGGGTGCTTCCCACCACCATGGAATTCGTCGATATTGCCGGCCTAGTGGCGGGCGCCTCCAAAGGTGAGGGCCTCGGCAATCAATTTCTTGCCCATATCCGCGAGACTGATGCCATCGCTCACGTGGTCCGCTGCTTTGAAGAGGCCGATGTCGTTCACGTGTCCGGCACCATCGACCCGATTGCTGATATCGAGGTCATCAATACCGAGTTGCTGCTAGCCGATCTCACCACTGCGGAACGCGCCGCCAAGAGCATCCAGCGCACCGCCAAATCAGGTGATAAGGAAGCGCTGCTCAAGCAGGCACTGATTACCGAAGTGCTCAAGCACCTCGACCAAGGCGTCGCACTACGCGCCATGGGGCTCGACGAGGAGCAAATAGCCCTGTTACACGAATATACCTTTCTGACCGCCAAACCCACTCTCTATGTCGCCAACGTGGGTGAAGACGGGTTCACCGATAATCCCCATCTGGCCGCAGTAGAAGCCTTGGCAAAGGATGAAGGCGCCGTAGTGGTTCCTATTTGCGCCAATATCGAGGCTGAAATAGCAGAACTCGACGCCGATGACAAAGCTGAATTTCTCAAAGACCTGGGCCAACAAGAACCTGGCCTGAACCGTCTGGTCTATGCCGGCTACCAGCTGCTAAAGCTACAAACCTATTTCACCGCCGGCGTTAAGGAAGTCCGCGCCTGGACCGTCCACTGTGGTGCCACTGCCCCACAGGCGGCGGGGCGAATTCACACTGACTTTGAGAAGGGCTTCATCCGAGCCGAAGTTGTCGGCTACGACGACTTCATTGCCTGCGAGGGAGAACAAGGGGCAAAAGAGGCCGGGAAATGGCGCCTCGAAGGTAAGGAATACATCACCCAGGAAGGCGATGTCATGCACTTCCGCTTCAACGTCTAGACCGACACCAAAACAAAGCAAAAACTTGCGCAGAACGCAATGAACCCGGTATCCTTGGCGGTTCAGGCTACGTAGCTCAGCTGGTTAGAGCGCGGCACTCATAATGCTGAGGTCGGTGGTTCGAGTCCACCCGTAGCCACCAACAAAATCAAGCGCTTGCACGAAAATCCCGAACCCTCAGCAAAGTCAGTTCGGGAGTTTTTCGGGACTCGCCCCCACAAACACGGCCCGCCGCCTCGATCAATTCCCCGATCTCAGGGGCAGAGTAATGGGTCGTGATATCCCCGTTCTTGTGCCCTAAAAGCACCCTCCTCGTTTCCAACGGCACCCCGACAGCACGCAGCCGCCGGCCGAAGGTGTGTTTCAGATCATGTACCCGGAGAGAAGGCAGGCCCGATTTAATGCGCGCCCGCTTCCAAGCCGAGTTGTAGATCCGTCCTACACGTGCCCCCCGGAAGGTAAAGACATACTCAGGATGGCCACCACGTAGCTCATTAACCACCGAGAGAGCCACACGGTTAAGCACCACCAGCCGATCCTCACCATTCTTTACCCTACCCCCGGGGACGATGAACACGGACGTGGAAAGCTCAGGAACGCGAACCTCCCAATCCCACCGCAGCCCGCAAACCTCCTCCTGCCGAGTACCCGTGTTCACACAGAACAAGGCCATCCGCTGGAGATGAGCCGGGAGCTTAGCGAGTAACCGCTTCTCCTCTTTCCGGCTGATCGGGTAAGGCTTCCGAGCATCCCCCCAATCCACCATCTGGATCATAGGGGGAGTCACCAGCCAGGTAAGGCCCGCCTCATCCCGCCACAGCCTAGATGCCAGATTAAGCACCCTCCGAACCACAGCAAGCGTGCGATTAACCGTCGCCGACCGAACGCCATCCCGACGCCGGGACTCAACAAACGGCTGGAGGGTTCCCATATGCACCTGGTCCAAAGGCAACGCCCCGATAAACGAATCGACGCAATCAAGATCCTGCGCATCCCGAGACAGGCTCCGCTTAGTGCCTTCCACTAGGTACTTCGTAGCAGCCAGGCGAAAGGATCGCCTAGGCCGTTCACCGTACAACTCCGACCGCCGTATCGCCTCTATGCGGTGGGAGAGGTACGCTTCCGCTTCCTCCCGGTCAGACGTTCGACAACTTTCACAAAGTCGCCTTCCCCGGATTCTTTTATCGATGTGCCAGACTTCGCCGACCTTGACGAGACCTGGCGTTTTCCTACTTCGCCCCATGATGGACCTCCTTTGCCCGGGCGCCCGCAGCGCTGTTTATATTGATCAAACCAAGCATCAAGATCCACTCGGTCAAATCCAACGCCATTGACACCAATAGGAACCTCGATCAAATCAGGCCGCACCTGCTCATCGAAGATGGCCCGGCACATACCCAAATAAGCGGGCGCATCCTTATAGCGGATAACGCGATCGAGGATCACGATAGAGCCGGGGCAGACTAGCCCCGCCCCCCTTCATCCAGTTCAGCCAACTGGGTGCCAGTAAGATTTTTCAGGCGGTCGATAACTTCATCGACAGCCTTCCTCGTTGCCTCCATTCGCCGGGAACTAGCTTGTAGATCCCGAAGCAGCCCAACGAGATGCGCCAGATCAAGAAACGACACCACCATCGGGAGTTTCCGAAACCCCATCTGCTTGACCATGGCATTCAGCATCCGGTACTTGTCATCGTCACCCAGGACGGCCCTGGGTTCGGCGGGCTTGGGGGCAGGCAGAGCCTTGGCCTTACGCAGCCCCATGAGCTCTGCCTCGCAAGCGATGAAGTAGCGGCGGGCCTTATCTCCCATGGGGCAGTTCTCAGCCATAGCCAGCATCTTGGCCATATCCAAAGTGAGCCAATACTCCTTGCGAGGCCGGCCGCCTGGGGTTTTTAATAAAGTTATTAAAAAGTCTTCGCCTGCCAGAAACCGCCACTTGTGGACACGATTACGAATCCAGCTAGTGAAGTGTTGTTTTGATTGCAGGAAACCGTGAAGAGTCCGGGCGGACACCACGCGAGTGGGAACACCAGCGATGAATCGTTGCCGGAACGGGATGAGTCTGTTTTGTTTGCGTGTCATGGCAGAGGCCTCGGTAACAGTTGAGAGACCCACCACCGCCGGTGCAAATCGGCAAAAGGTGGCAGGACGAAACAGGTTTGCACTACCGCACCGAGGAGCGGCCACCCGAAGGTGCCTGAATCGCCCCGCCATAAAAAACTGCGGGCATAAAAAAAGGCACCACATCGGATGAGCGCCTTGACGCTCGGTTTGCGGGGTGCAAATCCCGGCCGCTGCTGCTGCAACGACGGGCACAGAATAAGCTATCTTTTCCACCGACTGCAACTCCCCCACCCTACCCGGTACGTTCCAGGACAGCGCCGGCACGCCCATCAGGCGTAAGCTCGGAGCGCAGCACGAGCACATCCTTCGGCGCCTCAATACCGACACGGACCTTCCCTCGATCGACCCCGAGCACCTTCACAACAACGTCGTTGCCGATCCTTACAGATTCGCCCTGACGGCGGGTTAATACGAGCATTTCAAAACTCCCTATCTGTGATTTGCACGAATTCCCAAGATGGGTTCCGCAGTGCAGCGTTCGCCATCTTTCGTGCATTTACTGCATCGTTGACCCATCCGTACACAACCCTCTTATCTAAGTCAGAATCAAAATAACTTATCTCGTAACGCTGGCCTCGATCACCGACCGGATGTGGTAGTCCGCCTGAATGTGTCATCTATTCAACCTCTGAGCCGTAAACATAAAAACCATGTTTGGCGTGGGGGCTGTGATTTACCAATAACCCGCCGTTGTTCTTGTCGATAATCGTTACAATATCTCCCTCCACAGCTATAAACCCGGGAGGATGGTGATCCTGCCCATCGTCATAAATGCCCCGAGTTATTCGGACGCGATCACCGGGCGCTAAGTGGTCAAAGTTTTCAATCATCTATTCAACCTCCGTGCGCACATGCTCAATAGCCCGACTGGGATCAGCGGTACGCCAGTCAGGCCAGTCTCTCGCTTCATTTTTCGTCTGCTTGGCACCAAGAGCGGCAGCTATCTCAACCGGGGTATGTCCTGCACGCCAAGCGCCGTCTAAAGCCAGCATCACTACGTCAATCCATTCCTCTAAATCGACTGGGCTTTCTTCGATTTCCTTGAGTTCTTTGCGGATATGGTCGAGCACCCCATCTGTACGCCGACCCGGGCCAAATGTTTTTAGCGAGAATTTGCGCTGCCGTTGCAAATGCCTAATTAAGTCCATGCTAGTCACCCGCCAAAGCCACCACGGCCTTGTGTAGTCTGGCGTTGAACCAGCGCCTAAGAACGTACCCCCTAACAACACTAAGCACGGTAAAGAAAAGCACGATGCCAAAATGCTGGCCGTGTGAGTACGGCATATCAAACATGGCCGCGGCTGGAGGCCATGCAGCATATGAAACAATAAAACCAATAAAGGTATTCATCGTTGCCTCAATTAATGAAACCGCCCGTGTTTGTTGCATCACAACTTACCCCGAGCAATTGGCCCGTCGGGGTCATCTCCGATGAAACGGATAATCATCCGCATTTCCCTCGGCAGTCGATTAAAGTCGCGCCTGCATTTCCAGCGGCGGTAACGGCGATATAGGTGGCGGAGCCAGTTCACCATAAGTCCTCACTAAACAGTTTCGTGGGGTGGTCGTGAGTGGTTATCTGCCCTGTTCTTAGCGCTAACGTTAAGGCTTGCTCGCGAGTGAGGAAATCCCCCTCATCGGTGTAAAACCCCTGCATCCCGGTAATTGGTGGCGGCACGTTCATCTCGTCCACCATGTGCCAAATGACGTGGTGGTGCCTGTTCGGCTTTGGCAGGGTGTGAACATCCCCGCTGTGCTTTATCGCTACACCTACAATCTGGCTCATCACTCAGCCCTCTATAACCTACTGAACCTACTGTCGTTCAGGATTGGATTACACCGTGATGCGATAGCCTCATCCTCTCCACGTACCGCGTAAATGTCTTTAATCACGCCCAATAGTTCATCAATCTGTTCATGCTTCTCGTCGATTATTTCAATTAACTCGTCCTTGCTAGAACGCCGCTCACTCTCCACGATGAGTTCACGAAGATTGTCTGCCTCAGCTCCCATCACTCAGCCTCCATTGCTTCCATGAGTGTCGGCATGGCAGGCGGAACCCCCGGCCTCCACACGACTAAAATATTGCCATTGGCCGGGGAGCCCTGGACTACGCCATCGAGCAGGAACTTAATCCTGCCCCTGATGGGGATGATTTCGTGGGCTTTCCCCATCACGTCGCGGTGCCACCAAGCCGTATCCCAAGCGTTGCCGGGGAGAAGCCCAACGATGGTTGTGATATCAGCCGAGCAAGTGACAGCAAGCTCAGTCCATTTATTGATGCCGCGACCGTAAGGCGGGTTCATCCAGAGGTAAGGCGTACAAGCAACCCCGCTATCCATAAACTCCAGCGTCCAATCAAGAACCAGCGCATCACGGAAGAGATCCACGGCATGATCCGGGCCGAAGTAGACGGGAGCCTTCGCTGTTTTCTCCGTTGCGCATACGTCGATAGAGAACGCTGCTCCAAGCCGCAGCCCAACTCGAAGCACAAACTCATAGGGGGTTTCGTAGAGCGAGGATTTAGAAGCGGGATTATTGGGGATGACGCTCATTACCAAATACTCCCTTCACCAATATGGAGGCATCGCTTATGCCCTTTACGACGTATCGCATATACGTGATAGCCAACCAAATCCCGGTTGTAGCGAGTCTCCACCCACATGATTAAACCAACCCTATTCGCGCCTCGGTGATCTTTGAAATAAACCGTGTGCCCGGGGATGAATTGCGGCGGTGAGAATTGGTATTTCTTTGGGGCAGCACTCATGATTCCACCTCCGGCAGCGCCAACAATTTCTTATCCCGCACCGCCTCGCCTACCCGCCTGCCGTCGGGAAGCATGATGTGGGAGAGGAAAGCCGCGTCGAAGTCCATCAGACCGATTTCCACGGCGGTGACCTGGCCTTTTATCCAGTCGCGCAGAATGGAGTAGATGGCAACGGAGCCGATCTCCAGCGCCTTGGCTTTATAGGCTGCTTCAGTCTTGCTGCGGCGTGTAGACCACGGGTTCTCCTTCAGCCAGGCGGCGGCGTAGCCTTTGGCCGAGGCCCGTAACTCCACCTGCCGATCTCGATGCTGGAACTGGACGATGACCTCCCCGGTTTCAAAGTCATTCAGCGCCCCGAATTTTGCGCACCCGAAGCCGCGTAAAATCTTCTGGATCTCCTGCAAGGCACGGTCACCGGCGGATGCGTTTTGATATGGGAGGGCCATTGCTACGCCTTTACCTTCCGCCGCGGGGCATCATGCAGCGCCCGGCGCAGAGCGCCAGCCAGCTTCCGAGCCTGATACATCATGGCGATAACTTCAGACGCGGGGAGAAGACGCAAATCCTCATCCTCCCCATCGGTTTCGTAAAACCCTCCATCGCCACCCACGTAAACAGGGGGTAGTTTTTCCATAACCTCGTTGGCCAGGTTTTCCAGATCATCTAGTTCAGCGTTTTTCATGCTCGTAAGGCCTCCAGCAGATAAGGATCAACATCGTCCTGGCGGAGTAACCAGCGCTTGTAATCAGCCGGCACGTCCGCGATGGGCATGCCCTTGTGCTTACCGAAGGGCATCACATCGGGCACACGGGCAAGCTCAGAAGCAGCCCACAGGTCTTCCCACGTCGAGATGTCGGAGAGATGCCTGACGATGTGTTGCAGTAGCACGAGGCAGACACGTATATCCGCATCCGCGCTATGAGCACTCCCAAGCCGTGCACGGGCCGTGTTGCGCTCCAGCAGGTAGAGCATCGCGGACTGTGAATGGGAATCGGCCTCGGGCCAGAGCTTTCGGCAAAGCGCGAGGGTGCAGATCCGTTTGATATCCGGCTCGCCGATAACACGCCAGTCGAAATCAACATTGTGGCCAATCAGGTAATCGACGTTGGCCGGCAAAGAGAACTCAGACGCAGGCGGGCACCCGGTTAGATCCCCGTCCATGATGTGGTGGGTGGCCATAGCACCAAGGGATATGGGCTTCCCGGGGTTATAACGCTGGCAGAACAGCTCGCCACCCGCTTGACGGGGGGAGCTGGCATTAATCGCCTGCATATAGGCGGCCTCAACCAAAACAGGATCATCAATGCCGGTGGTTTCGGTGTCGAAGATGAGCGCGATCACTGGGGAACATCCCCGAGGGCGGCGCGTACATCCGCCGCGACCACTTTCACCGCCTTGCGATCCTTGGCAGGCAGAGCACGGGAAAGGTCCTCGATCTCATCAACCACCGAGAGATCCGTCCCGGGCTTCAGGGCGCGTAATTGATCGACCAGAGAGTCAGCGGTGATCTCCGTCGGGTCATCGGTAGCGGCGTCATCAGGCGGCAGGATTTCGCCCGTGTCAGTATCTACAACTTCACCAGAGGCAGCAGCATCAGGATCAGCCGCCGCAGGAGCGACAGCAGGAGCCCCGAGACGGGCCTTAAGGCTATCGGTGCGGGTCTCATATATAGGCTGTTCGCCGGATGTTTCCACGGCAGTCGCCTCGATAATCCTCTGCCCTTCATCCGGGTCGTAAATGCCGGCAAACCCAAAGGCCAGCCGGGCCGTCTGGATCATGGTTTTATGGCGGAGGAAGCGCTTGGTATGGGTCTGCCACGGGCCGGAGATGGTGTATTCGTTGTTCTGCCCCTTATTCTTTACGAAGCCAGGGCGATAAACCTCATCCAGGTATTCCCGCACGACAATGGCGTGAGAACGATCCTTCCGGTACATAACGCATTCCATCCACTCCGGCGCAGGCTTGGCGCTACCATCCATCTGACCCAGCGTTTCAGATTCCCGGAACTCCATGCCATCGAACTGCGGGTGTTCGTTAATGATGCGAGCCCACCCATCTACGCCGACGATAGGCACAACGCCATGCTGCTTGTCCGGAAAGGCGTAAATCTCCCGAGTAAAGGGGTTGAGCTTGTACTGATCAGCCACCACTAGCAGGGCCATCATCTGCTCATTGCTAACCCCATCCTTTACCTGAAAGGCAGTGGCCTTGAGGGTGTTAAGCAGCTTGGAGGAATCCACGCTATAGCGGGAGGCGAATTTCTCCACCAGGCTGCGCGGCGGCTGGGGAATGGTTGCTACTGCTTGTGCTTGAGACATTGGGATCTCTCCTATTTAACGAGGAACCGACGCGAGCCGGGGACGGTGTTCAGGTATTGGGAATGCAGATCGGGGTGTTCGGATTTGAAGCGTTTGGCATCGAAACGCTGGCTATCGCGGGCTTTTTTCCACGTGATGAGCGGGAGGCCATTAGCGTCAACTAGCACGCTGTTATCCTCCATCGCTGCCTTAACTTTCTGCTCAAGCTCTTCCTTCGCCTGCTCGCCCACCTTCAGGGACAGCTTCACGGCGGAGAGCTTTTCGCACGCCGACTCAATCTCAGACGTTGCCGGCAGCGATTCGCCGTTGTCGATGGCGTAGAGGGTTTCGATGTCGCCAGCAGTGGAGGGAGGGGGAGCCAGCCTGGTTTCAACGTGTTGCGTCCAGAACTTTTCCTCCCGGGCCATCAGCAGGGCGATCAGGTCTTCATCCCGCGGGAGGTCATACACACGCAGATCGCGGCCACCAATAAGGACCGCAAGGCGTGCCCACGCATAGCCCGTGACAGCCAGATAGTGGGCTACCTGCAAAGCGTACTCGTCGGGCACTTGGTCTGTGCCAGGATCGCCCCATTTGTCGGACATATATTGCCCGGCAGTTTTAACCTCCAGAATGCCCGGGCCTTTGTCCGTGCCGACGATAAGCCGATCAACGTGCGCGAGCATCCAGTCATGCTCAGGATGTTTCAGGGTGGCATTACGGCGCTGCACCTTCATGCCGGTGCGTTTGGAAAACTCCGTGGCTATGGTGTCCTCAAGGATGTTTCCCCAGGCCACCGCCTGATTGTCAGAGAGATCCACCGGCTCCGCCTGCCCGGTCTTCTCCAGCCAGACATCGACCGGGGTCTTATAGGGGCTGATACCGCACACGGCCCCTGCATCGGAACCACCTAGTCCACGGTTTCTAACCGCCAGCCATTCATCGCGGGTCTGTCCAAGAGTGGAAGACACCACTTGTGCCGAGGCGCTCATTCCACACCCCCATCAGCCGTAGGCAGGAACAAGCGCTTAGCGCTCTCAAGACGGTTCTTCCATCGACACCACGCGGCGGTGTCCGCCTGAGTCTCAATGGATTTGCAGGAGCAGTTTTCGTAAGCCCAAACGCCAGGCCCATAGTGATCGTCTCCCACACACGTGCAGGGAGCTTCTCCGGGAGAAAAGAACTCAATAACCTCGGCAATAGTACTCACGCCGCACCCCCGTCCACAGGAGCGGGCGCAGGACGCAGCCTCACAACGCTGGCAGGGAGATCATCGCGAGGTGAAGCCACCACCGAACGATCGGAGATGTACCGCAGGCGCAGGCCAGCAGCACGAAGCCGGGAAAGGATGTCGGGGGTCATTTCGTCAGGGACTTGGATAATCATTCGATGAGACTCCTTGCTATGGATGCCGTCAGTGCTTGGCACTCCTTTTCATCTAACGCGGCCAGGGCCGCTTTCTCGATAACCCAGAGCGGGAGGACGTTTATGATTTCATCCGCCAATTTCGCATTAGCCGAGATGTCATCGAAAAGCACCTGAGGATCGTCGCGGTACATATCAACGCGGTCGCTCACAGGATCTAGCGGGTCGTTAATGCCCGGGGGGTCTAAAGGCGGTAAATCGCCCGCCCCCTTGCTGGCGAACGGGCCACCGAAGGGAGTGCTTGGGAAGTCTGCGGCTGAACTGCCGGTGAAAGGGCCACAAACGAGAAAGGAATTGGCTTCAGGGATGTTCTGTGGGAGGGGCATCGTTTTCGTCCTTTTTCAGTGGGTGGAGCGTCCAGATGTGGATTACATTATAAACACCGGGTTTATATAATGTCCACACCTTGTTTACGTTCCACCCACAAAAAAGCCCGCTGGGCGGGCTGGGGTCTTTATCTGGACTATGCTTTTGGCTATAGTCCCCGGGCGGTTAGGTATTGGATAGCTGCCCGCAAGGAGGGCGCCATGACGGCCAAAGTCTCAGCGATTGAAGTAGCCAATAGGTTTTTGTCTCAGGCACACGAGCACGGTGATCAGTTAAGCAACCTCAAGCTCCAGAAGCTGCTGTATTACGCGCACGCTTGGTATCTGGTGCTAAACGAGGACCAGCCACTTTTCGATGATCGGATCGAGGCGTGGGTTCACGGCCCTGTCGTTCCCAACGTTTATCATGAGTTCAAGCAGTATGGCTGGCAGCCCATCATGGTTGAGCCGGATAAAAACCCCTTGCCCAAAGATATTTCCACTCATCTGAAGGATATATGGGAAGTCTTTTCCAGTTACTCGGCATTTGATCTGGAGCGCATGACGCACCAAGAAGCCCCTTGGATAAATGCTCGTGGCGATCTTGAAATAGACGAGCCATCCAGCAACGCGATTTCTAATAGCGATATGGCCACCTATTATCGGCAGCTTTGCTCCCAGGAAAACTAAGCGCGGCGCCCTGTGGGTAAAATCAAGGCAGGGAAGCCCAAAACAACAGCCAAAGTTGTACCTGCTGGCGCGACACGCGATGCGCCCACTCTTCGCTTCTCGTTCAGATACCTGGACCTTAAACACAAAAAATTCGGCATAGCTCGTCGAGACGGGAAGTACCTCTCCTCAATCCTAGATAGATTCAAAAGCCTCTCAGAAATGAGAGCAAAAGAGCTGTTAACATCGCGTTCAGGTTCTTTGCGTGTGCACGAGATCACATGGAAAGATACTTCTGAGCCGGGAGGGTTTACCGCCCTGAATCCGCAATTACGGGAATGGCCAGCTCATCAATTTCAGGTTTCTGCGAACAAGCACGGGCGAGTGCATGGGTTTTTTATAGAAAGCGTGTTTTTCGTGGTTTGGCTAGACCCAGAGCACAACCTCTATCCTTGAACCCATAGCAGATCATCATCTAAGATAAACCCCGGCAGCGCCCCTCGCACGGAAGCAAGGCGACTATGATTCTTAGGTCGGTACGTCCAGGGATTCAGTCAGCGCATGGCGCCGGGCGTTGCCGCTATCCAAACGTGCTATCGACGAGCCACCAAAAAACCAGTAGCGCAATAACGAGGACCCAGAGGCAACCACCTGCTTCAGATAGCGGGTCGCTCGTTTTTTCTTGGCCGTTAGCCTTTGAGGCTGGTTCCCGCCTAGAATTCTTGCGTCGGAGAGACGGATCGGCCCCCAACGCGATTGCGAAAAACCGCTCTTCATCGCTTTCGATTTCTTCCAGTGTCAGGCTGCGTTCTTCCATGGCTTCGACGATTTCCCGGAACAGGCGCTTGCCGACTTTCTTGCAGTCGTAGTATTCGCAGGAGAAGTTGAGCATTTCCAGCGCGGACTCAAGGTCATCTTCTCTGCTTTCTTGCCTCCCCCAAGCGTCTACTTTGGCGTCGTCTTCAAAGAGTTCGCTGATTGTCGCCGCCGCATCACGGTGCCTGAGCCCACGCGGAACCGGCATTTTGAAGAACCGATAAATCGCCTTCTGCTCTCTATCGGCCGGCCGATTCTCCCACCGCTCCGTCTTAACAGGATCTAAAAAGATAGCCTCCTCAGCCTTCCTCGCATCCGTTTGTGACATCTCAGAAATGCCGGGCACCTTGAAGAACTTAAGCACCTCAACGCATTCCTCCTCCGGCTCGAACTTTGTACCAATGAGATCGGATGCTTCGCCCTTGGTTATATCTTCGGGAAAGGGAATGCCGAGCTCTATGAGAAACTTCTTTTGAGCATCGCTAGCGAGGTCTGGCCGCCAATCACCCATAAATAGCCTCCTTGCTAACTAACGCTTAACGATACGGATTCTTAGTGGGTGGTGCCTTGCGGGTCGTTTTCTTGAAATCGGTCACCCGATCGTTCCTAAACCAGACAACCCACAGATCACGATGCCCGTATTGGTTCTTCCAGTAGTACCACGTCTCCTCAATACCGCCGCCGTAATTCGCACGCTTAACTTCCGACGGATTCCCCCAAGCCTTGCGAACATGACGGGCCTCCATGTCTAAAACTAACTCGCCACGGCTGGATTTCTTGATCATCTCCATGGTTCGATCCGACTTAGCCGTTTTGATTGCCCGCTTACCAGCACGGATCAATTTTTTTAGCTCTCTTTTGTATCGCCGAACAAGCGCTTTATCGTTACGATTTTCGTTAATAGCATCAGTCAGCTCGCCCATCCTCTGATTTATTTCCTCCAGACTGAGCTTCTCGGCAGAAGCCGATATGGGATACGCAAGAGGCAGGACGCAAAACGCGAGCAGAACAACAATCCATTGCGAAGTCTTCATGGGCTTTCTCCTTGATTTGCTTATTAGACATCTTTAGTGTTTGCTACTCGAAGGGCTACCGGGAGGGCTTTTAAGTGGACGAATCTCAACGCGACCATCGCCCCTATCCTCAAAATGCAAAATGGGTAATCGAAATTCGCGACGGAAGAGCATTTTTTTCTCGCATGGACAAAGAACGGGTGATCGAAAGTTATGCGCCTGTTCCTCTTGATAAGGCGGCTGTATTTTCAGTTTCGATTATTCATGGTTTTCAACCACCACGTTGCCTTGCTCATCTCGACACGCCGTCTGATTGAATTCGACTTGAACTAAATCGGGAGCACGCTGTTTCAAACGGTGGAAATCAAGCATGGAAAAATCTAGCCACATGTCGTCTTCATATGCATTCAACATTTTTTTGAAGTCGCCAACAGTAATTGACGGTTTGTATTTTTTCATTGATGTCTCCGGTTTCTCAGCCTCTACTCCGGCATATAGCTCCCAATCACGACCCCGACAATCTCGCAATCTCCATCACACTCGATAATCGGGTATTGCGGGTTCAGGGGGCGCAGGAAGCGCTTTCCAGCGTCCTCGACGTAGACCTTGAACGTGGCCTCATCGCCACGCAGCCGAGCCACTACGCGCGAGCCATTAACCGCCTCGCGGTCAGGGTCCACGAAGATAATGATCCCTTCCGGGTAAGAGCGCGGGCCATGGGGGTTCGTCATAGAGTCGCCCTGCACTCTAAGCCCAAAAGCATGCGGGCCATGGGTGTCCGGACAGGGAAGCCATTTCTCGGCATCCCCCGGCTCAAGGTGGTCACATATCTGAGACCACTCTCCGGCCTGTACCCAGGAGATTAAAGGGATTTCGCCTTTAATTGAGGGGGCATGGGAGATGTTGCTGGACGCCTCATCCTGGCCCGCCTCGCCAATGTCATAGGGCATGCGGAGCCGTGCCTGTACCCGTTGGAGACGCATAGGGCCTTTGCCGGACATCAACCAATCCGTTGACACGCCAAGCGCGGACGCCACCGCAGGGACCCTGTCGCCAGGGATATTCCCTCGTGTTTTCCAGTTGTTTACATCCTGAGGCTTAACCCCGACAGCCCTCGCTAACGAGGCGTAACTAATCCTCGCCTCTTTTCTGGCCTCCTCCATTCGTTCTATGCGTTCACTCATAAACATAGAGTTTATAGGCGGACGGTGGATGTTCAATAAACGCGTTGTAGACATATATACACCTCGTGTTTATAGTTGGCGCATGGACGCTCTAAACGAAGCAATAAAATCACTTGGCTCCCAAGCCGCTCTCGCAAAAGCCATGGGGGTCACCCCAATGGCCGTCTCTCAATGGAAATCCAGGGGCGTTCCCGCTGAGCGCGTACTCGCCCTTGAGGCAGCTACTGGCGGGCGAGTCCTACGGCACGAGATCCGACCTGACATCTACCCGCCTCCAGATCACCAGCACCCCCAAGCGGCTACGGCATGAACAAGAACCAAGCCGCCGATCTGTTCGGCAACAGGACAAAGCTGGCCGCCGCGTTAGGCATAACAAAGTCCGCCATATCCCAATGGCCCGAAGAGCTAACACAAGAGCAGGTAGATCGGGTTATCGGCGCAGCAGTACGCCTCAGCGTGTTTGATATCAACAAATACATCCCCTTATTCGCTCTAAATAACGCAATAAGGTTGGTTGGTTCCCAAACCGCTATGGCAAATATTATCGGCGTCGCCCCCATGGCCGTATACCAATGGAGAACCAAGGGCCTCCCCGCCGAACGAGTCCTCGCCGTTGAGGCGGCCACCAGAGGAAGGGTATCCAGGTATGAACTCAGGCCTGACATTTACCCGCCACCAGGCCACTTCCAGCATCTAGCAACATACGCATGACCCGCCACACAGCAACCCTTTCCCCAATCCAACCGTACCCCAGCGGTGGACCTTTGGCGGGCACCACGCCCGCCTTTTTTTCGACTGTAGGGGCTGACCCAGACCACCGAAAGGGGATGGCTGGGGATGGCTGGGGACCATGAGCGCGACGGAATCCCTCATCCTCAGACGCATAGCCCAGGTTCAACAGAATCGGCTAGCGGAGTCGGTAGGCATCACCACCAGCCAGGTAAGCCGGATCGTAGCCGGACAGCAGGGCATCACCCTTCCCCACTTAGGCAACTTCCTACAGGCGCTCGACCTGGAAATCACAGGTAACGACCGCGAGGAAGGGATCGTTACCGTCGCCTCAGAAGAGTACGAGGCGCTAAAAACCCTGGCCACGAAGTACCTGGAGAGGGCCGTGGCACCACCAGCCACACCGCCGCAGAAAGCCACGCCAAGGCGGCCTGGGTTCAACCCACGAGAGATCGATTCGTTATGAGCCTAGACGCTACCCGATGGGCTTGGCAGCAAGCAGTGAGACCCACCCAAAAACTGGTTTTATTGGCGCTCGCTGACCGGGCTGACGAGGAGCATAAATGCTATCCATCAGAAGCCCGAATGCGAGCAGATACCGGGCTCGATAAGAAGACGATCATGCGCTCAATTTCGGCGTTAGAAGAAGCGGGAAAGTTATCCGTAGAAAGGCGGACTGGAGCGGTAAATATCTACCGTCTGATCGGGGTAAGCGACAGACAAAAACCAATCCCAAAAAAGGCACCGGTACCAAAAACGGGACTAGTACCAAAAACGGGACCTGGACCACTCCCAAAAACGGGGGTGGGTACTCCCAAAAACGGGACTGGTACCACTCCCAAAAACGGGACACTGAACCTACCAGTAGAACCTATCAATAACCTACCAAAGGAATCTATGGCGCACGCGAAAGGAACCGCTACATCAAAAAAACCATCCGGACGGAAACCTAAAACCACACCCCCTGAAAACTTCCAAATCACAGACACACTCAGGGAGTGGATCAGGGAAGAAATGCTCGTTGTAGACATCGACCAGGAAACAGAAAAATTCCTCGACTACCACCGGGCCAAGGACAGTCGTTTTGCAAGCTGGGAGGCCGCATGGAGGAACTGGATGCGCAACGCTGACAAATACGCCAAGGAAGATCACCGCAGAAAAACCAAAAAAGCGCCACGACAGACCTGGCAGCTATCCGATGGCGAGCTGATAGCCGGCTGCCAACACCTAGGCCTTCCCACAGCAGGCAAGACACGCGCCCAACTAATCGCCGCCATCGACGGGGAGGCCGCATGAAACCCAGGCACAGCATTGAAGCAGAATGGGCCGTGATCGGCGGACTGCTGATCGACCCAACCAAGCTCGATGACGTAATCGAGATCATCAGCCCGGAAGACTTCACCGACCCCAGGCACGTCAGCGCCTACCGCATGCTGCGCGGCATGGTGGCCGCAGGAGAGCCAACAGACGTCCTAACGCTCTCCGACAGGCTAGGCGGTAAGGCAACCGCTTACCTGGGCGAATTGCAGATCAACACCCCCGGCACATCCAATATTGCCGCCTACGCAAAGATCGTCCGCGATCGGGCAATCGAACGACGGCTGGGGGACTCGATCCAGCGAGCGCAGAAAATCCTAGAGGATGGCGGGGATACCCGAGACATCCTGAATCGAGCGCAAACAGAAATCCTGGCCGTGGAGTACGAAATCGACGGCCAAGGACCGGCCCCAATGGCAGACTCAATCGCCGAATTTATCCAGGAGCTGGATAGACGGGCACAAGGAGAGGCCCCAGGCACTCTCACGGGCTACCAGGACTTCGACCGCAAGACATCGGGCTTACACCCAGGCGATCTCTGCATCCTAGCGGGACGACCGAGCATGGGGAAAACGGCACTCGCAATGAACATCGCCACCCATGTAGCACAGACCGGAACCGTGCTCGTTTTCAGCCTGGAGATGGTTCGAGAGCAACTAATCAGCCGGCTAGTCTCAGCTACAACCAAGGTCCCATTACAGCGCATCCGTACCGGGAAGCTAGGCGACGACTGGGCGAAAGTCACAGAGGCAACGGCAGTCCTACGGGATCTCCCGATCTTCATCGACGAAAGCGCAGGACTATCGATCCTCGAAGTAGCGGCGCGGGCGCGGAAGGTAAACCGTAAAACCCCCCTAAACCTAATCGTGGTTGATTACCTGCAATTGCTGAAGGGCAAGGGAGAGAACAGAACGCAGGAAGTATCCGATGTTTCCAGCGGGCTGAAGACGCTAGCAAAGACCTTGAAGGTGCCCATCATCGCCCTATCGCAGCTTAACCGCGGACTCGAATCACGACCCGATAAGCGCCCCGTAATGTCAGACCTACGCGAATCAGGAAGCATTGAGCAGGACGCCGACATAATCGCCTTCCTCTACCGCGATGAGGTTTACAACGAACAAAGTGAATACGCCGGATACGCAGAACTCGCCATCAAGAAGCAACGCAACGGGGAGCTAGGAAAAGCCTGGCTGACTTTCGACGGCGGAACCATGACGTTCAGAACAGCCGTCCCTCCGACCACCCCACCCCGGGCCGCGAGGCCGTTCCAAAAAGGCAGGAAAGCCTCATGACCGGCCTAAACCTACAAGACGATCTCAGCTTCGACGAACTACAAGTCGTCGCCGACAAGCTCTTCGGCGAATACCAGATCATCCGCAGGAAGGCCGTGGAAATCGTCTTTGCCGTGGGCGACCTTTTGAACTTCTCCCTGGATAAATACGGGGAGAAAGCCTGGCAGCTAGTACCCGAGGGCTACTCCCACAAATGGCTGCAAAACGCCAAATGGGTGGCAAGCAGAATCCCGGCGCCGAGACGCACCGGAACCGACGTTCTGGACGCCGATCACTACTACGCAGTAGCCAAACTAGATCCCGATACCCAGGCAGCCCTGCTCACCCGCGCCAAAGACGAACAGATCGACACCAAGACCTTCCGCCAGATCGTGAAACAGGAGCGAGATGGAGGGCCAGATCCAGCAGAACAACCGCCGCTCGTAGACCTCCAGAAGCGCAAGCCCATACGCTCGCCAAAGATACTGGCCTCAGCAAGGGGGGAAGAATGCACGATTTCATCCCCATGGTGTTCGTTTGATAGAGAAGAAACCGTAGCCTGCCACAGTAATTTTTCCGAAGACGGGAAAGGGATATCTCAAAAAGCCGACGATATTTTCATTGCTTATGGGTGCTCTGGCTGCCATCGCTGGCTAGACGCAAGCGACGCCCCGAAGGAAGAGAAAAGAGATCGCTTCCACCGCGGATTAAAGAAAACGCTCAGGAAATTAGTGGATAAGGGTTTGCTGGTAGTCACATAGACGTATCAAGGGGATGCAATGGTTGCGCTAAAAGACCTATCAGGGAGACGTTTCGGGAGATGGTTCGTTGTTGGCCGTGCGGAGTCGGGCCATCGAGGAAGCACCATGTGGAAATGTGTTTGTGATTGTGGAACAGAGCGGAATGTAGTTAGCGGAAATTTATTGAACGGGGGATCGAAATCATGCGGATGCCGCAAAGCCGATCTTGCGGCTGAGATGTCCAAACGAAACATCACCCATGGGTTACACGATGCCCCCGAGTATCAAGTTTGGTCGCAAATGAAAGCCAGGTGCTGCAACAGAAGACATCGCTCCTATCGGTACTACGGCGGACGCGGCATATCTGTTTGCAAAGAATGGTTGGGCAGCTTTAAGAGGTTTTACTCGGATATGGGGCCGAGACCATCCTCAAAACATTCCCTCGACCGCATTGACAACGATGGGAATTATGAGCCTGGGAATTGCCGCTGGGCGACACGTACAGAGCAAGCAAATAACACCCGCCGTTGCCAGTTTGTTGAGTTCAACGGCGAAACAAAAACTGTGACGCAATGGGCGGGCCAAATAGGCATACCTCCAGACAGGTTGTTCTACCGCTTACATAAGGGGTGGGACGTTGAACGCGCCCTCACAACCCCTTTCGTGGCCACCCATGAGTGAAACAGGAGCACAGGCCGCGATGGTATGCAGGACACATCATGCGGCTCCATCCAGAAAAGCGGGCCGCAGCAATCGAGCGGGTACCAGAGGAGTGGCGGGAATGGGTCAAGTTCTACGTAAGCGACTGGGAGGAACGAAGCGTAAAGAACGGAAGAGGAGCGCCAAGGACCATCTAGGAGACCTCATGCGCGAGCAGGCAGGGGCCATCGATTCGATGGAACGGATCGAATTCTTCCTAAACGGCCACACCAAAATGTCGGCAGCAGGCGTCGTCCTATCTATGCCTAGAGAGGGCAGGAAACGGGCCGCCAGAACAATCGCAGCACTGCGTGAGCGCATAGCGCTACGGGAAGAGCAGATCGGGTTCTGGAGCAAAGCAACGAAAGGGAGCAAGGCATGAACATCATCCAGATTTACGGCGAAGACTGAAATGAGAACAGCAAAAAACTTGATCGGAGAAAGGTTCGGCAGGCTCACAGTCACCGCTAGAGCCAGCAATGGGAAATGCGGAAGCGTTCGCTGGCTCTGTGTTTGCGATTGCGGCAATGAGACGACAGTTTTTTCCGTATCGCTCAAGAACGGCGGCACGAGAAGCTGCGGCTGCCTACAAAAGGATCTGGCTTCAAAAGCACACACAACCCACGGCATGTTTCGCAGTCCCGAATATAAGTCCTGGGCATCCATGAAGCACCGCTGTAGCTGCAAGGAAGGGCCGCATTTTGAGAATTACGTAAAGCGCGGGATAACCGTCTGCGCCAGATGGGCTAACGATTTCGCCGCTTTCTACTCCGACATGGGCCCGCGACCGACACTCAAGCACTCCATTGACCGAATCGATAACGACGGAAATTACGAGCCCGGGAATTGCCGCTGGGCAACCATTAATCAGCAACATAACAATCGGCGCGATAACAAACACCTCGTCTTCGAGGGCAGACGAATGACCGTAACCCAATGGGCGAAGACCATCGGGATAAACGCCAGCACGTTTGAATACCGGCTATCACGCGGATGGAGTTTGGCGAGAGCTATAACCACCCCTGTTGAGGTGCGAGGGGGGTGAATGAAGACCACCATCGAGCTGCCATATCCGCTTCCAACATGGAACCGCATTCTGGCCATGCATCCCTGGCAGCGGAAGAAACTCCGCGACTGGATACACGGGTCAATATCCGCGTTATCAGTTATCGAAAGCTCAAACACGACCCAGACGGCGTATCAGTTAAGGCCGTCCTGGATGGAATTGTACGGGCTGGATTACTTCCAGATGATTCGACCGAACAAGTCCAGAGCATCACTTTTGAAAGCCGCAAAAGCAAAGAGGAAAGGACGGTGATTGAGATTACAGATGTATAGCCAGTTAACCACCAGGAGAAACACCATGACCGAGCAAGCACAAACCGAAACGCAAGACACCCAGGCAGCAGGCCATACACAGCCAGCACAGGGGGAAGACGTCACGCAAGAGATCGCCAATGCGATGGACGAACACGACCGCATCGACGAACAGCGCAAGGCCCTAAATGCGGAGAAGCAGGAGATCCGCAGCGCCCTCAAGGCCAAGGGCATCAGCATCAAAGCCTTCGATGCCGCCCTGCGCTACCGACGCCTGGACGACAGCGACAAGCGGGAGTCCTACGACTTCAGCTACAGCCTATGCCGCTCTGCCGCCGGGCACCCGATCCAGGCGGATATGTTCAAAGAGACCACGCATTGAGGCCCATCCAACCCAAAGCATGGTTCGTCCACGGGTTCAACGTCCGGGACTACGGGCGCGGCACGGTAGATAAGCTGCACCCGCATTTCCGGGCGGAGGGGTTCGACCCGGAAGAGTTCGACTACGGATGGATCGGCTTGCTCGGGGTTCGCTTCTGGAACGGGATGCTAGCCCGCCAGTTAACGACCCTCGCCGAACACGAGAGCAGCATATTCGACCCACTCCCGATCGGGATAGGACATAGCAACGGCTGCGCCCTCCTGCACCTAGCAAGCCACATGGGCGCACCGTTCAGGCGATTGATATACATCAACCCCGCCCTGGACAAAGACGCCACCCCAGGGAAGAACGTGGACCGCGTAGACATCTGGCACAGCCCCTCAGACGTACCCGTGCAGCTAGCCAAATGGATCCCCGGCCACGCCTGGGGAGAGATGGGGGCAACCGGCTATGTAGGCGACGACCCGCGCATGCGCAACCACAACAAGCAATCAGGATTCAGGCTAAGCAGCCGCAGCCACTCAGACGTATTTTCAGAGCCGTTGCTCGGCTATTTCGGGCCAAAGATCGCAACAGAGGGAACCTAAAATGTCATCGTTCACGATAGCCGTCTTTATCCTCCTCACCCACGAAGGCACGTTCGTTGACCACCCAGCAGATCCGGGCGGTGCCACGAACTACGGGATCTCCCTGCGCTACCTCAAAACGATAGGCGACCTGGATGGCGACGGCTATCAGGACGGCGATCTAGACAAGGATGGAGACGTAGACGCAGAAGACATCCGCCAAATGACCAGGGACGAAGCCATACACCTGTATGCAACCCAATGGTGGGAGCGCTACGGCTACTATCGGATTTATAGCCAGGACGTAGCAAACAAAGTCCTCGATCTATCAGTCAACACAGGAGCCAGGCGGGCACACATCATCGTGCAGCGAGCCCTAAGAGCTGCGGGAAAACAGGTAAGGGAAGACGGGATCCTAGGCCCGAAGACGCTAGACGCCATCAACACAACCACCCCCCGTCAACTCGTGATCGCCATAAGGGCAGAGGCCGCCGCCTTTTACCGTTCACTTAACCAGCCGAAGTTCATCCAGGGCTGGTTAAACCGAGCCTATGCCTAACCACACAGTGGCCACCGAAAGACATATCGAGCGCCTGAAATGCGGAGCAGAGATGAACCAAACGCCCACGAATCAACCGCCACGAGCAAACCAGGCGCGATTCAAATGCACGCGCTGCGGGACGGAGAGAGTGGCCATCCTGCCCGCAACACCAGGGCAGCCACGATCGAGGGGCTAAGGAACACCTGCGCCTCAGCCTACGCCATCCTTCAAGGGCTGGCGCTATACGACCCGGATATCGGGAGCAGGAAGGAAGTGCAGGCAAACCTAAGACGGCTGCGAAGCGCGGCCACGGAGGAGTTATGACAGCCATACGGGAAAGGAGACAGCACATGGGTAGCGAAGGAATGAGAGACGCCAGGGCACGGAAGACCGGAACAGCACTCGCCACCCTATCGGCACTGCTAATAACCCTATTCACGGGCTTCGTAGTAAGCAACGCCAAAGCACACAACTCCAACGGCTGCCCGCTAGGGTACACGGCCGGGATAGATCGCATCGTAGACGGGGACACCGTGGACATGACAGTAAGCCTCGGCCTAGAAACCTACGTCCGCACACGGATCAGGCTAGCCGGTATCAACGCACCGGAGACCCGAGGCAAAAGCAAGGAGGCCGGCCACGCAGCAACAGCCTACCTATCCAATATCCTACGAGCTAACGGTAACAGCGTATGCCTAAGCACCACCCGCAAAGGCAAGTACGGCCGCTGGCTAGGCTGGCTCACAGACCGGCAAGGCAACAGCATCAACCAACAGATGATCGACGCAGGGCATGCCATCCCCTTTATGGCAAAGGGCTCGAAGTAATGAAAGCCCTACTCCTAGCCCTAGCAATCACCCTCCTCCTCACCGGATGCGGATTCACCCCGCAAGGCGACGCACTACGCGGTGCACTACAGGACCGAGGCGCAGCAGCCTACGACCAGGCAGCCAACAACGCCAAGTGGTTCCTACGCGAAGGCGCAAGCATAGGATCAATCCGCAGGGCCTACGGTACCAGCCAGGCGAAGGCAGACGCCTACCGGCAACTATGCGAAGGCGAAAGCACCGCGAGACTGCTAGCCCCAAGCCCAAAAGCTGTCCCCACGCAGTAACCCAAGAGCACCCCAACCCATGACTAAAAAGGTACTTATGGCCTCTGCTGTGCACGGGTCCGCAGAATCCCGGGATTTACCCAGCGATAGAAGTTGAAACGAGGTTAAGGAGCAGCCGCCCGCCACCGCGTAAGGACATCGCTCACAACTCAACCCATCCATAGCTCTCAGGTATGCGCGCAGCTTGTGGGGCCGTGTGTTAAGCCATAGGGAAAAGACGATATGCCAGCAGTAAACTCGCTTCGGATTAAGCAAAGACCGACCGATCAGCTAATCCCCTACGCACGCAACGCGCGGACACATAGCGATGATCAAGTCCATCAGATCGCCGCAAGCATTACCGAGTTCGGCTTTAACGTCCCCGTGCTAATAGACGGCGAAGATGGAGTGATTGCCGGACACGGCAGGATCCTCGCGGCCCAACAGCTAGGGCTAGAAACCATCCCGACGATCAGGCTGAAGCACTTAACAGACACACAGCGCCGCGCCTTCATAATTGCCGACAACAAGCTCACCGATAACGGCGGCTGGGATGAAGAAATACTCGCAGCAGAGATTCGGGCGCTACAGGGTGAAGGCTTCGATGTAGGGATCACCGGGTTCAGCGACGAAGAGCTAAGAGAGATCATGCGTGACCTAGACGGTGACGACGGCCCCGCGGGAGACGCCCCGGTACTCAGATCATCGTTAACTCAGCAATTCCTCATCCCGCCCTTCTCAGTACTCGATGCCCGCCAAGGATACTGGTCCGACCGCAAGCGCACATGGATCGCGCTAGGAATCCGCGGGGAGTTAGGGAGAGGACAAGACGGCAACAAGGCAAAAGGCGGCATGACCTACAGCGTAAGCAGTCAACCCGGGAAGGTGTACGACCGCAAAGCCGAGATCGAGAAAGCCCTGGGGTTTGCTTTGACATGGAAGGAGTTCGCAGAGCGGCACCCGGAAGAGATCGCCGCCGCCGGGGATAGCATTTTCGATCCAGTCCTATGTGAAATCGCCTACAGATGGTTCAGTCCGCCAGGCGGGAAAGTCCTCGATCCGTTTGCCGGGGGAAGTGTGCGCGGGGCCGTCGCAGCCGTCCTGGGTTACGACTACACGGGCATTGATTTACGGGCGGAGCAGATAGAAGCGAACCAGGACAACTGGGCAGAAGTGGCCGGCCGGATAAGTACCGAGCCAGCGCAGCGAGAACAATGCCAGGCCGATGGGCTAACACCCATCCAAGGATTAGACAACGGGACATGGGCTAAGCGCGACGACCTGTTTTCATACGCCGGTGCCAGAGGCGGGAAGGTCAGATCATGCCGCGCACTATCCGAGAGTGCGGAGGGGTTAGTGACCGCCGGCAGCCGTGCAAGCCCCCAAGCAAATATCGTCGCGCAGATTGCACGAGAGAAAGGAATCCCCTGCCGGATCCATGTTCCCACCGGGCCGTTAACGCCAGAACTCGAAGCAGCGCAGGCAGCAGGTGCAGAAGCGGTCCAGCACAAGCCCGGCTATAACAGCGTGATAATTAAGCGGGCACGAGATGATGCAAAAGCCCGCGGATGGACAGAAATCCCCTTCGGCATGGAATGCCAAGAAGCAATCACGCAGACCCGCAAGCAAGTCGCCAACCTACCCCCGGAGGCGCAAAGGCTAGTCGTGCCAGTAGGTAGCGGGATGTCGTTAGCGGGAATACTGCACGGGCTACACGATCACGGGATCGAACTCCCGGTTCTAGGCATCACAGTCGGTGCCGACCCAACAAAACGCCTCGACAAGTACGCCCCCGAAGGATGGCGAGAGCAAGTGACACTGGAGCCGTCCGGCCTCGACTACCACGACCCGGCACCGGGAACACAGATCGGCGGGATAGCGGTCGATCCAATCTACGAAGCGAAATGCATCCCCTTCCTAGAACGCGGCGATTGTCTCTGGATCGTAGGGATACGGCAGACAGCGACGGACGACGGCCCGGCGATGGTCACGCCAAACTGGATCACCGGAGACAGCAAGGACGTGAGCACGTTAGCGCCGGGGGACTACGATCTGCTTTTCACCTGCCCACCCTACGCAGATCTGGAACGCTACAGCGACGATCCAAAGGACATCAGCGCAATGGACTACCCGGAGTTCATGGAAGTCTACCGGGAGATCATCCAGCGCAGCGCCAGGCTATTACGTGATGACCGATTCGCCGTGATCGTCGTCGGTGACGTGCGGGACAAAAAAGGGTTCTATCAGAATTTCATCAGCGACACGATCGCCGCCTTCGAGGATGCAGGCCTGCGGTACTACAACGAGGCTGTGCTGCTAACACCGATCACCAGCCTAGCCATGCGCGCCGGGGCCACCTTCCGCGCTAGCCGGAAGCTAGGCAAAGGCCACCAAAACCTGCTGGTGTTCACCAAAGGGGAGCCAGACGCAACAGATCCAGTGCAAGGCATGGCAAACGCCATAGCCTCGCAGTTCGACGGGCACCGACAGTTGCTGGAAGCCCACGAGAAGATGCTCGTCTTCACGAAAGGCGATCCAAAGACAGCGACCCTAAACTGCGGAACGGTAGAAGTGGATGACGTTCCGGCGGAAGAGTATGCCTAATGCCCCTTGTTACGAAATCCGACTATGCCCGGCTAAGGGGATGCTCTCCAGCGTACATCAGCAAACTTCTAAAGAGCGGTCGAATAACGGAAGTGGACGGGAAGATCGACGTTGAGGCGGCAAACAGTTCCCTGGAACGACACGCAGATCCGGCGCGAGCGCTAACCAGGAAGTCACCGCCGACAAAACCGAAGGGCAGCCCCCCCGAGCCCGTCAGTGGCCCCTCGTACGCCTCGGCACGCGCCGCCCACGAAGCCATCAAAGCACGCATGGCAAAGATGGAATTCGACCGCCGCTCCGGGGAGTTGGTGTCCGTGGACAAAGTTAAGCGACAGGCAGCAAGAGCAGGAAGGGTGATCCGAGACGCGATGCTATCGATACCCGACAGGATCAGCGCCGTCCTCGCTGTAGAGTCAGACGAACGGCGGGTTCACGACCTGCTGGACGCTGAGATCACAGCAGCACTGGAGACTGTAAGTGCAAACAGCGCAACGCACTGAAGACGCCTACGGGGATGCCTTTTTCGGAGCGGTAGCGCCCGATCCAAAGCTTACCGTAAGCGAATGGGCCGACGATTGCCGGCGGCTCACCCAACGCGCCTCAGCAGAGCCCGGGCCCTGGCGTACCAGCCGCGCACCCTACCTCCGGGAAATCATGGACTGCCTAAGCCCCAGTTCGCTCGAGAGCGAAGTCGTATTCATGAAAGGCAGCCAAGTCGGCGGCACAGAATGCGGTAATAACTGGCTCGGCTACATCATCCACAAAGCCCCCGGCCCGATGATGTACGTACTACCCACCGTTGAAACAGCCAAGCGCACAAGCCGACAACGCATAGCCCCAATGATCGATGAAACGCCCGAGTTAAGGGAGCGCGTAAAGGATTCAAGATCTAGGGACTCAGGGAACACCCTGCTGATGAAGGAGTTTCCCAACGGCCTGCTGATCTTAACCGGCGCAAATAGTGGCGTAGGCCTGCGTTCAATGCCCTGCCGCTTCCTATTCCTCGACGAAGTAGACGCCTATCCGCTGGACGTGGACGGCGAAGGCGATCCGGTAGGTCTGGCTATCAAGCGCACCGCAACCTTCCGACGCAATCGCAAAATCTTCCTATGCAGCACACCAGGCGTGAAAGGTGAAAGCCGCATTGAAGATCGATATGAGAACAGCGACAAACGGGAATATCACGTCCCCTGCGCCAACTGCGGCACCTATCAAAAACTTGAATGGAGCCAGATTAAATGGACCGACAACGATCCAGACACCGCGGTCTTCGTCTGCGCATCGTGCGGGAAAGAGCACGCGGAACAGCACAAAACCGAGATGCTGGAAAAGGGCAAATGGGTAAAGACCAGGGAGGGTCTCGGGCTAGCGGCCGGCTTCCACCTTTCATCGCTCTATAGTCCCGTCGGTTGGTATTCCTGGGCAGACGCCGCGCGCGATTTCCTCGGTGCACAAAACTCGACCGACCGCCTAAAGGTATGGACGAACACCGTAGTGGCCGAAACCTGGGAAGACGAAGGCGAGGAGATAGACACCAGCGGGCTCCACTTCCGGCGCGAGCACTACCCGGCAGAAGTTCCCGAGCAGGTAATCATCCTAACGGCGGCCGTGGACGTTCAGGACGATCGACTAGAGGCAGAGATCCAAGGATGGGGGGAGGAAGAAGAAAACTGGTCAATAGACTTCACCCGTCTATACGGGGATCTGGATAAACCCGGAATCTGGAACAAGCTGGCCGACTGGCTACGCAAACCACGGATCGCCGAAACCGGGGAGATCATGGACGTAAAGCTGGCGCTAATAGATTCAGGTGGCCACTACACCGATGAGGTCTATAAATTCAGCATCAAGCACGGCGATATGCGGTTCGTCCCAATCAAGGGCGCGAGCACCCCCTGGCAGCCGATAGCCACTTGGCCCCGCAAGCGAAACGTAAAAAAGGTCTACCTGGTAATGGTAGGCACCGACACAGCAAAGGAAGTACTCGCCGCTCGCCTACGCCAAACCGAGCCGGGACCAGGATACCGGCACTGGCCGATCGCAGATTGGTGCGATGAAGAGCATTTTTCCCAGCTATCCGCAGAAAAGTTGGTCAAGAAATACCGCCGCGGATTCGAGCACCGGGAATGGCATAAAACCCGGCCGCGTAACGAAGCGCTCGATCTTTCCGTCTACAACCTCGCCGCGATTCGGATCCTCCAACAGCACTTCCACATCCGGCTTGACGGGTACCAGGCCAGGCAAGAGGCCGGGCAGGAAGAGGAGGCGGTAATCGTGCCAGCCCCGATAACCCACCCAGACCCATGGCTGAACTAGCACAAGGGAACGAACTGCTAGACACACTCCGCGAGGAGACGATGGCGGCCGCCCGGAGAATGGGGATCGGTAAGCGCCTAGCCCACCTACTCGCCCGGAGCCTGGAAGAGCGGATACGCATGACGCTAGGCGGTCGCAGATCCTACATCCCCAAGCCAGACACAGAAGAACGCGATCGGCAAATTAGGGAACGGTTCAACGGACGAAATCATTCAGATATTTGCCATGAGTTCGGCATAGCGAAAACAACTCTCTACCGCATCTTAAAAACGTAGTCCACAGCAACCGACAACAAGCGCCGGCAATACACAATAAAAAAAATAGTTCCATTTTTTGCCTAGATTTGGGACTGACCTCCAACCATTCTCCGGGCATGACTACCGCCACGGACATGCTCTCGGCCTACCTATCAGCCGAAGCCGATCTCCTGAAAGGGGGCAAATCGGCACGCATCGGCGACCAGCTTTTCACCCACGAAGACCTAGACGCCATACGCGCAGGACGCAAGGAATGGGAAGCCCGCGTTAACGACGAAACCGCGACAGCAGAAGGCCGTCCAGGCCGCTCACCCATTTACTTGAATCTGTGATGGATCAAGCACAGACCACAGCACCGAAAGTCGAAGCAGCCGCCCACGCCGGCGCTGCAATAGACGATCGGACTATGGCCTCATGGAACCCCGTAGCCGGATCGCCAGACGCCGATCTGCTGGACGAACGCGGGATCCTAGTTCCAAGAGCCCGCGACCTAGCCAGAAACAACGGCATCGCCTCAGGCGCAATCCAGACCCTGCAAGACAACATCATCGGTTCAGTGCTAAGGCTCTCAGCGCAGCCGGACTACCGGGCGCTCGGTAAGCCCAAGGAATGGGCCTCAGACTGGGCGCGAACCACCGAAGCAGCCTTTCGCAGTTGGGCAGACACCAAGGAATGCGACGCCGGCCGATCGATGACCCTAATCGGGCTCACTACCCAGGCGCTACGCGGCGCATTCATCAACGGCGATGCCATAGCAATTCCCTACTGGGTACCGCGTAAAGGCAGCAAATGGGGTACCCGGCTCCAGGTAATCGAAGCCGACCGGCTAGAGACACCGCCAGGGCGCCAGGACGACGCCAACATGCGCGGCGGGATCGAGATAGATAAGCACGGCGCTCCCGTAGCCTACTGGATCCGCAAGACGCACCCCGGAGACTTCTACGGCCTACTGGCATCGCTAAGCCGTAACGGCGATTTCACTCGAATCCCCGCCTTTACCCCCTGGGGCCGCCCGAGAGTCATCCACCTACACGACAAAGAACGCAGCGGACAGAGCCGGGGCAAGCCCTTAATGGCCGCCGTCATGCGCGAATTCAGGATGGCCGGCCACTACAGCACCACCGAGCTGCAAGCCGCGATCGCCAATAGCCTAATTGCCGCCTTCCTGGAATCCGACATGGACCAGGACTCAGCATCGAGGCTCTTCAGCAGCGGCAAGGACGGGGATCCAGCCAACTACTGGAACAGCGCCGTAGGCGAGTACAGAGCCAGCCTGAAAGGGGGCGCAATAATCCCCCTACCGGCAGGCGCAAAGGTATCAAGCCACGATCCAGGACGGCCGAACACCGCTTTCGACGGATTCATGTCGTCAGTGCTACGGCACATAGCGACCGGCCTGAATCTTCCCTACGAATTGCTGCTCAAAGACTTCAGCAAAACGAATTACAGCAGCGCACGCGCAGCGCTCATGGAAGCCTGGAGATATTTCCAAGGCCGCCGCCGTTGGCTAAAAGATTACTGGCTCGATCCCATCTACGAGCTATGGCAGGAAGAAGCCGTGAACGCGGGCGTGATCGACGCCCCCGACTGGTACGAAAACCGCCACCCCTACACCCGCAACCGCTGGATCTTCTCAGGCCGCGGCTGGATCGATCCGGCCAAGGAAGCGGAAGCAGCGCGTCGCCGACTCAAAGCCGGGCTATCCACCCTCGAAATCGAATGCGCAGAGCAAGGCCTCGACTGGGAAGAGGTCATGGAGCAGCGCGCCCGCGAGCAGGAAACCGCAGACAGCCTAGGTGTCAGCATCGACACCGAAAGCGGGACGTTCAGAGACGAAGAAACGAATGAACGCGAAGAGGCAATTCCATGAGGGGATACCCACAGATCGCCGCCAGGATCTACAACACACCGCTCCTGATACATCCAGATAAAGCGACCGTCATTGAATCCGTGCTGCGGAAAGCACAGGCAGGCTCCCTAGATGTCGAGGCAGCCGGCCCGGTAACACGCCCGACGGGTAACGGGTACTCAATGACCGCCGGCGGGGTCGCTGTAATCAGGGTCTTCGGGACACTCATGCACAGGGCGCTGGGCCTTAACGCTATCTCAGGCGGCACAAGCTATACCCGCCTAGCATCAGTCATAGACGCAGCAGCCAAGGACGCCGACGCGAAAGCAATCCTCCTAGAGATCGACAGCCCCGGCGGTGAGGCAAGCGGACTCTACGACCTAGCACAAAGAATAATCGAAGCCCGGCAGGAAAAGCCGGTATGGGCAATCGCCAATGAAGAGGCATTCAGCGCCGCCTTCGCAATTGCCGTCTCAGCAGATCGCGTATTAGCCACCCCCACCGGAATGGTCGGCAGTATCGGCGTGATCGCCCTGCACCTCGATCAAAGTAAACGAGACGCCAAGCAAGGGCTCACCTACACCGCGATCTTCGCGGGAGCACACAAGAACGACCTCACCTCCCACGCCCCGCTCAACGGCGATGCACGCGAACGTATGCAGGCAATCATCGACAGCCACTATGACGCCTTTGTAACCCACGTTGCAGATCGGCGGGGAGTGGAGCCCGAAGCCGTCCGACGCACCGAGGCGGGAATCCTCCTGACCAAGGAAGCAATCGCGCTAAATCTTATAGACGGCATCGCATCGTTCAGCGAAGCCGTGGAATCACTCGAAGAGGAGGTCAACAACGCCACCTCATTAACCGGCCTCCGGGCCAACAGCAAGAGGGCTAGCCCCATGGCAAAGTCAGAAAGCATTGACGCCCCGGAGACCGAAACTCCGCAGGCGTTTACCGAAGTAGATATCACCAAGGCTCGCGCAGATGGGCACGCAAAAGGCGTGTCGGCCGGCGCAACCAGCGAACGTGAGCGGATTCAAGGAATTCTGAGCCTCGAAGAGGCGCAAGGACGGGAGAAGCTCGCCATGTCCCTGGCGATGACCACGGAACTCGATGCAGAGAAAGTGTCGGGCATCCTCGCCTCATCGCCAAAGGAAACCCCCGCAGCCGGTGGAAACGCCTTCAGCCAGCACATGGAGCACGTCGGAAACCCGGACATCGGTGCAGACGCAGCAAGTGCCGATGACAGCGACGAATCCGAAGTACAGAAGATCGTCAACCTGCACCACAACACCCGATAAGGAGGAAGGCAATGACAGCCTCACACAGCAGCAGCACCTACACGCCGGACGGCCTTGTCGCCGGAAACGCACACCTTCTCACCTCCCGGAAGATCACCCTGATCACCGGGCAGAACCTGATCCGCGGAGCAGTCCTCGGGAAGATCACCGCGAGCGGGAAATACAACCTCTCACTTTCGGCGGCAGCGGACGGATCGCAGACCCCGGATCTGGTTCTTGCAGAAGACACCGATGCAAGCGCAGGCGACAAGGTAACGATTGCCTACAGTCGCGGCGATTTCATCGAACAGAAACTGACCATTGGAACGGCGCACACAGCGGACACCATCCGCGAAGGGCTTCGCGACAAGGGCATCATCCTCGTGAAGGAGGCGTAAGAAAATGGCGGATCTATTCTCAACCAACGTGCTGACCGGGGTTATTCGTAACCTCAAGCCGGCTCCCAGCTTCCTACTCGATCGATACTTCGGCACGATCCAGACCGAGACCAGCGAGGAAATCCACTTCGACGTGGACGACGGCAAGCGGACCATCGCTCCGTTCGTCAGCCCCGTAGTTGCCGGGCAGGTGATGATCAGTCGTGGATTCACTACGCACACCTTCAAGCCGGCATACGTCAAACCGAAACACGTCTTCGACCCCAGCCGTCCGTTAAAGCGGGCCATGGGGGAGCAGATCGGCGGATCGTTTAACCCGGCAGATCGGGCCCGCCTGTTACTGGCCCGCGACCTCGAGGACCAGATCGACATGATCAACCGCCGGCTAGAAGTCATGGCGGGTGAGGCATTGCGTTCAGGTCAGATCACCGTCTCCGGTGACAACTACCCCACCCAGGTCGTGGATTACGGCCGCAACGCAGGGCAAACCGTAGTCCTCGGAGCCGGCAGCAAATGGAACGACGCCGGGGTCAATCCGCTGGACGACCTTCAGGACTGGAGCGATACCGTACTCCAAGCCGTGGGTTCAGCCCCGCTGGACGTGGTGATGACCGTTGACGTGTGGAAAGTGTTCCGCACCAACGCCAACGTCAAAGACCGACTGGATCTCCGTAAGGCCTCCCAGGGTGAAATCGACCTCGGGGCTCAGCAGGTAGAGGGAGGCGTGTTCCGTGGCAGCATCGACGGATTCAACATCTTCACCTACGCCAGCTGGTACGTAGACCCGGCCACCGGGCTGGAAGTCCCCATCCTTCCCGCCGCCACCGTGATGCTCATCGGTGCGACAGAAGGCGTGCGTGCATTCGGGGCCATCCGAGACGAACTCGCCGGCTACCAGGCGACCCCGTTCTTCTCGAAATCATGGATCGAAAACGACCCACCCGTCCGCTATCTGATGACGCAGAGCGCCCCGCTGGTAGTACCCAGCCGGGTCAACGCGACGCTCGCAGCTACCGTTCTGTAGGGGAGGAAGCAGCCATGAAAGTCACCGTAAATGTAGCGTATGTGATTGGCTCCGGGGAGGATCGTAAAACCTTCTCCCCGGGGGATCTCGTCGATACCAAGGAGCTAAAGGTATCTGCGTCGGAAGGTAAGCGGCTAATCGCCAGCGGGGTTCTCTCGCCGGTTGCCGTGTCCAAGCAGGAAGACCCCGCAGAGGCCAAGGCCAAAGCGGAGGCGGAAGCCAAAGCCAAGGCAGAGGCAGAGGCCAAGGCCAAAGCGGAGGGCGGTCAGAAATAGGCCGTGCCGTTTTGTGCTTACGATCAAGATCGAAGGGCTAAAGGAAACCCAAAAGAAATACAGGAGGATTTCCGGCCGGGTAGATCACGCCGCGTTCCGGGCCATTAACGAGGCCGTGGATCAAGGCCGGACTTTATCCTCAAAAGTAGTTCGATCTCAGGTCAATCTAAAAGCCAAGTACGTCAAGGACCGGATAGTGCCAAGGAAGGCAAACGCCGGAAATCTAGTAGGCACCCTAACGGCAAGATCCCGCCCGACCCTCCTAACTCGTTTCGAATCAAAGCAATTAACGCGAGGCAGAAAAACCGCCAAAGGCGACCCGGCCCGAGGGATTAAGCCAGGGCGGAGGCAGGCAGGAGTGTCGTACCGGATTAAATCAGCACAGCGCGGCGGTGGGCGCGAGAAAAACAAGAAGTTCTTCATGATCCGACTGAAGAAGGGAGGCGAAAAAAACGCCGGAGCAATGGGCGTGGCGGTTAGAACCGGGCGGGGTGTAAACGCCTACAAGGTTTTCCTAGGGCCATCAGTAGATCAAGTGCTCCGCGGCGCCATCAACCAGGGGGATATCTACCCCGGCATTAACAAGGTTCTCGGGAAAGAGTTCGATCGCCAAATGAGGCGCGAACTCAAGCGGGCAAGGATCAACGTCGCATGAGTTTAGCCACTGCAATGCAGGCCCGAGCACCGGCCATGATGGCGCGGCTAGGCGAACCTGCCACCTACTACACGGACACCACTAATGCACCAGTAACGGCCGTCATCAGGCGCGACCTAGAACGCTATCCAGACCTTACAGGGCAGATAGCAGAGAACCGCGTAATCATCGACCTACTGAAAGACGAAGTAGGCGATCCAGAGAGAGGGGAACGAGTAGTGACCACAGCAAAGAGCTACCGCATTGACTCCATCCTGGAAGACACCAGCGCGATTGTATCCGTGCTGGCGTTAGAAGAGGCCAACCCATGAAATGGCTCGCCGCCATCACCGTCGTGCTGGCGTTGGGCGCCGTGGCCATCCTTGCGGGAGGCGTGCATGTCTCCACGGTTGATTACGTGACGGTGAATGTCGGCGGTCCGGTTATCACCAGCGTCGGGCAACAAGAAGAAGGGGGGCAGCCGGAATGACTGCCCGGGACGAATGTGAACTCACATTAACCCGCGGAGAGCTTCGGACGGCGTTTGCGGAAGTCCTCGATGACCGCCGAACCATAGACGAAAAAACACACCGCTCGCACCACGAGTATGTGAGCGACCGTATCGAGGATCACCGTCGCCGCAGAGCCTTCCGGGACAAAATTTGGGCCCAGGTCGGCGGCTGGATCGTCATCGTGGTTTTAAGCGGTCTCGGTATCGCGGTGTGGGCCTGGATGAAGGCGATGATTAAGAAAGGGGGCGGGTAAATGCCCCTGCTTTACAACCGAATCCTCGAAGACGCTGGCAACAAGCCAAAGGCGGCACAGAACTATAGCTGGAGAGCAACACAATGCCAATAATTTCCCGCCCCCCGCAGCGAGTCGTTTGTGATGCTTCCAACAAGCCGGCATCGTCTGCGACTGCGTTCAATCTAAGCGCCTCCGGCGTCACGGGTTTTGTGTTGCCGGTCAATTCCGGGGAGGTCGTATCAGGGCGCACGTATAAATGGCTAGCAGAAGAAATTGATGGGGATGGCAACCCAAGCGGTGCATGGCAAACCTTCTACGGCGTCTATACCGACGCTGCGACAGACACCATTTCGCAGGCCACCCTTGATTCCTCATCGACCGGTAGCTTTATCGACTGGTCTGGAACCGGAGTTGATGCCCTCGCTCGTATCAGCGCCATTGCCGACGCAGATGGTAAACGAGTGCATTCAAGCGGGACGTTATCCAGTGATACCTACATCACCATCGGCGGCGCGACGGAGCCTTTTGAGGTGGGGAAGGATTACCGAATTAGCATCGATGCCGCGAGGCTCAGCGTTGATGGTACGGCACCGGTTTTTCAGTTTTATGTCGGAGGTGCATGGGTCACAGCATCGGAATATCACTCTGCTTCCTACGCTCATTACAACATCTCTGGGTTTTCTAGCGGAGTTAAAGCCACTTTTGGTCATGTAGGGCCGACCAACTCCATCCCGCCCGGCAACGATACGACAGCCGGGGCCGAGGAGCTATACAACGCTGTCCTTAATCTCCCGAACCCAGCAAACCCAGATGGTCACACGACTGTCCACACTTTCGTGACATATCACCGCACTACTCACGACCCAGTGGGCAGCAGAAACACCTGCCAGTTGTTATATCCGCGAGCCGTGTTAGGAATACGAATCTATCCGCTTACTGGGGTCTGGGATTTTGGTGATTATGTTTGCTGGGAGATAGACCGATGAGCACTCAACTAGTAAATGGTGTGCGTGTTTCCCTGACGCCAGCCGAAGAAGCGGAAATCCTCGCACGGGACATTGCTGGAGTGGGTGAGTATCGAGATGAGAAGCACCGGCAATTTCAAGCGGATGCTTTTGCCCGCATCGCTGCCCTGTTTGGAAAGTCCGACCCGCAAGCCCTTATCTTCGCCGAAATCAACGATGCCACCCGTGGCATGGAACTACTGCGGAAAGAGTCAGCGGGAACTGCCACCACCCCTGAGACGGCAGAGCTGGATGCGCTGCAAACTAAGAAAGATGCCGTGGACGCAATTCGTGCTGCTGAGAACGCTGCTTCCGGGCAACTGGATAACGCAGGAACAACCACCACAGACCCGGCAGCAACCCGGATAGCCGAAATTGATGCGGTGGTGCCGGCATGGCCATAGGCTCTAGCCCTGTAGGAGCTCGGCCTGTTGGGTCGGGGCGGCGGCGGAAGCCGGCAGCGGGCGGCCCCGCCCTGTTCGACGGCAACGCCCTCGCCACCGCCACGGCCCAAGGCGAGCTCTCCACCCAGATCACCCTCTCCGGCAATGCGGACATCCTCGCCACCGTGGCGGGGGAGCTGGTCACTGAAATAACCCTTGATGGCAACGCCCAGACGCAGGCCACGGCTCAGGGGGAACTGACCACCCAGATCACACTTTCTGGCAATGCCGACATCGTTGCCACCGCAGCAGGCGAGCTTTCCACCGAGATCGTGCTGGATGGCAATGCGCTGATTACCGCCACCGCCTCCGGGCAACTGGCCTCCGGCGATGAGGGCGCGCTGCTCGATGGTAATGCCCTGGCGACGGCCACGGCCTCTGGCGAACTCTCCACCGAGATCACCCTGGACGGCAACGCCGACATCCTCGCCACCGCAGCGGGCGAACTGAGCACCGAGATCACTCTGTCCGGACAGGCATCCATCATCGCCACCGCTGCCGGAGAGCTGTCCAACGAAATCATCCTGGAAGGCCTTGCCACCGCCACCGCTGTGGCTTCGGGGGAACTCTCCACCGAGATCCTGCTGGCCGGCCTTGCCAGCATCAGCGCCAACGCCAGCGGCAACCTGGCCGTGGACGGCGGGCTCGGCATTATCACCAACCCCGGCATCGTCAGCATCACGCGGCGCCGCGGCATCCAATCCATCACTCCACGCCGTGGCGTGAGTCCGATATAGGAGCACCAAACCATGTCCGCCATGACCGACTACCTGGAAGGCGAAGTCCTGAAACACTTGTTTCGCACCGGCTCATTCGCCAAGCCCACTGATCTCAAGATCGAGCTATACACCACGGCTCCCAACGACGCGGGCGGTGGCACCAAGGTAAGCGGCGGCGCATACGCCCCCGTTTCCCTGCCGCCCCTCGATGCCAACTACGCTGCGCCGACCGCCGGCAACGGCCTCACCTCCAACGTCGCTGACGTGGTTTTCCCAGTGCCGACCGCAAACTGGGGAACCGTGGTCGCCTGGGGGATCGAAGACCAGTCCGGAAACCTGCTTATCCATCACACCATGGCCACGTCAAAAACGGTCAACAGCGGTGACCCGGCGCCGAAATTCAACGCCAACACCCTACAGGTCACCTTCGGCTAGACCGTCATGCCCATCGCGCGCAATCACGAAGTCATCCACCTGGGGAAGGACAACACTAACGAGTATGTCCTGACCGCGGATGATCAGCCGGTCGATTTGGCACCAAGCACCCGGATGACGCTCACGGTTGGAGGCGTAACGATCGACTCGGACACGACCGGGCACGGCGCGGGACAGCCATTCGACTGGACAGAAGGTAACGGAAAGCTGGTGCTAGCTATGGGCGGTCAAGCCCTCGTTGCCGGCAACTACGAAGACGGGGAATTAACCGTCTACGACACCGCCCATCCAAACGGCCTGGTCTGGACAGATAGCCTCGGGATAACCGTGAAATGAGCACCCCGACCATAGCCAGAAAGATCGTGGATGTGCTGGCAGCCAGGGCAGCAAAGATCCGGGTTGCATCGGGATATAACACCGACGCAGGGAGAACCGTTTTGATCGCCGTTCCGACCCTAGACAGGACGCAGATCCCGGCGGTTGTTATCTACCCGAGCGAGGCGATCGTGGATCAGGAGTCCAGCGGCGGTCGGGTGAAATGGACCCGGCTAATCTCCATCGATGCGATGGCGCAAGCAGACCCGTCTAACCCCGGGGTGATAGCAGAAGACCTGCTGGGAGATTTGCAGAAAGCGATCCTGGATCCAGACGACAAGCGGCTCGGCGGCCTAGCAATGGATATGACTGTGGAGACGCTAGACACAGCCCCCCGGGACGACGGCGGCACAGTCGCCGGAGCAACCATGGAAGTGGCCGTGACCTACGTAACCGGCTACGGCGATCCGTACCAATAGAGGAAAAGAAAATGCCAGAAGCAAAGAGCAACACGAAACAAAAGATCGTGACCGTGAAGTTGCATCACGACCACACCCACGCGGGGCAACCCTGCAAACCCGGTGACACGCTCGAAGTAACCGAAGCGCAAGCCGAGATTTTGAGCGCCCAAGGCGTTCTAACCGAACCCACCAAAGAGCAGGAGTAAGCAATCATGGCGGACAAGAGCTTCATCGGAAAAGGCATCATTTTCCTCGGCCCCTATGCGGACAACGCAAAGCGACGGGACATCGGGCAGGTCTCCCAGCTATCCCTTCAGATTACGGAGGATGTGAAAGAGCTTCAGGACTTCCGCGCGGCGGGCGGCGGCAAAGCCAACGTGTTGCGTCGTGTTTCTGGCGTGGAATGCTCGATCTCAATGGCGGATTACGACGCCGACAACCTGGCCCTGGCCGTATTCGGGGGCACCTCGGCAGTGACCGCTGGGTCCATCTCTGGAGAACTGCATACGGCCTACGAAGGCGGCCTTGTGCGGACCCTGAAGAACATCGACACAACGCAGACGGTGGCCGTTACCGACAACCCCGGAGGTATTGCGAAAACAGGGTTTGCAGTGACTGCGGGCGGGATCACGATCGATGTTGGCGGTGACATCACGGACGGCATGGCAATTGATATCGCCTACACGAGCCTCGCCGGAAACCTGATCGAGTCCCTCACTCAAACCGGGCAGGAGTTCAAGCTGACGTTCGTGGGCCTGAATGAAGCGCAATCGGGTACTCCGGTGGTCGTAGATCTCCACCGCGTGAAGTTCGGCCCCACCCAGGGTATGGATTTCATCGGGGATGAGTTCACGCAGATCGAGCTAACCGGCGAAGTCCTCAAAGACTCCGCAATCACTACCGCGGGCCTAAGCCAGTTCTTCAAGGTCGAGCAAGCCTAATGGCGGACTCTGATAGCAACCTAAAAAGACTCCTGCCGGAACCGGTTGAAGTTGAGATCGACGGCGAGGCCTTGGCGATAACCCCGCTGCGCGTAGCACAGCTAGCCAAGGTTCTCGCCACGGCCAAGCCGTTCCTCGGGCAGATCCAGCAGGGTGCAGAAGTCGAGCTGTTAGAGATCGCGGCAGATCACGGCGCTGCGCTAATCGAGACGGTGGCCATCTCTACCGGAAAGGAACCGGACTGGGTAGGCAACCTCATGCCAGACGACTTCATAAAGCTGGCCGGGGCCGTAATCGAGGCTAACTCAACTTTTTTCGTCCAGCGCGTTGCGCCCCTAATCCCAGGGGTCGGCGCGAAGACGGAAACGGATGGGCAGACAGCATCCAATGCCTGATTAACCACGGGCACAGATGGCCGGACGTGCAGCAGTACACAATCGATCAAGTGGAGGTATTCGTGGAGGCGATAGGCAGAGCAGAGCGCGACAGTAGCAGGGACACGTTAACGCTGCTGCGGGCAGCGCAGGCAGATGAGGCGGGATTCCAGCGCGTCTACAAAGGGCTGGGCTAAAAACTGAAGGCCCGCCAAACAACACGGATCACAGCGAGCCCGTAAACCAGCCAAATAAGGAACATGGCATTCACGCCCCAAGTAACAGATGGCCAGATGTCATAAAACGGAACCATCGGGGAGATGAGCATCAGCAAGAAGATGTCACGGAACTTCATAACCTGAATATAGACCATGCCCAAGATTGATACCAAAATCGTCATAGGTGCAGAAAACCGCACCAAAAACGTGTTCCGCAATCTGCGGGACGGGCTGACATCCGTCAGCAAGCAACTGGTCGTCATACAAGCGGCAGCAGCGGCAGCCTTCACCCTCCCGGCGCTAGCCAGGAGCATTGGAAACCTCAAAGAAGTAGCCGACACCTACCAGCAAATGAACGCGCGTCTGAAGCTGGTAACGCGCAGCTCGGAAGAGTTCGAGGCCGCCCAAACCTCGCTATTCCAGATAGCCCAGGAAACCCGTAACGGGCTAGAGGCAACGGTAAGCCTTTACACACGGCTGGGACGCTCAACCCGAGAATTAGGCGTGAGCCAGGAGCAACTACTCCAAGTCACCGAAACAATCAGCAAAGCCCTCATCGTATCCGGTGCCAGCGCTCAAGAATCATCCGCCGCTCTAGTCCAGTTAGGCCAGGGCCTAGCTTCAGGGGCGCTAAGAGGCGACGAACTACGCTCAGTGCTAGAGCAGACCCCACGCCTAGCCCAAGCCATCGCAGAGGGTATGGGCGTGTCTGTGGGACAGCTACGGGAGCTAGGGGCGCAAGGCGCATTAACAGCCGAGGCCGTGGTCAACGCCCTGATCAAACAAGCTGAGATCATAGACAAGGAATTCGGGCAGATCCCCAAGACGATCGGCCAAGCCATGACGCAGCTGGGGAATGCCTTCGTTCAGTTCATAGGCCAGGCAGACGAAGCCGGCGGCGTGTCCCGACGGATAGCCGAAGCGATAGGGAGCCTAGCCCGAAATATAGACATCCTGACCGACGCAATCTGGACCCTCGGGAAGATAATCGGCGTCGCGATCATCGGGAAACTGACACTCCTAATCGGAGCCGCAGGAAAAGGTGGGGCAGCCCTCGCCTTTCAGTTTCTTGCGCGCGAGGTAGCGGCAGCAAAGCTTGCTCTGTTAGCAGGCGCAACGCCGCTCGAATTATTTACCATCCGCATGAAGGCAAGCGCCGCAGCGACCTGGGCCTCAGTAAAAGCAATCGGCGCATTCAAGCTAGCGATATCCGGCGTGTTCGCCGGCTTCATTGGGTTCGAGATCGGCAGCTTCCTACGCCGCCAGTTTCCAGTGGTAGAGCGATTCGGGATAGTACTCGCCTCCTTGGTGCAGAAAGCGATCATTCGTATCGGCTTTTTCTTCAGCCGGCTTGCAGAGGATATGAAGCTCGCATTTGCCTCCCCGATCCAGTTCATCCGAACCGCATTCGCCGGGCTCGTGGAATTCATAGGAAAACGGGTTGGCCAATCTCTCGGCATCCTCGCATCCGCAGCGGAGTTTGCGGGAGCAGACGAGATCGCAAAACGCCTGCGTGATGGGGCAGAGAGTATCCGTGATGGCTTTAACGGTGTTGGGAAAGCGATAGCAAAGAGCAGTGAAGCAGCGAAGAAACACGCCGCCGCCATTACCGCCCTGAGAAAAACGGAAACCACCGAGCTTGCCCAGGTAGAAAGTGCTTGGATAGACCTCTTCGCAGCGGCATCAGGCGAAACCAAAAAGAAAGCCGCCCCACGCAAAAGGCCAGGAACGATCACCGGCGATGGCAGCACCCCTCAACTGGACCTCAGAATCCGCCTGCTATCGGCCGCGGGAGATCCGACCGGCATCGCGTTTCAAAAGGTCAACGATCAGTTCAAAGAAACCATCGAAAAGATGGGTGAGAACGCCGAGCGTGCGGACGTATTCATTAAGGCGTTCTCAGCCGAAAAAGCAAAGATATCGATCGAGTTACTGGACAAGATCGGGCGAAAGGTAAAGACCCTAGCAAACGAGCGGGTGACGGCCACCAAGAAGGCCCTCAATAAATCGCTACAGGCGGAGAAAAAACACAGCGATGACCTGAAAGACATCCTCCGCAACAGGGCCAACGATCAACGCAGTATTGATGACGAAATCCGAGCCAAGAAGCGCGAGGGCTTATCGCCAGCAGCAGCCCAAAAGGATATTGAAGCCCAGTTCGCTACCCGGCTCCGCGAGTCACAACAAGCCACTTCCGGGGAACAGAATCGGGTCAAAGGTCGGCCCGTATTCGGCACCAAGAAAGCGCCCGTGGACTTAGCCCGAGGCAGGGAGTTAGC
The DNA here is from genome assembly GCA_021773645.1 of Gammaproteobacteria bacterium. Lineage (GTDB taxonomy): Bacteria > Pseudomonadota > Gammaproteobacteria > HK1 > HK1 > JAJFJV01. Next base: position 272,833 of record JAJFJU010000026.1, read on the forward strand.
GGAGAGCGCTCGCGGGTTCGCCTCACAGATAGACAACGAGAAGCGGTCCGTGGCAGCCCTCCAGACGGTAAGAAAAACCATTCTGGAAATTAGCAAGAAAGAGGAAGCAGCTAACCGCAAGGCAGCGGAAGCGCAGAAGGAAAAAACCGCAGCCCTACGCAAACGCCTGGAGACCGAGAAGGAGCTGGCCTTATCCCTGAAGGATGCGCTGACATCGATCGGGAAAATAAAACCGAACGTCCAAATATCTAGCAACCTCGAATCCGAGATCGCCAAGGTCAAAGAACTGAAGCGGCAACTGGCGAGCCTAAACGGCGGCAAGGCCAGCGGCAAAGCAGCAGCCAAGTTCGCCCAAGGCGGGCTCCTTCCAGGGTTTGGAGGCGGTGATCGCATCCCCGCCGTGCTGGAGTCCGGAGAGTTCGTGATCCGCAAGGAAGCCGTGCGGAGATACGGCGCAGGCCTGTTCAACATGCTCAATGGATTGACGCTAGCTCGGCCCCCAGGGGTTCCCCGATTCGCGGAAGGCGGAGCAGTAGCAGCAGGAGCCACGGCAGGCCCAGCAGAAACCATCAACCTCAATCTAAACGTAGGTGGCAATGCCTTCTCGCTGTTCGGCCCCAGGGACCAAGTGCGGGGGCTCGTAGACGCCTTAAGCGAGGCCAGCAGAGGTGGCTAAACAGCTCGGAACCCTAGTGCTACCAGACTCGCTGGAGTGGGCAGAAGAGCACGCCACGCACGGAGTAGCGCAATCAACAGCCCGGACCCTGGGCGGTGCACACGTCGTATTCCCGCGGTCACTATCAAAAGGACGGGATATAACTCTAGAAGCCCGCGATCGCGTGTGCTGGTTAACACAAGCAGATGTTGACGCGATCCTGGCGATGGCCACCCAGGCAGGCTCCACGTTCGCCCTGATATGGGAGGGCCAGACCTTCACCGTCATGTTCCGACACGAAGAATCCCCCGCCGCAGCCTTCGAGCCCCTATTCCCCCACGGCGATCAATATATCGGTCGGATCAAGTTGGTATCCGTCTGATGTACAGATTCCGCCGAAACGTATACGCGAGGAAATGATATGCCAGTCCAAGCCAGCGAACTGAAAACCTACAAAGCGGCGGTGAATAACGACACCAGCGGCAACGGGGGGCGCATGTCCGCCAACGTGATTGCCGATAACGTAAAAAATAACGCCTGGCCAGACATCCCGGAAGCGGAGCGCTCGGCTGGCAGCACCAAATACCGCAAGGCCTTCGCCAAGGTGGCCAACGATGCCGACCTTGCCCTGCTCACCGCCCGCATTTTCGTTGCCCTCCAGACCGCCGGTGATGATCGCCTGCTCATCTTCCCGGCCACCCAGCGGGACACCCAGGCATCGATCACCGGCTCCGAGCGGGTCTACGGCGCCGGCAATCTCAACGCCGATATTGCGGTCTCCGCTACTACCGTGGTGGTGGACACCGAGGCGGGCGCGGATGCGATATTCCAGGATGGAGATACGGTCTGGATTGGAGATGGCACCAACGAGGAATTTGTCACCATCGACACCGGCGGCGTGGCATGGGCGGCGGACCAGGCTACGCTGACGCTGGTGACCGGCACCGTCAACGCTTATCTCGCCGCCACCCCCACCAAAGTGGCGAGCTGCATCGAGGCCGGCACTATCCAGGGCGGGGCGGATAATTACGCGATCAGCAGCGCATCAGGCACCTTCGACGATGCCACCTATCCGACCCTGGTGGATCACATCGGCGGCGTGGAGGAGACGATCACCTGCACCTTCACCAGCGCCACGGCCTTTGATGTGGTGGGAGATACCCTGGGTAGCCTCGGTAGCGGCACCATCAGCACCAACTTCGTGCCCAATAATCCGGACTTCTCCAAGCCCTACTTCACGCTGGACTTCAACGGCTGGGGCGGCACCTGGGCCATTGGCGATACCCTCCTCCTCCAGGTCCACCCGGCGGCCTACCCCTACTGGCAAAAACGCATCGTTCCGGCAGGGGCCGCCTCGGTATCGGCAGATCAGTCGGACATCATCATCGACGGTGCCAGCGCCTAAACAGCCATGGCCGAGCTAAAGGCATCCGTCCGGCTGGACTTCCGCGATCCGCTGGGAGATGCCCCCTTTGAACTGTCTATCGACGAGGCGGACGGCAAGGAACAGCGGCACGCCTTTTACAAGCCGCTGGGGAGTCCTCAATCCCTCCAAGGGGCAGGTTTCCACGAGCGAAAGCAGAAGCTACTGACCTATGGTTACGCCACTATTCGCCTCTACGCCCCGGCCGGAAACATACCGGAAGTGCTCAGCCTGGATCCGTTGACCGAAACAGAGACGGAAGAAGCCAACTGGGGAATCCTAAAGCGGATCTTTTTCAAGCTGCGCCCTAGCGGATTCGACGGCGAACAGATCGTCTACTTGGGGCGTCGGGAGGCGGAACAGATAGAGGCCCTGGAGTTCAGCAACAGCCGCGAAACCCGCATCCGCTACTGGTATGACAGCCCGAATATTGAAGTGCTACACCAGAGCGAATTCATCAACTCGGATGGGCAACCGGCTACCCCGCCATCTTTGCGCCCAGGTGGTCGGTTTGTGGCGGCAGAGCCCGTCTATGGCGCCATGCTCGTAAAGTACACAACAGAGTATTTCGCCTATCGCGTGTTCTACGACGTGCCAACCAACGCCCTGATGTGGCAAACCTCAGAAGACGGGGAGAGCTTTATCCCTGTAAAGCCACCCGAGCCACCACCCGTGCGGATCTACGCTCAGAAGAGCGGTCGAATTTCCCTCTTTTCAGTGCCGCGCCCACTCGATGTACTGGCCTATACAAGCCATCACAAAATGAACTTCAAGGGGGCTAAGCTCGGCACCGAGATGTTCAAGGGAACCGAGGATCCCGAGGGGACAAAAACCAAGGATGTGGTGGTCGAAGATCCCAACGATCCAAGCGTATCGGTGACCGTTAAGCGCTACCAGCAAGTGACCTTCATCGACGATAGCGGGCAAAAACTCGTGCTCAAGCTGGCGGATAAATGACCATTAACGAGGGGGTATTCCAGCGAATTACCGGGATCAGTTTCCCCGCGGGCGATACATGGACGGTATTCCAGGTAGCCGCCGCCAGCGCACGGTTTTGGGATATAGAAGCGCTGGAGTTTTGGGACAACCTGCCCGGTGGTGAACAGATAGCCCTTATCACACACAACCATGTCATTGCCCCGAATCCAGAGAACCTTATTCGATGGCCGGAGCAAGATCGCTCCATAGACTTTACTGGCGTGCCTATCGGGCCAACGGATGCCAGCCCAACCCCATGGTATCGGCGCCATGGCAGCGTAGCGATGCGCTGGTTTGATGCTGGCCCAACAGACCAGGAAGACTCCCCAGGGCCGGGAAACTCATATGTGGCCTTCGTCCATTATCCGCCCGGAGAGAGCCCCGGATGGATAGCTGGCGATGTGCTCAAGTCACAACCTGCATGAGGTATAGATCATGGCAAGCAACGTAAAACTTTCAACCGGCATGCGGAACCAGAAATTGGACTCTGGCGTTGGCAGCATCTTTGACGGCGGCAAGCTGCAAATCTACGACGGCGCACAGCCGGCCAGCCCGAATGACGTGGTAGGGGCGGGCACCCTGCTGGCGGAGATCACCCTGCCGACGCCCGCTTTTGCGGCCGCCAGCGGAGGCTCCCGGCTCAAGGCCGGTACTTGGGAGGATCTGCTGGCCAACGCCAGCGGCACGCCCACATGGGCGCGGCTGATCACCAGCACGGACACCGGAGTGTCCAGCACCACGGAAAAGCGCATCGATGTCAGCGCCGGGCTTACCGGCGGGGCGGGTTTCGATCTTGAATTTACTGCCGCGCTGGTGATTAACGAACCGCTCACTATCGATAGTTTCACCCTCACCGAACCCGCAGCGTAAGGAACCCT
>JAJFJU010000027.1 GCA_021773645.1 Gammaproteobacteria bacterium
TAGACCAGGACTGCAGCGGTGCAGACCTGACGGACGTGGATGCAGATGGATATGATGCCGTGATCGTGGGCGGAACTGACTGTGATGACAACAATGCAGCGATTAATACTGCAGCAGCGGAAGTATGTGATGCAGTAGACAATAACTGTAACGGATCCATTGATGAAGGATATGATGTAGACGGCGACGGTGAAACCGTATGTCAGGGTGACTGCAACGACAATAATGCAGCAGTGAATACTTCGGCACCGGATGCTGAGTGTGACGGAGTTGACAACAACTGTGACGGCAATACGGATGAGCAGTATGTGATAACTGCAACAAACTGCGGAACTGGAGAATGCGCAACAACCGGACAGCTTGAGTGTCAGAGCGGAATAGAGGTCGATACCTGTACTCCGCTGTTAGCGGGAACAGAAGGTCCGGCAAATGACCCGACCTGTTCAGACGGTAAAGATAACGACTGCGACGGATTGACAGATGACCCTGCTGACGGCGACTGCGTAAATGTCTGTGTAGACACAGACAATGACAATTACGGAGACCCGGGACATCCGGACTGCATAAACGGAGCAGCACAGGATTGTGATAACAACAATGCAGCGGTATTCCCCGGAGCAGTCGAAGTTTGTAACGGTATAGACGACAACTGTGATGCAAGCATAGATGAAGGCTTTGATACAGACGGTGACGGGTATACCACATGCGGCGGTGACTGTGATGACAATAACGCGGGAATTAACCCGGGAGTTGCCGAGATAGCCTATGACTCAATTGACCAGGACTGCAGCGGGGCTGACCTGACGGACGTGGATGGAGACGGATATGATTCCACGGCAGTAGCAGGCGGCACTGACTGTGATGACAATAATGCAGGCATTAATCCTGCAGCAGCAGAGATAGCATATGATGGAATAGACCAGGACTGCAGCGGAGCTGACCTTGCGGACGTGGATGGAGACGGATATGATTCCACAATCGTAGCTGGCGGTACTGACTGTGATGACAACAATGCAGCGATTAATCCCGCCGCGGCAGATGCTGTTTGTGACGGAGTTGATGACAACTGCGACGGAACGGCCGATGATCAATATGCAACGACACCGACAAATTGCGGAGTTGGAGCATGTGCATCCAGTGGAGATATAGTATGTCAGGCAGGAGCAGAGGTAAATACCTGCACTGAGAATGCACCTCAGGCAGAAGGCCCCGGCAACGATCCGAGCTGTAGCGATGCGATAGATAACGACTGTGACGGACAGACCGACGCCGCGGATTTAAGCGGAGCGGTAAACTGTGACTTAGGCAATATTGATTTAGATTTAGATGGATATACACCGAATCAGAATGACTGTGATGATACAGATCCAAACGTACATCCCGGAGCATCGGAAGTCTGTGACGGCAAGGACACCAACTGTGACGGCTGGAAGCCTCCTACTGACAAGGACGTGGACGGCGACGGAGTACCCCTTTGCGCCCAGGACTGTGATGACAATGATGCGGCAAGATTCCCGGGTAACACCGAAATCTGTGATAATTTAATAGATGATGATTGTGATGCTTACATAGACACATCTGACCCGGATTGTCAGTTCAGCTGCACAACAAAAACAGCTCCGCATTCAGGGCCGCATGACTTTGAACTGCTTGATCCCGTAGATGACTCTGTGATCAAGACTGCTTGTCAATGGTGTCATTTTGACAATGCCGGTACGCAAGATGAGAGAGTCGAATGTCAGCGTTGCCACGCAGACCCGTTAGACTTATCTGATCCTCTGAACGGTACATTGAAGGCGCTGTATCCACTTGCACGTCCTTATGGATTTGGAACTGCAGCAAATGTGAAGATGCATTCATCCTCTGAAGTTGGGACCAAGTACGGCGGCTGGGACATGACATGTCTGAACTGTCATAACCCGCATCATCAGGAGCAGGACCTTAAAAATGGAACAACTTACGGTAAATTAATAAAAGAATATATCTGTTATGACAACATAATCACTACAGATCATATAGAGGAAGTAATTACCTTTACATCTAACACCGGAACAGGTTCATTTGCAGATGGAGCACCGTACAATGAAAATATCTGTGAAATGTGCCACACCCTGACAAACCACCATCAGACGGATGGTACGGCGCCGGGCGGACAGAGTCATAATGATTCAACAGATTGCATGGCCTGTCATGCCCATGATGTAGGGTTCAAGTTCTCAGGATCCCAGGCCGCAGCACCGCATGACAGTTTCCTCTGTACAGTATGTCATACAGATGACGGACAGGGCGGATATACTGATGACGTAGTCGATGCCGCTATTGACAACACTAAGTGTATGGGTTGTCACGATGGATCAGCAGCAGCAGAGGTACAGACTCATTTCAGCGATACGTATACAGATCCGACAACAGCTGCACTGCTAAGTGCAAACTGTGTAGAGTGTCATAACCCGATGAGCATACAGACGAACTTCAGAGGAAATACAAACATTAAGTTTGTGAGAGAGACAGTCCGAGGCAGTCAGATAGCATTTGAGGCATTGACAGGAGACTACAGCTTTGCAGCCGATGCATCTACTGTACCTGATATGACGAATGCAAACTATATCTGTATTACCTGTCATACTCAGACCAACCATCATCAGAATGACGGAACAGCCCCAGGGCTCCAGAGTCATAATGATGGAGCGAACTGTACAGTTTGTCATAGCCATCTTAGCGGGTTCCAGCCTGGAACAATTACAGTGCCGGCACCGCATGACGCACAGTTATGTGAAACATGTCACGTAGCACCGGACAGCTATGTAACGGGTGCAGCAATACCGAACACAGCATGTATGAGCTGCCACGACGGAACAGGTTCATCATTAACAGTAGCAACCCACAGCAGCACAGCATACTTAGACCCGTCAACAGGAGCATCGTTAGATGCAAACTGTGTAGAGTGTCATAACCCGATGAGCACACAGAGTAACCTGAATTTTATCCGCTCAATTGTCAGAGGCAGTGATGTAGTATTTACACAGTACATAGGAGCAAACAGCTTCGCAGACGGAGACACGACGTACGACGGAATCTGTGAGGTATGTCATACACAGACGAACCATCATCAGAATGACGGATCAGCGCCTGGCGTTCAGAGTCATAAAGACGGACAAGACTGCAGGACCTGTCATACACACCAGAACAGCTTCCAGCATAACGTGGTAGCCCCGGCACCGCATAATGCAGCTGCATGTACAGACTGTCACGTAAGTCCTGCCAGCTATGTACAGAATGCAGCAATACCGAATGCAGCATGTATGAACTGTCACGATGGAACAGGTTCATCATTAACAGTAGCAACCCACAGCAGCACAACATACACAGACCCGACAACGGGCCTTGATCTCAATGCAAACTGTGTAGAGTGTCATAACCCGATGAGCGTACAGAGCAACCTGAGTTTTATCCGCTCAATGGTCAGAGGAAGTGCGGTAGTATTCACGGCCACGACCGGTCTGAACAGCTATGCAGACGGAGGAGTAATACAGAACGGAATCTGTGAGGTATGTCACACACAGACAGCGCATCACAATGCAAACGGAGTGAATCCAAGCGGAGCGCACAATGACGGAGCGGACTGTACAACCTGTCATACGCATAACGGCGGATTCAGTGATCAGACGATCACACTGCCGGAAGCAGGGCACAATACAGGAGACTGTA
>JAJFJU010000028.1 GCA_021773645.1 Gammaproteobacteria bacterium
AGAATATCGTCTTACCGTGATACCAGATGGTCTGAAAGGGAAGAAGTTAATCGACAGATCTCAGATTTAAAAGTGTTTTCAGAGTGTACTAAAGATTTAATTCGCAAAAGTTGCAGCAGTTAGATTACACAAGCGAACGTAATCTTATTATATAGGTTGTGTAATAATTTAGAACAAATCTATCAATGGAGTAATGTTAGTAAAATGAAAAATATGACAAAAGGCCAAATGGAAGCAAAAATCAGTGAGGCGTTGATAAAGTTTGAAAAGGAGTTTATGGGACGAGATCCCAGGGAAACTGTTAGCTATATCATAAAGGACGTCATCTTTATACGACTTAAAGGTGTTCTTACTCCGGCTGAAGAACAGTTGGCGATAACATCTGATGGTGCAAAACTGATAAAAGAGACTCGTATTGAATTATTAGAGAGTGGAATGGTTTTGTTGGGCAAAATTGTTTTTGATATTACTGGCTGCGAAGTAACAAGTATGCATTCAGATATATGCACAAAGACCGGAGAGAAGATAATCGTCTTTGTGTTAGACAGGAATTTAGAAATATAATTTATTTAATCTATAGTTGAATGGAGTTATTAGATGAGTAAGATTTTAGTGGGTATAGTAATGGGCAGTGACTCTGATTTGGAAGTAATGAAAAAAGCCGGACAGATTCTGGATAAATTTGAAATAGGTTATAAGATGGACATCATTTCTGCTCATCGTACACCAGACATAGCACATGAGTATGCGGTAAATGCAGAAGGATCAGGTTTAGAAGTAATCATTGCCGGGGCTGGAGGAGCAGCTCATTTAGCGGGGGTAGTTGCATCATTGACACCTCTTCCTGTAATTGGCGTGCCTATGCATACACAGAGCCTGGGTGGGATTGATTCGCTTCTATCCATAGCACAAATGCCATCCGGAGTACCTGTGGCTACGATGGCTATTGGTAAAGCCGGGGCTAAAAATGCAGCTATATTAGCAGCACAAATACTGGCAGTTAGGTTTCCAGATATAAGAGAGAGAGTAAGCGCGTATAAAAAAGAGATAGCTGGAGAGGTAATGGAAAAGAACAAAAAATTACAACATGAGAGGTGTAGTGCAAAAGTTTCATAATACTGCTGAGTATAGAGTTGAATTTGAGGTGATTAAAAGTACTTACGAAAGACATAAAAAACTTTTGTTTTATTTTGTGACTTTTGCGGGGAAATAGCTTAGCCGAATGTTTGATAATCATATAGTAGGCATTCGAAAAATCGGTTTCCAATTAATATAGAATATATTGTAAATAACAGGATAGACACATAAGATGGCCAAACTTCTGATAGATCTTATAGAGACGGTAGACAGCATCAGCCACAAAATAATTAAAGGTAAAAACGGTTATTATCTGCCTAAAATTACTTCAGATCAACTTAGTTTCGAAAGACATCTCCAGGGTTTTTCAGGTGAGGTTGCGCCTGATTGCAGATTGAATATTTCTATAAAGAAATCTCAATCTCATCTGCTTAGTGAACAGGAAGTAGGAAAGTATTGGGCTGGTGTACTGGAAGGTGACGTCGCGTTAACTGCGGAATATTTAATGCTAATGCATTTTTTAAAAAGGGTTGATGCCAGGAAACAAGAAAAAGCGAGCAGGTATATAATTAAGAAACAAGAAAAAGACGGTGGCTGGAGTATTTACCATGAAGGTTTTAGTGATATCAGTATCTCTGTAAAATGTTATTTTTCACTTAAATTAGCGGAGCATTCAGATGATAAGCCTTATATGCAAAAAGCCAGGGAGTGCATACTGAAACTTGGAGGCATAATGAAGTGTAATACTTTCACAAAAATATATCTTGCTATTTTCGGCCAATTTGACTGGAAAGGTATTCCTGCGTTACCGGTAGAAATAATCCTTCTTCCTAAATTTTTTTATTTTAATATTTATGAGATGTCTTATTGGTCCAGGTGTATTGTAGTGCCTTTAGGGATAATTATGGCAAAAAGGTCAAAGTTCCAGATTGGCAACAAAGCGGTTTTGGATGATTTATATGTGATACCAAGAGAAAAGGTCAGTTATCGGCTGAAAAGGGATCAAAACAGGTTAACAATAAAAAATTTCTTTATTAATTTCGATACTATTCTCAGGAGATATGAAAAGCAGCCTATTTACTCGTTAAGGAAGATAGCCATTGAAAAGGCAGAAAAATGGATGCTGGAACGTCTTGAAAAGTCAGGAGGTTTGGGGGCGATATGGCCTTCTATGATCAATTCGTTAATGGCAATGAAATGCCTCGGGTATAAAGATGGAAACCCTGTTGTGGAAAAGGCAATAGAAGATATAGAAAATCTGGCAGTTTATGATGATAATGATGATACTATGTTTTTGCAACCATGTGTATCACCCGTATGGGATACGCCATGGGCGATTATGGCTCTTTTAAAATCAGGTTTGCCTAATAACCATCCGGCATTAGTTAAGGCTGGAGAGTGGATGTTGGAGAAGGAGGTAAAAAGCTTTGGGGATTGGAGCATGAAGAATCCTGTCAGAGAACCAAGCGGATGGTATTTTCAACATGCAAATGAATTCTATCCGGACAATGACGATGCTGCGGTAGTGATGATGTCTTTACAGTTATTAGATCTTCCTGATAAGGATCGCAAGAGTCAGGCAATTCTGAGAGGCTTCAAATGGCTTATGGGGATGCAGTGTAATGATGGCGGATGGGGATCTTTTGATAAAAACAATAATAAAAAAATACTCAATAACATCCCTTTTGCTGATTGGAATGCACTTCTTGATCCGAGCACAAGTGATCTTACTGCTCGTGTTCTGGATTTGATGGGTAAATTGGGATATGACTTAAACTCTCATCCTGCAAAAAAAGCCATTAAATTTCTGAAAAAAGAACAGGAGAAAAATGGTTCCTGGTTTGGACGTTGGGGTACAAATTACGTTTACGGAACATGGTCGGTATTAACCGGCCTATACTCAATTAAAGAAGAGATGACCACGGATTATGTAAGAAAAGCAGCATCGTGGTTAATAGATTTTCAAAATGATGATGGTGGCTGGGGTGAAACGTGCAAATCATATTGGGATACATCACTCAGCGCTATTGGGAGGAGTACTGTTTCTCAAACATCATGGGCTGTATTGGGGCTTTTATGTACTGAAGAAAGGGACTCCGATGCAGTAAAAAATGGTATTGAGTATTTAATAAAGACACAAAAAGAAGACGGGACGTGGGATGAGGAAGAATTTACCGGTACTGGATTCCCCAAAATTTTTTATCTTAGATACCATATGTACAGAAGCTATTTTCCGCTTCTGGCATTGAGTAAATATAGAAACATGGTTGGTAGTAGTAAATAAGTACCCGTTGCCGATAGCTAATGATTGCGAATTCTATTAAGCATGCGAATTAAGAAATAATAACTATGTAATTATTGCCATAATTTAAGTAGTGAGGAGATACCATTGAACAAGACAAATAATAGCTGGATAATTGGGTTTATTGTAATTTTTCTTATGGGACTTATTATTACAGGAACTGCTAAAGCAACTGAAAAGGCAAGCATAGGAAAAGACAAAATAGACGCAAAACGCATAATTGAAACGGTCTGTACTAAATGTCACAACATTAACAGAATTGTATATTCACCAGAGAGAGATGTACGTGACTGGGTCCAGATCATTGCATTTGCCAATCGAAAAGAACATTTTATTACGAAAGAAGAGATGGTCGCAGTAATTGAATGGCTTCAAGTCAATCGTAAAGAACTGAAACCAGCTCCTGTGGATACTGATGAGTTAACAAATGGATTTGATCCTGCAATGAAAGAGTTTCTTGTTAAGAACAAATGTCTCATGTGTCATACCGGAGACAGAATTCAACAGAAAGCAGGTTTATTGAGTCCACAAGAGTGGCAAGGTATTATATCCCGTATGAAATTAAAAGGACCTGGTCTCCTTAAAGGTACGGATACTGATAAAGCTGCAGAATATTTATCAAATGTTCATAGTCAATTACCAGATGACATTGAAGAGAGCGTGAAAGAGACTGAAGACAAACTTAGTATAGATGAGTTAATAGAAGAAGCTTTTACTGCTGAGTCCAATCCCAAACAGATTGTTAACTCTTTCTGCATTAAATGTCATAATATTAATCGGATTGCATACTCACCAAAAAGAGGAACTGATGATTGGCTTAAGTTATTGTCAAGCCATGTTATAATGGACCAAAAAGTTAAAAGCACTCTGTCTCGTGACGAAATAGTTGAAGTGTGCAACTTCCTTTCTAACAGTAACCAGGAATTAGAACCTGTAGAGGTAGATACAAAGGAATTAACAAAGAATCTGGATCCTGAAACAGGAAATTTGTTAATAAAGAATTATTGTCTGGACTGTCACACGGGAGATAGAATTATTAAAAAAATGAGCGAATTGAATTCGGAAGAATGGGAGCATGTTGTTGACCGTATGTACACAAAGGCCCCCGGGTTACTAAAGGATATCGATAAGCACAATCTTGCAACACATTTGTTTGACCAGTATCTCATGACAAAAATAGAAAAAGGTGTAAGAAAAGGAAAAGGGATATTTAAAGGGTTATATTATAAATATTCCGGTTCCGTGGATATCTGGAGTGAAATGAGAGACAACTACGATTTTAATGATGAGACCAGTAACGATACAAGTGCCGCAAGACGACAACAGGGATTTTCTGAAGGTAAAGCCATTGTGCGTGGAGAGCTCTTTAATCCTGATCGCTGGAAGTTACACCTGGCTGTCGGTGGTCATGCCCTTCTTGACAGGGGAAGTGTACCGCTTGAAGATGATTTTTATAGAAGAGAAGATGATGATGAAGAAACTGATCTGGCACTGGAAGAGTCATGGTTTCAAGTTGCCGTAAATAAGAAGTTCGGTATAAACATAAAAGCGGGAATACAGGATTACAAATCCGATCTTATCGGGTCTATTTATAATGATACCGACCTGGGTGTGCGCGTTACTGGTACTTATAAAGGAATTGACTGGAGCCTTTACGGTACTAACAGACTGGAAAATGACCT
>JAJFJU010000004.1 GCA_021773645.1 Gammaproteobacteria bacterium
GGGTTTGCACAACGGTTTGCCTGGTGGCCATTGCGAATTGGCACCACCCGATCCCATCTCGAACTCGGAAGTGAAACTGTTCAGCGCCGATGATAGTGTGGGGCTTCCCCATGTGAAAGTAGGACACTGCCAGGCATTTATTATGACCCGCGAGCTCTATGGGAGCTCGCGGGTTTTTTTATGTCTGAAGGATAGAAAATAACATCAAATAAAAGGGGAAATATATTGATCGGTGTCTATGAATTCACCCCAGCTCACTCCGAGATCAATATCTTTTTAGCCTGTATTATTTTTTGAGTTAGATGGCTTGAGCCACCCCGATCTGGATGCATACGCTGCATCAAACGGCGATATGCTTCAATGATCTCTTCTTCACTCGCTCCAGGCGGCAAACCCAGTACGGCGTATGCATCTGCCTTGTTCATAAGGTCGCTAGTCGCTCTAGTTTCCTTCCTGTCCTCAGTATTTTTCTCGGAGGACGTTGATTGGCCTTTAAACAAAGCGTAGCAGCGAGCGACTACGTTTAATCTTTGTAGCAGGCCGGCCATACCTCCTAAAGCAGCAACAATCCAGTGTAAACGTCCAGTGATAACGGCGAAAACAAGCAGTAAGACGCCGAGCGGAACAGCTACACGCCATAGCGCCTGTTTTCGCTCCGTGATAGGAAGGCGTTTTAGCCAGATGGAAACCGCTAGGGCGGCTAGTGCTATCAATAAAAGTAGTTGCGGGGGCACGATACCTCGAAAAAGTTAATGCTTGGTATTAAAGGCATTCGATTGTAATACCAAGCTTAATGCAGTGAATGCCGGGAAAATTGCTATAAAAACCAACATAGGTACCGAACTCCTAGGTAAAAAATACATCAAAGCAGTATTCGTTTAGCAAGCAAATAACCTGGAAACAGCAGTATTTGATTAATTCTCAACCAAATTACAGGATGGCCGTGTAAACTGCGAGACCACATAAACGTGTTCATTATCAGTATGAACGGATCAACTTAAAAGCGAAATACAACTAGAGGGTATGGCGATGAGCCAACGAGTTAATGTCTTGGAGCGCTATTCAGCCGGGGCCAAAAGCCGGGAGGAAAGCTTGTGTTGCCCGGTGAGTTACGACCGTAAGGCGTTGGCGTTACTTCCCCAGGAAATTATTGAAAAAGATTACGGTTGTGGAGACCCCTCGGCCTATGTGCGCGCGGGTGACGTGGTGCTCGATCTTGGCAGTGGAGGGGGCAAGATCTGCTATATCGCCGCCCAGCTCGTGGGCGATAAAGGGCGCGTCATCGGCATAGATATGAATGACCAGATGCTTTCACTCGCACGTAAGTATCAGAAAGAAATGGCAAAAAAGCTGGGCGGTCACCGGGTTGAGTTTCACAAAGGGCGCATAGATGACTTGGCCCTTAACCTTGATGCCGTGGATGAATATCTGCGTAAGGAACCGGTTACTGATAGCCAGGGTTTGGCCCGCTTAGAGGGTTTTGAGCTCACGCAAAAACGTGAAGCTCCCCTGTTAGCCGATGAAAGTGTGGACGTGGTGCTTTCTAACTGCGTGCTGAACCTGGTAGACGGTTCGCTAAAGGCTCGGTTGGCACCTGAGATTTTTCGAGTTTTACGCCCGGGTGGACGGGTGGCGATTTCAGACATTGTTAGCAATGTTCCGGTACCCAAGCATATGCAGCAAGACTCCGAGCTCTGGTCTGGATGTATCTCTGGCTCCTTTCAGGAACGCGAATTTCTCGACGTGTTTGCCGCCGCTGGTTTCCGGGGGGTGAGTTATGACAAATGGGATGATGAACCTTGGCGTGTGGTGGAAGGCATCGAATTTCGCTCGGTCACTTTAGTCGCTAACAAGCCATTAGTGGCAAGTCGCTGTACACCTGGAACTGTTTTATATCGTGGACCCTATGCCGAGGTGCGAGACGAAGACGGCAATCGTTACCCCCGTGGAGAACGTGTTGTGGTCGATGGTGAAAGTATGGAACGTTTGTCCAACGACCGCCTTGCCAGCGACTTTATCTTTTTGAATGAAAATATGGGTAGTGGTGATTGCTGTAGTGGTGGTAGTACCGAGGCGGATAGTCGGCCAGAGTCTACTCAAGGTGGCGGTTGTTGTTGAACAAAGCTAGCCTTACTTCGGGTGCGACGTTCTTACTCCTTAGCCTTATGCTCGCAGCGTGTGAGCCTGGGGAAGAGGCGCTTTCCACTTGGGAGCACGCTCCAGAGGGAGTTTACTCTGCCGCGCTCTCATACGATGGACAGTATGCCATGGCCGCATCTGTAGACGGCTATGCAAAACTTTGGAATAACTCAAAGAACCGGTTGCTTCATACCCTGAAGCATACGGGTGAAGATAGCGCTGGAATTATCGATAGCGATTTCTCCCGCGATGGGCGCTTCCTCCTTACCGCTGAGAGGAAGACCTTAACCCTATGGAAAATTGACCAAGGAAAGTACCTAGGCTTCTGGCTTCTGCCCCCGATGCGTGATATTGCCCTTTCCGCTAAAGGACGTTATGCACTTATCGGATTCAAGGATGATTTTGCCACCTACCTCGATTTAGGAACCGGACAGTTCGTCTACTCTTTTCGTCATCGCGACCGAGTCAGTTCAGTGGCTCTATCGGGTGATGGCCGCTTCGCGTTAACTGGTTCTGAGGATGGCATTGCCAAGCTTTGGAATTTGGAGAATGGCGACCTGTTGCATACTTGGCAGCATCAGCATCCCGTGCGTTATGTGGCCCTTTCTGCCAGTGGTAAGTTGGCCCTAACCAACGAGGTTCCTGGGGAGACACGAGTCTGGGATATTCGCAGTGGCGAACTTCGCCACACGTTGCCGGCAAATGGCGCGCGCGTTTCAACCGCAGTTTTTTCTGCTAGTGATCAACACCTTCTTACTGGTCATGCGGGGCAGGGCATCATGCTCTGGAACCTGGAAAGTGGGCTCAAGCTGCAACGCTGGCGGCCCAAGCTGAATCATGGCTGGCGTCCTGGTGCCGCTATCGTTCTTGCGCTGGCGTTTTCAAAGGACGAACGAGAATTCATTAGTGCGACCGCGCATGGTGTGACCCAGCGGTGGCGTATGCCTTAAGGCGTGTCGTTGAATAGTTATGAACGGGGGCGGAATGGGCGAGATGCTATTGGCAAATGAGGTGCTAATTCGGCTGCTGGTTTTTGCTGGAGGTTTTGCTCTTATTGCGTTTTGGGAAGCGGCCTTGCCCCGTCGCGAGCGTGGCTATACTCGGCGCGAACGTTGGCCGGCCAATCTTGGGGTAGTGGTGCTCAACACCCTGGTTCTCCGGGTGTTTTTCCCCACTGCAGCAGTGGGTGTTGCTCTTTTGGTAGAGGCGCAAGGGGGCGGTTTGCTGGGGTTTCTAGCGCTGCCATATTGGTTAGCGGTAGCTCTTTCCGTCGCTCTTTTGGACTTTGCTATCTATCTCCAGCACGTGATGTTTCATGCGATGCCAGTGCTCTGGCGTTTGCATCGGATGCATCATGCGGATCGGGATTTTGACGTTACCACTGGTGCACGTTTTCATCCTATAGAGATTCTCCTCTCCATGCTGATCAAGCTCGCGGTGGTGTTAGCACTGGGGCCACCAGCGATCGCGGTGCTTATTTTTGAGGTGCTGCTGAATCTTACCGCCATGTTCAATCACGGCAATATCCGCTTGCCTTTAGCTCTGGATGCGGGGCTGCGCTGGTTGCTGGTGACCCCCGATATGCACCGCGTGCATCACTCTCAGGAGATTGACGAGGCCAATAGCAATTTTGGTTTTAATCTGCCGTGGTGGGATCGGCTTATGGGGACCTATCGGGCACAGCCACGAGCGGGCCACATGGAAATGGAAATTGGTCTAGCCCGGTTAGCGGAGCCAGTCCTTTGCCACCGGTTACTGGGCCTGCTTTCCATTCCCTTCCGGAAAGGGCTTACGGATTATTCGCTGCCGCGGCGGGAACGTTCCTAAAGGCTTAGCGGGATCCGTTGGGGTGCGAAGCGGTTGAGTACCGCCAGAGTGGGTTCTGCACGATTTAGCGTATAGAAGTGAAAGGCGGGGGCACCCATTTCCTCAAGGCGTTGACAGAGTGCGGCGACAAAATCGGCGGCATAGTCGCGCCGGCTCTCATCGTCCTTAAATCCATCCATGCGAGCACACAGCCAGCGTGGTACTTCGGCGCCGCAGCGTTTCGAAAAACGCCGCACCTGATGGAAGTCATGAATCGGCATAATGCCGGCGACGATAGGAATATCGATGTTGAGACGCTGACAATTATCCATAAAATCGGCGTAGGCATCAGCGTTATAGAAGTACTGGGTCACCGCGGCATCGGCTCCGGCAGCTACCTTAGTGCGAAAGTGTTCCAGATCGGCACCGAGATGAAGGGCTTCGGGATGGCACTCTGGATAGGCTCCAACCATTAACTCGAAACGATTGTCATGACGTTCCCGGATAAAGCGCACCAGATCCTCGCCGGTACGCAGAGCGCCCACGGGCTCAGTTCCTTCTGGTAGATCGCCACGAATGACCACCAAACGCCCAACACCAATGGCTGCATAGTGATCAAGCAGGGCCTCGAGATCGCTCTCGGGGGTGCGGATGCAAGAGATATGGGGCGCGGTATCAATGCCTGTGCACTCACGTACCAGTGCCACCGTTTCGGGGGTGGCATCACGGGAGGAGCCGTCAGCTCCGTAGGTGACGGAGAAAAACCGTGGTCCCAGCTGATGTAGGACATCGGCTGCTTGGCGCATGCGCGCGCCTGCTTCGGCACTGCGCGGAGGAAAAAATTCAAAGCTAATAGGAATCATAAGGCGGCGAAGTATTGCCTAGCTTGGAGCGCGGTGCAATGTATGCTGATGTCCTTGCAACGGGCGCGGTTGCGTCGGAGAAGCACGAGGCCGATGATGCCGCCATTAAATCGATTGACGGGAGGGGCGTTATGTCCGAGACACTAAAGGAAAATATTGGCCGAATTGAGGTATGGATGCGCCTGCTCTATATGCTGCTGTTTGGAGTGATCTATGGGGTCGCTAAATTTCTGGTCATAGCGGTGGTGGTGTTTCAATTTGGATTCGTTCTACTGAGCGCTCGAACCAACACCAATTTGTTACGTTTTGGTGCCCAGCTTAGCCACTTCGTCTACCAGATCTTGCTCTATCTCAGCTTCAATACGGAGTTGCGGCCTTTCCCTTTTTCCGACTGGCCCACTTCTGATGACCTGGGAGGGAATGCTGGGGTGGTGACGAAAGATTGAAGTGGCAGGTTCTATTTTAATTTCTGCTTTAGACACGGCGGGAGAGCATTGTCATAAGTGGCAGTGCCCGATGAAATATTTACGGTAAACAGTTTATGGCATGTGAGATATGCAACAGCTCAAACTACCAGGCTCTGGGTGAGAAAAATGGTTATCCCCTGATTCGCTGTACTGGGTGTGGTTTTTCCTACCTTTACCCGATGCCGGGGAAGGCTGAGTTGGATGCCTTTTATCAGCGCTACGCGGGCACTGAGAAAAATAAAAATAACTCTGGCCGTAAGATTGGCCGTTTTATGCGCAAGCTTTGGTTGCCTGTGCGCATGGCTCCGGGGCAACGATATCCTAGATATTGGCTGCAATACTGGTTTTGCAGTGGAGGCGGCGCGGCGACTGGGTTGCGAGAGTGTTGGTATTGACCTCAGTCATGAGGCAACCAACTGTGCGGCAAGATTGTTTCCTGAAAATCAATATCACACAGCGACGGCTATTGAATTTGCAGCTACCGGGCGGAAGTTTGAAATAATCTGTTGCTCTGAGGTGATCGAGCATCTTCCCAGGGTGAGACCCTTTATGGGAGCGATAAGTCAGATGTTATTGCCAGCAGGGATTCTCTACCTAACCACTCCGGATGCGGGCCACTTTCGGGTGCCTCGGCAGTTTGTTGATTGGAGCGGCGTAACCCCACCCGAACATACCTGTTATTTTAATAAATCGGTGCTCCGGCGGTTATTTGGAGAGTACGGGCTTGATATATTGTTTTCATACCCAATGCTCAAGGCCAGCCTCCGGGTGGTGGCGAGAAAGCGGCAGGCCGAGAATGGTTGAGCAAAGTGTTAGTGGCTAAGTAGGAATAAACCATTGTTATACCAACTGGAAGAAAGACGAGTAGAGCTGCAGGGTTCCGAGCACTATGTGGCGGACAATGCGAGTGTTATTGGCAGCGTGATCCTCGGGGATCGGGTTAGTATTTGGTTTAACGCCGTGTTGCGGGGTGATAACGACCCCATTGTTATCGGTGACGATAGTAATATTCAGGATGGTGCGGTTTTGCACACCGACCCGGGCCTGCCGCTGACCATCGGTCGTGGTGTCACCGTAGGGCATATGGTGTCGCTGCATAGCTGCGAGATAGATGATTATTCCTTAATAGGTATCAATGCCGTGGTGATGAATCGCGCGAAGATTGGCAAGCACTGCCTGATCGGTGCCAACAGTTTGATTCCCGAGGGGCGGGAGATCCCCGATGGCTCACTGGTGGTCGGCACTCCAGGTCGGGTGATACGGAAACTTAGCGACGAGGAGATTGAAAGTCTGCATTGGTCTGCTGAGCATTATGTAGAAAACCTCCGGCGTTACACTCAGGGTCTGCAGATCCAGGCCCCTTGTTAACCTCTCGTCCGGCGTCTATTTCTGGAAATAACATGGTAAAGGGTGTAGCGTATCGCCTCTTATACGTCGCCTCCGCAGGGAGGCCAATCACAGCAGGAACCCTCAGCCGCTACCGTGTTGCACCCTTTCTTATTTGCCTACAGAAATTGCCGTCCTGGGGTAGCTTCTCTGCCCCGCTACTCATCCCCCTTTAGTGATGGATCCGCTGTTTCGGTGAAATACCCGCAACGGGCGTGTTAGTGCGTGGCCGCTAAACTCTATATCAAGACCTTTGGGTGCCAGATGAATGTCTACGATTCGGATCGTACGGCGCAATTATTGGCAGAAACCCGCGGGCTGGAATTGACCGAGCACGAGGCTGAAGCCGAGGTGCTGTTGCTGAATACTTGTTCGGTACGCGAAAAGGCCGCGGAGAAGGTCTTTTCCCAGCTGGGTCGCTGGCGTGCCCTGAAGGAGAAACGACCGGAACTGGTGATTGGCGTGGGTGGTTGTGTCGCCAGCCAGGAAGGTGAGGGGATTCAGGCGCGAGCACCCTATGTAGACCTGGTTTATGGTCCCCAGACTCTGCACCGGGTGCCGGACATGCTAGCCGAGATCGAACGCTCCCGACGCCCCCAAGTGGATGTCTCTTTTCCGGAAATCGAGAAATTCGATTGCCTGCCCGAGCCCCGTGCCGATGGTCCCACTGCCTTCGTTTCTATCATGGAGGGGTGCAGCAAATACTGCAGCTTCTGTGTGGTCCCCTATACCCGTGGCAAGGAATTCAGCCGCCCCTTTGATGATGTCTTGGCGGAGACCGCGGAATTGGCGGAACAGGGCGTGCGGGAAATCACCTTCCTGGGCCAGAACGTTAATGCCTATCGCGGAACCATGCACGAGGGTGGAACGGCGGATCTTGCGCTCCTCATTCGTTATGCGGCGGCGATTGAAGGGCTTGATCGAATTCGTTTTACTACCTCCCATCCGCTGGAATTTTCGGCGGAGCTGATTACGGCTTATGGTGATGTCCCCGAGTTGGCAGCGCATCTTCATCTGCCGGTGCAATCTGGTAGTGACGCGGTACTTGAACGTATGAAGCGTGGGCACGGGGTGGCGGAATATCTGAAGAAGCTCGAGAAGCTGCGTGCCGTCCGGCCGGGGATCAGCATCTCCAGCGATATTATCGTTGGCTTTCCTGGCGAGACTGAGGCGGATTTTCAGCTGACTTTGGACCTGGTCAATGCCGCGGCTTTTGATGGTGCTTATAGCTTCATCTATAGCCCGCGTCCGGGCACACCGGCGGCGGATTATGCTGACGATGTCACCCTGGAAGAGAAGAAGGCTCGCCTGATTCGTCTCAATGAATGTTTGGATCACCATAGCCAGGCGCTGAGCAAGGCTATGGTGGATACCGTCCAGCGGGTGCTGGTAGAAGGGCCGTCAAAGAAAGATTCACGGGAGCTCCGCGGGCGCACTGAAAATAACCGGGTGGTTAATTTTCCCGGCGCGCAAAAGCACGTGGGTCATTTTGTGGATGTACATATCGATGCTGCCCTAAATCATTCCCTGCGCGGGAAACTCGTTGCCCCTAGCCTTTCGTGAGCCATAAATTGTTTTGAATACCCCCCCACCGGCCAAGCCCGTTGCAGCCTGCGATATCACCCTAGAACCAGCGGATAACAAGCGCCTAGTCAATCTGTGTGGCCCTTTTGATGAGCACATGCGTCAGCTAGAGCGCCGTCTCGGGGTGGAAATCAATAATCGCGGTCACCACTTTCGTGTTCTTGGAGACGAAAAAGCGGCCCATATTGCCATCGATATATTGCGTCAGCTGTATGAGGTGAGTGCTGAAGAGGTGCTTACCCGCGGCCGTATCCATGTTTTTTTGCAGACCTCCGGGCTTGAAGGTGAGCTCTCGGATGAGGAGCGCAAAGAGGCGACGGTACGCACCCGACGGGGCATCATTCGTGGGCGTGGGTTGAACCAGAGCCTTTATCTACAAAATATCCGCGAAAATGACATCAGCTTTGGTGTCGGCCTGGCCGGGACCGGTAAGACTTACCTGGCGGTGGCTAGTGCGGTGGAGGCGCTGGAGTCGGATAAGGTACGGCGCATCATGCTGGTGCGCCCAGCGGTGGAGGCCGGTGAGCGTCTCGGCTTTCTACCCGGCGATCTGGCCCAGAAGATCGACCCCTATTTGCGACCGCTGTATGACGCGCTCTACGAGATGATGGGTTTTGAGCGGGTGGCGAAATTGCTGGAGCGCAATGTCATCGAGGTTGCCCCACTGGCCTATATGCGCGGACGCACCCTCAACGAATCCTTCATCATCCTTGATGAGGCACAGAACACCACGGTGGAACAGATGAAAATGTTCCTCACCCGCACTGGGTTTGGATCCACCGTAGTGGTAACCGGAGACATCACCCAGATCGATTTGCCGCGCGGTCAGAAGTCTGGCCTGCGCCACGTCATCGAGGTGCTGCGCGATGTGTCTGATATCAGCTTCACCTTCTTCCAGTCCAAAGACGTGGTGCGCCATCGTCTGGTGGCCCGTATTCTCGATGCCTACGAAAGCCACGAGCAGGTCATCGCAGAAAAAAAGGGAAAGTCAGATGGCACTTCGCATTGAGGTGCAAAATGTCTGTGAGACACTGGGTGTTCCCACCAACGCGGACTTGCATGCCTGGGCTACGGCAGCGCTCCAAGGGCGCATGATGGAGGCCGAATTAACCTTGCGTCTGGTAGAGGCGGATGAGAGTGCCGAACTTAACCAGCGTTTTCGGGACTGCGTTGGGGCAACCAACGTACTGTCCTTTCCAGCCGAGTTGCCGGAGGGGGCACCGCTATCTTTGCTGGGCGATATCGTCATTTGTGCTCCGGTGGTAGCACACGAGGCGGCTGAGCAGGATAAGGCAGCAATGGCCCATTGGGCGCACATGGTGGTGCATGGCGTCCTCCATCTGCTTGGCTATCTCCACGAAAAGGATGCAGAGGCCCTGGAGATGGAATCCATCGAGTGTGAAATTCTCACAGGACTTGGTTTTCCCGATCCTTATCAAGTAACTGAAGCTCACAGCATCACATCATGAGCACTGAACAAAACGACAGCAGCAAACCTTCTTGGCTGGATCGCCTCGGGCAGGCCATTTCCGGTGAACCCCAGGACCGTGAGCAATTGGTGGAATTGCTGCGCGATGCGGAGCAACGCGACCTGTTTGATGCCAATGCCCTCGATATGTTGGAGGGAGTGTTGCAGGTGGCCGAGTTGCAGGTGCGCGATATCATGATTCCGCGTCCACAGATGACCGTGGTGGAACGCGATGCCCTGCCCGAGGACTTTGTTGCCGGGGTGATCGAGTCGGGGCACTCCCGTTTTCCGGTACTTGGAGAACATCGCGATGAGGTGGCTGGCATCCTGCTGGCCAAGGATTTGCTGAGCTATTTTGCCCATGCCGGGACAAATAAATTTAGCATGCGCGATATCCTTCGACCGGCGGTTTTTGTGCCAGAGAGCAAGCGCCTCAATATCCTGTTGCAGGAGTTTCGTGCCAGCCGCAACCACATGGCTATCGTGGTGGATGAGTACGGCGGGGTAGCGGGTCTGGTGACCATCGAGGACGTGATTGAACAGATCGTCGGTGAGATTGATGACGAGCATGATGTGGATGAGGAGCGGCTTATCTTGGCCCACAGCAATGGCGAATATACCGTCAAGGCGCGTACTCCTATTGAAGATTTCAACGAGCATTTCCACACCCACTTTGGTGACGAGGACTTCGATACTATCGGTGGTCTGGTGGTCCATGCCTTTGGGCGCCTGCCCAAGCGTGGCGAGACCGTAGTGCTGGGGCATGTCCATTTCCTGGTATTACGTAGCGACAAGCGCCGCCTGCATCTACTACGAGTGCTATCCGTAGAGGCAGAGGCTAACCGCGAGATGAATGACGACTAAGATCTCCAGAGCGTCAGCTCCTAATCCCCATCCCCGACAGGGTTGGAGGGGAGATGGCCTGTCCCTCATTGCCGGGCTGCTATTGCCCTTTGCCTTCGCGCCCTACGGATTTTTCCCCTTAGCCATCCTTGCCCCGGCGCTGCTGTTTTACAGTTGGGAACAATGTAGCGCTCTGCGCGCGGGTTGGCGTGGCTGGTTATTTGGCATCGGACTATTCGGTGGCGGGGCATTCTGGATCAGTGTCAGCTTCACTTTTAGTGCGGTGGATCCACTGGTTGCAAGTCTGCTCACTGCGGGTTTTGTGGCCGTCATGGCGCTTTATCCGGCTCTGCTTGGTTGGCTGCTGGGCACCCTTTCCAGCACGCTTTCCCGACCATTTCGGCTGCTAGTGTTCTGGCCTGCAGCATGGGTTTTGGTGGAATGGCTGCGGGGCTATTTATTCAGCGGATTTAGCTGGTTGCAATTGGGGTATAGCCAGATCGATACGCCACTTGCCGGCTGGGCACCGCTGGTCGGGATTTTTGGGCTGGGCTGGTTGCTGGCATTCACGGCGGGGGTATTGCTGCTTTGCCTTGGTCGTCGACCACCCATACTGCCGCTATTGTTAGTCGTGCTGATATGGGGTGCCGGTGCGGGCTTGCAGCGCGTGAGTTGGACTGAGATCAGCGGGCCGGAACTGCCGGTAGCCCTGATCCAGGGCAATATTCCCCAGGAACAAAAATGGTTGCCACAGATGCGCGTGCCAATTCTGCAGCGTTATATCAGCACCAGTCGCGCCAACAGTGACGCTCGCCTGATTATCTGGCCGGAGACCGCGCTGCCGGGCTTTGCCCATCGCTATACTGATTTGCTGGCGGGGCTGGGCGCGGAGATGCGGGCGCAGGATACGGAGATTCTTCTCGGCCTGCCGGTGTGGCAACGTGAAAGCAGGCATAACCTCAATGCGGCCACGGTGTTGGGCGGTGGAACCGATTTTTATTACAAGCGCCACCTGGTGCCCTTCGGTGAATTCCTGCCCATGGCTGATCTGCTGCGGCCCATCCTGCGCTATCTCGGTGCACCCTTACCCGACTTCAGTCCGGGGCCGGATCAACCACCGCTATTGGCAGTGGCGGGAATCCAGGCGGCAGTGCTCATTTGCTATGAGGTCGCCTTTGCCCGTGATGTGCTGTCGGCGTTGCCTGCAGCGGCCTTTCTGGTGAATATCAGCAATGATGCCTGGTTTGGTAACTCCATTGGCCCCCACCAACACCTGGAGATGGCGCGCATGCGGGCACTGGAGACGGGTCGTTATTTATTGCGTTCCACCAACACCGGCATCAGTGCTGTGGTCTCACCATCGGGCAAGGTACTGGCACGCGCTCCACAGTTCGAGTTTCATGTGCTGCGGGCCAGCGTGACTCCCATGGGCGGGGCTACGCCCTATGTACGCTTCGGTAATACGCCGATCCTGCTGGCTGCCCTATGCTTGTTGTTATTGGCTGTATGGCAACGATCTCGGGTCGTGCAGGAAGGGTGAGCACACACTATTTATGCCAAACTCGCATTGATGCGGGGTAGCTAAGAGAAAATAGATAATTTGGAGATGAAAAGATGAGTGATGGAAATGAAGCAGCGGCAGCGGATGGGACGAAAAAGATCTATACCGGCTGTTTAATTCTTATTGGGAACGAGCTGCTTTCCGGGCGCATTCAGGATGCCAACCTCGCCTTTCTTGGTAAGGAGCTAAACGAATTGGGGATTCGGCTGGCCGAGGCGCGGGTGATCTCTGACGACGAGGGCACCATTGTGGATGCGGTGAATACCACCCGTGCTCGTTACGATTACGTCTTTACTAGCGGTGGCATTGGCCCCACCCACGATGACATCACCACGGATTCCGTAGCCAAGGCCTTCGGTCTTGAGGTAGAGCAGAACCCCGAGGCGGTAGAGATGCTTCTTCAGCATTATCAGAAGGAAGATCTCAACGAGGCACGCCTGCGCATGGCCAGGATCCCCTTGGGTGCGACCCTGCTTGAAAACCCCCTCAGCAAGGCCCCCGGATTTCGTATTGAAAACGTCTTTGTCATGGCGGGAGTACCGCGCATCTTCCAGGCCAAATTCCACAGCTTCAAGCACATGCTGGTGGGAGGTAAGCCGGTGCGCTCCCTGGCCATCTCGGCATTTATTACCGAAAGTGTGCTGGCAGCGGATCTGACTGCGATACAGGAACACCATCCCGAGGTAGAGATCGGCAGCTATATCTTTGTGCGTGCTGGCAAGGCGGGCGTTAGCCTAGTGCTTCGGCATCCAGAGGACAGCAGCATAGCCGTGGCCGCAGAAGAAGTGCGTGAGATGCTGCGTAACCACGGCGTGGAGCCCATGGATGATGAAGGCAAGCACGCGAGTTGCTAGTCTGCCTAGCTGCCAATGAACGATCTTGAACAAGACCTGAAATGCTGGCTCACCGAACGTGAGCAGTTCACCGGCCTGCGGCAGCTACAGGTGGCCCGGCCCATGGGCGCGACGCAGGTGCGCTGGAAGGGCGAACGCCTGCTGAATTTCTCCTCCAACGATTATCTTGGCCTGGCCCAGCATCCAGAACTCATTGACCGTGCCATCGCCTGGACCACTGGTTGGGGTGTTGGCGCCGGCGCCTCGCGGCTGGTCACCGGAACTCTGCCCATGCATCGGGATGTGGAGCGGAAACTGGCACGTCTCAAGGGTGCAGAGGCGGCGCTGATCATGAACAGTGGCTTCCAGGCGAACGCCACGGTGATGCGGGCGTTGTTTGATCAAGAATTACTTGAAGGTCCGGCACTGGTGTATGCCGACAAACACATGCACGCCAGCATGGTGGACGGTTGCCAAGGCCGTAATGTGCGTCTTAAGCGTTATCGTCACAATGATCTCGGGCATCTGGAGACGCTGCTCAAACGTAGCAAATCCCAATCCGGCAAACGCTTTATCCTCACCGAGTCAGTGTTTAGCATGGACGGTGACTGTGCCGATGTGGAGGCATTATCCGAACTGGCCGGGCGCTACGACGCCTTTCTCTACCTGGACGAAGCGCATGCCACCGGGGTGATGGGAAAAGATGGGACGGGTCTTTCGGGTCCGGTGCCGGACAAGGTTCAGCTCGCTATGGGCACCTTCAGCAAGGCCCTCGGCGGTTTTGGTGCCTACGTGGTTTGCTCAGAGCGAATGAAGGCCTATTTGGTCAATCGCTGCGCCGGTTTCATTTACTCCACCGCCTTGCCACCCGGGGTGTTGGGAGCGATGGATGCAGCGTTGGACCTGATACCAGAATTGGATGCTGCGCGGGAGCGTCTGGCCCAAAATGGCGAGACCCTACGCCAAGGCTTTCAGGCCGCCGGGCTCGATACCGGGACGTCTAACAGCCAAATTGTCCCGGTGATGCTTGGCGACAGCACGCGGGCACAGGAGGCCAGTGAATTTCTCCGACGAGAGGGTGTGCTCGGTATCGCTATCCGCCCCCCTACGGTGCCCCCGGGCGGTAGTCGCATTCGCTTTGCTGTCACCGCGGATCATCGTGTGGAAGACCTGCAGCACTTAATTGACCTTGCCCCCGGACTCGCTGAGTACGCGGACTGAGAAACCTCTGAACTTGTCTAGCCCTACTTTGCTCTTGGCCCACGGCTGGGCCTTTGACCGGTACTTCTGGGATCCGCTGCAGCAGGAGTTGGGCGACTATCTCTGTGCCACCGTGGATCTTGGTTTCTACGGCGAGCCGGAAATTCCCGCCGTAACCGGCCCGGTGTTGGCCGTGGGCCACTCCCTCGGCTTTCCCTGGTTGTTGCGTCACCTGCCGGAACAATGCATCGGTCTGGTGGCTATCAACGCCTTCCCGCGTTTTACTGCCAGCAAGGATTTTTCCGAGGGTGTGCCGCGGGGGCAGGTCCGTGCCATGCAGCGGGATATGGCAAAAGTGCCAGCGCGAGTGCTTGCCGATTTCCGGGCGCATTGCGGTGCCGATCCTTCGACGGCGGGAATACCTCATTGGGAAAAGCTCAAAGAAGGCCTGAACTGGCTGAGGCAATGGGATGAGCGAGAGTGCCTGCAAGGCCTTTCCGTTCCGCTGCTGGCACTTGCGGGAGAAAGCGATCCAATCATTCCCCCCGCCATGAGTGGTGCTGCTTTTCCCATTCGTGAGGAGACAGAGCTTCTTTGGCATCCTGACGGTCATCTTCTGCCCGAAACTGTGCCAGCGTGGTGCGCATCCCACATCCGGGCCTTCCTGAGCGCTTTATTGGCCAAAGCATGATGAAGGGACCGATAGCCTCGCAAGGATTTTCAAAGCACCACTAATGGACTCGGGTAATAAGCAGGTAAAACGCATGGGCGGCACCATGATTGTGCTTGCCTGGCTATGTGTGCTCGGTTTGCTGACCCTGTTATTTGGTAATCTGCTGGATTGGCAGTACAACCCGAATCAGACCTTTAGCAGTCGCACCCTGGATAATGGCATTGCGGAAATCCGCCTGCTGCAGAACAGGCAAGGGCACTATCTGGCGAACGGTGCCATCAACGGCCATGCGGTGGTGTTCCTGCTCGATACCGGGGCCTCTACCGTTTCCATACCCCAGAACCTGGCCCAGCGTATCGGCCTGAAAGAGGGCTCGGTCACCCGTTCGCAAACTGCCAACGGTATGATTTCCACCTACCGCACCCGCCTCGACAGCGTGGAACTGGGTGCCATCAAACTGCACAATATCAGCGCCAGCATCAATCCGCACATGCAGGGTAGTGAGGTGCTGTTAGGGATGAGTTTTTTGCGCAAACTGGAACTCATCCAGCGTGACGGTACCCTGACCCTTCGCCAGCAACAGCCATAATAGCCCACGTAGCCTACGGCACGTATTTCGATCGGCCGTCACATGGTTTACGGTGAGTTTTTCCGGCAAGACAGTTCCCAAAATTTAAGCTAGGCTGTCTTGCATCCTCTCAACGGTCTCAGGGAATGAACCGCCCATGGTAATTGTCTCGCATCGCTTCAACTCGCTTTCATTCTCATGATAACGACTTGGGCCGTAACCCCGTTGTTTTCGAAGCCTACTGATGCAGGAGCCACCGCATACAAGTCGGGGGAGGCGATGTCGGTCCTCGCTATTCCTGAGTTTGTATGGCTGTTCTATTATTTGAAAGAGTACCGAACAAAACCTGACTGTGTTTGTTTTGCACATCAACTACATTGGAGTCGTATTTAAAATGGAGAAACTTATGACAACAAGATCGATCGTGCTCATTGCATTTCTGTCGTGTTCTGGATGTGCATCAGTAGTGAATGATTCAACACAACCTATGAAAATTGAAACAAAGACTCAGAGCGGAGATCTGGTCTCGGGTGCCGAATGTAAGTTGTCGAACGATTACGGCACTATTTCGGCGAAATCTGGTGATACAACGCAAGTTCGGCGTTCAAGCAAAGACTTGGATATTGTTTGCAAAGCCCCTAAGTTCCCGGACGCAAATGCGAGAGCTGTTTCTCGAGCGAACGGCGGCATGTGGGGAAATATCGTTCTCGGTGGCGGCATAGGAGCCATCATTGACCACAACAAGGGTACGGCGTACACATATCCAACGTGGATACAATTAATTTTTGGAAAGACGCTTGGATTTGATCGGTCCGCCGAGAAAGAAGGGCAGCCAACATTAGGCACTGAACCTGCTGGCTCTCCAACCACGCCAGCTACTGCAGCATCAGCTGCAGTAGCTGTAGAAAAATAGTTGGTAAGTGGCGGAGTATGTAGTTCAGATTCCTTGTGGCGTTATTGCACTAGAGTTGTCTCTGCTAGGCTGGGAATAAATTGTCGCGGCTATTCTTCAATCGCACAATAAAGCACTCAATATATTTCTCTCGTGCCATTATAGTTTACGGCATAGATCTTCCTGGAAGCGGTAAATGAGTAATTCACTCCAAATTATTCACGCCTCCGGCAGTATTTTTGTCACGGGCACCGATACTGACATCGGCAAGACCGTGATCTCGGCGGCACTGACCCTGGCTCTGGACGGGAGCTACTGGAAGCCGGTGCAGGCAGGGCTGGAGGGTGGCGGCGATAGTGCTGCGGTGCAGCGGATGACGGCCTTGCCAAATTTTCGCATTCATCGACCGGCCTATGAGTTACGTATCCCTCGTTCTCCCCATGAGGCGGCGCATCGCGAGGGGGTGCGTATTACTTTGTCGGATTTCATATTGCCAAAAGAACGCCGATTTCTGGTGGTAGAAGGTGCGGGTGGGGCACTGGTACCGATGAATGACGAGTCCTTGATGGCAGATCTGATGGCGCATCTTGGCTTGCCGGTGCTGCTGGTGGCGCGCTCCGGGCTCGGTACTATCAACCACACGCTGCTTTCCATTGAGGCCTTGCGCCAGCGTGGCCTGGAGCTGTTGGGGGTGGTGATGAATGGAGCCCCTGATGCGGCGAATCGTCAGGCTATTGAGCATTACGGCAAGGTACGGGTAATTGCCGAGGTGCCGGTGCTGGCATCGCTTTCGCCCCAGTCGATCTCTGCGTTGGCGAAGCGACTCCGTCAGGCGCTGGATGCGTTAGAATAGGCCCCCGTTTCTTTTTAGTGACCCGTATCCAGATGGAAAGTACCCAACACGCCGCCGCAATCTCTCCCGCTCCTGCAGAAGCCGCCTGGAGCCGGGATGCCATTCTTGAGCTCTACGCCTTGCCCTTCAACGATTTATTGCAGCGCGCACACGAGACCCATCGGCAGCATTGGGATGCCAATGCCCTGCAGCTCAGCACCCTGATGTCCATCAAGACCGGGGGTTGTGCCGAGGACTGCAAATATTGCGGCCAGAGCGCGTCTTATACCACCAAACTTCAGGTAGAGAAGCTGTCTCCGGTGGAAGAGGTTGCGCAGGCAGCTCAGGCGGCAAAGGACGCAGGCGCCAGCCGTTTTTGTATGGGTGCTGCCTGGCGTGAGCTGAAAGACCGTGATGTACCAAAGGTGGCAGAACTGGTGCGGCGGGTGAAATCACTGGGGCTGGAGACCTGCATGACCTTGGGTATGCTGAAGCAGGAACAGGCCGATACGCTGCGTGATGCGGGGCTCGATTATTACAATCACAATATCGATACCTCGGAGGAATATTATCCCGAGGTGATCAGCACCCGTGACTACGCCGATCGGCTCGATACCCTGGACAAGGCGCGTGGCTCTGGCTTGAAGCTTTGCTCGGGCGGCATCATTGGCATGGGGGAGAGCCGGGATGATCGTGCTGGCATGCTGGAGACGCTGGCCAATATGGCTCCACCGCCCGAGAGTGTGCCGATCAATATGCTGGTGCCGGTTGCTGGCACCCCATTGGCTGACACGCCGCCACTGGAGCCGCTGGAACTGGTGCGTACCATTGCGGTGGCGCGGGTGCTGATGCCGCAATCTCACCTTCGTCTCTCCGCCGGGCGTGAGGCCCTGTCCGATGAGGCCCAGGCGCTGTGTTTCTTTGCCGGTGCCAACTCGGTGTTCTACGGTGATCGCCTGCTCACCACCGATAATCAGGAGGCCAGCGATGACAGAAAGCTATTCGCCAGTCTCGGATTACATACGGAATCCATTTCCGCGAACTGAGTTTTCACGTTGGCGCGCGTTACTGGCGCCATTGCTGTTGCTGTTACTGGCAGCTTGTGCGACCCCTCGGAATATTGCGCCACCACAGCGCTTTCTCGATGCCGGGGGCGCGCATGCAGAATGCGCTCGTTTTCTCTCCACTCTTGATGGTCGGATAGCCGCTGTCGGCGTGGCGGATGTGCAGGCCGCACGCTTTCAGTATTACCCCTACCTGCGGGTCAATCGCTTCCTCGCTGCCATGGCTCCCGCTACGGCGGCATCCAAA
Organism: Gammaproteobacteria bacterium; assembly: GCA_021773645.1. GTDB lineage: Bacteria > Pseudomonadota > Gammaproteobacteria > HK1 > HK1 > JAJFJV01. The sequence goes on from JAJFJU010000004.1 coordinate 18,427, forward strand.
AAATTCTCTACCTGGATTGATGAGCTGCGTGCCTTGGCGTTGGAGGCACGGCAAATTGAGATTGCCAATCTTCCAAAAGGTGAGGTGCCGGTTCCTCGGATAGAGTTATTGCGGGAGGCGGAACGCTGTGGTGACCTGATGGCCGCCGAGTTGCAGAGCCCGGTGCAGCGTGAGCACTTGCTGGCCCAGGTTTATGTCCCCGATGACTACAGCCTGACGCTGCGGGTATTCGGGCTCTATCCGTTGAGCTCGCTGTTCTTCAAGGCGGGCGTCACCTCGCTGCATCGTAGCTTTCGAGAGGACTTTGAACGCCCGCTGGCAGCACAGCATCCAAAAGGCCATTGGCGGCGCTACGGTCCACCCACCGCGCCCCCTAGCCTCACTCCGGCATCTGTTTCACATCTGCTGGCCGATGCCCGCTCCAATGCCCTCGGGGTTTACCATTTTGACGAGTCGAAATTGGCGGTGCTGTATACACATTTTGCGCCGGTGTGGGAGGTGGACACCGTGTCGGCTGATGATCAGATGGGCAAGCTGACCTGGGATGCAGGCCAGCATCCGTTGGTGGATACCGGTAGTCCTGTGGTTTTTCGTCATCTCTCGCAAACCCTGTTTGAGGGCGAGGTGCTACTCCAGCTTAACTACATGATCTGGTTTCCTGCACGCCCGAGGACGGGGCCTTTGGATCTGCTGGGTGGGCACATGGACGGCATTGTCTGGCGGGTGACGCTGGATCGTCGCGGAGTACCACTCGTTTACGACAGCATGCATCTGTGTGGCTGCTATCACCTATTCTTTCCCACGGCGCAGTTGCGTCAGCGACCTCCTTCATCGGAGGTGCACGAAGAGCCGATTTTCGTACCCCAGAAAGTTACCGAAAGCGTAGGCGTGCGCACCATCATCCGCATCGCTGCACACACGCATTATTTGCGGAAGATCTATTCCGAGAAGCAGGTTGGGTCCGATGTCATTTATGGGTGGGAGAACTACCGTAGCCTGCGCTCGCTGCCATTGCCTGGTGGCGGGCACCGCAGCTTATTTGGTCCAGATGCGCTGGTGGCAGGTAGCGAGCGCCGGGAGCGCTGGCTATTTTGGCCCATGGGCATCGTGTCACCCGGGGCCATGCGCCAATGGGGGCACCACGCCACTGCCTTTGTGGGGCGGCGCCATTTTGATGAGGCGGGGCTTATCGGGCGCTATTTTGAGCGTGTGCGCTAGCGAGCGGGTTTTTAGCGGCTATGGGTCTCGGCGGCGTGTTTGGCGCGGATAAAGTCGCCATGGGGGACGTAGATGAGGGCGGCAACCTTGCGAACCAGATGATCCTCGTACTTGTCGATGACCCCATCAGCATAGGCCACCCGCCAGAGCAGCTCGATGAGCTGTAGTTTCTTTTCCGGTGAGAAGCGTTCGTTGATCACTTGGGTGAAGTCGTGCAAGGAGGTGGAGGCGTCTGCTTGCTGCTCGGCCATTTCCAGCAGCGTCCGAGTCTCTTCCGCATCAAGCTCGAAGGCACTCTCCAGCGCATTGAGCACGGCGGCTCGTTCGACTTCATCGATATTGAAATCGGCCCGGGTCATTTCTACCAGCAGTGCCGCGGCAGCGAGGCGCAGGGTGTGCGCTGCTTCCACGGGAGAACTGCGCGGACCTAGCCGCGAGACCTGCATATTGAAGTAATTTCTTAGGCTTTGAATCATGGGGGCAGAGTATAGCGCCGTGCTAGCGGATTAGGGTGCTGGCTTATAGATTAGTGAATCGGGATGAAAGGCTAGCCAGGCGAAGGCGAAGTGAACGCCCTGGGGGATGTTAGCCAGTTGTTTTCCTGCCAGTGGTCCAGTGATGGCGCGACCAAAGAGATCCCAGCTTGAGCTGGTTTTAGTGTCCCTTATCTGGCCATCGCGTATTTCAAAGTGGAGTGTTTCACCATCGAGATCGCGTCGGTAGGCGGCGGCGGAGGGAATGGTGCGGGAGTTATTGATCGCCCCCTCATCGAGCACTGACAGGGTGCCCGTACGGCTAAATACCACCACTGGGATATCCGCAATCTGATCGTTAACAATGGGCTTCGCTCGCAGAGCCGAGTAGGGATAGAGCTTGTGTACGTCCTTGCTGGAGATATTCAGCACCCGCTCCATCGCCGGTAGGCGTGGGTCGACTGGGTCTTGATACAGGAAGGGTTGTTGGCCGACACGATCATAGCCGCGGTAGGGGTTTTGTCCGTAGTGGCGGAAATAGCCGGTGCGGCGGGAGAGAATTTCTCCTTTGGGAAAGCGGTTGCGAAAGTCTTCATAGGCAACGATGACTGCCGGCACCCTATTTAGAATGGTTCCGGCCATTTTGCCCACGATGGCGCGCCCGGTGAGCTGCTGCCACCAGCTCTCGGTCTGGCGGTCGTACATCACTAGATCGCTCTTGCGTAGTTTTCCGGTGGTGCCGAAATCCAGTACTTGCCCTTTCAGGCGGCGGTCGAAGACGATGGAGGCGTTGCACAGCGGGCAGAAGGTGACGGTGATGGGGATCCCATTCAATTCGTCGTTGACGATTTCGTGGAACATGAGAATTTGCAGGGGATAGGCGCGGCTTTTGCCGTTGATGCTTATCGAGATCACCGGCTCTCGTTTATCCAGCCAGGCATCTGCCTCTTCACTGGAGACGAAGCGGGGTTTATCGATAGCGGGGATGCCATCTTTTGGTGGACCACCGGACTGAATTTCCGAGAGATCCACCAGCGTTTTTGAGAAGTCGGTATTGGGCCACAGATCCGATGCGAGGAATTGGGCATGGGCTGTACCGGTATATAGCCAGCCCCCCAGCAGCAGGATGCTGGCAAGGATGATCAGGATTTTGTGGTGTCGTTGGGGCTGCGTGGTTGCAGGCATGCTAAGTCTCCGTGGCTTACGTTCACAGAGCCTATGACCCGGCAAGTGGGTGAAATGTTCATATCAGGAGTCTGTCGGACTTAGGTCTGCTCTACTGCAGAAAAGCTATTTTGGCCATATTTTTCGGTCCTTTTCGTTACCTACAGGGATGTAGGGTATAGGGCTCGAGCATATGTACATGGATGTACGGTAGTAGGGCAATGCAGGAGCAATTGCCGAGGACGCGGAAGCCTCTAATAGAACGACTATTATCCTCAAACGACCAAAAAAGCTGTCTCAAAATGGCTTCCCCTCGCTACGAGCGCCTAAATCCGACAGACTCCTAGCCCCCTGTTTGTATCCTGCATCCCTATACTTTTGATGATGGAAGGGAAAGAATGGGGTCCTACTCTCCGGTAGACCGTAACGCCGGGAGCGGCAAGGAATCAGCCCCTTTGATAAAACTCAAAGCTTCTAAAAAGTTTTTCCCGTTTCTGGTGTGGTGGCCGTTGCTCACCCGCCGTACGGTGCGTTCGGATTTTCTTGCGGGTCTTACCGGCGCGGTAGTGGTGCTACCGCAGGGGGTCGCTTTTGCCGCCATCGCTGGCATGCCGCCACAGTATGGTCTGTATGCGGCGATGATTCCGGCCATCATTGGCGCACTTTTCGGCTCCTCGAATCACCTGGTATCTGGTCCTACCACGGCTGCTTCCATCGTGCTCTTTTCCGCCCTCAGCGAGTTGGCCGTGCCAGGCAGCGCGGAATATATCAGCTACGCCCTAATTCTCACTCTGATGGTGGGTGTACTGGAGTTGGCTATGGGCCTCGCACGCTTGGGAGTACTCACCAATTTCATCTCTCATTCGGTAATCGTGGGCTTTACTGCCGGTGCGGCGATTCTTATTGCCACCAATCAGCTCAAGCATTTTTTCGGTATGGATATTCCCGAGGGTCTGCAACTCCATGAGACCCTGCTGTATTTTTGGGATCATAAGAGGGGGGTTCATCCCTTTGCGGTGGCGACGGCGGGGGCAACGCTGCTTAGTGGCATTTTGGTAAAGCGATTTTTTCGTCGCTTGCCCTACATGGTGGTGGCGATGCTGGTGGGCGGCGTGGTTGCCATCGCACTGAATTGGTATCTGGGTTACATGGGCCAGGGGCCCCTGATCTCGGTATTGGGGACGGTGCCCGGGACCTTGCCGCCGCTTTCCACGCCGGATATCTCTCTTGCCGCAATCAAGCAATTGGCCCCAGTGGCCTTGGCGGTATCACTGTTTGCACTCACTGAGGCGGTCTCCATCTCACGTTCTATCGCGGCGCGCTCAGGCCAATATATTGATGGGAATCAGGAGTTTATTGGCCAGGGGCTGTCCAATATTGTGGGCAGTTTCTTCTCCGCCTATGTGGCGACCGGTTCCTTTAACCGCAGTGGGGTGAACTACGAAGTCGGCGCGAAGACGCCGCTGGCGGCGATGTTTGCCGGCGGCTTGTTGATTGTCATCGTGATTGTTGTTGCGCCCTTGCTGGCTTATCTGCCTAACGCAGCCATGGCGGCAATCTTATTCCTAGTGGCTTGGGGCATCATCGATTTCAAACGTATCTGGACTATCGTTCGCGCCAGCCGCTCCGAGGCCCTAGTACTTTGGGTTACTTTCTTTGCCACTATTTTATTGCAGCTGGAATTTGCCATTCTTCTTGGCGTGTTTCTTTCCATGATAGTTTTTTTGCGCCAGACCTCCCAACCCCGAGTGATGGTGCGTATGCCCGATCCGGGTCCACCACGGCATTTCACTACCGATCCGGGTTTGTGGGAATGCCCGCAGATCAAGCTGGTGCGTATCGACGGTTCTATCTATTTTGGAGCGGTCAGTTATGTGGCCGAGCGCCTGCGCATCATTGCCAAACGAAATCCCGAACAGAAGCACCTGGTGATCTTTGCGCGCAGTATTAACTTTGTGGATGTGGCGGGTGCCGAGTTGTTAGCACGTGAAGCCCGGCAACGTAGCCAGATGGGTGGTGGTTTGTATTTTCATCAGGTGAAGGATACGGCACATGCCATCCTGGCCAAGGGTGGTTACCTGGATGACATCGGTGAGGAGAACCTGTTTCAAACCAAAGGGATGGCTATACACCATGCCTTTGAAAAGCTGGATCGAAACATCTGTGCAAATTGTACCAAGCGGGTATTTGAGGAGTGTGCTGGCCTGCCGAGGGTGGAGGATCTGGAGTTGCCGCTGGGGAAGGGCGCTAAGAAAAAGATTGCTCGCAAGAAAAGCACACCCAAAAAACGTAGGCCAGCAAAAAAGAAAGCTGAAGCAAAATGAAATATAAATTTGAGGTTTTGGAACAGAGTCTCAAGTATCAGGGATTTTTCTGCCTGCAGCGGGTGCGTTTGCGCCACGAGCTATTTGCCGGTGGCTGGAGCAAGGATATTATTCGTGAGGTTTTTGAGCGAGGGCATGCTGCCGCTGCCTTGCTCTATGACCCCTTGCGGGATGAGGTGGTACTGATTGAGCAGTTTCGTATTGGTGCGCTGGAGAGCCCGGAGGGGCCCTGGCTGTTGGAGATCGTCGCCGGCATTATTGAGCCCGGGGAAGAGCCGGAGGACGTCATTCGGCGCGAGGCGGTGGAAGAGGCCGGTTGTGAGATTCTCGATCTGGAATTTATTGCTGATTTTAACCTCAGCCCTGGCGGCTGCTCCGAGCGTATGCATCTTTATTGTGCGCGGGTGGATGCCTCTAATGCCGGTGGAATACACGGCTTACCCGAGGAAGGTGAGGATATCCGCGTGAGTGTCCACTCGGCGGATGAGGCCCTGGCGTTATTGGAGGCGGGGAAGGCGAGTTCCGCTACGCCGATGTTAGCGCTGCAGTGGTTTGCCTTGCATCGAACGGAACTAAGGGAAAAGTGGTCTACGGCTCAGTGAGACGATTCCGCAATGACGCGTACGCCAGCACCTAAAATTGTTGCCACTGCCCGACTCGATGACTTCAGGCTAAATTGGGCTTCTCGGTAACCCACGGTCTTTAGATGGTAGCGGAAGCTCAGCCTGGAGCCGTTCATCCATTGAAGCAGAATGCTTGAATGGAGTTGTTTTGCGGACACTGTCCCCAGGTCAAATACGGCCTTTCTGGCCTTGAGTTCACAGCTAATATTGGCACTGCCCAGATCTGATGGGAGCTTGCCATCGACCACGTAAGTGGGGCAGGCCCCTTGGTGAAAGGTGTCAAATCGTTCTTGTATGCTAAACACCGCGTAGACGTGGTTATTGTCGTGTCGATAGACCCGCAGGCTGTGGCCAGTACGATTGTCGACTTGTGCGATGGGCTCAGAAGTGCCACTGGATGGGGCGGGGTAAATCACCTCCCACTGGGCGTGGGCGGGTAGGCTATAAAGGGCACACAACAGCACGGCGAGGATGGCGGCTATGCCTTTTCCTCGCCGTGTTTCCATTAACGGGCTGTTTTGGTAACACCCAGCCATCCCTTTCCCTCTCTTTGGCTACAGAGAACTGAGGGGGAGTGTACACCAGAGGCCTTTAGGCCGGTTTTACCGTGCGCACGCCTTGTTCAGTGCCCAGTAGTAAGACATCAGCGGGTTGCCGTGCAAACAGGCCATTGGTGACTACACCCACGATCTGGTTGAGCTCGCTCTCGAGTTTGAGCGCTTCCATAATCCGCAGATTGTGGACGTCGAGAATGATGTTTCCATTATCGGTAATAAAGCCTTCCCGCAATACCGGTCGGCCGCCCAGTTTTACCAGTTCCCGGGCGACACAACTACGTGCCATGGGGATAACTTCAACGGGCAATGGGAAGTCACCGAGCACGTCCACCAGTTTGGAACTGTCGGCGACACAGACAAATTTCTTGGCTACTGAGAGTACGATCTTCTCGCGGGTAAGCGCGCCGCCACCGCCCTTGATCAGGTGCAGTTGGGCATTGGACTCATCGGCACCATCCACGTAGACCGAGATTTCATCTACTTCATTCAAATCCAGCACCTGGATGCCATGGGATTTGAGGCGGGCCGCAGAGGCCTCAGAACTGGCTACAGTGCCCTTGATGCGGTGTTTGATCGCCGCCAGGGAGTCAATGAAATGATTGGCGGTGCTGCCGGTACCGACGCCAATAATGGTGTCATCTACCACATATTCGATGGCAGCGTCGGCCGCCGCCTTTTTCTGGTCGTCCAGGTTCATCGATGATTCCTCGTTAGTTGCTTGCGCCTGAACCTGGCAAGCCTCTAGGCCATGGCGCGGGTAATTGGTGCGGGTATTATATACACCCCTACCCAATTAGGCTGTGGAGAAGAAACATCATGATGAGTGACTATGTCACCCGCATTCAGCGGGCCTGTGTATATGATGTCGCTCGGGAAACGCCACTGGAGCCAGCTCCCTTGCTTGGCTGCCGCCTGGATAATGAAATCCTGCTCAAGCGTGAGGATTTACAGCCGGTGTTTTCCTTCAAGTTGCGCGGAGCCTATAACAAGATAGCTCAGCTCGACCCTGAGCTACGGGCACCGGGTGTGATTGCGGCCTCCGCTGGTAACCACGCCCAGGGGGTAGCATTGGCTGCCCGCCATCTCGGCATTCCCGCCCTCATCGTCATGCCCAAGACCACGCCACGTATCAAAGTGGATGCAGTGCGCAATCTGGATGCCGAGATCATTCTTCACGGCACTGCCTTCGATGAGGCGCGGATCTATGCCGAGGAACAGGCAGATGAGCGCGGGCTCAATTTTATTCACCCTTACGACGATGTCGATGTGATCGCCGGGCAGGGCACGGTGGCGGCGGAAATTCTGCGCCAGCGTTCTGAGGCTATTCACGCTATTTTCGTCCCCGTGGGGGGTGGTGGGTTGATTGCCGGTGTCGCGGCCTATGTTAAGGCGCTGCATCCAGAGATTCGTGTCATCGGTGTGGAGCCCGAGGATGCGCCGACGCTGTACCGGGCCCTGGAGGCAGATGAGCGAGTGGTGCTAGATCAGGTGGGGATCTTTGCCGACGGGGTGGCGGTGCGACAGATCGGTGCAGAGCCTTTTCGGGTGGCGCGCGAGTGTGTGGACGAGGTATTGCTGGTCAGCACCGACGAGATCTGTGCGGCCATCAAGGATATTTACGACGATACCCGGGCCATCGTGGAACCGGCGGGAGCGCTCGCCGTGGCGGGGATCAAACGTTATGTGGCCCGTGAAGCCATCACCGGCAGAACTCTTATTGCTATTAATAGCGGAGCCAACGTCAATTTCGATCGGCTGCGCCACATCGCGGAACGGGCGGAACTGGGTGAGCAGCGGGAGGCCTTGCTGGCGGTTACTATTCCGGAACGGCCCGGCAGTTTTCGCGGATTTTGTCATGCCCTGGGGCCACGCTCGGTCACTGAGTTCAACTATCGTTATTCCGGGCACACGGATGCCCATATTTTTGTCGGTATCGAGCTACGTGATGGCGAGGCCGACAAGGTGGCGTTGGTCAGTCATCTCCAGGAGAAGCGCTATCCGGTCTTGGATATGACCGACAATGAGATGGCGAAGCTGCATATCCGTCATATGGTGGGTGGGCGTGCCAGTGCCAACGCCGATGAAGTGCTCTACCGTTTCGAGTTTCCGGAGCGCCCTGGTGCTTTACTGCGTTTTCTCACTCGTATGGGTGATCGCTGGAATATCAGCCTCTTTCACTACCGCAATCATGGTGCCGCCTATGGACGGGTGCTGGTGGGTTTTCAGGTATCTGCATCCGATCAGGCTGATTTCCAGCAGTTTCTTGAGGAGCTTGGATATCTGTATAACCGCGAGAGCGAAAACCCGGCTTATCGTTTGTTTTTGGAGTAGCTATAGGGATTTAGTGTATGCCGCAAGCCCGTCGGGAACGGATATCGCGTAGGGGGGTCCGCGGGCCCCGTGCAAATGTGGGGGGGGCCGCGGGGCCCCCCAACCAACAACCGCGCAAACACACCCAAAACCAAAACCGAAAAAC
>JAJFJU010000005.1 GCA_021773645.1 Gammaproteobacteria bacterium
CGGTAAAACTTGCCAAAAAGACTGGGTTGACATGCAAGAAAAGCATTGAGGTGATTGATGTTGTTTTTTCCTCGATCAAGGAAAGTCTTGCTTTGGGGGAGACGGTTGAATTGCGGAAATTCGGAGTATTCGGGTTCCGCAAACATAAGGCTAGAGAAGCCAGAAACCCCAGAACGGGGGAGCTTGTTAATATTCCAGCGCAACGGCATCCTCGGTTTAAGGCCTCTAAGTTCCTCAACGCCATTATAAACGGGGAGGCGTAATGCCATTATATGAGGGGAAAGATGATCAGATATCCATACAGGAGGCTATCATTACCTACAAAATGCAGGGGTATATCGTCATATACTCACACGCTCTGGATGACTTCCTGGTATTGGCGAAAAATCACAGCATGACAATTCCAAACCCGGAGAAGTACCCTGTATATATTCTGACTGAAATTAGGGAGCTGGAAGGGCTGGAGCTGGATGAGCTTCGAACAGTCCATGAGGCTAAGAAGATATTTGACGGCAAAATTATTAAACCTCCAAAAAAGAAGGTGAGAAAATGAGCTATAAGGCGTATTGTGATAGTTGCGAGGAAGAGATTGATTTCCAGTCGAGTAATCAGCACAGTTTATGGCTCGAGCATGGTAAGCTGGGCAAGATTTCATTGGTTATTACCGTCATGGAAAAGAAAGAGCGAGGAGAGGAATGCAAGCATTTCAATACCTGTGCGAAATGTATCAGGGAAATCGGTCGAACCCTGTTAGCAATTATACCGGAGCCGGACAATGGGAAAGAAGCGAAACCAAGCTTGGATGACATTTAGCCCAGAACCGGCGGATAAACCCCCTTACCATTACGGGGAAACTTCTAGGAAGAGGCTGAAAACGTGTCACCCGGAATTACAAAGGCTTTTTAATTTCCTGATTCAGATATATAATATTACAATAATATCTGGGTGGAGAAGCCCGGAGGAGCAAGACGAACTTTACCGGCTCGGGAAAAGCGAGAAAAAGGGTGGTGAGTCAAAACATAACTATACGCTGGAAAGTCGCAAGCCTTACAGTAAGGCTGTTGATTCAGCGATATGGCATCCTGAACGCCCTCATATACATTGGCAGGACGAAAAAAGTGCGATCTATTTTGCTGGGATTATTAAAGGCGCTGGCGATGCGCTTCACATTCCGGTGAGGGTAGGTACGGACTGGGACGGAGACTTGGATGTTACCAATAACTGGATGGATGCTTTTCACTGTGAGTTGCTAATATAAAACCAGGTAAAATTTTCGGAGTTGAATTTTGAGTGAAGACTATACTAAAAAACCAGACGATAAGAGAGCTTGTGGAGGAGGCGCGGATATTATGGCTATCGAGGGATTTGAAGTTCAAGGAGAGCATAGTGGAAGTGAACAGGAATCTGAAAAAATCATACCCCTGCCTAAAACAGGATCCGGGGAATGCGCGAAGGTTGCTGGAAAGCAACATAGTGAAGATATACGTCCAGACCCCAAAACAGGCCCAGCTGGTGAACTTGTACGCCTCGGAATGGCCCCGGGTGAAGTTCCGGGTTCGGTCTTTAAACGTATAGGGAGGTATTTCAAGAATGTTGCCACATCGGTTTTCAAGCCCGGGGAAATATTCTGCCCACAAATTGTATCGTTGGCGGGGGGTAAACTCCAATACACATTATCAGAGGATATCCGGGTGGCCAGAGCGGAAGCTTACGAGGCGGGAGAAAGGTCTGGTAAGCGTCAGTCTAAAAAACTCGAGCGCTATGTCGAGGGTGAAAAAGCTATTGATATTTTCAGGCGTGGGGAAACCAATGGATTTAATAATGGTTTTACTCAGGGAAGAAATGAAAGGGCAGAAAATTCCGAGGAAGTACTTGGGGGGTTTGAAGAACTTAATGAATTTTACAACCGCAAGCCTGATGAGATTTTTTGCAGATTAGGTGGTAAACTGATGAAGGTATATGACTGGGATGATGAATTGTCCCTGTATAAGCGCAGGTATGGAGAGGAAGCGGCCCGTAAAATGATTCAGGACGGAATTTCAAAACTATTAGATCCTGAAATGCTCAGTGAATGCGTTGAGAACTTGATGGATCCTGACAGGACCATGCCTGCCCTTCCTGGAACGAATGTGGAAGTCAAAGAGATAGGGGAGGAGGTCTCGTATACCTCTAACCAGCCCGATGAAGATAACCGCTGAATATTTAACCAATAGGAGAAAAATATTATGAATATTCTTAAAGGTAAAAAGACCCATATAGTTGCGGGTATCATGGTTTTAAAGTCAATTATATTGTTGCTTGTGGGCGATATGACGCTGTTTCAATTTTTTGGAGACCCTAATTTTAATACCCTTTTGACAGGTATGGGCCTCTCAACTGTAAGGGCCGGTATCGCAAAAGGGCGATAATTTACCACTGGAGTTCGGTGCTATGAGGACGTTAATTTTTGCGTTATTTTTCATCTTAAATATTAATATGGCTGGAGCGGAAGAATGCCCAAATGACGACAACGATAATGATATTGTCCAGTGTCCGCAAATATACGGCCCGACTCCGGGCTTTAATCTGATCCCGGCTGGGAAGCCTATAAAAAAGGAGGATGGTTATGTTTTTAAAAAAAGGCCCAAAGAAACCAAGAAAACCGAGAGGATATTAAGCCATGAAGTTAAATCGAAGAGAGTTCCTAGAAAAAACAGGGATATTGGCTATTGGCTCGGCCATTACGTTGGCTTTCCCGGGATTATCGGCGAGTCAAACTAAAGAGGAATTGCTGTACGGGGGAGAATCTGGCGAGGGCATGGGGGAGTTAGGCAACAATGAGGAGTTGAGCAAGCTTTTGCACGACCGGTCTGACCAGCTTAAGCCTTGTATGAGCAATCCTTCTTATACTTGGATGTTAGAGGGCGGAAATGTGAGTGAATTTAAGACGTGTAAAGAAGACGGGCCTTTCCCGTGGGGCTCTGCCTAATACCCTAGTATCGGTCAGAGTCGATAAAGCAAATCAGGATGAGCTTGACGATTTTCATAATAATCTTATTTACCCTGAATCGGAGGGGGCTTTCTTAGATGAAATGCCCGGAAAACGTGGCCGCTAATCCATTAAAAAACGTAACTAATGAGCAAAAAAGGAACCTGAATGAACTATTCTGGGATGTCCTCCTGCATGAAGTTAATGGTGGGGATGAAAAGAAAATGCGGGCTTGGGTTGCTCAGTTTGCTACTCGGAATCCGAAAGCGTTTTTTAAGGAATTCGGCAGACTTCAACCAAAGGATATCAAGGTAGAGACCACTCATAACCTAAAATACATTAAGTTTGGCGTTGGTAAGGTATCTTTGCCGAAAAAATTGCCTATACTCACGGAAGGCGAAGGCGTAAATCTTGGCGATAGTGACGTTATTGATATAAACTAGAGGTTTATATGCTCACGGAAGAGCAGATAGTGGAAGACGTTGAGGCGGAATGTGTATGGGAACCGACCGAAAAACAGGACGAGTTCCTAACATCCTCATACGATGAAGTTTTATATGGCGGGGCCGCAGGAGGGGGTAAATCGGACGCCCTTCTTATCGATGCTCTGGGCATTCCTCAAGAGGCTGTCCTTTGGAGTCGGTACAAAGCCATTATTTTCAGGAAAACCTTTCCAGAATTAGGGGAATTAATTGATAGGTCGAGAGAACTATACGAAGTTTTTTACCCCGGCGCGGTCTATAATAAGACGGATCACGTTTGGAAATTCCCATCAGGGGCGCAGATTTTCTTTGGGTTCCTCGAAAAAGACGATGATCGATTTAAGTACCAGGGTCACAGTTATCAGTTTGTCGGATGGGATGAGCTTACCCACTGGGGTTCCCCAGTCCCTTATCTATTCCTACGATCTCGAACCCGATCTACTAATCCCAAAATAAAATGCTACACCAGAGCGACCACAAATCCGGGTGGCCGTGGCCATAACTGGGTTAAGAAATGGTGGAATATTCCCAATGATGGATCCGCAACCGCATTCATAAAACAGCATATCGACCCAATGACCGGCGAAAAAGCCCGGTCTACCCGCTCATTCATTCCAGCGCACCTTGCAGATAACCCTCATTTAGCCGATACTGGATATAGACAGGTTCTTATGTCTATGCATGAGAATGACAAGAAAAGGCTTTTAGGCGGACGCTGGGACGTTATGGAAGGTCAATTTTTTACCAGCTTCGACCCGCTAATTCATGTCTGTGAGCCATTCGAAATCCCTGCCAATTGGCCACGGTGGAGAGCCGGTGACTGGGGATTTGCGAAGCCTTACTCAATCGGGTGGTATACTCAGGACGAAGACAAGGTTGTATATCGCTATAAAGAGTTGTATGGTTGGGGGGGGGCCGAAGATTTAGGCACCAAAGAGTCACCTACGAAGGTTGCTGAAAAGATATTTAAACGCGAAGAGCGGGAGCTTGCAAGGGGAGCGGTCTTTAGAAACAGCGTACTGGATCTTAATTGCTGGCATAGTCGTGGTGAAGAAGTTGTTATTTCAGAACTCATTAATAATAAGCTCAAAAGCCATGAAACCGGGATGTTTGGACAATCTAAGGGGGGGAAAGGTTCCAGGACAAATGGTTGGGCTGTCTGTAATGAATATCTCCAAAACCAAAAATTCAAGGTCTTTAGTACCTGCTCGCACTTCCTCCGTACAATTCCAGCCCTGCAATTTGATGAAAACAACCCGGAAGACCTCGACACGGAAATGGAAGACCATTGTTTCCACGGCGATACCCTTGTTGACACCGAGCATGGTCAGCTTAAAATCAGGGATATGGTTGGAACTGAGGGCTTTGTTCAGTCCATTGGCGGACGTAGGTTCTATAGGTCTTGCCGTCTTGTAAAGCGTGATGCAGAAATAGTTAAATTGACATTTGAGGATGGTCGCATGATTTTATGTACGCCAGATCACAGATTCTTAAATATGGTTGGGAAATGGGTAGATGCTATTGACATGGCAGATGAATGGAGTTACGTTGTCCCTATAAATGAAGGGGGGGCTCAATGGAACCCATTGAAATTAGCAATACTGTCCAGGAATTTAACGGAAAACGGTATTATCTCTGCGGATTTTACTTCCAGAGAAAAGGTGTGCGACTCCATAGAATGGTTTGGGAGCGTCATAATGGCAGGATACCGGAAGGTTTTTGCGTCCACCACATCGATCATAACCGATCTAATAACTTCTCCGGCAATCTTAAATTGTTGCCCCTCTCCGGCCATGCCGGATATCACGCGAAACGATCAGGGCATGGTCAAGAAACTGTCAAAATTGCCCAGAAATCAGCTTCAAAATGGCATGGAAGCAAGGAAGGGCGAGAATGGCACTCTAAACACTTTGACAGGCATATCAGGAAAGTTTTTCAAGAAAAAGTTCCTGCGCTTTGTGAAATTTGCAAAGAGCCGTATCTTGTCAGCAAGGCGCGTATTAAGCATGGGAAGTATTGCTCTGGAAGGTGCAAAGCCCGCGCTTTGCGTCAGCGTAGAAAAGCAGAGCAGGGATGATGTATACTGCTTAACAGTTCCGTCTGTAGGAGCGTTTTCCATTGAAGGCGGGATTATAGTTTCGAATTGTGCGGACGAATGGCGCTATTCGCTTGTCTCGCGGGGCCATCGTTTCCGTAAAGAAGAGCCGATCAAGCCTAAACCTGAGTATATGAGCTTTGAATACATTTGCGAGGATGAACCAACGAGGAGGAAATCAAAGCGCAGTCTTTACCAGAAGGCGTATTAAACCCATTTAAGAAGGAGAAATATTATGAAACGCACAAAAATTGGAGCAACACTGTCATCTGCTACTTCAACAGCTACGGTAGAAAATAACACTACCCCATTTGTCCCCGGAACAGATATTGTGGTGAGTATCGATGTTCCTGCCGCTGGCCCGGGTGTTCTTACTGCGAAAATTGAGCAGTCTGTCGATGACTCGACCTGGACTGATCTTTTTGCCCCTGCGGCTTTTGCTCTGCCCGCTGGCGCCGTAGGACACGTGCGAAGCGCAACGGTTACATGCCCCCGTTATATCAGAGGCACGATTTCCGCTTATACGACCGGTTCAGCCCTGTTCTACATGGAAAAAGGCCTATAAACCAGTCTCAACCATATCGATAACTCATTTGAGGAAAAGATTATGAAAAAAAACTTCTTAACAGGAGCCTTATTCGTCCTGCTGGCTATCGCTATGATGGCTGGAATGGCGGAAGCGGCTCCTATCAAGCCAAACTCGGATGCGCGTCTGAATACTTTGGACTTGTCCACCGACTCAACTATAACCAGCCAGAATAAGTTCTTAAATGGACTTAAGTTTGGGGGGCAGAGCTGGGGTCAGCCAGCAGGAAGAAGCCTTGTTGTCTATGCGGATACTACGCTTACATGTGCGGCTCATTCTGGCAAGCTGATTATTTTTGGAACCGGATTTGGTGATGCGGTAACTATTACGTTGCCAGAGTCAGAGCCGGATTGCGAATTTACGTTCATCTGGGACAATGCAAATACAAACGTTATTGATCCCACGGCTACTGATGTGATTTCCTGTGATGCCTCTGCTACTGCGGCGGGGGCTACTATGACTGCCACGGATATAGGCGATATGATGAAAATAACCGGCGCTTCGGTAAATAAGTGGTATTGTACTGGGGTGAGTCTTGTAACGGGATTCACCTTTAATTGACCAGATATTGGGTTGTGGGGGTCATGTTCTGCATGATCCTCATCCCAATTGTCTACTTTAAATTTTAAGGAAGAAATTTAAAATGGCAGAAGACACGATCCCTCAAGAGGTTGGCGCCCAGAGTAAGGCCGATGACGAGCCAGAAATCACCGAGGCTGAAAAACAAATTGTCAAGGACTGGACAAAAATAATTGAAGACCTTGAGACAGATCACACCGATCATCATAAGGTAATCGATGAGAACCGGTCTCGGGTTTGGGGCGACCTTCACAAGGAGGAAGACGCTGGGACAATGCGCGTCAATATCCCCCATGCCCATATCAAGCAAGCCGTAGACAGAACCTACGCAAGAAACCCAGAATTTGCTATCAGGCCTACCCAATTTGTCAACCCCGGCACCATCCCTATGTGGAGAATGTTCGGGCTGACCGCAGAAATTGTCCTTAATCGAGCTTTTAAGGCCGCCGAGTTTAAAAGACGAGCTAAAACCTGCCTCAGAGCCGCAAAAACATCCAGAATTGGCTGGCTGAAAGTACGCTGGCAACAGGAAACCAAAATTGACGGTGAAGTAAAGAACCGTATACGAGACACCAACGACAAAATAGAGGAGCTGAAACGGCTTGAAATCGCCGCCGAAGACTCCCAAAGCCAAGAGGAGAAGGAAGCCAACCTTTTAGAGCTGGAGGAATTAAAGGAGGCCCTTGAGGCCCAAGAAGAGTATGTGGCTCTACAGGGGCTAATTTTTGACGTCATCGATACCAAGGATATCCTGATTCCATCGAAAGCGCTTAGTAATTTTGATGAATATGTGAATGTCCCCCACATGGTCGAGCGTATCTGGAAGAGTCGCTTGGACGCAGAACGCGCCTATGGAGAACTCCCCAAGGGCACGAGGTTCTTCAATAAAAAATCGGACGATATCAAGGTCGTGGCCAATGTGCAGGGCAAGGCCCGTGAAGACAAGAACGAGGGCGATCTTGTACTTTTTTATGAGATTTGGGATATCGAGCAGGGCAGGGTAAAAATTCTCCCTCATGGTGGAGATAGATTCGTTGCCAATTTTATCCCGAAAAAACTTGGACAGCGGTGGTATCCATATTTCGCTCTTGCCCAGAACCCGGTAGACGGCCAATTCGAGCCCCTTTCCGATGTCGAGCTTATCAAGGAGTTGGCGGAGGAGATTAACAATTCCCTTACAAAATTCAGGGATCATAGAGACATTTGCGTGCCGCACTGGCTGACTGATGCCAATGTTACCGGCGAAAAAGATATTAAGACCTTTACCCATGCGACATTGGGCGAAATCGTACAGGTGTCCGGGCAACCCGGAAGACGACTTAATGAAATTATGGAGCCCGCCAAACACCCAACCATAGACCCATCCGTTTACCAGACGCAACACCTTGAAGCCGCTATTGAAAAAGTTGGTGGCGGTGGTGCCACGACACAACCAAAAAGTAATCGCTCCCGGACGCTGGGAGAGGCTAAGGAAAATGCCCAGGATACAGGAACCGCTGTTTCTGCTGATACAGACGAGGTTGAGGATTGGTTTGAGGAGATAGTCCAGTATGTGCTGGAAATCCTCTTGCAGAGGCTCCCCATTGAGGACATCGAGGGTATTGCGGGGCCAAGGGCAACCGAAGAACTGGGCGAGCCTACCGAGGAATTTCCTCAAGGTCAGCCTACCGGCAAGTTGAAAGACGGATCGGTATGGCCCTCTAAATCCTCAGAGGAAATATTCAATAATGTCCATTTCGTAATCAAGGCAGGGTCTTCCGGTAAACCGGGAAGACAGGAAGAAGTTCAGACTTGGACTCAATTCCTCATGCCGCGTCTCACAGACCTAATCAAAGAGGTTGGGGCTCTCAGGGAGCAAGGACAGGAGGAGCTGGCCAAGGCTCTCTTGTTTATTGGGCAGGAAACACTTAGACGAGTTGATCCGTTTTTTGATATCAATGAATTTGTTCCTGCCCCTGAACCACCGAGCAAAGAAAAGCAGGCCCAGCAAGCCCAGCAGATGGAACTGCAAAAACTGGAACTGTCTATTAAGCGGTCGGAGTTGGAGCAAACCCAAGCTGAAACTGCGCGGGTTATCGCTGATAGAGACTTGAAAGTTATAGAGCTAGATAAGGTTAAGGCGGAAATCAGCTTGACCATGGAAGAGATTGAGAGTATGAATCTGGATGACAGCCTGAAAGGAATCATGCAAAAGGTTGAGTTCAATTTAAGACGCGAGGAAATTGCGCTCAAGAAAAAAGAGCTGGAAATCAAAGAGAAAGAGGCCGATAATAAGGCCCGTCAGTTGAATAAACCAAACGAGGGAGGAAACGATGGGTAAGCCAACAGATTTGAAGAACAAATATAAGATGAAACTCGTCATAAAAGACGAGGAAACAGGGGTCAAAAGAAACCTTGAGTACAGCATTGCCGGGATGACTCCAATGGCGACCGGAGGGATTACTATTGACCACATAGACCAAGACGGTAATTTAGAGTCCAATCTTTACCCATCTGGGAGTTGGTCAGAGCTGAAAATTATAGGCGATCCTCCTCCTCCAGTCCGACACGACCGGAGAAAAGAAGATCAGGAGAAACTGAAAGCCGCTATGCTGGCGGCCAAGAAAAATGTGGATGCGGATTCTAGCGCTAAAAAGACAATGACGCGTGATAACCCACAACCAGCGGGAAAATGAGCGCATACGATGAAGCCATGGCGGAAATGCAGAGGAGGGCCTTCCCAGAGGGGGAGGCCACCCATCCCAACGGTGCCTTCATCCAAGTAAAAAATAACGAGGAGCTGTCTGACGAAAACGATGTCTCTGCAATACCCAAATACGAGGACGTTATGAGACAATATTTCCAGACTGTAAATGCTAATCCAATTAAAAAAGGAGCGTGAAACATGGAGCCTTCGCCCAGCGCCGATGAAAAGATTGAAACTGAAACACCTGGCGTAACAGAGGACTCGCCATCTCTTGACGTATCGGAGTCGTCACCCGAACAGACCCATGATGAATTTTTAGCGGAACAGCTAAAGGATACTGAGGAGAAAAATTCCGAGGAGCCACAAGGCGATGAGGCCGTTGACCCTGTAGAGGGCGATGAAACTCAAGCCGAGCCGGTTGCTACGGATGAATCCACGGATCCAGAAGCCAAAAAACCAGAAGATGAACCCGCTCCAGCGGATTATGACCCCGCTGATATTTCGGACGAAGAATTACAGGCAATGAAACCTGATGCGAGAAATCGCTTTCAGGATTTAGCGAATGAACGGAACACGATTGTCAAGCGAGTAGAAGAGTTGCAAACATATCAGAGGGACGTTCAGGAGACTATCAAAGCCGCAAATTCATCCCCGGAGCAAATTGCGGATATGTTGGAGTTTACCCGTATGGAGAACTCTGACAACCCCGAGGACAAGCGAGCCGCCCTGAACCTTGCTGTTAAGAAGGTGGAGGCCTTATCAGCCGAACTAGGCGTCAAAGTCCCCGGCACAGACATTCTGGCTGGCCATAAAGATTTATCCGATAGGGTCGAAAATGGAGAAATTGAGATTTCGGATGCCGAGGAATTGGCAGTTGCCCGGAACAAGCAAGCGCATTTCGAGAAGAAACAGGAAGTCGAAACCATAAAAACCAATGAGGTGAAGAGCCAAAATCAGGTCTTACAGGAAGTCGGACAGGAGATTGGGGATTTATTCAGAGGTTGGAGGGAAACTGATGTCGATTGGGCTGAGAAGGTTGCCATTATGCAACCCTACGCCGCCGAAATCAAAGCGAACTTCGAGGTCAAAGACTACCCGAAACTAATCAAACAGCGTAAAGCTGATCTGGACAGGGAATTCGAAAGACATAAACCAAAACCCGATCCAAAGGAGGATTTACCCTCTTCTAAGTCTTCTGCCAGCTCTGCCAAGGTAGAGCCGGTTGGCCATGAAGCGTTTGTGGCACAGGCATTTAAGAGCTAGTCCTTATTTGGTAGCGACATGGAGGTTGCTATGAATACCGCACAATTTATTATGTCCGCCAGTATGGCGTTCACCACACAAGAAATCACCGATGCCGGTAAATATTCACTTGATTATTATGTGAAAAACCCCGTCACCGATTCGTACAATATTGAACACCCATGGTTAAAGCGTCTGGAAAAATCCCAGAAGTCTTTCCCGGGCTCAAAACAGAACATCGTTGTTCAGCTTCGATACCGTAACCAGAGCAATTTCCAATGGTTTAACGGTCGCAAGGTTGTTAGCTACAATGTCCGCCACACCGTAGAACAAGCCTCTTTTCCTTGGAGATCCGCCCATGAGGGCCTTTCTCTGGATGAAGACCGATTGATTCAAAACGGTATCTCCGTGACGGACGACAAGACCGCTCGGCACAGTGAGCAAGAACGAATTGAGCTTACTGACCTTTTGGGCGAACAAACATCAGTTTTACCTCTTGGTTTTGATGAAAAGATGGAGCTTGCACTGCTTCGTGACGGTACTGCCGGAACGGATGATATCGCTGGGCTTGATCATCTCGTTGCAATCGACCCGACCACGGGTACAGTGGGTGGAATTGATCGGTCTGTTGCCGCAAATTCTTGGTGGAGAAACCAGGTTCAGCTCGGCGTAACCACCACCACTTCAACGGGAAACATTCTGGATAATATGCGGACTGTTTTCCGGGCGGTTTCAAGGAATGGTGGCAAGCCGAATTACTATATGTCCGGAGAAGATTATTTGGACGGATATATGAACTTCATGTTGAACACCTACGGGACAGTCAACCACTCAAGCGGTGGAATGATTAAGACCGAGGGTGGCGATGATACTCCTACCTACCGCGGCGTCATGTTCCACTGGGTTCCTTCCTTTGCGGATGTGGACACTCTGGACTCACCAACGGAACAGTGGGTTGAGCGGCTTTATATGCTCCAAATGAGCTTCATTCAGTTGAAGCCTGTTGAAGGGCAGAACCGTATTACACGGAAACCGCCTCGCCCGTATGATCGTTATGAGTACTACTGGGGATTAACATGGAGAGGCGGCCTTTGTACGACTAAAGCTATCTCTCAAGGGGTTCTCTCAGTAGCGTAGCACGAGGAGGGCTTAATTGCCTTTTGAGTAAAAAGACTATTGTTCCCCGGGCTTTTATGGCCCGGGGGCCTTTATAAGGAGAGCATAATGCCAGAAGATAAAAGAACATTCGTCCCCGTTCCCTGCGATGTCATGGTGCAAATGCGGGGCTCTTCGGAGCGTACGCCTTGCCAGTGTTATGAGCATGAAATCCCTATCCTAGAGGATCTTCATGGCACTGGTAGCGTTAAGAAATATGACCGTATTGTTCATTCTCAAGGGCCGGAAGCTACCAGAGGGGAAACCCCAGGACTTGGTCGAAAAATCAAGGAAAGCAAGCCCGCAAAGAAGGGTGCGAAATATGGGAAAATGGTTTGGAATGTTGCAAAAGAAGCGGCGAGACTGGACGCTAAATACGGTAGTGGGCGCGGAGAAATTTTCCTATCAGCCATGAACTTGATGGAAGCTAAGAAGAAGGGGGGGGAATCCTAAACGATAACGTCTAGGGTTTAAAGAAATAAGCTAGGGCTAAATTTAGCAGGTTTTATAACGAGGACTAATTCTGGAGGTTTTATGAAGGCGAGACGATGTAATGTATTGATTAAGCGGCAGACCAAGACAAACCTTGTTGAGGCTGTCAGCAAATGCGGCATTTATGAGCATGAAATCCCTATTTATGTAGAGCTTTATGGTGAGGGGAACGTAACCCAGTTCACCTCTTACAAGACCGAGTTGGCAGGGCGTAAAGGTCGATCCCAGCATCATAAACAAACCGATGAGGCCGTTAATTACCCGGTTGTCTTGATCGATGCGGAGCCGGAATACTCTCGCCTTGAAGCTAAATTCGGTCTACATCCAACCAGGCAAGAGACTACGATAGAAGCTGTTTATGGCCGTTTCTCATCTGGCAAGCTGGAAGGTTACGGGACCAAGCATTATGCCGGGGAAAAGGGCATTGACGAGCAAGAATGGGTGGAGAGTGAGCGGGAAAGAGTCAATAGTGAAGGCGATTCCGGCTGGAAAAAGAAGTTTGAGCTTTCCAATAATAACATTGGACAGCTTCGCCGAATGTGTAACGAAGTGGGCATTGATTTTGCCCCCAAAGATACCAAGCCGACTCTTATCAATAAACTTGTTGCGACAACCGCTGGGGTTTAAGCCATGGGATTACCGGTCAGGGAAGACTTGGGCACGATGCGTCAAGAAATCAAGGATCGTCTTGGTTATGGCGCATCGGGCTCTTCATTCACCGCAAATAACAATATCATAGATGCGATGATTCGGGATGCCCAATATCAAATTTACTGGGAGCATAGCTTTACCGAGCTGACCATTATAGATGCCACCACCATTTCCCAGCAGGGGCAGGAAAGTTACGATTGGCCGGATAATATAGAGCCAAAGAAAATCCTTTCTATATGGGTGGAAGACCGCAACCAAAGCGCTGGGAACTGGTACAAAATGTGCGAGGGCATAGGCCCAGAACATTATGGCCGTGTCAGTACCGCTGAACAGGGAAGACCTTCCCGATACGAGCGGAGAAATCAGCTCGATATCTGGCGCAGACCAGACAGCAACCTATACACCTTTCATATTGAAGGCACTACACGGTTGAACCGGCTTACTGCCGAGACCGACCGAGCCACTTTAAACGAACAGCTTATTAAGCTCTATGCGCTGGCAAATGGGAAAGGCCATTACCGGCACCCGGATGCCCCCGCCTTAAACCAGCAGTATATTTTACTGTTACGGAATCTTACTGCGGGGGATAAGGGCAAAAAGCGTTTTGTCCGGGCTTCCGGGAAGAGCAGACAATATAGAGATAACTTTTATGACCCAGACTTTGAACATCAAAATACCCTTGATTAGTAATGGCCTCATCAATCCTCACAGTAGACGATTTCAAGAATGGCAAGGATCTTCGTAAAGGTCGGTCCGTTGCTGATGCGAACCGCTTGTATGAGCTGAAAAACGGCTATGTCACCACTGGCCGAGCCCTTAGAAAGCGATTCGGCACTACAAAGGTTGCCTACCTCGAAGCTGGCACAGCTGGCCTAGTTGCGGCGGCTGGGGCTCTGAATACCTTCACCGATGACGGCACAATAACCCACGCAAATAAGACCCTCCCGGCAAGATTTAAAGCCAAAACTCTATCTAGTCCAGGTCTCGATGATATGACATCTGGAGGCACCTACTCGGGAGCCAAGTCTGCGGTTTTTACCATAGAAATTGACTCGGTAGGAGGTACAGATACATTCAAATGGCGGAAGGATTCTGGCCCAGTTACCACCGCCGTTTCCATAACTGGCAGTTCCCAGACCCTGCAAGATAGCGTTACGGTAACATTCGCGGCTACTACAGGACACACGCTGGCGGATAGATGGTCGGTGAGAACCCTAGTTATTACCCCAAATCAGACGGTAGGTAATAATATTCCCGCGCCAGTATTTTCCGGGAGCGGATTGGATGATATGAATTCTGGAGGTTCGTATAACGGTTCTGGGACGCCTGTTTATACTATTGATGTGGAGGCTCCTGTCACGGCGGCCATCACAGCCCAAGCTGATGTTGGCGGGACACACACAAAGATGACCACCGGCACCACCCCAGCAGATGGATCCACAGTCGTAATTACCGGGACGACAGCCTATGACGGCACCTACGTTACATCGTCAACGGTGCTGAACACCTCGTTTAATATTGAGATAGTCTTTGTTTCCGATGAGGCTACTGGCACATGGGAGCAAAGCCCTAATACATTCCAATGGAAAAAGGATTCAGGTTCCTATACCACAGGCGTTTCCATGACTACTGCTCTCTCTGAAATCACAGAGGGAGTTGAAATGAGCTGGGATGCCTTGGTCGGGCATACTTCCGGGGATACATGGACAATAACCGTTTCTGCGGTTGTTACCGTGGACAAGGTGCATTTTGGTGACGTATTCAATGGATTTATGTACGTTGCCCTCGAGTACAGCAATGGCACCGTTACCCATCACTATTTGGACGGTACCAGTCCGACCCGCATTGTTGATGCTAATTGCCCCAACACAAAGGGCGTGGTGAAGATGCAACAGAAAATATTCGCAATTAATGAAGATCAGGTGAATTTCTCCAAGACAGGAGACCCTAGAGACTGGACTACGGCATCAGACGCCGGGAACATTCCGGTGGGATTGCATCAGGCTGGTAACGATGAGGCTCTTGCCCTTGGCCAGTACCAGAATACCTCCATGGTTGTTTTCTTCGTGGATGGCTCTCAGATATGGACAGTTGACCCAGACCCCGCCCTTCACGTTTTAAACCAGATCCTTCCAGGTGCCCAATCCAGATATCACCGCTCTATTTCTTCGTTGTTTCAGGACTTGTTTTATCTCTCCGATGCGGGGCCACGGTCGATTGCCGAGAATGTGCTGACAAGCAGTAATTCAGAAGTCGATATAGGTTCGCCAGTCGATGATGACTTTGACGATATCCTCCCTATCGTGCCTACGGACAGCCCAACCGCACTCTTTTTTAAGGGGGGCGGACAGTACTGGGTAATCATGGATGATATCGCCTATGTCTATACGCAGTCAAAAACAGCGAAGATTGCGGCGTGGGGTATATATACTTTCCCGTGGAACATTGAGGAGGTAGCAGAGCTGGATGGCCTTCTGTTTTTTCGGTCAGGCCGGAACCTTTACCTCTTCGACCGTGACGTAAATCGGGACGCCGGAGATACGGTTGGGGACGCTACAGCGGCCAGTGGCAACGCAGGTCTGGACGATGCAACCAGCGGCGGAACCTTTACCAATTCCCCCGATGTCGTGTTCACAGTGGAGATTGATGCTACAGGCGCTCCTGATACGTTTAAATGGAAGAAAGGCGATGGGGCTTATACAACAGGTGTCTCCATCACGGGGAGCGCTCAAACGCTCTCTGACGGCGTTACAATCACGTTTGCGGCAACCACCGGGCATACTCTGGGGGATGTGTGGACGATAGATACCGGGCACATTGCTTATGAATTTGAGGGCGAGTGGCCTTTCTTGGACGCAAAGCTCCCCTCTGTTGTGAAAATTTGGGGTGGTATGGACTTTGTTGGAAAGGGTACAGCGAGAATATCCTTGCGGTATAATGCTCAAAACCCAACATTGGTTACAGCGGAGAGTTCGCTTACGGGGGATACACAACCGAATGCTCTGGCTCCTGTGGAGCTGGCTTCCCCTTCGCTGGCGCCGATTATTAAGAATAGTTTGGACGAAGAGTTCCAGATAGACCGGTTCTCATTCGTATACGACAATTTGGGGCCATTATGATAGCGGTTGAGGAAAAATTGGAAGCCGAGGAAGTCCTGGCCAAAAACAGGAAATACATGGGCTATATCCATGAAGCCTCATTGGTGGAGATTGTTTCTGTCGCTGTTAACATGAGCGCAATTGACTGGGACGAGATAAGCAATACCCAGTTTACCAAGACCAAGCGTGACTTTGTTGCAACAATGTTGAACGGTAACAGCGCCATCTATTGTCGGTGCAATGGAATCGACCCCGTTATTGTCGGGGGTTTGTACTCTGAAAACCCCGGAGTTGGAACGATCTGGGCTATATCTACAGACAAGGCTAAGGTTCGAGACTGGATTTTTGTTACGAGATGGCTTAATATGATGTTTAATAAGGCCTTCGATGGAGGGTTTCATCGGATACAAGCCTACTCGGTTCCATATCGAGAAAAAAGCCAACGATGGATGGAGAATAAGAGGCTGGGTATGAAGAGCGAGGGGAGACTGCACAGTTTTTGCGAGAACGGGAATGATGTTCTTATTTACTATATCTTGAAGGGGTAATGTCATGGGCGGAGGCGGAAAGGCACCGGGCGGTGGGGATGGCGGAGCGGCGGCAAGAGAGGCCGCACGACAAAAACGTATTACCACATTAAAGGCAGACGTTAGAAAAAACTTCTTTGGTGAGGACGGTACTAGCCCGACTGATGAGAGAGAGGCCCGGTTTGTAGACATCGAGAACCGGACTCGAGAGTTTTTCACCCCGCAATTCGAACAAGACGTTGGGGATGCCCAGAGAGAGCTGGACTTTGCTTTGGCAAGGCGCGGTACTTTCGGTGGCTCTGCCCAAGTTGACGCTCAAGGCAGGCTGGCCGACAAGGTTGGTCTTGGCGAGAGAGAGATAGGGCAGAAGGTATTAGGTGCCCGTACCGAGGCGGAGAGGCTGGACAATATATTGTTGAGCAACCTGCTCGATCAGGCGAACCAAGATGGAGACCGGCAGGGTATTTTGGCCGGAGCGCGGTCTGGACAGATCGCCAATACCAACACAGCCTTTTCAAATATCACCAGAAATGCCATTGAAAACCAGTTTTCCAATGTGGGGACGCTTTTCAAGGACATTAGCGATACCGGGATAATTAATCAGGGTGTCCAGCAAGGCGCTCAAATAGCCGCTTTACTCGGAAAAACTAATAATCCTTTTATCTCCGGGTTACCGGATAGCAAGGGGAGGGTGACTAAATAATGGCATTTGCTACGATTGCATTGGTTGTGGCTCTTGGTGCTACTGCCGCATCCACATACGTTAAATCTCAGTCTGCCAAGGGGGTTGCCAAGAAGACCCGTAGCCTCCAGAGGGAAGCGGCGGAGCTTGCCGTGCAAAGAGGCCGTGAAGCGGACGACCGCACCCGGAAAACCGCAGACCAGTTCAAGCCCGAAGAAAGAACCGCTTTGTTCAATAAGGAAGACACCCGAAACAGGGGCACCCTTGACCGATTGCATGAAGATGTTTCGGGCACAGAGGCCACTGGGGGGCAGACATTCAAAGGGAAAATCAGCCAAGGATCCAAGGATGCTCTTGTTGCCGGGGCTGACGTTTCAAAGAAAAAGAATGCGGCCCTTAGAGAGGCCCAAGCAAAATTTAATACCCCGGGGGGTGCCAGCAATGAAGAATTGCAATTGCTCCGTAGCCTCGGCATAGACAATAATACAATCGCCTCTTTTAGCGCTGGCGATCAAAGGTCGAAAGATGCCGCTATTCGCGGGATTGAGCCTTCGGGACTCGGCCTTGCTCAGTTCCTTGACACCCTTGCTCTTGTCTCTGGAGCCGCTTCTATTGGCGCTGGGCTTGGGGCTGGGGCTGGAGGGGCGACTACAGGAACAATCGGCGGAGACATAGCAAAATACGGGGTAAATACCATAGGCCCGGGGGCAAGTGCTGGAGGGGGGAATTTGCTGGCCGCAAACCTTGGAAATATAGGCGTAAATGCCGCTGGGCAGAGCATTAACCGCGCCACTGGCCAGGTTATCAGCCAACAAGCATTAAAAGCCATGAAGGCCCGGACTTTCTTTGCGCCTGACAAGGCCGCAGACACTTTTCTATCATCATTCGGGCTTCCAACAGGAAATCAAGGGCAACGCAATATACTTAAAGCGGGAGGCTCAATCCTCCCGGCGTTCACAAGGGGATAGGTCATGCCATCAGGGTTTAAGAGGAATACATTCAATGTCTCTCCCGCCTCTCAAGGCGCGGCCAATATCATCAATATTTTGACTGGTAATAGCGACCCCACCGGCGCTCTTCGCCAAAAAGGGATGTTGCAAGGGGCGCAATTAGCCAATACGTTTAGCCGGTCAAGAAATTTGGGCCTGAAAAACGAGAAGCTGGGTGCGGAAAATGCCGATGCCGAGTTTTTGCGGAACCTGTTCAAGAAAGGCTCCCTTGAGCATCAAGGTGTTATAGACCCTCGATTCAATAACAGACAGCTTGGCCTTGGTAATGCCGCAGACAATAA
>JAJFJU010000006.1 GCA_021773645.1 Gammaproteobacteria bacterium
AGAAGAAAAAAAGGAGTTTTCCGTTACTTTTTCCCTTGAACATTTCCAGAGCATAGCGGTATTGGCTAAAGACGAGGACGAAGCGCGAGAACTGGCAGAGGAAGAGCTGTCAAATCTTAACAACTGGGAACCTGCACAAACAAGCGGCCCGGAACTTGTTCAAATTGATGAAGCATAAAGGAGCTAAACCAATGACCACGCCACGCCAGAAAAACACAAAAGCCCCATTTCACCCAAGGCTCGCTGATATGGATATAGACCTGCTCGGCAAAGGGGAAAATGATTTGTTCGTTCAGGAAAATATCATAGCTTGGGAGTCAGATTACGACACAAAAGAGGTGCAAGGTCTGATTTTTCCCTCAGATAAGGTCGAGACCTTCCGAGACGAGGAAATAGGCCACTTATTCGACCTTCCAGAGGAGCCAAACCAATGACCAAACAACAGCCAATTGCAGGATGGTGGTTTTCAAAGGACTATAACCTGCCACACGGAGACAACCGCATTATCCAGCTAGGCGCAACTCACGAGATAAAAAAGCAGTTGGCAATTTGCAAAACGGGCCTACACGCTTCCAGGAAAATTATTGATGCGCTTAGTTATGCGCCTGGCCCAATAATATGGAAGGTTGAGCTAAGCGGGGAAATAATTGAGGAAGACGACAAATTATGCGCTTCTCATAGGGCTTATTTATCTGGCGGCCTAGATTGCACAGAAGTGATGAGGAAGTTTTCCCGTTTATGCGCTTTAGATGTCATTGAAAACTGGCAAGCTCCACCAGTAGTTATTGAATATTTAAAAACAGGGGCCGAAAGTTTAAGGTCTGCCGCTTGGGAAGCCGCTAGGTCTGCCGCTTGGGATGCCGCTTGGGATGCCTCTGGGTCTGCCCCTAATGCCGCTTGGCATGCCTCTAATGCCTCTATTGCCGCTAGGGATGCCTCTGGGTCTGCCGCTGGGTCTGCCGCTGGGTCTGCCTCTAATTGGGATGCCGCTTGGGATGCCGCTAGGGCCGCGCAAAATATCAGGCTAGAAAAATTAATTAATGAATTAATAGAGAAGGAGCCAAACCAATGACCACATTTAAAGCCTGTCTTGCATACACCGCCGCCTTTGTCCTTTGCTATGCCCTATTCTGGCTATGCTGGGGACTGACGGCAATAATTGAACCTTAACAGGAGCATAAGACCATGACCACAGAGAAAAAGATTTATCCCTCTGGCACCGCCACGATATCAGGGAGAGGAGGCCGGAAAGGTTATATTATCCGGTCTTGGGAGCCAGAAACAATACAGATGCTATTTGGAGCCCATGGGATGCAGGACATAACCCGCAATTATCTGGTTTTCTACCCTTCCACCGAGGCAACGGAAAGCAATTTCTCCGAGATTGATAACAATTCGATAGCGGAGGATGTAGCAGAGGCGGAACGATGCGAGATCAGAAGCCTCAACGAGAACGAAATCAAAATGCTTGAGTTTCAAGGGCTGAATGAGCAGGAAAAACAGCAGGAAAAGGCCAAGGCCGAAAGGGACGAAACGCAAGCAAAGCGGGACGTATTCAAGGCAGAATTTAAGAGCAAAACCCCAGCATGGGCAAAGGCTGTTATTTTCGCTGAATTCCACAGGGACGACTGCGACTTAGGAAGCGACTATTTCAGCACTCTAACCGAGCGCCTAATCATTTTGGCATGGTCAAAACATAAAAGGGACTTATTCCCGGAAATGAGAAAGGCCGCTTTAAATCACCCAGACACCGCTTTTCTGTACGACACAGGCGAGAAAGCAGAACACCGCAATAAGTACAGCATGGGCGGAGGCTATTTTTTGAGCGTTTGCGGGGAATACTCGACAGGCTGGAGGATTAAAAAGCGATCAATCGAGGGGTACGGGTACGGTATTCCGGACTACGGAGAGTGGAGCTTACCAGATGCTAAAATGTCGGTTTCTAAACCTGATAAAAAATCACCATCCGACAAAGCAGGAGGCATTGAAGAACACACCCACACAAAAAAGGGTTTTCAGATGTTTATTGTCCTCATTCCATACGATATGGAAAGGGATGATTTCAACGAAGCCCGGAACCGATGCAAAGACGCGGGCGGATGGTACACAAGAAAATGGAGGTCAACGCCTTGTGGGTTTGCGTTCGAGGACAGGGAAAGCGCGGAGAGGTTCCAGGCGCAAGAGTTCGGAGACACGCCACCACCTCCACGTAAGGCATTGCAAAAAATGCGGCTTAGCGCAAGTTGTTAGAACAGGACTGGAATTATAATTATTCACCCGATACAAGGAGTAACACATTGAAAACACCAGAACAGAAGGCCGGAAAAATATTAGCTTTTTTTAATCCCAAGTTTCACAAGAGAGACCCAGACACGAAGGAGCGTATCACCGAGCCTCGATGTCGTACCACATGGGGGACCAAAACAAAATTAGGAGTCATTAAATCACTTGTACGCATTCTGGACGATGCAGAAGGCCCTGACAGTGCGAATAAAGACGCTTGAAGATTGCCCCCGAGGGTTTTAGCCTTCGGGGTTTTTCTTGAAATGTTTTTAACCACCAACGAGGAGGGGAGCATGAAAACATCGGCATATAAAAATGTGGCTATGATTATTGGGGCCCGCTTAAAAACATGGAGGAAGAGTCGTGGCGGGAAATCTGGAAAGGGCTGGACGCTAAAGACTCTATCTGGAATTGTTAGCGTGTCCGAAGGATCATTATCAGATATCGAGAATGGAAATACATTTCCCAGTTGCATGACCTTGTGGAAGCTCCACCACTACGCAGGGCTTGACGTTACATTCCTGCTTTGCGGGGATAGAAGGAGCGTTTGACTAATATCTTATCGCAATATTGGCCAGCAGGGATCGCCCTGCTAACCTTGGTATTGCTCAGGCTAAAGGACAAGTAATGGCTAAAAATAAATTAACTTATGATTTTCATGATGGGAAAGGGCCTGTCCCGGCTCACAAACACGCTAACGGGGGTGGATGGGTTGCTGATACCGCACGGGTATCCGGTGAAGCATGGGTATACGGTGAAGCACGGGTATCCGGTGAAGCACAGGTATCCGGTAAAGCACGGGTATCCGGTAAAGCACGGGTATCCGGTAAAGCTCGGGTATCAAAGACCCCTATAGTTATTGATGGTCTAATTTTCATGGTGACAATAACGGATTGTCACATACAGATTGGTTGTAAAATAAGGACTACATCAGAGTGGAAGAAAATGAGGGTAAAAGACATCAAGCTTTTAGACGATCAGGCTTACGATTTTAAAAAATCCTTCGGCGCATTTATTGCTGAGATGGCGATATTTCACCAGAAAGGGATTGTGAAGAAAAATGGCAATTGAACCTAAACGAGGATGCGGGTACCGGCAAGTTGGAGGAATTTATCTTGTGGGGGAGTTGCTACCGGAAAAATGCCACCGATTCCCGATGCCTCTGGAAGTCTGCCCGACATGCAAGCATGGCATAAAACAAACCCGAGGTTGGGCATGGGTTAATCCGAAAGGATTCTTTGATAGCGACTGCGACTGGAGGCGATTTAACGAGGCTTCTTGTCCAGAAGGGAGCGAAGAACATTGTGACGACTGTCCATGCTGTTACCCTGCCTTATTTGAAGGCCCAGAACAGGGCCTTCTGTGGGTTGGTGAGAGCTTTTATAGCACCCCGGCAGACTTCTACAAGGAAGCCGTTGAGCTAGGCGTATCAAGGAGAATAAATGCTGTACCAAGGGGATATATTCCCGGAGAGCACCACGTTTTCCTTGCCCATCCAAAGGCTACCTACTGCGGGCCGCCGGACTACAGGGAACCCCGGCCTGGAATATTCCACCTTTGGAGACCAGAAAGGATTGAGAAAGTAATCACCCAGACCATGAGTGAAGACCATGAATTTATGAACAAACTGTATTTACAGGGGTTGACACCGTTTATTGTCCCAGACAATGATCTCGACCATAACCCGAAGGAGATATAATGGCGCACCACACTGACAAGAGGGACATACCAAAGACAATCTGGCTGGACGCTAAAACCCAGCAAAGGCTAGAGAAACATTGCGCTAAACCGGCGATCAATATGCCACCGGCAACTTTTATTGTTCAATTGATTAAGCGGGAAATATTTAAGGCTTAGATGGGAGGGGGCAGGTCTCCAATTTTGAAGACCTTGTTTATCCCCCTGTCAATAATCGCCCGGACAGCGCGGATACTAAGGCCGTATTTACGAGCAAGCTTTTTAGGAAGAACTTGCGCGATGCCAGCCTTTGTTATCTGCCTGTCCCGAGCCTTCACAAGCACCTTTTTCCACGGTTGGATAGCGACCTTCACGTCAACAGCAGTCTCACCCCCAAAGACCTTACAAACCTCGACCGCCAAAGGTAGCTGTCTTTCCCCGCACTTGCATTTATGATTAGCTATCCGGCGAAGCAGACTAAATCTGACAAAATCAGCGACTTGTAGCTCATCTGGCTTTACTGTAAACGCCATTATTTACCTCAAATATCGGGTTTATTGTCAATCTTTCTGACTTTCTTGGTCTTCCCAGCCCAATGTTCTTGTAATGGAGTGGGCAGAGCCTCCACGGTCACAATGACATACCCCGGCTTTTCTGGGCCTTTACGGTAAAAGTGAAGTTCGTCTATCTGGCTATCATCCTCAAAAATGCCAGCTTGCGCTAGAGAATCTTGAACGGATTTTCCCAGATTGTCCATATCGCGCTTTCTCCGGTCTGGGGGATGGCATTGCACTGACAATTTGATTCTGGACTGACCAAACGAATCGACCAACTCCCCGCCTACCCGACAGGCCCGCAACACTTCCGCCCGAAATATCAGGGTTTTATCGCTGAGTTTCTGGGAAATATACGTCTTCCCCTGTTTAGACTTGGCCAGAATTGGATCTTTATAGTGGTTGACCGTTGGAGGCCACGGGAGTTTTAACACTAAAGGCTTATTCATTTTTCCTCCGGCTGTATTTTAGGTTTCAGAACAAAAGGACCGAAGGCGTCACCATAAGCCACCTCCCAGCGATCGCCATTCTTTCGGACAGTCAACTCGACCACCCGCCACTTATTTTTTGGAACACTAACAAGCAAATCGTCTAAAAACTGGCTGATCGTTACCGGTTCACTCATTTGGAGCCTACATGCCATATCTGATTAGTCAAATTACTAATTCGCACTTTTCGCATGTGAAGGATTTGTTTAGCACATTTATTTTAATCCATCATATTGAAATGGGCCTTCTACTTTCTTTGTCTTGCCGCTGTATTCAAAATCAGTGAGGTGCGTTGGTAGATGAGGTAATGGTTTCCAGTGGGTAGGATCACCGCCATAAAAACTAAGCCAATGCCATGTAAACACTCCGTCAAAACGATCTTCCCATTTCCCTATAACAGCTTGGGCATTTCCCGGAATGGCTAACAAAACATTAGTTCCATCCTTCGGTGCTGTTTCAATCGGTTGCCATTTCATTTTGTATCCTTCTAGCGTTTTAACGCTGATAATAGTTTTTTAAATATTAGCATAAGGCTAGTATGAGTCACCATGAAAGGATTTGTTTAGCACATTTATTCAGGAAGCTCCGGTAATGGTTGCCAGTGAGTCAACCATTTTTGCAAATCATTAAAGGCAGTAGCTTCAACTATTTCTTCGCCGTTCTTTTCGGTTATTCGCCTGTAGACAATGTGCAGTTCCCCAGAACCGAGTACACCTAAAACCTCATCACCAAGAGGAGGCTTGTTTCCTTTTATTTCTATCCACATATTTTATCCTCCACTGGCTTAGGTATTTCGGTAAAGGCTGACAGGATAGCGGTGATGTCGGAACCCAAATCTATTGCGCTATTAAATTTAGTTTCGGACTCAACGTCCAGTGAATCCTCAGCTAGCTTATAAAAGCTCACACCTCTATCCCTAAAGTGTAACTCCCACCCCCACTCTCTTGCCTTCTCAATGGCTAGGCCGACTATGGGCCAAACTAATAGTTGATGCAATGCTTCATCATCTATTCTTCCGTCCCAGCTTATGGGTGCACGAACTACAAACCTTAAATCAAAGGGGACTATGTGCGCTCCAATTTTATTTGAAGGCCAGCCCAATAGCTCGATCACTTTAGCTACAAACTTATTCAATTCTTTGTTGGTCATTCTTGCTAATTGCTTTTGATTCACTTTGTTTCTCCTTTTCTGTTTTGTAAAATTAGAAAGGGATTAACATCAAGGCTTCTAAGATGTTGTAGCATCTCACTATCCATGATGTTAATCCCTTTCGATCAATCAGTCTTTTTACTCACAGGATTTCCCTCCTCACACTACACCGTTTACGGGGAAAACTAGGGGCTGGGTAGCATCCTCACACCTCCGATTTCGCTACGCCACGGAACATGGTGTATTGAGGGCCAGCCCCTATACTTACAAGAAATTATGTGGGATACGAGCCCACGGCGATGACATTAATAAGTATGCAGTCATTGGCCTTCCTCCCTAACCATCCCATCAATAGTCTTATGCGCCTCAGCCAGTTCCATTTCGAGGGTGGTGTATTGGGCTTTGAGTTTTTTGTTTTTGATATTTAAATCGCCTACTTTGTCTCTCCAGTTATTATTGGCTTTCAGTAGTTTACTATTTAAAGTTGAAGTGTGTGCAAAGTCAGCATCAATATCTTTGTTTTCC
>JAJFJU010000007.1 GCA_021773645.1 Gammaproteobacteria bacterium
GCACCGAGTTGTTGCATCATGTCCATGGTGTCCCACCCGAACCACGTTTCCTGGATCTTTCCGCTCGCAAGGCGAAAAATGCTTAATCCCATCACGGTCGCCTGTTTTTCAGTTGGCGCCATGCTCATCAGCGAGCCCATATGCTTGCCGCTAGCCGTCCAACGGACCGCCACCTTATCGTCCACAGCAAAGATATCTTCAACTGAAAACTGGACATTAGGAAAAGCGGTGCGATACATTGTGACATGCTGCCTGACGCCTTCCAATCCAGGCCTATCGGCAGCGCTGTGGGAATCATGACCCATGTAACCGATACCGTAAATCTCATCGATGACGGTCAGATCTCCCTGGTTCCAAACCTCATTGTAATTACGCTGGATCACGGCAATATTCGCATCCTGTGGAGCCAGATTCGTGTTATTAGTTGATGTTTCAAATAGAGCACACGATGTGGTCAGTCCAAGCACCAAAATAACCACTACTGAAAATTGTAAGACTGAACGAAGCTGTATCATTGACGATCCTTTCTTTTCTTTGAGCCAAAATTTTCCATATGGCTTTGCCAGTTAGTCCTGTTCTAATCTTTCTCGGTCATCCACAATCCTTGCGACAGAACCATTATTATTAATCAGAAATCCTCGTCAAGAAAAAGGTTCGCAACCCTCCTGAGTTTCCTTCTGATTCCTGTTGTAGAGCGATGAGCTCCGTAATCACATTTGTAGTGCTTTCTGCCTTAGTGATGAGAATGTCAAAGATCATTTCTGAGGGTGGCTCACTAGTGGAAGTCAAGATGATGGTCATGGTACCAGTCCCATCTGACTGAACTGAAAAAGATCCACCTGCGAGGCTGACGTTGATTTGCCGTTCCTCTTCCTCGCCCTGACCGATGAGGCAAGGGAAGACACAAGAAAAAGAACTAAGGTTGCTTATGCCAGTTTGTGGTGACGCAGTGTTTGCCAGCAGTTGTCCATTAAGAATACCACCATCTCCATTAAAAACCAATGTGCCAAGTCCGGCGGATTCATTGGATCCGACGAAGTAGGTCAAAGCATAAGTGCCTTGTAGTCCACCGTTGGTTAGGCTGGCTTGGTCGGGACGCCGTTTGAATATAACCCCAGCAGGTTTTCCAGTTGAGGAGAGCCGAGGTAAGGCGTAAAACTCCGTGGCTATCTTAACGCCCGCACGTTCTTCGATGTGCGTGATGACGAAATCAAAGCCTGCCTCAGAAATCGCCCCTGTGACGGATTGTGTGAGTGATATCGCAGTGCCCATTCCGTTATTTTCCAGATCATAAGTACCAAAACTTGAAAGAGATTCCAACTTCCGCTGCTGGTCCGAACCATGGGTATTACGAAGCATAGATGAGGACCAATTCCCCTGCCCGTCAAAAGTAGCCACACTCAGTACGGAACCATTGATCGTTGCGCGAACCTCAGCAGGGGAGAACGCTGCATACACACCCTGAATGCTAGCGTTGTTAAGGCCAGATTGAGCACGAGCATTGTCGCCCGTCCAAGTGGATAAGATCAGTATCAACACACAGGCAAGAGAGATCGAAGTAACCAACAACTGCCTTGCCTTTTTAGATATACGATTATTCAAAATAACCTCCTAGGGATTTAGTTGCAATTTAATAGCATAAGGTACGTTTTCCAGCAATGTCAATGTTTATCCCGATTTCAAGAACAGTAAGAGGTTCACAACGAAACATGATAGAACTCACGGCATTCGAGTCTGAAGTCGAGGCTCTTGATGATGGATTTTGCCAATGGTTTACTGGTTGGTCAGATGTAATAGGGCACTTTGGTTCTGAATTACTTTCTCAGGCTTACACATTGACAAATTGTGTTTCAGTTTCTTCTGATGAAATAAAAACTCTTGAGCTTGTAAAGTCGAATTTAGGCGTTGTTGCACAACTAGCGACGCAGCGTTTATCCTGAAGGGATGACGACAAAGAGAGATTGGAAAGCTTACAACGAGCATCTGATACAGCGCGGTGAGATTCTGTTGGATATCGAATGTCTGAAAGGTTGGCAGGACGAACTACGCAAGATGAATGAGAAGAAACAAGGTCGCAAGTTTACGTTCTCTGACAGCCTCATCCTGTTCTTGGGTACACTTAAAGCCTCTTTCTGTTTGGGATACCGCGAAGGCGAAGGGGTGGCTCGAAGCATCTCCAAACTCACCGACATCCCAGTTCCCACCTACTCGACCGTCAATCGCAGATTAACAAGATTAGAAGTCGATCTGAGTCAGCTTCCGTTTGATGGCAAACCCATCATTTTAGCAGTAGATGCCAGTGGGCTGCAAGGTCGTCCGCCGTAAGGGCTGGATGCGTAAGAAACGCAAAGGGTTCGTCAAAATTCACATTGCTATCGACATCAAGACCAAAGAGGTAGTCAGCTTAGAAATCACCGATGACTTGGTTCATGAAAGTGCCAAGTTTACAGAACTGGTAAAACCAATTGATGAACAAGCGATCGTCGAAAAAGTGTTTGCTGATGGCGGATATGACAGTGGAGACTGCTTTGAGTGGTTAGCAAAGCATGAAATTCAAGCAGGGATTCTCCCGCGTAAAAATGCATGCCCAGGCCCATCAGGTGCGCGATCTGAGGTGGTCACAGCCTGTCAGCAGAATCGAAATCAATGGAAGAAAGAAATTGGCTATGGTCAACGAAATCTTGTCGAAAGCGCCTTCTCATCGTTTAAATCCATGTTTGGCAAACGCTTATACAGCCATAACTGGGAGCAGATGCAGCAAGAAATCAAGCTTAAAATCAACACGTACAACCTCTTAGTCGGTCTATCTTCCGCCCGCTAACGAAGCGTACCTTTGTCTCGTCGCCGACCCCATTGTGCAACAAGGCC
>JAJFJU010000008.1 GCA_021773645.1 Gammaproteobacteria bacterium
ACTCCGGTGTGCTTCTTTCGCCTCACTTATTATCTGAATACTACCCCTGATAACAACGGCAGAAATGATACATCCAATAATTAAATCAGGTATGGATGAACTGAAATAAGCCACTAACACACCCGCAGTAATTACACCTAAATTTGCAATGACATCATTCTTGGTAAAAATCCAGGTTGCTCTCATATGAACTTCTCCATCTTTGTGCTTTGCTAAGAGTACAAGACATATTACGTTTGCAACCAAAGCAACCAAACTGACTGAAATCATAAATGTCGAATCCGGTTTACTGCCCATGATAGTGCGTCTAATAATATCAAACAGTACACCTATACCTAATGTCATTTGCAAACAACCACTCAACATTGCTGAATGGGCTTTGGTGCGTAAACTTTTACCAACCGCATATAAGCTAACACCATAAACCAATGCATCTGCAAACATGTCTAATGAATCTGCTATAAGGCCTGTCGATTCACTTAGCCAGCCAAAAGTGAATTCAGCAATAAACATAACTGCATTTATCAATAGCAGTATGATTAAAACCTTGCTTTCTTCTTTACTCTTAATCTCTATTTCGCATCCACAGTTTGCCATCTGATAACCTTGATAATCAAATAAATTATTAGCCTTATTAATTTTGTCTTATTTTATCCTGGATAGGTCTATATTGTATTCTCTTTCATGAAAAGGGCCTTTGACAATTATGGTAGACTTGACATTTGGATTAAGTTTGTTGTAAAGAAAATTTGATGTTACGAAATCATGTCTATCTCTATTGCCACCATCGAAACTGCATAACTCACAACACGGGTCTTCATAATCTGTATCGTCTGGCTCAATAATGCTTTCACCCTGTTTTAGTAAAATGATCACATCATCCTTTGTCCGCATCTCTACCTTAAGATATGGAGAGCCAATGATATCCTTTATATCTCGATCAGAAATATTTTGCCCTTCATTGAGCCACATGGCAATGGAAACTGTCAAATCCACAAACTTGCTTCTTACTAAGAGCCCCCCTTGCCTTGGCCAAAAGTTAATACAGGCGTGTTTCAAATCAGGACTTTTAAAGATGTCTTTTTCGTGTTCAACACCTTTTTTAATAGCGTAATCAATTTCTTCCTGTTTAAGTTGCACATTGATTCCTAATGCCTCTTTGGATAATATGAGTAATATAATTGATAGACTGAAAAATACCTTGATCAGGCTCATCATTCCCTTCCTTTCTTAAAAGTTGTGAAAACGCTTAACTTATTCAATTAATACCTTATTATTGATATATTATTCTTTCTTCTTCGCTGATTTTTACACCATACTGCGTAATCTTACCCATTTGACTATCTGTTAAGCGAAGGTGTTCCTTTTGAACCAAACCAAGGGGATGATCCCTTTCTATCTCATAAAAAGGTTTCTTTTGTTCATGCCCAGCATGCTGGACATCTGCACATCCACATGGCAATAAACCAAGCAGTAAACATGCAAACCACTTTTTAATAACTAACTGGATTTTCTTTTGACCAAATTTTGACAACATATAATTCCTCCTCATTCACAATAGTAATTTTTGTAAATTATTTGGTTTCACTCCTCAAAACGCTTTCCCATGGTGAGATACAATGCTGGAAGTACGAATAAGGTTAGCAAAGTAGAAGTAGTTACACCACCAATTACCACTGTAGCAAGTGGTCGCTGAACTTCAGCTCCAACACTAGTTGAAACCGCCATTGGTATAAACCCTACAGCATCAGTGATTGCAGTTGCCATTACAGGAAGTAAACGTTGATTGGCTGCCACCTTAACAGCTTCACCAAACATAAGACCTTCCTTCCTTAGCACTCTGATAGTAGATACCAAAATCTGACCATTAAGAACGGCAATACCACTGAGGGCTATAAACCCAATAGCTGCGCTTACACTGAAAGGCATGCCTCGTCCCCATAGAGCAAAAACACCGCCTATAAATGCAAATGGAATACCTGTATAAATAATGAATACATCAACAAAGTTTTTCAGGCTGAAGTACAGCTTAAGAAATATTAGTGAAAGCGCTATTGGCACAACAATCATAAAGCGTATTCTGGAACGTTCAAGATGTTCAAATTGACCTCCCCACTCGATTACATATCCATCAGGTAAACTCATTTCATTCTCAATGCGAGTTCGTGCATCTTGCACAAAAGAGGCTATATCCCTGTCTCTGACATTGCATTGTATCTTTATTAAACGACGCCCCCATTCACGATTTATGGTTGAATAACCTTCTGTTTCCCTGAGTTCGGCTAAATTACGAAGCTGCAAAAGCTGCCCTGATTCAGTGGGGATGAGCGTGTTTGCCAGGGCCTCTACATCTGTGCGTTGTTTTTCAGGCAACCTAACCACAAGCGGAAATCTCCTCTGTCCTTCAAAGATGTCACCTACCTGATGAGCGCCAACCGTTTTAATCAGATCAAGCACGTTGTTTGCCGGGACACCGTATCTTGCAATCTGATCCTGGTTTACAATTACTTGAAGGGTGGGTTGTCCTGTAATCTGCTCTCCGGCAACATCTGAAACGCCTTTGACGCTCTTGAGAATTTCCTGTACCCTATTGCTGAGACGAACCAGTTCTTCAAAGTTGTCTCCATAAATCTTAATACCCACGTCTGATCTGATGCCGGTAACCATCTCATTCATCCGCATTTCAATGGGTTGGGTAAAGATCATGTTTACGCCAGGCAGGTCTTCAAGTTCCTCTTCCATTTGCTTGATCAGATCAGCCTGAGTTCTCGCACGTCTCCATTGGTCTCTGTGATTAAGCGTGATAAAGATGTCTGTCAGCTCTATACCCATTGGATCTGTGGCAACTTCTGCTGTTCCTACCCGACTCCAGATGTTTTTGATTTCGTCTGGAAAGAGTCCAAGCAGGAGTTTCTCAATGCGGGAGTTGTAGGCAACTGCTTCCTCAATTGATACTCCGGCTAGACGAATAGTATTAATGACGATAGAGCCTTCTTTAAGTTTTGGTATAAATTCACCTCCCAACCTGGTTGCGATAAAGATCGTCCCTAATAGTAGAAAAAACACAGTACCAAATAGTATGTATTTCCGTCGGAGTATCATTGTAAGTACAGTTGTGTATCCTCTTTTTAAGATGCGTTCAATAAAACTTTCTTTTTCTCTTAGTTTTCTTGGTAAAAAATAATAAGACAATATGGGCGAAAGAAATATGGCAATTGCAAGCGCCCCAATCATCGCATAGATGAATGTCCATGCCATTGGCCTGAACATCTTTCCTTCAATATCTTCCAGTGCCAGGATAGGGAGAAAGACAATTATGATAATACCCATACCAAAAATAATGGGACGTATAACCTCTTTACCGGATTCAGATATGCTTTGAAGGCGTTCCATATTTGTCAATGGTCTTCCTAAATGCTGTTGCTTCTCGTTTAGTTTCCGCATATTTATTTCTGTCATTACCACAGAACCATCTACAATAATACCAAAGTCAATAGCCCCCATGCTTAATAGACTGGCAGCTATAGAAAATTCATACATACCGAAAATAGCAAAAAGCATTGAAATTGGAATTGCAATTGCGACAAGTAAACCAACTCGAAAATTTCCCAATATCAGGAATAATACTAGAACTACAAGTATTGCCCCGTAAACCAAATTATGCTTTACGGTATTTATTACCTTAGATATAAGATCAGTGCGATCGTATACAATTTCCACCTTTACATCTTCTGGTAAGGATCTACGAACAATATCAAGACTCTTTTTTAATCCTTCAGTTACCTTTTTGCTATT
>JAJFJU010000009.1 GCA_021773645.1 Gammaproteobacteria bacterium
AAAGGCAGTTATGTTTGCATTGTACCAGGACACTGGTAAATCAAAAAAGGGCTTTGTTTTATTACGAGCTGGAACTAATTTCATAACAAATATTGCTGATGGTGAATCTCTACACATAAAGCTTGATGGGAAAACATATTCTTTCAGTTCTACTGACTATGTTACTGAGCATGACTCACTCCCTGCTGGTTATGGTGGAACCTTTCAATTTTCGCATAAAACCTTCGTTATTCCTGAGGAGATTGTGAGAGAAGCAGCGTCATCAGAAGTATTTTTAGCTAAAATTAACTTGCTCAACAATACATTTATAGAAGGGAAATGTTCCCCTTCAACTCTGCAAGAAGTAAAAGAACAGAACAAACAATTCAATTTAGACATAAGCCAAGAATATATAGATACAGCAAATAAATATTCAGCATTGAATGGATTTCGTGAATTTGTAAAAATGATGGATACAACATTATGGTAAGGTATCGATTCTTAATGAAACAGGACATAACAAATTGATGGTCATGAACGAGCATAAGCAACCTTGGTTTTGCTTTTGATTGGCTTTAGATGTGCCAATCAGTTTTCAACCAGTAAACACTATACAGATGCTCGTCAGACATCACGGCGTTGAGCCTGTAGAAAAAGTCCCAAAACGGGTATAATATCGTCATCCACCTGAAAGACAAAACCTGATAATCGCTAAGGAGGGGCAATGGCGAGATATAAGGACTACGATTACACTCAGGGAAAATTCATACCAATCCATTTTGACAAGCAGATATTACCGGGGACATTTGAACACACACTACACTACCTTATTAATAATGAGATAGACCTGTCAGCTTTTGACCTGCGCTATTGTAATGATGAGACCGGCGCTCCTGCATACGATCCAGCCATACTGCTAAAGATAATACTCTATGCTTATTCACGAGGAATAACCAGAAGCAGGGCAATAGCGCAGTGTTGTAAAGAGAATGTAATATTCATGGCTTTGTCTGCCGATACACAACCGCACTTTACAACGATAGCGGACTTTATATCCACAACAAGTGAGGAGATCATTCGATTATTTCTGGAAGTCTTGATGGTATGCGATGAGATGGGACTAATCGGCAAGGAAATGTTTGCCATAGACGGATGCAAGATGCCCAGCAATGCATCGAAGGAATGGAGTGGAACAAAAGCAGAGCTAAAAAATAAAAAGCAGAAGATGGAAAAAACAGTGAGGCAGATAATGAAGAGGCACCGGGAAGCAGATAAGAGTGAGTCCAGCCGGGAGATGGTAGAGCAGGAAGAACAGTATGTGGAAACAATCAAAAAGAGTGTGAAGAAGATAAAACAATGGCTTAAAGAAAACGACGATAAGCCGGGCAAAACGGGGAAGCCTGTAAAGAGCAACATCACTGATAACGAAAGCGCAAAGATAAAGACGTCAAAAGGAGTGATTCAGGGATATAACGGTGTAACGGTAGTGGATGACAAGCACCAGGTGATAGTGCATGCCGAAGCATATGGGAAGGCGCAGGAGCATGATTTGTTAAAGCCTATGATAGAAGGGGCAAGGGAGAACTTCAGGGAGATTGACAGTGAAGAGGATGTGTTTGAGAAAGCAAAGCTTGTAGCAGACAGCGGGTTTCACAAGGAAGAGAACATGAAGATGATAATGGAAGAAGGGATAGACGGCTATGTGGCAGACCCGCATTTCAGGAAGCGTGATCCGAGGTTTGCAGAGGCAGAGAGATACAAGGAGCGAACAAGGATAGAGAGACAGAAAAGAGAGGGGACAAAAAGCATATATGCACTTGATAAATTCACCTTTGCAGATGATCTTAGCCACTGTATATGTCCTGCCGGAAAGCGGATGTACCGCAGTGGAAACAACGTAATAATAAGCGGGAAGCAGGCAATGAGATTCAGAGGGAACAAGACTAATTGTCTTAACTGTAATCTGAGAGAAGAATGTATAAGGACGCCGGAGAAAACAGAGGTAAGGTCTGTGGCATATTTCAAAGGAACAAGGAAAGACGGAAAAGAGACATACACCCGGAAGATGAAGCGAAAGATAGACTCCATAAAAGGCAGACTGATCTATAACAGACGACTTGGAATATCAGAACCGCCCTTTGCGCATATCAGATCAATCATGCGACTGGATCGATTCAGCCTTCGAGGGAAACGAAAGGTGAATACTCAGTGGCTGCTGTACTGCATAGTACATAATCTAACTAAAGTTCATCGATACGGAGAGGGGTTTGCGTAGAGAAAACAAAAAAGAGAAGAATGCCATTGAAATAGGCAGGATCACATGCAACATTTCCGGCTATAAACCTCTTCATATAAAAAAAGGGAGCGTTCGGGGAAAACAATTTCCTAAATAATGAATCTTAATTTTAATAGAGGGTAGAATAGTTAAAAACTCACTTTTTCTACAGACTCGTTATGTGTATGATACGGCCCAGTGGCACTAACTTCATAGGGTTATGGTTATTTCAGGGCTCAGGATAGTGATTCGATGAAGGGTAGCACAGTACAGCGACTACGCACTCTAGCACTCAAACGGTTGAGGGAATTTATGGCTACATCATGGATTGTCA
The DNA here is from genome assembly GCA_021773645.1 of Gammaproteobacteria bacterium. Lineage (GTDB taxonomy): Bacteria > Pseudomonadota > Gammaproteobacteria > HK1 > HK1 > JAJFJV01. The sequence goes on from JAJFJU010000009.1 coordinate 2,589, forward strand.
GTCCACCTGATGAAGCACAAATCCAGCATATAAATACTTTGAAGGATGATGTCTTAAATGCAACTAGAAAGGAACTTCAACGTATCACCGCAAAATTAGATAAAGAGATTAGCACAGTCAGGTCGACCTACAAAATAACAGCACACACTTCCTTACTTTTAGACCTACTTAAGATGATGGAGAAAGCGCCGCCTGGTCACTCTACCCTTCTTCCTTTATATATATGGAGCAACTTTTTCAAAGCTGGGCAGTATCCTTTTGAAGGAATGGAGACATGGCCAGTCCATGCACGTATCGCACTTGACTCAAGTGGACAGTTATACTCCCATTCACGACATCCAGAGGTTGTTCTCCTAGAAGCAACGATGTTCGAGGATATGGCTTCTCTGTTCAAT
>JAJFJU010000010.1 GCA_021773645.1 Gammaproteobacteria bacterium
ACTAGCACCTGAAGCTAGCGCGTCTACCAATTCCGCCACCTCGGCATTGAGGACTGGTTGCCACTTGAAGAAGTGCTAACCTGAACGGGAAGCCGCGCACTCTACCCACCACCTGTTTTATTGTCAACGAGTCTGCATGTCTAAAAAGAAATGGCGTTCCGGCCAGGATCCCTGGTCTGCGCAGGAGGCGAAGAAATACGATCGCCCCGTCGCAAGTCGAAAATATCTCCTTGAGTTTCTAGCCAAACGTGGCGTACCCCTAAGTTATAAGCAGATCGTCTCCGAATTAGGCGTCGAGGATGCGGATGCACGCGAAGGGTTGCGGCGTCGGTTACGGGCCATGGAGCGTGATGGCCAGGTATTTTGTAACCGCAGCGCCGGTTATGGCCTGCCGGAGAAGATGGATCTGGTGCGTGGTCAGGTACTGGCTCATAAGGATGGCTTCGGCTTTCTGCGCCCTGAGGGTGGTGGTGATGATCTCTACTTACCCTCGCGCCAGATGAGTGCGTTGATGCATGGTGACCGTGCGATGGTGCGCATAACCGGCATTGGCATGCGCGGACGTCAGGAGGCGGCTTTAGTGGAGGTGCTAGAGCGAGGCACTCAGCAGTTGGTAGGGCGCTTTTGCATCGAGCGCGGGGTGGCCTTTATTACTCCGGATAGTCGCCATATGCCACGTAATGTGCTGGTGCCACCGGAGGAATACGGCGGTGCTGAAAACGGCCAAATCGTGGCCGCAAAAATTCTTACGCCTCCGAGTAAACATTCCCAGGCCATCGCTCGTGTGACCGAGGTGTTGGGGGACCGCATGGCACCCGGTATGGAGATAGAACTGGCGGTGCGCACCCATGACTTGCCGTGGGAATGGCCTCAGGCGGCGCTGGAAGAGGCGGCGGAATTTTCCCTGGATGTGCCGGAGGAATCAAAGCAGGGCCGCGAGGATCTCCGCGATGTGCCGTTGGTCACCATAGATGGTGCGGATGCCCGGGATTTTGACGATGCGGTCTATTGTGAAAAGAAGGGCCGTGGCTGGCGTTTGTTGGTTGCTATTGCCGATGTCTCTGCTTATGTCCAGGAAGGCGGGTTTCTGGATGCCTCAGCCGTGGAGCGGGGGACCTCAGTCTATTTTCCCGGGCGCGTGATTCCGATGTTGCCCGAGGTGCTTTCTAACGGCCTGTGTTCGCTCAACCCCAAAGTTGATCGCCTGTGCATGGTTTGCGAAATGACGATCAATGGCGCGGGCAAGGTGACTCGCAGCCGCTTCTTCGAGGGCTTGATGCGTTCCCACGCACGTCTGACCTACACCGAGGTGGCGGCCATGGTGGTGGAGAAAAAGGCCAAGCTCCGTGAGCGCTACGAGGCATTGGTACCCCACCTGGAAGAACTCCATCGTCTGTATACCGCGCTCCATGGGGCGCGCCAACAGCGCGGTGCCATCGACTTTGAGACCACCGAGACCCGTATCGTTTTTGACGATGCAGGAAAAATCGATCGTATCGAGCCCACCGAGCGCAACGATGCCCATCGCATGATCGAGGAATGCATGGTGGCGGCCAACGTGGCGGCTGCGGAATTTTTACAGCGTAAGCGTCTGCCGGCCCTATACCGGGTGCACGAAGGCCCGAGCCTGGAAAAACTCACTGCACTGAGGGAATTTCTCGGTGAGTTGGGGCTGGGACTCGGCGGTGGTGATCAGCCCGAGGGCCATCATTATGCAGCGCTGCTAGCGCAGGTGGTGGGGCGTCAAGATGCGCACTTGATCCAGACTGTATTGCTGCGCTCGCTTTCGCAGGCGGTTTATACGCCGGAGAATTCCGGTCATTTTGGTCTGGGGCTGGAATGTTACGCCCACTTCACCTCGCCCATCCGGCGCTATCCCGATCTGTTGGTGCATCGCGCCATTCGCCACGCAGTGTCCGGTGGCAAGGTGGCCGAGTTCCGCGCTAAGGCCCCGGATATGATGGCCATGGGCGAGCATTGCTCGGCCATGGAGCGGCGTGCCGATGAGGCCACCCGTGAGGCTGCCTCCTGGCTTAAATGCGAGTACATGAGTGACAAGGTGGGGGAGGAATATACCGGCACCGTTGGTGGAGTGACCAACTTCGGCTTGTTTATCGAGTTGGATAATATTTACGTGGAGGGGTTGGTGCACGTCAGCTCCCTGGGCAGCGATTATTTCCATTTCGACGCTCCCCATCATCGTCTCAGTGGAGAGCGCACTGGCCGTATCTATCGGCTGGCGGATCGTCTCAAGGTCCGGGTAATCCGGGTTAGCCTGGATGATCGCAAGATTGATTTTGAGCTGGTGGAAGACCAGCCCAAGTCCAAGCCGAAATCCAAGGCCAAGTCCAAACGTCGTAGTGGACGCCGTCGTCGGCGTAAATGATGGGCACGCCTAAGCAAAAAAAAACTGAGGCAGAAACCTTGGTTTATGGCTGGCATGCGGTGGCTGCGGTATGGGCGAACCGGCCTAAGGGAATTAGTGGGGTATGGACCTGCAGACGTGGTAGTGACCCACGCAGTCAGGCGATCATTAGTCCCATGGCCGCGGCGGGAATCGCCATCCACCAGCTCGGTCGTCGTGATATTGATCGCATGGTAGAGGGCGCCAATCATCAGGGCATCGTCATCCGCTGTCGCGAGGCCACCGCCATTGATTGGCACGAACTGGAGGCGCGGTTGGATGTACTGCAAGAGCCGCCTTTCCTATTAGTGCTGGATGGGGTTCAGGATCCACATAATTTTGGCGCTTGTCTGCGTAGCGCCGGAGCCGTTGGCGTGCATGCGGTCATTATCCCAAAGGCCCGAAGTGCACCGCTTTCGCCAGTGGTTCGCCGTGTTGCTTGTGGGGCGGCAGAATCGGTGGCGGTGGTACAGGTCAGCAATCTGGCGCGTACCCTGCGGGCCCTTAAGGATCGGTTTATTCAGGTAGTAGGAGCCGCAGGCGAAGCCACCGAGAGTTTGTACGAGGCTGAATTAACCGGGCCGCTGGCTTGGGTGCTCGGTGCCGAGCAGCATGGTTTACGGCGCCTGACCCGGGAGCAATGCGATCAGCTGTTGTCGATTCCCATGGGTGGGGCGGTGGAAAGTTTGAACGTATCGGTGGCCACGGGAATTTGCCTGTTTGAGGCCCAGCGTCAGCGCCTGGCTACCGCGTTGCGTACCCCATAATGATGGCGTACAATCCGCCGCTCTTTGAAAGTCGCGTAGAAACAGTTTCTTAGGATTTTCAAGGTTACTCCTTGCCACAGTACATCGGTACGTGGCCGACGCCCTCCGGGGCATAACCCGTAAGGAGCTCTTTAATGAGACATTACGAAATCGTATTTTTGGTCCATCCCGATCAGAGTGAGCAGGTATCGGGGATGGTGGATCGCTACCGCAGCATGATTGAGGAAAGCGGTGGTGCCGTACACCGTTTTGAGGACTGGGGCCGGCGTCAGTTGGCCTATCCCATCAATAAGATACACAAGGCCCACTACATTCTGATGAATGTGGAATGCGGCCAGGAAGTGCTCGACGAATTGGGCAGTGCCTTCCGTTTCAACGACGCGGTTATCCGCAACCTCATTATCGCCCGTGACGAAGCAGTCACTGAGCCTTCTGTGCTGGCCAAGAGCCAGGAAGAAAAGCGTGGCGGTGATCGCAGGCCCCCTCGCCCAGCTCCAGCTGAGAGTGACAGCGCGGCTGCTGCCACTGCAGAGACGGCGGCTCCTGAGGTCGAGAAGACCGAGGCAGCAGAGCCTGAGACTAAGGCAGAGCCGGAAGCCGAGGCCTGATTGTTTCAGCTTAGGTTTATGCGGATTCTTTCTGAAAAATATTTAGCGTATAGGGGTTAGTCATGGCACGATTTTTTCGTCGTCGGCGGTATTGTAGATTTACGGTAGAGGGCACCAAGGAGATCGATTACAAGGATCTCGCCACTCTAAAGGCTTTTGTTACTGAGACTGGCAAGATTGTTCCCAGTCGGATCACGGGCACTAAGGCGCGCTATCAGCGTCAGCTTTCCACTGCTATCAAGCGGGCTCGTTTCCTAGCGTTGCTACCTTATAGCGACGCTCACTAGCGGCGGCACGTATTACCGTCCGCTGTTGTAAAACGGGGATGCGAGCTAGCTAGTGCGCTCACTTCTCGGATATATCAATAAGGGGCCGTTACAGGCAATCACGGTAACCGCCGTGTTTGCGATCCTGTCGCTGATGTTGCCGGTGCTGATTTATGTCAGCGGCGCAGTGGTGGGGCTGGTCAGCCTGCGCTTAGGTCTGCGTCAGGGGGCGGTGGTGATCACCGGCTCTATGGCCTTGGCCGGGGTGTTTTCACTGGTGCTGTTGGGCAATGCGCTGCCGGTGTTGATGTTTGCGCTGCTGACCTGGGTACCTGTTTCTTTGCTTGCTGCCTTGTTGCGGCGGGTGGCGGACCAGGGGCTGATGCTCGGTGTGGCCTTCGTGTTTGCGGTAGTGGCCGTTACCCTGGTGCATTTACTGGTGGGGGTGCCCACGGAATGGTGGAGTGCCTTGTTAGACGGCATGCTTCGCGGGGCCATCGCTGAGGGTGGCCTTGAGCTGGACGCGGAACAGGCTAAAAGCGTTGCCCATTTCGTTGCGACCATTGCACCGTTGATGACCGGCTTGGTGGTAGCGACGCTATTACTGAGCATGGTGCTGAGCGTCTATCTGGCGCGTTGGTGGCACTCGCTGATAGATAACCCCGGCGGTTTTGCGCGCGAATTCCGGGAGTTGAGCCTGGGACCGCGGGTGGCTTACGCGGTGACGGGGATCAGCCTGGCGGCGTTTATACCGTGGCCTGAGGTTCGTGCGTTGGCAACCGACGTGTTATGGTCAGCGGTTGTGATTTACATGCTCCAGGGCCTGGCGCTAGCCCACTGGGCGGCGGAAAAGCGGAATATTTCCAGAGCTTGGACCGTTTGTTTTTATATAGTGATTTCGGTATTCCCCCAGGTGATTCTGATGCTGGCATTGGCCGGATTTTCGGAGACTTGGCTAAAGCTGCGACAACGGGTGGCCTAGTCGGCCAACGATCGCAACGGGTTAATGATAAAGGTGACGTGATGGAAGTTATATTGCTGGATGGGGTAGAGAAGCTCGGAGAACTGGGCGCAAAGGTCAACGTGAAAGCGGGATACGCGCGCAACTATTTGTTGCCAAAGGCTAAGGCTTTGCTGGCGACGCCTAAAAACCTGGCTGATTTCGAGGCCCGTCGTGCCGAGATCGAAAAGCAGCGCTCCGGTGAACTCGCCGTCTCGCAAGCTCGACTCGATGCCATTAATGAATTGCCGGCGCTGCAGCTCACCCGCATTGCCGGTGACCAGGGCAAGCTGTTTGGCTCCGTGGGTCCGCAGGATATCGCCGAGGCGATTACCGCAGCCGGGGCGGAGCTCAGCAAGCAGGAAGTACGCATGCCCGATGGGCCAATACGCGAAGTGGGTGAGTACCAGGTGGTGATTCATCTGCAGGTCGGTGTGGAAGCCACGCTCGAGCTTGAGGTTGTCGCCGAATAACATCTTTTGTGGTGGCTTGCGTGGTGTAGGATATTCCTCCTGCATCGCCGCGGGTCTGCGGTGTGCTGATTCTGGGTATACGGGCTTATGCAATTCACCGCGCCAACTGATAACGAGACCTCCGCGCTAAAGATTCCGCCTCATTCTATCGAGGCGGAGCAGTCGGTGATCGGTGGTCTACTGCTGGACAACAACGGTTGGGACCGGGTGGCGGATCGGGTCACCGAAGAAGATTTTTATCGCCACGATCACCGCCTTATCTACAGCGCCGTCCGCGCGCTGTCGGAAAAAAGCACCCCCTTTGATGTCGTTACCGTCAGCGAATGGCTGGAGGCTAATGACAGCCTAGAAGAGGCCGGTGGGCTGGTCTATCTGGGGGAACTGGCACGCAATACTCCCAGTGCCGCCAATATTCTTGCCTATGCCAACATCGTTCGTGAGCGCGCAGTACTGCGTGGATTGATTCGTGCGGGTGGCGAGATCTCCGCCAACGCCTTCAACCCTGAAGGACGAGACGCCGCCGAATTACTCGATCATGCGGAGCAGTTGGTATTTCGTCTGGCGGAGAAGGGCGGGCGTCAGGGGCAGGGCTTTGTGGCCATGAAGGACATCCTGCCGGCGGTGATGGATCGTATCGACGAGCTCTATCATCAGGATAGTGCCATTACCGGTGTTAGCACTGGTTTCACGGATCTCGATGGTAAGACCTCTGGCCTGCAACCCTCCGATCTGATCATCGTTGCTGGTCGACCCTCCATGGGTAAGACCGCCTTTGCGATGAATCTTATTGAGCATGCTGCTATCGGTGAACAGAAGGCTGCGGCGGTGTTTAGCATGGAAATGTCGGCACCACAGCTGGTGATGCGTATGGTGTCTTCGCTTGGCCGAATCGATGCCCATTCGGTGCGTACCGGCAAGCTGCATGATGACGATTGGCCGCGCCTGACCTCAGCGGTGAGCATGCTCGATGTCGCTAAAATATTCATTGATGACACCCCGGCCCTGACCCCGACGGAACTGCGTGCCCGCTGCCGGCGGCTAAAGCGCGAGCACGAATTGGGGATAGTGGTGGTGGATTATATGCAGCTCATGCAGGTGCCGGGCAGCAAGGAAAACCGGGCCACCGAGATTTCGGAAATCTCTCGCTCCCTGAAGGCGTTGGCCAAGGAGCTCAATGTACCTATCGTGGCCCTCTCGCAGCTCAATCGTAGTTTGGAGAATCGCCCTAACAAGCGTCCAGTGATGTCGGATTTACGTGAATCAGGTGCCATCGAGCAGGATGCGGATCTGATTCTCTTTATCTACCGCGATGAGGTCTACGACGAGGATAGTCCGCATAAGGGAATGGCGGAAATTATTATTGGCAAACAGCGTAATGGCCCCATTGGCAAGGTGGAGCTAACCTTTCTAGGTAAATACACTCGCTTTGAGAATTTCAGCCCGGCCAATTACCCCGGTGGCTTTGAAGCGTGAGTAGGGAGCGCCCACGGCGTTCCGATGATGCCTTAAGCGGTGCCCGCGCAGTCATTGATCTCGATGCCCTGGCACATAATCTGCGGAAAATTCGTACCTTGGCACCAAACGCCCGGATCATGGCGGTGGTTAAGGCCGATGGCTATGGGCATGGTGCGCTGCGAGTTGCACAGGCCTTAGTGGGCGCGGATGCCCTTGGCGTAGCACGGGTTGCTGAAGGGATGGCGTTACGTCGTGCTGGCATCAACAAGCCGATTGTGGTGTTGGAGGGCTTCTCCTCATCCGAGGAGCTGGCCGAGGTGCGTGCCCACAGGTTAGAGAGTGTGCTCCATCATCCCTCACAGATGGAGATGCTTGAGCACGCCCCGGTTGGTGAGGCGATTTCTACTTGGTTAAAGCTCGATACCGGCATGCACCGGCTTGGCTTTCCGCCCGCAGCTTATGGCGAAATGATGACACGTCTTGCTGACTGTGCCGCAGTGGCGGCCCCGGTGCGTCTGATCACCCACCTTGCCAGTGCCGATGAGCAGGACAATCCCCAGACCTTAAAGCAGCTTGAGTGCTTTCAAGCCATTTCGGCACAGCATCCGGGAGAACTCAGCATTGCCAATTCCGCTGGCATTTTGGCCTGGCCACAGGCCCATGCGGACTGGTTGCGCCCCGGCATCATGCTGTACGGGGTTTCTCCATTTGCCGACAGTACGGGCGGCGAGTATGGATTGCGCCCGGTGATGGATTTCAGCACGCGTTTAATTGCGATTAACCGACTTAGTAAGGGCGATGCCGTGGGTTATGGCGGCCGTTGGATTTGCCCAGAAAACATGGCTGTAGGCGTTGCCGCAGTCGGCTATGGCGACGGTTATCCACGTCACGCGGTATCGGGCACGCCGGTGCTGGTGAATGGCGCTCGGGTACCCTTGGTTGGGCGGGTTTCCATGGACATGATTAGCCTGGACCTACGTACTCAGGCTACAGCTCGGGTCGGCGATCCCGTGCTGCTGTGGGGGCGGGAGCTACCGGTGGAAGAAGTCGCCCGGGCCGCTCATACCATTCCCTACGAACTGACGTGCAAACTCACCAACCGGGTAGAACGCATCGAACGGAGTATGGTTAATGCGTCGCGGCAGGATGCACCGCTTCGCTGAACATCGCGTGCTAGCTCATCTGCACGCTGTTCTGCTGGGCGGGCTAATTCTGTTGATGGGTGCTCCGGCCTTGAGTGCCAGTGAATTGCTGCTGATCAAGGGGCGCGACGGCAGCGAGCATGGCTTTAGTGTTGAAATAGCCCGTACACCTCAGCAACAAATGCAGGGCCTCATGGGTCGGCAACATCTGAAGCCCGATGAAGGCATGTTGTTCTATTTGAAACCAGCGCGAGCGGTCAGCATGTGGATGAAGGATACGCCGCTATCCCTGGATATATTGTTCGTCGCAGATGATGGCCAGATCCTGGCTATTCACCCACGGGCAACTCCATTTTCTACTCAGTACATTCCCTCTCCCGGGCCCGTCCGCAGTGTGCTGGAAGTGCTGGCAGGCACTGCGGACAGGCTGGGAATAGTGGTTGGCGATCGGCTCATTCACCCCTTGTTCAAACCGCGCTGACTCAGGGTTTTTTCAATTCCTTGAGGGCAGCGGTGAAACCCTTCAGCGAGACGGAGAGTTTGACGGGTCGACGGCGAGCATCGTGAAAAGTGACCTGCAGCTGCGCTTCCGCCTTGAATTGATCCAGCAGCTTTTTCGCCACAGGCAGGACCACGCGGCAGCCCCCTGGAATGCAGTGCTCAACAGCCAGCCGCAGTGGTTCATCCTCGGCAATTTGCATGGAGACTCCCGGCGGTAGTGAGATTCCCAAGGGCAGGGTTAGGATTGCCACCGGCTCCTCGCGTTTAGGTGGGTAGGTCACCGCAAACAGCAGTACCCGCCCCTTGCCTTCGCGTAGCACCAGATTCTGGAATACGAAACACTGTTCTGCGCCGCCGCTGGGCGGTTGTTCGCAACGCAGCATCCAGTCCTGAAAGCGCTTGGCCTCTGGTACGGTTTTCTCCTGGGCAGTGGCCAGGGTGGGGGCCATCAGCAAGCTGATGAGTAGTCCTATCAAGGCCATGCCCGGATTGCTCTTGTTCCAGTGCGTTGATTCCATCAGTCCAGCTCTCCCGTTGATTAGTAATCTTGGGGCGGAGCCTACCGGCCTAAGGCCTCTCTCTCAAGCCAATGTTTTCCTTGAAATGCCGCAGTTCAAGGTTTAAGTTTTCCGTCAGGGAAGGGTTGCCAAGCTTCGGATGAGTCAGAGCCGGTCTGTCCCGAAAGCGTGCAGGAAGTAAAATGACTGCCGTCATGGAGACGCCAGTATGGTCGATGAGCAAGGAGAGGGAAGGGAAACGGATGTCCGCCCCGCCTTCCAGCAAATGTGTGGCGAAAGAATGTCGCAGCGTATGGCAGGTTGCGCGCTTTGGAATACCCGTTGCGCGAACCGCTGTCTTGATCGCCTTTTGTACGGCCGAGGCATGAATATGATGGCGCCGGCGGATGGCAGAAACCGGATCGGCTCCAATCCGCGACGAGGGAAATACGAACTGCCAACCCCATTCACTTTCCGCCCGTGGATATTTTCGCGCCAGTGCCCACGGCAGCGAGACGGTGCCAAATCCCGCCGTACGGTCGGCGTCAAAGAGATCCTGTCGTCGTGCCAAGTGACGGCGAAGCGGTGTAAGCAACTGCCCTGCCAGGGTCACCACCCGATCCTTGCCTCCCTTACCGTGACGAACCACCATCGCACGCCGCAAAAAATCAAGGTCATGTACACGCAGCCGGATACTCTCGCGCAGGCGCAGCCCCGAGCCATATTGCAGACCGGCGATGAGCCAGTGAGTACCCCGCAACTGCCCGAGAATGGCGGCCACCTCTTCGGTACTCAGGACCACTGGAATATGCTGCCGGGATTTGGCCCAGACCAGGCCCTGCATCTCACCGAGTGGCTTATCGAGTACCGATTTATAGAGAAAGACGAGAGCGCACAGCGCCTGGTTCTGGGTCGCAGGAGCAACCCGCTTGCGGACGGCGAGATCCGAGAGAAAGCTTCTGACCTCGGTTTCACCCATATCCTTGGGATGGCGTTTGCCGTGGAACAGGATGAAGCATTTTACCCAGTGCACATAGGTCTTTTCAGTCGTGCGGGCGTAGTGGCGAACTCGAACTGCCTCACGAACCTTGTCGAGAAAAGGCGAGTGACTCATGGAACCCTCCCTGGTTCTTCGAATGCTGGATATATAAACAGTAGTCGTGAGGGCTGGCTATGTCAATCGGATTATGTGGAAACATTCCACATAATCCGGAAGGAACAGTAGCTCTATTGAGTGTAACGAAAGGCTATATAGGTTTGTAATATGTTGAATAATAAAGGGTATGTATAAAATGGCGAGTAACGTAAATACACGCGAGATACAGATAAAGTCGTTTAATGCCGATTCGGCATTTCTCATTAAATGAGAAACTTTCCACATAAATCCTGTTATGTGTTTACGAGGAAGATTTGAAATATGGAAGAGAACGTAAAGCGACCAAAAAGGGTTTGGCTCATTTTTATCTGGTTTGTTCTTGGCGGAGTGGCCTCTTTCTATCAGATTTACAGAATATCTTCTGGCAATGTTGAGCTGCCGCCGGGCGTAGAGCAACCTTCGGGTATTCTTTACTATCTTCAAGCTGTGGGCTTCCAATTTCTTGCAATGGTCGCTGCAACTCTCATGTTTCTTCGTCTCTCGATAAACTGTTGGGTTTTCTCGTTTATGCTTGGGGCAAGCATAATCAGTATGCTATTTACCCTGCTTTCTGGCGGCGTACCAGAACAACAAACCACTACCGTAATAGTTGGCATGTTGTTCTCGCTGGGTATCTATGCGCTTATCACTTGGTATTCATTTATTTTGTTAGCTAGTGGCTACTACAAAGACACACATAACAAGTCAAGCCAGCAGGACGCCAGCGAAGCTGGCGCCTCTGCTTGAAGCGTTATGCGCGACGGGGCTAGAGAAAAGGTGAAGAAATCATCAGCCTCAGCACAGCCGCCTGTCGCGGGTCCGGGAGTAGAGGTCCCTATGCTCCGAGGCTGTCGAGGCGAGCGCCAGTCGGTCTCCTCCTGAGCTGAAGGTGCATCTGTTCCAATGCTCGAGTTTCAACGGTCCTGTCCGCCCGACTATGGTCAGGGCAGCCTTCACGAACCCTGCACTATGGGCGACCTCTTCGTTCAGGCCTGGCCTGCTAATCGGCCACGCCCTTTCAAGGCCTGCACTCCGAAAGGGTACTCGGTCATGTATGCAATGAAGCAAAGTGGCCTTGGTCGGCATCTCAGCCGCCCCATGGCGGTATAGTTCATTCAGCAAACATCCTCAGGGTACGGCCGATGACCGCAGCGCATAACAAATCATTGCAGCGGACCAGACCGTCCGCTTCGCGGCCGGCCTGGCCGCTGAATTCCAGCCGTTATGCATGTTAAACCTCCATCGGTGATACGAAATGACTAGAAAGGACTTCAGTGAAATTGGGCACACAGGTGGAAAAGTCACATTTACTATCGTTTGCGATGCACAAGGGCACGTGCAATATCAAATCGGCTACTCGCATTCTTCGCCACGACCTGCAAGTCTTGTTGGTATCTATGCCCACCCAGATGGATTTGCGTGCGGAAATATAGTTATGGGAGGTATCGGGACTCCTTGGAATATCCCCCCTTTCCCAAACTGTATCGCTGTGATGATGGCATCGGATTCGCAGGGTAGATTCGGGCATGAGTGCCCTAGCTGTAAAAAGCATTTTCGATCCGGGAGCATCCCTTCTAAATATCCGTTAACCTGTCCGTATTGTGGTGTTAGAACAGAGTCATACCATTTTTTAACCCCACCTCAAAAGTCATATATTTCACACTATGTAGAGTCGCTACATGAAGCCATATATGAATCAGAACCTGACACAACCAGGGAAGTCGTTATCGATATGGACGCTCTGGCAGATTCTATAACTGATGACCTGAGGCCGGATTTTTACTACACATCAACCGCTCAACAAACGGAATTCAGATGCTCCGCATGTAATAGTTACAATGATATTCGTGGTAAATATGGGTATTGCTCTTCATGTGGATGGAGAAACTCTGCTGAACAACAACGTTTAGCGCTAGAGCAAATCAGAAATCAATTAACAAGCGGTGATATATCTCCGTCTGACGCGGTTAAGCAATCAGTTTCAGAGTTTGATTCAGCTGCACGTGATCAGGTGGCTCAGTTAATTTCCTGTGTTCCTATGAAAGAATCGAGAAGCAACCAATTAGAAAGGCTTTTATTTCACGATCTTGATAAGTTCGAAGGGTTAATGAGTGATTGTTTTGATATCAATATACTTCAAGGGATGACAGCAGATCGCGCTTTCGTTAAAAAGATGTTTTATCGCCGTCACGTCTATGAACATGATGGCGGTGTTGCGACACAGCGATATGTTGACGAAAGTGGAGACACTGGCATTGAAAAAGGTGATCTCATTAGAGAAACCACAGAAAACGCACATAAGTTTATCGGCTGCCTCAACCGCATGAGTACCACCTTCGAAACCGATTTCCATGAAATGTTGGAGCCTGAGGAGTTTTGTATTGAAATTGAAAAGGAACGTAGAGAGCAAACCGGGAAACGAAATGCATAACAAGGCGCTCGTTCGGACGCAATCTCCGCTTCGCTCCGTTTGCGCCCCACAGCTTGGTCGTTAGATTTCAGAAGATGAAAAACGATAAAAACATGCCGCATGTGTATTTTAAGAGGAGATTGCAGATTGCCTTTGCAGCATGGATGTCGGGTGTTTTTATCGGGTTCTCTTCGATCATATGTACGAAGCATAGCCAATCATTGGTAATAATTGGCTTCTTCGTGGCAGCAGTATCTGCGGTAGCCTATTTTTATTATTGGCTGAAGAGAATGAATGTGCCAAAGGAAGTCGAATTCAAGAGAGGGTCACAGCCTTGGGAAAATTAGCTGTAGGCGAAGAATCTAACAAGTGGGTCAAGATTGACGCGCAAAAATCGCGCGCATCTTACCCTGAATGTTAAGCCGTCGTTTTGGCTGCTTTCTTTTCTGGCTTCTATGTCCGCTATATAGACCTGAAAAATAGTTGGCAAGAAAGGCATTGAGACCTTTCTGCATATTGCTGAACCCCGCTTCAATACCTCCAGATATGTTATCGATAGCCTCCGGGTTGGCCGCGCGCACTCTTTTCGGGCGTGAGGCGTGCTCGCGCACTGTTTCGGAACGTGTTGGTTTGACTCCAAGCTCGCGTAAAATCGTAAGTCATTGTATTAGAAGCGAAAGTATATATGGCATGGCTTATGCAATCTTTTCTCTGAAGACGAGTCAGGAGAGAAGTTATGAAGCTGGTTACAGCCATTATCAAGCCATTCAAGGTGGACGATGTGCGTGAGGCCTTGGCGGATGTGGGGGTTCAGGGAATGACGGTTACCGAGGTCAAGGGTTTCGGTCGTCAGAAAGGGCATACGGAATTGTATCGCGGTGCTGAGTATGTGGTGGATTTTCTGCCCAAGGTGCGTATGGATATAGCGATCTCAAAGGATCGTCTGGATGTGGTTATTGAGGCCATTGTCGAAGCAGCGCGTACCGGAAACATCGGGGATGGGAAGATTTTTGTTACGTCCATCGAGAATGTGGTTCGCATCCGTACCGGCGAAACGGGCCCCGAGGCCCTGTGAAGTAAAAGGAGCAAAGAGAATGAGAATTTCCATTAGAAAATCGGCGCTTCAGTTGTTCGCAGGGATGCTTCTGGTTGCTAGTTCTTCGACCACACTGGCCGCCGAGGGCATTAATGCCGGGGATACGGCATGGATGCTGACTGCTACTGCTCTTGTGTTATTCATGACTGTTCCCGGCCTTGCGCTTTTCTATGCGGGCATGGTGCGTAGCAAGAACGTGCTATCAGTAATGATGCAGTGTTTTGCCATTACCTCGCTGATGACGGTGTTATGGATTATCTACGGTTATAGCCTGGCCTTTGAAAATGGTGGTGCAATGAACGCCATGATAGGGGGGCTGAGCAAGGCCTTTCTTGCGGGTGTGGATTTGGATGCAGTGAGTGGCACCATTCCCGAAACCGTGTTCGTTACTTTTCAGATGACTTTCGCGATCATTACTCCGGCATTGATAGTTGGCGCCTTCGCCGAGCGTATGAAGTTTTCCGCCATGCTGTGGTTCATGGGCCTGTGGTTCACCCTGGTCTACCTGCCCGTGTGTCACTGGGTATGGGGTGGCGGCTGGTTGGGAAGTTGGGGGGTGCTGGATTTTGCCGGTGGTACCGTGGTGCATATTAACGCCGGTGTAGCCGGGTTGGTGGCAGCCCTGATGCTGGGCAAGCGCAAGGGCTTTCCCACTACCGCTATGCCGCCGCACAACCTCACTTTGACAGTGATTGGCGCGGCCATGTTGTGGGTGGGCTGGTTCGGCTTTAATGCCGGTAGCGAGCTTGCTGCTGATGGCACGGCTGGCATGGCGATGCTGGTTACCCAGATCGCTACCGGTTCTGCTGCTCTGGCCTGGATGTTCAGTGAGTGGCTGTCCCACGGCAAGCCCAGCGTGCTTGGCGTTGCCTCGGGTGTGGTCGCTGGATTAGTGGCGATTACACCAGCCTGTGGATCCGTGGGTCCCATGGGGGCGCTGGCTATCGGTTTTGCCTCTGGTGTGGGCTGCTTTTTCACCGCCACTCGGATGAAACGGGCCTTTGGCTATGACGACTCCCTGGACGTCTTTGGGGTGCATGCAGCCGGTGGTGTTATAGGCGCCATGTTGACAGGGGTGTTTTCCGCTACTGCCTTTGGCGGTACGGGATTTGGCGAGGGCAACGAGGGGATTGGTGAGCAGTTGCTGGCGCAGTTCGTGGGGGTGGCGGCTACCGCTGTTTATACAGCCATCCTCAGCTATGTGATCCTGAAAACACTGGATTGTCTGATTGGGCTGCGGGTGAGTGAGGAACAGGAGGTGGAGGGGCTCGATACTGCGTTGCACGACGAGCGGGGTTATATCCTCTAGCGGGCTGTTGGTTGCGAAGGAAAAGGGGGCGCATGCCCCCTTTTTTTATGCTTGTTCTTTCGTTGGACGGCGCACACGGTGCGCCCTACATATTATGTAGGGCAGTCCATGGCTGCCATTCGGGTTTCTAAACCAGCCCGTGAAAGGGCTCCACACTGACTAAATCACCGGCCTCAACGCCGCTACTATCTTCAGTCAGAATGATGAAGCAGTTGGCCTCGCTCATGGAGCGGAGGATGCCGGAGCCTTGATGGCCGGTGCTGCGTACCTGTAGCGTTCCATCTGCTGCATTTTCCAGGATGCCGCGTTGAAACTCGGCGCGCCCGGGGCGTTTTCTCAGCGCCGTGACGGTGGGTATTTGTAGCAATATTCGCGGTGGCGGGATTTCTCCCATCAGGCGCCGTAAGGCAGGCTGTACGAACTGGTAGAAAGTGACCATCACCGAGACTGGGTTACCGGGCAATCCGAAGAATTGGCTGTCGCCAAGCTTGCCGAAGGCCAGTGGCCGACCTGGTTTTATGGCGATTTTCCAGAAGTCTATCTGGCCCAGTTTTTCCAGCATACCGGTCACATAATCGGCATCTCCAACGGAAACACCACCGGTGGTGATCACCGCGTCGTTACCTTCCATGGCGTCTCGAAAGGCCTTTTCCAGCAACTCCGGCTGATCCGGGATAACCCCCAGATCGATAATTTCCACCCCCAAGCGTTCCAGCATACTGTAGAGGGTGTAGCGATTGCTGTCGTAGATTTCACCTTTTTCCAGAGACTGGCCGACCGATCTCAGCTCATCCCCGGTGCAAAAAATAGCCACTCGGGGCCGTCGTATGACGCTGACCTCAGCAACGCCAATAGAGGCCAACAGGCCGAGTTCTACCGGTCGGATGCGTTGCCCCTTGCTGAGCGCCTGGCCACCGGCACGCAGATCCTCCCCCGCCGGGCGAACATTTTCCTGGGCACGTACTGCGCGTTGTAGGCAGATGGTATCTGCCTTTCTTTCCACCAGCTCTTGCATCACCACGGCATCCGCACCATCCGGGATGACCGCACCGGTCATGATGCGTGTACATTCTCCTTTTCCAATTTGTCCGGCGAAGGGCTTGCCCGCCCAAGCGGTGCCGATAACTTGCAGTGTCGCGCCTTGCTCGATGCCGTGGCTGTTGAGTGCATAGCCATCCATGGCCGAGTTGGTATACGGCGGCACGTTGATGGGGGACAGGATGTCCTCGGCGAGCACCCGTCCCAGCGCGCCCCATAGCCCAACCTCTTCTTGTTCGTTAACCGGTTTGATGTTGGAGACGATTCTCGTGCGCGCCTCATCCATGGTGAGCAGACCCGGATTATGGTTATCGGCGCAGGAGCCGGTCGCGGCTTGATCATTCATAAATTTTCCTCGTATTTAATTTCTCCACCAAAGCGCTGGAGGATGAATTGGGCAATGGTGGGTGGATCGTTGAGGTTAAGAATGGGTAATTCGGTATCGATGGCCGTGGTGTCGTCGGTTGCCACTGCGATGATGGAATCATCCGTGGACAACAGCAACGGATGGCCCAGGCTTGGGCGATGCAATTCAATTTTCGGAAAAGGCACATCCTTGAAGCCTTCCACCAAGATGAGATCCAGCGTATTTGGATCCAGACGCGCGATCAGGTCCTCTAGCCGGGGCTCGTTGGCGACCGCATTCTCATGAATCAGCGCCCAACGGTTTTTGGAGGCAATAAGCGTTTGTTGCGCCCCGGCCTTACGTAATCGATAGCTGTCCTTGCCTGGGTGGTCGATGTCAAAGCTGTGATGAGCGTGCTTGATGATGCCGATGCGAACCCGCTGTTTTTGGAACAGGGCGAGTAGTTGAACCAGCAGTGTGGTCTTGCCAACGCCACTAAAGGCGGCAAAGCCAAGTAGTGGTAATGGAGATTTGGGAGTCGTCATGGGATCAGTGCGTCGCGCCAGCGCTGGCTTCCAGCGCCGCCTTGTCCTCCAGGCGATTGAGATTCAGAAAGGCCTCGGGCTGATCCGAGAAATCTGCGGTGACAAAACGATGCGCGCCATACCACTCATCAATGCGTCGTCCACCCTTCTTTAAAAAAGACTGCAGGCTGGGTAGCAAGGTGGGTGTGATCAGGGCGAAAACCGGTTGCAGGCGGTTGCCATCGTGGGCCGCGACGATCTCGGCATCATGGTCTATCAGGGCTGCGTGCAGGCGCTCGGCCAGATCTGCGGGAGGAAAGGGGCAGTCACAGGGTGCGGTGAGGAGCAAGCTTCCGGTCATGGCCTCTAGTGCCGTGGCCATACCCGCAAGGGGGCCGGCATAGTCGGGGAAACTGTCGGTGATGACCGGGCATCCGTAGGCGCTGTAGGCATCCTGATTACGATTCGCGTTGATGAGCAGCTCATCTACCTGGGGACGTAGGGCAGCAATAACATAGTCAATCATCGGCCGATTCCTTAGCGTGACCAGTCCCTTGTCCTGTCCCCCCATGCGACGCCCAAGGCCACCGGCGAGGATGACCCCGGTGAGTCCTTGTTTATGGCTATCTTTGGGCTGAGAAGTCATGCTTTTCTTCTTTTTGGTGTGCCCCAAGTGGGGCTAAACAGTATCATAGAGCCGGTGCAATGGAGCGTGATATGACTAAGAAAATTTCCACCGGGCTAATACAGCAACTGCAAGCAGCTGTGGGTCCAGCGGGATGGAGCTGTGATGCCGAGGTGTTGGCACCCCTGCTGCTGGACCAGCGTGGACGCTATCAGGGAGTTACGCCAATCCTGTTGCGTCCGGCTTGTACCGAGGAAGTTTCCAAGGTGCTCCGCATTTGTCATCAGGCCGACATTGCGGTGGTACCCCAAGGGGGTAATACCAGTCTGGTGGGTGGATCGGTGCCTGACGAAGCCGGGAACCAGGTTTTGCTTTCACTCTCACGCATGAATCGCATTCGCGATCTCAGCATCGCGGACTTTACCCTTACTGCCGAGGCCGGTTGCATCCTCGCCTCCCTGCAAGACGCAGCTGAGGCCGAGAACCTGCTGTTTCCCTTGAGCCTAGCCGCAGAGGGTTCCTGTCAGATCGGCGGCAATCTCTCCACCAACGCCGGCGGCACCCAGGTGCTGCGTTATGGCAATGCCCGTGATCTGGTGCTTGGTTTGGAGGTGGTCTTTGCTAATGGCGAGATCTGGAACGGTCTGCGGGCGTTGCGCAAGGACAACGCGGGCTATGACTTGAAGCAACTCTTTCTGGGTAGTGAAGGTACGCTGGGGATAATCACTGCCGCGGTACTCAAGCTTTTTCCCCGCCCCAACCACACCGAGACCGCGCTAGTCGTGGTCCCGGATGCGGAAGCGGCAATGGCGTTGTTGCGGGCCTGTCGTGCCGAGGTGGGGGAGGCGGTCACACGTTTCGAATACATGGACCGCGCCAGCATGGAGCTGGTATTGTGCCAGATTCCGGATATCCGTAATCCCTTTGCCGAAGTGCACGACCACTATGTGCTGCTGGAACTTACCGCCAGCCACGGCGGCGAGGCACTCGCCCGCGGTCTGGAAACGGTGCTGGAACAGAGCTTGGGCAAGGGGCGAGTGATTGATGCGGTGATTGCCCAGAGCGGTCGTCAGGCACGGGATTTCTGGAATATCCGCGAGGGCATTCCCGAGGCCCAGCGCAAGGATGGTGCCGGGCTCAAGCAGGATGTCTCCGTGCCACTCTCGCGATTGCCGGAATTCCTTGCTCGCGCCCGCCCGGCCGTAGCCGCGGCCTTTCCCGAGGCACTCATCGTCGCCTTCGGACATCTTGGCGATGGCAATCTGCACTTCAATCTCAATCAGCCCCACGGCATGGACGCAGAGAGTTTTCGCGCCCGTGGTCCGGAGATACACCGCTTGATCTATGACATTGCGGTGGAAATGGAGGGCAGCTTTGCCGCCGAGCACGGTGTGGGCAGGCTTAAGCGCGAGGAGCTACGCCGTTACCGCCCCGCGGTGGAGGTGGAACTCATGGCGAAGTTAAAGTCCACCCTGGACCCCCGCGGCATCCTTAATCCAGGCAAGGTGGTGTGAGTTTTCCAGCTACCATGGCGCGGGATTTGTGGTTGCGCTCGGATTCACTTGATGGCTTTAAAGAGGGCTCCGATGGTGCTGGCAGCGGTCTTATAGCCAGTAAATGTAGTTAATTCAGCGTTGAGAAACCCAGCGACTTTTAGCATCGATAGAAAGGCCTCGGGGGCCAGTGTTCCGGATACGCAGTCGGCCCAGGATTCCTTTCCGCTAGGGCAAGTTGGGTTACCCGCTGACGGTGCGCGAACCATGTCGGCGATTTGCAGACGGCCACCGGGTCGCAGCACCCGGAATATCTCTCCCAATACGATGTTTTTATCCTCGGCGAGGTTAATGGCACCGTTGGAGATCACCACATCCGCACAGGCATCCGGCAGCGGCAGTGCGGTGAACTCTGCTTCGTGAAAAGTTATCTGTTTGAGGCGGGAGGCCTGGGCGTTGGCGGTGGCCTTGGTAATCATGGCCGGCGTGCAGTCGATGCCGAGAACCTTGCCCTGACCACCAACCAAAAGTGCGGCCACACAGGCATCGGCACCCGCGCCACAGCCGATGTCGACGACGGTTTCGCCATGATGGATCGGGCCCAGGCTGAAAGGATTGCCAACTGCAGCGGCGGATTCCCACACCATGTCCGGCAGGCGGTTTAGCCACTCCTCGCTATAGCCCAGCGTACGGGCATTTTCCTTGCCCTTTCCCCAGCCAAACTCCGAGGCTGGTTCATTCGCTAGCCGGCTATACAGTTCCAACAGTTGGGCGCGGCTATCCTTGCCGTGATTTTGCGAGTTGCAAATGCCCATGTCCGGACAGCCTCCTGCTTGTCATCGACCGCATTCCCATCAATGTCTGTGGCTCTGCAGGCGATCCATCACCCCCATCATGACAGCCGAGATGACGAAGGTGAGATGGATGATGACGTACCACATCAATTTGTCGTTGGCGATTTCGGTTGCGTTCATAAAGGCCCGCAGCAGATGAATGGAGGAGATGGCGACGATGGAAGCCGCTACTTTCAGCTTTAGTGAGCCCGCATCGAGTTTTCCCAGCCAGGATAGTTTGTTGCTTTCATCATCCATGTCGATCTGGGAGACAAAATTTTCATAGCCGGAAAACATCACCATGACGATCAAGCCACCCACCAGAGCCAGGTCGATGAAGGCCAGGATCATCAGTACCAGATCAGCTTCACTGATTCCCTGAATATGTGCGAACAGGTGCCATACCTCTTCAAAGAATTTGATGCCCAGTGCTAGTAGCGCAAAGCTGAGCCCTAAATAGATGGGGGCTAATAACCAGCGACTGGCATAAAGAAGTTTTTCGACAAGGCGTTCCAGCATGGGATGTTTCCTGTGTAAAAAGAGATATTTAGCCGGCGGTTAAAAAAGGTTCAGGTGCCCTTGCTCGATGCCCAGGTCTTGAGATGGCCGGGGAGGGCGTAGGCGATGGCGAACAGGGCAGTGGCGATACAGACTGTGGAGGGGCCCACCGGGGTGTCCCATTGCAGAGAGACGCCGAGGCCACCGGCCACTGAGAGACAGCCGATGATGGCCGCGTAGATGGCCATTTGCTCCGGGGTGTGGGCGAAGTGGCGAGCCGCGGCGGCGGGAATGATCAGTAGTGCGGTGGTGAGCAGCACGCCGACCACTTTCATGGCTAGGGCGATAACCAGGCTCAGCATGAGGATGAAGGCGATGCGCACGGCGGCGACCGGGGTGCCTTCTACTTGGGCCAACTCCTCGTTGACGGTAACCGCGAGCAATGGGCGCCAGAGCCATACCAGCATCAACAAGACAGCACCTCCTCCGATGTAGATCCAGTAAAGATCGGTAGGGGTTGTCGCCAGGATGTCGCCGAAGAGCAGGCCGGTGAGGGTCACTTGCGGGGTGTCCATCAAGGCCAGCACGATGAGTCCGGCGGAGAGGGTGAAGTGGGCGAGGATTCCCAGCAGGGTGTCGTAGGCTAGTTGTCCTTGGCCGCGCAGGGTGCCCAGGATAAAGGCTAGCAGGATGCCCACGAGGACAATGCCGATGGTGTGGTCAATGCCAAGGACGACGCCAAAGGCGATGCCGAGTAGCGCTGCATGGGCCAGGGTATCGCCGAAATAGGCCATCCGTCGCCACACGATAAAGGAGCCTAGTGGGCCCGTGACCAGGGCAATGCCGATGCCGGCCAGCAGGGCGTAGAGAATGAAGCTATCGAGCATGGCCTAGTCGCTCCCAGAGTGCGGCGGAGTGACAATTTCGCCATGCAGTGTGTGGCTGTGGTCGTGGTGGTGGTGATAGAGGGCGAGGCCCTCGGGTAGCTCTCCTCCGAACAGGTTGTGATAGGCCGGGTGCTGGGAGACTGCCTCGGGGTGTCCCGAGCAGCAGATATGCTGATTGAGGCAGATCACCCGGTCTGTTTTTGCCATCACCATATGTAGATCGTGGGACACCAGCAGGATGCCGCAGCCGTGCTCATTCCGCAGGGTGCCGAGCAGATTGTAGATTTCCGCCTGTCCCACCACGTCTACTCCCTGGGCGGGTTCGTCGAGGATCAGCAGATGGGGGTCATGCAGCAGGGCGCGGGCCAGAATGGCGCGCTGCATCTCGCCGCCAGAGATGCGCTGTATCGGGCTGTTGGCCAGAGCGTCGATGCCGGTGGTGCGCAATACCTCATGCAGCCGTGAGCTGGGTGCGCGCCGCCCCAGGGTGATGAAGCGTGCCACGGTAAGCGGCAGGACATCGTCCACCACCAAGCGTTGGGGCATGAAGCCAATGCGTAGATCGGGACGCAGCTTTACCTCGCCATGGTTCGCGGGTATCAACCCCAGAATGACGCGCAGCAGCGAGGTCTTGCCGGCACCGTTGGGGCCAATCAGGGAGACGATTTCACCCGCATGCAGGCTGAGATTGATGTCCTGCAGGATATTGTGGTCACCCAAACGAAGTTCCAGGTCACAGATTTCGAGTAAGGGCGGTGATTTTTCGGGCATGGTGAGCCGGTGTGTGTAGTGAAGACGGTTGCGGCGCGAGAGTATAGCAAAGGCACCTACCCATGGCCTTTTGCGCATCATCAGCCGCCGTGCCAGAATACTGTCTATATTTACAGTTATCCGAGATTGCCTACGATGAACGCAAAGCTAACCACCCGCCAGCGCCAAGTGTTGAACTTCATCCGTGATTTCATCCGCCGTGAGGAGATGCCGCCGACACGGGCGGAGATCGCTCGTGGATTGGGTTTTCGTTCAGTGAATGCGGCGGAGGATCATCTCAAGGCGCTGGTGCGCAAGGGGGCGATTAGCATCCGCGCCGGTGCCTCTCGTGGCATTCGTATCCAGCAGGCCGAGGAGGATGGCTTGCCGGTGGTTGGGCGGGTGGCAGCGGGCGCGCCGATACTCGCCGAGGAGCATATCCAGGAGCACTACCAAGTGGACCCGCGGCTGTTTCGTCCACGGGCAGACTATTTGCTTGAGGTTAAAGGCATGAGTATGCGGGATGTGGGCATCCTGAACGGGGATCTGTTGGCGGTGCATCGCACTCCCGAGGCCACTAGCGGGGCGATTATCGTGGCCCGGGTGGATGATGAGGTGACGGTGAAGCGCTTCCGGCGGCGCGGCAATATCGTGCGCCTGATGCCGGAGAATCCCGATTTTAGCCCTATCGTGGTAGATCTGCGGCAGCAGAGCCTGGTGATCGAGGGGCTGGGGGTGGGGGTAATTCGTAACCGTACACTGCGATGAATGCGCTCCCCGAGGCACTGCTGCGCCATCCCGGCCTGTGGCAGGGCAAGGCCCGCCGTGATCAGCAGGCCTATGTGTCTACGGGATTTTCGGCGCTGGATGCACAACTGCCAGGACACGGCTGGCCCCGTGGAGCCCTGAGTGAATGTTTGGTGGCGCAACCGGGTATCGGTGAACTGAGATTGTTGCTCCCGGCTCTCGTCCAGCTGGCCGAAGAGGGACGCTGGATGGTCTGGATTGTGCCGCCATATATCCCCTATGCCCCGGCCCTGCGTACTGCCGGGCTTAACTTGTTCCACATCCTAGTGGTGAATACAGCCGATGAGGCCGAGGCTCTGTGGGCAGCAGAACAAGCCCTGCATAGTGGTGCCTGCTCCGCCGTTTTGCTTTGGTCCGGGGTGTGCGATGCACGGCGTTTGCGGCGACTGCAACTGGCGGCGGAGGAGAGTCGGAGCTGGGCGGTGTTATGCCGAAATAGCGATTTTTCCAGGCATCCATCGCCAGCGGCCCTGCGTCTTGGGCTGGAGGGTATGGAAGGCCGGCTTGCTGTACAGATCCTTAAATGTCGAGGCTCGGTACCCGCAGCCACAATCATGTTAGATGCCTGATGGAGGCGGCGCGGGCCACGGTTCCACCCTGGCCAGATGTGGAACGGCAGCGGGGCAGAGATACCCGGCAGCGTTTGTGGCTGGCCCTGGTTTTCCCTCATTTCTCCTTGGAAATGGCTTGCCGGGGGCTCGCAAATCACGAGCCGGTGGCGGTGGTGGAGGGGCAGGGTGTCCGTGCCCGCATCCTGGCCTGTAATCGAGCAGCACGAGGAGTGGGAATTAGCATCGGCATGCCGCTCAGTGCGGCTTGGGCAGTGACGGCAGAGCTACAAACTGTTAACCAGAATGCTGTGGTGGAGGCAGCGGCTCTGCGCGGTATTGCCGCTTGGGCCGGACAATGGAGCTCTCTGGTGAGTCTGATGGAGGACAAGCCCCCCGGCTTGTTATTGGAGGTGGGGGGGAGTCTGCGACTGTTCGGTGATCTGGAGCGGCTGACGGCAAGGATTCGTGCCGGGGTGGAGGAACTGGGGTACCGGGCGCTCTGTGGAATTGCACCGACACCGCTTGCGGCCTGGCTGTTAGCGCGCATCAACGATAGCCGCCCGGTGCGGCAATCCGAGGCCCTGGCCGGTCGTTTGGCCCCGGTGCCGTTGCTTTTTCTGGGATTGGAAAAAACCACCCATAAGGCACTGGAAAATATGGGGATCCGTTCCTTTGGCGACTGCCAGCGACTCTCCCGTAGCGGTACGGCACGGCGTCTCGGCCCGGAGCTGCTGCGCTATCTGGATCGTGCCCTTGGGCGGGTCGCCGATCCACGGGTAGCCTATGTGGCACCAGCGGTATTCACACGGGAATTGGATCTGCCAGCTGAAACCTCTGCACTGGATGCCCTGCGTTTTGCCGCTCGCCGTTTGTTACTGGAACTGGAAGGCTTTCTCATCGCTCGTGATGGTGCTGTTGGGGAATTGGAACTGGGTCTTAGACATAATCGGGAGGCGGACACCTGCATTGTCATTCGCTTATTAGTTCCGGGTCGAAACGCCTGCCATCTGCTCGCTTTGCTGCGGCAACGCCTGGAGAGTACAAAGCTGCCGTCGCCTGTGACGGGGTTATGGTTACGGGCAGACAAGGTGCTGGTTTCCGCACCCCCAGCAATGGATCTGTTTGGTAGCGCAGAGGAAAAAAAAGAAGGGCAACAACTGCTAGTGGAACGCCTGCAGGCACGGCTCGGAGTTGATGCCGTGCGGGGGCTTGAGGGGGTATCCGGACATCGCCCGGAGCGGGTTTGGCGTTATTGCAGTCCTGGAACGCAAAGCCCTGTAGCGAAGTCGGAGGTGATGGCATCTCGCCCGCTATGGCTATTAGCTTGTCCTACACCATTGGCGCACAAGCCCCAGCTTGAGAGCGGGCCGGAACGCATTCAAAGTGGTTGGTGGGATGGTGAGGATATTGCCCGGGACTATTACACCGCCCACACTTCCGATGGCGCACGACTCTGGATCTTTCGGGAACTTCGGGGTGAGCAGCGCTGGTTTATTCATGGTTACTTTGCGTAATGAAAAAACTCTACAGCGCCCAGAACATCAGCCTGCCGGCCTATTTGAAGACTGCCTTGGAAGAGCAGGGCATCGTTTGCATCCTTCGTAATGAATATCTCGCGGGTGGTGCTGGCGAACTGCCGCCCACGGACTGCTGGCCGGAACTGTGGCTAGTGGATGATGAACGTTATGCTGAGGCCCGGAAACTTGTCACCGCACTGTTGGCGGCCCCGGAGGAGCACGAGTCCCATACCTGCCCGGATTGTGGCGAGCACTTGGAACCGCAGTTCAGCGCCTGCTGGCGTTGCGGCCGGGAGCTTTCAGGCTCATTAGGGTAGTCACTACTGATATGCCTCGGTATAGGCATCGAGCAAGCGGCGGATCATTTTCTGATATTGAGTATGGTTCTTTTTGGCTTCACGCTTGAAGAACTCGACACTCGATTGGCTCAGGGCGATTGTTACCTTGACCGTCTCCTCACGAAAAACCAGTTCTTCGGGTGCCGGAAGAAAATCCGGGATCGGCCTTAGCTTTCCCAGTGGCTCATCGGTGTATTTTATTTTCGCGCTCATAAACTTTCTTTCCCCGTCGCCAGTAGCCGGCCCCAAAAATGCGGATAAGCCCGGACCGATAAGTAAATCGAACCGTCAGAATGTCACTTCCGATTTTCCCAAAGCAGAAATAGAGCTGCTCGGTTTGGCTGTGTGAAAGGTCTTCTGCAATGACCCGGTTCGGGCCCACAAAGGCATATTGCCGCCTCGGCAAACGAGATATTGTGTTTAGCCTGGTTAAGGAGATCCTTTTCCGGATCCCAATCAAAGCATTCCTTGCTCATATACGAAGTATAGCCTGGGATATGCCTTTGTATACATAGATATAACCATATATTTATATGGTTTCCGTGTTGGTAAGGAAGGCTGTTTATCCAACTTTGATACAGACTCCACCCCGCCGTGGGTCGCCGGTACCCTGGAATTGACCCTTGTGAAGGGCCACGGTGTGCGTGCCGCCAAAAAAGATATTTTGTTCCGGCCACAAATGGTGGTCAGGGAAGTCAGCGAGCAATGCACCCAGTCGGGATTCGTCACCATCAAGCTCGACGCTTAGCCGGCCTTCTTCATAGTGGATGCGTGGTGCGGTTACTGCGGCCTCCACACCCATCTCAAAATCCACCAAGTTGGTCAGCACCTGCAGGATGGCCGAGCGGATGCGATTGGAGCCACCGGAACCGGTGACGGCGAGCGAGCCGTCCCGACCTGACAGCAGGCTGGGTGCCATCATTGAGGTCAGGCGTTGACCCGGTGGCCAGCGATGGAAGCCACCCGGATTGAGGTCCGCTTCCCCGAGCATATTGTTGAGCAGGATACCGGTACCTGGAACCACGTAACCGCAACCCTCTCCATTGGAGAGGCTGAGGCTGGCCGCATTGCCCTCGGCGTCAACGATGCTGATATGGGTGGTGCCGCGCCGTGCCCGGGGTTGCCGCTTAATCCGTTGTTGATAGAGCTTGAGTAATTCTGCATCCAGCAGTCGATCACTGGTTTCATTGCCGGCTTCGAGGCGCGCCTCATCGCTTAATTCCATGGCGCGTGCCAGGGTTTGCAGATGGGCGGGAGAACGAAAGCCCATGCTGCGGATCTCCTCGGCTTCGAGCAGGCCTAGGGCGAAGGCGATGAGTAACCCACCAGAAGAGGGTGGTGGATTGGTGAGTAAGCGAGTGCCGCGGTAATTAACCATTAGGGGATGGCGTTTTTCTACCTGGTAATTTTCCAAATCGGCACGCGTCAGCTGCCCTCCTTGTTCCATGTCTTGCCCAATGCGTGCAGAAATTTCACCACGGTAAAAGAGCTCTGCTCCCTCAAGGGCAAGATTTTCCAGTAGATCCGCCAAGTCCGGTTGGCACAAGGTTTCTCCAGCACCTAAAAGCACATCATCATGGTCCGGGCTGCCATAGAGGGCGCGAGTGTCTGCCGTGGCGGTGTAAAGATCCTTCACTACGCTAAAAATATAGGCTTGTAGCGAACCGATGGTAAAACCTTGTTTTGCGTGCCCAATCGCCGGGGCCAGCACCTCGTTCATAGGCATACTGCCAAGATCGCGATGCACTGCAAACAGCGCCGCCACGATGCCAGGCACCGCCACCGACCCCCGGCCTATGTAAAACTCCTGGGTGGTGGTGCCAAAGTCCGCATGCAAGGGGTGAAAATCCAGTTCTTCCATTGGCCTTGAACAGGCGGGGGTCTGTACAAAGAAGTCGTAGACTCGTGGCGACTCACCAGTTGGTGCCGCCAGTAGAAAACCACCACCGCCTAGGGAAGCAAGTACCGGCTCCACCACACAGGCGGCGGCTAATGCCGCAAGGGCGGCATCATAGACATTCCCCCCGGCACGCAAGACTTCTGCGCCGGCTTCGGCAGTGAGTTCGTGTCCGGCGGAAATGGTACAGCGAGGCATAATGTATGAGTCTCAGAAGTGGTTATAAAGGGTAGATTCAAGAGCCAACACACCCTCGTCATCCCGGATGCAGCGTAACGGAAATCCGGCTTCAGTTTTCAGTTTGCTGCTGAGGATGGTGGGCGTGGATGCGGCGGAGAAAGGCCTTACGCTGTAGCGGGTCTAGTAGTTCGCTTTCGTCCACCACCGGTAGTTCCGGCAGGGCCTTGCATAGCGCGCGGGCAAAGAGTCCCATGCTCTCTCCAACGGATATGCCTATGGAGTCGTGGACCGGGGTGTTGCTGATGCTGCAACTTGGGGAGCGGGCCTTGAATATATAGCCACTGAGTACCAGATATTCCGCTGCGATGTGCCGTCCGTAATTTTCCAAATCAGCACTGAAGCTACCCTCGCCATCACATATCCGGACGGCATTGGGATGGGCGGGATTTCCTACCAGATGGATTGGCTCTCGTGGTACGGAAAGGCCGATAGCGGTTTCCGGACAGAGGGGGAGCAGGGTGCAGCAGGTGGCCAGTTCTTCGACTATCCATGCGTTGTATTTGTGCCCACCATCATAGCGTACGGGTTGGCCAAGGAGGCAGGCGCTGACGCCGACGAGCGGCTTGTCATCGGGTGTGTTCACCGGTGGATGCAGGCAGTGAGGAAGGAATAAATGCTCCTGGCAGAGCGTTTGTTTCTGTGCCTTCGTTCCCTGGATACCGGGTCGGAGCCCGGTATGACGGAGGAGATGAAAGCAAGACCGTCACTCTCGTGGAAACGGGAATCCAGGTGCGGAAATGCGATGGGCACGAGCGGTTATTCAGGCCTGTTCGATGAGTTCCACTGCGTAGCCGTCGGGGTCTTCTACGAAGGCGATGACGGTGCCGCCATCTTTCAGGGCAACGGGCTGCAGGTTGATTTTGACGCCATCGGCCTCCATGCGTTTGCAGGCAGTGTGGATATCGGGAACGCCGATGGCGATATGACCGAAAGCGCCACCGTGTTCGTAGGGCTCGTCGTGGCCCCAGTTGTAGGTGAGTTCGATGACGGTGTGGTTAGCCTCGTCACCGTAGCCGAGGAAGGCAAGTGTGAATTCTCCGGAAGGGTGTTCACTTTGGCGTAACAGCTTCATGCCCAGTTGCCCGGTGTAAAAGGCGATGGAGTTTTCCAGATTGCGGGTCCGAATCATGCTGTGCAACAGGCGGTAGCCGGTAGTGTGGGTGTTTTCGTTCATGATGTATTGCCTTATTAAATGGGTGACTAATAACGGAGTTCAACGGTGCCACCGGTATCGATTTCGCGGAGTCGGTGAAGCAGCTCTTCGCTGGGTCGGACGTGCCACTTAGCGCCTAGTTGTATCAGTGCTTGGGCGTCGTTGCGGTGGTAGTTGAGACACACCGGCGTTTTGCCCTCGCGGAAGGGCTCGAGCACCTGGGTGAGCTCTGGAATCAGGCTGTTGCCGGCCTGTATTTCATCAATATCGATGACCAGGAGTTTGCCAAAATGCTCGCGCGCATCGCAGAGATCGTAGACCTCCTGAACGCGCATATTACAGCCGCCGGAGAACTCATCGTCAGCCACCTCGCCGACGACCACTAACAGACGATCCTTGCTCAGCAGGTTCTGGTAATGCTGGTAGACATCAGAATAGAGCACTGCCTCCATGCGGCCACTGCGATCATCCAGGGTGATGGCGGCCATACGCCCACGGCGGGTATTGATAATGCGAATCGCGATCACCAGCCCGGCGGCCACTGAGGTCTTGCCGGAGCGGGGTTGCAACTCTCCCAAGTGAGCGCTGATAAAATGCTGTAACTCAGCCTCGTGGCGGGCGATGGGGTGGCCGGTGAGATAGAGCCCCAAGGTCTCCTTTTCACCACTGAGGCGTTCCTCGTCGGTCCATTCGGGTACGTCTGCAAACTGGTGGTCTGGAAGCTTGGGCTTGCCACCGCCACCGAAGAGGTCGTTCTGGCCGCTGGAGATGTTGCGCGAGGCCTGCTCGGCGGCCTGCTGGGCGTGGGTGAGGCTGGCCATCATTGCAGCCCGTCCTGGGCCCAATTGGTCGAGGGCACCGGTGCGAATCAGCGCCTCAATCGTACGCCGGGTAATCTTGCGGCCATTAATGCGCTGGCAGAACTCGAACAGATCCTGGAAGGGTTCACTGGACTGGCGGGCGTCGATAATGCCCTCAATGGCGCCTTGGCCAACCCCCTTGATGGCTCCCAGGCCATAACGCACGGTTTTGGCATCGGCGACGGTGAAATGGTAGTCGCAGTGTTGGACCTGGGGCGGTACGACTTCGAGTCCCAGGGCGCGGCATTCTTCGATGAGCACCACCACCTTGTCGGTATTGTCCATGTCCGAGGACAGCACCGCGGCCATGAAGGCGGCGGGATAATGGGCCTTGAGCCAAGCGGTCTGATAGGCGACGAGGGCATAGGCGGCGGAGTGGGAACGGTTGAAGCCGTAGCCCGCGAATTTTTCCATGAGGTCAAAGATGGAGCTGGCGAGCTTGCCGTCCACGCCGTTTTCCACCGCGCCGTTGACGAAGAAATCCCGCTGCTCGGCCATGGCCTCGACTTTCTTTTTTCCCATGGCGCGACGCAGTAGATCAGCACCGCCCAGGCTGAAGCCCGAAAGCACCTGGGCAATCTGCATCACCTGTTCCTGATAGAGGATGACGCCGTAGGTGGGCTTCAGGGTTGCTTCCAGGCTGGGGTGCGGGAAGCTCACCGCCGCCTTGCCGTGTTTGCGGTCGATGAAGTCGTCCACCATGCCCGCTTGCAGCGGACCGGGACGGAACAGCGCTACCAGGGCAATGATTTCCTCGAAGCAATCGGGCTGAAGGCGGCTGATGAGCTCCTTCATGCCACGGGATTCCAGCTGGAAGACGCCGGTGGTAGCAGCGCGCTGAATGAGTTCGAAGGTGAGCGGGTCGTCGGTGGGTAGATCGGCAATGTCTAGCGCGTCTTCCCCGTTTTGTGTTCGCTCCACATTGATGGTGCGCACTGCCCGGTCGATAATGGTGAGGGTGCGCAGACCAAGAAAATCGAACTTCACCAGGCCCATGGCCTCGACGTCGTCCTTGTCCAGTTGGGTCACCACACTGGTGCCCCCCAACTCGCAATAGAGAGGCGAAAAATCCGTTAGCCGGGTGGGGGCGATAACCACGCCGCCAGCATGTTTGCCGGCGTTGCGGGCGATACCCTCGAGGGCCATCGCCAGCTCCATGAGGGTATGTACGTCCTCATCGTTCTCATAGCGTTCCAGCAGGGCCTCTTCCTGCTGCAGGGCCTTGTCCAGGGTCATGCCGATTTCGAAGGGAATGAGCTTGGCTATTTGATCAACTAAGCCATAGGGATGGCCCAGTACCCGGCCCACGTCCCGCACCACCGCGCGTGCTGCCATGGTACCGAAGGTGATGATCTGGGAGACCCGCTCGGCACCGTAGCGCTGGGAGACATATTCGATGACCCGATCGCGGCCCTCCATGCAAAAATCGATATCGAAATCGGGCAGTGACACTCGTTCGGGGTTGAGGAAGCGCTCGAACAGCAGCTCATAGGCAATGGGGTCGAGATCGGTGATGCCCAGCACATAGGCCACCAGCGAGCCGGCTCCGGAGCCGCGGCCCGGGCCCACGGGGATCTCGTTTTCCCGTGACCAGCGGATAAAGTCGGCGACGATGAGGAAGTAACCGGGGAAGCCCATGCGACAGATGACATCAAGCTCGATCTGCAGGCGTTTATCGTATTCGGGATAGAGTGTTTCGGGTACGCGCTCACCCAGTTGGAGGAGGCGCTGCTTGAGGCCGTCGCGCGCTTCCTGGGAAAACCACTCCTCTTCGGTGAAGCCTTCTGGAATGGGAAAGTCGGGCAATACGCTGTGGCCGAGTTTTAGCTCGACATTGCAGCGTCGGGCGATCTCAGCTGAATTTTCCAGCGCTTCGGGAATATCGGCGAACAGTTCCGCCATTTCCTCAGGGCTGCGCAGATATTGCTGCTCGCTATAACGGCGGATACGACGTGGATCGTCGAGGGCGCGGCCATCCTGAATGCAAACTCGGGCCTCGTGGGCCTCGAAGTCATCGGCCTGCAGGAAGCACACATCATTGGTGGCCACTACCGGCAGTGCGTGTGCTACTGCAAGATCCAGGGCTTGCTGGATATAGTGCTCCTCACCCTCGCGGCCCGTGCGGGTGAGTTCGAGATAAAAACGATCCGGGAACAGGTTCGCCCAGAATTTAAGTCGTTGAGTCGCCAGATCGGTGCGCCCACCGAGCAGGGCGCTACCTACGTCTCCACTGCGGCCTCCAGAGAGTGCGATGAGGCCGTCGGCCTCTGCCGTTAACCACTGTCGCTGAATGAGCGGTACGCTGCCGGAGCCTTCGATATAACTGCGGGAGATGAGGCGTGCGAGGCTCTGATAGCCGGCGGCATCGCGACAGAGCAGTGTGAGTCGGAAAGGGTCGCCCTCTTCGCCTGGATCCTGCACCAGCACATCAGCGCCAATGATCGGTTTAATACCGGCGCCGAGAGCGGCACGATAAAACTTCACTAAAGAGAAGAGGTTACAGCGCTCAGTAATGGCCACCGCCGGCATGTCTGCGGTTTGAGCCACTTTGACCAGTTGCGGTATGCGCACGATGCCGTCCACGAGAGAAAACTCGCTGTGCAGACTGAGGTGAACAAATTTAGCCGTCATTCAGGGTTTCTAATATTTTACGTACCGGTCGGAATGAGCGTCGGTGCTCGGCACAGGGGCCGAGGCGCGCGAGGCTGGCGAGATGCTCCCGCGTAGGATACCCCTTGTGACGGGCAAAACCGTAACCCGGATAGCGTGTTTCCATTTCCTCCATCTCCGCATCTCGAAGCACTTTGGCAAGGATCGATGCGGCGCTGATTTCGGCCACCTTGTCGTCGCCTTTAATGATGGCTTCTACTGAACAAGGCAGCCGTGGGCAGTGGTTGCCATCTACCTGGACGTGTTCGGGGGCAACGGGCAGGGCGAGTACCGCGCGACGCATGGCCAGCAGGCTGGCCTGGAGGATGTTGATGTCGTCAATTTCGGTGCATTCGGCGCGTCCGATAGCCCAGCCGAGGGCCTGCTCGCGGATGATTTCGGCAAGCACGGTGCGGCGCTTGGGGCTTAGGCGTTTTGAGTCCCGCAGGCCTTTGATGGGATGTGCCGGATCGAGAATTACTGCGGCGGCGACCACTGGACCTGCTAGTGGTCCGCGTCCTACCTCGTCTACACCGGCAAGGCCGGGCGTGACTACAAAGAGGTCATTCACGAGGGCAGGAGTTCGAGTATGGCCTCGGCAGCGCGTGCGCCGGCATCGTTTCCGAGGGTGGTGCGTATGTGGGAAAATTCATCGGAAAGTTGCTGCCGCTGGTCGTCATTTTCCAGCAGTTCCAGCAGCGCAGCACCGAGACGTTCTGGGGTGGCTTCTGACTGCAGCAGTTCGGGAACCAGTTGTTTCCCCGCAAGTAGATTGGGCAGGGCGATATTATTGACCGAAAATAGCGCCTTCATGATATGGAAACTCACCGGATGCATGCGATATGCCACCACCATGGGGCGGTTGAGCAGCATTGCCTCCAGGGTGGCGGTGCCGGAGGCCAGCAGAATGGCATCGGCGGCGGCCATGACCGTGCGCGACTGGCCGTCGATGATACGGATATCGAGCCCCTGGCCCTGTTGCGCCAGGACCTGCTGAAAGCGTGCTTGCATGTCTGCATTGATCATGGGAGCGATAAAAGTAATGTCTGGACGACGTTCGTTAAGCCAGCGCGCGGCTCCGACCATGGGCTCGGCGAGATAGTCGAGCTCCTGGCCACGACTGCCCGGCAGCAGGGCGATGTACTCACCCTCAGTGGGTAGATTCAGCACCCCTCGTGCCTTATCTCTGTCCGTATCTGCGGGAATAATGTCAGAGAGGGGATGGCCAACAAAACTGACCGGTACGTCGTGCTCACGGTAAAAGTCCGCCTCAAAGGGAAACAGGGTGAGCATGCGGTCTACGGCACGGGCTATTTTGCGGATTCGATAGCGTCGCCAAGCCCATACTGAGGGGCTGACATAGTGGGCCGTGGTGATGCCGCCTTTGTGCAGGCCTTCTTCAAGGGAGAGGTTGAAATCGGGGGCATCGACGCCGATGAACAGGGCGGGTGGATTCGCTAGCCAGCGTTTTTTGAGGCGTGCCCGCACCGGTAATAATTCCAGGTAACGCCCCAGAGCCTCGGTCAGCCCCATAACCGACAGGCGTTCTAAGGGATACAGGCATTCACAGCCTGCGGCAATCATTTGTGGGCCGGCGATGCCCTCAAAGCAAAGATCGGGACGGCGCTCCTTGAGGGCGCGAATAAGCGCGCTGGCCAGCAGGTCGCCGGAGGCCTCTCCCGCAACGATGGCAATACGTGGCGCCATTTTCCTTCCCTGCTTAGCGAACTATGCCGCGACTGGAGTTTTCCAGAAAGGCGACCAAGGGGATGATGTCGTCACATTCGGCGGCCATGGCCCGCAATTCCCGGAGCGCTTGATCTATAGTAAGTCGTTGTTTATATAGCACCTTATAAGCGCGTTTCAGTTGCAGCAGGCTGTGGGTGGTGAAGCCCCGGCGTTTCAGCCCTTCGCTATTGAGGCCGTGGGGGGAGGCACTATTGCCGGAGACGGTGACGTAGGGGGGAACGTCTTTCAGAATCACCGTACTCATGGCGGAAAAACTGTGGGCACCGATGGCACAGAACTGGTGTATCACGGTAAAAGCGCCAAGAATGACGTGATCCTCTACCCGCACATGCCCCGCAAGAGTGCTGCCGTTTGCGAGTATGGTATGGCTTCCCAACTCACAATCGTGGGCGATGTGCACATAGGCCATGATCCAGTTGTCGTTGCCGATACGGGTGAGACCGCCGCCATCATCGGTACCGCGGTTGAAGGTACAAAACTCGCGAATGGTGTTGCCGTCACCGATTTCAAGACGTGATTTTTCGCCCGCGTATTTTTTGTCCTGCGGAGCATCGCCCAAGGCATTGAAGGGATAAATATGGTTATCGCGGCCAATGCAGGTCGGGCCATTGATGATCACATGGGCATCAATTTGGGTATTCTCTCCGATCTCTACATCGGCACCGATGATCGACCAGGGGCCGACACTGACCCCGGGAGCGAGACGAGCTCTGTCATCGATGATGGCGCTGGGATGAATCAAGAATCCAGATCCTTCAGGGCCCCCATAAGTTCAGCACTGGCTGCGAGATCGCCCTCCACCGTGGCCTTTGCCTTGACCTTGCACATGCTGCGGGTTAGGCGCATCACTTCTACCTCAATACGCAATTGATCTCCGGGCTCCACGGGTCGGCGAAAACGCGCCTTGTCGGCACCGACGAAGTAATAGAGCACTGAATCCGAGGGGGATAGCCCGAGGGAAATCATCGCTAAGATCCCCGTGGCTTGGGCCATGGCCTCTAGCGTTAGCACTGCTGGCATCACTGGCTTGCTCGGAAAATGGCCTTGAAAAAAAGGCTCATTAAAACTCACGTTTTTAATTGCGATGAGTGACTTTTCCGGCTCGATTTCTAGCACTCGGTCGAGGAGCAAGAAGGGATAGCGGTGCGGGAGGTACTGGAGAATCTCATTGATGTCCATGCTGGGCACTGTTTTGCTTCCTGTTTATAGTGTTGTGAAGGTGGCTAATGTCTGCAACTGGTCTGCGCCAATAGGCTACTTAAGTTTGCGTTCGAGTGCCTTGATGCGCTTTGCCATATCGTCCAGATGCAGCATGCGTATGACATTGCGTCGCCACACTTTGTTTTCCTGAATGGGGACGCCCGACGAATAGACTCCGGCCTTGCTGATGGAGTTGGGAACGCTGGAAGTGGCCGTCAGGTGGACATCATCGGCTATTTCCAAATGACCACCGATGGCGGCGGCACCACCAATGGTGCAGCGCTTGCCAATATGCGCACTACCGGCGATGGCAGTGCAGCCGGCGATGGCAGTGTGGGCACCAATGCGGACGTTGTGTCCTACCTGGACCAAATTATCGAGTTTGACACCCTCTTCAAGTATCGTATCTTCAAGGGCGCCACGGTCAACAGAGGTATTGGCACCGATCTCTACATCATCGCCAATGATCACGCTGCCCAGTTGTGGCACTTTGATCCAGGCCTCTCCGTCATTGGCGATACCAAAGCCATCGGCACCGATAACGACGCCGGGATGTAGCCGTACTCGTTTGCCAATTTGTACCCCACGACACAGGGTGACATTGGCGCTAAGCCAGCTTTGCTCTTCTACTGAGACATTTTCTAGAATAACGCAGCCAGGACCAATGTAGCAGCCGGCTGCGATGGAAACGCCCTCAGATATCACGGCATTGGCATCGATATGGGCACTGCTATCAATATGGGCGCTGGCATGTACGCTGGCGGAAGAGTGTATGCCGGGTGCCGCTATGGGCTCAGGATTTAGCAAAGTGGCCGCTTGAGCGTAGCCAAGGTAGGGGTTATCCATGACCAGCGTGGCTACCGGAGCCTCTTCCTGATCGGCTTCAGCCAGAATAACTACGCTAGCGTGGGTTTCTTTGAGAAAACGACGATAGCGCCGATTAGAGAAAAAACTGAGCTGACCCGGAGTCGCATTGCCCAGGGTTGCGACGCTTTCAATCACCGTTGCAGGATCGCCGTTAAGCGTAGCCTTCAGGGTGGCGGAAAGTTCTTTGAGTGTAAGGCTCACTGCGGATATCCGTGTTATTGAGGGCTTTTCTTGGGACTCCTAGCCCGCTCAAATTCTGTTCGCAGTTGAGCCGTGACTTTGTTAGTGATGTT
This sequence comes from Gammaproteobacteria bacterium, assembly GCA_021773645.1. Lineage (GTDB taxonomy): Bacteria > Pseudomonadota > Gammaproteobacteria > HK1 > HK1 > JAJFJV01. The sequence goes on from JAJFJU010000010.1 coordinate 36,179, forward strand.
GACGCGATCCGCTGCAAAGAGCACGCCCTCGCCGACAACGATGTCGTAGCCGCTGGCTCGTGCCACCGTATCGATGGCTCTTAACACTATTTTCTGCAGCTTTACCCGCTCCTGATTCTGGCGCAGGTTACTGTCCTCACGGAATTCATCGAATTCGCGCTGAAGATTACGTTTTTTTGCACGCAATTCCTGGGTGGTGCGCTGTTTGGCTGACTGGGTCATGACTGAACCGTCTCGTACCAGCTTGTCTTCCAACTTACGTAGTTCTTTTTGCTGAGCAATGAGTTTACGGTCTCGCGGAGCAAATTCGGCCTCGATACGCTTTTTTGCAGCTTCTTTTTGAGGTGAGTCGTTTAGGGCTCGAGCTGCGTTGACATAGCCAACCTTGATGGCTTCTACAGCATTTACCGAGGTGCTGAAAGCGATGGCGGCTGTTAGGGCCAGTGCGGTGTACACGGATTGAGTAGTCAATTTAAGAGTCATGGCTAGAAACTGGTCCCAAAGGTGAATTGAAAGGATTGAGTGTCATCAGTCGATTCTTTTTTCAAGGGAGCGGCGATGCTGACCGTCATGGCTCCGAGTGGTGAGAGCCACACCGCTGATACGCCAACGGCGCTACGTAAATCGCCGACATCAAAATCTTGGTTCGGACCATAGACATTGCCTATATCGACGAAGCTGGTGAGTCGGACTGAGCGCGTGTTTGGTGCGAAGGGTACGGGCAAAATGATCTCCGCATTACCCACCATTTTCAGATCTCCGCCCATAGGATCACCATTACTGTCCCGTGGCCCCAGGGTGTTGGCTTCAAAACCACGTACTGTGCGGATGCCGCCAACAAAGAAATTGTCGATAAGTGGTAGGCGCTCAGTATCGAGGTAACCGTCACCATAGCCAATTTCGCCATTGAGAATCAGGGTAAAGCGCTTGGTTAACGGAAAAAATTGTTGGTGGCGCGCAGTTGCCTTGAAATAGGTGAGGTCACTACCAGGAACCGCAACTTCACCGGATAGCCGGGTGAGACCGCCGCTATCCGGGAAAATTCGCCGGTTACGGGTGTCATGAGTCCAGCCTGCATCCAACAGAAAGGTATTAAAGCTGTCGCCATTGCGCGTTCTAAAGTTCAACACCTCCGCCGATGGCAAACCGCCGACCTTGAAGTCCGTGCGTTCTGCGGAGAAGCCCACACGCACGGTTTCTGTTTCATTGATGGGGAGACCAAATGAGACGCCACCACCTATTTCATCCAGGGTGTAGTCGGAAAGGTTATCTTCACCGGCATCAGTGGTGCGGTAGTAACCGTTGAAACCCCGGCTGATACCGTCATCCGTGTAGTAGGGATTTAAGTATCCCAGGCTAAAATTTCGGTTGACGGTACTATTATTGAAAACGCCGGTGACACTGTTGCCGGTACCGAGAAAGTTATCCTGGCTGATGCTGGTCTGCACCACCACGCCCTGGGACTGGGAAAACCCGAGGCCCGCGGAGAGATTGCCTGAGGGCTGCTCAACGACGGTGAAATTTACGTCTACCTGGTCGGCGGTGCCCGGTACCGCCGGGGTTTCCACATTAACTTCTTTAAAATAGCCGAGTCGCTCCAGGCGTACCCGGGAACGCTCGATGGCACTGGTGGAGGCACTGGCGCTCTCGATCTGACGCATTTCCCGGCGCAGCACATCGTCTTTAGTCTTGGTGTTGCCTTCAAAATTAATTCGCCGTACATAGACCCGTTTACCCGGATCCAGGAAAAAGGTCAGGGCGACCTCTTTTTTCTCCTCATTAATATCGGGGACCGCATTCACATTGGCAAAGGCGTAGCCATCGTTGCCGAGGCGGTCCGCTAGCTGATTGCGAGTGTCGGCCACTTCTTTGCGGGAAAACACCTTACTGCGTTGAACCTTTACTAGTTTGAATAACTCTTCCTCCGGCACATCGAAATTACCGGCGAGGCGGATGTCGGACACCCGATACTGGTCACCTTCCGTAACATTTACCGTGACGTAGATGTCTTTTTTGTCTGGCGTGATAGAGACCTGGGTGGAATCGATGTTGAAATTGATATAGCCATTATCGAGATAGAAGGAGCGTAATGACTCCAGATCGGCACCGAGCTTTTGCTTGGAGTATTGGTCCGATTTGGTAAATACTGAAAGCATTTTTGTGGTGCTTAACTTGAATAGATCCAGCAGATCCTCTTCTTCATAGCTGTCGTTGCCAACGATATTGATCTGACGAATCCGTGCGGCCTTACCCTCGGTCACATCAAAGTTGACCGATACCCGGTTACGCTCCAGCGGTGTAATAGTGCTTTCAATCTGTACCCCGTACTTGCCCAAGCCAAAATAGGAACGCTGCAATTCCTGCTCGACTTTCTCGAACACGGTGCGGTTGAACACTCGTCCAGTGGAAAATCCAACCTGCTTGAGGGAATCAAGCAATTCGTCCGTTTCAATGGATTTGTTGCCGGAGAAGGTAATGCCGGCGATGGATGCGCGCTCATGGACCACCACCACCAGGGTATTATTTTCCTGTTCCAGACGGACATCTTTGAAGAAGCCGGTCTTGAACAGCGTGCGGATGGCCTCGGCGTTACGGCCTTCATCCACCGTATCTCCCACCTTGATCGGCAGGTAGTTGAAGACGGTGCCGGCAGAAATGCGCTGCAAGCCCTCGAGGCGAATGTCTTTGACTGTAAAGGGTTCAAAGGCAAAGCTACTTTGTGGCAGCAGTAGCAGGGTGAGGAGGGCGGTGATCAGGAACTTCGGTAGTCGGTGCATGTAACCCTTAATCTTGTTGTGCGTAGCGCGCTCCTGACCGGCAGGAGGTAGGCACCACGGGGTTTCCAGGGAGCCGCAGAATAGCCCTGCCCCTGGTCGCTGGCTGGAGCATCATGCCAGCGTGTGACGACAAACTTCAGTGCTCAGCCAAGCAGCCGAGCGAGGTCATTGTAAAGGGCCAAGCTCATCAAGCCAATGATTACTGCGATGCCGAAGCGTTGCGCGAGCAGTTGGACCGCCTCCGTTGGGGGATGGCCGCTGCAAAGCTCGATGAAATAATACATTAGATGGCCGCCATCCAGGATTGGGATAGGCAGGAGGTTGAGGACCCCAAGGCTGACGCTGACGATGGCCAGGAATTCGAGAAAGCGCGACAGGCCGGCTTCAGCGGAGTGCCCGGCGTATTGAGCGATGCTGATGGGTCCGCTGAGGTTCTCGCTGGAGACCTCCAGGGTCAGCATCTTCCAGAACATACCCAGGGTCAGGGTGGTGAAATCCCAGGTTTTTTCCAGGCTGCGGGGAATTGCTTCGAGTAGGCCGTAGCGCTGGCTGACGTAATGTAGTGCACGCCAATCGTCGGGTACCTTGGCCGCGGCACCGATACGTCCGATGAGCCCCTCCCCATGTTTTATCGCCTTGGGATGGAGTGTGAGGGTGTGACTGAGCCCCTGGCGCTCAATATCGACGGAAAAATCCTGATCCGGCCGTGCACGAATGGCCGCAACCCATGTGCCCCAGTTGTCGATGGCCTGATCAGCCGCCAGCACGATCCGATCCCCAGCTTGCAGGCCGGCCTTTGCCGCGGGACTACCGGCCTCGATTCGGCCAATTACCGCTGGAAGGCGAGGGCGCTGTGGAGTGATCCCCAGCTCATCGAAAAATCCACCACGGGCCAGGGCATCCAGGGAAATACCATCTAGTGGCAGCTCCAGAAATTGCTTCCGATTGTCACTTTCTTGAACCGTAATCTTGACCCGTTGCTGCCCCATGGCGCTACCGATCAAGCGTTGAATGACTGCGTCCCAAGTGCGGGTTTCTCGATCGCCGACACGCAGGATTTGCTGTCCGCTACGAAAGCCGGCACTCATACCGATGCTCGTTGGCTCAACCTCGCCCACTACCGCCCGTAGTCCCTCTATGCCACTGACGTACATGACCCAGCAGGCGAAAATGGCAAATAGAAAATTGGCTAAGGGGCCGGCGGCGACCACCGCAGTGCGCACTGCCAGGGATTTTCGGTTGAAGGCTCTGTGGCGTTCCTCTTTGGCTACTGGTGCTTCGTTCTCATCGAGCATTTTCACGTAGCCGCCCAAGGGAATGAGGGCCAGCACGTACTCGGTGTCATCACCCTTACGCTGGCCACGCCACAGGGGACGGCCAAAGCCGATGGAAAAACGCAGCACCTTGACGCCCAATTTGCGAGCAACCCAGAAATGGCCGAATTCGTGCACCGTGACGAGGATGCCGATGACCACGACAAAGGACAGTATGGGATAGAGAAAGCCCATCATCAGGATAGCGCTGCAATATAGGCGGTGGCGGTGATGCGGGCGGCGTGGTCGGCGGCGAGCACGGTGTCGATATCGTGTACGGGAGCCACGCTGTGGGCTTCAAGGGTATGTTCAATAACTCGCGGAATATCGGTGAAAGGTAGTTTTTCCTTGAGGAATGCTGCTACTGCAATCTCATTGGCGGCATTGAGATGAACACTGGCTGTACCACCCGCTTGTGCCGCTTCAAAGCCGAGGCGCAAACAGGGGAAGCGTCCGGTGTCCGGTGCTTCGAAGCTAAGCTTTGCAATTTCCACCAAATCCAGCGCAGCCACTCCCGCTTCAATCCGCTCCGGCCAGGCCATGGCGTGGGCAATGGGGGTGCGCATATCCGGATTTCCCAGCTGTGCGAGCACCGAGCCGTCGCAGTATTCCACCATGGAGTGGATGACGCTCTGCGGGTGGATCAACACCTCGATGCGCTCCGGTCCGGTGGCAAATAGCCAGCAGGCCTCAATGAGCTCCAGCCCTTTATTCATCATGGTGGCCGAATCCACTGAGATTTTTCGCCCCATCTTCCAATTGGGGTGGGCGCAGGCCTCCGATGGTAAAATTTTGTCGAAGCTATCCAGTGGGCGGGTGCGAAAGGGACCGCCAGAGCCGGTGAGCAGGATGCGCCGCACCCCAACCTGATCCAAGCCGTCAGCGTGGTGTGGGGGCATGGCCTGGAAGATGGCATTGTGTTCGCTATCAATGGGCAGTAGTTGGCCACCATGTTCACTAATGGCGTCAATCAGCAATTGCCCCGACATTACTAGCGCTTCCTTGTTGGCAAGCAGCACCCGTTTTCCTGCCCGTGCCGCTGCCAGGGTGGGTAGTAATCCTGCGGCACCTACGATGGCGGCCATAACGTAGCCCACCTGTGGCAGGGCAGCCACTTGCTGCAGCCCTTCGATACCCGTCAGGACGGTGGTGGGTAGCCCGGCGTGCTTGAGGCGTTGTTGCAGGCGTTCTGTCGCATCGGCATCCACCATCACGGCAAATTCGGGTCGCCACTTGATGCACTGCTCCGCCAGTCTTTTATCGCTGCTATTAGCCGTCAGAGCCACCACTCGAAAATGCTCAGGATTACGCGCGATGACATCCAGGGTGCTGAGACCAATGCTGCCGGTGGAGCCGAGTATGGTTACGCCGATCACTTATAAATCCGTAATGTAGAGTCCAAGCACGAAAAAGGGGGCCGCCGCGGTGAGGCTATCGATGCGATCCAGTATGCCGCCATGGCCGGGCAGCAGATTACCGCTGTCTTTCAATCCGGCACGACGCTTGAACAGGCTTTCTACCAGATCGCCAATGATGGATACCACGGTGGTTAGTAGACAAAGGGTGAGTAGTAAAAGTGCCGCATGTGGTTCTATATCCAGATATAGCGCTGCTAGGGACGCCAGTGCGGCGGTGGCCACCAAGGCCCCTGCTACGCCCTCCCAGGTCTTCCCCGGGCTGATGCGCGAGGCCAGGCGTCGGTTTCCCCAGCGCCGGCCGGCAAAATAGGCCCCGGAATCCGCGCTCCAGATGAGCAGTAGCAATAACACCATATACAGGCGTCCGTTTTCGCTCAGGGTGTGCAGGTGTACCAGTCCGGCCCAGGCGGGTACCAGGACGAGCAGGCCCGCCAGCGGTAGCGGCAGCAACAGGCGCGGTTTGCTGTCGGCGGGGGCCAGTTGCTGGCGGATAAGCCAACGGAAGGCAAGGAGCCACCAGCCTAGCGCGAGCATGCATAGTGATAAGGAGAGGGTGTTATTCAGATAGATGAAGGCCAGCGCGCCGGCCACTATAGCGGTGTAAGCGGCTCGTGCTGCGAGATGTTGCCAGCCCATGAGGGCACTCCATTCCCAGGCCGCTAGCAGTACAAAAATGGCGAGGGTGAGGGCCAGCCATTGAGTGGGCAAGTAGAGCACCCCGGCAAGCAGTAACGGGGCCAGGATAGCGGCAGTGATAAGACGCGCGCCGAGACTGCTCATGCCTTGTTACTCATCCTGTAAGTTTGAGAGTTGTTCACTGGTACGGCCAAAGCGGCGTTCACGGGCACCATAGGAAGCGAGGGCCTGCTCGAGGGCTGTTTGGTCAAAGTCGGGCCACAGGGTATCGGTGAAATAGAATTCTGTGTAGGCCAATTGCCACAGCAGATAGTTGCTGACGCGTTTTTCCCCGCCAGTGCGGATAAACAGATCGGGTTCCGGCAGATCGTTCAAGCACAGCTGTGCTTGCAGCAGCTCCGGGGTGATGGTGTCCGGATCAAGGTCGCCCTGACTAGCCTGTATTGCCAATGCGCGGGCTGCCTGGCAGATGTCCCAGCGGCCCCCATAATTGGCGGCAATCACCAATTCAAGGCCAGTGTTGTCTCGAGTACAGGCCTCCGCATCGTCGATCATGGTCTTGAGCTTGGCGCTAAAGAGGCTACGGTCACCGATGATGCGCAGGCGCACATTGTATTTATTAAGTTTTTTTAGTTGCTGCTCTAGGGCGGTGATAAACAAACCCATGAGCAGGCTCACTTCCTTTTCAGGACGCCGCCAATTCTCGCTGCTAAAGGCAAACAGGGTAAGGGCTGAAATGCCCTTCTCGCCGCATAGCCGCACCAGTTTCTTGACCGTGTCGACACCAGCCTTGTGACCAGCAAAGCGGGGTAGGTGGCGTTGCCGCGCCCAGCGGCCATTACCATCCATGATGATAGCGACATGCTTGGGGAGCTCGGAGGCTTCAGGCGGCGCCGTAGGGGAGGGGCTCATTGGATGCAGAAAGTTAATTAAAGGATGAGAGGCCTTAAACCTCCATCAATTCGGTTTCTTTGTCCTTGAGCATTTGTTCCACCTCGGCAACATGTTTGTCCGTAAGTTGCTGCATATGCTGCTCTCCCTGGCGTTCATCATCCTGGGTGATTTCCTTTTCTTTCAGCAATTCCTTAAGGGTGTGGTTGGCATCCCGGCGAATATTGCGGATGGCTACCCGTGCCCCTTCGGCTTCCTGACGTACTATCCGGGTCATGTCACGTCGGCGCTCTTCGGTTAGTGCCGGCAGCGGTACGCGCATCACCGTGCCAGAGGTCACTGGGTTGAGGCCAAGGTCCGAGTCGCGGATGGCCTTTTCCACCACCTGCATCATGGGTTTTTCCCAAGGCGCCACGGTGAGTGTGCGGGCATCGCCTACGGCAACATTTGCTACTTGGCTAAGGGGTACATCACTGCCGTAATAGGGCACTACGATATGATCCAGCAGGCTGGTGTGAGCACGCCCGGTGCGTAGTTTGGTCAAGCCAGTTTGCAATGCCTTGATGCTCTTGCCCATGCGCTGGGCCGCGTCGGTTTTGATATCTTCCAGCATGTCTTAGGGCCTTTCCTTATTTGTTGTCGTCGATCAGGGTGCCTACTGCTTCGCCGCGTACTGCGGCTAGTAGTACCCCGGACTGATTCATGTCGAGCACCCGTAGGCGCATGTGGTGATCGCGACAGAGGACGATTGCCGTTGCGTCCATGACTGCAAGTCGCTCGGCCAGCACTCGGTCGTAATCGAGATGGGTGTAGCGCGTGGCACTCGTATCAAGCATGGGGTCAGCGCTATACACGCCGTCTACCTTGGTGGCCTTGATCATGAGATCTGCATTGATCTCAATAGCGCGCAGGCTGGCAGCAGAATCTGTGGTGAACAGGGGATTGCCCGTGCCAGCGGCGAAAATGGCCACACGATTATGTTGTAGATGGCGAATGGCGCTCCGCTGCTGGTACTCCTCGCAGACGGCATTGATAGCTAGCGCTGACATCAGCCGGGTGGCGAGGCCGTGACGCTCCAGAGTGTCCTGCAATGCCAGGCTGTTGATGACCGTGGCTAGCATGCCGATATGATCACCGGTGACCCTGGCGATGCCTGATTCCGCCAGGCTGGCTCCCCGCGAGATGTTGCCGGCACCGATGACGATACCGAGTTGTACCCCAGCGGCCACTAGGTCCTTAATCTCGCCAGCGAGTCGCTCTAGCACCGCCGGGTCAATACCGTAATCCCCCGACCCCATGAGTGCCTCGCCGCTCAGCTTGAGCAGAACGCGCTGATATTTGAGCTCGGGGGTCGTCGGCATGGCTAAGCGCTAGCTGCCCTGTACCTGGGCCTGGACCTCTTCGGCAAAGTTCTCGGAGCGTTTTTCCATACCCTCACCCACTTCGTAGCGAACAAAGCGTCGCACCGTGCAGTCGTGCTGTTTGAGGTATTTCTCCACGGAAAGATCCGGCTCTTTTACAAAGGCCTGGCCAAGCAGGGTGATGTCGGCGAAATATTTCCGCATTCGTCCGGCTACCATCTTCTCGATGATCGCCTCGGGCTTGCCGCTGTCCGCAGCCTGACCGACCAGAATGGCCTTTTCACGCGCTACGTCATCGGCGGGTACTTCAGATTCGGAAACACATACCGGGTTGCTGGCGGCCACATGCATGGCGATATCACGGGCAATATCTGCATTGCCGCCATCGAGCTCCACCAGCACGCCAATACGGCCACCGTGCAGGTAGCTGCCCAGGGAGCCATCGCTAGTCTCCAGCGTGGCGAAGCGGCGTACGGAGATATTCTCACCAATCTTTGCCACCAGTTCCCGGCGTCGTTCTTCTACCGTGGGGCCATCGGCATCGTCCATGGAAATCTCTGCCAGGGCAGCGACATCAGCTGGGGACTGTGCCAACACACGATTCGTTACCGTTTGCAGGAAATCCTGAAACTCTTGCTCTTTAGCCACGAAATCGGTTTCGCAGTTAACCTCGGCGATGGCTGCCTTGTTGCCCTCTATGGCAAAGGCCACCAGGCCTTCCGCGGCAATGCGGCTGGCTTTCTTGTCTGCCTTGGCCTGGCCATCCCGGCGCATGGCGTCCAGCGCCTGCTCGACATTACCCTCGGATGCTACCAAGGCTTTTTTGCATTCCATCATGCCGGCGCCGGTGCGCCCGCGTAATTCTTTAACTAATGCTGCACTGATCTGCATGTTCCTAACCACCTGACTGAACGCCGCCGTCAGGTGACGGCGGCATATTGTTTTTGAAGCCCGGGAGTCGCTCCCGGGCGATTGCTGGCCTGATCTCTGCTCAGGACTCCGGGGTGCTAGCCTCGGTCTCAGCAGCGGGTGCTTCTGCTGTCGGAGCGGCCTCACTTTCCTCGGCCGCGGCCGGAGCTGCGCTTTCCTCAGTTGTGGCCTTGGCACTTTTCTCTGCTGAGGCCTCGGCGATCTTCTCCATCGCGGCGGCTCCCTCACTGACCGTGCGGGCATCGAGGATACCGTCGGCTACACCCTTAACGTAGAGCTGGATGGCACCGATAGAGTCATCATTACCGGGAATGATGTAATCCACACCTTCCGGGCTGTTGTTGCTATCCACTACGCCAACCACCGGGATGCCCAGCTTTACGGCCTCCTGAACGGCAATGTCTTCGTGTCCCACATCGACAATGAAGAGAACATCGGGTAGGCCATTCATGTTCTTGATGCCACCAAGGCTGCGCTCGAGCTTTTCCATCTCCCGTTTGCGCGACAAGGTTTCTTTCTTGCTGAGATTATCGAAACCGCCTTCGGCTTCCATTTTCTCCAGCTCCAACAGGCGTTTGACCCGCCCGGAGACGGTCTTGAAGTTGGTCAGCATACCGCCGAGCCAGCGTCGATCTACATAGGGCATGCCACAGCGAGCAGCTTCCTCACGCACGGCCTGCTGGGCTGCGCGCTTGGTGCCAACAAACAGAATGACGCCGCGATTGGCGGCCATGCGGCCAAGAAAATCTACCGCGTCACGGTATAGGGGAAGGCTTTTTTCGAGATCGATGATGTGGATTTTTTTCCGCTCACCGAAGATGTAGGGGGCCATGCGTGGGTCCCAGTAACGGGTGCGGTGTCCGAAGTGAACGCCGACTTCGAGCATGTCACGCATTGAAACGTCTGCCATTTTGTAACTCCAATTGTGTGGGTTTGGCCTCCACGCACCCCAGAACTCAACCCGCGCTGCATTAGCGCGAGCACCCGGAACCCTGTGACGGTGCGTGTGCGGATTTTAGGAGCCTACAGGGCCCCAGCTATATTCCCCGATTAAGTTGCCTTTCGGGGGCGCGACTTTATAACATAGGCGGCCCGACACGACAATCAACACAGCGCGGAAGGCAAAGGGGGCTCGTCCCGGCCCTCAGTGGCTCATCCGCTTGTTGGTGCGTTTTGTTTGCCACCGTATATCAAGGTGCCTGCTAAAGGCGCATTCAGGACCAGCCTAAATGGATATGAAAAATTCGCTTATCTCGATTAAGACCGCAGCCGAAATTGAGAAGATGCGTGTTGCCGGCGCATTGGCAGCGGACGTGTTGCGTATGATAGAGCCCCATGTGGTTCCCGGCATCACCACCGGAGAGTTGGACCGCCTGTGCCACGAATATATGGTCGATGTGCAGCAGGTCATTCCGGCACCGCTGAATTATCACGGTTTTCCCAAGTCCATCTGCACCTCGGTGAATCATCAGGTTTGTCATGGCATCCCCGGTGAAAAGCGCCTCAAGAAGGGCGATATCGTGAATATTGATATCACCGTGATTAAGGACGGCTTTCATGGTGATACCAGTCGTATGTTTGCTGTGGGTGAGGCCTCGGTGCGCGCTCGCCGCCTGATGCGTATCAGTGAGGACTGCATGTGGAAGGGGATCAATATGGTGCGCCCGGGTATACAGCTGGGTGATATTGGTCATGCTATTCAGGTGCTGGCTGAGGGTGAGGGTTATTCGGTCGTGCGGGAATACTGTGGCCACGGCATCGGCCGCGAGTTCCACGAAAACCCTCAGGTGCTGCACTATGGCAAGCCGGGCACCGGCGAGACTTTGGCGGCGGGTATGATTTTCACCATTGAGCCTATGATCAATGCGGGAAAACGCAACGTGAAGGTGCTGTCCGATGACTGGACCGTGGTGACCCGTGATCGCTCTCTCTCGGCGCAATGGGAACACACCATATTGGTGACTGACATAGGCTTCGAGGTGCTGACTCGCTTGTCCGATGCCGAAGGCTGAGGTGATGACGGGAGAGCCGGTGCAACACACGGCTGCGGAAAATGTCTGTGATGACCTGGATTTTGCCTGTCTGCTGACAGCGGATGATGCCCCGGCACGAATACGTGCCGCCCTACTGATGGCGGAACAAGCGCGTGGGTCGCGTTTCTGGGCCGACATATCCGCTCATCGGTTGGTGGGCGAACGGGCAGTACTGGTGGATCGGCTACTCATCAGCCTGTGGGCGCATTTCGAACTATCCGGGGAAGGCCATATCGCCCTCGTCGCGGTGGGTGGTTACGGTCGCAAGGAACTCCACCCCGGTTCTGATATTGACCTCATGGTACTGCTCACCGAGGCGCCGGGAGCCCAGCAGGGTGAAAAGATTCAGCAGTTTTTGACCTTTCTCTGGGATGTGGGTCTGGAGCCCGGCCACAGCGTGCGCACGGTGGCCGATTGTGTGCAAGAGGCGACCGGCGATATCACCGTAGCAACTAGCCTTATGGAATCTCGCTTGCTCACGGGACCGGCGGGACTGTTTCACGAGATGCGCCATTGCACTGGCCGCAACGCCATATGGGACAGCGCGGCATTTTTTTCCGCCAAGTCCGAGGAGCAAGTGGCACGTCACCACAAGTTCCACGATACCGCCTATAACCTGGAGCCGAATATTAAAGAAGGTCCGGGCGGCCTGCGCGATATTCAAATGATTGGCTGGGTGGTGAAGCGTCATTTTTACGCTGATAGCTATAGAGAATTACTGAGTCGAGGTTTTCTCACTGAGCCCGAGTACGACAGCTTGGTGGCGGGACAGAATTTTCTCTGGCGTATCCGTTATGCGCTGCATCTGGTGGCCGGGCGGCGGGAGGATCGGCTGCTGTTTGATTACCAGCGCGAACTGGCTACACGCTTGGGCTACCGTGATCAACCCGAGGGGCTCGCGGTAGAACAACTCATGCAGGATTATTTCCGCACTGTGCGCGAATTACGCTGCCTTAACGAGGTGTTACTGGCACTATTTCGCGAGTTCTTTCTGCATGGCAGCGATGATGCGGAAGTGATCCCCATCAATAAGCGTTTCCAGGTGAGGAACGGATTGCTTGAAGTCGTCGATGATGCGGTGTTTCGCCGCCGTCCTCTGGCCTTGTTGGAGATGTTTCTGGTGCTGCAAAGCCACCCCGGCATGAAGGGTGTGCACCCCGAGACCATTCGTCTGGTACGCGACCATTGTTACCTCATCGACGATAACTTCCGCGATGACCCCAAGGCCCATGCGCTGTTTCTGCGTATCGTGCGCCAGAAACGCGGAGTGGCTCATGGTTTTCGCCGTATGCACCGTTATGGCGTGCTTTCTGCCTATCTGCCCATATTCGCTCGTATCGTTGGTCAGATGCAGTACGACTTATTTCATGCTTATACCGTGGATGATCACACCCTTAGAGTGGTGCGTAATCTGCGCGAATTATCCCAGGCCCACCGTTATCTTGAATTTCCGCACTGCATGGAGGTCTTCAAACGCCTTCCACGACCGGAACTGCTCTATCTCGCGGGACTGCTGCATGATATAGCCAAGGGGCGTCGTGGCGGGCAGCATGCGCAACAGGGGGCGGTCGAGGCGCTGCGTTTTGGTGAGCACCATGGTTTGGCTAGTGAAGATAGTGAGTTGATCAGCTGGTTAGTGCGCCATCATTTATTGATGTCCATGACCGCACAGAAGCAGGATATTGGCGATCCTAAGGTGGTACGGCGATTCAGTATGCAGATGGGCAGTCGCAACCGTTTGGATCACCTTTATTTACTTACCGTTGCCGACATTCGTGCCACCAACCCGGAGCTCTGGAATGGTTGGAAGGAAACGTTGCTGAAGGATCTTTATGAGGCCGCGGCAGAGCAGCTTGAGTGTGGTACTAAAGTTATTCCAAAACCCACGGCTTTAGTCGCGTCGGCGCGGCGGCGAGCACGGGAATTGCTGCTGCAAGAGGGGGGTGACGAGACCGCTATTGAGGGGCTTTGGAGCAGCCTGGGAAATGACTATTTCTTGCGCACGGTGCCGGAAGATATCGTCTGGCAGACGCTGGCGATTCTGCAGCACGACGAAGCCGAGCCACGGCTGGTACTGCTGCGCGAAATTAGCGGGGGAACGGAGGTTTTTGTTTACACCCGTGACCAGGATTATTTATTTGCTGCGACTACCGCGCTGTTCAATGGTCTGGGGCTGAATGTGTTGGTGGCTAATGTACATACCACCCCCACGGGCATGAGCGTGGACACGTATATCGTGCTTGAGGCGGCCTCGGGCGCGCCGGTAACCGACGCCCACCGCCGCTCACGGGTCTGGGGGCGGCTACGTCAGGCCCTGTTGCATCCACAGGAAGTGGCCTGTACCGAAATGCGCATGCCCCAGCGCCGTTACCGACATTTTTTGATTCCCACCAGGGTCGATTTCTTTTCTGAGGAGGCGCTGCTGGCAACCCGCATGGAAGTCGTGAGTGCGGACCGGCCAGGGCTACTTTCGCGCATTGGCCGGGTGTTGGTGGAAAACCGGGTGCACCTGACCACGGCGCGTATCGCCACCTTGGGAGAGCGTGCCGAGGATTATTTTCTGCTGAAGGACGACGCAGGACAGCCTTTAGACGAAACGGCACAGGCCGGCCTGCGAGCATGTCTGGTGGCTGAGCTAGATACCCCAGCCTAAGCCCGAGCAACTTCTAATGGCGCTAACCGCCGGTTACCGGTGGAAAAAACCCAACCTCGTCGCCATCCTGCACCGGGGTATCAACCTTGGCATAGGTCAGATTGACCGCCATCAGAATGCCATCCGGCAGGCTATCGGTGCCGGTAGCGGCTTTCCAGATAGCGGCTACCGAGTCACCTGCACTGGCCGGAAGCTGTTCCTCGCTGCGGCCCAGTTGTTCCCGCAGGCGGGCAAAATACTTTACTGTAATAGACATAGAGACTCGCTGTATCCCGGGTCGTTAGCGGTGGGGAGCATTATGAAAGAACTCAGCCATTTCAACAAAGGGGGCGCCGCCTGGATGGTGGATGTGGCGGATAAGCCCGAGACTCACCGCATCGCGGTGGCCGCCGGACGCATCAGTATGGCCGCAGAAACCCTGACATTAATTCGTGACGGTGGCCATAAAAAAGGGGATGTATTAGGGATCGCGCGGATTGCCGGCATTACCGCGGCCAAGAAGACATCGGATCTGGTGCCCTTGTGTCACCCCTTGCCGCTTACTCGGGTAGAGGTGGATTTCCAGCTGTTTGAGGATGAATCTGTGCTGGCCTGCCAGGCACGGGTGGAGACAGTGGCGCGTACCGGGGTGGAAATGGAAGCGCTATGTACGGTCCAGAATGCCTTGCTGACGGTCTACGATATGTGCAAAGCGGTGGACCGAGGAATGTGCATCTCGGCGGTTCGGGTGTTAGAAAAACGGGGTGGCCGTTCTGGTGACTGGCAGTGGTCCGGGAAGGACTGACCCTATTTGAACGGTTAGCTGATCAGGCGGTGTCAGCAGTCGCATCCTGTCGCCGGTCCTCGGCTTCCAGGCGCAAGATTTCCTTAAATAGATCCTGAAACTCTACCGCTACGGCTGCACCAAATAGCGGATCATCCCGCTGATTAATGCGTTCGTCTATTTCCTTCCAGTCGCTCGGTTTTAGCACCTCAAGGGCGAGCGGGAAGACCTGAACCTCTTCGGTGTAGAGGTGGCTGCGCAGGGCTTCGGCATAGTGAGTGCCCAAATGCTCGAGCGTATCGCGCAACATCAGCGCCTCATCATTGACCATGCCGCGCAGGGCATTGCGAAATTCGATTCCCTCACGGGCCAGGGATTCGTGCTCCTTCAGCAGTTTTTCCACGATATGGTGACTGCTTCCATCCAACTGCCGCAGACGACCAAATACCAGATCTTCCTTAGGATGGTGGAAGGTGTCCGGGTAGTGGGTCAAATAATCCATGACATCAAGCATCAGCTCAAAGTCAGGCTGTTCACCAGTATGGAAGATGGCAAGCTCGGCCTCCAGGAGATCGAGCAGTTTGGCGATGTTGCGGTGTTCGGCGTTCAGCCGTTTGATGACTTCAGACATGGGAGCCTCTGAATATGCGTCGGTGCCGTAGCGCCGTTTTAGGGAAGCTTTGATTTATTCTGAGCAAAGTAGATTTTGATTCAAAATATTCAGCTTTGAGGCACTGTTCGCACGTAATAGTCGTTCTATTGCGAAGAGCAGCAACGATAAAGCTGGATGCCTTGGGCGCAAGGTACGAGTTCATGAATAGATCAGAGCTTCCTTTAGGTCTGTCCGTATGGGTTGAATGATAGCGCGGAAATCTTCTCTGCGCTCGCCCTGAATGCACCGTATCCACATTCCAACGATACGGTTGATTCGCGACCGTCGAACTGGTCCAATGCATCCGGTTTCATGGAATCCTTGAACTATGCTGCAAAACGCCGATCCCCTTAATCTTTGCCTGCTCAAGGTCTCTTGTGCGGACTGCACGTTGCGGGAACTCTGCCTGCCGCGGCGGCTCGAACCGATCGAGCTGACACAGCTAGAGGGCATCGTCCGCCATCGTCGTCCTTTGCAACGTGGTGAGGTGTTGTATCGCCGAGGTGAACCTTTGCGCGCCCTTTATGCCATTCACTCTGGCTCGGTCAAAGTCCATATGCCGGCTTCCGGGGGTGGTGAACAGGTGATGGGTTTTCACCTACCGGGAAACCTGCTGGGCCTGGATGGTTGTGGAACTGATAGTTATACCTGCACCGCTATAGCCCTGGAGACCACCAGTATCTGCGAGCTCCCCTACGCTCGACTGGAATCGCTCTGTGCCCTAGTGCCCGGATTGAATCGTGAATTTCGCCGCCTCATGGGGCGGGTTATCGGTGCCGAGCAGGCGATGTTGCTTATGTTGGGCAACAAGAAGGCGGAGGAGCGGCTGGCCTCTTTCCTGATTCACCTATCGCGGCGTTATTGTGAGCGCGGCTTTTCTCCACTGCGGTTTAATCTCAGCATGTCGCGCCATGATATTGGCAATTATCTTGGGCTTGCCCTGGAGACGGTGAGCCGGCAGTTTGCCCATTTTCAGGAGGCGGGCTGGATCAGCGTCGATCGCCGTGAAGTTTCTATACATCAGCTTGATGCCCTGGAAAAACTGGTGACCCATACCTTGGAGGAGGAGACCGGCAATATCGCCTGAACGGGATAGCTCGGAATTCGCTGTAAAGATGAAAACGTTTCCCATGATGAGCCGCCGGACACTAAATTTTGCGGGCGCATTGGCCTGCGTAGGCTTACTCGTGAGCGCCTACGTGTTCCAGTTTTTCATTGGCCTCGATCCTTGCCCCTTATGTATTTTCCAGCGTGTAGGGGTGCTTGCCTTGGGTCTGATTTTCCTCGCCGCGGCAATCCAGCACCCTGGCATGCTCGGTGCGCGCATCTACGCGGGCTTGTTGTTGCTGGCGGCGCTGGCTGGTGGGGGTGTTTCGGGTTGGCACCTGTGGCTGCAGCATCTGCCCCCGGGCGAGGCTCCGGCCTGTGGCCCCGGGCTCGATTACATGCTGGAAGCCTTTCCCTTGATGGAAACCATCCAGATGGTATTTACCGCCTCGGGTGAGTGTGCCGAGGTGAGTTGGCGTTTACTGGGCCTGAGCATGCCTGGCTGGGTGTTGATCTGTTTTGTATTGCTTGGCGGCCCCGGGGTTTGGGCCAATGTATCGGCAAGTAAATGATATTTTGTTGATCTCGATCATTGTGCTGGGTTGGCCAAGGCGCTAAAACTCTTCACATAAAAGCTGTTCGAGCCCCTTATTAAGGAAATCCTGCTAGCCAGGGAAGCATGAGCCAAGCACTCGTTTTTGACCCGGAGTTGATCACCCGTTACGACCGGGCGGGGCCGCGTTATACCTCCTACCCGACTGCACTGCAGTTTACCGAGCTGCAGGAGGCGGAATATCAGGCCTGGGTACGGGATTCCAACGAAGAACCACTGCCGCGCCCGCTCTCCCTTTATCTTCACCTGCCCTATTGTTCGCGCATCTGCTACTACTGCGCCTGCACCAAGATAGTGACCGCAAACCGCGCCCATGCGGTGCCGTATGTTGGCCATTTGAAGCGGGAGATCGCGCTGCAGGGGCGCCTGTATGATCACGACCGTAAGGTGACCCAGCTGCATTGGGGCGGTGGCACACCGACCTTTTTTAACCCCGAGCAGATGCGTGATCTGATGCGCACCACGGGCGAGCATTTTAATCTTAGTGCCGACAATAGCCGGGAGTATTCCATTGAGGTGGACCCGCGCGAGGCCAATGAATTTACCGTTGGGGTGTTGCGGGAGCTAGGCTTTAACCGCATCAGTTTGGGGGTTCAGGATTTTGATCTGGCGGTGCAGCGCGCGGTCAACCGGGTGCAGAGCGAGGAGCAGACCGAACAGATCCTGACCGCGGCGCGGAATAACGATTTTCATTCCGTGAGTATGGATCTTATCTACGGTTTGCCGCTGCAAACCCTGGACAGCTTTATGGTCACCCTCGATAAGGTGATCGCCATGGCACCGGATCGGCTCTCGGTCTTTAACTACGCGCATCTGCCCTCACGCTTTAAGTCACAAAAGCAGATCAAGACGGCGGAGCTGCCCTCGGTAGAGGAAAAGCTGCGCATCCTTCAAGGCACCATTGAACGCCTCGGTGCGGCTGGTTATGTGTTCATTGGCATGGACCATTTTGCCCGTCCGGACGATGAACTCTACAAGGCTCAGCAACGCGGTAGTCTGCATCGTAATTTCCAGGGCTATTCGACCCATGCGGAGTGTGACATGGTGGGCATGGGCATGAGCGCCATCGGTGCTGTAGGCGGAAACTATGTCCAGAATGAGCGCGAGGTAGCTGCCTACGGCCAGGTCATAGATGAGGGAAGGTTGCCAGTTTTTCGTGGTCTTGCACCGGATGGCGAGGATCGCCTGCGGCGTGAGGTGATTACTCAGCTCATCTGCCACTTTGAGCTCGATCCAGCCGTGTTTGAGGCGCGCTGGGAGCTTAACTTCTGGCAGCACTTTGCGGCGGAGCAAGCGGCCTTACAGTCCATGGTGGACGACGGTCTATTGTCGCTGGATGGCGGCGTTATTCGCGTGTTGCCACCAGGGCGTTTGCTGGTGCGTAATATTTGCATGGCGTTTGATCGCCACCTGCCTGCACCCGCGGTGGGTGGCGCCTACTCGCGGGCTATTTGACTCCAATGAGCTCCCCCTTGGGTCGCTTGCGGCAGCAGGTGATGCGCGCGCCAATCATTGCCTTGGGTGTGTGCTTTGTCACCGGTATTTTGTTTTGGGGCGGCTTTAACTGGAGCATGGAACTCACCAACACCGAGTCCTTCTGCATCTCCTGCCACGAAATGAAGGATAATGTCTACCGCGAGTACCGTAAGACCATCCACTTTTCCAACCCCACCGGGGTGCGTGCCACCTGTCCCGATTGCCATGTGCCGAAGGAATGGCTGTATAAAGTGAAGCGCAAAATTTACGCTACCAACGAGTTGTTTCAGCATTTCCTTGGCACTATCGATACGCGTGAGAAATTTCAGACGCAGCGCCTGTCTCTGGCCACCCATGTGTGGGAAACCATGCGCGCCAATGATTCTCGCGAATGCCGCAATTGCCATGCCTTTAATTCGATGGATTTGAAGGCCCAGAAGGGCGTGGCAGCGGATAAACATCGCCTAGCCTTCATTGAGCAGCGTACCTGTATCGATTGCCATCAGGGCATTGCCCACAGTCTGCCAGAAGAATTTCTTGAACGGGAACACGCGCGTTTTGAGCGCGACAAGGTGGCTTGCGGAGATTGCCATGCGGATATGGCGCGTGCGGCCTCGGATGACGGGTGGTGAGGTTAATTGCAAAGAACTTGATCTCGATCAATGTGCCTGCTGAATACAGGTTTTAAGATTTCAACTATTGGCGGGTAAATGCCCGTTTGTTTAAAGGGATGGTTTGACGGAGGTCGTGATGATGCGGAACCGAGGAATGATCGTGTTGCTGTGCTCGCTGGTGAGTCTGCCGACGGGGCTGTGGGCGGCAGAGAATATCGTCGCCGAGGGTGAGCGGCTGTATAACCAGAACTGTGGGTTCTGCCACCAGGCGGATGCTATTGGTAAGCCGGGTGTTGCACCCTCGCTGACCAATAAGGAATTCCTTAGCTTGGCCACTGATAAATACATCATGGGCACCATTCGCGATGGTCGTAGCGGCACCGGGATGCCACCCTTTGCCCATCTGGGCCGCTCAGGGGTCAAGGCCATCGTTGCCTATCTGCGCGATCACGCCAAGTTGCCCGATCGCAGTGCGGCGGTAAACGCCCAGCCTGAGGCCCATGGTGACGCACGTTTGGGCAAGCTCTGGTTTGAGCAGGTCTGCGCTGGTTGCCACGGCTTTGCCGGGGATGGTTATGCCGCTGGTGGCACTGGTACCGCAATTGGCAAGCCGGGCTTTCTCAACAAAGTGAGCGATGGCCTTATCCGCACCACTATCAAGGAAGGCCGTTCCGGTACCCGCATGATGGGTTTTCAGGGTGGCACTGGCCTAGCGGATCTCTCTGATCGTGAAATTGACGACATCATTACTTACCTGCGCAGCATGAACCGCTAGCAGGCTGCTGAAAAACCCTCATGCGGCACAATACAGCGTTAAAAACCGGCTCAAAATGCTCATTTACCATGTGTAAACTCCGCTTTTTCGCCAATTTTTGCCTTGTCTTGCACTCGCCTGAGTCTTCTTCAACAGCCTGCTAGTAGAGTTTGAGTGTAAAGCAGAGTTTTTTATTTACCTCTATTCATAGAGAGACAAGACCATGAAACGTATCAAAGTAACTCGGCGGAATTTCATCAAGGGTAGCTCTTTTATTACTGCGTCAGCTGCGGGTGCGGGCCTTTTTGTAGGAGCTAATCCCGAGCTGGAGGCTGCTCCGGCGACGCCGCCCACACCTGGGGTTAAACGTACCACCGCGGTGGCTCAATGCCCCTACTGCGGGGTGGGTTGCGGCACCATCATCCAGGCCGAGAATGGCCGTATCGTCTCCATGCGTCCGGATAAGGATCATCCTACCAACTACGGTCTGCAGTGCATCAAGGGTTTAACAGCGGCGGAGCCCATCTATGTGGATCGCATGGAAGGGGAGCCCTTTGTCCGCAAGGATGTGTGGCAGGAATGGCAGAAGCCGGGCCACGGTGACCTGGACTTTATCAGTGCCACCAAGGGCTCCTTTGATGAGGAGCACTTCACCCGGGTGCCCTATGAGCAGGCGTCCGAAATGGTGGCCCACAAGATTGCCCATTTTGCTAAAAAATATAGCGGTAATTCCATCGGGCTTTATGGCTCTGGCCAGCTCACCATGGAGGGGCAATATATAGAAAACCTGTTCATGAAGGGGGTGCTCGGTTCGAACACCATTGAGGCCAATGCGCGTATGTGCATGACCTCCGCGGTGACCGGCTACTTCGCCACCCTGGGTTCCGATACGCCGCCGTTGGCCTACGAGGACATTGAGCTGTCGGACATGATCATGCACTTCGGGCATAACCCCCGAGAGGCCCATCCAATTATCTTCTGGCGGGCCGCAGATCATAAAAGGAAAAAGGACATTCCTACCGTGGTAGTGGACCCGCGATACACCGGATCCAGCCAGGGTTATGCGGACATCAATCCAAAAAACCACGTGCATGTGCCGGTATTAAATGGCGACATCAGCTTTTTGAATGCCCTCGCCCACGTGCTGCTGACCGAGCATAAGGATGTCGTGGACTGGGATTTTCTCAAGACGCATACCACTGGCTGGAAGGAGTACACCGAGGGCGTATTGAAGAGTTACAGCCCGGAGCAGGTGCAGGATCGCATGGGTAATGACGAGGTGACGCCGGCGCTGATTCGTCGTGTTGCCGGCCTGTTTGCCGATGCCACTCGCAAGCGTTTGGCGCGTAGCCGCCAGAGTCAGTCCGGGGATGGCTACGGTGGTGTCATCATCATGTGGGGGATTGGCTACAACCAGCATATCCATGGCCAGCATAACGTCATCGCCATCATCAACCTGCTGACGTTGACCGGCAATCTCGCCAAGCCCGGCTGTGGACCCTTCTCCATGACCGGACAACCTAATGCCATGGGCGAACGCTTCACCGGTGGTCTCACCGGTCGTTTGCCCTTCAACCAGCCGCTGAAGAATGCGACCCATCGCTTGAAGATGGCCAAGGCGTGGCGGGTGCCGGAGAAGAATCTTGTCACCGCCATGAACTCGAAGAATCCGGGTTATGCGGTGGGCATGATGGAACGGGCATTGAAGGGGGATGTAAAGGCGATGTTCCTCGTCTATGCCACCCACATTGATCTGCCGGATCAGGACAATTTGGTGCGCCCGGCGCTGATGAAGACCTTTAACGTGGTGCAGGAGATCTACCGCCACGCCCCCAATAATCTCTATGCCGACGTGATTTTCCCCGCCGCCACCTGGGGCGAAGTAGACGGGATTTATATCAGTTCCGAGCGGCGTCTGAATATCTGTGAAAAGGCCGCCGAGCCACCCCCCGGATGTCGTCCGGATCTGGATATGGTGATCGACAAGGGGCGTGAGATTGCCCATCTTTTGGGCCTGGATGCCGAGGCCATCTTTCCCTGGAAGCGGGATGACAAGGGCTTTTACCGGGCCGAGGAAATCTTCCGCGATGTGATCAAGGCCTCCGAGGGCACCGACACGGATTTGAGTGGATTGTTGGAAGTGGAAAAACTCGATGGCGTCAGCCCTTACGAGCACATAAAACGTCTGCGTGGGGTGCAATGGCCGGCACCGACCTATGCCATTGCCAAGGACGGTGGTACCACCCGGCGCTTTATGATGCAGGAGGGAGCCTGGAAGAATAGGCCCTATGGTTATTTCCGCACCAAGGACGGCAAGGTGCACATGAAGTTCGTGCAGCAGGACTACAGCGAGCGCGAGGCCGTGACCAAACAGCTCATGGAGTTTGGCCACAAGCCGGGACTACTTACTATCGATCATATCCCGCTACTTAAAAAAGCTCGGGATATGGGTTTGACCCCGGATTTGCCCGATGAAGAGCTGCGGGCGAAGAACTGGGACAAGGTTCCAAAAGATAAATATCCCTACTGGCTGGGCCTTGGGGTGGTGTACGAGCATTTCCATACCGCCAAGTCCATCCGTAGCCCAACTACTCGACGCCTAGTGCCCGAGATGTATGTGGAAATGCATACCGAGGATGCCAAAGCTTTGGGTATTAAGGACCGCGATAAGGTGCGCTTGGTGACCCGCCGTGGTTCTTTCGAGGCGCGTGCTCAGGTGGGTTTGAACAGCCTGGTAAAACCGGTGCGTAATGCGGTACCCAAGGGCTATTTCTTCAGCCCCTGGAACCTTTCGGTGGCCGATAGCGCGGACCCGAAAAAGAACCGCTGGCTGGTAAACAGCACCTCCAGTCGGGTATGGGACGTGGTCTCGGGGCAGGTGGACTTCAAGAAACTCGCCTGTCGTATTGAGAAAGTTTAATCGGTCCGAGATGGCCATGCAGCGCGAAGCACAAATGGCTTTTTTGGTAGGGCGGGCCGTGCCCGCCGTTCAATGACGGCGGCGGACATGGTCCGCCTACTAATGACCGTGGTTTTATTCCGGGTTCTGGAGATCATTTTCATTCCATTCACTATCGATGTGCCCTTTGCGCGTGGTGGCGAGAGGACGGCTTCCAGCCGGAGTAAATTTTATTTGGGTGGATGCCTTTAGCCATGCAACGCAGAGCCTTCCTCGGTGATCTGATCCAGGGCGCAGTGGCGGCTGCGACATTGGGGGCGGTGGTTCCCGATGTTGTAGCGGCCCCTGGCGTCCGGCGTTATCTGCGTCCCCCCGGGGCGCTGGCCGAGGAGGATTTCACCGCGCAGTGCATCCATTGTGGCCAGTGCGCTGAGATCTGTCCGAATCGCTGTATTCGTTACTTTGGCTTGGAAAATGGCCTTGCCTCGGTGGATACCCCCTACATCATTCCCCGTGAACAGGCCTGCATCCTGTGCATGAAGTGTGGTGAGGTCTGCCCCAGCGGTGCTATCCAGCCAGTGCCACGTGAAATGGAGGCCATCCTGGACAAGGTCCATATGGGGACGGCGCGGGTGGACAAGCGCATCTGCTTATCCTGGCAGGGCAAGACCTGTGGTGTCTGCTATCGGGCCTGCCCGTTGCCGGACATCGCCATTCGAGTGGGCCGGTTAGAGCAGCCCCACGTGCTTGACGGCTGTGTCGGCTGTGGCATTTGCGAGCGCTCCTGCATACAGATCCCACAGGCCATCCGCATCATCCCGGATCGCCGTGGGACAGCCATGAGTTAAATTCATGCTACGTCATCTGAACAAATTGCGTCTGGCGACCCTGACGCTCATCTTTGCGGCGCTGATCCTGCTGCCCTTTCTCAGTATTTATCAGAGTTATCGGGCGGCCTATGCCTATGATCTGTTGGCGCCCACGGAACAGCGGCTTTACGACGCTATGGAGTGGCTCACTGAGTCCTTCACCAACGACCCGGCGGAGGATTTAGACGCCATTAAGGGCACTACCTGGTCGGCCAGTATTTTCGACCTCAAGCTCAGCGATCCGCTGGCAGTGGTGGGGCAGATTGCAGCAGGTGCCCGGGTGTATAGCCCTTTCCTGTTAAGCGCCCTGATCCCAATCATCCTTACCGTGTTGCTGGGGCGCTTTTTCTGCGGCTGGGTCTGTCCCGCCACCCTACTCTATGAGATTAACAGCGCGCTTTCCCGTTGGCTCAGGGCCTTGGGTTTACGTTCCCCTACACGTCATTTTGACCTGCGTTTCAAATACGGCGTATTGGCCGTGGGGCTGCTGCTATCGGTTGCCACCGGCTCGATATTTTTTGCCATCATTTATCCTCCGGCGATCATTGGTCGAGAACTCTATTACGCCATTGCTTTGGGGGGCTTCGGAGCGGGAACAGTATTTTTCGCGCTGACCCTGCTGTTTGATCTGCTGGTGGCCCGAAGGGGTTTTTGTCGCTATCTCTGCCCCGGTGGGGCGCTGTATTCCTTGTTGGGGCGTTATCGGCTGTTGCGTATTGCCCGTAAGGTAGAGCAGTGCAACGATTGCACCAAATGTGATGTGGTGTGTGAATTCGGCCTACTACCCATGCGCGATGGCTTTGGTCAGGAATGTAATAATTGCACTGCTTGCATGGCCGTCTGTCCCACTGATGCCTTGGCCTTCCGAATTGCCTTAACCGACCTGCCGGCACAGGGTGCCGGGCATTTGGGGCGCACCCATCTGCGCCACGGGGCTGCTCACACGCCAGGTGAAAACTAATGCAACGTCGAGGCTTGCTGCGTCGTTTACTGGCCTTTCTAGCGCTGCTGGCAGGCGGTGCTCTGCCCTTTGGGATCTCCCGTCTCCTTGTACCGATCGCGGTGGCAGACCCCAGTCATTTGCGTCCGCCGGGAGCACTTGCCGATATGCGCGACTTCACCGCCGCCTGTATTGGTTGTGGTCTTTGCGCCGAGGTGTGCCCGCCACGCTGTATCGAGTTCTATACGCGTTCCGGCGGCGGGGCGGTGAACACGCCCTATATCGATCCACGGGCCAGCGCCTGCATTCTCTGCGGCAAGTGTATGGAAGTCTGTCCTACCGATGCCTTGCGGGTTATTCCGCGCCAGGAGATTGATATGGGCATCGCTAAAATAGACCGTGACACCTGCTATCCGTGGCTGGATCGGGGTGTCTGCGGTGCCTGTGTCACGGTATGTCCGGTGGGCAACAAAGCGATTAATTTTGAGTTTGCCAATATCTATCGACCAGTGGTGCGTGACGGTTGTGTTGGCTGTGGCCTATGCGTGGAGATCTGCCCGCATCCAGCGTTGGCCATTCATGTGCGACCACGAGTGGCGTAGAACATTAGGAGAGCAAGAATTGTGTGTTTTCGTTATTTAGGCGTTTTAATTGTGGCTATATTTTTTATGGGAGCGGCGCAGGCACACCATGTGCTCGGTCGTCCCGCCTATAGTCTGGGCGAGGATTCCAACACCCCGCCGGGCTCCGAAGTAGAGTTACAGGTGGGTGAATTTGCTATCAGCTACATGGCCTTTCCCGCCTTTCCCCAACCCCGTGAGCGTGGGCGAATCAACGTCTATGCGTCCTATCTTAAGGATGGCCGTCCCTTTGATGGGGAGATGAGCTTCAAGGTGCGGGAGGCGGGCTGGTTTGCCAGTGCCGAGGAACACGTGTTGGGTAGTCAGGGTCCGGATGACGGGGTGCACCGCCAAGGTTATAGCCTGGAGGCGGCGGGGAAATACACCATCCTGGTGGACTTTGAGGCGGGGGGAGAACCCTATCGTTTGGAATTTCCACTGCAGGTGGGGCAATCCTCGCGCTTGCCCGCTATCGGTATGGGTATGGCAGTATTTGCGGTGCTGGCTATCAGCGCTACGGTCCTTCGACGCCGGCGTCGGGCCCGCGGTTTGGTAAAGCCTTGATGCCTTCTCACGGCCGGTTTATTGGCTTCAGTGGGTGCGGCCGGCTGGCGAGCTCTGCTTCAGGCTAAGGTTTAGCCCCCATTCTGCTTGTTTGGCGCCTTGCTGAAGCATACGGGCAAAGCCGTGCAGCAAGGGACCTGGAAGCGCCAGGTTGACTCCGTTCCCCTTGATTGGCGCCAGGTGTAGCACCGGACCATCCTTGCCTTTTCCCGGTTGTAATTTTGCCAGTAGCAGTGGTTTCTCACCCAGTGGCGTTGCTTGGGCATCGGCCTGATATTCGGTGCTGAAGTCACCCTGCTCGATGGCCTGCTGATGTTGGAAGTCGAGTACGGTGTCTTGATCTAAACGACTGCTCTGAGCCCGCACTTGAGGATTTTCCCGCAATAGCTTTAGCACTGCTGGCCACAGCAGTCGTACGTAGCGTCGGGTCAGCCAGAAGCAAAACTCGGATTTATCGGCGGTACTGATTCTGAGCAGCAATCTATCGGCTTCCGGGACATAATTGAACTGAATTTGGTGAAGGTCGGCCACGCGCTATGGATTCCTGGAAGAGAGACGAATATTTTTGCACAGACGAAAAATAAAGTGATAGCCGAGTGAGTTCAGCCCAAAGCCCCATTGAGTGCTACCGGGCCGATCTGAAAAAGGATGGTTTTCTACCTGATCCGGTACAGGCGCTAGTGGTGGAGCATACCCAGCGACTGTATGAGGCGCTGACTACCACCCCAGCCCACAACCGCTCCCCATTCACCCGTTTGCAGGCTCTTATCAACAGGCCTCAGCCGATTATTGCACCCCGGGGGCTTTATCTTTGGGGTGGTGTAGGCCGTGGCAAGACCCATCTGATCAATGCCTTTCACGATGCCTTGCCCTTTTCCAACAAATTACGCATTCATTTTCACCGTTTTATGCAGCATGTGCACCATGAGCTGGGCATGTTGCACGGACGTCAGAATCCCTTGCGACTGGTGGCAGCGCAGATTGCCAATCAATGGCGGGTGATTTGTCTGGATGAATTTCTGGTCTCGGACATTACCGATGCGATGTTGCTATCCGGGCTGCTCGATGCACTGTTTGAGTATGGGGTGGTGCTGGTCGCCACCTCCAATACCGGCCCGGACGATCTTTATCGCGAGGGCCTGCAACGTGCACGCTTTCTGCCGGCTATTGCCTTGATTAAGAGGCATATGGAAGCCGTCCATCTGGATGGAGTGGACGACTATCGTTTACGTGCCCTGGAGCGGGCCGAGATCTACCACACGCCACTGGATGATGGTGCTGAGGATGCCTTGAACAGGGCCTACGAAAGCCTGAGTCCGGAAAATATTTGTGAGGCTCAGCCCTTGCAAGTGGATGGACGTGCGATTCCTACCATACGGCTGGCAGATGGCATCGCCTGGTTTTCATTTTCGGCACTGTGCGATGGCCCTCGTGGCACCGGGGACTACATCGAAATCGCGTGTTGCTATCACACCGTATTTATCTCCGGCATTCCGGTGATACAGCGCGGGGAGAATGATATAGCTGCCCGCTTTATTCATATGGTGGATGAATTTTATGACCGTAATGTTAACTTGGTGATCTCGGCGGCTGCCGAGCCCGTGGGCATATACTCGGAAGGCCGCCTGTTGGCACAATTTCAGCGCACCCGCAGCCGTCTGGAAGAGATGCAGTCGCACGATTATTTGGCCCGTAAGCATTTGCCCTGAGTTGGCTTGTTTGCATCCTCAGATGCTTGTGGTGCCGATGGGTTTTCCATAATCTCCACCTTCTGTTGTGGCCCGTTGCGGCCCACCAAAGGAAGTTCTTTTATGTTTCGTCATCCGTTGTGGATATCCGTATTTCTCTGCCTCCTTGGCTTTAATGTAGTGGCTCAGGAACCGCCGCCTGCTTTGGTGGGAGTGGATGCGGTGCGCCAGCAGGCGCTGACCCAGACCGCACCGGTAATCGCTCGCTTGGTGGCACGAGAGGAGGGGCCGGTGGCGGCACTGGTGAATGGTGCGGTCCAGAGTGTGGGGGTACTGGTGGGTGATCGGGTGCGTGCGGGTGCGGTGCTGGCGCAGCTGGCAAGAAAACGCCAGTCCAGAGAGGTGGTCAGACGCCAGGCCGAAGAACGGTTGGAAAAGGCGCGGTTACAGACCACTCGGGCGCGCATGAAACTGGCTCGCCAAGAGGCACGTCGCTTTGGTGAGCTGAAAGGTTCCCCGGCCTTTCCCAAGGCGAATTATGAAGACAAGCTTGAAGAAGTAGCCCGCTATGAAAGCGAGATTGAGGAGGCCAAGGCGAGCATTGCGCGGGCTAGTGCGGAGTTAGGTATAGCCACCATTGATCTTGAACGTACGAAAATTCGCGCCCCCTACAATGGTGTGATCACCCGTCGTTATGTCTCCCCCGGTGCTTTTCTGTCGCTTGGTGATGCAGTGGTCAGCATGGTCAATGATGCGGATCTAGAGATCGAGGCGGATGTCCCGGCCAGTCAGTTGGCGGGGCTACGCGGCAAGGTGGCGGTGGCTATCGAGTTGGAAGATGGCAGCCTGCACAGTGCGCGGGTGCGTGCCATCGTACCCAACGAAAACCCTCTGACCCGTACTCGCCAGGTACGCTTTCGCCCCTTGTTTAACGACACAGGGCGGTCGTTGGCGGTCAATCAATCAGTGATAGTAAAGTTGCCGGTGGCGGCGGCGCGTGAGCTGCTCTCGGTACACAAGGATGCGGTGATCAATCGGGGTGATAAATATTTCGCCTTCGTGGTAACAGAGGGCATCGTGGAACAACGCAAACTGCGTTTGGGCGTCTCTTCAGGCAATCGTCTGGAGGTGCTGTCCGGCTTGCAAGCGGGAGAGTTGGCGGTGACCCGCGGCAATGAACGGTTACGCCCTGGACAAAAAGTAAGACACTAGCCCGCTAGACGCTAACTCGACACTTTCAAATATGGACCTTATTCGCCTCTCCATCCACCGTCCCATTGCCGTTATTTCCGCGGTGATGATGGTGGTGATGTTTGGCCTGGTAGCCTTTCGCACCATCCCCATTCAGCTTGCCCCGGATGTCAGCCGTCCGGTGATTACTGTGCGTAC
Source organism: Gammaproteobacteria bacterium (assembly GCA_021773645.1). GTDB lineage: Bacteria > Pseudomonadota > Gammaproteobacteria > HK1 > HK1 > JAJFJV01. The sequence goes on from JAJFJU010000010.1 coordinate 65,079, forward strand.
CGAGTGGCCTGGGGCAGCGCCGGCGGAGGTGGAGCGGGAGCTGGTTAACCAGCAGGAAGAGGTGTTAAAGGGGCTCGAAGGCGTGGTAGAGATGCGCAGTTCGGCCCAGGATGGCCGCGCCCAGGTGACGCTGGAGTTTCACGTGGGCATGAACATGGATCGTGCCTTGCTGCTGGTGGCGAATCGCCTGGATCGGGTGAGCTCCTATCCCGAAGAGGTGGACCAACCAACACTGCGCACCGTGGGCAGCGAGGACAATTCCATCGCGTGGTTCATCCTCAAGGGCAAGGACGGGGATCGCGAGGCGATCCACACCTATGGTGATTTTGCCGAGGATATTTTGCAGGAGCGCATGGAGCGGGTGCCCGGCATTGGGCGCATTAATGTCTACGGGGGTGGTGAGCGGGAACTGCGGATGGTGCTGGACCCGGCACGTATGGCCCGTTTTGGGCTGACCGTGCCCGATGTGGTGCGAGCGCTGCGTGCTGCCAATGCCTCGGTCTCCGCTGGTGATGTGGAGGAGGGCAAGCGCCGCTATGTGGTGCGTACTGAGGGCGAACTAAGCACCATTGAACAGGTTCGCCAGGTATTGCTGCGCAGTGAGCGAGCGACGGAAAGCGGGCGTGTGGCGCGGGTAACCGTGGGCGATATTGCCGAGGTGGGTTATGCCCACAAGAAACCCCGTGCACGCATTCGCCACATGGCCTCGCCCTCCATGGCCATGAGTGCCACCCGTGAGGTGGGTGCCAACGTCATCGAGACCATGGCCGGACTGCGTGCGGCGGTGAAGGAGCTGGCTGCGGGGCCGGCGGCGCGTGAAGAACTCAGTTTTGAACAGGTCTACGACGAGACCGTCTACATCAATTCCGCCATCAATCTGGTGGAGCAAAACATCTACCTAGGTGGCGCGCTGGCGGCCTTTATCCTGCTGCTTTTTCTGCGCTCCATGCGTGCGGTGCTGGTGGTGGCGCTGGCCATTCCGGTGTCGGTCATCGGTTCCTTCGTAGCCATGGCGGCACTTGGCCGCTCGCTCAATGTGATCTCCTTGGCTGGACTCGCCTTTGCCGTGGGGATGGTGGTGGATGCCGCCATCGTGGTGCTGGAGAATATCTATCGCCTGCGCCAGGCGGGCAGGCCGATCAATGAAGCAGCCTATTACGGGGCCCGCCAGGTATGGGGCGCGGTGTTTGTCTCTGCGCTGACTACGGTGATGGTATTCATTCCCATCCTGGTGCTGGATCTCGAGGTGGGGCAGTTGTTTCGGGATATCGCGGTGGCCATTGCGGTTTCGGTTTGCCTTTCCCTGGTGGTAGCAATCACCGTGATCCCGGCGCTCGGCAATCGCCTGCTGGGTGGTGATGTGGGTGACCCGGAGCGCCACCTTCATCTGCCCTTCATTGATGCTTTTGCCCATGCCTTTGTGCGTGGCACCACTGCGCTGGCGGCACGGGTAGCGGATTCGCGGCTGCTGGCACTGGCTATGGTGTTGATTATCTCCAGCATGGCTGGACTAGCTACTTGGCACTTTCTCCCCAAGCTTGAATATCTGCCTGAAGGCAATCGCAACCTGGTTTTTGGGGTAGTGATGCCGCCGCCGGGTTATAACCTTCAGACCACCACAGAGATCGCACGTGGCGTGGAGGCAACGGTACGGCCACTATGGAATGGTGAGGTTGCACCGGATGGTCCGCCGCGGGTTGAAAACTTCTTTTTCGTCGCCACTCCGGCGCGTACCTTTGTGGGCGCCATGGCCGAGGAGGCCAGCCGGGTAGCGGAGCTGATTCCGGTACTGACGAAGCCGATATTCAGCGAACCCGGTACCTTTGGTTTCATCAACCAGCCCTCTATCTTCGGTCGTGCCATCGGTGGCGGACGTAAGATCGATCTCAACATTTCTGGCCCTGAGCTGGAACAGAATCTGGCGCTTGCCCGCAAGGCAGTGAGGTTGGTGAGCAGGGTAATGCCGCGTAGTGAGGGCAACCAGATGCGTCCGCGCCCCGGGCTGGAGTTGGGTGCCCCGGAGCTGCGCATTATTCCGGACCGAGTACGTTTGGCTGATGCGGGTGTCAGCGTGCGTGATCTGGGTGACACCATCGACATGTATAACGATGGCCTGCGAGTGGCCGAGGTGACGGTGGATGGACGGCGGCTTGATCTGATGCTGGCGGGACCCGAGGACAGCCTGATTCACACCCAGCAAATCGATAATCTGCCAGTGGTAACCCGCTCCGGCTTGATTCTGCCAGTGCACTCCCTTGCCAACGTACAACTTACCTCGGGTCCTACAGAGATCCGTCACCATGAGCGTGAACGTACCGTCACCCTGGAGATCCGTCCCTCTCCACAGCTGGCACTGGAAGAGGCCATGGAGATCCTGCAGCGTGATGTTATCGACGTGATGGCCTCCGATGGTTTGCCGGAGGGTGTGGGGGTGCGCATGTCCGGTACCGCTGACAAGTTGACCGAGACTTGGGAGGCTATGGTCTGGCAGTTGCTCATCGCGCTGGTCATCGTCTATCTGGTGATGGCGGTGTTATTCGAGAGCTTCGTTTATCCCGCCATCATCGTACTGTCAGTGCCGCTCGCCACCGCCGGTGGTGTGGGTGGGTTGACCCTGCTCAATCTCCTTTACTTCCAGCCGCTCGATATGCTGACACTGCTAGGTTTTGTCATCCTCATTGGCATCGTGGTCAACAATGCCATCCTGCTGGTGCACCAAACCCTGTTTCACCTGCGCGAGGACGGCATGAGCGCGCGCGACTCAATCCTCGAAGCCACCCGTAACCGCATCCGCCCAATCTTCATGTCCACCCTTACCTCGGTCTTCGGCATGCTGCCGTTGGTGTTCTTTCCAGGCGCGGGTTCGGAGCTCTACCGCGGCCTCGGATCGGTGGTGATTGGTGGTCTGGCCCTCTCCGCTATTTTGACCCTTGCGATTATCCCGCCATTGCTTTCGCTGACCGTGGGATTGTTGGAAATGCGTCACAAAGCTTAAATATTTGTTGCCAAACCTTCCCGCAACTGGAATCTTAATCCTATGATTTGAAAGGGTTATTTTGTTTCTGGTGATCGCCAAAGCGCTGTACCCTTTTCCTTTCATGCCTTAAAGTAAGTACTCTTTTTCATTGGGCCGTGCCACCCATGCGTTTTATTGCTGTTATTTCATTGCTAGCAAGCCTGTTGTCCGGGTTTTCTGCTGCCGCCTTGGTTTTGCCGATGGTGGAGGTGGAGGCTGCGGTGGAGATACAGCACGATCATGGTGTGCATGTTGAATGGTCACTTGGTGATCGGGACGACCACGAGTCCCATGGTCACGGCAATGAACATTGTGGTGTTTCCTGTGGTGCGGTAAGTGCCTTGCCGATTCAGTCTTCAACCACCTTTTCTTTTGCTTCTGAGGCTCGTATCTCCGGGCCGATATTAACGCTGGACACGCAACACCATTCACCGCTCTTGCGGCCTCCCCGGTAACCATCACTCCTTCGTAATGGCCTCAGGCAGGTGCGTCCTTGTGCGCGCCATCTCAGCCTGAGTCAAACAAACCTTAAAAGTATTGCCGCGTGTGTGTAGCGCGTGGTGGCGCATGTATTCATGCATTGTTTGGAGTGAGCATATGTCTTTTAAAAACATCCAATTTTCCCTGATTCCCCTGTGTGGTGCCTTGGCCCTATCAGGCATTTCCATCGCCAATGCCGCCGGCATGCATTCAGATGGTCATGGCCACGGAGCGATGGCTACTCAATCTGCCGAAGGGCACGGTGGACATGCCCTTCCTTTTGGTGCCCCCCCTGCCAAAGGGGTTAAGGCCGACCGGACTATCCATATCGTTGCCACCGACAATCGTTTTGACTTGCCGTCACTCAAGGTAAAGGCAGGCGAAACGCTTCGTTTTGTGATTGAGAATCGTGGCCAGTTATTACATGAATTCAATCTGGGATCGCCCAAGATGCATCGCGAGCACCAGAAACAGATGGCGACCATGATGTCTCATGGGATGTTAACCCCCACTGGCATTTCTACTTCCAAACACGGCATGGCCATGGATCACGATGATCCCAATTCAGTGCTTGTTTCTCCCGGACAAACCGCCGAGATCCTGTGGACCTTCAATGCGGCTAAGGGGCTTGAATTTGCCTGCAATCTTCCTGGGCATTATCAGGCGGGGATGATGGGTGAAATTGATGTTGTGCCGGACAAGCAGGTGAAGGTTAAACACTAAGGGCCTCAACTACCTATCGCTTTGAAAGCCGCTATTAAGAGTGCCGCGAACACATAGCGCGGTGCCGAATGTTTAGGAGTATTACATGTCACGTTTCGTTGCAATTTTGTTGCTTTTTGCTAGTGGACTGGCCCCCAGCTCCTACGCCGCAAGCTATGACCTGGTGATTGATGAAGGGGTTATCGAAGTCGGTGGAAAGAGCCAGTCTGCTATCACCATTAACGGCACGGTGCCTGGCCCCCTGTTGCGCTTTAAGGAAGGCGAGGATGTGGCGATCAAGGTCACCAACCGTCTGGCTACCGACACCTCTTTGCACTGGCACGGCTTACTGGTGCCTACGGCAATGGATGGGGTTCCGGGGCTTAGCTTTCCCGGCATCAAACCGGGGGAAAGTTTTACCTATAAATTCAAGATTCGTCAGAATGGAACCTACTGGTACCACGGACATTCAGGCTTGCAGGAGCCGGTGGGTGTCTACGCACCACTAATCATTGACCCTGCAGGTGAGGACCCGGTGAAATATGATCGGGAATTCACGGTCATACTTTCAGATTGGAGCAATGAACAGCCGGAAAAGATCCTGTCGAAGCTGAAAAAACAGAGTGATTACTACAACTACAACAAGCGCACCCTCGGTGATCTGATGCGGGAACTGGGTGCCGCAAAGTCTCAAGCGGCGAAGGATTCGATCATTGAAGATCGCCAAGCGTGGGGCCAGATGCGCATGGATCCCACCGACATTGCTGACGTCAGCGGTTATACCTTTCTCCTCAATGGCAAGGATCCAGAAAGCAACTGGACCGGTATCTTCAAAGCAGGCGAACGAGTTCGCCTGCGTTTTATTAACGCCGCGGCTATGAGTTTTTTCGATGTGCGTATTCCCGGTCTGAAAATGACTGTGGTGCAGTCCGACGGTCAAAATGTACAGCCGGTCGTGGTGGATGAATTCCGCATCGCAGTGGCGGAAACCTACGATGTCATCGTCGAGCCGGAGGCCGGTAAGGCGTACACGATCTTCGCCGAGTCCATGGACCGCAGCGGGTATGCCCGCGGCACCCTGGCTTCCCGGGAGGGCATGACCGCCGAGATTCCCCCACTGCGCGAGCGGCCCCTGCTCACCATGGCGGATATGGGAAGCGGACATGCTGGGCATGATATGGAGGCAATGAAAAAAACCTCGCCTATGCCTGAAATGCATCGGTCGATGCACACCGGGAAAGCTCCCATGCAACACGGTATGCATAAGTCTGAGGGGAGTTCCTCCATGGCTTCCATGCATCAGAAAATGCATGGCAAGGCCATGATGCCCGGAATGACGGGCCAGCCGATGCAGCCCGGCATGAAGCCGGGGATGCCAATGGATCATGGCTCCTCCATGCCCGGGATGAAGCAGGGCATGCCCATGAGTCGGAGCGGTGCCGAAACCGCTGCCTACCGGACTCTGGTTTACCAGGATCTGCGCAGCCTAGTTCCCTACGAGAAAAAGCCCCCGGAACGTGAGATACAGCTCCGTCTCACGGGCAATATGGAGCGCTACTTCTGGTCCATCAACGACAAGAAATACTCCGAGGCGGAACCTATCCGCCTGCGCCATAACGAGCGTGTAAGGGTGAAGTTCGTCAACGAGACGATGATGAACCATCCCATGCATCTGCACGGCCACTGGATGGAGATCGACAACGGCCAGGGCCCGCTCGGCCCGCGCAAGCACGTGATCAATGTGAAACCCGGCGAGATGGTCTATTTCGATCTCACGGCGGATGCCCTTGGCAAGTGGGCCTTCCATTGTCATCTTTTCTACCATCTTGCCACCGGCATGTTTCGGGAGGTCATCGTCGAATGAATATCTCAAGCAGAAATCATCTACAGCCATCCCGACATACCAAGGTTCTGAGCATACCGTTACAAAGATATAGTTTGCCGCACATCGGGACCGTTCTGGTACTCGTACTGCTTGCCACCTGGGCGGGAACCACCAGTGCGGCGGAAGAAAAAATGTTCAGCCTGTTCAAGGTGGATCAATTGGAATACCGGGCGGTGGATGGAAACGATGTGGTCACCTGGGATGCCGGAGGCTGGGTGGGTTCGGACTACCACAAGCTCGCCTTCAAGACCGAGGGCGAGAAGGTGCGCAATGGCCATCTCGAACAGGCGGAGTTTCAGCTCTTGTATAGCCGTCTGGTGTCGAAATTCTGGGACCTGCAGCTCGGGGTGCGCTACGACTTTCAGCCACATCCACAGCGCGCCTATGGCGTGATCGGCTTTCAGGGGCTGGCTCCACAATGGTTTGAAGTGGACAGCTCGCTGTTTGTCAGTGAGGAGGGCGATATCTCCGTACGATTTGATGCGGAATACGACATCCTGTTGACCCAGAAGCTGATCTTGCAACCTTCAGCCGAAGTGAATGTTGCAGCTCAGAAAGTAGCGGAACTGGGTATTGGGTCCGGTATCAATGACTTGGAACTGGGCCTGCGGCTGCGTTACGAGGTGGCGCGTGAATTTTCTCCCTACATTGGTATCAACTGGGAGCGAAAGATTGGCAGCACGGCAAACCTGGCCCGGGATGAAGGCGAGGATATCAATGTCTTTTCCGTGCTGGGCGGGTTCAGCTTCTGGTTTTAGGGTTCCTCTGTTCTATTCTGCATGTGGAGGGATGACGAAGAGAACAGAGGTTTTGCACCTGGTTAGGTTGATATAAATAAGGGAAAGCGTGTGGAAATTAGCAAGCAAGGCAAGATTTTCGGTTTCATCGTGATGGTGTCAGCAATCGTGGGCGGTGTGATGTTGCGCCCCGGCAGGTTCCCGGGAGATCTGAAAACGGCATCGATTACCGTGCCTGAATTTTCACCTCGGGCGGTAGCTGGCAAGCGTTCATTTGAGAAGTATTGTGTCCAGTGCCACGGTGAAAATGCTACGGGTACGGAGCAGGGACCGCCGCTGTTACATGACATTTATAATCCGGGCCATCATGCCGATCCGTCCTTTCGGATGGCAGCAAAACGTGGCGTGCGTCAGCATCATTGGCGTTTTGGCAATATGGCACCCGTACCCGAGGTGTCAGAGCGTCAGGTGGACTTAATCATTCGCTATGTGCGGGAGTTGCAAGAGGCAAATGGTATTACCTACAAGCCACATCGTATGTAGGGCGTGCCGGCCAGCTAATTTGGAGGAGTTTTGATGACACAACGTGAACAGCACTGGGAAAAGGTGTATCAAAGCAGGGACCATCGGGAAGTCGGGTGGTATCAGGAATCTCCCGAGATCTCGCTCAGATTACTGGACCAGATCGGGGTTTTGACAGAGCAATCAGTCATTGAGGTTGGATGCGGTGCCTCGGCGTTGGTGGACCAGCTGATCGAGCGGGGCTTTAGCAAAATCACTCTCGTTGATGTTTCGCAAAAGGCCTTGTCCATCGTCCGGGAGCGGTTGGGAGCGCGGGGCGATGTACCTGATTACCGGGTGGACGACATCACCCGGCTTGCTCTCGGACAGTCATTTGATGTCTGGCACGACCGCGCCGTTTTCCATTTTTTGATTGATGCCAAAGACCGGAAAAAATACGTGGCCGTGCTTAAGGAACATCTGGCTCCGAAGGGTCATTCCATCATCGGCACCTTCTCCCTGCACGGGCCAGAGTCCTGCAGTGGACTGCCGGTAGAACGCTACGACGAGGAGAAAATACAGAGTGTGCTGGGCGATGAGTTGGTGGTGCTCGACTCACTCACCGATATGCATGCGACCCCTGGTGGCGGGAAGCAGGAGTACAATTATTTCATCATTGGCTGGCGTTCGTAGGGGGACGGCTCCCGCACTTCGCTGTGCTCCGCGACATAAGGCCATCCTTGGCCAAAACCGTGTCCACTATAAATCCTGCTATATTCTTGATGCAGTCCGGTTAAGGGTATTTAATAATTAACAAATACTAAGGAGAGACTTATGGCTAAAGGTCGAGATGCAAAAAAAGCAGTTAAAAAGAAATCTGAAAAAACGTTGAAAGAAAAGCGTAGTGAAAAAAGGGAAAAGAAAGCCAATAAAAGATAAATATGGTTTCTGAATAAAACATTTGGAATGTAATCGTTGAGGTGAAAAACATAGCAATTTCCACCAGAGCGACGCTAAAATCGGCGTGTCTGAGGCAGATGTTATGCAAGCGTGCTGGGTTGGCGTTAAAAGTTGGTGCTTTGTCTGGAGAAATGTTTTGGCCAACACACCGATACGCATCGCGAGCTCGGATGAGGAGCTCGCAAGACTCAGTGGCGTATTACTTCAGCTGAGGCCTACTTTTACGGAAAATCTACTCATCTGCGGATCTCAGAAATTGGAGTTGTAGGGCACATCTTGTGTGCCCTACAACGGGCTCGTATTTGCGTTATGGGTGATGTGAAAGAGCTTAGCGGGTACCGGTTGATCTCCAGTTGTTACCGCCGTTGTTTCCCTTGTTTGCGCCTGCCCTAGGCCGTTTGTGTCCACCGGATGGGCGGCCACGCTGTTGGCGGCGACCACCACCTGAAGGCCGGTTACGGCCGTTCTGGATTGGCTCGGGCTTAATATCGGGATCCGGCTCAAAATCCTCAATAACTTCTTTCGGAATATCGCGCTTGAGCAGGCGCTCAATGTCTTTCAGTAGTTTGAGTTCATCTACACAGACTAGCGAGATAGCCTGTCCTTCCAGCCCTGCTCGACCAGTACGGCCGATGCGGTGCACGTAGTCTTCCGAGACGTTGGGTAGTTCGTAATTCACCACGTGGGGTAATTGCACGATATCCAACCCGCGTGCGGCGATATCGGTGGCCACCAGTACGCGGATCTCACCCTTTTTAAAGCCGGCCAACGCACGAGTGCGTGCACCCTGACTTTTGTTTCCGTGGATCGGGGCAGCACTTAAGCCGTCCTTTTCCAGGTGTTTGGCCAGGCGGTTAGCGCCGTGTTTGGTGCGGGTAAATACCAGCACCTGTTTCCAGTTTTTTGAGCCGATTAAATAGGACAATAGGGCGGGTTTTCGCTTCTTGTCTACCGGATGCACCAACTGCTCGACAGATTCCGCTGCTACATTGCGCCGGGCGACCTCGACCATCGCTGGATTATTCAACATGGTGCTGGTCAGGCGTTTTATTTCATTGGAATAGGTGGCCGAAAACATCAGGTTCTGACGTTCTTCGGGCAGGTGTGCCAACACCTTACGGATATCGTGGATGAAACCCATATCCAGCATACGGTCCGCTTCGTCCAGCACCAGGATTTCCACATGGGAAAGATTCAGGGTCTTCTGGCCAAGATGGTCGAGGAGACGGCCGGGGGTGGCTACCAGGATATCCACACCCTTACGAAGTTGGGCAATTTGTGGATTGATTTTGACGCCGCCGAAGATCACCGTTGAATTCAACGGTAGATGTTTGCCATAGGTCTTGACGCTTTGTTCAACCTGGGCGGCCAGCTCGCGGGTGGGGGTCAGGACCAGTGCGCGCACCGGGCGTTGGCCTTTGCCCTGGGCGTGCTGACTGAGTATTTGCAGCAGCGGCAGGGTAAATCCGGCGGTCTTGCCAGTGCCGGTCTGGGCGCCGGCAAGAATGTCTCTGCCTTCAAGAATGACGGGAATAGCTTGTTGTTGTACCGGGGTTGCTTCGGTATAGCCCTGGTCTGCGATCGCGCGCAGCAATTCGGCCGACAGGCCGAGGTTTTCAAATGACATGGAAAATAATGCTCCGGGATCTACCTACCCGATGCATGGCATGCGGGGACGGTCTTAAGGGGATCCGGTAAAGGGAATGTATAACGACGACGGAAGCCGTCTTCAGAGAGACGCAAACCGATAAGCGTCCTAAGCCGACGAAGTATAACAGATAAGCGAGGCCTTCGGTGAAGGGGGTTGAGGCCTGGCGTAAAGCGGAATATTTCCCGGGTGCCACGTTGTTTTATCTGGGCTACCTACTGGGGATTCACTGCCATCCGTTCCCGACGTCTGGCAGCATACCCCTCTCGCCGCCATCTGTTCCCGACATCTGGCGGCATACCCCCCATCCCTGGGGGTATCCCTTAGCCTTGAGGGTTCATCGCCATTCGTTCCAGACGGCTGACGCTATACCCCTCATCCCTGAGGGTACCCGCGGTTTTTCAGGCGGCGTTTGACGGCGTGTTGTTCTGCAAGTTTATAAATCAGGCGTAACTCGTCGTCGGGCACGTCTATGGGGGTGTCGAGGGTCTGTAGGGCATGCTCGATATCCTCAGGCTGTATACCCGTGGGGTCGTCACGTCGGGGGTAATGGCGGGCATGCAGTGCCGCCGGGTAACGTCGCCATGCGAAGGGGTAGTTGAAGATGAAGGCGATGGTTAGCAGCAGCAGGACGTTAACGCCTATGGGCATGATGACGTAGCCGTAGCCCAGGGCCTGAATATCAGCACTACCCATCACCGCTATCAACGCCGTGGCGCCTCCCGGGGGATGGATGCAGTGGGCCGCATGCATGGCGCCGATGGCTAGCGAAACGGTAAGTGCTATCACCAGGGTTGGTCCGCCTGGTGCGTATTTTGCGCAGCTCACGCCCACCAGGGCCGAAATGAGGTGGCCACCAAGGACCCCCCAGGGTTGTGAGAGCTGGCCGTGGGGGACGGCAAAAAGCAGTACCGCGGAGGCTCCGATGGACCCCACAATCATGAAGGCTGCTGGTAGGCCGACGATGTGCAGGCTAATCCAGGCGGTGATGAAAATCCCTACGAAGGCACCTGCCGTGGCGATGAGCTTTTCGGTATGGCTGACGGTAGTGGCATCAAAGCCAAGCCAGTGGAGGATGTCATCGAATAAAGTTCTCACTTGGGTCATGGCTAAGGAAGTCGCTTATTGATGGTGATGGCTACTTCATTCTGATCTGCGGTTTGAAGGCGGGCACTGGTCCCGAGCAAATCACCACTACCGGGCCGGGCATCGCCGGATTTGGATACCCGCGCATTGATGATGACTTCGGGGAACAGCGACAGGCGGAACTCTGGACTCATGGCCATTGCATCATTCAGCTCGGCGGTGAGAGGTAGATCGCGCACCTGCTTGCGGACGATGGCGAGCGGTATGCGTGGACCTTCGGCCGCACGGGCATAGATGAAAACGGTGTCCGTGGGAGTTGTCTGCGCCTTTAATTCCGGTGCTATCTCAACGCGTACCTTTATATGAATGTCGCTGGTACCAGGCGATGAAGGCGGGATAGAAGGGGCGGGTGCCATTTCTCCCCGCGCCCGTGCCAACAAACGGCTGACTATTTCTACCTCTTGAGGCTCAAGCCCTCCTTGAGTCTGCAATTTTTCCCAATAGCTTATGGCGTTCGCATTGTCGCCCGTTTGCAGAGCGCCGAAGCCCGCCAGCCACAAGGCACGTTTGTGCAGCGGAGCCACGCTCAATGCCCGGTGGATCAACTCCAGCGCTTGGCCTTGCAGCCGGTCGCCCGCCAGTCGGCCAAGAATCTCAGCGTGATCGATCATGGCATCAGCATTGCCTGGCTGCAGGACCAGTGCCTGGGCATAGGCTTTTGATGCCTCTTCAAGGCGTTCGAGATGGGCGTAGGTGCGCCCGAGTAGGCGCCAGCCTTTTGCATCTTCGGGGTTAGTCTCTAGCCGTGACTGCAGGCTGGCCAGCATGCTTTCGACCGAGGGTAACTGCTGTGCATTGCCGGTGTTTTCGCCAGCCAAAATCTGGGTGCCTTCTATTGAAGGAGAGAGCGCCTGTGGAGTGCCGAGAGTCAGATAGAGGCCAAGGGCCGCCGCCGGCACTGCGACGGCAAGCAATACCGCGGTTAGTGGATGGGTAGATCCATCAGTGATTTGGGTCGCCTGTTCCACGGGTACATCAGTGATCATCGCCCGCTCCAGATCCGCCCGGGTAGCCTGATAGTCGTCGTTATCCAGCTCGCCCTCATTGAAGGCGAGTTCCAGTTCCTTTAGACGGCTACGGTAAATGTTGATATTGAGTTGCTGGCGATCGACCGCAGGGGCTCGCTTAGACTGTGTTCTTAATAGGGGGGGCAGCAGCAAGGCCAGTGCCATGACCACCATCAGGGCTGCACTCAGCCATAGGCCCATCACGATTGTTCTCCGTCGCTATCATTACCGTGGAGTAGTTGCTCCATACGCGCGTGCTCGGCCTGTGAAAGCTCCGGAGACTTTGCCTCACTGCGGCGACGCGAGAGCATGCGCAACAGTAGCCAGAGACCGACGATGGCGAATAGAAAGGGGCCGCCCCAGAGTAGCCAAGTGGTGGTCTTTAGCGGCGGGTTGTAGAGCACGAAGTCGCCATAACGCGAGACCATGAAATCCTTTACCTCGGCTTCGCTGGCACCAGCGTGCACCATCTTGTAGGTTTCACGGCGTAGATCAGCGGCCAGTTCGGCGTTGGAATCGGCAATATTCTGGTTTTGACAGACCAGGCAACGCAGCTCCTGGATAAGGTTTTTGTAGCGGGCTTCCTGTACGGGATTATTAAAGTTTCGTGGCTCGAAGCTCTCGGCTAGCGTGGTTGTGCCGTACAAAAAATTACTGGCAAGCAGCATCGATACTAACCAGCGGAGCAGACCTGAGGAGTTCGCATTCATGCTGTTTTAGCCCGCAGTCGATAGCGTCGATCCGAGGCCGCTAGCAGGCCGCCCAGGGCCATCAACAGTGGCCCCAGCCAGATCCAGCGGATAAAGGGTTTGAAATAAAGCCGCAGGGTCCAGGCCCCGTCGTCTAGGGATTCCCCCAGCGCGACATAGAGATCGCGTAAAAAGCCGGCATCGATGGCGGCCTCGGTCATGGGTTGGCCCTGGGCCAGATAGACACGTTTTTCCGGCTGTAAACGGGCGACTTCTCGATCTTCGCGGTACACCCGGATATCCCCACGCTCGGCACGGTAATTGGGGCCTTGCACACGTTCCGTACCTAGAAACTCAAAGCGATAACCGGCTAGCGTTTCAGTGCCTTGGGAGGCTAGGCGTACATCCCGCTCTATGCTGAAGGCGCTGGTGACCGTTACTCCGATGATGAACACAGCCATGCCCACATGGGCGAGGCTCATGCCTACAAAACTGCGTGGCAGGCTGAGCAATGCTTGTAACTTATTCGTTTTGCCACTGATCCGGCTGATCAGGCCCTGCACTGTGCCTCCTACGACCCAAATCGCCAGCGTCAGGCTAAGCAGCACCATCAATCCGGCGGGCCACAATGCCACCACTAGGCCGATAGCCGCGGCCACACTCACCAGTAGCGCAAAACGCAGTTTGGGGGCCAGACGTTGCGGGCGATCACTCTTCCAACGGGTTAAGGGGCCAAGACCGATGATCAGGATCAATGGCAGCATGAGTGGCACGAAGACGCGCTCAAAATAGGGTGGTCCCACGGAGATTTTCCCCAGCCCCAAGGCATCGGTAATTAAGGGATAGAGGGTGCCGAGCAGAATGGTAGCGCTGGCGGCTACCAGCAGTACGTTATTCACCAGCAGCAGGGTTTCTCGCGAGAAACCCTCAAAGTTGCCACCACCGCTGATGGCGTGGGCACGCCAGGCGAAGAGCAGTAACGCACCGGCAATAACGATGGTAAGGAAGGCCAGGATAAAGATGCCACGGGCCGGATCGGTGGCAAAGGCGTGTACCGAAACCAGCACTCCGGAACGCACCAGAAAGGTACCGAGCAGGCTGAGTGCAAAGCCGAAAATGGAAAGCAATACGGTCCAGGCCTTGAAGGCCTGACGTTGCTCAGTCACCGCCAGTGAGTGAATCAGTGCAGTGGCGATGAGCCAGGGCATGAAGGATGCGTTTTCCACCGGGTCCCAGAACCACCAGCCACCCCATCCCAGCTCGTAATAGGCCCACCAGCTGCCGAGGGTGATGCCGAGGGTGAGAAAGACCCAAGCCACGGTGGTCCAGGGTCGAGTCCAGCGGGTCCAGGCAGCGTCCAGCTTGCCGTCCAGCAGGGCGGCGATGGCGAAGGCAAAGGGCACTGCCAGACCGACGTAGCCCATGTAGAGCAGGGGTGGATGGATGATTAGCCCGGGGTCTTGCAGCAACGGGTTGAGGTCACGGCCTTCAGCGGCAGCGGGTAGCAGGCGGCTAAAGGGATTGGATGTGGTGAGTAGAAAGAGCAGAAAGCCGCTGCTGGCAAAGCCCATCACCGCCAGTACCCGGGCACGGAAGATCTCTGGCAGGCCCTTGCTAAAGAAAGTTACTGCGGCGGTCCAGCCGGCGAGGGTCAGCCCCCACAACAACAGCGAGCCTTCATGGGCTCCCCAGACTGCGGAGATGCGGTACATCAGCGGTAATTTAGAGTTGGAGTTGCTCGCCACGTAGGTGACCGAAAAATCCTTGGCAATGAAGGCCCAGGTGAGGCAGGCAAAGGCGACGATCAGAAACAGGAATTGCCCCCGTGCCGCGGGAACCGCCAGCGCCACCCAGCGTGGCCAGCTGCGCCAAGCACCAACGAGCGGCAGGATGACCTGTACGATGGCAAGGCACAGCGCCAGGATCAGGGCGAAGTGCCCAAGTTCAGGAATCATCTACTCGGTTACCTAATTAGGAGGTGGCGGTACCGCCCACCGTTAGTTCATCTACTTTAAGGGTTGGTTGGCCAACGCCTACCGGGACCGACTGGCCTTCCTTACCGCAGACCCCTACACCGGGGTCCAGTTCCAGATCATTGCCTACCATGCTCACCCGGGTCAGTACTTCGGGGCCATTGCCGATGAGGGTGGCACCCCTTACCGGATGGGTGATTTTTCCGTTTTCGATGAGATAGGCCTCGCTGGCAGAGAAGACGAACTTGCCCGAGGTGATATCCACCTGACCGCCACCGAAATTTACCGCATAAAGACCGCGCTCCACCGAGGCGATGATCTCCTCACGTTCGTAGGCACCCGGCATCATGTAGGTGTTGGTCATGCGCGGGCAGGGGGGATAGGCGAAGGATTCCCGGCGACCGTTGCCGGTGACTGCGCTGCCACTGAGGCCGGCGTTTAGCTTGTCCTGCATGTAGCCGGCGAGGATGCCATTTTCAATCAGCGTGGTGCAGCGCGTAGCCACACCTTCATCGTCTACGTTGAGTGAGCCACGGCGATTGGGCAGGGTGCCGTCGTCCACCACGGTACATTGCTCCGAGGCCACGCGTTCACCGATGCGTCCGGAAAAGGCCGAGCTGCCCTTGCGGGTGAAATCACCCTCCAGACCGTGGCCGATGGCCTCGTGCAATAATACACCGGGCCAGCCGGGGCCGAGTACCACGGGCATGGTGCCGGCCGGGGCATCTTGTGCACCGAGATTGACTAGGGCCTGACGGGCCGCCTCGCGGGCATAGCCCACCAGCCGATCACCGCCCTGGAAATAGCCATAGGTATAACGGCCACCACCCCCGGCGCTGCCCACCTCCCGCCGCCCGTCTTTTTCAGCGATGGTCGTGACATTCATGCGTACCAATGGACGGACATCGGCACTAAGCGCGCCATCACTGGCGGCAATGAGAATCACGCTCCATTCCCCTGAGAGGCTGACGATTACCTGCTGGATGCGCGGATCCTGGCGACGCGCCTCGGCATCTGCTGTGCGCAGTAACTCGATGCGCTGCTCCAACGGCAATGAGGAGAGTGGATCAGAGGGCGTGTATAGGGAACGCTCGGGGGCGGGGCCCCAGGCTTTTACCCGGCCACCCTTGCCCGCCTTGGCAATGGCTCGGGCGGCCCGTGCTGCGTCCTGCAGAGCTGGCAGCACCAGCTCCTCGGAATAGGCGAAACCGGTCTTCTCACCACTAATGGCACGTACCCCAACCCCCTGTTCAATATTGTGGGAGCCCTCCTTAACGATGCCGTCTTCCAGCACCCACGATTCGTAGTGGGTGCTCTGAAAATAGAGATCAGCGAGATCAATGTCGTGGCGAAGGATGTCCTCCAGAGTAGCGTGTATAGCATGTTCATCCAGACCGCCCGGAGCGAGGAGTTCCCGCCGCGCGGTGGCCATGGGGTTATCGAGTGTCATGGGATATCCAGTCGTATGTGATCCAATGCCGGGAAGGCGCGACGCGTGGCTGCTAGCTGCTCCCGATCAAGTTCAGTGCATATGAGTCCCTGGCCCGCTTGCAGTTCCCCTAGCACCACGCCCCAAGGGTCCACAATCATGCTGTGACCGTAGGTCTCGCGGTCACTGGGGTGGCGACCACCTTGGGCTGAGCTAACGAGATAACAGAGATTTTCAATGGCGCGGGCACGCAGCAGGGTATGCCAGTGGGCCGCACCGGTCACCGCGGTAAAGGCGGCGGGCAGGGCAATGATTTCCGTACCGCGCCGCGCCAGCGCACGAAATAGCTCCGGAAAGCGCAAATCGTAGCAAATCGCCAAGCCAAGGCGGCCTACGGGGGTGTCGACTACCACTACTTCATTGCCGCCATCAATGGTGTTTGATTCGCGATACTGCTCTTCGGTGCCACTCTGCACGGTGACATCGAAGAGGTGGATCTTGTCGTAGCGTGCCACCGGTAGGCCGGTATCGTCGTAAAGCAGGCAGGCAGCGCGGTGCTTGTCTTCCTTATCGCATAGCAGTGGGATGGTGCCGGCAACGATCCAGAGGCCGTGCCGCTGGGCCTGCTCAGCGAGAAAATCCTGGATTGGGCCTGCGCTCTCCAACTCACGAACGCCTAGCACATCGCGCTCACTCTTCCCCATGAATGCAAAGTTTTCTGGCAACACCGCCAGACGGGCGCCCTCAGCAGCCGCTTGTTTGAGCAATTTGGTGGCTGCCGCTAGATTGCTTGCTACATCCGCACCCGAGACCATCTGCAAGCTAGCTATCCGCTTAGGCTGTTTCGTACCGTTCATCGGGAAGGCGGGACCACCCGCAACTCCAGCGTTTCATGGTGTTTGGGATCGGGGATCAGGGCAATACGGCTGGAGTTGATGCCGAGGGCCACCAGCCAACTGCGTAATTCACTGGCCTGCAATTCACCATCCTCAGTGCGCGGGTGACGCACTAGGATCCGCTGCTCGGGGTCACGCAGATAGTCACGTACCGTATCCGCTACCGCTGGCAGGCGTAGAAAGATCTCACCGCTGCGTGGCTGGGACCAGATCTCCTCTGGGATATTGCGCGCGACGGGGCGGGGTGCTCGGGGTGCCAATGGTGTGGCCTGCGTAGTGATAGCCGTCGATTCCGGAGCCGAAAGGGTACGTGCGGATTCCGCTGCCCGGAGCGGGAATATGAATGCGAGGGACAGGAAGACAGCGATTGCAATACGTGGGCTAAGCATCCGTTCAAGAATACCATGTTGGCCACTCGGGCAGATCGCCCGCTTTGGTTTGGTGTCGCAGTATCGTAGGCCGGTCCGTGGCCGCCACAGACTTGCCACTGATAACAACGGCGGGCCCGGCCCGCCCTACATGATTCCAGATGGAATGCTGTAGCCAGCAGCCCGTTTTGCCAACCAAATCCGCCTTCTCTGCGCGTTGACAGATCCGCTGGGGATTGGGTATGTTCACCCGCTTGCATACCGGAAAGGGGCTGCCCGGAATAAAAGCCCTGTACCCTGATTGGCCATAGTCCCGTGAATACCGATTTCCCCCGTATAAAACGCCTTCCCCCCTACGTTTTTGCCATCGTCAATGAGTTGAAGGCAGAGGCGCGAGCACGCGGCGAAGACATCATCGATTTCGGCATGGGTAACCCGGAACGGCCGACGCCGCCACACATCGTCGAAAAGTTGGTGGAAGTGGCACGTCGTCCGGACACCCATCGCTACTCCATGTCCAAGGGCATTCCCCGCCTGCGGCAGGCTATTTGCAACTGGTACAAGCGCCGCTTTGATGTAGACCTGGACCCCGAGAGTGAGGCCATCGTCAGCATTGGCTCCAAGGAAGGTCTGGCCCATTTAGCGCTGGCGACTGTAGGCCCGGGTGACGTGGTGTTGGTGCCCAATCCCGCCTATCCGATTCACCCTTGGGGCTTTGTCATTGCCGGGGCAGATATTCGCCATGTACCGCTGGTGCCGGGGCAGGATTTCTTTGAGGAATTAGTGAAATCTATCAAGGCCTGTTGGCCGCGACCGAAAATGCTGGTGATTAACTTTCCAGCGAATCCCACGGGCCAGTGTGTGGATCTGGACTTCTTCCAAAAAGTGGTCGATGTGGCCCGCGAGCACAAAATCTGGGTGATTCAGGATATTGCTTACGCGGATCTTACCTTTGACGGCTACGTAGCGCCCTCGATATTGCAGGTGCCGGGTGCCAAAGATGTGGCGGTGGAGTGTTTCTCGCTTTCCAAGAGCTACAACATGCCCGGCTGGCGGGTGGGTTTCATGGTGGGTAACCCGACGCTGGTGGGGGCCTTGGCAAAGATGAAGTCCTACCTGGATTACGGTATTTATACCCCTATTCAGGTGGCCGCGGTGACCGCGCTGGAGGGACCACAGGACTGTGTTACCGAGATTTGCAACACATACCAATTACGTCGGGACATCCTCTGTGACGGTCTTAATGCCGCCGGTTGGCCGGTAGAAAAGCCCCTTGGCACCATGTTCGTGTGGGCTAAGATCCCTGAGCAATACAAAGAACTGGATTCCTTGGAGTTCACCAAATTATTGCTTAACAAGGCGGGTATTGCCGTTTCGCCGGGTGTTGGTTTTGGTGAGTTCGGTGACGACCATGTGCGTTTTGCGCTGATCGAAAACGAGCAACGTACCCGGCAGGCGATACGCGGGATCAAGAGGATGTTTCTGGAAGGTTAAAAGATACTTGCTAAACCTCGTCTTGCACGCTCTGGCTGCGTTATAAAAGTACTCGAATGCTCTTTTACTCCGTGTAAACTCCGCTTCTGTGCGCTTTTATGCCTTGCCAGAGCGCACAATCCAAGATTCTGCAAGCACCTTTAAGTTAAGGAGTTTCTGTGAAACCGGTAAAAATAGGTCTGCTGGGCCTGGGAACGGTGGGTGGCGGTACGGTGAACGTGCTGGAGCGTAATGGGGCGGAGATTAGCCGACGTGCCGGGCGTGCACTGAAGGTGGTGCAGGCCAGTGCGCGGGATCTCACCAAGTCGCGCATTTGTTCCACCGAGGGTATTGCCCTCACCGAGCGCTCCGAGGATGTGGTCAGCAATCCCGATATCGATATCGTTGTGGAGTTGATTGGCGGCACCGACAAGGCGCTGGAACTGGTGCTCTCGGCGATTGCCAATGGCAAGCACGTGGTCACTGCTAACAAGGCGTTGATTGCGTTGCACGGAAACGAGATTTTTGCCGCCGCTCAGGAGCGCGGCGTAATGGTGGCCTTCGAGGCCGCGGTGGCAGGTGGTATCCCCATCATTAAGGCGATTCGTGAGGGTCTGGCGGGTAATCGCATTGAGTGGCTGGCGGGCATCATCAATGGCACCGGAAATTTCATTCTCACAGAGATGCGCGATAAGGGTCGGGACTTTGCCGATGTGTTGGCCGAGGCGCAAAAACTCGGCTATGCCGAGGCCGATCCTACCTTCGACGTCGAGGGTATCGACGCCGCCCACAAGCTCACCATTCTTGGTTCCATCGCCTTTGGCAAGCCGCTGCGCTTCGATAAGGTTTATGTGGAGGGAATCTCCAAAATTACCTCCGAGGATATTGATTACGCGGAAGAGCTCGGTTATCGCATCAAGCATCTCGGTATCGCGCGTCGCGCCAATGGCGGGGTGGAGTTGCGGGTGCATCCCACCTTCATCCCGGAGCGGCGTTTGCTTGCCAATGTGGATGGGGTGATGAACGCAGTACTGGTGCAGGGTGATGCTGCGGGGCCGACGCTGTATTACGGCGCCGGTGCGGGTGCCGATGCCACCGCTTCGGCAGTGGTTGCGGATCTGGTGGATGTGGTGCGTACGCTTGCCGCTGACCCCGAGGCCCGGGTGCCGCATCTGGCCTTCCAGCCCGATGCCATTTCTGAGGTTCCGGTGCTTGCCATGGAAGACGTGGAGACCGCCTACTATCTGCGTATGGCTGCGGCAGATCGACCCGGCGTATTGGCAGAGGTCGCCCACATATTGGGTGAGCGTGGCATTAGCATCGAGGCCGTGGTGCAGAAAGCGCCTGAGGCTGGTATGGATCATGTGCCGCTTATTCTGCTCACTCACCGGGTCCGTGAGGGTGAAATGAACGAGGCCATCAACCGTATTGAGGCGCTGGAAGGTATACAAGGTGCCGTTACCCGGATTCGGGTAGAACACCTCGACGCCAATTGAATGGTCGGGTTTCACCCCGCTAACCTGACCTGCCAGGTCACAACATGTAGGGCGGACCATGTCCGCCATTGGGACTATGCTATGAGGCGGACATGGTTCGCCCTACTGGATAATTAAATATGTCTGAACAAAAACGCTACACCGGACTCATCGACCGTTATCGTGACCGTATGCCCCTTAAGGCCTCCACTCCGGCCGTCTGTCTTGGCGAGGGCAATACCCCGCTGATTCGCCTCGATCGTATCTCCAAAGAGCACGGCAATGGCTGCGAGATCTACGTTAAATATGAGGGTCTCAACCCCACCGGTTCTTTTAAGGACCGCGGTATGACCGTGGCGGTCACCCGGGCGGTTGAAGAGGGCAGTCGCGCCATCATTTGTGCCTCCACCGGCAACACCTCGGCAGCAGCAGCGGCTTATGCGGCGCGCGCCGGCGTAACTGCATTCGTGCTCATCCCTGAGGGCAAAATTGCTCTGGGCAAGCTCGCCCAGGCGATGATGCACGGTGCCGTGGTTATTCAGATCACCGGTAACTTTGACGAGGGGATGGAATTGGTAAAGCAGGTTGCTGAGGATGCGCCGGTGACCATCGTTAACTCCATCAATCCTTATCGTCTGCAGGGGCAGAAGACCGCTGCCTTTGAGATTGTAGATGAGCTGGGCAGCGCCCCGGATTATCACTGTCTGCCGCTGGGCAATGCCGGAAACATCAGCGCTTATTGGTTGGGCTACAGTGAATACCACGCCGAGGGCCTTTCTGCCCGTCCGCCCATGTGTGCCTATCAGGCCGCGGGCTCGGCTCCGTTCTTGCGTGGTCATCCAGTGAAGAATCCGGAGACCGTCGCCACCGCTATTCGCATCGGTAATCCCCAGTCTTGGGACAAAGCCTGGAAGGCGCATGATGAATCCGGCGGCTGGTTCGACGAATTCAGCGATGAGCAGATCCTTGCTGCCCAGAGGCTTCTCGCGGTGAGCGAAGGCGTCTTCTGCGAACCCGCCTCGGCTATTTCTGTTGCCGGTGCCTTACGCGACATCGCCTCCGGAAAGATCCCCAAGGGCAGCAGCATCGTCTGCACCCTCACTGGCCACGGCCTAAAGGATCCCGATATCGCCATCAAGCAAAGCGCCGAACCACTACGTACGGTCAGCGCCGAGTTGGACTCTGTGCGCACGGTGATCCTGGATAATCTTGCTGGAGAGTAGCTTGTATCACTTTGTGTAGGGCGCACCGTGTGCGCCGTGCAGTGATTGGCCATGGCATGGGTGCTCGGCGGGCACGGCCCGCCCTACCTAGCGATCCGACTATGGTAGGGTCTGAATATATTCCGCTTGTTTTTCCCTAATTTCTCTCTAGGTCTTTATTCGACGCTTCGTGTCATCCATAACTCCCTCTTTTCTCACCCTGCTGCTGCCGGGGCTGCTCGGCCCTTGGCGACAGGTGGATGTGGATGCTCTCTGTGAAGGGCTGAAACCGCCGGCGCTGGAGGCCTTGCTGGGCCGCGCCCGGCGGGTTGATGATCCCCGGGATCGTCCGTGGCCAGAGGACATGGCCTTTTCCTGTTTCGATATCCCGCGCTCTGATGATGGTAGTACGCCTGTTGCGCCCCTGAGCTGGACGTTTGATGGCGGCAAGGAGGAAGGCGCTTATATTCTGCGTGCCGACCCGGTTTATCTGCAGGCCGATATGACCACCTTGCGCCTGCTCGACCCTGCTGAGGTCAGTATCTCCCAGCAAGAAGCCGATGCTTTGTGCGCTGAGCTCAACGCCCATTTTGGTGAATCCGTTCCGCTACTTCAGTGCCCTAATCCTCGACGTTGGTACCTGCATCTCGATAAGCACCCCGATATGAAAACCCGGCCTCCGCATCAGGCCATCGGTGGCGATGTTGACGCCTGCTTGCCACGTGGTCCCGAGGGGGGACGATGGCGGGCCTGGTTGAATGAGGTGCAGATGGTGCTATTTAAAAGTGCCATTAATGAGGCCCGGGAGGCCCGAGGGCAGCCTGCCATTAATGGTCTGTGGCTATGGGGTGGTGGGGTGAATCCGGCCGCAGTGACGGCTCCCTGGGATCAAGTCAGCTCCGATGAATATCTGTTGCCCGCACTAGCTGGTTTTGGTGGTGCTTCGGTGGTTGATCTGCCTGCAAATGCCAATGCCTGGTTGAAGGAGACGCCGGGGGATAAACACTGTCTAGTGGCTGTCGATGCGGGTTTTACTCAAGTCCGGGCGGGCGATGTGGAAGGCTGGCGCGCACGTTTGGAAAATCTGGAGGCGACCTGGTTTAAACCCCTGCAACAGGCCCTACGGACAGGTCAACTGGCAGGGGTGCATCTCTTAACCGGCGGTGGTCAGCGCTTTGAACTGGGTCCGGGGCGCGCCTACGGCTGGTGGCGTCGTGCGCGGCCGTTACCGTATTGGTTGAAACGGGCGGTGGACGCATGAGCAGTGTTGAGATCCGCCGCCGGGAGAATTCTGCAGACGGACACTTCCCATCGGATCTACATCCGGTATTGGCCCGGATCTATGCTGCCCGTGGGCTTGAATCCGGACAGGAGTTGGAATACACCCTCGACCGTTTATTGCCCTTCGAATTGCTGGGAGGAATGGACAAGGCGACGGCGCTGTTAGCCAAGGCGTTGGCGAAAGACTGGCGAATTCTGGTGATTGCAGATTTCGACGCTGATGGAGCTACAGGTTGTGCCGTTATGCTGCGTGGTTTGCGTTTGTTGGGGGCGGAGCATGCAGATTATTTGATGCCGAATCGCTTCAAGACCGGCTACGGATTGACGCCGGAGGTGGTTGCCCTGGCGCGAGATCAGGACCCACAACTCATTATTACCGTGGATAACGGCATTACCAGCAATGCCGGGGTCGAGGTGGCCCACGAGGCAGGGATACAGGTGCTGGTGACCGATCATCATTTGCCGGGCGATGTGCTTCCCGACGCCGATGCCATGGTTAATCCCAATCTGCCGGGCGATCCCTTTCCCAGCAAACATCTCGCCGGGGTGGGGGTGGCTTTTTATCTGCTGATGGCCTTGCGTGCTCGACTGCGAGAGCAGGGCCACTTTGCCGATGGCAACAAGGAACCCAATCTGGCCCAGTTGCTGGATTTGGTGGCACTAGGCACCGTTGCCGATGTGGTGCCGCTGGATTACAACAATCGTCTGCTTGTATCCCAGGGGCTGCGACGGATTCGTGCGGATCACTGTCAGCCGGGTATCCGCGCACTGCTCAAATTGAGTGGGCGTCAGCAGTCCCAGGTGGTGGCCTCTGATCTTGGCTTTGCCATTGGCCCGCGCCTGAATGCCGCGGGTAGGCTGGAAGATATGGCTTTAGGCGTGGAATGTCTGTTGGCCGACAACGATGCCGCGGCGCTGAAAGCGGCTCAATCTCTGGACCGGCTCAATCGGGAAAGGCGTCAGATCGAGCGCGACATGCAGGAAAGTGCGCTGGAGCAACTGCAATCGGTGGATCTGGATGTGGGGACGCTACCGGCAGGTCTGTGTATCTTTGATCAGAGCTGGCATCAGGGGGTGGTGGGTATCCTCGCCTCACGGCTGAAGGATCGTTACCACCGGCCGGTGGTGGCCTTTGCTACCAGCGGTGCTGATGAACTGCGCGGCTCGGCGCGTTCGGTAAAGGGGTTTCATATCCGCGATGCCCTCAGCAATATCAATGCCCGTCACCCGGAGATGCTGGGGCGTTTTGGCGGCCATGCCATGGCCGCAGGCCTTAGCCTGAAGCAGAGCGAGCTGAAGGCCTTTCAGGCGGCCTTCGAGGCAGAGGTGGAACGGAGTCTCGGTCCGGACCCGGCGGCAGCGGTGATCTGGAGCGATGGTGAGCTGGGCGCGGGGGATATCGACTTGGCCTTTGCTGAGCAACTGCGTGCCGGGGGTCCGTGGGGGCAGGGTTTTGCCGAGCCCGTGTTTGATGGGGTGTTCGAGACCGTTTCACAGCGCATCGTGGGGGAGGCCTATTTGAAGCTCAAACTGCGCCAGCCCGGGAGCTCCCGGGAGATTGATGCTATCTGTTTTCAGGCCGGTGTCGAGGCGCCGCAAACGACGGATAACCGCCTGCATCTTGCCTATCGACTGGATGTAAACAGCTTTCGCGGCATCCGCAGTCCGCAACTGCTGATAGAGCATATGGCAAAGGCATAGATTCCGGTAACAGAAATTCCCATGAATTCATCGGTTGGCGTACCAATCAGGAGGACAGCTCATGTTTGTCGGTAAAAAATATATTTCGCTGCTATGCGTTGCGTTGATGTCTTTGACCTGGTTTGGGGCGGCACGAGCAGAGCATGAAGCCAACCATCGTTATACGATGCGTGGTTACGTGCTGGATGCTAATAAACAGCCGCTCGCGGGACAGCAGGTGCTGGTGGCGGTTGGGCAGGTTAGCGGCACCGCGACCACCGATGAGGATGGCTACTACAGCATCAAACTGCATCTGCACGATACTGACCTTGGCAAGCAGTTGCAGATTAGCGCAGGCAAAAATGAAGCCAGCTTACGGGTGGCATTCAAGGTGGGCGACGAGCACACGGAGAGGCGGCATTACGTTAATTTCGTCGGCGACCAACTGGTCGAGGAACAACTCGACCGGGGGGGCTTGCCGATTTGGGGATATGCCGCGCTTGTATTGCTAGCGCTTGGCGGTGGCTGGGCAGTCTTTGGCCGGCGTCACCGACGTCCCGCGGCAGCCACGCAATCGACGCAGTCATCACGGAAAAAAAAGAGGCACAAGCGTAAACGGCGCTAAGGTCGGTCAGTTGCCGACCTGTAGGCCCATCGGCAACTGAAGGGCACCTCCAAAAACACTATTTTCGTCGCAATACGGCGTTTTTCGCAAAAAAGTTTTGCTTACATATTAACCATATGCTGCGCTCAACTTTTTTACTCATGCCTTGTCTTGCTTGGAAACTTGAGTTTTTAGAGGCACCTTGTAGTACCATCCCGCGGCTTTACAGGCCGTGTAATAGTTCTGGAAATAAAGATGCTCGAAATCAACCCTATCCTGTTGAAAATCAAAGATATGCAAGGGCGTGCTGATGCCTTGAGGGGGTATCTTTGACTATGATGAGCGCGAGGAACGACTGACCGAAGTACGGCGCGAGCTGGCGGAATCCACGGTCTGGGAAGACGCGGAGCGCGCTCGCGGGCTGGGGCAGGAGCAGGCGGAGCTGGAACGCATTGTGGAGACCATCCGCGAACTCGACTCGGCCTTGGGCGAGGCGGGAGAATTGCTGGAGATGGCAGCCGAAGAGGATGACGGGGATACCGTCACCGAGGTTGATTCAGACCTCGATGGCTTGGAGAAAAAACTGGCGGTGCTTGAATTTCGGCGAATGTTCTCCGGCGAGATGGACCCAGCCAATGCCTTTGTGGATATCCAGTCCGGTTCCGGTGGTACCGAGGCCCAGGACTGGGCGGAGATGCTGTTACGCATGTATCTGCGCTGGGGCGAGCGGCGTGGGTATAAAACCGAAATTATCGAGTTGTCTTCCGGTGAAGTGGCCGGTATCAAGAGCGCCACCGTGCACTTCAAGGGTGATCACGCCTTTGGTTGGTTGCGTACCGAGACCGGGGTGCATCGTCTGGTGCGGAAATCCCCCTTCGATTCGGGCAATAGGCGTCATACCTCCTTCGCGGCGGTGTTCGTTGCTCCGGAGGTGGATGACAGTGTGGATACCGACATCAACCCGGCGGATCTCCGCATTGATGTTTATCGGGCCAGCGGCGCCGGCGGTCAGCACGTGAACCGCACCGAGTCGGCGGTGCGCATTACCCATCTGCCCACGAATACGGTGGTGCAGTGTCAGAACGAGCGCTCCCAGCATA
This sequence comes from Gammaproteobacteria bacterium, assembly GCA_021773645.1. GTDB lineage: Bacteria > Pseudomonadota > Gammaproteobacteria > HK1 > HK1 > JAJFJV01. The sequence continues at coordinate 91,331 of JAJFJU010000010.1, forward strand.
AGAACAAGGCTACGGCCATGAAGCAGCTCCAATCCAAACTCTACGAGTTAGAGATGCGCAAGCGCATGGAGGAGCAGGACCGGGTGGAGCAGGAAAAATCTGATATCGGCTGGGGCAGTCAGATCCGCTCCTATGTGCTGGATCAGTCGCGCATCAAGGATCTGCGTACCGGGGTAGAAACCGGCAACACCCAGGCAGTACTGGACGGCGACCTGGATGCCTTTATCGAGGCCAGCCTGAAGAGCGGCCTGTAGCGCAGTGTTGTATTCGTCATCCCGGCGAGGGCCGGGATCCAGAACACGTAGGGCGGACCATGTCCGCCATCCGACCAATTTAACAACACCGGCAAACCGGCCGGGATGATGGAACCATGAGCAACGAAGACAATAACGAACAGATAGAACAACGTCGGGCCAAGCTGACCGGACTACGGGAAGCTGGAAATCCCTTTCCCAATGACTTTCAGCGCAACACCCTGGCGGGCGAGATACACGCCAAATACGGCGAACGTGATAGCGATGAACTGGAAGCCGACAAGATTCGTGTGTCCATAGCCGGGCGGATGATGACCCGCCGCATTATGGGCAAGGCGAGCTTCGCCACCCTGCAAGACAGCTCCGGCAAGATCCAGCTCTACCTGCGTCGCGATGATCTACCCGAGGGCCTCTATAACACCGGCTTCAAGAAGTGGGATCTGGGCGATATTCTCGGCGCCGAGGGCTATCTGTTTCGCACCCGTACCGGCGAACTGTCTATCCACGTGGAGAGCGTGCGGTTGCTGGTGAAGGCGCTGCGGCCTTTGCCGGAAAAATTCCATGGTCTGGCGGATCAGGAAGTGAAATATCGCCAGCGCTACCTGGATCTCATTGCCAATGAAGAATCACGGGATACCTTCCGAGCCCGTTCGGCGGTAGTGGCCTATATCCGCCGATTTTTTGCTGAGCGCGATTATCTCGAAGTGGAAACACCGATGATGCAGCCCATCGCCGGTGGCGCTGCGGCCCGTCCCTTTGTGACTCATCACAACAGCCTGAATATGGATCTGTTTCTGCGCATCGCGCCGGAGCTTTATCTCAAGCGCCTAGTGGTGGGGGGCTTTGAGCGGGTATTCGAGGTCAATCGCAATTTTCGTAACGAGGGCCTCTCCACCCAGCACAATCCTGAATTCACCATGATCGAGTTCTATCAGGCCTATGCCAATTACCATGAACTGATGGATCTCACCGAAGAGTTGGTGGGTGGTCTTGCCCGTGAGATAACGGGGGGCACCACGGTGCATTATCAGGGGCAGGACTATGATTTCAGTGCACCCTTTGCACGTATGACCGTGGAGGAATCGGTGCTGCGTTTTAACCCGGAGCTCAAGGTCGAGGCATTACGCGATTCGGAACAACTCCAGGCGATAGCCAACAAGCTGGAAATTCCTGTCCAAGAATCCTGGGGCCAAGGCAAGCTACTGATGGAGGTTTTCGACAACACCGTGGAGCACCAGCTCGCCAACCCCACCTTCATCACAGCCTATCCCACCGAGGTCTCACCACTGGCCCGGCGTAATGATGACAACCCCGACGTTACTGATCGTTTTGAATTCTTCATCGCCGGGCGCGAGATTGCCAACGGCTTTTCCGAACTCAACGATCCGGAAGACCAGGCCGCCCGTTTCCAGGAACAGGTGGAAAGCCGCGACGCGGGAGACCAGGAGGCCATGTACTACGACGCCGACTACATAACCGCCCTGGAACACGGCATGCCCCCAACCGCTGGGGAGGGCATTGGCATCGACCGCCTGGTGATGTTGCTTACGGATTCGCCCTCAATCCGGGATGTGTTGTTGTTCCCGCATATGCGCCACGCCTAGCCCGTATATGGCGTGAACCGAAGGCACAAGCAACATTGACACGCGTCACGTGACGGGATACGGTTAACGCATGATTAAGACGTTTGCGGATCGGCGTACGCAGCAACTGTATGCCACAGGCAACGCAAAGCGGTTTCCAGCTGATTTAGCCAAACGATCAGCGCGCAAGCTTGAGTACCTCGATTTAGCCGCTCGTCTGGATGATCTGAAGGTTCCTCCTGGCAATAGACTTCATGCCCTCAAGGGAGATCGAAAAGGACAGTACTCGATATCCATCAACGACCAGTGGCGTATATGTTTTCGATTTGCCAACGGCGATGCCTTTGATGTGGAAATTTGTGATTATCACTGAGATGGGGGATGGAATATGAGTATTCCCAACACAAGCAAGATGAAGCGCAGGCCTACTCATCCAGGTGAGATGTTGCGAGAGGATTTTCTCCCTGACTACGGATTGTCGGTCTCCGAACTGGCCAAAGCAGTGGGTGTTTCACGCCAGTCCATCAACGAGCTGTTACGTGAGCGTCGAGCGGTCAGTCCAGAGATGGCACTGAGGCTTGCCCGCCTTTTTGGCAACTCACCGGAATTCTGGTTGAACGCGCAGCGGGCAATAGATTTATGGGATACGGCAGAAGCGATTAAGGAAGATGTGTCACGGATCCGACCACTCAGTGCTGCATAAGGAGATAAATGTGTGATGTACTGCCATGTCCTCATCTCTTGGCTCGTGGTGCACTTCGAAGTGGAATTCACCTGTCCTTATGCACAATGAACGACCTGGCCCCGTGCGCCTGTGTTAAATTTAAAAAAGGAGGTTCTACTTGGAATGGATTACTAGTGAAAACCCATATGAGGAAAGTTGGCGAAGGCTCATGGAGTACGCAAACATTGAGCTGACTATCGAAGCAATTGAGAGTATTCATGGTAAGGCCACACCAAAGTCAATAGTCAATTACAAAAAACAAGCTGAACAAGCAAGGGTTGCACTTTTACAAGCGCGAGAATATTTTGATGCCGCAACAAATTCTTCATTATTTACACAACCAAATCATTTGTATTATGGCGCAGTTTCACTTTCTACTGCTTGCATGTTGATAAGAGGTGATGGAACAAAATCACTAGATTATTTGAGGAAAGATAATAAGAACGCACATCATGGACTAGACTTCTCATTTTCTATAGATAGTAAAAGCGCAAAGAAAGACCTCAAGTTGCTTCAAAATAGTTATGTAAGGGTGTGTAAAAATGGCCACTTTGCTAATTGGTATAGTACGTTAATAACCACCCAACCAGCTCTCGCATTAAAGACTACAAATAAAGGGCGTAGTTCATCAAGCAATATGGAGTATGTTGGATCTTTTGATATTCCTTCCTTTTCAGATTTGGAGGGAATCAAGAAACCGCTTGATTTTATAATAAAAAGACTGCCTGACTTAGCTGGTGATTTGGGGCGTTACGGTGTGCCTGTTGAGTACGCTAGAGGAGAGCATAGAATAAAAGTAAATCTTAATAGTGAACAGACTGAACATATTTTCATCTTCCACGGCGCACCATCTAGTGAAGTTTTATTTGAAATAATAAATAGATTCGAATGCGATGATGGGGTTAACTTTTCTATTGAAGTAGAGAGTGATACACAATCAGGGATTATTAGAACCAGAAAAGACAAAAAGTGGTCGTTTTCGTATCCTGACAGTAGAGAAACACTTGATCACAGAGTTATCTTTTTTAAAGAAAGTGTTAACACACCAGAAGTAGTGGATCTTTATGCAGTTAGCTATGCACTAAGCATGCTATCAAGATACTTCCCTGATATTTGGGTGTCTTTCCTAGAGTCTCACTGTAAAGGTGCAAAACTTGTGGAAAGGCTTGTGCAAGTATTGATATTAAAACTACCAAATTTAATGTTGAACCAAATTTCCGGAAAGAAATACACAATCTCAACTCATAGACCATTGTGGCATTGAGATTTAACAAGGCCTTCCATCGGATCCAGTCGCTAGCGCGCCTGTACCGCTGAAGGCAGCGTTATGAGTGAAAACAAATGAGCGTAAAACAATTCAGGGAGGCATAGGGGTAGACCACGATTGTTCTGATAATTTGAATGAACTGAAACCGTGGTTTATTCCCTGTGCCACCTTATTTTCCGCTACGATGGTATTTAAGCGCCTTCCAGATTGAGCGTACATCGACGTGTTCGTGCTTCATCAGCAGGGTAATTACAATTTCCTCAATACTGGCATAAATGCAGATAGCTGTTGCTAGATGAAACGGCCAGTCCGCTATTCCCGAGAACAGCAGGACATACCCGAAAAAAGTACACAGCACTGCGAGCTTGACGCTCCAGGTGTGGTAGCTGGTGAGACACTGGAATTTTATCAGGCCGAGCAGTACCGGCAGAGTAAAGCTGACGATTATCAGCCCGAACGATAGCTGTTCTTGAATCACAATCTCCGGCCACATGAGCCATGCACCAATCGCCATGCCTGTATACATTGCAAAGTCGCCCCAACTGTCGAGGTGCGAGCCAAGTTTGGTAATCTGGTTGAGGCTGCGCGCAAGAAAACCGTCGAGCACATCGGTGAAGCCCGAAAATAATACGGTGGCGATGTACCAGATTGGTTGCTGATTTATAGCTAGCACTATAAGTACGGGTGCTAGTAGCAGGCGCAGCAGGCTGACAGCATTTGGCAGATTAACAATGTTGTTATCAGGTTGTTGCATGAATGTTGCTTGCTGTGGTGCTGCAAGCCTCAGTATAGAATGACTATTATCCTCAAATGACCGACAAATCTGCCTTAAGCGCTGCTCTTGGCATCCTCGGCAAAGCTTCCGCATCCTGCTCACGCCCCTCACCTACATCCCTGTAGGTGATTGCTCCTGCATTGCCCTACTATTGTGCATCCATGCACAAAATGCCGCCGCGGCATACGTGCGTCCCTGCACAAAATGGCTTTCCCTCGCTATGAACGCCCAAATCCGACAGACTCCCAGGGCATCAATGTGAGGAGTGAAAACTTGAAGATACTCACATATAACATACATAAAGGCTTTGGCAGCATGAGCCGACGGTTTATTTTGCATGCTATTAAGGACGCCTTGCGCAATATAGATGCGGATATTGTATTTTTGCAGGAAATTTGCGGCGAAAGAAATATTTCTGGAAATCGTTTCGATAACTGGCCTACTAATAGCCAGTTTGAATATCTCTCCGACAGTATTTGGCACTATTATGCCTATGGTAAAAATGCCATCTACCGTTCCGGGCACCATGGCAACGCGATACTAAGCAAATACTCATTCATAGAGTGGGAGAACATCAATGTTTCGTTGACGAGGATTGCCAGCCGAAGTTTGTTGCATGGCACTATCAGTCTGCCGGGCGCTATCCAGAAATTGCACGTTATCTGTGTGCATTTTGGATTACTTGGTATGGAGCGAGAGAGCCAGCTTGTGACTCTGGTAAAGCGCATTAGGTCACATGTGCCTCATGACGAACCCTTGATCGTCGCTGGTGATTTTAATGACTGGCTCGGCCGTGCGGAGCAGCACTTAAACATTGAGCTGGGTGTGAGCGAAGTGTTTCACACCTTGGAGGGTAGGCATGCTCAGACATTTCCCGCATGGCTGCCTGTGTTGAGGATGGACCGTATTTATAGTCGTGGTCTGGATGTGGTTAGTTGCCAAAAATTACAGGGTGCTCCGTGGCGCAAGTTATCAGACCATATTCCTCTGCTAGCAGAGTTTCGCATTACGAAATAAAACAGCTTCATTGGGAATTTGAACACTTGCTCTGTTGTGCGTGCATATGAGGCGCGGAACTGTGGTAACCCAGTAGTATTGGATCATGGGGAACTTCTAAAGGCTTGGGGATACCCACCAGCACCCGGATAATTCGGTGGCCGCTTAAAGTGGGGGTTTGGAAAAAAACACATGGCTAGGCGAAGTAGCCTTTGGCTGGCGGTTGACTGAGGCGCCAAGTGTATGCAGAAGGTTGTTAGGCTACGCTTTTAAAAATCTTTGTAAGTAGGGCTTAAGGCACTGGAGGATGGTATGTCAGTGACACTTGCTTTTGATGTCTACGGGACGTTAATCGATACGCATGGCGTGGTATCGAAATTACAAAACTCTGTCGGGGAGCAGGCACAGGCGTTTTCCGAAACCTGGCGGGATAAACAGTTGGAATATTCTTTTCGCCGGGGGCTGATGCAGAATTATGAAAACTTCGCCGTTTGTACCAGCCATGCCCTGGACTATACCTGCAGGTACTACAAGGTAGCCCTCACAAAAGAACAAAAAACGGAGCTACTTGATAGCTACCGGACACTGCCTGCTTTCGAAGAAGTGGAAGATAGCCTGACGCGATTAAAGGCTGCTGATTTTCGCCTATACGCTTTCTCTAATGGCAGTGCGGATGCTGTCGAGACCTTGCTGATAGCTGCGGGTATAAGGGAGTTATTTCTGGGGGTTGTTAGCGTTGATGATCTCAAGTCGTTTAAACCAGAGCCTGCTGTGTATCACCATTTTCTAAAGCAGTCCGGGGCATCAGTCAGCGATGCGTGGTTAATTTCAAGTAATCCATTTGATGTGTTAGGGGCAATGTCTGCAGGGATGCGTGCCGCCTGGGTGCAACGTTCAAGAGAGGCTATCTTTGACCCGTGGGGGATTGAGCCGACGCTAACCGTAGCAAGCCTCAGGGAACTGCCTGAATCGATTGGCTGACGATCATTCGCACGGGCAGCAAAGAATACTCATCACGCACTTCTCCACTTGCGAAGTGCTGCTGTCGGATTCCGCTGTGCTAATCCCACCTGAAACGTCACTGCTGTCTCGTTAACTAAAATCTCTCATACCGGGCTTGATCCGGTATCCAGTAAGCGGTTGAAAAACCTGGATTCCGGCTCAGCAAAAAACGCTGTCCGGAATGACGGGACTCGTTTTTGATTTTCATGTCTCCCAGGCTGCTATATATCCATCTGGCTTTTTCCAACAAGGCATATGGCCGAATTCACCGAAACTTAACGGGACAGCAATGCTGAAATGTCTATGTTCGGAAGCCAAGAAGTTACCAATCCATGAATGGAATGCAATACACTGTATTACAGTGTATTGAGGGTGCGAATATGAGTGTTACCAGCGTACGGCTTCAGAAAGAGTTGGAAACTCCCTTGGACGATTTAGCCAAGAAACTTCACAGGAGTAAGAACTGGCTTATCAATCAAGCGGTTAAACAGCTCGTGGAGCGGGATGTTCTGGAAGAAAAAAGGTGGACGGAAACCTTGGAAGCGCTGGATTCGGTAGAACAAGGCAGGCTTGTCGAGGGAGATGAGGTTCATCAATGGCTGGAGAGTTGGGGGAAAGATGATGAGTTACTTCCACCCAGCGCATGAGGCTTCAGTATTCGCAGGATGCGATCGCCGATCTTAAGCGCCTGAAAGCCTTCATTTCCGCCCATAACCCAGCAGCTGCAAGCCGTATCTCATCCCGGCTGATCAAGGGTGTCCAGGCTATCAAAACGCACCCAAGGCTGGGTCATCCAGTACCCAGGGCACCAGATCCCGAAACGATTCGGGATCTGGTGTTGGGCAACTATATTGTGCGTTATATTATTTTGCGTGAGCGTATTGTCGTGTTACGGATCTGGCATCACCGGGAAGAGGGAAGATAGCAGGGTATCTTCTACTTCCGTCGTGCCGCCAAGCGTAGGCGCAGGGCGTTGAGGCGGATGAAGCCCTCGGCGTCACGCTGGTCATAGGCACCGCGATCGTCCTCGAAGGTGGCGATATCCTCATCGAACAGGCTGTCTGAAGCAGATTTACGGCCCACTACGGTGACCGATCCCTTATACAATTTGACGCGTACCTCGCCATTGACGCGCTGTTGTGAGGCATCGATGAGGGTCTGGAGCATTTCCCGTTCCGGGCTCCACCAGTAGCCGTTGTAGACCAGCTTGGCATAACGGGGCATGAGGTCGTCTTTCAGGTGGGCGGCTTCGCGGTCCAGGGTGAGGGACTCTATGGCGCGATGGGCTTCGAGCATGATGGTGCCTGCCGGGGTTTCGTAGCAGCCGCGGGATTTCATGCCCACGTAGCGGTTTTCCACCATGTCGAGGCGGCCCACGCCGTTTTCTTCGGCTAACTGATTGAGGTGCATCATCACCTTTGCCGGGCTCATGGCCTCACCGTCTACGGCTACGATATCGCCACGGACGTATTCCAGTTCCACATAGGTGGGTTTGTTTGGGGCATTTTCAGGAGACACGCTCCACAGCCACATGTCCTCATCGGCCTCGGTCCACGGGTCTTCCAGGGGGCCGCCCTCGTAGGAGATGTGGAGCAGATTGGCATCCATGGAATAGGGGGATTTCTTGCCGCGCTTCATCTCTACCGGGATGCCGTGCTTATTCGCGTAGGCGAGCAGTTTCTCCCGTGAGTTGAGATCCCATTCACGCCATGGCGCGATGATTTCTATCTGCGGGTTTATGGCGTAGGCACCTAGCTCAAAACGCACCTGGTCATTGCCCTTGCCGGTGGCGCCGTGGGAGATGGCATCGGCGCCGGTATCTGCAGCGATCTCAACCAGGCGTTTGGCGATGAGCGGGCGGGCGATGGAGGTGCCCAGCAGGTAGACACCTTCATAGACTGCGTTGGCGCGAAACATGGGGAAGACATAATCGCGGGCAAATTCTTCGCGCAGATCCTCTATGTAGATCTCCTTGATCCCCATGGCCTCGGCTTTGGCTCGGGCTGGTTCTACTTCACCACGCTGACCTACATCAGCGGTAAAGGTCACCACCTCACAATCGTAGGTATCGGCGAGCCATTTGAGGATGATGGAGGTGTCGAGTCCCCCGGAATAGGCCAGTACCGCCTTCTTGATATCGCGCATGGTTTTCCTCTGCAAAGACTGGAGCACGTGGGATGCCCGCAAAAGGCGAAATGATACGGTGTTTAGGGCGGCTCGGGTAGCGGGCTATCAGTTCAACACGGGGAGTATGGGGGCGTAGGCACGATGGGCACATTGTGAACGCGGACACAGGGGGCAGTTGATACCTGTTTCCGTGACCAAGCTGCCATGAGCCTGCTCGCTGCCGGCGCCGTAGACTAGGCGGTCCGCATAGATTGCATCGCAGCCGATCATGACGCTGTAGATATTGTCGGCAGTGCCATAGGCCTTGGCCTGCTTGTCGACGGTGCGCGCAACGAATAGAAACTCTTGTTCGTCGGGCAGCTGCACCCGCTGTGAAACTATCTGATTGGGTGACAGAAACGCACGGTAGAGGGCCCATAGTGGACATGCACTACCATGGCGTGGCAGGCGTAGGTTAGGCAGGCTAAATCGTTTGCTAATGTTTCCGGCCGGGTCAGCCCGTAGGTAAAGGAATGGCACGCTGTGGGATCCGGCTCGCTGCAGGGTGACCAAACGATGGCAAATCTGCTCAAAGCTGCCGCCAAAGCGCTGCTGTAAAATCTGTATGTCGTAACGTACGGCTTCGGCCATCTCCAGAAAGGGATCATAGGGAAACAGCAAGGCGCCGGCCCCATAGCGTGCCAGTGCCCGGCGTGCCCGCTTACGTGCATCATCGCTGCCTAGCAGTTCATCGGCGACGAGGGTGTCAAGAACATCCGCATATTCACCTTCGAAAATGAACTGGGCAATAAGAAAGCGCACAGTTTCAGGCGGGTGCCAGGCTTGCAACTCCAGATGGCCATCAATGAACTGATAGTCGGTGGGAGCGGGCATTCGGGCTTCGGAACGGGCATCCATTCCGGTTAGCTTTGTCGGCGCTATCCGCTTCAGCATGGTTTTGTGTTGCTTGGAAAGGTAGTTCGTAAGCGCCAGTTCGTTGATTTCGCCGCTGACCTCAATGCGCGGCCTGAGTGCCTCGGCTGCCTGTTCGAGCATTGGAAAATAGTTTTGTTTGTCGATAAAAAAATCTTCTACTTCCCCGGCCGGTGTTGTGGGTCGGGCGGTCATATCAACCTCATCCATGAAGGCAAAGAGCTCCTTAGCAGTGGTGCCTAACTCGGAGCTGACGCCAGCCAGCAGCGAAATGTATCGCTGGCGGGTTGCTTCTGGCAGATCGTCAATTTCATCCAGGATTTCAGCGAATGACCGGACCGATGTTATCTGGCTAAGAATCTTGTGGCTTAACTCCACCAGAAAGCGATCGTGGTTGAGTCTGTCTGATAGCGCCTCAACCATCTTGCTGGCCTCGATATAACTACTATGCAAGCGCAGAAAAGCACGGCCCCAGCCGGGTTCGCGGTCGATAATATCCTGGGCGCCGTGCGGTTCCATGGCGAGGCCAAGGAATAGCGCATCACCGCTGAGATTGGTCAGATCCTGAATTAGGCGGGTATCGCCGTAACCAGTCAGTTGGCTCAGATCGATGCCCAGAATCCTGGCGATGTTGGCGAGTAAACGCCCGCCGATGGAGCGCTTATTGTGTTCGATCAGATTCAGGTAACTAACGGAAATACCAAGCTCTTTGGCGAGCGCAGTCTGTGTCATTCCGTAGTTTTTGCGTGCCTTACGGATCCTGAAACCTTCCCGTACATGTGCCATGACACATCCTCTTTTGCTTGACCTGAGGCGACGTGATTTGCTGGAAGCTGTCATCGTTGAATTTTACAGATTTACAAATTTACAACATGAGCTGCGCTAAGTTTTACAAAATATACCTATTAAAACAATATGATAGTGTGTAGTTAACTATTTTAATGGTCTAATCGTCCACGGGGGAGACTACCCCACTTTGTCGCTGCTGACTGTAGATCAATGCTAAAGAGCGCTCACAGCGGTGATGTCCGTAACCACACGCTAACAGAGGTAACGACAATGAGTGGATCCAAACGCAAGTTCACCCGCAGAACAGCCCTCAAGACTGGCGCGGCCGCTGGTGCGGCCCTTGCTGCACCAATGATTTTCATTCGCAGCGCGCAAGCTGCCTATTGCAATGCGCCGAGGGGGGGGTCGGTAACCCTTGGCTTCAATGTGCCGCAGACCGGGGCCTATGCCGATGAGGGCGCAGACGAGCTACGCGCATACAAACTGGCCGTCAAGCATCTAAACGGTGGTGGTGACGGAGGTATGTTGAATACCTTCAAACCCTCCGTGCTGAAGGGGAATGGCATCCTGGGAAAGAAGGTCAAATTTGTTACCGGTGACACCCAGACTAAATCAGACGCTGCGCGCGCCTCTGCCAAGCGCATGATTGAAAAGGACGGTGCCGTGATGATTACCGGTGGCTCCTCCTCTGGCGTGGCAATTGCCGTTCAGGGTCTTTGTCAGGAGGCCGGAGTCATCTTCATGGCAGGCCTGACCCATTCCAACGACACCACTGGCAAGGACAAGCGCCGGAATGGCTTCCGTCACTTCTTCAATGCCTACATGTCCGGTGCGGCACTGGGGCCGGTGCTTGAGAAAGAGTACGGCAAGCAACGTCGAGCCTATCATTTGACCGCTGACTACACTTGGGGCTGGACCCAGGAAGAGTCAATGAAAAACACCACTGAGGCGCTGGGCTGGCAAACCTCCAAGACGGTCAAAACGCCAGTGGGTGCGGGTGATTTTTCCCAGTACATCACCCCGGTTTTGAATTCCGGTGCCGATGTATTGATCCTCAATCATTACGGCAAGGATATGATCAACTCCCTGACCCAAGCAGTGCAGTTTGGTCTGCGCGATAAGCAGGTCAACGGCAAGAACTTTGAAATCGTGGTGCCATTGTTCTCGCGCCTGATGGCTCAAGGTGCCGGCGAAGCGATCAAAGGTATTCTTGGTTCGACCAACTGGAATTGGTCACTGCAAGATGCCGCATCACGGGCCTTTGTAAAGAGCTTTGGCGCGGAATACGGGACGCCACCCTCCATGGCAGCACATACCTGTTACGTTCAGACCTTGCTGTATGCAAATGCTTGTGAAATGGCGGGTACCTTCTCGCCGGCCCAGGTGGTCAAGTCACTGGAAGGCTTCAAGTTTGATGGTATGGGTAATGGGCCTACCGAGTATCGTGCCTCCGATCACCAGTGCTTCAAGGATGTGCTGGTCGTGCGGGGTAACCAGAACCCGACGTCACAGTTCGACTTGCTGGAGGTGGTGGAAGTCACCCCGCGTTCCCAGGTTGAATACGACCCGGCTATATTCGGTGGCAATCTTGGGCCGGTGAACACAAAGGCCTGCTAGTGTCGCGACTGTAAGCTCAATCGGTCGCCCGGAATTCTGGGCGACCGGTTTGTATCCCGTCTTAAACCTAGGGGAAATGAGTAACGCAGATGGACGCCATAATTCTTCAAATTCTTAACGGTCTCGATAAGGGTGGTGCCTACGCGCTGATCGCACTGGGACTGACCCTGACCTTTGGCACCCTGGGTGTGGTCAATTTCGCCCACGGAGCGCTCTTCATGCTGGGCGCTTTTTGTGCCGTATCGTTCAATAAGCTGATCAGCTTGGAACAGGTGGTGCTTGATGCCACCCAAAAGACTGCTTGGGGCACTGCCCTGGAAATCCGCACACCCTATATCGAGGTCTGGTTCGGTGATATCGGTACGGTATTGCTGGACTATTCGGTGCCGCTGTCTATTTTATTTGCCATTCCCGTGATGTTGATCTTCGGGGTGGTGATGGAGCGTGGACTGATCAAGCATTTCTATAATCGGCCCCATGCCGATCAGATTTTGGTGACCTTTGGCCTCGCCATCGTGTTGCAGGAAATTATCAAACATTACTTTGGCGCCAATCCCATTCCACAATTCGCGCCGGACATCGTCGCGGGCAGTGCCAATATCGGACTCTGGCTTGGCTTGGGCGACAGTGTGGTGTATCCGTGGTGGCGGTTGGTCTACTTCGCATTTTCAGCCATTGTGATCTTTGGTGTGTTTGCTTTCCTGCAGTTCACCACCTTTGGCATGGTAGTCCGTGCCGGCATGCGGGATCGGGAAATGGTCAGCCTGCTGGGCATCAATATAGAAAGGCGTTTCACCATTATTTTTGGCTTGGCCGCCGTGGTGGCAGGTATGGCTGGAGCCATGTATACCCCGATTCTTCCGCCTGATTACCACATGGGTATGGATTTTCTGGTGCTGTCATTTGTTGTGGTGGTGGTCGGTGGTATGGGATCGCTTGGCGGTGCGGTGGCAGCCGGGTTCTTGCTGGGGGTGCTGCAGTCCTTCGCCTCTATGAATGAAATCAAAAGCATTATTCCGGGTATCGATCAAATTATTATCTATCTGGTTGCGGTGGTCATTTTGCTGACCCTGCCGCGTGGTCTCATGGGTCGTAAGGGCGTGATGGAGGATTGAAGGATCCTCTGGTCTATTCATGAACTTATATCTTGCGCCCAAAATGTCCATCTTCATCGTTGCTGCTCTTCGCAATAACCAGCTATTACGTACGAGCAGCACCTCAAAGCTGAACATTTTGAACACAATCTATTTCGTCCAGAACAAATCAGAGGTTCCTAAATCTTATGTTTGGTAATTCATCGCGCGCTGACTGGATTATGCTCATTGCGTTTTCGGCTTTCGTGCTGGCCGCACCGATCCTCCTCAAGCCATTCGGAGCGGCCTATCCTGATCTGCTGCAAAAATTTGCCATCTATGGGATTTTTGCCATCGGCTTCAATATTTTGTTTGGCCTGACCGGTTACCTGTCCTTTGGCCATGCGGCATTTTTGGGGGTGGGATCCTATGCCTCCGTTTGGATGTTCAAGCTGTTCACCATGAATGTCATTCCGGCAGTGCTGTTCTCCATTGTCGTTGCCGGTCTGTTTGCCTACATCATCGGTTTTGTCAGCTTGCGCCGCTCGGGGATCTATTTCTCGATTTTGACCCTGGCTTTTGCGCAGATGTCCTACAACTTGGCCTATTCGGTACTGACTCCCATCACCAACGGCGAAACCGGTTTGCAAGTGCGTCAGCTGGTGCCGGCCGATCGGGCGGCCGATTATGTTTTCATCCTTCGTGATGAAGATCTGAGGTGGGTTGATCAGGCCTTCGGGGTGGTGGAAGAGGGCATTCCCATTACCAATTTATTTGGTATGAAAATGAGTGGATATCCAGGATTCTATTTCTGCGCCGTGCTATTAATCCTCGGGTTTTTCATTGCCATGCGAATTGCACGCTCAAATTTTGGCATGGTGCTCAAGGCGATTAAGTCCAACCAGAACCGATTGAGTTACACCGGTGTGAATACCCGGCCTTATTTGCTCGCGGCGTTCGTGATCTCAGGCATGTATGCGGGGTTGGCCGGGGCTCTACTGGCGGTTACCGATCCCTTGGCCGGTGCCGAGCGAATGCAATGGACCGCGTCTGGCGAAGTGGTGCTTATGACCATTTTGGGTGGTGCCGGCACTTTGCTTGGTCCGGTGCTAGGGGCCGGCATCATCAAGTATTTCGAGAACATCTTCTCCTCGATTAACGATACTGTGTTGGAAAACGTGTTCTCCTTTTTGCCCACCACCCTGCAGGAGATTTCGATTGCAGTGACCAGTATGTTCGTTGGGGAAGGGTGGCACCTGACGCTGGGCCTGATGTTCATGATCATTGTGATCTTCCTGCCCGGTGGTTTGATGCAGGGACTGAATCACTTAATCGGTTTGTTCAAACGCAAGATCTCCACCAAATCCGTGTCAGCGGATTCTTCGGGCTAGCATCATGGCTATATTGGAAGTTGCAGACGTTAATAAGCGCTTCGGTGGCCTGCACGCCTTGCATCATCTCAATTTGCAGGTGGAGGAGGGCACCACGCATGCCATCATCGGGCCGAATGGAGCGGGTAAGTCAACCCTGCTCAATTGTTTCGTGGGTCGATTGATCCCGGAAACCGGCTCCGTAACCTTCAATGACGCATCCTTGCTCGGCCTGAAACCACATCAGATCAATCAACTGGGCGTCTCTCGGGTATTTCAGACGCCGGAGATCTTTGAAGATTTGAGCGTGCTCGAAAATGTCATGATTCCAGCCTTTGCCAAGGCCGATGGCGCCTTCAGGATAAACGCATGGCAGCGGATGGAATCGCGTGCCGAGATATGTGATGAGGCAAAACATATTCTCGAAGAGATGGGATTGGTTGAGCAAAGAGAAGTGCTTTCCTCGACCCTGTCGCGTGGTGACAAGCGGCGCTTGGAATTGGCCATGTGTCTCATCCAGCACCCTAAATTGCTGTTGCTGGACGAGCCGACAGCTGGCATGTCGCGTGCGGATACCAACAATACGATTGAATTATTGAAGGGGATCTCTGAACACGGAATCACCAAGATTATTATTGAACATGACATGCATGTGGTGTTTTCTTTAGCCGATAGAATCTCAGTACTGGCGCAAGGAACCGTTATTGCCGAAGGCACGCCCGATGAAATTAAGGGTGACCCGAAAGTTATCGAGGCCTATCTGGGAGGGGAGCTGGGGTGACGAGCGCGAACATCAAGGTGGCTGCTGATAGGCAGCAAGCTGGCAGTGGGTCAGATGCCGGGCAGTCAGAGCTCTTTTTTTCATGCCGGGACATCCACGCCTACTACGGTGAATCCTACATCGTTCAGGGTGTCTCCTTCGATATTGCTGAGCGGGAGATTGTTGCCCTGCTGGGCCGCAATGGTGCCGGCAAGACATCGACCTTGCGTACGATTGCTCGCACGGAAGAACCGATGCTCAAGGGCGGCGAGATCTATCTGCAGGGCGAGGCAATTCATGAGCTGGGCACTTACCAGGCGGCCCGTGCGGGGATCCAGTTGGTGCCGGAGGATCGGCGTGTTATTCCTGGTCTGTCGGTTGAAGAGAACCTGCTGTTAGCACGCATCGCCGAGCCAGTAGGTTGGTCGCTTGACCGTATTTACCGACATTTTCCACGTCTGGTGGAACGTCGCTCGCAGGAAGCGTCAACGCTTTCTGGAGGCGAGCAGCAGATGCTGGCGGTAGCAAGAGCGCTTGCCCGCGATATTAAACTATTGTTGCTTGATGAACCGTATGAAGGTTTGGCACCGGTGATCGTGTACGAGATTGAGAAGATATTGCAGGAAGTCAAAGAAGCGGGTATCACCACCATTATCGTGGAGCAAAATGCCATCGCCGCACTCAAGCTCGCCGATAGCGCGATCATTTTGGACTCTGGAGAAGTTGCTTTTCGTGGTTCTGCGCAAGAGGTACTCGATAACGAAGACCTGCGCCATGAGTATTTGGCACTTTGACTGGTGCTAATCACGGGCATCGATCTAGGTATTGAAAGGAGTGACCAATGAGTCAATCGATCTTGATAGTCGATGACGAGGCTTACATCGTGACATCGCTCGAATACCTCATGAAGAGTGGCGGGTTTGAGGTGGAGCTTGCCTATGATGGTGAAGAGGCACTGGCTAAAGTTGCCGAGAATATTCCGGATCTGATTATTCTTGATGTCATGATGCCCAAGCTGGATGGTTTTGAAGTCTGTGAGAAAATCCGTGCAAATCCGTTGTGGGGCTCTGTTCGCATTATCATGTTGACGGCCAAAGACCGGGAATCAGAGCGTAAACGAGGGCTGGACCTGGGTGCTGATGACTATATGACCAAACCATTCTCCACCCGTGACTTGCTCGAGCGGGTTAAGAAGTTGTTGAGCGTGGAACGTATAGTAGGCTGAACGTGGGACAGGAGGCTTAGTTCTGCTGACAACCGGGAGGTGTTATGAACGGTTCGGAAATTGTAGGCGGACGGTTCGTCGCGTTATTTTTTTTGGGCATCGTACTACTGACACCACCCTTTCTGCTGATTTTCGACCGGTCGGCGGAAATCTCTGGAATCCCGGTGTTGTATATCTATCTGTTTGTCGCGTGGGCCGTACTAATTGCCCTTCTGGCACTTGCTACCGAGTTACCAAAGCCTCAACAGCGTGAAGGTGAGGGAGAGGCTGCAGCGCGTGCCTTAGGGTATATCTCAGCCGAGCAGGAAAAGGCGAGCTAGCGGCGTGCTTCAGGGATGGTTCATTATCGCTGCGGCATTTGCGTATCTATGCGTACTGTTCGCAATCGCGTACTGGGGTGACAAGCGCGCTGCCGAGAAGCGGAGCATTATCTCCAACCCCTATGTCTATACCCTTTCCATCGCCGTTTATTGCACATCCTGGACCTTTTACGGCAGTGTCGGTCGAGCGGCATCCAGCGGTGTGGGATTTCTACCCATCTACCTCGGCCCGACGCTGACCTTCATTCTCGCGTGGTTTGTGCTGCGCAAAATAATTCGTATCTCCAAAGTTAATCGCATTACTTCAATCGCGGACTTCATCGCCTCCCGCTATGGCAAGAGCTCCTATCTTGGGGGGCTGGTGACTATTATCGCAGTCATTGGCATCGTGCCGTACATTTCCCTGCAGCTTTCAGCCGTGTCGGATAGCTTTACGGTACTCACGCAATATCCCGTTGTTGCGATGGCGGAAAAGGTATCCAGTGTGCCGATCTTTGCCGATACGGCATTCTATGTATCGTTATTTTTAGGGGCCTTTGCGATCCTGTTTGGCGCACGGCATCTTGATGCCAGCGAACATCATGAAGGCATGGTTGCTGCCATTGCCTTCGAATCGGTAGTCAAATTGCTGGCTTTTCTTGCCATAGGTTTGTTCGTTACTTATGGAGTTTACGATGGTTTTGGCGACATTTTTTCACGGGCGCAAACGACCGAGGGGCTTGCCAAGCTGTTTACCATGGAGGGTGCGGGTGGTTATGGGAGCTGGGTGTCTCTGACATTGCTTTCCATGGCGGCGATTATCTTCTTGCCTCGGCAATTCCAAATGACCGTGGTTGAATGCACCAATGAGCGGCATTTGAAAAAGGCTGTTTGGCTATTCCCGCTTTATCTATTTCTGATCAATATATTCGTACTACCCATCGCTTTTGGTGGTTTATTGCATTTCCCTCAAGGGGGTGTAAATGCGGATATGTTCGTGCTGACCCTGCCCATGGCCGAGCATCAGGAAATGCTGGCGCTTTTCGCATTTATCGGTGGCCTGTCTGCTGCCACTGCAATGATCATTGTTGCCACTGTCTCGCTTAGCACGATGGTTTCCAATGATCTGGTGATGCCTGTGCTGTTACGTTTTGCCTGGTTGCATCTTTCCCGGCGCGCCGATCTAACGGGTCTTATTCTGACGATTCGGCGCACTACCATCGCGGTGGTTCTATTGATGGGGTATCTCTATGTACGGCTCATTGGAGATTCCTATGCGCTGGTATCCATAGGATTGGTCTCCTTTATCGCGGCGGCTCAGTTTGCCCCGGCGATTATCGGTGGGATTTTTTGGAAAGGGGCTAGCCGTGCCGGTGCTATTGCCGGGCTTGGTGGCGGATTTGTGCTTTGGGCCTATACACTTTTGGTGCCCTCCTTTGCCCGTTCCGGCCGGCTGCCCGAGAGCTTCCTGCTGGATGGTCCCCTAGGCATCGGCATGCTGAAGCCTCAGGCATTGTTCTGGCTCGAGGGGCTCGACCCCACTAGTCATGCCTTGTTTTGGACCATGGTAATCAATATTGGCCTGTTTCTGGCCTTTTCGTTGTGCTCATCACAAAGCGTTGTGGAACGTAGTCAGGCCGTTCAGTTTGTTGATGTCTTCAAGCGTACTGCTACCGGGAGACATACTTGGCAAGGCCGTGCGACCGTTGGGGAAATAAAACAGCTCTTGGCGCGTTTTATTGGGCGGGTTCGTATGGAAAACACCTTCAGTGAGCTTGAGAAATCGTTGGTACAGGTACTTCCAGACGAGGGTGTGGCCAGTGTTGAGGTGGTCGCCTTTGCTGAACGGCAGCTGGCGGGAACCATTGGTGCTGCCTCTGCGCGCATCATGCTTGCATCTGTGGTGCGTGAGGAAATGCACGATATGGATGAGATGTTGGAAATTCTTGATGAGGCCTCTCAGGTTATCGAGTACAGCCGCCGGCTGGAGGAGAAGTCACACCAACTTCAGAGCGTAAGCGATGATCTAAAAGCCGCCAATTTCCAATTAAAAGAACTGGATAAACTCAAGGATGAATTTATTTCCACCGTGAGTCATGAGTTAAGAACCCCATTGACCTCAATTCGCTCCTTTTCAGAGATTCTGCATGACAACCCAGACATGTCGGAGGAAAAACAAAATGAATTTGTCGGCATTATTGTCAAGGAGAGTGAACGCCTGACCCGCTTGCTGGATAACATCCTCGACATCTCCAAGATGGAAGCGGGCAAGCTTGAATGGCAGTTAAAAGTGCTGGATCCCAAGGAAGTAATCGAGGATGCACTCGCGGCAACAGCCGGTCTCTTTCAGCAGGGCGACAACATTCGGCTGCATACCGATTTGCCAGATAATCTGCCTGCGGTACATGTGGATTCGGACCGGTTGACACAGGTTTTAGTCAATCTGATCTCAAATGCGGTCAAGTTCTGTGACATGGATGATGGCACAGTGTGGATTACCGCTAAGGCTAAAGATGGCGCCTTGTGTGTCAGTGTTCGGGATAATGGAATCGGGATTTCTCCCGGCGATCATGAAAAGGTTTTCAAGCGCTTTCAGCAGGCCGGCACGCTGGAGACCCAAAAGCCGAGGGGCACCGGGCTTGGTCTTCCCATTAGCGTTGAGATCATCGTTCAGTTTGGGGGTGAGATTTGGGTTGATAGCGAAATCGGGGCGGGCGCAACCTTTGAGTTCTGCATTCCAGTCGCATCGGATGATGGCGATGGCCTTCCATTCATAAAAGAGGGCAGCACTGGATAGCTGCGTTACCCGTAAGGAGAGGACATTGAAAGAAACGCTTAAACCGGGAATCCGATATGAGCACACCTTTGTGGTGCCTACATCTAAAACCGTTCCAGCGCTCTATCCCGAAGCGCCAGAATTTTTGGCGATGCCTGAGGTATTTGCTACCGGGTTTCTGGTCGGTTTTTTGGAATGGACCTGTATCAAGGCGATCAATCCTCATCTGGACTGGCCTAAGGAACAAACGGTTGGGACTCATATTAATGTAAGCCATATAGCGGCAACGCCACCTGGACTTAGGGTTACTGCGACGGTTGAGCTGATGGATGTTGAGGGAAGAAAACTCAGTTTCACGGTGCAAGCTCATGACGGAGTGGATTTAATTTCAGAAGGTCTGCATGAGCGATTCATCATCATTAAGGAAAAATTTGACGCCAGAATGTTTGAGAAGCGTAGTGATCATGCATAAAGGGACGAAGTTACTCCGGTATTAAGTCGTCGGCTTCAGCAGGGGGGAGTTATGTTGGCGCAGGAAAAAAAGGCGCAACAATTTTTAGAACTCCATCAAAGGGATGGGGTCTTCATCATTCCCAATCCATGGGATGTGGGTACAGCTCGCCTGCTCCAACAGATGGGTTTTAAGGCACTGGCAACCACCAGTGCTGGTTATGCCTTTTCCATGGGGCAACGGGATAACACCATAGGTCGTGACGAAACCATGGTGCATGTGAGTGCCATCGTGTCAGCAACCGACTTGCCAGTAAGTGCCGACCTGGAAAATGGCTTTGGAGATACCCCGGAAACAGTTGCCGAAACTATTCGGTTAGCCGCCAGGACAGGATTGGTCGGTGGTTCAATTGAAGATGTTACGGGTGAGCCGGATCAGCCGGTCTATGAACTGGCATTGGCCGCGGAACGAATGCAGGCAGCAGCGGAGGCGGCCCGAGCCCTCCCGTTTCCTTTTATACTGACCGGGCGAGCGGATAATTACTTGATTGGGCGGCCTGATCTCAAAGATACCATCAAGCGGTTGCAGGCCTATCAGGAGGCGGGCGCAGACGTTCTTTACGCCCCCGGCATCTCTAGCAAGGACGACATTGCTGCAATAGTGAAGGCGGTCGACCGTCCGGTGAATGTGGTTATGGGACTTCAGGGTGTGCGACTGGACCTCGCAGCACTTTCAGAGTTGGGGGTGCGGCGAGTCAGTGTAGGGAGTGGGCTTTCTCGCGCTGCCCTTGGGGCCTTTCTCCGTGCTGCCCGGGAAATGCGCGAGCGGGGCACCTTTGAGTTTGCCGATAGTGCAGTGAGCTACGGGGATATCAGTGCGCTATTTTAGGGGGCCTGCAAACCTAGCAACTCACATACGCTGGTAACAAGATCCTGGTTTGAAAATGGTTTTGTGATGTATTTGTCGGCACCCAGTTCTGCTGAGGTACGGCGGACTTTTTGCTGACTTTTGGCGGTTAGAATCAAGATCTTGGTTGCGCTCAGCTCAGGATCTGCGCGTACTCTTTTCAGAACCTCAAAGCCTGAGTGATGCTGCATGGTGACATCGAGCACCACTAGTGCCGGGCGTAACTCCTGGATGGAATGGATTGCCTCCGCACCATCATGAGCTATGGCTACGCGTAGCCCGGCACGCTCCAAAAGAAATTTTATCGCCTCCAGTATGAGTGGATCATCTTCCGCAACCAGCACCAGATATGACAAGCCAATTCTCCCTTTTTATCGACCAACGGAGAACATTCGTATCTCCTGGATAAGGTGAGTTGAAGCGGTGAGTATTACCGATTCTATCGCAAAGATCTCACCAGGATGCCCAAGTCGCCGGGTGGCGGGTATCACGCTTTCCCTATGGGTGCCGGGATTGTCATACTTCTGTCTTTCTGGCCAAGGCCGTGCGACCTCGGTAGGCTCCTCGTGGTAAAGGAACCTCTGATCTATTGGTGAACTGGCATCTTGCGCCCAAAACACTCGAATTTGTCGTTAAGCTCTTCGTGACAATTGGCTATTACGTGCGATCAGTGCCTCAAACCCGTGCGTTTTGAATCGCAATCTGCTTTGTCCAGAATAAATCAGAGATTCCAAAAAAATAAAAAGGATCTGGCTGTATGGGTGCAATACCTTTGCTGGTTGTTTATCTGACCATCGTTCCGCTAGTAGCCGGCCTGGTTTCCTATCCGTTGTATCTCACCATTCAGGGGTTGGGGCTCGGCGAGCCGGTGTTTGCCAAGCTGGTGTTTCGTAGCATGGAGATCGGAGCTGTATTGGCCTTATGGCCCATTCTGCTCAGGTTAAAGATTAACGGGCGTCTGAGTTGGGGTTTTGGGGGCGATAGAGGGCAATTTTTCCGTCATCTGGGCCACGGCCTTGGGTGGGGATTGGGGAGCCTGCTGGTACTGGCCGTGCTTTTGTTGATGTTTGGTGTGCGGGTTTGGAAGCCGGGTTTCCCATTTGCTTTGGAGGTCTTGCCCAGTATTGCCTTACGCGCACTGCTGATTGCTACAGTGGTTTCCTTGCTGGAGGAGGCTTGGCTCCGTGGTGCCTTGTTCAGTGCCATTGCTCATCGCGCTTCCGCCCAAAGTGCCGTATATCTCAGTGCGTTGCTTTGGGCCATGGTTCACTTTATCCGGCCCGATGTTTCGATCCCTGCTGCAGAATTAGACTGGAGCAGTGGTTTTATAGTGATTGCTGGTTCTTTTGGCCGTTTTTCGGACATTGGGATTATTGACAGTTTGCTGGCGTTGTTGATGGCTGGATGGGTGCTAGCCTGGCTGCGTAGGCAAAGCGGGAGTATTGCCTTATGTATCGGTGTTCATGCCGGATGGGTGCTGGTCATCCAGTGTTTTCGGCGCATGACGATGGTGGATCCAGAGTCGCGTTTTGCTGTGCTCGTTGGCCACTATGACGGCATCCTGGGGCTGTTAGCACTAGCCATTTTTATGCTCATGGCGGTGTGGCTGAAACGGAGCGAAAGGATCGACAGGGCAATGCATGATTGATTCCAAGGTGGGATTATTGCTATCCATGGCGGGTCCAATCCGGCGGGTTAAACGGGAATACGCCTTATGAAGTCGGATTATCTTGAGTTTGATCGCGGTAATTATGAGTGGTCAGTGCGTACCTTTACGATGATGCGCAAACTCCTGAGCGTGAACCTCAAGCTGCATCAGCAGCAAGATCAGGTTCGTAGCGGCGATATTTTTCTCTTTAACCACTTTGCCCGTTTCGAGACCTTTATTCCGCAATATCTTATTTATCGTGAGAGTGGTGCTTATTGCCGTTCGGTGGCGGCAGCCGAATTTCTCGAGGGGGATGGCAGGCTTGCGCGTTATCTTAAAAGCGTGGGCGTGGTGCCCAATGATTTACCCGAATTGTTCCCGCTGCTGACTCGCGAGATCCTTCATGGCTTTAAGGTCATCCTGTTTCCCGAGGGTGGGATGGTCAAAGACCGGCGCGTGCTGGATCACGAGGGTGAATACAATGTTTATTCTCGTACCGCGAAAAACCGTCGCAAGCACCATACCGGGGCCGCAGTCTTGGCGCTGGGGGTAGAGTCTTGCAAGGAGGCGGTGCGTTTGGCCGATGCTCGTGGTGATAGTGCAGGGTTGGCAGCGTGGCAGCAGAGCCTGGATTTTGAATCTCTGGATGAGCTGCGGGCAGCTGTGGCCAAGCCCACTTCCATCGTTCCCGCTAATATCACTTTTTATCCCATTCGGGTCAGTGACAACCTGTTGCAGCAGGGTATGGAGTTGATGAATCGTGGCCTTAGCCGACGAGCCTCAGAGGAGTTACTGATTGAGGGAAACATCCTGCTTAAGAATACGGATATGGATATCCGCCTTGGTGAACCGCTGTATCCGGGGCATTGCTGGAACTGGTGGGAACGGAAGCTACGGGGGCGTTTGTTGGGTATTTGTAGTGACCCGGCTGAGCTATTTCAGCGAGAGATAGCACCGCGGCAATGGAGTGATCGCATCCTGGCGCATCGTCACCAGCGGCATGTGCTGGAAATCCGCGATCTCTATATGCAGCGTATGTACAGCGAGGTGAGCGTCAATTTGAGTCACCTGGCCAGCCTGCTGATCATGATGCTGGTGGAGCGTGCTGAATTTAGCATCGAGGTACCATTATTTCAGCGCATGCTGTATCTGGCGGTGAAGTATGTGCAAGAGAAGGACGGGGTGAAACGACATCGTAGTATTAGCCAACCCGCTTGCTACGGGGGGCTCGTTGACAGACGGGGGTGTGCTGGGCTGGAGCAGTTATTGATGAGCTGCCGGAACAGCGAGCTGCTGGCCGAGACCGAGGGTTGCTACCACTTTCTCCCCAAACTTTGTGATGAGCATGAATTCGATAACATCCGTCTGGAAAATCTGGTGGCAGTCTATGCTAATGAAGTGGCGCCCCGTCGAGGGGTGGTGGATTGGGTGAAGAAGGCCTTTGAGGAGGGTACACGCTTGTCAGGACATGCCTTGAGTCACTATCGCTTCGATGATGAATTGCGTACTTTCAGCCTCGACCGCAAGCGCTTCCGTAGCCCGCGTTATGAGGAAATAAATAGTGCGGAAACAGCAACCCAAAGCGGTGAGCCTTTTCTCCTGCTGCACGATTCCGAAGACGGGGGAAAGTCGGATTTAGCCCGCACAGGGATATTGCTAGTGCATGGCTTTTTGGCCTCTCCGGCAGAGATGCGTAGTCTGGGTGAACGCTTGCATGCGGTGGGCTTTAGCGTGTTGGGCATCCGCCTTAAAGGGCACGGCACCTCACCGTGGGATCTGCGTGAATGTAGTTGGGAGGATTGGCTGGATTCGGTACGCCGTGGCTATGAGATTCTCTCCGGTTTTGTACCACGTATTTGCGTGGCCGGCTTTTCCACCGGTGGTGCCTTGTCGCTGGCGCTGGCCGCGGAACAACCACCGGGTTTGGCGGGCGTGGCAGCGGTTTCAGTTCCGTTGAAATTTGTTAACCGGAATATGGCCTTCGTCCCCCTTATTCACAGTGCCAATCGCCTGGTGCGTTGGCTTTCCTCGGCAGAAGGGGTGATGCCCTTCCGTCGTCATGAGGCGGAATTTCCCGATATTAACTACTGTCATATGCCCGTGCGTGGTCTCTATGAGCTCACGCGTATGGTGGAGGCTCTGGATGAGTGTTTGCCCAAGGTCTGTTGTCCATTATTGACCATGCAGGCAAGTGAGGATCCAGTGGTGGTGCCGGGAAGTGCCGAGGAAATTGCGGCGCGGGTAGCCAGTAAGGATAAACAGGTAGAGATTATTCCCTGGCAACGACATGGATTGATTCAGGGCGATGTGGGTCGTACGTGGGAATTTATCGAGGCGTTTTTCTGCAAGCTCGCAAACAGGCCGCCAGAGTATGGAAATGATGTGGCCTAGCTGCGGCTTGGGGAAGCATACATTTGTTTATTCTGTCTTGTCGCGGTGACCGTGTTTGAGTTCCTGAAGTTTGGCGATATGCGCACGTGCGCGTGCTAAAGCATTCTCACTTTGGGCACGGTCACTTTGGGTATCTGCCATGGCGGCACGGGCTAGGTTAGTCTTCTCCTCTGCATAGGCGCGTTCACCTTCCGCTGCATCCAGTGGGTCTTCATCCTCTGTCAGTAGGGCGCTGACTTCATTAAACAGGCTAAGGTCATCTTTTTGTTTGCGCGCCACTGCCTTGGCGTTTCTTGTACGCAGTTCTTTTACTGCGTCGCGAGCGCTAGCAAGTGCTTTCTCAGAGCGTGTGTGTTCCTCTGTTAGCCATTCCTCGGCCTCATGATATAGCTGCAGGCGCAGCTCTTCTTCCGCGACGATTTGCTTAGCCTCCCGTGCCTGTTCCGGTGCAGAAGCCTGTGTTATCGGCTGTGCTTTCCTGTGGGATGTTTTTGGTGCTGCTTTGGAAGCTGCGGGAATCCTAGTGGTGGCATCTACCTCTTTTGGAACTTTTTCTTCCGGGGTGTTCCGGCTCTCACGCAGCTCGGTGTTGAGCCGGGATGCTCTCTTATGTACGAGTTTCCTGGCCGCTTCTGTGTGCTCCAAATTGCATTGGGCGTGTGCTAACTCCTTCATGGAATTGGCAAATTCTTCTTCCAGGTGGGCACGCTCGGTGCGTAGTTTGGCTTCAGTTTCTGCCTTCAGACGTTTTTCCTCGGCCGCTTCCTCGTTGCGGATGCGATGAGCCTCCTGCTCGGCATGTTGGCGTGCTGTGTGCAGGGTTTCTTCTATTTGGTGGGCCTTTTCTTCCAGTGTCTTGCTACGCTGCGCCCATTTCTCCTCTACCTTTTCTCGCTGGTTCCGCAACCACACCTCAGTGGTCTGGCGTACACGGCCCAGCTTTTCCAGTTCCTCGGTCGCGCGGGCATATTCCTTCTCGAGTTCGACCTCGTCATCTTGAAGGCGTTTCTTTGCTTGTTCCCGCAGCCGATGGCAGGCGGCCTCTGCCGCGGCACGGCGGCGTGCCGCTTCTGCCTCGGTATTACGCAGTGCCGCCTCCAGGCTCAGTTTATTTTGCTGTGCCTGGGCTAGGGTGGCCGTAGCCTCGACGATGTCTGAATGTTGTCCAGGTAGCTCAGTAATGGTTTTTTCAGCTTGCTGGCGGATGGCCGATTCTACTTCTTTATGGGCATTGCGCAGGTCTTCCTCGATGCTCTGGACCACCTGCTCCGGTTTTTCATTAGCTCCCTGCGTGTAGTCAATATGCTGACCCAATAAACCACCTTCAAGTAGATGGACATCGAAACCCTGTTGGGTGAGTAAAAAGGTAGCCGCTGCACTGCGCTTACCAGAGTTGCAATAGGCCACATAGGGGCAATCAATATCCAGGCTATCTGCGGCATGGCGAACTTGAGATAGTGCGACGTGGATGCTGTCGGGTAGGCCGGATTGGTCATGTTCCTCATGCAGGCGCACGTCCACCCAACGTGCCCCCTCGGCGACCATGGTCTCTGCCTCCTGACGATTCACCGTCTGTAGTAACGGCTCTCTGATCAAGGCGACGAAATCGTCTTTAGTAAGTCGCATTAACAGGCCGTCGGTGAGCATATTGACGTTGGCATTACGCGTGGCTTCAGCGACCAGGGCTTCCTCGCCAAAGGAATCTCCTGGACCCAATTTTGCCAGCTGCATTAGGGTGGCATCTTCCCGTTCGGGATGGGCACTACGGGTAACCTCGGCGCGTCCACGATGAATCACATAGTAATAATTACCCTCATCACCTTGGTGCAGGATCTCCTCTCCAGCCTTAACCGTGACTGCCTCCATGCGATGGAAGATGGTAAAAATATTGGCCGAAGGAATGCGCGAAAAAAGCCCTGAGCCTAGCATCCGGGCGGTCCAGCCGCTTTGTCCCTCGCCAGCAGAAAGGCCGGCATCGGAGGCGTATTGCGCCAGGGTAAGCATCATGCTGAGTCGGGTTCGATTAATGCGCAGCAGTCGGGTGGGTGATACGGCCTGTATTGCGGTGACCGATTGTTGATAGGGGGCGCCGATGGGAAAGCGGGCAGCGTCTTCAGTGATGGCAATACGGCCACTGGCATTTAGCTCTGAATAAAGCTCAATCTCACCGTCCAGCAGATAGATGGCGTGGTCGGTAGGGGGGGAAAAGCCCTCAAGTCGTTCCCCCGTTTCCAGGGATATCAGCTTTGCCTCACGGACTAGTTCCAGTCGATGACCCTGGCTCAGGCCATTAAGGGGAACGAGATGGGCATAGCGTTCGCCTTGTTCGTTTTCGTCAGTGGGATTGTTTTCGGCCATGGTCGTTTCTATCGCTCCACAAAATGCGGTGTTACATCGGACAAAGTCTAACTCACTGCGGGGCTATGGGTTTGACGCAGTTCAAATTTCCAGGTTTTCGTAGTGGGTTCAGGAAGAGCCCGTGAGGAAGGTTTCAAGGGTGGCGGCAAAGGATTTGGGTTGCTCCACATGCAGCCAGTGACCGGCATCGGCAATGGAATGGAAGCTCGCTTTAGGGAAAAGGCCAAGGATGGTTTTTCGATGTTCTGCCAATACATAGTGGGAGCGGCCACCATGGATAAATAGTGTGGGGCCGAGATAGGGGGAATAGTCTTCGCAGTTGGGGAAGTCGATCAGTGTAGACAGGCTGCTGGCAATGACCGGGAGATTGATCTGCCATTGAAATCCGGAGGTGGTGTGGCGCAGATTCTGTAGTAGAAATTGGCGTAGCCCATGCTCTGGAATGTCCTTGCCAAGTATTTTGTCGGCGGACTTCCGATTAGTAAGGGTGGTGAGGTCCAGGGCCTGTAGGGCCGCGACCAAGGCGGTGTAATCGTGCTGGTAGCTTACGGGGGCGATATCAACCACGATGAGTCGCTCAACCCGATGCGGAGCTTGCAGCGCGGTGAGCATGGCCACCTTACCGCCCATGCTATGGCCGAGCAGACTGATGGGGGTGGTCTCTGGCATGAGGGCCTGGACATCCTCACTCATTTGCTCGTACCGCATAGAGGCGTGGTGAGGCGAGCGGCCATGATTGCGCAAATCCACCAGAGAAACCTGATGGCGGTCCTCTAGCTGCAGGCCGGTGGCGCGCCAGTTAAGCCCGGAGCCAAACAGGCCATGGAGAATGAAAAAAGGTGAGCCCGTTCCCAGCTGCCGACAGGCGAGGGGAACGGGCATAGGAGTCTGTCGGATTTAGGACTGTCCTACTGCGGAAAAGCTATTTTGGCCATATTTCCCTGTCCTTTTCGTCTAATAGGGTGACTATTATCCTCAAACGATAGGAAAATCTGTCTCAAAATAGCTTTCCCTCGCTACGAACGCCCAAACCCGACAGGCTCCTAGACATTATTTCCGGCGTGGCACGTAAAGATCGGTGATGGAACCGGTCACCATTTCCGCCGCTAGTCCCAGGGTTTCAGAAAGGGTGGGGTGAGGATGGATGGTGAGCGCCAGATCCTCGGCGTCACTGCCCATTTCTATGGCCAGCATGGCCTCGGAGATGAGATCGCCAGCGTGGGGGCCGACGATACCCGCGCCCAGTAGTCGACCATCTTCCTTGGAGAAGATGAGCTTGGTAAGGCCTTCACTGCGTCCCATGCCCAGGGCGCGTCCACTGGCCATCCACGGGAAGGTGGCCTTGTCGAATACGATGCCTTTTTCTTGAGCTTGTGCCTCACTGAGGCCGGCCCAGGCCACTTCAGGATCAGTGTAGGCCACTGAGGGAATGGTCAACGGTTCGAAGGCGCTCTTTTCGCCAGCCGCCGTTTCCGCCGCCACCTTGCCCTCGTGGACGGCTTTGTGGGCCAGCATGGGTGCGCCGGTGATATCGCCGATGGCGTAGATGTGGGGCACGTTGGTGCGCCGTTGTGCATCGACAGCGATAAATCCCCGTTTGTCGATGGTGATACCCGCTGCCTCGGCCCCAAAGCTTTCACTATTGGGGCGGCGCCCCACAGAAACCAGGATGCGGTCGAAAACGCTCGCTTCAGGCGCTTTATTGCCAGCAAAGGTCACCTTCAACCCGCTCTTCAGGGATTTTACCTCGGTGACGCTGGTATTGAGGTGGATGGCCTCGCAGCGCTTTTTGAGATGCTTGGCCAGTGGTGCCACCAATTCCGGATCACAACCGGGGATGAGGCCAGAGGCCAGCTCCACGATGGTGACCTTAGAGCCCAGGGCACGATAGACCGTGGCCATTTCCAGACCGATGATGCCGCCGCCAATAACCAATAGGGTCTTGGGTACACCAGCCAGTTCCAGCGCGCCGGTAGAATCCATAACCCGGGGGTCATCGTAGGGAATCCCAGGAATTTCCGTGGGCCGGGAACCGGTGGCGACAATGGCCTGGTCGAAACTAATGCGTCGGGTGTTCCCCTCGCTAGAAACGACCAATTCGTGGTCAGAGGTGAACTGTCCGTCGCCATTGACTACCGTGACTTTGCGCTGGCGTGCCAGTGCTGAGAGGCCCTTGGTTAGACGCGTCACGGTGCGGTCCTTACGCTTCCGCAGCTTGTCTATGTCGATGCTGGGGGCACTGAATTTAATCCCGAAACCGGCTAGTTCCTCTGCCTCTGCAATACCGCGTGCAGCGTGTAACAGGGCTTTTGAGGGGATGCAGCCTACATTGAGGCAGACACCGCCGAGCTGTGCCCCACGTTCCACCAGAATGACTTGTTTGCCGAGGTCAGCGGCACGAAAGGCGGCGGTATAGCCGCCGGGGCCACCACCGAGTACCAGTACTTCGGCGTGTAGATCGGCATTGCCACTGGGTATGGCTGCTGCTGGGGTCGGGGTTTTTTCCGTCGCAGCTGCAGGCGCTTCACTTGCTGCCGCTGTTTCGACAGTGACCAGTAGTGCGCCCTCTTGTAATTGATCGCCCAGCTTGACGTGCAGTTCAGCAACCGTGCCTGCCTGAGGGCTGGGAATTTCTACCGTTGCCTTGTCCGTTTCCACCGTGAGCAAGGGGGCGTCTTTATCCACCTGCTGGCCGGCTTTAACGGCAATTTCTATCACTTCAACCTGTACGTCACTGCCGATGCCGGCGAGTTTTATTTGTTCTTTAGAGGCCATATATTTGATCCGGAGGATTGCTAAAGCAGCAGGCCGCGGATATCTCCCAGCAGTTTCCCAAGCAGCGTGCTAAAGCGGGCTCCTGCAGCTCCATCGATGACGCGATGATCATAGGACACCGCGTAGGGCAGGATGAGGCGAGGGACGAAACTGCCATCTTCGTAGACGGGCTGCATGCGTGCTCGTGACAGCCCCAGAATAGCTACTTCCGGGGCGTTGACGATGGGGGTGAAGGCGGTCCCGCCGATGCCGCCCAGGCTGGAAATAGTAAAACAGCCACCCTCGAAATCTTTGGGTGCGAGTTTCTTTTCCCGTGCCCGGCCACTTACCTCGGCGAGTTCTGCGGCCAAGTCATAGAGGCTCTTCTGGTCCACATCACGGATAACGGGGACCACCAGACCATTGGGGGTATCCACCGCAATGCCGAGGTTGTAGTAGTTTTTGAGAATGAGATTCTCGCCACTGGCATCCAGTGAGGCGTTAAATTTCGGGTAGGCCTTGAGGGCCATGACCACTGCCTTCATGGCGAAGGCGAGTAGCGTGAGTTTGAGGCCGCGTTTTTCGGCTTCCGCTTTGTGGGACTTGCGGAAGGCCTCCAGCTCACTGATATCGGCCTCGTCGTGCTGGGTGACGTGAGGAATGGTCAGCCAGGCGCGGCTTAAGTTGCTGCCAGTCAGCTTGTTGATGCGAGTGAGGGGCTGAGTTTCGATTTCGCCAAAGCGGGAAAAATCGATCTCTGGCATCACCGGTAAGCCGTTGCTACCTGCTGGAGTTGCTAGGGCTTCCTTGACAAATCCAGCCACGTCCTCACGGGATATCCGTCCCTTGCGGCCACTGCCGGTGACCTGGGAGAGATCCACCCCCAGTTCCTGGGCGTAGCGGCGTATCGAGGGGCTGGCGTGGAAAGCACCACTGGTGCTACTAAGGCTGGGGAGCCCAGTGCTGCCCGCAGTGGCCGGAACTGTGGCGCTGGTCGAAGCTGCCGCGGCAGGTGCAGGTGCAGGTGCAGGTGCAGGAGCCGGTGTTTTCGGGGCCTCCGGTTCTGATGCTGCTGGAGCTGGAGCTGGAGCCTTGGGAGCCGAGGTTTCCATTGCGGGTGCTTCAGTGCTGGTTTCAGCCACTTCCAGGCTGATGATGGGCGAACCTTGGGAGAGCTTATCGCCGAGGGCGACTTTGATCTCACGGATAGTGCCGGCCTCTGGACTCGGCACTTCCAGCACTGCCTTATCGCTTTCCAGGGTGACCAGCGGATCCTCCACCTTCACCACATCACCTACGCTAACCAATATCTCGATTACCGGCACATCGCTTGCGCCACCGAGATCCGGGACTGTTATTTCTGTTGTACGCGCCACACGTCTTCTCCTGTAGGGATGGCCGGCTACTATTTCGTTGCTGGATTACTGCGTTCCGGGTCGATGCCGTATTTTTCCAGCGCTGCACTGACTTTCGAGGCTGGGATGGTACCTTCCTCGGCAAGCGACTTGAGCGCGGCTAGCGCTACGAAGTAGCGGTCCACCTCAAAGTGGCTGCGCAGTTGTACGCGACGGTCACTGAGGCCAAAGCCGTCGGTGCCGAGTACTCGATAACGCCGTCCCACCAGTTGCCGGATCTGCTCGGCGTGCTGACGCACATAGTCGGTAGCGGCAATCACCGGGCCCACGTGTCCCTCGAGGCTGGTTTCGACATAGCTGCGACGGGGTGTTTCCTCTGGATGAAGTAGATTCCAGCGCTCCACGTTATTACCGTCACGACCCAGCTCGGTGAAGCTCGGTACGCTCCAGACATCGGCATTGACGCCAAAGTCCTGCTTTAACAGCTCGGCGGCAGCGATGACCTCACGCAAAATGGCGCCGGAGCCCATGAGCTGTACCTGTTTAGGTTTTTTGGCACGGCTTTTCGGGGCCGCCTGATAAAGATACATGCCGCGCAGAATGCCTGCCTCTACCCCGGCCGGCATTTCCGGCTGCAGATAGTTTTCATTCATCACGCTGATGTAATAGAAGATATTCTCCTGCTCTTGATACATCCGCCGCAGGCCGTCCTGGATGATGACGGTGAGTTCGTAGGCGAAGGTGGGATCATAGGAGACGCAGGTGGGAATCAGCGCGGACATGGTATGGCTTTGGCCATCGTCGTGCTGCAATCCTTCACCCGACAGGGTGGTGCGCCCAGAGGTGGCGCCAATGATGAAACCACGGGCCTTGAGATCGCCGGCCGCCCAGGCGAGATCGCCGGTGCGTTGGAAGCCGAACATGGAGTAGTAGATGTACAGCGGGATCATCTGCACGCCATGATTGGCATAGGAGGTCGCGGCCGCGATCCAGGAGGAAAAGGCACCGGCCTCATTGATGCCCTCATCGAGGATCTGGCCTTCCTTGTCCTCGCGGTAATACATCAGCTGATCGGCGTCCTGGGGCTCGTAAAGCTGACCCTTAGTGGAGTAAATTCCGAGCTGACGGAACAGCCCTTCCATGCCGAAAGTGCGGGCTTCATCAGGGACGATGGGGACCACGTGTTGGCCGATATTCTTGTCTTTTAACAGGGTGGTGAGGATGCGCACGAAGGCCATGGTGGTGGAGGCTTCGCGATCACCGCTCCCCTTTAATTGGGTGTCAAAGGCGTCCAGGGAGGGTATCTGCAACACCGGTGCCGTTTCGCTACGTGATGGCAGATAACCGCCCAACTCCTTGCGCCGGGCGTGGATGTATTTAAGCTCGGGGCTGTCATCCGCAGGCCGGTAGAAGGGGGCCTCATCAATCTCGTCATCACTGACGGGGATTTCAAAACGATCACGGAAGGCGCGTAAGGCGTCCGCCCCCATTTTTTTCTGGTTATGGGTAATGTTCTGGCCTTCACCGGCCTCGCCCATGCCATAGCCTTTGACCGTGTGGGCCAAGATGACCGTCGGTTGGCCGCGGTGTTTGGCAGCAGCGGCGTAGGCAGCATAGATTTTCAGCGGGTCATGGCCGCCGCGATTGAGACGCCAGATGTCCTTGTCACTCATATTGGCGACCATGTCGGCCAACTCGGGATATTTTCCGAAGAAAAACTCGCGGGTGTAGGCGCCACCCTTGGCCTTGAAGTTCTGGTACTCGCCATCTACCGCTTCTTCCATGCGCTGGCGTAGCAGACCGGTATCGTCGTTTTGTAGCAGTGAGTCCCAGCGAGAGCCCCACAGCACCTTGATGACATTCCAGCCGGCACCACGGAAGGTGCCTTCCAGTTCCTGAATAATCTTGCCGTTGCCGCGTACCGGGCCGTCAAGACTCTGCAAGTTACAGTTGATGACGAAGACTAGGTTGTCGAGATCTTCTCGTGCTGCCAGGCCAATGGCACCGAGAGATTCCGGTTCGTCCATCTCGCCATCACCGAGGAAGGCCCAGACCTTGCGATCGGTGGGGGGGAGGATTTTCCGATCCTGCAGATAGTGCAGAAAACGGGCCTGATAGATGGACATGATCGGTCCAAGCCCCATGGAGACCGTGGGGAACTGCCAGAAATCAGGCATCAGCTTGGGGTGAGGATAGGATGACAAACCGTTGCCGCCGACTTCCTGGCGGAAATTGCGTAATTGATCTGCGCTCAGCCGGCCTTCGAGGTAGGCGCGGGAATACATTCCCGGGGCGCTGTGGCCCTGGAAGAAGATCAAATCGCCATTGTGTTCTTCGTTGGCACCACGCCAAAAGTGATTAAGACCCACTTCATAAAGGGTGCAGGCGGAGGCAAAGCTGGCGATGTGGCCACCGAGTTCAGTAGTTTTGCTATTGGCCTGGACCACCATAGCCATGGCATTCCAGCGCACCAGCGCGCGCACACGGCGCTCTACGTTGAGGTCACCCGGGTGGTTCGGTTGCAGCCGCTCTGGAATGGTATTTACGTAGGCGGTATTGGCCGAATAGGGCATGTTGGCACCGCTGCGGCGGGCCTGGTCGATGAGCTGCTCCAGCAGAAAATGGGCGCGTTCGACACCCTCTCGTTCGGTAATGGCGGCCAGTGCTTCGAGCCACTCCTGGGTTTCTTCCCGATCGATATCAGGGCTTGGGGATGCTGCGGTCATGGATATTCCTCGCAATCAAATAACGCCTGCTGTGACCGTGGATGTTTTCCGTCGGTACAGCCACTTTCGCCCGTGGAACCGAGTTGCGGCCCAGCAAGTGCAAAAAGCGGGGATAGCCCCGGTTGGGTCATTAACCGGGGAGCTATAAAGCCGAGCAATTTACCAGATTAGGGCCTGTTAAAGCCAGTCCAACGGTGTTTTTGGAAGGGCGCAGGGTGTCCTGCAAGCAGCTAGCTTGAGGCTTATTTTTAGGTGCTTGCTGTTATGCTATCGCGGTATCTAAAGATGCCCTAACCATGGAGCCTCTGATCTATTCGTGAACTCGTATCTTGCGCCCAAAAGGCCCATCTTTATCGTTGCTGCTCTTCGCAATAGCCGGCTATTACGTGCGAGCAGCGCCTCAAAGCTGAACATCCTGAATCACAATCTACTTCGTTCAGAATAAATCAGAGATTCCCTATGCAAAAACTGACTATCCGCTGCCCCGACGACATGCATCTCCACCTGCGCGATGGTGCTGCCCTTGCCCGTAGCGTGGCTGATAGCGCGCAGCGTTTCGCCCGCGCCATCGTCATGCCTAATCTCGCGCAACCGGTCACCACCACGGCCCAGGCGCTGGCCTACCGGAAACGGATTCTCGCAGCATTACCAGCAGAGATGACATTCAAGCCGCTAATGACGCTTTATCTCACCGAGACCCTGAGCCCTGACGAAATAGCCGTGGCGCAGCAAAGTGGCCATATCCACGGCATCAAGCTTTACCCGGCAGGGGCGACTACCAATGCAGAGTTTGGTGTGAGCCGTATGGAGCGGGTCTATCCGGTATTGGCGCAGATGGAGAAGCTCGGTATGCCACTGCTGGTGCATGGCGAGGTGGTCGGTCCTGAGGTAGATGCCTTTGACCGTGAGGCAATTTTTATCGAAAGAGAACTGGCGCCACTGATGGTTCGTTTTCCTGAGTTACGGATTGTCTTTGAGCACATTACTACCTGCGAGGCGGTGGATTTTGTGCGCGCCGGGTCTGCGCATCTGGTGGCCACAGTGACCGCCCATCACCTGCTGCTAAATCGCAATGCGTTGTTTACGGGAGGCATACGGCCACACCATTACTGTCTGCCACTGCTCAAGCGCGAGAGTCATCGTCAGGCCCTGTTAGCGGCGGCTACCAGCGGTAATCCGAAGTTTTTTCTAGGTACCGATTCAGCCCCCCATGCCCGACACGCCAAGGAATCTGCTTGTGGCTGTGCCGGAATCTATACTGCACATGCGGCCATCGAGCTGTATGCCGAGGCCTTCGCGGCTGCGGGTGCCTTGCCGAGGCTGGAGGCATTTGCCAGTCAATATGGAGCGGATTTTTATGGTCTTTCTCACAATGCGGATTCAGTGACTTTAGAAGCCGTGTCTTGCGAGGTGCCAACCGGTTTATCCTTTGGCGCTGAAGAAGTGGTGCCTTTTCGTGCAGGTGAAGCGCTTGCTTGGCGGTTATGCTCATGAATGTATCTGACGACATCAAGGCCATGGTCGCGAAGCGTTTTCGCGGTTATCTGCCGGTGATAGTAGACGTGGAAACAGGCGGGGTTAACTGGGCCACCGATGCCCTGCTGGAGGTGGCAGCAGTGATTGTGGCGCCGGATGCCGAGGGGCACTGGCAGCGAGTGGAAACCCATGCCGCCCACGTGGAGCCCTTTCCCGGTGGCAAGCTGGAACCGGCGGCGCTGGAATTTAACGGCATTGATCCCTTTCACCCTTTTCGCTTTGCGGTGCCGGAAAAGGAGGCGTTGCAAAAAATATTTTTGCCGGTGCGCAAGGCCATGAAGGCCTATGGTTGTATCCGTGCCGTGCTGGTGGGTCACAATCCTTCGCTGGATCTTGGATTCGTCCTCGCCGCGGCCAAACGTACCCGCCTCAAGCGCAATCCCTTCCATCCTTTTACCGCTTTCGACACCGCCACCCTAGGCGGATTGATTTATGGTCAGACCGTGTTGGCTCGCGTGGTTCAGGCCGCAGGTATGGAGTGGGATGCCAATGAGGCTCACTCAGCCATCTACGATGCTGAGCGTACGGCGGACCTGTTTTGCACCATCGTTAATTTGTGGGGGGAGAGAGCGGCTCCAGGCAGCATACCTGGCATGCCGGCGAAAGAGCCGAATAGCTTGTAGCCTACGAGCGCCTAAATCCGACAGGCTGCTAGAAAAACTGGATTTCTCCATCCTGGATGGCTTCTTCCTCCAGCTTTCCGTTTTCCATCAGTTCTTCATATAAATTTGTTTGATTGCGGCCGTTTTCTTTGCTGAAATAAAGCGCCTTATCCGCCTGCCCTATCACCGACGACGGCAGATCCTGGTCATGAACCATGGCGATGCCAATGCTCACGGTTATATATCCAACTTGAGGGAAGTGGTGCTTTTCTACTGCGAGGCGAAAGCGTTCGAAGGCAATAAGTGCTTGTTCGGGGTTGTCTGCCTTTAACAAAACGATAAATTCTTCCCCGCCATAGCGGAAGAATAGGTCGTCCTCACGAAATGTCTGTTCCATCAAGCGTGAAATTAAGATGAGCACTTCATCGCCATATAAGTGGCCAAACGTGTCATTCACTTTCTTAAAGTGATCGATGTCGAGAATTCCAATCCATGCGGCCCTGTGATCTTTACGCCGGTCAGCAAATTCCGATTGCTGTTGTTGCAGCGTCGTCGCCAGTTTTTCATCCAGCGTTCGGCGATTTAGCAGTCCAGTGAGTGTGTCTTGGGAGTGTTCCTGCAATAAGGACAAGAAATTGCTGTAGACGCGCAATAGCCCTGCTGAAATTTGCTGCTGCCCATGCGTCGCTAATTTGCAGCTTTGTACCAAAACGGCCTCGACGTCATCACCATTATGTATGATGGGCGTAATGACGATATGTTCCTCGCTCGCCGGCTCCATGAACATCATGGATTCTTTTGATGAGAGCGCCTCTTGGATGCCATTGATGATCGCTGGCGGAAGCGATTTTCCCTCATCAACGGTGCCTGTATATCGCTCATCCTTTGAGCAGGCGGTTAATGCGAGGCCAATGGTGTCAGGTGGGCTGATAGTTACCTGATATAAGGCGTTATAGTAGCTGGGAACGAGCTCAAGCAAGCTATTGAGCAGGCTTTCTTCTATCAATTGTTGCTCGCGGAAATTCGTCAAATCTCCCAAGCGTTTGACTAGTTTCAATATCGACATGCTGTGTAACCGTGGAATTGGCGTTCAGGCCTGAATAATAACACTCTTGGGTCGGGGCTAGTTTACGAATAGAGCTGGGGTCCCTTAGGAAAGATTATGCGTATTTGGGTTGATGCGGACGCCTGTCCGAATGTTGTCAAAACCATCCTGTTTCGTGCCGCTGAGCGACGCTGCATACAGTTGACCCTAGTGGCCAATCAGCCGTTACAGACGCCACCCTCTCCCTATATCAACAGCGTTCAGGTTTCAGCGGGTTTTGATGTGGCTGATGATCGCATCGTTGAATTGGCTGCGGCCGGCGACCTAGTGATTACTGCTGATATCCCACTGGCGGCGGCAATAGTGAAAAAGGGTGCCTTGGCCCTTAACCCGCGCGGGGAGTTGTATACCGAGGAGAATATCGGTGAGCGCCTCGCGGTGCGGGACTTCATGGATGAACTGCGAGGTAGTGGGGTGGTGACGGGGGGCCCCCCGGCGCTCAGTAAGAGCGACCGACAGGCTTTTGCTAATCAATTGGACCGCTTGCTGGCGAAGTGGGGTGGTTAGCATCAAAGCCAAAAGGTCCACGCCCTAGCCCATAGCGGTGTTATGATGCGCCGTTGCATTGCGCACTGCCCTGTCAGACCTGGTAGGTTGCGTGCATTTTCTTAATACGTTTCGTCGGATGAAGCCGGTGGGACATTCACCGCTTTGAGGTGCCCGCTGATGGCTTCCGAACCTTCATCCCCTGATTTTAGCGAACTTGAACTTGCGCCCGAGGTGTTGCGCGCGGTGCAGGGCCTCGGCTATGAAACCCCGACGCCGGTTCAGGCGCAATGTATTCCGCATCTATTGGCAGGCCACGACATGGTGGGCCAGGCGCAGACGGGCACCGGCAAGACCGCTGCCTTTGCTTTGCCGCTGCTTAGCCGCATCGAACTGGGTCGGCGTGAGCCTCAAGTGCTGGTGCTGGCACCCACCCGTGAGTTAGCGCTACAGGTGGCCGAGGCCTTTCAGAGCTATGCGCGCCATCTCAAGGGCTTCCACGTATTGCCCCTTTATGGCGGCCAGAATATCGAAACCCAATTACGCCAGTTAAGGCGTGGTGCACACGTGATAGTGGGGACCCCTGGCAGGGTGATGGACCATCTGCGCCGGCGCACACTGTCGCTGGCTGGGCTGGCGACGGTGGTGCTTGATGAGGGTGACGAGATGCTGCGTATGGGCTTCGTCGATGATATCGAGTGGATCCTGGAGCAGGCACCAGAAAAACGCCAGGTGGCTCTGTTTTCTGCCACCATGCCGGCACCGATTCGCAAGGTGGCCGGACGCCATTTAAAGGACCCGGTGGAGATCAAGGTGGCGTCCAAGACGGCCACTGTTTCCGCCATTGTGCAGTCCCACTGCATCGTCAATCGCCATCAAAAGATGGATGCGCTAACGCGTTTGCTCGAAGTACAGGAATTCGACGCGATGCTGATCTTCGTGCGCACCAAAACTGCTACCACCGAGGTGGCGGAGAAGCTCCAAGCCCATGGTTTTGATGTGGCGGCCATGAATGGTGATATGAATCAGTCCATGCGCGAGCGTGTGATCTCTCGCCTGAAGAAGGGCGAGGTGGATATTGTGGTGGCCACGGATGTGGCGGCCCGTGGGCTCGATGTGAAGCGCATCAGCTATGTGCTCAACTTCGATATTCCCACCGAACCCCAGGCCTATGTGCACCGTATCGGTCGTACCGGCCGGGCCGGGCGTGCAGGGCGGGCGCTGTCCTTCGTGCAGCCCCGTGAACGGCATTTGCTGAAGGCCATCGAGCGTGCCATCGGGCAGCGTATTCAGCCGATGGAATTGCCTACAGCGGATAATCTCAGCGAGCATCGTATCGATCGCTTTGTGGCTCGCTTGCAGGAAACAATCAGCAATCAGAAGCTTGATTTCTTCTATCGTCTAGTGGCCCGAATTGAGGAAGATAACGAGTTGAGCGTGACGGACATCGCTGCCGCGCTGACCTTCCTGAGCCAGGGGGAGCGACCCTTTGTAGTAGAGACGCTGAAAGCACCACCGGGCAAACAGCGCCGTGAGCGTGAGCCGGCAGCGCGCTCACAATCCCACCCTACGCGTGATTCCAGCTCGCGTCCTCCAGCTAAACGAGCGCCTGAAGCCCCAGCGCGTTCGGAATCCAGAGCTCCGCGTGAGGACAGAAAACACGATGATGATGTGCCACGGTTGAACTACCGTATAGATGTGGGTACCACCCACGGCGTGACCGCACGGGAAATCGTTGGTGCCATCGCCAACGAAGCCGGGCTGGATGGCCAATATATCGGTCGCGTGGTTATCGGTGATAAGCACAGCACTGTGGAGCTGCCCGAGGGCATGCCCCACGATATCTACCAGCACCTGTGCAAGGTCTACGTCTGCAACCAGCAGCTAAATCTGCGTATCCAGGATATGCCGAATCAGGGCGAGCGACTGCCCACCAAGGCAGGTAAACGGGTGGTGCCAGACAAGCCAGCCCGGGTTAAGAAGAAAAAGAAACCGGCGGCCATGCGGCGGGCGAAAAGGCGTAAGGAAGAACGCAAAAAACTCGGGAAGTAATTTTTCAGGGGGGCTTGATGGCGAAAGACGGAGCAAAGGGTCGCGGGTTGGGGATCTACCTCCTTTCCCATCTATTTCAGCGTTTCATTCAGAAAGGCACCTTGCGGGTTATCGACTCCAGTGGAGAGGTGCATGAGTTCAGTGGCTCGCCGGAGCCGTTGGCGACTATCCAACTGCACCAGGCTGATCTGCCGCGCAAGCTGTTTCAGAATTTTGAGTTACACCTGGGTGAGGGTTATATGAATGGCACCATCACCTTCGTGGATTGCACCCTCGAAGATTTTATCGGCCTTTTCTCCATCAATCGCGGGGGCATGGCATCCCATCCCTGGCAGCAGGTGTTCCGGCGGATCTCACGATTGCTACGCGACTTCCAGCAGCACAATCCCATTGGCAAGGCGCAGCAGAATGTTGCCCATCACTACGATCTGTCACGTGAGCTCTACCAGCTTTTTCTCGATGAGGACATGCAGTACTCCTGCGCCTATTTCCAGAGTCCGGAAGATACGCTAGAGATCGCCCAGCAGAACAAAAAGCGCCATATCGCTGCGAAATTGGGGTTGGCCGATGGCCAGCGCATTCTCGATATCGGCTGCGGCTGGGGTGGGTTGGCCTTTGACCTGGCCCGTCGTGCCGATGTGGAGGTGTTGGGGGTGACCCTTTCCAAGGAGCAGCATCGCTTAGCCAGCGAGCGCGCCGTGCAGCTGGGACTGGATGATCGGGTGCATTTTGAACTGATGGACTACCGCAAGGTGACGGGGCGCTTTGATCGCATCGTCTCAGTGGGCATGTTCGAGCATGTGGGGGTGAGCCGCTACGATGAGTTTTTTGCCCGTATTTACGAGTTGCTGGCAGACGATGGTCTGGCAGTGATGCACTCCATTGGCCATATGAGCCCGCCGGGTACCGCCAGTTCGTGGTTACGCAAGTACATTTTCCCCGGGGCCTACTCACCTGCGCTTTCCGAGGTCTTTGCCGCCACTGAGCGCCAGCATCTCTGGGTCAGTGATGTAGAGGTGTTGCGGCTGCACTATGCCAACACCCTGGTGGAATGGATCATACGCTTCAAACAGAATCGGGCGCGTATCGCTGAGCTCTACGACGAGCGCTTTTGCCGCATGTGGGAGTTTTATCTCATTAGCGTGGAGAGCATGTTCCGTACCGGTGCACAGATGGTGTTTCAGATGCAGCTCGCACGTATTCGCGATGCCGCGCCACTGACCCGGGATTACATGTTGGATACGGAGCGAAACTATCTGGAGGCCGAGCAGGAAAAAGCCTGAGTCGATATTTCGTGGTGGCGTGGCATACTCGCGCCCATGAAAACTGACAAGCTTATTTCCCGTGCCCAGCGTGGTGTAGCCAAGACCGCGCGCATTCCCATCCCTGTTGTTCCCAGCGTAGGAAAACTGCCTCGCAAGCCGGCGTGGATACGGGTGCGTGCGCCCATGGGGCCGAAGGTTCAAGAGCTGAAGGCCTTGTTACGCCAGCAATCGCTGAGCACCGTGTGTGAGGAGGCCTCCTGCCCCAATCTCGGTGAGTGTTTCAGCCACGGTACCGCCACCTTCATGATTCTCGGTGAGCTGTGCACGCGCCGCTGCCCCTTCTGTGATGTGGCCCATGGTAGGCCCTCGCCGCCTGATGCAGATGAACCCGAAAAGTTGGCAGAGACGGTATTGGCCATGGGGCTTAATTATGTGGTGGTGACCTCGGTGGATCGGGACGATTTGCGTGATGGGGGTGCTGGCCACTTCGCTGCGTGCGTGCAGGCGCTGCGAGAGCATTCTCCCGAGACCCGGATCGAGGTGCTAGTGCCAGACTTTCGTGGCCGTATGGACAAGGCACTAACCGCTCTGGCTATGGCCCCCCCGGACATCTTTAACCACAATCTGGAAACCGTACCGCGACTCTATCGCAAGGCCCGCCCGGGAGCTGATTACGCCTGGTCGCTAGAGTTGCTGCAGCGTTTTAAGGCGGCCCATCCAGATGTGCCCACCAAGTCTGGCCTGATGTTGGGCTTGGGTGAGGAGCTGGATGAGGTGCGTCAGGTGATGGCCGATCTGCGTGCCCATGATTGCGAGATGCTGACCCTTGGCCAGTATCTGCAACCCAGTCGGGGTCATCTTGCGGTAGAGCGTTTTGTCACCCCCGATGAGTTCGCCCAGCTGGCGGAGGATGCGCGTGCGCTAGGCTTTGACAAGGTGGCGAGTGGTCCCCTGGTGCGTTCCTCCTACCATGCCGATCTGCAGGCAGCCGGTGAGGTGGTGGGCGCCTGAGCGCTCCAGTACTGAGCTGCTCTTATGGGAATTTTCTTCGCTAAGGTGCTCAGCACCCTGCTGTTTCCCCCGGCCGCCAATCTCATCTTGTTAGCTGTTGCTTGGCCATTCCGTCGTCGCTGGCCACGGTTAGTCATCAGCATCGTGCTGTTCTCCCTTGGTAGTCTATATGTGTTCAGCACCCCCATGGGGGCATACGGTTTAATTCAGAGCCTGCAGCGTAGCCCGGCATTGGTGTCCGGAGCATTGGAGGAGCCGGTGGGGGCCATTGTGATCCTCGGTGGTGGACGTTATCGGAATGCCCCAGAGTACGGTGAAGATACCGTTTCAAAGTGGACACTGGAACGCCTGCGCTACGGAGCTCGTTTGCATCGGCAGAGTGGATTACCGTTGCTGGTGACGGGGGGCAATGTCTACGAGCAGCGTTTGCCCGAGGCGGAATTGATGGCGCGAGTATTGGTAGAGGATTTCAGAGTGCCGGTGCGCTGGCGCGAGACGGCTAGCCGTAATACTTGGGAGAACGCAGTTTTTACAGCGCCGTTGTTGGCGGCTGCGGGTATTAGCCGGGTGCTGCTGGTCACCCATGCCTCACATATGCCACGTTCTTTGGATGCCTTTCGGCGCAACGGCATAATGGCCATTGCTGCTCCCACTGGGTTCTTTAGCCGTCCCTCTCCCGGGCGCGGGGTGTTAAACTGGTTGCCTCGTGCCAGTGCGCTCCACGCCAGCACTAGGGCCTTGCATGAGTATTTGGGTCTGCTCTGGTATCGGTTGCGTTACTAGCAGAGCGTTGGGAATTAGCTTAGATTGAACATTGCAGATTTTGGCCTGCTACGCGGTATCGAGATGCGGGCCAACCCCCGGTAAATGATCTCCGCCAGAGTACTCGAAGCGTCTTGTAGTCATTCAACATGCACTACGGTTGGTTATCTCATGGTGAGGCGAGGCTGGCTTGTCATGGGCCGCAATCCTATTTCTATCCATTTTTTAAGTCATTAAAACTAAAGAAGAAAATAATAGTGAAATCACGATTTAAGTTTTTTGAGCAAACCCAGGGCAGTGTCAAAGATGATGTGCTGTCTGGCCTGACCGTAGCCCTGGCCCTGGTTCCTGAGGCCGTTGCCTTTGCCTTTGTCGCTGGCATTTCTCCCATAGTCGGGCTCTACGGGGCCTTTATGATGGGCTTGGTCACGGCAATTTTCGGCGGTCGTCCGGGGATGATTTCCGGTGCTACTGGAGCCCTGGCGGTGGTGATGGTTCACCTTATCAAGGAAGGCAATGCCATGGGTCCGGAGGGTGCCATGATGGGGCTGCAGTTTCTGTTTGCTACGCTGATATTGACCGGGATTTTTCAGGCAGCAGCCGGTTTCTTCAAGATGGGAAAATTTGTCCACATGATCCCGAGCTCGGTGATGATGGGCTTCGTCAATGGTTTGGCCATCGTCATTTTTACCTCGCAGCTGGGGATGTTTAAAAGCGGTGGCGAATGGTTATCCGGAACGCAGCTTTACACCATGCTGGGTTTAGTGGCACTGACCATGGCGATCATGTGGGGCTTGCCGAAAATCACCAAACAATTGCCGGGTGCCTTAACGGCCATTCTGGTGATTTCGGTGATTGTTATCTTTGGTGATGTGAATACAGAGACAGTGAAATCCTTCATTGTCGCGGGCGGCGGCGAGGGCATTAAGGCTGGGCTGCCGAGCTTTAATATTCCGATGATTAGTC
Source organism: Gammaproteobacteria bacterium (assembly GCA_021773645.1). Lineage (GTDB taxonomy): Bacteria > Pseudomonadota > Gammaproteobacteria > HK1 > HK1 > JAJFJV01. The sequence goes on from JAJFJU010000010.1 coordinate 135,254, forward strand.
TGTCTTGGGAAACGCTGTCGTTTATCGCGCCCTATGCCTTAATTCTGGCGGCCATTGGTTTGATTGAGTCACTCATGACCCTGAACCTCATCGATGAACTGACCGAGACTCACGGTAGAGGCAATAAAGAATGTCTGGCCCAAGGTGCGGCCAATATCATCAATGGTTTCTTTGGCGGCATGGGCGGCTGCGCCATGATTGGACAGAGCATCATCAACATCAAGTCCGGTGGGCGCGGGCGTTTGTCGGGCATCGTGGCGGCATTGGCGCTGCTGTGCTTTATCTTGTTTACCTCCACCTACATCGAAATGATCCCGATCGCCGCCTTGGTGGGGGTGATGTTCATGGTGGTTATCGGTACCTTCGCCTGGAACACCTTCAAGATTCTCAATCAGGTGCCATTGGCAGACTTTATGGTGGTTTTGATGGTGACGGTGATGACCGTCATTTTCGATCTGGCCATTGCGGTTATCTCTGGCGTTATCGTGGCATCTTTGGTGTTTTCCTGGGAGAACGCCCTGCGTATTCGCGCACGTAAATACACCGATGAACATGGCGTGAAGCATTACGAAATTTTTGGACCTTTGTTTTTTGGCTCCGCGGGTTTGTTCCAAAGCAAGTTTGATGTGACGAATGACCCCGATGAAGTGATCATTGATTTCAAGGAATCAAAAATTACTGATCAATCGGCTATTGAGGTGATTAACAAGGTGGCTGAGCGTTACCAACAAAATGGCAAAACCATCCATCTGCGCCATTTGTCATCGGATTGTGTGAAGTTGATTAAGCGGGCCGATAAAATTTGCGATGTGAATGTGTTGGAAGACCCGGATTACTTTGTGGCGATCAATAACTATAAGGACGCAGTGGCGAGAACAAACGTCTAGGGAAATTTGCTCCCCTTATCCATGTGCCTTTCAGTTGCGGGCAATGGATATTTCAGGCCGGTAGCGCAGTTAAATAACACTGCCGTATCGTCCGCGCCAATCCGCCCACTGGCCAGTTCCTGCTGGTAGGCGGCATAGGTGGCGGCTCCCTCGGGGCACATGAGCAGTCCTTCCCGGGCGGCCATTTCAGCCAGCGCGGCAACGATGACTTCATCGTCTACCGCCGTTGCGAAGCCGTTACTTTCACGCAGCGCCCGCAGAATCAGAAAGTCTCCAATGGCTACCGGCACCCGAATGCCCGCCGCCACCGTGTGGGCATCGGGCCATAGTTCAGCGTATTCCGCACCCGTATCAAAGGCCCGCACGATGGGTGCGCAGCCGCTGGCTTGCACCGCCACCATGCGTGGCAGCGGGCCATCGAGCCAGCCTATGGCCTTGAGCTCTTTGAAGACCTTCCACATGCCGATGAGGCCGGTACCACCACCCGTGGGATAAAAGATTACCGAGGGCAGGCGCCATCCAAGCTGTTCCACTAACTCCAGCCCCATGGTTTTCTTGCCCTCTATTCGATAGGGCTCCTTGAGGGTTGAGAAGTCATACCAATGCTGGGCTTCCTTATTCTCAGCAATGATTTTTCCACAGTCGTTAATGAGCCCGTTGACCCGCCACACCTTTGCACCCTGAGCAGCCATTTCCCGCACATTGATTTTCGGCGTGTCGTCGGGGCAGAAAATGGTGCTCTCGATATCCGCACGGCTGGCGTAGGCCGCTAAAGCCGCCCCGGCATTGCCGTTGGTGGGCATGGCGATGCGGGTAATGCCGAGCGCCTTGGCCATGGACACAGCAACACAGACTCCGCGTGCCTTGAAGGAGCCCGTCGGTAGTCGACCCTCATCCTTGATGAGCAACGCACCCTTGCCTGTCTCGAGCTTGTGAGCACGGATGAGCGGGGTGGTGATCTCGCCGAGACTGACGATGTGTTCCGCCCGGCGCACCGGCAGGAATTCCCGGTAGCGCCACAGATCAGCAGGGCGCCTGGCAATCATTTCCTTGCTGACGGATTTGGCCAAGGCCTTGAGATCGTAGCGCACCAACAGGGGCTTGCCAGCCTTTGATAGGCCATGGAGCTGGTCGGCGGGATAGTGATCACCCTTCAGGCCGCATTCCAGATGAGAGACAAAGGTCGGGCGCTCGGCGATGGTATTGTCCATGAATGGTCCCTGTTGTTTTGACTTCTATACTCTCAGTATGCCCGCAGTGGCAGAACTAGCGAAAATAATGCTCTGGAGGTCCGCATGATTGCTCTGGAAACAATGCCGATTCGGTGTCCCTATTGTGGTGAGCGAATCTCGGTGGTGGTGGATTGCTCGGTGGAGAGCCAGGAATATACGGAGGATTGCGAGGTGTGTTGCCAGCCTATGGTGCTTAACGTCTACATGGATGAGGAGGATAATCCGCACGTTGCGGTGAGGACTGAAAGCGAGTAATTCGCTGGTATTTATAAAGGAAGGGAATGAAGCACGTTTTTTGGCTGGAACAGGATCGTATTGGCGGGCGTAGCGGGCCCAATAAAGATGAGTGGTCGCTTGAAGAGCTCCGAGCTGGTGGCATCGCTGCAGTTATTTCGGTGAATGATGGAGCACTTTGCCAGCACGAAGAATTTATCGATTTCGGGATGGCTTACGCTCGTGTCTCGCTGGCCGAAAACATCCCGCCACGCCCCGGGGATCTGGAACTTTGCACGGCACGCCTTCCCGCTGCCTATGAGTTTCTCACCCAGCGCTTGGATGCCGGTGAAAAGGTGCTAATCCACTGTCGCTCGGGTAGGGACCGCACCTGCTTATTGATGGCCTACTATCTGTGTCGGCAATATGGATTGACCCCAGTAGATGCCATGGCGCGGGTGAAGGCGGTGCGCGCGATCGCTTTTTCCTCAGAGGGTTGGGATGCCTTTGTATTGGAGGTCTTGCAGGAGTGTGAGGGGCACGGAAACTCAACGAGGTGAAGTTAAACGCTCAAAGCCCCGTTCCAGATCTTGGGTAAGATCATCCACGTCTTCCAGCCCGATATGCAGGCGCAGGCAGGGGCCCTCGGTTTCCCAAGGTACGGCGCTACGGCATTTTTCTGGCCAGGTGGGAATCGCTAGGCTTTCGTAGCCACCCCAGGATTCACCGATACCGAAGAACTCCATATCATCCAGCATGGCGGCGACCGCGGCTGCTGAAACTGGCTTTAGGACCACCCCAAAAAGTCCGCTGGCCCCGAGGAAATCTCGTTTCCAGATGGCGTGTCCTGGATCCTCCGGGAGCGCTGGATAGAGCACCCGCGAGACTTCAGGCCGTTGCTGTAGCCAGCGCGCAAGGTGCAGGGCATTTTGCTGATGCTGGCGTAGGCGTACGCCTAGTGTGCGCAGTCCGCGGAGTGCGAGATAGCAGTCGTCTGGACCCGGGCAGGCACCGAGCAGACGGGCGGTTTTCCACAGTTTCGGGTGCCATTTTTCCGTACAAGTCACCGTGCCCAGCATCACGTCTGCGTGTCCCACGATATATTTGGTGGCTGCCTGGATGGAGATATCGACCCCATGTTCGAAGGGTTTGAAGAAAAGTGGTGAGGCCCAGGTGTTATCCAGTATTACCGCCACGTTTTGTTCGTGGGCGGCCGTGGCAATGGCGGGTACATCTTGCACCTCGAAGGTGAGAGAGCCGGGGGATTCCAGAAATACTGCGACGGTTTCCGGGCGAATGAGATGCTCTATCTTCCCGCCAATCAGCGGGTCAAAATAGTCGATTGTCACACCCAGCGGCTTGAGCACCTGTTGGCAGAAGCGGCGGGTGGGGAAGTAAACGCTGTCGGCGATGAGCAGATGCGCGCCGGCCTTGGCAAAGCTCATCAGTACGGTATTGATGGCGGCGACCCCCGAGGACACGGCGATACTGCGATAGCCGCCCTCGGCTGCGGCGACGGCTTGCTCCAGGGCAAAGGTGGTGGCGGTGCCCAGGCGCCCATAGCTGGGGCTATCGAAGGGCTGCTTGTGGGCCGCATGCATCGCTGCCACGCTGGGAAACAGAATGGTGGAGGCATGATAGACCGGTGGATTAACCACGCCGTCATGGGCTACGGGATCACGGCCCGCGGTAACTAGAATCGTATCTTCTTTCATGGCGTGGTTTCCCCGTCTGAAGCTTGCTTTGTCCACAGAATCCAACTGAGTTCGCGTCCGTCGGCCAGTTCCAGCGGATAGAATTCTGAGGCGATACTAAGGCTATATTTTTGTGCGCGCTGACTGCCATTCATGGCCGCGACTCGCCACCAGGCGTAGGCGCGCAGCGGATTACGTGGTGTACCCTTGCCATTGGCATGCAGGGCAGCAAGATTTCCCTGGGCCGCGGCATGGCCAGCTAGCGCTGCGCTGCGATACCAACGGAACGCTTTATTGGCTTCGGTCTCGCCACCAAGGCCTTGGGCATACAGATAAGCGAGGTTGTATTGGGCGCGAGCATGTCCCTGTCGTGCGGCGCGTTTGTACCAGTTGCGCGCGGTTTTAATATCTTCAGTTGTACCCAGGCCTCGCCGCAATAGTTGGGCAAGATTGTACTGTGCCTGGGCGTGTCCCTGCTCGGCGGCCTTTTGGTACCAGCCATGGGCTTCGTGGGCGCTTTTTGGCAGCCCCTGACCGCTGTGATAGAGGCGGCCGAGCGCATACTGGGCATCGCTATTGCCAGATTTCGCGCCCTTTTGAAACCAGTACACCGCCTGCTTCAGATCTTGCGGGATGTCCTTTCCCTGCAGGTACAGAAAGCCGAGGTTGTACTGGGCCAGGGCATGCTCCCGCTTGGCCGCCTTGCGATACCACTTGGCTGCTTCGGCCTCATTCCGAGGGACACCGAGACCATTGCTATGTAGATAGCCGAGGCTAAATTGGGCCGGTGCATCGCCTGCTTGAGCGAGCGGTTGGAGTAGGGCGATGGCAGCCGGATAATCGCGTCTTACGCCCAGCCCCTGGCTATACATGCGCGCCAGGTTATAGCGTGCGGCCTGATCTCCTTGATCTGCCGCCCGACGAAACCATAAAGCGGCCAAGTGGTGATCTTGTGGCAGGCCCTTGCCTTCCAGATACAGTGAACCGAGAAAATATTGGGAGACGGCATCACCACGCTCGGCATCTTCCTGAAAGCCTTTGGCGGCTATGCGGTACTCATGGCGATGATAGGCGGCAATTGCCGTTTCCAGCCGTGCCGAAGCCGCCTGGGCTAGACCGAGACTGATGGCCATGAACAGCCAGGGTAGGCCATGTTTGGATTGGGATAAGGTGTGGGTTATCAGATTCACTAGTGCAGATATCTCTGATTCAAAGTAGCGGCGCGACCATGCGGGCAATGCCTCCCAGTAATTCCCGCACCCGACCTACGGACCGCACCCCGCGTATAGCATTGGCCTCAAGTTCAAGAAAATAAATGGCTATGGTAGAGATCTCCTTCTGGCCATAGAAAAATGAGACCACCTCATAGTTGAGAAACAGGCTGCGGGCATCCATGTTGGCAGAGCCTAGGGCAACAAAATCATCGTCCAGCAGCAGGGCCTTGGTGTGCAGCATGTTGCCGGGAAAGCGGAATACCTTTCCGCCTGCCGCCTGAATATCGCGCAGAAATCCGCGTCGTGCCAGATCGATGATGCGGTTATCCGAATGCTTGGGCACGATGATACGGACATCCACGCCGCGATGGGCGGCAATGGTCCAGGCATGGGTGAGGGCATCGTCGGGAATGAAGTAGGGGGTGATGATCCAGATCCGCTGTCGGGCCTGGAAGCTGGCGCTAAGAATCGCGGTATAGAGCGGATCGGCAGGGACATCGGGTCCTGAAGGGATCACCTGCACGCTCGTGGTGGGTGTGTCTTCCGTCTGCGGCGATGCTATAGGTGGATAGTGATGCAGCGCCTCCCCACTGGCGAAGGCCCAGTCCGAGCGGAAGATGGCATCGTAATAACGCGCGGCAGACCCTGCCAGCAGGAAAGACAAATCCAGCCAGCGTTTCGGGTCTGGCCCGGCACCGATATATTCACTAGCGATATTGGTGCCGCCAGCCCAAGCGCGAGCGCCATCGACCACCGCCAGCTTGCGATGATTGCGGAGATTGGCATTGGCGCGAAAGGCACCGAGCAATAAGGGATTGAAATAGGCCACATAACCCCCCGCCTCGGTGAGGGGATTAAGCGCCCCACGGGTGGTGGCCCAGGAGCCCGCACCATCGAGCAACATCCGCACTTCGATGCCCTCTGCTGCGCGCTGCGCCAGCCGGGCAATAATGTCCCGCCCCACTTCATCCGGGCTGAAGATGAAGATGGTGAGATAGATGTTGCGGTGGGCGCTGGCAATAAGCCCGGTGAGCGCGGCGTATCCGGCTTCTCCCTCGATGCAGATTTCCACCTGATTGCTACGGGTCGCTCCGGGGATCTGATAACTGCGTAATAGGCGGTCGATGGGGGTGGCCTCGGCCTCGGGTAACTCATCCTCGGCGGCGAGCACGAGATTGGCCTTGCTGGCCGCCATCTTGCGCATCTTGCGTCCGCCAAAGGCCAGATATAGCGGTACACCCAAATAAGGGGCAAGGACGATGATCAGGAACCAGGCCAGAGTGCCGGTGGGTGAGCGGCGTTCGCGCACCAGATGGGCGAGCACCAACAACGAGAGCAAAAATCCCATGATGACGGTGAGATGGGAAAAGACCAGTAGTTCAGACATTAGCCACCGTATGCTTGCTCTCAGTCATTGCTGCTCCCGTGCTTCGCTACACAAAACCCGGAAGTTATGGGGATGATTCATTGACCCAAGTGCAGAGGATATTACAGACTCTGCGGTACGTGAATTTTCCATATGAGGGATGGCGATGAAAATTGTGACGCTTGGTGTGGGTGCATTGTTGCTATTGGTGAATATTTCCAGCTATGCGGGCGAGCCTATCGCGACTTCAGTGGCGCGTGAGGCGGCCCGGGCTGCATTCAGCGAGTTGGAGCGGCAGTTTATTGACCGCTATTTCGGCAAGCGGGAGCCGGTGCGAGAAGATGAATTAAAGGATGAGCATCGACACGAGAAGAAGCACAAGAAATATAAGGGGCATAAAAAGCATAAAAAGCACGACAAGCACCACAAAGATCGGCCGCATGGATTGGCGAAAAAGAAGGCCTTGCCGCCGGGGCTTGCTCGTCAGCTGAAACGTAATGGAAAGCTTCCGCCTGGACTAGAAAAACGTCAGCTGCCTGGCGATTTGCATGATCGTTTGCCGGTACCGCCTGCCGGGCACGAGCGGGTTGTCGTCGGCCAAGATGTGGTTCTGATAGAAACTGCTAGTGGGTTGATCCGCGACATTATCCGCGATGTGGTGCGCCGTTAAAGCGCGGGAAACACTCTGATGGGGGAGCGAGGGATTCCTAGCATGTCTCCTCCTGAACTCGCATTGCCGCCTGGCTTCGAATTGCTCTGGTACCGGCTTGAGCGGGTGCTGGGGCAAGGTGGTTTCGGCATCACTTATCTCGCCCGGGATACCAATCTCAATACCCAGGTAGCGATCAAGGAGTTTCTCGCCACCGCCTTTGCTACTCGCGGCCCGGATGCCACGGTGGTGCCACTCACCGCGAGTCACCGCGAGGATTTTGCCTGGGGACTGGAGCGCTTCATCACCGAGGGGCAGACCTTGGCACGCTTCGACCACCCCGCCATCGTCAGTGTCCATTCGGTTTTCGAGGCCAATCAGACCGCTTATATGGTGATGCGCTACGAGCAAGGAGAGTCTCTTGCCGAAATGCTGGCGGGCAAGCAGGACTTTCCGGAAACTCAGCTAGTAGCGATGGTGCTGCAATTACTGGAGGGCCTTGAACAGGTGCATAAGGCCGGTTTTATCCACCGGGATATCAAGCCTGCCAATATTTATATCCACGCAGACGGTAGCCCGGTGTTACTGGATTTCGGCGCCGCCCGCCAAGCCTTGGGAGTGCATACCCAGATTCTTACCACCATGGTGTCACCCGGTTATGCCCCCATAGAACAATATGCATCCTCCAGTGCCAGTCAGGGGCCGTGGACGGATATTTATGCCTTCGCGGCTACCCTTTACCGAATGGTGATGGGCACCGCACCATTGTCTGCGGTGGATCGTAGCAAGGTAATTCTCGATACCGGGCGAGATCCCTTGATACTGGCACAGGATGCTGCGGCAGGCGGTTACAGTGCCTCCCTGTTGGCCGCTATCGATCACGGTCTTGCTTTCCGAGAGGGAGATCGTTCGCAGACCATTGCGCACTGGCGTGCCGAATTGTTGGGGCAGGGTGAAGTCACGGTTCCGCCCGTATTTACGCACGATCCGGAAGCGGAAACCGTACGACGGGTCGAGGTGCCAACGGAGAAAATCACCGCTCCGAAGGAAGCTGAGACAGCCGTCGTCCTTCCAAAAAAGCGGCGTAACTGGTTCCGGGTGACGGCCGTGCTGCTACTCGTATTCCTGGTACTTGTGGTCCTTGGTTTCTTGGGAAAAAAGAACAAGAGGGCTTCAAAAATAGCGGATTTGGATACGGTTGAGATCGCTGAAACCATCCGTTCACAACCGCAGGGTGTTGCCGCTGTACTTGCCGCCGCCGCGCAGGATCTCGATGCGCTACGCCTGACCATTCCCATAGGCAACAATGCTTGGGAAAAGTACCGCGAGGTGTTAGCGCGGGAGCCCGAAAATCGGGCGGCACAGGATGGGTTGCGAAAGATTGTGAAGGCCTATATAGGGCTTGCAAAGGACGCCGTAAGCAAAGGTGAGCTTGGGCGTGCAGATGATTATCTACGGCGGGCCGCGCTGGTCTTGCCAGATGACCGACGTTTGCAGAGCGTCCGTGAGCGCTTGGCGGCAGCGCGTGCCCCCGCGCCGATTGAGCTGGCACCGGCATCGGAGCCACGCCGTCAGCAAAGTCTGGATAAGAAGAGTCAAAAACATCTGCAAGAGGCACGCAAGGCCGCGGATAAAAAGGATTACCGCAAGGCCGCACGACTGCTGGCCAAGGTGGCGGAAAAAGGCAGCCCCGAGGCGCAATACTGGCTTGGGGCTCTGTATACCACTGGCCGTGGAGTCAAGCAGGATTATGCCGAGGCCGCCCGACTGTTTCGGGCCTCAGCCGAGAGTGGCTTCCCCCAGGCCCAGCATAATCTCGCGGTACTGCTGGACAACGGGCGTGGGCTCGCTCGGGATCCGGGCGCGGCATGGCGCTGGTATCAGCGCGCCGCAGCCCAGGGATTTCAGCCTGCTATCGAGGCCTTGGCCAAACGCCGTTAGCATTGAAGGCCGTGCGGCAGCGTTGCCGCGCGCAGGCGGCGCTTGTTCAAGTTCGGGTATGGATGTAGTATCCGGCCGCAACTGATTGTTAAAAAAAGAGTTTATTCTTATTGAAGCTTGCCTGGGGAGGGGGAGTGGATACCTTTATAAAAGGCCGCGTGGGGACGATGGCAAGCCGGTGTGTCGGGCGCATGATCTGTGCTTCCCTGCTGTTCTCATCCGCAGGCCTCAATGCCGCCATCATCAGTGGTTCCATCAGCAATTGGGTGGAGAGCGGCCCGCTCATGACCATTGGCGATGGTACGAATCATGTCAACCTCTATTGGTCCATCAATACCACCGACCGGGGCTGGTTCTACGGTACCAATTTCACTGGTGACAGCGATGTGGCTTTTGCTGCCGGGGTGTCGGATATCACCCAGATCACCAATGCCGGGGCACTTACTTATACCAACATAAATTTACCTAACCCCCACTGTGACCCTGCTTGTGCCGCTCACGGGGTGCCTGGTGTGGGCGAATTTATCGTTTGGAAGAATACCGCCACCGGCCATTTCGGTGCCTTGCGTATAGATGATATTCATCCTGGTGCAACCGTTGACGAGCTCGACGGCACGTGGTGGTTTGAAACATTGGCCACAGGTGATTTTACCGGTGCGACCATACCGGCGCCGGTTCCCGGCGTGGAGGTGGTTTCCGAGGTGCCCGCCGAGCGGGCGAGTAGCACCACCACGACCACCGAGATCCTGAAACAGGGGTTGGCCCAAGTTGCAGTATCCATGAGCAACCGTATCGGTTCTGTACTATCTGGAAAGCGACAGCGGACCGGGTTCAAGCTACCGGTTTCCAATAACCTGCTGCTGGAAACCGGCACAGGTTTGTCGGCGGGTGATGCTTCGGGAAACTTAGGAGTCTGGGCCAGCTATGGGCACATGGATATCCGCAATAATTTTGTCTCAACGGCTTTTGCCGCGGATATGGATAGTATCGTAACGGGCGTGGACTACCTCACCCCGGATAATCTGCTTATTGGTGTTGCCCTCTCCTACGAGAAACAGGATGTTGTCACATTCTTCAATGTGGGATCGCAGAAGGTGCACGGTTACACGGTGGCTCCCTATCTGGGCTATTTGCTCAATGACACCTTCAGTGTGGATCTGACGCTGGGCTACTCAAGTTCGGATATCAAACAAAGCCGTACCTTGGCGGGCGCAATGATTAACGGGAAACAGGATTCCCGTCGGCTCTTTGGTGCTGCAAATCTCAATGGCGTGACCGGCTTCGGTAATTGGCTCGTGACCGGAAATATTGGTTATCTTTATGCCAAGGATGAGTTGCGATCCTTTACGGAGAGCAATGGACTGCTAAACCCCAAATCCACCGTCAAGCTTGGTCAGGGGCGTATCGGTGGAGAACTCGCATACTCCTTCGGGGAATGGGAGCCCTATGCGAGTGTTGCTATGGTGCGGGATTTCGTGACTACTGAGGTGCAGGTAGGTGCCGGGGTTCCTGCTCCCTCCGATGACCGGGATGAAATGCAGTTTGGGTTTGGGCTGCGACTATTTAGCAAGCGGGGCATATCAGGCAATGCGGGCTGGGTAACGACCCGAGGGCGAGACAATGTGGATAGTGATGTCTACTCGGTAACCCTCAGAGTTGATTTCTAGGCACTATGAGCCGCGTCTCCGGTATCGTCTCACCCGTAGCAATAGCCAGCTGCCAGTATTCTCCCGCGCGTTCCTCTGCAATTCCCAGCAGGCTGTCCGCCGGATACAGACCCTCTTCATCCCGTTCTCCAGAGTGGTATCCGCTAAGGATGATAAGGGCCTCTTCAATGGTCTCTACAGCGTAGATCTGAAAGCGGCCCTTGGCACAGGCCGCGATTACGTCGGAACGCAACATCAGGTCGCGGACATTGGCGCGGGGAATGATTGCTCCCTGGGTGCCACTGAGCCCCATGTCCTTGCAGACATCAAAGAAGCCCTCCAGTTTTTCACTTACTGCCCCCACAGGTTGAACATGGCCCAGTTGATCGATGGCTCCGGTGAGTGCGATATCCTGGCGTAGCGGAATATTAGTGAGGGCGCTGAGCAGGCAGCAGGCCTCTGCCGCCGAAGCGGAATCGCCGTCGATACCCCCGTAGGTCTGTTCAAACGCGATGGAGGCGCTAAAGGCCAGCGGATGATCGGTTTTTAATAGATGTCGGAGTAAGCCACCAAGGATGTAGAAGCCTTTGGTATGCAGCGCACCGCTTAATTCCGCTTCACGCTCGATGTTGATGGTGCCCGCGGTGCCGGCACCGATGGTGGCGGTAATGCGTGCAGGAAAGCCGTAGGTAATAGGTCCGGCACGGCTGACCGCGAGGCCGTTGACTTGCCCCACCACCGTGCCACTGGTCTGGATACGGATGGTGCCGTCGCTGATGTATTCCCGAAAACGCCGTGCCGGCAGATCGGCACGACCTCGCATCAGTCGTGTCGCCTCATGGATATCGGCATCACGTACTACCTTTTGCCTGGATTTTTGCGCTATAAAGGCGGCCTCTCGGGCGATATCGGCTAGGCGCCCAAAACGTGCGGTGAGGCGGTCCTGACGGGCCGCCACTCGTGCTCCTTGTTCGGCAATGGCCGCCATTGCTCCGCGGTCGAAGGGCAGAAGTTTTTCCTCGCTGGCGATGCGGGCGAGTACTGCGGCATACATTTCAAGTCCTTCTGCATCCTGTGGAATGGTGGTGTCAAAGTCCGCCAACACTTTGAATAGATGGGGGAAATCTGTATCGTAGGCATCCAGTAAGGCGTAAGTTTCCGGATCCCCCAGCAGTACCACCTTGAGTTGTATCTCAATGGGTTCTGGTTGCAACGAGGGACCGAACCAGGGCCATTGAAATTCTGGGGGTACGATTTCCAGCTTGCCTGTCCTGAGTGCACGCACCAACACCTTCCAGGCACCGGATTCCATCAGCAAATCATGCACTTCCAACACCAGGTAGCCACCATCGGCGCGTAGTATGGCTCCGGCGCGAATCAGGGAATGGTCTGCAACTGCACGGCCGTCGGCACCATAACTACGCTCGATGGTACCCAGCAGATTGCGCATGGTAGGCGTGATTTCCATGACGATGGGGTGGCGCTCTCCGGGGGAGTGTGCAGACAGCAGATTGACCTGGTAGCGATGCAGGAATCCTTCATCACCTTTGGCCATTGCACCCTGATTGAGGATGACATCTTCTTCCAGTTCGGCGAGAAAACAATCGATCGCCTCGTGGTTGAAGGACTGTCTTACTTCCGTTGTTTCGTCACTAAGCGCATTGCGAATTTCTGCTTCCAAAAGTGCCTGCAATGCCTTGCGATGGCTTCTGTGTACCTCCATTAACCGGGTGGTTACTTTGTCGAAATCTCGTGTATGGGCGGAGATGCCGGCAAGGATTTCCTTGACCGCTTTCTCGTCGAGTTTGCCGCTGGCCTGCAAGCGTGCAAATTCAGTGGGCGGTACCGGCTGACCTTTAATGAGCGGCATGATCATCGGTTGCTGGCTGGTGCCTGCCGTCACCGTGACCAAGGTGAGATCATCCTCGCGCAATTGTTTGTCGAAGGGAGCTGTGAGGGCGTTAGCGTCGGCCTGGGCGGCTTCTTCCAGCGTACTGCGCTTGACCTGCAGGGTGTCCGAGGTGAGTACCTTGGGTAACTCGTTCTGGATGAAGCTGATGAGTTCGTCGATACGCTGGCGGAAGCGCTCTCCCAGTCCGGGCGTCAGGCTAATAAGACGGGGACGTTCGGGAGCCAAAAAATTATGCACATAGCAGCGCTCCGGTGCGGGCCGCAAGGGACAGTCCTGGGACTCCAGCAGTTCCTTCAACAGGGTCATGCGCCCGGTGCCGGTGAGCCCACGAACAAATATGTTTTGGCCGGGCGCGGTGGTGGAGAGGCCAAAATTAAGCGCCTCTACCGCTTTGTCCTGGCCGATTACCTGGGCGACGGGCTCTACATCCTGGGTAGTCTTGAACTTGAATTGGGCCGGATCACAGTGCCAGTGCAAAGCCTCCACTGGCACCTTGAGTCGGTCAACGTATTGCGTTGCGGACGTAGACTTTCCTTTCGGGTTAGACATAGCAAACCTCCTGCCCTAAGTATTGTTCAAAAACTGGAAAATCCCAGCGCTATTAAGGGAGGTTTGTAGCGTCAGGTAGCGGCAATTTGTAAATTGTTATGTTTCACGAGTCAGGTCAGATGTGTAAAAGTTACCAGTAACAATGATTCAGCTAAGACAGCAGCAAGGCCCCATTCAGCACGAAGTACATTTTTGCTACAACTTGGCAGGTTATGGTGCGGACCGAAGTATGTTGACCTTGTTGCAGGGGTTGGCAAAACACGAGCCGGAAGTTCGGCGCACGCTGTTATTGGTGAAACCTCCGGGAGCCATGAGAGCCGAATTACCGGCCGAAATTGGGCTCGGAATGCTGGATCACGAACCCGCCCCGGATGAGGAGCGAACGGGATGGGTCTGGCGGCTGTTGGCTCGAGGCCTGCCGTTTCGCCTTTCCCACTGGTTGTGGATGGCGGGTTGGCAGTTGCGTTTGCACTATCGCGTGCTGAAACAAATGCCGCAGCGACTGCACGAACTCCGTCCTGATTTGGTGGTAAGCCATACCTATGGCTCCGGTGCCACTGCCCTGGTGTGTCGGGCAATGGGAATTCCCTGTGTGGTGTACATTCATGGATGGATTCGGCGCCATACCTACGGTCCTTATCGATGGCTGACGGTGCGCGGTATTCGGTGCGCGAGCCACGTGATCGCTATTTCCCGTTTACATGCTGATGATCTGATTGGAAATCAGCGTATCCCGTCGGAGCGGGTATCCGTTCAATACAATAGCCTGGATCTTGAAGATATAAAGGTGCGGCTGGAGGGGCGGGACACCGTGGATTGGCCACCAGATTCTACTGTGCCGCTGGTGCTCAATCTGGCTCGCTACTATCCTGAAAAAGGGCTGGATGTTTTGCTTGATGCCTTTGCCCTGTTGCTCCGGCAGCGCCCCGCCTACTTGCTGTTATGCGGCGACGGGCCGGAGTTGCCTCGCCTTCGCGCTCAGGCCGTTCGCCTCGGGATTAGCCAGCAAGTAAAGTTTCTGGATTGGGTGGCGGATCCATTTCCACTTTTGAAGCGCGCCAGCCTGTATGTGCTTGCCTCCCGTTGGGAGGTGCTTTCACGCTCGCTACTGGAGGCCCAGGCCGCGGGACTTGCCGTGGTTAGCACCGACCATCCACTCAGCGCCCGCGAGGCAGTTAGTGAGCACTCGGCCATCTTGGTGCCTGTAGATGATGCGGTGGCCCTGGCAGAGGCAATGTTCAAGGTTCTGGATGACCCGGAGCTTGCGGTACGCATGGGTGTTGCCGGGCAAAAATACGCTGTGCGTTTTTCACAGCAACGTCAGATCGCTGCCTATTTCGCACTACGCCAACAGCTGCTAGGTGAAGCTGGCAAGACAGCCCCCCAGATGCTGGACTAACATGCAGCTGTAAGCCTTCGGAGATGTGAGATGTCAGGTGGTAGGGGTGTTCCTTCAAGTTTATTAAACCGTATTGATATTGAGGTAGCTCGTCTCAAGGACACGCGGTTGAAGCCGGCGGTTATTGCTGATGGTGAGCACCCGGATCCCGCTATCCCCTGGATTCCTGAAACCCTCGTTCCGCTATGGGGAACGGCCGGCTACAAGCAGCTTAGTGATGAGCAGCGCCTGCGTTATAACCACTACTACGCCTTACAGATGCTTGAGCAGTTCATCTGGATTGAGAATGCACTCGCGCTGGGCCCGCTGCGGATGTTGCTCGCGGGCACTCGGAAACCGGGGCTCGTTCGTATTATCCAGTCCTTTATTGCGGACGAGGTAGACCATAGTGCGGCGCTTTGGGAACTGGCCAACAGGGCGCGGCCGGACCTCTATTGCGGCCAGCACCACCTTCTATTCCAGCCTCCGGCCAGAGTTCGCTTTCTGGCCTTTTTGATGGGCCGATTTCCCTCATTGTTATCTGGCTGGACGCTGTTTCTCAATGTTCTTGAAGAACATACGTTGGTGCTACACCGTGAGTACAAGCAGGCTGGAAATACGGTGGATTCGCTGTTTGCCCGGATCCATTTTCTGCATGCTCAGGACGAGGCACGTCACTGCAGTATGGATTCTTTACTTGGGGCCTGGCTGATAGAGGGGCAGACTGGCTGGCAGCAGCAATTGAACGCCCGGGCTTTGGAAGGCTTGATGGCCGTTTATTACGACACGGATTGGGGATGGAAGCAGTCTCTGGAGCAATTGGTGAAAGACTTTCCAGAACTGCGTGACGATTTGTCGGATTTGCTCCGGGATGCCTCTTCAAGTCGTGGTCGGGGATATCTTGAACACCTCTTTGACTCAAAGACTGTTCCTATAACCACGCGTAATCGCAATCGACATACCATGCTGGATCAGGCTGTGACCCGCGTGTTGCGTCGAGCGTCCTAGAGACGGCCAGTGCACATGCTCCGACGCCTGCTCATCTATCGTAGCGATTTACGGGAAATGAGTTGGTTTCGGCGCGGCCAGCCTGCGCCTATGCCAAGCAGTGATGAGCGGGTGGAAATGCGCTGGGTGGACGAGGCTGCGTGGTTGGATAACCCTGCCATATTGCCTACCGCGTCACCTGTTGTACGGCAGCGATATGTCGCGCATGGCCGTTGCCTGGTAGGCATAGACCGGATCTCTGGCAAGACCGTTTACCACCTGTGGTTGAGCACTGGATCGGCTTATATCGACTGGATATTCCGAACACTCACTGCACCTGGGGACGGTGTGCTGATCTTTGATGTTTGGGTTGACCCTTCTCTGCGAGGTAGCGCTGTGCATCGATTGGGGACGGCCCGCCATAGAGGCTGGTGTGGAGGAACACGAATACCCCTCTTTTGCCACCCTGTACGCACGCATGGGGCTTGGAATCTGCCTGCCTCTTTATGTGCTGGCGGGATTACGATTGGGCTCAAGATTCTCGTTTCATTGGCGAGGGTCGCCGCCTGCCCGCCTGCAGGAATTCGGGGTGCGGCTGAGAAGCCGATATCCGGAACGCTCGCCTGACAGCCATCCACTTCCCGTGAGCTTATGACCGTGTGGGCGGATCGTTGTCGGGGGGCGGCACAAAATCTGAAGTGAAATACTCAAACTTCAAGGCACGTCCCCAAGGAATCTCCTCCATTTGCACAATGGCCAGCGGGTGGGTTGGTTCTTCGGTGGCCTCTTCCCAGAACTTGCGCACGTGGCGGTGAAAGGCGCTGCTCAGAGGGTGGCTGGCACGGATGCGCAACTCATAGGACTGGTTTCGGTACTGATGCAGCTGGTACTGGCGGATCGGCGCCAGTAAATCCGCTGCGATAAGGCGGAGACTGAACGCGCGCTGAATTGCTATCAAGTAGGCCCAGCTGTCTTTGGGCTGCAGTGCAAGGCGCCGGTAGCGCCCATGGATGGCGGTGAAGGCGGGAAGGGTACGTCCACAGAGACAGGGGCCCACCGCAAGCTCAGCAAGATCTCCGGTATCGTAGCGGATGAGTGGCATGGCTGCATTTGCCAGTGGTGTGACGATGATGCGTCCAATTTCACCGGGTTCGCAGGGCTTATCGTCCGCGTTCAGCACCTCTACCAGGCAGTTTTCCAAGTGGATATGAAAACGTCCGCCCTCCCGACATTGTGCCGCTACGTGTCCGACTTCGTTAAGCGAATAACTCTGGTATACCGGTACCCCAAAGATGCTTTCGATGCGTTCCTGCATCTGGGGGGTGAGCTGTTGTGCAGAGGCGCGCAGGGCCCGCAGGCTGGCTGGCGGAGCGTGGTCCTGGTAAGCAAAGGCTAGTTGCTCCAGCAGGGTAGCTTGGGTGGTGAGATAGTCCGGGGCGAGTTCATCCAGCCATGCCACCTGTTTGTCGATGGAATTGGTATCAGCAAAGCCGACGCTGGGGCCGGTGTCAAAGTGATTCCCCACGTTGAACCAGCGTGGATAGTGATAGCTATGGTCCAGCGGATATTTTTGTCTCTCATGGACGGTTCCTAATTCGTGCAGGCCGCGGGTCATGGCGAGGGTGCCGCTGGGGTCAAAGCGCTGCCAGCGTAATTCCCGCTGGGTCATGATGCCCACCATCATGTTGCTGTGTTCGCTGTGCCAGACTTCGACCGGCTGGCCGGTGGAGCCGGATGTGGCGACCTTACGGTCAATGCGGTGACCATCTGGCAGCACCTCAGCGCGCAGTTGCTCGCTATTCCCCTGCAAGTCTTCACGCGTCAGGATGGGTAAGCGGGCCAGGTCCTCCACGCCCCCTATGTCTTTGCTATCAATGCCGAGTTTGTGGAATTGCGTGCGATACCAGGGCACATGTGTCGAGGCAAAGGCTATCAAGTCGCCCAGCACCTCTGCTTGCCATGCACACTGGTCGGCGGGACTAAGGAATTCGTTACGAATCAGCTCCCCGGACCAGTCCATCTGAGACCAGTCTGCTCGGAGCTGCCAGCGGGATTGTGCTGTCTGCTCCGTCTCCATTGTTGCGGGTGTGCTCAGGGGAATGCTGTAACGGAATGGATGGGGAGCAGCAGCCATTGGGAAGCACGTATCGGTCTTAGCTGTGGACCGATATGAGTGCCGTGCGGGGGTCTACACACACTCAAAGCAAACGGGAATTTCGGGTGGAATCACCTCGGGCGGAATGACCTCCCAGCCTTCCGAGGTAAATCCAGAGCTGTCCTCGGTAACGTTCTTGCGGGCGGGATAACCTTCCTGAATCTGAAATCGCCCTTCAGTTCGTACCAGAAAACTGCCACCCATATCGTTGCCGTTTTCGTCGAGGATGAAGTACTGGCCCGGCTCCAACAGGTACCAGGAGGAACCATCTATATCCACTAATACCGGCCCATCATTCTCGTCGCTATCGTTGATCGCTCGGATGACCCAGTTACCGTTGGCATCTTGTTCTACTTCGGGGTGAGTGCCGCGGATGCCGATGGTGGCGACCGGTGTTCTGAGGCGATAGCCGCGTGGATTGTTACGGCCAATGAGGCCGGTGATGCTGCGAAAACCACCCTTCAGGATGCTGAAGAAGCTTTTTCCCGCGGCCGCCTTTTTCTCCTCAAAAGCGTATTCATCGATGCGAAAAACACTATTGGACTTGAGTGCAGTGTAGGAACCGTCACTAAAGCGCAGATGAGCGATGCCTCGCTTGGTTTTGATAGTGTCTCCGCTATCAATACTCGAACCGCGTTTGAGGTCTCGGGTCTGACCGTCTTTTGTGGTGGCCTGAACCTTGCCAAAGGCAAAATCCACCCGTCCTGCAGCCGCATTGGCGCTAAGTGGCAGGGCGGCGGCGATGGCGGTGGCGAGCAGCGTTTGTGTGGCTCGACCTATGCGGCTCTTTGCGGACATCGGCTTAATCCCCTAATCAAAATTTCGGCGCAAGGTGACTGTATAGATGTATCTGTCAAAGTCAGTCACTGGAATATTGGAATTATTCCGGATATAGCGGAATTCGGGAATGACGTGCCACTTTTTCCACGGCCTGTAGTCGAGCCCCAGGGCCAGTTTAATGAAGGAATCATCCCGTTTTCTGAGGAAACTTGGATCTGCACCCTCGTAGTCCCGTTCCTCCAGAGAACCGGATACATAGGCCGTCAGATGGGGAACGAGCTCCAGATTACCGCCAGCGCGCAGGCCCCAGAAGTTGTGTTCGAGATAGGCGGCTCCGGTGGCATCCTTCGATTCCTTGCCGCCGTAGGCACCGGCATAGACAGAAGCGGGGCGTTCACTGTCGAGAGAGGTTACATAGGTAGCCCCAAGGGTAACCCGGTCCCCGTCACGCAACTGCTGACCTGTCGGACGGTAGTCCAGGTTGGCGTAGCGCAGATACAGGCCTGCCGTGACCCCGGGTGCTACTACATGTTGCCAGCGACCGAGTACGCCCAGACTGTTGCGCAGGGTCGCATTATCGAAGCGGTAGTGATTGCCCCCGATCTCACCGGAGTAGATGTTGTCACCATCGCGGTATTGCAGGCCGATGGCGGCATTGAGGGAGCCGGTGTCAAAGTCATTCTCGGTGCTGTTCAAGCGTTGAAAGGCGCTACCACGGGCGAGCAAGTGCAGGTCATCGCCGAGAGGGCGGCGGAGTAAAATCCGGCCTGAAAGGCTGGAAAACACATCGTCTTCCTCGCCGATGCTAAGGAGGCGAATAGCACCACCCTGAGCGGGAATAGCCTGATTACGTTCGCCGGTGGCGGAAGTTACGTTACTGTCGTAACCCAGAGTGAGCGCCACGTGACCACGAATATCATTCTGGGCCCAACTAAGGCGAGTCAGCTGCCTCTGTGCCTCATTTCGGGTGGCTGCAGGTGCTTTACTTGCGGCGACTTGGCTGAGCAATTCCCGGGCCTGATCGAGCTTGCGCATGGCGATATAAGCACGGGCGGTAGCGACCTTCGCACCCGCATGATCGGGATCGATGATAAGGACTCGCTCTAGGGCAAAGGAGGCGATGCCCGGTTGTCCGGCATCCAGTGCCGCGAGGCCAAGTAAATAATCGTAGGCAACTTCCCCGGCACGGTCGGACTGAAGTGGCAGCAGCAGCTCATAGGCGCCCTGGGCATTACCACTATCAAGCAGACTCTGGGCCTGGGCGAGCGCATCGCCTTTCGCCTGGAGGTTACTTGCGGCGGCGAGCAGTGCCACCAAAAACAATATTTTCCATTGTCGAACAACGGTCATCATCAAGCCTCTCCCGATGGCGTGGTCAGTCTATTCATGAATAACCGCTTCCCATGATACCGATTCAGCTGAGACGGAATATAACTAACGATCCGCAACTCCCTGAAAGATAACCGATTCTATGCCTGTTGTCAGGGTATTTCAAAGCGGGGTTGGCATCCATGCTCATTAAAAATCAATATCCACCTCGATTCGGTGGGTTATAAGTATGACTCCAAGGGGGATATTAGACAGATTGTGGGACTGAAGTCGTAGTCAAGGTGAGGGGATTTGACTGTTTCGCTGGGCGCGCACCATGGAAGGCCTGCATCCACCTCCTACCTTAAATGGTGTAGGAGGCATGACGTTAACAAGGAGATTTAAGAGGTTGCGGGAATAAATAAATTGGTCGGGGTGAGAGGATTTGAACCTCCGACCCCTGCCTCCCGAAGGCAGTGCTCTACCAAGCTGAGCTACACCCCGACACAGGTTTTATTGCAGTGATTGCATCTCTTTCTGAATCCAATCGCGAGGTTGATTCTAAGCCTCAGTAACAGCGGCTAACGGAGAATTCCGTGAGGGTCTCCAGAGCATCGCGATACGGGGATGGATTGATGCGAGCGAGGGCTTGCACGGCGTGTTTCGCCTCAGCCCTTGCTGCGCGCGCAGTGTACGTGATGGCCTCGGTGGATTCAACGATAGCGACGATCTCTTCGATGCATTCGCGGCTGCCGTTTTCGATGGCCTGGCGCACTGTTTTTACCTGGCTGGCTGAGCCGTGTGCCATGGCATAAATAAGCGGCAGGGTGGTCTTTCCCTCGGCCAAATCATCTCCCAGGTTTTTGCCGATGCTGTCCACTGAGCCCTTGTAGTCGAGGAGATCGTCGACGAGCTGAAAGGCAGTACCCAAATGCATGCCAAACTTGGCTAGGGCCTGTTCTTCTTCAGTAGGCTGGGCAGCCAATATGGCTCCCAGGCGTGCTGCGGCCTCAAAGAGTTTGGCGGTTTTGGAGCGGATCACTTGTAGATAGGCTTGTTCGCTGAGTTCCGGGTTGCCGCAGTTGATGAGCTGGAGCACCTCGCCCTCGGCGATGATATTGGTGGTGTCAGCGAGAATTTCCATGACCCGCATGTCGCTAACTTTAACCATCATTTGGAAGGCGCGGGAGTAGAGAAAGTCTCCCACCAGCACGCTGGCTTCGTCACCCCAGCGGGCATTGGCAGTGTCCTGACCACGCCGGAGTGAGGAGGCGTCTACAACGTCATCGTGCAGCAAGGTAGCGGTGTGGATAAACTCTATGATGGCTGCCAGCTCAATGTGGTGCTGGTTCTGGTAGCCACAGGCGCGGGCGCTGAGCAGGTGAATTAGTGGTCGCAAGCGCTTGCCACCGCTATAGATGATGTAACGTGATACTTCGTCAATCAGTGCCACTTCGGAACGCAGGGCGTCAGTAATACAGCGGTTTACTGCTTCCAATTCATCACCGACCAGAGCCTTGATGGCTTCGAGTTCGGTGGCGCTTGTGGTGGCTGGGCTAGGGGGCATTACTGGGCTTCATAGTCAGGGTCATTTAGAGAGGGCGAGATTATACACTTCATGGGCCTGTTTTCTGGCCTTGCGAGAGTTATTCGTCCTTGTGGAGTTGCCGCAAAATCACTAGAATACTCTGCTTTTTCGGGCATCCTGCGTGTGCAGGATTTGGGAGTAGGTCGCATGCATGCAGTTTTTGTAACGGGCGGTAAGCAATACCGCGTGAAAGAAGGGGATACCCTTAAGGTTGAGAAGCTCGACGCGGCAGAAGGCGCGACTATTGATTTTGAGCAGGTATTGCTAGTCCACAATGGTGACGATATCCAGGTCGGCGCACCTTATGTAGACGGTGGCAAGATCTCGGCCAAGGTCAGATCTCATGGTCGTGGCAAGAAGGTCCACATCATCAAATTTAAGCGACGCAAGCATTACATGCGTCAGGCGGGTCACCGCCAGTCCTATACCGAGCTCGAGATCAGCGCGATCCAGCCCGGCAGCGCCAGTTAAAGGGGAACACCATGGCACATAAGAAATCAGGTGGTAGTTCACGCAACGGCAGGGATTCAGAGTCCAAACGCCTAGGTGTGAAGCGTTACGGTGGCGAAGAGGTTCGTGCCGGCAACATCATCGTGCGTCAGCGCGGCACCCATTTTCACCCTGGACCCAATGTCGGTTGTGGCCGTGACCACACCCTGTTTGCCAAGGCAGACGGGCGGGTGTTGTTCCAGAATAAGGGTCCGAAGGGACGTAAGTTCGTCAGCATTGTCGAGGCCTGACGGCAGCCGCTCTGGCGGCAATGGACCGCGGTTGGTGGTCCTGTAAAAAGTATTTATAGCGCCGGGTTAATCCCCGGCGCTTTTGTTTCTGGACCAGATAGACTGGGGAAATTCCCCACAGGTAGTTGTTAGCCATGAAATTTGTCGATGAAGTAGGCATACGTGTTGAGGCAGGGAACGGTGGCAACGGTTGCCTTAGCTTTCGGCGTGAAAAATATATCCCTAGAGGGGGGCCCGACGGTGGCGACGGTGGTGATGGGGGTAGCGTCTGGCTAGTGGCTGATGAGGGGCTCAATACGCTGGTGGATTTCCGTTATCGGCGTGTTTTTCGCGGCCAACGCGGTGAGAACGGCATGGGCAAGGACCGCACCGGAGGCAAGGGTGAGGATCTTTGTCTGATGGTGCCGGTGGGTACCCGGGTGTTAGAGGCCGACACGGAGGAGCTTATTGGCGAGCTGCTGGTGACCGATGAGCGTTTGTTGGTGGCTCAGGGCGGTTTTCACGGCCTCGGTAATACCCGTTTCAAGACTAGTACCAACCGCGCCCCGCGCCGTACCAGTAATGGTTCCGAGGGGGATGCGCGTAATCTGCGGCTGGAATTGACTTTGCTGGCGGATGTGGGTTTGTTGGGCTTGCCTAATGCGGGCAAATCCACCCTGATACGTGCGGTTTCCGCGGCCCGCCCGAAGGTGGCGGATTATCCTTTCACCACCCTGTATCCCAATCTCGGCGTGGTTTCCATTGAGGCTGGTCGCAGCTTCGTTGTGGCCGATATCCCGGGTATTATCGATGGTGCGGCCGAAGGCGCAGGGCTGGGGCTACAATTTCTCAAACACTTGGCGCGCACGCGCTTGCTGCTGCATCTGGTAGACATCGGTATTGCGGACACGGAAACAGTGCTGGCGGAGGTGCGAACCATTGCCGGCGAGCTAAAAAAATATGGTGGCGTACTGGCCGAGCGCGAGCGCTGGTTAGTTTTCAATAAAACGGATCTGGTGGATGAGGAGACCGTAACGGCGCTTTGTCAGGAGGTAATCGAGGCACTTGATTGGCAGGGGCCGAGCTTTCGCATTTCGGCGATTAGTGGCGATGGGTGTCGCGCCTTGAGTATGGCGATTATTCGCCATCTGGAAGACGATGGCGCAGAGGATTGGGAATAAGGGCATGAAGCAAGGGGCTAAGCGCTGTGTCATCAAGATCGGTAGCGCCCTGGTCACTGACGAGGGGCGCGGGCTCAAACGTGAAGCCCTGCACCTTTGGGTGGACCAGATCGCCGCTCTGCGTCAGCGTGGGTATGAGTGTGTGCTGGTGTCCTCGGGAGCGATTGCGGAGGGCATGAGTCGGCTCGGTTGGAAGCAGCGCCCGGTGGCGGTGTACGAATTACAGGCCGCGGCGGCAGTGGGGCAAATGGGTTTGGTACAGGTCTATGAGTCCTGTTTTCAGCGCCATGATATGCACACCGCTCAGGTGCTTTTTTCCCACGAAGACTTTTCAAATCGTGGCCGCTATCTCAATGCTCGTAGCACCCTGAGGACCTTGTTAGCGCTGGGGGTGGTGCCAGTGGTCAATGAGAACGATACGGTGGCCACCGAGGAGCTTTGTCTGGGCGACAACGATACCCTGGCGGCGTTGGCTGCCAATTTGATCGAGGCGAGCCTGCTGGTAATTTTGACGGATCAGGAGGGGCTCTACTCGGCAGATCCGCGCAGCCATCCCGAGGCTAAATTGATACAAAATGCGCGTGCTGGTGATGCCGAACTGATGGCCATGGCCGGGGGTAGTGGCACCTTTGGCCGCGGAGGTATGCAGACCAAACTCAAGGCAGCTGAGCTGGCGGCACGCTCTGGAACCACTACGATAATCACCTCGGGGCGTGCCCCTGATGTGTTGCTGCGCTTAATGGACGGAGAGCGGTTGGGAACCCGCCTGGAACCAGGACAACGGCCCATCGCTGCACGTAAGCGCTGGCTGGCAACGCACGTAAATGTGCGCGGACGTTTGTTGCTCGATGCTGGTGCCGCCAAGGTGTTGCGTTCCTCGGGACGAAGTTTGCTGGCAGTGGGGGTGAGCGGAGTGGAAGGCGAGTTCTCCCGTGGTGATATCGTCGCCTGTGTGGATCCGGAGCAGCGTGAGTTTGCCCGCGGCTTGGTAAATTACAGTGCTGATGAGGCACGCCAGATTATGGGTAAGGCGAGCGACCGTATTTTAGAGACGCTGGGCTATGTAGATGAGCCGGAGTTGATCCATCGGGATAATTTGAGCTTGCTGGGGACTTAGGGCTGGCGCGCCCCGTCATTACCCGTGACAACGGATAATTTAGGGCGCGAAGGCAGGGAAAACAGGCATCACCAGACTAGCAATATTCGCCTTGCTTCGCCTTAGTTCCCTGGATCCCGGATTTCCGCTACGCTGCAACCGGGATGACGGTGGTGCTAGTTGGTTGAATCCGCGAAGATCAAATCCATAAATCCCAGATATTAAAAAGGGCCGTAAAAACGGCCCTTTATTACACCTGCGAAAAGTGCTTTGTACTACAGCGCCTTGATGCGGGTATTGAGACGGCTCTTATGACGAGCGGCCTTGTTCTTATGGATAAGGCCATCACCAACGGCGACATCAATGGCCGGTACCGCGCTACGGTAAGCCTCAGTCGCCGCGTCTTTGTCGCCTGCTTCTAGGGCATTGACAACCTTTTTGATCTGGGTGCGCAGGGCGGACCGACGACTGGCGCTGTGCTGGCGGCTTTTTTCCGCCTGACGGGCGCGTTTGAGGGCTTGTGGTGAATTGGCCAAGGATTTTGCTCCGGGTTAATTGATAAACTAAACGACGAATTATGAATCCAGTACAGCACAATATCAAGGGCTTATGGCCTTTGCCGCGGAGGATGGGGCGCTGAGCAAGGCATTATTGCGATCGACGGCCACCGTGGGCCTCAATACCATCCTGTCGCGGGTGCTGGGTTTGGTGCGGGATGTGGTTATTGCCCGCATCTTTGGCACCGGGGCCGGGGCCGATGCCTTTTTTGTCGCCTTCCGTATTCCCAATTTCCTCCGGCGCCTGTTCGCTGAGGGGGCCTTTTCACAGGCCTTTGTGCCGGTACTTGCCGAGTATCGTAGCCAGCATCCACCAGAGGCAGTGCGTGAATTGGCGCAAAGCACCGCTGGTGTGCTCGGTGGCATTTTATTTTTGGTGACCGCTGTTGGCGTGATCGCCGCGCCGGTGCTGGTGATGATTTTCGCCCCAGGCTTTATCGATGAGGCGGAAAAATATGAGCTCACCGTCAGCATGCTGCGCATCACCTTTCCTTATCTGCTGTTTATCTCGCTGACTTCGCTGGCGGGCGGCATCCTTAATACCTATGGCGTATTCAGCGTGCCGGCCTTTACCCCGGTGCTATTAAATATCTTTCTTATCGGTGCAGCGACCTTGCTGGCGCCCCATCTGCAACAGCCGATCACGGCGTTAGCCTGGGGCGTATTGCTGGGGGGGATAGCGCAACTGTGCTTTCAGTTCCCCTTTCTATATCGACAGGGCTTTCTCTGTATACCCCATTTTAATTTTCGTCATCCGGGAGTGCGGAAGATCTTTAAATTGATTCTGCCGGCCATTTTCGGGGTCTCGGTGTCGCAGATTAATTTGTTGGTAGACACCCTCATCGCCTCATTCTTGGTGACCGGCAGCGTCTCCTGGTTGTATTACTCGGATCGGCTGGTGGAGTTTCCTCTGGGAGTTTTTGGCATCGCGCTGGCCACGGTGATTCTGCCCAATTTGTCCCGTAAACATGCTGAAGGGGCAGGAGATGCCTTTGCCGCCACCCTAGATTGGGCGCTGCGCTGGGTGGTGCTTATTGCGGTACCGGCGGCTATCGGCTTGATGTTCCTCGCCGCACCCATCCTGGCCACGCTGTTTCAATACGGTGCCTTTGATGCCCATGGCGTGGCCATGAGTAGTCTGAGTCTGATGGCCTATGCATTGGGCCTGCCCGCCTTTGTGCTGGTGAAAATACTGGCGCCGGGCTTTTATGCCCGCCAAGACACGCGTACCCCTGTGCGCGTAGGCATTATCGCCATGCTGGCTAATATTGTGCTTAATTTGGCGCTGGTGTTTCCGCTGGCGCATACGGGGCTGGCGCTAGCGACTTCTTTAGCGGCTTGGCTTAATGCGGGCCTGCTCTATCGTGGTTTACGCCGATTGAACGTCTGCCGTCCTCTTCCTGGCTGGGGCCTGCTGTGGCTGCGGGTGGTAGTGGCTGGAGGCGCTATGGCAGCCATGCTTTGGTGGTGGCGCGGTGAGTTGGCGCAGTGGATAGAATGGGGGCTTGGCGAGCGCGTTCTGGCCCTTGCTACCTTGGTGCTTGGCGGCGTTGCACTCTATGGCTTGTTGCTGCTGCTCAGCGGCTTTCGACCAACTTCATTAGTGCTTAAGAGCGATGGGGAGTGAACTACGGAGCTCCCTCTAACGGGCGCTGCTTAGGCTATAATCCGCCCTTTTTTACGTACCTTTGACGATGGAACTGATACGCGGAATTCATAACCTGCAGCCTTTTCATAATGGCTGCGTACTGACCATCGGTAATTTTGATGGTGTGCAGCTTGGCCATCAGGCGATACTCAAGCAATTGGCCTGCATTGGTGAGCGTGAGCGCTTGCCCGCGGTACTAATGACATTTGAGCCTCATGCACGGGAATTCTTCGACAGTGCCAAGGCACCTGCACGCCTTACCCGGTTGCGCGAAAAGGTCTTGGCCTTGCGGGAAACCCCGTTGGATCGGATTTTTGTGTTGCGCTTTAATCAGGCGCTGGCTGAGATGAGCGCCGAGCATTTTATAGAAGATTTGTTGGTGCGCAGACTTGGCATACGTCATTTGGTGGTGGGGGATGATTTTCGCTTTGGTCACCGGGGCGTGGGCAATCTGGCGCTGTTGCGCGAGGCCGGCGAGCGCTTGGGGTTTAGGGTACATCGGACTGCCACTTATCGCCTTGAGGGGCGTCGGGTAAGCAGCTCTTGGGTACGCGAGGCGCTGGCCGCCGATGATTTGAAGCAGGCGGAGGTGCTGTTGGGACGGCCCTATCGTATGGGCGGGCGTGTCATCCATGGCGAGCGCAAGGGGCGGGAGCTAGGTTTTCCCACCGCCAACATCGCGCTGCATCGCCTGGTTTCCCCGCTTTCTGGCATCTATGCGGTGCGGGTGCATGGGATTGGTGACGGTACTCTGCCGGCGGTGGCTTATGTGGGGCGCCGCCCCACCGTGGATGGCAACTGCATCCTGTTAGAGGTGCATTTATTTGATTTTTCCAAGGATCTCTACGGCTGTTATTTGGAGGTGGATTTCCTTGAGCATATTCGTGGCGACCGGCGCTTTGATACGCTGGACGCACTGCAACAGCAAATTCGTGTAGACACCCAGGCGGCGCGTGCGTTGCTCGCCGTTTGAGTACCAACTAAGGAAGCTCTGATCTATTCGTGAACTCGTACCTTGCGCCCAAAATGTCCATCTTTATCGTTATTGCTCTTCGTAATAGCCAGCTATTACGTGCAATCAATGCCTCAAAGCTGAACATTTTGAATCACAATCTACTTCGCTCAGAATAAATCAGAGCTCCCCTAAAATACCGATTATCCGAGACTATGGCCGACTATAAAGACACCCTGAACCTGCCGAAAACAGACTTTCCCATGCGCGCCAATCTCGCCCGCCGTGAGCCGGAGTTGCTGGCCTTCTGGGAAGACATGGACCTCTACGGGCGGCTACGCAAGCAGCGCGCCGAAAGTGAGAAATACATCCTCCACGATGGCCCTCCCTACGCCAACGGGGACATCCACATCGGTCACGCGGTCAATAAGATTCTCAAGGACATTATCGTCAAGGCACGTGGTCTCAATGGCCTGGATGCCCCCTATGTGCCTGGCTGGGATTGCCATGGTCTGCCCATTGAATTGATGGTGGAGAAAAAAATCGGCAAGGCCGGGGTGAAGGTGGATCACGCTTGTTTTCGTCAGGCATGCCGTGAGTACGCAGCCAAGCAGGTAGACCGCCAGCGTAAGGATTTCAAGCGTCTTGGGGTCTTTGGTGACTGGGATAACCCCTATCTCACCATGGATTTTGAGGTGGAGGCAGACATCATCCGTGCCCTAGGCAAAATAATAGCGGCCGGGCATCTTGAGCAGGGCTTCAAGCCGGTGCATTTTTGTACCGACTGTGGCTCGGCGCTGGCCGAGGCCGAGGTGGAGTATGAGGATAAGGAATCTCCAGCCATCGATGTGCGCTTCCGGGTAGTTAATCCCGAGGCCTTTTGTGCCGCCTTTGGGCTGGAAACCGCTGTAGCCGGGCCACTCTCAGTGGTCATCTGGACCACCACACCCTGGACCTTGCCCGCCAATCAGGCGGTGGCCCTGCACGCGGATCTGGAATATGTCCTGGTAGCCTGCGACGGCGGCGAACATCTGGTGGTTGCTACGGCCCTGCTGGAAGGGGTGATGGCCCGTTGTGGCGTGGAGTCATGGGAAGTGCTGGGCCATTGTCACGGCGGGGATCTCGAATACCAATCCCTGCGCCATCCTTTTTATGCGCGTGAAGTGCCGATCATTCTGGGTGATCACGTCACCCTGGAGGCCGGTACCGGTGCTGTTCATACCGCGCCGGGTCATGGCCAGGACGATTATGTGGTGGGGCAGCGCTACAAACTGGCGGTGGATAATCCCGTAGGGGCCAATGGCTGTTTTGTAGAGGGCACCGAGTTATTTGCCGGGGAGCACGTCTTCAAGGCCAATGATCATGTGCTGGAGGTATTGCGCGAACACGGGACATTGCTCAAGGCGGAGCGCTTGCGTCATAGCTATCCCCATTGCTGGCGTCACAAGACCCCGATTATTTTTCGCGCCACCCCACAGTGGTTTATCAGTATGGACAAGGCCGGTTTGCGCAAGCAGGCGATGGCGGCCATGGATGAGGTGTCCTGGCAGCCGGACTGGGGGCAGGCACGGATTCAGGGGATGGTGGAGAACCGCCCCGATTGGTGCATCTCGCGTCAGCGCAGTTGGGGGGTGCCGATCCCGGTTTTTGTGCATAAGGATAGTGGTGCCTTGCACCCGGACACACCGCAGCTCATCCAGCGGATTGCCGATTTGGTGGAGGCCGACGGTATCGATCGCTGGTTTGAACTGGATGCGGCGGAGCTACTGGGAGATGAGGCCGAGGATTACCTTAAAGCTGGCGACACCCTGGATGTGTGGTTCGATTCCGGTGTAACCCATTTTTCGGTACTTGGGCGCACCCCCGGGCTGAGCTTTCCGGCAGATCTTTATCTTGAGGGTTCGGACCAGCATCGTGGCTGGTTCCAGTCCTCCTTGCTGACCTCCATTGCCATGAACGGCAAGGCACCCTATCGCAGCGTGCTCACCCACGGCTTCACCGTGGATGCCGATGGCAAGAAAATGTCCAAGTCTCGCGGCAATGTGGTTGCTCCCCAGAAGGTGATTAATAATCTGGGTGCGGATATCCTGCGTCTGTGGGTGGCGGCGACGGATTACAGTGCGGAGATGAATGTCTCCGATGAGATCCTCAAGCACACCGCCGATGCCTATCGGCGCATTCGCAATACCGCGCGCTTCTTGCTGGGCAATTTGCACGGCTTTGACCCCGCTATGGAGCTATTGCCTGAGGGGGAAATGCTGGCACTTGATCGCTGGGTAGTGGGGCGTGCCTACGACCTACAGGCCGAGCTGCGCGAGGCCTATGACCAAAATAATTTCCACCTTGTTTATCAAAAGGTACATAACTTCTGTGCCGTGGATTTGGGCAGTTTTTATCTGGATATCCTCAAAGATCGACTATACACCACACCGACCAAGGGCATTCCCCGGCGCTCTGCCCAGACTGCCATGTACCACATCGGTTGTGCCCTGGTGCATTGGCTGGCGCCGGTGCTGAGCTTTACTGCCGAGGAGATCTGGCGAGCCCTGCCTGGGGAGCGTGAGCACGAATCGGTGTTTCTCTCTACCTGGTACGAGGGGCTGTTCCCGCTACAGGATGAGGCCATGGATCACGCTTTCTGGAACACCATGTTGGCTACCCGTACGGTGGTGAACAAATCACTCGAGGCGCTGCGGGCCGGGCGGGAGATTGGCTCGGCACTGGAGGCTGAGGTCACGCTTTATTGTGATGATGCCTTGGCCAGTGCGCTGGAAAGCCTGGGCGACGAGCTGCGTTTTGTGTTTATTACCTCGGTGGCCACTGTACGTCCGCTGGCGGAGCGACCCTCAGATGCAGAGCGCGTAGAGCCGCTACCAGGGGTGGAGCTGTGGCTGCAGATCACGCCTTCATCCCATTCCAAGTGTGTGCGTTGCTGGCATCGACGGGAGGATGCGGGCCAGAACACAGAGCATCCGGAGCTCTGCCTGCGTTGTGTGGAGAATGTCGAGGGTGCAGGTGAGGTGCGGCGTTACGCCTGATGATGTGGCGCTGGATTCTGCTTGCCGCCGTGGTTTGTGGCCTCGATCAATTCACCAAGGCATTAGCAGCTACACATCTCGAATTGCATCAGCCATTGGCCCTCATCACGGGTTTGCAGTTCCGCCTTACTTATAACAGTGGTGCAGCGTTTAGCTTTCTTAGTGATGCTTCCGGGTGGCAGCGCTGGTTTTTTGTAGTGCTCACCCTGTTGATCAGCTCATTTATTGTTGCCTGGATCTACCGTCTGCAAAGGACGGAAATCTGGACGGGTGTGGCGTTGGGTCTGGTGTTGGGTGGGGCGCTGGGAAATCTCTGGGACCGGCTGGCTCTGGGGGCCGTGCTAGACTTTATCGATGTGTACTACGGACGGTGGCACTGGCCAGCTTTTAATCTGGCTGATTCAGCCATCAGTGTTGGCGCGGTTATTCTGATCCTGGCGAGTCTGGACGGGGAAAAAGCGGAATAATCGTTGCTGGCATAGCTGAGGTGTTGAGGATCGAAGTATGGGCCTGACTTTATCTGTACCTGCCATGTCGGCACAGCCTGATCCTGCGGTGGAAATTCGCCCGGTCTATGCACGCGAGTGGATTGAAGGCCTGCCTTATGCCAATCCCTTGAATCTGGTGACTGCCCTGCACCGGGGGCTTGCTGCATTGAATCGTAGCCCGATGAAACCGGCGCTGCGGCTGGAATTGCTGGAGCTCTATCTGCGGCCCTACGGTTACCTTATGGAACTTGAGGAAAAGCAGGGTCCGGTGCACAGCATTGCCGGTTTGGAGAAGAATCGTGCTGGTACCGATGCCACCAAGAATGTAGCCCATGAGCTGGCCCTAGGTTACAAGCTGGTACTGCTTGGGGCATTACAACAAAAGAAGCGGTTGTGGGGAAAAAACCGCGAGGTGGAGGTGGCCCTGCAACGCGCTACCTTGTTCCTCTCGCATGTGTTGCTGCATGCCTACCACGAATATTTGCCGACACCGCCACGGGTGTGGCTAGAGCTGGCACAGCTCCATACCTATGGGACGGAAATGGAACTGGGTGGGGTGCGTCCGCCCAAGGCAGAAATTGACGGCTCTTTGCAATGTACCTTGGCCGAGGCCTATAAGCGTATTTTGCTGACTAGTTTGGTGGACCCCTATCACTTGGCCTATGGCGATGTCTGGAAGATTTATCGCTTGCTGGGTGACTGTGCGGGAGATGCCGGTTTGTCGACATTGCATACGGTGGATCAACCCGCCGGGATCTTTGTTATCGAGCCGGCTTCTGACTCTCGCCCACGCGCTTATGTGGATTATGAAACGGAGAGTCTGAATGGCGACTTCCTGCTGCTGGATGCTAATCCATTGGTGCAGCGCTTCAAGGGACGCTTGGAGTCCAGCGAAAGATCGGTAGAGCCATCGGGCGCAAGTTCGGCAAGCTTTCTGAAATATATGATTCGTAGCTGGGGGTTGCCACCGCAGCGTCATACCCCGCGGCGTGGTTCGGATGGCCAAATCAGACTGATGACCGGTCTCACCAATCTCTATTATCTATTGGGCGGAACTGCTACGGATCTGGATGGTGCCTCCAGCTTTGGGGGCCGTGATCTTGACCATGTGTTTGACACCAAGCAGGAGGCGGAGACGCTGGATGTCATTAGCGTTAAGAGTGGTGGTGTGGTGACCGTGAGCGCAGGCCATTGGGGCGGGGAAGAGAGGCAAAAACAGCCAGTAAGGCAAGGGAAAAAACCGGCGGCATCACCGATTCCCACACCGGATAGTTTTTCTGCAGAGTACTGGGAATTGGTCAATCAGGGGCCTGGTGGCCTGGGTATCGTCAAACATATCCGCCCTAACTACGCCATTGGCGTGGGGGGCACCATCGGCATCCAGTTTCCGAGCAAAGTTGATCAGGGTGGTCCTTGGGCACTGGGTGCAGTGCGTTGGCTTAGTATTGCGGACTCAGGTGAATATCAGGCGGGAGTGCAGTTGCTATCGCCCCGAGCTACCCCTGTGGCTGTACGTGCTGCCAGTGTAGTTGGCCAAGGGGCGAGCCTGCGTGCTGGGCTGGCCTTGCCGGATCTGGAAGGTGGCTCTGGTAGCAGCCTGATTAGTCCGCGTGGCACTTATCGAAAGGGTGGAACATTGATAGTCGAAACTGACGAGCAGGTGCTCAGGGTGCGGATGGAATCCCTGGAGGAAACCACGGGCAGTTATGATCGCTTTGCTTTCGCCCTGCTGGGCGAAATGGATACCGGGGAATAACTTGCATTTAATACTTGTTAGTCCCCGTGGTTTCTGTGCCGGTGTCGATCGTGCTATTGCTATCGTTGATCGGGCCCTTGAGCGTTTTGGTGCGCCCATTTATGTGCGCCACGAGGTGGTGCATAACCGTTTCGTGGTGGAAGGCCTGGAAAGCAAGGGTGCAGTTTTCGTCGATGAACTGGATCAGGTGCCTGATGGCAGCATCGTCATTTTCAGTGCTCATGGCGTTTCCCGCACAGTGCGGCGGGAGGCGGCGGCTCGTGAGCTGCGAGTATTTGATGCGACATGCCCGCTGGTTACCAAAGTGCACACGGAGGTTGGGCGCTACGAACGCGGGGGCCGTGAATGTGTGCTCATCGGTCACGCGGGCCATCCAGAAGTAGAGGGCACCCAGGGTCAGTATGAATCTGAGCTTGGAAATATGTATCTGGTGGAATCTCCGGCGCAGGCTATGACGCTAGCCGTGCGGGACCCGGAACAACTTTCCTTTGTCACCCAAACGACGCTTTCTATGGACGATACGATGGAAATTGTCGATATATTACGCGCTCGCTTTCCTGCCATAAGTGGCCCTAAAAAGGATGATATTTGTTACGCCACTCAGAATCGTCAGGATGGCGTCAAACGGGCTGCGCCGGAATGCGATGTCTTCGTAGTGGTGGGATCACGTAACAGTTCGAATTCCAATCGCTTGCGGGAAATTGCCGAAAAAATGGGCTCTCGTGCCTATCTTGTGGACGATGCTGAAGACCTCCAGAAAGAATGGTTTGATGATGTGAAAGCGGTGGGAATTACCGCCGGGGCATCGGCGCCTGAAGTCTTGGTGCAAGGGGTGGTGGAACGTCTCATTTCCTGGGACGGTGTGCTTGTTAACGAGATACGGGGAAAGACCGAGCGGGTGCGTTTTTCATTGCCGGTGGAGTTGGCCTAAACCTTCTGGTTTTTTACATTAACCACCGTTCATCCAAGGTTTTCTGCCATTCGTCGGCTTCTCCGTGACAAATTCTCCCTGCGTTGCTAAACCTTTTTACATGGCTAAGCAGAGACAGTTCGGTTTTACCCTGATTGAGTTGTTGGTCACCCTGGTGGTGGCGTCGGTGTTGGCGACACTTGCAGTGCCCGCTTATCAGGGGCTCATCCGAGATACTCGCTTCACCACCCAAATCAATGATTTTGTCGCCGCCTTGCATTATGCGCGTAGCGAGGCGGTTAAACGTGGGAGCAACGTCAATCTTGATGCATTGAGTGTCACCACCAACTGGACCAGTGGTTGGCGAGCTTATGCGGACACGGATGCCGACGGCGTACAGGATGTGGGAGAGACGGATATACGCCGTGGCGATGCCCTTTCGGCTCCGCTATCACTGACCGCTGGTCCGGCGGGTACCACCAGTGTTCGCTACCGTCCTACTGGCACCATCACCTCGGTAAATCCCATCACCTTTGACCTGTGTGACAGTAATGTTGCTGGCGAAACCGGTCGACGGATCACCATCGCGGCTATTGGCCGCATCAGCATTGCCGATTTCACATGCCTATGATGAATCAAACCATTTTGTGCAGGGATGCACTTAACTCGCAACGGCATGGATGCCGAAGAGCGATAAACCATCGTCACATTCGGGGGCTGAGCCTCATTGAGGTCATGGTGGCACTGATGATCCTCTCTATTGGCCTGTTGGGGATTGCCGGATTGCAGGTGGTCAGCATGCGTTCTAACCATGGTTCTTACGTGCGTGGGCAAGCCATTGTGTTGACCTACGACATGGCCGATCGAATGCGCGCCAACAGCCTTGGGGTCAGGGACATCAACCTTGCTGCGGTGAATTTTTATAACAGTTCTGATACCGGCGGACAGTTTCAGGCCGCGGCCAATAATAGTTGTTCCGAGAGCGTTGGTGCCGCGGCAACCACCTGTACTGTCGCTCAGGTGGCAGCCAATGACCGCTTTGAGTGGCAGGCGGTATTGGCTGCGCGCTTACCGCAGGGACAGGGAACGGTTTGTCGCGATAGCACGCCCAATGATGGGACCAATGTTGCCGGAGCCGCTTGTGATAACACGGGCAACGTGTATGCCATCAAGGTCTGGTGGCAGGAAGTAGAACCTGAGACTGGGCCGGTGAACAAGCGCTTTGTAATGAGGTTCCAGTTATGAGCTGCCGATTCCAGGGTAGGGCATTTCGTATGGGTGGCTTGTCACTGCCAGAGCTGATGGTGGCGTTGGTTATCAGCCTATTGGTGATGGGCGGCGTGATGCAGATCTTTGTCAGCAATCGCCAGAGCTTTCGTGTTGAGACCAATCTTGGACGGGTGCAGGAAAATAGCCGCTACGCACTGGAGCAGTTGTCACGTGTAGTACGCATGACCGGTTACCAGGGCAATAGTGCAAATCAATGGGTATTGGGCCCTCTGACCGCGGCCAACGGCGGTGTGGTGCCGCTCGCCGGCACCGAGGATGATGTCAATAACTCCGATACCTTTACGTTGATTTATCGAGGTACGGATGATGGTTTGATCAAGGATTGCCATGGCAATGCGGTGGCTGCCGCAACCACGGTATGGAACCGCTTTTCTCTGAGCGCCAATGACGAGTTGCAGTGTGGAGTCAGCACCGACGCTGGAACCAACTGGACCACCTTAGTGCTGGTAGATGGTGTTGAGGCCTTGCACGTTCTTTATGGTGAGGACACGGACAATGATGATAGCGCCAATCGCTATGTGTCGGCACCTAACGTAGCCGATATGGATACGGTGGTCAGCCTGCGGGTTGGTTTGCTGCTAGTGACCCAGGATGATGCCCTCGCCCTTGCCACCGGGGGTGCCACTACGGGGTTGCTCAATGAAATAGTTAATCACGGTGCCGATCGGCGCCTGCGTCGAGTTGTGTTCACCACCATTAATCTGCGTAATCACTTGTGAGGAGGCCGGGCCGCATGATCTCCTGTATACAAACCAAAGACGCTCAGCACGGTGCAGTACTCGTGGTCTCGCTGATGATTCTTTTGCTGATGACCCTGCTTGGGGTCACTGCCATGCGTACGGCTAATTTTGAGTTGGTAATGGCGACCAATACCCAAGCTCGCAGCACGGCCATGGCCGCAGCGGAAAATGCCTTGGTAGATGGAGAGGTGGATATCACCACTAACTTTGGCGGCACCCCGCTATTTGACTGGTCTGCGGACACCACTGACGGCATGTACATTACCGGAGATACTGTGCAGGGGGTAGGTGGTGGTACGGTCCTTAATGATGTGAGCTGGGAGGGTGCGGACCAGAGTGCCGATGGCTTCAAAGATGGGCCTAGCGGTGGCAAATATACACTTGAGTATCTCGGCCCGTTTACCACGGCGGGGGCCTCCCTCACTCTTGGGGGCGGTGCTGGTGCAGACAAGCGCTACCTGTATCGGATATCGGGACGCGGAGAATTTGGCAAAGGGGGGACGCGCTTTGTTCAGTCCATATATGCAACCCGGGATTAACCGAAGTCAGGAGAGCTCGTTAGAAGCTAACTGCCGGTATCTATCCATCATTCGGGTTGGGAAAAGGTGACATCATGAAACGACCGATTAAACAAATAGCCCTCATTGTCTCGCTTACCTTGGCAGCGATCATTGCCTTGTTTGCCGCCAATTTCTTCCAGCCTACCAACCAGCCCTTTGGTTATGTGGCAGGGCCGGTGGGAAGCAGCGGTAATCTGGCCTCGGGCAGTGAGCGCATCTTCGCTCCTTGGTTTGAGAATGGCACCTTCGGTGGCGATCTGCTGGCTATTCCCATAGCTGCTGACGGCACCCCGGGGTTCACTACGCCTGTGTGGCGTGCACAGCTCAGACTGGCCAACCAGCACTGGAATACCGGGCGTTTTATTGCGACCACCGATGGTGTCGGCACCGTGGTGCCCTTTGGCTGGGACACGCTGACCGCAGCCCAGCGTACCTTGGTTGATCCGGTGGTTGCAGCCAATGCCGGGCTTACGGCCCGTACCGACAGCCCGATTCTCAATTTTATTCGTGGTGATCGCAGTAATGAGATCGCCAATGGCGGCGCCCTGCGGGATCGCTCTACCGTGATGGCGGACATTATCCACATGCAGCCGGCCTATGTGCAGGCGCCAAGTGCCGGTTTTACCTTTGACGGTTATCCCGCCTTTGCGGTGGCCAATGCGGCACGCAGCCCGCGGGTTTATGCCGGTGCCAACGGCGGCATGCTGCATGCTTTTGATGGCGATACGGGTGACGAGGTTTTCGCCTTCGTACCCTCGCCGGTATACGCAAATCTCAACAATCTAAGTAAAAGCCCCTATAACCATCGCTACTTCGTGGATGGCCGTCTCAATGCGGCGGATGTTTTCTATGGGGGCGCTTGGCATACCATCGTGGTGGCTGGTCTTGGTGCGGGTGGTCAGGGTTATTTCGCCCTTGATGTTACCTCTGCCGGGGCAATAACCACTGAGGATAATACCGCCAGTGGTGCGGGCAGTAAGGTGCTGTGGGAGTTCACCGAGGCCACTGATGCGAATATCGGTTATACCTACGGACGGCCCTCAGTAGTGCGACTGGAATCCAGTGGTCAATGGGCAGTTATCGCGGCCAACGGCTATGTGAATAGTGCGGATTTTGGGGACACCGTGGGTGATGTTATCGGGGACGGTAAGGCCTATCTCTACGCTATCAATGTTCAGACTGGTGCGTTGCTCGGAAAGATTGGTGTTAGTGACGGGAGTGACAGCGTCAATAACCCCAATGGCCTTAGCAGCCCCACAGTGATCGACTCTGATAATGATTTTAAGGGGGATACGGTTTACGCGGCCGACATCAAGGGCAATCTGTGGAAGTTCGATATCAGCACGGCGCCTGGCACTTGGACCGCGGCCAATGCCACCTTGATTTTTAGTGCTACGGATGATGCGGGTGTGGCGCAGAGTATTACTACCGCGCCTGAGGTGACCTTCCATCCGGACACCGGTTTTCTGGTCTACGTGGGCACTGGACGGCTCTATGACACCGATGATGTGGAGAGCATTTCGCCACAGACCGAGACCATCTACGCCATTTGGGACAAGCCCGCAGCTACCTTCCCAGTGCCGCGCTCCAGCCTACTGGCACAGAGTCTGACCGAGAAGACCCATTCCAACGGCACACGCGTGCGTGTTGCCAGCAATGGCCCACTGGATAACAGTAGCAATCCCATCGCTATGGACTGGTCGGTCTACCGTGGCTGGCGTACTAATCTTCCGGTGGCCGGTGAGCGTTTGCTTACCGATCCGATACTTCGTGACAAACGCCTGCAATTTTTGACCGTGAATCCGATTATTGCCAGTGGCGAAAATTGGTTTAACCAGCTCGATTTTCTCAAGGGTGGTGCGCCACCCAAGACCATTATAGATGTCACCGGGGATCAGAATCTGACTCAGTCGGATAATGTGGATGGCAATGGTAATGCCAATATGGATGAACCCGAGGATCGGGTGGTGTCCCTGCACCAGAGTTTTGGTCTCGCCTCGCAGCCTCTCATCGCTTCCTTGAGCGCTACCAAAGATACGGCCTTGGTAAATCATCTCAACGCTATCGACCCAGCAGTGGTGCCGCCAGTGACCAACGACCCGGGTGATGTCGGTCTGCGGGGTGGGCACTTTGATCTGGATACCTCCTCTCAGATCTATGCCTTTGATGCGGGTAGTACAGACCAGCACGAGCACCAGTGGGATGATAAGACTGGCCTCACTACCGTGGATTTCATGAATATCGTGATCTGTTCTGGCTACAATCCCAAGAACGATCCGCCCCCGCCTCCATGTATAGCCGATCCGAACCTGTATCAGAACCATACGGGCTTCAACGACATTGACGAGCAGATCACGGATCCCACCAAGCAATTTATTATTACGCTGGGTAATGCAGCCCTTTCCACGGGCGGCGTAATCGAGATCAATGGTGCTTCCATGGGGGTGGTGACCTATGAGAATCTGGTGGCTCAACATATTGCCGGAACTACGCCTTTAATGGTCTACCAGCTGGGGCCGAATCCGCCTGCTGGGGTGCAGCAGCTCACCAGCCTGAAGATTAGCTTTGATGCCAATGTGATCTTCCAGGGGGGGCTCATCGGCACCGAGACGGGTTGCGTACGTGGTAATGATACTGCTCCAAATGGTGAATACCGTAACGGTGCGCTATTACTTCAGGCACTGGATGCGAGTCAGGCTGTGGGTAATACCATTGACCCCAATATGCATTACGCCACCAGCGGTCTGCTATGGGAAGCCACCATCTTCTGGCACTGGAGCGCTGGCTGCTACAGTGATGCTGGTTGGCAGGCGAGTTGGAATGATTGCATCGTTGCCGGCAATATCTGCAACTGCATCAAGGCCGACGATCACCCGGAGCTATGTGGCACCGGTACCACGACCACTACCACGACCACCAGCGGCACGACCACAACCAGTGGCACCACCGGCGTGGGCGGCTGCACTATCACCCAGACCTTTCCCAATCCTTTGGTGTGGGATCTGGAATTTGGAGAGCGCTTGTGTTCAGCGGGGGGTGGACAGACCTATGAGTATGAGCTGGTGCTTGAAAATGACGTTAGCGATGAGCAGTTTACCCTCACGGTGCATTACAACAGTGGCTCTACGGAGAGCGTGAACTTTGATGCCACCAGTATCTTCAATAACACTCAGGGTGATCCGCTGGTAATGGACCTCACCAGCCTGAACTTTAAGCAGGATAAGATTCAGAAGGTGAAGCTGAGAAATATTGGTGCGGGTGATCTCACCATTGACCGCATTGACCTCACTTGGACTGGTGGTTCATCGGGCCAGACTCTGAAGGAGGTGAAGCAGAAGAATCCATCCAGGGTGACCTATAAATCCGATTTGCCCTCGGGTTCGACAGCGGATCAGGCTATCAACCTTACCCTGCCCGGTTCCGCGGCGGGGGGAAGTTGCAGCTATGACCTCACCGTCGATTACATTGATACTGCGGGTAATGCTGGACAGTCTACCCTCAGCTTTGAAGAGGGCCTTGCTGGTATCGGTGGCAGCCCAGTGGAGATTGACCTGGATGAGGCGAGCCTGGATGGTCCTAAGGAAAAGGTCCGGGATATTCGTATCCGTGCGCTGGGTGAGGGTGCCTTCCTCATCACCAGCATCAATCTGAGTTGGAGCGGGGCGCCGGCTGGTCAGCAACTGCTGAAGATCAAGGACAGTACTGGTAACGCTTTTGATATTTTCTCTGGTGCAACCAGTTCTCCGGTAACCATCAATGGCCCATCGTCTCCGGACTTCCCGATTTTCCCCGGGCTGCCTGTGGGTGGACTCACCAAGAGCGGGGATTGCCCGGATGAGGGTAGTTCTACAACCAGTGGTGGTAGCACCACCACGACCTCCAGTGGAGGCAGTACGACTACGACAACAACTTCGACGACGAGCACCACTAGTGGCAGCACCAGCAGTTCTGGTGGCACGGATCCCGTTGGTCCCATTGACCCTGGTTTCAACGTTACCAATACCACTGGTAGCGGTGACAACCAGACCGGTCGTCTGCTGTGGCGGGAGATCATTCGCTAGGTAACGGTCTTTAAGCAATATTCCTGCCCCATGCGTCGTGGGGCAGGAATGCGCAATTCATTGCTGTGGGTATAGGGGCCTGCTTAGCGATATAGCGGGCCGTA
Source organism: Gammaproteobacteria bacterium (assembly GCA_021773645.1). GTDB lineage: Bacteria > Pseudomonadota > Gammaproteobacteria > HK1 > HK1 > JAJFJV01. Next base: position 175,853 of record JAJFJU010000010.1, read on the forward strand.
CCTATCCATCCTTTTCTCGTGGTATCACACGCGGGCTTTGTTTATCACAATCCGTGTATAGGGACGAAATCCGATAGCTTCATTCGTTGGAGGTCGATTTTTCACTCTGCTGCAGCTGGCTGGACGAAACTCATTAGAGTGTCTCTAAGGCCTTTGGCGTGGGCTGGTAAGTGCGTTGATCAGCCGCCGATGTAGGACATCTCTATTTTTGCAGGGATGGTGTTTTGTTGGGTGCGTAGGGCAGAGTATCGATCTTCGCGTTGTTGCCACCAGCCGCTGATAAGTTGGCGTAGTTGTTCATCTGAGGCGTCGCTGCGTAGTGGTTCGCGCAGGTCGTGGCCATGACTGGCGAACAGGCAGGTGTGCAGGGTGCCGGCGGCGGAGATGCGGGCGCGGGTGCAGCCCTCGCAGAAGGGCTCGGTGACCGAGGTGATGACGCCGATTTCGCCTGCTCCATCCACATAGCGCCAGCGTTTTGCTACCTCACCGGGGTGATTGGAAGGCAGGGCTTCGATAGGGAATTCTTGGTGAATGCGTTGCAGTAATTCAACGGATGGCAGGACGTGGTCGTAACACCAGCCATTGCTGTTACCGACATCCATGTATTCGATAAACCGCAGTATCTGTCCACTGTCTCGAAAATGGCGGGCCATAGGTAAGATGGCTTGGTCATTGACCCCACGCTTGACCACCATATTTACCTTGACCGGAGCAAGCCCGGCGGCCGTGGCGTGGTCTATGGATTGCAGCACCTGGCCTAGTGGAAACTCCACCCCATTCATGGATTGGAAGACCTTGTCGTCCAAGGTGTCGAGGCTGATGCTGATGCGTTTTAGGCCGGCCGCTTTCAATTTTTCGGCGACTTCGCGAGTAAGCAGCGCGCCGTTGGTGGTCAAGCTGAGATCGTCTATCTGGGGGATTTCGGCCAGCATGGCGATGAGGCGATGGAGATCGCGGCGGAGCAAGGGTTCACCACCGGTCAGGCGAAGCTTACGAACTCCGAGGGAGGTGAAAACCGTGGTGATGCGGTGAATTTCCTCGAAGCTAAGCAGCGATGAGCGGGGAAGAAAGTGATGCTCAGCGCCGAACAGCTCTTTCGGCATGCAGTAAGGACAGCGGAAATTACAGCGGTCAGTAACCGAGATGCGGAGTTCACGCAGCAGTCGCTGGAAGGTGTCGGTGGGGCTATTCATTCGCAATGATCGGATGCCAAGTATCGCTTCCAAAGGAAGAAGGCCAAGGCGCCAGCGCCACCGAGTAAAAATCCAGTCAAAGTGTTCGCTCCGAGAATGCCAACCGCGGTTAACAAGGCGATGGTGGAGTCCGTTTTGTTATCCAGCACTAAACCACTCTTCGCCAACTCGATGCCGGCAAATACCAGCATGGGGGCAAGGATAGCGTATGGATAGGCACTTAACACTTGTAGCAGGAAGCCACCGATGATGAGACCCAACAGCAGTTTGATGGCACCGAGCATGATCACGCTGCCACCCGTGCGGGCCCCAAAGCCATATTGCGCTGCCAGGCCTCCAGCACCGTGACACAAAGGGATGGCACCAAAGGGCACACACAGAATATTCATCATGCCGACGCTTAGGGCCATTTTTCGTGGCGCGATGCCCCGCTGAGGAAAATAACTGGCGCTCAAGGCACACACGGCGATCACTGAATTGAGCAGGGTCAGGGGCATTTGAACCAGGGTTCCCTGGAATAAACCGCTTTTCCACTCGGCCAGTGTGGGCGGAGCGAAGGCCAGTGAGGGAAGTGAAAAATTGATGTTCGAGAATAGTACTGGATTGTCCATATAGATGAGCAAGAATCCGGCGAGAAATATAAATAGCAGCCCCGGGATTTTCCTGAGGCTGAAGTAGAGCATCAGGCCACCGACCAGGATGGCCGTGCCGATGCTATTGATGCCCAGATTCGGCAGTTCCAGAATCCACTGGATGCCTTTTTCAGCCAACTTCAGCCCCACGCCCAACTGGGTCCCGCGGACCAACGCATCGGGAACATAACGACGAATAAAGTCAATGCCGCCACTGAGCGACAAGGCAAGGAGCAAGAAGCCCATTCCCAGCCCCGCTGCCATGATACTGCCACGGCTTAATCCATCGGTAATGGCGACCGCAGCGATGGCCTTCATGGGTTGTACGGGGATGGGTTGGCGAAACAGATAGCCGGTGAGGATGTTCATCACGCCCGCGGCTATCAGAATGAGGCCGAAATTCATATCACTGAGCTGGGCAACCGCCACCACCAACGGGATGAATAGTCCCAGATCACCCAGAGACCCGGAAAATTCCTTCAGGGAGAATGATAATTGTGGTTTAACGGTTGTTTCCTCGTGGGATTTCAAGATTGAAACGGGAAAATTATATCAGCCTGAGCGATTATCTAGATGATAGTGAGGCTAGCCGAAAAATCTGTGTGGGAGTTGGCTGAACCAAAGTGATACTTGGAGAATCATACATAGGGCAAGAATCTTCGCTTGATCGCGATAGATGAGGCGTAAACTAGTACGTTGGCAATGGCATTAAACAAATGGGAGATATGATGGCTTTTGGAAAAATCAGTTTGGCACTGGGGCTGGTGCTTTGGAGCATGCTCGTGGTGGCCGCAGAAGAAGAGGCTCCCCCGCTGAGGATATTGCAGGGCGTGATGAAGCTCTCACCGGGCATTCCTCCGAGCCGTATCGTGCCATCAGCCATTCCTGGTCTCTACGAAGTGACCCTCGGCCCGCATGTGGTCTACATGAGTGAGGATGGTCGCCATGTGGTCCGTGGAGATCTCATTGAGATTGAATCCGGTGAGAATCTGACCGAGGCAAGCCGTAGCACGGCGCGCCTGGCTCAGCTTAGCCAGTTGAATGAAGCGGATATGGTGGTGTTTGCTCCAGAAGAGACCAAACACACAATTACCGTATTTACCGATGTGGATTGCCCTTATTGCGCCAAACTCCACCGCGATGTTCCCAAGCTCACAGCCCAGGGCGTGAAGGTCCGTTATCTGGCCTTTCCAAGGGCCGGTATTTCATCAGGAACCTACAATAAGATGGTGTCAGTCTGGTGTGCGGACGATCGAGTCCAGGCTATGACCGATGCTAAAGCCCGGCGACCGGTGGTGAGCAAGGACTGCCCGAACCCGGTGGCTGAGCAATATGGCCTGGGTCGTAGCCTGGGTATCCGTGGTACACCGACAATTTTCCTTGAAAGTGGCCAGATGATTCCTGGTTACGTGCCTGCCGAGCGGTTGGTGCAAATGATGGAATAGAATGGTTGGCGGGGTTCTGGAGCGAAGCTCATGGGTTTTGTGATCGACAGATTGGACCACCTAGTGCTCACGGTGCGCAATGTAGAGGCGACCTGTGCCTTCTATGTTCGGGTAATGGGGATGGAGGTGGTGAGTTTCGGCGAAGGCCGTAAGGCGCTTTGTTTTGGACAGCAGAAATTAAATCTACATACAGCTGGCAAGGAATTTGAACCCAAATCCGCGCAGCCGACTCCGGGCTCGGCGGATCTCTGCCTGATTAGCCCGACCCCGCTGGAAGCCGTAATCGCACATCTGGCGGACTGTGGCGTTGCCATAGAGGAGGGCCCTATAGCCCGCACTGGCGCTACCGGCCCTATCACCTCGGTGTATTTTCGAGACCCTGACGACAACCTCATTGAGGTGTCAAATTATTCCTGAAATACAGGCGGTTAGCGCCTAGCTCGTGTCTGCCTCGTGGATACTGGCGCTAGACCAAGGCACCCATGCCTCGCGGGCGGTGCTTTGGGATGGTGACGGTCAGCACCAGGCTACGGTGTTGCGCAAAGTAGAACTGCAGCGGCCACAGGAAGGGTGGGTCGAGCAGGATGCAGCGGCGCTGTTAGATTCCCTGCGTGATGCTATGAATGAGGCCTTGGCTATTGCCCGAGAGGCGAAGGCTACGGTGATCGCGGCGGGTCTCGCCACACAGCGTTCCACCGTGGTGGCCTGGGACCGTGAAACCGGCCAGCCGTTGGCCCCGGCACTTAGTTGGCAAGATACCCGGGCGCAGGCGGTAATAGACGCCCTCAGCGATTCAGCATCGCTAATCAAGGCCCGCACCGGCTTGCAACTCTCATCACATTACGGCGCCTCCAAACTCCGCTGGTTATTGGACCACGTGCCGGCGGTGCATGAAGCCGCTAGGGCTAAACATCTTTCGGTTGGACCGCTTGCCTCATTCCTGCTTTTTCACCTACTGGAGGGGCAACCATTGGTCTGCGATGAGACCAATGTCGCCCGTACGCTGTTGTGGAATTTCCGCGCGCGGGATTGGGATGAAGAGCTACTGGCCTTATTTCAAATTCCACGGGAGATACTGCCACTAGGGCACCCGGTCATCCATCCATACGGTCGCTTGTGCGATAGCCATATTCCACTGCGGGTGGTGAGCGGCGATCAGAATGCAGCGCTCTATGCCACGGGCCGGCCACCGGCAGATACCGCTGCGGTGAATGTGGGTAGCGGTGCTTTTGCCTTAGCACTTACGGCAACACCGAAAAGCAGGGGCTCACCGTTGCTCAGCGGTATCGCTATGAGTCGGGCTGAGCAGCGTGACTACTTACTGGAGGGGACGGTTAACGGCGCGGGTGCTGCCCTCGAATATGCGGTACGGCAGTGGGGAATTACTGATCCGATTCAATTGTTGGAGCCGTGGCCCGAGTGTCCAGACGGGGTGCCGATCTATATGAATGCCGTGAGTGGCTTGGGTTCGCCCTGGTGGCGGGCGGGATTTACCCCGGAGCTATCTGAGCTATCGGACGGGCGTGAGTATTCCGACGCGTGTCGGCTGGCGGGTGTGGCCGAGAGTATTGTGTTTCACCTCGAAACCAATCTTCGCTGTCTGCGAAAAGCTGGCTGCCGGTTTAAGTCTTTGCGCATCAGTGGCGGCCTCTCGCATATCGATGGATTTTGCCAGCGATTGGCCGATCTCACGGGCTTGGCGGTCGTGCGACCACAGGAAACCGAGGCTACGGCCCGTGGCATTGCATGGCTCGCAAGCGGTGAGTCTGCAGGGTGGGAGGCCGATGAAATGACCCACTTTGAGCCGCAATCCAATGCGGCGCTGAAGCATCGATATACTATTTCTATAGGCGAGTTGGAAAAGAGGTTGGGCGAGTGAACACGATTCCCCAACTGGTCGCCCACCGGGGCTATCGGGGGTGCTATCCAGAAAATACCTTGCTCGGCATTGAGGCTGCGGTAAAAGCAGGGGCGCGTTATGTGGAATTCGATGTCCAGCTTTCCGCTGACGGCGTGCCGGTGGTACTTCACGATGATACTTTAGAACGCACTTCCGACCGCGTTGGGGATGCACTAGCGATGTCCGCGGCTGCCTTGGCACAGGTGGATGTGGGCGAGCCTTGCCGCTTTGGCGTGCGTTACCTCGGCACTCATCTTTCGCTACTCACGGATGTCGTGGCTTATCTGAATCAACATCCAGAAGTGACCGCCTTCGTCGAGGCCAAGCGCCAGAGTATGGAGCGATTCGGTGCAGAGCAGGTCGCTATGGCCATTACTGAGGCCATGGCCTCCGCCCAATTCCAGTGGGTGTTGATCTCATTTGAAATCAGTGTGTTGCGTTGTTCCAGAGCGCTTTCAGATCAACCCGTCGGCTGGGTGATGCGGAATTACCATGGACCATCGTGCACGGAAGCCGAAGCCTTGGTGCCGGAATATCTATTTGTCGGTGCGCGGTATCTGCCAGGGACGGAAGAGACACTGTGGCCGGGGGCGTGGTCATGGGTGATCTATGGCGTTGATGAGGCCGAGCAGGCCTTGGATTTGGGGCGGCGTGGGGCGGGCTTTGTGGAGACCGATGAGATTGGCTCATTGCTTGAGCACCCGGCCTTTAGGCTAGCGGAGGGCACTTGAGTGATAGCGTTGATGTACTGGTAATCGGTGCCGGCATTCACGGCGCAGGTGTAGCCCAGGCGGCCGCAGCCGCCGGCTATACTGTGCGGGTGCTGGAGCAATACTCGACGCCGGCACAGGGGACCTCCAGCCGCTCTAGCAAGCTCATCCATGGCGGCCTGCGTTATCTCGAAGGCTTTCACTTCGGGCTGGTGCGGGAAAGCCTCCGCGAGCGTGCACTGCTACTAAAGAATGCGCCGGAGTTGGTGCATCTCACTCCCATGCATATCCCCCTTTATGGCCATAGCCAGCGTGGTCCCGTACTCATCCGCGCGGGTCTTTCGCTGTATGCCTTTCTGGGGGGAATGCGCCAGGAAAATCGCTTCCAGCAACTTCCCTGCAGTGAATGGGAAAATCTTGATGGCCTGGAAACTAAAGATCTGAGGGCGGTGTTTCGCTACTTCGAGGCCCAGACTGACGATGCGGCACTAACCTGTGCGGTGCTGCACTCAGCCGAGGAGCTGGGTGCTGAGGTTTCATTTGACGCGCGTGTGGCCACAGTAGAGCTGGCTCCCGATGGTGGCGTGGCGCATTATTTCAAGGGTGAGCATGAGCAAAGCGTCTCCTTTCGAGCCCTAGTTAATGCGGCGGGGCCATGGGCTTCTGAGGTGTTGGCGAAAATCTCTCTAGCTCAGTCTGCACCTGCGGTGGAGCTGGTTCGAGGCTCCCATATCGTCCTGCCAGGTGCGCTCTCCGGTGCCTACTATGTGGAATCACCCCGTGACCAGCGTGCGGTATTTGCGCTGCCTTGGCACGGTCATACCTTGGTGGGTACTACCGAGGCCCTGTATCAGAGGGATCCCGGGGCGGTCACCGCACCTCAGGATGAAATAGATTATCTGTTGGAGACCTATCAGCACTACTTTGCCTCATCATTAGGTGATCACGATTTGCGGATTCTCGAAAGCTTTGCCGGCCTACGGGTGCTGCCCGCTACCCAGGGGATATTAAGCGCCCGTTCCCGTGAAACCGGCTTAGTGGTGGATCGCTGCTCACAACCACGATTACTGAGCGTGCTGGGCGGGAAACTCACCACCTATCGCTCCACATCCGAACGTGTGATTCAGCGCCTGGCAGGCAGTCTGCCGGAGAGGAGGGCGCAGGCGGATACCATGGCAATACAATTGGGGAGCTGAGCGGTGATGGCAACGATTCAAAACCAGCTGGTGACGCATGTGATTGAGTTGATGCAATTGATGGGTCCCGTGAGTGCAAGGCGGATGTTTGGTGGTTATGGATTCTTCCTCGATGGCTTGATGTTTGCCTTGATGGCCGACGACATTCTTTATCTGAAGGCTGATGCCGAAACCATAGAGGATTTTGCTCATCGGAATCTGGAGGCTTTTAGTTACCAAAAGCAAGGCAAAAAATATTCGATGTCCTACTACTGCGCGCCGGAGGAAGTCTTTGAAAATTCCGGGGATATGAGTCTGTGGGTAAATAAAGCCTATGAGGTTGCCCTGAGGGCCGCAGCAAGAAAGCGGGGGGGATAGGTGAAATTACTTTTATTCAGTGATCTTCATTGTGATACAACGGCGGCCAAGGAGTTGGTGCGTCGTTCAAAAAATATTGATTTCGCCGTTGGTGCGGGGGATTTTGCCAAGATGCATCGTGGCCTCGATGGGGTTGTTGATGTGCTGCGGGCCATGAGGTGTCCGACGGTGCTGGTGCCCGGAAATAACGAAAATATTGATGAACTTCGTGAGGCGTGTCGTGGTTGGAGGGATGTGCATGTCCTGCATGGTTCCGGGGTCACGCTGCAGGGAGTGGAATTCTACGGTGTGGGCGGCGGCATTCCGGTCACCCCCTTCGGTTCCTGGAGTTACGATTTCAGCGAGGCGGAGGCTGCGAAACTGCTGGGGGACTGTCCTCTCGGAACGGTTCTTGTGACCCATTCGCCGCCCTACGGGGTGGTGGATTTATCGGGGGAGGGCCAGGGTGTAGGCAGTACGGCGATCCGTAAGGCCATAGAACGGACTAATCCCCTCCTGGCTGTATGTGGCCACGTACACGGAGATTGGGGAAAACATGAGTTCATCGGCGACACGCCGGTAGTCAATGCCGGGCCGGATGGGGTGGAATGGACGCTCGCCGGATAACCTGCCCTGACGCGCAGCCTTATGGAATCGTTGCCAGGGTGGCGGCCGATTGCATGCGAATAATCGCCTGGGAGTAGATGGGAAAGCCCATGCGTCCGGCGTCCTGTGGATTGAGGACACAGGACGCCGCGAAGGAGCCGGCCTCCGGCGGACCGATGTTTTCCGGCTCCAGGGCTGTGGGGGCTAGCGACATCATGCGTACCAGTAGGCGGTTTACGAAGGGGACAAAGAGTTCGTAGCAATAACCCACGTGGATCTTCAGCAGATTGGCATCCTGGATGCTCTGCTTCGAGGCGCCACCACTGATGCTGGCATCACGGTACATCAGGTTGTCATTGGGTATGACCCGTTCTCCATTCAGGTCCACGCCGTGGTCAAGAAAGGACTCCGGGCTGGGATTGATGAGGCGAATGCGTACATAGCCGGCGGTAATCTCGTCCTTGATCTGATTCTTTGCGCGGATGACTTCGGTTTGTCCCTTGGAGTGGGTAAACAAGGGGGCCAGTCCACGGGCAAAGGCACGTTCCATGGGGACCATCTTTGCGTTATTCAGACTGCCGGCGCGTGCTGCCTCGAAGGTCGCGTAATTGAGGGTAATCTTGGCGTGATAGATAAAGGCGAATTGCAGCGCACCAAAGACCAGCAGTAGCAGTAGCGGTATGACGATGAGGAATTCCACCATCGCTTGACCACGGACTTCAGGGCTGTTTTGTTTGATCATTGGCCGAGGGAGGAATCGCCGGTGGCAGCGAGCCTTGGCGAAGCAGGCGAGCGATATCCCCGCCCAGACGCATGCTCTGTGCATATAGCGGGTTAGTGGGATCGATGTGCTGGCTCATCTGGAGGAAGGTGTTGTTCGCCTGTTCAATTTGAATGACCCCCATGTTGTGCCAGGCGCGGGCATGTTGAGGATCGCGTACCAGTACTTCGCGATAGGCCGCTACCGCCAGTTCCGGGCGCCGGGTGCGGGCATAGATGTTGCCGAGGCGAAACCACGGTTCCAGTTCTGCGGGAACTCGTCGGGTGATGATGGCATAGTGTTTTTCGCTCTCCACCCAGTCGCTGCGCTGGTAGGCCTCCCGGGCGGCTGCCTGCACTTTGTCCAGTTCCAGATTCTGCTCTGTTTCCCGCACCGTGCTTTGTTGCATCGAACACGCACCTAGCAGTAACAGAATGAGCAGGCTGGTCTGGCGAAGTATCTCAGGCATCCTGCCACTCCAGGCGGCTTCCGGCGGCAAGGTCAAGCGCATCGAGGGTTCCGGCAAGCAGTTCCAGGGTCATGCAGGCGCCACCACAGCGGGAAAGCCGCCACGGCTTGAGGTTGCTCACTTGCTTGAGTACGGTGCCACGCCGATCCAGATAGACCAGATCGATGGCATAGCCCATGCCCACAGTGTGTACCGAGTTACAGTGGGTGATAAGCAGGCCCTCATCCCTTGCAAGCGGCGGACGTGCAAGTAACCCGCGCATGCGCTCGAATAGGGTGGCGGTCTTGCGTACCCGGGGAAGTACGCAGTGGCGATTGTCCGTACGAAAGAGCGCACCGGGAGTCATAACAATCCACCGGCCATAAATTTCATTACGATGGGAAAGCCAAGGATGATGAAAGTGACTGGAAAGATAAAGATGATGAGTGGCCCTACTAGCTTGATCGGTGCTTCCATAGCGAGCTTTTCCGCACGTTGGAAGCGCTCGCTACGGCGCTGATCTGCCTGTACCCGAAGCACGGTGGCAAGGCTTGCCCCCATTTTTTCCGCCTGGATCACCGAGCTAACAAAACTGGTGATCTCGGATATATCCAGGCGATCCGCCATGCGCCGCAGGGCATCGGCGCGGGACAGGCCGGCACGGAGATCGCGCAGCACGATACCGAACTCGTTACGTAATGGTCCAGCGGGGCCTTTCTCCATAGCCTGCCCCAGTGCGCCTGTCAGATTAAGGCCTGCCTCCACGCACATGGTGATGAAATCCAGATAGACCGGCATCGCCCTGATCACCCCGAGTTTTCGTCGTTTACGCGTGTCACGAAGCCACAGATCGGGAAATAGAAACCCTAAAACCAGTGCAAACAGGAGCCAGAGAAGCTCAAAGCGTTCCAGCATGGCCATGGTGAGATAAACGAACACGGGCACTAAAAACATACTCAGTATGCGCAAGGCAACGAACTGCTCGGCGGTCAGCAGGTAGCTAACACCGGTGCGCATCAGCCGTTTTTCAGTGCGCTCCATCATCTCGTAGGGCAGAAAGGAACAGAAGAAGAAGGAAATCACCTGGATCGCGGGCCACAGGATGCGTAGTTTCCACGACAGCGGATCCATATAGGCGCGCTCGTCCTCGTCCACCATGGCGTAGAGGCGATCGAAAAAGACCAGCCCCAGGATCACGCTTAGCCCAGTACACGTGGCGATCACCTTCATCAGTAAGGAGGCGAATAGTTCCATCAGACGTCGATACTCGTGATCTTGCTGATCATCAGATAGCCCATGGTTTCCATAACGGCCACCACCGCCAGGACGCCCCAACCGACAGGCGTGGTCCACAGTTTGCTCATGGCCTCGGGCTCGAGGAAGTTCAGCAACACTCCCAGCAACAGCGGCAGGCCGGTCATGACGATACCCTGCAACTTGCCCTGTGCGGTCAGGCTGCCGATCTTACCTTCCATTGTGGACTTACGGCGCAGGGTCTCGCCCAGGGATTCCACCGTCTCCGCCAGATTGCCGCCCACTTCGCGGTTGATACGCAAGGCGGTGACCACGAGACTGAAGTCGGGCAATGGCAGACGTGCCTCCATGTGGCGCATGGAATCATCAAAGTCCACACCGATACGCTGTTCGCGCAGTAGTAATTCAAATTCCTGGGAGATAGGTGCGGGCTGTTCTTTGACCAGACCCTCGATGGCGATATTGAGACTGGCCCCGGCGCGCATTGCGCCTGCCACCATCATCAGGCCGTCGGGCAACTGACTTTCAAAGCGTTTCAGGCGCTTGTTCCGCAGGCTTTTGTAGGCGACCCCCGGCAGCACGATGAGCAGTATCATTACGCCCAGGCTAAGAGGAACATCACCACTGATGAGCCACAACAGGATGGGCAACACCACAATTGCTGCGCCGTTAATGAGGAACAGCCGGTTGGGGTCGATGAACAGGAACATATCCGCCATATTGGCGCTAGCGGTGGTAGTGAAGGTTTCCCGGTAGCGGTCCAGATGGCCTTGGCCCTTGAGCAGCAAGATCAGCCATAACAGGGTCGCGGCGAGAAATACCGAGACCACGGTGAGCAGAAACAGTGCGTTGCCGGCGAGATTGAGCAGGATTTGCATGGGGCTAGTCGAAAATACTCATATCGACTTGAAGCCCGCGTTGCCGCAAGTCTTCATAGAACTCCGGCACCGTGCCGTTGGATAGGAATTGCCCCTTGATCCGGCCTTCGCCATCGAAACCCTCCTGCTGGTAATGGAAGATGTCCTGCATTTGGACGATGCCCCCCTCCACGCCGGTGATCTCGGTAATATTGACCACTCGTCGGCTGCCATCGGAGAAGCGTGTCTGCTGCACAATGAGGTCCACCGCGGAGGCTACCTGCTCGCGGATCGCTTGTACTGGAAGATCCATGCCGGACATCATCACCATCACCTCAAGGCGTGAGATCAGGTCTCTTGGCGTGTTCGCATGGGCGGTGGTTAGAGAACCGTCGTGGCCGGTATTCATGGCCTGTAGCATATCCAAGGTCTCGCCACCGCGGCACTCGCCGACGACGATGCGGTCTGGGCGCATGCGCAGGCAGTTTTTCACCAGGTCGCGAATAAACACGGCACCCTTGCCCTCGAGGTTGGGCGGCCGTGCTTCCAGGCTTACCAGGTGGGGCTGAGCCAGTTTCAACTCTGCCGCATCTTCTACGGTTACGATGCGTTCGGTGGAGGGAATGAAGTTGGAAAGCACATTGAGCAGCGTGGTTTTGCCGCTGCCGGTACCTCCCGAGATGATGATGTTCATGCGCTGTTCCACCGCCATCTTGAGGAAGGTCGCCATGGCCTGATTCAACGCCCCAAAGCCAATCAGATCCTCATCGGTGAGCTTCTGCTTGGCAAACTTTCGGATAGTGAGGCAGGGGCCGCGCAGCGCCAGCGGTGGAATGATGGCATTCACCCGGGAGCCATCACGCAGGCGGGCATCGACCATCGGTGAGCTTTCATCGATGCGCCGCCCTAGTGGCGAGACGATGCGCTCGATAGCCGACATCACCGCGTCATCACTGGAAAATGTAATGTCGGAGAGGGTCAGGCGTCCGGCGCGCTCGACGTATATCTCGTCGAACTTATTGACCATGATTTCGGTAACTTCTTCATCGTCGATGAGCTCCTCCAGTGGACCAAGACCTACGGCTTCGTTGAGTACCTGTAGGGCCAGTTTCTGTCGGTTCACGTCGGCCGGTAGCTTGGCCTCCATGGCCTTGAGAATTCCCTTGATCATGCCTTCTACGTGGCTGCGCAGAGCATCTTCATCCATGCTGCTGATGTCGGTGCGACGTAGATCCATTGCCGTGAGCAATTCCTCGTGAACACGGTTGCGCCACTTGAATTTTTCATCGTGTTGCAGGCGGACGATGGTCTTGCTGTGTTCTTCAGAATCCTTTAGTACGGCATGGTGGGCTACACCAAACATGGTTTGTAGCGGGTCGAAGCCTTGTTCTTCCTCGTCTTCATCCTCATCGATATTCACATTTTCATCGTCTTTCACTGCCATGCCCGCAGTGATGCGATAGCTACCGATGGTGATGATATCCGAGGTGTGGAGGGGGCCGTAGCGCTCTATTTCATCGCCGTTGACCAAAGTTCGGCCATTGCCACTCTGATCTTCAACAAATAGCCCCTCAGGGGTACGGTGAATTTCCGCGTGGTGTGGCGCGATTTTCCAGCCGCGTAGCTTTACCAGATTATCGCGGGCCTTGCCCAGCGAACACTCGTTGGCGGTACAGTGGATGCTCTGAAGCTGCTCACCCTTATCGCTATTGACGATGATATCAAACATGGGAAATACCTAGTCGAGAATTTTCAGGCCGGGTTCTTTAACCGCTTTCCGGAACTCCTCCAGATTGGATTTATTCCGTTCCAGATAGGCTTTATTGAGCGGTGCACTGGCATCATGGATGGTGGGGGACACGAAGATCACCAACTCGCTTTTGTTATCGCGGTATTCCTTGGAACGGAATAGTGCACCTAGCACCGGCAGGTCCCCGAGGAATTTAAGCCGATCCACGGACTTGGAGGTCTGTTGGTCCACGAGTCCGGAAAGTACCAGCGTTTCGCCCGGGCGAACGCTGATATCGGCAGTGGTTTTACGGGTACGGAAGCCGGGGATGCCCTGTACCGCATTGGCCGGGTCAATGGTGCTGACCTCGGTGGAGACATTGGCTTGGATATTGTCGTTCTGGTCAATCTCCGGCTTGATGGTCAGGGTGATGCCGAATTCCTTGAACTCCACATTGCTTGATCCGAGGCTGTTGGTCACCGGTAAGGGTATCTCGCCTCCGGCCAGGAACTGGGCCTCACCACCACTGCGTGCCACCAGTCGGGGAGAGGCGAGGATCAGGGCGTTGCCCGAATTGATCGCAAAGTTGATACGTGAGCTGATCTCGGTAGCGATACCAAAGAAGCCCTGGGGGCTGCTTTCCCGTATCGGCAGGCCTGAGAATGAGGGGGTGGGCGGAGTGACCCGAAAGAAGTCATTGTTGATCGCGTCAAAGGAGAAGGCCGCAGCCGGGCCGCTGATGGGGTTGTCCCAGCGGATACCCAGAGTTTCCAGATAGTTACGGTTGAATTCAGTGATCTTGATATTCATCAATACCATTTTGTGATTGGGCAGATTCAGGGCTTCCTTGCGGGTCAGGTCCATGATTTCTGTGTAGACACCTTGCACGGTCTTGAGCACTGCCTGATAGCTTTTATCAATGCGTCCCGAGAGAATGATGCGTTCTCCGATCACACGTACCTGCAATCCGGAGATATCGGAAAGCAACTGACGGACTTCCATGGAACGTGCGTCGATACTTCCCAGGCGCTTGATTTCCTTAACGTTTGCGGTGTCTATCTGCACCGTCATATCGGTTTCCCGGCCGTTCTTGTACCAGATGTGCAGGGTGGTCACCCCTTCCTGTTCGGCAATCAGGATCAGCTGCCCGTTTTTCAGCAGTGAGGTACTGAGCATGCCACCTTTACCTACGGCAACCCGCTCCACCTTCCCAACCTTGAGGATCTTGATCTCACCCACATTGAGCTCGATCACTTGTCCCGCCATACACACGCTAAAGGCGAAGCTGAGGCATAGTCCCAGTACGAGTTTTCTCATCATGCGTGTTCCTTTACGTTCAATATCGTCAATTTCGGATCGGTAGTGTGGTGCGCCGGGTAATGCCATCTTCACTCTGTCCGCCAATAATCATTTCAATCCCGGGTCCCTTGTAATCGGAACTGATCGCGGTCGGCTCTGTTGCACCACCCGGTGCCACGGATTGTGTTCCATTTTTGGCTATGCCCGGAATGGGAACTGTGGGCACGCCATTCCCGCCGCGTCGGGTCGGCATCTCACGCTGTCGTAAGGCGGTGCCGTCACGGGCCCGTAGTTTGCCCGAGCTGTCCACGCGCAACTCGTCGCGGGAATAAATCCGGCCGTTGGCTCCCACCACTTGGTCCCCCTGGGTTCCTGACACCTCTAGCCCCTCGGCAACCACCTCACCGCGGGTGTTGACCGCGTGGCCGTAGGGCATGATGTACACCGGTTCCGCTGCAGACACCGGCAGGGCAGAGACCGCGAGTACTAGGGAGCAGAAGCTTTCCGTACGGATGTTCACTCCTACTATTTTCCTACCGGCAACTGACTCACCTTGGCAACACCATCCTCACTCGCTCCGCCAATGATGAGATCGACGACGCGGGTGCGGGGTCGACCAATGCCAGCGACGCGGGTTGGTGGCCGCCCCAGCGCATTTCCCAGGGCATCACTGGAAACCACGTTGCCATCCTTGTCCACCACTTGACCCTTGTCATTGAGCTTGAGACCGGCGGCGGCGAGCTGCTGTTTTGTTACTATCGTGCCATCCGCGGCAACTACAATCTCGTCCGCCGAGACCACATTGCCATTGGCATCGACGATCTCGCCATTTTCGTTAACCGAGAGCCCAGCGGCGGCCAGTTGTGCTTTAGTCATCACCGAACCGTTGGCACCAATGACCACCTGGTCCGCTGAGACCACATTCCCGCTGGCATCGACGATCTCACCGTTGGCATTGACCGAGAGACCGGCGGCAGCCAGTTGTTCCCGGGTCATGACCGAGCCGTCAGCGGCCACCACCAGTTGATCACTGTCGACGACCTTGCCGTTGGCATCCACCAGCTGTCCCTGAGCGTTTACCGAGAGGCCGGCGGCAGCGAGTTGCTCACGGGTCATTACCGTACCGTCGGCGGCTATCACCAGGCTGGCGGGATCAACCACGTTGCCATCCTTGTCCACCAACTCGCCGTTGGCGTTTACGCTAAGCCCGGCGGCGGCCAGCTGCTCCTTGTTGAGAATGGCCTTGCCCTCGGCGTTGACCAGATTGCCGTTGGCATCCACGCCGCTTGCTACCGAAGCGGCCGCTTGGCGCAGCTTCTCGTCACGGGCCATCTTGCGGGCGTTATCGAACAGGTCCCGCGGTGACACCGTAGTGAAATCAGCACCGCTTTTGTCCTTGCGGTTGCGCAGCAGGGCGAGGAGTTCGCCCTTGTCCTGGGCGGTGGTCAGGAGTGCCGCCTGACGCGGCGTCACCTTGAGAGTAACCGAGGTAAAGTTTCCCTCGCGCCGTCGCTGGGGCTGGCGCAGATTGTCCAGGGTTTCGCTGTAGTCATCCTTGCCGGCGGCAAGTACCCGAACACTCTGTACCACCGGCAGGATGACGTCGGATGGGGCTGCGAGCGCTAGCACCTCTTCGGCAATTCCGGAGGCCTGGTTCAGTAGTTCAGGGGGGAGTGAATCCGCCAGTCCCGCCGGCAGAGTCTGACTCAGGCCCGCGGTAACTGCCTTGGGGCTGAAGCCGGATGCGCGGAACGGAATGTTGACGTAGATATCGATGAGATTGCCCGGACGGATATGGCCGGCGACGGAATTCACCTCGTCTACGGTGACCGTCAGAGCACGATGGCCCGCAGGAATGATGTCGGAGAAATCCACCGGGAAATCCTCATCCATGAAACTGCGGAGCAGGGTCTTGCCGGTTTCCAGGTTCTCCACCAGTGCACGCCCGAGAAAGTGCTCGAAATCACCGGGACGCACCACGTCACTGTGGACATAGTTTTCTGGGACCTTGCGTACCGCAAAGCCGTCCAGTGAAATGATGCTGCCCTTGGGCAGATCTTGCTTCGCCACCACCACTGAAACATTACGAACCTCGGGGCCTTTCAAGCTGGCGAGGATGGCTGCCTCCCGGCTTTTTAGATAGAGCACTGACAACAGCGCGGCGGCAACGCCAAAACCGATTGCACCGATGAGCAGGGGCCAGGTTTTCTTATCCTTTTTTTTCGCCATATCGAGTCTTCCGCTTGATGGTTTGGTTAGGGGCTTGGCAACAACCCTGTCTTTTTAATCCGGCAATGTTTTCGCTAGAAAAGTGACACTGCTCCGTCCAGCAGGTCCCCGGGGCCACTCGGCAACAAGTCGTCCGGGAAATCCTCCAGTGTCGGAAACTGACTGAAAATCGGCTTTTGCAATTCTGCGATTACCTGACCGGGATCCAGCTTTCCTCCCAGGACATCCGGATCGTTCAGATAGTCGTACAGGGTGTCGTGGTCGGGATATTCCGACAGCGAGACGGCGTAGGAATAACCTTCGAAATTGGACTTGATGACATCCAGCAAATCTTTGGTAACGTCGCCACCCGGTCCAGTGGTGAGGACCATCACGCCAAACACCAGCACAATGGTGTATTCCACCATGGACTGGCCCTGTTGTCTGGCGATTCTCCACGAATGCTTCATCCCATCTCCCCGTTACAGGATATCCCGCGCCACCGCATTGATCACCACTCGTGTCTGCTGATGGTCGCCCATGATCATGATGCGCACTTGTCGCAGCCTGCGCTTGAAGGCCAGCATGTGCATGGAGGCACCGTCTAGCGAGCGCTCTATGTCCAGGGTCCAGCCATCATTGAGATAGTGGTTGCGGTAGAAGTTGATGTTGCTGCTCAGCGAATGACGGTTGGCAATGAGCACGGTACGACCCTTTTGTCCTGGGTCCCGGGTCTTGACGTCATTCATCACTCGGCTGCCACGCATGCTCGGGACATTCTCGCCCATGGCCGGCAGATCCTTTGGATTAGGCAGCTTGCTACGTGCTAGGTATCCCCAGGAGCCGCCCCGATCTGCTTTTTGTACCTGCATGGTCATCAGGTAGCCGTCCTCCACCCGGGTAAGCAGTAGCCACGGCTTCATGGCATCGGTTTCGGTGAAGCCTGGGCCACCTTTTTCACCCTTTGCCCAGGTACGTCGATAGAATTTTCTGACTTCCTTTACCGACTGACGACTATAGAAGGCACGCACCTCCGAAGGGATGCCGTTGATTTCCATATCACGGGATACCCACTCCACCCGCGCTTCTGGCGGGGATGGAAAGTCCGGTGCCCGGGCCGCCAGAGCGGCCATGGCGCAGGTGCTTAGCAGCAAGGCAGCAAACAGCCGCAACAATGATTCGGTACTACGGATCACGGGATACAGTCCTTAGGGGGTGGCGGGACGTTGGGTTCGAAGACGCAGATGCCAGCATCATCGCACGTATGGGTGCCGCCTTCCGAGAGCCGGTCTGGATGGACTGCGTCGATATCAATATGGCCGAGCCACAGGCTGCCCTTATCGTCAGGGAAATCCGGATTACCGAAAGGAGGTAGTGCTGGAATGCTCGGATGGCAACGGCGCAGCTCTGGCGCCAGGATAGCGATGACATCCCACACCTGGGCGAGGCCGGGCAGGGTGAGGAGTTCCTTGAGCATCACCGAGGGCACGGTGCCACCCGCCTGATTATAGGTGTGCTTTACACCCCCCGCATTCCAGCCATCGGTGAGCACACCAGCGCTGGCGGTGAATATCAGATTGTTGGGAAAAAACGGCTGGGCATCGCCATAGAGGGTTTTGGTGTTGATAAAGGCGGGCGAGGTGGCCACCGGAACCGCCACTGTCGCCTTGGCGTAGCCATCGGTATTGATGGCGCTAAAACCCACGTTGCTGCCCAAAAACTGGAGCAGACTGCCGATGGCACTGAAGGCGAAATCCAGCACATCAAGCATGATATTCAACACATCACCGATGATCGGCACCGTAGGCGTTGGTGCCGCGGTATTAAGAGAGGCACCGGCAGCCTCGCTTCCGTCGTAAAGCGGTAGGCCTCGATGGTCGTGCCAGAACTGGTTTTTCACATCGCTTTGCCAGCCCACGCCGCCGTCACTGGCGGTAATTTCCAGGGTGTTTTTTTCGCTGAAATCACTGAAGAAGCGCCTGCGGGCCTCTTTGCGCGTGGCGATGGCTGATTTTATCGGTGTCGCGCTGACGGCATTGAAATTATCAAGAATGTCGTTGTTATCCGCGTCGTTGTACCAGACGGTATATTCCCAGGCCTGGTAGCGGGCTGCCTGGATGGTGGCATGCTTGATGTCGATATATTTTGCCAACAGTGGAATGCCGAGAAATAGGGGAATAAGTACAAAGGTGGCGCAGATTAGGAATTCAGTCATGGCCTGACCCGGCACCGGGCAAGATCCGATGCCACGATCCATCACGGTGCCCCACCCGGCAGATAACTCATGAGGTTATTGAATAGCAGGTTGAAGGAGGCACCAAGATTTAGGAAATCCTGTTTCTGCTGGACTAGCAGCGCAAGCACCCGATCGGTATAGCTGGTTTCCACCAGACGCGCCTGCCAGTAGGGATTGAAACCGCTGCCGTACTCCTCTTGGCCGTCGGCACGCCAGAAGTGAGTGGCCTTGTTGTCCGTTGGTCGGCTGAAATAGACCTCCGATTTGGCCACCACGGCAAGTTCCTGATCGGCAATCTTTTCGGTGAGTGCAAGGCGTCCTACCGGCTCATTTTCTTTGGTGCCGTCCCGTCCCAGATCGTAATCGGATTCATCCAGCACCAGACCAATGATCAGATACGGTGCACCGATACCAAGGAAGGATTCATTGCCGGTGGTATCTACGAAGTGGGGCAGGCCGGCATAGCTCTTGTTGACCCGGTGAGCGGAGTCGTTATTGGGCAGGGTGCTGGCGGCGATACCCAGCGGCGGGAAGGGCACACCTTCCTGGCCCGGCGACATCCAGGCAAGGAGATTATTTGCGGCTTCACCGTAATGCTTGGTCTCAATTGAGCCCGCCGGGTCGATAAGCATGTCCTTATATTTCAGCGCGGCATTGGGTTTGCTGCCAATCCCCTTTTTACCCGCCTGAACGAAACCGGCGCCAAAGGGGGCAGAGGTGGGAAAGGGAACATCGACAATGGTGACATCAAATTCCTTAAAGCCGGTATCCACTCGGACCACGATCTTGAGCCGTGAGTTACCAACGCTGAGATCGCCACCAGCACTGAAAACCTCAGCTCCGAGCAGATAGGCCCAGAGGTCAAAGCCCCCGGCGAGTTCCAGAAAGAGTCCGGTGGCATCGGCGCTGGACCAGTTGAAATTGCGTGCGGAAATATCACCACTGGCCGGAATCACGATGCGCAGTTCGCTCCCCCCCTTGCGTTCCAGCGAAAGGTCAAAGAAAAAGCGCATTTCCCATTCAATGCCGGTACCGAGGACAGTCCATTTGTCTCCCACCTTGACGTTGATGGGAAAGCCTGGTGGCCGCAGTTCCCAGCCACGACCCTTGGTGAACGGATCCCGGGATTCGGCCACCAGCGCTGCGAGGCGACCATAGCCACCCTCCTTGAATTCATCGACAGGCACCTTTTTGGTAGGACTATAGCCAATGCTGAATTGCTGCCCCGGCAGCAGTGGCAAGGCACCATAGGTCGTCATGTGAGTGATCAGGCTTAGCAGGCCAAAATCTGAAAGTTTGGTGTGCTCTGGGCCATTTTGTTTGAGCATCTCATCCAGGGTGCCGACCACAAATACCAAGCTGACGATATGGTGGCCGTACTCCGCCAGTCCGTAGGCCTTGTTAATGTTATGCAGTACCGAAGTACTGATGTTGGCAACTGGTGAAAGCACCTTGATGAAGGCATTGCCGGGAATGCGCCAGGCAACGTTGGTGATGCCCTGCATGATGGGCGTAGAGATACCCAGGGTGGCCGGGCCGAGGATAAGGGTGTCGTAGGCCATCAGGAAGTCGGCGAAGGAACGCCAGTGATAGGCCCAGGAGGCGAGTCCCACCATCTGGCCAATGGCTACCTCGTTGGCGACGATGGCACGGTTCATATAGGCCGCGAAATTAAGATCGCGGGCCTCGACCAGGGACGCGCTGTAGGCTGCGGCATCGGCCGCGTTTTGTAGCTGGATCTTGTCGCTGGTGAGTTTGCCGGCCTTGTAGAGAAACAGCAGGGAAACAACCAGGACCGCAAGGAACAGATAAACGTAGACTGCCGCCTGCCCTTGCTGCAGACGGCGGTTGCGGGCGAAGTGTGCTCTGTTGGCAAACGGCATGGCGCAGGCCGGGCTTCCTATCCCGGCCCCAAATGGCCTACCGCAAATTATTTCTTGTCAGCGGAGCCGGCGTAGTCGGAAAGGCCCTTGTGCTTGACCTCCTCGCCTACCTTGCCGGCCTGGGTGCCGGCCTGGGTAACCTCGGCGGTGCCGCTCTGCCCGGAAAGCTCTTTGGTCATGGCGCCCATCTGGCTGCGCAGGGTATCGCCAAAGAAGGAATAGACGGCGATCGCTGCAATAGCGATAAGCGCAACGATAATAATGTACTCGGTCATGCCCTGACCGGTGATCTTCCGCAGGCTACGTACATTCCCCATGATTCTCTCCCCTCGTATGACGGTTATAGTTTTGGCACGGAAAAAATAGTGACTTTGTGAATGTACTTGATTCCCATTTTGAATGCATCACAGGTGGGGTCTTGCCGGGGAAAGGACTTGCCTGCGATGACGATTCATGTCCTTTGGGGATCCGGGTGAAGCCATGCCACAATGCTAAATTTACCGTAGTATCAGAAGGGAGTTGAGTAGCCATGAAGCGTCTACCGGGTGCCGTGGGTCCTATCGTTGTCGTCCTTATTGCCGCCGTCTTGCTGGCGCTCAATTCTGTTTACACCATCAATAGCGGCACGGTGGGTGTGCTTGCTACCTTCGGTAAATTTGGCGATGACGTACAGTCGCCGGGCCTGCATTTCAAGATACCCATGATGCAGACGGTCCGTATTTTCGATATCAAATTGCAGACTGTCACTTATCAGGGCAGGAAAAGTCAGCCAGGCATGGGGGGCGTTATCAACAAGCCCTATATTCAGGTGCTGGATAACAAGAACTTGCCCATCGGTATTGAGATGTCGATCCAATTCACCCCGGTGGCCGCCCAAGCGAACAAGATCCTGGAGCGCTATGGCTATGGTTATTACGACAAGCTAATTAACCCGCAGATTCGCGACATCATTCGCAATGTCATCGGCAAATATTACGCCGAGCAGATTGCCGACAAACGCTCTGAGATCAGCGTGGAAATTCGTACTCAGCTGGCCGAACGATTGAAAGAATTGCCCTTTGTGCTCAATGAAGTTTCCATGCGCAACGTGAAGTTGCCGCCCATCGTGTTGAAGAAGATCGAAGAGGTGCAGATAGCCAAGCAGGAAGAGCAGCGCCTGGCCATGGTGCAGAAACAGGCCACCAAAGAGCAGCAAATCAAGACCATTCAGGCTACCACCAAGCTTATCGAGGTAACCACCAACGCCAAGGCGCAGGCGGAGCAGGAGCGTATCAAGGCGGATGCCAAGGCCTATCAGATCACCAAGGAGGCCGAGGCCGTTGCCGCCGCGAACCAGCGCATTGCTGCCTCTCTGACCAGTACGTTGATTCGATACAAAAGTATTGAACGCTGGAACGGCAGCTATCCGCAAACCCTCATGGGGGGTGATGGCCGTGGCGGGGTGATCTTATCTTTGCCGCCGATGCCGAGGGCCTCGGGGAAGTAGGCGGTGCGGCTGAGGCGGACATGGTCCGCCCCACGAGAATTACAGGGGCTGAGGTGGTGGACATGGTTCGCCCAACTGATCTCGTAGGGCGGACCATGTCCGCCGGCTGACCTTCCGTCCGCCTAAATACTCAGTCGGATTTTTTCAGCAGACCCTTCAGATCGGCGAAGGGATTGTGAGTGGCCACCTCGGCCTTGGTCTCATCAGATCCGAAGCCGTGCTCTAGCTGGCGCTGGTGTTCGTTGTCGTGGCAGTAGAGGCACAGGTTTTCCCAGTTACTGCCATCGGCGGGGTTGTTATCGTGGTTGTGGTCCTTGTGGTGGACCGTTAGCTCATGGAGATTGGCGCGGGTGAATTCCCGACTGCAGCGGCCGCAGATCCAAGGGTGAATTTTCAGCGATTGTTCGCGATATCCTAGGGCGCGTTCATCCATTGCCCGCCGGGCTTTGGCGACCACTTCATCCAGACGACCTTTGGTTTTGGGGGGCATGGCTTACTCCGCGTCAGTTAAGTCCAAGCTTAGCAGAGGGTTTTCAACAGTCTGCTAGCCACAGGCGCAGGCCCGAACGATGTCATCGTAGCAGCCACAAAAATGGGCGTTTTGCCAAGTACGCCATTCGGCAATGTCTTCGGGGGAGTCGACACCGATCTCCTCCAGCACCTCTTCCATGTCTTCCAGCAGGCGTTCGCGCAGCTCAACGCTCTTCCACACTTCTTCTACTAATTGTTGCAGTCGTTCAGTCACTAAGAATGCTACCATTTGGCCGATTAAATTCAGCGGGGGAGTATAGGGGAAGTAAACAGTAATTTCTCTAAACCCCTTGTTTCATAAGGTTATCGGGCCTATGACAGGTCCCTACGGAGATTGAAAAATGGCAAGTGCATGCGCGCGACACATACTGGTAGACAACGAAGAGAAATGTGAGGAGCTGAAACAGGAGATCCTCGCTGGTGCCGATTTTGCTGAGGTAGCAGAAAAGCACTCCACCTGCCCCTCAGGGAAAAGTGGTGGCAGTCTCGGCAAGTTTGGGCCAGGGCAGATGGTCTCTGAGTTCGACAAAGTGGTCTTTAGTGGCGAGCTGAATACCGTGCACGGACCCATAAAGACCCAGTTTGGTTATCACCTGTTGGAAGTGACCGAGCGCGAGGATTAGGCAACCCCTGATTTATTCGGGAGTAGCTATAACCAGCACAAGGATGTGAGGGGGGCGATGGAAAGGGTCTGCTATCGGGCGTTACACCGCTACAAGTACCAGTTGGTTGCGCCCTATGAACACGGGGTGGGAATCAGCAAGCAGGCGATCGATACGCCCTTCCTTAGCCTGGATGCAGAGGGTGTACTTAGAATTGCGCCCAATTACGCTTGGGACGGCCCCAGTGGACCTACCATCGACACCCTCAACTTTATGCGTGGGGCGCTGGTACATGATGCTCTCTATCAGCTGATGCGCATGGGAAAACTCCCGTTTTCGTACCGTGACCAAGTTGATCGATTATTGCGTTCCATTTGCCTGGAGGACGGCATGTCCAGATTTCGGGCCTGGTATGTGTATCAGGCGGTGAAGGTATTCGGTAGCAAGAACGCAGCATCGGGTACAGACACACCGGATGAAATTATTTGCGTGCCACCAGAGGCTGAAGTGTGATGCCGGTGGATCATCGTATCTGTTTCGTCGGCGATTCCTTCGTGCAGGGCGCCGGGGATCCGCAGTGCCTGGGTTGGGCCGGTCGGGTTACCGCAACGGCGCGCGCGCGTGGTTACGATCTCAGTCACTACAATCTCGGCATACGCGGTGATACCAGCAGCGATGTGCTGGATCGGTGGCAGCAAGAGTGTCGCATCCGCTTGCCCTCAACGACACAAGATTACCTGCTATTTTCCTTCGGCGTGAACGACACCGTGCTGGAAAATGGAGAGCGGAGAGTGCCGGTGGAGGCAAGTGTGGCGTGCTTTCGCCATATTCTGAGTGATGCCCAGTCACAGTATCAAACCGCCTTTATCGGCCCGCCACCGGTAAACGATGCGGTACAGAATCAACGTATTCAGGAACTGTGCGGGAATTTTCAGTCGGCGGCCCGCACCGTGGGGGTGCCTTATCTCCCAGTCTATGCGGCACTTCAGCAAGATACGGTATGGATGCAGGAGGTCTCGGTGGGGGATGGTAGCCATCCTGGTGCAGCGGGTTATGAGCGCCTTAGCCAGTTGGTTTTGGGCGCAGATTTCTGGTGGTTCAAGGGCTAGGCGGCTTCCATATCCGGCCTCGGCTCGATTTTCGTGCAAAAACAAGCGAAAATAGCTGCTTACAACGGATTTGGTTGTTTCTAAACGAACATTCCCCATTTGTCCCGCGTATCTCAAAGCCAGTGGTTAAGGCTAATTCAGGCATGACAGACAGCCGGTTATCCGGCCTATTTTCAGGAGTTTTCAATGGTTATCGGTGGTAAATGCGTAGTATCGATGCAGTTCAAATTGACCAACAGCGAGGGTGAGGAGCTGGATGCCTCCACCCCTGATCAACCCCTCGTCTATCTGCACGGTACCGAGAGCCTGATTCCAGGGCTTGAGAACGCGCTGGAAGGCAAAGAGGCGGGTGACGACTTGCAGGTGACTATTAAGCCAGAGGAAGCCTACGGCATGGTCAACCCGGAGATGATTCAGATCGTTCCGCGCAGCGCCTTTCAAGAGGTAAAAGATATCGAGGCCGGCATGCAGTTCGAGGCCCGCGACGCCGAGGGCAACGCCCAGCGCGTTCTCGTCCAGGCAGTGAGCGGTGACAACGTAACCATCAATGCCAACCACCCTTTGGCTGGCCAGACGCTGAACTTTGATGTCACGGTGGAAGAAGTGCGCGAAGCCAGTGCCGAGGAGCTCGACCACGGGCATGTGCATGGTGCTGACCACGTGCACTAAGACTGGTTTGATAGTTGTATAAGAAGGGGGCGGAAGCCCCCTTTTTTTATGCTTGGGAAAAAGCACTCGAGTGGGTGTAATGTAGGCAGTAACCATACGACAGTCCTTATAGAGTACGGCTGTTATCCCGGTAAACGGCATCAAGGAATGAACCGCACATGACATTGGCCTCACACGAAATCTATCGAGTCTGATCCCATTGTTCACTTGACACTTTAATGGCTTATTAACCTATGAAATTGATAATTCGTAATCTTTCTCGTAGCACTACCGAAGAAGAGGTAAAAGCTCTTTTTCAGGAATATGGCACAGTGCAATATTGTGATTTAGTGACAGACAAGAGCTCCGGTGGATCCAAGGGGTTTGCGTTTGTGGAAATGCCGAAACCAGGAGAAGCCAAGGCAGCAACGAAAAACTTGAATAATATGACTGTTGGTGGCAACAAGATTCGTGTCAAAAGAGCTGAATACAAAACGGAGTAATGTGGCCATTAAAAGTGACGCTGTAAACGGCGCCTTTTATCTTCGCGTTATCGATCAAAAATACTCAGCATAATGTCGGCGCATCGTAAGTTATGAGTAGTGAACAACCAAATAACCCCTTGCATGGCCTTACGCTCGCGAAAGTTTTAACGAGGTTAGTCGAGCGTTACGGTTGGGATGGAATGGCTCAGAGAATCAACATAAATTGTTTCAAGAGCGATCCATCAGAGAAATCATCATTGAAGTTTTTGCGTAAAACCCAATGGGCCAGAGATAAGGTGGAAGATTTGTATGTTTCAACATTTGAAAAGCAATCTCCCTGGGGTAATGTCAAATAAAAGGTGCTGAGTTACCCGTATGGTGGTTGTTGAAATTGCCAGCATCTTGCGCACATTAGAGGGTCTTGTGTTGTGCCTGGCTCATAAGTCGATAGCTTAAATCCTTTTTTGTTCCGGGGTTTTTCAGGCTCAAGAATTCCCAAGTGTTCTGGATGCAATTTCGTAGCTATCACGAGACAGGCCCTTAGTTTTCAGAATTATTCCAAGTTCTCCACGGATGTGTTGCTGTCCTTTCCCACCGAGTTTTCGCCAGCGGCCGAAGGCACCGAGCAGGCGGGCGGCGAGTTGTGGGTTGCGCGGGTCGAGTTCCAGAATCCTTTCCCTTAGAAACACATAACCACTGCCGTCGGCGGCGTGAAATTGTGCCGGGTTGGCGTGGCTGAAGGCGCCGATGAGGGCACGGATGCGGTTGGGGTTACTTCTATTGTAGGCGGCGTGCTGCATGAGCTCTTTCACCTTTTCCAGGGTGCCGGGCAGTCGAGAGGTCGCTTGTAGGCTGAACCATTTATCCATCACCAGTGGTTCTGATTGCCAGCGGGTTTCAAATTCCGCCAGCGCGATAGCGCGTTCTTCGCAGTCGTGTTGGCTGAGGCTGGCTAAGGCTCCGAGAGCATCGGTCATGTTATCTGCATCGCGGAACTGAGTGAGGCAGCGGCCGCGGATTTCCGAATCTTCTAATTCCATCAGATAGCTCAACACAACGTTTTTCAGGCTGCGTCGGCCCACGGCATCCTGTGTGTAGCGGTAGGCTTCTTGGCGCGTGTTCTCCTGATAGGTGTGCTCGAATTTTTCGCGCAGCGAGCGGGCAAGCGTAAGGCGCAGGAAGCAGCGGGCTTGATGAATAGATGCCGGGTCCATCACCTCCATGCGCTGGGCGATATAACCCTCTCCGGGCAAGACGAAGACCTCGGCGATGAAGGCCGGATCCAAATCGGGGTTGCCGAGGGTTTGGCCCATCGCATGGGCGAAATCTGAATTCAGACGCAGTATTTCGCCATGTTGTATTTGTTCCACCAGTCGGAGAGTCAGGCGCACGGCCAGTTCCTGGCTTGCCTCCCAACGATTAAATGAGTCGGAATCATGGGCGAGCAGGAAGGCTAATTCGTTATCGCTGGCCCCGCTTTCCAGTTGTACCGGTGCGGAGAAGCCCCGCAACAGCGAGGGGGTGGGTGGTGTGTCGATATTTTCGAAGCGGAAGGTCTCGCTTTCCTTTCGCAGGCTTAATACTCGGATGGTGGCCGCTGCTGTTTCTCCGCTAATTTGCAGAGGCAGATCGTGGCCGTTGCTATCCAGCAGACCCATTGCTACCGGGATGTGAAAGGGTGCCTTGGTCTCTTGTTCCGGGGTCGGTGGGCAGGATTGGGTGAGCTTTAGTTCATAGCTATTATTTTTTGCATCATGATGGCCTTCGGCATGAATGACCGGAGTACCAGCCTGACTGTACCAACGGCGGAACTGCTCCAGATCCGCGCCGCTGGCATCCGCAATAGCCTGCAGGAAATCGTCGGTGGTCACCGCTTGGCCGTCATGACGCTTGAGATAGAGCCGGACTCCGGCACGGAAGGCCTCCGTACCCACCAGCGCCTCATACATGTGGATCACCTCTGCGCCCTTGTTGTAGACGGTGGCGGTGTAGAAATTATTGATCTCGATGTAGGAGGCCGGGCGCACTGGGTGGGCCATGGGGCCAGCGTCCTCAGGGAATTGGGCGTTACGCAGTACGCGTACGTCACCGATGCGCTGCACCGGGCGTGAGCCCATATCGGCGGAAAACTCCTGGTCGCGGTATACCGTCAGCCCTTCCTTGAGGCTTAACTGGAACCAGTCCCGGCAGGTGACGCGGTTGCCGGTCCAGTTGTGGAAGTACTCGTGGGCGATGACACTTTCTACGCCATTGAAATCGGCATCGGTGGCGGTGTCGGCATCGGCAAGCACGTATTTGGAGTTAAAGACGTTGAGGCCCTTGTTCTCCATCGCCCCCATGTTGAAGTCATCCACCGCGACAATCATGTAAATGTCCAGATCGTATTCGAGGCCAAACACCTCCTCATCCCAGCGCATGGCCTTTTTCAGTGAGGCCATGGCGTGGTCGCAGCGTGTGGCATTGTGAGATTCTACATAGATGCGAAGCGCTACTTCTCGCCCCGAGGTGGTGGTGTATTGATCCTCGATACAGGCCAGATCTCCGGCCACCAGCGCAAACAGATAAGCGGGTTTGGGGTAGGGGTCCTGCCAACGTATCCAGTGGCGATTATTTTCTAACTCCCCGCGTTCTACCGGATTGCCGTTGGAGAGCAGCACCGGGCAGGTTTTTTGGTCTGCCACCACGGTGGTGGTGTAGCGGGCCATGACATCGGGGCGGTCGAGGAAATAGGTGATGCGACGAAAACCCTCGGCCTCGCACTGGGTGCAGAAGGTACCGCTGGAGAGATACAGGCCTTGCAGCGCGGTGTTGGCTTCTGGTTGTAGGCGGGTTGTTACTTCCAGGGTGAAACGCTCTGGTGGCGCGATGATGAGTAGCCCGGTACTGGAGCAGATATAACGATCGGCGCCAAGGGTGATGCCATCCATCTTGAGCGACAGTAATTCCATGTTTTCGCCATCAAGGCGCAGCGGGCCGAGCCCACGGGCCTCGGCTTGAGAATTACGCACGAAGGCTATGCGTGCATTTACCCGGGTGGCCATGGGCTCCAGCTCAAAGCGGAGATCCACGGTCTCAATGAGATATTCCGAGGGTTGGTAGTCTTGGAGGCGGTGGGTTTTCGGGGGCTGTAGGGGCATTGTCGAGTGTCTGGCTATAAGAGGATGGACGGGCATTATCCATTCTCACCAGTCCTCCCGCCACCGAACCGTCACTATCCGTGGGCATGGCCCCGTGGTGCGGGCCATGGCCGGCGCATACCCTACCTCCGACATCCGTTGAACGGTGGGCATGGCCCGCCCTGCGCAAGGAATTTGTCATTCAGGCTACCGGCTTCCAGATGGGCGGCTGTGATTGTTTCCAGCGTCCTATTTTGTTAAGTTTCTCTCCCGTCCCGAGGCCGGCTCTGGCCCCTCTTTTTTGACTTCAGAATTCAACTCTATGACACGTTTTATCTTCGTGACCGGCGGCGTGGTGTCGTCGCTTGGAAAGGGTATTGCCGCTGCCTCCCTAGCCGCCATTCTTGAGGCGCGGGGGTTGAAGGTAAGCCTGCTTAAGCTCGATCCCTATATCAATGTGGACCCCGGGACCATGGATCCCTTCCAGCATGGTGAGGTCTTCGTGACCGAGGATGGGGCGGAAACCGACCTTGATCTGGGCCACTACGAGCGCTTCGTGCGTACCACCATGGGGCGGGTGAATAATTTCACCACCGGACAGATTTATTACGATGTCATCAGTCGTGAGCGTCGCGGCGACTACCAGGGCGCGACCATCCAGGTTATTCCCCATATCACCGACGCTATTCAGGCCTGTATTCACAAGGCGGCCGGTAATGCCGATGTGTTGATGGTGGAGATCGGTGGCACCGTGGGCGATATCGAGTCGCTGCCTTTTCTTGAAGCCATCCGCCAGATGGCGATGAAGCTGGGTCGGAGGCGCTGCCTCTATATGCATCTCACCCTGGTGCCTTATATCGCCACCGCTGGCGAGATCAAAACCAAACCCACCCAGCATTCGGTTAAGGAGCTCCGTTCCATCGGCATCCAGCCGGATATCCTGATCTGCCGTGCCCATGACCCGGTGCCAGACAACGAACGTCGCAAGATCGCGTTGTTTACCAATGTGGAATTAAAGGCGGTTATTTCCGCGCCGGATGCCAGCAGCATTTATCGCATCCCGCGTGTACTGCATGAGCAGGGGCTGGATGACCTGGTGGTGGAGCACCTGGAGCTGGATGCCGGCGAGATTGATCTCAGCGAGTGGGACCGGGTGGTGCATGACCTCGATAGTCCCGAGCGCGAGGTGCAGGTGGCTATGGTGGGGAAATATATGGACCTCACCGAGTCCTATAAGTCGCTGTCAGAGGCGCTAATCCACGCGGGTATGCAAACCCATTCCAAGGTGCGTATTACCTATGTGGATTCTGAGGAGATCGAGCGCTTGGGAACCGCGTGTCTGCAGGGGATGGACGCTATTTTGGTTCCGGGTGGATTCGGCACCCGTGGTTCCGAGGGTAAGGTGGCGGCGGTGCGTTACGCCCGTGAGCAGAAGGTGCCTTATCTTGGGATTTGTCTGGGCATGCAGGTGGCGGTGATCGAATTTGCCCGTCATGTTGCGGGCATGGAGGACGCCAACAGTACTGAATTTAATGCCAAGACCGAGCATCCGGTCATTGCCCTGGTAACTGAGTGGGTGACCAAGGAAGGCGCGGTAGAGCGGCGTGATGACAAAGCGGACCTGGGTGGCACCATGCGCCTGGGTGGCCAGACCTGTAGGCTGCGCAAGGAATCCACGGTACGCGCCGAGTACGGCAAGAGCATCATTAATGAACGCCACCGTCACCGCTATGAATTCAACAATATGTATATGGATCCGCTGCAGGATGCGGGCCTGGTGATTGCCGGTAAGACTTTGGATGGCAATCTCGTTGAGGTGGTGGAGGTGGTGGATCATCCCTGGTTCGTGGCCTGCCAATTCCATCCCGAGTTCACTTCCACACCACGCGATGGGCATCCGCTGTTCACTGGATTCATTCAGGCCGCCATTGATTACCGGGAGACGCAGGCATGAAGCTTTGTGGTTTTGAAGTCGGGCTCGAACAGCCGCTGTTTCTAATTGCCGGCCCCTGTGTGATCGAATCCGAAGCCTTGGCGCTGGAGACAGCGGAGCAGTTGCGCGAGATGACCGACCGGCTCGGCATCCCGTTTATCTATAAGTCCAGCTTCGACAAGGCCAACCGCTCTTCCGAGCAGGGTTATCGCGGGCCGGGCATGGAAGAGGGGCTGCGGATCTTTGAGCGGGTGCGTACTGAAGTAGGAGTGCCTGTGTTGACCGATGTACACGAAGACACCCCAATGGACGAAGTGGCAGCGGTGGTAGATGTGTTACAGACTCCAGCTTTTCTCTGTCGCCAGACCAATTTCATCCACCGCGTTGCGGCCACAGGCAAGCCAGTAAACATCAAGAAAGGCCAGTTCCTCGCACCCTGGGATATGACCCATGTGGTGAATAAGGCGCGCGAGGCGGGAGCGAAGCAGGTGATGGTGTGCGATCGTGGCACCTCCTTTGGGTACAATACCCTGATCTCTGACATGCGCGGTCTGGCTGTGATGCGCGAAACCGCCTGTCCGGTGGTGTTTGATGCCACTCATTCGGTACAGCAGCCGGGGGGGAAGGGCACGGCCTCGGGTGGTCAGCGGGAGTTTGTGCCGGTATTGGCGCGCGCGGCGGTGGCGGTTGGTATCGCCGGGTTGTTTATGGAGACCCATCCGCGCCCGGAGGAGGCCCTGAGCGATGGACCCAACGTGTGGCCCATCGACAAGCTGGAACCTTTGCTGGAGACCTTGCGTGATCTGGATGCCTTGACTAAAACAAGGCCTTTCGACGAAACGGCATTATTGGATGTTTAAAAAGCTTCATACGGCACAATACTGCGTTAAAAAGCGGCTCAAAATGCTCACTTACTCTATGTAAGCTGCGCTTTTTCGCCAATTTTTGCCTTGTCTTGTACTCGCCTGAAACTCTTTCAACACCCTGCTAGAGGCATAATGCCTGGTTCGGGATTATTACCGCGGGGGCTTAAGCAGCATCCCGCCATTTCATTACACACTGAAGATTAGGGAGTAAGTACCTTGGCAACTATACGAGACATCAAAGCCCGCGAGATTATCGATTCACGCGGAAATCCCACGGTAGAAGCGGACGTAGTGCTGGATTCTGGCGTTGTCGGCAGCGCCGCAGTGCCTTCCGGCGCATCCACCGGTAGCCGTGAGGCGCTGGAACTGCGTGACGGGGATGCCTCGCGCTATGGTGGCCAGGGCGTGCTGAAAGCGATTGCCAACATCCATGATTTGATTCGCCCGGCCTTGCTGGGGATGGATGTCGAAGGTCAGCGTGAGTTAGATGAAAAAATGCTGGTGCTGGATGGAACCGAAAACAAGGCAAAATTGGGTGCCAATGCCATGTTGGCGGTGTCCATGGCCGCAGCCCGAGCCGCAGCCAGCAGTCGTGGTGAGTCGCTGTTCGAGTATCTCGGCAAGGGGGATAGTTACACCATGCCGGTGCCGATGATGAACATCATCAACGGTGGTGCCCATGCCGACAACAGCGTCGATCTGCAGGAATTTATGATTCTCCCCACCGGTGCTGCCAGCCTCAGTGAGGCGGTGCGTTGTGGGGTCGAGATCTTCCACGCCCTCAAGGCGGTGCTGAAGGCTAAGGGTTTGGGTACTACCGTGGGTGACGAGGGTGGCTTTGCGCCGAACCTTTCCTCCAACGAAGAGGCCATCTCGGTGATCCTTGAAGCCATCAAGAACGCGGGCTACACCGCGGGCAAGGATGTGTTTCTTGGCCTCGACGTCGCCAGCTCCGAGTTCTATGAGGACGGTAAATATAATCTGGCATCCGAGGGTCGGGTACTGAGCTCTGCGGAGTTTGTGGACTTCCTCGCTGATTGGGTCGAGCGTTATCCGATTATCTCTATCGAAGACGGCCTGGCCGAGGACGATTGGGACGGTTGGGCGCTGATGAGCAAGCGTCTTAACGACAAGGTGCAGATAGTGGGCGACGATCTGTTCGTCACCAACACCTCGATTTTGCAGCGCGGTATCGATAAAAACATCGCCAACTCCATCCTCATCAAGGTGAATCAGATTGGCACCTTGACCGAGACCCTGGACGCCATTCAGATGGCGCAGGACGCGGGTTATTCGGCGGTTGTTTCCCATCGCTCCGGTGAGACTGAGGATACCCTCATTGCTGATTTGGTGGTTGCCACGGGTGCTGGCCAGATCAAGACCGGCTCGCTGTCGCGCTCTGATCGGGTGGCGAAGTACAACCGTCTCATCCGTATCGAAGAGCGGCTGTCCGCCAACGGCAAGTCCAGCTATCCCGGGTTATCAGTTTTCCCGCAGCTTAAGGACTAGTAGGGAGCCTGTCGGACTTAGGGCTGCTCTGCTGCGGGCAATCTATTTTGGCCATATTTCCCGATCCTTTTCGTCTAATAGCTTGGTTATTATCCTCAAATGATCGAAAAATCTGTCTCAAAATGGCTTTCCCTCGCTACGAGCGCCTAAGTCAGACAGGCTCCTAGCTGGGTCACCATGAGCCGGTTACTGCTCTTTGTGCTGCTAGCAACTCTGGCAGTCTTGCAGTACCGGCTCTGGGTGGGTGACAGCAGTTTGGCGGAGGTCTCTCGGCGTGAACGCGCGGTGGCCGAGCAGCAACAGGAAAATGCCCGGTTACGCGAGCGCAATGCCTTGCTTGATGCTGAGGTTGGAGATCTGAAACAGGGGCTGGAATCCATCGAGGATCGAGCGCGTCACGATCTCGGCATGATTCATAAGGATGAGATTTTCTTCCAGCAGGTAGAGGAGCTACCCGAGTGAGCGCGGAAAGTAGGACGCCAAAGCGCATTTGGGCAGTGGTGCCAGCGGCTGGTGCCGGTCAGCGTATGGGCGCACCTGTTCCCAAACAATATCTGCCATTGCTTGGGCGTCCTGTTATTGCCCATACCCTGGAACGGTTAGCTAATCACCCGCGTATCGACGGCGTGGTGGTAGTACTTTCTGCCGATGATGAGTGGTGGCAAGACAGCGGTATATCGACTGCTAAACCACCGCTACGAGCAGTGGGTGGTGTCGAGCGTTGTGATTCGGTATTAAATGGCCTGCAACAGCTGGCTGAAATCGCTGCTCCGGGAGATTGGGTGCTGGTGCATGATGCCGCCCGCCCCTGCCTGCGCGATGAGGACATCGATAGGCTCAT
Source organism: Gammaproteobacteria bacterium (assembly GCA_021773645.1). Taxonomy (GTDB): domain Bacteria; phylum Pseudomonadota; class Gammaproteobacteria; order HK1; family HK1; genus JAJFJV01. Next base: position 209,671 of record JAJFJU010000010.1, read on the forward strand.
TGAGGCGGTCACCAAAGCGGGCGATGGCGGGTTATTGGGTATCCCGGTACGCGACACCATGAAGCGTACCGATGCTTTTGGACAGATTGTGGAGACCGTTGAGCGTGAGGCTTTATGGCATGCGCTGACGCCACAGATGTTTATTCTTGCCGATTTGCAGCGGGCATTAGGCCGGGCTAGGGAGCAGGGAATTACTGTGACCGATGAGGCTCAAGCGATGGAACTCTCTGGCGTGCGTCCACACATGGTTAAAGGCCATGCCGATAACATCAAAATTACCCGTCCGGAAGATCTTTCCCTAGCGGAATACTATTTGCGGAGTAACGCATGCGCATAGGCCACGGATACGACGCTCATCGCTTTGCCAGCGGACGCCCTTTGGTTCTTGGTGGCGTTACCATTCCCCATGGTGAAGGTTTGGCCGCGCATTCTGATGGTGATGTGGTTGTCCATGCGCTGTGTGATGCGCTGCTTGGCGCGGCGGCACTGGGTGACATTGGCAAGTTGTTTCCGGATTCCAGCGAGGAATATCGCAATATTGATAGCCGCATCCTGCTGCGCGAAGTAGTCGAACGCCTGACTGACGCGGCCTTACGGGTTTCCTCGGTGGATATCAGCATGGTCGCCCAGCGCCCACGATTGGCGTCTCATATCGCGGATATGGTGGAGATCTTGAGCAGCGATCTGGAGCTTGCCAGCGATCGCCTTAACGTCAAAGCGACCACCACCGAGGGCATGGGTTTTACTGGCCGCGGCGAGGGTATTGCGGTCCATGCGGTGGTTTTGCTGGAAGAGTAAGGCGGCCTCTAGCAGGCTGTTGAAAATCCCTCATGCGGCACAATACTGCGTTAAAAATCGGCTCAAAATACTCACTTACTAATATGGGCCGCTCTCGCACATCCTTGTGCTTTGCGACCTAAGGTCATCCATGGCCAAAGTTTTTTCGCATAGTTTGCCTTGTCTTGTGCTCGCCTGAGCCTTCTTCAACAGCCTGCTAGGGTTTTCTCCTAGAGATACAACCATGAGTGATATTTTCCCTTCCGAATTGAAGTTTGATTCCCTGCCCTATGCCCTGGGAAAGCCCTTGGCGAGTGCTCGCCTGCGCACCTTTCCCGAGGATTTCCAGGTCGATGAACACTTGGGGTATCCATTGACAGGAGAAGGTGAACACGCCTGGCTGCATCTGCGTAAACGCAATACCAATACCGCCTGGGCGGCCGGTTTAATTGCAGATTTGGCCAAGGTAGCACGCCGAGACGTGGGCTATGCCGGACTCAAGGATCGCAATGCGGTCACCAGCCAGTGGTTCAGCATAGGCCTAGCGGGGCGGCCAGAGCCGGACTGGGAGCAATTAAATAGTGACGAACTCACTGTGCTGGAGGCCACTCGACACCAGAAGAAATTGCGTCGGGGCGGGCTTGCGGGTAATCACTTTCAACTGATCCTGCGCGAGTTCAATGGTGACAAAGCGCTACTTGAGCAGCGCCTACAGCGGCTAAAGGAAATCGGGGCCCCCAATTGGTTTGGCTCCCAACGCTTTGGTCATGACTACGGCAATCTCGCCGCCGCTACCGCGCTGTTTCGAGGTCGCCGCGAGCGCGATCGGCAAAAACGCGGGCTTTATCTTTCCGCCGCCCGTTCTCTACTCTTCAATGCGGTGCTCGCTCGCCGACTGCTAGACGGCAACTGGAATCAGGCATTGGCTGGCGAGATGATGGCGCTGGAGGGTAGCCAGAGCGTCTTTGCAGTGGAGACCCCGGACGCCGAACTATCCGCTCGTCTGGCAGCGTTGGATGTCCACCCTACTGGTCCGCTGTGGGGCCGTGGTCGGCCACCGGTGAGCGCTGTCGCCCTTGCTATGGAAAGCGAAACTCTCGAATCCTTCGCAGAGTTTCGCGAGGGGTTGGAGATGGCGGGCCTGAAGCAGGCGCGCAGGGCGTTACGGATCTGTCTGCGCGACCTGGAATGGTGTTTTCCAGAGGATGATGTTTTACAACTGGCTTTCAGCCTACCTGCTGGAAGTTATGCCACCGCTGTGGTGCGGGAAATCCTCGATTCAGAAATAGCGCCGCGGAATGAGTAAGTGCCCAGGAGTCTGTCGGATTTAGGCGTCCGTAGCGAGGGGAAGCCATTTTGAGACAGGTTTTTCGGTCGTTTGAGGATAATAGTCGTTCTATTAGACGAAAAGGATCGGAAAAGATGGCCAAAAGGGCTTTGCCGCAGTAGGGCAGTCCTAAACCCGACAGACTCCTAGGTGTTGTGGTGGCCCGGACATTTACCGGAACCGGGCCAAAGCCTATAATTAACTGCTTTTCTCTCTCCCGGTGAACCCGCTATGCCGCCAGTAGAAGAAGCACTTACCTTCGATGATGTACTCCTAGTCCCCGCCTATTCCGAGGTGTTGCCCCGTGACGTGGAGTTGTATACCCGCGTCACCCGGGAAATTACCCTCAATATCCCCATGCTTTCTGCCGCCATGGATACCGTGACCGAGGCGCGCCTCGCTATCACCATGGCGCAGGAGGGGGGGATCGGCATCATCCACAAGAATATGGATGTGGCTGCACAGGCTCGCCATGTGCGGGATGTAAAGAAATTTGAGAGTGGGGTGATTAAGGATCCCATTACCGTGAGTCCTGATACCACCATTCGCGAGGTGATGGCGCTGACCCGCGCGGAGCATATTTCGGGGGTTCCAGTGGTGGATGGGGATGACCTGGTGGGCATTGTGACCAGCCGTGATCTGCGCTTTGAGACCGGTTATCACAAACCCGTTAGCAGCGTGATGACGCCGCGTGATCGCCTGGTCACTGTAGGCGAGGACGCGGATCAAGAGGAGGTCATCGGCCTATTGCACCAACACCGCATTGAGAAGGTGCTGGTGGTTAATGGTGACAACAAACTGCGTGGCTTGATTACGGTTAAAGATATTCAGAAGTCTTCCGAGTTTCCCAATGCCTGTAAGGATGATCGTGAGCGCCTCCGAGTGGGGGCGGCCATTGGTACCGGGGGGGATGCAGAGGAGCGGACCGAGGCATTAATTGCTGCGGGAGCCGATTTGTTAGTGCTGGATACGGCGCATGGCCATTCCCGTGGTGTGATCGAGCGTCTGCGCTGGGTCAAAAGTCATTACCCCGAAATTCAGATCGTGGCGGGCAATATCGCAACGGGCGATGCTGCCCTGGCTCTGGTAGAGGCGGGCGCCGATGCCGTCAAGGTGGGTATTGGTCCTGGGTCGATTTGTACTACCCGGATCGTTGCGGGTGTCGGTGTGCCACAGCTCACAGCCATCCAGAATGTTGCCCAGGCATTGAAGAAGACCGATGTGCCGGTGATTGCCGATGGTGGTATCCGCTATTCTGGCGACTTTGCCAAGGCGCTTGCCGCTGGGGCGTGGACGGTGATGGTGGGTAGTTTGTTTGCTGGCACCGAGGAATCACCTGGTGAAGTGGAGCTATATCAGGGGCGTTCCTATAAATCCTATCGTGGCATGGGTTCGTTGGGTGCCATGGCGCACCATCAGGGCTCACGGGATCGCTATTTCCAGGATGATTCCACGGAAATTGAGAAATTAGTGCCCGAGGGCATAGAAGGCCGGGTGCCCTACAAAGGCAGTCTTACAGCGGTGATTGGCCAGTTGGTGGGTGGCCTGCGTGCCAGTATGGGTTATACCGGTTGCCGAAATCTCGAGGAAACCCGTACCCAGACGCGCTTCTATCGCATCTCCCACGCGGGCATCCGCGAGAGCCACGCCCATGATGTACACATCACCAAGGAAGCCCCCAATTATCGGGTGGGTTAGAGCCTGTAGCTGAATCATCCTGGGGGTCGCTAGCGCGGATTCCCGTCAGTCGGAATAAATGCCTTGAGCCATAACGAGCTGGATATCCATGCCGACCGAATCCTGATTCTGGACTTCGGTTCCCAATACACCCAACTGATCGCCCGGCGGATACGCGAGGCCGGGGTGTATTCCGAAATCCGTGCCTACGACATGGCCATTGAAGCGGTGCGCGAATTTCGGCCCCACGGCATCATTCTTTCCGGTGGCCCTGAATCGGTTGCCGGTGATTTAGGCTTTGTGCCACCGGCTGGTTTGTTTGAACTGGGAGTGCCGGTGCTGGGCATTTGCTACGGCATGCAGATCATGACTACCGAGCTGGGCGGCACGGTGGAATCCGGCTCTGATGGTGAATTTGGTTTTGCCCAAGTCCGTGCCCGCTCCCATTCAACCCTGCTGCGAGATATCGAAGACCATGCCTCGGATGAGGGCTACGGCCTGCTCGACGTGTGGATGAGTCATGGGGATCGAGTGGCGAGCCTACCCCCGGGTTTCAATCGCATTGCCGAGACCTCCGGCGCACCGATTGCTGGTATGGCCGATGAGGCGCGTGGTTTTTACGCGCTTCAGTTCCACCCGGAAGTGACCCATACCCGCCAGGGGCAGCGGATTATCGAGCGCTTCGTGCACGAGATCTGTGGCTGCGGCAATCTCTGGAACCCAGCCAATATCATTCGTGACAACATTGAACGAGTGCGCCAGGAGGTGGGTGATGCGCCGGTGCTACTAGGGCTTTCTGGCGGGGTGGATTCCTCGGTGGTCGCCGCCCTGCTACATCAGGCCATCGGTGATCAGCTGCTGTGTATTTTTGTGGACAATGGTTTGTTGCGTCTGCACGAGGGTGACCAAGTGATGGCCACCTTCGGCGACAATATGGGTATCAAGGTGCTGCGGGTGGATGCGGAACAGCGCTTTCTCGATGCCCTTGCCGGGGTGAGTGACCCGGAGGAAAAACGCAAACATATTGGCCGTTTGTTCATCGAGATCTTCGAAGAAGAGGCGAACAAGCTCGATGGCGCCCACTATCTGGCCCAAGGCACTATCTACCCGGATGTGATCGAATCCGCGGGGGCCGGTACTGGCAAGGCCCATGTCATCAAGTCGCATCACAATGTTGGTGGTTTGCCGGATCGGATGAAACTCAAGTTGGTAGAGCCATTACGTGAGCTGTTCAAGGATGAGGTACGCACTCTCGGCCTGGAACTGGGCCTGCCCTACGACATGGTCTACCGTCACCCCTTTCCGGGGCCCGGCCTTGGTGTGCGGATACTGGGGGAGGTGCGCAAGGATTATGCCGATACCCTGCGTTTGGCGGATGCCATTTTTCTGGAAGAATTACATGCTCACGACTGGTATCAGAAGACCAGTCAGGCCTTTGCGGTATTTCTCCCGGTGCGTTCCGTGGGGGTGATGGGGGACCAGCGCCATTACGAGCACGTCATCGCCCTGCGTGCTGTTGAGACCCTGGATTTCATGACCGCCCACTGGGCGCATCTGCCCTACGAATTACTGGGGAAGGTCTCTAATCGGATCATCAACGAAGTGCCGGGTGTTTCCCGCGTTACCTACGATATCTCTGGCAAGCCGCCAGCGACTATTGAATGGGAATAGGGCGGAGGTTTCTTAGAACTCCATCGAGACACTAAGGCTGAAGACATTGCTGGACAGATTTTTGCGTGTCTTGACGGTGTGATACTCCAGTGTTCCGGTGACTCCCTGTTTGCCTACATAGCGAACTCCCGCGCCCAGTTGTAACTCTGTACGGTCATTAGATGGCTGGGCTTGGGAGGCGGCAACCTGCACCTTGGTGGTTTTCAGGTCGTAGACATAATAGGCGTTGGCAAAAGGCTCAAAATTCCCCACTGGATAAGCGACATTGCCACCAATACGCGCCTGTCCAAGGCGGATGATTTGCGAGGAATTGACCAAGCCGTTGCTTTCGGTAAATGAATCCAGCTTGTCGCGTGCATAGAGAAAGCCGATTGACGTATCCACCGACCAGTTTCCTATTTCCTGAAAATGATTCAGGTTGCTGGCAAGGAACCAACGCTTGGCATCTTGTGAACCGGAGACCGGGGTGCCGAGTTGCAAGCGGGTCTGATCGATATCGATGCGGGTATGGCCCACCACCAGATCCGCGCTCAGATTATCTGTGAACAAATAGCCCAGATACGGTGCCACCGTATAGCTGTTGGATTTCTGAGTGCCGCTATTAAAAAAAGTATCGATCTTCTGGCGTTCGTAGCCAAGGGTGACACCGACGAGCAGCCGATCATCAAGCAGGGTATCGAGACCGCCCATGAGCATCCTGACATCGGCGCTGAATGCGGTGCTGCTAAAGTTATTCTTGATGCTGTTGGTGGCGATATTGCCCCAGGCATTCCAGGCCCTGGTTTCTTCATCACCCGCAGAAAGGCCTGATTGTGGTGCCCGTCCGGTATCCATCCCCAGGACCTTTATCTGACCGCTGCGCTGATAGCCGCGCAAACGACCACCGATGCGCTGCTCGATAATCACCGATTGCTGGGCCATGCCCTGCTTTTGGACTTCCGGGGTGACTGTGGGGCTGCTGGCTTTCAATTCCGTGGTTTCAGCAACCACATCGGTGCCCGGTGTTACGACGGAAGGCAAGACACCTCCACCCAGGTGTGACAGATCACCAAAAAAACTCCCGGCGGAGGTTTGAATCCAGCCAGTGGCGTTGCTAGCAAAGGGGGGGGATGTTAATTCGGGTAGCAGACCTGGGGTCAAAATCTCAAAGCCGGACAGGGTTGTCCCTGGCGCTATTGAGCCGTTTTCCCAGATGATGTTCTGGGATCCTCTGGTTGTCCATCCGGCGGGAATATTGACGGTATAGGCGAGGTTGTTCGGATTTCCCACCCGAAATAAAGTGACGGCATTTGCGGATAGATTTTGGACCGAATACAGATACGAATTGTCGGGGCCGCCGAGTTCTGCGGCAGTAGTAAATACTTCGGTAATCTTGAACTGACCCCAGTCATTATTGGTAACGGTGGGCACTGAAAGTACGGTGGGGCTAGTGAGCACCGCTCCCAGCACGGCAATCCATGCGGCGGCGTTACCTTCCAGCTTTGCGAGCGAAAGATGCATACGACAGAAATCCATTCTTAGGGAACAACGAGTTTCAGAGCCATCCAAGGCAGTTATTTTTATTATTCAGAGCCTTAGCGAATGAAGGTAACATAAGACGTGGCGGAACAAAATGAGTTGGGGATTCCATCGCTTAGCACATGAAAACGAAAATCAACGACGACGGCAAAAATACATTATCTCAGCATCGATCCGATGAGCACTGGATGCGCCGAGCACTGGAATTGGCATCCTGCGCCGAGGCTCGGGGAGAGGTTCCGGTGGGCGCAGTGCTGGTACGGGATGGTGAGGTGCTTGGCGAGGGTTGGAATCGACCCATAGGCGCTCATGATCCCAGTGCTCATGCAGAAATTATTACTTTACGGGCGGCAGCCAAGGCTATCGGGAATTATCGTCTGCTCGATACCACTCTCTATGTCACCCTTGAACCCTGCGTGATGTGTGCCGGTGCCATCATGCATGCCCGGGTTGCGCGGGTGGTCTACGCCGCGACGGACCCCAAGGCGGGTGCGGCGGGCAGCGTGTTTGATGTGCTGGGTTCGGAACGCCTCAATCATCGCTTGCAGTACGAGGGTGGTTTGCTCGCCGAAGAAGCCGGGGCTCAGCTCAGGGCCTTCTTTCGAGCGCGGCGCAAGCAGGGGTCCTTTCAATGAATGCTGATTTAGAAAGCCTGTCTCGACAGGTGGGTGAGGCGCTGGCGGCCGAGGGGCTGACATTGGTCACCGCCGAGTCTTGTACCGGGGGTGCAATAGCTACGGCAATTACCGATATTGCTGGCAGTTCGGGGTGGTTTGAGCGCGGTTTTGTCACCTACAGTAATGGTGCTAAGGAGGTCTTGCTGGGAGTGGGCGCAGATACGCTAGCTCGCCACGGGGCGGTGAGTCGAGAAGTAGTGCTGGAAATGGCCGCCGGTGCATTGGCGCACAGTCCGGCAGATATCAGCGTGGCCATCAGCGGTATAGCGGGTCCTGAAGGTGGAACATCGGATAAGCCGGTAGGGACCGTATGGATCGCATGGGGGCGGCGAGAAGCTGGTGCCAGCGTCCGCTGCCTGTACTTCAAGGGTGATCGTCTGGAGGTGCGGGTGCAGGCAGTGACTTGTGCGCTGGAGGGCGTTCTCGCCCAGTTGGCAGAATGAGTGCTGAGCAGCACCCCCGTTCATCGAAGTTGTTCTTTGCCCTGATACCAGACCGGGCCACTGCTCAAGTGTTGCACACACTAGCGGTGAGTCGGGCTCCGTCGAGGGCGCGGATAGTGCCTTCGGAAAATGTCCACCTCACCCTGTTATTCCTGGGTCCTACCGAGCCGGAACAGGAGCGTTGTTTGCTGAAGATGGCCGAGAGTATTAAGGGCTCACCTATCTCTTTGCTACTTGAACGTCTTGGCAGTTGGCGTCGAGCACAGGTCATGTGGTCGGCTCCGGACACCATGCCGTTGCCGTTGCTGAATCTGGTTAGCAGGCTGGAGCAGGGGGTGGAGGCCTGTGGATTGGCACGAGAGACTCGCCCCTATCGTCCGCATATCACCCTTGCACGGCGGGTGCGCAGGCGTTTGCAAACAGGTTCTCATCCTCCCATCAATTGGCAGGCAAAGGCTTTCCAGTTACTCGCCTCGGTCCCCGTGGATGGGGGTGTGCGTTATGAAAGTCGGGGCCTATGGCCGCTTGAGGCCAGCGCCTTGGGAGCCAGCGGCTAACTGTGGGATAATGCCGCGCTTTGTTAGCGACGTTGTTTATCATTTAATCGCCGGGGCAAGGGACAAGCCCCTGGATTTGCTGGGAGGAAGACATGGACGAAAACAAGAAGCGGGCCTTGAGTGCGGCCCTTAGCCAGATAGAACGCCAGTTCGGTAAGGGCGCTGTCATGCGTATGGGTGATCGGCCGTCGTTGGGCGAGATGGATGTTGTTCCCACTGGTTCCCTGGGGCTCGATGTTGCCTTGGGTATAGGTGGTTTGCCGCGGGGTCGGGTAGTAGAGATCTACGGCCCGGAATCATCGGGCAAGACCACGCTGACCCTTGAGGTGCTGGCACAGGCGCAGAAGTTGGGCGGTACGGTAGCTTTTGTGGATGCAGAACATGCGTTGGATCCCGGCTATGCCGGCAAGATTGGGGTCAATGTGGACGAGCTGCTCATGTCCCAGCCCGATACCGGTGAGCAAGCGCTGGAGATCACCGACATGTTGGTGCGATCCGGTGCGGTAGAAGTCGTGGTCGTAGACTCGGTGGCGGCACTGACGCCCAAGGCAGAACTGGAAGGGGAGATGGGCGACCATCATGTGGGCCTACAGGCGCGCTTGATGTCCCAGGCGCTACGCAAGCTTACCGCCAATATCAAGCGTTCCAACACTCTGGTTATCTTTATCAACCAGATTCGCATGAAGATCGGCGTCATGTTTGGTAGTCCGGAGACCACTACCGGTGGCAATGCCCTGAAATTCTATTCCTCGGTGCGTCTCGATATTCGTCGCATTGGTGCCCTCAAGAAGGGCGACGAGATTATCGGCAACCAGACCCGGGTCAAGGTAGTGAAGAACAAGGTAGCGCCGCCATTTCGCCAGGTGGAATTCGATATTCTCTATGGTGAAGGTTTCTCCTATTTTGGTGAGTTAATCTCCCTGGGGGTTGAGCACGGTCTGGTTGATAAAGCGGGCGCCTGGTACAGCTACAAGGGCGATCGCATTGGTCAGGGCAAAGACAAAGCGCGTCTGTTCCTCAAGGAAAACCCCAAACTGGCAAAGGAAATCGATGGTGAGTTACGCAGCCGTCTGCTGACGAGTTCCTCCGAGCCTAAGGTCGAGGAAGCTGTGGAGGCCGAGGCCTGAGCGAAGAACTGGCCCAAGTCCGTGACAAGGCCCTGCTGTTACTGAGCCGGCGTGAGCATTCGGTGTGGGAATTGGCCGAGAAGCTCAGGAGCAGGGGTTTTGAGGCAGCGCTGATAAGCCAGGTACTTGATGATCTGCAACAAAAAGATCTGCTTTCGGAGCGGCGTTTCACCGAGATGATCGTTCACTATCGTTCAGAACGGGGTCAGGGGCCGGTGAAAATCCGTGCGGAACTGAGAAATAAAGGCATCGAGGATGTCCTGATAGAGGCGTTTCTCGACCCTAACGATCGACAATGGCGGCAACGTGCAGTGGCGGTCAAAAATAAGCGTTTTGGCCCCGCCAGCCCGCAGGACTATCAGGAAAAGGCGCGACAGATGAAATTCCTAAACTATCGCGGCTTTACTGCCGAACAGATCCGTAGCGCCTTGGGCGATGCAGATGATGATTAATCAGGGGAGCTCTGATTTATTCTGGGCGAAGTAGATTGCGATTCAAAATGTTCAGCTTTGAGGCGCTGATTGCACGTAATAGTCGTTCTATTGCGAAGATCAGCAACGATAAAGACGGACATTTTGGACGCAAGATGCGAGTTCACGAATAGATTAGAGATTCCTTAGCAAAGGCTGTTTTATAGCAATGAGTATGCGAACGAGCGAGATTCGCCAGACCTTTCTGGATTTTTTTAGTGCCCGCGGCCATACCGTGGTGCCCAGCAGTTCGCTGGTGCCTGGAGATGATCCCACCCTGCTATTTACCAACGCGGGCATGGTGCAGTTTAAGGACGTGTTCCTAGGTGCCGAGAAGCGCCCCTATAACCGGGCGGTCTCCAGCCAGCGCTGTGTGCGCGCCGGTGGCAAGCACAATGATCTGGAAAATGTGGGCTATACCGCTCGCCATCACACCTTCTTTGAGATGCTGGGCAACTTCAGCTTTGGCGACTACTTCAAGCGTGAAGCGATTGCCTACGCCTGGGAGTTGCTTACCGAGGAATATGGCCTGGAGCCAGAACGCCTCTGGGTGACGGTTTTTGATGACGATGATGAGTCGGCGGATATCTGGATTAAAGAAATCGGCATCAGTCCTGAACGTTTCTCACGCTGTGGCGAAAAGGATAATTTCTGGTCCATGGGCGAGACGGGTCCCTGCGGGCCCTGTTCGGAGATTTTTTATGATCATGGTCCGGAGATTGCCGGTGGTCCTCCGGGCAGCCCGGATGAGGACGGTGATCGCTACATTGAGATCTGGAACCTCGTTTTCATGCAGTACAACCGGGATGCGAAAGGCAATCTGGAGCCGCTGCCCAAGCCTTCGGTAGATACCGGCATGGGGCTTGAACGTCTCGCTGCAGTGCTTCAAGGGCAGCACAATAATTATGAGATCGATCTGTTTCGAGACTTGATCGAAAGTACTGGCGATATCACTGGCACCTTGGCGCGAGATAACCAATCTTTACGGGTCATTGCAGACCATATTCGTTCCTGTGCTTTTCTCGTGGCCGATGGGGTCATTCCCTCTAATGAGGGCCGTGGTTATGTGCTGCGGCGCATCATTCGGCGTGCCATCCGGCATGGACACAAGTTGGGTGCCGAGGGCACTTTTTTCCATCATCTCGTTGCGCCGTTGGCGAAGGAGATGGGGCATGCCTTTCCCGATCTCCGTGAGCAACGTGCGCTGGTGGAAAAGGTGCTGTTGCAGGAAGAGGAGCGCTTTGCCGAGACCCTGGAGCAGGGCATGCGCATGCTCGATCAGGCGGTGGACGAACTGGATGGCAAGGTGCTGTCGGGCGAAACTGTATTTCGCCTCTATGACACCTTTGGTTTCCCCGCGGATTTGACCGCCGATGTGGCCAGGGAACGGGGTTTAAGCCTTGATATGGCCGGTTTCGAGCGCGAGATGGAGGCCCAGCGTGAACGCGCGCGGGCGGCCAGTCGCTTCGGTGACAGTACCACCCCCTTGGTGGAGTGCGCTGAAGAGAGCCAATTCACCGGTTATGAGAATCTGGAGGCTAAATCACGGGTTGTGGCGCTGTATATGGATGGGGGCGCGGCTAAGGTGATGCATCCGGAGGATCATGGGTTAGTGGTGCTTGAACACACGCCTTTTTATGCGGAATCCGGGGGCCAGGTGGGTGATCACGGCCTGCTTACTGCCCGCGGAATACGCTTCAAAGTAACCGATACCCAGCGCCAGAGCCGAGCGGTGATGCATGCTGGAGTGCTGACCGATGGGGAGTTGCGGGTCGGTGACGAGCTAAAGGCGAGTGTCTATCCTGAGCAGCGGCTGGCAACGGCACGTAACCATTCTGCTACCCATCTGCTGCACGCAGCCTTACGCGAGGTGCTAGGTAGCCACGTCTCCCAGAAGGGTTCACGAGTGAGTCCGGATCGGCTGCGCTTTGATTTTTCTCACTTCGAACCGGTATCCAGCGAGCAGATGCAGGCGATCGAGCAGCAGGTTAATTACTGGATCATCGAAAATGCAGAGATTTCCACGGTGCTGATGTCTCGAGATGAGGCCATGGAAAGTGGTGCCCAAGCCCTGTTTGGAGAGAAATATGATGAGGTGGTACGGGTGTTGAGTATCGGTGAGCATTCCACTGAATTGTGTGGTGGCATCCATGCGAATCGCGCCGGAGATATTGGCCTGTTCAAGCTCACTGGTGAGACCGGGGTGGCCGCGGGGGTGCGCCGTATTGAGGCGATCACGGGTACCGAGGCGCTGGCTTGGGTCAGCGAGGCCGAGAGCCGTCAGGTTCACTTGGCGGCTATGCTGAAGAGCGATACCGATTCTCTGGAGGATAAGCTCGGGCAGATTCTTGTACGTAATCACGAGATGGAAAAGGAGCTGGCGCGCATCAAGACGCGCATGGCGAGTAATCAGGGTGAACAACTGGCTGACCAGGCGATTGAGGTAAATGGTCTAAAGGTGTTGGCTGCGGTGTTTGAGGGCGAGGATCGCAATGCTCTGCGCAATACAGTTGATCAGTTGAAAAACAAGCTGGGTACCGCGGTGGTGGTGTTGGCAGCGGTGAGCGGCGATAAGCTGAGTTTGGTGGCGGGCGTGACCGCTGATGCGACGGACCGCATTCAGGCGGGTCCGTTGGTAAATCACGTGGCCAAACAGGTGGGTGGTAAGGGCGGCGGACGTCCAGACATGGCCCAAGCCGGTGGCAGTGAGCCGGCCAAGTTAGACCAGGCACTTGCTTCAGTGCATTCCTGGGTTGAGCAACAGCTTTTGTCCTAAAACAGATTTTATTCAGGAGATGCGGCGTTTATGAAGGGCGCTGCGATTAGATATGGCTTTAATGGTAAAGAAATACGGCGGCACTTCGGTGGCGGATCTGGAGCGCATCCGGGTCGTGGCCGAGCAGGCCCAAGAGGATCGTCGTCAGGGGCATGACGTGGTGATTGTGGTCTCCGCTATGAGTGGAGAGACCAATCGCCTCATGGGCTTGGCCCTGGAGGCCTCGGATAATCCCAACCCGCGCGAGCTGGACGTACTGCTTTCCACCGGTGAGCAGGTCACCATTGCCCTGCTTAGCATGTGTCTGGCTGAGTGGAACTGCCCGGCGGTTTCCTACACCGGAGCACAGGTGCATATCCGTACCGATAGTGCCTTTAACAAGGCGCGCATCCTGGATATCGATCAGCGCCGCATCCGTCGGGATTTGGAAAAGGGGCGGGTGGTCGTGGTCGCTGGTTTTCAGGGGGTTGATGAAGAAGGCAATATCACCACCCTCGGACGGGGTGGTTCCGATACCACCGCAGTGGCCCTTGCTGCGGCTCAGGGTGCCAAAGAGTGCCAGATCTATACCGATGTGGATGGCGTATATACCACCGACCCTAGGGTTGTTCCCAAGGCTCGTAAGCTCGATCGGCTGACCTTTGAGGAAATGCTGGAACTCGCCAGCCTGGGTGCCAAGGTGCTACAAATTCGGGCAGTGGAATTTGCCAGCAAATACAACGTGCCGATCCGCGTTTTATCATCTTTTGAAGCAGGAGAGGGCACTTTGATTGCCCCCGAGGAAGCAGAAATGGAACAACCTTTAATTTCCGGCATCGCTTTTACCCGTGATGAGGCCAAAATTACGGTACAAGGCGTACCTGACAAGCCGGGCATCGCATACCAGATTCTGGATGCGGTTGCTGATGCCAACATAGAAGTGGACATGATTTTGCAGAACATCAGCAATGAGAGTGCCACCGATTTCACTTTTACCGTGCATCGTAATGACCATGAACGCGCCTTGGGGCTGCTGGAGACCACCTGTGGTGAACTCGGCGCGCAATCCGTGACCGGAGACGCGAGTATTGTTAAAATCTCGCTGGTAGGTGTAGGGATGCGCTCCCATGCCGGGATTGCCAGCACCATGTTTGGTGCTCTGGCTGCTGAAGGAATTAATATTCAGATGATCTCTACCTCGGAGATCAAGATCTCCGTCGTAGTGGATGAGAAGTATCTCGAATTGGCAGTGCGCGCACTGCACACCGCCTTTGGCTTGGACCAGGACTCGGAAGAAGACTGAGTTTGTCTGGTTAGAGGTTCCATATAGATAGATTGAGGGTTTGGGCCGCTCCATAGCGACCGCCCTCCGTGAGGAAGGTATTCAAATGCTAATTTTAACCAGAAGAATAGGTGAGTCGCTGATGATAGGCGATGAGGTCACGGTGACCGTTCTGGGTGTGAAGGGTAACCAGGTGCGGATAGGCGTTAATGCTCCGCGGGAAGTGTCTGTGCACCGCGAAGAAATTTACGAGCGGATTCGTAAAGAACAGGAAGCGGGTGAAGATCACGAGGATAATGTGGGTAACGTATAAGTTGCCAGGACAGGCTCTTATCAGACCCTTTGACGCGAGTGGATTACGTCGGTATGCTCCGCGCTCGCAACAGTCTGGAGAGGTGGCCGAGCGGCTGAAGGCGCTCCCCTGCTAAGGGAGTATGGGTTAATCGCCCATCGAGGGTTCGAATCCCTCCCTCTCCGCCAAAAGTTGTGTTAGGAAGGACCTTTGCTACGGCAAAGTGGTGGTAAGGGCAGATTCGAAACCTTGATGTATTAAAACATTTGGTTCGACCAACGGTGAAGCCGGCCCCGTAGGAAGTTTGTATCTGTTGTAACTAGTTTTATTGCGCCCGTAGCTCAGCTGGATAGAGTACCTGGCTACGAACCAGGCGGTCGGGAGTTCGAATCTCTCCGGGCGCGCCATTAAAGTGTTATCAATCAAGCGGTTATCGGGTTATCCGGTAACCGCTTTTTTTGTGTCTGCAGTATAGATTGGCAATTGCATTATAGAATGTGGCAAACATACTCTATCGGAGGGGCTGAACCCGCTCTGGTTTGCGTCTGTACCAGCGCTTGGTAGTCCGGTCATCAGCGTGTGCCAGGAGCTTTTTTGCCCGTTCTAGGCTGGGGGAGTCAGTGGCGCATTTTGCTCGTAAATCCCGCCCCTGGAATCGCTCTGATACCTTGGTTTCTTTCAGGAGCCGGGTCATAAATCTGCCCCACAGGGAGTCAAAGCCGCTCCTACTTCATTTGTGCAGTCTGCATCGCTGTGTCTTCCAATATAAAATCGGCCTCTAGATTCCGCGTCGCCGCGATATGTGATGGCCTCGATTGCTGCCACCATGCTTTGTAATGGGGGCCCGTGCAGGTTTTTATTATTTATATGCTGTAGTCAAGATTTGCCTTCTTCCATTCCGACGGTATCTGGTAGCTATCCATCCAGGCCGGAAGATCGCCTGCTGGCATCGGGCGAGCAATACCGTATCCCTGGGCCAGTTCACAGCCCAGTTTTAGTAATAAAGTACCGTGCTCTATGGTTTCTACGCCTTCAGCCACCACCGTGCGCTGAAAGGCCTGGGTGAGGCCTAATATGCCTTTGGTGATAGCGAGATCCTCTGGATCACTGAGCAGGTCACGTATAAAACTCTGGTCTATTTTGAGCACCTGTGTGGGAAGGCGTCGCAGGTAGGTTAGCGACGAATAACCAGTGCCAAAGTCGTCAAGGGCAAATTGCACCCCCAGCTCAGCACATTGGGCAATGATTTTGCTGACGGCGTTTATATCTTGCAGCGCAGCCGTTTCCAGAATCTCCAGTTGCAGACGTGAAGCGGGAACATCCGGGAACTCGGCTAACAGGGCTTTCAGTGAGGGAACAAAATCTACTCGTTGCAGTTGCAGTGCCGCAATGTTGACACTGACCTCCAGTTCAATTCCCTCCATTTTCCAGGCTCGCATCTGGGTGAGTGCCTGACGTAGCACCCAGTGGCCCAGGTCGAAGATTAACTCGCTGTGCTCAATGGCAGGCAGGAAGGCATCGGGTGTCAGCAGCCCCTTTTCAGGGTGTTGCCATCGGATGAGGGCTTCCACCCCCGCCATTGCTCCCGAGGCCATATTGACCTTGGGCTGGTAGTACAGGCGTAGCTGCTCCCTTGCCAGCGCGATCTGAATTTCACGCTGTATGGAGTTGATGGTTACTGCCTTTTGTTCTTCACTCGGGTCAAAAAAGGCGTAGCGGTTCTTGCCGCTCTGTTTGGCGGCATACATAGCCTGGTCGGCATGGCGCAGCAGGGTGTCGGCTTCCTCGGAGTCCGGTGGATGCGTAGCGATACCGATACTGGCGAAGAGGGTGAGCGTTGTGTCCTGCAGGGCATAAGGCTCGGCAATGGTCTTCAGAACCCGAGCCAGCAGTTGTTCCAGCTCGGAAGTGCTTCGGATATCGAGCATTAACAAGACAAACTCATCGCCACCCAGGCGCGCCACCGTATCACCGGTACGCAAGTTTTGTTGGAGTCGCCGCGCAACCTCGATCAGGATTTGGTCACCAGCCTGATGGCCATGGTTATCATTGACGGGTTTGAAGCCATCCAGATCGAGGTAACAGACGGCTATCTGCTTTCCCTGGCGTTTTGCGTGGCTTAAGGCCTGCTGCATACGGTCTTGTAACAGCAGGCGATTGGGCAATCCGGTGAGAGCATCGTTATAGGCGATTTCCTTGAGTGCCATTGCGTGTTCTTTGAGATAGCTAATATCCGAGAAGGCCGCCACATAATGTTGTAGATTTCCGTCCCGGTCGGATACCACGTCAATACTTAGTTGTTCGGTGTAAAACTCGCCTGATTTCTTGCGATTCTGGATTTCACCCTGCCAGTGACCGAATTCATTTATTGCCTTCCACATGGTGGTATAGAAACTCCGGGGATGATTGCCGGAACTGAACATGCGGGGATCTTTGCCTAACACCTCTTCCCGGGAGTAGCCGCTCAGTCTAAGGCTCGCCGGGTTGGCATCAATAATGTGGTTATACATATCGGTAACAACAATGCCTTCCTGTGAGTGCTTGAAGACGCTGGCCGCGAGTCGTTCAAATCGTTGCGCACGTTTGCGCACCTTGATCTATTGAATAAGTGCCTCCCTGCTGACCATGGTCTCCCGCAGCTTTCTGGCAACCCTGTTAAATGCGCTTGCTACGTCTCCAATTTCATCATCGCGTTCTTTCTTAATGCGATAACTCATGTCTATTCCAAATGCGTGGATATCTGCGCCCAGCGCCCGAATAGGCAAGATAATGCGCACAACGATCATGATCCAAAGGCTCACGAGGAGCCATATCAGCAATAGCACAAGACCCGTGAGCAACCATTGAGCATCGCTGGTCGCCACATTATGGGCCTTCTTGTTATGCGAAATTAATATCGAAGTTTGGGAAACCATGGCTTGTGTGGCAGCCAGCAATCCACTGATCAGCCGTTTATGATGGAAGGTCATGGACTTGTCTTCACTCCCGTTTTTGAGCGCCAAAGGGTGGTTCTGGAGGTGCTCAAATAACTTCAGAGACCTGGTGTGATGGCCGCGCAGGCGCTCTATAGTCAGCTTTGTGCTCTTGCTGAGGTATTGTGAATCCTGTAGCAACCTTCCCAGGGTTTCGTGCCTTTGAAGCCATTGGACCCTTGCTCGTTCCTCGCGGTAAAGCCCATATTCTCCGGCCAGGATTGAGAGTTGATAGGCTGCATCGGTAACCAAGCGGGCGAATTGCTCACGTTTGATGACCTCGTTGTGGTCCTGGTTGGTACTGTACAGGCTGTTTACGATTATCAGAGTGACGACAATCGAAGCCACCATTCCAGCTATGGTGAGGGATAGTATTTTAAATCCGTGTTTAGCCATCAATGGCCCCCGATCCGGTATGGCATTCAGACTCTAGTGAAACACCGTTAGTGCTTCTGGATGGATCCGCTCCAGGGTATCCAGATAAAGAAATTCCAAGTAGTTGGGAGATTTACTGCTGGCAACTAACTTTAGTTCAAGAGCCCAGCGTGCCTGCTCTTCCAGGGTGGACAGAAGCCACTGATGAAGGCTGATACCAAAGTCGAAATCTTTCCATATTGCCCTTATGAAATTAATATCTTTGTTAATGCGCCGGGAGACGATGAGCTGAGATTCCTCTGGATGAGTATTGATGAATGCCGTTGCCTGTATAAGCGACCGTACAAACTTGTCCATAATCTCTGGATTCTTGTTTGCATATTCCCGCAGCACAATCGAATTGAAGGTTTCTGTATAAACATGATCGTGGGAAAGCTCAACTGCATTTTCAGCAAGTGCCTTTTTAGTCAGGTAGGCGAGGGGCTCCCATACGACGATGGCATCGACATCACCGTTGGCCAATGCGGATGGGGAATCCTCTGGATTAACATGCACTACCTCGACCATAGAGGGGTCAACACCAGCCATCGCCAGGGTTTCATCTAGAAAGAACTGAGCTGACGCACCCGTTACAGTGCCAATCCGACGGCCCATAAAATGATCTAATTTTCGGATGCCTGTATCCACACGGGTGAGGATCTTGATGTCGTTATTAGAGGTGACGAAGGTATTCACAATGGCGAAATCGGAGCGCTTGAAGCTATTAAACATGACCACGACTTCTGAGGACGTGGCGACGTCGACTTCACCTGCAAACAGGGCTTTGATTGCACGGTTGCCCCCGATGACATCTTTTAGAGAGACATCAAGGCCGTTTTTGGCGAAATATCCTTGATGTTTGGCGATGATGATTGGGGATGACAGCGGCGTCAGGGACATGGCTACCGTTAGTGGTTTTAACTCCTGCGCTTGTACCGGGAGGGGTATGAAAACTGCGCACAAACCGATGCTGATGGTGACAACTGTGACGGCCAGTACGGTGGCGTGTGCCAATAGCCTAGTGAACAGTTTATGGGCTAACAATTTCATCTAAACCTCCCGTGAAGGGTTTAAACATTCGCTGCATACCCGCAAGTCAGCATTGAGTCTAGTCCATTTATATCATGTAGTCGGGGACCGTCTTTTTCCATTCGGATGGTATTTGGTAGCTTTCCAGCCAAGCGGCCAGATCGTGAGCTGGCATCGGGCGGGCGATGCCGTATCCCTGAGTCAGTTCACAGCCTAATTCCAACAGTAGGGTACCGTGCTCTACGGTTTCTACGCCTTCGGCTACGGGGGTGCGATTAAAGGCTTTGGCCAAGCCTAATATGCCTTTGGTAATGGCCAGATCCTCAGCGTCGTCGAGCAGGTTGCGGATGAAGCTACGATCGATTTTGAGCACTTGTGCGGGGAGGCGCTTTAGATAGGTTAGTGAGGAATATCCGGTGCCAAAGTCATCGAGGGAAAATTGCACGCCCAGTGCAGCACATTCGGTAATGGTTTTGCTGACATGATCGATATCGTGCAAGGCAGCTGTTTCCAGAATTTCCAACTCAAGGCGTGAGGAGGAAATATCGGGAAACTCATCCAACAGGGATTTCAGTGAGGATATGAAATTTGTTTGTTGAAGTTGTAGCGCGGCGATATTGACGCTGACATCCAGTTCAATACCCTCTGCCTTCCAAGTGCGTATTTGAGCTAGTGCCTGGCGTAGCACCCAGCGGCCTAAATCAATGATCAGCTCGCTGTGCTCAATGGTTGGCAGAAAGCTATCCGGTGCCAGCAGCCCCTTTTTTGGATGTTGCCAACGCACTAGGGCTTCTACGCCTACAACCAGCCCCGAGCGCATGTTGACCTTGGGTTGGTAGTACAGGCGTAGTTGCTGTTCGTCCAGTGCAGTCTCAATTTCACGCTGTATGGAGCTGTTGGCCATCGACCTTTGTTCTTCACTGGAGTCGAAAAAGTGGTAACGGTTTTTACCCGCTCGTTTGGCGGTATACATGGCTTGATCTGCGTGGCGTAGCAGGGTATCTGCCTCGGTATGGTCTTTGGGATAAATGGCAATGCCGATGGTGGCAGAAAGGGTCATCTTGGTGCCGTTAAGGGGATAGGGTTTGGCTATGCACTCCAGTATTCGGTCCAGCAATTGCTCCAGCTCAGCTATTTCCTGGAAATCGGGTATTAGCAGAATAAATTCATCGCCACCCAGTCGGGCTACCGTGTCGCTATTTCGCAGCTTGTGCTGAAGTCGACGGGCGACCTCTATCAGGATCTGATCTCCCGTCTGATGACCATGGATATCGTTGATGGGTTTGAAGCTGTCCAGATCGAGATAACAGATGGCCACCAAGGTGTTATGACGTTTTGCCTGGATCAGCGCCTGCGCCATCCGATCTTGCAACAAGCGTCGGTTGGGCAGTCCGGTTAGGCTGTCATTAAAGGCGATGCGCTCGAGCTCAAAGGCGTGTTCCTTAAGATAGGTGATATCTGAAAAAACACCGACATAGTGTTGCAGCTTTCCGCTTTGATCATGTACGGCATCGACACTGAGTCGTTCTGTATAAAGCTCTCCGGACTTCTTGCGATTCTGAATTTCACCCTGCCAGTGCCCCTGTTCAGCGAGTGTTTTCCACATTGAGGTATAAAATTTCGGGGGCTGATTACCGGAACTAAACAGTCTGGGATTTTCCCCACGCATTTCTTCCCGGCTATATCCGGTTAGCTTAAAGCTGGCGGGGTTCGCGTCTATGATGCGATTACGGGCATCGGTGACAATAATCCCATCCTGAGAATGGACGAAAACACTGGCTGCAAGCCGCTGGCTTTCCTCTGCCTGTTTGCGATCAGTGATATCGAGCATGAAACCAACTAATTCGTATGGCTTTCCATGCTTATCTTTCAACAGCGTGACTATGTCGCGAATCCAGACAATTTTCCCGCTGGCGGATATACATCGGTATTCGAAATCATGATCCTCGCCGGCCTCCGTTGATAGGCTGCAATAGGTTATGGAAGGGTGGCGATCATCGGGGTGGATACTGTTTGACCACGATTCTAAATCTGTCCAGGTATCAGTTGTAAAGCCGAGCATTGCCTCTATCTGGGCACCCACAAAGGTAAATCGGCCCTCCTTCAGATTGTATTTCCACGGCAGAATCTGTGCGGCTTCCACCAGTGATCTGAATTTATGTTCACTCTCAATTAGCTTTGTTTCCATCACTCGGCGCTGGCTGATATCTGTATGGGTGCCGATCATCTGCAGTGGTTCGTTATCTTTAGTCCACGAAATTATTTTTCCGCGGTCCAGTATCCATTTATAGGAGCCGTCCTTGCATAGCACGCGATGTTCGTTTTCGTAGTAGGGGGTTTCACCGGCGAAATGCCGATTCACATCGACAAGGGTTTGTTCCTTGTCATCTGGATGAATGCGTTTATCCCATTCATCCAGGCTGTTGCCAATTTCAGCATCGGCGTAGCCGAGCATCTCTTTCCAGCGTGTGGAAAAGAAAACCTCATTGGTGGCCATATTCCAATCCCATACGCCATCTCGATTACCCTCCAAGGCCAGTAGCCAGCGCTGGTCACTTTCTCGCAATTGTCGGCGTGCTTGCCATTGCAGATAGATGGGGAGCCCAAGGAGGAGAAGGGAAAGGGCTATGGCGCTGGTTATCATCCAGTTCATTGAAGTCGGTTGCTCATGGGTGAAGAGAGTAATGGCAAGGCAATGCCCGTGTTGAGATTATAGCGGGCGCCACAAGTGGAGGGTATGAGTCTGGTGCGCCTATCCTCCATCGTGTAAGATCAGAGTTCAGAACATCGTCGTATTTTAAATAAAAACAAATGCTTATGCGGTTTTATCCTAGCCATAAGCGATGATGACCCGCTGCTGGCGGGTCTTTTTTGTTGTAGCTGCCGATTTATCCATAACCCTCATATCTGGAAGAAGTCTCTTGATTACTACCGCCAATATCACCATGCAATTCGGTGCCAAGCCCCTGTTTGAAAACATCTCCTCCAAGTTTGGTGACGGTAATCGTTACGGATTGATCGGTGCTAACGGTTGTGGAAAATCCACTCTGATCAAAATTCTCGGGGGCGACCTTGAGGCTAGTTCGGGAAACGTCTCCATCGATAGCAATGAACGGGTGGGGAAGCTGAGTCAGGACCAGTTTGCCTTTGAGGAATACAGCGTCATCGACGCGGTGATCATGGGGTACGCCGAGCTGTGGGAGGTGAAAAGCGAGCGTGATCGTATCTACAGCCTGCCGGCGATGAGTGAGGAGGAGGGCATGCAGGTGGCGGAGCTGGAGAATGCCTTCGCCGAGATGGATGGATATACCGCGGAATCCCGTGCCGGGGAGTTGTTGCTGGGGCTGGACATTCCGCTGGAGCAGCATGAGGGACCCATGAGCGCGGTGGCGCCGGGGTGGAAGCTGCGTGTACTGCTGGCCCAGGCGCTGTTCTCGGATCCTGATATTCTGCTGCTGGACGAGCCCACCAATAACCTGGATATCAACGCTATTCGCTGGCTGGAGGAGGTGCTGAGCAAGCGCAATAGCACCATGATTATCATTTCCCATGATCGGCATTTCCTCAATAGTGTCTGCACCCATATGGCAGATCTTGATTACGGCGAGTTGCGGGTCTATCCGGGTAATTATGATGAATACATGATCGCCTCCACGCGGGTGCGGGAGCGCCAGCAGGGCGATAATGCCCGCAAGAAAAAGCAGATCGCTGAATTACAGGCCTTCGTCAGCCGTTTTTCGGCTAATGCCTCGAAAGCTCGGCAAGCTACCTCACGGGCCCGGCGGATCGAAAAGATAGAGCTGGAGGATATCAAGCCATCCAGCCGTGTGAGTCCATATATTCTTTTTGAGCAGGACAAAAAGCTCTATCGCTTAGCGGTGGAAATAAAGGGCCTGACCAAGGGCTATGGCGAGGAGCCATTATTTTCCAAATTGGATTTGCTGGTGGAGACTGGTGAGCGGATTGCCATCATCGGTCCCAATGGCATCGGTAAAACGACCCTGCTGCGCACCCTGTGTGGTGACCTTGAAAAGGATTCGGGGCGTTTGAAGTGGTCGGAAAATGCTCGGCTTGGCTACTATCCTCAGGATAATACCGAGGATTTCGCCGAGGATATGACGCTATTTGACTGGATGAGCCAGTGGCGTCAGAAGAGTGATGATGAGCAGAGCCTGCGTGGGACTTTGGGGCGCTTGTTATTTTCCAAGGATGACATTAACAAGTCGGTCAAGATTCTCTCTGGTGGCGAGCGCGGACGCATGCTATTTGGCAAGTTGATGCTGCAAAAGCCCAATGTCTTGTTGATGGACGAGCCCACCAATCATATGGATATGGAGACCATTGAGGCGCTGAATCTGGCGCTGGAAAACTATCCTGGCACGCTGATATTCGTCAGCCATGACCGTGAGGTCGTGTCATCGCTGGCCACCCGCATCATCGAAATGAATCGGGATGGATTGGTGAACTTCAGTGGTTCCTACGATGAATATCTAAAGGTGCAGGAGATAGAATCTCGGCTGGCGAAATCGGCCTAGTTTCAGCCCGTAGCCTGGATGAAACGAAGTGGAATCCAGGAAGACAGCATTTACCGCTATCGCTGCATCTGGGCTACTAGGTTTCTGCCTAGCCTAGGCCGCCTCACCTACGGAGTCAGGAGAGCAGTTCTTTTACCGCTGCCTTGAACTCGTCAAAGCCATCGGGCGTCTTGTTGGTGCCGTGGCTGTGCAGGGATTTGTCGCCTAGCTCAAGCTTCACTTCCCACTGGATGCCATCGCACATGTCGGTCTGAAAATACTGTGGCTCCCAGTGCCAGACTTTGAGTTCTTCCAGGCAGGTCATAAAGGCTGCCCATTTTTCCGCATTAGGCGTTTCCCACTTGGTGGTATTTTTTTCACCGGGATAGAACCATGAGATGCCGGCATTACCACTTTCGATAATGAGCGCTCCGTTTTCTTCAAGTTCCAGACTCTGGCGATCGCCGAATCCGCCTAACTGAAAGTAGAGATGGTCGGGCATGCTGTGTGTTTTGCTCATAGTGGCGGAAATCCATGTGATTTTTGGGGTGGCACTGGCGGCAGGCCGTGGACCGGTGCCATGTTATATCTCCGGATAGATTAGCTCCAGCGGGACGTCAGATCTTTCCGCCATTCCAGCTAGACTTTCATTCAATACTATTCAATGTCCTGATTAGGCTGGGCAACCGCTTGGGAGAAATAACATGGCCTTCAAGAGTGCTATTACCCGCCTGTTCGCACCTTCACCGGTACGACCACTGCAACAGCATATGGAGCGGGTGCAGCTCTGTGTGCAGGAGCTGGAACCTTTTTTCCAGGCGGTGGCGGCGGGAAATATGGCGCGTGCCACCGAGATACAAAAGGAGATCGCGGTGCGGGAGAACGCAGCGGATGATCTCAAGCACAAACTGCGCGGTCGCTTGCCCCGGGGCCTGCTCATGCCTATGTCCCGGGAGCAGGTGTTGGAGGTGCTCACCATGCAGGACAAGATTGCCAATATGGCACGGGATATTGCCGGTGTGGTCGTGGGGCGAGAAATGAAACTCCCCGAACCTCTGGCCAAACCGCTAGCCCGATTTGTTCGGCGTTGTGTGGAGACCTCGGCCCAGGCCCGTGGCGTCGTGGATCAACTGGATGAGTTGGTATCGGCAGGTTTTCGCGGTGGTGCCGTGCAACGGGTGGAAAAAATGATCGATGAACTGCATCAGATCGAGCGTGAAACCGACAAGCTCGAGCGCCGTTTGCGCCGCAGCCTGTTTGCCATCGAGGCGGATTATTCTCCCGTGGATGTGGTTTTCTGGTACCGGATTATTGATTGGATTGGTGAAATTGCGGATCTTGGCGAGCGTGTGGGCAACCGTTTGCAGTTGATGCTCGCACGCTAATCGGCGGCCATTCGAGCACTTGTGCTGATGGAATTTGGAACACTTTATCTTGGCCTTGCCGTGGTCTTCGGGCTCTTCATGGCCTGGGGTATTGGCGCCAATGATGTGGCCAATGCCATGGGGACCTCAGTGGGTTCAGGGGCCATCCGTTTCCGCCAGGCAATTATCATTGCCGCGGTATTTGAGATGGCCGGGGCCATTCTTGCTGGCGGCGAGGTCACACGGACTATTCGCAAAGATATCGTCGATGTCTCCTCCCTGTCGGGGACTCCAGAGCTGTTGGTCTACGGCATGCTTTCCTCGCTGCTGGCCGCGGCCATCTGGTTGCTGCTGGCGACGCGCAGGGGATGGCCGGTTTCCACCACCCATTCCATCATCGGTGCGATGGTTGGCTTCAGTATTGCTGGTATCGGTGTTGATGCCGTCAACTGGGGAAAGGTGGGCACCATAACCTTGAGTTGGATCGTCTCCCCGGTATTTGCGGGCACAATTGCCTATGCACTATTTAGCAGCGTGCAATGGTTGGTGATCGATACTCCCGATCCCGTTGCCAAGGCTCGAAAATACGTACCCGGCTACATTTTTTTGGTGGGTTTTGTCATCTCTATGGTGACCCTTGTTAAAGGTCTGAAGCACGTTGGTCTGGAGCTTTCGGTAATGCAGTCAGTAGTGATTGCTATCGGGATCGGTGTTGGTATTGCCGTTGTAGGTGCTTGGTTAATCCATAGGCTGACGCCAGGAACTGGCGATGACCCGGATGTTCACCATGTCAGCATGGAACAAATCTTTGCGATATTGATGGTTTTCACGGCTATCGGCATGGCTTTCGCTCATGGTTCCAATGATGTGGCCAACGCCATTGGTCCGGTTGCCGCGGTGATTGGTATTGTGCAGTCCGGGGGAGATATTGCGGTGCATTCGGCGACGCCGATCTGGGTTTTACTTCTTGGTGGCGTGGGCATCGTCATTGGCCTTGCTACCTTTGGTCACCGGGTGATGGCTACCATTGGTCGCGGTATTACCGAGCTTACTCCCAGCCGTGGCTTTGCCGCGGAACTGGGTGCTGCCAGTACACTGGTATTAGCCTCGGGAACGGGGCTGCCGATCTCAGCCACCCAGACTCTGGTGGGTGCCGTGCTGGGGGTGGGTTTTGCCCGTGGAATTGGTGCCCTGCGGCTTGATGTCGTACGCACCATTTTTCTCTCTTGGGCTGTTACCCTGCCGGCCGGCGCGGTGCTTTCCATCACCTTCTTCTTTTTATTTCAGTTAGTACTCGGCTAAGAATTCATGGCAGATTCAAGTGCAGGCGGTCAGCCTGAGGAACAGGCACTATCGCCAGCGGGAATTTTCTTTGCCCTAGGCGCTTACGCTATCTGGGGGCTGTTTCCGCTCTATTTCAAGCTGCTGACGATGGTGCCGGCCCTGGAGGTACTCGCTCACCGGGTGATCTGGTCGGTGGTGTTTGTCTCTTTGTTGGTGAGCTTGTTACGGCGTTGGGAACAAATTGTGCGGATATTCCTCAATCGTCGGCTGCTGGGAACCATGCTATTTTCCGGCCTGGCTATTAGCCTTAACTGGGGCATATTCATCTGGGCCGTTGCCCATGATCGGGTGTTGGAATCGAGCCTGGGCTACTTTATCAGCCCCCTGGTTTCGGTGGTGTTTGGCTTTATATTTCTGGGTGAGCGTCTGCGGCCCTGGCAACTATTTGCCGTTGGCCTGGCAACGGCTGGTGTACTCAATCAGACTTTGCAGCTAGGCACCTTTCCGTGGGTGGCCTTGGGGCTGGCTTTTTCCTTTGGGGTTTATGGGCTGATCCGCAAGCTGGCACCGGTGGATGCCATCAGTGGGCAGTTGGTGGAGACCATGCTTTTATTAGTCGCGGCTCTGCCCTATCTGGCCTGGCTACAGGCCACGGGAAGTGGTGTATTTGGCGCTGGTGATGTGCGGCTAGATAGCTATCTAATCCTGGCTGGGCTGGCAACGGCTGCA
Source organism: Gammaproteobacteria bacterium (assembly GCA_021773645.1). Taxonomy (GTDB): domain Bacteria; phylum Pseudomonadota; class Gammaproteobacteria; order HK1; family HK1; genus JAJFJV01. Next base: position 236,550 of record JAJFJU010000010.1, read on the forward strand.
CCTCTCATCCTCTTTGCTCAGGCCGCCAAACGTTTGACGCTAGCCACCGTGGGTTTATTGCAATACATCGTACCCACCAGCCATTTTGTACTGGCAGTCTTTATATTTGGTGAACCATTTTCCTTGGCTCATGGCCTAAGTTTTGTGCTGATCTGGGTAGCCCTGTCGATCTATGTGCTGAAAGGTCGGCCAGCGCACAGCAGCAAAGTATAATTGGCACTATAATTGCTACAGTGTTGTATAGATCGCCTATGAGGATTTTGTTTGGATGTTGAAGGTTTCTCCTATCACCGCGTTTGCGGATAACTATATTTGGTTGCTTTCAAGAGAAGGTAGTTCCAGCGCTGTGGTCGTGGACCCTGGGGATGCTCCGCCCGTGATTGCCGTTCTCGAGCAGAAGGGGCTTGAGCTCTCGGCCATTCTGATTACCCATCACCATATGGATCACACCGGGGGCATCCGTCGTTTACTGCTGCATTATCCCGATGCAACTATCTATGGCCCCGCAGGAGAACATATTCCAGCCAACGATCAAAAGCTTCAGGAGGGCGATCGGGTATGTCTGGAGGAGCTGGGCGTGAATTTTGAGGTGCTGGATGTGCCGGGACATACCACCGGACATATCGCTTATTTTGGCGCGGGCGCACTGTTTTGTGGCGATGCGCTGTTTAGCGTGGGCTGCGGTCGTTTATTTGGAGGCACACCGGAGCAAATGAGTGCGTCCTTAGCGAAGATGGCGGCACTGCCGAGTGACACCAAAGTCTACTGTGCCCATGAGTACACTCTGGATAACATCGGTTTTGCCAAGTGGGTGGAGGCTGATAATCCCGATTTACTGGCGCGGGAGACCGAGGCCAAAGCGCTACGGCAGCGTGGAGAACCTACGGTGCCTTCCAGCCTGGAACAGGAATTACGGGTTAATCCCTTTCTGCGTGGCCACGTGTTGGGAGTCAAACAGTCGGCAGAGGAGTTTGCTGGTCGGAAACTGGATTCAGCGGCGGAGATATTCGGAGCGGTACGTGAGTGGAAGGATTCACGCTACGATTAATATTTAAATTTCGAAGATGTCGCCACCCTTGAGGGGAGCGATATCAAAGCCCGTATTCAAGGCCTCACATTCCTGCATGATCAGCTCCTCATCTCCCGGTTGCAGGTGGGAGATGACTATCCGGGGGCGATGCTTGAGCTTTTTCAAATCCGTCATCAATAGTTCGGGGCAGTAGTGCTTGGCTAGCTCCGCAATCGGGTGATCTCGCTCGGCAAAGGCACATTCCACTAACAGCAGATCTAGGGTCTTCTGCTGGTTCAGTCGCTCCCATAACGAGTCATTGGTGGTGGTGTCACCGCTAAAGCAAAAGCTCTTTTCCCCGCGGGAAACCAGATAGCCCACCCCCGGCACAATGTGGTTAACCGGAATCATCTCCAGCGTGTTGCTGGCGATGGTTACGGATTCCCCGGGAGACATGGGGACGTATTTCATCACTGGAGCGTGTTGATTGGGAAGCACCGCAAAGTCTGGCCAGATGGTCCAGTTAAAAATGTGGGTGGTGAGGGCCTCGATGGTTTCCGGTTGCGCGTGGACCTGGATGGGATCTTCAATATCGGTAAACAGGGTGTCGAGGATCTTTGGAATCGAGGCGACGTGATCCAGATGCGAGTGGGTTATGAAGATATGGCGCACGCGGCGCATTTCGTCCAATGTAAGGTCGCCGACGCCCGTGCCGGCATCAATGAGGATTTCATCATCCAGTAAAAATGAGGTGGTGCGTAGCCCGGCACTGATGCCACCACTACAACCCAGAATCCTCAGACGCATAAGCAATTCCTGTGCAATACCCCGCGGGCCATCCCGCGCTCGCGACCTTAGCATAAAAGAATCCCTGAACGCCTGCTATGGCATCACTCTTTGGGGAATTGGCGGGCACCAGGGGGGAGGTCTGTTTCCGTGTGTAATACAGGGTGGAAAAATCAATCAAAAGGGCATATAACGTAGATGCGGTATGCATCATTTTTCGTTAGTCGCAGAGGTTGAAAGTGCGCTCATTGGGTAAAGGCTCGCTGCCCTTTTCGGTAGCAGCTTGGCGCACAGGGATGGTGCCATTTGTTTTAGTGGTTGCCTTGGCCGCCGGGGCTGCCTATAGCCTCGATCTTTACCATTTCCTCGCCGAATTCTTCGGTATCGTACTGGCGGCGATGATTGCAGTGGTGGGTTGGCACAGCTTCTCTTTGTCACAAAACCGTCTGGTGCTATTCCTCTCCCTTGGCCTCTTTTGGACGGCTGTTCTTCAGTTGACACACATCCTGTTGGATCTTGAGGTAGGTGTTAGTGGTGTGGCCAAGAGTGATGTATTCATCCGTTTTGGCATGGTTCCGGCGCTGTTTTCAAGCTTTGTGATGTTCGCTGCTCCGGGAGCTATGGGACAGGCGGTTGGACGAGGAAAAGTATTTGCCGCTCACGGTTTATGTGCGGGTTTGCTGGCTGTGCTCATCTTGGGCGAGCTGTTTTTATTGGTCGGGAGCCTAGAGGCTTTTCGCTTTGCCGTGACCAGCACAACGGTTGTGTTGTTGTTGGCTGCCGGGTATCGCTTCTGGGGTCTACGCGAGAGTCTTGAAGGTGGATTCCTGGCCTGGATATTAAGCGCTCTGGGGCTGGCCCTGTTTGCTGGAATTGGTGGCTTTAGTTACGGGACAGGCAGTGGCTTGGGCTACTTGAGTCACGTTTTTACCCTGTTGTCCCTGTGGTGCATTTACCACCTGATTGTGGCGGGTGGTTTGCGTCAGCCTTTGCAGCTGCTCAAAAAACGGCAGCAGCAATTGCATTTGCTATCTGCCGCCGTGCGCGAAATCAATACGGTACTGGAGAGCCCTTCAATTTTGCGCGCGCTGGTTTCCAATGCCATGCAGCTCACCGATGCCACCTCCGGGGCCGCAGGGCGTATGGAAGGAAGCCAAATGGTTTTCCGTGAGTATCATCGGGGCACCGAGGTGATGCCCATCGACTATCGCTTTAGTGAAGGCGAGGGCGTGCCGGGGGAGGTGATGCGCACCGCCAAGCCATATCTGTCTGAGGATGCATGCACAGACCCGCATGTGGTTCAGGAAATCCGGCAGAAACTCGGCTTTTTGAATCTGATTGATGTTCCGATCCTTTCCCGTGATGGTGCCTTGTTGGGTTGTTTTGAGCTGCACGACAAATGCGATGGCCCCTTTACGTCGCAAGATGTGGAGTTATTGGAGGGCCTGGCGGCGGGTGCAGCAGTGGCGTTGGAAAATGCCCAAATCCTTCGTGAGCGCAGCGAAATGGAGCAGCGTTTGCGGCAGTCCCGGAGTCTCTACGAAAACAGTAGCGAAGGGATGGTTATCGCCTCTACAGAGCCACGGATTCTTGCGGTTAATCCGGCCTTTACCCGGATCACTGGTTATAGCGAGGCCGAGGTTCTGGGCAGAAATCCACGCATTTTGCAGTCGGGGCGCCATAACCAGGCTTTCTATGTGGAGATGTGGCGTGCACTGACAGAGGATGGTGTGTGGCGTGGTGAGATCTGGAATCGGCGCAAGAGCGGGGAGGTTTACCCCGAGTGGCTGACTATTAGTGCGGTGCGGAATTCGGCGGGGGAGACCAGCCATTACGTCAGTGTGCTGTCGGATATCACGGCACTTAAGCGCTCTCAGGAACGGATGGAATATCTCGCTCACCACGATGCCCTGACCGGCTTGCCCAACCGTCTGTTGTGCCGAATAAGGCTGAATCATGCGCTCGAGCGAGCACAGCGGAACGAGCTGCAAGTGGGGGTGATTTTCCTGGATCTGGATGCTTTCAAGGATGTGAACGACAGCCTGGGGCATCCCATTGGTGATGAGTTGTTAAAACAGGTGGCCCGGCGTCTTGAAGAACGGATGCGTAAGGAAGATACCGTTTCCCGGCTCGGTGGCGATGAATTTCTACTTATCCTGGAAGAGATCAATGAGCCTCAGGCGGTGGCGTTGGCGGCGGAAAGTATCCTCTGCACCCTCAATGAGGCCTTCATGTTGGAGAGGCACGAGGTGTTCATTGGGGCCAGCCTGGGCGTTAGCCTTTATCCGCAAGATGGCACGGATGCCACGGTGCTGATGAAGCATGCGGATCTGGCCCTCTACCGGGCCAAGGCAGAGGGTAAGAACAATTACCAATTCTTCAGTTCATCCTTGGCGGCCGGGATAGGCGAGCGGGTGAGCCTGGAGGCGGCGTTACGCCATGCTCTGGAACGTGATGAACTGAGCCTCATTTACCAACCCCTGGTGAATGTCGTGAGCGGTGAAGTGATTGCGCTGGAGGCCATGTTGCGCTGGCAACATCCCGAATATGGTGTGGTGTCGCCGGAGCGCTTTATTCCCATCGCGGAGCAGACCGGATTGATCGTACCCATGGGTGAATGGGCACTGGGTCAGGCCTGTCGTCAGTTACAGCAGTTGCATGCCACGGGCTATGGTGGCTTGCGCATGGCGGTGAATGTGAGCGAGCGGCAATTAAAGCGTGGCCGCATCGCTGAGGTAATCCCGGAAATTCTGGAACACACCGGGCTACACCCTGGGGATTTGATTATGGAGCTGAATGAGCCGGCTTTTTTCGAGCAAACGAGGGTCGCCACAGAGGCGCTGGCAGAGTTGCGGAATCGCGGCGTACATCTGACCGTCGATACCTTTGGTACCGGGTTTGCGTCTATCGCTCACCTTCAACGTCACCTGGCCGACGGGCTCAAACTTGATTGCTCGCTGGTGGCCAAGGTGGCCACTGATGAGAAAAGACGTTGTCTGGTGGGCGGTATGTTGTCTATTGGCAAGGGCCTGGGTTACCAGGTGCAGGCGAAGGGGGTGGAGACTCGGGCGCAACTTGCCTTTTTACGCAAGGCGGGTTGCGATATTGCCCAGGGTTATCTCTATAGTCCGGCACTGACGGCGACGGATATCAGCGCCTTATTGGCCCAGGCGGTGGCGGAAAATGGCCTGGGAAGTGGTGGGTTGCCATGCCTTAGACCCGATGGTGAACTGGAAACAATATCGGGGTCCGGTCCAGCGCCGATCAAGGACGACAACGGTGGGAGTACGTCTTTACACTAGCAGCCTAAACAGGGCCTCGGCTTTGTCCAGGATCTCTGCATACTCGGCATCGGCATTGGAATCTGCCACCAGCCCGCCGCCCGCGCAGTAATAGGCCCTATCGCGGTGAATCACCAGAGTGCGGATAGCGATGTTGGTGTCCATGCCACCGTCAAAGCCAAGATAGCCGATGGCACCGCAATACACCCCGCGGCGGTACGGCTCCAGTTCCTCAATGATCTCCATGGCACGCAGTTTCGGGGCACCTGTGATCGAGCCGCCAGGGAAGCAGCCACGGAGTAGGTCGGTGGCATGCTTTCCTGCTTTCAGATGGCCAGTAACGCTGCTTACCAGATGGTGAACCAAAGCAAAGGATTGCAGCTCAAAAAGCTGTGGTACTTGGATGCTGCCCGGGCGGCAGTTTTTGCCCAGATCATTGCGCAGCAGATCGACGATCATCAGATTTTCCGCCTGATCCTTGGGGCTGTTTCGTAGCGCCTGGGCCAACTGTTCGTCCTCCCGCATATCGGCACTACGCGGACGGGTGCCCTTGATGGGCGTGGTCAGCACTTCATCTCCCTGTAGCCGCAGAAAGCGTTCGGGGGAGTTGGATAGAATCACCCCGTCGCTGGTCTCAAGATAGGCGGCGAAGGGGGCGGGGCTCAACCTGCGCAGGCGTTGATACAAGGCCCAGGGATCGCCGGAAAAATCTACCTCGAAGCGCCGCGCCAGATTGACCTGATAGCAATCACCATCGTGTATATAAGCCTGTACCCGTTGGAAGGCCCGCTGGTATTGGGCCTGATCCATATTGCTACGGACTTGATTGCCCAAGGTATAGCGCCCCGGGGCTGGCGCTGACTTTGCTTGTAGGCACTCCACGATATGGGCCGGGGTCTTGCCCGCCAGCACGGCCCTTTTTTCTTGATGATCGATGACCACCACCCAGTCATAGATCCCCACATCCATTTCCGGCATGCCGAGGTCGTCATGAGCGATGCTTGGCAAGTATTCGTTGCAACGACCGAGATCGTAGCCAAAGTAACCCATGGCTCCCCCCGTGAAGGGCAGCCCGGGGATGGCGGCTTGGGGTGTTCCCAGCGCCTCGCGCAATAGTTTCAGGGGATGCGTGCTGGCCTGTTGCACACTGTGGGCATCCTGAATCGTTGTGATGCCGCGACGGGTACTGAGCACCACGCGTGGTTCGGCTGCAAACAGACTGTAGCGCGTATCCGCATAGTGCGAATGGCAGCTATCGAGGAAAACGGGTCGCGGCAAAGGCTGGATGCGGGCAAACAGCGCCGCTGCATCTTGCGGATAGGGCAACTCCAGGAGCTCGGTTTGGGACGGGGGTTGAGAGTTTTTGGGAGGCACGTTTTCCAGACACTTTGGGCGCATTCGGCAGGGGGATTATCCCTTAAAGTTCCGATGAGAGCGTATCCCTGATGCAATAGCCCTCAAGTGCAGTATGATTCGGATTCCATTGGGGATCACAGGAAGGGCGAAACATGAGTGAAGTGGCGACATCTCAGGACCGTAGATTACGTACCCGTGAGTTGATTGAACATATGCTGACCGAGCGCAGCCATGTGCTGGCGCTATTGTGCCGTGCCGGTGGCTTGGAGCCCTTCAAGGATGAACAGCCAGTGCAGGCGTTACTCAAAGAGTTTTGTGAGCTGCTGGTGGACTATATCGCCGTCGGCCATTTTGGGCTTTACGAGCGTATTGGTGATGGCCGCGAGCGACGTCATGGCGTGCGCAAATTGGCAGAAGAACTTTATCCAGAGATTTCCGATACTACCGAGTCGGTGGTTGCCTTTAATAGTAAGTACGAGGGCGGAAACGCGGTGTTGCCCAATGAACTTTCCGTGGATCTTTCCCAGCTAGGGGAACAGTTGGCCAACCGCATTGAGTTGGAAGATCGTTTAATCGAACGCCTGCAGGCCTAGGAGTCTGTCGGATTTAGGCTTGTAGATTGAGTGTTGGCTCGCGTGGCGTAAGGATCCGTGCGGTGGCACGGTAGGCCGCGATAGCGGCTTCGGGAGATATTCTGCGAGGTGCTTGTTTCTCTATGGCACCGGAGACTGCATTCAGCAAGCGTAGGCTCTGTGCGCTTTGCCCCAATAGGCCGCCGTCAGTTGCCGGGCGCTCCAGTAACTCACCCTGAACGACACGTTCTTCCGGAAGCTGGCGGGAAGGCTGCTCACGCGCACTTCCCGCGGCCTGAAACGCGATGACGTTGGCGTGGTTTGTAGCCGCAAGGAGTTGCATGGCGGGTACCGATCAGGGCAATGCAATCGTTAAAGATAGCACATGCGTGGGCCCCTACTTTTCTCTACATCTCGCCTCATAATCTACGAAAGTGAGTAGCCTGGATTCCGCTGCGCTTCATCTAGGCTACAAGCTTCCTCAGGCGACTTGAATGACGCCTTCCCCCGCCAATTCATCCACTTCCATCGAGCTATAACCCAATTCCTGTTCCATGAGTTCGCGGGTGTGGGCGCCGAGTGCTGGTGCTGGTTCATGTGCCTTCTCTGGCGCGCCGGAAAGCATGGGGGCGGTACTGGAGAAGCGGTATTCACCAATTTCCGGATCATCCACGGGGAGCAACATGCCCCGGGCCGCCACTTGGGGGCAGCTGAAGATGTCTTCCGCGGTGTGCACGGGGCCTGTGGGTACGCCGGCGGCGTTGAGTTTATCCACTGCCTGTTCTCGGGTGAGACTTGCGAAAAGCGCCTCGATAATCGGATCGAGGTATTCCCGGTTAGCGACTCGCGCGGTAACGCTGTTGCTCCTCGGATCCTCCGCCAGTTCCGGCCGACCCATGGCCACACACAGGCGTTTCCAGATACGTTCATCAGGCACGTTCACCGCGATATAACCGTCCTGGGTGCGGAACGCGCCCCGGGGATAGGTATTTTGTAGCCGGCCCCGATGCGGTGACTGGCCGGCCACGGAGTGCAGGGTGACCATGCTTTCATTAAGCGAAAGCATATTGTCGTACATGGCGGAGTCCACTATCTGACCCTCGCCGGTGCGCTCGCGCATGTAGAGCGCCTGCATGATGCCAAAGGCAGTGACCATGCCCGAGTAAATATCGGCCATGCCGTAGATGGTCCAGGAGGGCGGTTTATCCTCAAAGCCCACCAGATGCATGATTCCGCTCATGGCCTCGGCGACGATGTCGAAGGCGGGGCGGTCACCGTAGGGTCCTTCAAATCCAGGCAGACGGCCGAAGCCGGAGATCATGGCGTAGATGAGGCGGGGATTTAGTTTGCGCATGGCCTCGCAGCCGATGCCGCGTCGATCAAGTGAGCCGGGTCGCAGGTTCTCCACCACCACGTCGGCGCTGGCCACCAGCCGGCGATAAACTTCCTTGCCGCTATCGCCCCGCAAATCCAGAGCGATGCTTTTCTTGTTGCGGTTGTAGGCCATGAAACCGGCGGCCTTGCGATTGTCCCCGCGCTCTGCGAAAGGCGGCATGGAGCGACGCGGATCGCCGCTACCAGGGCGCTCCACCTTGATTACCTCGGCGCCAGCGTCTGCCAGCAATAGTGAGCAATAGGGGCCGGCCATGTACTGCTCCATGCCGATAACGCGGATACCTTCCAGCGGGCGCTTCATTAACTAGTCTCCAATCCATTCAATAACAGTGGCAACACCCATACCAACCCCGACACACAGGGTGGCAAGGCCGTAGAAGGGGCGGGGTTGAGTGGGTGCGCGGCGGGCCATTTCATGCAGCAGGGTGACGAGGATGCGCGCCCCTGAGCAACCGGTGGGATGGCCGAGGGCAATGGCGCCGCCGTTGACGTTGGTAATGGCGGGGTCGATGCCCAGTTCCCGCATGCAGCCGATGGTTTGAGCTGCAAAGGCCTCATTAATTTCCACCAGACCGATTTCTTCGATACCAATGCCGAGACGTTTGAGCAATTTTCGAGTCGCCGGCACTGGGCCCAGGCCCATGACCCCGGGGTCGACGCCGGCTACGGCCGAGCCGAGCCAGCGTGCCTTCGCCTTTAGCCCCAGGGCTTCGGCACGCTCGCCCTCCATCAGCAGCAGGGCCGCAGCACCATCATTGATGCCGCTGGAATTCCCCGCAGTGACTGTTCCGCCTTTACGGAAGGCAGGTCGCAGTTTCCCGAGTTGTTCCACCGTGGTGCCTAGTTCAAAGCCCCCGTCCACCTCGCGATAACGCGGATGCTCGTCTAGCGTGATGGTCTGGGTCTTGCCCCGCCTGGTAGGTGCCTCTACAGGCACGATCTGGGTCTGAAAATGGCCTTTGTTCATAGCCTCTACGGTGCGGCGATGACTCTCCAGCGCGTAGGCATCCTGCTCCTCGCGGCTGATATCCATCAGTTCAGCTACATTTTCTGCGGTTTCCCCCAGGCTGATAATGGGATAGAGGGCATCAAGGCGGGGGTTGTTGTAGCGCCAACCGACAGTGGTATCCCACATTTTCGGTGCTTCTGTGCTCGGTGAGCGACTGGGTTTGGGGAGGCTCCAGGGGGCGCGACTCATGGATTCTACGCCGCTACCAATATAAACATCTCCTTCGCCCACCAGGATCGCCTTGGCTGCCTGATTCACGGCCTCTAAGGCTGAGGAACAATTGCGATTGAGCGTTACCCCGGGAACCTCCACCGGGAAACCGGCAAGCAGTGCCGCCATGCGTGCTACGTCGCGGTTGTCTTCACCTGCTTGATTGCCACAGCCGGCGTAAACATCCTCTATCAGTGCAGGATCGACCCCGGTTTTCTCCATTAGCGCTGCCAGCACGTGGGCGAGCAGATCATCCGGCCGCACCGTGGAAAGCCCGCCACCGAATTTTCCTATGGGGCTACGTACTCCTTCAACAATCATGACTTCACGCATGGTGCTTGCTTCTCCTGAATACAAGGCAGGTAAAGGGTATAGACGCTAATGCCCAGAATGTAAACGCAAGGGTGCTTATTGCTTGTCTTCGAATGTCGGGAGGGGTTATAGTTCGTTTTCATAGTTCAATAAGTATAAAAATGAATTCAATTAAAGTAATTGCTGCATTATCTGCCCTGGCTCAGGAAACTCGTCTGGCAATATTCCGTTTACTGGTTCGTGCGGGTGAGGAGGGGTTGGCTGCGGGGGAGATCGCAAGTCGCCTCGGGGTTGCCGCACCCACGCTTTCCTTTCATTTGAAGGATCTGCAGCACGCCGGATTGCTACTGTCTGAGCGTCACGGTCGGCAGATCGTCTATCGTGCTGATTTCACCGAGATGCAGGGCCTGATGCAGTTTCTCTACGAAGACTGCTGTGGTGGGCACCCAGGTTTGTGTATGCCGGTGTGCCAACCGCTTTCTAATGCCTCATAACCCGGTTTGTTTAGGACCCTTTTGGGAAATATTGTAATGACTGATCAATGTCTTCGACGAGCGCTCTTTGCAGAATGGCTGGGGACGGCCTTTTTACTCGCCACGGTGGTGGGTTCGGGCATCATGGGGGACCGCCTGGCGGGGGGGAATGAGGCCATCGCGCTGTTGGCGAATACCCTTTCTACCGGCGCCATTCTGGTGGTGTTAATTCTGATCTTCGGGGTTTTTTCTGGTGCACACTTTAACCCCGCGGTGACGTTGTCCTGCTTGCTGATGAAGAAAATCACCTGGGGGCGAGGCCTGGGTTATGTACTGGCCCAAGTGGCGGGTGCTGTGTGTGGGGTGCTGGCAGCCCATTTGATGTTTGGTGAGCCGCTGTTGATGAGTTCGACTACCGTGCGTACTGGAGTTGGGCAATGGGCTGGGGAGTTTATCGCAACCTTTGGTTTGTTGGCCGCTATCTTGGGTTGTTTGCGCAGCCGACCTGAGGCGGTGCCCTATGCGGTGGGGCTGTTTATTACCTCGGCATACTGGTTTACCTCGTCCACCTCTTTTGCCAATCCAGCAGTGACCATCGGCCGTACCCTGACGGACACCTTTACCGGCATTCAGCCAGTTGATGCGCCAGCTTTTATCGGCGTGCAGTTAGTGGCTGCGGTATGTGTTACCGGAGTGTTCTTGTGGCTTAACCAAACGCCACAGGCTGACTAGCTACTGCCCAGGGCAGTTTTCCATTTTGAGGATGTAGTAGCCGCTGTTGCCGATTTCAGTCTCTATTGCGGGCTCCGCCTGTTCGATGTGGCAGAAACGGCACTCAGTGGTACTAAGGGGTTGCCCTTCTTGATCTACGCTGGCCAGATATTCCAGGCCATAGGTAAATACCTTCGCTTCATCAGTGCCCTCGGCCACGAGGATATCGAAGTGCATGGTCTGGCCGTCTTTCTTCGGCACGTACGTATCAAATACCGCAACTTTCATTATCGTTTTCTCCAGCTGATTAGTTCTCAGACTCCTTCCATAAGGCCGCGTAATTCTCCATTCGTTCCCGGCTAATTAGGCCTTCCTCGACCGCTGCTTGTACCGCGCAATCAGGTTCAGTGAGATGGCTGCAATCGCGAAAACGGCAGTTGATGATATGCGGTCGGAACTCGATGAATTGTCTCGCTAGCTCCCGCTGTGGCACGTGCCAGAGGCCGAAGTCACGCACCCCGGGGGAGTCGATAAGAAAACCGCCTTCAGCCTCGTGCAACGGGTAGAGGCTACCAGAGCTGGTGGTGTGACGGCCTAAGCCATGATAATCGCTTAGCGCTCCAACGGCAGTTTTAACCTCGGGTAGCAAACGCATGGTGAGGGAGGATTTGCCGACCCCGGATTGACCCACGAGGATGCTGCAGTGCCCTGCCAGCGCTTGTTGTAGCGCATTCAGATTGTCACCACTGTAGGCACTGCAAAAGATCAGTGGATAGCCGATGGCGGCGTAGTGGGCGTAGCGAGCCTCCAGTGCGGCGCGCTCGGTCTCATCCAGCAATTCTGCTTTATTCACCACCAATCCAGGGCTGATACCGAGATATTCCGCATTCGCCAGATAGGAATCTATTTCCTTGAGGGAGGGCTGCGGTTGGGGGGCAATCACCACCAGGATGAGGTCAAGATTGGCCGCTACCGGGCGTAATACGCCCGAGGGTGAGGGGCGGGCGAGCAGGGTGTCGCGCGGTATTAGCGATTCCACCACTCCCAGCCGCCCAGTTTCCGCTGGCAACCAGCGCACCCGGTCACCACAGACCAGCGGTGGCACATCGCTGCGCACGGCACAGCGCCGTGTTTTGCCTTTTACGTCTCGCAGTTTCAGGCGCCGTCCGTGACTGCTAATAACCAGTCCATCGTGTGTTGCGGATTTTTTGCCACGCTTGTGACTTGGGCGGCTCGTACGTCCTGCGGAACGATTTTGGCTCATCCGGCTCCAGGGGTGTTTGTGGTCGGCGGAAACGTGCTCATATCAACAGGGCATCCACTTTTGCTGCGCAGATAAAGTCATTCTCTGATAGCCCACCCACTGCATGGGTTTGGTAATGCACCACCACCCGCGCGTAACCTACCTCCAAGTCGGGATGGTGATCTTCCTGATGGGCAATCCAGGCCAATGCGTTAACAAAGGCCATGGTTTCGTGAAAGTTAGAGAAGGTGAAGCTTCGCTGCATTTTTAAACAATGGTTATCCAACCCCCAGTCCGGGAGTATGGTGGCGAGCGCCGCTGCTTCTTCGGGGGTGAGAGGGACAGTGCCACTTTCGCATGCCTTGCAATGACTTTGGAGCAGTTCTGATAGTGCGTTCATAGGCGGTCCCAACGGGGTTTAACTGAATAAAGCCTAGTCCAGTTTGCTCTCTAAATGGGCAATCCGTAGCGGTGCTGGCGGATGAGTCTCATGGAAAGCGGAATACAGCGGGTCCGGGGTCAGGGTGTTGGCATTGTCTCGATAGAGTTTCACCAGGGCCTGGATGAGGGGAGCTGCCCCCGTCTGGTGCGCGGCAAAGTCATCGGCTTCGTATTCGTGACGGCGGGAAAACCAGGCCAGCAGCGGGCTGAGGAAAAAGCTGAACGAGGGTGAGACAAAGAGAAATAGCACCAGGGCCATGGCGAGGGAGGGTTCTGGCACCCCGAGCCCGTGGTAGAACCAATTTTGTGGGATCAGCCAGCCCAGCATGCTGAAGGCTATCAGGCCAAAACCCATGCCCATCGCCATCTGCTTGCGGATGTGGCCACGGCGGAAATGCCCCAGTTCATGGGCCAGCACGGCCTCGGTTTCCTCGGGCTCCAGGCTGCCCAACAGGGTGTCGTAGAGAACGATACGTTTTTGCGCACCAAAGCCGCTGAAAAAGGCATTGCCGTGGCTGCTTCGCTTCGAACCATCGGCGACAAAGATGCCATTGGGGGCAAAACCGTTGCGTTCCAGCAGGCCCTCCAGTCGGGATTTGAGCGCCTCATCGTCGAGCGCTGTGAATTTATTGAAAAGTGGGGCAATGAAGGCGGGATAGAGCCAGGCCAGCAGCAGGCTGAAGGCACTCCAGAGCAGCCAGGCGTATAGCCACCAATAAGGCCCGGCATGGCTCATGACCCACAGGATGGCGAGTATCAGCGGTGTGCCGATGGCCAGCATCAAGGCGGTTTGTTTTAGAGTGTCGATGAAAAAGATGCCGATGCTGGAGCGATTAAAGCCAAAGCGCTGTTCCAGCACAAAGGTGCGGTAGGCGGACAGCGGCAGATCCAGCAACCCGGAGATGATGAATACCGAGAGGATAAGGGCGGCACCACCAAACAGGGGGCTTTCCAGCATCCCACGCCACCAGCCGTCCACCAGTGCAAGCCCGCCGCCGAGGGTCCAGATCAATAAAACCCCAGCGCCAAGCAACTGATCCAGCAGATAAACCCGTACCCGCGCACGGGTATAATGGGCGGCCTTCTGGTGTGCTTCCAGGGTGATCTTTTCCCTGAAGGCTGCGGGCACCTCGCCGCGTCGTTCCCCGACACGGCGAAACTGGCGCAGGGCAAGCCAGCAGTGGATGGTAGTGGCCAGCGTGAGGGCGGCAAGAAAAACGATGGAGAATTCATTCATTGGTGGGTTTTCCATATGCTCATAGCGGTTTTCAGGCTTTCGGGCTTATGGCACTCTGCCGCGTTAAACAAGTTAGCCGGCAACGGCGTTAATACGGAGTAATGAATATGGCGCAAGATGGGGGGAATCTCATCTGGATTGATCTGGAAATGACGGGTCTTGATACGGATCAAGATTATATCATTGAGATCGCAACGATCGTTACGGACTCGGCTTTAAATATACTTGCCGAAGGACCGATGATAGCGATTCATCAAAGTGACCAGACTCTGGGCGCCATGGACCAGTGGAATACCAAGCAACATGGCGAGTCTGGTCTGGTTAAGCGAGTTAAGGATAGCCCTTACAGTGAGGCGGATGGCGAACGCATGACGCTGGAATTTCTCGCCAAATATGTTCCCGCTGGTGCTTCGCCCATGTGCGGCAATAGCATCTGCCAGGACCGCCGTTTTCTCCATCGCTGTATGCCGGAGTTAGAGGCCTATTTCCATTATCGCAATCTCGACGTCAGCACGTTAAAGGAACTAGCGACGCGTTGGGCGCCGGAAGTCGCCAAGGGCCTGGTGAAGGAAAGTCAGCACCTAGCCCTGCAGGATATCCGCGATTCCATTACCGAGCTGGTTTATTACCGGGAGCATCTGTTCCGGCCCCTGTGACGATGTGCCCGTCCCTTCCCACCGCGCTTTACCGGGCCGCCAGTGTGCGTGAGTTGGACCGTGTGGCTATAGAGGAGTTCGGCATACCCGGCATAGAGCTGATGGAGCGTGCCAGTGCCGTGGCCTTTGATGTGCTGCGTGGGCGTTGGCCCGAAGCACAGCGAATCGTGGTGATTGCCGGTGCCGGGAATAATGCGGGTGATGGTTTCATCCTTGCACGCCTAGCCAAGCTGGTTGGATTGGATGTTCGACTGCTCTATCTCACCGCTCCGGAGAAACTGCTAGGCGATGCCCGTTTGGCCTACCAGGGCATGGCGGCGGCTGGAGTTGTTAGCGAATCATTCAAGGCGACATCATTGGCGCAAGCCGATGTGCTGGTGGACGCGCTCCTAGATACCGGGCTCTGTCGTCCTGTGGAAGGTGAGTGGGCAGCGGCCATTGTGGCTATGAATGAGAGCCCCGCACCCGTGCTGGCGCTGGATATTCCCTCGGGGCTGCATAGCGATACGGGCAGCATACTTGGGGTGGCAGTGCGGGCTGCCGCAACCATAAGTTTTATCGGACTCAAGCAGGGCCTCTACACCGGGCTAGCTCGTGAATACGCGGGCGATATCCTGTTTAGCGATTTGGATGTGCCGGCTGCTATATATAAGCGTGTGGATGCCGATGCGCATCGGCTTGAATTTGATACCTCTCGTGACGCATTGCTTCCTCGACCGCGTGCTACCCACAAGGGCAACTACGGTCATGTGCTGATAGTCGGGGGTGAACTGGGTTATCCCGGGGCCGCGCCACTGGCGGCAGAGGCGGCGGCGCGGGTTGGCGCGGGTCTGGTGAGTGTGGCCACCCGGGCGGCCCATGTGCCGGTGGTGAGTATGTTGCGCCCGGAGGTCATGGCGCATGGTATCGAATCTGCGGCAGAACTCATTCCACTGCTGAAAAAGGCAACGGTGGTACTCGCCGGCCCCGGCCTTGGGCAGACACCATGGGCGCGGCACTTGCTCTCTGTGGTACTCGAATTTCGCGGGCCGCTGGTGCTTGATGCCGATGCACTCAACCTGCTCGCCGTTATGGGCACCGAAGCTCAAAACAATTGGGTGCTCACGCCTCATCCTGGTGAAGCGGCACGTTTGTTGGGTAGCAATACTGCCGTGGTGCAGACGGATCGTTTTGCCGCTGCCCATGAATTGGTAGCGCGCTATGGTGGGATCTCGGTACTTAAGGGCTCGGGGACCATCGTGCTTAAAGAGAAAGAGCCATCCCGGGTCTGTAGCGATGGTAACCCCGGTATGGCCAGTGGTGGCATGGGTGATGTGCTGGGGGGGACCATTGCCGGGCTTATCGCTCAGGGTCTCAATCCTTGGCAGGCCGCTTGCACTGGGGTGGCGATACACGCCCGCGCAGGCGATCTGGCCGCGGTGAGCGGCGAGCGTGGTCTGCTGGCTCGTGATCTGATCCCGCATCTGCGTACCCTGATAAATCCCTCCACCTGATGTTTGTCGCCGACGAGGCCGCAACGATGGCCCTGGGTGCGCGGCTTGCCGCCTTTGTGGAGGGTGGGGCCAGCATCTGGCTCGAGGGTGATTTGGGCTCTGGCAAGACCACTTTTGCCCGTGGTTTATTGCGCGCCCTGGGAGTGACGGGTGCGGTAAAAAGCCCTACCTATACCTTGGTAGAGCCCTATGAACTTCCCGAACGTACGATTTATCACTTTGACCTTTATCGCTTGGCGGATGGTGAGGAGTTAGAGGCCATTGGAGGGCGGGAATATTTTGATAATCGGGCACTTTGCCTAGTGGAATGGCCGGAGCGGGGTGGGGATTATCTGCCGGTTGCAGATTTACGTATCCACTTTAGCTATCAGGATGAAGGTCGTGAGATAGATCTTGAGATTAACTCAGCAATTGGAGAGCGTTTGGCGGCTCTAATGCGTGGAGAGCCACAGGAATACCTGGGCAGAACTTAAATGAGTAAGGGCGTTGAGCACGTAACTTATTGTTATTAAAGAATAATCAACTTAAATCTAGAAACCACTTGAAAAACAGCCTGGAACAGGTGGAAAATAAGGCAGAATCTCTCTTTCTCGGATGTGGAACCATGAGGTTTTTTGGCCTTTTAATCTCTTTGCTAGTGGTCCTGGACTGTGCTGCAGCCCAAGTGGACATTGAGAATGTGCGCCTTTGGCCAGCTCCCAAACATACCCGGGTCGTTTTTGATGTGGGTGCACCCGTGCCCCACAGCCTGTTTGTCCTTGAGAAGCCCAGCCGAATTGTCATCGATCTGCGCAATGCGCGTCTGCGTCGAGCGATTCCGGTGGCGGCTTCTGAGGACAGTTTTCTTGCTGGTATTCGTTCCGCCTCTCGGAATCGTGGCGATTTGCGCGTGGTGCTTGATCTCAAACAAGCAGCACGGGCCAAGAGCTTTCTATTAAAACCAAACGCCAAATATGGCCATCGTTTGGTGATAGACCTGCAGGTGCCTGTCAGCGCCAAGCAGCCGAAACAGCCCGTCAGACAGATCACTGCGACCAAACTCAAACCCAAAGCCAAGGTTAAGCTACGTGATTTAGTAATTGCTATCGACGCTGGCCACGGCGGCGAAGATCCCGGTGCACTTGGGGCTCGTGGGAGTAAGGAAAAGATCGTGGTCATGCAGATCGCACGCCAGCTGGAAAAACTAATTCGGCGGGAAAGGGGGCTGCGGGCGGTGATGGTTCGCCGTGGTGATTACTACGTTGGCCTGCGCGAACGCATGCGCATTGCGCGGCGGGAAAAGGCCGACCTCTTCGTCTCCATCCATGCCGATGCCTTTAAAGATTCCCGGGTCCGCGGCAGCTCGGTTTATGTGCTCTCCCATAATGGAGCCAGTAGTGAGGCCGCCAAATGGTTAGCCGATCAGGAAAATTCCGCCGACTTAATTGGTGGCGTCAGTCTGGACGACAAGGATGATCTACTGGCCTCGGTTTTGCTGGATCTTTCCCAGACCGCAACGCTAAGCGCCAGTACTGATGCCGCAGGCGATATCCTTAAACAACTTAAAGGATTGGGTAAGACCCACAAACGGAGGGTTCAGCGCGCTGGTTTCATGGTGCTTAAATCCCCCGATATTCCCTCGATCCTGATTGAGACCGCTTTCATATCCAATCCCGCCGAGGAACGAAAACTGCTCTCCCCACGCCATCAGCGTTCGTTGGCTGCGGCCATACTCAAAGGCGTCCGCGCCCACCTTGAGCGTACCGCCCCCCCGGATAGTCTGCTGGCCGCGCGCAAACACGTGATTGCCCGTGGCGACACCCTTTCCAAGATTGCCAATCACTACCGAGTCAGCATGGACGCCCTACGCACGGCCAACGCACTACCCCACGACAAACTGTTCACCGGCCAAATACTCCGCATCCCCCCAACCCACGGTAGCTAGCCACAGGGATGGGGCGTACGTGTCGCTGCTCGTCGGGAACGGCTGGCGGCTCAGCCGTGAACAGCCCAACATTTTCCCTGTATACTGCGCCTCCCACCACGCCGGTGTAGCTCAGTCGGTAGAGCAACTGATTCGTAATCAGTAGGTCCGAGGTTCAATTCCCCGCACCGGCACCAATAAAATCAAAGGCTTATAGAGAACCCCCGACCAAAAACCCATGCCGAAAAAATGGTTAATAACGCTATAATAACAGGGGTGCAGGATTCTTTCGGGTGAAATATAAAGCCGGCTAAGCGAATCAGCAGCCCCTGTTCCCGAGGGAGACTGCTGCGAGATTCACTTCCTCATCTGACTGATTCAAAATTCCCCACCCAGTTTCCGACTTATTCTTGCATATCATCGCCGCCATCATCAGAATCTCTTGGCATAATAAGGACGGTTGCCATGCCTGTAGTCAAGGAAGGGAAAGCAAGGGAAGAGATAGCTCGGCTGCTGCTGGTGTGTTGGAAGGTATGTGACCCGAAAGACGCTAACATCATCGGCCATCGTGGCGTTGCCATTCGTGAGTTTCGACTGGAACAGGGCCCAGACTTAGCCGATTACCTGCTGTACATCGATGGCCAGGCCGCCGATTTCGCGGCACCTTATAGCGCGTTGAGGCCCACCTTTCTCGCGCGCATGCAATACATGCCGGAGTTGATGGAGAAGGCCTCTGGCGAGTTCAGAAAGCTCGAACACTCCTTTTTGCGAAAATCTTCCCCGTGCCTTGGTCCAGATAGTATCAATCGGCATGCCTCAGTCTGTGAGAGCCCTCTAAATGGATAGTAAAGAGAAAAAAGAACTCAGCGAAATAGATATCTGCGATCTATTCATTACCCCCGCCATCAAGGATGCGGGCTGGGATCAGTTCACACAGATTCGTCGCGAAGTCACTCTGACCCCTGGCCCGGTCATCGTCCGCGGCAACATGTCCTCGCGCAACAAGAAAAAGAAGAAATTCGCCGACTATGTATTGCAACGGGAAGCAGGTGTGCCGATCGCCATTGTTGAGGCTAAGGACAACAAACACACGGTCAGTCATGGCATGCAGCAGGCCCTAGGTTATGCAGATATCCTGCATGTGCCCAGCGCTTTCAGCTCAAATGGCGATGCCTTTGCCGGGCATAACAAACTGGCACCAATCACCGGCCAGGAAACTGAAACCCAGTTCCCGCTAGAGTCTTTCCCAACCCCCGCTGAACTCTGGCAGCGTTACAAAAGCTACCGCGGCATCGAAGATGATGAAGAAGAGCTCGTCACTCAGCCTTACCAAGATGACGGCTCGGGCAAAGAGCCCCGCTACTACCAGGCCGAGGCGATCAACCGCGTGATTGAAGCGGTCGCTAAAGGTAAAAAACGCCTCCTGCTGGTGATGGCCACCGGCACCGGTAAGACTTACGCCACCTTCCAGATCATCTGGCGCTTATGGAAGGCCAAGAAGGCTAAGCGCATCCTCTTCCTGGTCGACCGCAACATCCTGGCCGACCAAACCCTGGTCAATGACTTCAAGCCCTTCGGCTCAGTCATGACCAAGATCAAAAACCGCAAGATCGATCCGTCCTACGAAATCTACCTGGGACTCTACCAGGCACTCACCGGCCCGGATGAGGAAGACAAGATCTTCAAAAATGTGTCACAAGATTTCTTCGATCTGATCGTCATCGACGAGTGTCACCGTGGCAGTGCGGCCGAAGACTCCGCCTGGCGTGAGATCCTCGATTACTTCTCCGACGCAATCCAACTGGGCATGACCGCCACACCCAAGGAAACCGAGTACGTCTCCAACATCAGCTACTTCGGTGACCCGGTCTATACCTACACTCTGAAGCAGGGCATCGAAGACGGCTTTCTGGCCCCTTATAAAGTCGTCCGCATCGATATCGACAAAGACGTTCTGGGCTGGACACCACCAGCGGGCATGACCGACGACCTCGGCCAAGCCATCGAGCAACGCACCTACAATCAATCCGACATGGATCGCATTCTGGTGCTCAACCAGCGCACCAAGCTGGTGGCCAAATGCGTTATGGAGCTGCTCAACGCCACTGACCCTTACGCCAAGACTATTATTTTCTGCGAGGATATCGACCACGCCGAGCGCATGCGCGTGGCCATAGTGAATGCCGCGGGCAAAGTCGCCACGGATAACCCCAAGTACGTCATGCGCATCACCGGCGATAGCGTCGAGGGCAAGGCCGAGTTGGATAATTTTATTGACTCGGAAAGCAAGTTCCCCGTCATTGCTACCACATCCGAGCTTCTTACCACCGGCGTGGATGCTAAGACCTGCAAACTCATCGTGCTGGACAAAAATATCAAATCCATGACCACCTTCAAGCAGATTATTGGTCGCGGTACGCGTATCGAGGAAGAGCACAACAAGTATTACTTCACTGTCATGGATTTCAAGAAGGCTACTGAGCTCTTTAAAGACCCAGATTTTGACGGCGAACCCGTGGTTATTTACGAACCCGGTAGTGGCGATGACCCGGTACCACCAGACCCCCCGGATGATGACCCAGATGACGGTGTCAAAGAGGAGTCCGGCGTCTACAAAGTCCAGATCAGCGGCGTGGAAGTAAGAATCCTCGCCAAACGGGTGGAATACCTAGGTCCGGATGGCCAAATGGTCACGGAATCCTATCGAGACTACTCAAAAAACCAAATCCAAAGTGAATACGCCTCCCTTGATGATTTCATAAGCAAGTGGAACAGCACCAAGAAGAAAGAGGTCATCATTCAAGAGCTAGAAGAGAGGGGCATTACCCTGGCCAACCTGGCCCAGGAAGTCGGTAAGGAATACGGCGATTTTGATCTCATCTGCCACATCGCCTACGACATGCCGCCGCTCACCCGCAAAGAGCGCGCCGACAACGTCAAGAAACGCAATTACTTTACCAAGTATGGCGAGCAGGCGAGGGCTGTGCTGGAATCGTTGCTCGACAAATACGCCGATGAAGGCATCACCACCATCGAAAGCCCGCGCGTGTTAAAACTCCAGCCCTTCGACCGCATGGGCACACCCATGGAAATTATTAACAACGCGTTTGGCGGCAAAAAACACTACGAACAGGCCGTCCAGGAGCTGGAACAAGAACTCTACTATCAGGATAAGTCTGCATGAGTAATGTCAGCGGTATCATCAAGTCCATTCAGGACATCATGCGCAAAGACGTCGGCGTCGACGGCGACGCCCAGCGCATCAGTCAGCTGGTGTGGATGTTTTTCCTCAAAATTTACGATGACCGCGAGGCAGAGCTGGAGCTATTGGAAGATGATTACCAGTCTCCGCTGCCGGAGAAGCTCCGCTGGCGCAACTGGGCAGCCGATCCTGAGGGCATGACGGGCGACGAGCTCAACAAGTTCATCAACGACGAGCTCTTCCCAACCCTGAAAATCAAGCTCAACCTGCAAGGCCCCACCGGCCAGCGCGCCCTGGTTATTCGTAATGTCTTCGAAGATGCCTACAACTACATGAAGTCCGGCACCTTGATTCGCCAAGTCATAAACAAGATCTGTGAAATCGACTTTAACAACACCGAAGATCGTCACACCTTCGGCTCGATCTACGAACAAATCCTTAAAGACCTGCAAAGCGCCGGTAACGCGGGCGAGTTCTACACGCCCCGCGCCGTCACTAAATTCATCGTCGACCGGGTAGCGCCTCAGCTGAAGGAGTCTGTGCTCGACCCCGCCTGCGGCACCGGTGGCTTCCTAGCCTGCACCATCGACCACAAACGTAAGTCTGTAAAGTCTGCCAAGGATGAAGAGACGCTACAGCAGAGTGTTCACGGCGTGGAGAAAAAAGCCCTGCCGCACATGCTCTGCACCACCAACATGATCCTGCACGGCATCGATGTGCCCAGCCAAATCGAGCACGACAACATGCTGAGCCGCCGCGCCTACAAAGATTACGGCGAGAAAGACCGCGTCAATGTCATCATCACCAACCCGCCCTTCGGCGGCATGGAAGAAGACGGCGTGGAGAACCAGTTTCCCGCCACCTACCGCACGCGCGAAACGGCCGACTTATTCATGGCGCTGGTCATCAAGCTGCTCAAAGCCAATGGCCGCGCTGCCGTAGTGTTGCCCGACGGTTTTTTGTTCGGAGAGGGCATGAAATCCCGCCTCAAGCAGGAGCTGCTGGAGAAGTGCCACCTGCACACCATCGTGCGCCTGCCCAACGGCGTGTTTAACCCCTACACGGGCATCAAGACCAACATCCTGTTCTTCATCAAAAAGCCCGAGAGGGAACAGCCTGGCACCGAGCAGGTCTGGTTCTACGAGCACCCGTACCCGGAAGGGATCACCAGCTACAACAAAACTAAGCCGATGCGCTTCGAAGAGTTCGAAACCGAGATTGCTTGGTGGGGCAATGAAGAAGACGGCTTCAAAGACCGCGTCGAGACCGAACAGGCCTGGCAGGTCAGCATTGATGACATCAAGGCCCGCAACTACAACCTCGATCTCAAGAATCCGCATGTCGGTGAGCAGGTCAGTCATGACCCGGAAGAACTGCTGGCGGAATACCAGCAACAGCAAGGCGAAATTCAGGAGCTGCGCGACCAGCTGAAAATCATTCTCTCCGATGCGCTGGGTGGAGCCAATCAGTAATGGTAACAGCGGAGCAGCTCATTGCCGAGAATATCGCCATCTGGTCATCTGCCATCCAGACGAAGTCGGCTGCTGGACGCGGCAAAGCCAACAAGCAGGTGCTCTATGGCATCAAGAAACTGCGCGAGCTGATTCTGGAGCTGGCCGTTCGGGGGTTGTTGGTGCCGCAAGACCCCAACGACAAACCGGCCAGTGAGCTGCTCAAGAAAATATCTGCTGAAAAAGCCGGGCTGCTGAAAGACGGCAAGATCAAGAAGCCGAAGGCACTGCCGTCAATTGACGATGACGAAGTACCGTTTGGGCTTCCCGATGGCTGGGTATGGACTCGAATAGCAGAAATTGCGCAGGTTGGACCGCGGAACGAAGCATCGGATGATGCTCAAGTCTCGTTTGTACCCATGCCGCTGATAACGACCAATTACGATGGGGGGCATGGCCAAGAAATCAGAGAGTGGTTGGAAGTAAAGAAAGGCTATACGCATTTTGCAGATGGGGATTTCGCAATAGCGAAAATCACGCCGTGCTTCGAAAACAGCAAGGCCACAATATTTTCTGACTTGAAGAATGGAATTGGCGCTGGAACAACCGAATTGCATGTCGCCCGGCCATACGGCGAGTTTGTGAACCGCCGATATGTGCTGTTATATCTAAAGGCACCACAATTTCTCTTGGTGGGAGAAGGAAAGATGACCGGGACAGCCGGTCAGAAACGTGTACCGAAAGATTTCTTTGCGCTAAATCTTCTGCCGTTTCCGCCGTTGGCCGAGCAAAATCGCATTGTCGCCAAAGTTAATGAACTCATGGTTCTCTGCAACCAGCTGGAACAGCAAAAAGAAACCAACATCACCACCCACCAAACCCTGGTGCAAACTCTGCTCGAAGCACTGACCACAGCCAGCGAGCGCGACGGCTTCACCGCCGCCTGGGCAAGAATCGCCGACCACTTCGACACCCTCTTCACCACTGTGTGGAGCATCGACCAGCTCAAACAAACTATCCTGCAACTAGCCGTCATGGGCAAACTCGTCCCCCAAGACTCCAGCGACGAAACCGCCAGTGCATTGATCGAACAGATAGTCGTAGAAAGAGATTGGCTGATAAAGGATGAGGGTTTAAGAACAAAAGCAAGCATAGAGATAGATAATAGTGAGGAATACGTTGGTAGGCCAAATGGCTGGGATTATTGTCGTCTAGGTAATTTAGCAAAATTTATTGATTATCGGGGGCGTACTCCTAAGAAGATTGAAACCGGTGTTCCGTTGATTACTGCCAAAAATGTACGGTTTGGATTTATATCGCGAGGCCCGGAGGAATATATCTCGGCTGATGATTATGAGAAATGGATGACACGAGGGTTTCCTAGAGTAGGAGATCTGTTGTTTACGACGGAGGCACCTTTAGGGAATGTGGCGCTGGTGAATATAGAAGAAAAGTTCGCTTTGGCTCAACGCGTAATATGTTTTCAGTTCCATGATCCGGGCATTTCTCCATTTTTGCGGGCGTTGATTATGTCGGTGTTGTTCCAGGAGCAGCTTGCTGATAAGGCAACGGGGATGACGGCTACAGGAATAAAATCGGCGCGATTGAAGGAAATCCCTGTTCCATTGCCGCCGTTGAAGGAGCAAAAGCGTATCGTCGCCAAAGTCGATGAGCTCATGGCCCTCTGCGACACGCTAAAGACCCGCCTCAACAATGCCCAAGCTACTCAATTGAAATTGGCCGATGCAATGGCTTACCAAACTGTCCGGTAAGGATTTGTTCATGAGCGAACAAAAGGAAACCTGGTGCGACCGCGATGAGCACAAATTGTTCGAGTATTTTTCTGATTTCAACGAATGGTTGGATAGCCCTGATGAAGATGATGCGCAATTCATTCGTATCGAATATGGCATCGACGAGCTATCTCAGCCCAGCAAGGCATTTTTTGCCGGAGACAAAGAAGCCTATGACCAAGCGTTCAAAGGTTATCGCATTCAACGTCGCCATGAAGTGCTCAGCAAGGAAACCTTGAATGATCATTGGTATGAGCGCAACGAAGAGCGTTTTAATCAGCTGGTTGAACGCCTTTTGGAAAATGGTGTGGTGCCATTTGTCGGCGCAGGTGTGTCCGTGGCCGGTGGCTTCCCGTCGTGGAAGGACCATCTGCGCCAGCAGGGTACAACAGCTGGCATAGACCCCGGCAGAATCGAAAGCTATCTCGCCAATGGCCGGTATGAAACGGTTATTGAAGAAATCGAAAACATCCGCGGCCGTGATGTGTTCGCCCAAGAGATTCGCGATGTCTTTTCGAAAACGGGTGAAATTTCAGATATCACCCTGCGGCTGTCAGAGCTATTTTCGGATACGTTGATTACGACCAATTATGATCGCTTATTAGAGCAGGCATTGGATACTGGGGCATCAAAAATACAGCTTATATATGGCGTCGATGCACTGACGAAAGTAGATCCAAATAAAATAACCATATATAAGCTGCACGGTGATATTAAAAGACCACAACACTGCATATTGAGTAAAAACCAGTACGATGCGGCTTATGGTGCGGATCGCCTTGTTATGGCATTGCCTCTTCCTAAGCTGCTTCAATATTACTTCAAGAATAGCAGTTTATTGTTTGTGGGCTGTAGTTTGAAGAATGACCGCACCATGCAAGTATTCAAGGAAGTAAAGCAAGAATTAGGCGACAAGGATCTCCCGCAACATTTTTCTATTGAACAAATTCCGGGTTCTGAAGATGAGCTAGTGAAAAGGAATGCAGAATTGTTAAACTTGGGTATAACCGCCATTTGGTATGAGGCTGGTCAATATGATTTGGTCGAGGCGATAATCAGGCACGCAAGAAACGAAGTTACATATCTGCAGGGCGACAAAGAAAAGCACCGGCCGGCGCAAGCGGTTGAAAGTCTTGAAACATCTGGCCGAGGTTTTCGAGGCTGGTTCAAAAGGATTATTTCTCGGTAAATCTAATGCGTGCATCGAATTCCGAGAAAAATCTAACTACTCCCTCGTTTGGTGTAAGCGAGCCAGTCCAGGTATTGGCCCTTGATGGTGGTGGGTTGCGAGGTCTGTATACCGCAAGCGTAATCAGATCTCTAGAGAAGCAACTTGGTCATTCGATCTGCGAGCACTTCGACATCGTTACAGGGACGTCAACTGGAGGGCTGATTGCACTTGCACTGGGGCGAGAAATCTCAGGTGAAGAAATTCAGCGCTTCTATGTTCAAAATGGTGAAAAAATTTTTCCGTCGAAAGGCTTGGGGGGTCGATTCAGGTCCATTCGCTCATTGGTTGCTTCTAAGTACTCGAATCGGGTGCTCGAAAACACCCTAAAGACTTTGCTTGCGTATAGTAACGGAGTTCAACCGAAACTCGGCGATAGTAAGGCGAGGCTTGTTATTCCGACGTTCATGGCAGGTGAATCGCTGCCGCGTTTGATAAAAACCCCACACGCAGCCAGATATAGGTATGACTGGAAACTGCCCATGTGGGCGGTCGGTATGGCAACATCCGCCGCTCCAGCGTACCTCCGATCATTCGAATACGACCGAAGAACTTATGTCGATGGAGGTTTGTGGGCAAATAATCCGTCTCTAGTTGGGTTGGTTGAGGCGAAAGATCTTGGTGCGGACCTTTCCAATATTAGAGTCCTCAACATTGGAACAACTTTCACAAACTCAGATT
Organism: Gammaproteobacteria bacterium; assembly: GCA_021773645.1. Taxonomy (GTDB): domain Bacteria; phylum Pseudomonadota; class Gammaproteobacteria; order HK1; family HK1; genus JAJFJV01. The sequence goes on from JAJFJU010000010.1 coordinate 262,992, forward strand.
CTGTATTTCAGTATTGGTTCGGAGGCTTAATTCGAATTCGCCGATCTGGAATTCTTGGGTGGGCTACACATATTCTTCCCGCCGTTATGCAAGCAAATAGTTATGCCACATCCAGTATGTACGTCCACCAACTTCTGGAAAAAGGAAATTCATTTGTAATCAACAAACAAATAGACCAGGTGCGCTTTCAACTGGATCGTGTCGACACCAACGTTCTTGCGGAAATGGGAGAAGCAGCGGGTGAGGCCTCCTTTTCACAACTCGAGAAATTCTTTGAATACACCGCGGAACCCTATGTACCTATTGGAGAGGCGATGCATGGACCTGATTAAAGATCAAAGGCTGACAGAAATTGCCCAGTATTTGGATATATCGCCATCCGATTTTCGGATGGCTCATAGCAGGTATTCATCGGTCAGAGATTGGCTTGCCAATGGGGTATATAGGTCTGGCAAAGAGCCTGATATCTACCTTCAGGGATCATTTCGGCTTGGAACGGTCATTCGGCCATATAGGGGCGATAGGGATGGCGATTTTGATATCGATCAGGTCTGCGAGCTGAGGATACGCGGTTCGACCCATGGTCCTGAAATTTTGAAACATGATGTTGGCGACAGACTGAAAGAACATATGGACTATGAGCGTATGTTGGATGACGAGGGAAGGAGGTGCTGGACCTTAATCTATGCATCTCGGGAGAATCGACCGGGTTTTCATGTTGACGTCTTGCCAGCAATTACTTCCGATCAAAACGAAACCTCCCAAATCGATATTACAGATAAGGCATCTCTAGGCTATACCTGGGCATTGAGCGATCCAAATGGGTATTATCGATGGTTTAAGTCTAGGAACACGTTTTCGGAGGAGCTGGTTCTTTCGCAGCGACGAGATATTTTCACTAAAAACCGAGACCTCTTTACAGGTATCGACGATGTTCCCTTGCAGCTGGTTCGCTCAGCGTTGCAACGTGGTATTCAAATATTGAAGCGGCATAGGGATGTCTATTTTGCCGAACGAGAACACAAGTCGATTTCAATAATCATCACATCGATCGCTGCCCATTTATACGATGGGGAGTCTGTCTCCGCGCTTATAAAAAAGTTAACAACCTATGCCATCAAGAGGCACGCGGTAATTCTTAAAGATGGTGAAATTGAATATGACGGAGTGTTGGACTATGTGAACGGTAGCTGGAGCATTCCAAATCCAGTTCATCAGCACAGAGTCGGTAGAGAGATCGAAAACTTCGCGGACAAATGGAATGAGGTCCCTGCTTTGGCAACTGGGTTTTTTGACTGGGTGTATCAGCTTGATCGGGATATTGAACGATATGAGGAAAGTGAGGTTTCCGACGATTTGAATCTTCGTATTCGACAATTCGGTGAAGGCGAACTCTATAGCGCGTTTAAAACTAATGAAGCAAGAGAAAAACTAGGGAGTGGTACCGAGGGCACCAATGAGTTACTCAAACTCATTCATCTTGGAATCGAAGGAAAATTAGCTTGGGAGCCCATTAAGGAAATATCGGTATCGATTTTTAATAATACAGGCGACGACGGTGGGAGCGGCAAGGATGTCGCTAAAGTAAATTACTATCAAATAGCGCGGCATCGTCGAATGACGTTGTCAGATGAAGCAAAGAGTGATGTTCGAGGCATTTTGGCTAATAATACCAATTCAGCGGCTTTCAGAATGTGCTGCCACCTTCTTCTAGGTTCGGTCACCCAAGAGATGATACGTGACTGTATCCGTCAGAGGGGCTCCGATGATGTGTTGCGTTGGCCAATAATGCGACTGGCGAAGCGTGAGTATTTGCTGCCTGAATAGATACGGTCATAGCAGCAGATAAGGGGCCGGATACTTTTCCCGTCTCTGCGGCCGCCCCGATTTCCCTGGCGTCACTCGCCGGCCCAAGGCGTAGTTGCCCTTCGTTGCGGCCCGAATCTCTTCGACCATCTCCGGATCAAACTGGGACAATAGGGGACAGACTGAACTTCCCCCAGTTTAACGGACACTCAAACAAGGGCTACGATAGCCTTCAAGGAGTGTTCGATGAGCAAGAAAGCGTACAAGACCTACACCAGGGCATTCAAACTGGAAGCGATCCGTTTGGCCGAGGTGTCAGACTGTCCGGTAACCCAGGTGGCGCGGGAATTGGGGCTGCGAGTGAATCAGATATATAAATGGAAGAAACAATTAGAAGAAAAACAGGACGATGCTTTTTCTGGCAAGCGCGGCAGGGCGCCAAAGGGCACGGATAAGGACGCCGAGATTCGGCGCCTGAAAAAGGCGTTGGCGGCCAGCCAGGAAGAGAATGAGTTTCTAAAAAAAACGGCCGTGTTCTTCGCGAAGAGCCAGCCGTGAGATACGCGGTGATTGAACGCCATCGTCATCGATATCCAGTTCACATGATGTGTCGCGTGCTGAGCGTGTCTCGCAGTGGCTATTACGACTGGCGGGACCGCCCGGAAAGTATTCGGGCGCAGCGTCACCGTGGGCTGACAGAGAAGATCCGGTATTTTCACCAGATCAGCCGAGAGACCTACGGTTCCCCTCGTATCCGAGCCGACCTGTTGGAAGCGGGTGAGCCGGTTGGAGAGAACACGGTTGCGCTACTCATGCGGCGTGCGGGCATTGTGCCGAAGACCATCCGCAAGTTCCGAGTGACCACGGACTCACGCAAGACAGTGCCTGCGCCTAACCGTTTGCAACGGCAATTTACGGCGAACCGCCTGAATGAGCGCTGGGTCTCGGATATCACCTTCATACCGACCCGAGAGGGCTGGCTGTATCTGGCCGTGATCATTGATCTGTACTCCCGAGCGGTGATCGGCTGGGCAATGGATAAACGGATGAAGACCACGCTGGTAACAGATGCCCTGAAGATGGCGCTAATGCGCCGGAAGGTTCGCAGCCCACTGCTGCTGCTGCACTCAGATCAGGGCAGTCAGTATGCTGCGGCCGATTACCGAACGATGCTCGCCACAAAAGGCATTGAATGTTCGATGAGCTGCAAAGGGAACTGCTGGGACAATGCGGTAGCAGAAAGTTTCTTCCACACATTGAAGACAGAGCTAGTGCATCACGAAGACTATCTCAGTCGTACACAGGCAAAGACCAGCATCTTCGAGTACATCGAAGTGTTTTATAATCGTCAGCGGCGTCATTCCCATATCGGGCAGATGGCACCACTGGCATTCGAGGCAGCGGCTTTAATCGCAAGTTAGTGGTCCGTTAAACTGGGGGAAGTTCAGACTCTGAGAGATCCCCACGAATTAACATTCGACTCCCTCGTTGCCAACGATTTCCCGTAACGTCTTCGCGGCCCATAAGAGCTCCTCTTTAGAGAGCACCACGCGGCTATCGTTAATCACCTTCAGCCCAATAAAGATTGTCGATAACACCCGTCGTTTGCGTACCGTATTGGCTTGATATTGGCGAGCCTGCCCGGTCAGTTCAGTGGCCTTGCCTAACAACCAGATGATGAATAAAGCGAGGTGGCCAATCAGCAGCAATGCAGCAATCCGCTCAGTGGTATAAGAGCGGCTCAGTTCGAATCCCAAACCATACTGGCTGCTTTTAATATCCCGAAAGGCCTCTTCAATCTGCATGCGTGTGGCATAGAGCGTCACCACCCGTTTTGCGAGTTTCAAAATACTTGGTAGAGAGGTTGCCAGTAGCCAGGGTTCACGTTCGCGAGCACTATGGACCTGACTGTGTTTACATCGTGCCCGCTCGCCGAACTGAGTAACACGCATACGCCCCTTGGGCCTCGCCTTATAAAGCACCAGTTGGCAGTCAATCGGATTGGAGCGGGTCAGGCTGACTGTTCCCAAGTTCTTGGCATGACGACGGGCTCTGATATATAAGGATTTACAAGGGAGCCAGCCAACCTCTTTCGACTGTTGCACGTAGGTCCGATTGCGTACCCTGCCCACCCAATTCCAGCCCATCTGTTCCACCAGCCTAAACCACGGCGTCTGAAAACCTGCATCCGTGACCAGTATCGGGCAACAGCCTGTCGCCAGCATCGCCTTCAAACGCTGAAGAAAACGCCGATGGGTTTTTGGTTTCTCCTTACTGTCCAAGCGATGCACCTCTTCATACACGGTCAGTGAACGACCGCCTACCGGCGTTGATGCACGTAACAAAAAGTGACGTTTGGCACCATCCAGATCCGACCAGTCCACCAAAATAACCGGTCGCTGACTGCTGCCAATAATACCCAGTGCCATACCCGCATAGAGAGTGCTACATTCCGTCTGAAAGTATCGGTTTGATAGCAAGCGATCAGCACGCTTGATGCAATGCTTTTCCTTAGCCTGGCTCTCTATTGACCGTCCCAGACCGGTCACGCTCAACGTGCCCCCGGTCATCGCCGCATACACCACAGCATCCAGCGCACCGCGACGATTTGCGTGCATTGATGGACAAATACTTTTCAGGGTTCTGTGTAATACTCGGCTTGCATGCATGGTGTGATCTCACGTTGGCTTTAGACTCCTCGTTTGATCGTTAAGCACCATGTATGTTCCTTTCTTTTCGACTTAATTGTTTGTTTTATCTAATCAATTCGTGGGGATGCCTCAGGGACAGACTACGGTTTCAGCTCGTCACCCTCCCAACGAACATACCCAGTGACACAGGCTTTTTCCGCTTCCGCGGCCGCCCCGATTTTCCTGGCGTCACCCGCCGGCCCAACGCGCCACTAACCTGCACCTGGAATTGTGGACTGCCCAAGGCGTAGTTGCCGTTCGTCGCGGTGCGAATCTCATCGACCATCTCCGGATCCCGCTGGTAGCGGAATAACTCCCGGTATGCGGCTTGTCGAGCCTCGTTGTTGCCACCCAAAGCGGTATAGAGCGGGTGAGGCGTCAATAAGGTAGAAGACTCGCCCTGCGCGTTGGCGCGGTAGCTCGACCAGGGATACTCGGCTGGATGCCTGAGCATGTCCGCACGGATAGGATTGAGCTCAATGTAACGGTGGCAGCGTAAGCTTCCCCGTCAAGGCGACAGTCCAAAAATAGTCTTCATCAGCGAAGAAACACGCTTGGCGATTGTTGCCGCGCTGAATCAGGTGGAGCGGTATACCGGGAAGGGTGATGCGTGGCCGTTTTGGCATTTGGAGCTCATCCTTGATCGAAATAGCTGGCAAGCTATCAGAAAAGTCGTGGTCTTTCCCCGGATTTGCCACTCACTACTTACCATCGTCGGGCACGTGAAAGCCTAGCCAGAGCCGTTTGTCTTTATCGAGCCTGAGTAATTCCTGCTCGCGCAGGTGACGCAGGTCGCGTTGCCTGGTCTTGTCAGTGAGGCGGGTGTAAAGCGCTAGATACCATGGGGCGCGACGCAATTTGTGGAGTGATACGGGTTGGCCTGTGGTCAGAATCTGGGTGGCGATGGCGTACTGGCGAGCATTGATCTGCTTTTCGTCGTGCCGGTGTTTCAGTTCATTCTGGAACAGCAATATGGTCACCATACGGTTAACGCGGCTGTGCAGATCGTTAAGACTGGCCAGCATGCCTTCCAGAAAAAAAGCGATAAATTCCGTATTCGGGTTTGGTTTCCCGTTGGCCGCTGCCTTGCGGCTTTTGTTGATCAGGGCGAAATAACGATCGATATGGGCAAAGTAATAGCGCGCCTGGGCAAAGGGTGCGTACTGGAAGCCTGCATGTTGCAAAATTGTAGCCTCAAGCACACGTCCGACACGGCCATTGCCATCCCAAAAGGGATGAATCAACTCGTAGTAGTAGTGGAGCAGGGGTGCTCGGATTAGCGCCGGAATGTTTCTATTGACGAGTTCCTCATGCCAATCGATTAGTGCTTCAAGCAGCAGGTGAATATCGCCTCCATACTGGGGTGGTTTGTAGCGGCCACCATGGGCCTGATCGCCGACGTGAGTGACGATACCCTTTGGATTGTCACGCAATTGCCCGGGCCGGTTGTACTCGTGGGGAATGTCTTGAGTGATGGCTGCATGTATTGCCTGAATGAATGGTAAGTCCAGGTGCCAGTCACTGCCGATTGGCTGCCGGGACAAATCGTAGGCGGCCTTGAGGTTTAGTGCTCGTCGCTGTTCGATATCTCGAACCTGTGCTGGATCCAGTTCCAGGGCTTGCTGGGTTTCTTCCTCGGACAGGGTGCCACCTTCGATACTGTTCGTGCCGAAGATGCTGGTAACTACGACCTCCTTTTCAAGCTGCTTGGCTACTTGTGCAAGTGGTGAGCTTTTGAAACGTCGGTGGGCATCACTCACCCGAAGATAGAGGGTGTCAATGGCCTTGGTATCAATACCCATTTGCATCCGAAAAGGCCCGAAACGAGCTGTTTCGATCTCCATACGATGTTCAATGAGTTCAAATAACACTTTATTTTCCCTATTAAATGTCCATGCGGTTATATATGCATCATCATGAAAGTTATTAAGATTTATAGCACGCGATGGATTTAATGTCTCGAATAATGTCCGAGTTGGGGGGCACAATACCTATTTCGACTGCAGGTACGCTGATGGGGGGGTGGGGAATGCAGCTAAGTCTTCGTAGGGGCAGCATAGCGTGGGGATGGAGCGCGCCCGCCATGCGTTGATTGCCCACAATCAGGGGACATGATACTTAAAAATGGTCGCGCACGCGCTTGTAGGAAACCAGAAAACCCCGCTACAGTCCAAGTAGCTTAGCGGTAGTCCTGTTTACTCACACAGCAAAAGAGATGCTCTCATAATTATCTGTATTTACTTCTCTTCGTGCCTTCCAGAGGTCGTAATTGTCTTGCATTAGTAACCAGCTTTCGGGAGATCGGCCGAGCATTTTGGAGAGTTTTAGCGCCATTGCCGGGGAAATATCGGTCTTGCCATTAAGCAGACGGCTTATCAAGTCACCACTAACCTGCAACTTCCTGGATAGCTCGTTAGAATTAATATTGAATGGTTGCAGATGGACCTGCTTGATAAAAGCACCCGGGTGCATAGGGGCGTGTTGTTGGATGGCCATTAGTGGTAGTCCTCGTGGTTCACGATGTAGGCGTGGCCGTCTGTAAATTCAAATGCTATCCACCAATTGCCGCTGAGGTTAATAGCCCACGAGCCTGCATATTTTCCTATGCGACCGGCAAATTGGCTTGCCGGCTGTACCATCGAGTCGGCAGATGCTAGCGGCTCAACAGAAACTTGCTGTTTTTAGCTATGGCTTCTCCGTCCACCGCAGACGCTCAATTGTAAAGTTGCGATGCCGAGATGCGCTTTTCGATTACTTGCACGACTTTCTCGTATGCGGGTGAACCAATTTTTCCGTACTTTCGCTTGAACTCACGCTCCGTCAAACCCTCTGGCAAATCCCGGATCTGAGGGATCAAATCGGTTTCAGTGATTGTCCCGGCCAGCTTGCGCTGCAGGCTCTTCGCGCTTGACGAAGATGCGACGGCAATTTCTCCTAACCGCGTTCCGGCGTTGTCCGCCAGCAAGTCCGTGAAGCTAAAACCGTTTCCGCCTTGGGAATCGTCCACTTCCTTGAACAGGCCGATTGCTTGAGACAAGGTCGTGCCGCTAGTGACCGCGAGGCCTGCCGACGTTAGGAAATGCTTCGGCAGGTCGTTTCTGCCATGTGATTTTACTTTGACCCTTTTGGCCTTCTTCCAATTCTTCACGGCCGGAGCCAGCCGTTCCAGATTACGACCGTTGATGTAAGCCGACAACACCACCAGGGCGGCGCGATTGTCTTCGACAGGATCGCTACCGGCAGCGCGTTGCTGTGCAAATACAAAAACCGGTTGCACAATAGCCTCCAGAGAGGCGCGACGGCCCAATCTATTCACAATATTCGCTAATTCATGCTGAAAGACTCGCAGACGCTCCTGGTCTGCCCCACTGATCAGCGTTGAGCGCACCACTTTGATGATGTCACCATGCCACTTGTAGGTGACGTCTAGACGTTGATCTGCCAACGTAATCTTCTGGATGACGTCTTTGGCATCTTCGTATCCCGGCTGCGAATAGAGATGGTCCAGCGATTTTTCCAAGACGAAGTCGGCAATCAGATTAGGCACCGGAATTTTTCCGAGCTCGAGATATCTGAAGCGCGGCAGAGTATCTGTTTCGCGCAGACCGACCTTAAAGTTCAGGTATTGGCCGAGCGGGGTCTTGGGAATCTTGACGCTGGCAACCATATCCATCCAACCACTTTGCACAAAAATCGCAGCAGAGCCGTCTATAACGTTGAGCAAATAAACCGTGAGCAGTGTCAGGTCCTTCTCACTGAGCGAAACCGACTTGATATCACCTTCTTTGGCCTTACGAGGGTCGTGTTGCCTGGCGAGGTTCTTGGCCCTTTTGACCTGTGCTGGCGTAAGGGAAAATTGGGTTGATACCAAGGGTTTGTGTTCGATGCTGGCCACGACACTGGTCACGACGGCCCCTGCAATAATGAAGGGCGACAATATGATTAGCCAAAAGAACAGTTTGAATAAGCGTTTCATCATCTCTCAATCGAATGGGGTTATGTTTGGCTGGTGCTCCTGACGACGGCAGTGGGTACTTGAACGATGATGGTAACAGGAAGGCATCTTTGAAAAGCGCGCCACCATGGTCAATCCGAGCAAGCTGACGGATGGGGTTGCGGTTCAGAACTGTGGCTCATGCCAAAACCGCGGCAAGTCGACCATGGCCAAAGGTGCGGGCTGGCCTGTGGGCTATCGACCTGGCAAGGCGTTGGAGAGCGACTACAGGTCCATTGAGCAAGGTTTAAGGAAGCTTTGGTTTATTCGTGAATCCGTATCTTGCAGAGTGCAACAAATTAACAATTCCCGGGTCCGAAGTTTCGGAGGTGCACGAAAACTCTCTTCTCTTGAGCGAGCATGCCCCCGCCTGTTGCCGAGAGTCCGGTGGCAGGCGCCTCAACTCCGGGGCTGACTTGGGTAGAGCTTGGCCCCCGTGTGGATAGTGCCGATAAGGAGGTAAACCGTGAGGGATGGCAAAAGTAATTCACCGCTAATCACGCGCCGTGCGTTAGTGCGCATGATGGGGGTCGGAGCGGGCGTGGCGACGGTAGGGATGGCAGGTGGGATCGGTGCAGTGAAAGCACAGCCACAGCCTTACGGTATTCTCGGGCAGATGGCGCCGGACATTGCGGCCAAATTTTGGATCGATCCGGCAGGCAAACCCACGACTTTCAACATGGCATCGATACGTGGAAAGTGGGTCTATCTCAAATGTTTTCAGAGTTGGTGCCCGGGTTGTCACCGCTATGGTTTTCCGACCCTAAAAAAAGTGGCGGATGCCTTCCTGGATGAAGATCGCTTCGTTGCGATCGGGGTGCAAACGGTGTTCGAGGGTTTCATGGTGAACACGGGTGGCAAGGTTCGGGATATTCAGCTTCAATATCAACTACCCATCATGATGGGTCATGACCCCGGTAGCCCGGAAAGTGGGCGGGGTTCTATCAATATGAGGCGTTTCCGCACCGGAGGTACGCCCTGGGTGGTGATCATTAACCCTTCAGGGCAGGTGGTGTACAACGATTATCACATCAATGCGGATAAGTTGATTGAATATCTCCAAGCCAAATTTTCCTAAGTGCATTTCATTTGGCTGTGTTGGGGGGATACGTTTCAGATAGGCAAAAAAAAGCCCCGCCGGAGCGAGGCTTTTAGGTACGACGTTAGAAAAGCCGGGTAGGCTTATTCGGCAACGACGTTAGTGGCGCTCAAGCCTTTGGGTCCACGCTCGGTGTCAAAAGTCACCTGCTGGCCCTCGGACAGGGACTTAAAGCCGCTGGCCTGGATGGCACTATGATGAACAAACACATCATCGCTGCCGTCGGAGGGGGCAATAAATCCAAAGCCCTTGGAATCGTTAAACCACTTGACTGTACCTGTAGCCATTCTGAATTACCTCATATTAATGAATTGTGTTTTAGCAGGCAGATTTGTCTGGAAATAACGGAAGGGTCTACTGCAATTCATTGCTGAGGAACTACCGAAACGACTACAAATACTGCTACTGAGACGGACCGTATACTATCTTTTGACTAGAATCCACATGTTTTTCAGGGGAATTGCTGTTGAAACTGCAATTTAGCGGGGGAAAATCGGAAATGGCAGGCGTCGTTAGCCAAGAGGTTGAATCAGGTGGATTTCTCTTTGGGCCAATACTCGTATCAATACCAATTCCATCTACGGGCCCAATCGACGCTTTACCAAGTCGATATGTTGGCGTAGATCGTAGAGTTGGCCAGCGAAGGATAACGGGACGTGTACTTTGGCGACCTCAAGCTCCAATGCCTCGGCACGCTGCCTCAACGTGATGTTGTCGGCTCCCGCTTGAGCGCTGGCTAAATCAATATCGCGCAATGATTGATACCAGCGATAAATACGGGAGCGCATGCGCCAGGTGTATAGCGGCGGCATGATTTTTATCAGCGGAATCATCAGCATCAGCAGTGGTAGCAGCATTACTTTTAGCCGATCGAGCCCGGTGGCGGCCCAGAAGGGGAGGTAGCGTTGCAACAGCGGCGGGCCGTGTTTATAGAAGCGCCGCGCCTCGGGGCTGACTGGATATTCCGCAAAGTCTGCATTGGGAAACTCTCCAGTGTGTTCAAACCATCCGCCACTCTGATGCACCTCACTAGCTGCTTGCAGCAAAAGATCCTGCAGGGCCGGGTGCAGGTTCTCACGGACTACAAGATTGGCTGTGGCGGCGATCAGGGTCTTGTCTTGGGTCGGTAAATCCTCCGCCATGGCCACCATGCCGCGTGGCAGGGTGACGCGGGAGAGATAGGGTAGGCGACGCGTATAGGCCTCGGCTCGCTGGAAGCTAAACAGCGTGAGATTTTGATCGCGTAGCAGGGTGCGGATGAGGGGTGATTGAGGCGAGGCGACGAAGAACGCCACATCGACCTCGCCGGCGACCAGAGCCTGGTGCGCGGCCTTACCACCTAGCGGTTGTAAGGCGACATCGGCCAGTAGTTCGTTGTCTTCCAACAAGCGCAAAGCCAGGGCACGGGTGCCGCTGCCAGAGGAACCTACCGCCAGCCGCTTACCGGCCAGATCGGGTAGTAGCTTAATCTCCTTATCACGGTAAAAAATCCATAAGGGTTCCAGATATAGGCTGCCGAGAGACAGCAAATCGCCACCATCAGTGTTATCCACGCCACCCTGTATTAGGGCAACATCGGCCTCATCAGCGCGCAGTCGTTTAAGGTTTTGCACCGAGCCGGCGCTGGGCTGGAGTATCACCTCGATGCCACGTTTAGCCAGAATGTCCCGGTAGCGTTGGGCGAAGGCCTGGTAGGCGCCGCCAGCGGAACCACTGGATAAGCGAAACTGATTTGGCGGCGCTGGATCAACAAACTGATAGGCTAATAAAAAGCCTGCTACGGTCAATACGATGGCCGGCAGGGTCATGCTCCAGCTAGATTTCTTATCCATAGTGGGTCATTTCTTTGTCCCGCTTGTATCTGGGCGGGTAGTGCTCTTGAGACAACTCAGGCGCGTAAAGCAGCCGCGTGGTAGGCGAGGTGCTCGCCAATGAAACTGGCGATAAAGTGGTAGCTGTGATCGTAGCCTTCCTGCTGGCGAAGGGTAAGTGGAAAGTCGCGCTCACGGCAGACGTTTTCCAGTTGCTGTGGATGCAATTGATTCGGCAGAAATTCATCGGCGCTTCCCTGATCGATGAGCAGCGGGATCTCCTCCGCACCGCTCGCAATCAGGCAACTGGCATCGTAAGTCTCCCAGTTGCTTACATCATTACCCAGATAAAGGCCGAAACAGCCCTGTCCCCAGCCACAGCGTACTGGATTGCAGATGGGGGCAAAGGCGGAGACCGATCGGTAGGCACCTGGTTCCCGTAGCGCAGCAATCAGGGCGCCGTGTCCGCCCATTGAGTGGCCACTGATGGACTTCACGCCTGGGGTTATGGGTAGCCAGCGCTCCACCAAGGCTGGCAGTTCTTGAGTCACGTAGTCGTACATCCGGTAGTGCTTGGACCAGGGTTGCTGGGTGGCATTGACGTAGAAGCCAGCACCGTGGCCGAGATCATAGCGCTCGACTACATCCGGCACCTTTTTCCCCCGAGGACTGGTATCCGGAATGATCAGGGCAATTTCCAACTCCGCCGCATAACGCTGAGCACCGGCCTTGGTGCGGAAGTTGTCATCATTGCAGGTCAGGCCCGAGAGCCAGTAGAGCGCGGGCACATTTTCTTTCAGTGCTCGTGGCGGCAGGAAGACGGAAAAATGCATGCTGCAATGGCAGGTGTCGGATTCGTGCTGGTAGCGTTCAAGCCAGCCCCCAGCCTCTTTAATACGTTCAATTCGTTGCATGGCGTGTGGCTCCCGAGCCTGGCTATGGGGTCTAAAAAATGATGACTGAGCGAATACTCTTGCCGGCATGCATCAGCTCAAAGGCGGTATTGATCTCCTCCAGCGGCAGGGTGTGGGTAATCATAGAATCCAGCTGAATGTCGCCGGACATATATCGATCCACATAGCCGGGCAACTGGCTGCGACCCTTGACGCCGCCAAAGGCGGTACCCTGCCAGGTCCTGCCGGTTACCAACTGGAACGGTCGGGTATGAATCTCCTGCCCGGCACCCGCCACGCCGATGATGGTGGCTACCCCCCAACCCATATGGCAGCACTCCAGTGCCTCTCTCATAACGTCTACATTGCCGATACATTCAAAAGAATAGTCCACTCCGCCGTTGGTCATGTCGATTATCGCCTCGGTGACACTGACATCCAGCTTCTTCGGGTTGATGAAATCCGTAGCCCCTAAGTCACGTGCGATATCGAATTTATCGGTGTTGGTGTCGATGACAATAATCCGCCCGGCCTTGGCCATCACCGCCCCTTGAATTACCGACAGGCCGATACCGCCGAGGCCAAAAATGGCCACCGTTGAACCGGGCTTTACCTTGGCGGTATTGAGCACCGCACCGATCCCGGTGGTGATGCCGCAACCGAGCAGACAGACTTTTTCCAGTGGCGCTGCCGGATTGATCTTTGCCAGGGCGATTTCCGGTACCACGGTGTATTCGGAGAAGGTGGAGCAGCCCATGTAGTGATAGATCGGCTTGCCATTGTGGGAAAAGCGCCGGGTACCATCGGGCATGTAGCCGGTCCACACCGTAGAGGCAATGGATTGGCACAGGTTGGTTTGGTCAGAATGGCAGTATTCGCACTCGCCACACTCGGGAATATAGAGCGGAATAACGTGATCGCCAGGCTTGAGGTCTTTGACCCCCGGGCCGCATTCCACCACCTCACAACCCCCTTCATGGCCTAGGACACAGGGGAAGGCACCTTCCGGATCATTGCCGGAGAGAGTGAAGGCATCGGTGTGGCAGACTCCCGAGGCTATAACTTTTAACAGCACTTCGCCTTCTCTTGGGCCTTCTACGTCAATCTCTTCAATGGATAGAGGTTGTTTAGGCCCCCATGCAACAGCAGCGCGTGCTTTCATCCGGAATTCTCCCTAAGGATTTGGCTAGTAAAGAGCCGTTGAAACAGCAATTGGGTCCTAGCTACAGCTAGAGATAGCTCCGTCGGGTACACAACAGCTGTTTTCTGGGGGCTGGGTATCGGCATTATTAAACGTCGGAATTGATCCCAGAGTGTGGAAGCCTTCCCAAGCGATTCCTTGGGGATCGACGCTCCAGTATTTCTGTGAACTGGCATAGCAGCAGGTGCCATCCTGGGAAATGCCGGAGATACCGGCTGCATCGAGCCGCGCCTGCACTTCGGCGAGTTCTTCATCTGACTCAGTCTGGATGCCTACATGATCCAGTCCGGATTCTTTCCCGCGTGCGGAGATGGCGAAATTAACGGCAGGATCCTTAAGATCCCATTTTGCATAGTCTTCTTTCAAAACGCTGGGCTCGGAGCCAAATAGGGCAGAATAAAACTGGATACTGGGATCGAGTGTATCGACGGAAATATGAAGGTGTAAACGAGACATTAGGAGACCTCTGCTAGAAATAAAATGGAAAGCGGAATCAGGCGCAAACACGCGTACTTGGGCGATTTGGCATGGTAATGAGTGTGTGATGATCAGATGTATAGGGAGGGGAATTGCCGATGCCGGAAAGGGTCTCGCGCAGGACCGCCTGTGCCCATGCTGGAAGATCCGGGTTAATGTGATAGTAAATCCACTGTTCGGTCCGTTTTGCATGCAATATGCCGGATTCCCGCAGGTGGGCCAGGTGGCGAGAGATCTTTGGCTGCGATAGGTCCAAGGCGTGGGTTAGTTCGCAAACACAGAGTTCGCCCTCGCTTTGAAGCAACATCAGTGCGCGTAGGCGCGTGCTGTCAGCAAGCATGCGTAAAAATAGATCGGCTTCGGGAATCATAACCATCAATATACGGTGTTGCGCATATGCGGTCAAGCATATGTTGAAAGAAGGCACTTTCCATAAGGTGGGCGTACGAGAAGGGGATTGTTGCTAGGTCGCATAGAGATGCGAACCCAGTGCGTCTACTGGTTGACGATCTCCGGGCCCATCAGCAGGTTCGGCAACCACGTGGACAAGGCGGGGACGTAGGTCACGATGGCAAGGAAAACCAACAGAATACTCATCCACGGTATAGCCGCTTTGAGCACCCGCACCAGAGGCATATTGGTGATACTGGCGGTGACAAAAAGGTTGAGGCCCACTGGTGGGGTAACCATGCCGATCTCCATATTGACCACCATGATGATACCCAGGTGGATGGGGTCAATACCGAGCCGGACCGCAATGGGAAACAGGATCGGCGCCATGATGAGCAGAATCGCCGAGGGTTCCATAAAGTCGCCGGCCAGGATCAGGATCAGGTTGACGATGAGAAGGAAGGAGATAGGCCCAAGACCTGCACCAACGATCAAGTCGGTGATGGCGTGGGGAATTCGTTCAGCGGTCAGTACGTGGGCAAACAGCATTGCGTTGGCAATGATGAACATCAGCATGATGGTCACGCGGGCTGCATCCAGTAGCGTTTTCACCACATCTTCGTGAACGAAAACCTGGACCGCCAACTTATGCAGGGGAAGTTTTGGTGCTCCCTCTTTCAGTGGGCCCATGTCCTTGTACACGAAAATGGCGATGAAATAGGCGTATATCGCCGCAACCGCGGCCGCTTCCGTGGGGGTGAAGATACCCCCGTAGATGCCACCCATGATGATGACGATGAGCAGCAATCCCCAGATGGCATCAGTGAAAGATTCCCGAAATTCACGGAAGGTGGGTTTGGGTTGGCGCGGCAGGTTCTTGACTCGGGCAATGATATAGATGGTAATCATCAGCATGGCACCGGCAACGATGCCTGGAATGACGCCGGCCATGAACATGCGCCCTACCGAGACCTCGGTTGCTGCTGCGTAGACCACCATGACAATGGACGGTGGGATCAAGATTCCCAAAGTGCCCGCGTTTGCAATCAGACCTGCTGCAAAATCCTGGCTATAGCCCGCCTTCACCATACCGATAATGACGATGGAGCCGATGGCTACCACCGTAGCGGGCGATGATCCGGAGACGGCCGCAAACAGGATGCAGGCAACGACGCTGGCCATAGCCAGCCCTCCCGGGAGATGTCCAACTATATTGGTGGCGAAGCGGATCAGCCTGCGTGCGACCCCCCCGGTGGACAGAAAAGCCGATGATAGGACGAAGAACGGAATCGCCATCAGCGTGTAGTGATGCATGGTGTCGAATAACTTGCCAGCTAGCGAGGCCAGGTCGTCATCGGCAAAGAACAGCATGGTGGAGACGCTGGATAGTCCGAGGGCAACGGCGATTGGGGCCCCGATAAAGAGCAGTGAGAACAGCGCGATAAACAGGAAGGCGATGGTCATGCTTTGGGTTCCTGTTGTTTGTTAGCCTCCTCAAGCTCCGTAAACTGGTCTACCGCTTCACGACTTTCATCGGCGATCAGTTCTGGGGATTCTCCCAGCATGAGAACGCGCCAGGTGATGAGCAACAGGCGCACGATCATGGTAGTAAAACCGATGATCAGTACGCTCAGCGGGATCCATAGGGGTATCTTCAGATCCTCGGCTTCAATCTCGTACTCATAGATGATGCCGAAGGTTTGCTCCCAGGAGCCGTATAACAGCAGCACGGCATAGGCCAATCCAGCCAGAATAGCGACCAATCCGAGGATGCGTTGCTTGGGTTTATCGAACAGCTTGATGAAGGCATCGACGCCAATATGGGAGTGGATGCGTACGCCGTAGGCCATACCGAGGATGACCAGCCAGGCAAATAGAAAGGAGGTGAGTTCCAGCGCCCAGATAGCGCCAGTATTGAACAAATAACGGGCCACGACCTGACCAAAGGTCACCAGGGTCATGGCCGCGAGGAGGAAGGCGAGGGTGCCTTCCTCCAAGCGGTGCAGAAATGCGATAAGCCTAGGCAACCGCTTGGTAGAGGAGTCTGTCTGACTTAGGAGTGCTCTGCTGTGGGAAAGCCATTTTGGCCATATTTTCCGGTCCTTTTCGTCTAATAGAACGACTATTATCCTCTAACGACCAAAAAATCTGTCTCAAAATGACTTCCCCTCGCTACGAGCACCTAAATCCGACAGGCTCCTACTTGCCTGGAATGAGTGGGGTGAATGCCAATCATGGCTATTTGGCCGACTGGGCTGCTTTCAGGAGATCCTGTCCGATCTGATCGGCGAATTGGTTCCACACTGGCTTCATGGCCTGGCGCCAGGCTTCACGCTGCGCCTTACTAAGGGTGTTGATGGTGCTGCCGGAATCCAGAATCTTTTGTCGATTGGCAAGATTCAGGCTGCGTGCCATGCCGTTCCGGTCCGAAGTGACCTCCGCCATGATGGCATTGAGTTCCACCCGGATATCCTTGGGCAAGCCGTTCCAGAAGCGCTTGGAAACCACTACCGCATAGTCGATCACACCGTGATCGGTCTCGGTCACACCATCCTGGACCTCAAAAAACTTCTTCGAATAGATGTTGGACCAAGTGTTTTCCTGACCATCAACAACGCCGGTTTGCAGAGCGCCGTAGACCTCCTTGAAGGCCATCTTCTGGGGGGTGGCACCTAGCTGCCTGAACTGAGCTACCAGTACGTCAGATTGCTGTACGCGGAACTTCAGACCCTTGGCATCCGCAGGTTTGATGAGCGGCTTGTTGGCAGACATCTGCTTCATGCCGTTATGCCAATAGGCGAGTCCGAGAACGCCCTTTTTCTCCATGGAGCCAAGCAGGGCCTTGCCATGCGCCGAGCCTTGGAATGCATTAACTGCATTGATGTCATTAAACAGGAAGGGTAAGTCGAAGATGCGGAATTTCTTGGTGATGGCCTCAAATTTTGATAGCGAGGGCGCAGCCATCTGCACCGATTTCCCCTTGATGAGCTCAATGAGCACCGCTTTATCGTTGAAAAGTTGGCCACCCGGATAGACCTCCACCCGGACTCTGCCCGCCAGGCGTTCGTTGACACGTTTGGCAAATTCTTCGGCAGCGAGGTATTTAGGATGTTTCTTGCCACTGGTGACGTGGCTGAACTTAATGACGATTTCCTTGGCCTGGGCAGTTGGAATGGTTAATAAGCCAGCCGCGATGACAAGGGAGAGGCAAGTGGCGAAGCCTCGAAGGAGGTGAAGATGACGCATGAGTGTTCCCCTTTTCTTGTGTGGTTCAAGATTTTCCGTGGACCCGGTAGCGCTTGGAAATTACCGCCGGTTACTACTCACTGACACAAGTTATAGCACTAAATTCATCACATACCCATATTTCGCTCACATTGTTTCTGTGAAAGCTAGACTAGGGATAAGTGGGTGAGCAGATATCGTGAGGTGGCAATGATGAAGGTACGGATCAGATTCCTCGGAGGCGTGGGCACGGTGACCGGCTCCAAGTATCTAGTGGAGATAGATGATTATCGAATCTTGGTGGATTGTGGTTTATTTCAGGGCTATAAGCAGCTGCGTCTACGCAACTGGGCATCATTGCCCGTGGATCCAGCTACCATCGATGTGGTCCTTCTTAGCCATGCCCATCTAGACCACTCTGGTTACTTGCCGGTGCTGATTCGTAACGGTTTTTCTGGCGAGGTGATTTGTAGTGCGGGCACCAGAGACCTTTGTGCCATCTTGTTATCGGACAGCGGGTTTTTGCAGGAGCGCAGTGCCGCGTTGGCTAATCGCTATGGCTATAGTAAGCACCATCCTGCCCGACCGCTCTACACTCAGCTGGAGGGTGAGGCGGCGCTATCACGTTTCCGAGCCATTGAGTTTGGACATTCTGAACGGCTGAGTAAGGATGTTGAGGTGCGGCTGGACCCAGCGGGTCATATCCTCGGGGCTGCCGTGGTGAGCCTGCGTGTAGGTGGGCGAAAGCTGGTATTTTCCGGTGATCTTGGGCGCATGGATTGCCCACTGATGTTGCCCCCAACGCATATTACGGATGCAGATTATCTGGTGGTGGAGTCAACCTACGGGGGACGTCAGCATGGTTCGATGGATCCGGAGGATGCTCTTACAGATATTATTACGCGGACGGCCGCGCGTGGTGGAACGGTGCTGATTCCGGCCTTTGCTGTGGGGCGTGCTCAGCTATTGCTTTTTCATCTTCGACGTTTGAAAGATGCAGAAAGAATCCCAAATCTCCCCATCTTTCTTGATAGCCCCATGGCGATCAACGCCAGCGAAATCTTCTGTGCCCATCCCCAGGAACACCGTCTCAATGCAGCAGGGGCAAAGGCCACCTGTGGCGTGGCGCATTATGTGCGGGATGTTGAGGAATCCGAGGGACTCAATCACTCGCGCATGCCCATGATTATTATCTCGGCTAGTGGGATGGCGAGTGGTGGTCGCGTACTCCACTACATCAAACACTTTGCCCCGGATAGTCGCAACACCATATTGTTTACTGGGTATCAGGCTGGCGGTACGCGTGGAGCCGCTATGGTTGGCGGGGCTGAACGGGTAAAAATTTTTGGGGAATATGTACCGGTACGTGCCGAGGTTGTTAATCTGGATATGCTTTCGGCACATGCTGATCATGATGAGATCATGAGTTGGCTTGGCCACTTTAATCAATCGCCACAGAGAACCTTTGTTACCCATGGAGAATCACAGGCATCGGATGCCCTTCGGCATGCGATAGAAGAAGGTTTGGAATGGTCGTGTGTGGTGCCGGAATATGGTGAGGAGTGCCTGCTTGATTAAGTAGGGACGATATTAGGGCAAAAAAAAGCCGGGCGCATAAGCGTCCGGCTTTTTTTGATGGCAAGGCCCGTTGCAGGGCTTTTGCCAAATGTTATGCCTAGTGACTCATCAACACCGGAATGGCGGTGTGATGGAGGATGTTGTGAGTGACGCCGCCAAGAATCCGCTCGCGTAAGCGCGAGTGGCCGTAGGCCCCCATGATGATCATGTCAGCATCCATCTCTGTGGCCTTGGAAAGCAGCACATCAGACAAATCACGGTTACGCACATCAATATGCTCTGGATTGGCCTTGATGCCATGGCGGGCCAGATGCTCACAGATACCGGAGCCTGGGATGCCTCCGTGAACCTCGGATTCCAGATTGATAGCCAGCACCTTCACTTCGTCTGCACCGTGCAAGAAAGGACGGGCATTATGTACTGCGCGGGCGGCCAGTGGGCTGCGGTCCCAGGCGATGAGTATGCGTTTGCCAATGGTCGGGAAATGCCCGGTCCGCGGAACCAGCATGATTGGATGGCCGACCGATAGTAATAAATGCTCGGTGGCTGTTTCGCCAAAGCGTTTTTTGGCTTCTCCACCTTGGCCGACGATGGCGACATCACAAAAACGACCGTGAACGGAGAGAGCGTCATAGAGGTTTCCCTCAATGCTATGCCAGGCAATGCTGATACCCGCCTTGGTTGCCGTCTGCTCAAAGTTGGCGCGGGTCTCTTCCTCGACCTGTTCAGCCGCGTCAGCAAGCGTTTGCAGGGCTTTCTCTGCCTTGGCGACGGTCTTAGACATCGCATCTGAGGCACCCTGAAGCAGTTGCCCAGAATACGAGCGACCATGGACTTCCGGGGCTACGTAAAGGCCGGTTAGAAAGGAACCGTGTTCCTTGGCCAGGTTTACAGCAGCTTCCAGGCGGCGATTATCATCGCGACCGCCATCCAGGTGAACGAGCATATCCTTCAATGCCATCTTAATTTTCCTCTAACGAAAAGAACGTGAAACCACGCAATGGGGTTGATATAGGAAGATGCCTATTTTAGAAGGCTAGGGCGCCTTTACGCAATGCCCGAAAGGCTATTGTTGCTCTGAGGGCAGGCGAGTGACGCTTTTAGCCACTTGCAGGAAGGCGTGGACTAAGGGGGCTTGCCGGCGTTCTTGCAAACACAGCACATGGGCATTGAGGTAAATATCGGTATCGGCAACCTTCAGGGTGTGTATGCGCTGATCGGGTACTCGCTCTTCTTCTAGTGCGATGCCGATGCCGATGCCGCGGGCAACGGCCTCGCGTACCGCTTCACGGCTGCCGATAGAGAGCACCTGGCGCACCTCTACGCCGACGGCACTTAGGGCATCATCAAAGGCCTTGCGGGTGGCGGATCCGACTTCACGCAGCACCATGCGCTGGTCTTGCAGTTCTTCAATGTTGATAATTTTTCGCCCGGTCCAGCGGTGATTTCGGCTGACCAAAATCACCACTTCATCGCGGCTGAAGGGGATGGAATAGAAACGTGGATCGTCCTCGGCCTGTAGGCGGATACCCACATCACACTTAAACTCTAGCAGGCTGCTCAGGACTTCCTGTGAGTTGCCCAGAGTGATAGATAATTCGACATCCGGATACAAGCGACTGAAGGCGAGGGCGATGTCGGTAACCTGTAGGGGGCCTATGGCGGCAATCTTTAAGCTGCCCACCTTGCGCTTGCTGGCAGCTTGCATGAGATCGGCCGATTCTTTTTCCAGGGAAAAAATTCGGTGGGTGAATTTGAGGAGTTCCTCACCGATATCGGTTAGTTGAACACTATGGCCGTGGCGAGCAAACAACTCGACTCCATAGTAATTCTCCAATGCGCGGACATGGGTGGTGATACTGGGCTGGCCCACATTGAGAGCCCGTGCGGCGCGGGTGAAGCTACCCTCTACGGCCACTGCGTGGAAACAGCGCAGCTGCTTGAAATTCAGGCGTGAGAATGAGTCGTTGGTATTTCTATTCACGTGAGATGGCCAACTCCTATCAGTGTTTCCGATTTGAGCCCAAGGGTAATACATATTTCCAATGCATTGCATACGATAATTGAATTGGACGCTGCTTTGCTCGCTATGAAAGCATGCCTCCCCGAGTACTGGATACCACGAAAAGAACTAAGCGCCATCCAGTAAAAACAGTTTCAGGGATGCAGCAACTCCCAGAATATCTCGATATTTCAAACAGATGCGTTTGGCATTCCGCTAGGCTATTGCCGCTCTGGCATCTGATTTATATCCGCTAACCTAAAAATACAAGGGGACTCCAGGGTTATGGTTAAGCAAGTCATGCCTCTCTTCGTGAGGCGAGTGACCTACGAAGCAACAGATATTAATTCCTACGAATTGGTGGATCCGGATGGTGGCGAACTGCCGGAGTTCACCCCCGGCGCCCATCTGGATATCAACTTCCGTGATGGTCGGGTCCGTCAGTATTCCATCAGCAGCCCGGCATCCGATCGCATGCGCTATCGCATCGGCGTGCTGAAGATGCGTCCACCCAATGGTCGCGGCGGCTCCATGGCCGTATTCGAGCGTGTGCACGTAGGGCGGGTGGTTTCTATCGGTGGACCGCGTAACAACTTCTTGCTGGATGAGACTGCCAAGAAGAGCATGTTCATCGCTGGTGGCATTGGCATTACCCCGCTGCTGTGCATGCTGTATCGGTTGGAAGAAATTGGTGCCGACTTCGTGCTGCATTATTGTGCCAAGGCGAAGAATAATGTTGCCTTCAGTGAGGAACTGGAGAGGTTCGAGGCCGACGGCAAGGTGATTTTTCATCTTGACGGTGGCAATCCCAAGAACGGCATTAACCTCAAGAAGGAACTCGCCGATCCAGAGGAAGGCACCCACCTGTATTTCTGTGGTCCTCCCGGATTGATGGGCGCAATCAAGAAGTTTTCCAGCCATTGGCCCTCAGGAACGGTGCATTACGAATACTTTGGCGCACCGCCGCCCAGTGAGCCTCCGGTGCCCAAGGCCGGTCAGCCCACCAAGGCTGAAGAACATATCGGTGATCTTGCTATTGGCGTTGGTTTTCAGGTGCAGGTTGCCGGTAGCGATGAAAGCTATGAAGTACCGCCGGATAGCACCATTCTCGATGTGTTGATCGCGAACGGTCATAAGATTGAGAAATCCTGTGGTGCTGGCATGTGCGGCGCCTGTAAGACGCGGTACGTGGAAGGGGTTGTCGATCACAAGGATCTGGTACTACGTGACGAGGAGAAGGCGAATTATATTCTTCCCTGTGTCTCGCGTTGTACCAGCAAAAAGCTGGTGGTGGATCTGTCCTAGCCACTCCTGCCCTGCGGGGCATCAGCTGAAAAGGCCGCCCTACTCGGGCGGCTTTTTTTTGCCTCGGGAGAGCCCTTTCTTAAATGCAACTTCTCCCCTTAGGTGATTGTTTTCAAGGCGTTTGTGGTAGCCTCGCTCCTGCTATCTCTTCATCACAAATACAAGGAATCCTTTTTATGAGCTCATCTCAGGCCCAGATAGAGATCTTAGTATTCGACCACTATGGCACCTTGTTCGACAAACTTTCTGTGGCGACGCTTTTTGAGCAGGCACTGCCTGCTCACGGGAGTGCTGGGGTGGAATTGGCGGAGATGTGGTTTGCCAAAACCAAGGAATACTGCTGGCTCTCTGGTCTCATGGGAGAATTTCGCTCGTGGGAGGATATTTCCGAGCGAGCGCTCGATTATGCAGGCAAAAAACTAGGCATATTGGTACCGGATGATCTTCACGATAAGTTGCTGGCCGCCGATCGGGTACTGCCACCTTTTCCGGATGTAGCCGAGGGACTTGAGAGACTGGCAAAAAAATACAAACTAGCCGTTCTGAGCATGGCATCCCCCAAAATCGTGCAGGGGGCGCTTGCCCATGCCGGGATGGATAAATATTTCAGCAAGGTCATTAGTACCGAGCGGGTACAGGCCTATAAACCGGAGCTTCGTGCCTATAAATACGGGATTTCCGAGTTAGGTGTGGAGAAAGGACAGGTTGCCTTTGTCTCTGCCAATTCCTATGACATGGTGGGTGCCAAGGTTTTCGGCCTGTCCAGTTTTTGGATCAATCGCCGGGAGAAGGTGATGGAAGAGCTTGGATTTCAGCCCGATCTCACCGTGACGGATTTGCTTGAATTGGCGGATTCCCTTGAGGCATAAAGATATTTCCCAGTAATTTCCCCCGGGGTGAGCTCCTATGAATCGCTCTATCGAAATACACAAACGGGTTCGTAACGTACAGCGCTCGACCTCTTTCAAGGGCTATTTTGAGGTTCAGGAATACACCCTTGAGCACCGCACCCATGAGGGCGGCTGGAGCTCTCCCATTCAGCGTGAGGTTTTCGAGCGCGGTCACGTGGTCATCGTGCTGCCCTACGATCCGTGGCAGGACACGGTGGTGTTGGTGGAGCAGTTTCGCATTGGAGCCTATGCCGCCGGCCTGGAACCGTGGCTGACCGAGGCTGTTGCCGGCACCATTGAGCCGGGTGAAAGTGCAGAGGAAGTGGCACACCGCGAGGCCATGGAAGAGGCGGGTTGTACGCTCACCGAAATGGAGTCCATCGGTACCATGCTCATGAGCCCGGGCAGTTGTACCGAAACTGCAGCCATGTTTTGTGCGCGAGTGGATAGCCGAGAGCTCGGTGGTATCCACGGGTTGGCCGATGAGGGTGAAGATATCAAGGCTCGAGTGGTGCCCCTAAAGGAAGCCTTCGATCAGCTAGAAAGCGGTCAAATATCAAATGGTTATGCCGTTATCCCCCTGCAGTGGTTGGCCCTCAATCGCAATCGATTACGCACGATCTGGCGTTAGCGCGCTGTCTGAAATTTCCCCGGTGGAACTGGTGTTTAGCGGTCTCCTCGGATAAACCTGATTTCCCTCAAGCTACACGTGCAGGCTGCCGCTAAACGTATTGGATGTTGCGTAGATAAGTAGTGGCGGAGAAATCGAACATGTCTGATGACAAACTCACCAAGGCCCGTGATGAGCGTATGCGGCCACGAGCCTACCTAGACGATGAGGGTACGGCCGAGGAGTTGAAGCGGGATCTGGAAATGCTGAAATTTGCCCTTGACCAGCATGTCAGCATGACCGTTGCTGATACCGATGGCACTATCCTTTACGTCAATGACCGGTTTTGTGAGCTAAGCGGATACGCTCGTGATGAATTGGTTGGTGAGAATCATCGGATGCTTAAATCAGGGGTCCACACACCTGAGGTATTTGCCGATTTGTGGGACACCATTATGGCTGGAGAGGTCTGGCACAACACGGTCTGCAACAAGAAAAAAGGAGGGGGGGTTACATGGTCAGAATCCACCATAGTTCCCTTCCTCGACAAGGAGGGAAACCCCTTTCAGTTTATCGCCATGCGCACCAACATTACCCGCTTGAAGGAAACTGAGGAGGCCCTGCGTGCAAGTAATACCAAGCTGCACGAATTAAATCGGCGTCTGGGGGAGGCCCAAAGTCAATTATTGCAGTCAGAAAAACTCGCCTCACTCGGGCAATTAGCGGCTGGTGTCGCTCATGAGATCAACAATCCCATGGGCTATATCGACTCCAACCTGGGCATGCTCGAGGGTTATCTGAAAGATTTATTTCGGGTGTTGGAGGCCTATCAGGGAGCTGAGGCTGGGATGGACGCGGATACACTAAAAACTCTCACTGAGCTTAAGTCCGGCGTAGACCTTGGGTTTTTGCGTGAGGATGTAAGTGATCTCTGCCGGGAATCTCGGGAGGGGGTGACACGGGTTACTCAGATTGTTCAGGATCTGAAGAACTTCTCTCGCGTTGATGATGCCAAGTGGCAGTGGACGGATCTCCATCATGGTCTGGATAGCACGCTGAACGTCGCCCACAATGAGATCAAGTATAAGGCGGAATTGGTCAAGGAATTTGGCTCCTTGCCAGAAATTCAATGTCGTCCGGCCCGGTTGAATCAGGTTTTTCTGAACTTGCTGATTAATGCGGCACAGGCGATAGATGAGCGAGGCACTATTACGGTACGCACTGGCGCTGAACCAGAATGGGTTTGGGTTGAGGTTGAGGACACGGGCAAGGGGATACCCATTGATGAAATTGGAAAAATATTTGATCCCTTTTTTACTACCAAAGAGATCGGACAGGGTACTGGTCTTGGACTTTCTTTGTCCCACGGCATTGTGTCCGATCATGGTGGTCGCATCGAAGTGGATAGCAAGCCCGGCGAGGGAACACGTTTTCGGGTGTGGTTACCGGTAATGCAACAGGAGATTCAGTCCGTTGGTTGAGCAGGCAGCGACACTACTCATCGTCGATGACGAGCGCAATGTGCTAAGTGCATTGCGGCGGCTTCTTCGTTCCCATGGATACCAGATTCTAGTGGCTGAAAGTGGCGAGGAGGGGCTTGCCATACTTAAAGATGCCGCCGTGGATTTGGTGATTTCAGATATGCGTATGCCGGGTATGGATGGGGCAGATTTTCTAGGGCAGGTTGCCAACCGTTGGCCGGACAGTATGCGTGTGTTATTAACGGGTCAGGCCGATGTGGATGCCGCATTTCAGGCGGTCAAAGAAGGCAAGCTTTACCGCTTTATGCGTAAGCCCTGGGATGAAAATGATCTGTTGCTCACCATACGCAGCGCATTGCAGGCGCGGCAGGATGTGCTGGAGTTGCGGCGGCTTGAGCAATTATCGCTAAGGCAGAACAAAGAACTTCAGGGGCTCAATGAGAGTCTGGAGGAAAAGGTTTTGGCGCGTACCCAGGAAGTGGAGCAAACCGCCTCCTTTCTGGAAATGGCCTACAGCGAATTAAAAAATAGCTATATGACGGCGATACCGGTGTTCGCCAATCTGGTGGATATGCGCGAAGGGGCCTCTAAGGGGCACGGTCGACGGGTGGCGGAACTGGCACGTTGTATCGCCGAACGCATGGGGCTTGATGAGGAGCTGGTCCAAGATATTTATCACGCGGGTTTGTTGCACGATGTAGGCAAGATTGGCTTGCCGGACGCCATCGTGGAAAAACCCTTTACGGAGCTTAATCCCAAAGAGAAAAAGCAGCTTGAAAGCCATTCGGCATTGGGGGCGGATGTATTGCTTGCCTTGGAACCCTTGCATAACGCGGCGGATTTTATTCGTTCACATCACGAAAGCTATAACGGTAAAGGCTATCCCGACCGATTGATGGGAGATGAAATTCCTCTCGGTGGTCGGATTCTCCGGGTAGCTAATGATTTTGATTCGGTTCAGTTGGGTCATTTGGTGGAACGGGCTATTTCCGTTAGCGAGGCCCGCGGATTGCTAAAGAAATATAGTGGTCAGTTTTATGATCCGGAGGTGGCGTCTGTGGCCTTGGAGCTGCTTGAGAGTGAGGGCGAACGCTTTCAGATAGACAGTGGCGGGGAAATACGCACTGACTCGGGTGGCTTACAGGCCGGTATGGTGCTGGCGCGGGAGGTGCTCAATCCGGCAGGGATCCTGTTGCTTCCCCGAGGAGCTAGATTGAGCGCAACTCAGATCCAGCGTCTGTGTGATTGTGAGCTCGATGCGGATCGACGCTTTATCTATTATATCCAACGGGAAGCAGGGAAAATTCAGGCCGAATAGTGAGCTAGTTTCCGTATTCTCGTTACCCGATTCCAGCTGGAATCAAAGCATTTCTCCTGCTCCATTGTGTTGTTTTCAACCCCCGCGCTCGGCGAGCTTTCGCTATACTGGTTAAATGAACAGTATTCGCTCGTGTCCACGAGATCCATCTTCATCAGAAAATTTCTCACCTGACTACGCCGAGCTGCATTGCATCAGTAATTTCAGTTTTCTCCGCGGTGCCTCGCATCCGGAGGAAATGATGACGAGGGCCGCGGAGCTGGGCTATACGGCGCTAGCACTCACCGATGAATGCTCTTTCGCCGGTGTGGTGCGAGCCCATGTGGCGGCCAAGGCCCAAGGGATCAAACTTATCCTGGGTACCGAAGTACGCCTCAAAGATGGCCCGAAGTTGGTGCTGTTAGCGTGCAATCGCAAGGGTTACGGGCAGCTCTCTGAGCTCATTAGCCGAGGGCGTCTGGCTGTAGGAAAGGGCGCTTATCAATTGACCTGCTCCGATCTGGAAGATGGCCTGTCGGACTGTCTGGCTTTGTTATTAAGGGGAGAAAATTCTCCTTATGAACAGTTGAGCTGGGCGGCAGAGCGTTTTCCCAAACGCCTATGGTTGGCGGTGGAATTGCTTCGGGATGGCCTAGATGAGCAGCGGCTTTCCCGGCTGCGAGATTTGGGTCGGCGCGCCCGGGTGCCACTGGTGGCAGCGGGTGATATCCACATGCATCGTCCCACCCGCCGTGCGCTGCAAGACACCCTCACAGCCATCCGCCTAGGCTGTCCAGTGGCTGAGGCCGGGGATGCGCTATGTGCAAATGGTGAGCGCCATTTGCGCCCCCGTCAGCGCTTGGCTGAGCTCTATCCTCGCGATCTTCTATCGGCAACTCTTGCGATAGCGGAGCAGTGTGATTTCTCCCTAGATGAGCTGCGCTATGAATACCCCGAAGAATTAGTGCCACCAGGAAAAACACCAGCAGGTCATTTGCGGGCGTTGACCGGTGCGGGGATGAATCAGCGTTGGCCGGAAGGTGCACCGGCGCGGGTACGCAAGCAGGTGGCGCGGGAGCTTGAGCTTATTTCAGCGCTGGGCTATGAGCCTTATTTTCTTACCGTTCACGATCTCGTTTGTTTTGCCCGCGAGCGCAAAATCTTATGCCAGGGGCGCGGTTCTGCGGCCAATTCCGCGGTGTGTTATTGCCTCGGTATTACTGCAGTGGACCCGGCCCGCATGGAGATGCTATTCGAGCGCTTCATCTCCCGTGAGCGTGATGAACCACCGGATATTGACGTGGATTTTGAGCATGAGCGGCGCGAGGAGGTAATCCAGTACATCTATCAGAAATACGGTCGCCATCGGGCCGCGCTGACCGCCACCGTCATCTCCTATCGTCCCCGTAGCGCCTTGCGTGATGTGGGCAAGGCGCTGGGCTTGGATGGAGCGCAGTTAGAGCGTCTGGCTGCTTCCGTGGCTTGGTGGGATGGCCGCCAAGTACTTGCGGAACGCCTGCGTGAGGCTGGCTTCGAACCGGAAAATCCAGCCATTCACCGGCTCATGGTATTGGTGGAGCAGCTCATTGGTTTTCCCCGGCATTTGTCCCAGCATGTGGGCGGTTTTGTCATTGCGCGGGACCGGCTATCCCGGCTGGTACCTATTGAAAATGCCGCCATGGAAAAACGTACCGTCATCCAGTGGGACAAGGATGATCTGGATGCCCTGGGTTTGCTCAAGGTGGATGTGTTGGGGCTTGGCATGCTGAGTGTTATCCGTCGTGCCCTCAAACTGGTGGGCCACAGGCTCGGTCGGGTTATGGAACTGACGGATATCCCGGCCGAGGACCCGGCGGTGTACCGGATGATTTGTCGTGCCGACTCCCTTGGAGTATTCCAAATCGAATCACGGGCTCAGATGGCTATGTTGCCGCGCCTGTTGCCCCGTTGTTTTTATGACCTTGTCATCGAGATCGCCATCGTGCGTCCCGGCCCCATCCAGGGCGGTATGGTGCATCCCTATCTGCGTCGTCGGCAGGGCAAGGAGGCGGTGGATTATCCCTCAGCCGCGGTGCGCAAGGTGCTGGAGCGCACCTTGGGCATACCGATTTTTCAGGAACAGGTGATGCAGCTTGCGGTGGTCGCTGCTGGCTTTAGCCCGGGGGAGGCGGATCAGTTGCGCCGTGCCATGGCGGCCTGGCGGCGCAAGGGTGGTTTGGGACCCTTCGAAGCGCGGTTGACCGAGGGCATGCATGAGCGGGGTTATTCCGCTGAGTTTGCTCAGCGTGTTTTTCAGCAGATTCAGGGCTTTGGGGAATACGGTTTTCCTGAGTCCCATGCCGCCAGTTTTGCCTTGTTGGTTTATGTGTCGGCCTGGCTGAAATGCCATCATCCCGCGGCCTTTGCTTGTGCCCTGTTAAATAGCCAGCCCATGGGCTTTTATGCCCCAGCGCAGATTGTTCAGGATCTTCGTGTTCAAGTAGGCAGGGTGCTTGCGGTGGATGAGCGTTACAGTGATTGTGACTGCACATTGCTGCAGAATAATGAAGAAAATCCCACC
Source organism: Gammaproteobacteria bacterium (assembly GCA_021773645.1). Classification (GTDB taxonomy): domain Bacteria; phylum Pseudomonadota; class Gammaproteobacteria; order HK1; family HK1; genus JAJFJV01. Next base: position 292,301 of record JAJFJU010000010.1, read on the forward strand.
TTGCGTCTGGGGCTGTGCATGATCAAGGGCTTCTCACAAAGTGGTGCAAATTTACTAATGAATAGCCGTGATGTGGATGGATTATGGGGGTCCGTGGAGATGTTGGCTCGACAAAGCGGCTTGTCACGGCGGCAATTGCAATGTTTAGCCGCGGCCGGTGCGCTGGCCGGACTCATTGGGAATCGTCATCAGGCGCAGTGGGCGGTGCTGGGTACGGATGCCATGCCTCTATTGTTGCAGCACAGTGCCTTTACCGAGGCCTCACCGTTGTTGCCAGTGCCTACCGAGGGTGCAGATCTGGTGATGGATTATGCCAATCTGGGTTTTTCCCTAGGGCGGCATCCACTGGCCTTGTTGCGTGGGCATTTCCATCGGGATGTGTATGACGCGGCTCGTATAGCCAAGAGTCGTCACGGACAACGGATACGGGTGGTTGGCCTAGTGATTAACCGGCAGCGGCCCTCTACTGCGGCCGGGACGGTGTTCATGACCCTAGAGGATGAAACGGGGCACGTGAATGTGGTGTTACGCCCGCAACTGGTGGAGCGTGAGCGCAGTCTGGTGCTGGCTGGGCGGTTACTGGAAATCAGCGGAAAGATCGCCCGCGAGGGGCGGGTGATTCACGTGTTGGCCAGCGGGCTGGCCAACTACGATGCTCTATTGGGACAACTAGAAACCCGTTCTAGAGATTTCCATTGACGAATGATGCGGGCATCACTCGTCAATGGGGATTGGAGTCAGAGCTGGAAGCGTCCCACTAGCTGCTGCAATTCTCCCGCCACCGACGCCAATTCCTGACTGCTCTGCGCCGATTGCTGAGCCCCCGTAGCGGCCGAGTCGGCGACCTCGCGGATGGAGGACAAATTCGTGTTGATGTCCTCGGCCACCACACTTTGCTCTTCCGAGGCACTGGCGATTTGGGCATTCATATCGGTGATGGTATGGACCGCACTGCCGATAGCGGTGAGTGATTCACCGGCCTTGGCGGCTTGTTCCACGCTGTCCTGAGTACCACGCTGACTCTCCTCCATGACCTTGACCGCTTCACCGATACCGGTTTGCAGGCGTTGGATCATATTCTGAATTTCCTCGGTGGATTGCTGAGTGCGGCTTGCCAGGGTGCGCACCTCGTCAGCCACTACGGCAAAGCCCCGTCCCTGTTCACCTGCCCGTGCCGCCTCGATGGCAGCATTCAGTGCCAGTAAATTGGTCTGTTCGGCGATGCCCCGAATCACGTCCACTACGGAGCCGATCTTATCGCTATCTGTCTCCAGCTCTTTAATAACCCCGGAGGCCTTTTCCACCTCTGCTGCCAGCCGATCGATGGTATCGATGGCCTGGCCAACCACCTGTTGGCCATTATCGGCATCATCTTTGGCTTGATTGGCTGCCTGTTCGGCTTCCTGAGTGCTGTGGGCAACGTCGCGTACCGCCGAGGACATTTCGTTCATGACGTGAGCGATTTGCTCGGTCTGACCACGTTGCTGCTCCGCACCATCCAACGCCTGTCCGGTGGAATCACGCAGTTGTGTCGAGGCACCGGCGAGTTGGGTGGTGGATTGGTTAATGCTGCCAATCATCTCTCGCAAATTAGCGGTAATGGCATTAAATGCCTGGGCAACTTGGCCCAGCTCATCCTGACTGGAGCACCGTACAGTCATGGCTAGGTTGCCACTGGATAGCTGCTCCGCCCCCCATTGCAATCGGCCGATGGCCCTAACCACCGAATTGTAAAAGCCAATAAAGAGATAAAGGGCCAGCGCCAGGGCGCCAAGGCATGCCCCAGCCACCAGGGTGAGCTTGTTTCCAAGGCGGCTAGCGCGTTGAGTCAGCAAGGCGTTTAGCTCGACGGCGGCACCGTCAAATAGTGCAAAACCCGCATCCACAGCCTTGCTACCGGCAGCGAACATCTCTGGGCCAGTCGCATTGATCTCGGTCATGCCTTCAATGCTAACGATATTTTTGTCAGCCAGGTGGAGAAAACTTTGAGCGTTGTCGTTAAGCCCGGTAAGCAGGGGAGTGAGACTGCCCTTGAGTGATGGATTAGCCCGAGTGATAGCATCCAAAGACTGCTGGGTGCGTTGTGAGCCACTTTGAATTTGCCCGGATAGGATTTGAGTGGCTTGCTTGTCTTCCTGGGTTACCCAGCGGCTGCTTACCAGGCCAGTGGCCTTTGCCCGCAGCAGCCCAAGCCGCTCGAGGGTAATCGGTAGCTTGGTCACGATGGCATCCATCAGGTAGAAGCTGTCCAGGTCAGGATCAAGCATGAGCGCAGAGTTATCAGCCGCTAGCTGAATCAGAGCAATGACGGACTCAATGAGTTTGCTGTGGGCTACTAGGCTACCTTCCGACTTAAGCTGGGTGTGGCTACCTGCTAACTGGCTCCAGCTATTTTTTATTTCTTGCCACTTTGCATCTAAGCGCAGGGGGACGGCGAGGCGTGAATTCAATTTATCGATGGCCTGAATGTCGGCATTAATACTGGCTTGTTTGCCAACAAACTTGGGTTGAAATTCTTTCACCCCTTCAAGAAATCCTACCGACAGACCACGATGTTCTGGCAGATGTTGAAGCAAAGGTTTTAGCGCTTGAACATATTCCAGGCCCATTTGCTCTCGTTCGGTAGTTGCTTTCTGCCCACTGACATCACTGATAAGCAGGCTCATCACCAGGATTAGAGGCAGAATGAAGATAACTGAGACCAGAGCCATCTTGTGCGAATAACTCAGTCGATCCATGAGGTGCATGGCGGGGGCAATAAAAGCGTTCATTTAGCTATCTCCAACAAGCATTTGGGCGGTGTTGCTTCGCTCCGGGCCACACGGTTTATTTCCTTCCGTGCTCTTGTTGGGTGGTATCGGTACAAATAAGAATATCTTTAATGGTTTTATCGAATGGGGTGCTTGGTGAGGAGAGGGCTGTTTGGCTTATCTGGATTGCCCCTGTCATATCGCTTGGGCAGGCATGACAGGGGAGAGTAAGGGGGGAGCGTTGCCCCCTTTAATGTAAAGCACTTGTTAGGAGGTGAGTTTGAAGCGTCCCACCAGTTGCTGCAGTTCATCGGCAATGGTCGATAGGTCCTGACTGCTTTGGGCTGATTGGCGTGCCCCTGTTGCGGCGGTGTCGGCCACTTCGCGAATAGAAGACAAATTGGTGTTGATATCTTCCGCCACTACGCTCTGTTCCTCCGAGGCACTAGCAATCTGGGCGTTCATGTCGGTGATGGTGGAGACAGCACTGGCGATGGAGTTGAGGGATTCGCCAGCTTTGGCCGCTTGTTCAACGCTGTCCTGGGCCCCGCTGCGACTCTCTTGCATGACCTTGACCGCCTCACTGATGCCGGTTTGCAGACGTTGGATCATGCTCTGAATTTCTTCAGTGGAGGACTGGGTGCGACTCGCTAAGGTGCGTACTTCGTCAGCCACTACGGCAAAGCCTCGCCCTTGTTCTCCCGCTCGTGCGGCCTCAATAGCGGCGTTTAGCGCCAGTAGATTGGTCTGCTCGGCAATGCCACGGATGACGTCGACTACTGAGCCGATCTTGTCACTATCGGATTCCAGGTCTTTGATAACCCCCGCGGCCTTTTCCACTTCGGCGGCCAGCTTGTCGATGGTATTGATAGCTCCACCGACGACGTGCTGCCCATTGCTGGTTTCGTCATTGGCCTGATTGGCCGCTTGCTCTGCCTCCTGGGTGCTATGGGCAACGTCGCGTACCGCCGATGACATTTCATTCATGACATTGGCGATCTGCTCGGTTTGTCCGCGTTGTTGCTCTGCCCCGTCTTGGGCTTGCACCGTAGAGGTGTGGAGCTGGGTGGAGGCACTGGCTAGTTGCGTGGTGGATTGCCCGATCTGTCCAATGAGGGTGCGAAAGTTTTGGGTCACAGTGTTGAAGGCAGCGGCCACATCGCCTAGTTCGTCTTGGCTATCGCGTGGGAATTCAACTGTGAGATCACTATTAGCCAGTCGGGTTGATGCCTGTTTGAGGCTGGCAATGGTATTGCTAACTGAGGTGTAGAATGCAACAAACAGATAAATGGCGATCACTAGGGCAGCGAGACTGCCACCGGCAGCCAGAGTCAGCTCCCTCTGCATGGCGCTAATACGTTGACTGAGGATCTGTTCCAGCGCTCTCGTGGCGCCATCCATCAACTCAAAACCAGCATCGACCACCTTGCTGCCAATGCTGAAGGCCTCGCTGGCCCCCAACTCAACTTCGTAGATGTTCTCAACATTGAGAATGTTTTTATCCACCATCTCAAGCAAGGTGTGCCGGGAGCTGCCTAATAGGGCTAGGTTTCCGGCAAGTTGTTCACGTAGTCCGCCATTGGCCTCGAAGGCACTAGCCAGGCCAAGCTCCATCGCCTGCAGCTTGCTGGCGGTGCTGGAGCCCAATGCCGTCAGTTTCTGCTTGTGCGCCGTGGTAATCAGTTTGCTGGCTAACAGACCGCTGGCTAGACCACGTAGTTGGGCTAGTTCCTCAATGGTTGGCGGTAACTGATTAACGACACTGTCCATGAGATAAAAGCTGTCCAGCTCTGGGTCCAGGGTGAGATTGGATTTATTAGCTACCAGGCGTACCAGCGCGATGACATCCGCAATGAGGGCGCTATGCTGCTTGAAAACAACCTCAGTATCGCTATTTTCAAATTGTTTGTTTTCCAGCGTTTTCCAAGCCTGCTTGATGCGGCTCCACTGGGCGTCGGTCTGGAAGGCTGCACCAAATTCTCGATTGATCGCATCAACATTCTGTATATCTTTGGTGATAATGCTGCGCTGAGCTTGTAGTTTTCCCAGGAAACTTTTAGAGCCTCCAAGATAGGTGGCGCTCATGCCTCGGTGTTGCGGCAGGTGTTTGAGCAAGGGGCCAAGCTCCGTGATGTATTGCAAGCCTTGGTGCTCTTGCTGGGTAGTGGTTATTTGGTGGTTGAGTTTGCTGATGAGCAATGAAACCACCAACACCAGAGGCAATATAAAAATAACTGAAATGAGCAGCATCTTGCGCGAGTAGCTGATTCGGTTCATAAGCTGTAGCGCGGGGAGTAGCAGGGCGTTCATGAGTGCCTCCATAGGCCTTGAATAAAGCATCTAGTGGCAGTGTGCGACGCGTTGGCTTTTTATGCCTTAGACGAAGCACCTGCGCACATGTTCATTTAACGGTCATTATGGAGCCAACTTTAGAGTTTTTTTGGATGTTGCGATTGTTCTGAAGGCCCCTTCATATTCTGTTCTTGCTTGCGGGTAAGCGCCAAATCCGTTAACATTCCGCTCTTTTTTTAGGGCCCCTGTGGGCCGCATTTTCCGCCAGCTGTTTCGGGCGGGAAATTTCGTTGGAGGGAACCGGTGGCTTCGTCACCTGGGCTCTTCCGCACCCAACCACAATCAGGAAAACAGGCTTATGAAATATTGTTATACGTTCGATGAAGGGGATGGCCAGAATAAGGCCCTGCTGGGCGGCAAGGGTTCCAACCTCAGCGAGATGACGCAGATTGGCCTGAATGTGCCTCCTGGCTTCGTGGTTAGCACCGAAGCCTGCTTGAGCTACCTCGATGCGGACAACAGCTTCCCTGAAGGGCTGATGGACGAAGTGCGTAACAGCATGTCCTACATCGAAAAGAAGAGCGGCCGTGGTTTTGGCGATGCCAAGAATCCGCTGCTAGTTTCTGTGCGTTCCGGTTCCGCCATCTCCATGCCTGGCATGATGGATACCATCCTTAATCTCGGCCTCAATGCCGCGACCCTCAAGGGCTTTATCGCCCAGACCAAGAACGAGCGTGCAGGCTACGACGCCTATCGCCGTTTCGTGCAGCTGTTTGGCAAGGTCGCCCTCGGTGTTGATGACGAGCATTTCGACGAGCATTTCAATGCCATCAAAAAGCGCGAAGGAATCTCGGAGGATCTGGACCTCTCCGCCGCACATCTGAAGGAGGCCGGTGAGCGCTTCCTCGAGGTGGTGCGCGAGCAAACGGGTCGTGCCTTCCCTGATGACGTGTACGAGCAGCTGGAGATCGCAACTAAAGCGGTATTTGGTTCCTGGGGTGGACGACGTGCTGTCGACTACCGTCGCGAATTCAACATCACCACGGACATGGCCAACGGCACCGCCGTGAACATCCAGGCCATGGTCTTTGGCAACATGGGTGACGACAGCGCCACTGGCGTGGGCTTCACCCGCGACCCGGGCACTGGCGAGAACGTCATGTTTGGCGAGTATCTGGTCAACGCCCAGGGCGAGGACGTGGTGGCTGGTGTGCGCACTCCCAAGACCGTGGACGAGATGGAGAAAGAGTTCCCGGGCCTGTACAAGGAACTCGCTGCACTGCGTGATCGGCTTGAGAGCCATTACAACGAAGTTCAGGATTTCGAGTACACCATTGAAAAGGGCATCCTTTATTGCCTGCAGACCCGCAACGGCAAGATGAATGCCGCGGCCATGGTGCGTACCTCGGTAGAAATGGCCGAGCAGGGCCTGATCACTCGCAACGAAGCTTTGCTGCGTATTGAGCCTGAGATTCTTGACCAGTTGCTGCATCCCCATTTGGATCCCAACGCTGATGCAACGCCCGTGGCCCAGGGCCTGTCGGCCTCTCCGGGTGCCGCCTCTGGCCGTGCCGTATTCGATGCCGATCGTGCCGAAGAGCGTGGCCGTGATGGTGGCGAAGCCATCATCCTGGTGCGTGAAGAGACCAAGCCGGAAGATATCCATGGCTTCTTCGCTTCTTCCGGAATTCTCACCAGCCGCGGTGGCAAGACCTCTCACGCGGCCGTAGTTGCTCGTGGTATGGGTAAGCCCTGTGTCGCTGGCGCCGAAGGCATCACCGTTGATGTGAATAAGCGTCGTGCGGTAATTGGCGATACCGTCATCATTGAAGGTGACGTCATCACCATCGATGGTGGTACCGGTGATGTGTACCTGGGTGAAGTGGCGACACTGCCCCCGGTCTTCTCCGACGATCTCAAGACCCTGTTGTCCTGGGCTGATGAGGTAGCCACCCTGAAGGTGCTGGCCAATGCGGATACCGCCGATGGCGCCACCAAGGCACTGGAATATGGTGCCGTAGGTATTGGTCTGTGCCGTACTGAGCGTATGTTCAATGACACCGACCGTCTGCCCATCATGGTGGACATGATCCTGTCCGACACCACCGCACAGCGGGTTGAGTTGCTGGACAAGCTGGTACCGTTCCAGCGTGAGGACTTCAAGGTGCTGTTCAAGACCTTGGCGCCTTATCCCGTGACCATCCGTCTGCTGGATCCGCCGATTCACGAGTTCCTGCCTACTGAAGAGCAGTTGCGTGATGATCTGGTGCACTTACGTAACCTGCGCACCACGGTGCAGGGTGCTAACAGCTTGCAGCTGGCTCTCCAGGCTATTGATGCTTCAGGTGGCGAAGCCACTGGCAGTGCCGGTGCCGGAGCAGTTGCCGGGATGCGCGAGGAAGTGATTGCGGACGTTATCGAGCGTAAGGAAGTCATGCTCGCCAAGGTTCGTGACCTGATGGAAGTGAACCCGATGCTAGGCCATCGTGGTGTGCGTTTGGGTGTGACCTTCCCGGAAATCTACGAAATGCAGATCCGGGCGGTATTCCAGGCGGCGGCGGAATGTGTGAAGGAGGGCATCAGAGCCCTGCCGGAACTGATGATTCCCCAGGTTTGTACCGCTCAGGAGCTGAAGTTCATCCGCGGCATCTTCGACCAGGTGAAGTCTGAGGTTGAAGGTGAGTACGGGGTTGAGACTGAGGTGAAATTCGGCAGCATGATCGAAGTAGTACGTGCTTGTGTACGTGCTGATGGTCTGGCCGAGGACGCTGAGTTCTTCTCCTTCGGTACCAACGATTTGTCCCAGGCGACCTTCTCCTTCTCCCGCGAGGATGCGGAGAACAAGTTCCTGCCCCAGTACATGGACGCAGGTATCCTCAAGGACAACACCTTTGAGGTGCTGGACATCAACGGTATCGGCAAGCTGATGAAGATTGCCGTAGACGGTGGTCGTGGCGTCAAGAAGGACCTCAAGATTGGCATCTGTGGTGAGCATGGCGGACATCCTGCCTCCATCCACTTCTGCCATTATCTTGGGCTGACCTATGTCTCCTGCTCCCCTCCCCGTGTGCCGATCGCGCGTTTGGCGGTGGCCCATGCGAAGCTGCTGGAGAAAGACTACCGTCCTGGAAACTGGACTAACTACTAAGTCGTAGTTTAGAAAAAGTAGTCTGTATGAAAACAAAGCCCCGCACGGGAAACCGTGCGGGGCTTTGTTGTTTATGGGTTACAGAGGCTGCGAGTATCTACCGGATTCAGGAACTTTCCCCTCCGCCCCGTCATGCCGGATGCAGCAAAGCGGAAATCCGTTATCCAGGGAACGGAGGCTTTGCAAACAGCCCATCCCGTTTACTTGACGATGCGTGGGTTATCGTTGGCTTGAAGGGGATCCATTGCTCTGCCGTTGCGCCCTGGATACCGGCTTTCGCCGGCATGACGACATTGGTTATATGTCCGGCCTAGGCCTTGGAGGGCTTTCCAAAGCCACCCCCTCCCGGGGTTTCGATGGTCAGCCGGTCACCCGCTTCCATCTGACGTTCGGCGATCCCCCCCAACTCCTCAACGACACCATTGGAACGTGTAATACGATTACGCCCGCTTGCCCCCGACTCACCCCCCGCCACGCCAAAGGGCGAGTCGGTGCGGTGGCTGGAAAGAATGGCGGCAGTCATGGGTTCCAGGAACTGAATTTCCCGAATAACGCCATCCCCCCCGGCATATTTTCCCTTGCCACTACTGCCTTTCCGGATCTCGAAGCGATTCAGGCGTACTGGAAAGCGCCACTCCAGCACCTCGGGGTCGGTCAGGCGTGAGTTAGTCATATGGCTGTGGACGGCATCAGTGCCAGCAAAGTCAGGGCCGGCACCGGTACCACCACACAGGGTCTCATAGTACTGATAGCGGTCATTGCCGAAGCTCAGGTTATTCATGGTGCCCTGGGATGCGGCCATGGTGCCGAGGGCGCCATAGAGGGCGTCGGTAATGTATTGGGAGGTCTCGACGTTGCCGGCGACCACCGCAGCGGGATGACGGGGGTTGAGCAGAGAACCTTCAGGGATGCGGATGTCGAGAGGTTTGAGACAGCCTTCGTTGAGGGGAATATCGTCATCCACCAGGGTACGGAAGACGTACAGCACTGCAGCGCGGCAGATGGCAGATGGGGCGTTAAAATTACCCCGGTGCTGGGCTGAGGTGCCGCTAAAATCGATGCATGCGCGCCTTGCTTTACGATCTACGGTGATAGTGACGGCAATCTGGCCACCATCGTCCAAGGCATAAACGAAGTGCCCATTTTGAAGTTTTTCCAGCACCCGCCGTACCGCCTCTTCGGCATTGTCCTGCACATGTCCCATGTAGGCCTCTACCACCTCACGGCCATAATGCTTGGCCATGGCACACAACTCGTGGACACCTTTGGCATTGGCGGCGATCTGGGCTCGAAGATCTGCGATATTCTGGTCAGGATTGCGCGCTGGATGAGATCCCGAGGCGAGCAACTCGCGTATCTCTTGTTCCAGGAATTGCCCGTTACGTACCAGCAGCTGATCGTCGATGAGCACCCCTTCCTCATCAATATGGTGGCTTAAGGGCGGCATGGAGCCAGGGGTAATGCCACCGATATCGGCATGATGGCCACGGGAGGCAACAAAAAATAGCAGCTCCTTTTCATTGGCAGAAAAGACCGGTGTGATCACCGTGATATCGGGGAGATGGGTGCCGCCGGCATAGGGGTTATTGAGGACGTAGACCTCCCCCGGATGCATCTGTGGGCGGCTTTGCAGCACGGTGCGAATGGATTCGCTCATGGAACCGAGATGCACCGGCATGTGTGGTGCATTGGCCACCAACTGGCCTTTGCGATTGAAGATGGCGCAGGAGAAATCCAGCCGCTCCTTAATGTTTACCGAGTAGGCGGTATTGGCTAGCACCGCCCCCATCTGCTCGGCGATGGACATGAACAGGTTGTTGAAGATCTCCAGCAAGATTGGATCTGCCTGGGTGCCGAGTGCCGGAATACGCTGAAGGGGTTTGCCGCGTTCCAGTAATAGTTCACCACCAGCGCATACGCGGGCGTTCCAGCCGGATTCCACCACTGTAGTGCCAGTGGACTCGGCAATGATGGCGGGACCATTTAATTGTTGGCCCGGGATTAGCGTGGCGCGTTGGTAGACCGGGCTGGAGCGTAGCTGGCCGTCGGAGTGCATCTGTACCTGGGCTACCGGGGTGGGTGGTGCTGATGGCCGGACAGGCATCTTTGGTGTCGCTAAATTTCCGGCAGACTCGTCGGCAATGGCCTCAAGCAGCAGGGTCTCTATGAGTAATTCCCGTTCCCTCATGACAAAGCCGTAACGGGCTTGATGCAGCCTATTGAACTCGGCCTCCATGGCCGGCAGCGTAGCAAACGCCACCTCCAGCGCGATGTCCGTGCCGGCATATCGGATCTGTAGTTTGCGCTGAAGGCCAAGTTTTTCCGGTGCGACACCCTGCAGCTGCATCTCTAGCCGCAGTTCATCTTCCAGTTCCAGGAATCGAGGCTCCAGTGCCGCCAGTGAGATGATGGAAAGCGGGGCCTCAACCGTTTGTTCGCGGTAGCCACGCAGCTCAGAGAGGCCCATGCCTAGCGCCGAAAGTACCCCGGCCTGAGGATGGAGCAACACTTGTTTCATGCCCAGTTCATCGGCCACCAGGCAGGCATGCTGACCGCCCGCACCACCAAAGCAGCACAGGGTATAAGCAGTGACGTCATAACCCCGCTGCACTGATATCTTCTTGATGGCATTGGCCATATTGGCCACTGCAATATGAAGGAAACCCGCGGCTACCATGTGACCAGTCTTTTGCTCGCCGGTGGCGGCAGAAATCTCCCTGGCCAATGTCGAAAAGCGGCTACAGACCCCATGGAGATCCAGTGGCAGGGTCCCTTTGGGACCAAAAATCGCCGGGAAAAAATCGGCCTGGAGGCGCCCCAGCAACAGATTGCAGTCGGTTACTGTAAGCGGGCCACCACGCCGATAGGCGGCGGGACCGGGAATGGCGCCGGCAGATGCCGGGCCGACACGATAGCGGCCGCCATCGAAACGCAGTATGGATCCACCGCCAGCGGCCACGGTGTGGATACGCATAATCGGCACGCGCAGTCGTATTCCGGCTACCTCGGTATCAAAGGCGCGCTCGTATTCACCGGCGTAATGACAGACATCGGTGGAGGTGCCGCCCATATCAAAGCCAATGATGTGCTCGAACCCCGCCGTGGCGCAGGTTTTTACCGCCCCGACCACGCCCCCGGCAGGACCTGAGAGGATGCTGTCCTTGCCTTGAAAGCGATGCGCATCCACCAAGCCACCGTTGGACTGCATGAATAGCAAGCGGGCGCCATTTAGTTCGGCTGCGACCTGATCCACATAACGCCTAAGCACCGGGCTCAGATAGGCATCCACCACGGTGGTTTCACCACGGCTCACCAGCTTCATCAAAGGGCTCACCTGATGCGACAAGGAGATTTGGCTAAAGCCAATTTCCCGCGCCAGTTCTCCTATAGCCTGCTCGTGTTGGGGAAAGCGATAGGCGTGCAAAAAGGCCACTGCAAGTGAGCGTATGCCGCTATCAAATACGGCCTGCAATGCCTCAGCTGCGGCGCTCAAATCAATCGGTTTCAGGCATTCCCCACGGGTCCCCAGACGCTCATCAATCTCGACAACTTCACTATAAAGTTGCTCGGGCAGCACGATATGACGTGCAAACAGCTGTGGGCGATGCTGATAGCCGATGCGCAACGCATCCCGGTGGCCGCGGGTAATGGCCAGCACTGTGGGCTCTCCCTTGCGCTCCAGCAGGGCGTTGGTAGCCACCGTGGTGCCCATCTTTACGCCCTTAATGCGATCGCCCGGCATGGGCTCATGGGGGGCAATCCCGAGGAGTTCACGCATGCCATGGATGGCAGCATCGGCGTAATGCTCGGGATTTTCCGAGAGCAACTTACGGGTAAGCAAGGGGCCGTGGGGTGGGCGAGCCACGATGTCGGTAAAGGTACCGCCCCGGTCAATCCAGAATTCCCACTGTTTGCTCATAGCCAGCTCAAAATCCTCAACCCCCGTCATACCGGGCGAAGTGAAACGTAGAGTTTGGCCAAGGATGGCCTTATGTCGCGGAGCACAAGGATGTGCGGGAGCGACCCGGTATCTAGGGAACGAAGGCAGGTTGGAGAAGCTAACTCCCGACTTGATAGAGCTGTGGGTTTCGCTGGATCCCCGAGAACTATTTGCATTGCCTTTGTTCCCTGGATTATTCGCTTCACTCACCCTACGGGCCGCCCTTTGTGCGTTCAACGCGCTTTGCGCTTTTGTCCCGTTTTCACGAGAATGACGAAGGTGGTTTTATACGGCTGCCGGAATGTGAGGCAGGCCCCGTGGAGTGGGGTGGTCGGTATAAAACAACAAGGTGCCGTAGTATATCCCGGTCGCGGGGAGTGGTGCGCCCGCAGTGCGACCGCTAGACTTCGGAATCTGCGCTATCAGGAGACTAAAAAATGGGTAAGGCAATACAGGTAACGGACTTCGGCGGCCCCGAGGTATTGCGTTGTGTGGACGTGACGGTAGGGGAGCCGGGGGCGGATGAGATCCGGGTACGGCACACGGCCATCGGGCTCAATTTTATCGATGTGTATTTTCGCACCGGTGTCTACCGTGGCCCGGATTTACCTTTTATCCCGGGTATGGAGGCGGTGGGTGTGGTTGAGGCAGTGGGTTCAGGCGTGTCGGAGTTGAAGGAGGGGGATCGGGTGGCCTATGCCACACCGCCGCTGGGTGCCTACGCCGAGGTGCGCCTGATGCCTGCAGATCGTGTGGTAAAGGCGCCAGATGGGCTCCCGGACGATCAGTTGGCGGGCATGATGCTCAAGGGTATGACCGCCGAGTATCTACTGCGTCGGGTTTACGATGTACAAGCGGGTGACACAATTTTGTTCCAAGCCGCGGCTGGTGGTGTGGGCCTCATCGCATGCCAGTGGGCAAAGCACCTTGGGGCAATCGTCATCGGCACCGTGGGTAGCGAAGAAAAGGCGGCGCTCGCTACCGCCCATGGTTGCGATCACACGATTCTTTATCGCGAGGAAAACGTGGTGGAGCGGGTACGGGAAATCACCGATGGTAAGGGGGTACGGGCGGTCTATGACGGGGTGGGCAAGGACACCTTCGACATCTCACTGGACTGCCTGCAGACCCGTGGCCTAATGGTCAGTTTCGGCCAGTCGTCCGGGCTGGTGCCTTCATTTGATCCAGGCATCCTCAGCGCCAAAGGTTCCCTCTATCTGACTCGTCCAACACTGATGACCTATAACGCCGAGCGGGCGGATTTGGTGGCCTCGGCTAAGTCACTGTTTGGGGTGGTGGAAAGCGGTGCGGTAAAGATCGAAGTACAGCAGAGTTTCGCGCTTGAAGATGCGGCGGATGCCCACCGTGCCTTGGAAGGCCGGCAGACGACCGGCTCAACGGTATTGCTGCCCTGATAAACGCCACGGCACGATGTAGGGCAGTCTGTGGCTGCCGAATACCGTGATTTTGACCACCGTTGGATGGCGCACATGGTGCGCCCTACTGGATAACCCGCTCTCGTGGGTAATGATGGAGTAGGGCGGGCCGTTCCCGCCATAGCCATATCGGTGGGCACGGCGCACCCACAAAAAAAGGCCGGGACGGCATTGCCGTCCCGGCCTTTGAGCTTAAAGTCTAAGCGTTTTAGCCTTTTTCAATCGAGGCAATAATCGCATCCGCGAAGCCGCTGGTGGAGACTTTGGTGGCCCCTTCCATCTGGCGGGCAAAATCATAGGTGACGATCTTCTGCTGAACTACCTTCGAGTAGTGCTCGGCGATGAGCTTGGACGCCTCGGTCCAGCCGATATAGTCGAGCATCATCACGCCGCTGAACATCAGCGAGCCTGGGTTTACCACGTTCAGGCCGGTGTACTTGGGTGCAGTGCCGTGGGTGGCCTCGAAGACGGCGATGTGGTCGGCCATGTTGGCTCCCGGGGCGATACCCATGCCACCTACCTCGGCTGCGGCGGCGTCGGAAATATAGTCACCGTTGAGATTCATGGTGGCGAGCACGTCGAACTCGGCAGGACGCAACAGCATGAGCTGGAAGATAATGTCGGCGATGCGGTCCTTGATGACAATTTTGCCTTCAGGGCACTTGCCGTCATGGTCACGCCACAGCGCTTCCTCGGTGATGGTCTGCTCGCCGAATTCTTCCGCCGCTACTTCATAGCCCCAGGCACGGAAGGCACCCTCGGTGAACTTCATGATGTTGCCCTTGTGAACCAGAGTGACGCTCTTACGATTATTGTCGATGGCGTACTGGATGGCCTTGCGCACCAGGCGTTTGGAACCGAAGGGGCTGATGGGCTTAACGCCGATGCCGGCGTCATCGAAGAAAGTCTCGCCCATCTCTTCTTTCAGGAATTTTTCGACCTTGCGCATTTCCGGGCTGCCGGAGGCGTATTCGATGCCGGCGTACACGTCTTCGGTGTTCTCACGGAAGATAACGACGTCCACTTCCTCGGGCTTGCGCAGCGGCGAGGGCACGCCGGGGTAGTAACTCACCGGGCGGACACAGGCATAGAGGTCGAGATCCTGGCGCAGGGAGACGTTCAGAGAACGGAAACCACCGCCTACGGGAGTGGTCAGCGGACCCTTGATGGAGACCAGTAGATCCTTGAGGGCGGTCTTGGCCTCTTCAGGGAAATAGTCGCCGTCATAGATGCCGGCGGCTTTTTCGCCCATGAAGATTTCTGCCCAATGGATTTTGCGCTTGCCGCCATAGGCTTTTTCTACCGCGGTATCCCAGATGCGCAGGCAGGCACTGGTAATATCCGGGCCGATGCCATCACCTTCCACAAAGCCAAGGATGGGTTGATCCGGGACATTCAGCTTGCCGTCTTTTACGCTGAGCTTGGTGCCGCCTTCGGGCAGGTTGATGTGCTGGTAACTCATGTTTGCTCCTCAATAAAAACAATTTGGCGGGAGCGGGCTCAGGCCGTTGGGCCGGGAACGCTTTCCGCCATGGTCGGTCCTAAGGAAGCTCTGATCTATTCGTGAACTCGTATATTGCGTCCAAAATGCCCATCTTTATCGTTGTTGCTCTTCGCAATAGAACGACTATTACGTGCGATCAGCGCCTTAAAGCTGAACATTTTGAATCGCAATCTACTTCGCCCAGAATAAATCAGAGCTTCCCTGATCACAGGAAAAATGCGGGTGATATCTCGGTAAAAGACACGCCGTGGCGCGCCTTTCAGTATTTGTGACTGCGTGCGAGAATTGTACCGTTAAACCACAGAACAAGACCAATATGAATGGGGCATTTGTCCAATCCATGACGGAATTAACGCGAAACGGTAAGGTTAAGGGATGGCTCTCGGTGCTGCTCTCTACGCACCGTAGTGATCTCTCTGGTCATATCCTATGTCAGCACTGAATGTAGCGGCCTTGGATCAAGGTGAGCGCGCCGCTGACGAGCGTTATCAGCACCACATTTTACAAGGTGTTTCCCGCACCTTTGCTCTGACCATCCCCCAATTGGGTCCGCAACTGCGTTCCGTGGTGGGGAATGCCTACCTGCTTTGCCGTATCGTCGACACAGTGGAGGATGAGGCCACTCTGAAGCTGGTGGATAAAAAGCGTTTTTCGGAACAATTCGTTGCAGTGGTGGCGGGTGAGGTTCCGGCAGCGGAATTTGCCCGCGAGTTATATCCCCTGCTTTCTTCCCAGACGCTTGATGAAGAGAAGGATCTTATTCATCACACCGATGCAGTGCTTCGTATTACCCATGCCTTCAATACAGTGCAGCAGGCAGCCTTGCAGCGCTGTATCCGCATCATGGCCGAGGGCATGGCCTACTACCAGGAAAGTGCCAGCGTCGAAGGGCTTCCCCAGTTGCCCGATTTGGACCGCTATTGCTATCACGTAGCCGGGGTGGTGGGCGAGATGCTCACTGAACTCTTTTGTGACAACTCGGTCGAGATTAGCAGGCAACGGGAAAAACTCATGCCGCTGTCGGTCTCTTTCGGTCAAGGCCTGCAGATGACGAATATTCTCAAGGATGTATGGGAGGACCACCGACGCGGGGTGTGCTGGTTGCCCAGGGAGTTATTCGCACGTCACGGCTTTGATCTTTCCAAACTACAACCCGGGCAGCATAACGAATCATTTGCTGCGGGCATGCGGGAGTTGATTGGGGTGGCTCGCTACCACCTGGAACGAGCGCTGGAATACACCTTGTTGTTGCCACCAGAGGAAACCGGCATCCGTAAGTTCTGTTTGTGGGCGCTGGGCATGGCCGTGTTGACCCTGCGCAAGATACACGGGCGATTGGATTTTTCGACGGGCGTGGAGGTGAAGATCAGCCGCCGTAGTGTTAAGGCGACGGTGCTGGTCAGTAATTTTCTGGTGAAGAAAGACACCGGCTTACGATGGGTCTTTGCCGGGCTAAGCCACGGCTTGCCGCCGGTGCCGGCTTATCTGCGGCAAAGCGATCAGGGAACAAATGTCGGTGATTCATAGGGTGGAATAAATAGCTGAGTTGAAGTGATCAAGGTGCCGTATATGGATTTCAGCAACTGGATTTATGACGGGGAGCATGCGCGATGACCGAAGGAGTTTCTTCGCGCAGCCCGCAGGCAGACCACGAGCGTCTGCCGGAGGAGAAGGCACCACTTTTTCTGGTATCGGAGGAGGCATCTCCGAAATCTTGTTCGGCCAGTGAATCCGATAGCCTTGAGCATGCCTGCCAGGCCTTACTGGCTGACCAGCGGACGGACGGCTGCTGGAGCTACGAGCTGGAGGCGGATTGCACCATCCCCGCCGAATATATCCTCATGCTTCACTTCATGGACGAGCTGGATGCTGCCCTGGAGGCCAAGTTAGCTTGTTACCTGCGTGCCCGCCAAAACAGCACGGGCGGCTGGCCGCTGTATTACGGTGGCAAAACCGATGTGAGTTGCTCGGTCAAAGTCTACTACGCGCTTAAATTGGTGGGCGATGATGTCGATGCGCCACATATGCGCGCCGCACGCGAGGCAATTCTTGAGCTTGGCGGCGCTGCCCGAGCCAATGTATTTACCCGTATTACCCTGGCCTTATTTCAGCAGATTCCCTGGCACGGCGTGCCCTTTGTGCCAGTTGAGCTGATTTTCATGCCGCGCTGGTTCCCTGTCACCATCCACAAGGTTTCCTACTGGTCACGTACGGTTGCCGTGCCACTTTCCATCCTGGTGAGCCTCAAGGCTCGTGCCCGCAATCCCCGCGGTATCGGCATTGGCGAGTTGTTCACGGTGTCACCAGAGGAGGAGACAAACTGGTTTCCGGTACGCACCCGCTTGAATCGCGCCTTCCTCTACCTGGAGGAAGTGGCACGCAAAGTGGAGCCTTGGGTCGCCCGGCTGGTGCGGCCCATTGCCATCCGTAAGGCGGAGCGGTGGATTTTAGATCGGCTCGTGGGTGCGGATGGTCTGGGCGCCATTTTTCCCGCCATCGTGAACAGTTATGAGGCGCTGTCGGTACTGGGCCATGCTAATGACGCTCCCGGCCAGGTAACTACCCGCAATGCGCTCAAACAGCTGCTGATAGAGGGGGAACAGGAGGCCTACTGCCAGCCCTGTGTATCCCCGGTGTGGGACACGGCACTCGCCAGCCTTGCCTTGACCGAATATGGCTATGCCGCAGATCAGCAGGCCATTTTGAGTGGGCTGGATTGGCTGCGGGATCGACAGTTGCTCGATGAACCAGGAGACTGGCGGATTGACCGCCCCCATCTGCGTGGCGGTGGCTGGGCCTTTCAGTTCGACAACCCCTATTACCCGGATGTGGACGATACCTCGGCAGTGGCTCTGGCCCTGCTGCGGGCAGACTCCCGTCGCTATCACCGTGCCATCGAGCATGCGGCGGAGTGGATTTGCGGGATGCAGTCCTCTAACGGGGGTTGGGGGGCCTTTGATGTGGATAATACTTACGAATACCTGAACGAAGTGCCCTTTGCCGATCATGGCGCTTTGCTGGATCCGCCCACCAGCGATGTCACTGCCCGCTGTGTCACCTTCCTGGCGGAGCTGGATAAGGAGCGCTATCGCTCACAGATCCGACGTGGTATCGGTTTTCTGCGCCAGGAACAGACGGATGATGGATGTTGGTACGGGCGTTGGGGGTGTAACTATCTTTATGGAACCTGGTGCGTGCTACTGGCACTGGAAGCTGTCGGTGATGAGAGCGAGCGTGATCTGATGGAGCAGGCGGTGGCGTGGTTAAAATCGGTGCAACAAGCTGATGGCGGCTGGGGTGAGACTAACGACAGTTATGCAGATCCTTCATTAGCCGGCCAGGGCGCTTCAAGTACTTCCGCGCAAACAGCTTGGGCGATGCTGGCGCTGATGGCGGCGGGCGAGCCGCGAGACGGCGCGCTTGCCGATGGTGCCAAATACCTCTGTAATACCCAACGGTCCAGCGGATTATGGAGTGATGCCGAATTCAACGCACCCGGATTTCCGCGGGTCTTTTATCTTAAATACCATGGCTATTCCCGCTACTTCCCGCTCTGGGCACTGGCGCGTTACCGGCGCCTGGGTGGATCCCTGGATAAAACCTAGAATCAGCAGTTGACCGCTCTGTGTATGATGCAAGTGATGGAATCTCCTCGATCCTGCTGGGCAAAGTGTTCTCACCCCGTCCAACTGCAGATTCTAGGTTGACCACCACCGGCATCATTTGCGCCTTGGCTGCCGAGGCCAAATGCCTGCCTGCCGGCACTGACGACATTAGGGTGCATATCTCCGGCCCGGGTGCTGTGGCGGCCCGGAAGAGCGCGGAGGCCTTGGTGGCAGGGGGTGTCCAGGGGCTCATTAGCTACGGTGTTGCGGTGGGCCTGGTGCCGCAGCTGCCGACTGGCAGTCTGCTATTACCCGCGACCATCTATACTAATAAGGGATCATTGCCCGTCGATGCCCGGTGGCATACCCGGGTTAAGACCTTACTGATATCTCATGGTTACAGCCTTTCCAGTGGGGCGATGGCCGATACGCCGGTGGTGCTCGCCACGCCGCTCGCCAAGCAGGCGCTTGCGGCGACCTGCAACGCGGTGGGGGCGGACATGGAAAGCGCAGCTATCGGTGCGGTTGCCCGCGATGCGGGTCTACCCTTCCTGGTCATACGCGCGGTGGTCGACCCGCTAGAGCAGACCCTGCCGCCGTGGGTTGCCTCGGCACTGGATGAGGATGGTGGCTTGCGGCTCAGTTCCGTCTGTAAGGGACTATTGCGCCAACCCACAGATCTCGGGGCGCTATTAGCCCTGGCCCGCGAGTTCCGGTGTGCCCGGCAGAGTTTACGAGAGGTGGCTGATGTACTCGGCCAGGAAGGTGGTTTTCGTATTGCTAATACGTAGCCCTAGCGATAGGAGCCAATCGTAGTTAGGGTGTCTATACGTAGAGTATGTGCTGGTCGAATAGTTTCCTTTTTCGGTTAGCAGCGCGATGGTTCCGGATTTTATGAGAAAGGAAGACTCTACTCCTGCGCAATCGTTATATTTTAATATCGACCTTTCAAATATTTGGTGGTATTAGTTTTAATTTAACTAGTAAGGGGAGAAAAACATGTCGCTACGTATAAATGATCAAGCACCTAACTTTCAAGCAGAAACTACTCAAGGAAAAATTAATTTTCATGAATGGATTGGTGAAGGGTGGGCTGTGTTGTTCTCACATCCTAAGGATTTTACACCCGTATGTACGACAGAGCTGGGTTATATGGCGAAAATCCAACCTGAATTTGAAAAACGAAATACCAAAATAATTGGTCTGAGTATTGATTCTTCTGGCGACCACGATAAATGGCTCCAGGATGTTGTAGACGTTGGTGGTGCCGCTGTTAACTACCCGGTTATTGCCGATACCGATCTAAACGTAGCCAAGCTATACAATATGTTTCCGGCCGATGAAACAGGTGCTGCTGAAGGGCGCACGGCTATGACAAATGCTACGGTGCGGTCAGTATTTGTCATTGGGCCGGATAAAAATATTAAGCTTATGATTACCTACCCTATGACAACAGGTAGAAATTTTGACGAGATCCTTCGAGTTATTGATTCCATGCAGCTAACGGCCAAGCACAAAGTAGCTACTCCAGTGAATTGGAAACAAGGTGAAGATGTGATTATCGTGCCCGGAGTAAGTAATGAAGACGCTGCGAAAATTTACCCGGATGGCTGGGAAACTGTAAAGCCCTATCTCAGGAAAGTAAAACAACCAAGCTAAAACATAAGGACGTTAGTGGTCCGTTAAACCGGGGGAAGTTCAGGTCTAGGATCAAAGCCTTTATGTGGCTATCTGTCTTAGGTCGCAGAGAAATAGAATATTCAAAAAAGCTATGAATCTAGGCCTGATCCCGATCTTTGTGCTCATGAGCCTAACCGTCGAGTATTCGTGAGCATGCAGCGGGCAGCGGACGTTAAGGCAATCAAAATTGGTCGTAGTGCCCACCAATCGCAAAAATATAAACGTATTTGCCGTCATATTTATAAACAACACGGTCTTTCTGGCTAATACGGCGAGACCATAATCCGGAGAGAGTGTGTTTCAAAGGCTCCGGTTTACCGGTACCAGTGGCGGGGTCATCACGAAGCATTTCTTTCAGCACACGACAAAGTGCTTTGTGCAGCTTTTTATCTTTCTTTCGAAGTTCTTCGTACACGGCCCATGTATTACCTTCAAATGCCAATGATCTCATCGACTTCCTCGGCTGTAGGCCTATATCCATCCCCGCCCAGATGGGTGTCCATCGAAGCAGAAATTTGTCGCATTAAGTCACTGTTTTGTAATATGTATAGCGTTTCTTGCTCGCGCTCCCAATCATCGGCGCTTACTACAATGAAATCTTCCCCAGCTCGGCGGGTAACCTTGATCGGCATGTGTTGGTTAACCACCTGCTCTACAAAGTTTTTCAGATTGTCTCTGAATTTATTCACACTCACTGTGTCCATCGGGAGAGCCCTCAATAACGTACGGCATTTCCGTACATAATAGTTGGGGTGTCCTAATATGGCAAATTTACCAGGGCCACAAGAAGTTCTGCGTTGCTCTGCTTTTCGTGCTACAGATGAGTCGCAGTGAAAAAACCGTAGCACCGTAAACAGGTGAGGACATGGCAAGCATACTGAGCCGGCTCTGGCATCATTTGCCGAGCCACGAGGTGCTGGAACTGCTGGAAACCGACCCCGAGCAGGGCCTCGATATATTGGAGGTCGGGGAACGGCATGCGCGCTTTGGTCCCAATGCCCTCAGTGAGCGGCGCGGTAAGGGACCCTTGCTGCGTTTCCTGCTCCAGTTCCATCAGGCCCTGGTCTATATCCTTATCGCCGCTGCCATCGTTACCGCCCTTCTGGGGGAATGGACCGATGCCGGGGTGATTTTCGGCGTGGTGCTGGTGAATGCGCTGGTGGGAAGCATCCAGGAGAGCCGCGCTATCCACGCCATTGAGGCACTGGCGCGCATCATGACCCGCGAGGCCACGGTGATCCGCGGTGGCCGCAAGCAGGTGGTGGAATCGCTGGAACTGGTGCCGGGTGACATCGTCAGCGTCCAGCCGGGGGACAAGGTGGCCGCCGATCTGCGCCTGCTCCACGCCCATCAGTTGAGTGTCGATGAGTCCGCCCTTACCGGGGAGTCACTGCCCGCCGAAAAGCATGCCGGCACCCTGAGGCACGATACCCTGCTCGCCGACCGCCGGAACATGGCCTATTCATCCACGCTAATTACCTCCGGTAGTGCCATTGGGGTGGTGGTCGCTACGGGTGATGACACGGAAATCGGACGCATTTCGGCATTGATTTCCGAGGCGAGCGCACCCGAAACCCCCCTGACCCGCAAGATCAGCGCCTTCAGCCGGATACTGCTCTACGTCATTCTCGGCCTCGCGGCCATGACCTTTATAGTGGGCACCCTCCATGGTGAATCCTGGCCTGATATGTTCATGGCCGCGGTGGCCCTGGCCGTGGGTGCTATTCCAGAGGGCCTGCCCGCGGCGCTTACCATCACCCTTGCTATCGGGGTGGGGCGGATGGCAAAGAAGCGCGCGATTATTCGCAAGCTGCCGGCAGTGGAGACCCTGGGCAGCACCACCGTTATCTGCTCGGACAAGACCGGCACCCTCACTAAAAACCAGATGACGGTGCTGGAGGTGATGGCAGGGGATGAGGTCTTTATGCTTTCGGGTGCGGGTTATACGCCAGAGGGCGGGTTTAGCACGGGCGGGAAGCCGCTGGATCCAAAGCAAAGCCCGGCACTGATGGAATGCCTGAGAGCCGGCCTGTTGTGCAACGATGCTCGGCTGGAGCAGGCAGAGGAGGGATGGCATATCGAGGGTGATCCCACTGAGGGTGCCCTCATTGTTGCCGCGGCCAAGGCCGGCTTACTGCAAGATGCCCTGAGCGAGGCGCTACCACGCATCGACACCTGGCCCTTTGATGCGCGCCACCGTTATATGGCCAGTTTGCACGATGGCGGCACCGAGCAACTACGGATTTCTTATCTGAAGGGCTCCATCGAGGCCTTGTTGCCACACTGTGGAAATGCCCTGAATGCGGCGGGTGAGCCGGTTGCCGTGGACCCCAAGGCAATCCAGCACAGTGCCCACTCAATGGCGAAGCAGGGTTTGCGTGTCTTGCTCCTCGCCCGTGGCAGTTTGCCGGCGGAAGCTGAGGATTGGGGGACACAGAAGCCTTTGGAGAATCTCGTCTTCCTGGGCTTGCAAGGCATGAGTGATCCACCGCGTCCTGATGCACTCACGGCGGTGGCGGCCTGCCACGCGGCGGGTATACAGGTGAAAATGGTGACCGGTGATCACGCCGCAACGGCGCTCGCCATCGCCCAACAGATAGGGCTCGCCCCGGCCGGGCAAACCCGGGTGTTGACGGGCGAGGCTATTGCCCGGTTATCCGATGCTGAATTTATCGACACGGTTGAGGCGACCACGGTATTTGCCCGGGTGAGTCCGGAGCAAAAGCTGCGTCTGGTAGAGGCGCTGCAAAATCATGGGCATGTGGTGGCTATGACCGGGGATGGGGTCAATGACGCCCCGGCACTCCGACAGGCGGATATCGGGGTCGCCATGGGCTGCGCTGGTACCGAAGTGGCCAAGGAAGCGGCGGAGATGGTGCTCACCGACGATAACTTCGCCGCCATCGAAGCGGCGGTGGAAGAGGGGCGGGGCGTTTACGACAATCTGGTGAAGTTCATCACCTGGACGCTGCCCACCAATCTGGGTGAGGCTCTGGTCATCATGGTGGCGGTGCTTGCGGGCGTCAGCCTGCCCATACTACCAGTCCAGATCCTGTGGATTAACATGACCACGGCACTGCTGTTGGGACTCACCTTGGCCTTCGAATCAGGCGAACCCGGCATCATGGCACGACCACCCCGCAATCCACGCCAGGCGATTATCCATCTCCGTCTGGTGCTGCGCATAGTCCTGGTCGGTCTGATGTTGGCCGCGGCCTGCTTCGGGCTGTTCGAATGGGCACTTGCCAATGGTGCCAGCGAGGCAGCTGCCCGCACCGTGGCGGTCAACATGCTGGTGATGGGAGAGTTGTTCTATCTATTCAACTGCCGCTCACTAAGCCGCTCCATGTTCGTGCTGGGGCTGTGGAGCAACCGCTGGCTACTTGCCGGCGTGGCTGGAATGATTCTGCTGCAACTCATCTTTACCTATACTCCGGCAATGAACGCCGCCTTTCACGGTGCCCCCATTGGACTGGATGCCTGGGCCCGTATCATCGCTCTTTCCGCCACCATCTACGCAGTGGTGGGGGTGGAGAAATGGGTGGATCAGCGCTTGCGGCTAAAGAAGGCCTGATTTCTTGAGGACGGATGACCTTAGGGTTCGAAAAAAACATTGAAACGCGAGGGTTCAGGGTTTAAGTTTTTTGCTAGGAAGCGATTGCTATGCTTCGGGCGAGCTAAGTTGACCTATTCCGAAGTGGCAAGACCGATGTCATGGAGACACCAATATGGTCGAGAGGCAGAGAGAGGGACAGGGGCGGGAACTTTCTGGGAACCGGAATGGAAATCCGGAGCTGCCTTCGCGTGCACTAGCAATAATTCATCAAACCTCCCCTCTAGCACCTTCCAATATCCGTAGATATGGACGGTCCTAGTGAGGGTTGGCTATCTCAATCGGATTATGTGGAAAGATTCTATATCACTCGGGAAGTATAAAAATACTGATTACCGAACAGAAAAGCCGGATACGGCTATAACATGCCGATAAATATATATTATCGTTGTGAGGAAAAGCATGCGCGCCGGTCCGTTTATTGCCGAATCGGCATTAATCATTAAACGAGAATTCTTTCCACATAAATCCTGTTAGCTGTTATCGCTAATATTCCGATATTTGCGTATAAATATACTATTAAGTATATATGTGCTTATTAAGGATGGTGTGAGGTATAGTTATTTCCTTATATGGGCAAGCGAGGAATTGTAATGTCTGACCATCAGGATGAAATTAGAGCCGTAAACGAAATCATGTCGATGTTGAGTGCGCTCGATGAAGATTCAAGAATGAAGGTGCTGCATACGGTTGGTACATTCTTTCATTTTGAACCAAATATCTCTAATCGAGATGTTTCAGTGTCGCCAACTCGAGACGTTCAGCATCAGGGAAGTTATGGGTTAACTGCCGTGCCATATTCTGAGAGTTTGGAGCCATCACCAAAAGAATTCTTGAGAGAAAAAGGGCCGCAGTCAGATGTCGAGAGAATCGCATGCCTGGCATACTTTCTAACCCATTATCGAGATACGTCGGAGTTCAAGACATTAGACCTCAGCAAATTAAATACGGAGGCGGCACAGCCAAAATTCTCAAACCCATCCAAGAGTGCTGGGAATGCGTTGCAATATGGTTACCTGGCACACGCAAATAAGGGCTTCCGTCAAATTAGCGCCGCTGGCGAAGACTTCGTAAGGGCATTGCCTGATAGGTCGATGGCAAAGGAGAAAATGCAGAAAAACCGGCCAAAACGCAAAAGTAGAAGAAAAGGAAGAACCATAGTTAAGAGTAAAGGTTGATGAATAAAGTTGCGATATTCAACCACAAAGGTGGAGTAGGTAAAACGACCTTAACCGTTAATCTCGCTATTGAGTTGGCTGCCAGTGGAAAGCGGGTTCTTTTAGTCGATACAGACCCTCAGTGTAATCTGACCTCGTACCTGTTTGAAGATTCCGTAGTTGATGACCTTCTAGACAATTCGGATACAAAAAATGGTAGAACAATCTGGTCTGCTTTAAAGCCTGTTGTGGAAGGAATTGGCGATATATGGGAAATCGAGCCATATGAGACAGCGTTCGAAAACCTATACTTAATTCCTGGAGATATCCGATTATCCGAATTCGAGGCGGAGCTAACTGATTACTGGTCGCAATGCCTGCAGCGAAAAACAAGGGGTTTTAGGGGCACCTCTGCGTTAAAGTCAGTGGTAATGAATGCTGGTTCTCGGCTGAATATTGATTACGTATTTTATGATGTTGGGCCAAATATAGGGCCACTTAATCGCATTGTCCTTCTCGATTGCGATTATTTCATTGTTGCCGTTGCCTGCGACCTTTTTTCGCTGCGAGCTCTTAGGACTCTTGGCAGATCGCTTGCCCGGTGGATTGATGAATGGAAGGTGATCTCAGAGCTGGCGCCAGCAGAAATTGAGATACTAGGCGGTAAGCCAAAGTTGCTTGGTTTTATACCGCAAAATTTCCGAGTGTATGGTGGGCGATTAGTTGGAGCGCACAGTGCAACTCTGCCACGGTTGACTAAAGATATTCAGAGTCAAGTGGTTTCTGTGTTAAGCAGGACTGATCCGAGCCTGATTTCAGAGACAAGTGGCACACAGTTGGGCGCGGTTAAGGATTTTGGGTCACGAGTTTCCGTCTCTCTGGCACAAGGCGTGCCGCTGTCAGATGTTGGAACTAGCGACCAGCGTGCTGAGGCTCAACGTGCTTTCGCAGAAATTGCGAGGAACGTCGTGCTGCGCGTTGAAGGCTAAAACTAATGACTCATTCAGAGGCCGACAACGAGTTAGCTAGCGAGTTAGTCTCTCGCTTCATCGTTTTGCGCCCCACGATCGAAACATTTAGAAAACAGATCTTGGTGCTTTTTGAAGAATCCGAAGAACTCCAAAAGCACATACATTCTATTCGATCTAGAATCAAAGACCCCGAACATCTCAGGAAAAAGATTCTAAGAAAGATGTCCGAAGCGAAGGAACGTGGTGACACCTTCGATGTCACGGCGGACACCCTGTTAAGTGGAATAAATGATTTGGTAGGTATTAGGATTCTACATTTGCATACTTCCCAGTTCGAGAAGATTAATTTGTTCCTGGGGCGTATTTTAAATGAACACTTCATTGAGATAGTTGAGGGCCCTACTGCGAAAACGTGGGATATTGAATACCGCGACGTATTTAAAAATATGGGCGTCGAAACAGAAGAAAATGAACGGATGTATACAAGTGTTCACTATGTTATTGAATCGCAGTCAAGAACAAAAGTGACGTGTGAAATCCAAGTAAGAACGCTAATGGAAGAAGTCTGGGGTGAGGTGGATCACACTATCAATTATCCGATGCGGACGGAAAGCTTGCCATGTCGGGAGCAGATCAAGGCATTGGCACGCGTCACCTCAAGTGCAACTAGACTCGTCGACTCAATATTTGCTTCAGACAGAGATTTCAAGAGCGGAGTTGATGATGATTGACATTGTGAAGTATTCACTAAACAGGGCCCTGTTGCCTCAGGTATGAATTTCAGGGAAGGGGCTTCCCAATCTATCCATATGCCCAGCTAACAAAGCTGGTTGAGCAGGACGCGCGCCTCTCACCGCAACGTTAGGTGGCTAGATCGGAATTGATGAGCATTAGGGATCGTATTGAGGATTGCGTAATACTCGATAGCCTTGGGCGGGAAGGCGGTGCATTTCTATCTGCTTGCGTAGCTGTTGCAGCTGTATCCCGCAAACGATTCCCCGATGGTACACCTAGCCGTCGGAAGCCAGGTAAAGGGATGGACGATTCGGAGGCCTTCCAAGAATTTTTGCATGACGAGTGCGAATCCATATTCGGACCGGGGCTTCGAATAAAGGGAACCTCCAAATATCCGGAGCCGGGGAAGCCACCTGATGCAAGTAAGAGCCGAGCCATTACCGAAATAATCTACCGTTACATTCGAAGCGAATTGGTGCATTCCGGTCAAATCTCATCCACTATCGAGTTCACTCATGGTGATCCTAGTGTTTTGACAACCGAGTACGTCGAAAATGAGCACAAATTCATATTCTCAAAAAACTGGCTCAGTCGGTTACTCCGAGCTGTAATCTTCGCGCCGGAATTGGACGGGCAGTTCGAAAATGAGCGAGCTTCCAGTCAGATTTCTGTTCGGCAAATGCTACCGTTCGATATTACGGCGAAACAAATACAAGAATACTCGGCGGAAATTAGGAGAACGGAGAAAGATGTGGGGCACGACGTTGAAGCTATCTTCAGCCACCACATCTAAAGCGCCACCTAACCAGGCGTTCAACCTGACGCTTGACCGCGTGCTTCCTTCGCTGCCGCTCTGGTCGCCCGCCCTCAAGCGCAGGTTAACTTTGCGTTAGGCATCAAGAAATAATAGGGGGACACAATACCTATTAAAGCTATATTACGAGTATGGCCAGAATCGAAAGAGTGGTGGTACCCGGAATTCCACATCACATAACCCAGCGCGGCAACCGCCGACAGGATGTATTTTTCAGGGATGAGGATTACCAGGAATATCTGGCTTTGATCTCCCACTGGTGCAAAGAAGAAGGTATCGAAATATGGCATTACTGCCTGATGCCTAATCATGTGCACCTGATTGTCGTACCTCAGAAACAATCCATGCTCAGCTGAGCCATAGGTGAAGCCCATCGTCGCTATACTCGCCACATCAACTTTCGGGAAAGCTGGAAAGGATATCTATGGCAAGGACGATTTGCCTCTTTTCCAATGGATGAGTCGTACTTACTGGCTGCCGCTCGGTACGTGGAACAAAATCCCGTCAAAGCAGGGATGGTCAAGAAAGCGTGGGATTACCCTTGGAGCAGCGTACACGCCCATCTTGCCGGGAAAAGTGACGGTATCGTGACCGTGGAACCAATGCAGCGCCTTGTGAATGACTGGAAGGCATTCATTGCAGAAACTGCTTCCAGTGATAACGAAGTCTTTCGTCGCCATGAGCGCACCGGTCGCCCCATGGGCGATGAAGGCTTTGTGCGGCGGGTATCGCAACTGCTCGGACGTGATTTGATACCCAAGAAGGTTGGCCGGAAAAAGAAAATTAAATGAGTATTGTGTCCCCGTATTTGTGGACTCCCGCGCGTTTTGACCCGGCAGTGAATTTCGGCCAAAAACGGGGAGCTCATCGCGACGTTAGGCTGCTACGGTAAAGTTATGCCAGTTTTTCTAGGTGTAGCAATTCTTCACAACTCACCCGAATCCCGTCTCTAATGCGGGTAATGTCGTTTGCAAGGGCATTAAAACGACGGTTATGGGCAGACAGATCACCTAACTTCTTAAATTGTTTCAAGCCTTGTAGCCCGTTTCGGCTTAGCTTAATCGTTTTCCCTGATTCCACAACCGCAATAAGGCCAGAGAACATCATGTAGTGCCCGTCCTTGCCTTTAAGCTTGCTTTCTTTCCCAGAGGACTCAAACGATTCGATTATTAGGGTTTCCAACAATCGCCGGCACATCACGGCACAACAATCATAAAGGCCACTATCAAAACTGCTGTTAACTTGCCGCACAACATTTTCAATATATCCACGTGTATCGTTAAAGAGTTCTCTCGGCAGGATGGAATCTGATTCTTGTATAGGCATACCTTGAGACAAGTTAATAAATTTCTTGTCGAGCTTTGCGCGCGCAGTAATTTTCACTCGAAATGCTGCTTTTCCAGCCTTAGCTGTGTCTGAACTGCGTGAAAGAGCATCTCTCAGTCGTGTAACGTTCTGTGTTGGATAGCCAGCACTTTCTATCTCTCCTGCCAGCTGGCTCGGTGTGCGGGCCGTGGTGTGATCTACCCGCCCGTGAAACCACAATAAGGCCACAGCGCGTTCGCCATTTTTTAAGCGCTCATCTTTTA
This sequence comes from Gammaproteobacteria bacterium, assembly GCA_021773645.1. Classification (GTDB taxonomy): domain Bacteria; phylum Pseudomonadota; class Gammaproteobacteria; order HK1; family HK1; genus JAJFJV01. Next base: position 321,535 of record JAJFJU010000010.1, read on the forward strand.
ATGCTTTCAGGAAGATGTTTGCCTCGTTAGACAATGGTCGGTTACTCCGTACCAGCGCTTACGCCAGCGACATAGCTTTTTGCTATTGCTATAGCACGAGAATGCTTGGCCGCATTAATTCGTAAGCCTCCCATCCGTTTTTGTAGCCATTCGCAGTTCTTTATAGATCTGCTAGCATTTTTATCGCGCTCACCTATAGTTTCCAAAATGGCTTGGGCATCTGATGTAGTCGGGATTTTTTCGTTTCCTGCATGTTTAAACCATAAACAAAGTAGCGTTCCAGCTAGCTGCAGCGGCGCTACTGAGTTAGACCCTCGAGTCGGAGTATTTTTCTTGAATTCTTCCCAGCTTTTCTCGTCAAGATGGATATATGGCGGTTCGTTTATAGGGGTGCAGGCGCCTTCCAGTTCATCGACGGAAACGTTCAATTCAGCCGCAAATCCCGAGGCTCCGGCACCTTTACGCTTATGCTTTTTCCGCACATCGTGTTTGTCATTACGTGGAAGTTCCTGCTCTTCTTGGGCGGGCAGGCCTCCAACGCCTTGAATGGCGGAGAGAACATTACGCCAAAGGTGTTCATCCTCGGATTCCGCAACCGTTACGCTATCTGCGAGCAGTTGAATCTTTAGCTTTGCTTTTACTGTCATGAGCATTACCTCCAGTTAAGGCGGTAGACTAGGTTAAGGGATGGAAAGAGTCAAGTCCTAACGTATGGAATAGGACGTTGGTTGCGTCGTATATATAATGTCTAAAATAATATAGACGTAATAACAATGACTTATAGTTATATCTTATCAATAGAAAACGACGCTAATACACTCCCGCAAGAGCCCGAATGCTCGTAGTAAAGTTATATTCACATATAAAACAGTAAGTTATAGTGTTATTAAGCGTCTTTTGTGGTTGTATATATTAGAATAGGTTTGCTCGTTACGGCAGGCCTATCTTGATTGCTACCAATCTAGAATTCAGGGTCCAATAATTCACCTATCCACGGGATTTTAAGATACTCGTCTTTTTTGAAGGTTTAGGAGGTTGGGATGCAAAATCTGCGGGTGACGCGCAATTGGAATATGCTGCCTAAACAGTGCAATCAAGTCGCTCCCTTTGGTCGCTGGACGCAGCTAGCGCTGCCCCTCTGTTGCGGGCGTTGGGCTCTTAAACGAGCAATTATCGAGGACGTTGCATGAAGCTTGGGAGGGATAACGTAATTATCGGGAACGTTCCGGCAGACGTGGGACAAGAGGGGACAGACCACAGTTTCTGGTCAGGTCAGCTTGCGGATACCCGGAAACTGTGGTCATCCTCCTATAAGTCTTTCACTTTCGACCGCTTGCTGGATACCAGATCAAGCCCGATATGATGGATTTTGGTTGACGGGTCAGCAATGAATATCCCTAACAGATTCTCGGTAGCTGCTCGCCGCTGAGCATATCAATGGCGCGCTTGCCGCCAATATGGGTTTCCATGGTTACTGTGCCGCGGCCTTCGGTCACTTGGCCGATAATGCAGGCCCCAGCTCCCAGCGGATGCCCGTGCAGAATCTCCAATACTTGCTCGGCTTCTGCGGCCTTGACCCAAGCTATGAAGCGGCCCTCATTGGCGACGTAGAGAGGGTCCAAACCCAGGACCTCGCAGGCTCCGCGTACCGGTTCGGAAACCGGGATGGCGCGTTCTTCGATAGTGAAATCAGCCTGTGCCGTTCCCGCGACCTCCACCAGGGCTGTGGCAAGGCCGCCACGGGTCAGGTCGCGCAGGCAATGAAGATCGATGCCTGCCGCGAGCAGGGAGAGTACTGGCAAGCTCAAAGGTGCGGTATCGCTGGCAATGGTAACTCCGAAATCCAGGCCTTCGCGGGCCGCCATCACTGCAATGCCGTGGCGGCCGAGGTCACCGCTAAGGATGATGAGATCACCTTTTTCTATCCGTGCCGGCGAGATGGAGGTGTTGCCCTCGATAATGCCGATGCCACTGGTGTTGATGAAGACGCCGTCGCCACAGCCTTTTTCCACCACTTTGGTGTCACCGGTCACCAGCTCTACGTCCGCTTGCTTCGCTGCGACCTGCATTGAGCTGATGATGCGTTCGAGCTGCTCCATGGGGAAGCCTTCTTCCAGGATCAGGCCGGCACTGAGATAGCGGGGTGTTGCGCCGCACATGGCGAGATCGCTGACGGTGCCGTTGATGGCGAGGTCACCGATGTTGCCGCCGGGGAAAAATAGCGGCTGGACCACGTAGGAATCGGTGCTGAAGGCGAGTCGGATCCCATCGAATTCCAGCACCGCGCCGTCGTGGCGGGCATCCAGCATGGGGTTATGAAAGGCGGGCAGAATGAGCTGTTCCAGTAGCTGGTGGGTGAGTGCGCCGCCACTGCCATGGGCCAGGGATATCGCGGCATCGGCTGCCAGCGGTGTCGGGCAGTTGAGTGTGAAACTGTCTTTGTTGCTCATGCCGGTGTTTCCGGTTCGCGGGCGGCAGGCTCAGGGGAGGCATGGGCTCGGTGGCGGTAATAGGCGGCGCAGGCACCTTCGGATGAGACCATGGGTGCGCCCAGGGGATGTTCCGGGGTGCAGCGCTTGCCAAAGGCTGGACAGGCGGCGGGTTTGGCGCGGCCCTGCAGGATTAGGCCACTGATGCACTCGGCACTATCGCCGCTGGAGTGATCGGCGAGGCCGAAGCGACCCTCGGCGTCGAAGTCGGCAAAGGCTGGGGCGAGGCCAAGGCCGCTCTGCGGAATTTCTCCAATACCCCGCCAGTGGCGTGGTACCACCTCAAACACCTCGCGGAGCATCTTGCGGGCACTTTGGTTGCCCTCGGCACGCACTGAACGAGCGTACTGGTTTTCCACCTCGGCACGGCCTTCTTCCAGTTGTCGCAGGCACATCAGCAGCCCTTGCAGAATATCCAGGGGCTCGAAGCCGGTGACGACGATGGGTATCTGATATTTCGCTGCAATGGGCGGATATTCGTCATAGCCCATGACCGTGCAGACGTGGCCGGCGGCGAGAAATCCCTGCACCTGAGTGTCCGGCGAGGACAGGATGGCCCCCATGGCCGGTGGCACCAGGACGTGGGAGACCAGTAGCAGGAAATTCCCGATTCCCAGTTGCCGGGCCTGATAGACCGCCATGGCAGTGGCCGGAGCCGTGGTTTCAAAACCGACGGCGAAAAATACCACCGTGCGCTCGGGATTCTCGCGCGCAATTTGCAGGGCATCCAGGGGTGAATAGACGATACGCACATCGCCGCCTTGGGCGCGGGCATTCATCAGGTTGGTGCTGGAGCCGGGCACCCGCAGCATGTCGCCGAAAGAGGTGAAGATGACCTCGGGTCGGGCGGCGATCTCAATGGCCTTGTCGATGCTGCCCGATGGCGTGACGCAGACTGGGCAGCCGGGACCGTGGAGCAGTTCCACTTCAGCCGGCAGCAACTGATCGATACCGTAGCGCACGATGGCGTGGGTCTGGCCGCCACAGATTTCCATGATGCGCCAGGGTTGGGTAACCAGCTGTCTGATGGCCTCGGCACAGTGCCGGCTGGCGTCGCCATCACGGTATTCGTCGACGTATCTCAATGTGTTTCCTCGCCAGGGGCTTCCTCGGTCAGACTTTCCAGGTCCGACAGGGAGCGGCGGGCTGCCTCCGGGTCGAGGATGGAAATGGCGATGCCCGCGTGTACCAGTACGTAGTCGCCCACCCGCGCCTCGGGTACGAAAGCGAGGTTGGCCTCCTTGATGATGCCGGCAAAGGCTACCTTGCCGCTGCGGGTCAGTGGTGCATCACCATCAACGGCAATCAGTTCTCCCGGTACAGCCAGACACATTAGCGGTGTTCCTCGGCGAGGAGTCGCGTGGCCCAGGCCGCTTGGCCCAGGGCAAGGCCACCGTCGTTGGGCGGGATCCGGCGCTGCCAGAAGGGAGTAAAACCCGCTTCCCGCAACTGCGCCACGCATTGGCTTGTGAGATAGGCATTCTGAAAGCAACCGCCACTCAATACCACCCGGGGAATATTGGCGTGACGGGCGAGTGCAACGATGGCCGCCACCAGGCCAGTCTGAAAGCGGGCCGCCAACAGTACCGTCGGAGTGTTGCGGTCTATGTCTTTGAGCAGGGCGAGCAGCATGGGGCGCCAGTCCAGTACCAGGGGTTCATGGGTGGGGTTTTCAGGTTCCACCAAGAGCGGTGGGTAGCCAGCCACAGACGGCGCATCGGAGCTCAGGGCAAACTCCAGTGCCATTGCCGCCTGCCCTTCGAAACTTGTGGTTTGTCCGAGGTCCAGGAGTGCGGCCACCCCGTCGAACAAGCGCCCGATACTGGTGGTCTCCGGGCTGTTGATGTTCCGGGCGAGCATGGTACGCATCAGGGTGCATTCGCGGTCGCTGAAGCTATTAAGGGATGCCAGTTCAGGCTGTGCCGGCCAGGCCTCGCCGTACAGTTCATACAGCAGCCCCAGGGCACTGCGCCGGGGCTCGCGGATGGCACGTTCACCACCGGGCAGGCGGAAGGGACGGAGATGGGCAATGCGCCGTGCGGAGGTACCGTCTACGAGTATAAATTCACCCCCCCAAAGCTTGCCATCTTCGCCGTAGCCGCTGCCATCCCAGGCGATTCCAAGCACCGGCCCGTCGAGTCCGTGCTCGGCCATGCAGGAAAGAATGTGGGCGAGGTGATGCTGTACCGGAATGACCCGTGGGCCATAGCGCTCCGCGAGTTGGGTGCTGTAATAGTCC